>NZ_JACHYS010000001.1:0-2888691 GCF_014193045.1 Mitsuaria sp. BK037 | reverse complement strand
ATAGCGAGTCGGTCCCACCCCTTCCCATCCCGAACAGGACCGTGAAACGACTCAGCGCCGATGATAGTGCGGATTCCCGTGTGAAAGTAGGTCATTGTCAGGCTAATATCCCGCAAACCCCTCGATTGGAAACAGTCGAGGGGTTTTGCATTTGGGATGCCGCTCTCCGGCATCTCTCCGATCGTCAATGATGCGCTGAACACCCGGCCGACTTTCGGGGGATGCGATGGCCCCTTTTGTGGGGCTGTGTTTTCAGTCTTGCGCGAAATAGACTGCTTGCTCGTCCGGGATTCCGAGGAGCGAGTGTGTATCGAGCACGAAAGACAGCGAGCTTTTTGCAGCTGGCGCTACTGGCATTGTTTTCGATCGGCGCGTCCTGTAACGCGGCCGAAATTGCGTCCGTTTCTCCTCAAGGAGAAATCGCTACGGTTCAGAACGTTGTCGTTCGTTTCAAGGCTGAGGTCGCACGTATCGGAGATCCCCGATTGCCTAGTCCTGTCGAGCTGCGGTGCGACGGCATCGACGTCGCCGGCACAGGTCGATGGACTAACGAGCGCGAGTGGATCTTCGACTTCTCCCGTCCATTGGCCGCCGGCGCGAAGTGCGTTGTCACCGCGCGCGCCGATTTCCGCCCCACCGCGCGCGGAGCGACACCGGGCTGGTCCGGCGCTCAACAGTTCATGTTCCAGCTGAGCGCGCCAACCGTGCGACAGGTGAGGCCATGGGAAGGCGGGCGCATCGAGGAGGATCAGCGTTTCCTGCTCCAACTGTCCGGAACGCCGCGCTTGGACACGGTCGCGCCCAACATGTGGTGCGAATCGAAGGCACTTGGTGAGCGCATTCCCGTGGAGCTGCGGCCGAATGCGGAGCGCGATGCAGCCCTTCGAACCGTCGGGCAGCGGCATACCGACAGCGAGATCTGGATTCTTGTTGCATGCAAACGACCGCTGCCAGCAGGCGCGGATGCCAGTCTCGTTTGGGGGCCCGGGATTACTGGCGCATCCAACGCGGCGGTACGTACACGTGGGGAGCGGCGGTTGCACTTCTCCGTGCGTCCTCCCCTGACGGCGGACTTCTCTTGTGAACGTGAGCGCGCGAATGCGCCGTGCCTACCGGTGCGTCCCCTGTCGGTGTCCTTCTCTGAGCCGATCGTCAGAGAGCAAGCGCTCAAGGTGAGGCTGAAGGGCCCAGGCGGTGTCAGCCTGTCGCCGGTTCTGCCGACAGATCAGGATCAGGATTCGACGAACGCGTTGTCCTCGTTGCGCTTTCCTGCGCCACTGGCCGAACAGCAGGACTATGTCCTGGAGCTCCCTCCTGGCATCAAGGACGAGAGTGGCCGAACGCTCTCGAACGCTGCGAGTTTTCCGATGAAGATCCGGACCGCCGCCGCGCCTCCCTTGGCCAAGTTCGCGGCGGCACCTTTTGGCATCGTGGAGTGGGAATTCAAGGGCCCCAGCCTCGTGCCCCTGAGCATGCGGCACGTGCAAGCGGATCTGCAACCGCGTTCTGGCGGACATCTACGCATCAAGCGCATCAGCGACGACGTTGACATCCTTCGTTGGTACGGTCGGCTGCACAAGCAGAACGAATGGGAAGACCGCAAGTCCGAATGGTTGAAGGGCGCGGCGGATCTGCAGTCGATGACGGTACCGCCACCGAATCCGGACAAGGCGATCGACGTGATCGGCATTCCGCTGTCGCAACCGGGCTATCACGTGCTCGAGCTGAAGTCGCCGAAGCTCGGACAATCGCTGCTCGACCCCGTTCAGCCGATGTTCGTCCGGACCGGAACCCTGGTCACCAATCTCGGTCTGCACTTCAAGCTGGGAAAAGACGATAGCCTCGTCTGGGTGACCTCGCTCGATGGAGGTCGTCCGGTCGAATCGGCGCAGGTGTCGGTGTATGACTGTCGGGGCAAGTCCCTGTGGACGGGGCGGACCGACGCGCGAGGACTTGCAAGCATCGATCGCCCCAACCTCGATGCGGATCGAGGGCGTGGCGAGTGCATTGCCGAGTCGGGGCTCTTCATCACGGCGCGGCTTGATCAGCCTGGTAAGCCGCAGGACATGGCCTTCATGTTCAGCGGTTGGAGTCGTGGCATCGAGCCGTGGCGTTTCAACGTGCCCGTCGCCTGGGGTTCTGAACGCGCCGCACGGGCGCATACGGTGACCGATCGGCCTCTCCTGCGGGCCGGTGAGACGGTCTCAATGAAGCATTTCTTCCGTCTGGAGACGGTCCAGGGTCTCTCCGACCCTTCTGCGGATCAACTGCCAAACAGGCTGAGGATCCAGTTCGAAGGGACGGGCGAGGATGTCGCCTCGCTGGACCTGCGCTGGGAGGGGGCACGCTACGCCGTGAGTTCCTGGAAGGTCCCCGCGGACGCGAAGCTGGGACGCTATCGCTTCGTGATGGAGCGCAGCGGCGAAACGTCGGGACCGCGGAGTTGGGACAGCGGCGGCGTGAAGGTGGAAGAGTTCCGCGTGCCGCTGGTCGATGCGCGACTGATTCCACCGAAGTCTCCTGCCCCCGGTGCGCAGGAGCAATCCTGGGCGGCGCAATTGAACTTCATGGCCGGTGGTCCGATGGCCAAGGCGGCGACCGAGGTGAGTGCGCTGTTGCAAGCTCGATGGGCCCAGTTTCCAGGATTCGAGGACTTCGTGTTCGATCCTCCCTCCGCGCAGGGGCCGGACAGCGGGAGCGAAAGCGACCCGGGTGATGACGAAGCTCCAGGCGGTCCGGCCGGCACGAGCCGGTTGCTGCTCGACAAGCTCGCCTTGCAGACCGACGCGAAAGGCGGGATCCAGTTCAAGGTGCCGCTGAAGGGCACCGTGGACCGGCCATCCGAGCTGCGCGTGGAGCTGAACTACCGGGATCCCGATGGCCAGACGCACACGCGTGCGGCTTCGCAAGTCGTGTGGCCGGCGAACGTGGTCGTGGGCCTGCGCGCACCGAGCTGGGTCGCCAACGGACAGCCCTTGCAGATCCAGGCGGTGGCGCTGGACACGAACGGCAAGCCGCTCGCCAATCAGAAGATCAGCGTGGGCGCGCGTCAGATCCAGACGCTGAGCACGCGCAAGCGTCTGGTGGGAGGCTTCTACGCCTACGAGCATCAGCGCCAGCTGAAGGACCTGGGAGAGCTCTGCAACGGCAAGACCGACGCCATGGGACTGATGCGCTGCGAAATCAAGCTGAACCAGGGCGGTCAGGTCGAACTGCTCGGTTCGGCGGCGGACGAGGGTGGCCGCACTGCGCGCGCCGCTCGCTCGTTGTGGGTGACGCGAGCCGGTGAACTGTGGTTCGCCCAGGACAACGACGACCGCATCGACGTGATCCCGGAACGCCGTCGCTATGAGCCGGGCGAGACGGCCCGCTTCCAGGTGCGCATGCCTTACCGGGAGGCGACCGCGCTGATCACCGTTGAACGCGAAGGGGTGCTCCACAGCGAGGTGCGGCGGCTCTCCGGGCGTGATCCCTGGCTGGATTTGAAGATCGACCGCAATTGGACGCCGAACGCCTACGTCGGCGTGATGGTCCTTCGGGGGCGTTTGCGTGACGTGCCCTGGTATTCGTTCTTCTCCTGGGGATGGCGCGAGCCGGTCAACTGGTGGCGTGAGTGGCGGGCCTCCGGCGATTACCAGCCGCCGACGGCCATGGTCGACCTGTCCAAACCCTCCTTCAAGTTCGGCATGGCGGCCATCGAGATCGGGCAGGCCAAGCATCGCCTGCAGGTCGAGGTGGTGCCTCAGCAACCCCAGTATGGGGTTCGCCAGAGTGCCCAGGTGAAGCTTCGGGTCACGCAGGATGGCAAGCCGGTCCCCGACGCGCAGATCGCTTTCGCGGCGGTCGACGAAGGCCTGCTGGCCTTGGCACCGAACCCGAGCTGGAAGCTGCTGGAAGGCATGATCCAGAGCCGCGCCTGGGGGGTGACGACAGCGACCGCGCACAGCGAGATCATCGGTCGGCGCCATTACGGGCGGAAAGCGGTGGCGGCCGGTGGTGGAGGCGGCTTCGCCACGCGGGAACTCTTCGACACGCTGTTGGCCTGGCAGCCGGTGGTCAAGCTGAACGCGCAGGGCGAAGCCCTCGTCCAGGTGACGCTGAACGACTCGCTGACGCGCTTTCGGCTGGTTGCCGTCGCGGACGCGCCCGGGCAGCGTTTTGGCACGGGGGAGGGCAGCATCAACGTGAGCCAGGACCTCCAACTGCTCTCCGGCCTGCCGCCGCTCGTGCGCGAAGGCGATCGCGTCCAGGCCATGGTCACGGTGCGCAACGCGACGCAGCGCGCAATGGACTTGCGCGTGAGTCTCAAGGGTCAGGCGAGCCTGGAGGCCGGGGAGCAACCGGTGCCGACGGAAGCACGCCTCGTGAAGTTGGCGGCGGGCGCTGCGCAGGAAGTAGGTTGGGACATCGTGATCCCCGAAGGCGCGCAGCGCATTGTCTGGGAAGCGCAAGCCGAGGAACAGGGCGGCGCGCGAGCCAAGGACGCCATGCGGACGACGCAAGCCGTCCAGGCGGCGGTGCCCTTGCGGGTGCTCCAGGCGACACTGCGTCAACTCGATGGTCCGCTCAGCCTTCCCGTCGCCGCTCCGGCCGACGCCTTGCCGGCGCAGGGCGTCAAACGTGGCGGACTGCAGATCGGGCTTCAGCCTCGGCTGTCGAGCGCGCTGCCCGGCGTCAGGCGCTACTTCGAGCAATACCCGTTCACCTGCCTTGAGCAGCAGAGTTCGCGATTCATCGCCTTGCACGACGACGCCGCATGGGCGGGGCTGATGGGACAGCTGTCCAGCTACCAGGACAGCGATGGGCTCTTTGCCTACTTCCCGCTGTCGCGCCATCTCACCCAGGGGAGCGACGTCCTGACGGCCCATCTGCTGGCCGCCGCGCAGGAGTCGGGGCGCGCCCTGCCTACGACGCAGCTCACCAAGGCCCTCGACGGCCTGGCCGCCTTCGTGGAGGGGCGCATCGAACGTCGGCATTGGTCGCCTCGGCCCGACGAGGAACCGCGGCGCATTGCCGCCCTGGCCGCGCTGGCGCGCCACGACAAGGCGACGGTGCGGCAGCTGGGGACGGTGGACGGCCGCAACCTGCCGAACTGGCCCACCAGCGCCGTCATCGATTGGTTGGTGCTGCATCAGAGGATGGCCTCGGCGCCGGACCGCGCTGCCCAGATCGCTGCGGCGCAGAACCAGTTGCGAAGCCGCTTGAGCTTCGCGGGAACCACGTTGCGTTTCGTCAACGAAGAGGGTGATGCCTGGTGGCTGATGGGCAGCGGTGACGCCACGGCGGCGCGCGCGATCCTCGCGCTGGTCGACGATCCGGCATGGAAGGAGGACCTGCCGCGGCTGGTCGTCGGCGCGCTCGCTCGTCAGGAACGAGGGGCCTGGTTCAATACGACCGCGAACCTCTGGGGGGCCCTCGCATTGGAAAAATTCTCCGCTCGCTTCGAATCGCAGGCGGTGAAGGGGCGAACCGAGGCCAAGCTCGCCACCGCTTCCGCGACGCTGGACTGGACAGGCAAGCCCGGTGGCGGCGAACTGCGTCTGCCCTGGCCCGCTTCGGGCGAGGCCACCTTGTCGGTCCAGCAGTCGGGCGAGGGCAAGCCCTGGGCCACGATCCAGGCCTTGTCGGCCGTTCCCTTGAAAGCGCCGCTGAACTCGGGATACACCGTGAAGCGGACCGTCACGGCGGTGTCTCAGAAGGCGGCGCCGCGTTGGTCGCGTGGCGACGTGATGCGAGTGCGGCTCGAGGTCGAGGCGGCGGCCGACATGTCCTGGGTGGTGTTGAGCGATCCGTTGCCGACCGGCGCCGCCGTTCTCGAGGGCACGATCGACAGCCAGGGAGAACGCGCCGAGGGTGAGGCCTGGCCCGATTTCATCGAGCGCAGCTTCAGCGCGTGGCGAGCCTACTTCGGCTATCTGCCGCGCGGTCGACATGTGCTGACCTACACGGTGCGCCTGAACAATGCCGGGCACTTCCAGATGCCGACCACACGCGCCGAAGCGATGTACTCGCCCGACCGGTTCGGCGAGCTGCCCAACGCCACCTTGGAGGTGGCGCCTTGAAGGGGGCCGGCGACTGCTTGCGCGCCCGCTTTGCACGAGCGGCGAAGCGGGGCGCTGTGTTTGTCGCCGGCTTGGTGGGGCTGTTGGGGGGCGCCTGCGCCCAGACGCTGCCCACCTTCGCGCAGACGCGCGCCTCGCATCCGGTGTCGGACTTCCAGTTGCTGGACCGACGCGGCGAGGTCCTGCAGACGGTCCGCTTGGATCCGAAACGTCGCGTCCTCGCCTGGGTGACGGTCGAGCACATGTCGCCGTCGCTGTTGCGGGCCATGCTGTTGTCCGAGGATCAGCGCTTTTACGAGCACAGCGGCGTCGACTGGTCGGCAGTCGCCTCCAGCGCCTGGGCGAACCTATGGAACACGCGTACGCGTGGGGCCTCGACGGTGACGATGCAACTCGCGGGTCTGCTCGACGAGGATCTGGCGCGCCGGGGGGGCCGCAGTTTCCGGCAGAAGCTGGGGCAGGCGTGGGTGGCCAGTCGCCTGGAGACCCAGTGGACCAAGGCGCAGATCCTCGAGGCTTATCTGAACCGCGTGCCCTTGCGCGGCGAACTGGTCGGGGTGCCGGCCGCCGCGCAAGCGCTTTTCGGCAAGCGGGCGAGCGGACTTGACGCGCGAGAGTCAGCGATGCTCGCCGCGATGCTGCGGGGGCCGAATTCGCCGGTGGAGACGATCAGCGCGCGGGCTTGCGGCGTGCTGCAGGCGATGCGTCAGAGCTGCGATGGCCTCGTGGACGAAGTGGGGGCGGTCCTGCGTCGCAAGGTGCTGACGGTGGCCGACGCACCGCAGTGGGCGCCGCATTTCGCCCGCCTCGCGCTCCAGCCGGGCGGACCCGCGGCGCAGCGCAGCACGCTGGACGCCACCTGGCAGCGGGTCGCCGTCCAGTCGCTGCGGCGGCATCTGGCGGAACTGTCCGGTCGACAGGTCGAGGATGGCGCGGTCCTCGTGCTCGACAACGCCAGCGGCGAAGTCCGGGTCTGGGTCGGCTCCAGCGGCAGCCAGTTGTCGGAGTCGGCGCAGGTGGATCATGTGCTGGCCCGGCGGCAGCCCGGCTCGACGCTCAAGCCCTTCCTCTATGAACTGGCGATCGAGCGCCGCCTGATCACGGCGGCGAGCCTGCTGGACGACTCACCGGCCCAGATCGCGACGGCGGCTGGACTCTATCTGCCGCAGAACTACGACAAGCAGTACCGCGGCTGGGTCAGCGCGCGGGCTTCGCTGGGCAGCAGCGTCAACATCCCGGCGGTGCGGCTGTCGCTGATGCTCACGCCGGAGGCGGTTTTCGAACGTCTCAATGCCCTCGGGCTGCGCTTGCCTGAGACGGGCGGCTTTTACGGTCCCTCGCTGGCCTTAGGCAGCGCGGATGTCACCTTGCTGGGGCTGACCAACGCCTACCGAGCGCTGGCCAACGGCGGCAGGTATGCCGACGCGGCGCTGCCGGGCGGGCAGCGGGCGGCGGGCGGCAAGCGCGCATCGTCCCGTCAGGTCGCGGACCCCAAGGCCAGCTTCATCGTCGGCGACGTGCTGGCGGACAACAACGCGCGGGCGCTCACCTTCGGCCTGTCCAGCGCGCTGGCCTTGCCGTTCCCGGCGTCGGTCAAGACGGGTACCAGCAAGGACATGCGGGACAACTGGTGCGTCGGCTGGACCAGCCGCTACACCGTGGGCGTGTGGGTCGGCAACTCCAGCGGGGAGGCGATGCAGCAGGTTTCCGGTGTGAGCGGCGCCGCGCCGGTCTGGCGCGAGGTGATGCTGGCCTTGCACGCGGGACGGTTGCCCGAGTCGGTCGATCCCCCCCGCGGGGTGGTCGCTCGGCAGACGCGATTCGACAGCGCGCAGGAGCCGCCGCGACGGGAGTGGTTCATCGCCGGGACCGAACAGGCGGTGATCCAGCCCGCCGGCACGGCCGTCGCGCTCAGCAATCCCGCCGACGGAGCAATCTACGCCCTGGATCCGGACATCCCGCCAGCGGCGCAGCGACTTCGTTTCACCCATGACGGGCGGCTCGAACGCGGCGCGACGGCCAGATGGCGCCTCGATGGTCGCGTCATCGGCCAAGGGGCAACGCTGGACTGGCTGCCGATGCCGGGACGTCATGAACTCGCGCTGCTGGACAACCGCGGGCATGTGCTGCAGCAGGTCCGGTTCGAGGTGCGCGGTGCGGGGCTGCGAGCACCCACGCGCCGCGGGGCGCCGCAGGCCGGGGCCGGCGCCTCCTCGCCGGGGTGAACCCATCCCGCCTGACCGCAAGTCAGCCGCTCCAGGGCGCAATTCGTCGCCAGCCTCTGGCGGCGAGGGGGCTGACTTTCGATACTCCACCATCGACGCCAAGATCCAGATTCGCGCGGGGAGACCATGCAGAGCCGACAACGACAAGCGCAGACCGCCCACCGGCATCCTCTGGCCCTGCTGGGGGCCGCCCTGCTGGGCGTTGCCTTGCTTCTGCCCGCCGCTCCAGCGCAGGCCAGCGAGGTCGTCAAGCTGGCTCGCCTGCTGATCACCGGCAAGCGGCAGCCCAGCCGTCCGCCAGCCCCCCAGCCTGCGGTTCCCGACCGCAGCACCGACAGCTCCTCCCAACCGCAAGGCCGCGCCTCCGACGGTGACTTGCATGCGCAAACCCAGCGGCGCAGCGCCGAAGGCGCGCTCGTCTCGATGGACTGATCACACGGGGAGCGCGCCCGGAGCCGGCCCCGGGCAAGCGGCGCCGCATGGCGCCGCGCCTGACTTCACTCCGGCGAGCGTTCGATCACCGGCGGCCGCGGATGCAGGCGCGCCATCGTGAACGCATCGACGTAGCGTCCCTCGCGAAGCGCGAAACCGCGTAGACGCCCCTCGTGCTCGAAGCCGAAGCGCTCGTACAACCGGATCGCCCGCAGGTTGTCGACGAAGACGGTCAACTCGATGCGCTGCAAGCCCAGCCAGTCGTCCGCGTGACGCACCAGCGCGTCCATCAGCGCCGAGCCGACGCCGAGGCCGTGCGCTTCCGGATGCACGCCGATGCCGAGCATCATCGCGTGACGACGGCGGGCCTGCGGACCGACCGGATGCAAGCCGGCGGACCCCACCAGGCGGTCGCCATCGAAGGCCAGCAGCACCAGTTCGCCGCTGCTGGTGTCGGGCGCCTTGCCGAATCGCTCCTGCCACTGCAGTTCCGAGGGGTAAGGCGTCTGCAGCAACCAGGGTTGCACGCCGGCATGGCCCATCAGCTCGGCATGGGCGCGAGCGTCCTCGACGCGCGGGCGCCTCAGCGTCAGGCCGTCGGCGATCCTGAGGTCGCGGGGGGAAGGGGGCGGGGTCTGCATCGGGGTCTCCTGGTGGGGTGAAGGACCGAGGGCGGAAAGCGACAAGGCCCGCGGGTAACGCGGGCCTTGTCGGGGGGAGTCGGGGATCCTGGGGGTGGACGTCGAGGTCCGGATCCGTGGGGAGGGTCTACCGCGATCGACGCTGCCCCGGCTGGCGTGCGCACAGGTGCGCATGCATCAGGCACATGCAGCACGGCTGGACGACGAAGACGGTGCGGTTCGCGAGGGACATGCGGGCCAGTATCTTGGACGTGCGTCGCGGCCGTCAACCGCGAACTTCCGGCGGCGCCCGGCGGCGAGTGGCAACGGCGCGACAATGCGCCTTTCCCGATTCTCCGCGGCCAGGACCGCGCCTCGTCTTCATGCCTCGACTGAGTTCCGTCGCTCCCGTCCCCGCCGCTGCCGTTGCCACCGAGGCACCGGCGCGTCGCAAGGGCGAGCCGCAGCCGGCCGAGCGCTTTGCGCTCACCGTGGACAAGAGCCCGATCGATGGCCTGGGCGTGTTCGCCGCCGAGCCGATCCCGGCGCGACTCAAGATCGGCGAGATGCGCGGCGAAATCGTGCCGGTGCGCGAGGCCCGCCGGCGCATCGAGGGTCGACGCCGCATCCACGTCGTCGAGGTGACCGACAAGACGGCGATCGACGCAACGAAGTCCGACTGCGCGCTGCGCCACGTCAATCACAGCTGTGCGCCCAACGCGGTGCTGCGCATCCGGCAGGGACGGGCCGAGTTCTACGCGATCCGCGACATCGCGCCCGGCGAGGAGATCTGCGCCGATTACGGCGAGAGCCATCACGAGGGGCGATTGCGTTGCCGCTGCGGCGCGCCGAATTGCAAGGGCCGGCTCTGACGCTGAAGGCGCGCCGGGCCCTGGGAAGGACGAACCGCGCGGGCAGGCCGAGGTCGAACCAGGCCGTCGAGGCCCCTCCGCCGGCACCATGAACAACGCCGGCGCGAGGCCGGCGTTCGGTGGTCGGTGTGATGTCCGTGTGAGGCTCAGTGCGTCGAGTCGTCGCCCGCCAGGCCGGAGATCGCATCCTTCAGCACCCGTTGCTGCATCCAGAACAGGCGCAGGTCCTGCACGGTGAAGAGCATGTCGTCGATCAGCGCGTTCTGGTCGATGCCGTCCGGTTCTTCATAGGCCTTCTCGATGTAGGCCGCGCGCGGCGTCGAGTCCGCCGCCAGCGTCACCGCCTCGACCGCCTCCAGCATCAGCCGCAGGTCGTCGGCGCCGTCGCCGTCGGGCAGCGTCCAGGCGTGCGTGTCCTCGACCGCCTGCAGGAAGCCCTGGGCCCACATCGCGCCGGGCGCGGGCATGCGCTCCAGCAGTTCGGCGGTGATCGCGCCTTGCGCGACCAACTCGGCCTTGGTTTCCTCATCGAATTCGGAAATCAGCGGCGTCAGGTGCATCTGCTCCGGCGCCTCCAGCAGCGGCTGCGGCTCGAGGCTGTCGCCGATCTCGTTCCAACGCACGTGCAGCGCTTCCATGAACGCGTCGGTCAGGTCCTCCTCGTCCAGGCCGGCGGGCCAGTCCTCGCCGAACAGCGCGTCCATCGCCTGGATCGGCGCGGCGTCCGAAGGGCCGACGCGCAGCGCGGTCAGGTAGCCATCCAGCGTATCCAGCGTGATCGCCGGGGCATCCGGATCAGCCTGGCCGGCCAGCACGGCCAGCAGCTCGCCGAGGCGCTGCGCGTTCTCGACGTCAATCGAGTCGCCGAACTCGTCGGCCATCGGGGTGTCAGTCATTGCTACTCCAGTTGCATGAAACGACAAGGGCCCGACCGGGGCCCTTGAAGAAGAGGGTTCGTCAGCGCGCCGGGCCGGGCGGTTCGATGACCGCCGCCACCCGGAGTCTGTGCCGCTTGTGTGTCAGACGCGTTCGCCGACCCAGGCCTGCACGCTGGCCAGCGCGGCGGGCAGCCCCTTGGCATCGGTGCCACCGGCCATGGCCAGGTCCGGCTTGCCGCCGCCCTTGCCGCCGACCTGCTGGGCGACGAAGTTCACCAGCTCGCCGGCCTTGACCTTGCCGATCGAATCGGCCGTCACGCCGGCCGCCAGCTGCACCTTGTCGCCATCGACGGCGGCCAGCACGATCGCGGCGGTCTTGAGCTTGTCCTTGAGCTTGTCCATGGTCTCGCGCAGCGTCTTGGCGTCGGCGCCGACCAGCGTGGCCGCCAGCACCTTCAGGCCCTTGACGTCGACGGCCTGTGACAGCAGCTCGTCGCCTTGCGCGGAGGCGAGCTTGCTCTTGGCGGCGGCCAGTTCCTTCTCCAGCGCGCGGACCTGCTCCAGCACGGCATGCACGCGTGGCTCGAGTTCGGCCGGTGCGGCCTTGAGCGTGCCGGCCACGGCCTGCACCGTCGACTCCAGCGATTGCAGGTAGTGCAGCGCGTTGTCGCCGGTCACCGCCTCGACGCGACGGATGCCGGCAGCGACGCCGCTCTCCGCGACGATCTTGAACAGGCCGATGTCACCGGTGCGATGCACGTGGGTGCCGCCGCACAGTTCCTTCGACGAACCGATGCTCAGCACGCGCACGGTCTCGCCGTACTTCTCGCCGAACAGCATCATCGCGCCGCTCTTCTGCGCGTCGTCCAGCGCCATGACGCTGGCGTCGGTGTCGGCGTTGGCCAGGATCTCGGCATTGACGATGGCCTCGACCTTGCGGATTTCCTCGGCCGTCATTGGCGCGGTGTGCGCGAAGTCGAAGCGGGTGCGCTCGGCATTGACCAGCGAGCCCTTCTGCTGGACGTGCGCGCCCAGCACCTCGCGCAGCGCCTTGTGCATCAGGTGGGTCGCGCTGTGGTTGCGGACGGTCTTGGCGCGACGTTCGGTGTCGACCTTGGCGACGAAGCTGTCGCCGACCTTGACCGAGCCCTCGACGACCTGGGCATGGTGACCGAACACGTCGGCCTGGATCTTCAGCGTGTCGTCGACGACCAGGCGGGTGCTCGCGTTGCGCAGCTCGCCGGCGTCGCCGACCTGGCCGCCGCTCTCGGCATAGAAGGGGGTGTGGTCCAGCACGACGACGACGTCGTCGCCGGCATCGGCGCTCTGCACCGCGGAGCCGTCGACGTACAGCGCGACGACCTTGGCGTCCTCGCGCGTGAGGTGCTCATAGCCGTGGAAGGTCGTGGCCGCGCCGGTGTAGGCCAGGCCCTGCGCCATCTTGAACTTGCCGGCCTGGCGGCCGCGGTCCTTCTGCTCCTCGAGCAGGCGGTTGAAGCCAGCCTCGTCGACGGTCACGCCGCGCTCGCGGCAGACGTCGGCGGTCAGGTCCACCGGGAAGCCGTAGGTGTCGTGCAGCTTGAAGGCGGTCTCGCCGTCGACCTGCTTCGCGCCGCCGGCCAGCGCCGATTCCAGCAGTTCCATGCCGGTGGCGATGGTCTTGAAGAAGCGCTCCTCTTCCTGCTTCAGCACCTCGGTGACGCGGGCCTCGTCGCGGCGCAGTTCGGGGTAGGCGTCGCCCATCTCCCTGGCCAGCGCGGCCACCAGCTTGTGGAAGAACGGGGTGCGAGCGCCCAGCTTGTAGCCGTGGCGGATCGCCCGGCGGGCGATGCGGCGCAGCACGTAGCCGCGGCCGGCATTGCCCGGGATCACGCCGTCGACGACGGTGAAGGAGCAGGCCCGGATGTGGTCGGCGATGACCTTCAGCGACGGCGAGTCCTTGTCGCAGTCCCCCGCGCCGGCGCCGTCGACGGCCTGCTTGGCCGCGGCCAGCAGGTTGACGAACAGGTCGATCTCATAGTTCGAGTGCACATGCTGCAGCACCGCGGCCAGACGCTCCAGGCCCATGCCGGTGTCGACGCTGGGCTTGGGGAGCTTGTGCATCACGCCGTCTTCAGTCCGGTTGAACTGCATGAAGACGTTGTTCCAGATCTCGATGTAACGGTCGCCGTCCTCCTCGGCGGAGCCCGGGGGGCCGCCGGCCACGTCGGGGCCGTGGTCGTAGAAGATTTCGGTGCAGGGGCCGCAGGGACCGGTGTCGCCCATCATCCAGAAGTTGTCGGACATGTAGCGGCCGCCCTTGTTGTCGCCGATGCGCACGATGCGCTCGGCGGGCACGCCGACGACCTTGTTCCAGATCTCGTAGGCTTCGTCGTCCTCGGAATAGACGGTGACCCACAGCTTCTCGGCCGGCAGCTTGAAGTGTTGGGTCAGCAGTTCCCAGGCATAGGCGATCGCATCCTTCTTGAAGTAGTCGCCGAAGCTGAAGTTGCCCAGCATCTCGAAGAAGGTGTGGTGGCGCGCGGTGTAGCCGACGTTGTCCAGGTCGTTGTGCTTGCCGCCGGCGCGGATGCACTTCTGCGCGGTCGTGGCACGGGTGTAGGCGCGCTTGTCGAAGCCCAGGAACACGTCCTTGAACTGGTTCATGCCCGCGTTGGTGAACAGCAGCGTCGGGTCGTCGCCGGGCACGACCGGGCTCGACGCGACGATCTGGTGGCCCTTGGATTCGAAGAACTTCAGGAAGGTGTTGCGGATCTCAGCGGCTTTCATGCCTGTCCTTTGCTTGATGGGCCTGGCGGTGCGGTGTGGCGCAGACGTCGCTGCGACATGAATCAGTTTGTGTCTTCGCGGGTGCGCGGTTTGCCGGAGAACGGGGCCAAACGCTTGATTTCGCGAAGCTTTCGATTATAGGGAGCCGAGCCCGTTGACGCGGCGTTGACATGGCGGCCGGCATGGCGCGGCTAGGATGCCGGCCTTCCCCGGACAGAGACACGGAGCACGGACATGGCGACGATGGACCCCAAGACCTCCCCGCTGGCACAGCTCAAGGATCCGAGCCTGCTCAAGACCGACGCGCTGATCAACGGCGAATGGGTCGGCGGCGCGAGCCGCTTCGACGTCGATGATCCGGCCACCGGCGCGCTGCTGACGCATGTGGCCAACCTCGGAGCGTCGGAGGCCGACGCGACGATCACCGCCGCGAACGCCGCCTGGCCGGCCTGGCGGTCGAAGACGGCCAAGGAGCGCGCGGCCATCCTGATGCGCTGGTACCACCTGCTGATCCAGCATGCCGACGACCTGGCGCGCATCCTGACGGCCGAGCAGGGCAAGCCGCTGGCCGAGGCGCGTGGCGAGATCGTCTACGGCGCGAGCTTCGTCGAATGGTTCGCCGAAGAGGCCAAGCGCGTGCGCGGCGAAGTGGTGCCGACCACCGACGCGTCCAAGCGCACCCTGGTCATCAAGCAGCCGGTGGGCGTGTGCGCCGCCATCACGCCGTGGAACTTCCCGCTGGCGATGATCACCCGCAAGGTCGCGCCGGCGCTGGCGGCCGGTTGCCCGGTGGTGATCAAGCCGGCCGAGCAGACGCCGTTGACCGCGCTGGCCGCGGCCGAACTGGCGCAGCGCGCCGGCATGCCGGCCGGGGTGCTGAACGTGGTCACCGGCGACGGCGAGCACTCGATCGCCATCGGCCGGGTGCTGTGCGAGAGCGAGGTGGTGCGGCACCTCTCGTTCACCGGCTCCACCGAGGTCGGCCGGATCCTGATGGCGCAGTGCGCACCGACGATCAAGAAGCTGTCGCTGGAGCTGGGCGGCAACGCGCCCTTCCTGGTCTTCGACGATGCGGACCTGGACAGCGCCGTCGAGGGCGCGATCGCCAGCAAGTACCGCAACGCCGGTCAGACCTGCGTCTGCGCGAACCGGCTGTACGTGCAGGCCGGGGTCTACGACGCCTTTGTCGCGAAGCTGGCGGAGAAGGTGGGTGGCTTGAAGGTGGGCAACGGCTTCGAGCCCGGCGTGACGCAGGGGCCGCTGATCGAGGACGCCGCCATCGAGAAGGTCGAGCGCCATCTCGCCGACGCCGTGGCCAAGGGCGCCAAGGTGCTGGTGGGCGGCGCACGGCTGCACGACCGCTTCTTCCAGCCGACGGTGCTGTCCGAGGCGACGTCCGAGATGCTGTGCGCGCGCGAGGAGACCTTCGGGCCGGTGGCGCCGGTGTTCCGCTTCACCACCGAGGCCGAGGGCATCGCGATGGCCAACGCCACCGAGTTCGGGCTGGCGAGCTACTTCTTCAGCCGTGACATCGGCCGCATCTACCGCGTGGCGGAGGGTCTGGAATCCGGGATGGTGGGCATCAACACGGGGCTGATCTCGTCGGCGGAGGTGCCGTTCGGTGGCGTCAAGCAGTCGGGGCTGGGGCGCGAGGGCGGGCACCAGGGCATCGACGAGTACGTCGAGACCAAATACCTGTGCATCGGCGACATCAATCGTTGATGTGGCCGGCGGCGCGTCGTTGCCGACGCGCCGCCGGTGCGGTCGCCGTTCCGCGTTCAGCGGATCAACGGATCAGCGGATCAGCGGATCAGCGGACCGGCAGGTCAGCGCGAGCCGGCGCTCGTCACCGCGGGGCCGACATAGGTCCAGTACGTGTTGGCGCTGGACGTCGTCGGGAAGTACCAGTAGCGGCCGTCGGACCCCGTGGCGCGGAGCTCGTAGACCTCCATCGGCAGGCCCGGCTTGTGCGGGTTCAGGTAGCGGAAGCGGTCGCCGATCGCCGCCTTGCGATCATTGGCCCCCCAGGACTGGAGCGCGGCGATCCGGCCGTTGGCGGCCAGCGCCTCGTTCTTGTCCGTGCCCAGGTAGACCCAGAAGCGGTTGTTGGTCTTGTCGGTCGGGAAGTACCAGTAGCGGCCGTCGCTGCCCAGGCCCTGCAAGCTGAAGTACTCGGTCTGGCGGGTGTAGGGATTCTGGTACTCGTAGACGGTGTCCAGCGTGCCCTTGCGGTCGTTGCTGCCCCAGGTCTGGACGCGGTCATCGACGATGGTGGCGTCGGGGAAGTGGTGCTTGACGCAGGCCACGTAGTCCCCGGCCGTCAGCGCCGAGTGCGGCGTCTGGTAGCCGACCAGCTTGCAGGCGTAGCTGCGACCTTCCGGGTTCGTGGGAACCCAGCGATAGTCCTGCTCCCAGTAGATCGGGGTGGCGCCGGCGCCGCCTTCGTCGAACTGCTTCATGCCCTTGCAGCCGAGCACTTCATCGGCGGGGACCGCCACCTTGAAGTGGGCGGCGAACGCGCGGTAGTAGCTGATCCGGTTCAGCGATTGCGCGACCTCCACCGAGCCGCCGCATTCGACGCCGCCGTTGATGATCTGCGTGGTCACGCCGAAGCCGGGCTTGAGGCCGTTCTCCAGGTCGCGCGCATTGGGCTGCCAGGTGCCGTCGACGACGAACAGCATCGGCGGCTTGGGCGGCTGCGGGTACATGTAGAAGAAGACCGCGCTGGCCAGGTTCAGCCAGGTGTCGGCGACCAGTTCCGGCTTGTCCAGCAGCGGGCGCACGGACCCGAACATCGCCAGCGAGAACGGACCGTAGTTGTAGTTGTAGGACAGCTGCTTGGCGCCGCGGCCGAAGTAGCTCTTGTAGTCGCCATTGGCGAAGGTGCCGCAGGGCCAGGTCTTGCCTTGCCAGGTGGCGGGGTTGCACTCGCCGTTGTAGCCGCCGCGCATGTCCTCGGTCCAGCCCATCTCGCGCACCCAGCGCAGGCCCTGGCGCCATTCGGGTTCGGGACGGTAGCTCTCGTGCGCCCCGGTTTCCTGCGCGAAGTGGGCGAACATCGTCGCCAGGGTCTTGCGGCAGATGGCGTCGGCATCCCGGCCGTCGGCATAGTCGCCGCAGACTGCCGGGAACTTGCCGATCGCGCGCAGGAAGCCGCCATAGGTGTACTCGGGCGCGCGCAGCGGGAACAGATAGTCCCAGTCGGCGCTGGACATCAGGCGCTCGACGCGCCGGACGTTGGCGGGGTTCGCGCTGCGATTGGGGACGATCGCTTCGACCTGCTCGTTGGGCAGCGTGGCGATCGCCCGCTTGATCGCCGTCATGAGCGGACCGTTGGTGAGGCGCGCTTCGTCGGCGAGCAAGGCCGACTGCTTCAGCACGTGGCCGCCGGTGGCGCCATCCGCCGCGGTGGCCGGACCCGCGCCGACCAGGAGGGCGGAAGTGGCAAGGAACGGCGGCACGATCGACCGCGCGAGGAGAGGGAGACGGGGGAAGGAGAGCGTCATGGCTCGGCTCCGTAGTGAGGGAGCCGAGATGCTCGCGGCGCAAGCGGCCGCAGACTATTCCGCCCATCTGCGTCTGTCGGCGAGGGCTATCGCACGGAGAGGTGGGCCACAGCCTCTCCAGGGGAGGGCGGCCCGCCACGCGCGCTTCAGGCGCCCTGCAACACGGCCATGCGCTCGGCCAGGTAGTCGAGGAAGCAACTGATGCGGGAGGCCAGCGCCGTGTTGCGGTAATAGACCGCGTGCACCGGTTGGCGGGTGTCGACGGTGTGCGGCGCCAGCACCTGCACCAGCGTCCCGTCGGCGCGGTCCTGCGCCGTCATGAAGTCCGAGAGCGTCACCAGCCCCTGGCCGGCGAGGGCGAGCTGGCGCAGGGTCTCGCCGCTGGACGCGCTGAGCGTGGCGTTGATCGGATATCCCTCGCCGCCGGACCAGCGCAGGGGCCAGGTGTTGAGGCTCTCCGGCGCGGTGAAGCCGAGCAGCCAATGCCCGCTCAACTGCTCGACCTTGGTGGGCCGGCCGTGCGCCGCCAGATAGGCCGGACTGGCGAGCACGCGCAGCCGGAAACTGCCCAGCGGCCGCGCATGCAGCGAGGAATCCGCCAGCGTGCCGATGCGCAGCGCGACATCGGTGCGCTGCTCCAGCAGGTCGATGATCTGGTCGCTGCTGTTGAGCTCGAGCTCGATCTGCGGGAAGCGTTCGCGAAAGCCGCCAATCAGCGGCACCAGCACATGCAGCATGAAGGGCGAGGCGGCATTGATGCGCAGCCGCCCGGCCGGCTGGTCGCGGCGCAGGGCGAGCTGCTCCTCCGCCTCCTCGACCGAGGCCAGCACCTTGCGGGCGCGGGCCAGGAAGAACTGGCCCTCCTCGGTCAGTTCCAGGCGGCGCGTCGAGCGTCGCATCAGCGTCGTGCCCAGCTTCTGCTCAAGCCGGCTCAGCGCCCGGCTGACGGCCGAGACCGCCTGCCCGAGCTGCTCCGCAGCCGCGCTGATCGAGCCGGCATCCACGATGGCGGCGAGGACGGCGAGTTCGTCGAGGGTGCTCTTCATGGGCGGGCGCTCCTGTCCAAGGTCGGGCCCGAGGCGGGCCGCGCCCCGGGGTCACGGCATCATATTTGCGACCGATGCAAAAATCATTTGGATGTTCGAGGCTTTTTCTGCAAGGGATGAATGCGCACACTGGCGCCCATCGTCCCCTCACCGCAGGAGTCCTCCTCATGCCGATCGCCCTCTGGGCGCTGACCGTCAGCGCCTTCGCCATCGGGACCACGGAATTCGTCATCGTGGGCCTGATCCCGACCATGGCCGCCGACCTCGGCGTCAGCCTTCCCTCCGCGGGCCTGCTGGTCTCGCTCTACGCGCTGGGCGTGGCCATCGGTGCGCCGGTGCTCACCGCGCTGTCGGGCCGCTGGCCGCGCAAGCAGCTGCTGCTGGCGCTGATGCTGCTGTTCACCGCCGGCAACCTGCTGGCATGGCTGGCGCCCGGTTACGGCGCGCTGGTCGTCGCGCGCGTGCTGACCGGCCTGGCGCACGGCGTGTTCTTCTCGATCGGCTCGACCATCGCCACCAGCCTGGTGCCCCGTGAGAAGGCGGCCAGCGCCATCGCCACGATGTTCTCGGGATTGACCGTCGCGCTGGTCACGGGCGTGCCGCTGGGCACCTTCGTCGGCCAGCATTTCGGCTGGCGCGCCACCTTCCTGGCCGTCGCCGCGCTGGGCCTGGTCGCCTTCGTCGCCAGCCTGGTCTTCGTGCCGCGTCAACTGGCCCAGCCCGCGCCGGCCCGCCTGCTGCAGCAGCTCGAGCCGCTGCGCCAGCCGCGCCTGCTGCTCGTCTATGCGATGACGGCCGTCGGCTACGGCGGTTCGTTCATCGCCTTCACCTACCTCGCGCCGATCCTGCAGCAGGTCAGCGGCATCTCGGCCAACGGTGTCAGCCTGGTGCTGCTCGTGTATGGCGTGTCGGTGGCCTTCGGCAATGTCTGGGGCGGCAGGCTCGCCGACCGGCGCGGCCCGGTGGGCGCGCTCAAGCGCATCTTCCTCGGCCTGGCCGTGGTGCTGGTCGTGCTCAGCGTCACCGTGCACTCGCCGATCGCCGCGGTGCTGACCGTGCTGGCCTGGGGCGCCTTCGCCTTCGGCAACGTGCCGGGCCTGCAGCTCTACGTCGTCCAGCAGGCCGAGGCCCATGCGCCGAAGGCGGTGGACGTCGCCTCGGGCCTGAACATCGCCGCGTTCAACCTCGGCATCGCCGGTGGCGCCTGGGGCGGCGGCCTGATCGTCGACCGGCTCGGGCTGCTGCACACGCCGTGGATCGGCGCGATCGTGGTGCTCGGCGCCTTCGCGCTGACGGTGCTGGCCGGCCGCCTGGACCGCCGCTTCCCGCTGCCGCGACGCGCGCCGGGCGCCGGTCCGGTCGTCGTCGGACATTGAACGCGACCGCCCGCCGCCGCCCTTCCTGTTCCTCCCCGATTTCTCCCTTCTGGAGTTCCCATGACCCCCTCCACACGCCCCATGCCCGCCCTCGGTCTCGGCACTTTCCGCCTGAAGGACCAGACCGTCATCGACGCCGTCAGGAGCGGCCTGTCGCTCGGCTATCGCCACATCGACACCGCTCAGATCTACGGCAACGAGGCCGAGGTCGGCCAGGCGATCGCCGAGAGCGGCGTGCCGCGCGCCGAGCTCTTCGTCACGACCAAGATCTGGACCGAATCGCTGGCTGGTGACCGCCTGGTCCCGAGCCTGCGCGAGAGCCTGGCCAGGCTCCGCCTGGACGCCATCGACCTGACGCTGATCCACTGGCCGTCGCCCGGCGGCGCGGTGCCGCTCAAGGAGACGCTGCAAGCGCTGCTCGACGCGCGACGCCAGGGCCTGACGCACGCGATCGGCCTGTCCAACTTCACCGTCGCGCAGATGCGCGAGGCGATCGAACTTGTCGGCGTCGCGGCGCTGGCCACCAACCAGGTCGAGTGCCATCCCTTCCTGCAGAACCGCGCGGTGGCCGATTTCGCGCGGGCGCAGGGCCTGCACTTGACGGCCTACATGCCGCTGGCCTACGGCAAGGTCATGGCCGACCCGGTGCTGCAGGACATCGCCGCCAAACACGGCACCACGCCGGCGCAGGTCTCCCTGGCCTGGCTGCTGCAGCAGGGCTTCGCGGTGATTCCGTCCTCCACCCGACCGGCCAACCAGGCGGCCAACCTGCAGGCCTTGTCGCTGCGGCTGGACGATGCCGACATGGAACGCATCGCCACCCTGGACCGCGGCGAGCGCCTGGCCAATCCGGACTTCGCGCCCACCTGGGACTGAGCGGCGCGGCAAGGTGGCGCGAATCGCGGCGGCGGACCGCGTCGCGCTTCCCGCCAATCCCCTTTATCTGGAACGGCCATTCCAGAATCGCTACAGTCCGCCGCATGGCCCGACCCAAGCAATTCGATCCCGAGCTCGCGCTGGACGCCGCGGTGGCGCTGTTCCGCGAGCATGGCTACGCGGGCACGTCCGCCGAGATGCTCACCACCGCAATGGGCATCGGCAAGCAGAGCCTCTACAACACCTATGGCGGCAAGTGGCCGCTGTACTGCGCGGCGCTGCGCCGGTATGCCGACGACGAGACCGGCGAGCACCTGCGCGAACTCAAGGCCGGCAAGACCGGACTCGATGGCCTGGAGCGGATGCTCAAGCGCGTCGCGGCGACGGCCCACCGGCCCTGCCTGGGCGTGAGCTCGGTCCAGGAGTTCGGCACCGACAGCGAAGGCAGCGCCGAACTGATCGAGGTCCGCGCGCCGGCTGGCCAGGCCTTGCAGGCGGCGCTGCTCGAGCGGGTCCGCGCGGCGCAGGCCGATGGCGAGCTGTCGGCGGCGCTCGACCCGCGCCAGGCGGTGAGTTTCCTGTTTGCCCAGATCGCGGCGCTGCGGCTGGCCGCGCGCGGCGGCGCGGGCGAAGCCGAACTGCGCGCCCTGGCGCGACTTGCCTTGCGGGCTCTGAAGTGAGCCCGTTTTTTTTGCTTGATTGTGGAACGACTGTTCCAGTAAACGATCCGAGGATCAAAGGAAGGAAGCAGCGATGACGACATCACCCCGGACGCGCCGCGTGGCGCTGGTTTTCGGCGGCTCGCGCGGGATCGGCGCGGGCATCGCGCAGCGGCTGGCCAGCGATGGCTTCGACGTCGCGCTGACCTATGTGTCGCGGCCGGACGCGGCGGAGGCGGTGGTTGCCGCGATCGAGGCCGCCGGCGGGCGAGGGCTGGCGATCCCGGCCGACAGCGCCGATCCGGCGGCGCTGCGCACGGCGGTCGAGCGCGCGGTCGAGCGCCTGGGGCCGCTGGACGCGGCCGTGGTCAATGCCGGCGTCTTGCGCCATGGCACCGTCGACGCGGTGTCGCTGGAGGACCTGGACCTGTCGCTGAACGTCAACGTGCGGGGCGTCTTCCTCGCGATCCAGGCGGCGGTGGCGCAGATGCGCGAGGGCGGGCGCGTGATCACGATCGGCAGCAACACGGCGATCCGCACCGGCACGCCCGGCTCCAGCGTCTACGCGATGACCAAGGCGGCGGTCGCGTCGATGGCCCAGAACCTGGCGCTGGACCTGGCGCCGCGGGGCATCACGATCAACAACGTCCAGCCGGGGCCCGTGGAGACCGACATGACCGCGCCGTTCGCCGATTACCTGAAGGACAAGCTGCCGATGGGCCGCATGGGCCGGCCAGGCGAGATCGGCGCGCTGGTGTCCTTCCTCGCGGGGCCCGAGTCGGGCTACATGACCGGCACGAGCCTGACCATCGACGGCGGGTACATGCTGTGAGGCCTGGGTCGGCGCCTCGCCGGCTTGGGCCATAATCCGCTCCTACCGCGGGCGTCGTATAACGGCTATTACCTTGGCTTCCCAAGCCAATGACGAGGGTTCGACTCCCTTCGCCCGCTCCACCCACGCGCGCCGGTCGTCTCGCGGTGCTGGGTCTCCTCCCTTGGGGTTCCCCTGGTTCCCTGGCCCGCCCGGGCTATTCCCCCCCGATTTCCCCATTCCAGCGGTCGCGATGCGGCCGCTCCCCGCTTTCGGGGCGCTCTCCAGAACCCCTGCGCCGTCCCGGCGATCGATTCATGTTGCAATGCTGAACGTTTTCTGAACGTTTTCTTTCAGCCGTTCCGACATGTCCGCCGCCTCACCGATCGCCTCGCCCGAGTTTTCCGACGATCCCCTGCCCAGTGCCCATACCGGCTGGGCGCTGCTCGCGCTGGCGATCGGCGGCTTCGCGATCGGCACCACCGAATTCGCGGCGATGAGCCTGGTGCCGTTCTTCGCGCCCGACCTGGGCATCGACATCCCCGCCGCCGGACACGTGATCAGCGCCTATGCCTTGGGCGTGGTCGTCGGCGCGCCGCTGCTGGCGGTGCTCGGCGCCAAGGTCCCGCGCCGCGCGCTGCTGATCCTGCTGATGCTGGCCTTCGCCGTCGGCAACGGGCTCAGCGCGCTGGCGCCGGGGTATCACGCGATGCTGCTGTTCCGCTTCCTGAGCGGGCTGCCGCATGGCGCCTATTTCGGCGTCGGCGCGCTGGTCGCGGCGTCGATGGTGGCGCCGCAGCGCCGCGCCCAGGCGGTGAGCCTGATGATGCTCGGCCTCACCGTGGCCACCATCGTCGGCGTGCCGCTGGCCAACGCGCTGGGGCAGTGGGCGGGCTGGCGCTGGGGCTTCGGCGTGGTGACGCTGCTGGCACTGCTGACGGCGGCCCTGGTCGCGATGCATGCGCCGAAGGACCGCGTCCAGCCCGGCGCCAGCGCGATGCGCGAGCTCGGCGCGCTCGGCCGCCGCCAGGTCTGGTTGACGCTGGGCATCGCGACGATCGGCTTCGGCGGCATGTTCGCCGTCTACACCTACCTGGGCTCGACGCTGCTCGAGGTCACCCGCGCCGG
Source organism: Mitsuaria sp. BK037 (assembly GCF_014193045.1). NCBI lineage: Bacteria > Pseudomonadati > Pseudomonadota > Betaproteobacteria > Burkholderiales > Sphaerotilaceae > Roseateles > Mitsuaria sp. BK037. Next base: position 2,865,431 of record NZ_JACHYS010000001.1, on the reverse strand, counting down.
CCCCCGCCTGCTGCCAGTGGTGCTGAGCGTGTTCGGCATGGGGATGACGGCCGGCACGCTTGGCGCCGCCTGGGCCGCCGACCGCGCGCTGATGCCCACCGTCGGCGGGCTGCTGCTGTGGAGCGCCGCGTCGCTGGCGCTGTACCCCTTCGCCGCCGGCCACTTGTGGACGCTGCTGCCGGTGGTCTTCCTGATCGGTTGCGGCGGCGGGCTGGGCACGGTGCTGCAGACGCGGCTGATGGATGTCGCCGGCGACGCGCAGACGCTGGCCGCGGCGCTCAACCATTCCGCCTTCAACGCGGCCAATGCGCTGGGCCCCTGGCTGGGCGGGCTGGCGATCGCCGCGGGCCACGGCTGGACCTCCACCGGATGGGTGGGCGTCGCCCTGGCCTTCGGGGGAATGGCCTTCTGGGCGGCGTCGCTGGCGCTCGATCGCCGATAATCCGCCGCTTGTCTTCAGGAGTTCCGACACATGGCCGACTGGCTGCCGCCCACGCGTTACTGGGTGCTGGCGATCTTCATCGCCTCGGCGCTGTACGCCCATTTCCGCGGCCGCGTCCGCTTCAAGCTGGCCCGCGCGCTCACCGACTTCACCGTGCTGATCTCGCCGATCAACGCGGTCATGTACCTGTTCTCCCGCGCCCCCGCCACGCCCTACCTGAACACGGCCGAGTTCCCCGAGCTCAAGCTGCTGCGCGACAACTGGCAGGTGATCCGCGAGGAAGCCCTCAAGCTCAACGACGAGGGCTTCATCAAGGCCGCGTCCGGCTACAACGACATCGGCTTCAACTCGTTCTTCAAGACCGGCTGGAAGCGCTTCTACCTGAAGTGGTATGACCGGGACATGGCCTCGGCCAACGCGCTGTGCCCCCGCACGGTCGAGCTGCTCAAGCAGATCCCCGGCGTGAAGGCGGCGATGTTCGCGTCGCTGCCGCCGGGCGCGAAGCTGGTGCGTCACCGCGACCCCTACGCGGGCTCGCTGCGCTACCACCTGGGCCTGACCACGCCCAACGACCCGGGCTGCTACATCGAGGTCGACGGCCAGCGCTACCACTGGAAGGACGGCGAGGACGTGATGTTCGACGAGACCTTCATCCACTACGCCGAGAACACCACGACGCATCAGCGCGTGATCCTGTTCTGCGACGTGGAGCGCCCGGTCCACTTCGCGCCGATCCGCTGGCTCAACCGCGCCTTCGGCAAGCTGGTGATGACCTCGGCGGCGACGCAGAACCTGGAGAGCGAGCCCATCGGCGGCCTCAACAAGTTCTTCTATCACGCGTACAAGGTGCGCCTGTTCTTCAAGGCGTTCAAGGCGAGATCCCGCCTCGGCTACTACATCGTCAAGTGGGCGCTGATCCTCGGGATCCTCGCGGCGATCTTCCTCTGATCGCCGACGTGGTGTCCCTGATGAACAACGGCCCTGCGGGGCCGTTGTCGTTGGTGGGTCGGCGGATCAGGAGGCCGTGGCGGGCGCATCGGCATTCGCCACCGCGTCCTGGAGCGCGCCGGCCTGCGGCCCGAACGCATAGGCATCCATGCCGAGGCAGCCGAAGGTGACGCCCTCGTGGATCCGCAGCGGGGCGTGGTCGCGACCGCCGGCACCGGCAGCGACGTACCAGGGCAGCAGGTGCTCGTCGGTCGGGTGCATCAGCGTCGCATGGGGCGCCTGCGTCCGGTAGGCCGCGAGCGCCGGCCAGTCCCGGGCCGCCGAGCGCTCCGCGAACCAGCGCCGGAAGGCGGCCGATTCCGGCATCTCCGGCACGCCGTCGCCAGCGGCGGTCCCGGTGACCGCGGAGCGCATCAGCAGCCTCAGGTTGTGCGTGATGCTGCCGGTCCCCAGGACCAGCACCCCGTCCGCGCCCAGGCCCTGCAGTTGCTCGCCGAGCGCCATCAGCTGCGCCGGCGACGCGTGCGGCGTCAGCGTCAACGGGATCACCGGCACGTCCGCCGCGGGGATCAGGTAGCGCAGCGCGGTCCAGATGCCGTGGTCCAGGCCGCCGTGCTCGACGACGGGCAAGGCCAGCGTCTGGCCGAGCCGCTCGGCCAGCGCCGGATCGCCGGGCGCGTCATAACGCAGCGCGGACAGCGCCGGGGGAAAACCGCCGAAGTCGTAGACCGCCTCGTGCCGTGGCGCGCCGAGCAGCAGCGCCGCGCGCGCGGTGGTGTGCGCGGAGATCGCGAGCACCGCACGCGGCCGGCCCCAGCTGGCGGCGAGCGTCCGGCCAAGATGTTGCAGGAAGGCGCCGGTCTCGCCGGGTTCCAGCGCGATCATCGGCGAGCCGTGCGAGACGAACAGGGAAGGGAAGGGCAGCGTCATGGGCTCATTGAACGCCCGCCGCCCGGCCGCATCGTCAAAACCGGTTGCACGGACTGTTCAAGCCGATTGCATGGCCGTCTCCCCGCGGCAGCAGGCGGGCATGCGGTTCGCTACAGTCCGCGCATGAGCGCGCACCCGTCTTCCCCTTCCGCCGACCCAACCGGCCCCGCTGGAGCTTCCACGGCCCGGCCCGCCGCCGACCCGGCCGGCCGGCGTCCGCCGTCCCTGTGGCGTCAGATGTCCCTGCAGACCTGGCGCGATGCGCGCGCCGGCGAATTGCACCTGCTGATCCTGGCCCTGATGCTGGCGGTGGCCGCCGTGTGCGCGGTGGCCTTCCTGTCGGACCGACTGGACCAGGGCCTGCGACGCGACGCCGCCCAACTGCTCGGCGGTGACGCGGTGGTCGCGAGCGACCAGCCGACGCCCGCCGCGGTGCGGCAGCTGGCCGATCGCCTGAACCTGCGCAGCGTCGAGACGCTGAACTTCCCGAGCATGGCGCGCGCCGGCGAGGACCAGGGCGGCGGCAGCCGCCTGGTGGCGGTCAAGGCCGTCGGGGCGCGCTACCCGCTGCGTGGGGCGCTGAGCTTGAAGGACGGTCGTCAGGTCGGTGCGCCGGCCGCCGGCACGGTCTGGGTCGACGCGGGCGTGTTGAGCGCGCTGGGCCTGAAGGTCGGCGATCCGCTGCTGCTGGGCGACGCGACGCTCACCATCGCTGGCGAGATCGCCAATGAGCCCGACCGGGGCGCCGGTTTCCTCAACTTCGCGCCGCGGGTGATGCTGGCGCAGTCGGACCTCGCCGCCACCGCGCTGATCCAGCCGGCGAGCCGGGTCACCTACCGCTTCGCGGTGATCGGCCAGGGGCAGGAACCGGGCAGCGCGGTGCAGCAGTTCACCACGCAGACCCGCCAGCAGATGAAGGATGGCCAGTGGCGCGGCGTGAGGCTGGAGTCGCTGGAGACCGGCCGGCCCGAGATGCGCCAGACACTGGACCGCGCGACCAAGTTCCTGAACCTGGTGGCGCTGCTGGCCGCCTTGCTGGCGGCGATCGCCGTCGCGCTGGCGGCGCGCGAGTTCGCCAACCGCCACCTCGACGACTGCGCCATGCTGCGCGTGCTCGGCCAGCCGCAGCGGCGCCTGGCCTGGGTCTTCACGCTGGAGTTCGCCACGGTCGGGCTGGTCGCCAGTGCGATCGGCGTGCTGCTCGGCTTCCTGCTGCATTACGGCTTCATCGCGCTGCTGGCCGGCCTGATCTCCGTCGACCTGCCCGCGCCCGGCGCCTGGCCGGTGCTGCTGGGGCTGGGCATGGGCATGAGCCTGCTGCTGGGCTTCGGCCTGCCGCCGGTGTTGCAGCTGTCGGCCGTGCCGCCGCTGCGGGTGATCCGGCGCGAACTGGGGCGTCCGAAGATGGGCTCCATCGCCGTGCTGCTGGCCGGCGTGATGGGCTTCGCGGCGGTGCTCACCGCGCTGTCGGCCGATTGGCGCCTGGGGCTGGTCGCGACCGGCGGCTTCGCCGTCGCGCTGGGATGCTTCGCGCTGCTGGCCTATGGCGCGGTGCTGGCGCTGCGGCGCCTGGTGCCGCAGGCCGGCGCGCCGCGCTGGCTGCTGCTGGCGACGCGGCAGGTGGCCGCCCGGCCCGCCTTCGCGGTGCTGCAGGTCGGCTCGCTGTCGCTGGGGCTGCTGGCGCTGGCGCTGCTGGTGCTGATGCGCACCGACCTGATCGAGAGCTGGCGCGCCGCGACGCCGGTGAACGCGCCGGACCGCTTCGTCATCAACATCCAGCCGGACCAGGGCGCGGGTTTCCGCGGCGAGCTCGAACGGGCCGGCGTCAAGGACTACGACTGGTACCCGATGATCCGCGGCCGCCTGGTCGCGATCAACGGCGAGGCGGTGCAGGCCAGCCGCTTCACCGAGGAACGCGCGCAGCGCCTGGTCGAGCGCGAGTTCAACCTCAGCCACAGCGCCGAACTGCCGTCGCACAACCAGATCTCCGGCGGCAAGTGGACCGCCGAGGAGCAGGGCGGCGTGAGCGTCGAGCAGGGCCTGGCGGACCAACTGGGGCTCAAGCTCGGCGACACGCTGCGCTTCGACATCGCCGGCGTGCCGGTCGATTCGCGGATCACCTCGCTGCGCAAGGTGGACTGGGGCTCGATGCGGGTCAACTTCTTCGTGCTGTACCCGCATGCGGCCATGCCGGAGCTGCCGGTCAGCTTCATTTCCGCCTACCGGTCGCCGCAGGGCGAGGGCGGCGCCGCGGCGCTCGATCGCAAGCTGGTCAACGCCTTCCCCAACCTGACGCTGATCGATGTCTCGGCTGAACTGCACCAGGTCCAGCAGGTGCTGGAGCAGGTGATCATGGCCGTGCAGCTGCTGTTCGCGGTCGCGCTGGCGCTGGGCGTGGTGGTGCTGCTGGTGGCGGCGGTGGGTTCACGGGACGCGCGCACGCGCGAGTTCGCGTTGATGCGGGCCTTCGGCGCGTCCAGTGCGCTGATGGCGGCGGTGCAGCGCGCGGAGCTGCTGGGGCTGGGCGCGCTCGCCGGCCTGCTCGCGGGTCTCGCGGCGCAGGCGCTGGGCTGGGCGCTGACGCATTACGCCTTCGAGTTCGAATGGCAGTTCAAGCCCTGGGTGCTGATCGGCACGACGATCGGCGGCGCGGTGCTGGCCCAGCTCGCGGGCTGGTGGGCGCTGCGCGGCGTGCTGCAGCGCCCGGTGGTGCAGACGCTGCGCGAGGCCGACACCAACTGATCGGCGCTCAGGGAAGCACGGGCTGCTGCATGGCCTCGCAATTCACCCGGGTCGTGCGGCCGGCGATGGTCAGGCGGCACTCTCCCGCCGGATGGCTGCTATAGAGGGCCGGGGTCTGGAAGCGGTTCCAATGATGGATCTGCTCGACGTCGGGAATCGAGCCCGCCACGCCGGCGACCGCGGTCTGTGATCCCACCACCCATCCCTGCGTGAAGAGGTTGCCGACCACGGTGATCGGCCCCTCCTTGGGCACGCCCCGGATCAGGACGCTGGATCGGTTCGAGGTGCCGAAGCGGCCGTAGTCGAAGACATTGCCGGTGATCTCGACGGATTGCCCGCCAGCGCCGGTCGACCCGGCGTGCATGTCGAACTGGTGATACGCGCCCCTGCCGCCGCCGTTGAGGACCAGGTTGTCCCGGGCCTGGTAGCGCTCGCCGGGCTCTCCGCTGCCGGCAATCGCGTGACGATTGGCGTTGAAGACGTTGCAGTGAATGTCCGCCTGGGCGTGGCCATTCTGGACCACGACGCCATAACCCAGCTGTGAGCGAAGGTTGTCGTGGATGTGGTTGTGGTGAATCCGGTTGTCGACGGATTGCTTGACGCTGACCGCCGCCCAGGGCCAGTGGTAGAGCTCGTTGTTGTCGATCTCGACGCCTTGCGTGCCGGGAAGCAGCTGGATGCCGATGGTGCTGTTGGTGGAGGTGGCCTCTCCCGACGGCCCTTCGATGCGCAGGCCGGAGATGCGCGCGCCGCTTTCAACCACGATGACGGGATAGTTGCGCGCGGCGGCGTCGACCCAGCGGGTGCGCAACAGTCCGCCGGGGCGGCCCTCGAGGCCGCGGTCGCCGAAGAGCGTCTGCCCGGCGCGCAGCCACAGCGCGGAGGATTGATTGGGCAGATCGATGGTCGCGTCGCTCGGCACATGGATGTGGCGGGCACCGCTGTCGACGGCGGCCTTGAGCGAGGCGAAGTCGCGGGCCACCACATGTCCCGGCATCTGTTCGGCGCGAAGCGCGGCGCTGTAGCCGCGCCCGCCGCCGAGCACATCACAGTTCTGGGCCAGCGAGAGGCCGTGGACCAGTCCTAGTGCGAGCAGCACGGGGACCGATGCGGCGCAACGCCGGATGGTGGAACGGGAAGGAAGCTTGAATGTGGAGCGCATGGTTCGCTTTCTGCACTTGAAGGGGAGCGCAGTGTGCGAACCGACCTCACTTCCGTCAGTCGCTCCAAACCATCTTCAAAGTCGGCCGACCGACCTCTTTGAGCTGGTCTATTCCCTATAGCGAAAGAGCCTCAGTCAGCGCTGTGCGGCGGCGCGCTCGGCCGATTCGATGGTGTTGACCAGCAGCATCGTGATCGTCATCGGTCCGACGCCGCCCGGCACCGGCGTGATCCAGCCGGCGACTTCCTTGACGCCGTCGAAGTCCACGTCGCCGCAGAGCTTGCCTTCCTCGGTGCGGTTCATGCCCACGTCCAGGACCACCGCGCCCGGCTTGACCATGTCCGCGGTCAGCACGTTGCGCTTGCCCACCGCCGCCACGACGATGTCGGCCTGGCGGGTGAAGTGCGCCAGGTCCGGCGTCGCGCTGTGGCACACCGTCACCGTCGCGTTGGCCTGCAGCAGCAGCATCGCCATCGGCTTGCCGACGATGTTGCTGCGGCCGATCACGACCGCATGCTTGCCCTTCGGGTCATAGCCGATGAACTCCAGCATCTTCATGCAGCCGTAGGGCGTGCAGGGCTTGAAGCCGTCCTGGCCCACCATCAGCGCGCCGGCGCTGGCGACGTGGAAGCCGTCGACGTCCTTCTCCGGCGCGATCGCCTCAATGACCTTGTGCGCGTCGATGCCCTTGGGCAGCGGCAGCTGCACCAGGATGCCGTGGATGGCCGGATCGTTGTTCAGCGCATCGACCCGCGCCAGCAGCTCCGCCTCGGTCATCGTGTCGGCGTACTTCTCCAGCACCGAATGCATGCCGGCGTCCTCGCAGGCCTTGACCTTGTTGCGCACGTAGACCTGGCTCGCGGGGTTCTCGCCGACCAGCACCACCGCCAGGCCGGGCTTGACGCCCTTGGCGGTCAGCGCGGCGGCGCGCGTCGCCACCTCGGCGCGCAGTTGCTTGGACAGCGCGTTGCCGTCGATCAGTTGAGCAGTCATGGTCGGTACTCCGGAATCAGAAAAGCGCAAGGGCAGAGGATCGCTCTGCCCGGGGAATGCAAAAGGCTGAATGCAAAAGGCCGAATGCAAAAGGCCGCTTCGCAGCGGCCTTCGGATGGGACGTCGGATCAGCCCGCCTTGGCGGCCGCCGTGTTCGCGCCGAGCGCGATCTTCAGCAGATCGGCCACGGTGTTGGCGTTGAGCTTCTCCATGATGTTGGCGCGGTGCGCCTCCACCGTCTTGATGCTGATGCCCAGGTCGTCGGCGATCTGCTTGTTCAGGCGGCCGGCGACGATGCGCTCCAGCACCTGCGCCTCGCGCGTCGTCAGGCGCGACAGCAGGGCGTCGCGGCTGGCCGCTTCCTGCTGCGTCGCGAAGGCGCCGCGCGCCTGGTCCAGCATGCGCTCCACCAGCGACAGTAGCTCTTCTTCCTTGAACGGCTTCTCGATGAAGTCGACCGCGCCCTTCTTCATCGTCTGCACCGCCATCGGCACGTCGCCGTGGCCGGTGATGAACACGATGGGCAGCGGGCTCTTGCGCTCGATCAGCTTGTCCTGCAGCTCCAGGCCGCTCATGCCTTCCATGCGGATGTCGGCGATCAGGCAGGCCACTTCGCGCGGGTCGTAGCGGCTCAGGAAGCTCTCGGCGGAGTCGTAGCACTTGACCCGGTAGTCCTTGCCTTCCAGCAGCCACTGCAAGGAATCTCGCACGGCCTCGTCATCGTCGACGACGTAGACATTACCCTTCTTCGGAATCAAGCTCATGGTGTTGCTGCGGTGTTGTGAGCAGTGCCCGTCCCCGGGTCGCCGCTCTTGTCGAGCGGAGCCAGCTGGGGCTCCGGACGCGGAATGTCCACGGGGATCGTGAACGCGAACCGGCACCCGACGATGGACGGGCCATTGTAGAGGTTCTCGGCGCGGATCCGACCCTGGTGGGACTCGATGATGGACCGGCATAACCCTAGGCCGATGCCCAATCCATCGGCCTTCGTGGAGAAGAAGGCCTCGTACATGCGCTCGATGACCTCGACCGGCAGGCCCGGTCCCATGTCGGTCACCGAGAACTCGATGTTGGCGCCGAGCTCGGCGGTGTGCTTGGGCACGACGCGCAGCTCGATGTGGCGGCGCGAGGGCGGTAGCGCCGCGTTGTCGATGGCCTCGGCGGCGTTCTTGAGCAGGTTCAGCAGCACCTGCTCGATCAGGATGGGATCGACCCGCATCACTGGCAGCCGCTGCGCGACGTAGGTGTGGATCTGCACGTTGCGCCGCCGCAGCTCGATGCCGGCGAGCTCGACCGCGTCCTCCACGATCGAGGCCGCGAACGCCGGCTGGCGCTGCGGCTCGCTCTTCTTCACGAAGGCGCGGATGCGGTGGATGATCTGGCCCGCGCGCTGCGCCTGCTTGGCCGTCTTCTCCAGCGCGACGATCAGGTCGTCCTTCTGGATGTTGTCGTTGCGCACCCGCGAGACCATGCCGTTGCAGTAGTTGGTGATCGCGGTCAGCGGCTGGTTGAGCTCATGCGCGACGCTCGAGGCCATCTCGCCCATCGTGATCAGGCGGCTGGTGACCTGCGCCTTCTCGGCCTGCTGCTGCTGCTGGGCCTCGGCATGGCGGCGCGCGGTGATGTCGGTGGCGATCAGCATCTGCGCCAGGCGGCCGTCGGTCCACTGCAGGTAGCGGGCGCGGACGTCGAACCACATGTCGAGCTGCGCGATGAAGACCTCGCGCGAATCGCCGCCGACCTCGGTCAGGTGCTGCGCCGGCAGGCCGCCGTAGTCGTCGACGTCCTCGTCGGTCTCGAAGTTGGTTTCCTTGGTGCTGGTCGCGCCGGCCAGCTGCGAGCCCGCGAGCATCGCGTGCCCCTTGGGATCGGCGCCGAACCAGAGGCGGTAGCTGCGGTTGGCGAAGAGCAGCTCGCCCTGCTGCACCGACAGCACCGACACCGCCGCGTCCAGGCCTTCCAGCACCGTGGTGAAGCGCTCGTGCGACGCGGACAGCTGGTCGCGCACCCGCTTGGCCTCGGTGATGTTGGTCATCGAGGTCATCCAGCCGTTCTGCTTGCCCTTGGGGTCGATCAGCGGCGAGACATACATGCGGGCGTCGAAGATGCTGCCGTCCTTGCGCATCACCTTGACCTCGGAGCCGCCGGCGGGGCTGCGGCCCTGCATCTCCTGCTGCAGCAGGCGCAGGTTTTCCTCGTAGCGGTCGGGCGGCCAGTAGGGGAAGGGCGGCTTGCGGCCGATCAGCTCCGACTCGGCGAAGCCGGTCATCGCGCAGAAGGCCGGGTTGACGTAGCTGATGCGCGTCTCCAGGTCCATGGCGCGCATGCCGGTCAGCATGGAGTTCTCCATCGCGCGCCGGAAGTTGGTCTCGGCGGCGAGCGCGTTCTGCACCTGCGCGCGCCGGCGCATGTGCTTCCAGGTGCCCAGCAGCATCCAGACGGTCAGCACCGACAGCGCCATCACCATCCAGAACAGCGTGTTGGAGATCAGCCCGATCGAGGTCCGGTAGCCCTGGCCGCGCAGCACCAGCCCGGGGGCCGGCGCCATCGGCACCTCGTAGTAGATCGGCGCGCGCGTGATGCGCTTGCCCGGCATCGGCGTCACCGTGCTGGCGACGACCTGCTCGCGCGGATCGAGCACCGCCACCGCGTGACGCGAAGTCAGCTCGTTGGGCACCGAATAGCGCAGCAGGCCCTCCACCGCGTACTCGGCGATCAGCACGCCGGCGAAACCGGCGCGGTCGCTCAGCGGCAGCTGCAGCTGGAAGACGGTGGTGTTGTTGGCGTCGGCGAAGGAGGCCGAGTAAACCCGGGTGCGTCGGTCGCGGGCGCCCTGGAAGGCGCGCTCGGGCTCGCTGTTGGCATGGCCGTTGGGCATCGACGGGTCGCTGCCGTCCAGCGTCATCAGCGAGTCGGCCTGCTCGCCGATCGCCGCCACGCTGACGCGGCGCTCGCGGCGCGCGTTCAGCCAGGTGATGTGGGTGATCTCGGGGCGGTTGCGGGCGATCGCCATCGCGCGCTGCGTGAATTCGAGGTTGTCGATCGCGCGGTTGGCCAGGTCGCGCTGCAGCGGGATCAGGAAGTCCTCGTTCTCGATCAGGCGCGAGCGGATCTGCTGCTGCGCCATCTCGGTGTCGCGCTTGACGGCCTCGGCCTCGCGCTCGATCTCCTCGTTGCGCAGGTACCAGAAGGCCGAGACGATCGCCGCCAGGAACAGCACCACCGACAGCAGCGGGCCCAGCGTCGCGAAGCGGTCCTGCCGCGACGGCGACTGCCGCCGCCACCACGCCGAGACCAGGCGTTTGAGAGGGTTCAGGGCACGGCGCGCAAAGCCTTGGACATCGAGGCGGGACAACATGGGCGCGATTATCCCGGCGCCTTTGGTGCGACCCGGCTCCGGCGGCCCCGGGCATTCCCGATCCGGGCATTCCCGGATCGCATCGTGAAAGACATCCATCACGAAACCCCGCTGAAAACGCCTTGGAAATTTCACGATACGGAAACGCATCGCGCTATTTGGAAAATCCACGGCTTATGCGACACTCCGCCGCCATAGCCCTTCTGGAGGGTGCCGACGCATGCGTGTTTCCTCAAGCTCGGGCAGGATTGCCTGTTCGGAACGGACACCGCGCCGCGCGACCCGCCCGTCCGAAGGCCGTGATTGAGACACAGGAGACAACACATGTCCGCGCAGCCCCAGTCGTTCCTCGGCGCAGCCGCCAATGACACCGACGCTCTCGAAACCAAGGAATGGCTGGACGCGCTGTCCGCCGTCATCGGCGAGGAGGGCGGCGAGCGCGCGCACTTCCTGCTCGAGACCTTGATCGACCACGCGCGCCAGGCCGGCATCGACGTGCCGTTCTCGGCCACCACCGCCTACGTCAACACCATCCCGGCCGACCAGGAAGAGCGCTTCCCCGGCAACATCGACATGGAAGAGCGCCTGCGCGCCTTCATGCGCTGGAACGCGATGGCGATGGTGGTGCGCGCCAACCGCCTGCATCCGGAAGACGGCGGCGACCTGGGCGGCCACATCTCCAGCTTCGCCTCGCTGGCGACGATGCTGGGCTGCGGGTTCAACCACTTCTGGCACGGCGATGACGGCGTGCACGGCGGCGACCTGCTCTACATCCAGGGCCACAGCGCGCCCGGCATCTATGCCCGCGCCTTCCTGGAAGGCCGCATCACCGAGGAACAGCTGAACAACTTCCGCCAGGAAGTCGACGGCAAGGGCCTGTCGAGCTACCCGCACCCGAAGCTGATGCCGGAGTTCTGGCAGTTCCCGACGGTGTCCATGGGCCTGGGCCCGCTGATGGCGATCTACCAGGCGCGCTTCCTGAAGTACCTGCATGCCCGCGGCATCGCCGACACCTCCAAGCGCAAGGTCTGGGTCTTCCTGGGCGACGGCGAGATGGACGAGCCGGAAAGCCTGGGCGCGATCGGCCTGGCCGCGCGCGAGAAGCTCGACAACCTGATCTTCGTCGTCAACTGCAACCTGCAGCGCCTGGACGGCCCGGTGCGCGGCAACGGCAAGATCATCCAGGAGCTCGAGGGCGAGTTCCGCGGCGCCGGCTGGAACGTCATCAAGCTGATCTGGGGCTCCTACTGGGATCCGCTGCTGGCGCGCGACAAGCAGGAGCTGCTGCGCAAGGTCATGCTGGAGACGCTGGACGGCGACTACCAGGCCTACAAGGCCAATGACGGCGCGTTCGTGCGCAAGCATTTCTTCGGCAAGCATCCGGAGCTGCTGAAGATGGTCGAGAACATGTCCGACGAGGACATCTGGCGCCTGAACCGCGGCGGCCACGACCCGCAGAAGGTCTACGCGGCCTATCACAAGGCGGTCAACACCGTCGGCCAGCCCACCGTCATGCTGATCAAGACCGTCAAGGGCTACGGCATGGGCAAGATCGGCGAGGGCAAGAACACCGCGCACCAGACCAAGAAGCTGCAGGACGAGGACATCAAGGCCTTCCGCGACCGCTTCAACATCCCCATCCCGGACAGCGAGCTGGCCAAGATCCCGTTCTACAAGCCGGCCGACGACACGCCCGAGATGCAGTACCTGCACGAGCGCCGCAAGTCGCTGGGCGGCTACCTGCCCAAGCGCCGCCCGCAGGCCGAGGAAGCGCTGAAGGTGCCCGACCTGGCCACCTTCCAGGCCGTGCTGGACCCGACCGCCGAGGGGCGCGAGATCTCGACGACCCAGGCCTATGTCCGCTTCCTGACCACGCTGCTGCGCGACAAGGAACTGGGCCCGCGCACCGTGCCCATCCTGGTCGACGAGGCCCGCACCTTCGGCATGGAAGGCCTGTTCCGCCAGATCGGCATCTACAACCCCGCGGGTCAGAACTACACGCCGGTCGACAAGGACCAGGTCATGTACTACCGCGAGGACAAGGCCGGCCAGATCCTGCAGGAGGGCATCAACGAGGCCGGCGGCATGGCCAGCTGGATCGCCGCGGCGACGTCGTACTCGACGAACAACCGCGTGATGATCCCGTTCTACGTCTACTACTCGATGTTCGGCTTCCAGCGCATCGGCGACCTGGCCTGGGCCGCCGGCGACATGCAGGCGCGCGGCTTCCTGCTGGGCGGCACCTCGGGCCGCACGACGCTGAACGGCGAAGGCCTGCAGCACGAGGACGGCCACAGCCACATCCTGGCCGGCACCATCCCGAACTGCATCAGCTACGACCCGACCTTCGCGCATGAGGTGGCGGTGATCCTGCACTCGGGCCTGAAGCGCATGGTCGAGAACCAGGAGAACGTCTACTTCTACCTGACGCTGCTCAACGAGAACTACCCGATGCCCGGCCTGAAGGCCGGCACCGAGGAGCAGATCCTCAAGGGCATGTACCTGCTGGAGGAGGCCGCCGCCCAACCGCTGACGGTGAACCTGCTCGGCTCGGGCACCATCCTGCGCGAAAGCCAGGCCGCCAAGAAGCTGCTCGAGGCCGACTGGGGCGTGGGAGCGAATGTCTGGTCCTGCCCCAGCTTCAACGAGCTGGCCCGCGACGGCCAGAACGCCGAGCGCTGGAACCTGCTGCACCCGACCGAGCTGGCCTGCGTGCCCTTCGTGACGCAGCAGCTGAGCAAGGTGCAAGGGCCGGTGATCGCGTCGACCGACTACATGAAGAACTACGCGGAGCAGATCCGCGCCTTCATCCCGGCCGGCCGCTCCTACAAGGTGCTCGGTACCGACGGTTTCGGCCGCAGCGACTTCCGCTCCAAGCTGCGCGAGCACTTCGAGATCAACCGCCATTACATCGTCGTGGCCGCGCTCAAGAGCCTGGCCGACGAAGGCAAGATCCCGCAGGCCAAGGTCGCGGAAGCCATCAAGAAGTACGGCATCAACGTCGACAAGATCAACCCGCTGTACGCGTGAGCACGGCCCACCCCCTACCGGCTTCGCCGGCCCCCTCAAGGGGGCGAGCCCGACGGCCTGGCGAAGCCAGTTCCGTGGGCTCCGCTGGGTAAGCCCGCCGGCTCAGTAAATTTCTGGAGACACCCAATATGGCATTGGTGGAAGTCAAGGTTCCCGACATCGGGGACTTCAAGGACGTCGCGATCATCGAGCTGCTGGTCAAGCCCGGCGACACGGTGAAGGCTGAGCAGAGCCTGGTCACCGTCGAGTCCGACAAGGCCTCGATGGAGATCCCGTCCTCGGCGGCGGGCGTCGTCAAGGAAGTGAAGGTCAAGCTCGGCGACAAGCTGAACGAAGGCGATCTGATCGTCGTGCTGGAAAGCGACGCCGCCGCAGCCCCCGCGCCGGCCGCTGCCGTGCCGGCTTCTGCGCCGGCTCCCGCGGCCGCCGCCCCGGCGCCGCAGGCCGCGCCCGCTCCGGCCCCCGCGGCTGCGGCGGCCCCGGCCGCATCGGCCGGTCCGGTCGACATCGTCGTGCCGGACATCGGCGACTTCGACGAGGTCGCGGTGATCGAGGTGCTGGTCAAGGTCGGCGACACGGTGAAGACCGAGCAGAGCCTGATCACCGTCGAATCCGACAAGGCCTCGATGGAGATTCCGTCGTCACACGGCGGCGTGATCAAGGAGTTGCTGGTCAAGCTGGGCGACAAGGTGTCCAAGGGCACGAAGATCGCCGTGATCGAGGCCACCGGTGGCGCTGCCTCGCCGGCACCCGCCGCTGCCGCGCCCGCCCCGGCGCAAGCCGCCGCGGCACCGGCTCCGGCCACCGCGAGCGCCCCCGCGCCCGCGCCGGTGGAGCGCCAGGTCCCGACCGCCGCGTTGCCCCCGCATGAGCCGACCAAGCCCACCGGCAAGCTGCCGCACGCCTCGCCGAGCATCCGCAAGCTCGCGCGCGAGCTGGGCGTGCCGCTCGAGGAAGTGAAGGGCTCCGGCGCCAAGGGCCGCATCACCGAGTCCGACGTCCAGTCCTTCGTGAAGGCCGTGATGGCCGGCACCGCGCAGACCTCGGCGCAGAAGGCGGCCGCCCCGGCGGGCGGCGCTGCCGGTGGTGGCGCCTTCCCGGGCCTGCTGCCCTGGCCCAAGGTCGACTTCGAGAAGTTCGGCCCGGTCGAGCGCAAGGACCTGTCGCGGATCAAGAAGATCAGCGGCGCCAACCTGCATCGCAACTGGGTCACGATCCCGCACGTCACCAACCACGACGACGCGGACATCACCGAGCTGGAGGCCTTCCGCGTCCAGCTGAACAAGGAGAACGAGAAGTCCGGCATCAAGGTGACGATGCTGGCCTTCATGATCAAGGCGACCGTCGCGGCGCTGAAGAAGTTCCCCGAGTTCAACGCCTCGCTGGACGGCGACACGCTGGTCCTGAAGAACTACTTCCACATCGGCTTCGCGGCCGACACGCCGAACGGCTTGGTCGTGCCGGTGATCCGCGACTGCGACAAGAAGGGCATCTTCCAGATCAGCCAGGAGATGTCGGAGCTGGCCAAGAAGGCCCGCGACGGCAAGCTCGGCCCGGCCGACATGACGGGCGGCTGCTTCTCGATCTCGTCGCTGGGCGGCATCGGCGGCACCTACTTCACGCCGATCATCAACGCGCCGGAAGTCGCGATCATGGGCGTGTGCAAGTCGCAGACGCGTCCGGTGTGGGACGGCAAGCAGTTCGCGCCGCGCCTGATCCTGCCGCTGTCGCTGAGCTGGGACCACCGCGTCATCGACGGCGCGGCCGCGGCCCGCTTCAACGTGTACTTCGCCTCGCTGCTGGCCGACTTCCGTCGGATCGCGCTCTGATCGGAAGGACCTGACATGGCATTGGTTGAAGTCAAGGTTCCCGACATCGGGGACTTCAAGGACGTCGCGATCATCGAGGTCCTGGTCAAGGTCGGCGACACGATCAAGCAGGAGCAGAGCCTGGTCACCGTCGAGTCCGACAAGGCCTCGGTGGAGATCCCGTCCTCGACGGCCGGCGTGGTCAAGGAGCTCAAGGTCAAGCTGGGCGACAAGATCAACCAGGGCGACCTGATCGTCGTGCTGGAGAGCGATGCGGCCGCAGCGCCCGCACCGGCCGCTGCTGCGCCGGCTCCGGCCGCGGCGGCTCCTATCGCGGCACCCGCCGCGGCGGCCGCACCTACGGCGCCGGCCCCGCAGGCCGCCACCTATACCGGCCCCGCCGAAGGCGAGTACGACGTGATCGTGCTCGGCGGCGGTCCCGGCGGCTACTCGGCGGCGTTCCGCGCGGCCGACCTGGGCCTGAAGGTCGCGCTGGTCGAGCGCTACGCGACGCTGGGCGGCGTCTGCCTGAACGTCGGCTGCATCCCGTCCAAGGCGCTGCTGCACGTCGCGGCGGTGATGGACGAGGTCAAGCACTTCGCGGATCTGGGCGTCGAGTTCGGCGAGCCCAAGGTCGAGCTGCCCAAGCTGCTCACGCACAAGAAGAAGGTCATCGGCAAGCTGACCGGCGGCCTGGCCATGATGGCCAAGATGCGCAAGGTCACGGTCGTGCGCGGCTACGGCTCGCTGCTGGACGCCAACCACCTGTCGGTCGAGGAGACCGGCGGCGAGGGCCAGGAGCGCACCGGCAAGACCCAGACGCTGAAGTTCAAGAAGATCATCCTCGCTGCAGGCTCGCAGGCGGTGCGCCTGCCCTTCATGCCGAATGACCCGCGCGTGATCGACTCGACCGGCGCGCTGGAGCTGACGAGCAAGCCCAAGCGCATGCTGATCGTCGGTGGCGGCATCATCGGGCTGGAGATGGGCACGGTGTACTCGACGCTGGGCGCGCGCCTGGACGTCGTGGAGATGCTGCCCACGCTGATGACCGGCGCGGACCGCGACCTGGTCAAGGTCTGGCAGAAGATGAATGCGCCGCGCTTCGACAACATCATGTTGAACACGAAGACGGTCGCGGCCGAAGCCACGCCCGAAGGCATCAAGGTGACGTTCGAAGGCGAGGGCGCCCCGAAGGAGCCGCAGGTCTACGACCTGGTGCTGCAGGCGGTGGGCCGCACGCCCAACGGCAGGAAGATCGGCGCGGACAAGGCCGGCGTCGTGGTCACCGACCGCGGCTTCATCCCGGTCGACGTGCAGATGCGCACCAACGTGCCCAACGTCTTCGCGATCGGCGACATCGTCGGCCAGCCGATGCTGGCGCACAAGGCGGTGCATGAGGGCCACGTGGCGGCGGAAGTCATCGCCGGCGAGCTGCTCGGCGACGACGCGCTGGCCAAGTCGCGCTTCGACGCGCGCGTGATCCCCAGCGTCGCCTACACCGATCCGGAAGTGGCCTGGGTCGGCGTGACCGAGGACGAGGCCAAGGCGCGCGGCATCAAGGTCAAGAAGGGCCTGCTGCCGTGGACTGCCTCGGGCCGCGCGATCGCCAACGGGCGCGATGAGGGCTTCACCAAGCTGCTGTTCGACGAGGAGACCCACCGCATCATCGGCGGCGGCATCGTCGGCACGCATGCGGGCGACATGATCGGCGAGATCGCGCTGGCGATCGAGATGGGCGCGGACGCGGTCGACATCGGCAAGACCATCCACCCGCACCCGACGCTGGGCGAGTCGATCGGCCTGGCCGCGGAAGTCGCGCACGGCTCGTGCACCGACGTGCCGCCGCCGCGCAAGTAAGCCTCGGGCAGGAAGCCGACGAGCGGATGCTGGTCCTGGACGCCGCCGCCACCGCGCGGGCGCTGCCGTGGTCCCTCCTGATGGAGGAGATCGCGCTGGTGTGCCGCGAGCATCGCGACGGCCGCCTGACCTGTCCGCCGCGGCAGGTCCTGCCGCTGCGCCAGGACGGCGTGCTGCTGGTGATGCCCTGCCTGAGCGACACGCTGTCGATCACCAAGCTCGTCAGCGTGCATCCGCTCAATGCCTCGCTGGGCCTGCCGACGATCTCGGGCGAGGTCGTCGTCATGGACAGCCGCACCGGCCAGCGCCTGGCGGTGCTGGACGGCCCCGCGCTGACGGCGCGCCGCACCGCCGCGGTCAGCATGCTGGCGCTGCAGCACCTGGCCCGCGAGGCGCCGCGCCGCGCGCTGGTCGTCGGCGGCGGGGTGCAGGCGCGGGCCCATGTGGAAGCGCTGCAGGCGCTGCATCCGCAGGCCACCATCCATGTCCAGGGCCATCAGGCGGAGCCTGGATTCGTCGAGGAACTCGGCGTCGAGCCCCTGCCGGCCGAGTCCCAGGCGCGCCACGCCTGGGACCTGATCGTCTGCGCCACGACCAGCCGCGTGCCGGTGCTGCGGCCCGGCGTCGGCGAGGGGGCGGTGGTGATCGGCGTCGGCGCGTTCCGCGACGACATGGTCGAGTTGCCGCCCGAGCTGGTCCGCGGCGCGCAGGTCTGGGTCGACGACCCGGTCGGCGCGCAGGCCGAGGCCGGCGACCTGATGGCGGCCGGCCGCTTCGAGCCGCAGGCCTCGATCGAGGACCTGGTGATGGGCCAGCGGCCCGTCGACGACGGCCGCACGCGGCTGTTCAAGAGTGTCGGCTGCGCCCGCTGGGACCTGGCCGCGGCGCGCGTCGCGGTGCGCGGCTGAAGCGTCCCGGGCGCCCCGAGTGATGCCCGCGTGAGGTCCTCAGGCCTCGTCCAGCCTCGGACGCAGCGCCTCGTCCCACTGCTCGAGCTCGTCCTCCGACAGGTGCAGCCAGGCCATCGCCGCCGCGCGGTTGGCGGCCCAGTCGACGTCCTCGTCCAGCCCCTCGTGCCGGCGCATCAGGTGCTCGGCGATCAGGCCGGCGGCGATCAGCGTGCGGACTTCGGGCTCGACGCCTTCATCCCGCAACGCGTCGAAGTCGTGGTGCAGCCGGATCGCCGTCATCAGCTCCGGCGCCAGGTGCCACACCTTGATCACCAGCGCGCCCACGACCGCGTGGTCGGTGCGGTGATTGACGTTCTCGGTGGCGATGAAGGGCCGGTCGATGCGGGCGGCGGCCTCGACCATGGTGGCGCCGTAGCCGCGCACGCTCTGCAGCAGCACCGGCATGCCGACGTGGCAGAACAGGCCGTAGCCCTGCGCCAGGTCGACCCGCATGCCGGGCAGCTGGCCGGCGATGAAACCCATCGCGATCGAGCGTTTGGTGGAGCGCTGCCAGAAGCGCAGCAGGTGCGGGCTGTTGACCGGGATCGCGTGACGGACCAGGAAGGCCTGCATCAGCGCCGCGCTCTCGTCCAGGCCGAGCCGGTACATCGCCTGGCCCACGGTGGTGCAGGGCACGTGGCCTGCCACCAGGTGCAGCGGGCTGTTGGCCACGCGCAGCAGGGTCGCGGACATGGCGACGTCGGCGGCGGCGATGCGCGCCACCTCGTTGAGGTCGGGCTGCGGCTGGTCCATCGCCGCGCGCAGGCGCTGCAGCAGCTCGGGACAGGGGGGAATCTGGATCTGGCGCAGCGGTCCGTTGGCGCGCGCCTGGTCCAGTTCCTGGCGGATGGCATGGGTCTTCATCTGAGCGCCGGATTATCCCGGCCGCTCCACGGGCGCCGCGTGAAGGCGGTGCGGCAAATTGCCGGTCCCCGGGGGGCGCGTCGCGGTTCGCCCTCGGGCAGGCGTGGAGGCAGATACATTGCAGCGCATGTCACGTTTCGTCACGCGTACGGTGTCCCGTGCTGGCCGGAGAATCCGGCCGGCGCTGTGGGCGCTCGCGTGGACGGCGGGACTGTGGTCGGCGCTGGCCTGGGGCTGGGACCAGGACCGGCTGACCGAATCGGCCGCGAAGCTGTCGCCCCGGACGCAGGCCGCGGTGAAGGCGATGATCCAGATGGCCGACCGCGCGGCCGCGATGCCGGACGAGCGCGACCGGCTGGCCGCGGTCAACGGCTTCTTCAACCAGCGGGTGGCGTTCCGCGACGACATCGAGGTGTGGGGCCAGATCGACTACTGGGCGACGCCGCTGGAGCTGCTGGACAAGGGCGCCGGCGACTGCGAGGACTACGCGATCGCGAAGTACATGAGCCTGCTGGCCGCCGGGGTGCCGCAGTCGCGGCTGCGGATGGTCTACGTGCGGGCGCAGTTCCAGGGGCGGCCCCAGGCGCACATGGTCCTGGCCTACTATGCGCAGCCGGAGGCGGAGCCCCTGATTCTGGACAATATCAATCCGGAGATCCGGCCCGCGTCGCTGCGGCCGGACCTCACGCCGGTGTTCAGCTTCAACGGCGAGGGCCTGTGGAGCGGCGTGGGCGCCACCACCGCGGGCAATCCGCTGGTGCGGCTGTCGCTGTGGCGCGACCTGCTGGCGAAGGCGAAGGCGGAGGGCTTCTGAGGGACCGGCGCGGCGCGGCGGGTCCCCCGGGAGAGGCCGGAGACGACAAGACGAAGG
The DNA here is from genome assembly GCF_014193045.1 of Mitsuaria sp. BK037. Classification (NCBI taxonomy): domain Bacteria; kingdom Pseudomonadati; phylum Pseudomonadota; class Betaproteobacteria; order Burkholderiales; family Sphaerotilaceae; genus Roseateles; species Mitsuaria sp. BK037. Next base: position 2,845,476 of record NZ_JACHYS010000001.1, on the reverse strand, counting down.
GCGACGGAGAATTCACGACATGTCCCTGATAAGACAAATCTGGTGCCTGGTCCTGGGCGCGGTGCTGGCGTCCGTGCTGGGCGGCGTGGCGGTGAGCACCTGGTCGCTGCGCGAGCTGCTGCAGACGCAGGCCCAACTGAAGAACGCCGACAACGCCAATGCGCTGGCGCTGGCGCTGTCGCAGCAGAAGGGCGACGCGGAGCTGATGTCGCTGCTGATCTCGGCGCAGTTCGACGCGGGCGCCTACGAAAGCGTGCGCTGGCGCGACGGCGGCGGGGCGCAGGTGTTCGAGCGGCACTTGGAGACGCCGCAGCTCGCGCATGCGCCGCGCTGGTTCGTGGCCTTGCTGCCGCTGGACGTGGCGCCGGGCGTGGCCAAGGTGTCGGACGGCTGGAAGGCGGTCGGCGAGATCGAGCTGCGCGGCCAGACCGGCTACGTCCACGAGGCGCTGTGGCGCGCGACCTTGAGCACGGCGAGCTGGCTGCTGCTGGTGGGCGTGGTCACGGGCGTGGCGGCGGCGATCGTGCTGTCGCGGCTGCGCCGGCCGCTGGACACCGCGGTGCGCCAGGCCGAGGGCGTGACGCAGGGGCGCTTCGAGACCGTGCTCGAGCCGCGCGTGCCGGAGATGCGCAAGCTGACCAGCGCGATGAACACGATGGTGGTGCGCACCCGGCAGATGTTCGAGGCCCAGGCCGAGCAGCTGCGCACGCTGCATCACCAGCTGCTGTGCGACGAGCTGACCGGGCTGTCGCACCGGCGGCAGTTCGTGGCGGAGCTCAATTCCGCGCTCGAGCGCGATGACGGTCCGCTGCGCGCCGGCCTGGTGCTGCTGCGGCTGAAGGACCTGCAGGGCCTGAACCAGCGGCTCGGCCACGGGGCGACGGACCAGGCGCTGGTGGCGATCGCGCAGGCGCTGCGTGTCTATCCGGAGCAGGTGCGCGGTTGCCTGGCCGGCCGGCTCAACGGCTCGGACTTCGCGTTGTGGCTGCCGGCGCCGAACGTGGTCGGCGACACGGCGCAGGCGCTGGCCGATGCGCTGCGGGCGGGCCTGCAGAACCTCGGTTCGGGCGTGGGCGTCGCGCTGGGCGCGGTCGAGCTGATGCGCGACCAGCCGATGAGCGCCTGGTTCGCCGCGGCCGACGCGGCGCTGGCCAAGGCCGAGCAGGGCGAGGGCGTCGTGCTGGAGCTGCGCGAGGCGCCGCCGTCGGACGAGGTCGCGCAGGGCGAGCGGGCCTGGCGCGCGCTGATCTCGGACGCGCTGGCGCAGCAGCGCAGCCGGCTGCTGGAGTTCCCGCTGATCGGCCGCGAGCGGCAGGTGCTGCACCTGGAATGTCCGCTGCAGCTCAAGCTCAATCCGGTCGGCGAGTTCGAGCCGGCCGCGCGCTGGCTGCCGCTGGCGCTGCGCCACCGGCTGAGCGCGGAGGCGGACCTGCAGGCGCTGGCGCTCGCGCTGCAGGCCACGCAGCAGGACCAGCGCGCGCGCTGCGTCAACGTGGCGCCGGCCACGCTCAACGACGGCAGCTTCATCGCGCGGGCGCGCGAACTGGTGCAGGCGGCGCCGGCGTCGGTGCGGCGCGCCATCGGCCTGGAACTGGCCGAGCCGGCCGCGGTGCAGCACTTCGAGACGCTGCAGGAACTGGGCCGGCAGCTGCGACCGCTGGGCGTCCAGCTGGGCCTGGAACACGCGGGCGCGGGACTGGCTCAAATTGATCGTCTTTTCCAGGCGGGCCTGGACTACGTGAAGCTGGACAGCTCGGTGGTGAGCGGGGTGTCGGCGGACGTGGCGCGCGCAGCCTTCGTGCGCAGCCTGGTGGTCATGCTGCGCAGCCTGTCGCTGAAGGTCTATGCCGAAGGCGTGACCGACGCGCTCGACGCGCAGGCGCTGTGGGATTGCGAACTCGACGGCATCACCGGTCCGTGGGCGTCCGCGCAGGAGATCAAGCCCTGACTGATCCAAGTCGGTGAAGCGCTTGACGGCCGTCAAGCGCTCTTGCCAAGCGATCTGAAGCTCTCAGAATGCGCGCCTTCCTCTTGTCGCTGAAAGATCAGGTGCAGAGTGTCCGCCGTTCTCCAACCCCTTGAACCGTTCATGCCGCGCGTCGATTTCCACGTCCAGATTGACGAGCAGATCAAGGCCCGCGTCGAGGCGCTCGCGAGCCGCCTGACGATCGACATGGACGAACTCGTCGAGTTCCTCGTCAAGCGCTGGGTCGAGCGCACGGATCCTGACGAGCCTGATGTGACCGAGCATGAAGTGCTCATGGAGCGCCAGGAAGACAATGGCGTCAAGGCCGCGTTGCGCGGCGACGTCGTCCCACGCGAGGAGCTCGCCGCCGAACGGGACGCCATGTTGGCCGAAGCGCGTCGGCGCCAAGGGCTCAGCTGATGTCCGCGGTGTGCAGCGGATAACCGCGGCCGCTGCGGCGGTCGTCGAAGAAGCGCTGCAGCGTTTCGCGGATGGTGTGGAACGCGATCTCGTCCCAGGGGATCTCGTGTTCGTGGAACAGCCGGGCCTCGAGCGTCTCCGGGCCCGGATCGAAGTCGGGGCTCAGCAGCCGGGCGCGGTAGAACAGGTGGACCTGCCCGACGCGCACCACGTTCATCACGCAATACAGGTTCTCGAGCTCGATCCGCGCGCCGGCCTCCTCGACCGTCTCGCGCTGCGCGCCCTCGGCCAGCGTCTCGCCCAGCTCCATGAAGCCGGCCGGCAAGGTCCACTTGCCCAGTCGCGGTTCGATCGCGCGCTTGCACAGCAGCACCTGTTCGCCCCAGACCGGCAAGGTGCCCACGACGTTCAGCGGGTTCTCGTAATGGATCGCGCCGCACTGCGTGCAGGTGGCCCGCTCCCGGTTGTCGTCGGCCGGGACGCGGTATTCGATCTGGCCGCCGCAGGTGGGGCAATGCTGGTAGCGCCGCGCTTGGAACATGGGGCGCAGTGTAGCGGCCTCCATCGCGGGCCCCCGTGGCATCATCGCCGGCCATGGAGCTCTACAACTACTTCCGCTCGTCGGCGTCCTACCGCGTCCGCATCGCGCTGGCGCTCAAGGGCCTGGACTTCGACTACAAGTCGGTGCACCTCGCGAAGAACGAGCAGTTCAACGAGTCGTACTCGGCCGTGTCGGCCTCGCGCCTGGTGCCGCTGCTCAAGGACGGCGATGCCGTCGTCACGCAGTCGATGGCCATCATCGAGTACCTCGACGAAGTCCATCCCGAGCCCCCGCTGCTGCCCGGCGACGCGCTGTGCCGCGCCTACATCCGCGCGCTGTCGCAGGACATCGCCTGCGAGATCCATCCGCTCAACAACCTGCGGGTGCTGCGCTACCTGGTGAAGGAACTCGGCGTCGGCGACGACAACAAGGCCCGCTGGTACCAGCACTGGGTGGAAAGCGGGCTGGCCGTGGTCGAGCAGCGCCTGAAGGCGGAGGGCCGCGCCGGCCGCTTCTGCTTCGGCGATGCGCCCACGATGGCCGATTGCGTGCTGGTGCCGCAGATCTTCAACGCCCAGCGCTTCGACTGCCGCCTCGACCACGTGCCCACGGTCATGGCCATCTTCGAGCACTGCATGTCGCAGGAGGCCTTCCGCCAGACGCAGCCCAGCGCCTGTCCCGATGCGGAGTGAGCCTGTGGGCGACGGGCCGATGGACTTCGTCAGCGCGCCGCATCCCGACTGGCTGCGGCCCGACTGGGCCGCGCCGGAGGTCGTCGCGTTCATGACCACGCGCGCGGGCGGCGTCAGCGGTGGCGCGGCGGGACCGGCCGAGCGGCGCGGCCTCGCGAGCCTGAACCTGGGCCGGTCGGTGGGCGACGACCCGGCGCATGTCGCCGAGAACCGGCGTCGCGTCGCCGCCGCGATCGGCGGTCAGCCGGTCTTCTTGAAGCAGGTTCACGGGACCACGGTGTTGCGGCTGCGCGCCATGCATGCGGCGCCGGACGCCGATCCCGAGCCCGCCGACGCCGCCGTCAGCACCGACCCCGCGCTGGCCTGCGCGGTCATGGTGGCGGACTGCCTGCCGGTGCTGTTCGCCGGACCGGGCGTGGTCGGCGCCGCGCACGCGGGCTGGCGCGGCCTGGCCGGTGGGGTGCTGGAGAACACGGTCGCCGCCATGCGCGAGGCGACCGGCTGCGACGCCCGCGAGATCCGGGCCTGGATGGGCGCGGGCATCGGCGCGGCGCGCTTCGAGGTCGGCGCCGACGTGCTGACGGCCTTCGGTGCCGAGCCGGTGCACGCCGACCAGCCGCTGTTCCGCTTCGAGCCCAATGCGCAGGGCGAGCCGCGCTGGCGCGCCGATCTCTACGGACTGGCGCGGCGCAGGCTGACGGCGCTGGGCCTGGGCGCGATCAGCGGCGGCGGCTGGTGCACCTTGAGCGAGCCGTCACGATTCTTTTCGTTCCGCCACGAACGTGTCGATGGGCTGCGCAGCGGCCGCATGGCCGCCGTCATCCGGCTGCGGTGAGGCCGGCGCGCGGGCCGCAGTGGCGGCTTCGTCGGCTTGATCCGCTTTCGTCGCTCGAGCCGCTTGCGCCGCGTCGTCGGCCTCGGCCCGCTGGCGCGCGGCGCGCCGCCGTGGCGTGCCCATCAGGTACATCACGATCGAGAGCGGCAGCAGGCCGTAGAACACCAGCGTGACCAGCGCGCCGAGCACCGTGCCTTGCGGGCTGAAGGCCTCGGCCACGGCCATCATCAGCACCACATACATCCAGGCGATGGCCACCAGATACATCAGCAAATTCCTCGGGTCATCGGCGACATCATCGTCACGCGGGGGTAAGCTGAACGGGCTACAAAGCGCCTGAGCATATGCGAAGCGACCTCGGTGATCCTCGTGATCGGCTGTGGCAAGCTTCTTGCTCAAGTCGGCATGAGGAGACACATGAGCGCGAATAACGCCGCGGCCGGATTCCCCGGCGCAACGTTCCCCGGTTTCGAGCAGTGGGCCCAGCAGGCGCAGCAGGCCGCGGCCGGCCTGTCGCATGGATTCGGCGACGCCTTCAAGCAGCTGCAGGCCATGCAGGTCGCGCCCGACGCCTGGTCGCAGCTGCAATCGGACTATCTCCGCCAAGCCGGCGAGCTCTGGAACGCGGCGCTTGCCGAGTCCCACGCGAGCGATGGCGCACCGGCCTCCGGCGCCGCGCTGAAGGACCGCCGCTTCGCCGATGCCTCCTGGAACGACAACCGCCTGGCCCACTTCACCGCGCAGCTCTACCTGCTCAATGCGAAGACGCTGCAGCGCATGGCCGAGCAGGTGCAGGGCGACGACAAGACCCGCGCCCGCGTGCGCTTCGCCGTGCAGCAGTTCATCGACGCGGCCTCGCCGAGCAACTTCCTCGCCCTCAATCCCGAGGCCCAGCAGCGCGCGCTGAACACGCAGGGCGAGAGCCTCGCCCGCGGCCTGCAGCTGCTGATGGCCGATGTGCGGCGCGGGCACGTGTCGCAGACCGACGAATCGGCCTTCGAGGTCGGCCGCAACGTCGCGACGACAGAAGGCAGCGTGGTCTTCGAGAACGACTTCTTCCAGCTGCTCGAGTACAAGCCGCTCACCACGAAGGTGCATGCCCGGCCGCTGCTGATGGTGCCGCCCTGCATCAACAAGTACTACATCCTCGACCTGCAGCCGGAGAACTCGCTGATCCGCCATGCGGTCGCGCAGGGCCACCGCACCTTCGTGGTGAGCTGGCGCAACCCGGATGCGGACTGCGTGCACTGGACCTGGGACGACTACATCGGCCAGGCCGCGATCAAGGCCATCGAGGTGGTGCGCGAGATCGCCGCGACCGAGACGATCAACACGCTGGGTTTCTGCGTCGGCGGCACCATCCTGGCGACCGCGCTGGCGGTGCTGGCCGCCAGAGGCCAGCAGCCCGCCGAGAGCGTCACGCTGCTGACCACGCTGATCGACTTCAGCAGCAACGGCGTGCTGGACCTGTTCATCGACGAGCAGGCGGTGAAGCTGCGCGAGATGACGCTGGGCGACCAGGCGGTGAGCGGCCCCGGCCTGCTCAAGGGCCAGGAGCTGGCGACGACCTTCAGCTTCCTGCGCCCGAACGACCTGGTGTGGAACTACGTCGTCGGCAACTACCTCAAGGGCGACGCGCCGCCGGCCTTCGACCTGCTGTACTGGAACGGCGATGCGACCAACCTGCCGGGCCCGATGTACTGCTGGTACCTGCGCCACACCTACCTGCAGAACGAGCTGCGCATCCCCGGCCGCCTGACCGTCTGCGGCGAGGCGATCGACCTCGGCCGGATCCAGGCCCCGGTCTACATCTACGGCTCGCGCGAGGACCACATCGTCCCCTGGGAGGCCGCCTACCGCAGCACGCAGGTCTTCAAGGGCAAGCGGCGTTTCGTGCTCGGCGCGTCCGGGCACATCGCCGGCGTCATCAATCCGCCGGAGAAGAAGAAGCGCAGCCACTGGATCGGCAAGGGCACGGCGCTGCCGGCCGACCCTCAGCAATGGCTGCAGAACGCCACCGAGCATCCCGGCAGCTGGTGGCCCGACTGGTCGCAGTGGTTGGCCGGCCACGCGGGCCCGCTGAAGGCGGCACCGCGCGCGCCGGGCGGCCGCGGCCATGCGGCGATCGAGCCGGCGCCGGGCCGTTATGTGAAGCAGCGCGCGTGAGACCGCCCGCGCCGCGTCCAGGAGTCATCACCTTCATCCCGCTGACATCCGCAGTTCAGCAGTTTCGAAAGAGGAGCGAGTCATGAGTTCACCGCAAGACATCGTCATCGTCGCCGCGGCACGCACGCCGATCGGCAAGTTCGGAGGGACGCTGTCGAAGACGCCAGCCAGCGAGTTGGGTGCGATCGTGATCCAGGAACTGCTGCGCCGCAGCGGCCTGCAGGGCGAGCAGATCAACGAGGTCATCCTCGGCCAGGTGCTGACCGCGGGCGTGGGCCAGAACCCCGCGCGCCAGGCGGTGATCAAGGCGGGCCTGCCGGTCACCGTGCCCGCGCTGACGATCAACAAGGTCTGCGGCTCCGGCCTGAAGGCCGTGATGCTGGCGGCGCAGGCGATCCGCGACGGCGACTCCGAGATCGTCATCGCCGGCGGCCAGGAGAGCATGAGCCTGGCACCGCACGTGCTGCCGGGCTCGCGCGACGGCCAGCGCATGGGCGACTGGAAGCTCGTGGACACGATGATCGTCGACGGCCTGTGGGATGTGTACAACCAGTACCACATGGGCATCACCGCCGAGAACGTGGCCAAGGAGTACCACGTCAGCCGCGCGCAGCAGGACGAACTGGCGCTGGCCAGCCAGCAGAAGGCCGCGGCGGCGCAGGACGCCGGCCGCTTCACCGCCGAGATCGTGCCGGTGACCATTCCGCAGAAGAAGGGCGATCCGGTCGTCTTCGCGGCGGACGAGTTCATCAACCGCAAGTCGACCGCCGAGGCGCTCGCGGGCCTGAAGCCGGCCTTCGACAAGGCGGGCTCGGTGACCGCCGGCAACGCGTCGGGCCTGAACGACGGCGCGGCCGGCCTGGTGCTGATGACCGATGCGAAGGCGAAGGCACTGGGACTGACGCCGCTGGCGCGGATCGCGTCCTACGCGAGCGCCGGCGTGGATCCCAAGACCATGGGCATGGGCCCGGTGCCGGCGTCGCGCAAGGCGCTGGAGCGCGCCGGCTGGCAGGCCAAGGACCTGGACCTGCTCGAGATCAACGAGGCCTTCGCCGCACAGGCCTGCGCCGTCCATCAGGAGATGGGCTGGGACCTGAGCAAGGTCAACGTCAACGGCGGCGCGATCGCGCTGGGCCATCCGATCGGCGCGTCCGGCGCCCGGATCCTGGTGACGCTGCTGCACGAGATGATCAAGCGCGATGCCAGGAAGGGCATCGCCAGCCTGTGCATCGGCGGCGGCATGGGCGTGGCCCTGTGCGTCGAGCGCTGAGCGCGGATTCCCTTTCGCGCGTCGTATCCGTTCCGACATTCCAGGCACCCCGGCCGCGGACGCGGTGGCCCGGCGGGCCCCTCAGGAGGCAAGCAAGATGAGTCAGAAAGTTGCATACGTCACCGGCGGGATGGGCGGCATCGGCACCGCCATCTGCCAGCGCCTCCACAAGGATGGCTTCAAGGTCATCGCCGGTTGCGGCCCCAGCCGCGACCATGCCAAGTGGTTGGCGGAGCAGTCCGCGCTGGGTTACACCTTCCATGCGTCGGTCGGCAACGTCGCCGACTGGGACTCGACCGTCGCGGCCTTCGACCGCGCGATCGCCGAGCACGGCAAGATCGATGTGCTGGTCAACAACGCGGGCGTGACCAAGGACCGCATGTTCCTGAAGATGACCCGCGACGAGTGGGACACCGTCATCGACACCAACCTGAACAGCATGTTCAACGTCACCAAGCAGGTGGTGCCCGGCATGGTGGACAAGGGATGGGGCCGCATCATCAACATCTCGTCGGTCAACGGCGAGAAGGGGCAGGCGGGCCAGACCAACTACTCGGCGGCCAAGGCCGGCATGCATGGCTTCACGATGGCGCTGGCGCAGGAACTCGCCGCCAAGGGCGTCACGGTGAACACGGTCAGCCCGGGCTACATCGGCACCGACATGGTCAGGGCGGTGCGCCCGGACGTGCTGGAGAAGATCGTCGCCGGCATCCCGGTCAAGCGCCTGGGTGAGCCGGATGAGATCGCCTCCATCGTCGGCTGGCTGGCGGGCGAGTCGTCCGGGTTCACCACCGGGGCGGACTTCAGCTGCAACGGCGGCCTGCACATGGGGTGAAAAGGGGACCGAGCCCAGTCCCGCGGACTAGGCTCCCCAGCGATCAGTCCTTCTTCATCAACACCAGCAGCTGCGACAGGCTCTGCGCCGCCGCCTGCAACTTGGGCAGTCCCTGCTCGAGCAGCACCTGCGGCGGCGTCCGCGACGCATGGGTGCTGATGTTGATCGCCGCGACGACCTTGCCATCGCGGCCGGCGATCGGCGCGGCCACGGTCAGCACGCCGTCCTCGAGCTCCTGGTCCACCAGGCACCAATGCTGGCGCCGGGCCTGCTCGACCGCGGCGCGCAGTTCCTCCGGCGTGCGCACGGTGTTGACCGCGCGACGCGCCAGCTGCACCTGCGCCAAGCGGGCTTCGCGTTCCTCGACGGGAAGTGCCGCCAGCAGCACGCGGCCGGTCGCCGTGGCCCACGCTGGCAGCCGGCTGCCCACGCCCATCGGGTCCGACAGCACCTTGCGCATCGGCACGCGCAGCACGAAGACGGCGTCGTCGCCGTCGAGCACCGCGATGGAGACCGATTCCCGCACGTCGTTGGCCAGCTGCATCGCGATCGGCTCGGCGAAGCGCCACAGCGGCTGCGAGGACAGATAGGCGAAGCCGAGGTCCAGGATCTTCGGCGTCAACTCGAACATCCGCCCCTCGGAACGGACGTAGCCCAGCGTCTGGAGCGTCAGCAGGATGCGGCGCGCGCCGGCGCGCGTCAGGCCGCAGCGCTTGGCCACCTCGGTCAGGGTCTGCCGGGCGTGGTGGCTGTCGAAGGTCCGGATCACCGACAGGCCGCGCGCGAAGGATTGCACGTAGCTGTCGCCGGGTTTCAGGGGAGTGAGGGGTGCGCTTTCGTCAGGGGACATGGGCGTCATGACCGCAGTATAGAAAGGCCGCGAAACGTTAATATCGCGCCCGTTTCTTTGTGATGTGACAGAGGGTGAACACCATGGCGATGGACGTTGTCGACTACGAAATCAAGGGTGCCGAGATGCAGTTCGTGGAGGTCGAACTCGACCCCGGCGAAGCTGCCATCGGCGAGGCCGGCAGCATGATGTTCATGGATGCCGGCATCGGCATGGACACGGTGTTCGGCGATGGTTCCGCCAACCAGGGCGGGTTCTTCGGAAAGTTGCTCGGTGCCGGCAAGCGGCTGGTGACCGGTGAATCGCTGTTCACCACGGTCTACACGAACCAGGCTCATGGCAAGCAGCGCGTCGCCTTCGCGGCGCCGTACCCCGGCAAGATCCTGCCGATGGAGCTGGGCAAGCTCGGCGGCACGCTGATCTGCCAGAAGGACGCGTTCCTGTGCGCGGCTCGCGGCGTGTCTCTGGGCATCGCGTTGCAGCAGCGGCTGTCGACTGGCTTCTTCGGTGGTGAAGGTTTCATCATGCAGAAGCTCGAGGGTGATGGGCTGGCGTTCGTGCATGCGGGCGGAACCGTGGTTCGTCGCACGCTGCAACCGGGCCAGACGCTGCTGGTGGACACCGGCTGCGTCGTCGCCTACACGCCGAGCGTGAGTTTCGAGATCCAGTACGTGGGCAAGATCAAGACCGCCCTGTTCGGCGGCGAGGGCCTGTTCCTGGCCAAGATGACCGGCCCGGGCGAAGTCTGGCTGCAGAGCCTGCCGTTCTCGCGCCTGGCGTCGCGCGTCTTCGCCGCGGCCCCGCAGCGCGGCGGCGCACGCGAGGAGGGCTCGATGCTGGGCGGCTTCGCCACCGGTGGCTTGCTGGGCGGCCTGCTCGGCGGCGACGACGAGTAACCGGCCCAAGAAGTTCGCGATGCGCAGACTTGCCGCAACCCTGGCGGCAAGTCTTCCGCAACGGGATGCAACGGCGGCGGTGCGCTCCACCCGCTCCGACGCCCGCCGCGTCCGCGCGTGAACGCGCCGCTTCGACGCCGCCTGCCTGACGCCCAGGTCCGCCCCAAAACCCGCCCGAAACCCGCATCAGGCGGACCTTGGCGGCGCTGTTCCGGGTCGGACCTAGGGAGAACCCGCCTACACTTGAGGGCTGCGTGCCGCCTGGCTCGCCGGGCATCTCCCTGTTGAGGATCTCCATGCTGTCTTCCCTCGCGCGGCCGCTGCTGGCCGCCCTGGCCGTGGCGCTGAGCGCGTCGATCGCGGCGCCGTCGGCGCTGGCCACCACCGGCAGTCCCATCTTCGTGCTGAACTCGTTGGACGCCGACGTCAGCGTGATCGATCCGAAGGACTTCCGCCAGGTCAAGCGCATTCCGACCGGCAAGGAGCCGCACCACCTCTACCTGACGCCCGACCGCAAGACCATGGTCGTGGCCAACGCGCTGGGCGACTCGCTGACCTTCCTGGACCCGGTCACGGCCGAGGTGCAGCGCACCGTCCACGGCATCCCCGACCCCTATCACCTGCGCTTCTCGCCCGACATGAAGTGGCTGGTGCTGGCCGGCAACCGCCTGGATCACGTCGACATCTACAAGTGGCAGCCGCAGAACGCGGCGCAGCCGCTGGCGCTGTTCAAGCGCTTCTCCGCGCCCAAGACGCCGAGCCACCTGTCCATCGACACGAAGAGCAGCGTTGTCTACGCCAGCCTGCAGGACAGCTCGGAGCTGCTGGCCATCGACCTGAACACGATGGCGCCGCGCTGGAAGATCCCCGTCGGCAAGCTGCCGGCCGACCTCTACCTGACGCCCGACGACAAGTACCTGCTGGTGGCGCTGACCGGCGAGCGCAGCGTCGAGGTCTACGACGTCGGCGGCGCGCAGCCGCGGCTGGTCAAGAAGCTCGAGACCGGCGACGGCGCGCATTCGTTCCGCGCGCTGGGCGACCGCAAGCATGTGCTGGTGAGCAACCGCGCGGCCAACACGATCAGCAAGATCGCGCTGGCGGACTTCAAGGTGGTCGACACCTTCAAGGCGCCCGGCGGTCCGGACGACATGGAGATCCTGACCGACGGCCGCACGCTGATGTTCACCTCGCGCTGGGCGCGCAAGCTCACCGTGATGGACCTGCAGACCAAGCAGATCCTGCAGCAGGTCAAGGTCGGCAAGTCGCCGCACGGCGTCTGGACGCTCGACCAGATGCCGCGCCAGTGAGCGTCGGCTGACGAGGGCCCTGGCCGTGAAGATCCCGTTCGTCCCGTGTGGTCCGGCGCGCCCTGGTCGCCTGGCGCGTCCGGTCGTGGCGTTCGCGCTCGGCCTGACGGTGGTGGCGCAGGCGCAGCCACAGGGCGCTTCGGCCCCGGCGCCGGTCCCTTGCGACAAGCCCGTCTACCTCACCTTCGACACCGGCCACATGGGCGTGGCGCCGCTGATCGTCGACACGCTGCGGCGCTTCGACGCGAAGGCGACCTTCTTCCTCGCCCAGGAACCGACCATGGACGGCGGGCAGACGCTCGACGACAAGTGGGCGCCGTGGTGGAAGCAGCTCGCGGCGCAGGGCCATGATTTCGGCTCGCACACCTGGTACCACGACGCCTGGTCGGCGGACCTGCCCGACGGCCGGTTCCGCTTCAAGCGCGCCGCCGGCGAGCAGGTGCCGCAGAACGTCGTGCTGAGCGCGGCCGAGTACTGCGAGGAACTCAAGCGCCCCGCGCGCCGCTTCCTCGAGATGACCGGCCGGCCGATGTCGATGATCTTCCGCGCGCCGGCCGGACGCACCTCGCCGGCGCTGCTCGCGGCGGCGCAGGCCTGCGGATTCCGGCACGTGGGCTGGAGCGCCTCCGGCTTCCTCGGCGACGAACTGCCCAGCGACAAGTACCCCAACCCCGCGCTGCTCGACCAGGCGCTGCGGCGCGTCAAGCCGGGCGACATCCTGATGGCGCACCTGGGCATCTGGTCGCGCCAGGACCCGTGGGCGCCGGCGGTGCTGGAGCCGCTGCTGCAAGGCTTGAAATCCCGGGGCATGTGCTTCGCGCCCTTGCGCGATCATCCGGATTACGTCGCCTGGATGCGCCGGCCGCAGGAAGCGGTCGCGAAGGCGGCCGCGAGCGGCGTGCCGGTTGGCGTTCCGGCGGGCCTGCCGGCCGTGCCGGCCACCCCCGGGCCCGCGGGGCCGAAGGACGCCCTGAAGCGCTGAGGCGCGCGGGCGGCACGGACGCGATCCACCGATTCATGGAAGGACCGACAGCGTGATGGACTGGCTCACCGATCTGTTCGCACAGGCGCAGCAGGCGCTGTTCGAGAGCGTCATTCAACCGGTCGTCTTCCACCTGGGCTACGGCAACCTGCTGGAGGACGCGTTCGACGCGACCGGCTGGCTGCTGGTCGGCCTGGTCCAGATCGCCGTGATGCTGGCGGTGATCGGTTCGCTGCAGCGCTGGCGCCCCGCCGAGGCGGTCACCGATCGCCATGCGATCCGCATCGACATCGTCTACACGCTGATCCAGCGGCTGGGCGTGTTCCGGCTGGCGATGTTCTTCTCGCTGGATCCGGTGGTCGACAGCCTGGTCGGCGAGATGCGCATGCTCGGCCTGCCGTCCTTCCAGCTCGACGCGATCTGGCCTGGCGTCACCGACCAGGCCTGGGTCAGCTTCGTGCTGTACCTGGTGGCCTTCGACCTGCTGCAGTACTGGCTGCATCGCGCGCAGCATTCGTGGCACTGGTGGTGGGCGCTGCATGCGCTGCATCACAGCCAGCGCCAGATGACGATGTGGAGCGACAGCCGCAACCACCTGCTGGACGACCTGCTGATCGACAGCGCGGTCGCGCTGACCGCGGTGCTGATCGGCGTCGGGCCCGGCCAGTTCGTCGCGCTGGTCGCGATCTCGCAGCTGCTGGAGAACCTGCAGCATGCCAACCTGCGGCTGAGCTTCGGCGCGATCGGCGAGCGCCTGCTGGTGAGCCCGCGTTTCCACCGCCTGCATCACTCGATCGGCATCGGCCATGAAGGCTTCGGCCGCGGCACGCTGGGCGGCCACAACTTCGCGGTCATGTTCCCGATCTGGGACGTGCTGTTCCGCACCGCCAACTTCGAGGACCGCTGGGACCCGACCGGCGTGCGCGACCAGTTGCCGGAAGAGGGCGGCCGCGACTATGGCCGCGGCTTCTGGGCCCAGCAATGGCTGGGGCTGAAGCGCCTCGCCGGACGTGACAAGATCGCGGCCGCGCCCGGAGGCGGCGCCCTGCCGCCCGGCGGCGCGACGATGGACATCGCCGGCCAGGCGCCGGCTGGAGGGAACCAGGGATGATCAAGCCGATGAGCCGCATCGCGGACGCGTTCTGGCGGGCGGCCGCGTACTGCCTGCATCCGCGGGTGATCGGCCTGTCGCTGCTGCCGCTGATCGTGTCGGCGGCGCTCGCGTTCGGGCTCGGCTACTTCTTCTGGGAAGCCGCCGTCGCCGGCGTGCGCGCGACGCTCGAGTCCTGGAGCCTGATCGACGGCCTGCTCAAGTGGCTGGACAGCCTCGGCGCCGCGTCCTTCCGCACGGTGCTCGCGCCGATCATCGTGCTGGCGATGGCCGTGCCGGCGCTGGTCGTGCTGAGCCTGCTGCTGGTGGCGCTGCTGATGACGCCGTCGATGGTGGACCTGGTCGCGCAGCGCCGTTTCGCGGGGCTGGAGCGCAAGCGCGGCGCCGGCTTCGTGGCCAGCCTGAGCTGGTCGCTGGGCCACACGCTGCTGTGCGTCGTGCTGCTGGTGGCGTCGCTGCCGTTCTGGCTGATCCCGCCGCTGGCGCTGATCCTGCCGCCGCTGATCTGGGGCTGGCTGGGGTATCGCGTGTTCACCTTCGACGTGCTGGCCGAGCACGCGTCCGCGCCCGAGCGCCGCCGCCTGCTGGCCGAGCACCGGCTGCCGCTGCTGCTGCTGGGCCTGGCGACCGGCTACCTCGGCGCGGCGCCCGCGGCGATCTGGGCGATGGGCGCGTTGACGATCGCCTTCGCGCCGGTGCTGATCCTGGTGTCGGTCTGGCTCTACACGCTGGTGTTCGCCTTCAGCTCGCTGTGGTTCTCGCATTACGCGCTGGCCGCGCTGCAGGAGATGCGCCGCGCCGACACCCGCGCCGAACGCGCGCCCGATCCGGTGATGGACGCGCTGCCCGCCAACTATGCGACGGCGCCGCCCCTGGATGCCGAGGACCCGACGCCGCCGCCCGCGATCGAGAACCGGCCGTCGCCGCTCTGAAGCCGGCCGACGCGGCGAGCGCCGCGATCGCCTTCGTCTTCATCGCCTTCTTCGCTCTCACGTTTTCGCAGGAACCCGCATGAACATCGGCCTCTTCATCATTGGCGACGAGATCCTGTCCGGGAAGCGCCAGGACAAGCACCTGTCCAAGGTGATCGAGTTGCTGGGCGCGCGCGGCCTGTCGCTGGCCTGGGCGAAGTACCTGGGCGATGACCGGGAGCAACTGGTGCGCGAGTACCGGGCCGCCTTCGCCAGCGGCGATCTCTTCTTCAGCTGCGGCGGCATCGGCGCGACGCCGGACGACCACACGCGTCAGGCCGCCGCCGCGGCGCTGGGGCGGCCGCTCGAGCTGCATCCGGAAGCGGCCGAGCTGATCTGGCAACGCGTCCAGCAGATGGCGGCGGAGCAGGGCACGACGCCCGAGCGCGAGCACCCCGACACCCTGCGTCGCATGGAGATGGGCGTGTTCCCGCAAGGCGCGGCCATCATTCCGAATCCGTACAACAGGATCCCCGGCTTCTCGGTCGGCACGGCCTACTTCGTCCCCGGCTTCCCGGTGATGGCCCATCCGATGATCGAGTGGGTCCTGGACCACCGCCATGCCGAGCTGCACCGCGCGGTCGGCACGCGCGAGCGCTCGCTGATCGTCCAGGGCGCGATGGAAGCCAGCCTGACCCCGCTGATGGAGCGGATCGAATCCGACTTCCCCGGCATCAAGGTGTTCTCGCTGCCCAGCGTCGATCACCCGCAGTGGGGTCGCCACATCGAACTGGGCGTCAAGGGCGATGCGGCGGCCATGGATGCCGCCTACGAGGCCCTGCGCGCGGGCGTTGTCCAATTTGGTGCTGTCATCAGCACCGAGTTGGTGCGATGATGCACCGATTCGGGCTTCGGTCCGGATCAGGCGCAGATCGCCCAGGCGCCGCTGCGCTCTGAACGACGGGCATTGCCCTCGGGTGGCGCGTTCGGCATCAAGGGCTTGCGCCTCATGCACCGGTCTGGCGCCTGGCTGTCACCGGATTGCCATCCGCTGGCATGCAAACTGCTAAATCGTCCGCGCTGGGCCGAAGCCCCACGACTCTTTCTTTCTCATCCAGCCCCCCTAGGAGTGATTGATGGCCACCAAGACCGTCGCCGACGTGATGAACATGGTGAAGGAGCACGAAGTCAAGTTCGTCGACTTCCGCTTCACCGACACCCGCGGCAAAGAGCAGCACGTGACCGTGCCCGTCTCCCATTTCGACGAGGACAAGTTCCAGTCGGGCCATGCCTTCGACGGCTCCTCGATCGCCGGCTGGAAGGGCATCGAAGCCTCGGACATGCTGCTGATCCCGGATCCGAACACGGCCAACATCGACCCCTTCTTCGAAGAGCCGACGCTGATCCTGTCCTGCGACGTCATCGACCCGACCGACGGCAAGGCCTATGAGCGCGACCCGCGCTCGCTGGCCCGTCGCGCCGAGGCCTACCTGAAGTCCTCCGGCCTGGGCGACACCGCCTACTTCGGTCCGGAACCCGAGTTCTTCATCTTCGACAGCGTGCGCTGGAACGTGGACATGTCCGGCTCGTTCGTGAAGATCGAATCGGAAGAAGCCGCCTGGAACACCGGCAAGGACTACGAGCACGGCAACAGCGGCTACCGTCCCACCGTCAAGGGCGGCTACTTCCCGGTGCCCCCGGTCGACAGCGGCCAGGACATGCGCTCGGAGATGTGCCTGATCCTGGAACAGATGGGCATCCCCGTCGAAGTCCACCACCACGAGGTCGCCAACGCCGGCCAGATGGAGATCGGCACCAAGTTCAGCTCGCTGGTGCAACGCGCCGACTGGCTGCAGTTGCAGAAGTACATCATCCAGAACGTCGCGCACGCCTACGGCAAGACGGCCACCTTCATGCCGAAGCCCATCGTCGGCGACAACGGCTCGGGCATGCACGTGCACCAGTCGGTCTGGAAGGACGGCAAGAACCTGTTCGCCGGCGACGGCTACGCGGGCCTGAGCGACTTCGCGCTGTACTACATCGGCGGCATCATCAAGCACGCCCGCGCGCTCAATGCCATCACCAACCCCGGCACCAACTCGTACAAGCGCCTGGTGCCCGGCTTCGAAGCCCCGGTGAAGCTGGCCTACTCGGCCAAGAACCGCTCGGCCTCGATCCGCATCCCCTACGTCGCCAACCCGAAGGGCCGCCGCATCGAGGCGCGCTTCCCGGATCCCTCGGCCAACCCCTACCTGTGCTTCGCCGCGCTGCTGATGGCGGGCCTGGACGGCGTCGAGAACAAGATCCATCCGGGCGAAGCCGCCACGAAGGACCTGTACCACCTGCCGCCGGAAGAAGACGCGAAGATCCCGACCGTCTGCCACTCGCTGGACCAGGCGCTGGAGTATCTGGACAAGGACCGCGCGTTCCTGACCAAGGGCGGCGTGTTCACCGACAGCTTCATCGATGCCTACATCGAGCTGAAGATGCAGGAAGTCCAGCGCTTCCGCATGACCACCCACCCGGTCGAGTTCGACATGTACTACTCGCTGTGATCGCAAGCGCGGAGCGCGCCATGACCGCCCAGGCACGGCCCGCTCCGCACGCTTGCCACCGCGCGCAGGGACGGCCATGGCCGTCCCTTTTGCTTTGCCGCGGCGTGTCCGACGCTCCACAGCCCTACACCTGGCAACAGCGCTTCCGCATGGCGTCATGCCCATCGGCGACCGATTGCGTCACAATGCCTCCCGGCTCTGGTCAGTTGGAAGCAGGGAATGCAGATGACGCTGCAGAAGAAGCGGGTGGGACGGGAATGGCCGGCGCTGGTGCTGGTCGCGATGGCGGCCATGGCCGCCGGGCCTGCCGGGGCGCAGGGCGTGGTGTACCGTTGCCCCGGACCGCCGGTGCTGTACACCGACGCGCTGTCCGCGAAGGAGGCCGCCGAGAAGGGCTGCCGCAGCATCGAGGGCACGCCGATCTCGGTGATCGCGCCGGTCAAGCCGCGTACGCCGACGGTGTCGGCCTCGGGGACGCAAGGTGACCTCAAGGTCGATGCCAAGAACCAGCGCGTGCGCGACGACGATCGCCGCCGCATCCTCGAGCAGGAACTGCGCGAGGCCGAAGGCAAGCTCGCCAAGCTCCAGCAGGAGTACAACAACGGCCAGCCCGAGCGCCGTGGCGACGAGCGCAACTATCAGAAGTACCTGGACCGCACGACCGAGCTCAAGGCCTCCGTCTCGCGCCAGGAGGCCGACGTCCAGGCCATCAAGCGCGAGCTCGCGAAGCTGCCGCCGCCCAACCTCTGAACGGGGATCGGCGGGGAGCACCGCCGCGGTGTCGCGCGTCATTGGCGACGACGGCGACGAGGGCGACACCGCATGAATCCCAAACCCGTTACCCCCGTTTCACCCGACGAGCCGTTCGCGTGCTTCGATCTCCTGGCGACGCTGGTCGCCGTGGTCCGTCCCGACGGCACCTGCGAGTTCGCCAACACCGCGGTCGAGACGCTGTTCAACCTGCCGCGCCGCGCGGTGCAGGGCAGCAACCTGCTGGAGTGGTTCACCGACACCGGCCGTCTGGTCGAGGCGCTGGAGGAAGTCAGCCGCAACGCCTTCTCCAGCTCGCGCTTCGACGCGACCATCCGCCGCGGGCCGCGCACCCATGACGACCTGCTGCCCGTGCACGTCATCGTCAGCCAGACGGACGATCCGCAGCGGCTGGTGATCGAGCTGATCGAGAACGCGCAGCAGACGCGCCAGGACCGCGAGGAGCGCAACCTCGATCAGGTCCACTCGATCAAGGAGCTGACGCGCAACCTCGCGCACGAGATCAAGAACCCGCTGGGCGGCATCCGCGGCGCGGCGCAGCTGCTGGCGCTGGAGCTGCAGCCCACCGACCTGTGGGGCGAGCTCGAGGAATACACCGAGGTCATCATCCACGAGGCCGACCGGCTGCAGTCGCTGGTGGACCGGCTGCTGGCGCCGCACCGGCGCGCGCAGGTGGTGGGCGATGTCAACATCCACGAGATCTGCGAGCGGGTGCGCTCGCTGGTGCTGGCGCAGTACCCGCGCGGGCTGACGCTGCAGCGCGACTACGACATCTCGCTGCCCGACTTCCGCGGCGACCGCGAGCAGCTGATCCAGGCGGTGCTCAACATCGTCCAGAACGCGGCGCAGGCGCTGCACGAGCGCATCGCCGCCGGCGACGCGGTCATCGCCCTGCGCACGCGGGTGGCCCGGCAGGTGACGATCGGCAAGCAGCGCTGGCGCTTGGCATTGGAATTGCATGTCGAGGACAACGGCCCGGGCGTGCCCGAGGAGATCAAGGACCGCATCTTCTTTCCGCTGGTTTCAGGGAGGGATGGCGGTTCCGGTCTCGGGTTGACGCTGGCGCAGACGATCGCCCAACAGCACCAGGGGATGATCGACTGCGACAGCCAGCCGGGCCGGACCGATTTCCGAATCACCCTGCCTTTGCCCTGAGCCGCGGCCACAAGTCGACAACGGGGAAAAGGGGAGCCATAGATGAAGTCGATCTGGATTGTTGACGACGACCATTCGATCCGTTTTGTTCTCGAGAAGGCGCTGACGCGCGAAGGGCTGCCGGTGCGCAGCTTCAGCCAGACGCGCGACGTGCTGGCGGCGCTGGAGGACGACACGCCGCAAGTGCTGGTGTCGGACATCCGCATGCCGGGCGGCTCCGGCCTGGAGCTGCTGACCACGGTCAAGAAGCAGCTGCCGGGTCTGCCGGTGATCATCATGACGGCCTACTCGGACCTGGACAGCGCGGTCAGCGCCTTCCAGGGCGGGGCCTTCGAATACCTGCCCAAGCCCTTCGACCTGCCGCGCGCGGTCGAACTGATCCGGCGCGCGCAGGAGGAGAGCCAGCGCGAGGCGGTCGGCGAGGCCGAGCAGGTGCAGATGCCCGAGATGCTGGGCCAGGCGCCGGCGATGCAGGATGTCTTCCGCGCGATCGGCCGCCTGAGCCAGAGCCATGTGACGGTGCTGATCACCGGCGAGTCGGGCTCGGGCAAGGAGCTGGTGGCGCGCGCGCTGCACAAGCACAGCCCGCGCGCGGAAGGGCCGTTCGTCGCGATCAACACCGCGGCGATCCCCAAGGACCTGCTGGAGTCGGAACTCTTCGGCCATGAGCGCGGCGCGTTCACCGGCGCGCAGGCGACGCGCAGAGGCCGCTTCGAGCAGGCCGAAGGCGGCACGCTGTTCCTGGACGAGATCGGCGACATGCCGCTGGACCTGCAGACGCGATTGCTGCGCGTGCTGTCCGACGGCCAGTTCTATCGCGTCGGCGGCCACAGCCCGCAGAAGGCCAATGTGCGCGTCGTCGCGGCGACGCACCAGAACCTGGAGACGCTGGTCAAGGAAGGCCGCTTCCGCGAGGACCTGTTCCATCGCCTGAACGTGATCCGCCTGCGGCTGCCACCGCTGCGCGAGCGCCGCGAGGACGTGCCGCTGCTGGCGCGCTACTTCCTGCAGCGCAGCGCGGGCGAGCTCGGCGTCGAGCCGAAGCGGCTGTCCGAGGCGGCGCTGCAGCGCCTGGTCGGTTTCGATTTCCCGGGCAACGTGCGGCAGCTGGAAAACATCTGCCACTGGCTGAGCGTGATGGCGCCCAGCCTGGTGGTCGAGGCCAAGGATCTGCCGCAGGAGCTGCTGGCGGCGCCGGGCGCGCACGCGGCGCCATCGGGCGGGCTCTCGGCCGAGGTGGTGCCGCTCGCGAGCGGCCTGACCGGCGCCGGCGCGGCGGCACCGCTGCCCTTGCCGGCGGTCCCGATCCCGCCGTCGCCCGACGCCTGGATCGCCGAGATGGCGCGTGAGGCGCGCCGGCTGCTCGCGGCCGGCGAGCCCAACGTCTGGGACGTGCTGACCCGCCGCTTCGAGGCCAGCCTGATCCTGACCGCGCTGGACCTGACCCGGGGCCGCCGCATCGAGGCTGCGCAGAAGCTGGGCATCGGCCGCAACACCATCACGCGCAAGATCCAGGAGCTCAACCTCGACGCGTGAGGCGGTCCAGCCACACGCCCAGTCCCTGGGCGTTGAGCTCGACGTCCATCGCCAGCAGCGCGGCCACGCGCGTGGGCGCCATCCGGTCGCCGAGGTGCTCGCGCACCCGGCGCTGGAACATCGCGAGCAGTTCGCGCTTGAGCGCGGCATGCCGATCGGGCGCGTCCTTCAGGCCGCTCGCGATCGCGACCATCTCGTCGATCTGCGACAGCAGCAGCGCCGCCAGGCGCTCGACGTCCGCCGCATCGCGGCCGACGGCGCTGTAGTGCGTCAGGTACATGCGTGACGGCCGCGTCGCCATCATCCGGCGGATGGAGTCGCGCAGCGCGTCGGGTTCGAACTGCACCGGCGTGCTGGTCGGCAGGATCCAGGCGCCCCGCTCGGGATCGTCGAATTCGCGGTAGGACAGGCCGAAGGTGTCGCCGGTGAACCAGCCGCCGCTGGCCTCGTCCCACAGGCAGTGGTGGTGCCGCGCATGCCCCGGCGTGTCGATCAGCCGCAGCGTGCGCGCGCCCACGGCGATGCGCTGTTCGTCGCTGCTGGCCTGGGCGCGCGACTCCGGCACGCCGACCAGCTCGCCGTAGGAGCGGCGCATCTCTTCCTCGCCGTAGACGGCCAGCGCGCCGGCCCACAGCGCCGAGGGATCGACCATGTGCCGCAGCCCCCGTGGGTGCACCAGCATCGTGGCCGACGGCAGCGCCGCCATCAGCGGCCCGACGCCGCCGGCGTGGTCCAGGTGCACGTGCGTCGGGATCACCCAGTCCACCGCCTCGCGCGGCAGGCCCAGCGCCTCCAGCGCGCCGAGCAGCCGCGGCAGCGCATGGCGCGTGCCGGTGTCGATGAAGGCTGCCCGGCCGCCGTCCACGACCAGGAAGGCGGCATCGAAGTGGTCGCGCTGGAAGGCGGTGTCCACGGCATAGAGGCCGGGGCCGAGCGGTTCCAGGTAGGCCGGCAGCGATGCCGGGGCCGGGGGCAGGGCGGTGTTGTCGCTCACGGGAGGTCTCCGGGTCGGGTTCTTAGAATGGCCCGCAGGTTACGCGATGCCGCCCTTGGGCGCCGTCGCGCGCAGGACGCGCTCTTTCCGCGCTCCTGCTCCCGTTCCCCGTTCGCCCGTTCCCACGCTTCCCCAGAAGCCCACCGCATTGAGGACCCCGCCATGGCCGTTCGAGAGATCCTGAAGATGGGCGATCCCCGCCTGCTGCGCCATGCCCAGCCGGTCGAGGCCTTCGACACGCCGGAGCTGCGCGCGCTGCTCGAGGACATGTTCGACACGATGAAGGCCGCCAACGGCGCCGGCCTGGCCGCGCCGCAGATCGGCGTGGACCTGCAGGTGGTCGTGTTCGGCTTCCAGCGCAACGAGCGCTATCCGGAGGCGCCGCCGGTGCCGATGACGGTGCTGATCAATCCGACGATCGAGCCGCTGACCGACGAGACCGAGGAGGGTTGGGAAGGCTGCCTGTCGGTGCCGGGCCTGCGCGGCGTGGTGCCGCGGCTGAGCCGCATCCGCTATCGCGGCTTCGACGCCTTCGGCGGCCTGATCGATCGCGAGGCCGAGGGCTTCCATGCCCGCGTCGTCCAGCATGAATGCGACCACCTGGTGGGCACGCTCTATCCGATGCGGATCAAGGACTTCAGCCGCTTCGGCTTCACCGAGATCCTGTTCCCGGGCCTGGACCCGAGCACCGACGATTGAGGCAGGCCGGCGCTCGGCGCCGGGCGCAGGTGTACGCTGCCCGATTGACGGTTCGGCAACAGGGCGACAAGTTGTAAGCATCCGTGCACCGGCTTGTCGTCGCCGCGTTAAGAAACGATCGCGGAACTCCGCGTCCCGCAGCCCCGGCGTCCTCCGGGGGAGGCTACTGGTCATGACTGAGTCCCTGAATCGATGGCCGGCCGGCGTGCCGAGGGCGCGTTGGCCGATGACCCTGGCGATGCTGCTGCTCGCGCTGGCCGCGGCGCTGGCGCATGGGCCGGCCTGGGCGGATGCTCCGTCCCGCGCCGGACGACTGGCCGAGATGACCGGCACCGTCTGGCTGTACGACGCCGAAGAGCGCGAATGGGTGCAGATGCACCGCAACCAGACCGTCGGCGAGGGCGATCGCCTGCGCGCCGACGACGGCAGCGGCGCCACGGTGACGATCGGGACGGCGACGCTGTGGATGGACCAGCGCAGCGAGATCGAGTTCAACGCGCTCGCCGATTCCCGCATCGCGGTGCAGATCGTCAAGGGCGGCGTGGGGCTGCGCGTGCGCGGCCAGGAGTCGGCGGATGAATGGACGCTGCGCACGCTGGAGGGCCGCTTCGGCTTCGAGCGCGAGGGCCTGTACCGCGTCTCGCAGCTGGACCGCGGCAGCGAGGCGCAGGCCTGGCAGGGCAAGCTGCGTTTCGACTCGCGCGCGACCGACGCGCAACCGGTCTGGCTGGGCACGAACGAGCAGGCGGAGTTCTGGTGGGACAACGGCCCGCGCACCGAGCGCCAGCCGCTGCAGCAGGATGGCTTCGCGCGGCTGATCCTCGAGGACAACCGTGACCTCGGCGCGCAGCCGCTGGTGGGTAGCGGCACGCCCGTGCCCTATGTCTCGCCCGAGATGACCGGCGCCGAGGACCTGGCGCGCTACGGCGCCTGGGAGCAGAGCCCCGACTACGGCGCGGTGTGGGTGCCGACGGTGGTGGTGGCCGACTGGGCGCCGTACCGCTACGGCCGCTGGGTGTGGAGCGCGCGCTGGGGCTACACCTGGGTCGACGACATGCCCTGGGGCTTCGCGCCCTTCCACTACGGCCGCTGGGCCTACTGGCGCGACCGCTGGTGCTGGGTGCCGGGGCCCTACGTGCGCCGGCCGGCCTACGCGCCGGCGCTGGTGGGCTGGGTGGGGCCGGGGATCTCGGTCGGCGTGGTCGTCGGGGGCGGACGCCGTCCGCCGCCGCCGCGCTACGGTGGCTGGGTGCCGCTGGCGCCGCGCGAGGCGTGGACGCCGTCCTACCGCTACAGCCAGGCCTATTGGCGCCGGGTCAATCCGGGGCCGAATCCCGCGACCGTCGTGCGGCCGGGCGAACGCCCGCCGTACTACCGCCATGAACGCGAGCATGGCGCCCTGTTCACGCAACGGCCGGTGGCCGCGCCGCTGCCCGCCACGGCGCTGCAGCCGCAGCGCTCCTGGCCGCCGCGGCCGGGCGGGCAGGCCGACAGCCGCCCGGACGGCCGGCCGTTCATCGACCGCGACCGTGACGGCCGCCCCGATGGCCGCCCGGATGGCCGCGAAGGTCGGCCCTACCTCGACCGCAATGGCGATGGCCGTCCGGACAACATCGGCGACGCACGCCCCGGCGACAGCCGGCCAGTGCGCGGCGTGATCCGACCGGAGCCCGACGCGGCCACCGTCCGACCCCAACTGCCCACGGCCGCGCCGTCACCGGCAGCACAGACGGTGGTGCCGCAGCGTGGTCCGGACGTCCAGCGTCCATCCGAGCGACGTGAAGGTGACCGGGATCCGTGGCGTCCGCGCGGCCAGGACGGCGCCGAGCGCAACGACCATGGCAACGATCGCGGTAACGATCGCGGCAACGGCCGGGGCGACTGGGGCCACCGTGGCCGCGACTGGCAAGGGCCCGAACGCCAGGATCCGGTGCGCGTGGCGCCGCCGGCGCGGATCGAGCAACCGCGCGTGGAGTCCCCGCGCTTCGAGCCACCGCGCGCCGAGCAGCCTCGCTCCGAGCGTCCGCAGCCGCGGATGGAACAACCGCGCATGGAGCAGCCGCGGGTGGAAGCGCCGCGTCCGATGCCGCAGCCGCAACCGCGCATGGAGGCCCCCCGCCCGGCAGCGCCTGCGCCGGCACCGCGCGCCGAGCCATCCCGTCCGGCACCGGCGCCGGCGCCGCGTGCGGAACCGCCGCGCGGCCGCGGCGAACCCGGCCCGCGCCAGATGGAACGTTGAGCGCCGGGCTCAGTCGATCCTGAACGACACGCCGGTGATGAACAGCGTGTCGTTCTTCTTGAGGCCTTCGCCGGGATTGCTGTCGTAGCGGTGCTGGACGGTGGCGGTCAGGCTCAGGCGCTTGGTCATCGCGACCGAGAGGCCGCCGTCGAAGGTCGCGCGGTACTCGCCGCTGTTGCGCAGGTCGGGCAGGTAGGCGAGCCGCTGCTTGAGCGTCGTGTTGTCGGAGACCTTGTGGTTGGACTCCTCGGCCAGCAGCACCTCGAGGTTGCCGTAGCGGCTGCGGGTGACGCCATCGACGATGGCGGGCGCGACGTAGCGCTCGTGCGTGTAGCCGAGGCCGCCGGAGACATCCCAGGTCAGGTCGTCGCGCTTGATCAGGTGGTAACCGGCGCCGCCGCCCACCGACAGCCGCGAGGACAGGTTGGCCGGCTCGTCCTTGAGCGCGTCGAACTGGCCGAAACCGAAGATGCGATCGGTGAGATCGCGCTGGTAATGCGCGCCGAAGGCGTAGCGCTGCTCGGCGTCCGAGTCATCGTCCTTGAGGTACATCGCACGGCCGTTGAGCGAGAGCTTGTCGGTGGTGCTCGCCTTGACGGCTTCGCCGCTCAGGTTGACGGTGGTCGAGTCGCTGTTGCCGGAGGAGACGCTCGCGCCGGCGGTGAACAGGGCGCGCCACTGGCCGTCGTTCTTGACGGTGACCTGGGCGAAGGAAAGCAGCGGCGCGGCGGCGAGGCAGGCGGTGGCAAGGAGTCGCGTCGGCGGCATGTCGGGTCCTTTCAGAGGAGAAAACATGCGCTGGACGCGGCAACCTCCGGTCCCGGCGCGCGCTGCGCGCGCGTTTGCTTGCATCTGGCCGCCCGCTGATCACAAGGGCTTACATCCGTGCCGCCAGGGAAACGAAATGGCGGCGGGCTCGCCGCTCATGGACCGCTGCCGTCCGCCTTCACGTAGGAGGCCACGCCGTTGCCGAAGGACCACTCGTCGCGCTGGTTGGAACTCAGCACGATCTGCACGTCCTCGCGCCGCAGGCCGGGGCTGATGGCCAGCCGGTCGGCGATGGCCTGGTAGAGCGCCTGCTTCTGCGCCGTGTCGCGCCAGTTGCCGGCCACCAGGTGGATGAACACCACGTCGCTGCTGCGATGGATGCCGAGGTAGCCGGCATCGAAGATGAAGTCCTCCGGGTCATGCTGGTGGATCAGCTGGAAGCGGTCGTCGGGCGGGATCTTGTAAGCGTCGATCAGGCCCTGGTGGACGCTGTCGGCGATCGCGCGCACATGCTCGCGGGACTTGCCCTTGAGCAGGGAGATGCGGACGAGTGGCATGGAGGCTCCTTCTTCGGTTCAGGCAGATTCAGGCCGGTTCAGGCCGTGGTCATGATCTGGAGGTGGCGGTCGAACGAGGCCTCCACCGCGGCTTGCGCGCCGCCGATGATGTTGCGCCCCCAGCTGTAGCCATACACATCGTCATAGGCCAGGCCGGCGAGGCGCTCGCGCATCGCCATCACCTCGCGCGGCCCGAGCGGCACGAAGTTCGGCGAGCTGTACAGGAAGCTGACGCTGCGCCGGTTCGATGCGACCTGCGGCGAATCGCCGACGAACAGCGCGCCGCCGCCGCGCGGCCCGGTCGCCCAGTGCAGCGCCGTGCTGCCGGGGAAGTGGCCGCCGGTGCGCACCAGCGTGATGCCGGCGCCCAGGCTCAGCCGGTCGCCCTGCCAGTGCTCGATGCAGCGCGCGGGCCGCTGCACCCAGGCGCGGTCGTTGTGATGCAGCAGGATGGGCACGCCGCCCAGGGCCTCGCTCCACTGCACCATCGACGAATAGAAGTGGGGATGCGAGATCACGATCCGGTCGACGCCGCCGCGTTCGCGCAGCGCGGCGACGGCCTCGTCGGTGACCAGGCTCAGCGATTCCCACAGGACATTGCCGGCTTCGGTGGGCAGCAGCAGCACGCGCTGCGGGATGGCGAAGCTGCCCGCCACCGCGAAGGCCAGCAGGCCATCGTCCTCGCCGATGCGCAGCTTGAAGCGCGCGGCCAGCGCCTCATGGGTGGTCCAGTGCTGGCCGCTCCAGCCGACGTACTGACGGTCGTCCTGGCAGATCGGGCAAGCGCGTGGCGGCGCGTCGCTGAGCGCGAATTGCGTGCCGCAGGTGTCGCAGAGGTGGTGTTGCATGAGTCGGTACTCTACGGATACGCTGGCCCGATGAAAGCGCCAGTTTCGAGCAATCTCATGGAACCAGTTCTGCCCTTTGAACTGGACCTGGACGACGTCCGCAACGGCGGGCTGACCCGCTCGCTGCATCGCCAGCTGCGGGCGGCGATCCTGGAGCGGCAACTGCCGGCGGGCTTCGCGCTGCCGTCCACGCGGCGCCTGGCCGAGGTGCTGGGCGTCGGCCGCAACACGGTGGTCGCCGCCTACGACCTGCTGGTGGCGGAAGGCCACGCCCAGGCGCGCGCCGGCGCGCGGCCGCGGGTGATCGCGCCCGCCGAGCCGGCGCGACGCGCGGCGGCACGGGGCGGGGTGTCGACGGTGAGCCGCGCGGAGGACGTCCGCATCGCTCCCGCCTGGCGACAGCCCGCGCCGCGCATCGCGCACGCGCGGCCGCTGCCGGCGCGCTCGTTCCGCACCGGCGTCCCCGAGGACCGCGGCTTCGAGCACGACACCTGGCGACGACTGACGGCGCGGGCACTGCGGACCCTGGCTCGATCGTCCTTCCTGTACGGGCCGGCGGAAGGGCTGCCGGCGCTGCGCGAGGCCATCGCCGGCCATGTGGCCTTCGTCCGCGCGGTGGTCTGCGAGCCCGGGGACCTGCTCATCACCTCCGGCGCGCAGCAGGCCTTCGACCTGCTGGCCCGGCTGCTCGTGACGCCGGGGCGCACGATGGTGGCGCTCGAGAACCCCGGCTACATGCCGGCACGCGCGGCCTTCGCCGCGGCCGGCGCACGGCTGGTCGGAGTGCCGGTCGATGCGGAGGGTCTGCGCGTGGACCGCCTGCCCGACGGCGTGAAGGTGATCTGCGTGACGCCGTCGCACCAGATGCCCACCGGCGCGGTGATGTCCGCGGCGCGGCGCCAGGCGCTGCTGGCCCGCGCGCGCGAGCTGGGCGCGGTGATCGTGGAGGACGACTACGACGGCGAGTTCCAGTTCGAGCCCCATGCGCAGGACGCGCTGCAGACGCTCGATCGCGAGGGGCGGGTCTTCTACGTCGGCACGTTCTCGAAGAGCCTGTTCCCGTCGCTGCGCAAGGGTTTCGTGGTGACGCCGCCCTGGGCGCGCGATGCCCTGGTGGACATCCGGCGCACGAGCGATTCACACGGCGACGCGGTGACCCAGGCGACGCTGGCCGCCTTCATCGCGGACGGGCATCTGGCGCGCCACATCCGCCGCATGCGGCCGATCTACCGGCAACGCCGGGAAGCGCTGGTCAAGGGACTGGACGCGGCGCTGGGCCGCTGGGTGGAGGTGCTGCCCGGCGCGGCCGGCCTGCACCTGAGCGTGCGGGCCCGCCGGCCTGCGGCGATGCCGGTGCTGCTGGACACGGTCCAGCAGCACATGCCGGGCGTCCTGCCGCTGTCCGCGTACGCGCTGGGCAAGCCCTCGGTGCACGGGCTGTGCATGGGCTACGGCTGCGTCGAGGTCGAGCAGATCGTGCAGGCGGTGCGGGCGGCGGGGCAGGCGCTCGCGCGCGCCATGCCCTGAGACGCTGCCCGGCGGCCCGGCGGCCCGGCGGCCCGGCGGCCCGGCGACCCGACGACCCCTCAGGCCACCGCCGGCATCACCGTGCCCACGCACGGCCCGAAGCCGATCGCGCGCCGCCCCGGCGCCTCGCAGCGGCCGACCAGCGCCACGCTGTCGCCGTCCTGCAGGAAGGTGCGCTGCTCGCCGCCGGGCAGCGTGATCGCCTGCTTGCCGCCCTGGGTGAGTTCCAGCAACGAGCCGCCCTGGTCGGCCGCGGGACCGGACATCGTCCCCGAGCCGAAGAGATCGCCCGGCTGCAGGTTGCAGCCGTTGCTCGCGTGGTGCGTCAGCATCTGCGCGACCGTCCAGTAGGCATCGGCGAAGTCCGAGGCCATCAGCTTCGCGGGTGCCTGGCCCGCGTCGCGCATCGCGCGCGTCTGCAGGTGGACCTCCAGACGGATGCCGATGGCGCCGCGCTCGCGGTTGGCGGCGCCGTCCAGGTAGGGCAGCGGCCGCGGATCGCCGTTGGGCCGCGTGAAGGCGCGCCGGAACGGCGCCAGCGCCTCCATCGTGATCACCCACGGCGAGATCGTCGTCGCGAAGCTCTTCGCCAGGAACGGACCCAGCGGCTGGTACTCCCAGGCCTGCAGGTCGCGGGCGGACCAGTCGTTCAGCAGCACCAGGCCGAACAGGTGCTGCTCCGCCTCGTCGATCGGGACCGGACGGCCCGGCTCGTTGCCGGTGGCCACCAGCGCGCCGACCTCCAGCTCATAGTCCAGCCGCTTGACCGGCCCGAAGCCCGGCGCTTCGGCCTCGGGCGCCTTGGTCTGGCCCAGCGGGCGGCGGAAGGTCTGCCCGCTGACGCCGATCGACGACACGCGCCCGTGGTACCCGATCGGCACCCACTTGTAGTTGGGCAGCAGCGGGTTGTCGGGGCGGAAGAGCTTGCCCACCGCCGTCGCATGATGGATGCCGGCGTAGAAGTCGGTGTAGTCGCCGATGCGGCAGGGCAGCGTCATCTCGACCTCGCTCATCGGCTTGAGCGCCGGCGCCAGCAGGGCGGCCTGCTTCGGCCCGGCATCGTCCTGGAGCGCCGCGACGAGCTCATGCCGCAGCTGCCGGCGCAGGCCGGGCCCGATCGCCATCAGCGGATTCAGGCCGAGGCCCTCGCAGGTGCGCAGGACCGCGCCGAGCGCGTCCGACAGCGCGCCCAGCTCGGCCGCGGCGATCAGGTCCAGCACCTGGTCGCCGATCGCCGTCACCGGGCGGAAGGCGCCGGTCGAGCCGGTGGCGCGGGCCATGCCCAGCGGCAGGTTCTGGATCGGGAAGTCGGTGTCCGCGGCATTCGCAGACGCGACCCAGCTGCGCAGCGCCGGGTCGTGGGTGTGGTCGAGGTCGGTCATCGGATCAGGTCTTTCGTTGTTCGTGTGCTTGAGAGCGCTCCCGGAGCGCGAGCGGCGACGGCTCACGCCGGCTTGAACTTGTCCTTCAGCCCGCCCCAGCAGGCGGCATAGTCGGCGTCGAGCGCGCCGCCGCGCAGCGCCCATTCGGACGGGCGGAAGCGCCAGCGGCTCTCGAACATGAAGGCCAGCGTGTGATCGAGCTTCTGCGGCGTGAGCGTCCGCGTGCTCGCCGCCTCGAAGGCATCGGCATCCGGGCCGTGCGGCACCAGGCAGTTGTGCAGGCTGGCGCCGCCGGGGCGGAAGCCCTCGGGCTTGGCGTCGTACTGGCCGTGGATGAGGCCCATGAACTCGCTCATCACGTTGCGGTGGTACCAGGGCGGACGGAAGGTGTCCTCCTGCACCAGCCAGCGCGGCGGAAAAATCACGAAGTCGCAGTTGGCGGTGCCGGGCGTGTCGCTGGGCGAGGTCAGCACGGTGAAGATCGACGGATCGGGATGGTCGAAACTGATCGAGCCGATCGTCATGAAGTGCGCGGTGTCGTACTTCAGCGGCGTCAGGTTGCCGTGCCAGGCGACCACGTTGAACGGCGTCACCGCCTGCGCGTTGCGCCACAGCGCGCCGCCGGTCTTGCGGATGACCTCGTAAGGCGCACCCTCGGGCTCGTGCGCGGCCACGGGCGCGAGGAAGTCGCGCGGATTGGCCAGGCCGTTGGAGCCGATCGGGCCGAGCTCCGGCAGCCGGAACGCGGCGCCGTAGTTCTCGCAGACATACCCGCGGGCCGCGCCGTCGTGCGCCTCGACCCGGAAGGTCACGCCGCGCGGGATCAGCGCGATCTCGCCGGGCACGACGTCCAGCACGCCCATCTCCGTCGTGAGCCGCAGCCCGCCCTGCTGCGGGACGATCAGCATCTCGCCGTCGGCATTCATCAGCGCGCGGCGCATCATCGGACGGTTGAAGGCGTAGATCAGCGCGGCCATGCCGGTCTGCGCATCGGGGTCGCCGTTGCTGACGATGGTCTTGAGGCTGTCGATGAAGTCGACGCTGGTCGCGCCCGGCTGATCGTCCGGCATCGGGAACGGATGCCAGCGCAGCGGGTCGGGCGGCGCCGCGACACCGCCGGCGGCGCCGCTGGTCCAGAACGGCTGCTCATAGGCATGGAAGGCGCCGGTCACCACCGACGGCTGCCGGCGGTACAACCAGGTGCGGCGGTTCTCGACCCGGGGCGCGGTGAAGGCGCTGCCCGAGAGCAGCTCCGGGTAGAGGTCCATCGGCGCGCGCTGCGGGCTGTTGCGGCCGCGCGGCAGGGCGCCGGGGATCGCCTCGGTCTCGAACTGGTTGCCGAAGCCGCTCTGGTAGCGGGGCGCGTTCGGCGCGGCGGCGCCGGGCTCGGCCGTGCGAAGGGGCTCAGGTGCGTTCATGCGGGTCCTCGTGGGAAGCGGCGCCCGCGGGCGGGGCATCGCTGGAAGTGGAACGGGCGGCCGCGGACAGCGCTTCAAGCAGCACGTCCTGACGGCCGATGTGGTTGGCAAGCAGCAGGATCAGCCGCGCGTTGAAGGCGTGGCTCTGCGCGGGTTCGAGACCTTGATGCGCGGCGAGCAAGGCTTCGTAGAAGTCGTCGCCGGCGTCGAAATTGGGCGAGGTGATCAGCGGCATGCGGGCGTCTCCTCGAGGGCGGCATCCTGCGCCAGCGCACGGCGCAGGGCCGATTGGAGTTCGGCCGCGGTCGGGTGGTGGAGACGGGCGCAGACGTGCTGGTCCGGACGCAGCAGAACCACAAGGCCCGGCTCGGCGTCGTAGCGAGCGCGGACCAGGCCGTGAGGGTCGGACGCGTCGTTGATGCGCAGGAGCACAGGCACGTCCTCGTGCGGGAGGTGGGGCAGGTCCGGCAGTGGGCGGACTGCCACGTCTACCTGCGGGAGGCCAGGCGCGGGCTCTCCACGGGGCATGGGGGATCCCTCCTGGACCCCCAAGCCCCATTCCGGCCCCAGTGAGACTCGCTGTCCGCCCTTCGTGGGGGGCGGGGTGTCGAAGACCAGGGCGGTGAAGCGGCCCGGACGCATCTGGCGCAGCAGCCAGTCGTCATGGCCATCGATGCGGATCGGTGCGTCTGGTGCGGGTTGGCCGTATTGCGTCGTTGGCACCGACAGGCGGCCGCTGTTGACCAGGCGGCGGGCGAAGTCGAAATCCTTGGCCAAGGTCAGCGTGGCGTCTCGGAAGACGCGGCTGATCTCGCTCTTGGGCGTGATGAAGTCGGTGGAGCGCGTGGAGTGCAGGAGGTTCTCGTCCGCCGCGAGCTCACGCTCGCGGGCGTAGCCGTCGAGCAGCGCGAGCGGGGCGCGGCCCTGCACGACGGCCGCCAGCTTCCACGCGAGGTTGTCCGCGTCCTGGATGCCGGAATTGGCGCCGCGCGCGCCGAAGGGCGAGACACCATGCGCGGCGTCGCCGGCGAAAAGGATGCGGCCATGGCGGAAGCTGTCCATGCGCATGCAGGCGAAGGTGTAGACGCTGGCCCAGACAAGCTCGATGTCCGGCACCGCGCCGTCGCCGCCCGCGGCGCGCGAGGCCTCCCTCATCAGCGTGCGCACCCGCGGCAGGATGCGCTCGGGCCGCTTCTCCAACTCTGGATCGGCATCCCAGCCGAGCTGGAAGTCGATGCGCCAGACACCATCGGGCTGGCGGTGCAGCAGCGCGCTCTGGCCGGGGTGGAAGGGCGGGTCGAACCAGAACCAGCGCTCGGCCGGGAAGGGCGCGTTCATGCGCACGTCGGCGATGAGGAAGCGATCCTGGAAGGTGCGCCCGTGGCTCTCCTGGCCGATCAGGCGGCGGACCGTCGAGCGCGCGCCGTCACAGGCGACGACATGATCGGCCAGCAGCGTGTAGGGGCCGTCCGGCGTCTCGAGGGTCAATGCGACGTGGTCGTCGCGCGCCTCGACGCCGGTGACGCCGTGGTGCCAGCGCAGGTCCAGCAGCGGCAGTTCGAGCGCGCGCTCGACGAGGAAGCCCTCGACGTAGTACTGCTGCAGGTTGACGAAGGCGGGGCGCTGGTGGCCGGACTCGGCCAGGAGGTCGAACTGGTAGACCTGCGCGTCGCGGAAGAACACCCGGCCCACGCCCCAGGAGACGCCCTTGTCGACGAGCCGCTGGCCGCAACCCAGGCGGTCGAGGATCTCCAGTGTCCGTTTGGCGAAGCACAGCGCGCGCGAGCCGACCGACAGCCGGCCGTCGTTGTTCAGCAGCACGACCGGCACACCCTGCAGCGCGAGGTCGATCGCCGCGCACAGCCCCACCGGCCCCGCGCCCACGACGACGACCGGATGCCGCGCCACGTCGCCGCGCGCATGCGCGTACTGGTCCGCGCTGCGACGGTACGGATAGACGATGCGCTGGTAGTCGACCTCAGGCGACACCACGGTCGGGTTGGCATTCATCGAGGTGTTCCCAGGCCAGCAGTCAGCCGGTCGGACTCCCTCTCCCGCTTGCGGGAGAGGGTGGGGGTGAGGGCCATCAGCCTTCCAAGGTCCTCCACATTTCCTGATCCCGCTCCGCGGTCCAGACCCTCGGATCGCGGAACTGCGTCACCTCGTCATAGCAGCGCGTCACATCGAAGGGCATGCAGTGATCAAAGATGACCCAGTGCCCGTACTTCTGCTTCATGACCGCGAAGGTGTCCTTGTAGACGGCGTTCAGGTCCTTGCCTGCCGCCACGCCGGCCTTCACCGACGCATGCAGGTCGGCGATGAAGGCCCGGGTCCCCGCCAGCCCCTGCGCGACCGACTCTGGCGTCGTCAGCGCCGCGCCACGCCCCGGAACGAGCGCCCGCGGCTCCAGCCGGGCGATGTTGTCCAGCGTCTGCGGCCAGTCCGCGAAATACGCATCGCCGGCATACGGCGTGGCGTCGAACTCGACCAGGTCGCCGGAGAAGAGGATCTTCTGCTCCGGCAGCCAGGCGACGGTGTCGCCCTTCGTGTGCCCGCGGCCGAGCTGCAGCAGTTGCACCTCCAGCCGGCCCAGCCAGATACTCATCGCGCCCTGGAAGGTGATCGTGGGCCAGGTCAGCCCGGCGGGCACCGATTCGACATTGCGGAACAGGCGCGGGAAGCGGCCGATCTCGCTGGCCTTGTCCTGCTCGCCGCGCTCGACGATGAGGTCGTAGGTGTCGCGGCTGGCGATCACCTGCTCCGGCGCATAGGCGGAGGCACCCAGCACCCGGACCGCGTGGTAGTGGCTGAGCACCACGTACTTGATCGGCTTGTCGGTGACCTCGCGGATGCGGCGGATGACGTCCTGCGCCATCACCGGCGTGGCCTGGGTGTCGATGACCATCACCGCGTCGTCGCCAATGATGATCCCGGTGTTGGGATCGCCCTCGGCCGTGTAAGCGTAGGCGTTGTCGCTGAGCTTGACGAAGGAGACCTGCTTCTCCTCGACGTCGGCGTGGCTGGCGAACTGCTTGGTCGGCTGGGTCATGAGGTCTCCTGGCGTCTGCTTGCGAAATTCAGCAAAGCAGAATTGATTTGTTGATCGCGAATATAGCCGGTTGGCTGAATGTGTTCAACAATGCTGAATCGCGGCGGGCGCGGCCGCGATGGATACTGCGCCCCGCCCTTGACCGAGACAAGCATGAGCACCGAAGACACTGCCGACGACCGAGATGAGCGCGAGGACCGCGAGGACCGGCGCGGCATCCAGAGCATCGAGGTCGGCGGCCGGCTGCTGAAGGCCGCCGCGGCGCGCGGCCAGCCGCTGCCGCTGAAGGCGCTGTCCCAGGCCGCCGGGATGAGCCCGGCCAAGGCGCATCCCTATCTGGTGAGCTTCTGCAAGCTCGGGCTGATGCGGCAGGACCCGGCGACCGGCTACTACGGCCTGGGTCCGCTGGCGATGGAGATGGGGCTGATCGGCATCCAGCAGATCGATCCGGTCCGGCTGGCGACGGCGCGACTGGACGCGCTGGCCGAGGAGATCGGCCACACCGCGGCCATCGCGGTGTGGGGCTCGCAGGGCGCGACGATCGTGCGAACCGCCGCGTCGCCCGCGGCGGTGCATGTGACGATGCGGCACGGGACGGTGGTGTCGCTGTCGGACACCGCGTCGGGGCCGTTGTTCGCGGCCTACCGGCCGGAGGTCGAGATCAAGGCGATGCTGGCCGAGGCGCGCCGCAAGGGGCCCGCGGACCTGGCCCGCGTCGGCCGCCACGACCGGCCGCAGGAGGTGCCGCCGTGGGCTGCCTTCGCTCGGACGCTGGAGGAGATCCGCACGCGGGCGATGCACCGCTCCGTCGGCGGCATCGTCGAAGGCGTGAGCGCGCTGGCCGTGCCGGTCTTCGACAGCGACGCGCAGATGGCCCTGGCGCTGACGGTGATCGGCCCGTCGGGCGCGTTCGACGCGGCCTGGGATGGCGCCGTCGCGCGCGGCCTCACCGCCACCGCGACCGAGCTGATGCGCGAGATCGGCGGACGCTTCCCCGTGGTGGCGTCCGGCTGACCCTGCCGATCGAGGCCGCCCCGACGACAATCGCCGGATGACCGACCCCGTCCCGACTCCCCCCGCCCAACCCCGCAATCCGCTGCATGGCGTGACGCTGGAAGCGCTGCTGACCGCGCTGGTCGAGGCCTATGGCTGGGACGGTCTCGACCAACGCATCCCGCTGCGCTGCTTCGCCTTCGAGCCGAGCATCAAGTCCAGCCTGAAGTTCCTGCGCAAGACGCCCTGGGCGCGGGAGAAAGTGGAGGGGCTCTACCTGTTCATGCTGCGGGAGCAGCGGCGCAACGCGCGTCCGTGAGAACGCGCCGCACCGGCTTCAGATCACATCCTCGATCGCGCGCTTGAGCAGCGACAGGCCCAGGTCGATTTCCTCGTCGCTGACCGTCAGCGGCGGCGCGATGCGAAAGACGCCGCCCATCATCGGCAGCTGCACGATGTTCATGCTCAATCCCCGCGCCATGCAGGCCCGGGTGATGGCGGCGCCCAGCTCCGGCGCGGCCTCCTTGCCGGCCTGGCTGCGGACGATCTCCACCCCCAGCAGCAGCCCGCGGCCCCGCACGTCGCCGATGCAGTCGAACTCGCGCTGCAGCGCGCGCAGGCCCGCCTCCAGCCGCGCGCCGGCGACCCGCGCCCGCGCCACCAGCCCGTCCCGCGCCACGATCTCCAGCACCTTCAGGCCGACCGCCGCCGGCAGCGGGTCGGAGACATGGGTCGTGTAGAAGAGGAAGCCGCGCTCATGGCAGCGCTCCTCGATCTCGGCGGTGGTGAGCACCGCCGCCAGCGGAATGCCCGCGCCCAGCGTCTTGGACAGCGTCAGGATGTCCGGCGTCACGCCGTCGCGCTCGCACGCGAACATCATCCCGGTGCGCCCGATGCCGGTCTGCGCCTCGTCGACGATGAGCAGCATCTCCCGCTCGCGGCATTTCTGCTGCAGCGCGCGCAGGTAGCCGGGCGGCAGGTCGATCAGGCCGCCCGAGCTCAGGATCGGCTCGGCGATGAAGGCCGCCAGGTTGCCGCTGGACTGCCGGTCGATCAGGTCGAAGGCGTAGTCCAGCTCGGCCTCCCAGGCCTCGGCGCCGAGGCCGCCGAAGCGCGGCCGGTAGGGATTGGGCGCGGGAATCGCGAAGGAACCGACCGCCGCCGGGCCGTAGCCCTTGCGGCCGGCGCAGTAGGTCGCCGACGCCGCCGCGCCGGTCATGCCGTGCCAGGACTGCGCGAAACCCACCACCTCGTAGCGGCCGGTGTAGAGCTTGGCCAGCTTGATCGCCGCCTCGTTCGATTCGGCGCCGGTGCTCAGCAGCATCGCCCGCTCGAGCCCCGCCGGCGCGACCTCCGCCAGGCGGGTCGCCAGGTCGACCACCGGGCGGCTCAGCATGCCGCTGAAGAGGTGGTCCAGCCCGGCGGCATGCTCGGCGATGACCGTGGCGATCTCCGCGTGCCCGTGGCCGAGCAGCGCGCTCATCTGGCCGGAAGTGAAGTCCAGGATCGCGCGGCCGTCGGCGTCGTAGACGAAGCTGCCGCGGGCGCGCTCGATGATCAGCGGCTCGAAGCTGCCGCCGTAACGGATCAGGTGCTGGCGTGAACGCGCCCAGAAGCTCGGGTCGGCATTGCGTGACATCGGGTCCTCCCATCAACGATGAACCCGGCGAGCGTACGGAGCGGGCCTTCGCCACGGAAGCCAATTGTTTTGATGCGACCCATCAGCGGCGCAGGGGAGCGGCGACCCGGCTCGGCGACGAACGGCGCGTGGGTCAGGCGGTGGGCAGAAACTTCCGCACGTGCGCCGCGAACGCGGCGGTCAGCGGCGTCGGCCGCTCCCGGTCGAAGGCCAGCGTCAGCGCGACCGCGGGCAGCGGCGGCAGGCCGTGGGCCTCGTCGAGGATCTCCAGGTCGTCGGGCACGGCGGTGCGGGTCAGCACCGTCACCGCCTGTCCCGAGCGCGCCATGCCGACGAGCCCGGCCAGGCTGCTGCTCGCATGCGCGATCCGGAACGCCCGGCCCTGCGCCTCCAGCGCGCGCTTCGCCAGCACGTGGTCCAGCGCGTCGGGCGCGCCCAGAGCCAGCGGCAGCGGCGTCAGGCCGGCCACCGCGGCGCCGCGCCGCGCCACCCAGACCAGCGGCTCGCGTCGGATGACCTCGCCACCGACGCCCTCGGCGCCGTCCTGGATCGACACCAGCGCCAGGTCGGCGGCATGTCGCGCCAGCAGCTCCAGCAGGCGCGGCGTGGGCGCGCACACGACCTCCATCTGCACCTGCGGATGCAGGCTCGCGAAACCCTGCAGCAGGTGCGGCAGCAGGGCGACCGCGTAGTCCTCCGGGCAGCAGAAGCGCAGCACGCCGGACATGCGCGCGCCGCGCAGCTCGGCCAGCGCCTCGTCGTGCCGGCGCAGCAGCTCGCCGGCGTGGACCACCAGGCGCTCGCCGGCGGCCGTCAGCGTCACGCCGCGCGCCCCCCGGTGCAGCAGCGGCTGGCCGGCGACCTCCTCCAGCCGCTGCATCTGCATGCTGATCGCGGACTGCGTCCGGCCCACCCGCGAGCCGGCCTTGCCCAGCGAGCCGGTCTCGGCCACGGCCAGCAGGCTGCGCAGCAGGTCGAAGTCCAGGAAGGTGGTCACGGCAGGGAAGGTCGCGATCGGAGCGGCGCCGTGGCGCGCCAGCGCCAGGGCCAGCGCTTCAGGGCTTGAGGAAGTCGTTCTCGACCCAGGCGGCGGCGCTCGCCTCGGTGAGGCGGAAGTTGGCCGCGACGCGCACCTGGGCGACCAGCTCGTCCTGCTCGTCGCGGGCGCTCAGCAGCGCATAGGGGTTGTCCTCGTCCGGGACGATGTCCAGCAGGATGTGCAGCCGTCCGGACCCGGTGTCCAGCTTGAGGCTCTTGTGCAGCTGGGCATGCAGCTGCTGCTCATGGCGGCGCAGGACCTCGGAGGCGGTCTTCACCAGCGTGTGGAAGGCCGCCGCGTCCAGCGGCTTGGGGTTCTTCTTGTCGCGGCCCATGGTCCAGGGGCCGACCAGCGCGGGTTCGGACTCGCCGGCCAGCGTCATCGCCACGGCCCAGCCTTCGTCGTCTTCGTTCTTGATCACCTGCGCGGTCCAGCGCTCGTCGCGCCACAGGCGGGGTTCCTGGATCGGGGTGGTGGTGTCGTCGGGGAGATGCGTGCTCATCCGGACGAAGGTATCACGCCGCCGTCAGCGAAAACATGTGCGCGTCCCACGCCGAGCCGTCGGTGCCGCGGATGCGCTGGCGCAGCAGGCCCTCGTAATGGGCGCCGCAGCGGCGCGCGACCGCCAGGCTGGCCGCGTTGCCGTCGGCCACGACGATCTCCACGCGGGCGAGCTTCAGGCGCTCGAAGGCATGGCGGCTGAGCGCCCGCACCGCGGCCGACGCCGCGCCCTGGCCCTGGCAGGCGCTGCGCACCCAGTAGCCGAGGTTGCAGAACGGATGCACCGGATGCAGCGAGTTGAGCCCGCCGGCGCCGATGAAGGCGCCGGTGTCGCGGTCGAAGATGCCGAACTCGAAGGCGGTGCCCGACTGCCAGCCGCGCGCGCAATGGTCCAGCCATGCGGCGCCGTCGCTGGTGGAGAAGTCCGCGTGGGCCCAGGCCATCCAGCGGCCGATGGACACGTGGGACTCACGCACCGCGGCGACCAAGTCCGGCAGGTCGCCGGGCCGATAGGGGCGCAGCAGGAAACGACCCTCGACGAGCTCGACCGGCGCGGGACCGGTGGGCGCGGCGTCGCCGTCGTCCCAGACCTCGCCGGCAAGCTGCCGGGCGCAGGCCAGCAGCGAGCGGTTGTAGCGCGACAGGCGCGGCGCCAGCGTGGCCAGCGCGAGCCCGGCGGCCTCGGCGCCGCGGCCCTGGGCGGCATAGGTAAGCGCGAGCAGCGCGCGGGCCTCGTCATGCAGCGGACGGTCGTGGCCGGGCTGCATGTGGTGGGCGAGCTCGCCGGCGAGCAGCGCCTCGCTCTCGTCCAGCCGCTGGAGCCAGCGCAAGGTGCTGCCCAGCTGGATCACCGCGCGGGTGCGCCGGTAGGGATCGAGCTGGCCGCTCTCGAGCGCGGCGCGGTACAGCGGCTCGGCTTGCGCTTCGAGGCCGGCGGTGTCGCGCGCGCAGGCGCGTTCGAACAGGGCGCGACCGTCGTCGGCGGGGCGCTCGGCGGCGAGCGCGTCGATCTCGGCGACCAGTTGCGCGCCGGACAGGGCGGGCGCGCGGCGCCAGACCTCGTCCAGGCGCAGGGTCCAGGCGTCGTGCAGCGGGGCGGTGGGGGTGCTCATCGGGCCAGTCTAGCGACCGGCCCCGAGGGTGCTGGAAGTCTGCAGGACGATCATCGCGAGCGTCGCCAGCGCCATCGCGGCGGTGGCGAGCCAGCCCAGCGTGCGCCACAGCGGCGGCATGCGCAGCGCGCCGACGATGGACGGATGGGAGGCGGCGATCATCACCGTCACCATGATCGGCACCGAGATGACGGCGTTGATCACCGCCGACCAGTAGAGCGCCTTGATCGGGTTGAAGCCGGCCAGGCTCAGCGTCAGGCCCAGCAGCATGGCGCCGCCCAGGATGGCGTAGAAGGCCTTGGCGGTCCCTGGCGGGCGGTCGAGCCCGCGCCGCACGCCGGCCAGCGTGGCGACCGCGTAGGCCGCCGAGCCGGCCAGCACCGGCAGCGCCAGGAAGCCGGTGCCCACGATGCCGGCGGCGAAGAGCACGAAGGCGAAATCGCCCGCGACCGGGCGCAGCGCCTGGGCGGCCTGGGCGGTGGTCTGGATGTCGCTGACGCCGCGGGCGTGCAGCGCCGCGGCGGTCGCGACGATCATGAAGAACGCGATCAGGTTGGAGAAACCCATGCCGACCAGGGTGTCGGTCCGCAGCCGCCGGAACTGCCGCTTCGCCTGCTCGGGCGCGACGGCGAGCGGGCGGTCGGCGTCGATGCGGCGGATCTCCTCGGCTTCCTGGCCGGCCTGCCAGAAGAAGAGATAGGGGCTGATCGTCGTGCCCAGGATCGCCACGACCATGGTCGTGGACTCGCGGTCCCAGTGCATCGCGGGCAGCACGAGCGAGCGCAGCGCGAGCGCCCAGTCCGCCTGCGCGGCGAATCCCACGCCGACATAGGCCAGCAGCGACAGCGTCAGCCACTTGAGCAGCCGCACGTAGCGCTCATAGGGCAATAGGACCTGCAACAGCAGCGACAGCAGCGCGAAGGCGACGATGTAGGCGCCCGGCGGACCGCCGACGGCCAGGCTCATCGCGTCGCCCATCGCGCTGAGGTCGGCGCCGAGGTTGATCACGTTGGCGACGACCAGCAGCCCGACCAGCGCCATCACCAGCCAGCGCGGGCACAGCTTGGCGAAATTCTCGGTCAGGCCCTTGCCGGTGATCCGGCCGATGCGCGCGCTGGCGAGCTGGATGCCCACCATCAGCGGGAAGGTCACCAGGATGGTCCAGCCGACGGTGTAGCCGTACTGCGCGCCGGCCTGCGAGTAGGTCGCGATGCCGCTCGGGTCGTCGTCGGCGGCGCCGGTGATCAGGCCGGGGCCAAGCTGGGCCCACCAGGGGCGACGGATCGGGTCCTTCGGCAACCGGCATCTCCCGCGACAACGACGGGAGCCACCGGGCAAGCATGGTGCCCGGCGGGCTCGGCGCGCCACATGAGAGGTTCCGGTATTGCTGGGCGCAGGCGGGTCGGTGTGTTCAACGGCCTGCGCATCTCCCGCGCCGAGCGGGGTCGCGGCGCAGCAGGCGGCGCAGTCCGTGGAGCAGCCCCATGATCGCCAACTGCGTCGCACCCTGCATTGCCGCTTGAGCCCAGAAGCCGTCGCCGAAGGGATGGGGCAGCCGCTGATTGATGAGGCTGGCCGCGATGGCCGATAGGAAGAGGATCAGCCATGGCGCCCGTTCCGGAGTCAGCTCTCGCATGGGTCCACCTTGTTGGATTGAGGATGGGGTCGAAGTTTTCCGAGGCCCTGTCCGGCAAGGTGATTCACACCTGCCACGCGAGCGATGCGGAGGTCTTCATCCTCGGACCCGGAGCGCCGAGCGGCCATGACTCCGGCTGGTGGACTTCCGGTCAGGTCCGACTGGTGTCGTGAGGCCGCCCACCGAAACGAGTGGCAGGCGGATCAGCGGCCCGCCGGCTCAGGCGCGCCGCGTCGACGGCGCGATGCTGGCCTTCAGCGCCTGCCGGATCCAGTCGAGCGCCGCGTGCTTGCGCTCCGGGCTTTCAGCAGCCGTGCAGTCGGCCGGCACCCAGACGCGGTAGCCACGCACGTAGGCATCCATCGCCGTGCACTGGACGCAGTAGTCGGTCGCCAGGCCGGTGATGGCGAGTTCGCGCGCGCCCAGCTGCGCCAGCAGCAGTTCCAGCGGCGTGGCGTGGAAGCCGGAATGCCGCGGCTTGAGCACCATCAGGTCCTCCTCGTCCGGCGCCAGCAGGCGCGCCAGCTTCGCGGCCGCGCCGCCACCGCGCCGGCATTCGCGCAGCAGTGTGCGGAAGTCCGAGCGCCATTGGCCGAAGTTGTCGTTGACGTAGAGCGTGCAGAAGCCGTCGCGGCGGTAGCGCCGCTTCAGCGCGGCGGCGGCGGTGGCGGCCTCGATCGCCGCCGGCGCGAGGTCCTCCGCGCCGTCGAATTGCAGCGGGTTGATGAAATCGACCAGCAGCAGGACTTTTCGCGAGGCGGCGGCCATCACGCCCCCCCGCTCGAAGTCGACCGACCGCGTGAGACGCGGCGATTGGCTCGGCGCTCGGGGCCCGCCAACGGGTCGGCGACGGTGAGGGGGGCGCTCGCGGATCGCTTCATGCCGTGCTCCTTGCTGGGAAGGAAACGGCAAGCGGAATGCCCGCGTGACGCGGCAAGGCCGTGGCGCCTTGGGATGCCGTAGGGGCCGGTGGACGCTGACGCGCGGCGTGCGCCGCGACCGCCGCGGGCCGGCTAGCGCTCGAACGCGATGTCCTTCACCGGCAACGCGGGCGGCTCCCAGGCGTAGGCGGCGTGGAGCACGTTGCGCTCGTCGCGCATGCCGGTCCAACGCAGCCGCATCAGATCGGCGAGCGTCCAGCCGGCCCAGTCGGCGCGGAAGGGGCGGGCGGCGGTGGGCGCGTCGAACGCCGCGTCGCTGCGCCACAGCAGCGCCGGGATGCGGTAGCCCGACGCCGTGCCCGGGCTGTGTCCCGCGTGGTCCAGCGTGTGGCCCACTTCCTGGCCGTGGTCCGACAAGAACATCCACGCGGCCTGGCCGCTGGCGGGCAGGTGACGGCGCGTCATCCGCAGCGTCTCGGCCACGATGCGGTCGTGATAGCGGATGGCCGCGTCGTAGTCCTGGCGGAACTCGCGGACCCAGGCGGCGCGGCCGTCGCGCGTCATCGCGGCATCGACCGCGTCCCCGCCGCCGTCGAACGGATGCTCGCCCGGCGGCATCCGCAGCCGGTAATGCGGATGCGCGCCCAGCAGGTGCACCACGACCAGCTTGCGCGGCGCGGGGTCGGCCAGCGCCTGCTCGACCTCGTCCAGCAGCTCGCCGTCCAGCGAGCCCGACGAGCGTCCCGGCTGCCGGTTGATCATCTCCACCGCGTCGGCCAGCCGCGCATGCTGCTGGTCGACCGCCACGTCATCGTGATTGCTGACCCACCAGACCTTGTAGCCGGCGCCGCGCGC
Source organism: Mitsuaria sp. BK037 (assembly GCF_014193045.1). Lineage (NCBI taxonomy): Bacteria > Pseudomonadati > Pseudomonadota > Betaproteobacteria > Burkholderiales > Sphaerotilaceae > Roseateles > Mitsuaria sp. BK037. The sequence continues at coordinate 2,802,540 of NZ_JACHYS010000001.1, read as the reverse complement.
CAGCGCGAGCAGGTGCTGCGTGTCGCCGGCCGGATCGTCCTCGTCGCGCTCGCCGAAGCTGAACAGGCCGGCGAGCGAGGCCACCGTCGTCGCCTGCGTCGACCACGCGTGCCGCAGCGTGAGCAGCCGGGCGCGTTCCTCCGCGCTCAGCGCGATCAGCTCCGGCGTCGTCGGCCGGGCATAGCCGTAGAGGCTCATGTTGTCGCGGTTGACGCTCTCGCCGAGCACCAGCACCACGGTCGACGGCGCGTCCGTCGCCACCGCGGGCGACGCGGCCTGCGCGTTGCGCATCAGCCGCGCGCGCTGCAGCTGCTGGTCGCCCCACGCGACGCGCAGGTCGAGGACCTGCTGCGTCCAGGTCGGCCAGAACAGCAGCGGATGGTGCCGCCGCCACGGCTTGCTGAGGTGGGCGAGGGCGCACAGCGCCAGCAGTCCGACCAGCACGAGGCGCGCGGGCCGGGACTGCGCGACGGGCGCCCGCGCCGCGCGATGGATCGCGACGCCGGTCAGCGTCAGCGCGGTCAGCAGTGCGAGCAGCGCCGCGGTCATCGCGGGCAATTGCGAGCTCAGGTATTCGAGCGATTCACGCGGCGAGGTGTTCGCGATCGCCCCCAGCACCAGCGTGCTGTCCGGTGCGGCCTGGTACTGGTGCTGGAGGAAGGCCCGCAGCGCGCCGTCGATCAGGAAGCCGGCCAGCGCCGCGAAGGCGACCACCGCGCGCAGCCGCCGCCAGGCCGGGCCGGCGACCGGCCAGCACAGCCACAGCAGCACCGGCAGGGCGAGCAGCATCATCTGCCAGGCACGGCGCCCGTCATGGCCGGCGGCGATCGCGGCCGCGCAGGCGGCGCACAGGAACAGGACCGGGATCCAGGCACGGATCCCGACGGGGAAGGTCTTGAAGGGGGACATCGGCACGGGTCGAAGGCGAGCGGGCGCGAGTCTAGGAGATCTCTCGCATGCATCAGCCGGCGATCCCGCCGACGGCCCTCGCATTTCCCGGTGCAGCGGCGCGGCCGATGCGTTTCGTCAAAGCATCGGTCGCAGGACTTGCCAGACGTTGTCGAGCATCACCGGATGCGCCTTGGCCAGCGGGTGGATGCGGTCGCCCTGGAACCAGTCCGCCGCGTCGGCCCGGTCGGCCACACCGGCCAGCAGGAAGGGCTGCAGCGGCACCTTCTCCGCCTGCGCGACCGTCTTGAAGCTGTTCTCGAAATCGCGCGCATAACTCGCGCCCATGTTCGGCGGGATCTGCATCCCGACCAGCATCACCTTCGCGCCGGCGGCCTTGCCGGCCTGGACCATCGCGGCGAGGTTCTCGCGCGTCATCTTGAGCGGCAGCCCGCGCAGCGCGTCGTTGCCGCCGAGCTCCACGATCAGGTGGGTTGGCCGATGCTGCTGGAGCAGCGCCGGCAGCCGCGAGCGCCCGCCCGAGGTGGTGTCGCCGCTGATGCTGGCGTTGATCACCTCGGCGCCCAGCTTCTGCGCCTTCAGCCGCGCCTCCAGCAGCGCCACCCAGCCGCTGCCGCGGGCCAGGCCGTACTCGGCCGACAGGCTGTCGCCCAGCACCAGGATGCGACGCGGTGCCCGCGCCGCGGCCGCGCCGCCTTCGGTGCGGCCTTGCGCCGCGACAGGCCCGGGCAGGGCCCCCGCCACGGCGAGGGTCGCGACACAGGCGCTACAGTGCAACATCCATTCACGGCGGCGCATCTGCGGTTGATTCATGGCTCAGAACATCCTCGAAGTCGATCACGTCAGCAAGTCGGTCCAGGATGCCGACGGCGTGCTGACCATTCTGCATGACATCAATTTCCAGCTGCAGGCCAGGGAGTCGGTCGCCATCGTCGGCGCCTCGGGCTCGGGCAAGAGCACGCTGCTGTCCATCCTCGCGGGCCTGGACACGCCGTCCGAAGGCACGGTGCGGCTGCGTGGGCAGGACATGTTCGCGCTCGACGAGGACGGCCGCGCCGCGCTGCGCGGCGCGCACCTGGGCTTCGTGTTCCAGAGCTTCCAGCTGCTGGCCCACCTGACGGCGCTGGAGAACGTGATGCTGCCGCTGGAGCTGCGCGGCGAGCGCGATGCCCGCGCGCAGGCGCGGCAGATGCTCGAGCGCGTCGGGCTGGGGCAGCGGCTGTCGCACTATCCGCGGGTGCTGTCGGGGGGCGAGCAGCAGCGCGTGGCGCTGGCGCGGGCCTTCGTGCAGCAGCCGGCGTTGCTGCTGGCGGACGAGCCGACCGGCAGCCTCGACTACGCGACCGGCGAGCAGGTGATGGCGCTGATGTTCGAACTCAACCGGGAACTGGGAACGACGCTGGTGATGGTCACCCATGACCAGGCCATCGCGGCGCGCTGCGAGCGGCAGCTGAGGATCTCGGCAGGGCATCTGCAGGACATCACGATGGCGGATCTGCCGGCGTGAGGCTGTCGGCCTGCTGAGACCGGTGCGTTGGCCGCTGGGCCATGGGGCCCCGGCGGCAAGCGCCGGAACCCCAAGGCCCACCGTCCCCAACCAGCGGTGTCCTTCGGCGGTTTTGAGACCGAGGACGGCGGGGGAGGATCAGAGGCGCAGCGCGCGTTCGCGCAGGCGCCGCCGGCGCTCGAGGCGGATGACGGCCCACCAGCCGACGTAGACCACGACGTAGAGCGTCGCGCCCAGCAGCAGGCCCGCCAGGGGCAGGCCCGCCAGCAGCGGCGCGCCGAGCTCCGACAGCCACTGGCCGATGGCCGGCCACCAACTGGCTGGATCGCCCCAATTGAGCGCCAGTTCCCTCGGCGCGGAAATCGGACCGTGGATGCCCAGCACCTGGCGGCCCAGGAAGATCGCCAGCGTCCAGATCGGCACCAAGGTCAGCGGATTCGTCAGCCAGGTGGCGGCAATCGCCGCCGCCACGTTGGCGCGGCACACGATCGCCACGACGGCCGCCAGCAGCATCTGCGTCGGCAGCGGGATCACGCCCACCGCCAGCCCCAGCGCCGCCCCCAGCGCCACGCGCCGGCGGTGCGCCACCCACAGCCAGGGCCGCTCGCGCAGGTAATGGCCGAGCCACTTCAGTCCCTTGGTCTGTTCCAGGGACTCCGGCGAAGGCAGCAGGCGGCGGGCAAGTCGGGAGGCCGTCATGGAGGAGAGCTCAGAGGGGCGCGATGCCCGCGGACATGGGGAACGTCAGATGTGAAAAGCCCGCGCGGCTGCCAGGCAGCGGCGCGGGCTTCGAACGGTACAGCAAAGACCGGTCGGAACGACGATCAGTTCGCGGAGAACTTGTAGTCGGTCTTGGCCTTGGTGCGCAGTTCTTCCTGGAACTCCGCGACCTTCTGCTGCTGCATGCGCTGGATGATCTGGCCCTTGACGTCGTCGAAGGCCGGGAACTGCGCCTGGCGCGTCTCTTCCAGCTTGATGATGTGGAAGCCGAACTGCGACTTGACCGGCTCCTGCGTCATCTCGCCGGCCTTGAGCTTGGCCATCGCGGCGCTGAACTCGGGCACGTAGGCGTCCGGGGCGGACCAGCCCAGGTCGCCGCCGTTCTGGGCGGAGCCGGTGTCCTTGGAGTTCTTGGTCGCGACGTCCTCGAACTTCGCGCCGCCGTTGAGCTGCTTGATCAGCGCCTTGGCGTCTTCTTCCTTCTCCACCAGGATGTGGCGGGCGTGGAATTCGGTGCCGGTGGCCTGGGCCTTGAACTTCTCGTACTCGACCTTGGCGTCGGCTTCGCTGACCGGGTTCTTCTTGGCGTAGTCCGAGAACAGCTCGCGGATCAGCAGGGACTGGCGCGCCAGTTCCATCTGGTTCTTGTAGTCGTCGGTCTTGTTCAGGCCGCGCTTCTCGGCTTCCTGCAGGAAGATCTCGCGCAGGACGACCTCGTCCTTCACCTTCGATTCCATTTCCGGGCTGCGCGGCTGGCCGGCCTTCGTGATCTGGCTGATCAGCACGTCGGCGCGGGCCTTGGGCACGGGCTTGCCGTTCACGATCGCGATGTTCTGGGCCATGGCCGGCAGGGTCACGGCGCCGATGGCCGCCACGGTGGCGGCAAGCACAAACTTCTTCATGATGGGTAAAGGGCCTTTCGACTCCCGGGTGAGCGCGAACGCTCCAAAACAAAGCGCCGGCAGGCGGCGCTACTAGGGACCTGGTTTCTGCTGTTCGTCGGGCGCGCGGGCATCGATGGCCAGCGCGTGTATGCCCTTCTGCATCAGATCGGCGAGCGCATGATATACGAGCCGATGCCGCGCCACCCTGGGTAAACCGGCAAAGCGCGGGCTCACGATTTCGAGGTAGTAGTGGCCGCCCTCGCGGGCGCCGGCGTGGCCGGCGTGGTGGGCGCTGTCGTCCCGCAGCGAGAGCGAGACCGGCGCCAGCGCGGCCCGCAGCCGGGCCTCGATCTCGACCGACGGCGTCGCCGCCGGGTTCGGCGCCGACGAAGGGGAAGGTCCCGCGCCGCCGCTCATGGCTTGGTCTCCTCGGCCGGGGCCTCGCTCTCCTGCGGCAGGTGCCGGCTCATGTAGACGCCCTGGCCGAGCGTGAACAGCAGGATCAGCCCCGTCGACCCGAAGGCCTTGAAGTTGGCCCAGGCCTCGGTGCTGTACGAGTAAGCGACGTAAAGATTCGCAAAACCCATCGCGGCGAAGAAGGTCACCCAGGCCCAGTTCAGGCGCGCCCAGACCGGATCCGGCAGGTGCAGCTCGGCGCCCAGCATCTTGCGCAGCAGGTTCTTGCCGAGGAAGAGATGGCTGACCAGGAAGGCCGCGGAGAACGCCCAGTACAGCATCGTCGGCTTCCACTTGATGAAGGTCTCGTTGTGGAAGTAGACGGTGGCCGCGCCCAGCGTCATCACCAGCCCCAGGCTGACCCACAGCATCAGGTCGACCTTGCGGCGGCGCAGCTTCAGGTAGAGCACCTGGGCGATGGTGGCGAACATCACGACCAGGGTGGCCAGCAGCACCGGCGCCTCGGTGGGGCCGACCTTGCCGCCGGACACCAGGAAACCCAGGTGCTCGGTCGCGAAGGCCGCTGCCCACTCCGGCTGCCCATCGGCGTACTTGAACGTGACGAAGAACAGCAGGAGCGGCAGGAAATCGAGCAACAGCTTCATTCAGGGACCAGTTCGGCAGCGCTCAGCGCTGGGGCTCGAAGTCTATCGCGGCCGAATTGATGCAGAAGCGCTCGCCCGTCGGTTCCGGGCCATCGGGAAAGACGTGGCCCAGGTGGGTGCCGCAGCGGTTGCAGCGCACCTCGACGCGCACCATGCCATGCGTCTTGTCGACGACGCGCTCGATGACCTCGGCGTTGATCGGCTCGTAGTAGCTGGGCCAGCCGCAGCCGGCGTCGAACTTGGTGTCGGCCTGGAAGAGCGGCGTGCCGCAGCCGACGCAGTTGTAGCGGCCGGCCTCCCAGTGGTCCCAGTACTTGCCGGTGAAGGCGCGCTCGGTGGCGGCGTGGCGGGCGACCTGGTACTGCGTCGGGTCGAGCTGCTCGCGCCACTGGGCATCGGTCTTCCGGACGGGGTAGGCGGTGTCGCGGTCGCGGTCGACCTCGGTGGCGTTCTCGGTGAACTTGTCGTAGCGGCTCATGATGAACAGGAAACCTCCAGCGTTTGCGCCCAGTCGGGCGGGAAGTCGGCGTCGGACGCCTGGGCGGGCGCGTCGAACGGGCGGCGCAGCACCTCCAGCAGCCGGCGCACCTCGTCGAAGTCGCCGGCCTCGGCCCGCTGGATCGCCGTCTCGGCCAGGTGATTGCGCAGCACCACCGCCGGATTGACCGCGTCCATGCGAGCGGCACGGGTCGCATGTGCGTCCGCCGGCTCGATCTTCAAGCGCGCCGCGTAACGCCCGGCCCAGGCATCGAAGGCCGCGCGGTCCAGGAACAGGTCGCGCAGGACCGCATTGGCCGCCGCCTCGACCGGCTGCGCCGGATCGAAGCCCGACAGGCGCCGGTGCGCGATCGTGTAGTCGGTGCGATGGGTGGCGAGCAGCCGCAGCCAGTCGTCGATCAGCGGGCCGTCCTCGCCGCGCTCGTCGACCTCCGCGCTCAAGCCCAGCTTCGCGCGCATCGCGCCGAGCAGCGCGGTGCCGAAGCGCTCGCGGTAGATCTCCAGCGACTCGATCAGCGCATCGCCGGCCGCCTCGGCGTCGGTGTCGACGCCCGGCATCAGCGGCAGCAGCGCCTGGGCCAGCGCATGCAGGTTCCAGAACGCCACCTGCGGCTGGCGCGCGAAGGCGTAACGACCCTGGTGGTCCGAGTGATTGCAGATGTGGCCGGGGTCGAAGCCGTCCATGAAACCGAAGGGGCCGTAGTCGATGGTCAGGCCCAGCATCGACATGTTGTCGGTGTTCATCACGCCATGCATGAAGCCCACGGCCTGCCACTGCGCGACGAGTTCCGCGGTCTGCGCGGCGACCTTGGCCAGCGCAGCAATGACGGGATTGGGCGCGGTCGCGCATTCCGGCGCGTGGTGGCGGATGAAGAAGTCGAAGAGCTCGCGCGTGCGGGCCTCCATCCCGTGGTGGGTGAAGTGCTCGAAGTGGCCGAAGCGCAGGAAGCTCGGGGCAACGCGGGTGACGACGGCGCCGGTCTCGACGCGCTCGCGCTGCACCTTCAGCGTGGTCGAGCCGGTGATGGCCAGCGCGCGGGTGGTCGGGATGCCGAGCGCGGCCATCGCCTCGGAGCAGAGGAACTCGCGGATCGACGAGCGCAGCACCGCGCGGCCGTCGCCGCGACGCGAGTAGGGCGTCAGGCCGGCGCCCTTGAGCTGCAGTTCGAAATGGCCGTTCGGGCCGTCGACGCCGCCCAGCAGCAGCGCGCGGCCGTCGCCGAGCTGGCCGGCCCAGACGCCGAACTGATGGCCGCTGTACACGGTGGCCAGCGGCTTCATGCCGGGCAGCGGCGCGTTGCCGCTGAAGGCCGGGAGCATCTCCGGGCGAGTCCACCAGTCGGCGGGCCAGCCCAGCAGGGCGGCGCAATCGGGGCTGGTGGCGACCCAGTGCGGGTCGGGGAGGCCGGTGCCGGGCAGCTCGGTGTAGAAATCCGGCCCCAGACTCGCGTATCGATGGGTCCAGCGGGCCAGCCCGGCCCCTTGCATTGGCGCATTCATCGGGGCAGTTTACAGAGCACCCCTTGGCCCCTTCGCAGAGGGGGATGCTCTCGGTCGGCGCGCTGCCACTGGCTCCCTCGCCCGCTTGCGGGAGGGCGGGGGGTGAGGGCCAGCGGCCGTGCCCGGTCAGCCCAGCTTGAAGCTCGCCACCGCGTCGACCAACTGCGCCGACTGGTCCTTCAGCGACTCCGCCGCCGCGGCCGATTCCTCGACCAGCGCCGCGTTCTGCTGCGTCATCTGGTCGAGCTGTCGCACGGCCTGGCCGATCTCGCCCAGCGTCAGCGACTGCGCCGCGCTGGAGGCCGAGATCTCGCCGATGATGCGCGTCACGCGCTCGACGCTGCTGACGATCTCGCGCATCGTCGAGCCGGTCTCGCCGACCAGGCGGGAGCCGCCGTCGACGCGTTCGACCGAGGCCGAGATCAGCGACTTGATCTCCTTGGCCGCCTCCGCGCTGCGGCGCGCCAGCGAGCGCACCTCGCCGGCCACCACCGCGAAACCGCGCCCCTGCTCGCCCGCGCGCGCGGCCTCGACCGCGGCATTGAGGGCCAGGATGTTGGTCTGGAACGCGATGCCGTCGATGACGCCGATGATGTCGGCGATCTTGTTGGACGACTGCTGGATCTCGTTCATCGTCGCCACGACCTGCTCCACCATCGCGCCGCCGCGGCCGGCGACCTGGGAGGCGGTCTGCGCGAGCGCATCGGCCTCGCGGGCGGACTCGGCATTGAGCTTCACGCCCTCGCCGAGCTGCGCCATCGCGGCGCCGGTTTCCTCCAGGCTGCTGGCGGCCTGCTCGGTCCGGTTGGACAGGTCGGCGTTGCCGGTGGCGATCTCGGACGACGCGTGGCGGACCTGGTCCGCGGCGGAGCGCACGCCAGCGATCGTGTCGGCCAGCCGGCGCTGCATCTCCTGCAGCGAGCGGCGCAGCGCGGCGACTTCGTCGGTGCCGTCGACCTCGCCGCCCCGGCGGCTCAGGTCGCCGTCGGCGATGGCGCGGCTCAGCGCCTGGGCCTGGGCCAGCGGCTCGGTCACCGAGCGCGTGATCACCAGCGCGATGCCCACGCCCAGCGCGATCGCCACCACCATCAGCGTGACGACCAGGTGGCGGGTGCTCGTGGCTTCGGCCTGCGCCTCCTTGCGGGCGTCCTGCAGCAGGTCGCGGGTGTGCTCGGCGAACTTGTCGATCGCCGCGAGGTAGTCGTTCATCGCCGGGATCAGCTGCGTCGCGGCCACCGGCTTGACGTCCTCGCCGCCTTCCTTGGCCTTGACCGTGGCATCGCGCGCGTCCTGGTACTTCTTGCGCGCCGCGCCGATCTCGTCGATCAGCTTGCTGCCCACCGGGTCGGTGACGTTCTCGTCGAGCTCCTTCTGGATCTTGTCGATGCGGGCCGACAGCTCCTTGGAGCGCGCGGTGAAGGCCTTGACGAAGGTCTCGTCATCGACGACCAGCTGCACGATGCGGCGCTGGATGTTGCCCTCGGTCAGGCCGGACCACTGGCGCGACAGCTCCAGCGCGTGCATGTCGACCTCGACCAGGCGTTCGATGCGCTGGTGCAGCATCGACACGCGGATCACCCCCACCGCCGAGGCCACCGCCATCAGCACGATCACCAGCGCGAAGCCGGCCAGCACGCGGCTGCGCAGCCGCCATCGATTCAAGTTCAGCATTCGGAGGTCCTTCTTCTGCGCGCCCCGACCGGCCCCGTGGGCGTGGTGATGGCGTCGTGGTGTTTCCGTGAGACGGACGCGATGCTGCCTTGTCAGGGTTGCCCCTGATCGATGGATATGCGGGGTGTCGTGTGAACAAAAGCGCGGAACCGGCGGCCGCGCGGGGGGGTGTCGGGTTTTCGCGTCGGCGCCGCTCCGGCGCCGCGTGCGAGGGGCGTCACCCGCGGGCGCTGGGCGGCGGCGGGACGTCGAACAGGTTGATCGCCTGCGGCTGGTCCAGCACCAGGTCCGAGCGCGCGCAGGCGACGCAGGGCAGGATCCAGCCCTCGTCCTTCTCCTCGCGGGACAGGCCGGGCCATTCGATGCGGTAGTCGATGCGCCCCGCCACCAGCCGGGCGATGCAGGCGCGGCAAGTGCCGTTGCGGCAGGAATGCGGCAGGCGCAGGCCGTGGTCCAGCGCGGCCAGCAGCAGGGTCTGGTCCTCGGGCGCGTCGAAGCGCCAGCCCTGGGGCTGGAGCTCGACGGCGTGAACGGCCGGCGCGGTCTCGGGGCGGTCGCCGGAGTCCCCGGCGGCATCAGGGGCGTGACTCATGGGCGCCATGATGCCCTGCGCTAAGCTGCGCCGATGCCCGACACCTCGCTCCCCACGCCGGCCGTGCAGGCCGCCCAGGCCTTCTTCGACCAGCTCAACCACGACTACGTGGCGGTGCACAAGCGCAAGGAAGACCTGTTCTGGGCCACCTACATGGCCACCAGCGACGACCACGAAGGCTTCGGCCGCGCGGAGACCGACTACAAGGCCTTCATCGCCGACCCCGACCGCCTGGCCGCCACGCGCGCGCACCTGGCGGCGGTCGATGCGGCGGCCGAGGCGACGACGCTCGCCACCGACGCGGTGAAGGCGCTGGCGCACGGCCTGCGGGGCTGGCTGGGCGTGTTCGAGGCCAACATCATCGACAACGACGAGGGCCGGCGCCTGATGGCCGAGCTGATCGAGGCCGAGCGCCTCCTCTTCGCCCGGCGCAAGGACTTCGCGCCCACCCATGTCAACGATCGCGGCGAGACCGAGGCCGCGACGCTGACCATGCTGTCGACCAACGCGTCGACCAATCCCGACGAGTCGCGCCGGCGCAGCTCCTACGACGGGCTGGCGGCGGTGGAGCGCTGGGTGCTGGACAACGGCTTCCTGGAGATCGTCGCGCTGCGCAACCGGCTGGCCCGCGCACTGGGCTTCAGCGACTACTTCGAGATGAAGCTGCGCAAGAACGAGCGCATGACCAAGGCGGAGCTGTTCGGCATCCTGGACGACTTCGTCGCGCGGACCGAGGCCGCGCAGCGGCGCGCGCTCGACGCGCTGGTGGCGCGCCATGGCCCCTCGGCGCTGGAGCCCTGGAACCTGCGCTTCCACAGCGCCGGCGACGTGACCCGGCGCCTGGACCCCTACCTGCCGTTCGGCCCGGCGCTGCGCCGCTGGGTGCAGAGCTTCCGCCGGTTGGGCATCCAGTACCGCGGCGCGACCCTGCGGCTGGACCTGCTGCAGCGGCCGGGCAAGTACCAGAACGGCTTCTGCCATGGCCCGCTGCCGACCTGGTTCGACGAGCAGGGCCGCTGGCACGCCGGCGAGATCAACTTCACCGCCGAGGCCAAGCCCGACCAGGTCGGCAGCGGCGCGCGTGGGCTGGTGACGCTGTTCCATGAAGGCGGCCATGCGGCGCACTTCGCCAACGTGACGCAGAACGCGCCGTGCTTCTCGCAGGAGTTTGCGCCGACCTCGATGGCCTATGCCGAGACGCAGTCGATGTTCTGCGACAGCCTGCTGGGCGACGCGGACTGGCTCAAGCGCTACGCGCGCACGGTCGATGGCTCGACGATCCCCGACGAGCTGATCCGCGAGCGCATCGCCGCGACGCAGCCGATGCGCGCCTTCGACGAGCGCGCCATCGCGGTGGTGGCCTACTTCGAGGCGGCGCTGTACGCGATGCCCGATGCCGAGCGCACGCCCGAGGCGGTGCTGGCGCTGGCGCGCGCGATGGAGCGGCGCATCCAGGGCGTGGACCGGGCGCCGCGGCCGATCCTGGCGATCCCGCACCTGCTCAACCAGGAGTCCGCCGCGTCCTACCAGGGCTACCTGCTCGCGCACATGGCCGTCTACCAGACGCGCGCCTTCTTCCTGCGCCGCGACGGCTACCTGACCGACAACCCCGCGATCGGCCCCGCGCTGGCCGACGCCTACTGGGCGCCGGGCAACAGCCTCAGCCATGACCAGACGCTGCGCCGGCTGACCGGCGAGGGCTTCTCGGCGCGCTACCTGGCCCAGGCCTGCGACGAGACGGTGGAGCAGGCGTGGGCGACGGCGCTCGACCAGCTGGAAGCGGCCGAGCGCCGAGGCGCGCGCACCGACGACGGCCCGCCGCTGCAAGCGCGGGTGATGGTGGTCCACGGCGCGGAGCTGCTGGCCGATAACGGCGATGGCGGCGACGCGGCGGAGCGCGCGATGTTCGAGCGCTTCGAGCAGTGGATCGGCGCGCACTACGGCGCGCCGGCCGCGGCGCTGCAGTGACGGCGCGGTGAAGTACCTGCAGGGTTATTCGCCGGCGCTGGTGGCGCAGGCGCGGCAGTTGCTGGACGCGGGCGAACTTGGCCCGCTGCTGGCGCGCAAGTATCCGGAGCCGCATGAGGTCCGCAGCGACAAGGCACTGTTCGACTACACGCAGGCGCTGAAGCAACGCTTCATGCGCAACGCCGGGCCGCTGGCGCTGGTGGCCTACGACGCCCGGCTCAAGGTCATCCAGCATGCGCTGGGCACGCACACGCGCCAGGCGGTGGTGCAGGGCAACCGGCTCAAGACGCGCCGCGAGATCCGTGTGGCGACGCTGTTCCGCGAGGCGCCGGCGGAGTTCCTGCGGATGATCGTCGTGCACGAGCTGGCGCACCTGAAGGAGCTCGAGCACGACAAGGCCTTCTACGCGCTGTGCCACCACATGGAGCCGGGCTACGCGCAGCTGGAATTCGACGTGCGGCTGTGGCTGAGCGTACGCGACCACGACGAGGCGCTGGCCAAGCGCGGGAAGACCGGCACCGGCGGCGACGCGGACGGCCCGTGACGTCCGCCCCGGTGGGCGCTCCCGCGCGGCCGCGCCGAGGCCCTGGAACAGGCGCTTCCGCTATGCTCTCGGCCTTTCCAGACCCCGGTCCGCGGCGCCACGAGCACGGCGGATCCCCTCGCTTCCCATGATTCTGCTGGCGCCCATGGAGGGCTTGCTGGACCACATGCTGCGCGACACGCTGACCCGTGTCGGCGGCGTGGACCGCTGCGTCTCCGAGTTCATCCGCGTCACCGATCAGCTGCTGCCGCGCCGCGTGTTCACGCGCATCGTGCCCGAGCTGCTGGACGGCGGGCGCACGCGCGCCGGCGTGCCGGTGCGGGCGCAGCTGCTGGGCTCCGATCCCCAGTGCCTGGCCGAGAACGCCGCGCGGCTGGCCGAGCTGGATCCGGAAGGCATCGACCTGAACTTCGGCTGCCCCGCCAAGACGGTGAACCGTCATCGCGGCGGCGCGGTGCTGCTGGACGAGCCCGAACTCGTCGGCGAGATCGTCGCCGCGGTGCGTCGCGCGGTGCCGGCGCATCTGCCGGTGTCGGCCAAGATGCGGCTCGGCAACGAGGATCGCGAGCGCATGCTCGATTGCGCCCGCGCGATCGAGGCGGCCGGCGCGTCGGAACTGGTCGTCCATGGCCGCACCAAGCGCGACGGCTACAAGCCGCCCGCCTACTGGGACCAGATCGCCGTCGTGCGCGAGGCCGTCGCGATCGACGTCGTGGCCAACGGCGAGGTGTGGACCGTCGAGGACGCGCTGCGCTGCCTGCGCGAATCGGGGTGCCATTCGCTGATGCTCGGTCGCGGCATGGTGGCCGATCCGGGCCTGGCGCTGGCGCTGCGCGCCGCGCTCGGGACCAGCGCGTCCGGCACGTCCGGCGTGGAGGGCGCCGCGACGGTCGGCGCGCTGCCGTGGGCCGAGATGCTGCCGCTGATGGCGGGCTTCTTCGCGCAGGTGCGCCGCAAGGTCGCGACGCGCCACCAGGCCGGCCGGCTCAAGCAGTGGCTGCACTACCTGCGCCGCCGCTATCCCGAGGCCGAGGCCACCTACCAGCGCGTGCGCACGATCAACGCGCCGGATCTGCTGGCGCTGACGCTCTTCGGCGACGCGCTCGATCCCCAGGCACCGCCCGAGGGCGGCGACGAGGACGACCTGGTCGACGCCTCCACCGCCTGCGAGGCCGACGACGCGTTCGACCGCCCCACCGATTCCGATCAACGACAAGACAGCGACACGCTGATCGCCGCATGACCGCTTCCCTGCTGACCACGCGCCTGCTGGCGCTCGCCGCCGCATTGGCGCCGGTGTTCGCCGATGCCGCCTCCACCGCGCCCGCCGCGACGGCGAAGGACAAGGGCGTCACGCCGCTCACGCTCGAACGCGTCTTCGGCGATCCGCCGCTGCAGGGCCGGCTGGTGCGCCAGGCCGAGATCTCGCCCGATGGCGCCTGGGTCAGCTACCTGCGTCCGTCGGAGACCGACAGCGACCAGCTCGAGCTGTGGGCGCAGCCGACGGCCGGCGGCGCGCCGCGCAAGCTGGTGTCGGCGGCGGAGGTGCTCGGCGGCCGCAGCCAGCAGCTGACCGAGGCGGAGCGCATGGCGCTGGAGCGCAAGCGCATCTCGCAGGGCGGCATCACCGGTTACCAGTGGTGCGGGCCGTCGGGCAAGGCGCTGCTGTTCCCGCTGTCGGGCGACCTGTACCTGGTGCGCCTCACCGACCAGGGACCGAAGGCCCAGCGCCTGACGGCCGACGAGCAGGTGCCGGAGCAGGACCCCACCTGCTCGCCCGACGGCAGCCGCATCGCCTACGTCAAGGGCGGCGAGCTGTGGGTGCAGCCGCTGGATGGCGGCGACGCGCGCGCGCTGACGAAGGGCGCGACCGAGACCCGCTTCTGGGGCCTGGCCGAGTTCATCGCGGCGGAGGAGTTGAGCCGCCAGCGCGGCTACTGGTGGTCGCCGGACGGGAAGCAGCTGCTGGCGCTGAACGTCGACGAAAGCGCGGTGCCGGTGAAGACACGGGCGCAGATCTTCGCCGACCGGACGACGATGACGCAGCAGCGCTACCCCGGCGCGGGCGAGCACAACGCCCGCGTGACCGCATGGACGCTGCAGGTGGCGGACGGCCGCATGACGCCGCTGCCGCTGCCGATGGATGCGGAATACGTGGCGCGGGCTGGCTGGTTCGGCGACGGCACGCCGTGGCTGCAGACGCTCACGCGCGACCAGCGCAAGCTGGCGCTGACCGAATACGCCAACAGTGCCGGCCCCGGCCGCACGGTGATCGACGAGCGCGATCCAGCCTGGGTCGAGGTCCACGACGACCTGCTGGAGATCGACGGCCTGACGCTGTCCGGCCAGCCGGCGCTGCTGTGGTCGAGCGAGGCTTCCGGTCGACGGCAGCTGGTGCTGGTGGACCGCCGCACCGGCGAGCGCCGCCCGCTGACGAACGAGCCGGAGCCGGTCGCGCATCGCGTGTGCAGCGACGGCAAGACGGTGGTCTACGCGGCGGCCCGCGACCGGGGCCGCTCGCGCGAGCTGTTCGCGATCGACCTGGACGGCACCCGCCGCGCGCTGGACGGCGCTCAGCCACGCCAGTGGCGCGATGCGCGCGGCGACGGCGCCTGCGGCCAGCTGCTGGTCACGCGCGGCGCCTGGGGTGAGCCGCCGGCGCTGTCGCTGCAGGCGGTGCGGCCCGGCGCGCAGCCGGTGGCGCTGCCGGGCGACGCGCCGGATCCGCTGCTGGCGCGCATCGTGCCGGCGCCCCAGGTGGTGGACATCACCGCCGCCGACGGACGCACGCCGCTGAACGCGCTGTACTTCGCGCCGCTGGACGGCCGGGCCGGTCCGCACCCGGTGATCGCGATGGCCTACGGCGGCCCGGGCACCTCGACGACCAACTGGAACTGGAATCGCGACACCGCGCTGATCGCCTATTGGCAGCGTCGCGGCTACGGCGTGTTCACGCTGGACACGCGCGGCATGCAGAACCGCGACCGCGAGTTCACGCGCGCGCACCGGCATGCGTTCGGCGAGGTGGACGTCGGCGACCTGTTCGCGGCGGTGCGCCAGCTGCCGAAGCAGGTGGCGGGCGTGGATGCGAAGAGGATCGGCTTCTTCGGCTGGTCCTACGGCGGCTTCCTGGCCGAGCGCGCGATGCTGGACGCCGACACGCCGCTGGCGGCGGCGGTGGCGGTCGCGCCGCCGACCGACTGGACGCTCTACGACACCGCCTACACCGAGCGCTACCTGGGCATGCCGCAGGACGGCAAGGGCGGCCAGACGGCGCCGTACCGGCAGGCCAACCTGGTGGACCGCGCGAAGCTGCTGACCAAGCCGCTGCTGATCGTGCACGGCACGGCGGACGACAACGTGCTGTTCGAGCACACGCTGCGCCTGACCGAGGCGCTGCAGAACGAGGCGCGGCCCTTCGAGCTGATGATCTATCCGGGCAAGGCGCACGGCATCGCCGGTCGCAGCGCGAAGCTGCACCTGTACCGGACGATCGACGCCTTCTTCGCGCGGACGCTGGCACGCTGAGCGCCGGGCGCGGGACGAGGCAACGGACAAGGACTTGGGAGCAGGCGATGGCGCTGGTCTATTCAACGGAGAGCGGGCGGATCTGCCCGCAATGCCGGCAGGCGCAGGCGGACTGCCGCTGCAAGGCGCAGGCGGCCTCGGCCGTGCTGGGCGACGGCAAGGTGCGGGTGCGACGCGAGACGGCAGGCCGCAAGGGCAAGGGCGTGACGGTGGTGCTGGGCCTGCCGATGACGGCGGCGGAGCTGACCGAGACGGCGAAGAAGCTCAAGGCGGCGTGCGGCAGCGGCGGCACCGTCAAGGACGGCACGATCGAGATCCAGGGGGATCACCTGGAGAAGGTGATGGCCTGGCTGACGCAGGCGGGGTTCGCGCCGAAGAAGGCGGGCGGGTAGGCGAGCGCAGGACAGCACGCGACCGCGGGGAACATCCGAAACAATCGCGCCATTCGCGACGTATGCACGCGCGGGCCGGGGCTGGGGGGCCTAAGGTTGGATCGTCCGGCCCGATCCTCCCCGCGGGCCACGGAGTCCGTCCATGAGTCCCTCCCAGTTCGGCGCGCTCCAGCGCCAGTCCTCCGTCCGCGGCGGTGTCGGCCAGGGCCGCTACCTGCTGCGCTTCGAATCGCTGTTCCACGCGGGTCGCGGTCTTTGCTTCCCCTGCGATGAGCGCGGCCAGGTCACGCTGGACCAGCTCAGCGAGCAGGCGCGCGAGAACTACCTGTTCGCCCGCGCCGTCGTCGGCCACGAGTACGCGACCCCGGTGGTCCAGCGCTGCGACGAATGACCCGCGGCCGGTCCCCGCGGACCGGCCACCGTTGAACCGCGTCAGCGCGCCGCGCCTTGCGCCGCGTCGTACTGCCCCAGCACCCACTGCAGCCCCGCGAGGTGCTGCTGGTCGTGGCTGCACAGGTAATGGATCAGCGACTTGAAGGTCAGCGGCCCGTAGCCCTCGAAGCGAGCGCGGCGCCGCAGCTGCTCCGGCGTGATCTCGGCCAGCATCGCCAGCGTCTTCCGGCGCGCCGCGGCGAAAGCCGCCAGCGCGGCGGCCGGATCGTCCTCGCCGTAGCGGCGCTCCCGCGCCAGCGCGTCGGTGTCCAGCGAGGGCAGCAGCGGATCGTCCTCGCCCAGCGTGCGACGGATGCGCTGCTGGTAGCCGTCGATCTCGATGTCCCGCACATGGCACAGCTGCTCGATCGCCGTCAGCGGCTCGCTCGGCACGCCGTCCCACGACGGCGGCGCCCAGTGCCGCGCCTCGGCGGGGAACAGCGCGAAATGCGCGGCCAGCTGGGCCGGGAAGGCCGCCAGCGCCGCCAGGGTCACCGCGTCGACGGCGGATGCGGGGAAGGGGGAGGCGACCGACGAGGTCGGCGCGATCGATGCGCTCGGGGCGCTCGATGAGCGGGAGTTGTCGATGGTGGGCATGCGGCCGATGTTAGGGCGTCCGTCTGCGGGACAATGCCGCGTTTTCGGTTTCCCCCTGCATGACCCCGCCATGAGCGACACCACCCGCCCCGAACTGCCCGACCACCTGTCCATCGACCCGCGCAGCAAGCATTACGTCGCCGCCGTGTTCGAGCACGACATCGGCATCCTCTTCAACGGCAAGGAACGCAAGGACGTCGAGGAGTACTGCATCTCCGAAGGCTGGATCAAGGTGCCCGCCGGCCGCACGCTGGACCGCAAGGGCCAGCCGCTGATGATCAAGCTCAAGGGCAAGGTCGAAGCCTTCTACAAGTGAGATCGCCCGCGGTCATGACCGCGGCCAGCTGATCGCCACCCACAGCCCGCCGCCGTCGCGGTTGCCCATCGCGATCCGGCCGCCGTGCGCCTCGGCGATCTCGCGCGCCAGCGCCAGACCCAGGCCGCTGCCGCTGCGCTTGGTCGAGTAGAACGGCAGCAGCGCCTGCGACAGCTGCGTCTCGGTCATGCCGGGACCGCGGTCGCCGACCTCGATGCGCCAGTCCTCGCGCGGCGCGCCCACGCTCAGGCTGACGCCCTCCGGCGCGCTGCCGGACTCGTGCGCGTTCTTCAGCAGGTTGATCAGCGCCTGCGCCATCTGCGCGGCGTCGAAGCGCCCCGGCGCCGCCGGCAGTGCGCCGCCCAGCGTGAACGGGTAATGCGCGCCCAGCGATTCGATGAACGGCGCCCACTCGACCGGCGCCAGCACCGGCGCGGGCAGCTTCGCGAAGCTCGCATAGCCGGCCAGGAACTGGTGCAGGTGCTGCGCACGGTCGCCGATGCTGGCGAAGACGCCAGGCACCCGCTCGTGCATGCCGCGCCGCGCCAGCTCCGCGCCGCTGTGCGCCAGCGACGAGATCGGCGCCAGCGAGTTGTTGAGCTCATGGCTGATCACCCGGATCACCCGCTTCCAGCTCGCGACCTCCTGGCGCGACAGCTCGCGCGTCATCCCCCGCAGCAGCCGCAGCCGATGCGGCTGGCCCTGCAGCCGGAAGTCGCGCAGCGACAGGTGGAAGCGCTCCTCCTCGCCGTCGAGCACGACGCTGAACAGCCCGTCCTGCGTGCCGGCGAAGGCCTGCCGCAGGTCGTCCGGCGCCTGCGACAGCACCTCGTCCAGGTCGCGGCCGGCCAGGCCCCGGCCGCGGTCCATCAGCTGGCGCGCGGCGATGTTGGCGTAGGCGATGCGCTCGCGCGCGTCGGTCAGCACCAGCGCGACCGGCGTGTTCTGCACCACCGTGTCGAGCAGCAGCTCGCGCTGCGCCAGGTGCTGGCGCTGCTCGCGCAGGGCCTGGCCGAGCTCGCTGTGCAGCCGCATCAGGCTGGACAGCTCCGAGAGACCGCCTGGCGGATCGGCCGCGATCGCGCTGCCGAACTCGCCATCGCGGTAGCTCAGCACCGTGCTTTCCAGCGCGCGCAGCAGCCGCGTCAGCGGCATCAGCAGCAGGCTGGCCAGTCCCCAGGCGATCGGCAGCATCAGCGCGCCGGTCAGCGCCAGCGCGGTCGCGCTCCAGGGCGCCAGCGCCTCGTGTCCGAGCGCCGCCATCAGCCGCGGCACCGGCCACCAGGTCAGCGTCAGGTGGATGGACAGGGCCGCGACCGCCGCGGCGATCAGGCACAGCGCCAGGCGCAGCCGCAACGAGCGGTGCCAGCGCGCGCGCCGCGGTGGGTCAGGCTCGCGCATGCGGTCTCCGCATCGGCCTCGGGCCGCGGCGCTCGGAGCGAGCCTCACCCACGTTTCTCGCGAACCTCGCGAGCCTGACGCACCGCGCAAGCCTCACAAGCCACGCGAGCCTCACGCATCGGCGCTCAGCCCGTAGCGCTCCATGCGCCGGTACAGCGCCTGGCGCGACAGCCCCAGAGACTGCGCCGCCCGGCTGACGACGCCGGCCGCGGCGTCCAGCGCGGCGACGACGGCCTCGCGGCTGGGCTCGTCCAGGTTGCGCGAGGCCAGCGGCGCGGCGGCCGGCAGCGCCAGGTCCTGCTCGCCGACGACATGGCCCGGCGCCAGCAGCGCCGCGCGCTCGATGGCGTTCTTCAGCTCCCGCACGTTGCCGGGCCAGGGATGCGCCATCAGCGCTTCCCGGGCGCCGTCGCTGAGCGTGGCCCGGCCCGCCAGGAAGTGCTCGGCCAGCGGCAGGATGTCCTGTGGCCGCTCGGCCAGGCCGGGCAGCGCGACCTCGATGACGTTGAGCCGGTAGTACAGGTCCTCGCGGAAGGTGCCGGCGCGCACCATCGCGCGCAGGTCGGCGTTGGTGGCCGAGATCACCCGCACCGTGGTCTGGCGCGTGCGGCTCGAGCCCAGCCGCTCGAAGCGGCCCGTCTCCAGCACCCGCAGCAGCTTGACCTGGCCGGCCAGCGGCAGGTTGCCGATCTCGTCGAGGAACAGCGTGCCGCCATCGGCGGTCTCGAAGCGGCCCTCGCGCGCCCGCGCCGCACCGGTGTAGGCACCGCTCTCGGCGCCGAAGAGTTCGGCCTCGATCAGCTCGCCCGGCAGCGCGCCGCAGTTGATCGCCACGAAGGGCCCGCCAGCGACCGCCGAGTTGGCATGCACGATCGCCGCGATGCGCTCCTTGCCGCTGCCGTTCGGTCCGGTGACCAGCACCGGCGCCGCCGAGCGGGCGACCTGGCAGGCCAGCTCCAGGCAGCGCAGCAGCGCCGGGGATTCGAAGACCAGGCCGTCGAGCCGGTAGCGGCGGCGCAGCTCCTCGCGGCGCTGGCGCTGCTCGTGCCGGCTCTCGCGCAGCGCGCGGCCGTTCTCGGCCAGCTCCAGCAGGTTCTCGACCGTCGCCAGCAGCTTGGCGTCGTCCCAGGGCTTGGCCAGGTAGTCCGCCGCGCCGGCCTTGACCAGCGCCACCGCCTGCTCCAGCTGCGTCCAGGCGGTCAGCAGGATGATGGGCAGGTCCGGATGACGCTCGCGCAGCTGCTGGAACAGCGCGCGGCCTTCCTCGCCCGAGGTCGTGTCCGCGCTGAAGTTCATGTCCTGGATCACCAGGTCCACGCGCCGCCGCGCCAGCACGGCCAGGCCCTCGGCCGGCGAGGCCGCGTACAGCGCCTCGATGTCGTGCAGCGAGAGCAGCAGCGACAGCGCCTCGCCGACACCGGCGTGGTCATCGATGATCAGGACGGTTCTCATGGGTGGCGCAGCATAGCAAGGGGGCCGGCGCTCAGCCGCCGCGCAGGGCCGCCACCGGGGGCAGTGCCGCGGCCCGCCGCGCCGGCGCGAACACCGCGATCTGGCCCAGGGTCCACAGCACCAGCGCGCCGATCGGCAGGTAGATCCAGGGCAGGCGCGGCAGCTCGTAGTTCTTCATCAGCAGCAGGCTGATGCCGTAGGCGCCGATCATGCCCAGCACGATGCCGGCGCTGGACAGCAGCAGGTTCTCGGTCTGGAAGTAGCGCAGGATCTGGCCGCGCGTGGCGCCCAGCGCCCGTCGCGTGCCGATCATCCGCGTGCGCTGCTGCACCCAGAAGCTGGCCAGGCCGACGATGCCGAAGGCCGTCACCACCAGCAGCCCGACGCACACGCCGGCCAGCAGCTGGATCATCGAGCGGTCCTGGCGGTAGTAGTCCGCGCGCAGCTTGACCAGCGTGTTCTGGTCCCGGATCACGCGGCGCAGCCCCGGGCTGTTGGCCAGCAGCTTGGCCGTGGCCGCCTTGAGCACCGCCTCGCGATCGGCGCCCGGTGCGACGCGAATCATGAAGCCGCCGCCGCGGAAGCTCGGCTGCACCGGGAACATCATCGTGTTGAGCGCGTTCTCGTCCTCCGAGCCCGGGTTGGGCGAGGGCAGGTCGCGCACCACGCCGACGACGCGCTGCGGCTCGTTGCCGTAGACGTAGATCGCCTTGCCCAGCGCCGATTCGCCGGGCCACAGCCGCTCGGCCATGGTCTTGTTGATGATCACCGCCGGCACGCGCGGATCGGGATTGGCGTCCAGCGTCGATCCGGGCACGAACTCGTTGGGCTCGAAGTCGCGGCCCTCGACCAGCTTCAGCCCCATCGTGCCGATGAAGCCGGGACCGGTCGTGTAGTGGCTGGCGACGACGCGGCTGGACTGCGTCGTGTCCGGCGTCAGCCGCACGCCGGAGTTGTTGGAGCTGCGGCCGTACGGGTACTGGTTGGTCAGCGTCACCGAGGCCACGCCCGGCACCTGCCGCAGCGCGGCCAGGTCGGCCTGCGTCTGCGGCTCGGGGTTCTCGACGCGCGCCATGCTGGCCAGCGAGAAGGTCACCAGCGCCTGCTCGTCGGCGCCGGTGTCGGCGTTGATGCGCTCGATGCGCTGGAAGATCAGGAAGAGCGCGTTGCACACGATCGCGCAGGTCAGCGCGATCTGCAGCACGATCAGCCCGGCGGCGGTCTTGTGACGCTTGAGCGTCGAGAGGATGGGCAGGATGTCCATGTCGGCGTTCTCCTTGACTCGGGGTCAGCGGGTCATTGCGTCTTGAGCTGGATGGCGGGCGTGATCTGGCAGGCGCGCCAGGCCGGCAGCAGCCCCGCCAGCACGCTGGCCGCCAGCGAGACGCCCAGCGTCGTGGCCAGCATCTGCCAGTCCAGCCGCGCGAGCTGGGCGTAGTCCGACGGGTTCTGCCGCACCACCCACAACCCGATCCAGGTCAGCGCCAGGCCCAGCACGCCTCCCACGAGGCCGAGCGTGCCGGCCTCGACCAGGAACTGCAGGAAGATCTGCCGCCGCGGCGCGCCCAGCGCGCGGCGCACGCCGATCTCGCCGCTGCGGCGCAGGCACTTGGCCAGCAGCAGACCCACGGTGTTGGTCAGGCACACGGCCAGGAAACCGAAGGCCAGCCACACCTGCAGCTGGATGTCGCTGGGCACGACCTTGCGCTGGCTCAGCCACGCCATGACGCCCGTCAGCCGCGGATTGGCGGGCCGCTCGAAGCGGCCGGCCTCGCGCTGCTGGTCGGAATACTGCGTCAGGTAGGTCCGGTAGTCGGCGACCTGCTGGGGCGTGTCCAGCTGCACCCAGTACTGCAGCCAGGCGCAGGGCGCGTTGAGCGAGCGCGGATCGATGCCGTCCGAGCGGCCCCAGCAGTTCATGTTGCCGGCGCCGCCGAAGCGCAGCGTCAGCGAGGTCGACAGCGGGATGTAGACGTCCGCCGGCTTGGCGTAGGAGCCCAGCGTCAGGTCGAAGTAGTGCGGCGCCGGCCGCCACGGCTGGAGCACGCCGACGACGGTGAAGTCCTTGTCGCGCAGCCGCACCGTCTTGCCGCGGCTGTCCTGGCCGCCGAAGAGCTTGTCGTTGAGCTCGGCCGAGAGCACCGCGACGCGCGCCTCGGCGCCGTCGTCGGCGGCGGTCCAGCCGTTGCCGTAGCGGAAGGGCGCGTCGAACATGGTGAAGAAGTCGGCCGAGGTCCAGCGGCCGCCGGTGAAGAACGGCGGCTGCGCGGCGTCGCCCGAACCGGCCGGGTCGATCGCGATGAAGGCGCCGGTCATCATCACTTGATGCACGCCGCGTCTGGCGCGCAGCAGCTGCTCGGCATCGAAGCGGGTGAGCTGCAGTTCGGGCTCGTCGCCGGGCTTCCAGTCGCGCCGGGTCTCGGCGTCGAGCTGGACGTTGAAGAGCCGGTCGCTCTTGTGCGGGATCGGGTCGCCCGACAGGACGTGGAAGACCGTCAGCGTCGTCATGCAGGCGGCCACGCCCATCGCGATCGACAGCAGCATCAGCACCGTCAGG
Source organism: Mitsuaria sp. BK037 (assembly GCF_014193045.1). Lineage (NCBI taxonomy): Bacteria > Pseudomonadati > Pseudomonadota > Betaproteobacteria > Burkholderiales > Sphaerotilaceae > Roseateles > Mitsuaria sp. BK037. Next base: position 2,780,011 of record NZ_JACHYS010000001.1, on the reverse strand, counting down.
CCGCGATGGCTGCGGAAGGCGCGCAGGGCCAGTTCGAGGTAGTAGGTCAGCATCGGAGGTCCTCTCTCAGCTCATCGCGCCGCGAGCGCGGCAGGGGTGGTCACGGACGCGGTCGCCGGCACGGTCCCGGGCGCATGCCCGGTCGAAGGCGTGGTGACCGGGGCCGGGACCGGCGCCGGACCGAGCAGCGTGTTGACGGCGGCCAGCTCGGGCTCGCCGAGCGCGCCGGCCGCCTGCTGCAGCAGCAGCTTGGACAGCACGTAGCGGTGGCGCGCCTGCTCCCAGGCGTTGCGGGCGTTGCTCTGCGTCTGGATGGCCAGCAGCAGGTCGGTCATCGTGCGTGCGCCCAGGTCCAGGCCGCTGCGGGTGGAGGCCAGCGCCTTCTCCGCCGCCTGCACCGCGGCGCCGGCGGTGCGCATCTGGCTGAGCGCCGACAGCACCGCCTGGTACTGCGCCTGCGTCTCTCGGGTCATCGCGCGGCGCGCGCCCTCCAGGTCGTCGCGCAGCTGCTCGCGCTGGTAGATCGCCTGGCGCTTCTGCGACTCGGTCGCGCCGCCGGCGAACAGCGGGATGGTGAGCTTCAGCCCGATCGTCGTCGTGTAGCGGCCGGTGTCCTGCGGCGCGACGGCCGGCCCGGACAGGCGCTGCCCGTCGAGGCCCGCGCTCAGCGTCGGCAGGTGGGCGGCGCGCGCGGCGGCCACGCGCTGGTCGCCCGCGGTCACGGCCAGCGCCGCGGCCTGCAGCGCCGGGTTGTCGCGCAGCGCCTGCGTCACCCAGGCCTGCGGGTCGGCCGGCTCGGGCATCAGCATCGCCAGCTCGGGCGCGAGCGGCTGCAGCTCGCCCGGCATGCGTCCGGTGATCTGCGCCAGCGCCTGGCGGGCGTCGAGCAGTTCCTCGCGCGCCTGCGCGGTGGTGCCGCGCGCCAGCTCGTAATAGGCGCGCGCCTGCTCGACGTCCAGCGACGCGGACAGCCTGGCCTCGAAGCGCGACTGCGCCTGCGCCACCTGCTGGCCGTAGACGTCCTCGATCGCCTGTGCGGTGGCCAGCGCGGCCTGCGCCGTCAGCACGCCGAAATAGGCGCGGGCGACGCGGGCGCAGAGGTCGGCCTCGGCGGCGCGCACGCGGGCGTCCTCGGCGCTGACCAGCGTCCTGGCGGCATCCCAGCTGCGCAGCCGGCTCAGGTCGACCAGCACCTGGCTGAGGCTGTGGGTGAGCTGGTGCTGGCGGCCGTCGTCGCGCTGGTGCGACTCGCTCAACTGGGCGGACCACTGCGGCAGCAGCTGGGCCCGGGCCTGGACGGCCAGCTCCTGCTGCTCGCCGCGGACCGCGCGCGCGCCCGACAGCACCGGGTCGGCGCCGCGCGCCTGGGCGTAGACCTCGAGCAGGTCCTCGGCGGCGGCCGGCAGGCAGCAGCCCGCGCACAGCGCGGCCACCACGACCGCCGCGAGCGCCGCCGGCCGGGAAGGGAAACGTGCGCGCATGGTCAGGCCGAGGTGGGCGTCTTGGACGGGGCCGCCGCGGCGCGCAGCAGCGCCGGGTCCATGTGCAGCTCGGCCGCGATGTCGACGACCTGGCCGTCGATCACATGCACGTTGCGCTGCGCGCGCGCGGCGAGCTGCGGATCGTGCGTGACCATCACGATGGTGGCGCCGTCGCGGTGCAGTTCCTCCAGCAGGTCCATCACGCTGCGGGCCATCGCGCTGTCGAGGTTGCCGGTCGGCTCGTCGGCCAGCAGCAGGCGCGGCGAGCCGGCCAGCGCGCGGGCGATCGCCACGCGCTGCTGCTGGCCGCCGGACAGCTCGGCCGGGTAGTGACGCTCGCGCGCCGACAGCCCGACCCGGGCCAGCGCGTCGCGGGCGCGCTGCTGGCGCTCGGCCGACTTCATGCCGCGGTAGCGCAGCGGGACCTCGATGTTGTCCAGCACGTTGAGGTCGGGGATCAGGTTGAAGGCCTGGAAGATGAAGCCGATCTTTTCGTTGCGCATGCGCGAGCGCTGGGTGTCGTCCATGCGGCTGACGTCGACGCCGTCCAGCTCGTAGCGGCCGCCGGTGAAGGCCTCCAGCAGGCCGGCGATGGTCAGGAAGGTCGTCTTGCCCGAGCCCGACGGGCCGGTGACGGCGACGAACTCGCCTTCGCGCACGTCCAGGTTGAACTCGCGCAGGGCGTAGGTCTCGATCATCTCGGTGCGGTAGACCTTGGACAGCGATTGCATTTTCAGCATGGGGTTCCTCGCGGGCGGTGGTGGGCGATAAATGGGGCGGGGGAGGGGCGATGACGTCGGTGGTCGGGGCCGGTGGGGAGGGCGCGTGCGGCGCTCAGGGACTGAGCGTCACCCGCTCGGCGCCTTCGAAGGCCTGCGCGCCGGAGACGACGACCCGCTCGCCGGGCTGCAGGCCCTCCAGCACCTCGACCTTGGACAGGCTCTGCGCGCCCAGCCGGATCGGGCGCTTGACGGCCTGGCCGTCCTGCACGACGTAGGCGAAGCGACCGCCGCCGTCTTCGACGAAGCTGCCGCGCGCGACGGTCAGCACCTTCTCGCGGCGGTCCAGCAGCACGCGCACCGACAGGCGCTGGTTCTGGCGCAGCTGGTCGGGCGTGGCGCCGTCGAAGCGCAGCCGCGCGGCGACCTCGTTGTTGACGACCTCCGGCGAGACGCTGCTGACCAGGCCCTTCCACTGGCGGCCGTTGCCGGCGATCTCGCCGGGCATGCCGATGGCCAGGTCGCGGGCGAAGCTCTCCGGCACCTGCATCTGGACCTCGAGCGCGCTCAGGTCCACGACGGTGAGCAGGCCGGTCCCCGCGTTCACGTTGGCGCGCTCGGCCACCAGCAGCTGGCCGACCTGGCCGTCCACCGGCGAGCGCAGCTCGAGCTCGGCGACCTGGCGCTGCAGGTCCTTCACCAGCAGCTGCTGGCGTTGCAGCGCCTGCTGCTTGGCCTGGAGCTCGAACTTGAGGCTGTCGTCCTTCAGGCCCAGCCCGTCCTTGGCGTGGGCGGCGGTGATGCGCGCCTTCTCCAGCGCGTCGCGGGCCTTCTCGACCTGCATGCCGGCGACCGCGCCGGCCTCGTAGGCCTTGGTCTGGCGCTCCAGGTCGTTGCGGGCGGTCTGCAGGTCGATGGCGGCGTTCTCGTAGCTCGAGCGCAGGGCGGCGCGCTGCTCGCGGCCGTCGACCTCGGCGCGCAGCGCCTCGGTGCGCAGAGCGTCGGCGTTGCTCTGCTCCTGGGCGAGCCGGGCGCGCAGGTCGGGGCTGTCGATGACGCCCAGCAGCTGGTCCTTGGCGACCTTGTCGCCGGCCTTGACCTTGAGCACCAGGTTGCCGCCGTGCAGCGCATAGACGGTGGGGCTCATCGCGGCGACCACCTTGCCCTCGCCGGCGATGTCGCGCACCAGCGGGCCGATCTCGGCCGTCGCCACCGACAGGCGCTGCAGGCTGACCGAGTTGCCGCTGCCCATCATCCGCTGCACCGCCGGCGCGGCGGCGAACGCGGCGGCCAACAGCCCGGCGCCCGCCAGCGCCAGCCACAGCCGGCGCCGTCCCTGGGGGCGGGCGAGGGGAACGTCCTGTCCGGAGGTGTCGCGAATCATGAAGGTGTCCGAGGGTGGTCCATGTGATCGATGCCACACCGGATCGCAAGGCGCGTGCCATCTGCGCCAAGGTGGAAATCCTCAATCGGATCAACGACTTGTCCCACCGGCCCGGTGGCGCTGGGGTGTCCGCGGACACTCGCACGGACAGCGGTCGGACAGCGACGGATGGCGACGGACAGGGGGGACAGCGGGGGACAACGGGCAGGGCGACGGGCCGGACGACGGCAACGAGTCGGTCGACCTACTGGTGTCCGGGCCCGGAGGCCGATGCGCTACTGGTCCGGGCAGATGCGCCCGCGGGCCGGCGGGCCAACACTGGCGGCTCCTCTCACCCTCTTGGATTCGACATGACCCGCTCTTCCTTGCCGACGCCTGCCGCTGCCCTTGACTTCGATGCGGATGGCGTGCCCACCGCCCGGGACGACACCCGCCGCGGCCGGTCGCGAGCCACCGACCCGACTGACGTCCCGAGTGATGCCCCGACTGACGCGCCGAACGACGCCTCGACCAACGTCCTGAACGACGACGCCACCGCGGATCCGAGCCCGCCTGCCGCCGTCGATGCCCAGTCGACCGCGATGGAGCCCGGCGCGGCCTCCACGCCGGACCGGACGCCGCCCCAGGGCGACGACGATCGTTCGCTGATGCCGCTGCCCCTGCTGCTGGGCGGGCTGGGCCTTGGCGCGCTGGGCGTCGGCGCCGCGGGCGGTGGCGGCAGTGGCTCGGCCCTGGGGGCCATCGCCGCTGGCGGTGGAGCGACGCGGCCCACCCTCGACGGCTGGCCCTCGGGACCGGGCGGCGATCCATCGACTTCGCCGTCCGGCGGCGGCGCGGGCGGGACGGGCCACCGCCCCGCCGAGGCCGTCATGGGCCTGCAGGTTTTCGCCGCGGGCACGATGCCAGACGGCACGCCCCTGACCCGCGACGGCACCGTGCGGGTCCATGGCCTGGAGCCCGATGCGCGCTGGTCCTACAGCTTCGACGGCGGCGCGACCTGGCATCCGGGCGACCTGGACCGCATCCCCGGCAGCGAGGCGGCGAAGGCCGGTGGCGACGGTCGCAAGTCAGTGCTGGTCTACCAGACCGACCTCGCGGGCAACGACAGCCCGCAAGCGTCGCTGGTGTTCGAGTTGGACCAGACCCCGCCCGAGGTACCGACGCTGCGGCTCAAGCACGACACAGGGAGCAGCGCGACCGATCGCTGGACCTCCGATCCGACGATCGAGATCCTGGGCCTGGATCCCACGGCGACGCTGACGGTGGCCATCCTGGACGAGCCCCCGTTCGAGTGGCAGGCGGCCGAAATCCCGGCGTCGCGTTTCGCAGGCCTGGAGGGCTTGTGCCGGGTCGTCGCCACCCAGGTCGATGCGGCGGGCAACAGCGCGTCCGCGACGCTGGACTTCTGGCTCGACACCACGGCGCCGCTGGCGCCGCAACTGGTGCTGGCGTCCACGCCGGACTCGGGGGCAGTCCTTGCCGGCTGAGGCGGGGCCAGGCGCCCGGTTGCGGTCAGTGGAGGACCGGGCGCGCGTCCCGCGCACCCCGTCCACGCCGGCTCACTTGCCGAAGCTGTCCTTCAGTCCGGTGATCTTGTTGAACACCGGCGCATCGGCGCGATGGTCAACGCGGTCGGCGACGAAGTAGCCGTGGCGCTCGAACTGGACCTTGGCATCGGGCGCGACCGCGCGCAGCGACGGCTCCAGGTAGCCGCGCACGACACGCTTGGCATCGGGGTTCAGCAGCTCCAGGAAGTTGCGTTCGCCGGCGTCGGGCTGGGCTTCGGTGAACAAGCGGTCGTACAGGCGCAGCTCGGTGGCGATGCCCTCGTGCGCGCCGACCCAGGTGATCACGCCCTTGACCTTGACCGCGTCGGCGCCCGGCGTGCCGCTCTTGGTGTCGGGCACCAGCCGGGCCAGCACCGCGGTGATGGTGCCGTCGGCGTCCTTCTCGCAGCCGGTGCACTCGATCACGTAGCCGTACTTCAGCCGCGCCTTGTTGCCCGGGAACAGGCGGTGGTAGCCCTTGGGCGGGGTCTCCATGAAGTCCTCGCGCTCGATCCACAGCTCGGGGCCGAGGCTGAACTGGCGCGTGCCCAGTTCCGGCACATGCGGATGGGCCGGGGCCGAGCAGGCTTCGCGATGATCGAGCGAGCCGAAGATCTCCGCGTAGTTCTCGAGCTTGAGCTTGACCGGATCCAGCACCGCCATCGCGCGGGCGGCCTTGCCCTCGAGGTCGGCGCGCAGGTAGCCGTCCAGCACCGAGTACTCGATCCAGGCGTTGGTCTTGGACGCGCCGGTGCTTTCGACCATCGCGCGGATGGCCTCGGGCGTGTAGCCGCGGCGGCGCATGCCGACCAGCGTGGGCATGCGGGGATCGTCCCAGCCGTCGACGTGTTTCTCCTCGACCAGCTGGCGCAGCTTGCGCTTGCTGGTGACGACGTAGGTCAGGTTGAGCCGGCCGAACTCGTACTGGTGCGGCAGCGGGCGGGCGAGCAGGCCGCCCTGGGCCAGGTGCTCGACGAGCCAGTCGTAGAACGGCCGCTGGTCCTCGAACTCCAGGGTGCAGACGCTGTGGGTGATGCACTCCAGCGCGTCCTCGATCGGGTGGGCGTAGGTGTACATCGGGTAGATGCACCACTGGTCGCCGGTGTTGTGATGGGTCGCCCGGCGGATGCGGTACAGCGCCGGATCGCGCAGGTTGATGTTGGGCGACGCCATGTCGATCTTGGCGCGCAGCACCATGGAGCCGTCCGGGTGCTTGCCGTCGCGCATCTCGCGCAGGCGGATCAGGTTCTCCTCGGGCGAGCGGTCGCGGAAGGGGCTGTTCTTGCCCGGCGTGCCGAAGTCGCCGCGGTTGGCGCGCATTTCCTCGGGCGTCTGCTCGTCGACATAGGCCAGCCCCTGCGACACCAGGTACTCCGCCGCGCGGTACATGAAGTCGAAGTAGTTGCTGGCATAGAAGAGGTGGTCCACCTCGCGGCCGGCGCCGTCCTTGGCGTCCCAGGTCCAGCCCAGCCACGCCACCATCTCCTTGATCGCGTCGACGTATTCCTGCTCTTCCTTCTCCGGATTGGTGTCGTCGAAGCGCAGGTGGCAGATGCCGCCGTAATCGCGCGCCAGGCCGAAGTTCAGGCAGATCGACTTGGCATGGCCGATGTGCAGGTAGCCGTTGGGCTCGGGCGGGAAGCGGGTGCGGATGCGGGCCGGGTCCAGCGGACCGGCGGCATGGTGGGCCGCGTCGCCCGGGCTGCCGGCGAAGTGGCGCGCCGGCTGGAAGCCCTGTTCCAGGTCGCGCTCGATGATGGCGCGCAGGAAGTTGCTGGGCTTGACGGCGGTGGCGTCCGTCTTGTCGGGCGCCGGAGCGCCGGCAGTCTTGTCGTGGCTGGACATCGATGAATGGATGCTCGAAGGAGGCCGCAGATTCTACGTGGGGTGGGGTACCCCTCCTGTCTGAGGGAGCGACCCCAGCAAATCCGTCAGACCGGTCGAAGGATCTGACGTGGAGCAGGCATGGCGCACACGCCGGGGTGCTTTTGATACTGCCCAACTTTTCATTCGACCTTCCAAGGCAGCAGCCATGCAACTTCCGACGACGCCCGCCCACCGTGCTTCCCGAGTCCACGCGCCCGCCGACGCCGGCGCTCCACCGTCCGAGGTGGCGGCGCGTCCGCGGCGACTGGCGGAGGAAGAAGAGGAGCAAGGGGAATCCAGCGCCGCGTCTGCGCCCGCTGGGGAGCCTCAGCAGACCGAGACGGTGCCCGCCGCGCAGGACCCGGCCGCGAGCGGCGTCCCGCCCGACAGCCCCACCGAGAACGGCGAGGCGGTCCAAGGATCGAACGGCAAGGATGAGAAGTCCACGGAGAAATCCGTCGCCGCGATGGTGACCTGGCTGCTGGGGGCGGCGCTCTCAGCGGGGTCCGCCGTGGCCCTGTCGGGAGGTTCGGGCAATGGCGGCGCGGACGCGAAGCCGGAGGGTGAGCCCTCGCCCCAGCCCGACCCGGGCCCGAAGCCGGATCCGAATCCGAATCCGAATCCGAATCCGAATCCGAATCCGAATCCGAATCCCCAACCGGATCCGAAACCCGATCCCAATCCCAATCCCAATCCCAATCCCAATCCCAATCCCAATCCCAATCCCAATCCGGACCCGGGTCCCAAGCCGGACCCGAACCCGGATCCCGGTCCGAAGCCGGACCCCAACCCCAATCCGAATCCCGATCCCGCCGTGCGCGTGCCGCCGGCGCCGCAGCCGGCCTTGCACTCGCCGGGCGCCCAGCGGGAAGGCCTGCTCGGTAGCGCCGGGGAGATCCGCATCGGCGCGCTCGAGGCGGACGGGCGCTGGGAATACTCGCTCGACGAGGGCAAGACCTGGCATGCCGGCAGCGGCTCGGTGATCGCCCCGTCGGCCCTGGGCACGGACGGCAGCAAGTCGCTGCAGGTGGTGCAGATCAGCGCGGAAGGCCACCGCAGCCCGGTGGGCAGCTTGAAGTTCGACATGGACACCATCGCGCCGCCCGGTCCCGGCCTGACGCTGGTATCGGACACCGGCAGTTCCGCGACCGATGGCTGGACGAACGACGGCCGCATCCGCATCGACGGCCTGGAGCCGGACGCGCGCTGGCAGTACAGCGTGGACGGCGGCGCGACCTGGTGGAACGGGACGGACTCGACGCTGTCCACCGCGCAACTCGGTGCCGACGGCGCCAAGGACATCCGCGTCCGGCAGGTGGATCCCGCAGGCAACGAGGGCCCGGTCACCACCCTGAGCCTCCTTCTCGACACCCGCGCGGCGGAGCTGACGATCGCGCTCGCGATGGACACCGGCCTGTCGGCGTCCGACGGCATCACGCGCGACGCGACGGTGAAGGTGAACGGCCTGGAGTCCGGCTTGCGCTGGGAGTACCGGATCGATGACGGTCCGTGGGTGACCGGGACCGGCGACACGATCGCGGCGTCGGAGTTCGGCACGACGGCGGGCGAGCGCCGGGTCGAGGTGCGGCATGTCGACGGCGCCGGCAATCGCGGCACGGCCGCGCTCGACTTCGTCCTGGACACCCACACCGTGTCGCCGGGCGTCCAGTTGGCGGTCGACTCCGGCGTGTCCGGGGACAAGCGGACCAACGACCCCACCGTGCTGGTCAGCGGTCTGGAGAGCCTCGCGATCTGGGATTACCAGATCAACGGCGGCGAATGGCGGCGCGGTCACGGGGATCGCATCGACAAGGCCGCCTTCGACGGCGTGGCGGACGGCTACCAACTGGTCCGGGTGCGGCAGATCGACGCGGCAGGCAATGAAGCCGGTTCGACCCTCGCCTTCGACCTGCGCCGCCAGGCCGCCGCGCCGACGGTGACCCTGGTGAACGACACCGGAACGGCCGACGACCGGATCACCCGCGACGGCACGCTGCGGGTGCTCGGCATCGAATGGGGCGGCAGTTGGGACTACCGCATCAACGGCGGGGAATGGAAGACCGGGTCCGGCGTTCTCATCGATGGGCGGGAATTCGATCGCGCCACGGACGGCTGGCAGCGCGTGGAGGTCCGGCATCTGGACGCGGTGGGCAACCAGGCGTCGACGGTGTACGAGTTCCAGCTCGACCGCGTCGCGCCGCCGCCGAGCGTCGCGCTGGCCAATGACACCGGCGTGGCGGACGACCGGCTCACCCGCGACGGCACGGTGATCGTCGGTGGTCTCGAGCCGGACTGCCGCTGGGAGTACCGCATCGACGGCGGTGCGTGGCAGGCTGGCGTCGACAGCCGCATCGCGGCGAGCGAGTTCGGCGCCGACGGCGCCCACAAGATCGAGGTGCGCCAGATCGACATCGCGGGCAACGTGAGCACCGCGACGCTGGACTTCACGCTGGACCGGCACGTCGGCCCGATCGAGGCCGCGCTGGTGAACGACTCCGGCGTCGTCGGCGACCGCATCACCAACGACGCCACCATCGCCGTGACCGGCGTCGAGCCGGGCAACCGCTGGGAATACCGCATCGGCGGCGGTGCCTGGAAGGCGGGCAGCGGCGACCGCATCGCGGCCAGCGAGTTCGGCGCCGACGGTCGCTACACCGTCGAGCTGCGCCAGACCGACCCGGCCGGCAACAAGAGTGCCTCCACCTTCGATTTCACGCTGGACCGGCAAGCCGGCGCCTTGTCGGCGGCGCTGGTGAACGATTCCGGAACGGCCGGCGATCGGATCACCAACGATGCCGCCATCGCCGTGGGTGGCCTGGACGCGAGCAGGCCCTGGGAGTACCGCATCGGCAGCGGCGCCTGGCAGACCGGCAGTGGCGACCGCATCCCGGCCACCGAGTTCGCCAAGGACGGTCCCTACACCGTTGAGGTGCGGCAGGCCAACAGCACGGGCAACGTAAGTTCGGCGACGCTCGACTTCACGCTGGACCGGCAGGTCGACCCGATCGCGGTCGCGCTGCAGAACGACTCCGGCACTGCTGGCGACCGCGTCACCAACGCCGCCACCATCGCCGTGACCGGCGTCGAGCTGGGCAACCGCTGGGAGTACCGCATCGGCGGCGGTGCCTGGAAGACCGGCAGCGGCGACCGCATCGCGGCCAGCGAGTTCGGCGCGGACGGCACCAAGTCCCTCGAGGTCCGGCAGATCGACGTCGCGGGCAACGTAAGTTCGGCGACGCTGGACTTCACGCTCGACCGGCAGGTCAGCCAGATCGCAATCGCGCTGCTGAACGATTCCGGCACCGCCGGCGACCGCGTCACCAACGATGCCACCATCGCCGTGACCGGCGTCGAGCTGGGCAACCGCTGGGAGTACCGCATCGACGGCGGTGCCTGGAAGACCGGCAATGGCGACCGCATCGCGGCCAGCGAGTTCGGCGCGGACGGCAGCAAGACGCTGGAGGTCCGGCAGATCGACGTCGCGGGCAACGTGAGTTCGGCGACGCTCGACTTCACGCTGGACCGGCAGGTCAGCCCGATCACGGCCGCGCTCGTGAACGACTCGGGCACCGCAGACGATCGCATCACCAACGACGCCACCATCGCCGTGACCGGTGTCGAACTGGGCAACCGCTGGGAGTACCGCATCGGTGGCGGCGCCTGGACGACCGGCAGCGGCGACCGCATTGCCGCCAGCGAGTTCGGCGCCGATGGCACCAAGTCCCTCGAGGTCCGGCAGATCGACGTCGCGGGCAATGTGAGCACCGCGACGCTGGATTTCACGCTGGATCGGCAGGGCCCTCCGCTCGCGCTCGCTTTGGTGAAGGACTCGGGCACTGCCGGCGACCGTGTCACCAACGAGGCCGGCATCGTCGTGACCGGCCTCGAGCCGGGCCATCGCTGGGAATACCGCATCGGCGGCAGCGCCTGGAGAACCGGCAGCGGCGACCGCATCGCCGCCAGCGAGTTCCACATCGACACCACCTACACCGTCGAGGTTCGCCAGGCCGACGTTGCCGGCAACGTCAGCGGCGCGACGCTGAACTTCACGCTCGACCGGGTCGTGGGCGCGCCGACGCTGAGCCTGGCGCAGGACACCGGTGTCAGCGCCACCGACGGGATCACCTCGATGGCGACGGTCAACGTGCAGGGCCTGGAGGACGACGCCGGGTGGCAGTACAGCCGCGACGGCCTCAGTTGGACCACCGGCACCGGGACGTCCATCGCCGCGAGCGAGTTCTCCGGCGATGGGGACAAGCGGGTGCTGGTGCGGCAGGTCGATCTCGCCGGCAATATCAGCGCCGCGACCGAGCTGAAGTTCAGCTTGGACACCAAGGCCGAAGCGCCGACCTTGACCTTCAATTCCGCGGCCCGGACTTACTGGGCAAACCGGCCAGGCAATTTTCCGGAAGTGGAGCAGTTCTACCTGGCCAGCAAGGCGCTCAATGCCAACGGATCCATCGACGTGGGCCTGGAGTCGGGCAGCCAGTGGCTCTACAGCCTCAATGGGGGGCAGGATTGGTGGAGCGGCGCCGGCAGCAACTTCAAGCCGCCAGCGCAGCTGTCGCCGGGGCGCCATGAATTGCAGGTCCGGCAGGTCGACATCGCGGGCAACGAGAGCGGGATCCGGCGCCTGGAGTTCGACTACGACACCACCGCGCCCACGGTGGTCGCGGATCGTGGCAAGGATGGCAGCTTGACGGTGACCTCGCAGGAAGATGTCGAGCTGGTGTTCGTGAGCTACGGCAAGAGCCTCGTGAATGTTCAGGATTGGCAACCCGGTGCGGTGAGCAGCGGCCAGCTCATGATGTTTGCTGCCGGCAGCCGAAGTGTTCGCAGCAACATGCATGGCGCTCTGCGGCTCTACGCCATCGACAGCGCGGGCAATGCCATGGAGGTGCCGGTGAAGATGAGCTCGGAGCCGGCGAGCCTCCAGCCTGCGCTGGTCATGCGACTGGACGAGTCCTCAGGCGGCAAATGGGCGTTGAACCATGAGGAACGCGGTACGGCGGGCAACGACGTGCTGAACGCGTCCCCGGACAGTGACTTCTTCACCGGCGGGGCCGGCGCCGACACCTTCCGATGGTTCAAGGGGCAGACCGGCGTGGACCTCGTCCTCGACTACAAGCGCAGCGAGGGCGACGTGCTCGACCTGAGCGCGTTGACCGCTGGCTATACCGAAGCGACGCGCGACGACTTCTTCTTCAAGGAGGTGCTCAAGGACGGCACGATCGCGCTGACGGTCACGAGCGAGGGCGGGCGCGGGATCTACGGGTTGTCGATCCTGGTCACGGCGCTCGATGGCGATGCCTTGCTGTCCGTGAAGACCGCCTCCGGCATGGCCGTCATCTGACGAGAGGGAGGCGGCAGTCCGGCTGCCGCCTCACATCGCCTTGAACAGATGCCCGTACATCCGGCTCACCGCCAGCTTCTCCGGCCGGTGGCGCAGCCGCAGGGTCAGCTTGCCGGTGTCATCGCGATGCACGCGGTCGATGGCGTCGACATGCACGATGTGTCCGCGGTGCACCTGCCAGAAGCGCTGCGCATCGAGCTGCGGGAGCAGCTCGCGCAGCGAGATCCGCACCAGGTATTCCTGGTCCGCCGTCATCACGCGGACGTACTTGTCCGCCGCTTCCAGGTAGACGACCTCGTCCAGCGGCACCAGCACGATGGCGTCGCCGACGCCGACCTGCAGGTGCCGCAGCGGCGCGACGGGGCTGCCGCCCGCCGGCTTCGCGCTCGCGGCCTGCACGCCCAGCAACCCACGCAGCTGATCGATCGCCGAGGCCAGGGTCGCGGGCGGCGCCTGCCGCTGCGCGAGCGCGGCTTGCAGCCGGGTCACCGTCTGCGCCAGGCGCTCCCGCTGCACCGGCTTGAGCAGGTAGTCCACCGCGGCGCGCTCGAAGGCCTGGAGCGCGAACTGGTCATAGGCGGTGACGAAGACCAGCAACGGGAACGGTGTCCCGTCCGGCCACTCGTCGGCCAGCTGCGCCGCCGCCTCGAGTCCCGTCATGCCCGGCATGCGGATGTCCAGGAAGCAGACCTCGGGCTGGTGCCGGAGCGCCAGCGTCACCGCCTCCTCACCGTGCGTCGCCATCGCGACGATGTCCAGCGCCGGCCACAGCGCCTTCAGTTCCTGGCGCAGGTGGGCGGCCAGCAGGTCCTCGTCTTCGGCGATCAGGGCGGTGGGCATGCGGGCGTCTCCATGTGAAGAGGGATTCAAGAGGGATTGAAGAGGGGAATGAAGCGGGAATGAAGGGGGCAGCTTGAACGGCGCGGGCGACGGGCACGAGCGTGCGGCAGTCGGAAGAGCGAGGCTTGCGGGCAGCGCTTGATCAGGCCGGAGCCGGCAGCGGCAGTCGGATCCGCGCGCGGGTGCCGCCGCCGGTCGGGCGGGACAGGTCCAGGCGCGACAGTTCCAGCGCCGCGCGCGGGCCGAAGGCCACGGCGAGCCGCTCGCGGACCTGCACCGTGCCGAAGCCGCCGTCGGGTGTCGCCGGCCGTGCCGGATCGAAACCGGCACCGTCGTCCTCCACGTCCAGCCACAGCTGACCGTCCGCGGCCGTCGCGACCACCCGCAGCGTGCCACCGCCCACATGCGGCTCCAGACCATGCTTGATCGCGTTCTCCACCAGCGGCTGCAGCAGCAGCGGCGGCACCGGCAGCTCGCGCAGCGTCTCCGGCAGCTCGAACTCGAAGCGCAGCCGCGTACCCATTCGCACCTGCATCAGCGCCAGATAGTCGGCCAACCGGGCGAATTCGTCCTTGAGGGGGTGGCGCTCCACGCGGGAGGCGGACAGCGTCGCCCGCAGGAAGGCGATGAGGTGGTCCAGCATCGCCTGCGCGCGCTCGGCGTCCAGGCCGATCAGCACCCGCAGGTTGGCCAGCGTGTTGAACAGCATGTGCGGCTCGAGTTGCGACTCGAGCAGCCGCAGCTGCGTCTCGGCGGCCTGGCGGCGCAGCGTCTCGGCATGGGCCTCGGCGCTTGCCATCCGGTGGCGGTACAGCAGAAAGAAGGTGGCGGCGAAGCCCGGGATCAGCGAAATCACCATCACGGCCATCACCCGGCGCAGCGGGCTCGCCAGCAGGCTGCGCTCCTGGAAGCCGGTCACGAAGTTGCCCACCTCCAGGCCGATGCTGTAGCCCAGGCCGGTGCCCAGGACCAGGCACACCGTCATGAGCGGCCAGCCGGGCCAGTCGAACGCATCGCGCGGCGCGCGACCGAGACGCTGCAGGGTCTGCCAGCGCAGCCAGCCCAGCCCGAAGCGCAGCAGGTTGATGCAGGTCGCGCAGAACAGCGAGATGAAGAAGCAGTAGACCAGCGTCGGTCCCGGCGACTGGTTGAACACCACCACCAGGGCGACCGACACGACCACCGTCAACAACAGCACCAGCAGCACGTGGCGCAGGAACCAGTGCAGCGGCGGGGGGAGGGGCAGGGGGCGCATGGGCAGGGAGTGTCGGCGATCCGGCCTCGTCCGGGCCGCGGTCAGGCCACCACCGGGCCGCCGCTGCGCGGCCGCACGGCCAGGATGTTGATCGCCCGTCCGAGGAAGGCGCCGCTGAACAGGCCGAACGCGGCGCTGGAGGCCATTGCGATGCCGAGGTGGGTGGCCTGGTCTGGGTGCAGGGCCAGGCTCATACCGGAGGCGAACTTCAGCGCGAAGATGCCCAGCATCAGCGCGAGCGGCACCCAGCTGCCCGGGACGATGAAGCGGCGGGTGGTGGCGTCGAAACGCGCCTGTCCGGGCCAGCGCAGCGCGCGGACCGTGCCTGCGCCGAGCCCGATGCCCACGAGCCAGGCCAGGCCCGGCAGGCCGTCCAGGCCGAAGCTCTTCTCCACGCCCCAGGCGCCGAAGACCAGCCACAGGGCCGGCAGGATCACCAGGCGGCGGGACCGCATCGCGGTCTCGCGGCACTGCCGCAGGCCGATGATCGTGATCACCAGCAGGATGACCCAGACGTACTTGGGCACGTGGGTGAGGATGTCGAGCGGGGTGGGGTGCATGGCGGGCTCCGGTGGTGGGTCGTGGTCGATGGACGCGACTGTTGCGGACGGGCGCCGCCGCGCCCAGCGGCCTGCGACGAAGCGCTGCCCAGCGGCGCGAGTTGTCGCCGCCGTTCGCCATCCGGGTCGCGCACGGTCTCCGCTCGAGCCTCGCCGGGGAACTCGTCGACGTGCGACGGTGGTTGGGGACGGCGGAGCATGGGGTTCAGGCGCTTGCCGCCTTTGGCCCCATGCTCCGGCGGCCAACGCCTGAGCCTTGTCAGGCGGAGAGGGGCCGGGCGAGCGTTCGAAGACCCTCACCCCCGCCCTCTCCCGCAAGTGGGAGAGGGAGCCCACAGCGCTGCCCCTTGCCAGCGAGCCATCCCCTCGCCCCCGAGAGGGGGAGAGGGCTAGGGTGAGGGGGCTCTCCCGAGGGAAGCCTTGCGGCGCAAACCGCTCAGCGGCGCCGCTTGGTCGCCCCGCCGAGCAAGCTGCCCAGCACGCCGCGGACGATCTCCCGTCCGACCGAGGACCCGATCGACCGCAGCGCCGACTTGGCCGCGGCCTCGGCCAACCCTTCGCGGCGACCGCCGCGCGGCCCGGTGCTGCCGAACAGCACGTCCTTGAGGCCGCCGAGCATGCCGCCGTCGTCCTCGGCGGGCGCGGGCGCGGGGGCGCCGCCGCGGCCGGTCGTCGGCGCGCGGCGCAGGGCCTGGTCCGCTTCGTCGGCCATCGAGCCGGCGCCGGCGCTGCCGCGCGGCGCGCCGGACTGCGACGGCTGCTGCGCCGCGTCCGCCGTCGCGGCGGCCCGGCCAGTCAGTTTCTCGTAGGCCGACTCGCGGTCGACCTGCTTCTCATAGACCCCCGCCACCAGCGACCCGGCCAGCAGCGCCTTGCGCTGCTCCGGCGTGATCGGGCCGATCTGGCTGCCGGGCGGCAGCACGAAGACCCGCTCGGTGACGCAGGGCCTGCCTTTCTCGTCGAGCAGGCTGACCAGCGCCTCGCCGACGCCCAGTTCGGTGATCGCCATCGCGATGTCCAGCCCCGGCTTGGGCCGCATCGTGTCCGCCGCCGCCTTGACCGCCTTCTGGTCGCGTGGCGTGAACGCGCGCAGCGCGTGCTGCACCCGGTTGCCGAGCTGGCCCAGCACCGTGTCCGGAATGTCCAGCGGGTTCTGCGTCACGAAGTACACGCCGACGCCCTTGGACCGCACCAGCCGCACGACCAGCTCGATGCGCTCGACCAGCGCCGCCGGCGCGTCCTTGAACAGCAGGTGGGCCTCGTCGAAGAAGAACACCAGCTTGGGCTTGTCCAGGTCGCCCACCTCCGGCAGCGTCTCGAACAGTTCCGACAGCATCCACAGCAGGAAGGTCGCGTACAGCCGCGGCGCGGCCATCAGCTTGTCGGCGGCCAGGATGTTGATGACGCCCAATCCATCCGAGGTCTGCATGAAATCGTGGATGTCGAGCATCGGCTCGCCGAAGAACTTGTCGCCGCCCTGGGCCTCGATCTGCAGCAGGCCGCGCTGGATCGCGCCGACGCTGGCGGCCGAGACGTTGCCGTACTGGGTCGTGAACTCGCTGGCGTTCTCCCCGACATGCTGCAGCATCGCGCGCAGGTCCTTCAGGTCCAGCAGCGCCAGGCCGTGGTCGTCGGCGATCTTGAAAACCATCTGCATCACGCCGGCCTGGGTCTCGTTCAGGCCCAGCATCCGCGACAGCAGCAGCGGCCCCATGTCGGAGACGGTCGCCCGCACCGGATGGCCCTGCTCGCCGAAGACGTCCCACAGCGTGGTCGGGCAGGCGATCGGGGCCGGCGGCGAGATGCCGCGTTCCTTCAGCACCGCCAGCAGCTTGGTCGACGGCGCGCCCGCCTGGGAGATGCCGGTCAGGTCGCCCTTGACGTCCGCCATGAAGACCGGCACCCCCATCTGGCTGAAGGATTCGGCCAGTTTCTGCAGGCTGATCGTCTTGCCGGTGCCGGTCGCGCCGGTGATCAGGCCGTGCCGGTTGGCCAGCGCCGGAAGCAGCTGGCATTCGGTGTCGCCGTGGCGGGCCAGCAGGATCGGGTCGGCCATGCGGAAGTCTCCAGAGGCAAAAAGCTAAAATCGCAGTCTAACGAAGCATCAACAGCGCCGGCCCGGAGTTTTTCCGGGCCGTCGTTCATAGGAGAACGAGGACATGGCAGGGCATTCCAAATGGGCCAACATCCAGCACCGCAAGGGCCGCCAGGACGAGAAGCGCGGCAAGGTCTGGACCCGTCTGACCCGTGAAATCATCGTCGCCGCGCGCACCGGCGGCGGCGACATCACCATGAACCCCCGCCTGCGCCTGGCGATCGAGAAGGCCAAGGCCGCCAACATGCCGGCCGACAACATCAAGCGCAACGTCGACAAGGCCACCGGCAACCTCGACGGCGTGACCTACGAGGAAATCCGCTACGAAGGCTACGGCATCGGCGGCGCTGCGATCATCGTCGACTGCATGACCGACAACCGCGTGCGCACTGTCGCCGAGGTCCGTCACGCCTTCAGCAAGTACGGCGGCAACCTGGGCACCGAAGGCTCGGTGGCCTTCCAGTTCAAGCACTGCGGCCAGCTGGTCTTCGCGCCCGGCACGTCCGAGGAGAAGGTCATGGAGGTGGCGCTGGAAGCCGGCGCCGAGGACGTCCTGACCGACGACGACGGCGCCATCGAGGTGCTGACCGCCCCCGGCGACTATGAAGCGGTGAAGAACGCGCTGGAGGCCGCCGGCCTCAAGCCCGAGATCGCCGAGGTCACCATGCGGGCCGAGAACACCATCGACCTGGCCGGCGACGACGCCGCGCGCATGCAGAAGCTGCTCGACGTCATCGAGGACCTGGACGACGTCCAGGAGGTCTATCACAACGCGAGCCTGTCCGAATGAAGGTCCTGGTCCTTGGCAATGGTGGCCGCGAGCACGCGCTGGCCTGGCGGCTGGCGCAGGGTGAGCGCGTCACGCAGGTGTTCGTGGCGCCCGGCAACGGCGGCACCGCGCGCGATCCGCTGCTGAAGAACGTCCCGATCACCGACGTGAAGGCGCTGGCCGACTTCGCGATCGAGCAGAAGATCGCGCTGACGGTGGTCGGCCCCGAGGCCTTCCTGGCGGCGGGCGTCGTCGACGAGTTCCGCGCCCGCGGCCTGCGCATCTTCGGCCCCACCAAGGCGGCTGCACAGCTGGAGAGCTCCAAGGCCTTCGCCAAGGAGTTCATGAAGCGCCACGGCATCCCGACCGCCGCCTACGAAACCTTCAGCGACGCCGCGCTGGCCCATGCCTACGTCGACGCGCAGGGCGCGCCCATCGTCATCAAGGCCGACGGCCTGGCGGCGGGCAAGGGCGTCGTCGTGGCGATGACGCTGGCCGAGGCGCATGAGGCGATCGACTGGATCCTGGCCGACAACAAGCTCGGCGTGGTCCACAACGAGGGCGGCGCGCGCGTCGTCATCGAGCAGTTCCTCGAAGGCGAGGAAGCCAGCTTCATCGTGCTGTGCGACGGCCGCAACGTCCTGCCGCTGGCCACCAGCCAGGACCACAAGCGCCTGCTCGACGCCGACCAGGGCCCCAACACCGGCGGCATGGGCGCGTACTCGCCGGCGCCGGTGGTGACGCCCAACGTCCACGCCAAGGTGATGCACGAGATCGTCATGCCGACGATCCAGGGCATGGCCCGCGACGGCACCCCGTTCACCGGTTTCCTCTACGCCGGCCTGATGATCGACGCGCACGGCCAGCCGCGCACCGTCGAATTCAACACCCGCATGGGCGACCCCGAGACCCAGCCGATCATGATGCGGCTCAAGAGCGACCTGTTCGAGGTCCTGATGCACGCGACCGACGGCACGCTGGACCAGGTCGAGCTGCAGTGGGACCGCCGCGCGGCGCTGGGCGTCGTGATGGCCGCCAGCGGTTATCCGCTGTCGCCGCGCAAGGGCGATGCGATCACCGGCCTGCCCGAGGACGGCGAGGACGCGATGGTCTTCCACGCCGGCACGACGCTGCGCGAGGACGGCCAGCTCGTTACCAGCGGCGGCCGCGTGCTGTGCGTGACCGCGCTGGGCGAGGCGGTGCGCCATGCCCAGCAGCTGGCCTATCAGACCGCGCAGTCGATCCAGTTCGACGGCAAGCAGTACCGCCAGGACATCGGCTACCGCGCCATCAAGCGCTGAAGCCGGTCGACTGCTCTCGCCGCTGCCCATCTTGAGCCTCGACTTGCCGCAGACCCTCGACGCCCGCCCCGCGGACGGCGAGGCGCGCGCCCTGCCGCGCCGCTGGACCGGCGCGCTGACGCCGATGCCGCGCGGCAGCGCGCTGGCGCGGGCGGTGCTGCGGCTCTTCGGCTGGCGCATCGTCTGCCAGGGCCTGCCGGCGCGGCAGGGCGTGGTGATGGTGTACCCGCACACCTCCAACTGGGATTTCCCGGTCGGCGTGCTGACGAAGTGGAGCCTGGGTTTCGAGCTCCGGTTCTGGGCCAAGGACAGCCTGTTCAAGCTGCCGCTGGTCGGTCACTGGATGCGCGCGATCGGCGGCGTGGCGGTGAACCGGCGCTCGGCCAACGGGCTGGTCGGCGACACCGTGCGCCAGATGCTCGACGCCAAGTCGCGCGGCGAGTCGTTCTGGCTGATCGTCGCGCCCGAGGGCACGCGCGGCTACGTCGACCACTGGAAGTCGGGCGCGTATCACGTGGCCGTGCAGGCCGGCGTGCCGGTGGGGCTGGCGTCGTTCGACTTCGCGACGAAGCAGGTGATCTTCACCGACTTCGTCGAGCTCAGCGGCGATCCCGCGCGGGACCTGGCGCTGTTCGCGCAGGTGCTGCAGGGGCGCCAAGGCAAGCGGCCCGACCAGGCCGGCCTGATCCGCTTCAAGCCCAATGAGGGCGCGCCCCGGGCGCGCCAGGACGGAGATTCCCGATGAACACGCAGTTGGTGCGCGACTACCTGCTCGGCCTGCAGCAGCGGATCGTCACGACGCTGGAGCGCCTGGACGGCCAGGCCTTCATCAGCGATGCCTGGCAACGCGAGCCCGGCGGCCGCCTGGAGGGCGACGGCCTGGTGCGCCTGATCGAGAACGGCGCGGTGTTCGAGCGCGGCGGCGTCAATTTCTCGCATGTGCGCGGCCGGGTGCTGCCACCGTCGGCGACGGCCCACCGACCCGAGCTGGCCGGATCGCCGTTCGAGGCGATGGGCGTCTCGCTGGTGATGCACCCGCACAACCCGTTCGTGCCGACGGTCCACATGAACGTGCGCATGTTCGCGGCGCTGCCGGCCGACCGCGATCCGGTCGTCTGGTTCGGCGGCGGCATGGACCTGACGCCGTACTACGGCTTCGAGCGCGATGCGCAGCACTTCCACCGCACCTGCCGCGCCGCGCTGGAGCCGCATGGCCAGGACCTCTATCCGCGCTTCAAGCAGTGGTGCGACGAGTACTTCCACCTGAAGCACCGCAACGAGCCGCGCGGCGTCGGCGGCATCTTCTTCGACGACTTCGCCGAGGGCGGCATCGACAACGCCTTCGGCCTGCTGCAGTCGGTGGGCGATGCCTTCCTGCCGGCCTACGAGCCCATCGTCGAGCGCCGCCACGGCTTGGCCTATGGCGAGCGCGAGCGTGACTTCCAGGCCTATCGCCGCGGTCGTTATGTCGAGTTCAATCTCGTCTTCGACCGGGGCACGCTGTTCGGGCTGCAGTCGGGCGGGCGCACCGAATCGATCCTGATGTCGATGCCGCCGGTGGCGCGCTGGCGCTACGACTGGCAGCCCGAGGACGGCTCGCCCGAGGCCCGGCTCTACACCGACTTCCTCCGCCCGCGCGACTGGGCCGACGAGGTGCCGACGCACCTCTGGTTCTGAAGGGTCCCGAGTGAGCAGCAGCCATTCGAACCGCGCGCGACAGGTCGGATGGTTCGGCGGGTCGTTCGATCCGGTGCATCGCGCCCACCTGGCGCTGGCGCACGCGGCGCTGGACCAGCTCGCGCTGGACGAGGTGCGCTGGATCGTCGCCGGGCAGCCGTGGCAGAAGTCGGGCCGCCGGATGGCGGGCGCGGCGCACCGGGCCGAGATGGTCCGGTTGACGATCGCGGGCGAGGGCGGCGATCCGCGTTTCGTCCTCGACGATCGCGAGATCCGGCGCGCCGGGCCGAGCTACACGCTCGACTCGGTGCGCGAGTATCAGCAGGAACGGCCGGGCGACGCGCTCTGGCTGATCCTGGGACAGGACCAGCTGGCCGGCTTCCCGAGCTGGAACGGCTGGGAGGAACTGGTCGAGCGCATGGGGCTGGCGGTGGCCGCCCGCGCGCAGGACGAGGTGAGGGCGCCGGCGGCGCTGCTGGAGCGGCCGCATCGGCTGGTCCGGCTGGTGATGCCGGCGCTGCAATGGTCATCCACCGAGGCCCGCCGACTGGCGGCCGAGGGCGCTGACGTGAGGCCCGTGGTGGGCGACGAGGTGGCGGGGTATATTGCCCGGCACCGTCTCTACAGTGAGAACTGAATGGACATCAAGAAACTGGAACGTGCCATCGTCGATGGTCTGGAGGATGTGAAGGCGCAGGACATCCTGGTCTTCGACACCGAGCGCCTGTCGCCCCTGTTCGAGCGCGTGATCATCGCGTCGGGCACGAGCAACCGGCAGACCAAGGCGCTGGCGTCCAGCGTGCGTGAGACGGTCAAGAAGCGCGGCATGCAGGTGATGCGCACCGAGGGCGAGGACAACGGCGAATGGATCATCGTGGACTGCGGCGCGGCCGTCGTGCACCTGATGCAGCCGGCGATCCGCCAGTACTACCACCTCGAGGAAATCTGGGGCGGCAAGCCGGTCAAGCTCAAGCTGGGCAACAGCGGCACGAAGCTGGTGAAGGCCTCCGAGCCGATGGACGACGAGGACGAGGACGCGCCCAAGGCGAAGAAGGCCGCCAAGTCGGCGAAGAAGCCGGCCAAGGCCAAGTCCGCCGATGGCGAGGCCGTGGCGACCGCGTCGAAGAAGGCGCCCACGCGCGCCACCGGCACCAAGTCCGCCGCGGCCAAGACCACGGGCGCGAAGACCGCCGCCAAGACCGCGGCGAAGAAGGCCCCCGCCGCGAAGGCCGCCGCGACCAAGACCGCCGCCAAGGCGCCGGCGAAGAAGACGACGACCGGCGCGACCGCCGCCAAGACCGCGCGCAAGCCCGCGGCGAAGAAGGAAGTGGTCGAGACGGTGAAGGTCGGCAGCAAGAAGCCGGCGGTGAAGAAGCTGTCGCCCAAGGTCGCCGCCGCCAAGCCGGCCGCCAGACCGGCGGCCAAGAAGGCGGCCGCCAAGCCCGCGGCCAAGAAGACGACGGTGAAGACCGGCACGAAGTCCAAGGCCAAGGCCTGACCCCGTGCGGCTGGTGCTGTGCGCGGTCGGCCAGAAGATGCCGGCCTGGGCCGATGAGGCCTACGAGGATTTCGCCAAGCGTTTCCCGCCGGAGATGCGGCTGGAGCTCAAGGCGGTGAAGGCGGAACCGCGCACCACCGGCAAGTCGACCGAGCAGCTGATGGCGGCCGAGGCCCAGCGCCTGGACGCCGCCTGCCCGAAAGGGGCGCGGCGCGTGGTGCTCGACGAGCGCGGCGAGCGGGTCACCAGCAAGCAGCTCGCGCAGCGGCTGGAGACCTGGCGCGGCGACGGCCGCGATGTGGCGATCTTCATCGGCGGCCCCGACGGCCTGGACGACAGCATCAAGTCGCGCGCCGACGAGAAGCTGCGCCTCTCCGACCTGACCCTGCCGCACGCGTTCGTGCGCGTGCTGCTGGCCGAATGCCTCTACCGCGCCTGGTCCGTGATGGAAGGGCATCCGTATCACCGCGAGTGAATCGCCCATGTCCGATCCCACTTCCGCCACCTCGGTTGCATCCGCCGCCTCCGCCGCTGCCTTCGACTTTCTCTACCTCGCGTCCCAGAGCCCGCGCCGCCGTCAGCTGCTAGAGCAGATCGGCGTGCGTCACGAGCTGCTGCTGCCCGGCGCCGACGAGGACGCGGAGGCGCTGGAGGCGGTGGTCGATGGCGAATCGCCGGACGACTACGTGACCCGCGTCACCGCCGCGAAGCTGCAGGCGGCGCTGCGCCGCCGCGCGTCGCGCGGCCTGCCGCCCGCGCCGGTGCTGTGCTCCGACACGACGGTCGCGCTGGGCGAGCTCATCCTGGGCAAGCCGGACGACGCGGACCATGCGGCGGCGATGCTCGCCCGCCTCTCCGGCCGGACGCACCGGGTGCTGACCGCCGTCGCGCTGGGTCTGCCGGACGGGCGCGTGCTCAGCGACGTCAACGTGTCGCAGGTGCGCTTCGCCGAGATCGGCCAGGACCGGCTGCGGGCCTACGTGGCCTCGGGCGAGCCGATGGGCAAGGCCGGCGCCTATGCGATACAAAGTCAGGCCGCGGCCTGGATCGAACACATCGCCGGCAGTTATTCGGGCATCATGGGCCTGCCGTTGTTCGAAACGGCCCGGTTGTTGCGGGAGGGCGGCTTCGAGGTCTGAGGCCGACGCGAGGACCGGAGACCCCAGGCAGGCGATCCGGAAGGCGACTCGAGCGTTGCCGCCAGCCCCGAGGCTGACGAGAGCGCTGGAGCACAAGAACATGGAAGACATCCTGATCAACTGGACCCCGCAGGAGACGCGGGTGGCCGTGGTCGAGAACGGGGCCGTGCAGGAACTGCACATCGAGCGCACGCTGGAACGCGGCCTCGTCGGCAACGTCTATCTCGGCAAGGTGGCGCGGGTGCTGCCCGGCATGCAGTCCGCCTTCATCGACATCGGCCTGGAGCGGGCGGCCTTCCTGCACGTGGCCGACCTGCACCTCAACGGCGTGAGCCCGCGCGGCCATCACGGCGAGAGTGGCCAGGCGACCCCGATCGAGCGCCTCGTCTACGAGGGCCAGGCCTTGACCGTGCAGGTCATCAAGGACCCGATCGGCACCAAGGGCGCCCGGCTGTCGACGCAGATCTCCATCGCGGGCCGGCTGCTGGTGCACCTGCCGCAGGACAATCACATCGGCATCTCCCAGAAGATCGGTTCGCCCGAGGCGCGCGACGCGCTGCGCGCGCGCATGCAGACGCTGGTCTCGGCCGGGGTCCAGGACGGCAACACCGGCGGCTTCATCCTGCGCACCAACGCCGAGGAGGCGAGCGATGAGGAGCTCGGCGCCGACATCGCCTACCTGCGCAAGACCTGGGCGTCGATCCGCGAGAAGTCGCTGCGCCTGCCGCCCGGCAGCCTGCTGTTCCAGGACCTGAGCCTGGTCGAGCGCGTGCTGCGCGACCTGGCGAGCGAGCGGACCAACTCGATCCGCATCGACGCCAAGCTGCAGTACGACGTGGTGCGCCAGTTCGGCGAGACCTACATGCCGGCCGCCACGGCGAAGCTGGAGCTGTACCGGGGCGAGCGGCCGATCTTCGACCTGAACAACATCGACGCGGAGATCGCCCGGGCGCTGGCGCGGCGGGTGGACCTGAAGTCCGGCGGCTACCTGATCATCGACCAGACCGAGGCGATGACGACGATCGACGTGAACACCGGCGGCTTCGTCGGCGCGCGCAACTTCGACGACACGATCTTCAAGACCAACCTCGAGGCGGCCGGCGCGATCGCGCGGCAGCTGCGCCTGCGCAACCTGGGCGGCATCATCATCGTCGACTTCATCGACATGACGCGCGAGGAACACAAGACCGCGGTGCTGCAGGAGTTCCGCAAGCAGCTCAACCGCGACCGCACCAAGGTGACGGTGGGCGGCTTCACGCAGCTGGGCCTGGTCGAGCTGACGCGCAAGCGCACCCGCGAATCGCTGGCCCGCATGCTCTGCGAGCCTTGCCCCACCTGCGAGGCCCGCGGCCAGGTCAAGACCGCGCGCAGCATCTGCTACGAGATCATGCGGGAGATCCTGCGCGAATCGCGGCAGTTCAATCCCAGGGAGTTCCGCGTGGTCGCGGCGGCCAACGTGGTGGAGATGCTGCTCGACGAGGAAAGCCAGCACCTGGCCGGGCTGTCGGACTTCATCGGCAAGCCGATCTCACTGACGGCCGAGCCGACCAACCAGACCGAGCATTACGACATCGTCCTGATGTGAGCCGTCGCGGCCCAGCCGCGCATTGCCAGGAGCTGGGCCGGCCGCAGGGGCCAGGGCACGGTGGTGAGGCCTTCGTCGAAACCGCAGCAGGCCAGGGCCGCCGCCTGGTGCGCGGGCAGGGCGGCGGCGTGGTCGTGGACCAGTCCGGCGCAGGCCGCCGCCGCCGCGAGCGCCGCATTGCGCACGCCCATCGGCGACTGCTCCAGATAGGCCAGCGTCGACGGGGTGAGGCGCTCATGGACCTCGACGAAGGCCAGCCGCGACAGCGCCGGTGTCATGCAGTGCGGGTCCAGGTCGTCGGAGACCAGCGGGTGGCCCAGCTGTCGCAAGGTCGCGAACAGCGCGTCGCGCAGGCGCAGGCCGCCGTGGCGGGCTTCATCGGACAGCATCCGCATGCCGGGCGCCAGGGCGCTGCTGTCGACGCGGAAGCCGCGGAACATCAGCAGCCCCGCCAGGCGCGCGGCGCCGAGGATCTGCGTTGGCGCGTGAGCCAGGCCGTCGTCCCCGACGAGCTGCGCCCGGACCAGGCGGTGGAGGTGGGCCGAGGCGGCGATGAAATGCTTGTAGGCGGTGCTGGTCATCGGGCGGTTCGTGTCGACGGCAAGGGCGGGGAAGGTGGCGAACCGCGAAGTCTGGGGAGTTGTCCCCGGGCCAGCCATGGCCGAAGTTGGGGCCGGCGGCTTCGAGCCACCCGCATCGGAGGGGGACACCGACCTGCATGGGCTGGCGCGCCGCTTGCCGACCGCTTTGCCCTTTGTAACCTCGCCGATTCGTAACAACCTCACAGGCCTCGGGCACAATCGGGCCTCCATTCGTTCCGCAAGCCGATGAGCACCAAGACGATTGCCTCCCCCTCCGCTCTTCTTCCTCAAGGCATGGGCGCGCTGACGCGCCGCGGACTGCTCGGTGGCCTGGCCGCCGGAGTGGCAATGCCTTCGCTGGCCCAGTTCCGGGTGGAGATCGCCGGTGTCGGCGCCACCCGGCTGCCGATCGCGATCAGCGATTTCAACAACGAGTCGGCCACTGGCCAGCCGCTGGCGGCGATCATCCGCGCCGACCTGGAGCGCAGCGGCCAGTTCAGCATCGTGCCCGGCCAGGCCGGCATGACCGAGACCTCCCAGCCCCAGTTCGTCGACTGGCGCGCGCGCGCCGCCGACGCGCTGGCCGCGGGTTCCGCGACGCGGCTCGCCGACGGCCGCTTCGACGTGCGCTACCGGCTGTGGGACGTCGTCAAGGGCACCGAGCTGGGCAGCGAGAGCGTGCCGGTGGTCGCCGCGGACCTGCGCCTGGCGGCCCACAAGATCGCCGACGCCATTTATCAGAAGCTCACCGGCGAGCGAGGCGTCTTCGCGACCCGCCTGGTCTACGTGAACAAGGCCGGCCCGCGTTATTCGCTGCGGGTCTCCGACGCTGACGGCGAGGGCGAGCAGACCGTGCTCAACAGCCCGGAGGCGATCATCTCGCCGGCCTGGTCGCCGGACGGCAACGAGGTGGCCTACGTCAGCTTCGAGTCGCGCAAGGCGGTGGTGTGGATCCAGGACCTGCGCAGCGGCCGCCGTCGCAAGGTCGCCGACTTCCGCGGCACCAACAGCGCGCCGGCATTCTCGCCCAACGGCCAGCAACTGGTGGTGACGCTCTCCCGCGAGGGCGGCTCCCAGCTGTACCTGATCAACAAGGATGGCTCCGGCGCCAAGCGCCTGACGCAGACCTCGGCCATCGACACGGAAGCGACCTTCTCGCCGGACGGCGCGCAGATCTATTTCGTCAGCGACCGCGGCGGGGCCCCGCAGATCTACCGCATGCCCGCCGGCGGCGGCAGCGCGGAGCGAGTGACCTTCAGCGGCAACTACAACATCAGCCCGTCGATCAGCCCGGACGGCCGCACGCTGGCCTACGTGACCCGCGTCGGCGGCGGCACCTTCAAGCTGTGCGTGATGGACCTGGCCGGCGGCCAGGTGCAGCAAATCACCGACACCAGCGACGACGAGAGCCCGAGTTTCGCGCCCAACGGCAAGCTGATCGTCTACGCGACCCGCTCCGGCGGCCGCGACGTGCTGATGACCACCACGCTCGACGGCAAGGTCAAAGCCAAGCTCGCCACGCCCGGGGTTTCCGACATCCGAGAGCCCGCCTGGGGCCCGTTCGGGAACTGAGCGGCACAGGTGCCGGCCTTGCGTCCTGTCGAGAATCCCGAGGCTTTCGCAACGCCGGGCACATGGATTGCCTACGTTGGCGTCGCGCTTCGCCCGCCGCGTGCGAGCCATGAGCGCGACGTGTCGGACGACTGGCCGCCCGCGCGGGCCTGCCTCGCGGACCTGTCGGCCGATGCTTCACAATTGCTGTTTCCTGCGGCTTCACCGGCGGCGTAGTCCTACCGCCATGTCCTGCCCGTAACCCCCGCCCGCTTTGACCCATAGGAGCGTATGCCCATGAAAATCGAAAAACTGATGCTTGGCCTGGTGGCCGCGGCAGCCCTGACCGCCTGCAGCTCGACCAAGCTGGACGAGCCGGCCCCGGTCGAGAACAAGACCCCGACGCAAACCACCGCCCCGACCCCGCCGACCACCGACAACGCCGGTCAGCGTCCGGTGCAGACCGTGGACCTGGGCGCCCAGTTGGACGCCGCCGTGTCCAACCAGCGCGTCGTGTATTTCGACTTCGACAGCTTCGTCGTCAAGGATGAATACCGCTCGCTGATCGAGAACCACGCCAAGCGCCTGAACAACAAGAAGACGCTGGCGCTGAGCCTGGAAGGCCATGCCGACGAGCGCGGCGGCCGCGAGTACAACCTGGCCCTGGGCCAGAAGCGCGCTGAAGCCGTCGCCAAGTCGCTGACGCTGCTGGGCGTGGCCGCCAACCAGGTCGAGCCGGTGAGCTTCGGCAAGGAGCGTCCGGCCGACACCGGCCACAACGAGGAAGCCTGGGCCAAGAACCGCCGCGTCGAGCTGCGCGACAAGTAATCCGGTGACATGAGCATGCTGCGACCCCTCCGTTCCTTCCCCTCTTCGCCGACGGCCGTGGCGCGTGCCGCGCTGCTCGGCGTGCTGCTGGCGCTGAGCGCCGCCGGTCCCGCCCGGGCCGCGCTGTTCGAGGACGACGAGGCCCGCAAGGCCATCCTCGACCTGCGGACCAAGATGGCGCAGAACGAGGAGTCGCAGCGTGCCCGGATCTCGGATTTGCAGAACCAGCTCGAGACCGCCCGGCGCGGCCTGCTGGACCTCTCCGGCCAGATCGAGGCGCTGAAGTCGGACCTGGCCCGCATGCGCGGCCAGAACGAGCAGCTGGCGCGCGACCTGTCCGATACCCAGCGCAAGGTGGCCGACCAGTCGGCCACGCTCGACAACCGGCTGCGCCCGCTGGAGCCGCAGAAGGTGTCGCTGGACGGCAAGGAATTCCAGGCCGATCCGGAAGAGAAGCGCCAGTTCGATGCCGCGATGGGCCTGATCCGCCGCGGCGACTTCAATGAGGCGGTGTCCGCCTTCACCACCTTCCTGACCCGGTTCCCGGCGAGCGGCTATTCCGATTCGGTGCGCTTCTGGCTGGGCAATGCCCAATACGGCAAGCGCGACTACAAGGGCGCGATCGCGACCTTCAAGGCCTTCGTCGCCGCCAATCCGGATCACCCGCGCGCCGCGGAGAGCCTGCTGGCGATCGCCAACTGCCAGATCGAGCTCAAGGACACCAAGAGCGCCCGCAAGACGCTGGACGACCTGCAGAAGGCCTATCCCGGCAGCGAGGCGGCCCGGGCCGCCAAGGAACGCGCGGCCGGCCTGCGCTGAGCC
This sequence comes from Mitsuaria sp. BK037, assembly GCF_014193045.1. Lineage (NCBI taxonomy): Bacteria > Pseudomonadati > Pseudomonadota > Betaproteobacteria > Burkholderiales > Sphaerotilaceae > Roseateles > Mitsuaria sp. BK037. Next base: position 2,751,160 of record NZ_JACHYS010000001.1, on the reverse strand, counting down.
GCGCCCCCGCGCGACCATCGTGAGCCTTGACACCGGGCACGGCCCCCTCGACCTGGAAGCGGACGCCGAGCGCCGCTTCGGCGGCCTGCGCCGGCTGCATGGCGAGCGCGACTACGCGCGGCTGCGCGCCGCGCGCTTCTGCGTCGTCGGCCTGGGCGGCGTGGGCTCCTGGGTGGTCGAGGCGCTGGCCCGCATGGGCGTGGCCCGCCTGGTGCTGGTCGACCTGGACCATGTCGCCGAATCCAACATCAACCGCCAGGTGCAGGCCCTGGGCAGCACGCTGGGCATGGCCAAGGCAGAGGCGCTGAAGCAGCGCATCGCCGACATCCATCCGGGTTGCGAGGTCCTCACCATCGAGGATTTCGTCGACGACCAGAACTGGCCCGCGCTGCTGGGCGACGTGCAGGTGGACGGCATCGTCGACGCCTGCGACCAGGTGCGCGCCAAGGCGCGGATCGCGGCCTGGGCGAGGGCCCTGCAGCTGCCGCAGGTCTGCATCGGCGCGGCCGGCGGCAAGCATCGGCCGCAGGACGTCGAGATCCTGGACCTGGCCGAGACCACGCACGATCCGCTGCTGGCCAATCTGCGTCAGCGGCTGCGCAAGTTCCATGCGGCGCCGCGCGCCGGGAAGATCGGCGTGACCTGCGTGTTCTCGCGCGAGCCGGTCACCCGGCCCGAGGGCGTGGCGGCCTGCGACCTGGACGCCAACCTGAATTGCCATGGCTATGGCTCGAGCGTGGCGGTCACGGCGGGCTTCGGCATGGTCGCGGCGGCGGAGTTGGTGCGGCGTTATTTGAAGGCCCTTGCGCGGCCGCAAAAATCCATCCTATAATCTGAGGCTCTGCTGAGGGGCAAACACCTCGAAGCGACGTAGCGGAGGTCGGGGCAACCCGGCCTTCACTGCTTGAAGTGCGGCTTCGGGTCGTTAGCTCAGTCGGTAGAGCAGCGGACTTTTAATCCGTTGGTCGCAGGTTCGAATCCTGCACGACCCACCACCCACTTCGGATGGTTTTCTTGGGGGCTCTTAGCTCAGTTGGTAGAGCAGCGGACTCTTAATCCGTTGGTCGAAGGTTCGAATCCTTCAGGGCCCACCAACCGATCCTTGTCGGATCGTCGACATGAAAATCGCAACTCGCGTGCGATTCCTGAACGACGAAACGAAGTCAGCGAGGATTCGGTGCCAAGCGGACTGAATATCTGACATAATCGCCGCTTCGCCGGATTCAAGAGAATCCAGCGGAACGAAAAGATTCTCGGGCTCTTAGCTCAGTTGGTAGAGCAGCGGACTCTTAATCCGTTGGTCGAAGGTTCGAATCCTTCAGGGCCCACCAAATTCGCTCCGACATCGGATCACGACGCTGAATCGATCCCGGAGCCGCCAGCAAGGCGCCAAAAAGCATCAAAAGGCCGCAGCAACCGCTGCGGCCTTTTTTCTTTTCCGCTTGGCCTGAAGCTTGCGCCGCTTGGCGATTCAAGCGCGGGGGCGCACTGCGAGCTCCGGCAATTCCGTCGCGACGAGGCTGTGCCGCAACGGAGCCCGGTGCGCGCACTGCGCGCCGAGTCGATGCCGCTCCGTGCCGCGCAGCTTCACCAGCGGCGTGTCCTGGCGGCGCCCCCACCCGAGCAGGGCCAGCATCAATCGCCAGCGGCGCCAGCCGGTGCGGGACTGGTAGAAGAAGGCTGAATCCTCCGCCGGCAGCAGATGCACGTTGAAGGGCCCGTCGCGTCGCAGCACGACGCGAGCCGCCACATGCATGACCAGGTAGTGCGGCCCATCGATGCCTGCCAGCAGGGCATCCCGCGCGTTGCCCAGCTGCGCGAGATAGGCGGTCTCGCCGTGGCGCATCGCTTGCCGCAACTCGGCCTCCCAGGCCAGCACGAATCGGTCGCCCGGCGGTGCCGCGAAGCACCAGTTCTCGAGGTAGGGCCAGGCCACCGGCTCGCCGGCACCCCCGGCGTTCAGGTGGAAGCCCGCGAATCCCCGCTGGCGCGTGGCCAGCGCGAGCAGCCAGTCCGGCGAGCGCGTCAGGAACATGCTGGCATCGAGCCACAGCCCGCCATGCCGGCCGACCAGCGCGACACGCAACCAGTCCGCTTGCCGATAAGCCGGCCAGGCATCGAAGGCACGAGGCAGCGGCAGCCCGTCGAGCGCCGCCAGCGCCGTGTCGCGGTGCAGCAGTCGGATCGTGTAGCCGGGCGCGTGGCGTCGCCAGTTCGCGACGCAGGCCGCGACGACCGGGGGAAGGGCGGCGTCATGCCAGTAGCTCCAGATGAGGCGCGGGACCGGGCGTCGGGGCGGCTCGACGAGCGCTCGGCTGGACCAGGTCTTGCGCCGGCCAGGGCTTCGCGCCCACAGGCGGTGGAGGCTGCCGGCGACCGGGCGCATCAGTTGCAGGAGTGCGGCGCAGATCTTGAATTTCATGGGCCTGCATGCTGGGCGAGCGCGCGGCGGCAGGACATGGCCTCGATCGGTCGACCTGGGCGCCCCTCTGACTCGGCATGAACGGCTTTTCCTTCAATGAGCAGGCGGGCCCGCGGGTGTGGACGTTCCGCCGCCCACCAGAGGCCTTTTCAGGCTGGGCTAGACTGCTCGGCCCGAGCGTCCGCCGACCGTGCGCCCCGCTCGAGCGGGCGCTCCCGCCGTTCGCCCGTTCATCCGTTTTCCGACCCCCGGGTTCTCGCGACCCGCTCCGCCGCACGCCCATGTCCCAGATCCCAGAAGTCCAGCTGCTCCAGGCCTTGCAACAGGTCATCGACCCCAACACCGGTCGCGACTTCGTCTCGACGAAGCAGTTGCGCAACATGAAGATCGCCGGTGACACGGTCAGCTTCGACGTCGAACTCGGCTATCCCGCGGCCAGCCAGATCGACGGTTTGCGCGCCGCGCTGGTGGCGGCGGCCCGCTCGGTGCCCGGCGTGGGCAACGTCAGCGTCGGGCTGAGCAGCAAGGTGATCGCGCACGCGGTGCAGCGCGGCGTGCAGCTGCTGCCGGGCGTGAAGAACATCATCGCCGTCGCCTCGGGCAAGGGCGGTGTCGGCAAGAGCACGACGGCGGCCAACCTGGCGCTGGCGCTGTCGGCCGAGGGCGCCACCGTCGGCCTGCTGGACGCCGACATCTACGGCCCCAGCCTGCCGCTGATGCTGGGCGTCCACGGCCGGCCGGAGAGCACCGACGGCCAGACGATGGAGCCGCTGGAGTCGCATGGGCTGCAGCTGATGTCGATCGGCTTCCTGGTCGAGGACGACCAGGCCATGGTCTGGCGCGGCCCGATGGCGACCCAGGCGCTGGAGCAGCTGCTGCGCCAGACGCGCTGGCGCGACCTGGACTACCTGGTCATCGACATGCCCCCGGGCACCGGCGACATCCAGCTCACGCTGTCGCAGCGCGTGCCCGTCAGCGGCGCGGTGATCGTCACCACGCCGCAGGACATCGCGCTGATCGACGCGAAGAAGGGCCTGAAGATGTTCGAGAAGGTCGGTGTGCCGATCCTGGGCATCGTCGAGAACATGGCCATCCACATCTGCAGCCACTGCGGCCATGCCGAGCACATCTTCGGCAGCGGTGGCGGGCAGCGCATGGCGGACCAGTACAGCCAGGAGCTGCTGGGCTCGCTGCCGCTGGCGCTGTCCATCCGCGAGCAGGCCGACAGCGGCAAGCCCACCGTCGTGGCCGAGCCCGACGGCCCGCATGCCCAGGCCTATCGCCAGATCGCCCGCAAGATCGCGGTGAAGCTGGCGGGGCAGGCCAAGGACTACTCGTCGAAATTCCCGACGATCACCATCTCGAAAAACACCTGACCCTCGCCGACGGCTGCTGCAGCGCACAACGGTGCGCTCAGGAAAAACCTCTCCCATCGGTCGTGCGTCCTGCGGTTCGTCCTCTCGTCAAAGGGTGAGTCCGTATTGGACAAAGCCCGGGCTTTGTGCCGAAATACTTGGACGGACCGCGTGACGGTCGTGCATTTCACCCAGGTCGGCAACGGCGTCGAACCCAGGAGGCACACGAGATGGACATGAACCGGAGGCACTTCTTCCGGGTGAGCGGGGCGGCCGTGATGGGCTCCAGCCTCGTGGCCTTGGGGTTCTCTCCAAGCGCCGCACTGGCCGAGACGCGCCAGTTCAAGCTCGCCCGGGCAACCGAGACCCGCAACACCTGTCCCTACTGCTCGGTGGGCTGCGGGATCATCATGTACTCGCTGGGGGACAAGGCGAAGAACGTCACCCCGGAGATCATCCACATCGAGGGCGACCCGGACCACCCGGTCAATCGCGGCACCCTGTGCCCCAAGGGCGCGGGCCTGCTGGACTTCGTGCACAGCCCCAACCGGCTGAAGTACCCGGAGATCCGCGAGGCCGGGTCCAAGGAGTGGAAGCGCGTCAGCTGGGACGAGGCGATGGACCGCTTCGTCAAGCTGCTCAAGGCGGACCGCGATGCCAACTTCATCGCCACGAATGCCGATGGCAGGACGGTGAACCGCTGGCTCTCGACCGGCATGATCTGCGCCTCCGCGTCCTCGAACGAGTCGGGCTACATCACCCACAAGGCGATGCGCTCGACGGGGATGCTCGCGTTCGACAACCAGGCCCGCGTTTGACACGGACCGACGGTGGCCAGTCTGGCCCCGACGTTCGGCCGCGGTGCGATGACCAACCATTGGGTGGACATCAAGAACGCCGATCTCGTCCTGATCATGGGCGGCAATGCCGCCGAGGCCCACCCCTGCGGTTTCAAGTGGGTGATCGAGGCCAAGCACCACAACAAGGCCCGCTTGATCGTGGTCGACCCGCGCTTCACGCGCTCGGCGGCGATGAGCGACTACTACGCGCCCATCCGCGCGGGGTCTGACATCGCCTTCCTCGGCGGTGTCATCAATTACCTGCTGAGCAACGACAGGATCCAGAAGGAATACGTCCGCCATTACACGAACGCGACCTTCCTGATCAACGAGGGCTACAAGTTCGAGGACGGCCTCTTCTCCGGCTACGACGAGGCCAAGCGCGCCTACAACAACGCGTCCTGGGCCTATGAACTCGACGAGAAGGGCTTCGCCAAGGTCGACATGACGATGCAGCACCCGCGCTGCGTGCTCAACGTCATGAAGCAGCACTACGCGCGCTATACGCCGGAGAAGGTGAGCGAGATCTGCGGCACGCCCAAGGACAAGTTCCTGGAGGTCTGCAAGCAGATCGCCGAGACCTCGGTCCCCGGCAAGGTGATGACGGTGATGTACGCGCTGGGCTGGACGCAGCACAGCCAGGGCTCGCAGATCATCCGCACCGGCGCGCTGATGCAGCTGCTGCTGGGCAACATCGGCCAGCCGGGCGGCGGCATGAACGCGCTGCGCGGCCACAGCAACATCCAGGGCCTGACCGACCTGGGGCTGCTGTCGACCTCGCTGACGGGCTACATGTCGCTGGCCAAGGACTCGGAGCAGGACCTCGAGACCTACTACAAGACCCGCGCGCTCAAGCCGCTGCGTCCCAACCAGATGAGCTTCTGGCAGAACTACCCCAAGTTCTTCGTCAGCCAGCAGAAGGCCTGGTGGGGCAAGGCCGCGACCAAGGAGAACGACTGGGCCTTCCACTACCTGCCCAAGTGGGACAAGGGCTACGACGTGCTGCAGGCCTTCGAGCTGATGCACCAGGGCAAGGTCAACGGCTACATCTGCCAGGGCTTCAACCCGGTGGGCTCCTTCCCCAACAAGAAGAAGGTGGTCGAGAGCCTGTCCAAGCTGAAGTTCCTCGCCATCATCGACCCGCTCAACACGGAGACCGCCGAGTTCTGGAAGAACTACGGCGAGCACAACGACGTGAAGAGCGAGGAGATCCAGACGGTGGTGTTCCGCTTCCCGAGCACCTGCTTCGCGGAGGAGGAGGGCTCGCTGACCAACTCCGGCCGCTGGCTGCAGTGGCACTGGAAAGGCGCCGAGCCCCCCGGCGAGGCCAAGGGCGACGCCGAGATCATCGCCGAGATCTTCCTGCGCCTGCGCGCGCTGTACGTGAAGGACGGCGGCGCCTTCCCCGATCCGATCGTCAACCTGAGCTGGCCCTACAAGATCCCGCACAGCCCCTCGGCCGAGGAGTTGGCGATGGAATACAACGGCAAGGCGCTGGCCGACGTGACCGATCCGAAGGACCCGACCAAGGTCCTGGCCAAGGCGGGCGAGCAGCTGTCGGGCTTCGGCCTGCTGCGCGACGATGGCTCGACCTCCAGCGGCTGCTGGATCTACACCGGCTCGTGGACGCAGGCCGGCAACCAGATGGCGCGGCGCGACAACAGCGATCCGTGGGGCATCGGCCAGACGCTGAACTGGGCCTGGGCCTGGCCGGCGAACCGGCGCGTGCTCTACAACGCCGCCTCCTGCGACCCGACCGGCAAGCCATGGAATCCGAAGCGGCGGCTGGTGTCCTTCACCGACAAGTGGGGCGGCTCGGACGTGCCGGACATCCGGCCCGACGCCAATCCCAACGACGAGGACGCGGTGCGGCCCTTCATCATGACCGCCGAGGGCGTGGCGCGGCTGTTCGCGCCCAGCGGCATGGTGGACGGTCCGCTGCCGGAGCATTACGAGCCCTTCGAGTCGCCGCTGACGGTCAACCCGATGCACCCGAACAACGCCAAGGCGATGAACAACCCGGCGGGCCGGGTGTTCAAGGCCGACCGCGAGGCCTTCGGCAAGCCGGACAAGTTCCCGTACGTGGCGACCAGCTACCGGCTCACCGAGCACTTCCATTACTGGACCAAGAACGTGCGGACCAGCGCGGTGATCCAGCCGCAGCAGTTCGTGGAGATCGGCGAGGAACTCGCGAAGGAGAAGGGGATCGCCAATGGCGACCAGGTGAAGGTCAGTTCCAACCGCGGCTTCATCAAGGCCGTGGCGGTGGTGACCAAACGGGTGGCGTCGCTGGATGTCGGCGGCAAGCGGGTCCACACGGTGGGCCTGCCCAACCACTGGGGCTTCGTCGGCGTGGCCAAGCCCGGTTATCTGGTGAACACGCTGACCCCCTTCGTGGGCGATGCCAACACCCAGACGCCGGAGTTCAAGAGCTTCACCGTGAACATCGAAAAAGCTTGAGGAACCGCCATGTCTTCATTGCAATCCCTGGACATCGCGCTGCGCTCCGCCACGACGCTGCCCAGTCCCGACGCGCGGCGCACCACGCCGGAGGTCGCCAAGCTGATCGACGTGTCGTCCTGCATCGGCTGCAAGGCCTGCCAGGTGGCGTGCATGCAGTGGAACGACCTGCGCGACGACGTCGGCGACACCCATGGCACCTACGACAACCCGCGTGACCTGACGCCGCAGTCGTGGACGGTGATGCGGTTCTCGGAGGTCGAGGTCGTCGAGAACAAGCTGGAGTGGCTGATCCGCAAGGACGGCTGCATGCACTGCGAGGACCCCGGCTGCCTGAAGAGCTGTCCCGCGCCCGGCGCGATCGTGAAGTACCAGAACGGCATCGTCGACTTCATCTCCGAGCACTGCATCGGCTGCGGCAACTGTGTGACGGGCTGCCCGTTCGACGTGCCGCGCATCAGCAAGGCCGATAACAAGGCCTACAAGTGCAGCCTGTGCTCCGACCGTGTCGGCGTGGGCCTGGAGCCCGCCTGCGTGAAGGCCTGCCCGACCGGCGCGATCCGTTTCGGCTCGAAGGAGGACATGCACGAGTTTGCCGCCGAGCGCATCGTCGACCTGAAGGAGCGCGGCTACCAGAACGCCGGCGTCTACGACCCGCAGGGCGTGGGCGGCACGCACGTCATGTACGTGCTGCAGCATGCCGACCAGCCCGAGCTCTATCACGGCCTGCCCAAGGATCCGCACATCAGTCCGCTGGTGTCGCTGTGGAAGGGCGCGGCCAAGCCGCTGGCGGTGGCCGCGATGATCGGCGCGGCGGTGGCGGGCTTCTTCCATTACATGAAGGTCGGGCCGCAGAAGACCGGACACGACGAGCCGGACGAGGACGAGGAACTCGCCTACGAGCGCGCGAAGCACGGCGACGCGCCGCGCGACCCCGCCGCGCCGCCGGCGGGCGGTGGTCTCTGACCTTCACCGGGAGATCGACATGTTGCTGCAACGCTATCGCGACAGCCAGCGGATCAACCACTGGCTCATCGTGCTGCTGTTCCTGTGCGCCGGGCTGTCGGGCCTGGCCTTCTTCCATCCCAGCCTGTTCTTCCTGAGCCACCTCTTCGGCGGCGGGCCGTGGGCGCGCATCCTGCACCCCTACATGGGGCTGGGCATGGTGGTGGCGTTCGCGTTCCTGGCCGCGCAGCTGTGGCGGGACAACCGCTGGACCGACGCGGACCGCCAATGGATGCGCCAGAGCGGGGACATGATCTTCGGCGGCCACAAGCACGGCACGCAGCCGGCGCACAAGTACAACGCGGGCCAGAAGATCGTGTTCTGGATCATGGTCGTGTCGCTGCTGATCCTGCTGGTGACCGGCTTCATGTTCTGGCACGCCTGGTTCCCCGACGGGAACATCCTGATGCGCCGCGTCGCGGTGGTGCTGCATGCGGCGGCGGCGGCGATCCTGATCCTGACGATCATCATCCATGTCTACGCCGCGATCTGGGTCAAGGGCTCGTTCCGGGCGATGACCCGTGGCACAGTCACCGACACCTGGGCCGCGCACCATCATCCGCTGTGGCACAAGGCAGTGAAGGAGCGTCCCCCCGCATGACCCCCAGCAGCCCCATCCGGGTGATGAGCCCGGAAGAGATCGCCGTCAATGCCGGCGCCCGCGCGGCGCCGGTGAAGGTGCCGGAACCCGGCCTCTTCGCCGAGCGCGCCTTGCGGCTGCGCCAGTTGGCCGACGGGCATGCGATGCGCGACTACCTGCTGTTCGTGGCCGAGCTGGCGCAGCGCCAGCATGAGCTGCTGAAGCAGCCCCGCGCGCTGAAGCTGCCGGACGAGGTGCTGATCAATGGCGCGATGGTGGGCGGGTTGCCGCCGGTGGAGGCGCTGAGCCATCCGCGCGACGCCGTCTGGCGCGAAGAGCTCCAGGCGCTGTTGACCGCGATGCGCGGCGCGGCGATCCCGGAACCGGCGCAGGCGCTGGTCGCCCGGCTGGCGCAGGCGGACGAGGCCTGGCTGGAGCAGCAGGCCGCGGCGCTGCTGGCGGGCGGCGGACCGGGCCTGGATCCGGCGGCGGCGCCCCTGGTCGCCGCGGCGCTGCAGGTGTACTGGACGCGGCTGGTCACCGGCTTGCAGGAGCGCTACGAGCGCAGCGACCAGGGCGAGAACGTCGCCCCCTTCGGCATGATCGACGACCCCACGGTGTGCCCGTGCTGCGGCTCGCGGCCGGTGGCCTCGATCACCCGCGTCGCGGCCGAGCAGTCGGGGCAGCGCTTCCTGGCCTGCTCGCTGTGCGGCGCGCAATGGCATTACGTGCGCATCAAGTGCACGCATTGCCAGGGCACCAAGGGCATCAGCTTCCAGACGCTGGTCGACGACGAGGGGAAAAAGGCCGAGGCGGTCGCCGCCGAGTGCTGCGAGACCTGCGGGCATTACCTCAAGCAGGTCCACATGGAGAAGGACCTGCAGGTCGAACCGCTGGCCGACGACCTCGCCACGCTGACGCTGGACCTGCTGGTCGGCGAGCTCGGCCTGGTGCGCCAGGGCTTCAATCCGATGCTGATCCTGGGCGAGGCCGAGGCCTCGCTGGATGGCGGCCCGGGCGCGGGCCTCGATCCACCGGGCCGGCCCGGCGCGCCGCCTCCCGATCCCGGAGGGCGCTGAGCATGACGCCCGAGGCATCCATGGTTCATGGTCCGACGGCAGGCTCCCCGGCAGCCGCTTCCGACCCTTCCACTCCTGGCACCACGGCCGCGACCGCCGCGGCGGCGGCTACGGCCACCAGCGGCGTCAACGGCGTTAACGGCGCCAACGGCCCGGCCACCGGGACGACCGGCGCCGCGCCGAAGGACCTGCCTTCCGTCGACCGCCTGCTGCGCGACGAGGCCGTCACCCACCTGATGGCGCGCCACGGCCATGCCTTCGTGGCCGGGGAGGCCCGCCGGCTGCTCGAGGCCTGGCGTCGCCGCGCGGTCGAGGGCACGCTGGCGGCACATGAATTGCGACACCTGCCCGCCGAGCTCGAGCGGCGCTGCGAACAGCGGCTGGCGCCCCGGATGCGGCGCGTGATCAACCTGACCGGCACGGTGCTGCACACCAACCTGGGCCGCGCGCTGCTGGCCGACGAGGCCCTGCAGCAGGTGCTGGCCTGCATGGGATCGCCGAACAACCTGGAGTTCGACCTCGCGCGCGGCGAGCGCGGGGACCGCGACAGCCTGGTCGAGTCGCTGCTGTGCGAGATCACCGGCGCCGAGGCGGCGACGGTGGTCAACAACAACGCCGCGGCCGTCCTGCTGGGCATCGCGGCGCTGGCGGGCGGCAAGGAGGCGATCGTGTCGCGCGGCGAGCTGGTCGAGATCGGCGGCGCCTTCCGCATGCCCGACGTGATGGCGGCGGCGGGCGCGAAGCTGGTCGAGGTCGGCACGACCAACCGCACCCACGCGCGGGACTACCAGGCCGCGATCGGCCCGCAGACCGCGCTGCTGCTGAAGGTCCACACCAGCAACTACGCGATCCAGGGCTTCACCGCCTCGGTCAGCGAAGCGGCGCTGGCACCGATCGCCCGGGCGGCGGGCGTGCCGCTGATGACGGACCTGGGCAGCGGCTCGCTGGTGGACCTGGCGCAGTGGGGCCTGCCCGCCGAGCCGCTGCCGCAGCAGATGCTGGCGGACGGCTGCGACGTGGTGACCTTCAGCGGCGACAAGCTGCTCGGCGGGCCGCAGGCCGGTTTGATCGTCGGCCGCAAGGACCTGGTCCAGCAGATCCGCAAGTTCCCGATGAAGCGCGCGCTGCGGCTGTCCAAGCTGCCGCTGGCGGCGCTGGAGGCGACCTTGCGGCTGTACCTGCGGCCGGACCGGCTGACGCAGGACCTGCCGACGCTGCGGCTGCTGACGCGCCCGGTCGATCAGATCGAGGCGCAGGCCGACCGGCTGCTGGCGCGCGTCCAGGCCGCGGTCGCGCCGCGCTTCGCGGTGCGGGTGAGCACGATGCGCGGACAGATCGGCTCGGGGTCGCTGCCGGTGGAGACGCTGCCGTCGGCGGGGCTGGTGCTGACGCCGCAACTGCCGGGCAAGCGCGGCGTGGGGCGCGCGCTCGACGAGCTGCAGACCGCGCTGCGCGCGCTGCCGCTGCCGGTGATCGCGCGGGTGCAGTCGGACGAGCTCTGGCTGGACCTGCGCTGCCTGGACGAGGCGCGCGAGGAGGTGGCGTTCATCGAGCAGCTCGCGCTGCTGAAGGAGTCGCTCGCGTGATCGTCGGGACCGCCGGCCACATCGACCATGGCAAGACGACGCTGGTGAAGGCGCTCACCGGCGTCGACACCGACCGCCTGCCCGAAGAGAAGCGGCGTGGCATCAGCATCGCGCTGGGGTATGCGTATCTGGACCTTGTGCCCGGCCAGGGGCGGGGCGAAGGCCAGGGCGTGGGCGGCGAGGGGGGCCGAGGGGGCGACGGTGCCGGCCGGCGCATCGGTTTCGTCGACGTGCCCGGGCATGAGCGCCTGGTGCACACGATGCTCTCCGGCGCGACCGGCATCGACCATGCGCTGCTGCTGGTGGCCGCCGATGACGGCGTCATGCCGCAGACCCGCGAGCACCTGGCGCTGCTGTCGCTGCTGGGCCTGGAGCGGGCCACGATCGCGCTGACCAAATGCGATCGGGTGGACGCCGCCACCCGTGCGCGTCGGCATGACGAGATCCGCGCCCTCGTGGCGGACACGGCGCTCGCGGGCGCGCCGATCTTCGAGGTCGCCGCGACAACGGGCGCTGGCGTGCGCCCGCTGCGCGAGCACCTGATCGCCGAAGCCGCGGCGCTGCCGCCGCGCGTGGGGGCCGGGCTGGGTTTCCGGCTCGCGGTCGATCGGGTGTTCAGCCTGCCGGGCGTCGGGACCGTCTGCACGGGGACCGCGCATGCGGGCGAGCTGGCCGTCGGCGACGAGCTCGTGGTGCTGCCGCCCGCGCCGGGCCAGGCGCCGCTGCGCGCGCGAGTGCGCAGCCTGCATGCGCAGAACGCGGTGGCGGTCAAGGCCTCGGCCGGGCAGCGCGTGGCCATCGGCTTGGTCGGGCTCGAGAAGGAGGAGGTCGGACACGGACAGTGGCTGGCCGCGCCGGAAGTCGCCCAGTGGACCGAGCGCCTGGACGCGCGGCTGCGCCTCTGGCCCGAGGAGGCCCGGGCGCTGCGCAGCGGCACGCCGGTGCATGTGCATGTAGGCGCGGCGCAAGTGACGGGCTCAGTGGCGGTGCTCGGCGGCCTGGGTGGCAGGCCGGTCGAGGCGCTGCAGCCCGGTGGCGAGGCTTTCGTTCAGGTGGTGCTGCACCGACCGATCGGCGCGTGGGCCGGCGATCGGATCGTGCTGCGCGATGCCTCCGCGACGCGGGCGCTGGCCGGCGGCGTCGTGCTGGATCCGCAGGCGCCGGCGCGTTATCGACGCACGCCGCAGCGGCTCGCGGAACTGGTCGCGCTGACGGCGGACACGCCGCTGCAGCGGCTCGAAGGGCTGCTGGGCCAGGCGCCGATGGGCGTGGACCTGGTCCGCTTCGCGGCCGGGCAGGGCATTGCCGGGGGAACCCGCGCGGCGCTGGTGGCGGGGATCGGCGCCGTGGGTGGAGCGGGGACGAACGGGGGCGGTGCGGCAAGCGTGGGGGCGGGGAACGCGGTGGGCTACGCGGCGGCGGGCGGCGCCGGCACCGCGGCGGCGGGCGACATCACCGTCGTGCCGGGCGCCGACGGGCCGCTGTGGGCGCTCGGCGCCGCGCAGACGGCCCAGTGGGCCTACACCGCGCAGGAACGCCTGCAGCGCTATCACCAGGAGCAGCCGGAAGAACTCGGGCCCGACCTCGCGCGCTGGCGCCGGCTGGCCGCGCCGCGCATGGCCGAGCCGCTGTGGCGCGCGCTCGTGCAGCGGCTGGCCGCGGCAGGGCGCGTCGTCGTCAGCGGGGCGACCGTGCATCTGCCGGCGCATGGGGTGCAGCTGTCGGCATTGGATGAGCGGCTGGCTCAGAAGGTGCTGCCGCGGCTGCTGGCGGCCGGCTTCGAAGGCGTCTGGGCCCGCGACCTGGCCAAGGAGGCCGGCGAGCCCGAGGCGCTGGTGCGCACGACGCTGGCACGACTGGCCCAGCGCGGGGAACTGTTCCAGGTGGTGAAGGACCTGTACCATGCGCCCCCGGCGATCCAGGCTCTGGCACGGATCGCCAGGGACTCGGCAGCCGACGGCGACGTGAAGGCCGCGGAGTTCCGCGACCGCAGCGGCCTGGGCCGCAAGCGCGCCATCCAGGTGCTGGAGTTCTTCGACAAGGTCGGACTGCTCCGGCGCGTGGGCGACGCCCATCGGCTGCGGAACGACTGCCAGTTGTTCATCGAACACCCCACACCCCAACAACGGAGAGGCAACGACCCCGGTGGATCGGCCGGACTTCAAATCCGGTGAATGGCGCCATGCGCCGTTGGGTGGGTTCGACCCCCACGCCCCTCCGCCAGCGACATCGGCTGGCCGGCTGCGCGGCCCGATCTTGCGCCTGCGGTGCTCGCCGTACGACAGTACGGCTCCGCTCCTCGGCGCAACCTCGGGCCGCTCGCAACGGCCATCCGATGTCGCTGGCTACTGCGGCCGCCCTAAGGGCGGCAAGTTCTTTGACTGCCGGCAGTCCTCTTGGCGCTGGCTCATGCGGCCGCCGCTCGGGTAGCCAGTTCTTTGACTGCGGATAACTCACCCCCAGGAGCTCTCTGATGTCCAGCCTCTTCCACCATGTCAGCCGTGCGCTGCAGGGGATCGCCACCGCCTCGCTGATCATCGCGAGCAGCATCGGTTCCGCCCAGGCCCAGACCTCGCCGCCGGTCCTCCGCGTGACCGCCATTCCCGACGAGTCACCAACCGAACTGGCGCGCAAGTTCGCGCCGCTCGGCAAGTACCTCGAGAAGGAACTCGGCGTGAAGGTCGAGTGGACCCCCGTCACCGACTACGCCGCCGCCGTCGAGGCCCTCGCCAACAAGAAGGTCGAACTGGCCTGGTTCGGGGGCTTCACCTTCGTGCAGGCGAACGTGCGCTCCGGCGGCAAGATCGTCCCCCTCGTGCAACGCGAGGAAGACGAAAAATTCCGCTCGGTGTTCATCACCGATACGCAGTCCGGCATCCGCAAGCTCGAGGACCTCAAAGGCAAGACGCTCAGCTTCGGCTCGGCCTCGTCGACCTCCGGCCACCTGATGCCGCGCTCCTTCCTCCTCGCCGCGAAGATCAATCCCGATACCGACCTCAAACGCATCTCCTTCTCCGGCGCGCATGACGCCACCGTTGCCGCGGTCGCGTCCGGCAAGGTCGACGCCGGCGCGCTCAACATCTCCGTCTGGGAAAAACTGGTCGCCGAGAAGAAGGTCGACACCGGCACCCTGAAGGTGTTCTTCACCACCCCGCCGTATTACGACTACAACTGGAGCGTCCACGCCGACCTGCCCGCCGCGACGAAGGAAAAGCTCAAGGCCGCCTTCCTGAAGCTGAGCCCCTCGACGCCGGAAGGCAAGGAGATCCTCGAGCTGCAGCGCGCGACGAAGTTCGTGCCAACGCAGCCGGAGAACTACGCCGGCATCAAGGCGGCCGCCGAGAACGCCGGCCTGCTGAAGTGAGCTGAGACGAGCGCGATGTCCCTGCTGGTGTTGGAGGGCCTGCGGCTGCAGGCCGGCGCGCGCACGCTGATCGAGCCGCTGTCGCTGCGGATCGAGCCCGGCGAGCAGGTCGCGCTGATCGGCGCCTCGGGCGCCGGCAAGACCTCGCTGCTGCATGCGCTGGCCCTGGCCTCGCGCCCCGCCGCTGGCACGCTGCGCCTGGGCGGCCAGGACGGCTGGGCGCTGTCCTCCCGCGAACGCCACCAGCTGCGCCGCACGCTGATGCTGGCGCCGCAGCACCCACCGCTGCCCCCGCGCCAGCGCGTCGTGACCGCCGTGCTGGCCGGTCGGCTGCCCGGTGCCTCGGTGGCCCGCAGCTTGCGCATGCTGTTCAGCCCCGACCAGGCCCAGGCTCGGCTGGCCTTCGACGCGCTGGAACGGCTGGAGCTCGGCGCCCGGCTCTGGTCGCGCGTGGACCAGCTCTCCGGCGGCGAGCGCCAGCGCGTGGCCGTGGCGCGACTGCTGGTGTCCCAGGCGCGGCTCTGGCTCGCCGACGAGCCGCTCTCGGCCCTCGATCCGCAGCGCGCGCAGCGGGTGCTCGCCGTCCTGCAGGAAGCCGCCCGTGCCCAGGACCGCACCCTCGTGTGCAGCCTGCATCAGGTCGATCTCGCCTGCCGCCTGTTCCCGCGCGTGATCGCGCTGCGCCAGGGCCGGCTCGTCTACGACGGCCCGCCACGGGAGCTCGGCGCCCGCCAGCTGGACGAGATCTACGCCGACCTGCTGAATGAATCCCCCTCGACGCCCGACGACGCGCCGATGACCGCCGCACCGCCGCAGGCGATGTGCCGATGAACGCCGGCAGCGCCGAACGGCACGACGGCCCAGGAAGCGGTCGTGGCGGCGGAGGTGGCGCCGACCGCGCGTCGTCATCGCCGGCCATGGCGCCGTGGCGGCGCGACCCGGCGGCCGCCCAGCGGGTCGGGCTTGTTGTCGCCGTGCTGGTCGTGCTGTGGCCGCTGCTGGTCTGGTGCGAGTTCCGACCCTGGGAGTTGCTGGACGAGCGCAGCCTGCGCGCGACGATGCGCTTTGCCGGGCAGTTCCTGACGCCGCGCGTGGACCTCGAGTTCCTGACCATGCTCGCCGCCGACACCTGGCGCACCGTGGCGATGGCGACGGTCGGGCTGGCGCTCGCCTGGGTGATCGCGGTGCCGCTGGCGCTGCTGGCGACGGCGCGGCTGTCCGTGTCGGCGCTGAGCGGCCGCATGGCGGCGGGGCCGGCGGCGCTGCGCTGGGCGGTGCGGGCGGTGCTGGTCGTGCTGCGCTCAGTGCCGGAACTCGTATGGGCGCTGATGCTGGTGCGCGTGATCGGTCTGGGACCGGGCGCGGGCGTGCTGGCGATCGCGCTGTCCTACGGCGGGATGCTCGGCAAGGTCTACGCCGAGATCCTGGAGAGCGCCGACGCCGCGCCGACACAGGCGCTGCTGCGCGGCGGCGCCGGGCGGCTGCAGGCGCTGCTGTTCGGCGCGCTGCCCAGCTGCTCGGAGGAACTGGTCAGCTACACCGTCTACCGCTGGGAATGCGCGATCCGCTCCTCGGTGGTGCTGGGCTTCGTCGGCGCCGGCGGGCTGGGCCAGCAACTGGACAACGCGACCAAGATGTTCGCCGGCTCCGAGGTGGCGACCATCCTGCTGATCTTCATCGCGCTGGTGGCCATGGCCGACCGCATCAGCGCCTGGCTGCGGCCGGCACACACCGCGGGGCAGGGCGGCGAGTCACTGCATCCGCTGTCCGCCCGACCGCCCGCGCGCTGGGGGCTGCGGGCGTTGCTGGCGGCGCTGCTGGCGCTGCTGGTGATGAGCGTCGTCACGCTGCCGCTGCGCTGGGGCGAGCTGGTCGGCGCCAGCGCGTTGGCGGAGATGGGCCGCTTCCTGGCCGAGTTCTTCCCACCGCAACTCGCGCCGGACTTCCTCGGTCGGGTCGGGCAGGGCGCGCTGGAGACGCTGGCGATGTCGGCGCTGGGCAGCGGGCTGGCGGCGATCGCCGGACTGGCGGTGGCGTTGCTGGCGAGTCGGCCGCCGGGGCCGCTGCGCTGGGCGTCGCGGTTGCTGCTCAATGCGCTGCGCAGCGTGCCGGAGCTGGTCTGGGCGTCGCTGCTGCTGGTGGCGGCGGGACTGGGGCCGATGCCGGGCACCTTGGCGCTGGCGCTGCACACGACCGGCGTGCTGGGCCGGCTGATGGCCGAGGCGCTCGAGAACGCGCCGCCGCAGACCGCCCAGGCGCTGCGCTGGGCGGGCGCGTCGCGCTGGCAGGTCTTCGCCTTCGCGACGCTGCCGCAGGCGGCGCCGCAGCTGCTCAGCTACACGCTGTACCGATGGGAGAACAACATCCGGGCCGCGACGGTGCTGGGCGTCGTGGGTGCGGGAGGTCTGGGGCAGATGCTCAGCCTGCACCTGAGCCTGTTCCAGATGCGGGAGACTTGCACCGTGCTGCTGGCGATGCTGGTGCTGGTGATGGCCGTCGATGCCTGCTCCTACGCGGCGCGGCGGCGCTTGAATCATTGATTGGCGGCGTCGTGGGTCGCCGCTTCGGCGGCACGATGCCGCAAGCCCTTGGATGAAGGAGGGGCGCCATGAACGACCAAGCCCTGAAGCTGCTGCTCACGCGCGCATCGGTGGGTCCGAAGTACTTGATCGAGCCGGGCCCGGACGATGCGGCGCTGGCCGCGATGACGGAGGCGGCGCTGCACGCGCCTGACCATGCGGCGCTGGTGCCGTTCCGATTCAAGGTCGTGCGCGGGGAGGCGCGCCGGTCGATGGCCGCGCTGTTCGCGGCGGCTGCGCGCCGGGCGGGCAAGGACGAGACGGGCATCGCGATGGACGAGGAGCGCGCGCTGCGCCCGCCGGTGACGGTGGCGGTGGTCGCGCGCCTGGACCTGGGTCATCCGCAGGTGCCGGCGCATGAGCAGTGGGCCTGCGTCGGTGGCGCGCTGACCAATTTCCTGAATGCCGCGCAGGCGCTGGGTTTCGGCGGAAAGATGCTCAGCGGTGCGAAGGCGCGCGATCCGGGCCTCATCGCCGCGTTCTGCGAGCCGGGCGAGACCTTGCTCGGCT
Source organism: Mitsuaria sp. BK037 (assembly GCF_014193045.1). Taxonomy (NCBI): domain Bacteria; kingdom Pseudomonadati; phylum Pseudomonadota; class Betaproteobacteria; order Burkholderiales; family Sphaerotilaceae; genus Roseateles; species Mitsuaria sp. BK037. The sequence goes on along the minus strand of NZ_JACHYS010000001.1, from coordinate 2,733,381 downwards.
GGATCGCGATGGGCACTCCCTCATCCCCCGACAAGCCCCCGAAGGCACGCCCGCCGAAGTCCGGCGCCGACAGTGCGCTTCAATTCTGGCCAGGCTGACCGCGCCGCGCCTTGCCTGCAGGGCTTCGCCCTTATCCGTAGATGTAGCTCTGGAGTTGGGCAATCGTCATTTCGTCGTCGGCGATGATGTTGTCCATCAAGTCGCGGATCGAGAGCATGCCCACGACCTGGTTGCCCTGGACGACGGGCAGGTGGCGGATCTTGCGCTGGCTCATCAGGCTCATGCATTCGCGGCAGTCGGTGTCGGGCTTCACCACGAACACGTTGGGCGTCATCACATCCTTGACCGGCGTGTGCCGCGAATCACGCCCCTGCAAGGCGATCTTCCGCGTGTAGTCGCGCTCCGAGAAGATGCCGAGCAGCCGATCGCCCTCCATCACCAGCAAGGCGCCGACATCATGCTGCGCAAGCAGGTGCAGCGCATCGAACACCGTGGCTTCCGGCGCGACGCGCCAGACGCTCGGGCCGCGGTTCTTCAGCAGTTCGGACACCGGTTTCATGGGGCCTCCTGGCGACATCTGACGGAACTCGGACGTCCAAGATAAGCGCCTTGGACCGGGGCTGCAAGCCCCTGCAAGACCCGACCCCCACAAGGGGTGACGCGCGGTCGCGCGGGCGGGATCGGCCCGCTCGGCCCGCGCCAGCCGCCCCCGATCAGGCCGGGTGGGTCAGGTCGCGCAGATGGGTGGGGCCGGCGCGGCGCTCGATCTCGGCGAGCAGGTCGCGGCCCCAGCCCATCGCGAACAGGGCCTCGCCGACGACGAACATCGGACCGACCAGCAATCCCACCAGGTCGTCGACGAAGGCGGGCTTGCGGCCCTCGTAATAGTGGCCGACGAACTGGATGATCCAGCCGACGATGAAGCTGCCCAGGCCCCAGGCCAGCCAGCTGCCGAAGGAGCCGTCCGCCAGCGGATGCGCCAGCGCCATCAGCACCGCGTTGACCAGCGCCGTGGACAGGCCCAGCACGAAGTTGCCCCGCGTCAGGTACCAGACTGTCGCGCCGCCCCAGACCAGCCAGGCGGCGGAAACCGTCCAGTCGCCGACATGGAATTGCGCCCGCGCCAGCAGCACGCCGATCGCGAAGACGATCAGCGGGATGCCGACAAAATGGGTGGCGATGTTGCGGCGATCGCGGTGGTAGGCGGCGTACTGCGCCATCAGGTCGGTGGCTTGGCGTGCCATGGCAGTCTCCGTGCGAGGTGTCGTCATGATGTCGCAATGCTAGTGCGACCAGCTTGTTTATGCCGTTCAGAATGCAGTTCTGACCACTCTTGGTTTACCCCTATGCAAGTGTTGACGCCGGCAAATGAGGTGCCTCCAGGCATGCGTCGGCGCGGCGCCGGAAGGTCGGCCGCGTCGGCGATCGCCGCGCTGCTGCTCGGAGGCGCGCTGGCCGGGTGCGGCATCGCGCCTCCGGCCACGACGCCGACAGCGACGACAGTCACGACGCCCGGCGCCGGCGCTAGCGAGGCCCCATCGTCGCCAGGCCCGTCGTCCTGCACGGCATGGCTCGCCGCGCAGCAACGCGGCGAAGGCCGGCTCTATCGCGTCGACGCCGCCACCTCGCAGGTCCGCATCCACGTCTTTCGCGCCGGACGCCTTGCCAAGGTCGGCCACAACCACGTGATCGGCGTCGAGCGGCTCACCGGCCAGGTCTTCGTTCCCACCGACGGCATCGCCGGCGCCGGCGTCGAACTGGCCTTCCGGCTCGACGACCTGGCCATCGACAAACCCGAGTGGCGCGCGCCGCTGGGGCCCGAGTTCGCCAGCACGCCCTCCGCGTCCGACGTGGCCGGCACCCGCGCCAACCTGCTCCGGGCCGTTGACGTCGAGCGCTTCCCGGTCATCGCGATGCGCAGCACCGCTGTCGCCGGCGCCTTCCCGGTGCTGGCGCTCAAGCTCGCCGTCAACTGGCACGGCCAGACCCGCCTGCTCGACGTGCCGGTGCGGGTGGTCCGTCCTGCGGGGGATGCGGGGGGCTCGGTCCTGAGGACGCAGGGGGCGCTCGTCCTCCGTCAGAGCGACTTCGGCATCACGCCGTTCTCCATCCTCGGAGGGCTGCTCGCGATACAGGACGAGTTGACGGTGGACGTCGACGTCGCGGCCGTGCCCGCGGTGGCGTGTGATTGAGCGCCTTGCGCCGGAAGGACTGCGGGGCGCCAGGCGCGGGCTCTCCACACCGCATGGGGGATCCCTCCTGGACCCCCAAGCGGTATTCCGGCCCCAGCGACGCTCGCTGGCGGCGGGCCTGGGCGTCTGCTGCGATCAAGGCCTCAGGTCGAGGCTCATCAGGTCCTTGGCGTAGTAGCGGCCATCGGAGAGACGGATGGCGCGGGGCAGGTGGCCGTAGCGGGTGAAGCCCGCCTGACGGTAGAGCGCGATCGCCGCCTGGTTGCCCGCCGTGACGCTGAGCGTGACCGTCTCCAGCCGCGGCTCGCGACGCAGCAGCGCCAGGGCCTGTCGCAGCAGGCGCTTGCCGATGCCGCGTCCACGGACCTCGTCGTCGACCATCATCCCGATCAGGTGCGCGACGTGCATCACCTTCTTGCGGTTCTCGTGCTCGCAGGTCAGGGCGCCCACCAGCCGCTCGCCCGACCACGCGCCCAGCGTGAACAGCGACTTGCCGCCCGCCTGCGGATGCAGCCGCACGCGGTAGCTCGAGGCCTCGCGCGCGCGCTCGGTCTCGGCATCGGAGGTGAAGGCCTGCTCGTGGCGCGCGAGCATCGCGTCGCGCAAGGCCTTGTAGGCCGGCAGGTCCGCTTCGGTCAGCAGGCGCAGCGTGATCACGCCCTCGGCCGGTGGGCCCTCAGCCGCGGTCCAGTCGTTCGAGTCGCTCAAGCTCGCTCCTGTTGTTGATGTTGGCGAAGGCGCACTCGTCCGCCGGCCGGTCGAAGGCGACCCGCGCCAGCGGCAGCGAACGCAGCCAGCCCTCGACGCGCCGTTCGCCCGCGTCCAGCGCCGCCGCCAGCCCGGCACGGTGCCGGACATGGATCAGGCTGGCCAAGGGCTGGGGGCGCAGCGGCTCGCCCGGCGCCTCGCGGCCCAGCGCCATCGCGGCGCTGTGGTCCGGTGCGAGGCCGGCGGCCAGGCGGTCGAGCAGGTCGGTCGGCAGCCAGGGGCAGTCGCCGCCGACGACGAGCAGCCAGTCGGTGCCGACGCGGTCATTACCGTCGCCGGGACCGCGATCCCCCGCGCTGTGGTCGCCGGGATGGCGGTCCTCGGGCCCGCGATCAACGGGCGAGGCACCGTCCGCGTCGGAGGCGTCGGTGAGGCGGGGGCCGGAGGCAGTGCGGGCATCCGCAAGCGCCGTCAGCCCGGCGAGGATGCCGGCCAGCGGTCCGGGGAAGTCCGGCAGCGGGTCGGGCAGGACTGGGTGGCCGAGGCGGCGGTAGTCGTCGAGGTGGCGGTTGGCGCTGATCACGATCCGGCCGCCGGTCTGGGGGGCGATGCGCTCGATGACGTGGTGGACCAGCGCCCGGCCCTGGAAGGGCTGGAGCGGCTTGTCGACGCCGCCCATGCGGGTGGCGCGGCCGCCGCAGAGGATCAGCGCGGTGGCGCGCATCAGCCGCCGATGTAGTGCATCTCGACGCGGCGCGCCGGGCCGGAGTCCGCCGCCGGCAGGCTGGCGCGCAGCTCCGAGTAGCGGTCACCGCGCCGGGTCCAGAGCGCGCCCAGCGCGGCGGCGATCTCGGTGTCGGACCGCGGCGGGTGCTCGCCGTCGCCGCGCAGCAGCGCGCGCAGGTCGTGGCCATCGCCGGCGAACAGGCAGGTGTAGAGCCGGCCCTCGGTGGAGAGCCGCGCGCGGTTGCAGTCGCCGCAGAAGGCCTGGGTGACGCTGGAGATGAGGCCGATCTCGCCGCTGCCGTCGGCGTAGCCCCAGCGGGTGGCGGTTTCGCCCTCCACGGTGGCGGCGAGGGGGACCAGCTCGGCGTCCTCGCGCAGGCGGGCCAGGACCTGCGCGGACGGCAGCACCTCGTCCATGCGCCAGCCGTTGCTCATGCCGACGTCCATGTACTCGATGAAGCGCAGCACCACGCCGGTGCCGCGGAAGTGGCGCGCCATGGGGACGATCTGGTCGTCGTTGGTGCCGCGCTTGACCACCATGTTGACCTTGATCGGCGCCAGGCCGGCGGCCTGGGCGGCCTCGATGCCGCGCAGCACCTCGGCGACCGGGAAGTCGACGTCGTTCATGCGGCGGAAGATGGCGTCGTCAAGCGCGTCCAGGCTGACCGTGACCCGGCGCAGGCCCGCCTCCCGCAGCGCCCGCGCCTTGCGCGCCAGCAGCGAGCCGTTGGTGGTCAGCGTCAGGTCGAGCGGCTGGCCCTCGGGCGTGCGCAGCTCGGCCAGTTGGGCGATCAGCGCCTCGAGGTTGCGGCGCAGCAGCGGTTCGCCGCCGGTCAGGCGCAGTTTCTGGACTCCCAGGCCGGCGAAGACGCCCGCCAGACGGGTGATTTCCTCGAAGGACAGCAGGTCGCGGTGGGGGAGGAAGGTGTAGTGCTTGTCGAACACTTCCTTCGGCATGCAGTAGCTGCAGCGGAAGTTGCAGCGATCGGTGACCGAGATGCGCAGGTCGCGCAGCGGCCGGCCGCGCGCGTCCAGCCACGGCCCCGGGCGGGGCGGGGGGAGGGGATGCGGCACGGGAGGCGTCCGCCCGATCTGGCGCAGATCGAGCAGCGGAATCACACCATCGGTCATGGGGAGCGATTGTGCCGCCGGCGGCATCGCCTCGTCCGAGGATGGTCAAGGGCGGCGCGGTGTCTCGTGAATCGGACACGGCGAGCCGTTCCTGGCCAGCCCACTCGTCGAGGGCAGGGATCTCACGGGAGCAAGTCGGCCGAGCGGCGCGGACGGCTGAGATGAGTCATCGACCGCTTGTACGTCAGCGACGTAGCGTGGCAACATGCGAACCGTTGCCGAAACCCCCATCTTTCAGAAGTACGCCCGGGACCTTTGGACCGAAGCGGAACGCGTGGAATTCATCAACTGGATCGCATTGAACCCGGATGCCGGGGACGTGATTCCGGGCACTGGGGGATGCCGCAAGGTGCGCTGGTCCAAGGCCGGCAGCGGCAAGCGAGGCGGGGTTCGGGTGATCTACTTCAATGTGGAGGAGTACTTGATCTGGCTGTTGATCGTGTATGCGAAGGCAGCGTTCGACAACCTGCCCACCGCATTTCTGGAACAGCTGAAGCAAGGAGTCGAAGATGCCTGACGATCAGGAGAAGTTTCAGCAGGATCTGTTGGACTCGATCCGGCAGATGAAAGCGGGCAAGGCCGCGCGGGTCACTCGCGTCGAAGTGCCTGGTGCCGCGGAAGCACGGGCCCGCACCGGCCTGTCGCAGGCTGACTTCGCTGGACTGCTGGGCGTGTCCAAGCGCACGCTGCAGGAATGGGAGCAAGGCCGGCGCGAACCGACTGGCGCTGCCCGGGCCTTGCTCCGGGTCGCGATGGCCCATCCGGAGGTCCTGTTGGAACTGCGCTGAATCGGCCCCGGGGGGTCGTCACCCTGTAGGACTTGTCACTTGCACCGGAAGGTCAGGCGCGTTCGAATCCCGGAATGAGCTTGACCCCCACGACCGTGGTCCATGCGGACCTGGCCAGCTTCGTCTCCTTCGGCGAAGCCCTCACCGACATGATCCGCACCGGTCCCGGCACCTGGTGCAGCCGCAGCGGGGGCTCGCCGTGGAACGTGGCCATCGCGATGTCGCGGCTCGGCCAGCTCAGCGCCTTCGCCGGCGGCCTGAGCAAGGATCCCTTCGGCCAGGAGCTCTGGCAGGCCAGCGCGGACGCCCACCTGGACCTGCGCTTCATCCAGCAGTTCGCCAAGTCGCCGCTGATGGCCTTCGTCCACCAGATGTCGCCGCCGGAGTACGCCTTCGTCGGCGACGACAGCGCCGACCTGCATTTCCGCCCCCACGCGCTGCCCGCCGGCTGGCGCCGGGCGCTGCGCTGGGCCCACTTCGGCTCGATCAGCCTGACGCGCGAGCCGCTGGCCGCGCGGCTGATCGCGCTGGCCGAGTCCCTCAAGGACGAGGGCGCCCGCATCAGCTACGACCCGAACTACCGGATCTCGATGGACTCGCGCTATGACCGCACGCTGGAGCGCATGTGCCGGCTGGCGGACGTGATCAAGGTGTCGGACGAAGACCTGCGCGGGCTGTTCCGCAGCCGCGACCACCATGTCGGCCTGGCGCAGATCGCCGCCTGGAACCCGCGCGCCATCGTGATGCTGACGCTGGGGGAGCGCGGCGCCCAGCTGTTCCATCCGAAGGCCGACCTCAGCGCCGCGCCGCCGCCGCTGGACGCGGTCGTGGACACGATCGGCGCCGGCGATGCCGCCATGGCCGGGCTGCTCTACAGCCTGATGAACGGCGCGACCCACGAGCCCGAGGAGCACCTGCGCTGGGCCGTCGCGGCCGGCGCCGCGGCCTGCTCGGGCGCGGGCGTGCATGGCCTGTCGGCGGGCCTGGTGACCGCGCTGATCGACCAGGTGCAGGTGCAGCGGGCCGAAATGGTCTGACGGCGCCCCGGCGCCGCTACCGCGTTCAAGGCGGCGCCAGCGCGCTCAGGCGCTGCCGTCGTCCTCGCGTCTTGTCGCCACCAGCGTCTTGGGGCCGCCGATCTGCAGGCGCGGTCGGTCGGCCTCTTCCTCGGCCAGCGGGCTGACCTCGACCAGGCTGGCGTGGCAGCGCCGCGCCAGGTCCTGGTAGGTCTCGGTGCCCTCGCGCTTCCAGCGGATCTCGTCCTCGGTCAGCGGCCGCATCACCTTGGCCGGCAGCCCGGCGATCAGCGACTTCTCCGGCAGCTTCAGCCCCGCCCGCACGAACGCGCAGGCCGCGACGATGCTGTAGGCGCCGACCTCCGCCTCGTCCATCACCACCGCGTTCATGCCGACCAGCGCGTCGTGGCGCACCACGCAGCCGTGTAATACCGCGCCGTGGCCGATGTGGCCGTTGGCCTCGACGACGGTGTCCGACCCCGGGAAACCGTGGATCACGCAGGTGTCCTGCACGTTGGCGCCCGCCATCAGCCGGATCCGCCCGAAGTCGCCGCGCAGCGAGGCGCAGGGCCCGACGTAGCAGTCCGGCCCGACGATCACGTCCCCGATCAGCACCGCCGTCGGATGCACATGGGCGCTGGGATGGACGACCGGCGACAGGCCGTCGATGGCATAGCAGGGCATGGATTCGTCTCCTATCGTGGTTCTGGCGTCCTCGGCCCCAGCACCAGGGGAACTTTCCCTGTAAATGACCGCGATCTTGGTGGTAACCCTAGGTCACTGGCCTTGTGTTGGGATTCGATGGCTCGTAGTATCTACCGACCGGTCGGTAAATAGAAGCCGATCAAAAAAAGCTGCAAAAGCTGAATCCCCCTCAGGCCGAGGAGACAAGCCGAATGAGCACCACCCCCACCCCCCCGTCCACCGCCGAAGACAGTCCGCTGCTGATCAGCACCGAAGGCGCCGTGCGCGTCCTGACGCTGAACCGGCCGCAGGCGCTGAACGCGTTCACGACCGGCCTGCTGGGCCAGTTGCGCATCGCCCTGGACGAGGCGGCGCACGACGAGGCGGTGAGGGCGGTGCTCATCACCGGCGCCGGCCGCGCGTTCTGCGCCGGCCAAGACCTGTCCGACCCGCACATCAAGCCCGAGTTCGACGACCACGCGGGCGACGCCGATCCGCAGCGCAAGCCCAAGGCCAAGGACATCGGCAACCTCCTGGACCATTACTACATCCCGCTGGCCCTGCGCCTGCGCAGCATGCCGGTGCCGACCGTCTGCGCGGTCAACGGCGTCGCCGCGGGCGCCGGCGCCAACTTCGCGCTGGGCTGCGACCTGGTGCTGGCTGGCCAGTCGGCCTCGTTCATCCAGGCCTTCTCCAAGATCGGACTGGTGCCCGACTGCGGCGGCACCTGGCTGCTGACGCGGCTGGTGGGCCGCGCCCGTGCGCTGCAACTGGCACTGCTGGGCGACAAGCTGCCCGCAGCCGACGCGCAAGCCTGGGGCCTGATCGCGCGTTGCGTCGCCGACGGCGAGCTGCAGAGCGAAGCCATGGCCACCGCGCAGAAGCTGGCGAAGATGCCGACCCGCGCGCTGGTGCAGACGCGCCAGGCGCTCGATGCGTCGATGGACCTGGAGTTCGAGGACGCGCTCAAGCTCGAGGCCAAGCTGCAGAGCCAGCTCGGCTACGCGCACGACTACCTGGAAGGCGCGGCCGCCTTCCTGTCCAAGCGCGCGCCGGTGTTCAAGGACCGCTGATGCGCGAGGCCCTCGATCCGCAGCGCATCGCCGAGGCGGTGCGCGACACCATGTTCGCCAACGACCGCGCGTCGCAGGGCCTGGGCCTGCGCATCGACGCGATCGGTCCCGGCACCGCGACGCTGTCGATGACGGTGCGCGAGGACATGCTCAACGGCTTCGACATCTGCCACGGCGGCTTCGTGACGACGCTGGCCGATTCCTGTTTCGCCTTCGCTTGCAACTCGCACAACGAGATGACGGTGGCCTCGGGCTTCGCGATCGACCTCGTCGCGCCGTCCCGACTGGGGGACGTCCTGACGGCGCGCGCCAGCGAGACCTCGCTGGCCGGCCGCACCGGCGTCTACGACATCCGCATCACCAATCAACGAGACGAGCTGGTCGCGGTTTTCCGCGGGCGGTCCTACCGCATGAAGGGCCGGCCCGTGGTGGCGGACCTGCCGCTGCCCGGCTGAGCCGGCCCGAGCCCGCGGCGACAAGGAGACGAGACCCATGACGGTGAAGACCTTCCGGCCCGAGGACCTCGAGCCCATCGAGCGCGCCAGCCAGGACGAGCTGCGCGCGCTGCAGCTGCAGCGCCTGAAGTGGACGCTCAAGCATGCCTACGAGAACGTCCCGCACTACCGGGCCGCCTTCGACGCCAAGGGCGTGCATCCCGACGACCTGAAGGACCTGGCCGACCTGCGCCTGTTCCCGTTCACGACCAAGAAGGACCTGCGCGACAACTACCCGTTCGGCCTCTTCGCGGTGCCGCGCGAGCAGGTCGTGCGGGTGCACGCGTCCTCGGGCACCACCGGCAAGCCGACGGTGGTGGGCTACACGCGGCGCGACATCGACACCTGGGCCGATCTGGTCGCGCGCTCGCTGCGCGCCGCCGGCACGCGCGCGGGCGACATCGTCCATGTCGCCTACGGCTACGGCCTGTTCACCGGCGGCCTGGGCGCGCATTACGGCGCCGAGCGGCTGGGCTGCACCGTGATTCCGATGTCGGGCGGCCAGACCGAGAAGCAGGTCCAGCTGATCCAGGACTTCAAGCCCGACGTGATCATGGTCACGCCGAGCTACATGCAGGTGATCGTCGAGGAATTCGTGCGCCAGGGCCTGGACCCGCGCGCGAGCTCGCTCAAGACCGGCGTGTTCGGCGCCGAGCCCTGGACCGAGGCGATGCGCCGCGAGATCGAGCACAAGGCCGGCATCGACGCGGTCGACATCTACGGCCTGTCCGAGGTGATGGGGCCTGGCGTCGCGTCCGAGTGCATCGAGACCAAGGACGGCCCGGTGATCTGGGAGGACCACTTCTATCCCGAGATCATCGACCCCGAGACCGGCGAGGTGCTGCCCGAGGGCTCGGAGGGCGAGCTCGTCTTCACCTCGCTGAGCAAGGAGGCGCTGCCGGTGATCCGCTACCGCACGCGCGACCTCACGCGGCTGCTGCCGCCGACGGCGCGCAGCATGCGCCGCATCGGCAAGATCGTCGGCCGCAGCGACGACATGCTGATCATCCGCGGCGTCAACCTGTTCCCGACGCAGATCGAGGAACTGGTGCTCGCCGAGCCCGGCCTGTCCGGCCAGTACCAGATCGTCGTCAGCCGCGACGGTCACCTCGACGAGGTCGAGGTGCGCTGCGAGCTCTCGGCTGCGGGCGGCGACGCGCAGGCGGCAGCCAGGTCGCTGCAGCACCGCATCAAGACGCTGATCGGCGTGTCGACCCGCGTGACGGTCGGCGCCCCCGATTCGATCGAACGCACGCTGGTGGGCAAGGCGCGCCGCGTCGTCGACCAGCGTCCGAAGCATTCGTAAGGAGTCCCCATGTACACGCAAGCCATGAGCGTCGGTCCGCAGGACCAGGCGGCCAAGCTGCAGACCGCCGAGGAGCAGCAGCGCAACGAGGCCTTCGAGGCCCGCATCGACGCGGGCGACTTCATCGAGGCCAAGGACTGGATGCCGGAGCACTACCGCAAGACGCTGGTGCGGCAGATCAGCCAGCATGCGCATTCCGAGATCGTCGGCATGCTGCCCGAGGGCAACTGGATCACGCGCGCCCCGACGCTCAAGCGCAAGGCCATCCTGCTGGCGAAGGTGCAGGACGAGGGCGGTCACGGGCTCTACCTGTACTCGGCCGCGGAGACGCTGGGCACCAGCCGCGACCAGATGCTGGACGCGCTGCACAACGGCAAGGCCAAGTACAGCTCGATCTTCAACTATCCGACGCTGACCTGGGCCGACATCGGCGTGATCGGCTGGCTGGTCGACGGCGCGGCGATCATGAACCAGGTGCCGCTGTGCCGCTGCTCCTACGGGCCGTATGCGCGCGCGATGATCCGCATCTGCCGCGAGGAGTCCTTCCACCAGCGCCAGGGCTACGAGAGCCTGCTCGTCATGATGCGCGAGGGCACCGCGGCGCAGAAGGCGATGGTCCAGGACGCGGTGAACCGCTGGTGGTGGCCGTCGCTGATGATGTTCGGGCCGGCGGACAAGGACTCGCCGAATTCCGAGCAGTCGATGCGCTGGGGCATCAAGCGCCTGACCAACGACGAGCTGCGTCAGAAGTTCGTCGACGCGACCGTGCCGCAGGCCGAGCTGCTCGGCGTGACGCTGCCCGACCCCGACCTGAAGTGGAATGCCCAGCGCGAGCAGCACGACTTCGGCGCGATCGACTGGGACGAGTTCTGGCGCGTCGTCGGCGGCAACGGTCCCTGCAACACCGAGCGGCTGGCCACCCGCGTCAAGGCCTGGGAGGAGGGCGCCTGGGTGCGCGACGCCGCGCTGGCCCACGCGAACAAGCGCGCCACCGCCGCCCAGGCGGCCTGATCGCACGACCAGGCCCTCCGACACGACCTTCCAGGCACACGAATCATGAGCATCAACCAAACGACCGGCGCCAATGAATGGCCCCTGTGGGAAGTCTTCGTCCGCAACAAGGCGGGCCTGGACCACAAGCACTGCGGCAGCCTGCATGCGCCCGACGCGAAGATGGCCCTGCAGATGGCCCGCGACGTCTACACCCGCCGCCAGGAAGGCGTGAGCATTTGGGTCGTGCCCTCGTCGGCGATCGTCGCGTCGGATCCGGGCGAGAAGTCGATGATGTTCGACCCGATGGAGGACAAGGTGTATCGCCACCCCACCTTCTATGACCTGCCCGCCTCGCTGGACCACATGTGAGGACCGGACGATGAGCACTTCCGTTCAACCCGGCCAGCGCGCGGACGTCCGATACCTGCTGCGCATCGGCGATGCCTGCCTGGTGCTGTCGCACCGGATCTCGGAATGGATCGGCCACTCGCCGGTGCTGGAAGAGGACCTGGCGCTGGGCAACATCGCGCTGGACCTGCTGGGCCAGGCGCGCGCGCTGCTGACCCGGGCCGGCCAGCTCAACGAGGAGCCGCTGGACGAGGACCAGCTCGCCTACCTGCGCGAGGAGCGCCACTACCTGAACCCCGTGCTGATGGAGCTGCCGCGCGGCGACTTCGCGTTCACGCAGGCGCGCAATCTGATCGCCGCCTGCTGGCTGCTGCCGCTGTGGACGCGGCTGCAGGCTTCCAGCGACGCGGAGGTCGCCGCCATCGCCGCCAAGGCGGTGAAGGAGGTCCGCTATCACCAGCAGCACGCCGCCGAGTGGGTCGTGCGCCTGGGCGACGGCAGCGAGGAATCGACCCGCCGCATGACGACCGCGCTGGCGGCGCTCTGGCCCTACGTGAACGAGCTGTTCGCGTCGGACGCCGTCGATGCCGCCGCCGAGGCGAGCGGCCTGGGCCCGGCCTGGTCGTCGCTCAAGCCGGACTGGAACGCCGCGATGGACGAGGTGCTGGCCGAGGCGCGCCTGGCCCGCCCGAAGGACACGCCGCACGTCTACGCCGGCGTGCGCGGCGTCCACAGCGAGCACATGGGCCACATGCTGGCGACGATGCAGTCGCTGCAGCGCGCCTACCCCGGCGGGGTGTGGTGAGCGCGGCGACGCCCACGCTTCGAGGACCACCATGAACGCTGCCCCGACGCCCTCGCACCTGGATTGGTTGTCGTCGCTGACGACGGCTGGTCCGCGTCCGGCCCCGTCCGATGCGGGACCCGGTCCCACCGACCTCGGCTGCGGGCGCCTGTCCGCGGCCTGGGAAGTGCTGTCGCAGGTCCTCGATCCCGAGGTGCCGGCGGTGTCGCTGGTGGAGCTCGGCATCGTGCGCGATCTGCTCGAGACCGCCGATGGCCTGGAGGTCGTGCTGACGCCGACCTACTCGGGCTGTCCCGCGACCGAGGCGATCGAGCGGAGCGTGCGCGAGGCGCTGGCCCGCTTCGGCGAGATCACCGTCACGATGCGCCGCGCGCCCGCCTGGACCACCGACTGGATCACCGACGAGGGCCGCGAGAAGCTGCGCCGCTATGGCATCGCGCCGCCGGGGCCGGTGGACGCGGGCCAGGGCGTGCCGGTGCGCGTCGTCCGCCGGCGCGAGGCCATCGCCTGCCCGCGCTGCGGCAGCGCGCGCACCGAGCAGTTGTCCGCGTTCGGATCGACCGCCTGCAAGTCGCTGTACCGCTGCCTCGCCTGCCGCGAGCCCTTCGAACACTTCAAGCCGATCTGAGCCGCCGCCCGGTCGCGCCCTCCCTTCACGATTCACCCGCCATCGCCATGAGCCTGCACTTCCACCCGCTGCGCCTGCGCGCCAAGCACCAGGACACCGACGACGCCGTCGTGCTGTGCTTCGACGTGCCGGAGGCGCTGCGCGAGACCTTCCGCTTCACGCAGGGCCAGTACCTGACGCTGCGCGGCGACGTCGACGGCCAGGACCTGCGCCGCTCGTACTCGATCTGCGCCGGCGTCGACGACGGCGAACTGCGCGTGGGCGTGCGCCAGGTCGATGGCGGCGCCTTCTCGACCTGGGTCCACCGGCAGCTGAAGGCCGGCGACGAGGTCCAGGTCTTTCCGCCGCAGGGCCGCTTCCACGTGCCCATCGATCCGGCGTCGGCACGGCATTACGTCGGCATCGCGGCGGGCTCGGGCATCACGCCCATCCTGTCGATCATGAAGACCGTGCTGGCGCGCGAGCCGATGAGCCGCTTCACGCTGATCTACGGCAACCGCCGGCCGGCCTCGGCGATGTTCAAGGAAGAGCTCGAGGACCTGAAGAACCGCTACATGACGCGGCTGACGCTGCATCACGTGTTCTCGCGCGAGCATGTCGACGCGCCGCTGATGGCGGGCCGGCTGGACCAGGCCAAGCTCGGCGAGTTCCTGGCCGGGCCGGTGCCGGCGGGCGGCATCGACCAGGTCTTCGTCTGCGGCCCCTTCGAGATGAACGAGCAGGCCGAGGCCGCGCTGCGCGCCGCCGGCGTGCCCGAGGACCGCATCCACATCGAGCGCTTCGGCACGCCGGAGATGCAGACCGGCCGTCCGGCGCCGCACGAGATCCACGAGGAGGACGCCGAGGCCGCCAAGGTGCTCGTGATCCGCGACGGCGTCTCGCGCGAGATCGAGTTCCGCAAGAGCGATCCCAGCCTGCTCGACGCCGCGGCGCGCGCCGGCATGGACGTGCCGTTCTCCTGCAAGTCGGGCGTGTGCTCGACCTGCCGCTGCAAGCTGATCGAGGGCGAGGTCCGGATGGATAAGAATTTCGCCCTCGAGAAGCACGAGGTGGCGGCCGGATTCATCCTCAGCTGTCAGGCCCACGCCCTGACGCCGCGCGTCGTGATCTCGTTCGACGAACGCTGATTCACAAGGAAAACAACACCCATGGCCCGAGGTCGCGCCCCCGGATTCGATGCCACCCGCGAGGAGATCCTCGCGCAGGCCGCCCGACTTTTCGCCAACCAGGGCTACCCGGCCACCTCGATGAACCAGGTCGCCGAGGCCTGCGAGGTCAGCAAGCCCACGCTGTACCACTATGTCCGCGACAAGCATGAGCTGCTCGCGCAGATCTGCCAGAACCACCTGCAGCATCTGGTCGACCTGGTCGACGAGGTGAGCGCGCAGGGCCTGCCGCCACAGGATCACCTGCGCGGCCTGATCCATCGCTTCGTGCAGGCCTACGGCGAGGCGCAGAACGAGCACCGCGTGCTGACCGAGGACCTGAAGTTCCTCGACGACGAGCACCGCGAGCGCATGGTCGAGGTTGAGCGCCAGGTGGTGGGCCGCTTCGCCGACGCGGTGGCCGCGGTGCGGCCGGAGCTGCGCGGCGCTCACCTGCACAAGCCGCTGACCATGCTGCTGTTCGGCATGATCAACTGGACCTTCACCTGGCTGCGCCCCGATGGCGCGCTGACCTACGAGGCGGTCGCGCCGATGGTGGCCGATCTGTTCTTCGGCGGCCTGGGCGCAGTCCGGACCGAAGCCGCCGACCCGGCCCCGCGCGATCCCGCGCCGCAAGTCTCATGAAGGTTTCGCGGAGGAGCATCGCCCCCTTGCAGTCGCAGTAGCAGTACCTCCCATTCCCTTGCGTTCCTGAACAACGACATTCCAAGGAGACGACATGACACGCATCGAGAAGACCCTGCTGGCCGTGGCCGGCGCCGCGCTGATGGCGCTGGGCGGCGCCGCCCGCGCCGACATCAACGTCGGCGTGACGGTCTCGGCGACGGGGCCGGCGGCCTCGCTGGGCATCCCGGAGAAGAACACCTTCGCGCTGATGCCCAAGACCATCGCCGGGCAGAAGGTCAACTACATCGTGCTGGACGACGCGTCGGACACGACGACCGCGGTGGCCAACACCCGCAAGCTGATCACCGAGCACAAGGTCGACGTGGTGGTGGGCTCGACGGTGACGCCGAACTCGCTGGCGATGATCGACGCGGTGTCGGAGGCGCAGGTGCCGATGATCTCGATGGCGGCGTCGGCGCGCATCGTCGAGCCGATGGATGCGAAGAAGAAGTGGGTCTTCAAGACGCCGCAGAACGACATCATGATGGCGCTGGCCATCGCCACCCACATGCAGGCGCAGGGCGTGAAGACGGTGGCCTACATCGGCTTCGCTGATGCGTATGGCGAGGGCTGGTACGGCGAGTTCAACAAGGTCGCCGCCAGCAAGGGCCTGAGCATCGTCGCCAACGAGCGCTACAACCGCACCGACACCTCGGTGACCGGCCAGGTGCTGAAGATCATGGCGGCCAAGCCGGACGCGGTGCTGGTGGGCGGCAGCGGCACGCCGGCGGCGCTGCCGCAGAAGACGCTCAAGGAGCGCGGCTACCAGGGCAAGTACTACCAGACCCACGGCGTGGCCAACAACGACTTCCTGCGCGTGGGCGGCAAGGATGTCGAGGGCACCTTCCTGCCCGCCGGTCCGGTGCTGGTGGTGGACCAGCTGCCGGCCGACCATCCGGCCAAGAAGAGCGCGAAGGTCTATGTGACGGAGTACGAGAAGGTTTACGGCAAGGGCAGCGTGTCGACCTTCGGCGGCCATGCCTGGGATGCGGGCCTGCTGCTGCAGGCGGCGATCCCGAACGCGATCAAGAAGGCCCAGCCCGGCACGCCGCAGTTCCGCGCGGCGCTGCGCGACGCGATCGAAGGCGTGAAGGAACTGCCCGGCGCGCATGGTGTGTTCACCATGTCCGCCAACGACCACCTGGGCCTGGATCAACGCGCCCGCGTGATGGTCAAGATCGAAAACGGAACTTGGAAGTATCAGCCATGAGTCTCAGCGCCACCCCCGTCCTCCAAAGCCTGATCGCCGGTCGCTGGATCGGCTCGACCGCCGCGCGCGGCCTGCACAGCGCCGTCAACGGCCGGCTGGTGGCGCAGACCCATGCCGAGGAGATCGACTTCGGCGAGAGCCTGCACTTCGCGCGCCGCCAGGTGCTGCCCGCGCTGCTCGCGCTCGACTTCCAACAGCGCGCGGCGATCCTGAAGGCGCTGGCCGCCTACCTGCAGGAGCGCAAGGAGGCGCTGTACGCGATCTCCGCGCACACCGGCGCCACGCGGCCGGATTCGTGGATCGACATCGAGGGCGGCTTCGGCACGCTCTTCGCGTACGCGTCGATGGGCCGGCGCGAGCTGCCGTCCAGCAACATCGTTCATGAAGGCCCGGCCCAGCAGCTCGGCAAGGTCGGCCAGTTCATGGGCACGCACGTGCTGGTGCCCAAGCGCGGCGTCGCGGTCCACATCAACGCGTTCAACTTCCCGATGTGGGGAATGCTGGAGAAGTTCGCGCCGAGCTTCCTCGCCGGCATGCCCTGCATCGTCAAGCCGGCCACCGCCACGAGCTACGTCGCCGAGGCCTGCGTGCGCCTGATCGAGGAATCCGGCCTGCTGCCGGGCGGCGCGTTGCAGCTGGTCATCGGGGGTTCCGGCGATCTGCTGGACCGGCTGGAGGAAACCGATGTGGTGACCTTCACCGGCTCGGCGGACACGGCGGCGCAGCTGCGCGTCAATGCGAACCTGATCCGCCGCTCGGTGCCGTTCAACGCCGAGGCGGACAGCCTCAACTGCTCGATCCTGGCGCCGGACGTGCAGCCGGGCGATCCCGAATTCGATCTCTTCGTCAAGGAAGTGATGCGGGAGATGAGCGCCAAGGCCGGCCAGAAGTGCACGGCGATCCGACGCGCGATCGTGCCGGCGGCGCAGGCCGATGCGGTGGCCGCGGCGCTGCGCGAGCGGCTGGCGAAGATCAAGGTCGGCGACCCGGCCATCGAGGGCGTGCGCATGGGCGCGCTGGCATCGAAGGCGCAGCAGGCGGACGTGGCCGAGCGCCTGGCGCAGCTGGCGCAGGGCAACGAGATCGTCTTCGGTGAGCGCGACGGCTTCGCGCCGGTGGGCGAGGGCGTCGGCGATGGCGCCTTCTTCGCGCCGACGCTGCTGCTGTGTCGCGACGCGATGCGCAACGAGGCGGTGCACAGCGTCGAGGCCTTCGGGCCAGTGTCGACGCTGATGACCTACGGCGACTTCGACGAGGCGCTCGCACTCGCGGCCAAGGGGCGTGGCAGCCTGGTGGGCTCGGTGGTCACGAAGACGCCGGCGCTGGCGGCGCAGGCCGTGTACCACGCGGCCGCCTTCCACGGCCGGCTGCTGGTGCTGGACCGCGACGCGGCCGGCGAGTCGACCGGCCATGGCTCGCCGCTGCCGATGCTCAAGCACGGCGGCCCGGGCCGCGCGGGCGGCGGCGAGGAGCTCGGCGGCATCCGCGCGGTGAAGCACTACCTGCAGCGCTGCGCGGTGCAGGCTTCGCCGACGATGCTGACGGCGATCACCGGCGAGTACGTGCGCGGCGGCAAGGTGACGGAGGACGCGATCCATCCGTTCCGCAAGCACTTCGAGGAGATCCAGGTCGGCGACTCGCTGCTGACGCACCGGCGCACGGTGTCGGAGGCGGACATCGTCAACTTCGGCGGCATCAGCGGCGACTATTTCTACATGCACTTCGACGAGGTCGCCGCCAAGGACACGCAATTCGGCCAGCGCATCGCGCACGGCTACTTCGTGCTGTCGGCGGCGGCGGGGCTGTTCGTGTCGCCGGCGCCCGGGCCGGTGCTGGCGAATTACGGGCTGGACACGCTGCGCTTCGTCAATCCGGTGGCGATCGGCGACACCATCCAGGCGCGCCTGACCTGCAAGCGGCGCATCGACCGCGGCAATCGCCCGGACCAGCCGCCGCAGGGCGTCGTGGCCTGGGATGTGCAGGTGACCAACCAGCGCGGCGAGCTCGTCGCGAGCTACGACATCCTGACGCTGGTCGCCAAGAAGGCCTGAGCCCGGCCGCCGGATCCGGCGGCGCGGCTGCAACCTTCGTATGGCTTATCAAGCGGCCGATCGCTTCCTACATTGAGCGCATCGCAGCTTGAGGCCGTCAGGCCGTTCGCCATGATCCACGTCGACCAGATCTACATCGACGGCCGCTTCCTCCCCGCCACCGGCGAGGAAGAGGTCGACATCGTCAACCCCGCGGACGAGACGGTGATCGGCCGCGCGCGCATGGCCAGTCGCGAAGACGCGCGCCGCGCGATCGAGGCCGCCGTCCGCGCGCAGCCCGACTTCGGCCGCACCGCGGTGACGGACCGCGTGGCCATGCTGGAGCGGCTGCAGGTCGCGATGCTCGCGAATGCCGATGCGCTGCGCGAGTCCTCCATCCTCGAGTACGGCGGCCCGGTGGCGCGGTCCCAATGGGTGGCCAACTACGCGTCGCAGTGCTTCGGCGACGCCGCCCGCACGCTGTCGAGTTATGTCTTCGAGCGGCCCGTCGGTGTGGACGGCGTGTCGATCCTGCAGATGCGGCCGGTCGGCGTGTCCGGGCTCTTCGCGCCGTGGAATGCCGCCGCGGGGACGATCGCCAGCAAGCTCGCCGCGGCCATCGCCGCGGGCTGCGCGACGGTGATCAAGCCCAGCGAGCTGAGCCCCTGGCAGGCGCTGGTGATCACCCGCGCGATCCATGACGCGGACCTGCCGCCGGGCGTCGTCAACGTCGTGACCGGCCGCGGCGCCGACGTGGGCGCCGAAATCGGCACCCATCCCGGCGTGGCCAAGCTGTCCTTCACCGGCTCGACGCCGACCGGCCAGTTGATCGCGCGCGCCGCGGTGGACTCGATGAAGCGGGTGAGCCTGGCGCTCACCGGCAAGTCGGCCTCGCTGCTGCTCGACGATGCCGACCTGCGCGTCGCCGTGCCGCTGGCCCTGGGCGCGGCCTTCATGAACAGCGGACAGGCCTGCGTCGCAGGCACGCGGCTGCTGGTGCCGCGCGCGCGGCTGGCCGAGGTCGTCGAGCAGGTGCGAACCGCGGTCGCGACGATGCGCGTCGGCGATCCGCGCGATCCGGCGACGGCGATCGGCCCGATGGTCAGCCGTACCCAGTTCGAGCGCATCCAGCGCTACATCCGGCGCGGCCAGGAACAGGGCGCGACCCTGGTGGTCGGCGGCGAAGGTCGCCCCGAGGGACTGACGCGCGGCTGGTTCGTGCGGCCCACCGTCTTCACCGACGTGCGCAACGACATGGACATCGCGCGCGAGGAGATCTTCGGGCCGGTGCTGTCCATCCTGCCGGTGGACTCGGAGGAACAGGCGATCGCAATCGCCAACGACTCGCCCTACGGCCTCCAGGGCTATGTGTTCTCGGCCGATGAAGCGCGGGCCCGCCGCGTGGCCGGGCGGATCGAGACCGGCACGGTGCTGGTCAACCGCGTCGCGCCCGACCTGCTCGCGCCGTTCGGCGGCGTGAAGCTGTCGGGGCAGGGACGGGAGTTCGGGGTGATGGGCCTGGAAGCCTTCCTCGAACCCAGGACCATCACGATCGGCTGATCCCAGGCGGGGAGGGGCGTCGCTTCGGCAAAGCCGCAGCGGCGCCCAGGAAGTCCGGCCTTGAGTGGCAGGGGCGGGCCGCCCACACTGCGGCCTTCCTTCCACCTCGCCGCTCACGACCTTGGACCTCCTCACCACGCCTGTCATCGCCGGACTGCTCTTCACCGGGACCCTGGCCCTTGTCGCCCTGATGGCCTGGCGAGGCGGCAGCGAGCGGCGCGACGTCACCTTCCTCGCTTCCGCGGCCGGCTTCGGCGGCGTGTGCACGGCGATCGCCGTCGTGGTCTGAACCGGTGCGCTGCTCGCGCGCCGGATACGACCCGTTGCGAACTCGACGTCCCTGACGCCGCTGCGTGATTCGGCCTCGCGCCAGAATGCGTCGCAGCATTCAGACCGGGGAAGGGAAAAGGGCATGCGTGTTCTGCTCGTCGAGGATTCCGAGTTCATTCGCACGCAGTTCCTGCGGCTCTTCGAAGGCCTGGACTTCGTCGAGGTGGTGGGTTATGCGGACAGCGAAGAGGACGCGGTCCAGGCGATCCCGGCGCTGAAGCCGGACGTGGTGCTGGTCGACCTCAACCTGCAGGTGGGTTCCGGCATGCATGTGCTGAGCCGCGCGCGCCGCGGCGGCTACACCGGCAAGCTGTGGGTGCTCAGCAGCCGCGACCCGGACTTCTACCGCTCGCTGTGCGAGAAGCACGGCGCCGACGGCTTCTACGACAAGGCCCACGATCAGCTCCAGCTGCTCGACGACCTGCGGGTGCTGGCCGGCGAGAAGCCGGTGTTCTAGGAACGTCTTCAGACCCCGTCCTGGCGTCCAAGCCGATGAAGGCGCTCATGCGCCGTATGCCGCCATGAAGACCCGCACGGCCTCGCGCAGAAGCGCGCGGTTCTCGCGGGGATCCGGCGCCTCCAGCTTCAGCAGCCCGCGCATGTGCGCGGAGCCGAAGAACATCGACAGGAACAGGTCCGCGGCCTGAGGCGGGTGCCGCACTTTCAGCGTGCCGGCCGCGTGGGCTCGGCGCAGGTAGGCGGCCAGCTCGCCCATCACGCGCTCCGGGCCTTCCCGGTAGAACGCCTGGCAGGCTTCCGGCTGCACCCCCGCGACGCCGTAGATGGCGCGCAACGCCCCCAGGGCGTCATCGCCGCGCGCGAGTGCCAGGAAGCGGGTGCCGATCGCGAGCAGCGCCTTCTCGGGCTGCTCCGGATCCAGCGCCCCGGCGCCCGGGACGCCCGCCACCACCGGTGCCGACCGGTCGCGCACGACCGCCTGGAACAGCCCTTCCTTCGAGCCGAAGTTGTTGTAGACGGTCATCTTGGAGACCCCCGCGTCCGCGGCGATCGCGTCCACGCTGGCACGCTCCAGGCCGTGCTCGTTGAAGTGCTTCTGCGCCGCCTCCAGGATGCGCCGGCTGCGCTCCGGATCGCGTGGCCGCCCGCGTTGGGGCTTGGGAGCGGGAGTCGGGGTCGAAGACATGGGCGCAATTAGTGGACTTGACAGTTCACTATAGCGGCCGCACATTACTGGACTTGAAAGTCCAATAATTGACGCAAGCTTGCGTACTCCCCTTGCAACACGGAGCCCTCACCATGGATGACGTCATCATCATCGGCGGCAGCTTTGCCGGCCTCGCCGCCGCCCTGCAGCTCGGCCGCGCCCGCCGCCAGGTCACTGTCCTGGACACCGGTCTGCCGCGTAATCGCTTCGCCGGCCATTCGCATGGCCTGCTCGGCCACGATCACAAGTCGCCGCTGGACATCCTGGCCGAGGCGCGGCGGCAACTGGCGCGTTACCCGACGGTCAAGCTGGTCAATGCGCGGGCGGACAGCGTCACCGGCGCCATCGACGATTTCTCGGTCCTCACCGGGGATGGCGAACGCCGTCGGGCACGCCGCGTGATCCTGAGTTATGGCGTGGCCGATCAGATGCCGAGCGTTCCGGGCTTCGCGGACTGCTGGGGCACATCGATCGTGCCCTGTCCCTACTGCGATGGTTTCGAGGTCGCCGGCCAGCACTGGGGTCTGCTCTGGTCCAGCCCGCAGTCCCACCAGTCGGCGCGGCTCTTCCAGCACTGGACCGACCAGCTGACCGTCTTCGCCAACGGGCACGACATGCCGCCCGAGGTCCAGGCCGATCTTGCTGGCCGCGGCATCCCTGTCGTCGAAGGCCGGATCGTCGAGATCGCCCATCAAGAGGGCCGCATCGCCGCCGTCCATCTCGATGCCGACCGCCACGTCGCGGTCGACGTGCTGTTTGCCCACCCGCGCAACAAGCCGTCCGCCAGCCTCCATGAATCGCTGGGCCTCGCCACGATCGACACGCCCACCGGCATCGTTCTCCAGGTCGACGACCGCCGCCAGACCAGCGTGCCCGGCATCTACGCCGCCGGCGACCTGGCCACGCCCTTCCTGCCCTCGGTCACCCAGGCTTCGTCGCAGGGCGCGATGGCGGGTATCTTCGCGCAGCAGTCGATGCTGGCTTGAGCGCGGGGATTCGCGGCTCCGGTTGCCGCGAGCCGATTTGACCGCTCGTAGAATCGCCGACTCCCAAGCGATGACGCCCTGGTGACGGGGCGATGACGATGACAGCAGCTGTTCCGACCGGTGCCGCGCAGACGCCGGTGGTGATCGTGGGTGCCGGCCTGGCCGGACTGACCGTGGCGCTGCACCTGGCCGATCGGGTGCCGGTGATCGTCCTGGCGAAGCGGGAGCTCAACGAGGCCGCCACCGCCTGGGCCCAGGGCGGCATCGTCGGCGTGCTCGGGTCCGACGACAGCATCGAGAGCCACGTCCGCGACACGCAGGACGCGGGCGCCGGCCTGGTCGACGAGGCCACCGCCCGCTTCATCGCCGAACGCAGCGCCGACGCCGTCGGCTGGCTGGTCGAGCAGGGCGTCCCGTTCACCCCCGACGAGCAGGGCCCGCTGGGCCTGCACCTGACCCGCGAGGGCGGCCACGCCGTGCGCCGCATCGCCCATGCCGCTGACGCGACCGGCAAGGCCATCCACGACGCGCTGCTGGCCAAGGCCGCGGCCCATCCCAACATCGAGCTGCGCCAGCGCTGGATGGCGCTGGACCTGATCACCTCGCGCCATGTGCAGCGCGAGGAGCCGTCACGCTGCTACGGCATCTACGCGCTCGACATGGACGCGCAGCGCGTGGACGCGATCGCCGCCCGCGCCGTGGTGATGGCCACCGGCGGCGCCGGCAAGGTCTATCGCTACACGACCAATCCGGACACCTCCACCGGCGACGGCATCGCCATGGCCTGGCGAGCGGGCTGCCGCATCGCCAACATGGAGTTCATCCAGTTCCACCCGACCTGCCTCTACCACCCGCAGGAACGCAGCTTCCTGATCACCGAGGCGCTGCGCGGCGAGGGCGGTCATCTCAAGCTGCCGGACGGCACCCGCTTCATGGCGGCGCACGACGAACGCCTGGAGCTCGCGCCGCGCGACGTCGTCGCCCGCGCGATCGACTTCGAGATGAAGAAGCACGGCCTGGATCACGTCTGGCTGGACGCCACCCACCTGGGCGAGGCCTTCCTCAAGGAACATTTCCCGACCATCCACGCGCGCTGCCTGGCGCTGGGCATCGACATCGCGCGCCAGCCCATCCCGGTCGTGCCGGCCGTGCACTTCACCTGCGGTGGCGTCGTGTCCGACCTGCAGGGCCGCGCCGACCTGCCCGGCCTGTATGCCGTCGGCGAGACCGCCCACACCGGCCTGCACGGCGCCAACCGGCTGGCGAGCAACTCGCTGCTGGAGTGCGTCGTGCTCGGCCGCGGGTGCGCCGCCGACATCCTGTCGCAGCCCGAGCTCGACCCCGCGCCGCTGCCCGCGTGGGACGAGAGCCAGGTCGAGGATGCGGACGAGCAGGTGGTCATCGCCCACAACTGGGACGAGCTGCGGCTGCTGATGTGGAACTACGTCGGCATCGTGCGCACGACCAAGCGGCTGCAGCGGGCGCTGCACCGCATCGACCTGCTGCGCGCGGAGATCGACGACTACTACGCCAACTTCCGCGTCAGCCGCGACCTGCTGGAGCTGCGCAACCTGGTCGACTGCGCGGAGCTGATCGTGCGCTCGGCCCTGCTGCGGCATGAAAGCCGCGGGCTGCACTACAGCCGCGACTATCCGCGCACGCTGCCCGCCAGCCTGCCCACCGTGCTGGTGCGCAACGGCAATACGCGCTGAGCGGGCCCGGCGCCGGGCCTAGCGCTGTCTCGCCCGCAGCGCGCTGCGCGACTGCACGAATTCGAAGGCGTGGGCGACCGCTTCCTTGATCGCGGCGTCGACGTCGTGGCGTTCCTGCTCGGTCAGGTAGAACGAGTAGTCGACGGCATGGCGGATGTAGCGCGGCGGCAGGCGGTTGAGCGCGACGCAGGCGACATCGGCCAGCAGCTCGGGCTCGCGGTGGATCTCGGGATACTGCGGCGCGGATTCCATCACCGCGGCGAACACTTCGCGTTCGTGGTGGTTGTAGAGCGAGGTGAAGTCCATGGGCGCGTCCTGCGGAGTGGCCGGGTTGGCCGGGATGACCGGGGATGGAGCGCAGCATCGCGCGCTCCGGCGCAAATGAAAAGCCCCCCGGCGACCCCTCGTTCGTGTGGGGCGTGAGGTTGGCATCGCGGTCCTGCGGCGAACCCCCTCACCCTCTCCCCCTTGCGGGGGCGAGGGAATGACCGGGGCGGTTGATGCTCTCACCCCGCGTGCGGAAAGAAGGGATGACCGGGGCGGTATGAGGCTCTCACCCCGCGTGCGAGGGAGGGGATGATCGCGGGCGGTATGGCTCCCTCGCCCCGCGTGCGGGGAGAGGGTGGGGTGAGGGGTCTTGCGCCGCCCTCAGGCGGCGCCGATGCCCGGCACCAGCGCACCGGCCGCCTGGCGGGCCTTGAGCTGAGCGGTGAAGTCCAGCATGCGGTCGATGCACCCCAGCGCCTGCGAGCGGATCGGCTCCTCGACGAAGATCTCCCCGCTGCCGTGCTCCAGGCAATCGACCAGGCCCTGCAGCCCATTCATCGCCATCCACGGACAGTGCGCGCAACTCTTGCAGGTCGCGCTGTTGCCCGCCGTCGGCGCCTCGATCAACACCTTGCCCGGTGCCAGCTGGCGCATCGCATGCAGGATGCCGTTGTCGGTCGCGACGACATACTCGCGCGCGCTGCCCTCGACCACCGCCTTGATCAGCGCCGAGGTCGAGCCCACCACGTCCGCCTGCGCCACCACCGAGGCCGGCGACTCCGGATGGACCAGGATCATCGCGTCCGGATGCTGCTCGCGCAGCAGCTCCAGCTCCAGGCCCTTGAACTCGTCATGCACGATGCAGGCGCCGTTCCACATCAGCATGTCGGCGCCGGTCTGATCCTGGATGTAGCGGCCCAGGTGGCGGTCCGGCGCCCACAGGATCTTCTCCCCGCGGGCCTTGAGCTCGCTGACGATCTCCAGCGCGCAGGAGCTGGTGACCATCCAGTCCGCGCGCGCCTTCACCGCGGCGCTGGTGTTGGCGTAGACGACCACGGTGCGGTCGGGATGGGCGTCGCAGAACGCCGCGAAGTCCTCGGCCGGGCAGCCCAGGTCCAGCGAGCAGGTGGCGTCCAGGTCGGGCATCAGCACGCGCTTCTCGGGGCTGAGGATCTTGGCGCTCTCGCCCATGAACTTCACGCCGGCGACGACCAGCGTCCGCGCCGCGTGATCGCGGCCGAAGCGGGCCATTTCCAGCGAATCGGACACGATGCCGCCGGTTTCCCGGGCGAGGTCCTGCAGGTCGCCGTCCACGTAGTAGTGCGCCACCAGCACGGCGCCCTTGGCCTTGAGCAGCTCGGCGGCGCGGGCCTTCAGTTGCTGGCGCTGGCTGGGCGTCAGCGGCGCCGGCACCTTGGCCCAGGCATGGGCGGTGCAGGTGGCGCCTTGTGCGTCCTGGCGGGCGAAGTCGTAAAGAACCTGTTCCATAGGGCCGGAATTCTAGGTGTGACCGAAAAACCGGCTCGGCGGCATGCCGACCGTGCGGGTGACCATCGCGGTGAAGGCGCTGGCGCTGGCATAACCCAGCTCCGCGGCGATCACCTGCATCGGCTTGCGACGCGCGGCCAAGCGCAAGGCCTCGGCCAGCAGCGCCTGCTGCCTCCACTGGGCGTAGCTGCTGCCCAGCTCCTGCCGGAACAGCCGCGACACGGTGCGCGCGCTCGCGCCGACCTCGGCCGCCCAGTCGTCCAGGCTGGCATGGCGCATGGGCTCGGCCAGCACCGCCTCGCACAGCCGGCGCAGGCGCTTGTCGGTCGGCAGCGCGACCCCCAGCTGCAGCGTCGGCGCGCGGCGCAGTTCGTCCAGGATCAACTGGCCGATCCAGGCCTCGCGATCGGCGACGGCGTCACCCGGCTCGACCTCGTCCCGGGCCAGTTGCACGGCCAGTTCCCGCAGCAGCGGCGAGACCTCCAGCACGCGGTTCGAGGCCCAGGCCGCGGCGTCCGCCGGCGGGTTCAGCAGGTAGAGCGTGCGCAGCTCGCAGCGCTCGACCGCCGTCACCGCATGGACCACGCCGGCCGGGATCCAGACCCCGCGCGACGGCGGCACCAGGAAGGTGGCGCGGTCGGTGCTGACGCGCACGACGCCGGTCACCGAGAAGACGAACTGGCCCCAGGTGTGGAAGTGCGCCTGGATGTCCATGTGCCCGTCCAGGCTGCGCGACTTGGCGCGCACCGGGCGCTCGGCGCTGGGCGCGTAGCGGCGGGGATCGAGCGGCGGCAGGCTGGTGCGGCCCGGGGCCTCGGGCAGCGGCGCCCGGGAGGCCCGGGACGCGTGGGGCGCGCGGGCCGCTCCGACGACGCCCGAAGGGCTGCCCCCAAGGGACGGACGGGATCGCGCCGAGGGGGCAGGGGGGGCGACGGCGGGGCGGGAGGGGTTCATGGCGGAAACTCGACAGAACTTGGCCGGCTATCGTAATTCCGTCGTGAAGGCCCTGTCACCATTTCGCCCATGAATTCCGCCACCACCACCGCCACCGCGGCCGCGCTCCCGTCGCTGAGCCCCGCGCAGAGCGCCAAGCGAGACATCCAGACCATCAGCCTGATCGGCCTGGCGCACGGCACCTCCCACTTCTTCCACATGCTGCTGCCGCCGCTGTTCCCGGTGTTCATGCGGGAATTCGGCCTGAGCTACTCTGAGCTGGGCCTGCTGGTGACGATCTTCTTCGTGATCTCCGGCGTGGGGCAGGCGCTGTCGGGCTTCCTGGTGGACAAGACCGGCGCCCGGCCGGTGCTGTTCGTCGCGCTGGGCTGCTTCGTGCTGGCCTCGCTGGCGGCGGGGACGGCGCAGGGCTTCGTCGGGCTGGCGCTGGCCGCCGCGCTCGCCGGCCTGGGCAATTCGCCCTTCCACCCGGTGGACTTCACCATCCTCAACAAGCGGGTGTCGCAGCAGCGGCTGGGCCATGCGTTCTCGGTGCACGGCATCACCGGCAACCTGGGCTGGGCGGTCGCGCCGGTGCTGCTGATCTCGATGCACGAGGCGACCGGCCAATGGCGGCTCGGCTACGCCGCGACGGCGGCCTGGGCGCTGTTCGTGATCGCCCTGCTGGCGTTCAAGCGCGACGCGATCGACGACAGCCAGGGCGCCTGGGGCCATGAGAAGGCCGGCGCGGCCAAGGCGCCGGTCGACGAGCATCCGATGGCCTTCCTGAAGCTGCCGTCGGTGTGGCTGTGCTTCTCGTTCTTCTTCTTCACGACCTCGGCGCTGAGCGCGATCCAGAGCTTCGCCTCGCCGGCGCTGTCGGCGATGTACGGCGTGAGCCTGGCCAGCACCGCCTTCGTGGTGACCGGCTACATGCTGGCGGGCGCGGCGGGGATGATCGTCGGCGGCTTCCTGGTGGCGAAGTCGCAGAACCTGGAGCGCAACATCGCCGGCGCGATGTTCGCCGCCGCCGCGCTGCTGGCGCTGACCGCCACCGGCTGGCTGCCCGCGACGGCGGCGCTGATCGCGGCGGCGACGGCCGGCTTCGGCACCGGCCTGGCGGGCCCGTCGCGCGACATGCTGATCAAGCGCGCCGCGCCCCCGGGCGCGACGGGACGCGTGTACGGCACCGTCTATTCGGGCCTGGATACCGGCTTCGCGGTGGCCGCGCCGATCTTCGGCGCGCTGATGGACCGCCACTGGAACAACGCGGTCTTCTTCGGCGCCTCGCTGGCGCTGCTGCTGGGCATCGGCGCGGCCAGCCTGGTCCGCAAGGGCCGCGGCTGATCGCCCACTGAGCTGATCAGGGTTGGGCAAGACCTGGCCCCGAACAGGGGCTTGCCCGGCGGTGTTCTACCCATAGTTGCCGCTCCCGAGGGCTTGACCGGGGCCGCGCCGCAACAGGGGACGAATGCCGGCTTGCAATGGCGGGGCTGCTCGCTACAGTGGTCCGCCATGGATCAGCACCGCACCGTCACCCGTCCCGCCGGTCACGTCCTCGTCGAGGCCCTGATCGAGCAAGGCATCACCGATGTCTTCGGCGTTCCCGGCGAGAGTTATCTCGCGGTCCTCGACGGTTTCCATGAGCATCGCGAGTGCATCCGCTTCGTGGCCTGCCGGCAGGAAGGCGGCGCCGCCTTCATGGCCGAGGCGCAGGGCAAGCTGACCGGCCGGCCCGGCATCTGCTTCGTGACGCGCGGCCCCGGCGCGACCAATGCCAGCATCGGCCTGCACACAGCCTTCCAGGATTCGACGCCGATGATCCTGTTCATCGGCCAGGTTGCCTCCGACCAGCGCGATCGCGAGGCCTTCCAGGAAGTCGACTACCGCCAGATGTTGGGCCCCGGCACGCTGGGCATGGCGAAATGGGTCGGCGAGGTGCAGGACCCGGCTCGCCTGCCCGAATACGTCGCCCGCGCCTTCCACACCGCGATGCAGGGCCGCCCCGGACCGGTCGTGCTGGTGCTGCCCGAGGACATGCTCACGCAGCCCACCGATGCACCGGTGCTGCCGCGCGCCAGGCCGGCGGTGGCCTGGCCCGCGCCGGCCGACCTGGTCGAGCTGCAGGCGCGGCTCGAGGCGGCGCAGCGGCCCTTCGTCATCGCCGGCGGCGGCGGCTGGACGCCGCAGGCCTGCGCCGCGCTGCAGGACTTCGCCCAGGCCTGGCAACTGCCCGTCGGCTGCGCCTTCCGCTTCCAGGACCTCTACGACAACCGCGACCCGCTGTATGCGGGCGATGTCGGCATCGGCATCAATCCGGCGCTGGCCCGGCGCATCGCCGAGTCCGACCTGATCCTCGCGATCGGCCCGAGGCTGGGTGAGATGACCACCGGCGGCTACACGCTGCTGAAGGCGCCGCGCCCGGCGCAGCAGCTGGTCCACATCCATGCTGGGCCCGAGGAACTGGGTCGTGTCTACGCGGCCGACCAGATGATCCAGGCCAGCATGAGCGGCGCCGCGCTGGCCCTGCAGCAGCTGCGGCCGCCGGGCGGCCATGCGGAGCTGCCCTGGTTGGACTGGACCCGCGAGGCCCGCGCCGACTACCAGCGCAACCAGCAGGCGCTGCCGGTGGGGCCGATGGACCTGGCGGAGGTGATGCACCTGCTGGATCGCCTGCTGCCCGCCGAGACCATCTTCACCAACGGCGCCGGCAACTACAGCGGCTGGCTGCATCGCTTCCATCGCTACACCGCGCTGCATCAAGGGGGCCGCACGCAACTCGCGCCGACCAGCGGCGCGATGGGCTACGGCTTCCCGGCGGCGGTCGCCGCGGCGCTGCTGCAGCGCGAGCGCTGGGTCGTCAACATCGCCGGCGACGGCGATTTCCTGATGACCGGCCAGGAAATGTCGACCGCCATGGCCCACGGGGCGCGCCGGCTGATCTGCGTCGTCGTCGACAACGGCAGCTACGGCACGATCCGCATGCACCAGGAGCGCGAATACCCCGGCCGCGTCAGCGGCAGCGACCTGCACAACCCCGACTTCGCCGCCCTGGCCCGCGCCTACGGCTGGCAGGCCCACAGCGCCTCGCGCACCGAGGAGGTGGAACCCGCGCTGAGAGCGGCCATCGCCGCGCAGGTGCCGACGCTGCTCCACCTGAAGCTGCCGGTGGAGATCTCCACCAGCCGCGCCACGCTCAGCAGCATCCGGGAGGCGGCGATCAAGCGCCTGGGCCACTGACGGAGAATGCACGGATGTCCGCATCCGCCATCCCCTTCGCCCTGCGCGGCGACTTCATCGAACTCGACAAGCTGCTCAAGGCCACCGCGCTGACCGGCAGCGGCGGCGAGGCCCGGCACTTCATCGCCGAGGGCCAGGTCCGCGTCGACGGCCAGGTCGAGCTGCGCAAGACCGCCAAGGTCCGTGCCGGCCAGGTGGTCGAGTTCAACGGCCAGCGCGTCGAGGTGTTGCCGCCCGCCTGAGCCTGAGCCGGAGCGAGACCGCGCGCCCGCCTGATGACGACCGCGACGAGCCGGCGTTGAAGACCGCGCCGATGATCGCCCCAATGACCGCATCGATGATCGAACCCTTCCAGGAGTGACCCGATGACCAGCCCCAGCGCTTCCAGCCGTGCCGCAATCCGTTTCTCCACCTGCGACCTCTGCGACTCGCTGAAGTCGGACAGCAGTGGCGCCACCCGTTGGCTGCCCGGCAGCCTGTACCGCAGCTACGGCGGACAGGCGCGTTTCGCCGGGCCGGTGGCGACGGTGCGCTGCCTGGACGACAACACGCCGGTGAAGGCGGCCGTCGAGAGCTTCGGGGCCGGCCGCGTGCTGGTGGTCGATGGCGGCGCGTCGCTGCGGCGCGCGCTGCTGGGCGGGAACCTGGCCGCCAGCGCCGCGAAGAACGGCTGGGCCGGCGTGCTGGTGCATGGCGCGGTACGTGACCTCGAGGAACTGCGCGCAGCGGCCGTGGGCATCTTCGCGCTCGGCCATGTTCCGATGCCCACCGAGCGCCGCGAGCCGGGGCTCGCCGACCTGCCGGTGCAAATCGAGGGCATGTGGATCCGTCCAGGCGACTGGCTCTACGCCGACGAGGACGGCGTCGTCATCACGCCCAGCGCGGTGCATCCGGCCGGCTGAGCGACCCGCGACCGCGGCGTCTTCAGCAACTGCAACGACTGCTACGGCCGTTACGGCTGCTGTGATCGGGGCGACCGCGGCGACTGGTGCACCTGCCGCCGGCTCACGCGGCGGCGTCGTGCACCGCCATCCAACCCGGCAAGGCCTCGGGCGCCATCGGCCGGCCGAACAGCCAGCCCTGCGCCGCGTCGCAGCCCATCGTCAGCAGCAGGTCGCGCTGGCCGGCGGTCTCCACGCCTTCTGCAACCACCGTCAGCCCGAGTGACCGGCCGATGCCGATCACGGCGCTGGACAGCGCGCGATCGTCGGCATCCTGCTCCAGGTCGCGCACGAAGCTCTTGTCCAGCTTGAGCTCCGTCACCGGCAGCCGCTTGAGGTAGCTCAGGCTGGAATAACCGGTGCCGAAGTCGTCCACCGACACGCCCACGCCCATCTCATGGAGCTGCTGCAGCTGCGCGCGCGGGCGGCTGGTGTCGTCGAGCATCAGCCGCTCGGTGACCTCCAGCGTCAGGTCGCTCGCCGCCAGGCCGTGCCGCGCCAGCAGCGCCCGCGCATGCGCCGCGACGTCATCCTGGTGGAAGCGCTGCGGCGACACGTTGACCGACAGGCCGGGGACGTCGACGCCCTGGGCCCGCCAGCGCGCCAGCTGGGCGCAGGACTGCTCCAGCACCCAGGCGTCCAGCGCGTTGATCAGGCCGCTCTCCTCGGCGACCGGGATGAAGCGGTCCGGCGGCACCCAGCCGCGCTCGGCATCGTGCCAGCGCAGCAGGGCCTCGACCCCGACCAGCCGGCGATCGCTCAGCCGGATCTTGGGCTGGAAGTGCAGCTGCAGCAGCCCCTGGGACAACGCGTGGCGTAGCGCCGCCTCGATGTCCAGCCGCTCGTCCAGCGCCTGGTTCATCGCCCGCAGGAAGAAGCGCGCGCAATCGCGGCCGGCGCGCTTGGCTTCGTACATCGCGATGTCGGCGTTCTTGAGCAGCTGGTCGAGGTCCTGGCCGTCCTTGGGAAAGCCGCAGACGCCGATGCTGGCCGTCATCTGCACCCGGGCATGGCTGCCGTCGAGCGGGATCGGCGCCTCCAGCACCGCGCGCAGCTTGTCGGCGACATGCATCGCATCCTCGACGGTGCAGCCCGGCAGCAGCGCGACGAACTCGTCGCCGCCCAGCCGCGCCAGCGTGTCGCTGTCGCGCAGCGCTCCCGACAGGCGCTTGGAGATGTGCTTCAGCACCTGGTCGCCGACCGCGTGCCCGAGCGAGTCGTTGACCGTCTTGAAGCGGTCGATGTCCAGCAGCAGCAGCGCGGCGGGCGACTCGCTGCGCAGGGCCAGCAGCAGCGCCTGGCGCGCCCGGTCGGCCAGCAGCGTGCGGTTGGGCAGGCCGGTGACGCCGTCGAAGTAGGCCAGGCGTTCGATCTCGCGCTGGTGCCGGTCATGCATGAAGGCGATCTGGCACAGCTGAGCGCAGGCCTGCACCATGCGGCGATGGAAGGGCGCGGCGGCGCGCGGTTCGCGGTAGTACAGGGCGAAGGTGGCGACGACCTGGTCCGTCCCCAGCAGGATGGGCGTCGACCAGCAGGCGGCCAGGCCGTGCGGCAATGCCAGCTCGCGGAAATCGGCCCAGAGCGGGTCGTTGGCGATGTCGGTGACCTCGACCGGCTGCCGGCGCCAGGCGGCGGTGCCGCAGGAGCCCGCCCGCGGGCCGATCGAGAAGCCCTCCAGGGCGCCGCTGAAGGAGGTGGGCAGGCTGGGCGCCGCCAGCGGATGGACCCGACCGTCCTCGTCGACCGAGAGCACCGAGCAGATCACCTCCGGCGCCAAGGTCTCGACGCCGCGGCACAGCAGGTCCATCACCGCGGCCAGCGGACGGCCCAGGGCCACCGCTTCCAGCACGTCGCGCTGGAGGTGGTCGATGGAGGCCTGCTCATCGGTTCTTGTCGCGTGCTGTTCCCGCATCGCTGCTCCCTGTAGCCCCGGCGAGCATGGCAGGGAAGCGGCGCCGCTTCAAGAGCGCCGGCGGGCGGGGCGGCGGCGCCCGGGGGGATGGTCGTGAATGAATGCGCGGGCGGGCCGCCGTGGCCGGGTCAGCGCAGCACGTCCAGCAGCCGGTCCAGGCCACCGTCGTTGATGGCGACCATCGCCTGCTCGCGCACCTTGGGTTTGGCGTGGTACGCGACCGACAGGCCGGCGGCGCCCATCATCGGCAGGTCGTTGGCGCCGTCGCCCACGGCGATGCACTGCGCGGACGTGGCGCCGATGCGCTCGGCGCAGGCCAGCATCATGCGGCGCTTCTCCTCGCCGTCGCAGATGTCGCCCCAGTCCTGCATCACCAGGCCGCCGGTCAGCGCGCCGTCGACGATCTCCAGCTCATTGCTGCGGACGAAGTCCATGCCCAGCTCGCCCGCGACGAAGCGGGTGAAGTAAGTGAAGCCGCCCGACACCAGCACCAGCTTCAGGCCCGCCGCCTTCAGCGCGGCGCAGAGTTCGCGCGCGCCGGGATTGAATCTCAGCCGGTCGCGCAGCACCTGCGCCAGGGCGTCCTCGCCGACGCCCTTGAGCAGCGCCAGCCGGCGGCGCAGGCTGTCCTTGAAGTCGGTGATCTCGCCCCGCATCGCGGCCTCGGTGATCGCGGCGACCTCGGCCTTGCGGCCCGCGGCCGCGGCGATCTCGTCGATGCATTCGATCGTGATCAGCGTGGAGTCCATGTCGAAGGCGGCGAGCTTGAAGTCGCGCAGCGCCAGCGGCGCGGTGAAGCCCTGCAGGACGAGCGGGGACAGCGGGGAGGTGGAGGTCGACGAGGAGGTCATGCGGGCAGGGCGGCGAGTGGGGCGAGCGGGGCGCGAATGGGGCGCGAGTGGGGCAGGGGGCGCTTGAACGCGGAAGGTCCCCGTCGGCGATCAGGACGACCAGCCGGCGGGGACGGGCGGGAGCTTAGCGCACTCGCCGGGGCGGGCCTCAATGCGCATGGGCCGTGGCGTAGGGGGCGGCGCGTGCGCCGGTCATCCAGGCTGCCGGCGGCAGGTCCAGGCCAGGACCCGCAAGACCTCGCAGCGGGAGATACGCGGCTGCCGGCTCCGCGACGCCACGCCGCCGGTTCGCGAACTCGGCGACGCCCCAGGTCTCCAGCTTCAAGCCCTCGATGTGCGACAGCGCCTTGTCGTCGCTCACCAAGGTCGCACCGAGCGCCATCGCGTGCGCGGCGATCGCCATGTCGAACTGCTCCTTGGGCAGGCCTCGCCGCTCCAGCGAGGCCTTGATACAGGCGAAGAGATCGGAGAACCACAGGCCCGGGCCGAGGTATTCGACGCGGATGCGGCGCATCAACTCCCGCAGGCGCAGTTCCTTGCCGGGCGAGGGATTCTTTTCGAGCCCGGCAAAGACCTCCGCCTGGACGATCACGCTGATGGCGATCCGTCCCCGCAGCGCCGCGAATCGCTCTTCGCAATAGACGCGCTGCACCCGCGCTTTCGGATCCATCATGTAGCTCAGGATGTTGGTGTCGAGCATGTAGAGCGGTTCAACGCGATCCATGTTGTACCTCCCAGGCTTCGAACCGCGCGCGTCGGATGCGCTCGACTTCAGGACCGTCTTCCCAATCGTCGAGTCCACCCACGCGGGCCCGCACCGGTTTGCCGTAGTTCTCCGGCAGATAGGGGCAGGTCTCGCAGCCCTCGCGCGCATGCACGATGAGTCGCGCGATGCGTTTGCTCTTGAAGATCGTGCGGATGAATGAATCCGGATCGCTCAGGCGGTCGTCCGGCGGCAGGTGGCGGCAGTCGAGGCAGGTCATCGCGTAGGCGCAGCCCCGCTCCTTGGCGGCGATCTCGGCGTCGCGCTCGGCTTGCCAGGCGTCCTCCTCCGCGTCTTCCTCCGCGTCTTCCTCCGCGTCTTCCTCCGCGCGCTCCCGCGCCTGGCGGGCCGCCGCGGCCTCGATCGATTCGCCCACATCGATCCCGGGTGACAGGGGCATGTGCTGATGCATCGGCATCTCCAGAAGTTGAGAAGCCCTCAGTCTAGGAAGCGGTTCCGCCGGGGTCACTGACCCGGACTCGTGGACCTGCCCGACGCCTGCCAGCAGTTCGAGCAGGTCTCGATCACGCCTGCGCGACCGGCGCGCCCAGAAGCCGCAGCACCTCGCGCACCGCCTGCGCGCGGTCCTTGGGATCGGTCAGCGCCTTGTCGATGCGCAGCTTCTCGTTGCCCACCAGCTTGATGTTGCGGTTCTTCTGCACCAGCTCGATCACGCGCATCGGATCGATCGGCGGATTGGGCCGGAAGTTGATGTTGATGACGCTGGGCGCCGCGTCGATCTTCATCACGCCGTAGGGCTTGGCCAGCACCCGCAGCCGGTGCGTGTCGAACAGCGTCTGCCCCTGCGCCGGCAGCTTGCCGAAGCGGTCGGTGATCTCCTCCAGCATCGCGTCGATCTGCTCGGCGCGGTCGGCCGTGGCCAGCCGCTTGTACAGCGACAGCCGCTGGTGCACGTCGCCGCAGTAGGCGTCGGGCAGCAGCGCGGGCGCGTGCAGGTTGATCTCGGTCGTCGCCGACAGCGGGCTGAGCAGGTCCGGCTCGCGCCCGGCCTTGAGCGAGCGCACCGCCTCGGACAGCATCTCGTTGTAGAGCTGGAAGCCCACCTCCATCATGTTGCCGCTCTGGTGCTCGCCCAGCACTTCGCCGGCGCCGCGGATCTCGAGGTCGTGCATCGCCAGGTAGAAGCCCGAGCCCAGTTCCTCCATCGCCTGGATCGCTTCGAGCCGCTGCGCCGCCTGCTTGGTCAGGCCCTCGATGTCCGGCACCATCAGGTAGGCATAGGCCTGATGGTGCGAGCGCCCGACGCGGCCGCGCAGCTGATGCAGCTGCGCCAGGCCGAACTTGTCGGCGCGGCTGATGACGATGGTGTTGGCCGAGGGCACGTCGATGCCGGTCTCGATGATGGTCGAGCACAGCAGCAGGTTGTGCTTGCCGCCGACGAACTCGCGCATCACGCGTTCCAGCTCACGCTCGGGCATCTGGCCGTGGGCGACGACGATGCGCGCCTCGGGCAGCAGCTCCTGCAGCTTCATGCGGCGGTTCTCGATGGTCTCGACCTCGTTGTGCAGGAAGTAGACCTGGCCGCCGCGCTTGAGCTCGCGCAGCACCGCCTCGCGGATGGTGCCGCTGGTCTCGCTGCGAACGAAGGTCTTGATCGCCAGGCGCCGCTGCGGCGCGGTGGCGATGACGCTCAGGTCGCGCAGGCCCTCCAGCGCCATGCCCAGCGTGCGCGGGATGGGCGTGGCGGTCAGCGTCAGCACGTCGACCTCGGCGCGCATGGCCTTCATCGCCTCCTTGTGGCGCACGCCGAAGCGGTGCTCCTCGTCGATGACGAGCAGGCCCAGGCGCTTGAACTTCACGTCGGCCGAGAGCAGCTTGTGCGTGCCGATGACGATGTCGATCGAGCCGTCGGCCAGGCCCTCCATCGCCGCCTTGATCTCCTTGGCGGAGCGGAAGCGGCTCATCTCGGCGACCTTGACCGGCCACTTGCCGAAGCGGTCGGCGATGTTCTGGTAATGCTGCTCGGCCAGCAGCGTGGTGGGCGCGAGCAGCGCCACCTGCTTGCCGCCCATCACCGCGACGAAGGCCGCGCGCAGCGCGACCTCGGTCTTGCCGAAGCCGACGTCGCCGCACACCAGCCGGTCCATCGGCTTGGGGCTGATCATGTCCTGGATGACGGCGTGGATCGCGGCGCGCTGGTCGGGCGTCTCCTCGAAGCCGAAGCTCGCGGCGAAGGCCTCGTAGTCGTGCGGCGAGTAGCGGAACGCATGGCCCTCGCGCGCGGCGCGGCGGGCGTAGAGGTTGAGCAGCTCGGCGGCGGTGTCGCGCACCTGCTCCGCGGCCTTGCGCTTGGCCTTGTCCCACTGGCCGGAGCCCAGCTTGTGCAGCGGCGCCTCTTCCGCGCTGACGCCGGTGTAGCGGCTGATCAGGTGCAGTTGCGCGACCGGCACGTAGAGCGTGGCCTTGTCGGCGTACTCCAGGTGCAGGAACTCGCTGGGGCCATCGCCAAGATCGATGTTGATCAGGCCCAGATAGCGGCCGATGCCGTGGTTGGTGTGCACCACCGGGTCGCCGACCTTCAGCTCCGACAGGTCCTTGATCAGCGCGTTGACGTCGCTGACCTGCTCCTGCTTGCGGCGCCGGCGCGTGGTCGGCGTCGTGGCGAACAGCTCGGTCTCGGTGAAGAGCTGGATCTGGCGGCCCTCGTCGGGCTCGTTCCAGAAGAAGCCCGCGGCCAGCGGGGCCGCGGTGATCGCGAAGCGCTCATCGCGGTTGGCTTCGAACTCGGCGAGGTCCTTGACCGAGGGCGGATCGATCCGGTTGTCGCGCAGCAGCTCGAGCAGGCTTTCGCGGCGGCCCTCGCTCTCGGCCAGCAGCAGCACGCGGAAGGCCGTGTCCTTCAGATGGGCCGCCAGGCGCGCCAGCGGCTCCTGCGCGCCGCGCTCGACGCTGACGTCGGGCAGCGGCCGCGCGTAGTCGACCGGTTCCTGGCCGCGCACCGACAGCACCGCGTGGCGGTGCGTCGCGGTGAAGAACTCCTCGGGCCGCAGGAAGATCTCCTCGGGCGGCAGGATGGGCCGGTCCGGGTCGTGCTGCAGGAAGCGGTGGCGCTCGCGGGTGTCGGTCCAGAAGCGCTGCAGCGCCTCGTCGACCTCGCCGTGCAGCGCCAGGCCGGCCTCGGCGGGCAGGTAGTCGAAGACGCTGGCGACCTCGTCGAAGAACAGCGGCAGGTAGTACTCGATGCCGGCGGTGGCGAGGCCCGTGTCGATGTCCTTGTAGATGCGCGACTTGGTCGGATCGCCGTCCATCTTCTCGCGCCAGCGCGCGCGGAAGGCCTTGCGCGAACTCTCGTCCATCGGAAACTCGCGCCCGGGCAGCAGGCGCACCTCCGGCACCGGATAGAGCGAGCGCTGCGAGTCCGGATCGAAGACGCGGATCGAATCCACCTCGTCGCCGAACAGGTCGACGCGGTAGGGCACCGGCGAGCCCATCGGGTAGAGATCGATCAGGCCGCCGCGCACCGCGTACTCGCCGGGCGAAACCACCTGGCTGACATGCTGGTAGCCGCCCAGCGTCAGCTGCTGCTTCAGGCCGGCCTCGTCCAGGCGCTGCTTCTGGCGGAAGTTGAAGGTCGTCGCCGCCAGGAAGGACGGCGGCGCGAGCCGGGTGAGGGCGGTGGTCGCGGGCAGCAGCACGACGTCGAGGTCGCGCTCGGCCACCGGTTTGCCGCCGGCCTGCAGCAGCCGCCACAGCGTGGCCAGTCGCTCGGAGATCAGGTCCTGGTGCGGGCTGAAGCTGTCATAGGGCAGGGTTTCCCAGTCCGGGAACACGGCCACGCGCAGCTCGGGCGCGAAGAACTTGAGCTCGTCCTCCAGGCGCTGGGTGTCGCCGGGCTCGGCGGTGACGATCACCGTCAGGCGCCCGGCGGCCAGCTGCTGCCGCGCGAAGCGGGCGAGCAGCAGCGCGTCGGCGGAGCCGGTGGGGCGGGGCAGGGTGAAGCGTTTGCCGGGGGAGATCGTGGACAGCTGCATGGCGCACAAATGAGGACAGCCCCGGAAGGGGCTCGCCGGAATTGTAGGGAGGGCGCGGCGACACGCGATGTCAGGAGCGCGAGGTGGTCCGCCGGCGTCGCTGGATGCCGAGCAGCCGGCATGCCCGGCATCGTGGCGAAGACCGGCGTCAGCGCCGCGATCGCGCCGGCGACCGTGCCGGCGACCATGCTGGCAAACGCTCAGCCGGCCGGCGTGATCGGGATCGCCCGGCGCATGTCGCGCATCGTCGCCGGCGTGTCCAGGCTGCGCGCGCGCAGCTGACCGCAGCCGCCGTCGACGTCCTGCCCGGCGGAATCGCGCAGCTTGGTCAGCACGCCGCGCTGGTGCAGGCGACGGGCGATGTCGCGCGCCTTGTCCCAGTCCGGGCGCTGGAAGGGCAGCTCGGGCACGCTGTTGTAGGGAATCATGTTGAGCACGCCGTAGCGACCCCGCAGCAGCTCGACGATGCCGTCGAGTTCGTCCTCGCCGTCGTTGACGCCTTCGAGCAGCGTCCACTGGTACTGGATGGGGTAGCCGGTCGCCCGGGCGTAGCGCTCGCCGGCCTCGACGAGCTCACGCGGTGTCAGCCGCGGCGCGCGCGGCAGCAGTTCCTGCCGCAGCGCCGCCTTGGTCGTGTGCAGCGACAGCGCCAGCGCCGGCTTCACCGGTCCGGCGCCCAGTCGCTCGAACGCGCGTGGATCGCCGACCGTCGAGAACACCAGCTGCTTGTGGCCGATGTTCCCTTCCGTGCCGAGCAGCTCGATCGCCTCGAGCACCGCGTCCAGGTTGTGCGACGGCTCGCCCATGCCCATGAACACGACCTTCTTCACCACGCGCTCGCGCCGCGCCAGCGCCACCTGGGCGACGATCTCGGCGCTGGTGACCTGGCGCAGCAACCCGTCCTTGCCGGTCATGCAGAAGCGGCAGCCCACCGCGCAGCCGACCTGGCTGGAGACGCACAGGCCGTCGCGCGGCAGCAGCACGCTCTCGACGGTCTGGCCGTCGCGCAGTCCGACCAGCAGGCGCGCGGAGCCGTCCTCGCCCGGATGGCGCTCGACCAGCGTCGCCAGGCCGTGGAGCTCGTCCATCAGCGCCGGCAGCGCCTCGCGCACCGCTTGCGGCAGGTAGTGCTCCAGCTTGCGCCGACCCTCGGTCAGCGGCCGGGCCTGGACCCAGTGGCGCAGCACGCGGCCCACGTGGGCGTCGTTGGCGCCCAGCGCGGCGAGGCGGCGTCGGAGGTCGGCGATGGCGAGCACGGGAATCGGATCCGGGAAGGGCGAAGGGCCGGATTTTCGCCGATCGGTCCGCCCGGGCGCCGCTCCCTACAATCGCGCCCCATGAGTTCCTTCCCGATCGGCCCCGCGGGGATGCAGCCGCGCTGCTTCGCGCTGGTGCCCGCCGCCGGCGTCGGCAGCCGCTCCGGCGCCGACCGTCCCAAGCAGTACGTCCCGCTCGCCGGCCAGGCGCTGATCGCCCACACGCTGCAGGCGCTGGGCGCGGTGGCCCGGATCGACGCCACCCTGGTCGTGCTGTCGCCCGAGGACGACCAGTTCGAGGCCGCCGTGCCCGGCTTCGCGGGCGAGCGCGGCTGGGTCGTCCGCACCGGCGGCGCCACGCGCGCCGAGACCGTCGCCGCCGG
The DNA here is from genome assembly GCF_014193045.1 of Mitsuaria sp. BK037. Taxonomy (NCBI): domain Bacteria; kingdom Pseudomonadati; phylum Pseudomonadota; class Betaproteobacteria; order Burkholderiales; family Sphaerotilaceae; genus Roseateles; species Mitsuaria sp. BK037. The sequence goes on along the minus strand of NZ_JACHYS010000001.1, from coordinate 2,693,638 downwards.
CCTGTCGGCGCTGCGCGAGCGCGGCGTGCAGCCGCACGACTGGGTGCTGGTGCATGACGCCGCCCGCTGCCTGCTGCGGCCCGAATGGGTCGACGCGCTGATCGATGCCTGCGCCGACGACGAGGTCGGCGGCCTGCTCGCGCTGCCCGTCGCCGACACGCTCAAGGACGCCGCCGCGGCTGCGGACGGCGCGGCCCGCGTCGCCGCCACCGTCGATCGCCGCGGCAAGTGGTCCGCGCAGACGCCGCAGATGTTCCGGCTGGGCCTGCTCGCGCCGGCGCTGGCCGGGCCGCTGGACGGCGTCACCGACGAGGCCAGCGCGGTCGAGGCGCTGGGCCACGCGCCGCGCCTGGTCGAGGCCTCGATGGAGAACTTCAAGGTCACCTATCCCGCCGACTTCGCGTTGGCCGAACGCCTGCTGAGGAGCCGCGCATGACGGTCGAATCCGATGACGACATCCAGGGCCTGAAGGCCGTCGGTGAAGCCGTCGCCACCGTGCTGCGCCGCATGCTGGACGCGATCCGGCCCGGCATGACCACCCGCGAGCTCGACGACATGGGCGCCCGCTGGCTGGAGGACTTCGGTGCCCGGTCCGCGCCGCGCGTCATGTACGACTTCCCCGGCGCCACCTGCATCAGCATCAACGAGCAGGCCGCGCATGGCATTCCCGGTGACCGCGTCATCCAGAAGGGCGACGTCGTCAACGTGGACGTGTCGGCCGAGATGAATGGCTACTTCGGCGACACCGGCGGCACGCGCATCGTCCCGCCGACGACGCCGACCAAGACCCAGCTGGTCTTCGCCGCGCAGTACGCGCTGGAGCAGGCGATGAAGGAAGTGAAGCCGGGCGCGCGGCTCAACCGCATCGGCCATGCGATCGAGCGGGTGGCCAAGGCGCACAAGTTCAAGATCATCGAGAACCTGTGCAGCCACGGCGTCGGCCGCTCGCTGCACGAGGAGCCCAAGACCATCCCCGGCTACTACGACCCGAACGACACGCGCATCCTCGAGGAAGGCATGGTCATCACCATCGAACCCTTCCTCTCGACCAAGAGCCGCTGGGTCGACGAGGAGGCCGACGGCTGGACGCTGTCCGGCGTCAAGGGCAACCTCTCCGCGCAGTTCGAGCACACGATGATCGTGACCCGCAACGGACCGCTGGTCGTGACGAACGCACTGCCGCACTGATCCGGGCGCCACGCGCCTCCCGCAGAACCGCAAACCCCGCTGACTCCGCTGACTCCGCTGACTCCGCTGACTCCGCAGCTTCGCATCCACGCCATGGCTTTGAACTTCCGTATCGGTGAGGGCTGGGACACCCACCAGCTCGTCGCCGGCCGCCCGCTGATCCTCGGCGGCATCACCATCCCGCACACGCACGGCCTGCTGGGCCATTCGGACGCGGACGCGCTCGCGCACGCGATCACCGACGCATTGCTCGGCGCCGCCGCGCTGGGCGACATCGGCAAGCTCTTCCCCGACACCGCCGCGGAGTTCAAGGGGGCGGACTCGATGGTGCTGCTGGCCGAGGCCTACCGCCGCGTGAAGGCGCTGGGCTGGGTCATCGGCAACGTCGACACGACCATCGTGGCGCAGCAGCCCAAGATGGCGCCGCACATCCCGGCGATGCGCGAGCGGCTGGCGCAGGTGCTGGACATCGACGCCGGTCAGATCAACGTGAAGGCCAAGACGGCCGAGAAGATGGGTCCCGTCGGCGAGCTCAAGGCCATCGAGGCGCGCGCGGTCTGCCTGCTGGTGCGCGACGCCTGAAGACCTTCACCCCCGCTCTTTCCCGCCAGCGCGCGAAGGAGCCGGCGGTGGGGCGGCATGCACGGCGTCCTGACATGGTTCGACAGCGGCTGGCCCAGAATCGGGTCATGAACGACACCGCCATCACCGTCCTCCTGGCGACGCCCGACGCCGCGACTTATCGCCATCTGCGCGTGGCCAGCGGCCTCAGCGACAAGTCCGCTGAAGCGGTCGCGCAGGGCCTGCCCAACACGCTTTTCGCGGTCCAGTTGCTTGACGCGGGCGGACAACCGGTCGCGATGGGCCGCGTCATCGGCGACGGCGGTTGCTTCTATCAGGTCTGCGACATCGCGGTCCTGCCCGCGCATCAGGGGCGCGGGCTGGGCAAGCGGATCATGACCGAGATCCGCCGCTGGCTTGATGCCCATGTGCCCCAAGGCGGCTACGTGAGCCTGATCGCGGACGGCGATGCCCAGCACCTCTACGCGAAATTCGGCTTCAAGCCGACAGCACCCGCCTCGATCGGCATGGCGCTCTCGCGCCGCTGAGACGGCGGGGACCGCCGCCACTCGTCTCAGACGCTGGCCCGCTTGAGCCGCAGCTGCGCGACGAAGCCGCTGTCGTCGGCGTTGGACAGGCGCAGGTGAGCGCCCAGGCGCTGCACCGACTTCTCGACGATCGCCAGCCCCAGTCCCGCGCCGGTCGCGGCGGTGCGGGCGGTGTCGCCGCGATAGAACGGGGTCGTCAGCTTCGACAGCTTGTCCGGCGGCACGCCCGGGCCGTGGTCGCGCACCGTCAGCAGCACCCAGGCGCTGTCGGCCTCGGCGGTGACGTCCACGCGCGCGGGCTCGTCGCCGTGATGGCCGTAGCGGCGCGCGTTCTCGAAGAGGTTGAGCAGGATGCGGCCCAGCTCGGTCGGGTCGGTCCAGATGCGCAGCGCCGCGGACAGCCGCACGCTGATCACGATCTGCTGCGGGTCGCGGAAGCCCTGCGCCTCGCGCTCCACCAGCTCGCGCAGGTTGAGCGCCTGCAGTTGCAGCTCGCTGGGCCGCGCGTAGTCCATGAACTTGTTGATGATCGCGTCGAGCTGGTCGATGTCCTGCGCGATGTAGGTCCGCGCCTGCTCGTCGTTGACGCTCATCTCGGCCTCGAGCCGCAGGCGCGCCAGCGGCGTGCGCAGGTCATGCGAGATGCCCGCCAGCATCACGCTGCGGTCCTCTTCCATCTTGGCCAGCTCGCGCGCCATCCGGTTGAAGCCCATGTTGACCTCGCGGATCTCGCTGGTCAGCGTGCTTTCGTCCAGGCGCGAGTCGTATTCGCCCTCGCGGATGCGGCTGGCGGCGATGGACAGCTCGCGCAGCGGCTGGTTGATCAGCCGCGCGATCGCGGCCGCGCCCAGCAGCGAGGCGCCCAGCGCGATCGCGATCCACCACCAGTTGCTGGAGATGTTGGCCTGCAGCGGCGCGGGATTGGTCTGCAGCCAGAACTGGTCGGGCCCGACGTCGAAGCGCACCCACAGCCCCGGCACGCCGTTCAGGCCGCTGGCCAGCACGGTCTGCGGCCCCAGCCGCGAGACCAGTTCCTTGCGCAGGCGCTGCGCGAAGGGAGAGTTCTCATAAGGGAGCCAGCGGTCGGTGGCCTCGGCCACCTCGACCGACACCGCCTCGCTGCGCGCGATCGACTTGACCACCGCGACCCGGTTGATGGCGTCGGTGCTGGACAGCGCCACCCGCGACAGGTTCACCAGGCCGGCCAGTTGCTGCGCGGCCTCGAGCGCCTTCGGTTCGGCCTCCAGGGCCTTGAAGGTCTGCTGCCAGGCCAGCACGCCCGCGGCCAGCAGCAGCGCCAGCAGCGCGAAGGTGCGCCAGAACAGGTTGAGCGCCAGACGGGGAGGGGTCACGGGAATCGACGGCATTCAAGGGCTCGGCCGTCGGCCGTCGCCGGCCTCCGGACTTGCGCACGCGGCGCGGCGGGCGGGCGGCCGATCAGGCCGCCTCGTCGGGCACGAACACGTAGCCCACGCCCCAGACGGTCTGGATGAAGCGCGGTTGCGCCGGGTCCTCTTCCAGCAGCTTGCGCAGGCGCGAGACCTGCACGTCCAGGCTGCGGTCGAAGGGCTCGAACTCCCGGCCGCGGGCCAGCATCGCCAGCTTGTCGCGCGACAGCGGTTGGCGCGGATGCCGCACCAGCGCCTTCAGCATCGAGAACTCGCCGGTGGTCAGCGGCACCGGCTCGCCGTTCTTGGCCAGGCGGCGCAGCGCCAGGTCGAACTCGAACGGGCCGAACTGGACCGTCATCGGTTCCTTGGACGGCGCGCCCGGGGCTTCCGGCGGCGGGCGACGGCGCAGCACCGCATTGATGCGGGCCAGCAGTTCGCGGGGGTTGAAGGGCTTGGCCAGGTAGTCGTCGGCGCCAACCTCCAGGCCGACGATGCGGTCCACTTCCTCGACCTTGGCCGTCAGCATGATGATCGGCGTGTTGTCGCCCGCGGCGCGCAGCCGGCGGCAGATCGACAGGCCGTCCTCGCCCGGGAGCATCAGGTCCAGGACGATCAGGTCCACCGTCTCGCGGGTGAGCTGCTTGTTCAGCGCCTTGCTGTCCTCGGCCAGCAGGACCTCGAAGCCTTCCTGGGCGAGATAACGGCGCAGCAGGTCGCGGATGCGGGCATCGTCGTCCACGACCAGGATGCGGTTAGGGCGGGTTGTGCTTTGCATGGCGGCCACTCCGGAATTTGTAACAGCGGCACTGTAAGGGCAGTTTTCCCGCCTGTTTGCGGGATGCAGCAGTCCTTACTGGATGGTTACATCTTTTGTAACAGCGCCGTGGAGACCTCACAAGAGGTGGGTTGAATGGCCCAAAAGAGGGGTGCAGCGCCGGTCAACCGTGACGGTTTCCTCACCCGTTATGCTGGCCTCCCCGAGGACTCTCCGTAGGAACCCGAATGATCCGAACCTCCAAGACGCTGACCCGTGCCCTGATCGCCGCTGGCGCGATCGCCCTGGTGCCAGCAGTTTCGTATGCCGAACCTGCGAAGACCGACGTCCTGGCGCTGAGCGCCTCCGCCACCACCGAGGTGGCTCGCGACCTGCTCCAGTTGCGCTTCTCCACGACGCGCGAGGGCAAGGAAGCCGCCGCGGTCCAGAACGAGCTCAAGCAGGCGCTGGACGCCGCGCTGGCCGAGGCCCGCAAGATCGCCAAACCGGGCCAAGTCGACCTGCAGGCCGGCAACCTGTCCGTCTATCCGCGCTACGGCCAGGTGAAGCCGGGCACGAGCGGCTCGCCGCAGATCACCGGCTGGCAAGGCAGCGTGGAACTGCTGGTGCAGGGCCGTGACATGGAAGCCATCTCCAAGCTGAGCGGCCGCATCCAGTCGCTGGCCATCGCCAACGTGAGCTACGGGCTGTCGCGCGAGGCGCGCGAGAAGGCCGAGAACGAGGTGGTGTCCCAGGCCATCGCCAGCTACAAGGCCAAGGCCTCGGTGTACGCGCAGCAGTTCGGCTACGCCGGCTACCGGATCGGCGAGGTCAGCGTGAACGCCGACCAGCCGATGCCGGTGATGATGGCCGCGGCGCCCCGCTTCAAGGCGATGGCCGTGGCCGCCGACGAGGCGCTGCCGGTCGAGTCCGGCAAGGCCACCGTGACGGTCAACGTCAGCGGCAATGTCGTGATGACGCGGTGATGGTGCGGTGGTGATCCGCTGATGACCTGCTGGGGGCGCTCCCCCTGAACGAAAGACGCCCGGCTCGACCGGGCGTTTTTCCTTGCAGCGGGGCTGCCCGGCTTACTGGGCGGTCCAGCCGCCGTCCATCGCCCAGGCTTGGCCGCGCACATTGACCGCGGCGTCCGAGCACAGGAACACCGCCAGCGCGCCGAGCTCTTCCGGCGTCGTGAACTGCAGCGAGGGCTGCTTCTCGGCCAGCAACTGGCGCTTGGCCTCGGCGGGGTCGAGCTTCTCCTTCTCGCTGCGCGCGTCGATCTGCTTCTGCACCAGCGGCGTCAGCACCCAGCCCGGGCAGATCGCGTTGACGGTGACGGGCAGCGTCGCGGTCTCCAGCGCCGCGGCCTTGGTCAGTCCGACCAGGCCGTGCTTGGCCGCCACGTAGGCCGACTTGCCGGCCGAGGCCACCAGCCCATGCGTCGAGGCGATGTTGATGACGCGGCCCCATTGCTTCTTCTTCATGCCGGGCAGGGCCAGCCGCATTGTGTGGAAGGCGGAGCTGAGATTGATCGCCAGGATCGCATCCCACTTCTCGGGCGGGAACTCGTCCACGTTGGCCACGTGCTGGATGCCGGCGTTGTTCACGAGGATGTCGCAGCCGCCGAACTGCTCATCGATATAGGCCATCATGGCTTCGATCTCGGCCGGCTTGCTCATGTCGGCGCCGTGATAACCGACCTTCACGCCCAGCGCCTCGACCTCCGCTTTCGGGCCCGCGTGGTCGCCGAAGCCGTTGAGCACGATGTCCGCGCCCTGGCGGGCCAGGGTCAGGGCAATCCCCAATCCGATGCCGCTCGTCGAGCCGGTGACCAGGGCCGTCTTTCCTTTCAGCATGCCGCGTCCTCTTCAGGGTTGTTAGGATGGGTGCAAAGGATACGAGCGATGTCTGAACCCTTGTTGAAAAAAGTCCAGGCGCTGAGCCCTTGCGGCCTGCACCAGGTCGCGTATTGGGAGTGGGGGCAGGCCGACAACCCGCGGGTGCTGGTCTGCGTGCACGGGCTGTCGCGCCAGGGGCGCGACTTCGACGTGATCGCCAGACGCCTGAGCAATCGCTTCCGCGTGATCTGCCCGGACGTGGTGGGCCGCGGGGAGTCGGAATGGCTGGGCGATCCGCGCAACTATCAGCTGCCGCAGTACGTGTCCGACATGGTGACGCTGATGGCCCGCATCGGCGCGCCGCAGGTGGACTGGCTGGGAACGTCGATGGGCGGGCTGATCGGCCTGGCGCTGGCGGCGATGCCGTCCAGCCCGATCAAGCGCCTGATCCTCAACGACGTGGGCCCGACCATCGAGTTCGTCGCGCTGCAGCGCATCGCCAGCTACCTGGGCCGGGCGCCGCAGTTCGAGAACTGCCAGCAGGGCGCCGACTACCTGCGCGGCATTTCGGAGGGCTTCGGCCCGCATACCGACGAGCAATGGCTGGCGCTGTCGCGCGCGATGTTCAAGCCGGACGGCGACCGCTGCCGCCTGCATTACGACCCGCGCATCGGCCAGGGCCTGGCCGGCCTGACGCCGGAGCTGGCCAAGGCCGGCGAGGCCCAGCTCTGGGCCGCCTACGACGCGGTCCGCTGTCCGACGCTGCTGCTGCGCGGGGCCGAATCCGACCTGCTCACGCGGGCGACGGCCGAGCTGATGACGCAGCGCGGCCCGCGCGCCGAGCTGCACGAGTTCCCGGGCGTCGGCCATGCGCCGACGCTGGTGCAAGAACAACAGATCCAGGTGGTGGAGCGATTCCTCGACCGCGGATGACGTCCCGGCGGCGGATCGCGCCGCGCGGACACGGATGAACGACGAATGAAGACGGAATTGGGGCTGCGGCAGGACCAGGCGGCGCCCATCGTGGCCCTGCTGGACGGGGACCTGCCTCATCGCTTGCCGGCCGCGCCGCCGCGCGCCGAGGAAACCGCGGACCCGGTGCGCCGGGCCCGCGCGTTCGCGGAGCCGCTGCTGGCGGACCATCGCCTGGGCACCGGCGAACCGGCGCTCGACCATGCCGACGGCGTGGCGGCGATCCTGGCCGGCGTCGGCGCGGCGCCCTCGATGCAGGCCGCCTCCTACCTGGTCTACGCCGGCGACTACCTGAACAAGCCCGAGGAGATCGTCGCCAAGGCCTTCGGCGAGAGCGACGCGAGCCTGGTCGCGCACACGCGTCGCCTGGTGCAGATCCAGCGCGCGGCGCGCGAGGCGCGCGTCGAGGAGCAGCGCCGCCAGGAGCAGACCGAGCTGGTGCGCAAGATGCTGCTGGCGTTCTCGCGCGACCTGCGCGTGGTGCTGCTGCGGCTGGCGTCGCGGTTGCAGTCGCTGCGCTGGTACGCGGCGACGAAGACGCCGTGTCCGCGCGAACTGGCGGCCGAATCGCTGCAGGTGTTCGCGCCGCTGGCCAACCGGCTGGGCATCTGGCAGATCAAGTGGGAACTGGAGGACCTGGCCTTCCGCTTCCTGGAGCCCGAGCACTACCACCAGCTCGCCAAGGGCCTGCACGAGAAGCGGGTCGAGCGCGAGCAGTCGGTGGAGTCGGTGCGCGCCGCGCTGGAGCGCGAGCTGCAGGCCCATGGCATCGAGGCGCAGGTGCAGGGGCGGCCCAAGCATCTGTACAGCATCTGGAAGAAGATGCGCGGCAAGGGTCTGACGCTCGAGCGCGTCTTCGACCTGCGCGCGCTGCGCGTGGTGGTGCCGGAGGTGGCGGATTGCTACGCGGTGCTGGCCAGGCTGCATGAGCTCTACAAGCCGGTCGATGGCGAGTTCGACGACTACATCGCCCGGCCCAAGCCCAATGGCTACCAGTCGCTGCATACGGTGGTGATCGCGGCGGATGGCCGGCCGATGGAAGTGCAGATTCGCACCCGGGCGATGCATGAGCATGCCGAGCATGGTGTCGCCGCGCACTGGGCCTACAAGGAAGCCGGCACCAAGGGGTATGCCGGCGTCAGCGCCGCCGGCGAATTCGAGGAGCAGGTCGCGCAGGCGCGCAAGGCCGTGCTGCGGCAGCTGCTGGCCTGGGAGCGCGATTACGTCGCGGAAAGCGGCCCCAGCTTCGATGACCGCATCTATGTGTTCACGCCGCAGGCCAACGTGGTCGAGCTGTGCGCGGGCGCGACCGCGGTGGATTTCGCCTACGCGGTGCACACCGACCTCGGCCACCGCTGCCGCGGCGCCAAGGTCGACGGCCAGATGGTGCCGTTGAACACGCCGCTGCAGAGCGGGCAGACGGTGGAGATCGTCGCGCTGAAGGAGGGCGGTCCGTCGCTGGACTGGCTCAATGCGGAGCTGGGTTATCTGCAGAGCCAGCGCAGCAAGGCCAAGGTCCGTGCCTGGTTCAACGCGCAGGTGCAGTCGCAGACGATCGCCAAGGGCCGCGAGCTGGTCGAGAAACTGCTGCAGCGCGAGGGCAAGACGGCGATCAAGCTGGACGACCTGGCCGGGCGGCTGGGCTTCAAGAGCGCGGACGCGCTGTTCGAGGTCGTCGGCAAGGACGAGTACTCGCTGCGCAACATCGAGACCCTGCTACGTCCGCCGGTGCCGGAGGCGGACGAGGAGGAACTGCTCGTCCAGAAGCACACCAAGGGCGCCGTCGGCGAAGGGCGCACGCCCAAGGGCGGGGTGCTGGTGGTGGGCGTCGACTCGCTGCTGACCAGCCTGGCGCGCTGCTGCCGGCCGGCGCCGCCGGATCCGATCACCGGTTACGTGACGCGCGGCAAGGGCGTGGCGATCCACCGCGCCGACTGCGCGAACCTGCGGCAGATGGCGCAGTCCGCGCCGGAGCGCGTCATCGCGGTGGCTTGGGGCGAGCCCGCGCCGGACCGTGCGGGCAAGGGCGCGCTCTATCCGGTGGACCTGGTCGTCGAGGCGGCGGACCGGCCGGGGCTGCTGCGGGACGTGCTGGAGCTGTTCGCCAAGGACAAGCTGAACGTGATCTCGGTGAACCAGCAGAGCGGCAAGGGCAAGCCGGCACGCAGCGACCTGTCGCGGATGAATTTCACTGTCGAGGTCAGCGACGCGCAGCGGCTGCAGCAGACGCTGGTCGCCCTGTCGCAGGTGAGCGGCGTGCGCAGCGCGCGGCGGCGCTGAAGCCTGGAGTGGCCGCGGTCCGGCGAGGGGAGGCGGCCGTTCAGCCCGTGTTCATCGGGGCTGTGGGCGATCGGTGGGTGTCGCGACCGGCGAGCGCTGCGTGGGTCCAGGCGGGCGCTGTTCCATTTTTCTTGCGGCTTCCTGGACGGACGCAAAAATCCGGCATATACTGCGAGGCTCTTCAGGCGCGTAGCTCAGTTGGTTAGAGCACCACCTTGACATGGTGGGGGTCGTTGGTTCGAATCCAATCGCGCCTACCAGAATTGGTAGGCAAGTCCTTCGGGACACCTCAGAAGATCGCCCGCTAAAAAAATGGAAAGCGGGCGATTTGTTTTGCGGACCAGTGGATTGACCACCGCTGGCCGAGTATTTCAGGCGCGTAGCTCAGTTGGTTAGAGCACCACCTTGACATGGTGGGGGTCGTTGGTTCGAATCCAATCGCGCCTACCAAAGCACACCCCGGTGAGTCGGAAGACTCTCCGGGGTTTTTGTTTTGGTACCGCGCGACCAATGCGCAGCGACATTCGTCGCAGGCCTTCCACGGTCGCGCGCCTGCGCTCGTGCAGAATGCGCGCTCTGCTCGACCGCCGCCGTCCCGGCGCTGCCTGTCCGACGATGAAGTTCCCGTTGCGCCGTTTCCGTTCCCCCTGGCTGCTGCTGCTCGTGCTGGCATGCAGCCTGCTGGGTCGGCCGCTGCACGAGGCCTGGCACGTCGCGCATCCGTTCGGCGAAACCGCCGGCATCGCAGCGGCCGGGCGCATCGATGCGTCGCCGGTCGTCGGCGGTGCCGCAGCTGCGACGGCCGCTGCTGCCGCGACAGCGGACGATCCGGTGTCCGGTCAGGAGGACTCCCCGGGCGCGAAATCGGACAGCTGCGCGTGGTGCCTGTTCCACGCGCAAGCCGTCGCGCCTGGCGGCACGCCGCAGGCACTGCTGGCCCACGCCGAGGCGAGCCCGCCGCCAGCGGCCTTGCCTTGCGGACGGGTCTGCTCCCGCGACTGGACCGTCGCGAAGCCGAGAGGCCCGCCGGCCGCCTGAACCGCCCGCGCGCGCCAGGCGCGCTTTCGCTCATCCGGTTCACCACGCACGGGCGGCGTCGACGCGTCGTCACGCCCGCCCGGCGGCCATTCCTCGCTTTGTCATGTCCTTTTCTTCCGTCCTGCGCGCCGACGGCGCGCGCCTGTCTTCGTCCGTCCCGCTGCAATCCCTCCTCATCCTGGAACTGGCACTGGCCGCGTCCAGCCTCCGGGCGCAGGACGCGCCTACAACGCCCGCACTCCCCACACCGCCCACCATGCCGGCGGCCGATGCCGCCCTCGACGCGGTCACCGTGGACGGCGCCCGCCAGCCGTATCGCACGCTCGTCGTCACCGGCGCGATGAAGACCGACACGCCGGCGCGCGACCTGCCGCAGAGCGTGCGCGTGCTGTCCGGCGCCCTGCTGGCCGACGCCGGCGTCACCCGCCTCGACCAGGCGCTGGACCTGGCGAGCGGCATCGCCCGCCAGAGCAACCTCGGCGGCCTGTGGGACAGCTACGCGATGCGCGGCTTCACCGGCGATCCGAACTTCGGCTCGGACTACATGGTCAATGGCTTCACTTCCAGCCGCGGCTACAACGGCCTGCGCGACACGGTGAACACCGCGTCGGTGGAGGTCCTCAAGGGGCCGGCCTCGGCGCTTTACGGCCGGGGCGAGCCGGGTGGCACGGTCAACATCACGACGAAGAAACCCTCGTTCACGCCCGCCTATGCGCTGCAGTTCTCCGCCGGCAGCCACGACCTGTGGCGCGCCAGCGCCGAGGCGACCGGCCCGCTCGGCGAGCGCGTGGCCTACCGGCTCGGCGTCGCGCGGGAGGGCAGCGCCAGCGACCGCGACCACGTCGAGGCGCGTCGGACGGCGATCTCGCCGTCCTTCCTGTGGATGGTCGGCAACGACACGACGGTCAGCTACGAGCTCGAGGTTGCGCGGCAGAAGGCGACCTTCGATCGCGGTGTTGTCGCGATCGGCGGCCAGTTGGGCCGGGTCCCGCGCCATGCGTTCTACGGCGAGCCGGACGACGGCCCGATCGCGACCGAGAGCGTCGGCCTCCAGCTCTTCGTCCAGCACCAGTTCAACGACGACTGGTCGCTGCAGACCGGCCTGAGCTATCGCGAGAGTTCGCTGGCGGGCATCGCGACCGAAGCCCGCTTCGTCCAGCCGGACCAGCGCACGCTGGTGCGCCAGCGCCGCGCGCGGGACTTCTCGGCGAACGACCTGTCGGGCCGCTTCGAGGTGCTCGGCACGGTGCGGGCGGCCGGGCTGCGGCACCACCTGCTGGCCGGCGTGGACGCGTACCGCTTCGTCGACCGGCGCCAGCAGCAGCGCGTGGTCACCTCCACGCCGATCGACCTCTTCGAGCCCGTGTACGGCGCCACGCCGCCGCCGATGGCGCTCAGCGCCTGGACCCGCGAGGCGCAGAAGGCGCATGCCGTCTACGCGCAGGACCAGATCGACCTCGGCGAGCGCTGGAAGCTGCTGCTCGGCCTGCGCCATGACCGCTACGACCAGACGGTGCTCAACCGCCGCAGCGGCATCGCGACCGACCAGTCGCTGGGCGCGACCTCGCCGCGCGCCGGCGTGGTCTACCAGCCCAGCGGGACGGTCTCGCTGTATGCGACCGCCTCGCGGAGCTTCCGCCCCAACAGCGGCGTGAGCCGCGACTACACGTCCTTCCCGGCGGAGCAGGGCCGCTCGCGGGAGGTCGGCGCGAAGTACGACGCCGCCGGCGGCCTGTCCGCCACGCTGGCGCTGTACCGCATCGAGAAGAACAACGTGCTGACGCCGGACCCGCTCGCGCCCAACGAGTTCTCGGTCGCCGCCGGCGAGGTGCGCAGCCAGGGCGTCGAACTCGACATCGGCGGCGAGCTGGCGCGCGACCTGCGCCTGTCCTTCGCCTATGCGTTCACCGACGCCCGGGTGACCGAGGACAACAACGCCTTCCTCGTCGGCCGCCAGCTCGCGAACGTGCCCCGGCACAGCGCGAGCCTGCTGCTGGTGCAGGGCTTCGCGATCGGCGGGCAGCGCGCGACGGCCGGCATCGGCCTGAACGTCGCCGGACGGCGCGAGGGCGCGGTCGCGCCGCTGGCCGCCGCCGACGACTTCGCCCTGCCGGGCTACGCGACGGTGAAGCTGCTGGGCAGCTACCGCGTCGACCGGCACTGGCTGCTGTCCGTGGACGTCGACAACCTGTTCGACCGGACCTGGTATGCCAGTTCGTACAGCCAGGTCTGGGTCGCGCCGGGGCAGGGGCGGCGGGTGGTCGCCACGGTCCGCTACGGCTTCTGAGGCGGGCGTTGATGACCCCGTTGACCCCGACGACCTCGACGACTCCCGCATCCGCGCCGCGCCTGGTGCGCATCGCCTCGATCGACGCGCTGCGCGGCCTGGTGATGATCGTGATGCTGCTGGATCACGTCCGCGAGACCTTCTACCTGCACCTGCAGGTGAGCGACCCCATGGCGGTGCCGGGCACCCCGCCGGAGCTCTTCTTCTCGCGCCTGGCGGCGCACCTGTGCGCGCCGGTATTCGTGTTCCTGACCGGGCTGTCGGCCTGGCTCTACGCGAACCCCGATGGCGCACCGCGCCGCGACGTGCGCGCCTTCCTGCTCAAGCGCGGGCTGCTGCTGGTCGGCCTGGAACTCACGCTGGTGACCTTCGCCTGGAGCGGGCATTTCCGGGTGATCTATCTCCAGGTGATCTGGGCGATCGGCTTCAGCATGCTGGCGCTGGCCCTGCTGTCGTCGCTGCCGCGCTGGCTGCTGGTGGCGATCGGCCTGGCCATCGTCGGCGGCCACAACGCGCTGGCCGGCGTTGTGGTGCCGCCCGACAGTCCCTGGCACGCGCCGTGGACGCTGATGCTGCATCGCGACTGGCTGGTCCCGGAAGGGCTCGTGCGGGTGCGGGTGAGCTATCCGGCGCTGCCCTGGGTGGGCGTGATCCTGCTCGGCTACGCGATGGGGCCGCTGTTCGCGCGGGCGGTGGACGCGGACCGACGACGTCGCGCGCTGCTGGCGATCTCGGCGGCCTGCCTGTCGCTGCTGGCCGTGCTGCGCGGTTTCAACCTCTACGGTGAGAACGCCCCGTGGGTCCGCGGCGCTTCGGCGCTGGAGACGGCGATGTCGTGGCTCAACTTCACGAAGTACCCGCCGTCGCTGGACTTCCTGCTGCTGACCCTGGGCATCGGACTGGCGCTGCTGGCGGTGCTCGAGCGCGCGCGCGGCGCCTTCACGCGGGTGTGCGCGGTCTTCGGCGGCGCGCCGATGTTCTATTACCTGCTCCACCTCTACCTGCTGCTGATCGGGTACCGGGTCGCGCTGGCGCTGCTCGGTCCCAACCAGGGCACGCGGCTGGGCGTCGACGAGGGCGGGTTCGCGCTGATCTGGCTGATCTGGCTCGCGCTGGTCCCGCTGCTGTACCCGCCGGTGAAGGCCTTCGCAGCCTACAAGCGGCGCACCCGCCGCGCCTGGGTGAAGTACTTCTGAGGCGCCGGCGCGCCCCTATGATCGGCGCCCATATGGCAGAGACCGAGCGCTTCCCCCGTCCCCGTCGTCGCAAGGGCAGTGGTGCCGTCACGCTGCGCGACGTCGCGCAACTGGCGGGCGTGGCCCCGATCACCGCGTCCCGAGCGCTCAACACGCCGTCCCAGGTCTCGCCCGAGGTGCTGGGACGGGTCACCGAGGCGGTCCGCCAGACCGGCTACGTGCCCAACCTGCTCGCGGGCGCGCTGTCGTCGATGAAGAGCCGCATGGTGGGCGTCGCGGTCCCCACGATCGCCGGTCCGGTCTTCCTCGACACCGTGCAGAGCCTGACCGAGGCGCTGTTCGAGGCTGGCTACCAGGTGCTGCTCGGCCAGACCGGCTACGACAACGCCCGCGAGGACGCCTGGCTGGACGCGATGATCGGCCGCCGGCCCGATGGCCTGGTGCTCACCGGCACCAGCCATTCGGAGCAGGCGCGCACGCGGCTGCGCGCCGCCGGCGTGCCAGTGGTCGAGACCTGGGACCAGAGCGACGATCCGATCGACATGCTGGTGGGCTTCTCCCATGTGGAGGTCGGCCGCAAGGTGGCCACCTACCTGCACGAGCGCGGCTACCGCCGGCTGGCCGGCGTGGCCGGCAGCGACGAACGCGCGATGCGCCGCTTCCGCGCCTTCCAGGAGCAGGCGAGGGCGCTGGGCGTGGCCCACGTGCCGGTCGCCACCGTCGCCACGCCGACCACGCTGGGCAGCGGTCGCCGCGGCCTGGCGGAACTGCTGGCGCATCCCGACGGCATCGACGCGGTGTTCTGCAGCTCCGATTCGCTGGCGCTGGGCGTGCTCATCGAGGCGCAGGCCCGCGGGCTGCGCGTGCCGCAGGACCTGGCCATCGTCGGCTTCGGCGACCTCGCGCTGGCCCGGGACCTCGAACCCGCGCTGACCACGGTGCGCATCGATGGTTTCGCCATCGGGCGGCAGGCGGCGCGCTTCATCCTCGATCGCGCCGATGGCCCGGTCGAGCGCCGCGCGATCGACATCGGCTTCGAGCTGGTCCAGCGCGCCAGCGGCTGATCCGCGGGCGCCCGCGCAGGCGTCCGACCCGGTGAAATCCCTCATGAACGCGACCTTGACGTTCGTGACGGTACCGATACCATCGTCGCCATCAAGAAGATGGTATCGGTACCAATCCGAGGTCGGCGAGGCCCGTGCCGTCATGGATGGAGACAAGCGAGATGACTCTGGTGAAGCGCAGCCGCGTGCGGCTCCTGGGCGCCGCGGCGGCGATGGCGCTCGGTGCGACGATCACGATGACCCCGGCGCTCGCCGCCGACGCCACGAACTGGCCGACGCAACCGGTCAAGCTGATCGTGCCGTTCGCGCCCGGCGGCACCTCCGACGTGCTGGCGCGGGAGATCGCCGCGCGGCTGCAGGTGGCGCTCAAGCAGACGGTCGTCGTGGACAACAAGGCCGGCGCGGGCGGCGTGCTGGGCGCGGACAGCGTGGCCAAGGCGGCGCCTGACGGCTACACCGTGCTGCTGGGCACGATCGCCACGCATGCGATCAACCCGGCGCTGATGCCCAAGATGCCCTACAAGGCCGATCGCGACTTCGCGCCGGTGATCCTGCTGGGCAAGATCTCCAACGTGCTGCTGATCGGCCCGGGCGCGCAGGCTCGGACGGTCAAGGACATCGTCGCCGCCGCCAAGGCCAAGCCGGGCGACATCACCTTCGCCTCGGCGGGGCAGGGCACCTCGCAGCACTTGTCGGGTGAGGTGTTCCGCCTGATGACGGGCGCCGACCTGACGCATGTCCCCTACAAGGGGAGTGCGCCGGCGATCCAGGACGTCATGGGCGGCCAGGTGCCGATGAGCTTCGAGACCGTGACCGTGGCGCTGCCGCAGATCAAGGCGGGCAAGGTCAAGGCGGTGGCGGTGACCTCGGCCAAGCGCAGCGCGCAACTGCCCGACGTGCCGACGCTGGCCGAGTCCGGCGTGCCCGGCTTCGACGTGTCGAGCTGGCAGGCGTTGTACCTGCCGGCGGGCACGCCGCCGGCGATCGTCGCCAAGCTCAATGCCGAGGTGCAGAAGATCGTCGCCCAGCCCGACGTGAAGGCCAAGATGGAATCGCTCGGCCTGGAGTACGCGCCAAACACCCCGGCCCAGTTCACCGAGTTCCAGAAGGCCGAGCAGGCCCGCTGGGCCAAGGTGATCAAGGACGGCAACGTCAAGCCCGACTGATCGTCAAGCGCCCCTCGTCGGGCCGATGCGTCCCCCGCACAGCAAGGGAAAGCACCCGGCGGGGTGCTTGCCGGGCCCCTCCTAGAATGGGCCGCAGACCCTCAGAGGAGACAGCATGGCGACGGCCCGACGCGGCAAGACGGCAACCGGCGGCGAGGACCCCACGCAACCCAAGGGGCCGCGGGTGCTGAAGAAGTACCCCAACCGGCGGCTCTACGACACCCAGACCAGCAGCTACATCACCTTGGCGGACGTCAAGAAGATGGTGCTCGAGGGCGAGGTCTTCGAGGTCCGCGACGCCAAGTCGGGCGAGGAACTGACGCGCTCCATCCTGCTGCAGATCATCCTGGAGGAGGAGATGGGCGGGATGCCGATGTTCTCGACGCCGCTGCTGGCGCAGATCATCCGCTTCTACGGCCATGCGATGCAGGGCCTGATGGGCGCCTACCTCGAGAAGAACCTGCAGGCCTTCGGCGAGATGCAGGCGCGCTTTGCCGAGCAGAGCAAGGGCGCGGGCTTCGACCCGCAGCTGTGGTCGCAGTTCATGAGCGGCCAGGCGCCGATGATGCAGGGCCTGATGGGCAACTACCTGGAACAGTCCAAGAACCTGTTCCTGCAGATGCAGGAGCAGTTCCAGAGCGCCGGCAACATCTTCCCCGGCATGCCGGGCTTCCCCCCGCAGCACCCCAAGAAGTAGGGCACGACCGGCGGCGGTCGCGGTGGCGCTACAGCCCGTGCCGCCGATGCCAGTCGGCGAGTGATTCGTCGGGGAAATGGTCGAAGCGCTGGTCGCCCGGCCGGCCCTCGACCTCCACCCAGGCGGCCTTCGAGTCGAGCAGGCCATGCACGTTCTCCGGCGGCGTGGGCAGCGGCGTGTCGATGGCGCTGGCATGCGGGTGGATCAGGTCGGGCCAGTTGTCGTCGTACATCCAGAGCGCGGTGCCGCAGCGGCCGCAGAAGTGGCGCTGGCCGGAGCTTTCCTTGCCGTCGATCACCGCGCGGTAGACCCGCAGCTCGCGCTTGCCCTTGATGAGCTTGAAGGTCCGGTGGTCGGCGCCGATGTTGATCGCGTAGCCGCCGGTGCCGGCGGTCTTGCGGCAGATCGAGCAATAGCAGCGCAGGTAGGGGCAGGGCTCGGTCGATTCGACCGAGAAGCGGACGCGGCCGCAGTGACAGGAGCCTTCGAGGTGCATGGTGGATCTCCGGGCGGGATCGGGAGTCGCGGCAAGTCGCGTGCCCCGGCGAGGGCGCGGTGCGCGCAGAGGAAATCACGGCTGCCGGCGGCGGCCATGCCCGGCAAGAGGGCCGCTCGCTTACAATGCCGCCCCAGCTCCCAGCCAGGCCCTCCGGCGGAATTCAAATGGAATCAACGACTTACGACATCCCCGCCGACAAGAAGGCTGCCGCTCCGAAGATCGGCTTCGTCTCCCTGGGCTGCCCCAAGGCGCTCACCGATTCCGAACTGATCCTCACGCAGCTGCGCGCCGAGGGTTACGAGACCTCCAAGACCTTCGCCGGCGCTGATCTCGTCATCGTCAATACCTGCGGCTTCATCGACGACGCCGTGAAGGAGTCGCTGGACACGATCGGCGAGGCGCTGGCCGAGAACGGCAAGGTCATCGTCACCGGCTGCCTCGGCGCCAAGGCCGGCGCGAGCTCCGACAACATGGTCCGCGAGGTGCATCCCAGCGTCCTCGCCGTCACCGGCCCGCATGCGACGCAGGAAGTGATGGACGCCGTCCACACCCACGTCCCCAAGCCGCACGACCCCTTCATCGACCTCGTCCCCGAGGCCCGCGGCGTGGCCGGCATCAAGCTCACGCCCAGGCACTACGCCTACCTGAAGATCTCCGAGGGCTGCAACCACCGCTGCAGCTTCTGCATCATCCCGAGCATGCGCGGCGACCTGGTCTCGCGTCCCATCGGCGACGTGCTCGCCGAGGCCAAGGCGCTGTTCGAGTCCGGCGTCAAGGAACTGCTGGTCATCAGCCAGGACACCAGCGCCTACGGCGTCGACATCAAGTACCGCACCGGCTTCTGGGACGGCAAGCCGGTCAAGACCCGCATGTTCGACCTCGTCGCCCAGCTCGGCGAGATCGCCAAGCCCTACGGCGCCTGGGTGCGCCTGCACTACGTCTATCCGTATCCGCATGTCGACGAGGTGCTGCCGATGATGGCCGAGGGCCTCATCCTCCCGTATCTCGACGTCCCGTTCCAGCACGCGCATCCGGATGTGCTCAAGCGCATGAAGCGCCCGGCCAACGGTGAGAAGAACCTCGAGCGCATCCAGCGCTGGCGCGAGATCTGTCCCGAACTGGTGATCCGTTCCACCTTCATCGCCGGCTTCCCCGGCGAGACCGAAGCCGAGTTCCAGTACCTGCTGGACTTCATGCGCGAAGCGCAGATCGACCGCGCCGGCTGCTTCGCCTACTCGCCGATCGAGGGCGCGCCGGCCAACGCGCTGGAAGGCGCGCTGCCCGACGAAGTCCGCGAGGAGCGCCGCGCCCGCTTCATGGCGGTGGCCGAGGAGGTGTCCATCGCCAAGCTGCAGCGCCGCATCGGCGCGACGATGCAGGTGCTGGTGGACTCGGCGCCGGCGCTGGGCCGCAAGGGCGGCGTCGGCCGCTCGTATGCCGATGCGCCCGAGATCGACGGCACCGTCCGCCTGCTGCCGCCGGAGAAGGCCAGCAAGCAGCTCCGCGTGGGCGAGTTCACCCGCGCCCGCATCGTCGGCGCCGAGGGGCACGACCTGATCGCGCTGCCGATCTGATCGGCGACGCGCCCGCCGGGCCCGCGCATCCCGGGCGCCTCCGCCGCTCACCCGCCACGCCGGCCTCGTGCCGGCGTTTTCATTGCGGGCGCACGGCTGTCGCGGCTGCCGCAGAATGGCCGTCCCGTTCCCAGCGCCAGGAGACTTCGTGAGCAAACGCGGCCCGTCCACCGAGCAGATCCACCACCCGTTCCGCGCGCCAGACGGCTGGGACGCCGTCGCGGTGCCCGTGGCCAAGGCCTCGACGGTGCTCTTCAAGGACACCGCCGAACTGCACCGGCCGCGCGCGCAGGACGGCATCAGCTACCGCTACGGCCTGCCGGGCACGCCCACCACCTACACGCTGGCCGCGCGCATCGCGACGCTGGAGCACGCGCAGCATTGCGTGCTGACGCCCAGCGGCCTGGCCGCGATCACGCTGACCAGCCTGGCCTTCCTCCAGCCCGGCGACGAGGTGCTGGTGCCGGACAACGTCTATGGCCAGAACCGGCACATCACCACCGGCTTGCTGACGCGGCTCGGCATCACGCACCGCTTCTACGATCCGCTGGACGTGCCGGCGTTCGAGGCGATGCTGTCACCCCGCACGAAGCTGGTGTGGCTGGAGGCCGCTGGGTCGATCACGCTGGAGTTCCCCGATCTCATCGGCCTGTTGAGCGCCTGCCGTGCCCGCGGCGTGCTGACCGCGCTCGACAACACCTGGGGCGCGGGGCTTGCCTTCAATGCGTTCGAGGTGGCGCCGGGCCTCGGCGCCGACCTCAGCATGCAGGCGCTGACCAAGTTCCCGTCCGGCGGCGCGGACCTGCTGATGGGCGCCGTCTGCACGCGGGACGCGGCGCTGCATCGGCAACTGGTGGCGATGCACGAGTACCTCGGCCATGGCGTCGGGCAGAACGATGTCGAGGCGGTGCTGCGCGGCCTGCCGAGCATCGTGCTGCGCTACCGCGCGCAGGACGCCGCGACTCGCGACCTGGCCCGGTGGATGGCTGCGCGGCCGGAGATCGCGCGTGTGCTGCATCCGGCGCTGCCTGATTCGCCGGGTCATGCGCACTGGCGACAGGTGAGCCCCGATGCGGCGGGCTGCCTGTTCTCGGCGGTGTTCCGGCCGGACTACGACGCACGGCGCGTCGACGCCTTCGTCGACGCGCTGCGCTGCTTCGGGATCGGTTATTCCTGGGCCGGGCCGATGAGCCTGGCGGTGCCCTACGACCTGAGCCGGAGCCGTTCGCTCGGGCTGCCGTGGACGGCGCAGGAGGGCGGCACGCTGGTGCGTTTCGCCATCGGGCTGGAGGACGTGGAGGACCTGCGCGCCGACCTGGCGCAGGCTTTCGAGGTGCTGAAGGGTTGAGCGGCTGAAGGGCAGAGCGGCCGAGCCGCCGAAGAAGCGACGGACCCGGGACGACGGAGCGGCCAGGGCCGCAGCCTCAGTCCTTGGCCGGGCCCGACACCTTGTGGCGCATCAGGCGGCCCTTCTCGCGCTCCCAGTCGCGCTTCTTCTCGGTCTCGCGCTTGTCGTGCTGGGCCTTGCCCTTGGCCAGCGCGATCTGCGCCTTCACGCGGCCGTTCTTGTAGTGCAGGTCCAGCGGAATCAGCGTGAAGCCGCGCTGCTCGACCTTGCCGATCAGCCGGCGGATGTCGGCCCGGCTCATCAGCAGTTTCTTGGTCCGGTCGGCTTGCGGATGCACATGGGTGGATGCGGTGCGCAGCGGATTGATGCGGCAGCCGATCAGGAAGAGCTCGCCCTCGCGGATGAGGACGTAGCCGTCCGGCAATTGGACCTGGCCGGCGCGGATCGCCTTGACTTCCCAGCCTTCCAGGACGATGCCGGCCTCGTACTGCTCCTCGATGTGGTACTCGAATCGGGCGCGGCGGTTTTCTGCGATGGACATAGGCGGGGGTGTTCTTCTCGTGCGGCGCACGGCGGGCGTGACAGCCGGATGGCGGCCAGATGGGGGCGATCGGGCCGCCTACAATCCCGCCATTCTAAGAACCGCCATGAAGCACGTCCGGAAGACAGTCCTCCTTTGGTACTCGCCGCGCGAGATGTACGAGCTGGTGACCCAGGTCGAGCGCTATCCGGAGTTCCTGCCGTGGTGCTCGGCGGCCGACATCCTCGAGCGTGACGACCACGGCATGACCGCCCGGCTGTCGCTGCACTACGCCGGCCTGCGCCACGCCTTCACCACCCGCAACACGCACGAGACCGACCAGCGCGTGCGCATGGAACTGGTCGACGGGCCGTTCTCCAAACTCGACGGCGACTGGCGCTTCCTGCCGCTGAACCGCCCCGGCACGCCGCCGGGCAGCGAGCCCAAGGCCTGCAAGGTCGAGTTCGAACTGCGCTACGCGTTCTCGAGCTTCGCGCTCGAGGCGGTCGTCAGCCCGGTGTTCGATCGCATCGCCAACACCTTCGTCGACAGCTTCGTGAAGCGCGCCGAGCAGGTCCATGGACCCCGCTGAACTGTCGGTCGACCTCTTCTGGAGTCCCGTTCGCGGGGAGCTCCGCGAACAGCAGCTTCGCCTGCCCGCGGGCAGCACACTACGGGATGCCTTGCTGGGCAGCCGGTGGTTCGAGCCGGACCGGATCGAGGCGTTGACGGCCGGCATCTGGGGCCGGACCGTGCCGCTGGACACGCCGCTGCGCGAGCGCGACCGCATCGAGGTCTACCGCCCGCTGACCGTTGACCCGAAGGAGGCGCGCCGTCAGCGCTATCAAGCGGCGGGCAGCCGCATCGTGACGCGGCATCGACCGCTGGGCCGCAAGGCCTGACGGAGAGCGGGGAAGCGCCAAGGAGCGCCAAGGAGCGCCGGGAGGCGCGCAGCAAAAAGGCCGCGCGAGCGGCCTTTCGTCTTACCGGCGGTCACCGGACTTACGTCCGGCTTGCCGCCCGGTGTTGTTTCCCGGACGCGTTCCGGGCCTTACTTGCAGTTCGCGGTGATCACCGTCTGCATCTGGCGGATCTCGTCCTGGCGCATCTGCTCGGTCATCGGCTGCGATTCGCCACCGGCCGTGCCGGAGCGCAGGCGCACGCCGGACTCGAGCATGCGCTGGCGGTTCTGCGCCTGGCGGCAGTTCTCGGCCATCGCCTCGGTGCGGGCCTTGTCCTCCTGCGCCTTGCGCTCACGCTCGACCTTCTCGCGTGAAGACGGCTCGCTGGCGGCCCGGCCCGGCGCGGAGGCTCCGGAGGCCGCCGCCGAAGCCGGCACGCCCGGCGCCGGGGCCACGCGCACGGCATTGGTGGGGCGCTGCAGGATGTCCTTCTCGGCCACGCTCGGCGGCGGCGGACGGTCGCTGTATTGCGTGCGGCCATCGGCATCGCGCCACTTCCATTGGGCGTGCGCGATCGAGGTCAGCGCCATCAGCGCCAGCGCGCACATCACGCCCAGCGGGCGTCGCGGGAGTCGGGGATTCATCATGGGCGTGGAGTGTACTGCCGGGCTTCTCTATAATGCGCCTTTGCGTCTGGAGCTTCCCTCATGCGCCTACTCGGAAAAGCGCTCACCTTCGACGATGTGTTGCTGGTGCCGGCGTTCTCCCAGGTGTTGCCGCGCGACACCAGTCTGGCCACGCAGTTCACGCGTGGCATCCGCCTGAATCTTCCCCTCGTGTCCGCCGCGATGGACACCGTGACCGAAGCGCGACTGGCGATCGCCATCGCCCAGGAAGGCGGCATCGGCATCGTCCACAAGAACCTGACCCCGCAGCAGCAGGCGGCCGAAGTGGCCCGCGTCAAGCGCTACGAGTCCGGCGTGCTCCGCGACCCCATCACGATCACCCCCCAGACCACCGTCCGCCAGGTCAAGCAGCTCAGCGAGCAGCACGGCATCTCCGGTTTCCCGGTGCTGGAGGGCAAGAAGGTCGTCGGCATCGTCACCGGCCGCGACCTGCGCTTCGAGACCCGCATGGACGCCCCGGTCAGCGAGATCATGACCCCGGCCGAACGCCTGATCACCGTCCGGGAGGGCGCCTCGCTCAACGACGGCAAGGCGCTGATGCACAAGCACAAGCTGGAGCGGGTGCTGGTCATCAACGACAGCTTCGAGCTGCGCGGCCTGATGACCGTCAAGGACATCACCAAGCAGACCAACTTCCCCAATGCCGCCCGTGACGACCACGGCAAGCTGCGCGTCGGTGCCGCCGTCGGCGTGGGCGAGGGCACCGAGGAGCGCGTCGAACTGCTGGTGAAGGCTGGCGTCGACGCGATCGTCGTCGACACCGCGCACGGCCACAGCAGCGGCGTGATCGAGCGCGTGCGCTGGGTCAAGAAGAACTACCCGCAGGTGCAGGTCATCGGCGGCAACATCGCCACCGGCGCCGCGGCGCTGGCGCTGGTGGAAGCCGGCGCGGACGCGGTCAAGGTCGGCATCGGCCCGGGCTCGATCTGCACCACCCGCATCGTGGCGGGCGTCGGCGTGCCGCAGATCGCGGCGATCGACTTCGTCGCCACCGCGCTCAAGGGCACCGGCGTGCCGCTGATCGCGGACGGCGGCATCCGCTACTCGGGCGACATCGCCAAGGCCATCGCCGCCGGCGCCAGCACGGTGATGATGGGCGGCATGTTCGCCGGCACCGAGGAGGCCCCGGGCGAAGTGATCCTGTACCAGGGCCGCAGCTACAAGAGCTACCGCGGCATGGGCTCGATCGGCGCGATGAAGGCCGGCTCGGCGGACCGCTACTTCCAGGAAAACGACGAGACGACCAATCCCAACGCGGACAAGCTGGTGCCGGAAGGCATCGAAGGCCGCGTCCCGTACAAGGGCTCGATGGTCGCGATCGTGCACCAGATGGGCGGCGGGCTGCGGGCCTCGATGGGCTACTGCGGCTGCGCCAGCATCGCCGACATGCACGAGAAGGCCGAGTTCGTCGAGATCACCTCGGCGGGCATCCGTGAGAGCCACGTCCACGACGTGCAGATCACCAAGGAAGCGCCCAACTACCGTCTGGAGTGACGCCCTTGTCCGACCCGGCGCAGCGCGACGGCCCCGACGCCGTCGCGGCCTCGACCACGCATGGCGGCCGCAAGGCCGCCATGTCGTTCATCCTGATCGCGGTGCTGATCGACATGGTCTCGATCGGCCTGATCATCCCGGTGCTGCCGCCGCTGGTCGGAACCTTCACCCAGAACGAGACCCAGCACGCGCTCGCCCAACTGGCGGTGGCCTTCGCCTTCGGTCTCGCGAATTTCTTCGGTTCGCCCATCCTGGGTGGGCTCTCCGACCGCTTCGGCCGCCGCAAGGTGATGCTGGTCGGCTTCAGTGGGCTGGCGCTGAGCTTCTTCGTGACGGCCATGGCGCAGGCGCTGTGGATGCTGGTCGTGGTGCGGCTGTTCTCCGGCGCGATGCAGGCCAATGCGGCCGTCGCCAACGCCTACGTGGCCGACATCACCCCGCCCGCCGATCGCGCCAAGCGCTTCGGGATGCTGGGCGCGGCCTTCGGCATGGGCTTCATCCTGGGGCCGGTGATGGGCGGGCTGCTCGGCGCGATCGACCTGCACCTGCCGTTCTACGTCGCGGGCACGCTGGCGCTGATGAACTGGTTGTATGGCTTCTTCGTGCTGCCGGAATCGCTGGCGCCGGAGCACCGCCGGTCCTTCGACTGGCGCAAGGCCAACCCGTTCGCCGCACTCGGCCGGCTGCGCAAGCTGCACGGGGTCGGGCCGCTGATCTACGTCATCGCCTGCTCGGGCTTGGCGCAACTGGTGATCCAGACCAGCTGGGTGCTCTACAACCAGCACAAATTCGGCTGGGGCCCGAAGGAGAACGGCCTGTCGCTGTTCGTCGTCGGCCTGGTGGCGGTGCTGGTGCAGGGCGTGCTGCTGCAACCGCTGCTGAGATGGCTGGGGCCGCGCCGGCTGGTGCTGATCGGCCTGACGACCTCGATCGCGACCAACCTGATCTGGGGCCTCTCGACCGAGGCCTGGATGATGGTCGCTGCGATCTTCCTGAACGTCTGCGGCGTGGCCGCCGGTCCGGCGATGCAGGGGGTGATCTCCAATGCCGCCGACGCGCGTACGCAAGGCGAGACCATGGGCGCGGTGGCCGCGATCAACAGCCTGATGGCGGTGATCTCGCCGATCGCTGGCCTGGGCCTGATGGCGCTGGTGGCCGAGCTGCCCAAGACCGACTGGCGCATCGGCGCCCCGTTCTACCTGTGCGCGCTGCTGCAACTGGCCTCGCTGGCCTTCGCCTGGCGCCACTTCACCGCGGAGCCGCCGGCGCAGGCCGCCGCGGCCAAGGCGTGAGCGCCGCCGCTCCGTCCGCAATCGAATTCCCAAGCATCGCTAGAAGCTGACCATGCACGACAAAGTCCTCATCCTCGACTTCGGCTCCCAGGTGACCCAGCTGATCGCGCGTCGCGTGCGCGAAGCCCACGTCTACTGCGAGATCCATCCCAACGACGTCAGCGACGATTTCATCCGCTCGTTCGCGCCCAAGGCGATCATCCTGTCGGGCAGCCATGCGTCGACCTACGAGGACCACGAACTGCGCGCGCCGCAGGCGGTGTGGGACCTGGGCGTGCCGGTGCTGGGCATCTGCTACGGCATGCAGACGATGGCGGTGCAGCTCGGCGGCAAGGTCGAGTGGAGCGACCACCGCGAGTTCGGCTACGCCGAGGTCCGCGCGCATGGCCACACCAAGCTGCTGGCCGGCGTCCAGGACTTCTCGACGCCCGAGGGCCACGGGATGCTGAAGGTCTGGATGAGCCACGGCGACAAGGTCACCGCGCTGCCGCCGGGCTTCGTGCTGATGGCCTCGACGCCGAGCTGCCCGATCGCCGGCATGGCGAACGAGGAGAAGGGCTACTACGCGTTCCAGTTCCACCCGGAAGTGACGCACACGGTGCAGGGCGCCGCGATGATCACGCGCTTCGTGCGCGACATCGGCGGCTGCCGCGGCGACTGGATCATGGGTGACTACATCGAGGAAGCCGTCCAGAAGATCCGCGAGCAGGTGGGTGACGAGGAAGTCATCCTGGGCCTGTCCGGTGGCGTGGACTCGTCGGTGGCGGCGGCACTGATCCACCGCGCGATCGGCGACCAGCTGACCTGCGTGTTCGTCGATCACGGCCTGCTGCGCCTGAACGAAGGCGACATGGTCATGGACATGTTCGCGGGCAAGCTGCACGCGAAGGTCATCCGTGTCGACGCGAGCGAGCTGTTCCTTGGCCAACTGGCCGGCGTGACCGACCCGGAGCGCAAGCGCAAGATCATCGGCGGCCTGTTCGTTGACGTGTTCAAGGCCGAGGCGGAGAAGCTCAAGGCCAGCGGTGGCGGCCACAAGGGCGCGACCTTCCTGGCGCAGGGCACGATCTATCCGGACGTGGTGGAGAGCGGCGGCACCAAGACCAAGAAGGCCACGACGATCAAGAGCCACCACAACGTGGGCGGCCTGCCGGAGCAACTGGGCCTGAAGCTGCTGGAGCCGCTGCGCGAGCTGTTCAAGGATGAGGTTCGTGAGCTGGGCGTGGCGCTGGGCCTGCCGCCGGAGATGGTCTATCGCCATCCGTTCCCGGGTCCGGGCCTGGGCGTGCGGATCCTGGGTGAGGTGAAGAAGGAATACGCGGACCTGCTGCGCCGCGCCGACGCGATCTTCATCGAGGAGCTGCGCAACACGCGCGATGAGGCGACCGGCAAGACCTGGTACGAGTTGACCAGCCAGGCCTTCACGGTGTTCCTGCCGGTGAAGAGCGTGGGCGTGATGGGCGACGGCCGGACCTATGACTACGTCGTCGCGCTGCGCGCGGTGCAGACCAGCGACTTCATGACGGCGGACTGGGCGGAGCTTCCGTACAGCCTGCTCAAGCGCTGCTCAGGACGCATCATCAACGAGGTGCGCGGCATCAACCGCGTGACCTACGACGTGTCGAGCAAGCCGCCGGCGACGATCGAGTGGGAATGAGCGCTCGACGCTGATGCACAAGGGCCCTTCGGGGCCCTTGTTCGCTATTGCCGTGGCCAGGTCAATTGGGGGTGATCGAACTGATCCGAGGTCGGCCAGCGCTCCCAAGGACTGAACGCCGGGATCGAGTTCTCGCTGGCCCGGGCGAGTTTTGGATAGAACCGAACCGCCGGTAGGCCCTTGAAGTGCGCGTCGCAGGTCACGACTTCGGCACCAAACTTCTGCGCGGTGGCGTAGATGATGGCGTCCGCCAGAGCGAGCTTGTGTTCGACGTTCGCGGAAGCGGCCATGAACGCGGTTCCGCTGTCGAGCGCGTCGACGTGGCACTTCTGCGTCAATCGGACAAGCCGAAGGTGTTGATCCTCGGGGAGTTCGCGCAAGGCCCACTTGGCAAGTTCCATCTGCACGATCGTCGGGACGATGCAGCGCTCGGGCTGGCTGAGGGCCGCATCCACCAGGCGGCCGATGTCCGAGTCGACGAACCACTCAATCCAAGCCGATGTGTCGACGACCAACTTCGGCCCTGTTGCTGCTGCGGGTGGGTCAGTAGCGGTCGTTGCGATCACGACATCCCTCCGTGTTCGCGCCCTTGGCGATGCCCCGCAGCTGCTCGAACGTCACCTCGGGACAAATGAAGACGCCGTCGTGGCGTCGGATCAGCATGAGCTTCTGACCGGGCTTCCATTTCAGTTCCTCGCGAAGCTCCTTGGGAAGTTCAATGCGGTGGCGGGGGGACAGTTCGGCGATCGGTGCGGGCATGTGGCCTCCATGGCGTCCAGCAGAACGAAGAACGAAAGATTCTTCGCCTTCCGCTCGACGGCAGCCACGACCTGGACCTATGTGAATCGACCTCTGCTTGCCGAGAACCAGTGACGGGCCCACTTGCATGTGTGGTTGAACGTCGCGGCGACGGCGGGACGCTATTGCAGCGCTATTGCCGCGTCGTTGCCGTGCTATTGCGCCGTTGGCGCCAGCTGCTTCGCCGTTGGCCAGCGATCCCATCGTCCGGTCGGCTCGGACCCTGAAGCGGCACTGCCTGCTGCACTTCCCTTGGCGAACAGCCTGACCAGCGGAAGGTCCCGGAAATGCGCATCGCAGGTGAGAACTTCCGCGCCAAGCCGCAGTGCGGTGGCGTAGATGACCGCATCCGCAGTGGCGAGCTTGTGCTGCACATTGGCCTGCGCCGCGAGCGCTGCGGTTTCGGAATCGAGCAGCTCGACTTGGCAGTCCTCCAGCGACTGTTCCAGCCGCTCCCGTTCTGCTTCGGTCAATTCGCGCAGGGCCCATTTGGAGAGCTCCAGCTGCACGATTGTTGGAACGATGCAGTGAGCCTTGGCCGGGAGCACAGCGGCAATTCGCTGCCCCAGGGCGGTCTGGGAGAAGCACTCGATCCAGACCGATGTATCGACCACGATCGGACTGCATGTGCCCTCGGGATGGGCGCTAGTAGCGGTCATTGCGATCACGGTATCCCTCCGTGTTGGCGCCCTTTGCAATCCCGAAGAGTTCCTGCGGCGTGACGTGTGGGCAAATGAAGATGCCGTTGCCTCGGCGGATGAACATCAGCTTCTGCCCCGACTTCCATTTCAAGGAGTCGCGAAGCTCTTTGGGCAGCTCGATGCGGTGGCGAGGAGAAAGTTCTCCGGTGGGTGCGGGCATGTGTCCTCCATGGCGATCAGTGAAGCGGGAAGCCGCCGATTCTTCGCTCACGGGCCTCTGAGGACTACGACCTTGACGAGTGGTGGCCACGCCGTGACTACCGAAGGTCGAGGTGCTGTCGACGTTGATGAGCAGTTGACGTTCGCCATCGCCATGAACCCATGGAGCGCCGGCCGTTGCTGACACGCGGTGACAGGGCGTCTCCCCAGAATCGCACGATCACTTCGACGCCCACGACCCAGGAGGTCCACCATGTCCGACGCCCATCCCGTCTTCGAGTTGCGCCAGTACAAGATCGTCAAGGGCGAGCGCGACCGCTTCATGCGGCTGTTCGACGAGGCGTTCGTCGACTCGCAGGAAGCGGTCGGGATGCGGCTGTACGGCCAGTTCGCCGACCTGGACGACCCCGGCCGCTTCGTCTGGATCCGCGGCTTCGACGACATGGCGGCGCGCGAGCGCGCGCTCCACGCGTTCTATTCCGGCCCGGTCTGGCAGGCTCGCCGCGACGAGGCCAACCCGCTGCTCGACGACAACGACAACGTCCTGCTGCTGCGGCCGACGCCAGGCGGGGCGGTGCCGGCGCGCATCGATGTGGCACGTGACGCGGGCCGAGCGGGCAGGGCGGGCAGGGCGGGCGGCGCGCTCGGCGCGGGCAGCGACGGCGGCACCGGACTCGTGCTGCTCCACCTGTGCTACCTCTGGAAGGATCCCGTCGATCCGGAGGACGGTTTCGCCCGCTTCTTCGAGCACGAGGTCGCGCCGGTGATCGAGGCCGCGGGACTGCCGGTGATCGGCAGCTTCATCCCGGAGCGCTCGCCCAACAACTTCCCGCGACTGCCGGTGCGCGAGGGCGAGAAGGTCTTCGTCTGGATGACGCGTGCCGACGATGCCGACGACTGGGCCTTGCGCTGGAGCGCGTGCCGGCATGCGCCGGCCTGGCGCGCGCTCGCACCGCGCTGGCTGGACGCGCAGGAACGGGCACCGCAGATCCTGCGCCTGCGACCGAGCGTCGGCTCGGCCCTGCGCTGAGCCGGGTCGACGCGCCGCGGCGCGCCCGCTTGGCTATGCTGCCCGCCATTGCCTCGATTTCCGGATCTCCCCATGCGCAGCGCCCTGTCCATCCTGGCCGTCGTGATCGTGCTCAGCATCATCATGCTCACCGCGAAGAAGCAGATGGAAACCATGAAGCCCCGCCCGCCCGCGGCGTCCGCCGCCTCCTCGGGCGCGGCCGCGCCGTCGGACCTGCCTCAGCCCGCGGCCGTCGGCCGCCAAGTGCAGGACCTCATGAAGCAGGGCGAGCAGCGCGCCTCGGAGGCTGACGCCCGATGACCGTGCATGCGCTCTTCTTCTGCCTGCGGCCCGATCCGGCCACCGCGGCGAGGCTGAGCGCCGTGTCGGTCGACATCGCCCGCCGCTTCGGGCTGCGCATTCGACCGCCCCGCACCGAGCGCCTGCATGTGACGCTCCATCACCTCGGCTGGTATGACGACACGACCGACCAGGCCGAAACGATGGCCGAAGTCCGGCAACTCGCTGAGGACGCCGCCGCGGCGCTGCGGCACGGGCCGGTCCGGGTCGACTTCGACCAGTTGCTGAGCTTCACCCGCAAACCGCGCAACCTGCCGCTGGTGCTCAGCGGCGGCGTTTGCCTGGACGGCGCGCGCGCGATGCGGGCCGCGCTCGGCGACCGGCTCCATGCGGTGGGCCTGCGGACCGATCCGCGCTTCACGCCGCATCTCACGCTCTTCTACGACGACGTTGCCGTCGAGCCGCAGCCCTTCATCGTGTCCGGCTGGACCGCCTCCGAGTTCCTGCTGCTGGACAGCCTGCAGGGACAGTCCACGCACGTCGACCTGGCCCGCTGGCCGCTGGACTGAGCCCGGACCGGGCGTCAGCGGGCCTCGCCGATCGACGGCTAAACCCGCCCCTGGAGCTCGCCCCGCTCAGGCCGGGTCGACGATCTCCCGCGCCAGCGCGCGCAGGCTCAGCGGGGCGGAGCCCTCGGCATGGTTGGAGATCGTCACGTAGCAGGGCTGGCCGGCCTCGGCGGTGGCGCGCACGACCTTCGCCAGCACGGCTCGGGTCTCCGGATCGGGATCCATGACCTCGGCGTACTCGCCGTACTTCTTCTCCGCGTCCTCGTAGCCGAACGGGCCATGGACGCGGTGCAGGTTCCACCGGCAGACCAGCGGCCCGGGCCACATCGCGCGCAGCAGCGGCAACTGGTCCTGGATCGGGGGCAGCTTCGGATGCAGCCCGAGGCAGTAGCGCGCGCCGGTGTCCTTGAGCACGGCGACGAAGTCCGGCGTGAGCCATTCGGGATCGCGGACCTCCACCGCCACCACCGCCTCCGGCGCCACGTCGCGCAGCGAGGGCAGGGCGGCCAGCATCGCGTGCAGCCGGTCGAGCTGCTCCGGCATCCGGCCCAGCATGGCCAGGGGCAGCGGACTGAGCTGGAACACCAGCGCGCCGATGCGCGCGCCCAGCCCTTGCATTGCGGGTTCGAGGAATTCCTGGACCGCCAGCCGCGGATCGAGGAAGGCCGTGTTGGCCTGGCGGCCGCGGCCGTCCTCGGTCCGCACCTGCGCGTCGGTCACCACGCTCGGCGCCTTGACCGTGAAGCGGAAGTCCTCGGGCACCTGCTGCGCGTAGCGCTCGTACTGGCTGGCCGTCAGCGATTGGTAGAACCCGCGGTCGATGCTGACCGCGCGATGCAGCGGCTGCTGCGCATAGGCGCTCAGGCCGTTGCGCGACAGGGTGGATTCGCCGTGCCGGCCGGCCCAGACGATGCCCTGCCAGCCCGGATAGCTCCACGACGAGGTGCCCAGCCGGATCCGCGGCGACAGCGCGGCGGCGAGGGCGGCCTGCGATTCGTCCACCGGCTGCGGCTGGACGCCGGCGCGGCGGCGTTTCGGCGGCCCGTCGGTGGCGGGCGAGGGCGCGCCTTCGGTGATCGCGCCGCTTGCGTCGTCCGCATCGCCCGCGTTGTCGCGGTCGGCGCTGTCGGCGCCGCGCGCCTGCCGCCCGGTCGTCGATGGCCGCGCGCCGGGGGCGGGCGCTGGCGCCAGCAGCTCGCCGAAGAGATCGTCCTGGTGGCCGAGGAACTCCTGTTGCATGGGCCGGCAGCATAGCGGGCACGGCTACACTGCCGCGCGAGCTTCGCCATGTCCATCGAGCCTTCCTCCCTCCTCCCCGCCGACGAGTACGCGATGCGGCTCGCCCTCGACCAGGCGCAGAACGCCTGGCTGGTGGGCGAGGTGCCTGTGGGCGCCGTCATCATGCGCGCCGGCCAGGTGATCGCGACCGGCTACAACCGCCCGATCACGACGCACGATCCGACCGCGCATGCCGAGATCGTGGCGTTGCGCCATGCCGCGCAGCTGCTGGGCAACTATCGGCTGCCCGAGTGCGAGCTCTACGTGACGCTCGAGCCCTGCGCGATGTGCGCGATGGCGATGATGCATGCGCGGCTCAAGCGCGTGGTCTTCGCCGCGCCGGATCCCAAGACCGGCGTGGCCGGCTCGGTGCTGGACCTGTTCGGGCAGAAGCAGCTCAACCACCACACCGCGCTGCAGGGCGGCGTGCTGGCCGAGGCCTCGGCCAAGCTGCTGCGCGAGTTCTTCGCCGAGCGCCGCGAGGCGGCGCGCCAGCTGCGCGAGACGCGTCGCCAGGCGGCCGCCGAGCGGGCCATCGAAGCCGGCGCCGCCGTGGATGCCGACGGCCTGCCCGCCTTGACCGCGCTGCCCGAGGTGCAGGAGTTTCCGGTGATCCCGGTCGGCGACGCGCAATACCTTTCCCCGAATTCCGATCCTCCGCAGGACGACCCGCAGCGATGAGCTCCCTGATCCTCTACACCCCCTCCGGCGTCCTGGCGCAGGCGCAGCCGCTCAAGCGCGCGGCCAAGCGGCTGACGGCGCTCGGCTTCGACGTGAGCATCGACGAGGCCGCGCTGGCGAAGCACCAGCGCTTCGCCGGCGACGACGACACGCGGCTGGCCGCGCTGCACCGCGTCGCCGAGGCGGCGCCGTCGGTGGCGCTGGCCACGCGCGGCGGCTACGGCCTGACGCGGCTGCTCGACCGCATCGACTGGGCGTTGATGGCGCGCAGCGCGGAGCGCGGCACCCGCTGGGTCGGCCTCAGCGACGTCACCGCGCTGCAGCTGGCGCTGCTGGCCCACACGAAGCAGACGAGCTGGGCCGGTCCGATCGCCTGCGACGACTTCGGCCGCGCCGAAAGCGACGGCGGCGTCGACGAGATCACCCGCGACTGCTTCCTCGAGGCGATGGACGGTTCGCTAGAGGCCATCGGCTTCCGCACCGAGGCGGGCCTGGACGGCGTCGAGGCGCGCGGCACGCTGTGGGGGGGGAACCTGGCGGTGCTGTGCTCGCTGCTGGGCACGCCGCACTTCCCGAAAATCAAGGGCGGCATCCTCTTCCTGGAGGACGTCAACGAGCATCCCTACCGCGTCGAGCGCATGCTGCTGCAACTCTGGCAGGCGGGCGTGCTGGACGCGCAGAAGGCGGTGATCCTGGGCAGCTTCAGCGGCTGGAAGAAGTCGCCGCTGGATCGCGGCTACTCGATGAAGAGCTGCGTGCAGGCGCTGCGCGAGCGCGTCAGGGTGCCTGTCCTCACCGGGCTGCCCTTTGGCCATGTGCCGACCAAGGTGTGCCTGCCCGTGGGCGCGAAGGCCGAGATGATGGTCGAGGGCCGCGACGTGATCGTGGCCTGGGGCCATGTCGGCCACGGACACGATCATCACGCCCCCCACGATCACCACGGCCACGATCACGACCACCCCGGTCACGAGCACTGACCGACGTCACGGGCGCCGCGCGAGCGGGGCCGCTATGATCCGCCCCGGCAGCGGCCGGCCTCCACGAGGGGCGCGGCCTTGGCAACAATCTGGCAATGCCGCATCCCCAGGATGCGGCGTTTGCTTTTGGGAAGGATGACGATGTCGTCGGGGCTGTGGAACGCGTCGCTGCACGCGGCTGAGGGCTGGCGTGCGGCGTGGGCCCGGTTCGTGGCGATCCGCCGCCTGGGCGGCGCGGGGGCGATGGCGGCGGCGGTGTGTGCCGCGTCGCTGCTGGCCGCGTGCAACAACAGTCCCTATCCGGCCGGCGCGGCCAAGGACAACACGCTCTACCTGTCCTTCGACGAGCGCTCGCCGCGCTACCTGGATCCGACCGCGTCCTACACCGCGCCCGAGTCGGTCTACACCTACCAGATCACCGAGCCGCTCTACGGCTACCACTACCTGAAGCGGCCCTACACGCTGATCCCGCGCGTCGCGGCGGCGGTGGTCAAGCCGTACTACCTGGACGCGCAGGGCCGGCGCCTGCCCGAGGACGCGCCCGCGGACCAGATCGCGCAAAGCGTCTACGACGTGCCCATCCGGCCCGGTGTCCTGTACGCGCCCAGCCCCGCATTCGCCAAGGACGAGCAGGGCCACTACCGCTACCACCACCTCACGGCGAAAGAGCTCGGCGACAAGCGCTCGCCCTGGCAGTTCGAGCACCAGGGCACCCGGGAGCTCGAGGCCGCGGACTTCGTCTACGCGCTCAAGCGCCACGCGACCACCCGCATCGAGGCGCCGATCTTCGGCCTGTTCTCCGAGCACGTGCTCGGCCTGAAGGCCTACGGCGCGCTGATACGCGAGGAGAACGCGAAGCTGCTCAAGGGCCTGCCGGAGAGCACGCCCGACAAGCCCTTCCTGGACTTCCGCAAGTGGCCGCTGGAAGGCGCCGAGGCGGTGGACAAGCACCTGCTGCGCGTGCGCATCAAGGGCAAGTACCCGCAGTGGTCCTACTGGATGTCGACGACCTTCATGGCGCCGATCCCGTGGGAGGCGGACCTGTTCTACGCCCAGCCCGGCATGGCCGAGCACGGCCTGTCCTGGAACCAGTGGCCGGTGGGCACCGGGCCTTACATGATGACGACCTACGAGCAGGATCGCCGTCATGTGATGTCGCGCAATCCGAATTACCGCAAGGACGATCTCTACCCCTGCGAGGGCATGCCCGACGACGGTCCCGCGGGGCGCCTGGCCGATTGCGGCAAGCCCATGCCCTTCATCGACAAGATCGTCGCCACGCTGATCAAGGAGCGGGTGCCGCGCAAGGAGATGTTCAAGCAGGGCTACCTGGACCTTCCCGACCTGGAACGCGGCGACTGGGGCGTCGAGTTCTACGCTGATGCCAGCGACTCCGCCGAGACCGACGCCTTCTTCCGCCAGCGCGGCTTCGCCTTCCCGCGCTCGACCGATCCCAACAACTGGTACCTGGGCTTCAACATGCTCGATCCGGTGATCGGCAAGGGCAGGACGCCGGAGGAAGAGGAGCGACACCGCAAGCTGCGCCAGGCCTTGTCCATCGCGATCGACTGGGAGGAGGGCTACGGTCGCATCTTCAAGAACCGCGGCGGCGTGACGGCCTACGGACCGGTGCCGCCCGGCGTGTTCGGCTCGCGCGAGGCGCAGCCGGGCTTCTTCAATCCGGTCACGCATCGGCTGGTCAATGGCAAGGTCGAGCGCCGTCCGCTCGAGGACGCGAAGCAGCTGCTGGCCGAGGCCGGCTACCCCGATGGCCGCGACGCGAAGACCGGTCAGCCGCTGGTGCTCAACTACGACTTCATGCGCACCGTCACGCCGGAGGTGAAGGCCGAGAACGACTGGCTGGTGAAGCAGTTCGCCAAGCTGGGCATCCAGCTCGACGTGCGCGCCACCGACTACAACCAGTTCCAGGAGAAGGTCCGCCAGGGCAAGCACCAGGTCTTCTGGTGGGGCTGGTTCGCGGACTACCCGGACGCCGAGAATTTCCTATTCCTGCTCTACGGGCCCAACAGCAAGTCGCTGCATGAAGGCGAAAACTCGGCCAACTACGAGAGCGCCGAATTCGACCGGCTGTTCAAGCAGGTGCAGGTGCTCGACGACGGCCCGCAGAAGCAGCAGGTGATCGACCGCATGGTGGCGATCACCCAGCAGGACGCGCCCTGGGCCTTCGGCTACTGGGCCTGGACCGGGCAGGCGTATCAGAGCTGGGTCCACAACGGCAAACCCAGCATCGTGATCCGCGATCCGGTGCGCTACTACCGCATCGATCCGCAAGAGCGCGCCCAGCGCCAGGGCGAATGGAACCGGCCGGTCTGGTGGCCGCTGCTGGTGCTGGTGGTGGGTTTCGCCGCCATCGTCTGGATGACGCGGCGCAGCTTCCGCAAGCGCGAAACCGCGACCGCGCGTGGCACCGCCGCGCCGCTGGCCGCCAACGACGCCCTGAGCGCCGCCCGGGGAGCCGACTGATGTTCAAGTACCTGACTCGTCGCCTGGCCTACGGGCTGGCCATCCTGGTGGGCGTCAACCTGCTGACCTTCTTCCTGTTCTTCACCGTCAACACGCCGGACGACATGGCGCGGCTGAACATCGGCGGCAAGCGCGTCTCGCAGGAACAGATCGACAAGTGGAAGGCCGAGCGCGGCTACGACAAGCCGCTGTACTGGGACGCCTCGCGCAGCGGCACCGCGCAGCTGACCCACACGGTGTTCTGGGAGCGCTCGGTCTCGCTGATGCTGCTGGAGTTCGGCCGCTCCGACGCGCGCCAGGCCGTCGACATCGGCCACGAGATCAAGACCCGCATGGGCGTGAGCCTGCAGCTGGCGGTGCCGATCTTCGTGCTGCAGCTGATCGTGAGCGTGGCCTTCGCGCTGCTGCTGACCTTCTTCCGCAACTCGCGCATCGACTTCTGGGGCGTCGTGCTGTGCGTGCTGATGCTGTCGATTTCCAGCCTCTTCTACATCATCGTCGGGCAGTTCTTCTTCTCGCGGGTGCTGCGCCTGGTGCCGATCAACGGCTACGAGCCGGGCCTGGACGCGCTCAAGTTCCTGGCGCTGCCGATCGCGCTGTCGCTGCTGTCGCGGCTGGGCGGCGAGGCCCGCCTGTACCGCGCGATGCTGCTCGAGGAGGTCGGCAAGGACTATGTCCGCACCGCCCGCGCCAAGGGCTTGTCCGAGCCCGTGGTGCTGATGCGCCATGTGCTGCGCAACGCGCTGATCCCGATCATCACCAGCGCCGGCGCCTATCTGCCCTACGTGTTCCTGGGCAGCCTGGTGTTCGAGAGCTTCTTCGGCATCCCGGGCCTGGGCGCCTTCGTCATCGACGCGATCACCGGCCAGGACTTCGCCATCGTGCGCACCATGGTGTTCCTCGGCGCGCTGCTCTACATCGCGAGCAACGCGCTGATCGACGTGGTCTACACCTGGGTCGACCCGCGCGTGCGGCTGACCTGACGCGGCCTCGCGCCGATCCGACAAGAGATTCGACATGGGATTCAAGGTCGTCATCCTCTGGACCGACGTGGCGCTGTGGGCAATGTTCGCGGCGCTGGTGTTCTACATCGCGCGGCTGATCCGGCGCCCGCATCTGCGCGCCAACTGGCAGCGCGTGCTGCGCGATCCGGCCGCGCTCAGCGCTGGCGTGGTGCTGGCGCTGTTCCTGGGCATCACGGCGCTGGACAGCCTGCACTTCCGTCGCGCGCTGGCCGACAGCCCGGCCGGCCAGCAGTTCTACGAGACCCGCACCGAATCGGTCCTGGACCTGCTGCTGGCGCGCCAGATCGAGATGCGCGAGACCAGCTACTCGGCGCCGCTGGCCTACCAGGGCTTCACGCTGGACAGCGTCGCCCACGGCAGCGAGATCGTGCGCGAGTTCCCGCGACTGGCCTTCGGCGGCGCGCATTTGAAGGATCCGGCGCGCGACTGGTCCGGCGACGTGACGCGGCGCGCGCTGACCGGCCTGGCGCTGGGCGCGCTGGCATCAGCGCTGATCGCGATGGCGATGGCGGCAGCCCTGGCGCCGCATCACGGCGGCTTCCGCCAGGGCCTGAAGGACCTGCTGGCCGACCGCACGCACTACCCGTGGCGCGCGGCGCTGGGGACGCTGTCGGTCATCGCGCTGCTGGCGGGACCGGTGATCGCGCTGATGGGCCACTACCACGTCTTCGGCACCGACCAGACCGGCAACGACGTGCTCTACCAGGCGCTCAAGAGCATCCGCACCGCCTTCGTGATCGGCGCGCTGTCGACGCTGGCGACGCTGCCCTTCGCGCTGGTGCTGGGCATCCTGGCCGGCTACTTGAAGGGCTGGGTGGACGAGGCGATCCAGTACTTCTACACGGTGCTGACCTCGGTCCCCAACGTGCTGCTGATCGCCGCCTGCGTGCTGATGGTGCAGGTCTTCCTGGACAAGCACCCGGAGGCCTTCGAGACCGGCGCCGAACGCGCCGACCTCAAGATCTTCCTGCTCTGCGTGATCCTGGGCGTGACCGGCTGGGCGACGCTGTGCCGGCTGGTGCGCGGCGAGACGCTCAAGCTGCGCGAGGCCGATTTCGTGCAGGCCGCGACCGCCTTCGGCGTGCGCGACACGACGATCATGGTCCGCCACATCGTGCCCAACGTGATGCACCTGGTGCTGATCTCGCTGGTGCTCAACTTCTCCGACCTCATCCTCTACGAGGCGGTGCTGACCTACGTCGGCGTGGGCGTGGACCCGGGCATGAACAGCTTCGGCGGCATGATCAACCTGGCACGCTCGGAGATGAGCCGAGACCCGGTGGTGTGGTGGAGCTTCGTCGCGGCCTTCGGCTTCATGGTGAGCCTGGTGCTGGCCGCCAACCTGTTCGCCGATGGCGTGCGCGATGCCTTCGACCCGCGCGCCCGCAAGCTGCGGCCGCAGGTGCTGTCGCTTAAGAAGAAGAACGCCCAGGCCTGAGGAACGCCAGATGCTGAAGATCGACGACCTCCACGTCCACCTGGACGCCGACGCCGGCCTGGTGCGCGCCATCGATGGCATGCGGCTGACGCTGGCGCAAGGCCAGACCTTCGCGCTGGTGGGCGAGTCCGGCTGCGGCAAGAGCATGACGGCGCTGGCGCTGATGCGGCTGCTGCCGGACAACGGGCGCATCGCCGCCGGCCGGCTCGAGCTCGATGGCCAGGACCTGTTCGACCTGAGCGAGGCCCGCATGCGCGACGTGCGCGGCGGACGCATCGGGATGATCTTCCAGGAGCCGGGGACCAGCCTGAATCCGGTGATGAAGGTCGGCGACCAGATCGTCGAGGCGATCGAGGCTCACACGCCGCTGCGCGGCGCGGCGGCGCGCCAGAAGGCGGTGGACTGGCTGCGCCGCGTGGGCATCCCCGAACCCGAGCGCCGCATCGACGAGTACCCGTTCCGGCTGTCCGGCGGCCAGAAGCAGCGGATCATGATCGCGATGACGCTGGCAGCCGAGCCAGACTTCCTCATCGCCGACGAGCCGACCACCGCGCTGGACGTCACCATCCAGGCGCAGATCCTGGACCTGCTCAAGGACCTGCAGCGCGAGCGCGGGCTGGGGCTGCTGCTGATCACCCACGACCTGGGCGTGGTGTCGGGGATGGCGCACCAGGTGGCGCTGATGTACGCCGGGCAGATCGTCGAGGTGGCGTCGGCGGCGGAGTTCTTCGCGGCACCCAGACATCCTTATGCGCGCTTGCTGCTGCGCGCACTGCCGGACGCGCAGCGCCGCGGGGAGCCGCTGGCCGCCATCCCGGGGACCGTGCCGCCGTTGTGGCAGACCTTCTCAGGCTGCCGCTTCGCGCCGCGTTGCGATCGCGCGATGGCCCATTGCGCGTCGACGCAGCCGGTGCTCGCCGGACTGGCCGATGGCGCTGTGGGGCATGAAGTGCGGTGTCTGCTTTATGCCGATGCCACGGGGGGCGTGGCGGGAGGATCTGGCCACGTGGCGAGAGGATCTGGGGACGTGGCAGATCGGGAGATCGCCGTCGGCACCGGTGCCCCTCTCCGCTCAGACGCCTCCGCACGCTCGGCATTCGCTCCGAGGGGCACCGGCGCCGACGGCTTCGCGCAGTCGCCATCGCAGCCCCCCATGCAGTCGACCGAGCAGTCGACCGTGCAGTCGCCTCGGTTGCTGCTCGAGGTGAAGGACCTGACCGTGCGGTATCCGATGGGGCGCGGGTTCTTTGGGGGGACGAAGCGCTGGTTCGACGCCGTCGGCGGGGTCTCCTACTCGATCGAGGCCGGCAAGACCCTGGCCCTCGTCGGCGAGTCCGGCTGCGGCAAGACCACCTCCGGCAAGGCGATCGTCCAGCTGCTTCGGCGCGTGGCGGTGATCGGGGGGCAGGCCCTGCTGCACACGCCGGTTGACGCCGCAGGGCAGGGCGGGGCGCCCCAGGACCTGTTCCAGCTCGACGGCGACGCACTCCGGGAGGCGCGCCGGCAGGTGCAGATCATCTTCCAGGATCCGTTCGCGTCGTTGAATCCGCGGCTGCGCGTGCAGGAAGTGCTCGAGGAAGGCCTGCTGGCGCTGCGGCCCGAACTCGATGCGCAGGCACGCCTGACGCTGCTCCACGAGCTGCTGGACCAGGTCGGCCTGCGCCGCGACGCGCTGGCCCGCTTCCCGCACGAGTTCTCCGGCGGCCAGCGCCAACGCATCGCCATCGCCCGCGCGCTGGCCGTGGAGCCGCGCTTGATCGTCTGCGACGAACCCACCTCGGCCCTGGACGTGTCGGTCCAGGCGCAGATCCTGAACCTGCTGCGCGAACTCCAGCGCAGCCGCGGACTCTCCTACCTGTTCATCACCCACAACATCGGCGTCGTCGAGTACATCGCCGACGAGGTCGCAGTGATGCAGGCCGGCCGCATCGTGGAATCGGGCAGCTGCGACACGGTGCTCGGGCAACCGCGCGAGGGGTACACCCGGACGCTGCTCGCGGCGGTGCCGCGCGTCGTCGCCCGATCGGTGGCTTGAGCCTTGCACCGTTCCGGTGCCGAACGAGGTTTCGTTTGGGTTCGTCAGGTGCCAGCACCTTCACGCCACATTGAAAGTCGCTGAAATCCGCCCGCTTCCAAGGCGGATGGGCGGAGCGCGCTCGGCATCGTGATTGACATGCACCGTTATGGTGCAAATCATGCCGTTTGGCACCCCTTGGCGACGGGTTTCGGGCGCTCCCCGCGCGTCGCGCGGCTGCAACGTCGGTTGCAGAGCGCCCTTCGGTGTTTACCCGCGTTTTCCTACCAGAAACAGGCTAGTTAAAAGCTGCATAGGGAGATTACGGGGGATTCCTTCGCAAAGCGGACAACAAACTGGCGCGGCCCTGACCCGGGAACACCGCTCGGAGGGCGCTGGCCGAACCCCGGCCGCCCGTGTTCCCGGGAACAAGCCAAAAGTGTTTCTGGATAAGGAGTCCTCATGTTCAAACGAAAGAGCGTCAACACCGCCGCGCTGCTTGCCCTCGGCGTGATCGCCGCCCCGGCGATGGCTCAACAGCAACTGGACCGCGTGGAGATCACCGGTACCTCGATCAAGCGGATCGACGCTGAAACGGCGCTGCCCGTCAGCGTCATCACCCGCGACAACATCGACAAGAGCGGCGCGTCCAACGTGCAGGAGCTGGTCGATCGCCTCAGCTACAACAACGGCGGCGGCATCGCGATGGGCCAGTCGATCGGAGACTCCTCCGCCACGGGCCAGACCGGCGCTTCGCTGCGCGGCCTGGGTCGCGCCCGCACGCTGGTGCTGCTGAACGGTCGTCGCATGCCGATCTACCCGTTCTCGGGTCAGGGCGTGGACTTGAACTCGATCCCGCTGGCGGCGATCGAACGCATCGAAGTGCTGCGTGATGGCGCCTCGGCGACCTACGGTTCGGACGCCATCGGCGGCGTCATCAACTTCATCACCCGCAAGGATTGGCGCGGCGGCGAACTGTCGGTCGGCCTGGAGACCCCGCACTCGGTCGGCGACGTGTTCTCGCTGTCCGGCGGCCTGGGCTTCGGCGATCTGAACAAGGACAAGTTCAACGTCCTGGGCACGTTCAACTACCAGAAGTACGACCCGATCCGCGCCAAGGACCGTGGTTACGCCTCCACCGGCAACCGGCCGGACCTGGGCATCATCAAGGATTCGGGCAACACCTTCCCCGCCAACGCGGTGATCCCGTCGACCGGCCAGTACGTGCCGCTGGCGGCGAACTTCCCGAACTGCGCGCCGCCCGACAGCTTCTCGTACCCGGGCGCCACCAACTGCCGCTACGACTACACCCACTACATCGATCTGGTGCCTGAGCAGGAACGCTACGGCGCCCTGGTGAAGGGCACGATCGCGCCGTCGCCTGATCACACGCTCTTCGCCGAAGTCGCGTACAGCCGCAACGAGATCATCCTGGGCTCGTCGCAGACCCCGTCGACGACCACTGGCAAGCCCGCCTACCTGTATCCCGGTGGCGGCAAGTGGTACCCGACCGCAGCCGTGGACGCCGTGCAGCCGGGCTACCGCGGTCCGCTGCGGATCTCCTGGCGGATGGTCGACGGCGGCCAGCGCCGTGACAAGGTGACCAACGAAGTGCTGCGCACCGTCGCCGGTGCCGAGGGCACGCTGGCGGGCTTCGACTACAAGGCCGCCTTCGTCTACGCCGAGGGCAAGGCGCGCGACGACTATGTCAGCGGCATCTTCTCCGACACCCGACTGGTCCAGGCGCTGGCGACCGGCCTGATCAACCCGTTCGGCCCGAACGACGCCGCCGGTCTCGCGGCGCTCAAGTCGGCCGAGCTGTCCGGCAACAACCGCAAGTCCAAGACCAGCAACACCGGCGTCGACTTCACCCTGTCCCGCGAGCTGTTCAATGTGGGCGCAGGCAATGCCGGCATCGCCTTCGGCGGTGAATTCCGCAAGGAGAAGTACCACGACGGCTACTCCGACATCGCCGGCTCCGGCGACATCGTCGGCGGCTCCGGCAACGCCGGCGCGGTGACCGGCCAGCGTGACGTCAGCGGCATCTTCGCCGAGGCGAACTTCCCGGTGCACAAGATGCTGGAACTCAACGCGGCCGTCCGCCACGACCGCTACAGCGGCACGAAGGGCGAGTCGCGTGACGGTTCGTTCAGCTCGCCGAGCCTGTCGTCCACGAGCCCGAAGTTCTCCGTCCGCTTCACCCCGATGACCGGCGTGCTGCTGCGCGCCTCGGCCGGCAAGGGCTTCCGCGCCCCGGCTCTGGACAACCTGTACGCGCCGTCCGCCGGCACGAACACGGGCAGCAACTACACCGATCCGTTCTATGAAGCGCTGCGCGGCTGCACGGCCTTCCCGAATACCGATCACTGCAGCACGCAGCTGACCGCGGTGAACAACAGCAACCCGAACCTGAAGCCGGAGAAGTCCAAGACCTTCACTGCGGGCCTGGTGTTCGAGCTGATCAAGGACACGACAGTCGGAATCGATTACTTCGACATCAAGATCACCAACGGCATCCGTGCGCTGACCGGCGACGACATCCTGAAGGACTGGTTCAAGAACCAGACTGGCCCGACGACCAGCTCGTCGGTGTTCTCGAGCCGCCTGGTTCGCGACCCGGTCACCGGCTACCTGGACCACGTCGACGCCTCGCTGGAGAACGTCGGCCAGGCTCGCGTCAAGGGCTTCGACCTGAGCGCGCGCACCCGCCTGCGCACCGAGTGGGGCACGTTCACGCCGGGCTGGGAAGGCACCATCCTGACCAAGAGCACGGAAACGAACGTGATCTCCGGCGACACCGTCGACAACCTGGGCAAGTACGCCGTGGGCGGCCCGGTGATCCGCTTCAAGCAGACCTTCTCGGTCGACTGGGACATGGGCAACTGGGGCGTCGGCGCCCGCTACTTCCGCCAGAACGGTTACCAGGACTACGACGAGGTCAGCAAGGTCAAGCATTACGACCTGGCCGACCTCCAGACGACCTACAAGGGCGTGAAGAACATGATCTTCACGGTCGGTATCCGCAACCTGTTCGACAAGAAGCCGCCGTCGACCGTCCAGGAAGACTACTTCCAGGTGGGCTTCGACCCGACGTACGCCGACGTGAAGGGCCGCACCTTCTACCTGCGCGGCACCTACCGCTTCTGATCCGGGTCTCTTGACCTGACCTGATCCGCAGGCCCTTCGGGGCCTGCTTTCGTTGGGGCTGGCATCATCAAGGCTTCCATGAACTATCTGAACCCCACGCTGGATTTCGCCGCGCTCGGCCGGACGCTGCGCGCCGATGGCCGAGTGCTTATTCGCGACTTTTTCGTGCCCGAGGTGGCCGAGGCCCTGGACCGGGCGCTGCAGGCGATCGACTGGGAGCTGGTCTATCGCGACGCGACCGGCGACCGCCGCCTGACCGGCGAGCAGCTGCGCGCGCTCACGCCCCAACAGCGCATGCAGCTGACCGAGGGCATCCACGGGATCGCGCGCGAGGGCTTCCAGTTTTCGTTCTTCTCCGACTCGCTGGTCCGCGCGGTCAAGGACGGCCGCTCCGACCTGCTGGCCCGCTTCATGCGCTGGATGGCGGACGACGCCTTCCTGTCGCCGATGCGCGAGCTCAGCGGTGACCCCGAAATCAATGGCGTCTTCGCCCAGGCGACGATGTACTCGCGCGGTAACTTCCTCACCACCCACGACGACCATGTCGACCGCGAGGACCGCCGGATCGCCTACGTGATCAACCTCACGCCGCGCTGGCGGCCCGACTGGGGCGGGATGCTCCACTTCACCGCGGAGGACGGATCGGTGCTCGACACCTTCTTCCCCCACTTCAATTCACTGTCGCTGTTCACTGTGCCGCAGCGACATTTCGTCTCCTACGTGCCGCCATTCGCCATGGCGGAGCGCCAGGCGATCACCGGCTGGCTGATCGCGGCGTAAGCGGCACGCGGATTGCTGGGGGCTAGCGGCTGTTCGTTCCGTAACCTCTTCGCGGGTTAGCCCTAGCACCCCGAGGAAGGTGAGCAGAGGGCATACCAGTAGAATACCAGGGTAGGAGGGGTGACCCTCCGGCGACGGCGCCGCTGTAACCGCAGGTGACCCGTGCGATGGGCGATGCCCGCATGCTCGGGCAAACCCCATGGCTGGCGGCTTGCGCATGTCGTTTATGATCAAGGTCGTGAAAGGTAGCCGAAATCTGTAGTTTTCCT
The DNA here is from genome assembly GCF_014193045.1 of Mitsuaria sp. BK037. Lineage (NCBI taxonomy): Bacteria > Pseudomonadati > Pseudomonadota > Betaproteobacteria > Burkholderiales > Sphaerotilaceae > Roseateles > Mitsuaria sp. BK037. The sequence continues at coordinate 2,649,054 of NZ_JACHYS010000001.1, read as the reverse complement.
ACGGTTTTCTGACTGATCCTTGAGACGCCCGCGGCCACAAGCTGACGGGCATTTTTGTTGAGTCGGGTTCGTATCGTGCCCTGGGTTTTCGAGTCTTCGTGTGTCCATCCTGCATTCGGCGGGTCGGCGGTCCGTGGCGCTTCGGCGGCTTGGCACCGTTCGCTTCCGTCGCTCGCACAGCCGGCAAGACAGGCGCTGCTGACCCCAGGTTGCGGCGCGAACGCCTGATCCGACCAGACGCTGTGTTGAGTCGAACTCCCCTTGTAGCTTCGATGAAAGTAATTCGCAGTTTGATGAAGGAGCGCGCATGAACTTTGCGCAGGATAAAGGCGGGTCATCGCGCCTGACGGGCTTCGGCCTCGTTGTCTTGGTCCACGTCCTGATCGTCGGCGCCCTGGCCAGCGGCCTGGCGACGAAGATCAAGGAGGCGGTGAAGGGCCCGATCGACGTCAAGGTCGTCGAGGAAAAGGTCAAGCCGCCGCCGCCGCCTGAAAAGGTCGTGCCGCCGCCCCCGGACATCAAGGCGCCGCCGCCGCCGTTCGTGCCGCCGCCCGAGGTCGTCGTGACGGCCCCGCCGCCGCCGACCCAGACGGTGGCCGTGCAGTCGACGACGCCGCCGCCGGCCCAGGAGTTCCGCCCGGCACCGCCGCCGGCCGCTCCCGCGCCGCCGGCCCCGCCGGCCCCGAAGGTGCGTTCGGCAATCGGCAGCTGCAGCAAGATGGGCAAGCCGGAGATGCCGGCGCTCAACTGGAGCGGCACCGCCAGCTACAAGGCCACGTTCACCGTCAGGGGTGGCAAGGTGGTCGAGATCTCCCTGGCGACCCTGCGTGGCGCCAGCGACCGCAAGGCGGATCGCGCGCTCAAGAACGCGATCACCTCGACGCTGTCGGAGACCTATGAATGCGTGGACGCGGTCCTGGAACAGGAATTCGTGTTCAACATGGAATGATCCGCGGGACCGTCCGACCCGCGATCGACTGAATACGGAGCGCCCGACGCGCTCCGGACCCCTCAACCCTGAGTTCAAGACTTTTTGCGTAGGAGCTAACTCCATGATCTCTCGTCTGTCTGCCTTGTTTGCGGCCGTCGCCTGCGCCGCGACCCTGGCCGTCTCCCCGCTGGCCGCCCAAGCGCAGGACCAGGCTGCCTCGGCCGCCGCCTCCGCCGCTGAAGCCACTCCCGCTCCTGCCGACATCGCTCCCGCCGCCGTCGCCGAACCGGCCGCCGCCAAGCCGGTCGACAACCCCTACAGCCTGGGCAACATCGTCGCCCACGGCAACGTGGTCGACCAGGCCGTGCTGGCCATCCTGGCCATCATGTCCATGGGTTCCTGGTACATCCTGTTCACGAAGCTCTGGGACACCTCCAAGATCGCCCGTGAAGCCAAGGAAGTCCGCGCCTCGTTCTTCAAGAAGGCTTCCCTGCAGGAAGGCCTGAAGAGCCTGAGCGAGACCGGCGCGTTCCGCTTCATCGCCCAGACCGGCGTGGAAGCTTCGGAACACCACGAAGGCGCGCTGACCGAGAACATCGACCACAACACCTGGGTCACGATGAACATCGACCGCGCCGTGCAGGAAGTGAACTCGCGCCTGCAAGGCGGCCTGGGCTTCCTGGCCACCGTCGGCTCGACCAGCCCCTTCATCGGCCTGTTCGGCACCGTGTGGGGCATCCTGCAGGCGCTGACCCAGATCGGCGTGGCCGGTCAGGCTTCGATCGACAAGGTCGCCGGCCCCGTGGGCGCCGCGCTGATCATGACCGCCATCGGTCTGGGCGTGGCCGTTCCGGCCGTGCTGGGCTACAACTGGCTGGTCAACCGCAACAAGTCGGTCATGGGCCAGGTCCGTGCCTTCGCTGCTGACCTGCACGGCGTCCTGATGGGCAGCCGCAAGGTCGCCGGCCGCTAATCCACAGCAGTCCCGGAGACGCAATATGGGGATGAACGTAGGTTCGTCCGGTGGCGACGACGAGGTGGTCTCGACCATCAACACCACGCCCCTGGTGGACGTGATGCTGGTGCTCCTGATCATCTTCCTGATCACCGTGCCGGTGGTGACGCAATCGGTGGGGGTGACCCTGCCGAAGGAGACGAACGTCGTCCGCGTCACCAAGCCGGAGAACATCGAAATCGCGGTGACCAAGGATGGCGACATCTACTGGGGCGTGCAGCCGATTCCGGATACGGAAACGCTGGTGGCGCGCCTGAAGAAGGTGGCGGTTCTGAATCCTCAGCCGGAAGTCCACATCCGTGGCGACGAGAAATCGCGCTACGAGAACGTGGGCAAGGTGATGGTCGCGTGCCAGCGCGCGGGCATCATGTCCATCAAGTTCGTCACCGAGCCGCCGGCTCGTGGTGGCTGAAGGAGCTGAAGAATGGGTATGAATGTCGGAAGCTCCGGTGGTGGTGACGATCCCGAAACCATGCTGGACGTCAACACGACGCCGCTGATCGACGTGATGCTGGTGCTGCTGGTGATGCTGATCATCACCATCCCGATCCAGCTGCATTCGGTCAACCTGGACATGCCGCCGCCCAACAACCAGACGCCGCCGACCGAGCCGATCGTCCACGAAGTGGCGATCGACTTCGACGGCACCGTGTTCTGGGATGGCGCGGCCGTGCCGAACCACGCGGCGCTCGAGGCCAAGATGGCCGAGATCGCGGCGATTCCGGACCAACCGGAAGTGCACATCAAGCCGAACAAGCTGGCCGAGTACGGTTATGTCGCCAACGTGATGGCGTCGGCGCAGCGCCTGGGCGTCAAGAAGATGGCGATGGTCGGGAACGAGCAGTTCCTGAACTGAGACCGGATGCCTGTCTGATTGGTGTCTGACCAGAACGCGCTGCCCGCGAGGGTGGCGCGTTTTTCTTCGTAGGAGAGCAAGCGAATGAAACTCAAACTGCTGGCAACCGCCGCCGTGGGCGCCGCCGCGCTGGTGCTGGGCACGACGCCCGAAGGCAGCCTGAGCGTCCTGTCCCAGGCCGCCGCGCAGGTGCGCCCGCAAGTCGGCGGCGCGCTCAAGGCTGCGTCCGACCTGCTCAAGGCGGGCAAGGCGCAGGAAGCGATGGCCAAGATCCGCGAGGCCGAAGCCGTTCCCGGCCGCAACGCCGACGAGAACGCGACGCTGGAAGGCCTGCGCCTGTCCGCCGCCTCGCGCTTGGGCGATGCCGACGGCATGGCCAAGGCCTATGACGCGCTGAGCGCCGCCGGCAAGATGCCCGCGGCCAACAAGCTGCTGACGATGGAAGCCATCGCCGGCACCTACCTCCGCGCGGGCAATGGCGCCAAGGCGCTGGAGTGGGTCAACAAGTACAACGCCGCCGGGGGCAACAGCCCGACGATGAAGCAGATCCAGAGCGCCGCGCAGCTGCGTTCCGGTGACGTGACGACGGTGCTGAAGGACACGCTGGCCGAGATCGCCGCCGACGAGAAGGCCGGTCGCACGCCGTCGCAGGACAAGCTCAACACCGCGCTGTGGGCCGCCAACAAGAAGGGCGACGGCGCCACCGAGTCGGCGCTGATCCAGAAGCTGCTGAACTACTACCCGACGCAGAAGCTGTGGGCGCAGTCGCTGGGCACGCTGCAGAGCAAGAAGGGCTTCGCCGCCGGCCGCTACCAGGTCGACGTGCTGCGCCTGCGCCTGGTGACCGACAACATGCAGGGCGCCAACGACTACATGGAGCTGGCCCAGCTGGCGGGCGCGGCGGGTTATCCGGACGAAGGCAAGAAGGTGCTGGACAAGGGCTTCGCCGCCGGCGTCCTGAAGCCGACCGACGACAACGGCCGTCCGAAGCGACTGGCCGACCTGCTGGACAAGCGGATCGCCGAAGCCAAGGCCGGCGCCGCCGCCGCCGAGACGGCCGCCCGCGGCGCCCGTGAAGGCGACGAGCTGGTGAAGGTCGGTTTCGCGCAGGTGCAGCGCGGCCAGGCCGCCGCCGGCATCAAGCTGATGGAGGAAGGCATCGCCAAGGGCAACCTGAAGCGTCCGGACGATGCCAAGCTCTACCTGGGCCTGGCGCAGTTCCTGGCCGGCGACAAGGCCAAGGCGCAAGCGACCTGGCGCACCGTCAAGGGCACCGACGGCTCGGCCGACCTGGCCGGCCTGTGGTCGGTGTACGCGCGCAGCGCGAAGCACTGATCGCGACAGACTGCCCGGCGCCCCTCGCGGCGCCGGTCAAACGCCAAGAAGCGCCGACGGCAACGTCGGCGCTTTTTTCATGGACGCTCGCCCGCCCGGAGTGATCAGGACGATCGCGCGTCCTTGCCGGCGGGAGGGGCAGGGGGCGCGCCGGCGGGGGCGTAGGCCCTGAGGAAGACGTCCACCGCGCGTCGCGCGGCCCGCTTGATCTGGAGCCGGCTCGGCGGCGGAAGATCGCGGTGGAACCACCGGTGGTAGTGCTCCGCGTTGACCAGCGCGCCGAAGTACTGCGCCAGGAGGCCGGGGTCCTCGCGGCGCAGCTCGCCCAGTTCCACCGCCTGCCGGAACATCTCCGTCATGACCGCCATGCCTCGCTGCGGGCCGACCTCGTAGAACATGCGGCCGATGTCCGAATGGCCGGCCGCGCCCAGCACCATGCGGTGCGCCGACACCGATTCGTCGCTGGTCAGGAACGCCGTCAGCTTCTCGGCAAAGCGGGTGAGCCTGGCCTCGAGGTCGCCGCCGCGGTACTCCGCGATCTCCGCCAGCGCCGTGGCCATGTGCCGGTCGCCGGCCGCCTCGGTCACCGCGAGGAACAGCTCTTCCTTCGACGCGAAGTAGCCATAGATCGTCGACTTCGATCCGCCGATGCGCTTGACGATCTCGGCCATCGATGCGCGCTCGTAGCCGAACTCCAGGAACACCTGCGAGGCCACTTCGAGGATGGCCTCGCGGCGCGCTTCAGTGCGGACTTTCACGACATCTCCTTAACCGTACCAATCGGTCCATTTTTTCTTGACACCCGGGAACTGTCAATCCAATAATCCGCGCCAATACCGAACCGTTCGGTACGTTTTAGAAATGACCAAGACTGCTCGACCCGGAGGTCCGCCATGAGCATCCGCCACGATCCCTTCCCGCCCACGGCGCTGCTGGCCGCTGTCGCGGCACTGGCCCTCGCTGCCTGCGGCGAGCCGCCGCATCCGCCCAACATGGGCGGCAACGGCACGCCGCAGGTCGCTGTCACGACTGTGAAGCCGCAGCGCCTGGCGCTGACGACCGAGTTGCCGGGTCGGGTCACGGCGGCGCTCGTCGCCGAGGTGCGACCGCAGGTCGGCGGGCTGGTGCAGGAGCGCCGCTTCAAGGAGGGCAGCGAGGTCAAGGCCGGCGAACTGCTGTACCAGATCGATCCGGCGACCTATCGCGCCAGCGTCGACAACGCGCAGGCCACGCTCGCCAAGGCCGAGGCGACGCTGGTGTCGGCGCGGCTGAAGGCCGGCCGCTACCACGAGCTGTCCGCGATCAAGGCCGTGAGCCAGCAGGAGGCCGACGATGCCGCCGCCAGCCTGCTGCAGGCCGAGGCCGACGTCGGCGCCGCGCGCGCCACGCTGCAGACGCAGCGCATCAACCTGGCCTACACCCGCATCACCGCGCCGATCAGCGGGCGCATCGGCCGCTCCACGGTGACGCCGGGCGCGCTGGTCACCGCCAACCAGGCCGCCGCGATGGCGACGGTGCAGCAGCTCGATCCCATCTACGTCGACGTGACGCAATCCAGCGGCACGCTGCTGGCGCTCAAGCGCTCGCTGGAGAACGGCCGGCTCAAGAGCGGCACGGCCGCCGTGCGGCTGGTGCTCGAGGACGGCAGCGTCTATCCGCAGGCCGGCAAGCTGCAGTTCTCCGAGGTGACGGTGGACCAGAACACCAGCGCCGTGACGCTGCGGGCCGAGTTCCCGAATCCGCGCGGCGACCTGCTGCCCGGCATGTACGCGAAGGCGGTGATCGAGGAGGGCGTGATCGACCAGGCCGTGCTGGTGCCGCAACCGGCGGTCAGTCGCGACAGCACCGGCAAGCCGGTGGCCTTCGTCGTGGACGGCGACGGCAAGCTCGCGCAGCGCGCGCTGACGACGGAGCGGGCCATCGGCGACCAGTGGCTGGTCGGCAGCGGCCTGAAGGCGGGCGACCGGCTCGTCGTCGAGGGCCAGCAGAAGGCGCGGCCGGGACAGCCGGTCGAGGTCAAGGCGGCGGGCGCGCCGTCCCTGCCCGCCGCCGTGAAGACCGCCGCGGCCAGCGCCGCGACCGCGCATTGAGCATCGGACGGAGACCCTCATGGCTCGCTTCTTCATCGACCGTCCGATCTTCGCCTGGGTCCTGGCCATCATCACGATGCTGGCCGGCACCGTGGCGGTGCTGACCCTGCCGATCGCGCAATACCCCACCATCGCCCCGCCCGCCATCGCCATCACGGCCAACTATCCCGGCGCCTCCTCCAAAACCCTGGAGGACACCGTCACGCAGGTCATCGAGCAGAAGATGAAGGGGCTGGACCGGCTCTCTTACATCGCCTCGACCAGCGAATCGACCGGCAGCGTGACCATCACGCTGACCTTCGAGACGGGCACCAATCCCGACACCGCGCAGGTGCAGGTCCAGAACAAGCTGGCGCTGGCGACCCCGCTGCTGCCGCAGGAGGTCCAGCAGCAGGGCGTGCAGGTTGCCAAGTCGGCCAACAACTTCCTGAATGTGCTGGCCTTCATCTCGGAGGATGGCCGGCTCAACGGGTCCGACCTGTCGGACTACGTCGCGGCCAACGTGCAGGACCCGATCAGCCGCGTGGAAGGCGTGGGTGACACGACGCTGTTCGGCTCGCAATATGCGATGCGCATCTGGCTGGACCCGGGCAAGCTCAACAGCTTCAAGCTGACGCCGCTGGATGTGAAGGCCGCGGTGCAGGCGCAGAACGCGCAGGTCTCGGCCGGCCAGCTCGGCGGCCTGCCGGCGGTGCCGAGCCAGCAGCTCAACGCCACCATCACCGCGCAGACGCGGCTGAAGACGGCCGAGGAGTTCGAGGCCATCCTGCTGCGCACGCAGGCGGACGGCTCGGCGGTGCGGCTGCGCGACGTGGCGCGCGTCGAGCTGGGCAGCGAGAGCTACGCCACGGTCGCGCACTTCAACGGCAAGCCGGCGGCGGGCCTGGCGATCAAGCTGGCGACCGGCGCGAACGCGCTCGACACGGTCAAGGGCATCGATGCGAAGCTCGACGAGCTCAGCAAGTTCTTCCCGCCCGGCGTCAAGGTGATCAAGCCCTACGACACGACGCCGTTCGTGCGCATCTCCATCGAGGAGGTGATCAAGACGCTGATCGAGGCCGTGGTGCTGGTCTTCCTGGTGATGTACCTGTTCCTGCAGAACTTCCGCGCCACGCTGATCCCGACGATCGCGGTGCCGGTGGTGCTGATGGGCACCTTCGGCGTGCTGGCGGTGTTCGGCTACTCGCTCAACACGCTGACGATGCTGGCGATGGTGCTGGCCATCGGCCTGCTGGTCGACGACGCGATCGTCGTCGTCGAGAACGTCGAGCGCGTGATGAGCGAGGAAGGCCTGTCGCCGCTGGAGGCGACGCGCAAGTCGATGGGACAGATCACCGGCGCGCTGGTCGGCGTGGCGCTGGTGCTGGCGGCGGTCTTCGTGCCGATGGCCTTCTTCGGCGGCTCGACCGGCGTGATCTACCGCCAGTTCACCGTGACCATCGTGTCGGCGATGACACTGTCGGTGCTGGTGGCGATGATCCTGACGCCGGCGCTGTGCGCGACGCTGCTCAAGCCGGTGGCCAAGGGCCATGCGCTGGCGACGACCGGCTTCTTCGGCGCGTTCAACCGCGCCTTCGACCGTGGCAACCGCCGCTACCAGGGCATCGTGCAGCACATGCTGGGCCGCGGCTGGCGCTACATGGCCGGCTACGCGGTGCTGGTGGCGGTGGTTGGATTCGTCTTCAGCAAGATCCCCGCCGGCTTCCTGCCGGAAGAGGATCAGGGCACGCTGTTCACGCTGGTGCAACTGCCGCCCGGCGCCATGCAGGCCAGGACGCAGGAGGTGCTCCAGCAGGTCGACCATCACTTCCTGGTCGAGCAGAAAGACGCGGTGGACGCCATCTTCTCCGTGGCGGGCTTCAGCTTCGCGGGCAGCGGCCAGAACGCCGGCTTCGCCTTCGTGAAGCTCAAGCCCTGGGGCGACCGCGTCCGGCCGGAGCTGAAGGCCGCGGCGGTGGCCGGACGGGCGATGGAGACGCTGTCGAAGATCCGCAACGCGACGGTCTTCGCGATCGTGCCGCCCGCGGTGTCGGAGCTGGGCAATGCAAGCGGCTTCGACCTGATGCTGCAAGACCGCGCCAACCTCGGCCATGCCGCGCTGATGCAGGCCCGCAACCAGCTGCTGGGCGCACTGATGAAGGAGCCGGGCCTGGTCGCCGTGCGGCCCAACGGCATGGAGGACACGCCCGACTTCCGGCTCGACATCGACGAGCACAAGGTCGGCGCGCTGGGCCTGTCGATGAGCGACGTGAACGCGACCTTCTCGACCGCCTGGGGCAGCAACTACGTCAACGACTTCATCGATCGTGGCCGGGTGAAGAAGGTCTTCCTGCAGTCGGATGCGCCGTTCCGGATGCTGCCGGGCGACATCGACCATTGGTTCGTCCGCAATGCCGCCGGGACCATGGTGCCCTTCAGCGCCTTCGCCACCGCCAGCTGGACCCTGGGCTCCCCGCGCCTGGAGCGTTACAACGGCGTGCCGTCGGTGGAGATCCTGGGCATGGCGCTGCCGGGCGCGCTGTCCAGCGGCCAGGCGCTGGACCTGGTGGAGCGCCACGCGGCCGCGCTGCCGCCGGGCATCGGCTACGAGTGGACCGGCGTCTCGCGCCAGGAGCGCGAGGCCGGCGGCCAGGCGGGCCTGCTGTACGCGGTGTCCATCCTGGTGGTGTTCCTGTGCCTGGCGGCGCTGTACGAGAGCTGGTCCATCCCGTTCTCGGTGGTGCTGGTGGTGCCGCTGGGCGTGCTGGGCACGCTGGTCGGCGCGGTGCTGACCTGGAAGATGAACGACGTCTACTTCCAGGTGGGCCTGCTGACCACGGTGGGCCTGGCCTCGAAGAACGCGATCCTGATCGTCGAGTTCGCGAAGGAGCTGCATGCGAAAGGCATGTCCACCCTCGAGGCCGCGATCGCCGCGGCGCGCATGCGCCTGCGGCCGATCCTGATGACCTCGCTGGCCTTCATCCTGGGCGTGCTGCCGCTGATGGTCAGCAAGGGCGCCGGCGCCGGCGCGCAGAACGCGCTCGGCACGGCCGTCGTCGGCGGCATGGTGTCCGGCACGGTGCTGGCGATCTTCTTCGTGCCGCTGTTCTTCGTCGTCGTGCAGGGACTGTTCGGGCGTAACAAGCCTGCGGCGGCCGAGTCCGCCGGGGCCCCCGCCGCCGATGCCTCCCCCCTGTTGAACGAGGGCCACTGACATGACCCGATTGATCTCCCTGGTCCCTTCGCCGACCTGGCCCGGCCTGACGGCGCTGGCGGCGGCCCTGCTGCTGAGCGGCTGCGTCAACCTGGCGCCGCGCTACGAGCGTCCCGCCGCGCCGGTGCCGGCGCACTACCCGGACGCTCCGGCGGACGCTGGATCGAACGGCGCCGCGAACGCGGACGTCGGCTGGCGGACCTTCTTCGCCGACGCGAAGCTGCGCGGCCTGATCGAGCTGGCGCTCGACAACAACCGCGACCTGCGCGTGGCGGTGCTCAACATCGCGCAGGCCCGCGCGCAGTACCGGATCCAGGACGCGGCCACCTTGCCGACGCTGAGCGCCAACGGCAGCGGCACCGCGACCCGCACGCCGGCCAGCCTCTCGGCGACTGGCGAAGCGCTGACCAGCCACCAGTACAGCGCGACGCTGGGCGTCAGCGCCTATGAGCTGGACCTGTTCGGCCGCGTGCGTAACCTGAGCGCGCAGGCGCTGGAGCAATACCTCTCCACCGAGGAGGCGAGGCGCAGCACCCAGATTTCGCTGGTGGCCGAGGTGGCCACGGCCTACCTGACCTGGGCCGCGGACCTGGAGCGCCTGGCGCTGGCGCGCGAGACGCTGCGCAGCCAGTCCGACACCTACACGCTGACCAAGCGCAGCTTCGAGCTGGGCAGCGCCTCGGCGCTGACGCTGCGGCAGGTGCAGACCAGCGTCGACAGCGCGCGCGTGGACGTGGCGCGCTACACCGGCCAGATCGCGCAGGACCGCAATGCGCTGGCGCTGCTGCTGGGCGCGCCGGTGCCGGCCGAACTGGCGCCGGGCGCTCTCGGCGACTCGCTCAACGCGCTCCCCGAGCTGCCGGCCGGACTGCCGTCGGAGCTGATGCTGCGCCGGCCCGATCTGCTGCAGTCGGAGCACAAGCTCAAGGCCGCCACGGCCAACATCGGCGCGGCGCGCGCGGCCTTCTATCCGCGCATCAGCCTGACGGCCTCGGCGGGCAGCGGCAGCGCGGACCTGTCAGGCCTGTTCAAGGGCGGTTCGGGATCCTGGACCTTCCTGCCGCAGATCAGCCTGCCGATCTTCGATGGCGGCAGCAACCGGGCCTCGCTCGACAGCGCCATCGCCGGGCGCGACATCGCCGTGGCGCAGTACGAGCAGGCGATCCAGTCCGCCTTCCGCGAGGTGGCGGATGCGCTGGCGCAGCGCGAGGCGCTGAGCGGTCAGCTGCAGGCGCAGCAGTCGCTGGTCGAGGCGAGCGGCGATGCGCTGAAGCTGTCCGATGCCCGCTTCGCGCGTGGCGTCGATAGCTACCTGGACGTGCTGGATGCGCAGCGCTCCTGGTACGGCGCGCAGCAGACGCTGATCGGCATGCGGCTCTCGCGGCTGACCAACGGGGTGACGCTCTACAAGGCGCTGGGCGGTGGCTGGAACGGCTGAGCGCCGGTCGCGGCCGCGGCCGTGGTTGCGGTCGCGGTCGCGGTCGCGGTCGCGAGGGGCAGTGTTGAGCACCAGGAGGGCATCCATGGACCAGGAAGGCGACATGAAACCAGCGGGCCCGGCGCCCGCGCCGCGGGGCCGGCCGTCGCGGCGGTCGATGCTGCTGTCGACGGCGATCCGCGTGCTGCAGGAGCGCGGCATCCGCAACATGACGCTGGAGGAGGTGTGCGCGGCGTCGGGGGTGTCGCGGGGCGCGGTGTACTGGCACTTCCGGTCGAAGGAGCGCCTGGTGGAGGAGTCGCTCGCGGCGACGACGCTGCCGCTGGAGCAATTGCGACAGCAGGCCTGGGAGGATCCTTGCACGACGCTGGCACGGGCGGTGATGGCCTGCGTGACCCAGGAGCGCCTGCGCGGGCTCTGCGTGACGCTGCTGTTCAACGCGTCGGAGGCTGCGGCGCGGGCGCGGATGGCTCGGGTGCGGGTCGCGGTCACCTGGTTCCTGGCGCGGCATTGCGTGGCCCGGCGCGACGTGCTCGGTCGCGTGGCGCGGCGGCACCGGGTGCAGCTCGCGCACGCGATGGTGATGGGCTCGCTCATCGAGTTCATGGCCTTCATGCCCAGGGACATCGCTGGCGAGCATGCGCTGGCGCAGGCGCTGCGCCGGCTGGTCGGCGCCGGGCCGGCGCAGGAGCGGCTCCAGCCGGTGTGAGGGCTGCGTCGCCGGGGTCGCCGCGACGGGGCCCGATCACAACCGTCCCACTTGATTCGCGAGGACTTGTCACCGATGAAAAAAGAAATGCGTCCGGCACACAGGAACGTCGGGCTTGCGCAACTGCCGGCCTACATGGCCAGGTTCCCGTCCACCGCCTGGGTGTCGCTGCTGCATCGCGTCAGCGGCCTGCTCCTGGTCGTGGCGCTGCCGCTGGTCATCGCGACCCTCGAGGCCGCGCTCGCCTCCGCGGGCTCCTACGAACGGCTGACGGCGGTGTTCTCGACCGGTTGGGGCGGCCTGCCGGGCTGGCTCATGAAGCTGCTGTCGCTGGTCCTGCTGTGGGCCTTCCTGCACCACCTGGCCGCCGGACTCCGGTTCGTGCTGCTCGACATGAGTCACCGCGCGGTGGAGAAGCACCGGGCATCGCGTTCCGCGCGGTGGGTGCTGATCTCGAGCCTGACGCTGACGGTGGCGGTGGGCGCCAAGGCCTTCGCGCTCCTATGAGCACGCGATGGGCGCGGCAGGCCCCCTCGCTGGTCGCAGCGATCCCCCGCCTTCTCAAGGAAGCCCCATGACAAAGCTTGTGCGTTGCATCCAGGCGCTGGTCATCCTCATGTGCCTGGTGCCGCTCGTCGGCCACGGCCAGGAGCCTCCACCTCCGGTCCCGCTTCCGGTGCCGCTCCTGCCACCGCCGCCACTGCCGCCACCACCGCCGCCGCCATTGCCACCGCCACCACTGCCGCTGCCGCCACCGCCACCGCCACCGCCGCCATTGCCGCCGCCGCCATTGCCGCTGCTTCCACCCCCACACGTCACCGTGTCGGCGATCGTGCTCGACCAGGCGCCACCGCCTCCGATGGTCGAGCGCATCCCGCCCGCGCCCTTCGAAGGCGCCCTGTGGATAGGCGGTTACTGGGACTGGACGGGAGATCGATACCAATGGATCGGGGGGCGATGGGAAACCGCGCGCCGCGGATACAGCTACCGCGCTCCTGGCTGGGTTCGTGAAGGCGCGCTGTGGCGGCTCGACCTTGGCGGTTGGGTCGCGCGCTGATCGCTGCGGGCTGCTCGCGGTGAGGTCGCGCTTTCACCGCCAGGATCTGCCTCGCTCGCGCCTGGACGGAATATGAGATGCTCCGCGCCCGATGCGGTCGGCGGCTTGTCCCCCGGCCGCATCTCGGCGGGGAGTCAGCCCTTGAAGGTGATGTGCGTGGGAATTGGAAGACGTCTCGGAATGCTGGTGCTGGCGGCGACGCTGGCCGGTTGCTCGACCTATCGGCCCTGGATCAATGGCGGCCTCGCGGCGGGCGCGGATGGCGCACCCGCCGCGGCGCCGGTCGCCCCGCGCCGCACGCCGCCGGCGGTCGTGGCCGCCGTCACGCTGTCCGGTGGGGGCGCGCGGGCGGCCGCGTTCGGCCTGGGCGTGCTGCGCGAGATGAAGGCCACGCCGTTCAGTCTCGAGGGCCAACCCACGACGTTGCTGGACCAGGTCGCGCTGGTCAGCGGGGTGTCCGGCGGCAGCATCCTGGCCGCGCACTTCGCGGCCTTCGGCGACGAGACGCTGACGCGCTTCGAGCCCGACTTCCTGATGGTGCCCTTCGAGGCCGGCCTGATCCGCCAGGCCTTCGCGCCGACGCGCCTGTATCACCTGACCTCGCCGTGGTACGGCCGCAGCCACATCCTGGCGCAGCGGCTCGACGAGCTCTATCGCGGCCTGACCTTCGGCGACCTGAAGTCACGCCCCCATGCGCCGGACCTGATGGTGACCGCCACCGACCTCACCACCGGCGCCCCCTTCGATTTCACGCCCGAGCAGTTCGGCCTGATCTGCTCGGACCTGGACCGCACGCCGCTGTCGTTCGCGGTCGCCGCCTCGTCGGCGGTGCCCATCCTGCTGTCGCCGATGACCCTGAAGAACCACGCCGGCGAGTGCGCCCCCGCGGCGACGCCACCGCGCGGCCCGGCGACGTCCGACGACTACCGCACCCGGCTGCTGGCGCTGAGCGCGCAAAGCTACCGCGACGCCAAGGAGCGGCCGTACATCCACCTCGTGGACGGCGGGGTCTCCGACAACACCGGCGCGCGGCTGATGCTGGACCGGCTGCTGGCCGGCGGCTCGATCGCCTCGTCCTTCCCGGACGCGCCGCCCGGCTCGATCCACCGGATGGTCCTGATCACCGTGAACTCGGAGCGCGACCTGGCCGAGCGCATCGACGCCAGCGACCAGGTGCCGTCGACGGGGCAGGTCATCGAGACGCTGGTCTTCGGCGCCGGCGCGCGCGAGACGCAGGTCACGCTGGCCATGCTCAACGACGACCACCGTCGCTGGCAGGCGGAACTGATGCGCACGCGCGGCACGCCGGGGAGTCCCTTCGCGGCGGACGCCGAGCTCCACATCGTCAGCGTGAGCCTGCATGACGTGCCGGACGACAAGATCCGCCACAGCCTGCTGCGCGTGCCGACGGCCTTCACCATCGAGGGCCGCGACGTGCAGGAGCTGCAGAAGGCCGGTGCCGAGGCGCTGCGTTCGGCCCCCGCGTTCATCCGCTTGAGGGAAAGCCTGGGCCGGCTGAAGTGAGGCGCGGCGGGCGCCGCAGCGTCCGCCCGGCGCGCCCCTCGATGCTCACTTCGGCGCCATCCGGATCGCGCCGTCCAGGCGGATCACCTCGCCGTTGAGCATGTCGTTGGTGACGATCTGGTGGACCAGCTTGGCGTAGTCCTCCGGGCGGCCCAGGCGGGACGGGAAGGGCACGCTCGCGGCCAGCGCGTCCTGCACCTCCTGCGGCATGCCGAACAGCATCGGCGTGCCGAAGATGCCGGGGGCGATCGTCATGTTGCGGATGCCGTTGCGGGCCAGGTCACGCGCGATCGGCAGCGTCATGCCGACGACGCCGCCCTTGGAGGCCGCATAGGCCGCCTGGCCCATCTGGCCGTCATAGGCGGCGACCGAGGCGGTCGAGATCAGGACGCCGCGCTCGCCGGTGGGCTCGGGTTCGTTCCGGCTCATCGCCTCGGCGGCCAGTCGGATCATGTTGAAGCTGCCGACCAGGTTGACGGTGACGACCTTGGAGAAGGTCGCCAGCGCATGCGCGCCGTCCTTGCCGACCGTCTTGGCGGCCGGCGCGATGCCGGCGCAGTTCACCAGGCCCATCAGCTTGCCCAGCGAAACCGCCTTGGCGACGACCGCCTGCGCGTCGGCCTCCTGGCTGACGTCGCACTTGACGAAGGCGCCGTTCAGCTCCCGGGCCAGGGCTTCGCCGCGCTCGACCTGCAGGTCGGCGATGACGACGGTCGCGCCTTCGCGCGCCAGCATGCGGGCCGTGCCCTCGCCGAGTCCCGACGCGCCGCCGGTGACGATGAAGACCTTGTTCGCGATGTCCATGGGATGTCTCCTTCCAGGGGGTTCCTGTGTCCGGGCGGCGGCGAGGCGGCCGCGCGCCGGCTGGTTGCCGTTGACGTAAACGTCAATTGTCGGCGAAAAAATGGCGACCTCGTGGGCCGCCATCGTTGCTGTCGCGACGCGCGCGTCGCGGATCGTCGGGTCTCAGCCCAGCGCGGCGAGGGCGCGGCTGGTGATCTCGTCGACCGTGCCGATGCCTTCGATGCGGCGGTACTGCGGCGCCTGCGCGTCGCCGCTGGCGGCCCAGGTCGAGTAGTAGTCCACCAGCGGGCGGGTCTGGGCCTGGTACACCTCGAGCCGCTTTTTGACGGTCTCTTCCTTGTCGTCGTCGCGCTGGATCAGGTCCTCGCCGGTGACGTCGTCCTTGCCGGCGACCTTGGGCGGGTTGAACTTGGTGTGATAGGTGCGACCCGAGCCGACGTGCACGCGGCGGCCGCTCATGCGTTCGATGATGGCGGCGTCAGGGACGTCGATCTCGAGCACGAAATCCAGCTTCACGCCGGCGGCCTTCATCGCGTCGGCCTGCGGGATGGTGCGGGGGAAGCCGTCGAACAGGAAACCCTTGGCGCAGTCCGGCTGCGCGATGCGTTCCTTGACCAAGCCGATGATGATGTCGTCGCTGACGAGGCCGCCGGCGTCCATCACCTTCTTGGCCGCGACGCCGAGCTCGGTGCCCGCCTTGACGGCGGCGCGCAGCATGTCTCCGGTGGAGATCTGCGGGATACCGAACTTTTGGCAGATGAAAGCCGCCTGGGTGCCTTTACCGGCGCCAGGGGCGCCCAGAAGAATCAGTCGCATGGGTCTCCTCGATATGGGGAGAGGGCGCGCCGCACGGGTCGACGCGCCCTCGAAAACTGCGGGCGAGGATAGCACGGGCCTGCCTACGCCCCGCTGACGCGACCGTCGAATGACAGGGCCCGTCACCCGGTCGGGCCAGGGCCGCGATTCAGCTGGCCATCAGCTGTCTGACGCGTTCCAGGTCCTCGGGCGTGTCCACGCCGGGACCGGGCCGCTCGTCGCTGACATGCACCGCGATGCGCTCGCCGTGCCACAGCACGCGCAACTGCTCGAGGGCCTCGATCTGCTCCAGCGGCGAGACGGCCAGCGTCGGGAAGCGGCGCAGGAAACCGGCGCGATAGGCATACAGGCCGACGTGGCGCAGGACCGCCCCCGGCTTGATGCGGGCGCCGCCGCCTGGCGCGTCGCGCCACCAGGGGATGGGCGCGCGGGAGAAATACAGCGCCAGGCCTTGCGCGTCGGTCACCAGCTTCACCACGTTCGGATTCGCGAACTCGGCGTCGTCGTCGATCGCGTGCGCGACCGTCGCCATCGCGCACTGCGGCCGCGCGGCCAGCAGCTCGGCGCAGGCGCGGATCATCGCCGGCGCGATCAGCGGCTCGTCGCCCTGGACGTTCACCACCAGCGCGTCGTCCGGCAGGGCCAGCAGCTCGCAGGCCTCGGCCAGGCGGTCGCTGCCGCTGGCGTGGTCGGCCCGGGTCATCAGCGCGCGGATGCCGTGGGCCTCGCAGGCCTGGCGCACCTCGGCCGCGTCCGTGGCCACCACGACCTGGGCCGCGCCGGCCAGCGCGGCCCGGCGCGCGACCTGCACGATCATCGGCGCGCCGGCGATGTCCGCCAGCGGCTTGTTCGGCAACCGCGTCGAGGCCAGCCGGGCCGGGATGACGATGTGGAAGGGCGTGCTCACGCCGCGTCGCCTTCGGCGTCGGTGGAGCGGGCCTCGTTGGCCAGCATCACCGGGATGCCGTCGCGGATCGGGAAGGCCAGGCGGTCGGCGGGGCAGACCAGCTCGCGGTCGGGCAGGCCGGTCGCCGCGGCGTTGCGGCGGTCTTCCAGCGGGCCCTTGCAGACGGGGCACACCAGCATCTCAATCAGTCGATGGTCCATGGGGGAGCAGCCGCCGCAACTCGCGCTGCAGCGCCTCTTCAAAAGCGGGTTCGGGGCGGAAGTCTAGCGCCACCACCCAGATGCGGCAGCCCTGCAGCGCCTCGGGGCGCAGCTTGACGGCATCCTTCTCGGTGATGACGACCTCGTCGGTGCGCGCCCAGGGCAGCGGGTCCAGCGCGGCATGGTCGGGCAGGGCCAGCGCGCGGAAGTTCAGGCCCTGCTCGCCGAGCATGTCGAAGAAGCGCTGCGGCCGCGCCAAGCCGGCGGCCGCCAGCAGCGGCTTGCCGCGCAGCGCGTGCAGGCGCTCGAGCCGGGCGGGCTCGCCGCGCCACCAGTCCGCCAGCGCGACCGCGCCGGCCAGTTGCCGGGTGCCGACGTAGCCGGGCAGGGCGGTGCTGGGCCGGCCGGTGCTGTAGAGCACCAGGGTGTCCGCGCAGGAGCCCGGCGGTGGCGGCAGGGCGCGTGACTGGCGCAGCGGCCCCGCCGGGAGCAGCCGGCCATTGCCCAGGCCGCGCTCGTCGAAGACGAGGAGGCTCAGCTGCCGCGGTAGCCGCCAGTGCTGCAGGCCGTCGTCGGAGACCAGCAGCTGGATGTCGGGGTTGGCCTCAAGCAGCGCGCGCGCCGCCGCTATGCGGTCGCGGCCGACGGCCACCGGCACGCCGGCGCGCAGCTTGATCAGCAGGGGTTCGTCGCCGACGTCCTCGGCGCGGTCGCCGTCGGCGATGACGCGGACCTGCGCCTCGTCGGCGCGGCCGTAGCCGCGCGAGATGACGCCGGCGCGCAGGTTCATGCGCTGGAGCGTGTCGAGCAGCGCGAGGGTGGTGGGGGTCTTGCCGGCGCCGCCGACGACCCAGTTGCCGACGACGATGACCGGCACCGGCAGCGGCTCGCTGCGCTTGAGGCCGAGCCGGTAGAGCAGCACCCGCAGCCGGATCACCGCGCCGTGCAGCGCGGCCAGCGGGCGGAGCAGGTGAGCCAGGCGGTCGTCGTCGCGCCAGGCGCGCTGCAGCCGGTCTTCAAGTGCCGGCCGAGTCATGCGCGGGCCCGGCCGACCGCGGCGCCCACGGCGGTCATTGCGGCTTGTTGGCGGCGAAGGTCAGTCGCGTCAGGTTGGCGCGACGCGCCGCGTCCATCGCGTTGACCACCGCCTGGTGCGGCGTCGCCGCGTCGGCGGAGACGATGACCACCGGTTCCTGCTTGCCTTGCGCCGCCTGCAGCAGCGCGGCGGTCAGCAGGTCGACGCTGCGACCTTCGACCGCGTTGCGGTCGATCGCGTAGCGGCCGTCCGCCGAGATGGCCACGATGATCTCGGCCGGCCGGTCCTTCAGCTGCTGGGCGTCCGCCGTCGGCAGCGTCAGCTGCAGCTCGGTGAACTTGGAATACGTGGTCGACAGCATCAGGAAGATCAGCACGACCAGCAGCACGTCGATGAACGGGATCAGGTTGATCTCCGGTTCCTCGCTCTGGCGACGGCGGAACTTCATGCCTTGGCCTTGCCTGGCGCGGGCGTGGCGACCGGCGGCGGCACGGTCACCGGACCGGTGTTGGCCGCATGGGCGCCGGCGGGCATCGCGCGGTTCACCAGGTGCGTCAGCAGGCGCTCGCTGGCCTGTTCCATGTCCACCACGTAGGCCTCGATGCGGCCGCGGAAGTAGCGGTAGAACATCAGCGACGGGATCGCCACGATCAGGCCGAACGCGGTGTTGTAGAGCGCGATCGAGATGCCGTGCGCCAGCAGGCCGGGGTTGTTGCCGGTGGGGCTCTGGCTGCCGAAGATCTCGATCATGCCCACCACCGTGCCGAGCAGGCCCAGCAGCGGGGCGGCCGCCGCGATGGTGCCCAGCGTGTTGAGGTAGCGCTCCATCTGGTGGATCGCGTGGCGGCCGGCCAGCTCGAAGACCTGGCGCAGGCGGGCTTCGCCGGCGCGCGGATCGGCCTGCGAGGCGCGCAGCCCGGCGGCCAGCACCTGGCCCAGCAGCGAGTTCTCGGCCAGCTTGCCCACGACCTCGCCGCTCGGGATCTGCAGCTGGGTCACGCCCAGCACTTCCTCGATCAGGCTGGGCGGCGCCACCCGGGCGGCGCGCAGGCTCACGACGCGCTCGATGATCAGCGCCAGGGCCACCACGGAACACAGCAGCAGCGGCCAGATCGGCCAACCGGCGGCTTGTATGATCGAAAACAAGGCTTTCCCTCCGTTCGGGCATCTCCGGCCCGGCGGCGCATTATGGCGCCACGCCGCCCGCGCTTCGACCACCGCGGCCCCTCATCACAAGCCCTTACAAACATCCACCGAACCTGTGGATAACTTTGTGGGCAACTGGTCGCGGAACCGCGCCAGGGCCCGTCAGCAAACGGCAAGGATTAGCCTGCTTCAAAAATGAGCAGGAAAAAGCTTTTGAAAAACAAGCGCTTATCGATATGTGACGCGGGCATGACGGGCAATATGGCCTGCGGAGCCAGCATTGGCGCGGCTGTGGAGTTCCCGACCCGCGCCATTGCTGGGTTTGCGCATGATTGACGCCCCACAACCCGCATCGCCACGGATGGTCTGGGGGGTCGCGGCCCTGTTGACGGCCCTTTCCGACGCATTGCAGGCCAGATTCCCCGTCGTGACGGTGCAAGGCGAGCTGTCGGGTTTCACCCGCGCGGCCAGCGGCCACTGCTACTTCAGCCTGAAGGATGCCGACGGCCAACCGGCGATGCTGCGCTGTGCGATGTTCCGGCGCGCCGCCTCGATGGTCGACTTCGCGCCGCGCGACGGCATGACCGTCGAGCTGAGAGGCCGGCTCGACCTCTACGGGCCGCGCGGCGAACTGCAATTCATCGTCGAGGCGATGCGGCGCTCCGGCGAGGGCGCGCTGTACGAGCAGTTCCTGCGCCTGAAGGCGCGGCTGGAGGCGCAGGGCTGGTTCGATCCCGACCGCAAGCGCCGCCCGCCGCCCTACGCGCGCCGGATCGGCGTGATCACCTCGACCGGCGGCGCGGCTCTGCATGACGTGCTCACGGCGCTGCGCCGGCGCGCGCCGCATGCGCGGGTGTTCATCTACCCGACGCTGGTGCAGGGCAGCGAGGCCCCGCCGGCGATCGTTCGCGCGCTGGCCGCGGCGAACGCCCGTGCCGACGCCGAGGTGCTGCTGCTGGTGCGCGGTGGCGGTTCGCTCGAGGACCTCTGGGCCTTCAACGACGAGCGCGTCGTGCAGGCGGTGGGCGAATCGGCGCTGCCGGTGATCTGCGGCGTCGGGCACGAGACCGACATCACCCTCGCCGACCTGGCGGCCGACCTGCGGGCGCCGACGCCGACCGCCGCCGCGGAGCTGGCGACCGTGGCCCGCCAGCAATGCCTGGACAGCCTCGACGCGCTGGAGCGGCAGCTGCGGCGCCGAGTCGAGCAGCGTCTGGACGCGGCGGCGCAGCGGCTGGACCGGCTCGCGCTGCGGCTGGCGCGGCCGGGCGACGCGCTGTCGAGACAACGCCGCCGGCTCGATCTGCTGTCGCAGCGGCTGAGACAGGTCGCGCCGCGGACCGTGTCGATGGAGACCCAGCGCCTGCGCCACCTCGCGCAGCGCCTGGCCCAGGTCGCGCCCCGCGCCGCCGCCCTGGAACAGCAGCGGCTGCGGCACCTGGCGCAGCGGCTGGACCGCGCGCTGCCGCAACAGGCGCAGCGCGGCGCCCAGCGGCTGGAGGGGTTGGCGGCGCGCCTTCAGGCGCTCGACCCGCGCCAGGTGCTGGCGCGCGGTTATGCCTGGCTGGACGACGGCCAGGGCCGGGCGCTCGGTTCGGTGGACCAGCTCCACGAGGGCCAGGACTTGCGCGCCGTGCTGGCCGACGGCGAGGCCGACCTGCGGGTCGGGCGCATCGCCCGCCGGGAGCGCTGAGGGGCGGCCTGCGCCCCGGGGCGGCGGGGTACGCGTGCTCCCGGCAGGGGCATGATTTCGCTGCCTACAATCGCCCGCGACATCCGTCCCACCACCAACCGATTAGGAGTCCCTCATGGAACACGTCCTGCCCGAGCTGCCGTACGACAAGAAGGCGCTGGAACCGCACATCAGCGCCGAGACCTTCGAGTACCACCACGGCAAGCATCACAAGGCCTACGTGGACAACCTGAACAACCTGCAGAAGGGCACCGAGTTCGAAAGCAAGACGCTGGAAGAGATCGTCAAGACCTCGAGCGGTCCGATCTACAACAACGCCGCCCAGATCTGGAACCACACCTTCTTCTGGTCCTGCATGAAGCCCAACGGCGGCGGCGCGCCGACCGGCAAGCTGCTTGACGCGATCAATGCCAAGTGGGGCAGCGTCGATGCCTTCAAGGAAGCCTTCCAGAAGAGCGCCGTCGGCAACTTCGGTTCCGGCTGGACCTGGCTGGTGAAGAAGGCCGACGGCAGCGTCGACATCGTCAACACGGGCGCCGCCGGCACCCCGCTGACCACCGCCGACACCGCGCTGCTGACGATCGACGTGTGGGAACACGCCTACTACATCGACTACCGCAACGCGCGTCCGAAGTTCGTCGAGACCTTCCTGAAGAGCCTGGTCAACTGGGACTTCGCGCAAGCCAACTTCGGCAACTGACGCCGCGGCGCCTGCGCGAGCGGGCGCCAGATGGACCAACGGCCCGGGATCGCTCCCGGGCCGTTGTCGTTTCAGGCGGCCGTGACCTCGCGGCTTCGCTTCACTTGGGCCAGGGGCCGCCGCGCAGCTTGGAGCCGGCCTTCAGGCCGCGCTTGTCGAACCAGCCCTTGTTCATTTCCAGCACGTAACGCACCGGCTTGGCGGAGCAGTGCGAGACGTCGGACAGCGGCTGCATCTCGACGATGTTGACGATGGTGCCGTCGTCGGCGACGAACGCGGCCGACAGCGGGATCAGCGTGTTGCGCATCCAGAAGCATTGCTGCGCGGGCTGTTCGAACACGAAGATCATGCCGGCGTTGGGCGCCATCTCCTTGCGGGCCATCAGGCCGATGGCGCGCTGCTCGTCGGTGCGGGCGACCTCGGCATGGATCAGATGCATGCCCGCGCCGAGCTCGACGACCGGCAGGCCGGTCTGCGGGATCTGCTGGGCCACGGCGGGCGTGGCGGCCGACAGCGCGGTGATCAACAGGGCGGTCGACAGGGCGGCGGACGATGCGGCGCGTTTGATATTGAGCATGACGTGACCTCGAGGATGGGCGGATTATCGCGGCCATGTTGCCCGCCCCCGCCGCCTCGGCCGATGCCGGCGCCCGGGGCGCCGACATCCCGCCCGCCAATCGCCCCCGCCGCGACACGCCGCTGACGCGGGCGGCGTCCTCGGCGCCCGATGGGCTCGACGAAGCGCTGCGCCCCGTCACGCAATGGCACGCGGCAACGGGCGGCGAGCGCATCGCGCGCACGCGCTTGCGGCTCTCGGGCATGCATTGCGCCGCCTGCGCCGGGCTGATCGAAACCACGCTGCAGGCGCGCCGCGGGGTTCACGCGGCGCAGGTGAACGCCTCCACCCAGACCTTGTTGCTGGACTGGTTGCCGGCGGACGTCCCGTTCGAGGAGCTGCGGCAATCGCTGAGGGCCGCCGGCTACGACCTCGCCCCTGACCTCGCCGGGCCCGCGCGCGAACTGCGCCGGCGCGAGCACCGACAGGCCGTCTGGCGGCTGTTCGTGGCGAGCTTCCTGATGATGCAGGTGATGATGCTGGCGTGGCCGTCCTACGTGGCCGCGCCTGGCGAGATGGCGCCGGACCAGGCGGCCCTGCTGCGCTGGGGCCAATGGGTGTTGACGCTGCCGGTCATGCTGCTGGCGGCGGGCCCGTTCTTCCAGGCCGCGGCCTCGCAGCTGCGCCAGCGCCGCATCGGCATGGACGTGCCCGTGGCCCTGGGACTGGCGGTCGCCTTCGTCGCCGGCAGCGGCGCGACGCTCGATCCGGGCGGGCTCTTCGGGCACGAGGTCTACTTCGACTCGATCACCATGTTCGTGGCCTTCCTGCTGGGCGCGCGCTACCTCGAACTGCGCGCGCGACACCGCGCCGCGCAGGCGCTCGAGCAGGCGGCCGGCGAACTGCCGGAGCGGGTCGAGCGCCAGAAGCCGGACGGCAGCGTCGAAACGGTGCCCGTGGCGCAGCTGGCGCCGGGCGACCTCGTGCGCGTGTCAGCCGGGCAGCGCATTCCCGCCGATGCCACGGTGGACGCCGGTGCTGGCGCGGTGGACGAGTCGCTGCTCACCGGCGAGTCCAGACCGGTCGCGAAGGCGCCTGGCGACGAGGTGCTCGCCGGCAGCCTGAACCTCCAGGGTGTGCTGATGCTGCGCGTGCGGCAGGTGGGCGAACAGACCCGGCTGGCCGGCATCCGCCAGTTGATGACGCAGGCCTTCCAGGACCGCCCGGCGACGCTGCGCATGGCCGACCGCGTGGCGGGATGGTTCCTGGCGGCGGTGCTCGTGCTGGCCGGCTTGGCGGCGCTCGCGTGGCAACTGATCGATCCCTCGCGGGCGGTGGCCGTGGCGGTGTCCGTGCTGATCGTGACCTGTCCCTGCGCGCTGTCGCTGGCGGCGCCGGCGGCCTGGGTGGCCGCCGCGGGCACCTTGGCGCGACGCGGGCTGTTGCTGTCGCGGCTCGAGGCGATCGAGACGTTGGCCGACATCGACGTCGTCGTCCTCGACAAGACCGGCACACTGACCGATCCATCGCCCCGGCCCCGGCGCCAATGGCCCGACACGCTCGACGCCGACGCGCGGTCGGCGGCGCTCGCGCTGGCCGGCGCGTCGCACCATCCGCTGGCGCGCTCGCTCGCGCGAGCGTTGGAATCCGAACTCGACGCTCGGCCCCCGTCGTCGCCGGCGAAGCAGTGGGTGATCGAAGAGTTCAGCGGTCGTGGCCTGGAAGCGCTGGCCGACGATGGACGGCGATGGCGGCTCGGCGCGCCGCGCTGGGCGCTGACGCACTTCGAGCCGCAGGAGCGGCGAACCGGCGTGGCCGATGCGCAGGTCGTGCTCGCCTGTGACGGCATCGCCCGGGCCGCCTGGCTGTTCGACGAGGCGCTGCGCGACGATGGACGGACGGCGGTGAGCGCCTGGCGCGAGCGCGGGCTGGAGGTGCACCTGCTGTCCGGCGATGCACCCGAGCGCGTGGCCGCGATCGCGGACCAGGTCGGCCCGGTGCGATGGCGCGGCGGCGCGAGTCCCGAAGACAAGCTGGCCCATGTGGCGGCCTTGCAGGCCTGCGGCCATCGCGTGCTGATGATCGGCGACGGCATCAACGACGCGCCGGTGCTCGCCCGTGCGCAGGTCTCGGTGGCGATGGGGCAGGGCGCCGACCTCGCCAAGTCGCGCGCCGACGCGCTGCTGGTGTCGGACCGGCTCGGCGCAATCACCAACGCGCTCGGCCTGGCCCGGCGAACGCGCCAGGTGGCCCGCCAGAACCTGGCCTGGTCGGCGCTCTACAACGCGGCGTGCGTGCCGATGGCGCTGGTGGGCTGGCTGCCGCCGTGGGCAGCGGGCCTGGGCATGGCGACGAGTTCGCTGCTGGTGGTGGCCAACGCCGCACGCCTCGGACGCGACACGACCTTCCGTCGGTGAGGCCGCCCCCGACGCCTCGACATCGTTCCGGAACCCGCACATGGACATCCTCTACCTGCTGATCCCGTTCTCGGTCGTGCTGGTCCTGCTGGTGCTGATGGTGTTCGGCTGGGCCGTGCAGGACGGACAGCTCGAGTCGCTGGACCGGGAAGGTCAACGAATCCTCGAGGACGACGCCGGAGCTTGACCGTCATCAACACGCTGGCGAACCAGGCGCCGAACAATCGCCGCCAATCGCGCGAAGAGCGCCTCGAGGAGCCAGCATGGCAAGCAAATCAGAGTCAACGGGCGCACGCTCAGGCGCGCCCAGCTACGAGGACGGCGTGGTCCGCGCCTTCGCGCTGGCGGCGGTGCTGTGGGGCGTGGTGGGAATGCTGGTCGGCGTGGTCATCGCCGCGCAGCTCGCCTGGCCGGAGTTGAACTTCGGCATTCCCTGGATCAGCTACGGCCGGCTCCGGCCGCTGCACACCAACGCGGTGATCTTCGCCTTCGGCGGCTGCGTGCTGATGGCCACCGCCTTCCACGTCGTCCAGCGCACCAGCCATGTGAAGCTGTTCGCCCCCGCCTTGGCGTGGTTCACCTTCTGGGGCTGGCAGGTCGTCATCGTGCTCGCCGCGATCACCCTGCCGCTGGGCCTGACCACCGGCAAGGAATACGCCGAACTCGAATGGCCCATCGACCTCCTGATCGCCGTGGTCTGGGTCGCCTACGCGATCGTCTTCTTCGGCACGATCGGCGTTCGTCGCGTGCGCCACATCTACGTGGCCAACTGGTTCTTCGGCGCCTTCATCATCGCGGTGGCGCTGCTGCACATCGTCAACAGCGCCGAGATCCCGGTCTCGCTGACCAAGAGCTACTCCGCCTATGCCGGCGTCCAGGACGCCATGGTGCAGTGGTGGTACGGCCACAACGCGGTCGGCTTCTTCCTGACGGCCGGCTTCCTCGGCCTGATGTACTACTACATCCCCAAGCAGGCGAACCGGCCGGTCTACAGCTACCGGCTGTCGATCGTCCACTTCTGGGCGCTGATCTTCACCTACATGTGGGCGGGCCCCCACCACCTGCACTACACCGCGCTGCCGGACTGGGCGCAGAGCGTCGGCATGCTGTTCTCGCTGGTGCTGCTGGCGCCGAGCTGGGGCGGGATGATCAACGGCGTCATGACGCTCAGCGGCGCGTGGCACAAGCTGCGCGACGACCCGATCCTGAAGTTCCTGATCGTGGCGCTGTCGTTCTACGGCATGTCGACCTTCGAGGGGCCGATGATGTCGATCAAGACCGTCAACGCGCTCTCCCACTACACCGACTGGACCGTCGGCCACGTGCACAGCGGCGCGCTGGGCTGGGTGGGCTTCATCTCGATGGGGGCGCTGTACCACCTCATCCCCCGCATGTACGGCCGCGTGGAGATGTATTCCAAGCGCGCCATCGAACTGCACTTCTGGATCGCCACGCTGGGCATCGTGCTCTACATCGCCGCGATGTGGATCGCCGGCGTCATGCAGGGCCTGATGTGGCGCGCGGTGAATCCGGACGGCACGCTGACCTGGACCTTCGCCGAGAGCGTCAAGGCGACCTACCCGTTCTACGTGGTGCGGCTGCTGGGCGGCCTGCTGTACCTGAGCGGGATGTGCCTGATGGCCTGGAACGTCGTGATGACGGTCCGAGTCGGCCGCCCGGCCCGCCATCCCATTCCCGGCGCCGCGTTCGCGGCCGCCGCCTGAACGCCCGGACCCCAAGGAGCACGTCATGGCCAACGCCCATGCCCCCGCCACCGGTCACGAGCGCATCGAGACCAGCAACTTCCTGATGATCGTGCTGGTGCTGCTGACGGTGATCGTCGGCGGCATCGTCGAGATCGTCCCGCTGTTCTTCCAGCGCTCGACCACGCAGGCCGTCGAGCATCTGAAGCCGTATTCGCCGCTGCAGCTCGCCGGCCGCGATGTCTACATCCGCGAGGGTTGCTACAACTGCCACTCCCAGATGATCCGCCCGCTGCGCGCCGAGACGCTGCGCTACGGGCATTACTCGGTCGCCGGCGAGTTCGTCTACGACCACCCCTTCCAGTGGGGCAGCAAGCGCACCGGCCCCGACCTGGCCCGGGTCGGCGGCAAGTACAGCGACGAGTGGCACCGCCTGCACCTGACCAATCCGCGGGACCTGGTGCCCGAGTCCAACATGCCGGCCTACGCCTGGTTGTCGGGCGCGGCGCTCGATCCGAAGGACCTCGCGCCCAAGATGCGCGCGCTGCGGACCGTCGGTGTGCCCTACACGGACGAGCAGATCGCCCAGGCCGGCGCCGAAGTCCAGGGCAAGACCGAAATGGATGCCGTCGTCGCCTACCTGCAGGTGCTGGGCACCGCGCTGAAGCCCTGATCGGAGCGCCGTCATGCCTGACATCGATGTGAATGTGCTGCGCTGCGCGGTGACCGTGCTGTCGCTGCTGGTGTTCGCCGGCATCGTGGGGTGGGCCTATGCCCGCCGCAACCGGGAACGATTCGAAGACCAGGGGGCGCTCGTCCTGTCGGACGAGGACGTGGCGCTCCAAGGAGGTCGTCATGAGTGATTTCGTTTCGAACGGCTGGTCGCTGTTCGTGGCCGCCGCCACCGTGCTGGGCCTGGCCCTGTGCCTGGCCCTGCTGATCATCGCCAGCCGCCGCAAGGTGATGGCCGCCGACAACTCCACCGGCCACGTCTGGGACGAGGACATCCGGGAGCTCAACAACCCGCTGCCTCGCTGGTGGATGGTGCTGTTCGTGCTGACGGTGGTCTTTTCGGTGCTCTATCTGGCGCTGTATCCGGGTCTGGGCGGCTACGCCGGTCGGCTGGGCTGGTCGAGCACCGGCCAATTCGAGGCCGAGCAGGCCAAGGCCCGCGAGGCCATGCGGACGATCTACGCCAGGTTCGACGGGCTGCCGGTGGAAACCGTGGCCAGGGATCCGCAGGCGATGGGCATCGGCGAACGCCTGTTCGCCAACAACTGCGCCACCTGCCATGGCTCCGACGCCAAGGGATCCAAGGGCTTCCCGAACCTGACCGACAACGACTGGCTGTATGGCGGCAGCGGCGAGACCCTCATCGAGACGATCACGCGTGGCCGGGAAGGCACGATGCCACCGATGGCGGCGGCGGTCGGCAACGGCGAGGATGTGCGCAACCTGGCGCATTACGTGCTGAGCCTGTCGGGCAGTCCGCACAACTCGGTGGCGGCCGCGCTGGGCAAATCCAGATTCACCGCCTGCGCCGCCTGCCACGGCATGGACGGCCGCGGCAATCAGGCGCTGGGCGCTCCCAACCTCACCGACAAGGTCTGGCTGCACGGTTGGGGCGAGCCTGCGATCGTCGCGATGATCAACAACGGCAAGCACAGCCACATGCCGGAGCACGGCTCCCGGCTCAGCCCTGAGCAGATCCGCGTGCTGGCGGCCTATGTCTGGGGGCTGTCTCATGAGCAGCCCTGAGTTCAAGACGATCTCGCTGTATGCCTCCGAGGCGAAGGTCTATCCCCGCGCGGTGCATGGGTGGTTTGCCTTCTGGCGCTGGGCGCTGGTGTGGGCGACGCAGCTGCTGTTCTATGGGCTGCCCTGGCTGAGCTGGAACGGCCGCCAGGCCGTCCTGTTCGACCTGGACGCGCGGCGCTTCCTGATCTTCGACCTGATCCTGTACCCGCAGGACTTCATCTACCTGACCGCCTTGCTGGTCGTGTCGGCCTTCG
Organism: Mitsuaria sp. BK037; assembly: GCF_014193045.1. NCBI lineage: Bacteria > Pseudomonadati > Pseudomonadota > Betaproteobacteria > Burkholderiales > Sphaerotilaceae > Roseateles > Mitsuaria sp. BK037. The sequence goes on along the minus strand of NZ_JACHYS010000001.1, from coordinate 2,620,916 downwards.
GGCTGTTCTTCTTCACCGCGGTGGCGGGCCGGCTGTGGTGCGGCTACGCCTGCCCGCAGACGGTCTACACCGAGATCTTCCTGTGGATCGAGCGGCACACCGAGGGCGACCGCGCGGCGCGCATCCGTCTCGACAAGGCGGGCTGGTCGTTTGGCAAGCTGGGGCGAAAGACGGCGAAGCATGCCGCGTGGCTGGCCGTGTCGCTCTGGACCGGTTTCACCTTCGTCGGTTACTTCGAACCGATCCGCTTGCTGGGCGAGAACGCCATGCAGGCGGCGCTCGGCGGATGGGAAGTCTTCTGGATCCTGTTCTACGGATTGGCGACCTATGGCAATGCGGGCTACCTGCGGGAACAGGTCTGCAAGTACATGTGTCCCTATGCCCGCTTCCAGAGCGCGATGCTGGATCGGGACACGCTGATCATCAGCTACGACGTCGAGCGCGGCGATCCGCGCGGCCCGCGCTCGAAGAAGGCGGACCTGTCAACGATCGGACTGGGCGCCTGTGTCGATTGCCAGCAGTGCGTCCACGTGTGTCCCACCGGCATCGACATCCGCAAGGGCCTGCAGCACGAGTGCATCGGATGCGCCGCCTGCATCGACGTCTGCAACGACGTGATGGACAAGTTCGGCTATCCGCGCGGCTTGATCCGATACGCGACGCAGAACGGCATGCAGCATCGTTGGGGCGCCGCGCGCCAATGGCGACGTGTGTTGCGGCCCCGCGTGCTGATCTACGGCGGGATCCTGCTGGCGGTGTCGGGGGCGCTGGTCTGGAGCCTGGCGGTGCGGATGCCCTTCAAGGTGGATGTGGTGCGTGATCGCGCCGCGCTGGCGCGGGAGGTCGAGGACGGCGTCGTGGAGAACGTCTATCGCCTGCAATTGATGAACGCCGCCGAATCGACGCAGGGGTTCGTGCTGGACGTCGAGGGCATCCCCGGCCTGCGGGTCGCCGCACCGACCGGGCGATTGACGCTGGCGCCCGCCGAGGCGCGCTGGGTCACCGTCTCGCTGCGTCTGCCCGCGGAGCAGGCGCGGCGGCTGGGACCGGGCGTGCATCCGATGCGGTTCTCCATCCGCCGGGTGGAGGCGGGCGGCCCGTCGGGGGCCGGCGATGCACGTGAACTGTTCGAGAAATCCACTTTCATGGTGCCGCGATGAGCGTGGCATCCGATCCGGCGCCTCGTCGGCGCCCCGGCCTTCAGCGGGAGCTTCCATGACGACGACACGAATCAGCGACCTGGACGCGCCGGGCAGCGGTCCCTGGTGGCGACATCCGATGATGTGGCTGGTGGTCGGCGGGCCCGGTATGGTCGTGGTGGCGGGTGTGGCCACCCTGGTGCTCGCGCTGACGCATCCCGACCCCGTCGTCCCTTCGTCGGACGGCGTCGATCGGAGCGGTGTCGCAGCGGAGGCGGGCGCCGACGCCGCGATGGCGCCTGCGATGAAGGCGCGCAACCACGCGGCGACGGGCGGGCAGCCCCCCTGATCGATCCCGGCGTCCGCGCTCGTGCCTACACGGCGCGGCGGACCAGTTGCAGCAGCCGGCGCGGCTTGAGGACGCGCAACTCGCGCGCCCGCACCTCCAGCACGCCGTCTTCCTGCATGCGTGAGAAAGTGCGGCTGACCGTCTCCAGCGTGAGCCCCAGATGGCTGCCGATCTCGTCGCGCGTCATGCGCAGCACGACGCTGGAGGACGAGAAGCCGCGTGCGCGCAGCCGACGCATCAGGTTGATCAGGAACGCGGCGACGCGCTGTTCCGCCCGCATCGAGCCGAGCAGCACCATCATGGCCTGGTCCCGCACGAGTTCCCGGCTCATCAGCCGATGGAACTGGCGCTGCAGGCGGTCGAACTCGCGGGTGAGGTCCTCCAGCCGACCGTAGGGAACGACGCACACCTGCGAGTCCTCCAGCGCGACCGCCTGGCTCGCGTGCGCGCCGTCATAGATGCCGTCCAGGCCCAGCAGCTCGCCGGCCATGTGGAAGCCGGTGACCTGATCGCGGCCGTCCTGCGCCGACGCCGAGGTCTTGAAGAAGCCGGTGCGGACGATGTAGATCGCCTCGAAGACGTCGCCGGTCTTGAACAGCACCGCTCCGCGCGCGATCGCGCGCCGATCGCTCACCATGCGTTCGAGCTGCAGCACCTCCGCGGCGGGCAGGCCGGTCGGCAGGCAGATCTGGCGCAGTGCGCAAGACGAGCAGCTGATCTTGAAGAGGTCGTGCGGCGCGGAAGGGGGCGGGGGAAGTCGGAGGCGGCTCGACATGAGGCGGTCAGGCATGCGAGGAAGCGGCGGATTCTTTGTCGGGGCCCCGGCGCCGGCAATGACATCAATCAATGACGATTTGGCAGCAAAGGGTGAGGATCGCCGCCCATGAACCCTGATCCGACCCCGTGGGACCGCAGCATCCCCGATGCCGATCTGCTGCGCCGGCTCGACATCGCCGGACCGCGTTACACCTCCTATCCGACGGCCGACCGCTTTCATGCAGGCATCGATGCCGAACATCATGGAGAGACGCTGGCGCTGCGCGCGTTCGGCCCCGCGGCGACGCAGCCGCTGTCGGTCTATGTCCACATCCCGTTCTGCGAGTCGGTCTGCTACTACTGCGCCTGCAACAAGGTGGTCACCCGCCATCACGAACGCGCGGCGGTCTATGTCGACGCGCTGGAGGCGGAGATGGTGCTGGTGCACCGGCGGCTCGGGGCGCGCGCGCTGGTGTCGCAGCTGCATTTCGGCGGTGGCACGCCGACCTTCCTGGCCGACCGCGAGCTGTCGATGCTGATGGCCTTGCTGCATCGCCACTTCCGCCTCGCGGCCGATGCCGAGATCTCCATCGAGGTCGATCCGCGGACGATCGACGTCGCGCGGCTGCGCCATCTGCGCACGCTGGGGTTCAACCGGCTGAGCTTCGGCGTGCAGGACTTCGATCCCGACGTGCAGCGGGCCGTGCATCGCGAGCAGAGCCTGGAGAGTGTCACGGCGCTGATGGGCGCCGCGCGCGACCTGGGCTTCCGCTCGATCAACGTCGACCTGATCCACGGCCTGCCGCGCCAGACGCCGACCTCCTTCGCGCGGACGATCGACCAGGTCGCCGCCCTGCGGCCCGACCGCATCGCGCTCTACGGGTACGCCCACCTGCCGCACCGCTTCAAGCCGCAGCGCCGCATCGACACCGCCGCGCTGCCGCCGGCCCCGGACAAGCTGCGGATGCTGGCCGGCGCCATTGCCGGGTTCATCGCCCGTGGCTACAGCTACATCGGCATGGACCACTTCGCGCTGGCGGACGATCCGCTCGCCGTCGCCAAGCGGGAAGGGCGCCTGCATCGCAACTTCCAGGGCTACAGCACCCAGCCGGACTGCGACCTGGTGGCGCTGGGCGTGTCGGCGATCTCCAAGGTCGGCGCCTCCTTCGCGCAGAACGTCAAGACGCTGCCCGAGTACTACGCCGCCCTTCGCGAGGGACGCCTGCCGGTCGAGCGCGGGCTGACGCTCGACCAGGACGACCTGGTGCGGCGCGACGCGATCATGGCGCTGATGTGCCAGGGCCGGCTCGAGTTCGATCCGATCGAGCGCTCGCACGGGATCGTCGTCGCGGATTACTTCGCGCCGGAACTCGAGCGCCTGCGACAGTTCGCGGCGGACGGCCTGGTGACGGTCAATGCGCGCGGCGTGCAGGTCACGCCGATGGGCTGGTTCTTCGTCCGGGCGGTGGCGATGGTGTTCGACCGCTACCTGAAGGCGGTGGATCGCGCCACGCCGCTGATGGCGATGGCTGGCGAGCAAGCATCCGTTGTCGCGGCCGAGGCGCCGGTGCGCTTCTCCCGCATCCTCTGAGGCGCCGCCAGAGGCCGGGATGCTGACACTGGCGCTGGCGGGCTCCGCCTTTCTCGTGGGAATCGTGGGCTGCGTCCATTGCGCGGCCATGTGCGTCGCGCCATGCGCGGTGGTCTCCGGTGGGCGACGCGCCGGTGTCGCCGCCTTCCATGGCGGCCGGCTCCTGGGCTACGCGGCGGGCGGGGCCGTCGCCGCGGCCAGCGTGGGCGGACTGCTGCGCTGGGAGATCGCTTCCGGCGCGCTGCGCCCGCTGTGGCTCGGGGTTCAGCTCGCCGCGCTGATGTTCGGTCTGCTCCTCGCCTGGCGGGCGGAGCTGCCGGGATGGGCGGTACGGCGCTGGACAGGACGAACGCCAGTGCGCTTGACCGTTCCCGCCGGCGCGTTGGCCGGGGGCGGCGTCGCGTTCACGCCCGCGCGGACGGCCAGCGCGGGCTTGGCCGGCATGGCGTGGCTGGCCTGGCCCTGCGGGCTGCTGCAATCGGCGCTGACGGTGGCGGCCCTCGCCGACGGTCCCTGGCAGGGCGCGGCGGTGATGGCGGCCTTCGCGCTTGGCTCCTCGCCGGGCCTGGTCGCCGGCCCCTGGCTGCTGACCCGCCTGGGCGGCGCTGACCGGGGTGTCGCCAGCGGCGGATCGGGTGTGCGAATCGCGACCCGGCTCTCCGGCGTCATGCTGGCCGCCGGCGCCCTGTGGGCGCTCGGTCACGGCTTGTGGGCGCAGATCCGCGCGTACTGCGGGTGAAGCCTCCAGGACCCCGGCCGGGGCATCAGCCGATTGAAAGTTTCGCTGTCATAGAATCGGCGCTTCCGTTTGTCCCACCCACCCACGCGATTCGCGGAGACGACTCCATGTACCAGCACATCAAGGTGCCCGAGGGCGGCCAGAAGATCACGGTCAATGCCGACTTCTCGCTCAACGTTCCGAACAACCCGATCATTCCTTACATCGAGGGCGACGGCACCGGCTTCGACATCACCCCGGTGATGATCAAGGTGGTGGACGCGGCTGTGGCGAAGGCCTACGGCGGCGCCAAGAAGATCCACTGGATGGAGATCTACGCCGGCGAGAAGTCGACGAAGGTCTACGGCCCCGACGTGTGGCTGCCGGAGGAGACGCTGCAGGTCCTGAAGGACTACGTCGTCTCGATCAAGGGCCCGCTGACGACGCCCGTGGGCGGCGGCATCCGCTCGCTGAACGTGGCGCTGCGCCAGGAACTGGACCTGTACGTCTGCCTGCGCCCGGTGCGCTGGTTCAAGGGCGTGCCGTCGCCGGTCAAGGAACCCGAGAAGACCGACATGGTCATCTTCCGCGAGAACTCGGAAGACATCTACGCCGGCATCGAGTTCGAAGCCCAGAGCGACAAGGCCAAGAAGCTGATCAAGTTCCTGCAGGAGGAATTCGGCGTCAAGAAGATCCGCTTCCCGGAAACCTCGGGCATCGGCGTCAAGCCGGTGTCGAAGGAAGGCACGGAGCGCCTGGTCCGCAAGGCCATCCAGTACGCGATCGACAACGACAAGCCCAGCGTCACGATCGTGCACAAGGGCAACATCATGAAGTTCACCGAAGGTGGCTTCCGTGACTGGGCCTACGCCCTGGCCCAGAAGGAATTCGGCGCCGAGCTGATCGACGGCGGCCCGTGGTGCAAGTTCAAGAACCCGAAGACCGGCAAGGACATCGTGGTCAAGGACAGCATCGCCGACGCGTTCCTGCAGCAGATCCTGCTGCGCCCGGCCGAGTACTCGGTCGTCGCGACGCTGAACCTGAACGGCGACTACATCTCCGACGCGCTGGCTGCCCAGGTCGGCGGCATCGGCATCGCCCCGGGCGCGAACCTGAGCGACTCCGTCGCCATGTTCGAAGCGACCCACGGCACCGCGCCGAAATACGCGGGCAAGGACTACGTGAACCCCGGTTCCGAGATCCTGTCGGCTGAAATGATGCTGCGCCACATGGGCTGGACCGAAGCGGCCGACCTGATCATCTCGTCGATCGAGAAGTCGATCCTGTCGAAGAAGGTCACGTACGACTTCGCCCGCCTGCTGGACGGCGCGACGCAAGTGTCGTGCTCCGGATTCGGCCAGGTCATGATTGACAACATGTGAGTCCAGGCCGGCGTGAGCCGGTCCCGACCCGCGACCCCGGCCTGACCCGCCGGGGTTTTCTTTTTGGTGGCTCGCTCAGCGGCGGCCCGGCGGCGGCCGCCCGGCGGTTCTCCCAATGCAGAAGGCCCGCTCGCGCGGGCCTTGCTGTGGACGGTGGATCAGCGCAGGCGGGTCACGCCGCGGCCTGCTGTTGCCCGGCCAGGTTGTCCGCCATCAGCGGGATGCCCAGGGGCGCCTCCATCGCATCGCCGCCGTCCAGCGGGCGGATGTTCTGGGCCAGCTGGCCCTTGGGGCCCTGGACCAATTCATAGCTCACCTTGGAGCCCTGCTTCAGCGTCCGGAAGCCGTCCATCTGAATGGCCGAGAAATGGGCGAAAACGTCCCCTCCGCCTTGTTCGGGTTCAATAAAGCCAAACCCCTTGGCATCGTTGAACCACTTGACCGTGCCTGTTGCCATCGTTCTTCTCCATCCCGGTGTCTTTTTCGCACCGGGGCGGATTCTCAAATCCGTGTCAAGCCAGTGTCAATTGAGGAACTCCCCGGGGTGTGGCGCCGCGAAGGTGACAAACTCTGGGCATTGACAGGCGTTGGCCCGTCCCCATGTAGGGTGCTCCCGCTGTTTATAGAATCGGCTCATGCCTTTGTTTGCTCAACAGTTCCCCCCGGCGGGTCCCCCTGGCGGCGCGCCGCCGCCGGGCACGGAGGAGGGTGGGAATTCCACCACGCTGGAGCGTGTCGCTCAGAAGACGGAGCCTCCGCGCCTGTATCAGGTGCTGATGCTCAATGACGACTTCACGCCGATGGAGTTTGTGGTGATGGTCTTGCAGGAGTATTTCCGCCATGACCTGGATACGGCCACCCAGATCATGTTGAAGATCCATCACGAAGGCCGCGGCGTCTGCGGTGTATTCACCAAGGACGTGGCGGCCACCAAGGTCGAAATGGTGTCGGCGGCCGCACGGCGCGCCGGTCACCCCCTGCAGTGCATTATGGAGGCCGCATGATTGCGCAAGAGCTTGAAGTCAGCCTGCACATGGCGTTTGTCGAGGCACGCCAGCAGCGCCACGAGTTCATCACCGTGGAACACCTGCTGATGGCGCTGCTGGACAACCCGTCCGCGGCCGAGGTGCTGCGCGCCTGCGCAGCGAATATCGAGGACCTGCGCAAGTCGCTTGCGCAGTTCATCAAGGAAAACACCCCCACCGTCGGTGGCACGGACGAGGTCGACACGCAGCCCACGCTGGGATTCCAGCGCGTGATCCAGCGCGCGATCATGCATGTGCAGTCCACCGGCAACGGCAAGAAGGAAGTGACCGGCGCCAACGTGCTGGTCGCGATCTTCGGCGAGAAGGACTCCCACGCGGTCTACTACCTGCACCAGCAGGGCGTCACCCGCCTGGACGTCGTCAACTTCATCGCCCACGGCATCAAGAAGAGCGAGCCGCCCGAGCCCCCGAAGGGCCCGGAAGGCAACGGTGCCGAGTCCGAACGCGAGGAAGGCGAAGGCCAGGGCCAGGGCGGCGGCAAGGGCAGCCCGCTCGAGCAGTTCACCCAGAACCTCAACCAGCACGCCCGCGACGGCAAGATCGATCCGCTGATCGGCCGCGAGCTCGAGGTCGAGCGCGTGGTGCAGGTGCTGTGCCGCCGCCGCAAGAACAACCCGCTGCTGGTGGGCGAAGCCGGCGTGGGCAAGACCGCGATCGCCGAAGGCCTGGCCTGGCGCATCACTGAGGGGCAGGTGCCCGACGTGCTGGCCGAGGCGGTGGTCTATTCGCTGGACATGGGCGCGCTGCTGGCGGGCACCAAGTACCGCGGCGACTTCGAGCAGCGCCTCAAGGCGGTGATCAAGCAGCTCAAGGACCAGCCCGGCGCGATCCTGTTCATCGACGAGATCCACACGCTGATCGGCGCCGGCGCGGCCTCGGGCGGCACGCTGGACGCGAGCAACCTGCTCAAGCCGGCGCTGTCCTCGGGTCAGCTCAAGTGCATCGGCGCGACGACCTTCAGCGAGTACCGCGGCATCTTCGAGAAGGACGCGGCACTGTCGCGGCGCTTCCAGAAGATCGACGTGGTCGAGCCGACCGTGGACCAGACCGTCGAGATCCTGAAGGGCCTGAAGTCGCGCTTCGAGGAGCACCACAGCGTCAAGTACGCGCTCGGTGCGCTGCAGGCCGCGGCGGAGCTGTCGGCCAAGTACATCAATGACCGTCACCTGCCCGACAAGGCGATCGACGTCATCGACGAGGCTGGCGCCGCGCAGCGCGTGCTGCCCAAGAGCAAGCAGAAGAAGACCATCACTCGCGCCGAGGTCGAGGACATCGTCGCCAAGATCGCGCGCATTCCGCCGGCCTCGGTGTCGTCGGACGACCGCGGCAAGCTCAAGAGCCTGGACCGCGACCTGAAGAGCGTGGTCTTCGGCCAGGATCCGTCCATCGATGCGCTGTCCGCGGCCATCAAGATGGCGCGCTCGGGCCTGGGCAAGCCGGACAAGCCGATCGGCTCCTTCCTGTTCAGCGGTCCGACGGGCGTGGGCAAGACCGAGGTCGCCAAGCAGCTCGCCTACATCCTGGGCATCGAGCTGATCCGCTTCGACATGTCCGAGTACATGGAGCGCCACGCCGTCAGCCGCCTGATCGGCGCGCCTCCGGGTTATGTCGGCTTCGACCAGGGCGGCCTGCTGACCGAGGCGATCACCAAGAAGCCGCACGCGGTGCTGTTGCTCGACGAAATCGAGAAGGCGCATCCGGACGTCTTCAACGTGCTGCTGCAGGTGATGGACCATGGCACGCTGACCGACAACAACGGGCGCAAGGCCGACTTCCGCAACGTGATCATCATCATGACCACGAACGCGGGCGCGGAGGCGATGACCAAGTCGACGATCGGCTTCACGACCAAGCGCGAGCAGGGCGACGAGATGGCCGACATCAAGCGGCTGTTCACGCCGGAGTTCCGCAACCGCCTGGACGCCATCGTCAACTTCGGCGCGCTGAACGAGGACATCATCCTGCGCGTGGTGGACAAGTTCCTGCTGCAGCTTGAGAGCCAACTGGCCGAGAAGAAGGTCGAGGTCACCTTCAGCGACGCGCTGCGCAAGCACCTGGCGGCCAAGGGCTTCGATCCGCAGATGGGCGCACGTCCGATGCAGCGCCTGATCCAGGACACCATCCGGCGCGCGCTGGCGGACGAGCTGCTGTTCGGTCGCCTGGTCGACGGTGGTCGCCTGAGCGTGGACGTGGACGACAAGGGCGAGGTCCAGCTCGACATCACGCCCAACAAGAAGGACAACAAGCCCAAGGCGGAGCCGGCGACGGCCGACTGACGCCCGCCCCCTCCACCGAAAGCCCGCTCACGCGGGCTTTTTCATGCCTGCTCGGTGTATCGCATCAAGGGAACCCGGGCCCCGTCTCCGCAGCTTAAGGAGGGAATTTGGCGGCCGTGGCGGCGGCCAAAGGAGGGAGACGGAGGAGACGGGGCCCGGGTTCCCTTGATGGTGCTCAATCGCGTGCCGGGTCCTGCCTGAAGAAGCCGACGAGGAGCCGATACAGCCGCGGCTGCTCGGCGAGCAGCTCACGCGGCGCGACGAAGAAGGCCTCGACGGCGACGGCGAAGAATTCCTCGGGCGCCTCGGCGCCGTAGGGATCGATGAGCGTCGCATGCCCCGCGTCGACTTGGTCGCAGAACCAGTGCCATTCGGCTTCCATCGTCGCGCCCCATTGCTGGCGCAGGGCGGGGTCGTCGATGGGCGGCGCGCCGTCGGGCTCCCCGTCGCGCATGTCGAGCACATGCGCGAACTCATGGATGACGACGTTGTAGACCGAGTCGTGGCCTTCCACGCGCTCGGTCGCCTCGGGGGCGATCTCGCTCCAGGCGAGCATCAGCGGGCCGCCTTCCATCGCCTCGCCGGCCAGGGTTTCGTCGTACGCGTGGACCACGCCGTCCTCGTCCATCGTTTCGCGGGCGGCGACCACTTCGCCCTCGTGCATGACGATGCCGACGAAGCCGTCGTACCAGGACAGTCCCAGCTTCAGCACCGGCAGGCAGGCCTGCGCGGCCACGGCGACGGCCACCTCGTCGGTGACCTCGAAACCGCCGGCGCCGTGGAACTCCTTGGACGCCAGGAACAGCGAGCAGAGCCGGCGCAGCTCGGTCCGGTCCGCCTCGGAGCGCCGGGCGATGAACGGGTACTGCGCCAGCGTCAGCGTCCAGAGCTCGTCGGGAATCGCGTACTGGTCAAGCAGCTGGCGCTCGCGGCGTGCGCGCCAGCGCTGGAGCAGGTCGCCGATCACGGCGAGCCGCCTCCCGCATGCGGGTCCGCCGCCGCCGCGTGCATCGGCGCGATGCGATGCAGGCCCTGGGCGTCCATCACCAGCACATCCCCGCGGCCGGGGCCGTGGTCGTAGTCCCAATCGGACAGCACCGCGCGTGCGAGGCCGTCGCCGAGGTCGTGGAGCGCCGGGCGATGCGTGTGGCCGTGGATCAGCGTGTCGCAACCGGCATCGCGCAGCCAGGCCCGGGCCGCGTCGTCGTCGACATCCGCCCAGGTCGAGGGATCGCTCTGGTGCATGCGGCTCTTCGCCCGCAGATGTCGCGCCAGAGCGCGTCGCGCGAAGAGCGGCATCGCACGCAGCGCCGCCAGCACCCCGGGACGCCGCACCGCCGCGCGGGCGCGCAGGTAGCCGACATCGCCCAGGCAGAGCTGGTCGCCATGGCTCAGCAGCCAACCGCGTCCGAAGGCTTCCAGCCGCGCCGGGTCCGGCAGCAGCCGCATGCCGGCGTCCTCGGCCATCGGCTCGCCGAGCGCGAAGTCGCGGTTGCCGTGCATGAAGAAGAGGGGTTTGCGCGCGGAGACCCCGCGCAGCAGTTCGAGCGCGAATTGCTCGAACGTACCGGCCTGCCAGCGCGCGTCGTCGCCGATCCAGGCCTCGAAGATGTCGCCCAGCAGGAAGATCGCATCCGCGGGCGTGGCCGACAGGTGGGCGCGCAGTCGCGCCAGCGTCGCCGGCATGTCCGGCGACAGATGCAGGTCGGAGATCAGGTCGATCCGCCGCCAGCCGGGCTCGGCCCGCAGCGTCGCCAGGGGCGACGGCAGTCGGGGCGCGGGCGACACGGGACGGGCGGCGGAACCGCGACTCACTCGACCGCGACGGCGCGCTCGATGATGACCGCGTCGACCGGCACGTCGTCGTGGAAGCCTGAACGGCTGGTCTTGACCTTCTCGATCTTGTCCACGACGTCCTGGCCGCCGACGACCTTGCCGAACACCGCGTAGCCCCAGCCCGACGGGCTTTCGCTCTTGAAGTTCAGGAAGTCGTTGTCGACGGTGTTGATGAAGAACTGCGCGCTGGCCGAGTGCGGCGCATTGGTGCGCGCCATCGCCACGGTGTACTTGTCGTTCTTCAGGCCGTTGTTGGCCTCGTTCTGGATCGGGGCGTCGGTGGGCTTCTGCTTCATGCCTTCCTCGAAGCCGCCGCCCTGGGCCATGAAGCCCTTGATGACGCGATGGAAGATGGTGCCGTCGTAATGGCCCTTGGCCACGTAGGCCAGGAAGTTCTCGACGGTCTTGGGGGCCTTGGCGTCATCCAGCTCGAGGGTGATCAGACCCTGGTTGGTGTGCAGTTCGACTTTCTTGCTCATGTCGGTGACTCCTTATTTCTCGACGGTGGCCTTGTGGATGAGGATGGGCGTGCCCGGCAGGTTCTGGAACGCCGGATTCTTGGGCGACGGCGCGGTCGGCACGGCCCGGATCTTGTCGACGACCTCCATGCCCTCGGACACGTAGCCGAAGACCGCATAGCCGCGGCCGTCGGCGGCGAAGCCGGGGTCCAGGGCCGGGTTGTCGACGACGTTGATGAAGAACTGCGAGGTCGCGGAGTTCGGATCGTTGGTCCGCGCCATCGCGACGCTGCCGCGGATGTTCATCAGGCCGTTGCCGGCCTCCAGCGGAATCGGCGCCTTGGTCGGGCGCTGCTTCAGGTCGGGCGTGTAGCCGCCGGTCTGGATCATGAAGTCGCCGATGACGCGATGGAAGATCACGCCGTTGTAATGGCCGGCCTTCACGTAGGCGAGGAAATTGGCGACGGTCTTGGGCGCCTTCTCGGCGTCCAGCGTGATCTTGATGTCGCCGACGCTGGTGTTCAGCTTGACGACCTGCGCCTGGGCGAGTGATGCCGCCAGGCTCAGCACGGCGGCGCCGGCGGCGAGCAGGAGTGGGGATGTCCTCATGGTCCTCGTGTCGGTGGGGGTGGCGGAAGGGGGCGGGCGGCGATGTGCGGCGGTGTGCGGGCCGTGGCGCGCGGTCGGCGCGCCCTCGCCGATCATCGCTGCTGGGCGCCCTTGGCGTTGTTGAACGCGGTGACGCGCTGCAGCTTGACCTTCAGCGCGGTGTCGTCGCCCAGCGCCTGCTTGAGCGCGCGTTCATACGATTGCTGCGCCAGGCGCATGAGCACGTCGCCCATGTTCTCCTGCGCCTGCGCATGGTCCGGCTGCAGGTCCAGCGCGCGGGTCAGCGCCTGGCGCGCCGCCTCGTACTCGCCGCGCGCCGCATGGATGACGGCCAGGTTGTTGTAGGGGTCGGCGAGGTCGGGGAAGTCCTCGGTCAGCCGGGTGAAGACCACGCGGGCCCGCTCGAGTTGCTGGGTCTCCAGCAGCATGGTGCCGAGCGCGAAGCGCAGGCGGGGGTCGTCGGGCGTGGTCTTGAGGCCGGCTTCGGCGGTCTGGATGGCCTGCTCGCGTTTGCCGGCGGCCCACTGGGCCTGGGCCTCGTCGAGCACGGCGGCGTGCGTCAGGGTCGCGCCGGTCATCGCCAGGGCGACGCAGCAGGCTCGGAACAGGGCGGGGAGTCTTGGCATAAAGTCGGGCCGCTATACTGCCGGGCATTCTAGAGCGAGCTTTCGTCTCCCGCTCGTCCCCCGGCCGGCCCTCCGCCCCACCCGCACCGCACCGTCGAATGCGCCGACGCCCAGCGACCCGTCGCTGGCCCGGCGCGACATACGTATGTCTTCCTTGCGCATCTACAACACGCTGACCCGCCAGCTGCAGCCCTTCCAACCGATCGAGCCGGGCAAGGTCCGCCTGTACGTCTGCGGCATCACCGTCTACGACCTGTGCCACATGGGGCATGCGCGGATGAACCTCGCCTTCGACGTCGTCTATCGCTGGCTGTCCGCCAGCGGCTACGACGTCACCTTCGTGCGCAACATCACCGACATCGAGGACAAGATCATCCGCCGCGCGCTCGAGCGCGGCATCACGATCCGCCAGCTGACCGACGAGATGATCGCGGCCATGCACCGCGACTTCGCGGCGCTGGGCATCGCCACGCCGACGCACGAGCCGCGCGCCACCGACTACGTCCCGCAGATGCTGGACATCATCGGCAAGCTCGAGGCCAAGGGCCTGGCCTACCACGCCGACGGCGGCGACGTGAACTACGCGGTGCGCAAGTTCGAGGGCTACGGCAAGCTCAGCGGCAAGTCGCCGGACCAGCTGCGCGCCGGCGAGCGCGTCGCGGTCGACGACGGCAAGCGCGACCCGCTGGACTTCGTGCTCTGGAAGTCGGCCAAGCCCGACGAGCCGGCCGAGGCCAAGTGGGCCAGCCCCTGGGGCGAAGGCCGCCCCGGCTGGCACATCGAATGCTCGGCGATGAGCTGCGCGCTGCTGGGCGAGCGCTTCGACATCCACGGCGGCGGCATGGACCTGCAGTTCCCGCACCATGAGAACGAGATCGCGCAGAGCGAGGGCGCCTTCGGCCATCCCTTCGTCAACCTCTGGATGCACAACGGCTTCCTGAACATCGACGGCGAGAAGATGTCCAAGAGCCTGGGCAACTTCTTCACCATCCAGGAAGTGCTGGAGAAGTTCGACGGCGAGTCGATCCGCTTCTTCATGCTGCGCACGCAGTACCGCAGCCCGTTCAACTTCAGCGACGTCAGCCTGGACGACGCGCGCACCGCGCTGCGCCGGCTCTACACCGCGCTGGACGCGGTGACGCCGGCGGAGGTGGCCATCGACTGGGCGCAGGGCCCGGCTGCCGCCTTCAAGGCCGCGATGGACGACGACTTCAACACGCCGGGCGCGCTGGCCGTGCTCTTCGAGCTGGCCAACCAGGTCAATCGCGACCGCTCCGTGCAGGATGCCGGGCTGCTCAAGGCGCTTGGCGGCGTGCTGGGCGTGCTGCAGCAGTCGCCCAAGGCCTTCCTGCAGGCCGGCGCCGGCCTGGACGAAGGCGCGATCGAGGCGCAGATCGCCGCGCGCGCCGCGGCCAAGGCGGGCCGTGACTTCGCCGAGGCCGACCGCATCCGCAAGGCGCTGCTCGATCAGGGCATCGAGTTGAAGGATTCCGCCACCGGCACGACCTGGGTTCGCGCGTCGAAGGTGGGAGAGCAGGCCTGATGGCGCGTGTGGCGACCGCCGGGGTGACCCCGGACTACTGGGACGAGGCCTGCAGACACCTGGTCAAGCGCGACCGGGTGATGAAGAAGCTGATCCCGCAATTCGGCGAGGCGCGGCTGCAGAGCCGCGGCGACGCGTTCACCACGCTGGCGCGTTCGATCGTCGGTCAGCAGATTTCGGTGAAGGCTGCGCAGAGCGTGTGGGACAAGTTCGCCGAGCTGACCTCGGGGCCGTCCAACCGCATCAAGCCGACCGAGGTGCTGGGCCTGGAGAAGGCGGCGCTGCGCGAAGTCGGCCTGTCGGTGCGCAAGGTCGAGTACCTCAGCGACCTGGCGCAGCATTTCGAGTCGGGCCAGGTCCATGTGCGCCAATGGGCGCAGATGGAGGACGAAGCCATCATCGAGGAACTGGTCGCGATCCGCGGCATCGGCCGCTGGACGGCCGAGATGTTCCTGATCTTCCACCTGATGCGCCCGAACGTGCTGCCGCTGGACGACCTGGGATTGCTGAAAGGCATCAGCCAGCACTACTTCAGTGACGAGCCGGTGTCGCGGGCCGAGGCCCGTGAACTGGGCGAAGGTTGGGCCCCGTATCGCTCGGTGGCCACATGGTACATTTGGCGGAGCCTCGATCCGCTACCCGTGGATTACTGAGAATGAGCAAGAAACACTTCCTCGAATTCGAGCAGCCCATCGCCGAGCTCGAAACCAAGATCGACGAACTCCGCTACGTGCAGAGCGAGTCCGCGGTGGACATCTCCGAGGAGATCGACCGCCTGGGCAAGAAGAGCCACCAGCTGACGAAGGACATCTACGCGAATGTCCTGCCGTGGCAGGTCTATCAAGTGGCTCGCCATCCGCAACGTCCGCAGACGCTGGACTACTGCGCCGAAGTCTTCACCGAATTCCAGGAGCTGCACGGCGACCGCCATTTCGCGGATGACGCCGCGATCGTCGGCGGCCTGGCACGCTTCAATGGCCAGGCCTGCATGGTCATCGGCCACCAGCGCGGCGCCGACGCCAAGGAGCGCACGCTGCGCAACTTCGGCATGCCGCGCCCGGAGGGCTATCGCAAGGCGCTGCGCCTGATGAAGCTGGCCGAGAAGTTCGGCCTGCCGGTCTTCACCTTCATCGACACGATGGGCGCATACCCCGGCATCGGTGCCGAGGAACGCGGCCAGTCCGAGGCGATCGGCCGCAACATCTTCGAGATGGCCCAACTGGAAGTGCCCATCGTCGCGACGGTAATCGGCGAGGGCGGCTCCGGCGGCGCGCTGGCCATCGGCGTCGCCGACCAGGTGCTGATGCTGCAGTTCTCCGCCTACTCGGTGATCTCGCCCGAAGGCTGCGCGTCCATCCTCTGGAAGACCGCCGCGCGCGCGTCCGAGGCCGCCGAGGCCCTGGGCATCACCGCGCATCGCCTCAAGGCCCTGGGCCTGATCGACAAGATCGTCAACGAGCCGGTCGGCGGCGCGCACCGCGATCCGAAGCAGATGGCTTCGAACCTGAAGCGCGCCCTTGGTGATGCGCTGCGCCAGGTCTCCGACCTGAAGACCAAGGATCTGCTGGAGCGCCGCTATGAGCGCCTGCAGGCCTATGGTCGATTCAGCGACACCAAGAGCCGCTGATCCCGCCGGATCCGCCACCCTCGGCGATCCGGCACCACGCCGCGTGATCGCGGTCGCCTGCAGCGGCGGCCGCGACTCGACGGCGCTCCTCCATGCCACCGCCAGCGCCGCCCGTTCATTCGGTGTCCGCGTGGTGGCGCTGCACATCCATCACGGCCTGAGCGCCCACGCGGACGCGTGGCTCGCGCAGCTGCGCGAGCAGGTGACCGAGTGGGCTGCGCAAGGGCTGCCGGTGGAGTTCGTCCATGAGCGCCTGACGGATGCGCCGGCGCCTGGCGACAGCACCGAGGCATGGGCCCGTGCCGGCCGCTACGAGGCGCTGCAGCGCCAGGCCCTGGCCGCCGGCGCC
Source organism: Mitsuaria sp. BK037 (assembly GCF_014193045.1). Taxonomy (NCBI): domain Bacteria; kingdom Pseudomonadati; phylum Pseudomonadota; class Betaproteobacteria; order Burkholderiales; family Sphaerotilaceae; genus Roseateles; species Mitsuaria sp. BK037. The sequence goes on along the minus strand of NZ_JACHYS010000001.1, from coordinate 2,604,611 downwards.
GACCTGCTGCTGCTGGCGCACCACCGCCGCGATCAAGCCGAAACCTTCCTGTTGCAGGCCCTGCGCGGCGCCGGTGTCGCGGGCCTGTCCTCGATGCCGCGCGCGCAGTGGCGCGACGGTGTCTGCTGGGCTCGCCCCTGGCTGGACCATCCGCGGGAAGCGATCGAGGCTTATGTCCACGAGCACAAGCTGAGCTTCGTCGACGACAACAGCAATGGCGATCCACGCTTCGCGCGCAACCGGCTGCGCCAGACCCTCTGGCCGGCGCTGATGGCGCAGGACGCGGGCGCGGAAACCGCATTGGCGCGCGCGGCCGGATGGGCGCAGGAAGCGGCTGAACTCCAGCGCGAGGTGGCCGAGGATGATCTCGCGCAATGGGCCGATGCGAGCGGCCTCGCGCAGGCGATGCTGACGTCCCTCAGCCCGGCGCGCGCGGCCAACGCGCTGCGGGCCTGGCTGCATCGCGTCACCGGACGGGCGGCACCGGCCACGCTGATCCGACGGCTCCTCGACGAAGCGCCCGTTGCCACGGTGGCGCGATGGCCACTGGGCGCTCCGAGCGCTGCGGGGGCCGTGGGCGGTGTTGAACTGCACCTCTATCGCGGCCGCTTCTTCGTGCAGGCCCGCTCGAAGACGCCGCCTCCCGCGCCCGCGGAGGCGTTGCCGGCGTCGCTCATCGGACTGGGCATCGCCATGAGCCCTTGCGCACCGCGCGAGCGCCTCGACCTCGCGCGCGCCGGCCGCCACCCGATCCCGTCGTGGGGAGGCGCATTCGATGTCGAACCCGTGACCACGGGGGGCGTCGCGCTTTCTGCGCTCAGCAATGTCGAGTTGCGCCGGCGCGAAGGCGGCGAGCAGTTCCAGTCGCATCCCAAGGGCCTGGCGCGGGCGCTGAAGAAATGCTGGCAGAGCGCGGGAATCCCCGCTGTCCAGAGGGAAGGGCCCCTGGTCTACGTCGACGGACGCCTGCTCTTCGTGCCCGGCCTGGGCCTGGATGCGCGCTGGCGATCGGACGCCAGGGAAGCACAAATGACGCTGCGATGGGTGCCGGATGCATGCGGATCACGCATGGGCAGCGACGTTGCGGGCAAGGGCGCGTCTTAGAATCGCCCGCTGTGGTCGCGGTGCACCTCCTTCCCGCGCTAACGCGGACGCCGCCAGGGCGTCCCACCAGCAGTCTCTGACACTCCCATGGCATTGATCGTTCACAAGTACGGCGGCACCTCGATGGGGTCGACCGACCGTATCCGCAATGTCGCCAAGCGCGTCGCCAAATGGGCGCGGGCCGGCCACCAGATGGTGGTGGTCCCCTCGGCGATGAGCGGCGAGACCAACCGCCTGCTCGGCCTGGCCAAGGAACTGTCGCCCGGCAGTTCCTCGCCGTCGCTGATGCGCGAGCTCGACATGATCGCCTCCACCGGCGAGCAGGTCTCGGTGGGCCTGCTCGCCATCGCGCTGCAGGCCGAGGGCATGGACGCGGTCAGCTACACCGGCTGGCAGGTCGGCGTGTCGACCGACAACTCGTACACCAAGGCCCGCATCGAGAGCATCGACGACGCGAAGGTCAAGGCCGACCTGGATGCCGGCAAGGTCGTCGTGATCACCGGCTTCCAGGGCGTGGACGAGGACCGCAACATCACGACGCTGGGCCGTGGTGGCTCGGACACGTCGGCGGTGGCGATCGCGGCGGCGATCAAGGCCGACGAATGCCTGATCTACACCGACGTCGACGGCGTCTACACCACCGATCCGCGCGTCGTGCCGGAAGCCCGGCGCATGAGCACCATCAGCTTCGAGGAGATGCTGGAGATGGCGTCGCTCGGCTCCAAGGTGCTGCAGATCCGCTCGGTGGAATTCGCCGGCAAGTACCGCGTGCCGATGCGCGTGCTGAGCAGCTTCACGCCGTGGGACATCGACATCAACGAGGAAGCCAAGTCCGGCACCCTGATCACTTTTGAAGAGGACGAACAAATGGAACAAGCCGTCGTCTCCGGCATTGCATTCAACCGCGACGAGGCCAAGGTGACGCTGCTGGGCGTGCCGGACAAGCCCGGCATCGCGTTCCAGATCCTGGGCCCGGTGGCCGACGCCAACATCGATGTCGACGTCATCATCCAGAACGTGTCGCAGGACGGGAAGACCGACTTCTCCTTCACCGTGCACCGCAACGACTACCAGCGCGCGATGGAGCTGCTGGAGAAGACCGTCGGCCCGGCGGTGCAGGCCGCCAAGGTGATCGGCGACCAGCGCATCTGCAAGGTGTCCATCGTCGGCATCGGCATGCGCTCGCATGTGGGCGTGGCGTCGAAGATGTTCCGCTCGCTGTCGGAAGAGGGCATCAACATCCAGATGATCACGACCAGCGAGATCAAGACCTCCGTCGTCATTGACGAGAAGTACATGGAGCTGGCCGTGCGCGCGCTGCATCGCGCGTTCGATCTGGACCAGGAAATCGAAGCCTGAGCGCCGGTCGCACGGCGATTCAACCGGAGTTTCGGTTGAGGGCCTGGAAAGCCATGCTATAGTCGCTGCTTCTCCGGTTGGAGACGTGACCGAGTGGCCGAAGGTGCTCCCCTGCTAAGGGAGTATGCGGGCAAAACCTGCATCGAGGGTTCGAATCCCTCCGTCTCCGCCAACCAGATGTGAAACCCCCGCAGCGCAAGTTGCGGGGGTTTTCGCATTCAGGGCCGGCATGCTTGGCCCGATGTGGCCTACAGTGGGCCGCATGTACACGCCCAAGCATTTCGACCTGCCGGATCTCTCGCACGCGCGGTTGATGATCCAGGAGCATCCGCTGGCCACGCTGATGCTGATCGATCCCAGGCACGGCCTGTCGGCGACACCGGTCCCGATGATCTGGGGCGCGCCGAGCGAGGCGTCGAGCAGCGCGACGGGCCAGGCGTCGACCGGCGAGGGCTGGTGGCTCGAGGGCCACCTCGCGCGCGCGAACCCGCATGTGGCGGCGCTGATGTCCGGCGAGATCGGCGAGGTGCTGGTGCAGTTCAACGGGCCCGGCGCGTACATCTCGCCCAGCTATTACGACACGCCGCTGTCGGTGCCGACCTGGAACTACCTGACCCTGCAGGTCCATGGCGGCGTGCAGGTCATCGACGACGAGGCCGGCAAGGATGCGCTGCTCAAGCGCCTGATCGCGACGCAGGAGCCCGATTACGCCGCGCAGTGGCGCGGTCTGCCAGCGGACTTCCAACGCAAGCTGCTGGGCGCGATCGTGGGTTTCCGCATCCCGGTCGAGCGCTGGACGATGAAGGCCAAACTCAGCCAGAACCGCACCGCCGACGAGCGGGCGCGGATCCTCGCGCACCAGGAGCACCATGGCTCGCTCGAGGAGCAGATGCTGGCGCGCTGGGTGCGCGAACTCACGCCGCGCTGATCGCTTGGTTCACATGCTCACGTAGTTCGGCCCGCCGCCGCCTTCCGGCGTGACCCAGACGATGTTCTGCGTCGGGTCCTTGATGTCGCAGGTCTTGCAGTGCACGCAGTTCTGCGCGTTGATCTGCAGGCGCTGCGCGCCGGCGTCGCCGACGAACTCGTACACGCCGGCCGGGCAGTAGCGGCTTTCCGGGCCGGCGTATTTCGCCAGGTTGACGTCCACCGGCACGCTGTCGTTCTTCAGCGTCAGGTGCGCGGGCTGGTTCTCCTCATGGTTCGTGTTGGACACGAACACCGACGACAGCCGGTCGAAGGTCAGCTTGCCGTCGGGCTTCGGATACTCGATCTTCGGCATCTCCGACGCGGGGCGCAGGTAGGCGTGATCGGGCTTGTCGCGGTGCAGCGTCCACGGCGGGCTCTTGATGCCGATCTTGGGCAGCAGCCACTGCTCGATGCCGGTCATCAGCGTGCCGACGGTGTTGCCCTTCTTGAACCAGGTCTTGAAGTTGCGCGATTGATCGAGTTCCTCGCGCAGCCAGCTGCGCTCGAAGGCGGCGGGGTAGGCGCTGAGTTCGTCGAGTTGACGGCCCGCGGCGATCGCATCGGCGATCGCGTCGGCGCACATCATCCCGGACTTGATCGCGGCATGGCTGCCCTTGATGCGCGCGGCGTTCAGGTAGCCGGCGTCGTCGCCCACCAGCGCGCCGCCGGGGAAGACCTGCTTGGGCAGGCTCAGCAGGCCGCCCGCGGTGATCGCGCGCGCGCCATAACCCAGGCGCTTGCCGCCTTCGATGTGCTTGCGGATCGCGGGGTGCGTCTTCCAGCGCTGCATTTCCTCGAAGGGCGACAGCCACGGATTCTTGTAGTCGAGTCCGACCACGAAGCCCAGCGTCACCTTGTTGCCCTCGAGGTGGTACAGGAAGCCGCCGCCGTAGGTCTCGCTGTCCATCGGCCAGCCGGCGGTGTGCACCACCAGGCCCGGCTGCGCCTTGTCGGCCGGCACTTCCCACAGCTCCTTGATGCCGATGCCGTAGGTCTGCGGATCCTTGCCGGCGTCGAGCTGGAACTTCGCGATCAGCTGCTTGCCCAGGTGGCCGCGCGCACCCTCCGCGAAGATCGTGTACTTGCCGTGCAGCTCCATGCCGAGCTGGAAGCCCTCATGCGGCTCGCCGTCCTTGCCCAGGCCGACGTTGCCGGTGGCCACGCCCTTGACGCGACCCTGCTCGTCGTAGACGACCTCGGCGGCGGCGAAGCCGGCGAAGATCTCCACGCCCAGCGCCTCGGCCTGCTGCGCCAGCCACTTGGTGACGTTGCCCAGCGAGATGACGTAGTTGCCCTCGTTGTGGAAGCAGCCCGGGATCAGGAACTGCGGCGTGTCGGTGTGGCCGGACTCGCTCAGGAACAGCACCTGGTCGCCGGTGACGGGCTGGTTCAGCGGGGCGCCCAGTTCCTTCCAGTTGGGGAACAGCTCGGTGAGGGCCTTGGGGTCCATGACCGCGCCCGACAGGATGTGGGCGCCGGCCTCCGAGCCCTTCTCCAGCACGACGACCGAGATCTCCTGGCCCTTCTCGGCCGCGATCTGCTTGAGCCGGATCGCGGTGGCCAGGCCCGCGGGACCGCCGCCGACGACCACCACGTCGTAGTCCATGCTGTCGCGGGGACCGTACTGGGCAACAAGTTCTTCGGAGGTCATGGTCATCCTTGCTCGTTCTAGTAAGAGGCCTGGCCGCGACCGCGCGGTCGGCGGGCGGGGGCCGGCTCGCGGTCCGGCTGGGGCGGGTTGCGGCGCATTCTAGCCGCGCGATCAAAAAAAAGAACGGTCGTGCTTTTTGTGAACTAGAGAGGGACGTCGACAGCGCGATGTCCGGTCGCGCCGACCCGAATGGGGGTGCTGCGCGCGAGGCGGGCGCCGTACCATGCCTGCCTCCATGGTGAGCAGAGGACCTCATGACCATCCACATCCAACGCGACAGGACCGGCCCGATGCGGCAGACGGTGCGCATCCGCGACCACCAGTTCACCGCCGACCAGCCGGTGTCCGGCGGCGGCGAGGACGCCGGCCCGGATCCGCATGAGCTCTACGACTCGGCGCTGGGCACCTGCAAGGCGCTGACGGTGCTCTGGTATGCGCAGCGCAAGGGCCTGCCGCTGGAGGACGTGCTGGTGGAGGTCGAGCGCGACGGCTCCCAGGAGCGGCAGGGGCTGTACAAGCTCAAGGCCACGCTCACCTTCGTCGGCGACCTGACGGACGAGCAGCGCCAGCAGCTGCTCGCCGTCGCCGAGAAGTGCCCGGTCCACAAGCTGATGACGCAGGTGACGACCGAGATCCAGACCGTGATGGCGGGCTGAGGTCGGCGCGGCGCGGCGCGCGTGCTATCGTGCCCGGCACCTTGTCCGGTCACACGAGAAGTTTTGCGAGAGACCTTGCCATGAGCTACAGCATCGATCTGGAGGGCCGCGTGGCCCTCGTCACGGGCGCGTCCAGCGGCTTGGGCGCGCAGTTCGCGAGAACCTTGGCCAAGTCGGGCGCCTGCGTGGTGCTGGCGGCGCGGCGCGTGGAGCGGCTCAAGGCGCTGCGCGCCGAGATCGAGGCCGGCGGTGGCGACGCGCACGTGGTGCAGCTGGACGTCACCGACATCGACAGCATCAAGGCCGCGGTCGCCCGCGCGGAGACCGAGGTCGGCACGCTCGACATCCTGATCAACAACTCCGGCGTGAGCACGACCCAGAAGCTGGTGGACGTGACGCCGGAGGACTACGACTTCGTGATGGACACCAACGTGCGCGGCGCGTTCTTCGTCGCGCAGGAGGTCGGCAAGCGGATGCTGGCCCGCGCGCGCGGCGCCGCGCCGGGCACCTACACCGGCGGCCGCATCGTCAACATCGCGTCGATGGCGGGCCTGCGGGTGCTGTCGCAGATCGGCGTGTATGCGATGAGCAAGGCGGCGGTGGTGCACATGACGCGCGCGATGGCGCTGGAGTGGGGCAAGTTCGACATCAACGTCAACGCGATCTGCCCCGGCTACATCGACACCGAGATCAACCACCACCACTGGCAGACCGAGCAGGGCCGCAAGCTGGTGGAGCTGCTGCCCCGCAAGCGCGTGGGCACGCCGCAGGACCTGGACACGACGCTGCTGATGCTGTGCGCCAAGGAGAGTCGCTTCATCAATGGCGCGATCATCCAGGCGGACGACGGCTTCGGCGTCTGAGCCGGACGGGCCGGACCGACAAGACCGAGAGAACTGAAAGAAGCGAGCCGATGGCGGTGAGAGAACTGAGCGCGCTCGAGGCGCGCGTGCTGGCGGTGCTGGTGGAGAAGGCGTCCACGGTGCCGGACAGCTATCCGATGTCGCTGAACAGCCTGACGCTGGGCGTGAACCAGAAGACGGCGCGCGATCCGGTGATGAACGCGGGCGAGTCCGACGTGGCCGCGGCCCTGGACGAGCTCAAGGCGATGAGCCTGGTGAACAGCGTGAGCGGCAGCCGCGTGGCGCGCTTCGAGCACAACATGAAGCGGGTGTACGGCATCCCCGGCCAGGCCGAGGCGCTGCTGGCGGTGCTGATGCTGCGCGGGCCGCAGACCTCGGCGGAGCTGCGGATCAACTGCGAGCGGCTGCACCGCTTCGCCGATGTCTCGTCGGTGGAGGGCTTCCTGGAGGAGCTGGCGACGCGTGAGCCGGCGCTGGCGCTGAAGCTGCCCAAGGCCCCCGGCGCGCGCGAGGCGCGCTGGGCCCACCTGCTCAGCGGCGCGCCGGAGATCCCGGTGGGCGGCGGTGCGTCGTCGGGCGCGTCGTCGTCATCGTGGTCGTCCGGCAGCGCGCGCGACGAGGAACTCGCCGCGCTGCGCGCCGAGGTCGAGCAGCTCAAGGCGGCGGTGGCGCGCATCCAGGCCGAGCTCGGCCTCGGCTGAGGCCGGCCTAGTCCGGCCCGCGCGCCGGATCCTTCGTCAGATCTTCACCGCGGCCTTCAGGCTGTCGCGCGCGGCCTGGTTCAGGCGGACCTGGTACGTGAGGAAGGTCAACTGGTCGACGAGCGTGGCGCCCGCGGGGTTCGACACCCACGAGCCGGCGCCCAGCAGCGTGCCGTCCTTGATCATCGAGCCGGTGTAGACGTTGCCACCCAGTTCGAAGTAGATGCGGTACTGGACCGTCGCGCTCAGCGTGCTCGACTGCGGACGCGGCGACGACGCGACCCAGATCGGCACGCCGCCGACGGTTCGGATCTCGCCGTCGGCCAGGTGGTAGGTGCGGCCATCGCTGTTGGAGGTGAAGCCCGCGCTCAAGACGTCCGCCAGCGTGCTGCCGTCGGCGCAGGAGGACACGGCCGGGCCGGTCGTGATGCCGCGGCAGTCGAAGACGTCGTAGCGGTCCCCGGCGACCTTCGCCGTGTACTTCAGATAGCCAGCGCCGGCGGCGAAGGTGGCGCTGCTGTCCAGCACGCCGGGATTCGCGAACACCGCGTTGTGGAAGTGCTTGAACTCGTCCGGCGCGCTGCCCAGCGCGCCGGTCAGCGCCACGGCCTGGTATTCGCTGCGGATGGTCGAGTACGCCACCGTCGTGTTGTCGCTGGCCAGGAAGTCCACGCGCACGTCGCTGCCGACATAACTCGCGCGCTGGGTGCCGCTGGTGGACGGCACCACCCGCACGGCGCCGTCCTTGAGCACGCGCGTGCCCGTCGGCGAGAACAGCGCGAGCTTGGGGGAGAGCGAGGTCGGATCGCTCTGGCGATAGGTCTGCGGGCCGTTCGTCAGCGGCGACAGCGCGAGCTGGCCGAAATCGGACATCAGGAAGTTGGAGCCACTCACCTGCGGGCCGCTGAGCCGCAGCGACCACAGCAGGTTGAAGTTGCCCGGCTGCGGGCTGAGGATGGTGCTTTCGAAGGCCTGCTGGTTGGCGCTGAGCTTGAGCGTCAGCTGCGCGGCGTTGCTGGTGACGCTGCCGCCCTTGTTGGACACCACCACCGTGTAGCGGTCGCCGTGGTTGGCGTAGGTGGCCGGCGGCGTCGTGTAGCTCGTGGAGGTCGCGCCGGCGATGTCGGCTCCGTTGCGCTTCCATTGGTAGACGAGGTCGCTGCCGGACGCGGTCACCGTGAAGCTGGCGGTGGCGTCGGTCAGTACGCTGGCGTTGGCCGGCTGCGTCTGGAAGGTGGGCGCGGTGGCGGTCCCGCCGGTCGGCGTGCCGGGCGTACTCGGTGTACTGGGCGTGCCGGCCGTCGGCGGGTTGTTGGTGCCGGTCAGCGGGGTGCCGGCCTCGCCGCCGCCACCGCCGCAAGCGGCGACCAGGATGGCAACGGCCGCCAGGATGGCGGCGTTCTGGTGTCTCGTCGAGACCATGGGATCCTCCCTCGAAAGCAATGCGCAGGCGGAAGTCCGAGGCACGGCCTCCGCGGTGTTGTGGGCGGCGAGTATAGGAACGGGCCACGTGAGGAATCCGTGACGGTGTGGCGTGGAACTTCACGCGCGCGCAACAAGACGGTGCGGGGCGGTGCATTTGCACGCCAGGGCCGAGAATCGCGGGCCGATGGAGGCGGGCACCCCGCCTGCTCCTGCGCGGGTTGCGAGCTCCTTCGGGAGGCACGCCCCGCGGCGCGCGGCGTGTCGCCGAGCCGGCTTGGCGGATGAACGGGTGCAGGTCGACGCGAGGGAGAGGCGATGCCATACCGCGGGTTCGTGCAGGAGCAGGCCAGTCCGGCGCAGCGCTGGGCCGTGGCCCTGCTTTGCGCGCTGGTGCTGATCTCGGTGGCGGCGGTGGCGCCCTGGGCGGCGCGGCCCTGGCCGCCGCTGGCCCACATCAGCGGCATCTATGGCGCCGCCACCGCGATGATCGACCTGGCCACCTTCTGGCTGCTGATCTCGACGCCGCGGCCGCACCGCTCCCATGTCATCGTGGCCTCGGCCTACCTGTTCGCGAGCTTGATGGCGGTCCTTCATGTGCTGACCTTCCCCGGCGCGCTTTTTGCGGATCGCGCGGTGTTCGGCTCCCCCCATGCGGTCAGTTGGCTGTTCGTCGGCTGGCGCGCGGGCTTCGGCCTGTTCGTGGTCTGGGCGATCCTGGCGGAGACGGACGCCGTCGGCCCCATCGGGCGCCGGCCGAGTGCCTGGCCGCTGCTGGTCGCCTTGCTGGCCGCCGGCGCGTTGGCGGTCAGTTCGCAGCTCACCGACTTCGGCGCCTTGCGGTCGGACGGCCAGCGCCTGCTCCTCAGTCCGGTGAGCCGCGTCGGCGCCTACCTCAGCGTCGGCGCGGCCGCGGTCGCGGTGCTGCTGATCTGGCGCCGCGGGCTGTTCGGCCGGGCCATCTACGCGTGGCTGGCCTTCGTGCTGGTCGCGGAAGGCGCCGGCGTCTGGCTGAGCACCCACAGCGGGCAGCGCTACACGATCGCCTGGTACATGGCCCGGGCCGAAGGCCTGCTGGCGAACTCGGTGATGCTGGGCGTGGTCGCGGTGCATTTCCGCGCGGTGCAGAAGCGCCTGACCGATGCCTACCTGACGCTGCAGCATCGCACCGAGCAGCTGCAGGCGCAGGTCCAGAAGCGCGAGACGGCGGAGGCCCAGCTCGCCCGCGCGCAGAAGCTGGACGCGGTGGGGCGCCTGGGCGCGAGCCTGGCGCATGACCTCAACAACATCCTGCAGGTGCTCACCGGCCGCCTGGCCATCATCCGGCGACGCGCCGGCGAATCGGTCGAGGGCGACGTCCAGGTGATGCGCCGCAGCGTCAAGAAGGCCGAGGCGCTGACCCGGCAGCTGACGCTGCTGTCGGGCCGGCGACGCAACCAGCCGCGTCCGCTGGAGGTCGCCCCGGTGCTGGCCGAGATGGAGGACGCGCTGCGCTCGCTGGTCGGCGCGCACTGCCAGCTCCACCTCAGCGCGGAGGAGGGCTTGCCGCGGGTCGCGCTGGATCCGCTCGAGCTCGAGATCGCGGTGACCAACCTGGCGACGAACGCCTGCGACGCCATGAACCTGGGCGGCCGGCTGCGCATTCACGCCCGGCATGCGTCCACGCCGGACCATCCGCAGGCGATCGCGATCGAGGTCACGGACGAAGGCGAGGGCATCAAGCCGGAGATCCTCGGCAAGGTCTTCGAGCCCTTCTTCACGACCAAGGTCCGCGGCCACGGCACGGGCCTGGGGCTGGCGCAGGTCCACGCGTTCGTGACCGGCAGCGGCGGGACGGTGCAGGTGGACAGCGAAGTCGGGCGCGGCACCACGGTGACCATGGTCTTCCCGGCGACGAGGGCGACAGCGGCCACGGCGAACGGCCGGCTGGACGCCGCCGCCGTCGAGCGGCCGCCGCTGGAGGGCAAGGTCGTGCTGATCGTGGAGGACAACGCCGACGTGCGGGATGCCTCCAGCCAGCTGCTCTCGGCCGAAGGGCTGGCGGTGCGGGTGGTGGAGGACGCGCCTCAGGCGCTGGCGCTGCTGGACGGCGGTTTCGCCGCGGACTGCCTCGTCTCCGACATCGTGATGCCGGGCGCCATGGACGGCGTCGAACTGGTGCGGATCGTGAAGGTCCGCTTTCCCGCGATCCGCACCGTGCTGGTGACGGGCTACAGCGACATCGCCGAGCGGGCGCGCGAGGAAGGCTTCACCGTGCTGCGCAAGCCGTATGACCTCGCCTCCCTGATGGAGGCTCTGTCGTAGGCCGCTGCGCGCGGCGTGCGGCGTGCGGCGTGCGGCGTGCGGCGAGGTGGGGTGACGTCCATCGAGGCCCACGGAGACGCGGGGAGGCCCATGAATGCCCGGGCACCAGCCTTGCTCCGTGGGTCGATGTGGCGCGAGCGCGCGCCGGCCCATCGACGCCCACGCATTGCCCCCATGCAGGACCGTCCCTCCACGCCGATGCCCTGGCGGCTCCCGTCCGCCGAATTCGGTCCCGCCCGGCTGGAATGGCCCGGCGGGAGCGTCGACATCGCGCGGCTCCGGCTCCGCGATGCCGCCCTGGCGTGGCCCGGCGGCGGCAGCCTGCCCAGCGGCACCGCCGCGGAGCTCGAGCTGTCGACGCTGAGCCTCCAGGCCCACCTGCCGCTTCCCGAGGCGCCGGCCGAGGTGCAGCAGGCGGTGGCGTCGGCCGGGCGCGCGGAACGCTGGCGGCTGGAGCCCCTCGAGCACCTGGACGGCGCGGTGCATGCGGTGATCACCGATGCCGCCTTGCTGTTCGACGCCCGCGTCACGGTGCCGGTCTCCGCCGGCGAGGTCGACTTCAACCAGGCCAGCGTCGAGCACATCGGTCCGGACTCCCGCATGGGCATCAGCCGGATGGGGCTGTACGTCGATGCGCCCGGCGGGCGGACGTATCTGCTGCAATTCGCGACGCCGGCCCAGGCCGGCGTCCGCTACGAGCAGCGCAGTGCGCTGCTGGGCCACTGGACCACCGACCGCGGGCAGGTCTCGCTGCGACCTTTCCTGGAATCGATGCTGGCGCAGATGGCGCGCAGCGGTCCGCGCGCCGCCGGTGGCTTCACCGCCCAGGCGCGCACCCTGTTCGCCCGCACCGCGATGCGCGGCGAGCTGCGTCCGGGCGACGGCGTGATCGACCTGGGGCCGTTGCAGGTCCGCCTGGTCGGCCGCGCCGAAGGCCGCAACACCGCGCTGCTGGACAGCGCCGCCGTGGGCCGCGGCCTGAGCCTGTCGCTCGACGACGTCGCCCTGGCGGACCTGCGGCTCCGGATCGGGGAGCGCGAACTGCGCGCCGGCCGCGGCAGCGCGCGGCTGCGGCTGCGCGTCCAGGTGCGCGATGACGGCCTGGCCATCGACCTCTCGCTCGGCACGCTGATCCTGCGCGACGTGCGGCTTGGCGCTCCGACCGACGCGACGTCGCCCACCGCCGACGCCGCCGGGAGCGCGTAGCATCGCGGGTTCCATGAAACGCACCCTCTTCGGCCTCGTGCTCTCGGCGCTGGTCACGCTCTTCTTCCTCTGGCTGATCACGCGCGGCTTCGGCCAGTTGATGGGCCTGCTGCGGGAGCTCCGGCAGCCCGGCCAGGGCGGCGGCGCCATGCCGCTGCTCGTCATCGGCCTGGCGGTGTTCGTGCCGCTGCTGATCTACCGCCTGCGCAAGGCGCGCCGGTCGCGCGCGGCCCGGCGCGACGCGGCCCGCTGACGCGCGGCGCCCCGCTGAATCGCGGCGGCCGCCACCTGACGCGTCCGTGAAACATCCCCGCGTCCCCCCAGGTTGAAGGTCCAGCCTGCTTCCCATCCGGCGAGCGATATGGAAGATGGGCGGCATGGATGCCTTCCGCCTGATCTCGATCCGGCTGCGCGCGCTGTTCGCCCTGGCGGCGCTGCTCGGCGCCGGTGCCGCCCCGGCCCAGACCGCCATCGTCATCGGCGGCGCGCTGCGCATGGACAACGACGCCGTCTGGCAGCGCATCGTCGACGAGGCCGGCGGCCCCGGCCAGGCGCGCTTCGCCGTGCTCGCCACCGCCGCGGCCAATCCGGAACTCTCGGCCCGCCTGATCATCGACGCGCTCAAGCGCCATGGCGCGCAGGCCGAGCACATCCCCGTCGCGCCGCGGCTCGAGGGCGTCGACCTGCAGCGCAACCTCAACGACCCGGCCCTGATCGGCAAGATCCGCGCCTCCAATGCCGTGTTCTTCTCCGGCGGTGCGCAGGGCTTCATCGTCGACACGCTGCAGCCCGGCGGCCGCCGCACCGAGATGCTCGACGCGATCTGGGAGGTCTACCGCCGTGGCGGCGTCGTGGCCGGCACCAGCGCCGGCGCGGCGATCATGAGCCGCGTGATGTTCCGCGACGCGCTCAACGTCATGGAGGTGATGCGCGGTACGCTGCGCGAGGGCCAGGAGATCGACCGCGGCCTGGGCTTCGTCGGCGACGAGCTTTTCGTCGACCAGCACTTCCTCAAGCGCGGTCGCATCGGCCGCATGCTGCCGCTGATGATGGCCAAGGGCTACCGCTTCGGGCTGGGCGTGGAGGAGAACAGCGCCGCCGTCGTGCGCGGCGACCGCATCGACGTCATCGGGGGACGCGGCGCGCTGCTGGTGGACCTGCGCGACGCGCGCAGTGATCCGACGCTGGGCATGTTCAACCTCCGCGGCGCGCGGCTCAGCTACCTCGACAACGGCGACCGCCACGACCTGCGCAGCGGCGTCACCAGCCCGGCAGCCCGCAAGACCGCCGCCGGCGCACCGGTGCCGATCCGCGCGTCGGCGCTGGGGCAGCCGATGCCGTCGCGCGGTCCGGTCGATACCTTCCAGCCGGACATCCTCGGCGACAACCGCATCGTGCAGGCGATGAGCGAGCTGCTGCAGTCGCCGGCCAACGAGGTGCGCGCGATGGCGGCGCGCATCCGGCCCGGCGCCACCGAGCCGCGCGACCGCACCGGCTTCGTCTTCCGGCTCTATCGCGGCGCGGACACGCAGGGCTGGATCGATGCCGACGGCAACGCGCACGACGTCACGCTGCTCGACGTCCGCCTGGACATCCGCCCGGTGCGCCTGCCCGATCCCAACGCGGCGGCGCCGGCCTCGACGCTGCCCGGCGCGACGCTGGTCGCGCCCGCGGGCCTGCGCTAGCGCGGCGGCGACCGCGATCGCGGCGGCCGGTCAGGCGCCCAGCGCCTGCGCGATGAAGTGCTTGGGTACCTTGGGCTTGGGCACGCGCACGCTGAACCAGCGCCGCACGTCCTGCTCCAGCCCGAGGCCGTGCATGAAGTTGTAGAGCGCCTTCTTCAGCGCGTCGCCCATCGCGTCGTGGTCGGTGCCGGTGGGATCGATGAAGCCGACGTCGTTCTTCGCGAACGGGGAGGGCGGCAGCGGCAGCAGCCGCACGCCGAATGCGGCCGGGTCCTGGCCCACCGGCGAATGCACGGTGCAGGCGAAGCGGTGGAAGAAGCCGCTCTGGATGCAGCCGTTCTCGAAGAGCTGGCGCACGTACTCGAGCGCATCGACGGTGTCCTGCACCGTCTGCGTCGGGAAGCCGTACATCAGGTAGGCGTGCACCAGGATGCCGGACTCGGTGAAGGCGCGCGTCACCCGCGCCACCTGCTCGACCGACACGCCCTTCTGCATCAGCTGCAGCAGCCGGTCCGAGGCCACCTCCAGCCCGCCGCTGATCGCGATGCAGCCGCTGTCGGCCAGCAATTGGCAGAGCTCGGGGGTGAAGGTCTTCTCGAAGCGCACGTTGCCCCACCAGCTGATGGACACCTGGCGCGCGATGAGCTCCTGCGCCAGCGCCTTGAGCACCTTGGGCGGCGCGGCCTCGTCGACGAAGTGGAAGCCGGTCTGGCCGGTCTCCGCCACGATCGCCTCGATGCGGTCCACCAGCGTCTTGGCCGAGGCCGCCTCGTAGCGGGAGATGTAGTCCAGCGTGATGTCGCAGAAGCTGCACTTCTTCCAGTAGCAGCCATGCGCGATGGTCAGCTTGTTCCAGCGGCCGTCGCTCCACAGCCGGTTCATCGGGTTGAGCATGTCCAGCAGCGACAGGTAGTCGTGCAGCGGCAGGCCGTCCCAGGTCGGCGTGCCCACGTCCTCGAAGGGCACGTCGGGCTCGACGAAGTTGATGTAGCGGACCTGGCCCGCCAGCTCGCCGACGTCCTCGCGGACGAAGCAGCGCACCAGGCGCTGCTGGCCGCGCCGGCCGGCGATGTGCTCGAGCAGCGCCAGCAGCGGGCGCTCGCCGGCGTCCAGCGTCACGAAGTCGACGTAGTCGAAGAGCCGCGGCTCGGCGAGCTCGCGCAGCTCGGTGTTGACGAAGCCGCCGCCGAGCAGGATCTTGATGCCCGGCCGCTCGCGCCGGATCGTCTGCCCGATGCGCAGCGCCGCGTAGACCGCGCCGGGGAAGGGCACCGAGAGCAGCACCACGTCGGGCCGCTCGGCATCGATGGCGGCCAGCGTCAGCTCGCGCAGCAGCTCGTCGACGAGGTTGGGCGGCGCGTCCAGCGCCTCGCGCAGCGGGTCGAAGGTCGGCTGGCTGGTCGCCAGCTGCTCGGCGTAACGGACGAACTCGAAGCGCGGATCGACCGATTCGCGCAGCACGTCGGCCAGGTCGTTCAGGTAGAGCGTGGCCAGGTGCCGCGCGCGGTCCTGCAGGCCCAGCGCGCCGAAGGCCCAGGCGAGCGGATCCTCGCCCTCCTCGGACACGTAGACGTCCAGGGTCTGGAAGCGGCTGCCCTCGGGCAGGAAGGTGCGTGTGTTGATGCGGTGCGCCAGCGTCGGATCGCGGCCCTGCAGGAAGGCGATCACCGGCGCGATCGTGGCCAGGTAGCGGTCGAAGTCCTCGTCGAAGTGGCGCGAGGCGATGCCGCGGTCGGGCAGCGGGATCGCCTGCACCGCGGCGCGCACGCGCCGCAGGCCTTCGCGCGAGAAGAGCTTGAGCACCAGCGCCAGCGCCAGGTCGCGCTGCGCCGCGGGAATGCCGCGCGAGCGCAGGAAGCCCGTCAGGTACGCGGTGGACGGGTAGGGCGTGTTGAGCTGCGTCATCGGCGGGATGAGCGACAGCACGCGGAGGGCGGGCGCGGCGGCGGACATGGGCAGCACTGTAGAAGCAAAAAAACAAACCCGGCATGGGCCGGGTTTGTTCGGGATCGCCGGAGGGCTCCGGCGATCGGCGCATGCCAGAAGCGGATTACTTCTTGGCGGCCTTCTTGGCGGGCTTGGCGGCCGGCTTGGCGGCAGCCTTGCGAGCGGCGGCCTTCGGGTCCACGGCGGCCTTGAAGCCGGCGCCCGGGGTGAACTTGGGCAGCTTGGCGGCGGCGATCTTGATCTTGTCGCCGGTGCTGGGGTTCACGCCAGTGCGCGCGGCGCGGGCGTGCTGCTTGAAGGAGCCGAAGCCGGGGATGGAGACGGCGCCGCCCTTCTTCACCGTGGTGACCACGGCGTCCAGCAGCGTTTCCAGGATGCGGCCGGCTTCGGCCTTGGTCAGTTCGTGCTTGGAAGCCAGGTGTTCGATCAGTTCGGTCTTGTTCATTCGTTGACTCTGCAAGTTAAGGCCCGGCACGAGCCGGACGGCGCGTATTGTGCGCGAGAAATCCGGCCCGCATCCCCGGGTTGCCCCGCAAATCACCGATGAAATCGCACATCCGGGGTCACGTCTTGCGCGATGGTCCTGTCCATCGGCCTTCCCGGCGCCGGGGCTGGCCCGGGAATTTGTCACAGCACGCTTCAGGACACGAGCAGCCGGTGCACCAGGTCGGGCGTGCTGGCCGCGCCGTACTTCTTCATCAGCCGCGCGCGGTAGACGTCGACGGTGCGCGGGCTCACGCCCAGCCGCTTGCCGATCAGCTTGCTGGTCAGGCCCTCGATCAGCAGCGCGGCGATCTCGCGCTCGCGCGCGGTCAGGTCGGCCTTGAGCTGGCGCGTGGCCGACAGGTCCTCGAAGCTCCAGATGCCGCTGGCATGCGGCCGCGCCGGGTCGAGCGCGCGGCCCGACACATGGCACCAGAACAGCTCGCCCGCGCGCGGGCCGCCGACGCGCTTCATCACGCGCTCGTCGGCGTAGTAGCCGGAGGCATCGAGGCTGGCGACGATGCGCTCGCCGGTGCGCTCGAACTCGACCGGGCTCGGATACAGCAGCGCGAAGCTGTGCTCGATCAGCTGCTCGCGCTGCGCGCCGAAGATCTCCAGCACCAGACGGTTGCAGTCCTTGATCAGGCGGTTCTCGGACAGGACCAGCCCGATCGGGGCCTGGTCGAAGGCGGTGCGGTAGTCGAGGCTCATGGGGACGGTCGGTCCGCGCGTCACAGCAGCGCGTAGGTCGTGGTGGACTGCACCGCGAGCCGGCCCTGCTCGTCGAGCAGGTCGATCTGCCCGAACGCCAGGTTCCTGCCGCGGCGCAGCAGGCGGGCCTCGATGGTGCAGCGCGTGCCGGAGACCGGGCGGATGAAGGTCGATTGCAGCTGCACCGTGGTCATCGGGCGGAACTCACCGAGCTCGCGCATCATCAGCAGCACCATGGCCGTGTCGGCCGCGGCCATCGAGGCCTGGCCGCACATCACGCCGCCCACATGCACCAGATCGGGCGCCACCGGCATCGTCAGGCGCAGCAGACCGTCCTCCGCATGGACCGGCTCCAGGCCGAGCGCGACGATCCAGGGGGCGAAGATCTTGGGGATCTGCGCACGCAGTTCGTCCAGGGGCAGGGTCATCGGGCTTCCTTCGAGGGGCGGTGGCGGGGATGATGCTTAATCAATTCTACGTAGCGATACCTAATGTCTTACGTAGCAGAATCGTCGGCTGGTTCTGAACCCCGTGGATCGCACGGCAAGCAGGAGACATCGGATGAACAAGCTTTTCCCCAGTGCCGATGCGGCATTGGACGGCATCGTCAAGGACGGCCAGTTGCTGGCGGTCGGCGGCTTCGGCCTGTGCGGCATTCCCGAGGCGCTGATCGCCGCGCTGCGCGACAGCGGCGTCAAGGGCTTGACCGTCATCAGCAACAACGCGGGCGTGGACGGCTTCGGCCTGGGCCAGCTGCTCCAGACGCGGCAGATCAGCAAGATGATCTCCAGCTACGTCGGCGAGAACAAGGAATTCGAGCGCCAGTACCTGGCGGGAGAGCTGCAGCTGGAATTCACGCCGCAGGGCACGCTGGCCGAGAAGCTGCGCGCCGGTGGTGCCGGCATCCCGGCCTTCTTCACCCGCACCGGCGTGGGCACGATGGTCGCGGAGGGCAAGGAGATCCGCGAGTTCGACGGCCATCAGTACGTGATGGAGCGGGCGCTCAATCCGGATGTGGCGCTGGTCAAGGCGCACATCGCCGACAAGAGCGGCAACCTGGTGTTCCGCCGCACCGCGCGCAACTTCAACCCGGCCTGCGCGATGGCGGGCAAGGTCACGGTGGTGGAGGTGGAGCAGATCGTCGAGGTCGGCGAGCTCGATCCCGACAGCATCCACCTGCCCGGGATCTATGTGCACCGCATCGTGCACAACCCGAATCCCGAGAAGCGCATCGAGAAGCGCACCACCCGCCCCGCCGCCTGAGGAGACCGACATGCCCTGGACCCAAGACCAGATGGCGGCACGCGCCGCGCAGGAGCTGGAAGACGGCTTCTATGTGAATCTCGGCATCGGCATTCCGACGCTGGTCGCGAATTTCGTGCCGGCCGACAAGGAGGTGTGGCTGCAGAGCGAGAACGGCATGCTCGGCATCGGCCCGTTCCCGACCGACGACGAGGTCGACGCCGACCTGATCAACGCCGGCAAGCAGACGGTGACGACGATTCCCGGCTCGTCCATCTTCGGCAGCCACGACAGCTTCGCGATGATCCGCGGCGGCAAGATCAACCTGAGCATCCTGGGCGCGATGCAGGTCAGCGAGCACGGCGACCTGGCCAACTGGATGATCCCCGGCAAGATGGTCAAGGGGATGGGCGGCGCGATGGACCTGGTGGCGGGCGTGCCGCGCGTGATCGTGCTGATGGAGCACGTGGCCCGCAAGAAGGACGGCACCGAGGACCTGAAGATCATCCCGAAGTGCACCCTGCCGCTGACCGGCGTGGGCGTGGTGAACCGCATCATCACGGACCTGGCGGTCATGGACGTCACGCCCCAGGGCCTGAAGCTGGTGGAGCTGGCGCCCGAGGTCACGCGGGACTTCGTGCAGAGCAAGACCGGCGTGACGCTGCTGTAAGTCGCTCATCAGCCCCGCGGCTGCTGATCTCGCGGCGGCTGATCCAAGGTTTGCTGGTCGAGCGCTTCGAGCTCGCTCACCGCCAGTTCGGCCAGCACGCGTTCGCCATTGGTGGCGGTGCTCGCGGTGGCCTGCGCGATGAAGGCCGGCCCGGCGGTGTAGCCGGTGGTGTTGATCTCGTAGGTGTAGTAGCCGGAGACCTTCCAGCTCGCCGGCTCGTTGAGCAGCCGCGCGATCTCCGCTTCCAGCCGCGCGGCCCGCGCGTCGACGGGCGCGTCGCCGCCCGCATGTCCCCACGCATGTCCCCCGGCATCGGCACCATCCTCCAGGGCCGGGCTTTGCCCACCGCGCGACACCGCCGCGCATCGCCGGATCATCTCGATCTCATCGCGATGGAGGTTGATCGTCTCCACCACCTCGGGCCGCAGCTTGAGGCTTTCCCCGAACGACTGATTGCCGCGCACCGCGGCCTGGTTCACTTCCGCGACGAAGTCCCGCAGCCGCTGCCGGCTCTGCGGCGTCTTCGCGATGTCGTTGGCGCGCGCGCCGAGGTATTCGTTGAAGGAGGCGGGGTCCACGAACTCGACCAGCCGCCGGATGTAGCCCGGATGCAGGTCGCCGTGTTCATCGACCATGCGCAGCGTCACGCTCGCGCCCTTCGGAACGAGCGCGGCCGAGACGCCGACCAGCGGCACGCTGGGCAGGCTGACCGATTCCGGCTGACCCGGATGCCGGGCGAAGTGGCCCGGGCTGGCCGAAGCCGACACCAGCGCCGCATTGACATTGAGCGCCGACGACTGCGCCCGCGAGCGCTCCACGCCGCGGAGCCATCCGTTGGCGTCGATGCGTTCGTTCTTGCCGGCCAGCAGGTGATCGCGGCTGGCGCTCAGCGACGGACCGAAGTTCCATCCCGCCAGTGACAGGCGTGCCATCGCGTTCGCGACCTTGGACACCGTGTGGCTGCCGCGCCGCTGATCGCGCCAGTTCACCGAGATGTCCCGCTCGCGGAAGAAGTGCTCGCTGAAGTCCTGCCAGAGCTGCTCCGGCGCGGCGCCGCGCGCACCCTCGGCGCGCTCGCTCTGCGCGAAGAGGAAGGCCAGCACCTCGTTGGCCTTGCCGCGCCACGAGTCGGTCGGCTTGTTGGCCTCGTCGCGCTCGACGCGGGTGCGGATGATCACGCCGCTCGGCCCGCTCGTGTCGTGCGAGTAGCCGTAGCCGACACCGCCGCCCAGCGAGGCGTGGAAGGTCGATTCGCCGGCGCCCAGCGCGATGCCGCCGAACACGCCCAGGCTCAGGCCCTTCGAGGACCGCTGGTCGATGCCCATGAAGACCTCGCCGCCGTAGGACGAGGAGCCGATCTCGAGGAACGCGTGCCGGCCGCGCAGCGCCTTGAAGCCCGGTCCCACCGAGAGGCCGATCATGGCCTTGAAGTCCTGCATGTTCAGCGACTGGTTGGCGTTCAGGCCGTAGGTCGCGCCATCGAAGTAGCGGACGTTGTTGCCCAGCGGCGTGGTGTCGATGACTTCGGCCAGCGCCGCCTGGATGTCGCCGCGAGCGGGGCCCGCCGGGCGGATGGGGCGGCCGGCGTTGAGGTCCCGCACCCGGGCCAGGAGCGCTTCGGCGCTGGCGCCGGGCGCGTCGCCCGTTCCAGGCGCGGCGACCGGCGGCGCCTCCTGGAGCCAGCGCGCGAGCGTCTTCAGGTCCAGCCGCTTCAGCTCGGCCAGGGCCGGATGGTGCTTCACGCTGGCGGGATCGAGGCCCAGCCCCGGCGCGAGCACGGCCGCGGCGGTCGCGATCGTGGCGCGGTCCTGGCTCGAGGGCTTCCATTCGACCGCGGCTCCCGCTTGCCCGGTGACATGGCGCCAGCGCGCCAGGCACTGCTGGCGCAGCAGCAGTTCCGCGCGCCGCGCGCTCGGCAGCACGCGCCAGGTCGACAGGGCGCCGAGACGGGCCGAAGCGGCACCGAGCGCCTCGCCGAGCGTCTGTTGAAGCCGCTGGGCTTCGGTGGACGCCAGCCCCAGGTTGGTCCCGCCCGCGGCGAAGGCGGTGGCGTTCAGCGGCGACTTCTTCATGCCCACCAGGCGGCGGGGATCGAAGGCCGCGCGCGGCTGGGTCGCCCGGCGCTCGGCGCGGCGGATCCAGGTGGTGAACTTGGCCATGCGCGCTTGCGTGCGGGCCAGCGGCGTGCCGGGACCGCGGTCGCGGTAGCCGCTGCGCCAGGCGACGTAGGCCGACACCTGGGCGGGGTCGTCGATCTGGGCCGCCGTGGCCATCGGATCGGCGTACAGCTTGGCCGCGCACAGCAACGCGTCGGTGGCGTGCGTCCGCCGCGTCGGGTCCCCGGCGGCAGCGGTGCCGGTCGACTCGATGTGCGCGGCGGCCTGCAGGAAGGTCCGCAGGCTCTCGCGCTTCATCTCGCCGGCTTCGCCGGGGGCGCGCATGCTCGCGTCCGCGCTCAGGCGGATCAGTCCCTCGAGCCCGCTGCGGGTGGCGCCCAGCAGCAGCGCCGCGCGCCAAGCGCAGTGATGGACGCCGTCGGGCGCGCCTTCCGCACCAGCCGGGCCTTCCACGCCTTCCACTCCGGGCGCGCCTGCGGTGGACGCCTCGGTCCCGTGGGCGGGCGCTGGACCGAGCCCGCGAACGAGCGACGGCACCATCGGCATCCGGCGCAGGCGCTCGAGCGCCGCGAGGGCGGCGTCCGCATCACCGCGCGTGGCGGTGGACAGGGCGCGTGCGACCTGGAGCGATGGACCGAATGACCCGGCGGCGGTGAGCGTCGCGGGTGTCTGGGCGCCGGGCAGCAAGGTGTCGATCAGTCGTTGGAGCGCTGGCGATTCCGTCGTCTCCTGGGAGCCACGCGTGAACAGCGCGGCCGTGGCCGACGCGAAGTCCGTGGCGCTGGCGACCACCCGCACGGCCGCGTGCGTCGCGTCCGGCGTGGACCCCGGCGTGCCGACGATCGAGCCTGGCGCAACTGTCCCATCCGTCGCATCCGTCGCCGCCGCAGCGCCCGCTGCGCCGAGAGCGCCGGCAGCGCCCGTGCTGGCCTGGGCCGCGGGATGCAGCCGGTCCACGAGCGCGGCCGATCGCTCCTGGATCCATTGCGCGGTCGCCGGGCGGAACTCGGTGCCGGTGGACAGCTCAACCGCGGGGCCGGGCGTCGCCGGCATCCGCAGCGGCGCGATCGAGGTGCGGAGATAGAAGGGCCCCGCGGCGACGCTCGACGGACCGGGTCGGAGCTTGCGCTTGAGCTGGTCCAGGAGGCCGTCTTCCGAGGGATGCGTGGGGGAGGGGGCGGACGGTGTGACCGGCGCGGCGGGCGAGGGCGCGTGGTCGGCGCCGACGGTCGGCGCGAGCGGTCCCCCGGCAGTACGGGAAATTGTCATGGCGTCGTCAGCCTGAGCGTCACCCCGCCCAGCCCCGCGCGCGAACGCGAAGCGGGAGCGGCGCCGGCGAAGCGTCCGCCATTCCTCACCAACTTGTTTCCACGCCGTATCCGAGTCCGACAAACTCCGCGCGTGCAGAAATCACGCGGCAACAACCTGTTGCCGCGCCTTTCACCTGTTGTACGAATGACGGTGTATTGAGCGCGCCGTCTCGCCACCATCCCGCATCCGCTGCTTCGGGCTGATGCCGAGATGACTGCCGCCGCTCATACCCCCTTCGCTCCGACCGACGACGACCGCGTCGTCGATGCGACGTCGACCTCCGGGACCTCGGCCGCGCTCGCGGCGGCGGCCGCGGCGGCCCTGCTGGCCGCCTGCGGCGGTGGTGGCGGCGAGACCGCCGACGGCGGCGGCCCCGACAGCGACCCGCAGAACAGCGTCCCGCCCACCGATGCGCAGGCCGCGCGTTTCCTCGGCCAGGCCGGCTTCGCGGCCAGCGCCACCGACATCGCCGCGGTCAAGTCCTCCGGCTACGCCCGCTGGCTGGACCAGCAGTTCGCCGCGCCCCGCACGCAGGGGCATTACGACTGGCTGGTCGCCAAGGGCTACAACGCCGAGTCCTTCCGCAACAGCCTCTCCGGCGTCGACGCCACGCTGTGGCGCAAGCTGATCGGCTCGCCCGACCAGCTGCGCCAGCGGGTGGTGCTGGCGCTGTCGGAGATCTTCGTCGTGTCGATGACCGGCCTGCCGGTGAGCTGGGCCAACATGGCCACCGCCGGCTACGTCGACATGCTGGAGCAGCGCTGCTTCGGCAGCTTCCGCGCGCTGATCGAGGGCGTGACCCTGTCCCCCGCGATGGGCGTGTTCCTGGCGATGCGCGGCAACCGCAAGGAAGATCCCCGCACCGGCCGCCAGCCCGACGAGAACTACGCCCGCGAGGTGATGCAGCTGTTCACCATCGGCCTGAACCAGCTCAATCCCGACGGCACGCCCAAGACCAGCAACGGCAAGACCATCGACACCTACACGCTGCCGCAGATCACCGAGCTGGCGCGGGTGTTCACCGGTTGGGACTTCGACACCACCGACGCCAACGGCGCCGATCCGAGCTACATGACCCGGCCGATGAAGCACACGGCCAGCCGCTTCTCCACCGGCGCCAAGAAGGTGCTGGACGTCACCATCCCCGAGACCGCCGACGGACCCGCCGCGATGAAGCAGGCGCTGGACACGCTGGTCGCGCATCCCAACGTCGGGCCGTTCATCGGCCGGCAGCTGATCCAGCGCCTGGTGGCGTCCAACCCCAGCCCCGCCTACGTGCAGCGCATCGCCGCGGTCTTCGACAACAACGGCAAGGGCGAGCGCGGCGACCTGCGCGCGGTGATCCGCGCGATCCTGCTCGACAGCGAGGCCCGCCAGCCCTCGACCGCGCCCGGCGGCGGCAAGCTGCGCGAGCCCATCCTGCGCCTGATCCAGTGGGCCCGCAGCGTCAACCTGACGTCGCCCGGCGACCTCTGGGCGATCGGCGACACCAGCAACCCGGCCACGCGCCTGGGACAGAGCCCGCTGCGCAGCGGCTCGGTCTTCAACTTCTTCCGGCCGGGCTACGTGCCGCCCAATTCCCAGCTCGGCACCAACAACGTCACCGCGCCGGAGTTCCAGCTCTGCAACGAGAGCACCGTGGCGGGCTACCTGAACTTCATGCAAAGCCTGATCGGCAACGGCATCGGCGACATGAAGCCCGACTACACGGCGGACCTCGCGCTGGCCGCCGACCCGGCGGCGATGGTGCAGCGCCAGGCCCTGGTGATGGCGGGCGGCGACCTGTCGGCCACGACCATCACCACCATCGCCACCGCCGTCGCCACGATCAAGGCCGACACCGACGCCGGCAAGCTCAACCGCGTCAAGGCCTCCTGGCTGATGGTGCTGGCGGCGCCCGAATACCAAGTGCAGAAGTGAGCGGAGCGACAGCCATGCCCCACATCTCGAAACTGGCGTCGCTGCGTCGCCGCGAATTCCTCCAGCGCGCCTCGGCGCTGTCCGTCGCCGGCACCGCCGCGCCCTGGGCGCTGCAGCTGGCCGCGATCAACGAGGCCGCCGCCGTCGCGCCTGGCGACTACAAGGCCATCGTCTGCCTGTTCATGTATGGCGGCAACGACCACGGCAACACCCTGGTGCCCTACGACGCCGCGAGCCATCAGGCCTACGCCACCATCCGCCAGGCGCTGACGACGCCGCGCGACCAGCTCGCCGCCACCGCGCTGACGCCGACCACGGCGCTGCCGGACGGCCGTCAGATGGCGCTGGCGCCGACGATGACCCGGCTCAAGCCGGTCTTCGACGCCGGGCGCCTGGCGGTGATGCTCAACATCGGTCCGCTGATGCAGCCGACCACGCTGGCCCAGTACAAGGCCGGCAACGTGCCGCTGCCGCCCAAGCTGTTCTCGCACAACGACCAGTCCAGCCTCTGGCAATCGTCCCGGCCCGAGGGCGCGACCTCCGGCTGGGGCGGCCGGGTGGCCGACCAGTTCCTGGGCAGCAACGGCAACGCGACCTTCACCTGCATCAACGTCTCCGGCAATGCGGTGTTCATGTCGGGCGGGCAGGCGGTGCAGTACCAGATGAGCAGCGGCGGCGCCGTCGCCATCAATGGCGCGACGCGGTCGCTTTTCGGGTCCGCGGCCTGCTCGGAAGCGCTGCGCGCCCTGGTCACCGCCGAGCGCCAGCACTGGATGGAGCAGGAGCTCAACCGCGTCACCGCGCGCTCGATCAGCGCGCAGGGCACGATCTCGACGGCGCTGGCCAACTCGACGCTGCAGACGCCCTTCGACACCGGCGGCCTGGCGGCCCAGCTGCAGACGGTGGCCCGGCTGATAGGCGCCCGCTCGGCGCTGGGCGCGCAGCGGCAGGTCTACTTCGTGTCGATCGGCGGCTTCGACCTGCACGACAACCTGGTGGCCCAGCATCCCGGCCTGCTGGGCACCGTCGCCAACGCGATGGCCAGCTTCGACGCGGCACTGGGCGAGCTGGGCGTCGCGCAGAACGTCACGACCTTCACCGCCTCGGACTTCGGCCGCACGCTGAGCTCCAACGGCGACGGTTCCGACCACGGCTGGGGCAGCCACCACCTCGTGATGGGCGGCGCGGTCAAGGGCGGCCGCTTCTACGGCCAGCTGCCCTCGGTGAGCGTGAACGGGCCGGACGACGTCGGCCAGGGCCGCCTGCTGCCGACGACCTCGGTGGACCAGCTGGCCGCGACGCTGGCGATGTGGATGGGCGTGCCGGCGACCGACCTGCCGGGCATCCTTCCGGGGATCGTGAACTTCAACCAGAAAGACCTCGGTCTCTTCGCGGCCTGATTCGGGCGTCGATCGCCGGAACTGGCGGGTTTGTCGCGGCCAATTACAGCGCCGGGCCGCGAGCCGCGAGGACCTGAAGGCCTCGCGCGGGGACAGCGCCGGCGCCGCCGGGAGGCGGGCCGTGAGAAGCCGCACGAAGCGGCCCCTGATCGACCCCGCGATCGCCCCTTGATCGCCGGCAGGGCCGATGGTGACGGGGATCGCGGCCGGCCGTCGAGGTCGAAAACCACGGTAACCCGAGACGTTGCCGAGCCTTTCCGCTGTTGCGGTTTGGCGGCTGATTCGGGCGGGCGGACTCTCTAGAGTGCCGGGCGTCAGCAGTACCGACGCCCCACCGCCATGTTCCGATTTCCCTGGTCTTCCGCAGCCGCCACGGCTGCCGCCGCTGCCCTGAGCGCCTGCGGCGGCGGGGGTGGTGGTGGCGACATGCCGGCCACGCCCAACGGCGCCGCTCCCGCGCCCGACGGCACCCCCGGCCCGGCGCCCAGCCCCGCACCTGCGCCAGCACCGGCGCCGGCGCCGGCGCCCGCACCGGTCGACAGCGCGGCGCCAAGCCCCGCGCCTACACCGGCGCCCGCGCCGCAGCCGGCTCCGGCGCCCGCGGCCGCCACCCTGCTGCCCTTGCCCGGCGACGCGCAGGCCGCGCGTTTCCTGGCGCAGGCCGGCTTCGGCGCGAGCGAGGCGGACATCGCCACGCTCAAGTCGATCGGCTACGCGTCCTGGCTGGATCTGCAGTTCCTGGCGCCGCGCACCGAGTCTCACTGGGACTGGCTGACCCGCAACGGCTTCGCCACCGAGGCCAACAAGTACGCCTACTTCGACGGCCTGCCGGGCAGCGTCTGGCGCAAGTTCATCACCTCGCCGGACCAGCTGCGCCAGCGCATGGTGCTGGCGCTGTCGGAGATCTTCGTCGTCTCGGCAGTGGGCAACACGCTGCCGTGGCGCACGATGATGATGGGCGCCTACGCGGACGTGCTGGAGGAACAGGCCTTCGGCACCTTCCGCGGACTGCTGGAGGCGGTGGCGCTGTCGCCGGCGATGGGCGCCTTCCTGGCCATGCGCGGCAGCAAGAAGGAGGACGGCAAGGGCCGTCAGCCCGACGAGAACTTCGCCCGCGAGGTGATGCAGCTCTTCACCATCGGCCTGGTCCAGCTGAACCTGGACGGCTCGGTGCAGATGGCCGGCGGTCGTCCGGTCGAGACCTACGACCTGACCACGGTGACGCAGCTCGCGCGCGCCTTCACCGGCTGGGACCTCGACACCAACGCGCCCGCCGGCGCCGATCCCGGCTTCATGCGACGGCCGATGGTGCACAAGGCGGCCAATTTCTCGGAGGGCGCGAAGACGGTGCTCGGCACCACCATCTCCGCCGGCGCCGACGGCCCCGCGGCGCTGCGCCAGGCGCTGGACATCCTCGCCAACCATCCCAACGTCGGTCCGTTCTTCGGCCGGCAGCTGATCCAGCGCTTCGTCTGCTCGCACCCCAGCGCCGCCTACGTGCAGCGCGTCGCCCAGGCCTTCAACGACAACGGTCGCGGCGAGCGCGGCGACCTGAAGGCGGTGCTGCGCGCGGTGCTGCTCGATCCGGAGGCGCGCCTGATCGAGCCCGGCGCCAGCAACTCCGGCAAGCTGCGTGAGCCGGTGCTGCGCTTCGTGCAGGTGGCGCGCGCGGTGCGGCTGAGCTCGGCCGGCCTGTGGACCATCCCGGAGACCAGCGATCCGGAGACGCGGCTCGGCCAGAGCCCCTTCTTCAGCCCGTCGGTCTTCAACTTCTACCGGCCGGGCTACGTGCCGCCGAATTCCCCGATGACCGCCGCCGGCACCACCGCGCCGGAGTTCCAGCTGCTCAACGAGGTGACGGTCACCGGCTACCTGAACTTCATGCAGACGCTGCTGACGACCGGGCAGGGCGATGCCAAGCCGGACCTCGCGGCCGACATGGCGCTCTCGACCGACCCGCGCGCGATGGTGGCGCGCCAGGCGCTGCTGCTGGGCGGCGGCGCCATCTCCGACGCGACGCAGCAGCGCATCGCGGCGGCGGCGGCCACGATCGCCGCCGGCACCGACGACGGCAGGATCAACCGGGCCCGCGCCGGCTGGATGCTGCTGCTCGCCTGCCCCGAATACCAGATCCAGAAATGACCGCGTCGCGCTGTCCGCGCGACCTACACCGGAGACCTCCCGTGGCCCATGTGTCCAAGCTGTCCGCGCTGCATCGGCGCGAATTCCTCAAGCGCGCCTCGGTCGTGTCCGTGGCCGGCGCGGCCGCGCCCTGGGCGCTGCAGCTCGCCGCGATCGGCGATGCGGCGGCCGCCACCGGCGGCGGCGACTACAAGGCGCTGGTGTGCGTGTTCCTGCACGGCGGCAACGACCACGGCAACACGGTGATCCCCTACGACACCGTCAACCACCAGGCCTACGCGGCGATCCGGCCGACGCTGGCGATCGGCCGCGACGCGCTGGCCGCGACCGCGCTGGCGCCCACCGTGGCGCTGCCGGACGGTCGGCAGATGGCGCTGGCGCCGGGGCTGTCGGCGATCAAGCCGGTCTTCGACGGCGGCCGGCTGGCGGTGATGCTGAACATCGGCACGCTGATGGCGCCGATGACGCTGGCGCAGTACCGCTCGGGCGCGGTGCCGGCGCCGCCCAAGCTGTTCTCCCACAACGACCAGGCCAGCCTCTGGCAGTCGTCCAGCGTCGAGGGTGCGCGCACCGGCTGGGGCGGGCGCATGGCCGACCTGATGCTCTCGGCCAATGGCCGTGCCGGGCTGACCTGCATCAATGTCTCGGGCAACGCGGTGTTCCAGGCCGGCGAGCAGGCCTTCCAGTACCTGACCGGGCCGGGCGGCAAGAAGCCGATCAACGGCATCGGCAGCCAGATGTTCGGGTCCAGCTCCTGCGCGACGCTGCTGCGGGCGCTGATCACCGAGCAGCGGAGCCATCCCATGGAGGTCGAGCTCAACCGCGTGACGGCGCGCTCGATCGAGCTGCAGTCGACGCTGAGCACCGCGCTGGCGGGCGGCGCCACGATCACGACGGCCTTCGCGAGCGACTCGCTCGCGCGCCAACTCAAGACGGTGGCGAGCCTGATCGCGGCGCGCGCCTCGCTGGGGATGACGCGGCAGGTCTATTTCGTCTCGATGGGCGGCTTCGACCTGCACGACGGCCTCACCTCGCGGCACCCTCAGTTGATGCAGCAGCTCGGCGGCGCGCTGGGCAGCTTCGATGCGGCGCTGCGCGAGCTGGGCATGGCGGACCAGGTCACCACCTTCACCGCTTCCGATTTCGGCCGCACGCTGAGCAGCAACGGCGACGGCACCGACCACGGCTGGGGCGCGCACCACTTCGTGATGGGCGGCGCGGTGCGGGGCGGGCGCTTCTACGGCACGGCGCCGTCGGTGAGCGTCAACGGCCCCGACGACGTCGGCCAGGGGCGGCTGCTGCCGACGACCTCGGTGGACCAGCTCGCCGCGACGCTGGCGCTGTGGATGGGCGTGCCGGCCAGCGAGCTGCGGACGGTGCTGCCCAACATCGGCAACTTCGCGGCCGCCGACCTGGGCTTCCTGGGCTGACGTGCACCAGCGTGGATCACCGATGACGACGGGTCGCGCGGCCGGCAGGCCTCCCGGTATATCGGCGCCGGACCCGACATCGCCGGCCCCCCAGCCCTAGGGGGCCGCGCGCGCGAAGTTCCGCTACGCAATGTCGGGCGGTTCTCCTAACATCCCCGAAGGCCCCCATTTCATCGCGGCGAAGACCGTGCAGGTTCGGGGGCCGCGTTCCACACGCGCCTGAACAGGGAGGCTGAGATGGATGGCATGGTGTTGGGGAGGGGCCCCGAGACGGGCCGGCTCATGTCCTATCGCGGTCCGGAGCGCCGGCGAGGATCGCCGGACCGGTGGTGGCGTCACGCGCTGGAGGAGATCGACCTGGGGGTCTGCCTCGTCGGCGGCGACGGGCAGCTGCTGTATGCCAACAGCACCGCCAGGCGGCAGCTCGACGAGACCTCGCCGCTGCAGCTCATCGACGGCCAACTGGTGGCGCCACAACGCAATGACCAGCTCCGGCTCGAGGGCGCGCTGGCCGACGTGCAGCGCGGCCTGCGCCACCTGATCTGCCTGGGGCGGGGTGCCGGGCGGCTGTCGCTGTCGGTGCTGCCGCTGCAGGACGGCCTGGGGCGCACCGCGCAGGCGCTGCTGGTGCTGGGCAAGCGCAACCTGTGCGGCGAGCTGCCGATGCTGGCCTTCGCGCGCGAGCATCAGCTGACCGCGGCCGAGCAGCAGGTGCTGCAGGCGCTGTGCGCCGGCCTGCAGCCACAGGAGATCGCGCAGCGCCACGGCGTGGCGATCTCGACGGTGCGCACGCAGATCGCGAGCGTGCGCGCGAAGACGGCCACCGAGAGCATCCGCGACCTGGTCGCGATGGTGGCGCAGCTGCCGCCGATGCAGGGCGTGCTGCGCGTGGTCGAGCTGCGTTGATCAGCCGCGCCGCGGCGCCAGCGTCTTGCTGAAGAGGGCGGTGCCGGCCAGGTCCTTCAGCGTGACCGTCATCGCGCGGGTCTTCGCGTCGATGTCGACCTGTCCGAAGAACTGGGTGTCGACCGCCGGCGCGGCGTTGGCCACGCCCGGGCCCTTCTGGTAGACCACCTGCATGCCGAAGGTGCCATCGGCCTTGTTGGGGCCGAAGCCGCCGGCATGCAGCGGACCGGAGACGAATTCCCAGAACGGCAGGAAGTCGGTGTGCTTCGCCTGGGCCGGGTCGAAGAAGTGCGCGGCCGTGTAATGCACGTCGGCCGTGAGCCAGACGATGTTGTGCAGACGGTGGCGCTTGATCTCGCTGAGCAGGCGCGCGATCTCCAACTCACGGCCGCGCGGCGCGCCGTCGTCGCCGTTGGCGATGGCCTCCCACTTGTCGCGGCCCTCGGCGTCCTTGCCGTCGTTCACGTGCAGGCCGATCGGCATGTCGGCCGCGATCACCTTCCACACCGCCTTCGAGCGCTTGAGCCCGTCCAGCAGCCAGCCGATCTGCGGGCGGCCCAGGAAGGCGCTGGCGGCGTTCTCCTCGGTCTGCAGGTTGGCGCTGTTGGGGCCGCGATAGCTGCGCATGTCGACGACGAAGACATCCAGCAGCGGCCCCTGCGGCAGGTGACGGTAGATGCGCTCGCTCTCGGCGTCGCCGAAGCGGCGCATCGGCGCGTATTCCTGGAAGGCCTTCGTGCCGCGGGCCACCAGCAGCGGGACATTCTTTTCGGTGTAGCGGGCGTCGCCGGAGAGGTCCTTGCTGTCCGAGTAGTTGTTGGTGACCTCGTGGTCGTCCCACTGCCAGATCTGCGGGACCTGCGCCGACAGGCGGCGGACATTGGCGTCCATCAGGTTGTAGCGGTAGCGGCCGCGGTACTCGTCCAGCGTCTCGGCGACCTTGCTGGTCTGCTCGGTGACGAGGTTGCGCCAGAGCGAGCCGTCGGGCAGCGTGATCTCGGCGGGGATGGGGCTGTCGGCGTAGATGGTGTCGCCGCTGTGCAGGAAGAAGTCGGGATTGATGCGGCGGATCTGCTCGTAGATCTTCATCCCGCCCCAGGCCTCGTTGATGCCCCAGCCCTGACCGCAGGTGTCGCCGCTCCAGGCGAAGCGCAGGTCGCGCACCGACCGGCTGCCGAAGGCGTCGGGCAGGCGCAGGTGGCCGGGCATCGGCTCGGACAGGACGCGCTCGTTGCGCAGGTCCTGCAGGATGACGCGGTAGAAGATCTCCTGGCCGGCGGGCAGGCCGCGCAGGTCGACGCGGCCGGTGAAGTCGGAGTCCTCGAGCAGATGCGGACCGCGCACCCGCTGCGTGTTGGCGAAGCTGGCGGTGGTGGACCACTCGAGCCAGAGCCGGGCGGGGCGGTCGGCGCGGGTCCAGATGATGGCGCCATCGGCGATCGGATCGCCGGACTGGATGCCATGGGGCATCTGCGGCCGCATCGCATCGCGGGTGATGAGGGCCGGCGCCTGCGGCGTGCCCTGCGCGCGCAGGCCGTGGGGCGCCAGCAGCGTGCCGCCTCCGAGCAAGGTGCTGGCGTGGAGGAAGCGGCGGCGGTCCATGCGGGTCTCCCGGCGAAGTGGCAAAGCCCGCGATGCTGCCGGTTGGGTATGACGCGGCGGTGAACACCGCGGCGGTGCTCACTGCCCCGCTGGCGGCTCCCAGAGCTCGACCTGGTTGCCTTCGGGGTCGATGACCCAGCCGAACTTGCCGTATTCGGAGTCGTCGGTCTTGTCGAGCACCTCGCAGCCCTCGGCGCGCAGCGCCTGCAGCAGGGCGGCCAGGTCGGCGACGCGGTAATTGATCATGAAGGACTTGCCGTGCGGGCCGAAGCCGGCCGGGTCCGCCGCGCCGATCGACCAGATCGTCGTGCCGCCGGTGGGCTGGCCCGCCTCGTCCGTCCACGTGAACGCCGCGCCGCCCCAGGGCAGCACGTCCACGCCGAGGTGCGTCCGGTACCAGTCGCGCAAGGCCGCCGGGTCCTTGGCGTTGAAGAAGATGCCGCCGATGCCTGTCACACGCTTCATGGGGAGACTCCCGTCAGGTTGACCGATCGCAAGGACATCGGCGCGTCGGCTCACCGACGATGCACCGCGCCGCGCTTGAGCGTCAGCAGACACAGTAGCGCGATCAGGGTGAACAGCGCGCCGCTCCAGATTTCATAAGGTAGACCGAGCAGCGTGTACGCGGAGGCCTCGCTGCAGTTGGCCGTGACCATGAAGACACTCGGAAGCCTGGTTTCCAAGTCCAGCGCCGTCAGCACGCGATCGGCGAAGGTCATGTCGCAGGTGGCCAGCTTGGAGGCCACTTCATGCTGGTAGCCCGCGGCGAACAGACCCGCCACGCCGAGCGCCGCGGTCAGCAGCAGCGCCACCACGCGCGCGGCGCCCACGCGCTGCAGCAGCCAGCCCAGCGCGCTCACCGCGGCGATCAGCAGGAAGATGCCGCGCTGCATCACGCACCAGGGGCAGGGCTTGACCCCGAACTGGTACTGCGCCACCAGCGCCGCCGCCACGCCGGCGAGCGACACCAGCGCGCTGAAGGCCAGCACGCGCGAGGCGGTCAGCGCGCGCATCAGTCCGCGATCTCGGCGATCAGCTCGATCTCGACGCAGGCGCCGAGCGGGATCTGCGCCACGCCGAAGGCGCTGCGAGCATGCGCGCCCTTCTCGGGGCCGAAGACCTCGCCGATCAGCTCGGAGGCGCCGTTGGTCACCAGGTGCTGCTCGGTGAAGTCGCCGGTGCTGTTGACCAGGCTCATCAGCTTGACGACCCGCTTGACCTTGTTCAGGTCGCCGACCGCCGCGTGCAGCGTGCCGAGCAGGTCGATCGCGATCACGCGTGCCGCCTGCCGGCCGGTGGCCGTGTCGGTGTCCTTGCCGAGCTGGCCCACCCAGGGCTTGCCGTCCTTCTTCGCGATATGACCCGAGAGGAACACCAGGTTGCCGGTCCGGACGAAGGGCACGTAGGCCGCAGCGGGCACCGCCACCGGCGGCAGCTCGATGCCGAGTTGGGTCAGGCGGTCATAGACGGAAGTGCTCATGAGGATGTGCGCGGAAGTGAAAAAAAGCGCCGCGAATCCTACACCCCGGCATGGCGCTGGACGCTGGTGCCCGCAGCAGCCCTGGTCGGCATGGGGCTGGTCCATCGCCTGCCGGTCCTGCCCGGACCGCAGGCGTGGGGCGCCTGGCTCGCGTGCGTCGTCGCGCTGGTGTTGACGATGGTGTTGCCGGTCGCCCTGGTGCGGGATCGATCGGCGGCGGCCGACGGCGACGTGGACCGGCCCTGGCCGCGATGGACACGATGGACACGATGGGCGCCATGGCTGCGGGGGCCCGCATGGCAAGGAGGGGCGTCACGACCGCGACCGCGATGGTCGCGATGGTCGAGCCATTGGCTCGCGTGGGCGCTGCTCGCGGCGCTGGCCGGTTCGGGCCTGACCGCCCACCGCGCCGCGTGGCGCCTGGCCGAGGTGCTGCCGGCGGCGCGCGAGGGCCAGGTCATGATGATCGCCGGCCGCGTCGCCAGCCTGCCGCAGCGCACCACCGGCCTGGGCGGCACCGAGGGCTGGCGCTTCGTCCTTGCCGCCGATGCCGCCTCGATCGCTGCCGGGGCGCCGCCGCGGCTGCTGCTGTCCTGCTACCAGATGCCTGAAACGCCGCGCGCCGGAGAGCGCTGGCAACTGGCGCTCAAGCTGCGCCGCCCGCATGGGCTGCTGAATCCGCAGGGCTTCGACCAGGCGCTGTGGATGCTCGAACAGGACCTGCCCGCCGCTGCGAGCTGTCGAGGCCAGGGACAGCAGCGCCTGTCCTCCGCAGCGCCGGGCGTGGATGCGCTGCGGCAGTCGCTGCGCGACGCGATCGACCGCGAGCTCGGCCAGGCGCGCGACCGGCGCGGCGCCGGCGTGCTGGCAGCCCTGAGCCTGGGCGACCAGGGCGCCGTCAGCGCGGCCGACTGGGCGCTTTATCGCGATACCGGTGTCGCGCACCTGCTCAGCGTCAGCGGCCTGCACGTGACCCTGTTCGCGTGGCTCGCCGGCGCCGCGGGCGGCTGGGCGTGGCGGCGCAGCGCGCGCCTGTGCCTGTGGCTGCCCGCGCCGCGCGCGGCGATGTGGCTGGGCGTCGCCGCGGCGGGCGGCTACGCGCTCTTCGCTGGCTGGGGCGTGCCGGCCCAGCGCACCTTCGGCCTGCTGGCGATCCTCGCGCTGCTGCGGCAAGTCGGCGTGCGCTGGCCCTGGCCGATGAGCCTGGGCGTCGCCGCCGCAGTCGTCTGCGTCGAGGATCCCTGGGCGCTGACGCAGCCCGGCTTCTGGCTGTCGTTCTGCGCGGTCGCGCTGCTGATGGCGGCCGACTCGCGCGCGGAACCCGGCTGGCGCGGCGCGCTACGCGCGGCCTGGCGCACGCAGTGGGTGGTGACGCTTGGCCTCGCACCGCTGACGCTGCTGCTGTTCCAGCAGCTGTCGCTCGTCGGCCTGGTCGCCAACGCGGTCGCCATCCCGCTGGTGTCCTACGTCATCACGCCGCTGGCGCTGCTCGGCGCGGCCTGTCCGCCGCTGTGGACGCTCGGCACCTGGCTGGTCGCCGCGTTGAACCTGCTGCTCGAGGCCCTGCGCGCCTGGCCGCTCGCCGTCTGGCACCTGCCCTGGGCGCCAGGCTGGGCGCAGGCGCTGGGCCTGGTCGGCGGCGTCCTGCTGGCGATGCCCTGGCCGTGGCGGCTGCGGCTGGGCGGGCTCGCGCTGTGCGTGCCGCTGCTGTGGCCGGTCGTCGACCGACCGCCGCCAGGAGCGGTCGAACTGTGGCTGCCCGACGTCGGGCAGGGCGGCGCCGCGATCCTGCGCACTCACGGCCACACGATGGTCTTCGACGCCGGACCGCGTTGGGGTCCCGACAGCGACGCGGCGCAGCGCGTGCTGCTGCCGCTGCTGCGCGGCCTGGGCGAGCGGCGCCTGGACCTGCTGATGGTCAGCCACGCGGACCAGGACCACGCCGGCGGCACCGGCAGCCTGCTGCGGGGCCTGCCGGTCGAGCGGCGGCTCGGGGCGGTGCCGGGAGCGGCGGGCTGCCGCCGAGGGCAGCGCTGGGCGTGGGACGGCGTGCGCTTCGAGGTGCTGTGGCCGCTCGAGGCGCCGGCGCCGCGGGAGAACGCGGCCGGCGCGAAGCGCAACGGCGCTTCGTGCGTGCTGCGCGTCGACGCGGCGGGGCGTCGCCTGCTGCTGACCGGCGACATCGAATCGCCGCAGGAGGCGCAGCTGCTGCGCCTGGCCGGCGAGGCCAGGGCAGTGACGCAGACGGAGACTGGGACCGAGACGGAGACGGAGACGGAGACGGAGACGAAGGCGAACGACTTGCGCGTGGAGGTGCTGGTCGTGCCGCACCATGGCAGCCGGACTTCGTCGTCGACCGCCTTCGTGCAGGCGACGGCGCCGCGCGTGGCGGCCCTGCAGTCCGGTCATCTGAACCGCTTCGGTCATCCCCGGCCCGAGGTGGTGGCGCGCTACCTGGCCGCCGGCGCGACGGTGCTCAATACCGTCGACTGCGGCGCCTGGCAATGGCGCAGCGACCGTTGGACGCAGCCCTTGGCCGATTGCGAGCGGACCCGGCGCCGCCGCTACTGGTTGACGGCGCCAGCGGTGCCCGCGGCACCTGCCGCATCTGCCACACCTGCCGCCGCGATGGCCGCGTCGTCGGCGTCGTCAGCGTCCGCGGAAGTCGGAGAAGGGGAGGGTTCCGATCCGGCCATCGAAGCAAGCTCGCCTTGACTTCAGCCGCCGTCGTTCATCGCGCACGAGGGTGCGTGCGCCACGTCGTGACGCCGCGCTGGCGGCTGACGCGGGCACCTGCGGCGCTCAGGCTGTGAAGACCAGCGCGATCTGCTCCGGGATGCGGGTCGCGCTGGCTTTGCGGGCCGGTGCCGGTTCGGTCGCCTTCAGGTGGTCGACGAGGAAGCGCGCCGTCTCCGGCGAGCGGCTCATCTCCGCCGCGACCACCGCCTCCAGCTCGGACGGCCTGACGTCCATCGCCGCGCACAGCTTGAGCAGGCGGGCCTCGAGCTCGAGGTAATGCCGCTCGATGCCGTGCTTGCGCGGGAACAGGCCGATCACCTGGCCCACGCGCAGCAGGTGGGCGTCCAGCAGCGCGACCTCCTCCGACGCCGACCAGCCCCGCACGATGGCCGACGCCGTCTTCGGCCCGATGCCGGGCAGGGCCATCAGCCAGTTGCGCACCTCCTGGCCCGCCTCGAAGTCGGGCGCCGAGAGCAGCGCCGGCATCACCGCCGCCAGGTGCCTCGCCTTCTGCGCCGCGAAGCGGAAGCTGAGCGCACGGCCCTGCACGTCCAGGGGCTCGCTGAGCCAGGCGTTCAAGGTCGCCTCGCAGACACCGGGCTGCACGAAGGCGCCGCGCTCGCGCACCCGCGCGAAGGCCGCCTGGCCCACGGCCGCTGGGATGCCGGGGCCGCCCAGCAAGGCGGCGCCGACCTCCTCGGCCAGCGAGCGGCCCGAGGCGCGGGGCGCCGGGCCGTCGAGGCGGTGCCGCAGCGCCTGCTGCGTCCAGTAGGCGGGGGTCGGGAACTCCTCGACGGCGCCCCAGCGCACGCCGGTGAGGAGGAGGTGATCGGGATCGGGAAGTGCTCGGTGAAGGGAGCCGTGGCGGGAAACGATGGCGACGATCTGGGTCATGGGACTGCAAAGACGCCGCCTCTCTGGGCGGCTGGATAGGTGGCGTCCAGCCATTGGCGGAACGCGGCGCGCTCGACCGGATCCATGGCATGGACACGCTCTTGGAGGCGTTCGAGGCGCCGCTTGTTGGTCTGGCGCTCGCGGAAGTTCGTCCCGCGGTGCCGGCTGTCGTGAAGGATCTCGGGCGGCTCGAAGTTGAACCACAGCGTTTCGGTGCGCACGTCGGTGTGGGTCTTCGCCCGGAATTCGGTCGTCCGCCACCCCCGCAGGAGGGCGTCGTACACCGGATGGGCGTAGCCCGACACGATCACCCGGCACGGCAGCGTCGCCAGCAGCGCTAGCAGCGCCTCGTGGTCGGCGGCGCCGTATTCGTGCCGGTAGATGCGTGACTGGCGCCGCGTCTCGGGGTGATAGGGCGGGTCCACGTAGACGAGCTCGTCGCCCTCGAACGCATGCCGCGCGAGGAAGTCCTCCGCGCGGCCGTGGACGAGTTCGACGCCGGGCAGGGCCATGGCGCGCCAGTGCGCGATGACCCGGTCGTCGGCGTCGATGGCGATCGAGCGCGCCGCCGGCAGCTTGTGGCGCAGGACCGCGCCGCCGCCGACATGCGTCTCGATGTACACCCGGTGCGGAGGCATCAGGTTGATGACGTGCTGGTACGTCTTGCCCTTGCCGCCTGGATACTTCATGCGGCGAATCATCGTCAGAAGTGACGATGATGTCAAGGCGCCGGCGGGCTCAGAGCGCCGTCAGCCAGTCGCAGCGCAGGCGGCCCGAGCGGTGCAGCCGGCGCCGGCCGCCGGTGTAGGCCATCGGCAGCATCCAGGCCACCAGGCACAACGGCAGTGCGATCCATGCCTGGATCAATAACGCGCCCGGAACGCCCATGAAGCCCAGCATCCAGATCGTCAGCACGACGTTCCACACCGCCAGTTCGACCGGGTGACGCGCGCTGTGCATCACCATCCAGCGCTTCACCTGGCTGAGCTGCTTGAGGGTCATGGCGGGCTCCTGGACGGCCGGAGAGAGGGCGCGGCGGCGTCCGGAGGGCCATCGGACGGCGGCGATCGAATGGGCGGGGAATGGGCGGGAACGGGTGGAATTGTAAGTTTGGAGTCAGGGATTCCCCCATCCCAAGAACAAGGAGCCCGAGTGGCGCTGCGGGGGATTCCGCGATGCGGCATGGGCACGGGTGCCAACCGGCACGGTGGGCGCGCGGCGGGCTCGTGTATGGTTCGCCCCTTCTCAAGAAGGTGGACAGGAGTCCCGCGAATGAAACGACTGATGTGGGCCGCGCTGGCGTTGGGCGCCGCGGCCGGCGCCCAGGCGCACGAAGGCATGTGGATGCCCCAGCAGCTGCCGCTGGTGGCCAAGGACATGAAGGCCCTGGGCCTGAAATTCGATCCGGCGCGCCTGTCGCAGCCGCTGGGCTATCCGATGGGGGCCGTCGTCAGCCTGGGCGGCTGCACCGCCTCCTTCGTGTCGCCGCAGGGCCTGGTGGTGACCAACCACCACTGCGCCTTCGGCAGCATCCAGTACAACTCGACGCCGCAGAAGGACCTGCTGAAGAACGGCTTCCTGGCCGCCTCGCTGGGCGAGGAACTGCCGGCCGCGCCGGGCAGCCGCATCCTGGTGACGGTCGCGCTGACCGACGTCACCGACAAGGTGATCGACAAGGCGACCGCCGCGCTGCAGGGCAAGGCCCGCATCGATGCGATCGAAGCCAACGAGAAGGCGCTGGTCGCCGCCTGCGAGAAGGACGCCGGCCATCGCTGCTCGGTGGGCGCGTTCTACGGCGGCCTGATGTACCAGCTGACCAAGCAGCTCGAGATCCGCGACGTGCGCCTGGTCCACGCGCCGGCCGAGGGCGTGGGCGTCTTCGGCGGCGACACCGACAACTGGATGTGGCCGCGCCACACCGGCGATTACAGCTTCTATCGCGCCTACGTCGGTCCGGACGGCAAGCCGGCCGACTTCAGCAAGGACAACAAGCCCTTCCAGCCGTCGCAGTTCCTGAAGCTGGCGAGCGCGCCGCTGAACGAGGGCGACTTCGTCGCCGTGGCCGGTTATCCGGGCCGCACCAACCGCCACCGCCTGCCCAAGGAGGTGGACTTCGCCTTCGCCTGGGACTTCCCGCATCGCGTCAAGGCGATGGGCGAGCAGCTCGACCTGATCAAGGAGGCGACCGCCGGCCGCCGTGACGCCGAGATCAAGCTGGCCAACACCGTGGCCGGGGTCAACAACTACTACAAGAACTACCAGGGTCAGATGGCCAGCTACGCGGGCAGCGACATCCTCGCGCGCAAGCAGGCCGCCTTCGACGAGATGAAGGCCTGGGTGAATGCCGACGCCAAGCGTCGCGCGACCTACGGCGCGTCGCTGGCCGAGGTGGACCGCCTGATCGCCGAGCGCCAGGAGATCACCCGTCGCGAGTTCCTGCTGGGCTACGCGACGCCGACGCTGGTCAAGAGCGCGGGCGACCTGTACGAGCAGGCGCTGCAGCGCCGCAAGCCGGACGCCGAACGCAAGGCCGGTTACCAGGACCGCGACCAGCTGCGCCGCCGGCAGGCGCTGGAGACGGTGGACCGCCGCTTCGACGAGATCACCGAGAAGAAGGTCGTCAGCCACTTCCTGACGCAGTACCTGGCGCTGCCGGCGGACCAGCTCAACAGCGCGCTGCTGAACGCGCTGGGCGTGCGCGCCGGCATGGACGCCGCGGCGGTGACCGCGCGGGTGGACGCGCTGTATGCCGGTACGAAGCTCACCGACAAGGCCGAGCGCGGCGCCTGGTTGTCGCGTGACGCGTCGGCCTTCGAGGCGAGTGACGACACCCTGGTCAAGGCCGCGGTGGCGCTGCATGCCGACGAGCTGGCGCGCGAGAACCGCGACAAGGAACTGGCCGGCAAGCTGCAGCAGGCCTATGCCGCGACGATGCAGGCGGAGATCGACTTCAAGGCCAGCCGCGGCCAGCCGGTCTATCCGGATGCCAACAGCACGCTGCGGGTGGCTTTCGGCCAGGTGAAGGGCCGCGCGCCGGGCGTGGACGGCACGACCTGGACGGCGTTCACGACGCTGCGCGGCATCGTCGCCAAGCACACCGGCAATGGCGAGTTCAACGCGCCGGCCGAGCAACTGGCCGCGATCAAGGCCAGGCGCTTCGACAAGTACGGCGTGAAGGCGCTGGACTCGGTGCCGGTGAACTTCCTGGCCACGCTGGACACGACGGGCGGCAACTCGGGTTCGCCGGTGCTCAACGGCCATGGCGAGCTGGTGGGCCTGCTGTTCGACGGCACGCTGGACGCGGTGATCTCGGACTGGGACTACAACGACCACATGAACCGCAGCATCTGCCTGGATGCGCGCTACATGCTGTGGCAGATGAAGGTCGTCGACAAGGCGGATCGTCTGCTGAAGGAAATGAACGCGCTGTGATCGCGCGACCTGGTTGAGGCGTCCTGACGACGCCGCCGCGCGCGTGCAGACGCGAGAACGCCCCGCTTGATGCGGGGCGTTTTGTTTTCCGGGCCTGATTTCCGGGCCGGATTGCGAGCGGGTACGAACTGGATGTGGGAGTGGGCGTACGTGGAGCGTGCGGCGCCGGACGTTGGCAGCGAAAGGGCGGTGATGCAGCAGCGCTTGGAGCCGGTGTGGCTCCTGCAAGTCATGGAGCGCGGAAAGACGGCCCTGGACACTGCTGCCCTCCTTCCATGAGAGCGTCGCCGAGCCTCAGGCCGGCCGCGGCAGCAGCACCTGGCGATCCACGCCGCTCAGCGTCCGATGGCCGCAGAACGCCATCGTCAGGTCCAGCTCGCGGTGGATGATCTCCAGCGCCTTCGTCACGCCGGGGCGGCCCATCGCGCCCAGGCCATACAGGAACGCGCGGCCGATGTAGGTGCCGCGCGCGCCCAGCGCCCAGGCCTTGAGCACGTCCTGCCCCGAGCGGATGCCACCGTCCATGTGGACCTCGATGCGGTCGCCGACCGCGTCCACGATGCGGGGCAGCGCGCGGATGCTGGACTCCGCGCCATCGAGCTGCCGGCCGCCGTGGTTGCTGACGATCAGCGCATCGGCGCCGGTGGCGGCGGCGAGCTTCGCGTCCTCCTCGTCGATGATGCCCTTGAGGATCAGCTTGCCGCCCCAGCGCTCGCGGATCCACTGCACGTCGTCCCAACTCAGTTGCGGATCGAATTGCTTGGCCGTCCACTCGGACAGCGAGCCCATGTCCCCCACGCCCTTCACATGCCCCACGATGTTGCCAAACTGGCGCCGCGGCGTGCCCAGCATGCCCAGGCACCAGCGCGGCTTGGTCGCCATGTTGATCAGGTTGGGCAGCGTCAGCTTGGGCGGCGCGGACAGGCCGTTCTTCAGGTCTTTGTGCCGCTGGCCCAGGATCTGCAGGTCCAGCGTCAGCACCAGCGCCTCGCACTTCGCGGCCTTGGCGCGGTCGATGAGGCTGTTGATGAAGCCGCGATCGCGCATCACGTAGAGCTGGAACCAGAACGGCGCCGTCGTATTCGCCGCCACGTCCTCGATCGAGCAGATGCTCATCGTGGACAGCGTGAACGGCACGCCGAAGGCCTCGGCCGCCTGGGCGGCGAGGATCTCGCCGTCCGCATGCTGCATGCCGGTCAACCCGGTCGGCGCGATCGCCACCGGCATTGCGACCGGGCGGCCGATCATCGTCGCGGCGGTGCTGCGGCCTTCCATGTTGACTGCCACGCGCTGGCGCAGCTTGATCGACTGGAAGTCCGATTCATTGGCGCGATAGGTGCTCTCGGTCCAGGAACCGGAGTCCGCGTAGTCGTAGAACATCCGCGGGACGCGCTGCTGCGCGAGCACGCGCAGGTCTTCGATGCAGGTGATGACGCTCATGGGGCCGGATGCTAGGCGAGCCACCGCTGGCCCGGCCGGAAACTTTGGACGCGCGCGCCGGAAGATCGTTCCGGATCGGTCAGGGACTTCCCTGGGCGTGAGCGTCAGGCTGGGTGCGCCTCGGCGCTCAGCGCCTCGCAATGCCGGACCAGCCAGCGCGAGAACACACGGGCCGCCTCGCCGTCGCCATGGCGCACCAGGCCATAGGGCATGGCGGCCGGCACGGCCAGGTCGAACAGGCGCTTGAGCGCGCCGCTGCGCAGCGCGGTGGCGGCCAAGCTGGGGCGGCCCAGCACGACGCCCTGGCCGCAGGCGGCCGCTTCCAGCGTCAAACCCAGGTCCACGAAGCGCGTGCCCTGCGCGGGCTCCGGCCAATCGAGCCCCGCGGCGCGCAGCCAGGGCTGCCACGGCTGCAGCGGCGTGCGCAGCAGCGGGGCGGAGGCCAGGTCCGCCGGCGTCTCGATCGCGCCGAGCCGCGCGAGCAGCGCCGGCGCCGCCATCGGCGTGACGATGTCGTCCAGCAGGACCTCGCCGCCGGCGGGCACGGTGCCGGCGAAGATCTCGACCTCCGCGGGCGGCGCGGGTTGATCCAGGAAGGGCGTCGACAGCAGCAGCTCGAGCTCGACATCGGGATGCGCGGCCGCGAAGCCGGGCAGCGCCGGCACCAGCACCTGCCGCGCGAAGGTCGGCGGGCTGCTGACGCTCAGGCGCGTGACGCGTGGCCGCTCGCGCTGGTGCAGCGGCACGGCCGCCAGCAGCGCGAGCGCGGTGCGCACCTGCGCCAGGTATTCCTTGCCCGCCGCCGTCAGGCGCAAGGGCTGGCGCGTCATCAAGGGCAGGCCCAGGCGCTCCTCCAGCGTCGCGATGCGCTTGCCGACGGCGCTGGCGCTGACATGCAGCGTCTCGGCGGCGCGCTCCAGGCTGCCCAGGCGCGCGGCGGCCTCGAAGGCCAGCAGGCCGTCGAGGGAGGGCAGGCGCGGGGAATCGCTGGGGGCATCGCTCATGGAGGGCGACTGTAGCCGCCGGAGGTCCCGCCTCGCCAGCGGACTTGAGCGGCCGCCGCACCGGCCGCCGCGCGTCGCCGCTACAGTCGCGCGATGTCCCAAGCCGTCGATCCCGAGCGCCCGACCGAGGCTCCTGAAGCCGTGGATGCTGTCGTCGCCGATGACGCGACGATCAGCGCGCTCGAGGAGGCCGCGTTGTGGCGGCGCCTGCCCTGGCTGGTCGGCGGCGCGCTGAGCCTGCTGCTCGGCGTGGTCGGCATCTTCCTGCCGCTGCTGCCCACCACGCCGTTCGTGCTGCTGGCCGCGTTCTGCTTCGCGCGGGGCTCGGCGCGCTGCGAGGCCTGGCTGCTCGCTCATCCACGCTTCGGGCCGATGGTCGTCCAGTGGCGCGCGCGTCGCGCCGTGCCGCTGCGG
Source organism: Mitsuaria sp. BK037 (assembly GCF_014193045.1). Classification (NCBI taxonomy): domain Bacteria; kingdom Pseudomonadati; phylum Pseudomonadota; class Betaproteobacteria; order Burkholderiales; family Sphaerotilaceae; genus Roseateles; species Mitsuaria sp. BK037. The sequence continues at coordinate 2,561,407 of NZ_JACHYS010000001.1, read as the reverse complement.
GCCAAGCAGCTGGCCTGGGGAATGATGGCCCTGAGCTCGGCGATCTCCTGGGCAGTCATGCCGGTGCTGCCCTGGCTGCCGGCGGTGTGCTGCCTCGCGGTCGGGATCTGGCTCTGGCGCCTGCCCACCGCCTGATCAGCCGAACAGGTTGAGGTTCTCCGGCCGCGGTCGCGGATCCTCCGGCTTGCTGGCGGCGCCGGCGCGACCGCGCCGGGCCGGCTCGATCTCCCCGGGGCGGCTCAGCTTGCCCACGCGCACGCCCAGCAGGCGCAGCCGCTGGCTCAGGTCCACCCGCTTGAGGCACAGCCCCGCCGCATGCCGGATGGCCGCGGCGTCCTGCACCGGCTGGTCCAGCGTCAGGTCGCGCGTCACCGTGCGGGAGCCCTCGAAGCGCAGCTTGATGCCGATGGTGCGGCCCAGGTAGCCCTTGCGCTGCAGGTCCGAGGCCAGTTGCTCGCACAGCGCCGTGAAGATGCGCGACAGCTCCGGCCGGTCGCGACGTGCGTGCAGGTCGCGCTCGAAGGTGGTCTCGCGGCTGATGGAGACCGGCTCGCTGTGCGTGACCACCGGCCGGTCGTCCAGGCCCCAGGCCGCCTGGTGCAGCCAGGCGCTGTAGCCGGGGCCGAAATGCTGTTGCAGCAGCTCCAGCGGCGCGGCCGCGAGTTCCCCGATCGTGTGCAGGCCCAGCGCCTCGAGCTTCTCGCCGGCCTTGGGGCCGATGCCGTTGATCCGTCGCGCCGGCAGCGGCCAGATCCGCGTCGGCAGATCGGCCATCGTCACCAGCGTCAGCCCGTCGGGCTTGTCCAGCTCCGACGCGATCTTGGACAGCAGCTTGTTGGGCGTCACCCCGATGGAGCAGGTCAACCCGGTGGCGCTCTGCACCGAGTTCTTGATCTCCCGCGCCACCGCCCGCACGCCGCCCAGCGGATCGTGGCCGACCGGCTCGCGCGCGCCTGGCACGTCGGTCAGGTCGATGTAGATCTCGTCGATGCCGCGGTCCTCGATGACCGGCGCGATCTCTCGCACCGCCGCCTTGAACAGCCGCGAGTAATGCCGGTAGGAATCGAAGTCGGCCGGCAGCAGGATCGCCTGCGGCGCGCGCAGCGCCGCCTTCATCAGTCCCATCGCCGAGAACACGCCCAGCGCGCGCGCCGCGTAGGTCGAGGTGGTCACGACGCCTCGGCCGGTGTAGTCGGCCAGCTTGAAGAACTCGCGCGTGCCGTCGGGGCGTTCCTGCGGCGTGTGGGCGCGCCGTCCGCCGACCACCACCGGCAGCCCCTTGAGCTCCGGATAACGCAGCAGCTCCACGGACGCGTAGAACGCGTCCATGTCCAGGTGGGCGATCAGGCGATCGGGCAGGGCGGGCGTCGGCTCGGCCATGCGGCGGATTGTGGCGGCGCCGGCTGACAGGCGCTGTCAGCAGGGCCGGAGCCGCCCTTCAGCAAGGGCGGTTCAGTGGCCGCAGGACGTCGAGCCGCAAGCCGAGACCGCGTCCGTCGCTTCGGCCGCGGGGCGGATCGGATCGCGGCATTCGCCGGTCTTCGGGTCGAAGCCGCGCTGCTGCATCGTGTAGACCAGCGCCGCGTCCATCATCTCCGCATGACCGGGGAACCACTGCGAGAGCTCGGTGCGCACGATGCCCAGCGGCTCGCGGTCGCCGAGGTCCTCGGCATAACGCACCACCTCGCGCATCACGTTGAGCACCATCGCATGCTGGCTGCTGTGGCAGTTCTCCGGCTCGAAGCCGGTGGCCGCCATCCAGCGCTCCTCCATCGCGAAGTGCTCCTCGGTGTGCGCCAGCAGCGCCTTGAACGCGGGCAGCGCGTCCTCGCCGCGGTCGAGCGCCTCGCCATAGCGGTTCAGCAGCTCGACGAATTCCTCGTGCGTGTGGTCGAGCTCCGGCTGGTTGAGCACCAGCTCGTCCGTCCAGGCCAGCGTGCTCATCGGTCAGCCCTTCGCGGCGACGGCCGCGCCCAGGCGCTCGCGATGACGCGCCACCTGTGCGCGGACTTGCGCCGGCGCGGTGCCGCCGAGGATGTTGCGCGCGTTCAGGGAGCCCTGCAGCGACAGCACCTCGTAGACGTCCTGGCCGATGCGGGCGTCGAACTGCCGCAGCGCGTCCAGCGGCAGCGCCGACAGGTCGATGCCCTGCGCCTGCGCCGTCTTGACCGCGTGCGCCACGATCTCGTGGGCGTCGCGGAAGGCCAGGCCCTTCTTGACCAGGTAGTCCGCCAGGTCGGTCGCCGTCGCGTAGCCCTTGAGGGCCGCGCGTTCCATCGCCTCGGGCTTGACCGTCAGGCCGGCCATCATCTCCGCGAAGATCCGCAGCGTGTCGCTGAGCGTGTCGACGGTGTCGAACAGCGGCTCCTTGTCTTCCTGGTTGTCCTTGTTGTAGGCCAGCGGCTGGCCCTTCATCAGCGTGATCAGGCCCATCAGGTGGCCCACCACGCGGCCGCTCTTGCCGCGTGCCAGTTCGGGCACGTCGGGGTTCTTCTTCTGCGGCATGATGCTCGACCCGGTGCAGAAGCGGTCCGGCAGCGCGATGAAGCCGAAGGCCTGGCTCATCCACAGGATCAGCTCCTCCGACAGGCGCGAGATGTGCACCATGATCAGCGCGGCGGCGGCGCTGAATTCGATCGCGAAGTCGCGGTCGCTGACCGCGTCCAGGCTGTTCTGCGCGACGCCCTCCATGCCCAGCGTGCGCGCGACGCGCTCGCGGTCCAGCGGGTAGCTGGTGCCGGCCAGCGCGGCCGCGCCCAGCGGCAGTCGGTTCACGCGCCTGCGCGCGTCGACGAGGCGCTCCGCGTCGCGCGCGAACATCTCGACGTAGGCCAGCAGGTGATGCCCGAAGGCCACCGGCTGCGCCACCTGCAGGTGGGTGAAGCCGGGCAGGATCACGTCGGCATGGCGCTCGGCCTGCTCGACCAGCACCCGCTGCAGCTCGCCCAGCAGACCGACCAGCGTGTCGATCTCGCCGCGCAGCCACAGCCGCACGTCGGTGGCGACCTGGTCGTTGCGGCTGCGGCCGGTGTGCAGCCGCTTGCCGGCCAAGCCGACCAGCTCGGTCAGGCGCGCCTCGATGTTCAGGTGCACGTCCTCCAGGTCCAGCTTCCATTCGAAGCGGCCCGACGCGATCTCCTCGCGGATCTGCGCCATGCCCTTCTGGATCGCGGCCAGATCGTCGGCGCCGATGATGCCCTGCGCGGCCAGCATGTCGGCGTGGGCGAGCGAGCCCTGGATGTCAGCGGCCCACAGGCGCTTGTCGAAGTCGACGCTGGCGGTGTAGCGCTTGACCAGCTCGCTCATCGGCTCGGAGAAGAGGGCGGACCAGGCTTGCGACTTGTTGGCGAGCTGGTTGTCGGCGGGTTGGCCGTCGGCCAGGGAGTCAGCAGGGGAGGAGGACATCGGCTTGCAAGGCGTTACGACTTCGCGGCGCCCCGGGCGGGCCCGCATTGGTCGCGGCCGGACGCCTGGGAGAGAATGAGCCGCCGATTCTAAAGGGGGCGCCATCCGGTCGCCCACGGGCTGGAAGGGGCGCCATCCCGGCGCCCGGGCGCAGGCAGAGGGCAAGGACAGTGCGGGGACGGGAGGAGCCGATGGCCAGCAAGGCAAGCAGCGGACGGACGTCGGGCGACGCGCCGCGACGCCCGGCCGACCCCTCTCGCAACGCGCGCGACACGCGCGAGGCCTCGACGCAGCCGGCGAGCACCCAGCCCATGAGCACCCAGCCGCTGCCCACGCAGCCCGCCTGGGAGGAGACCCGCCTGGACGCGCGCACGGCCGAGGCGCCGCGGCTGATCGATGCCCAGCGCCGCTTCGACGTCTGCCATGTCGGCCTGGTGCTGCGCGCGGTGCTGGGCGTGCAGCTGGTGCTGTCGCTCGGACTGGCGCTGATGTCGGAGACGCTGGCGCAATGGGCCTGGGCCATGGGCGGCGCGTCCGTCGCCGCCCTGAGCGCGGTGCTGGCCTGGCTGCTGATCGTGTGCGCCGCCAAGCGGCTGCTGGCGCGGCTGCCGGAGTGGGCGCAATGGACGCTGCCGATCGCGCTGGGGGCCGCCTGCGCCCACGGCGGCGCGCTGCTGCTGGAGGCGGTGGAACTGGGGCATCTGGGCGCCTTGCCGCGCGTGGCCGCGGCGCTCACCGGCGGGCTCGCGGCCGGTGTGCTGCTGGGCTGGCTGAAGCTGCGCGAACGCGCCCAGGCGCCAGCCGACGCGCTGGCCCGGCTGGTCGAGCTGCAATCGCGGATCCGGCCGCACTTCCTCTTCAACACGCTGAACACGGCGATCGCGCTGGTGCGCGTCGATCCCAACCGCGCCGAGGAGGTGCTGGAGGACCTGGCCGAGCTGTTCCGAGTCGCGCTGGCGGACGCCGGCCCGACGGCCGAGGGCGTGCGCCTGGACCAGGAGGTCGAGCTGGCGCGGCGCTACCTCGCGATCGAGCAGCTGCGTTTCGGCGACCGCCTGCGCGTGCACTGGCAGCTCGATCCGCATGCGGCCGACGCGCGCGTGCCGCCGCTGCTGCTGCAGCCGCTGGTGGAGAACGCGGTGCGTCACGGCATCGAGCCCAACGACCAGGGCGGCGACGTCGACATCGTGACCCGCGCGCGCGGCAGCGAGGTCGAGATCCGCGTCGTCAACACGGTCGGGTTGCCGTCGCGCGCCCAGGGGCATGGCCTGGCGCTGCGCAACGTGCGGCAGCGGTTGCGCCTGATGCACGACGTGGCGGCGCGGCTGGAGGCCGGGCCGGGCGAGGGCCGCTTTGTCGTGCGCATCGTGATGCCGCGATGACGCGATCACACGACCGGAGCTGAACCGGAACGGGAACGAGGACAGGGAAGGAAGACATGCTGACGCATCCGCCGCTGAGGGTCTTGATCGTCGATGACGAGCCGCTGGCGCGGCTGCGGTTGCGGGGCCTGGTCGAGGCCAACGAGGAGCCGCGCGCCGAGGTTGCCGCCGAGGCCGGCAGCGGCGAGCAGGCGCTGGCCTGGCTCAAGGACCATGCCTGCGACCTGATCCTGCTCGACGTGCAGATGCCGGGCCTGGACGGCCTGGGCCTGGCGCAGGCGCTGCGCGGCCGGCCCTTCGCGCCGGCGATCGTGTTCGTGACGGCCCATGCGCAGCACGCGCTGCAGGCCTTCGAGCTGGAGGCGCTGGACTACCTGACCAAGCCGGTGCGGCGCGAGCGGCTGCAGGCCAGCCTCGCGCGGGCGGCGCAGCGCCTGGACGAACGCGCGGCCGCGAAGGCGCGCGAGGCGGGCGCGCCGCACGGCCCGGGCGCCGCGCCGGCCGCCGAGGCGCCCGTCATCAACATCACCGAACGCGGCCGCCTGCTGCGGGTGCCGCTGGCCGAGGTCCTCTACTTCAAGGCCGAGCTCAAGTACCTGACGCTGCGCACCGCCACGCAGAGCCATGTGATGGACGGGTCCCTGAGCGAGCTGGAGCAGCGCCTGGGCGACCGCTTCCTGCGCGTGCACCGCAATGCGCTGGTCGCGAAGGCGGCGGTGCGCGAGCTCGAGCGCCACGTGCCCACCGACGGGCCGGCGGATGGCGACGGCGACAACGGCGGCGAACTCGGCTGGGCGGTCCGCATCGCCCACGTCAACGAATGGCTGGCCGTGTCGCGCCGCCAGGTCGCCGCGGTGCGGGAGGCGCTGGCCGGCCAGCGCTGAGGCGATCCTCAGCCGGTGTTGCGCAGCCCCGCCGCGATGCCGTTGATCGACAGGTGGATGCCGCGCTGCACGCGTTCCAGCCGCGGGTCCTCGGCGCGCTTCTCGGCCGGGATGGCGCGGTAGCGGCGCATCAGCTCGACCTGCAGGTGGTTCAGCGGATCGATGTAGGGGAAGCGGTGCTCGATGGAGCGCGCCAGCGCCGGGTTGGCCGCGAGCCGGTCGTTCTCGCCGGTGATCAGCGCCAGCGCCGCCTCGGTGCGGGCGAACTCGGTCTCGATCGCGCCGAAGATCTTCTTGCCCAGGCGCTTGTCCTCCACCAGCTCCAGGTAGCGGCGGGCGATGTCCAGGTCGGCCTTGGCCAGCACCATGTCCAGGTTGGACAGCAGGGTGCGGAAGAAGGGCCACTGCTTGTACATGCGCTTGAGCAGCGCGAGCTTTTCGTCGCGGCCCGCCTTGTCCTTGCCCAGGAACTCCTGGATGCCCGAGCCGAAGCCGCACCAGCCTGGCAGCGTGATGCGCGACTGGCCCCAGCTGAAGCCCCAGGGAATGGCGCGCAGGTCCTCGATCGCGCGGGTCGCCTTGCGCGACGCCGGCCGCGAGCCGATGTTGAGTTCGGCGATCTCGCGGATCGGGGTCGTCGCGAAGAAGAAGTCGGCAAAGCCCGGCGTGTCGTAGACCAGTCCGCGATAGGCCGCGAAACTGCTGTCGGACAGCGCCTGCGCCGCGTCCATGAAGGCCTTGGGCGCCGGCTTGGTCGGATGCAGCAGCGTGGCCTCCAGCGTCGCGGCGACCAGCGTCTCCAGGTTGCGTCGGCCGATCTCCGGATTGGCGTACTTGGAGTTGATGACCTCGCCTTGCTCGGTCAGGCGGATCTGGCCGTTCACCGTGCCGGGCGGCTGGGCCAGGATGGCCTGGTAGCTCGGGCCGCCCCCGCGACCCACCGTGCCGCCGCGACCATGGAACAGCCGCAGCGTCAGCGGCCCCTGGGCGCGCAGCTCGTCGAACAGCTGCACCAGCGCGATCTCCGCGCGATACAGCTCCCAGCTGCTGGTGAAGACGCCGCCATCCTTGTTGGAGTCGGAGTAGCCCAGCATGATGTCCTGCTCGCCGCCGGAGCGGCGCACCAGCGCCGCCATGCCGGGCAGCTCGTAGAAGCCGCGCATGATGCCGGGCGCGTTGCGCAGGTCGGCGATGGTCTCGAACAGCGGCACGACGATCAGGTCGCTGACCGCCTCGCCATCGAGCGTGCCGCGCAGCAGCCCGACCTCCTTGAGCAGCAGCTGCACCTCGAGCAGGTCGCTGACGTCCTCGGTGTGCGAAATGATGTAGTGGCGCAGGGCCTCGCGGCCGAAGCGCTTGAGCGACTCGCGCGCCGTCTCGAAGATCGCCAGCTCGCCCAGGGTGCGCTCGCTGTAGTCGGCGCCCAGCACGCGCAGCGGGCGCGTCTGGTTGAGCAGGTCCACCAGCAGCGCGCGGCGCTCCATCTCGCCCAGCGCCGAATAGTCCTCGCAGACGCGCGCGGTCTTGAGCAGCTCGACGACGGTGAGCTCATGCTGGTCGCTGCTCTGGCGCAGGTCCAGGGTGGCCAGGTGGAAGCCGAAGACCTGCACCGCCCGCATCAGCGGCTTGAGCCGCGGCGCGATCAGCGCATGGGCATGGTGGCTTTCCAGCGAGGACTGGATCACGCGCAGGTCCGCCAGCAGGTCCTCGGGCGTCAGGTACGGGTCCTGCGGCGCGACCGCGTGGCGCAGCGCCTCGGTACCGGTCAAGGCCTGCAGCGTCGCGGCCAGCCGCGCATACATGCCGGTCAGCGCGCGCCGGTAGGGCTCGTCCATGCGGTGCTCGTTCTGGTCGGGGCTGCGCTCGGCCAGCGCCTGCATCGCCGGCGTCACGCCCGCCAGCCGCAGCGAGATCGACAGCTCCGCGCCCAGCTCATGCAGCTCGGTCAGGTAGTGGCGCAGCGCCAGCTCGCTCTGGCGGCGCAGCGCCAGCCGCATCGTGTCGGCGGTGACATTGGGATTGCCGTCGCGGTCGCCGCCGATCCACTGGCCCATGCGCAGGAAGGGCGCCACCTCCTCGCCGGGCAGCGCCTCCTCGAGCTCGGTGTAGAGCTTGGGGATCTCGCGCAGGAAGGTCGCGTGGTAGTAGCTCAGCGCGTTCTCGATCTCGTCGGCGACGGTCAGCTTCGAGTAGCGCAGCATGCGCGTCTGCCACAGCTGCGTGACGCGGGCGCGGATCAGGTGCTCGTTGGCGGCCTTCTCGCGCTCGGTGTGCAGCCGGTCGCGGGCGCCGACCAGCTCGGCGATCGCCCGCTCGGCGTCCAGGATGCTCTTGCGCTGTACCTCGGTCGGATGGGCTGTCAGCACCGGCGACACGAAGCCGTTCTCCAGCGTCCTGGCCACCTCGGCCGGCCGCACGCCGGCGTCGAAGAGCCGCTCCAGCGCATAGGCGAGCGAGCCGGGCTGGAGCGAGCCGTCGCGGTCGTGCACCTCGCGGCGGCGCACGTGGTGGCGGTCCTCGGCGATGTTGGCCAGATGCGAGAAGTAGCTGAAGGCGCGGATCACGCTGACCGTCTGCTCGCCCGAGAGGCTCTTGAGCAGCTTGTCCATCTGCTTGCCGGCCTGCGCATCCCGCTTCAGGCGGAAGGCCACCGACAGCTGCCGCACGCGCTCCACCAATTCGTAGGCCTCGCGGCCCTCCTGCTCCCGGATCACCTCGCCCAGGATGCGGCCCAGCAGGCGGATGTCGTCCATCAGCGGCTGGTTCTTGTCCTTGACGATCTGGATCGAACGCGTGGTGGCCTTGGCGTTGCCGGCCTTCTCGGCCTTCTCGGCCTTCTTTGAGGCGGGCGTGGCGGCGGCCTTGGCCCGCGGGGTCGAGGACGGCTTGGCGGCGGAACGGGCGGCGGGGCGGTCGGGGCGGGAAGCGGTACTGGCGGGCATGGTGGCGTCAGGAGTTCGTCAGAGACCGGAGGGGTGAGCGGAGACTGGTGATGTAACGGAGTTACCTCCGGTTCACTTTAGCAGTTTCTCCGTGCGCGGCCCGCACGGCGGCGTGGCGCGGACGCCGCGACTCGCTCCGGGATCGCGCAAGCGACGCTTCGCGGCAAGCGGTGGTCCCCGGGGGCGGGGAGAAACGCCGTGCCTGCTCGGCTAGCATCCCGCCCCATGAACCAAGAATTCGTGATCGCCACGCGCGAGAGCCGGCTGGCGTTGTGGCAGGCCGAACATGTGCAGGCCCTGCTGCGCGCACGGGGGTTGGCGGTGCGGCTGCTGGGCATGACCACCCGAGGCGACCAGATCCTGGATCGCACGCTGTCCAAGGTCGGCGGCAAGGGCCTGTTCGTCAAGGAGCTGGAAACGGCGCTGGAGGACGGTCGCGCCCAGCTCGCGGTGCATTCGCTCAAGGACGTGCCGATGGAGCTGCCGGCGGGTTTCGTGCTCGCCGCGGTGCTGGAGCGCGAGGATCCGCGCGACGCGCTGGTGTCCGCGAAGTACGACAGCCTCGCCGCGCTGCCGCAGGGTGCCTGCGTCGGCACCTCCAGCCTGCGCCGCGTGACGCAGCTGAAGAACATGCGGCCGGACCTGCGCATCGAGCCGGTGCGCGGCAACCTCGACACGCGGCTGCGCAAGCTCGACGAGGGCCAGTACGACGCGATCGTCCTGGCCGCCGCCGGCCTCAAGCGCCTGCAACTCGAGGGCCGGATCCGCCAGTACTTCGGCGTCGACGAGATGATCCCGTGCGCCGGACAGGGCGCGCTGGGCATCGAGATCCGCGCCGGGCAGGCGCCCCTGGCCGAGCACCTGGCCGCCCTGGCGCACGCGCCCACCTGGCTGGCCGCGGCCGCCGAACGCGCGGTGTCGCGCGAGCTCGGCGGCAGTTGCTCGATGCCGCTGGCCGCGCACGCGGTCTGGGCGGCTGACGGCCGGCTGACGCTGTCCGCCGCCCTGGGGCACCCGACCCAGCCGGAGCGGGCCCTGCTGCGGGCGGAGACGGCCGCGACCGTGTCCGACCTGGGCCAGGCCGAGGGGCTGGGCGTCGCCGCCGCGAACGCGCTGCGCGAGCGGGGCGCCGCCGAGTACCTGAAGGACGCCTGATGCCGGGCGAGGTCGCCCCGGTCCGACTGCTGCTGACCCGTCCCCGGGCCCAGGCCGACGACTGGGTCCGGCGGATGGCGGCGCTGGACGTGCCCACCGCCTCGCTGCCGCTGATCGACATCGCCCCCGCCGCCGATCCTGCCGGCCTGGCGCAGGCGTGGTCGGCGCTGCCGGCGACGGATCTGGCGATGTTCGTCAGCCCCAATGCCGTCGAGCATTTCTTCGACCGGTGCCGCGCGGACGGCGGCCAGGACGCATGGCCCGACCGGACCTGGGCCGCCACGGTGGGCCCCGGCAGCGCGCGCGCGCTGGTCGAGCGCGGCGTGCCCGAGGCCCGCATCGTCCAGCCGCCGGCCGAGGCGGACAGCCTCGATTCGGAACATCTCTGGCCGGAGCTGTGCCGCGTCGCCGGCGCGGACTGGACCGGCCGCCGGGCGCTGCTGGTGCGCGGCGATGGCGGGCGGGAATGGCTCGGCGATCGCCTCCGCGAAGCGGGCGCGACGGTGTCGGCCGTGAGCGTCTACCGCCGCGCCTGTCCCGTCCTCGATGCGCCGGGGCGCCGCCTGCTGCGCGAGGCGCTCGAGGCGCCGGACCGCCATGTCTGGCTCTTCAGTAGCTCGGAGGCCATCGGCCACCTGGATTCCCTCGAACAGGGGACGCGCGATCCCGCCGCCCCCCCGTCCGACCCCCTGCCCATGCCCGCCGACTGGGGGCGGGTGAGGGCACTCGCGACCCATGAGCGGATCGCCGCCCGTGCGCGGGCCCTCGGGGTGGGGCATGTGGTTTTGGTGCGACCCGACGCGGCGGCCGTCGCGGCCGGGTTCCGGATGCTGTCAGGGTCCACCCTAGAATCGCCGACGTGAGCGAGACCAACACCCCAGCGGCCGACGTTTCGTCGCCCCACAAGCCCGTCCGGCAATCCGGCGCCACGCTGACCCAGGCCGTCGTGGCCGGCGTCGGCCTCGTGGCCCTGCTGGCCCTCGGCCTGGCCTGGCAGAGCCAGCAGCGGCTCAAGCAGGTCGAACAGGAACTCGTCCGGCGCCAGGACAGCAGCCAGAGCGAGGCCAACATCGCCCGCGACCAGGCGCGCCAGGCCCAGGACCTGAGCCGCGACACGGCGGCCAAGGTCGCGCTGCTCGACGCGCGGCTGGCCGAGGTGGCGGTGCAGCGCGAGCAGCTCGAGGGGCTGATGCAGTCGATGAACCGGTCGCGCGACGAGAACGTCGTCGGCGACATCGAGGCCTCGCTGCGGGTCGCGATGCAGCAGGGCACGATCACCGGCAGCGCCGAGCCGCTGGTGGCCGCGCTGCGCCAGGCCGACGAGCGGCTGGCGCGCTACAAGCAGCCGCGCCTGGAGGGCGTGCGCCGCGCCGTCACGCGGGACCTGGAACGGATCAAGGCGGTCAGCGTCGTCGACGTCTCGACGCTGACGATCAAGCTCGACGAGGTGGTGCGCCAGGTCGACGACCTGCCGCTGCTGGCCGTGGCCCAGCCCGGCCGCGAAGGCGGGCCGCCGCCGCAGGCCTCGGCCAGCGCGGCGGCGGTGAAGCCGGTCGCGGCGCGCCGGCCGGCGTCCTCGGCGTCGCTCGCCGCCGCCGACGGCGAGCCGGGCTGGTGGTCGCGCCTGTGGGACCAGGCCGGCGAGCGCTGGACCCACTTGTCGGGCGAAGTCTGGCGCGAGGCCCGCGGGCTGCTGCGCGTGACGCGCATCGATCATCCGGAGGCGGCCCTGATCGCGCCGGAGCAGGCCTTCTTCCTGCGCGAGAACTTGAAGCTCAGACTGCTCAACGCCCGCCTGGCGCTGCTGAGCCGGCAGTTCGACACCGCGCAGGTCGACCTGCGCGAGGCGCAGGCGATGCTGGACCGCTACTTCGACGCGCGTTCGCGCAAGCTGTCCCAGACGGTGGAGCTGCTGCGCCAGGTGCAGGGCCAGTCCCGCCAGGTCAGCGTGCCGCGACCCGACGACACGCTTGCCGCGCTGAGCGCGGTGGCCCGCTGAGGAGATCGCCATGCGGATGGTGATCTGGCTGGTGCTGCTGTTCGTCGCGGCCGTGGTCGCGGCGCTGACGCTGGGCAACAACGACGGCCTGGCCAGTTTCTACTGGCGCGGCTGGCGGATGGACCTGTCGCTCAACCTGTTCCTGCTGCTGCTGGTGGCGGGCTGCTTCGCGCTGATGACACTGATGCAGACGCTGGATGCGCTGCTGACGCTGCCCAAGCGCGCGCGGCTCTGGCGCATGGCCCAGCGGGAGCGCAGCGCGCAGGTCGCGCTGCGCGAGGCCTGGGCCGAGTATTTCGGCGCGCGCTACAGCCGCGCCCAGAAGGCGGCGCAACGCGCGCTCAACATCCAGTCGCAGACGCCGGACCTGGCGCAGGACGGCGCGTTCATGGCGCTGGCGCACCTGGTGGCCGCGCAGAGCGCGCACAAGCTGCAGGACCGGCGCAACCGCGACGAGCACCTGCGCCAGGCGCTGCAGGTGGCGGCGACCTCGGTCGGCGCGCGGGTGCAGGAAGAGGGCGCCCGGCTGCTGGCGGCCGAATGGGCGCTCGACGACCGGGACGCGCCGCGCGCGCTCGGCCTGCTGGGCGAACTGACCCCCGGCGTGGCGCGCCGCACCCAGGCGCTGCGGCTGAAGCTGCAGGGCAGCCGGCTGGCGCATCAGCCGCTGGAGGCGCTGCGCACCGCGCGCCTGCTGGCCAAGCACCAGGGCTTCTCGAAGTCGGCGGCGCAGGGGCTGTTGCGCTCGCTGGCCTGCGAGGCGCTGGAGACCGCACGCGACATCGATCAGCTGCGCGCGGTCTGGCAGCAGCTGGATGCGTCGGACCGGCGCGACGTGTTCGTCGCCGCGCGCGCGGCGAACTGCGCGGCGGCCCTGGGCGCGCCGGAGGATGGCCGCGGCTGGCTGCGTCCGTTCTGGGAAGCGATCACGGAGCAGGGCGCCGATGAGCGCCAGGCCCTGGCCGAGGCGCTGGTGCTGTGCACGCCGGGGCTGGGCCCCGAATGGCTGCAGCGCCTGGAGGGCGCGGTGCAGCGTTTCCCGCGCGACGGCACGATGGCGCTGGCCCTGGGCCACGCGCTGGCGGAGCGCCAGCTGTGGGGCAAGGCGCGCCTGATGCTGGAGCAGGCGGCGGAGGACCGGGAACTGTCCGTCGCCGCGCGTCGCCGCAGCTGGCTGCGCCTGGCGGAGATGGCCGACCAGGACGACGACGGCGAGCGCCGCGCCCGCTGCTTCGAGGCGGCGGCGCGTCTGGGTTGAAGCACCGCGACCGGTCGCCCGAAGGATTTTTCGGGGAGATTCTTGCGGACCTCCAAAAACGCATGCTATAGTCGCAGTCTTTCAGCGGCTGTAGCTCAGTTGGATAGAGTACTTGGCTACGAACCAAGGGGTCGTGGGTTCGAATCCTGCCAGCCGCGCCAGAAAAACTGTTGAATCCCAGGGCAACCGAAGATTCGGCAACAAAGAAGAAGCAACAACAAAAACCTGGAATCGCTTCCACGACGGCGGTTCCTGATCAGTAAAAGTCGTGCGGCTGTAGCTCAGTTGGATAGAGTACTTGGCTACGAACCAAGGGGTCGTGGGTTCGAATCCTGCCAGCCGCGCCAAATCGAAAGGCCAGTGTTGAAAAACACTGGCCTTTTTCTTTGCCTGATTCATTTCCGCCCTGCGCTTGTTTGCCCAAGACCGTTCCTGAATACCGGCCGGATACCCGGGCCGGTTATCCGGTGCGAATATCGTCCGCGTCGGATAAACCCGGCGGCATACTCGTCGCCCCGGCCGCGGGACCGGGCATCGCCGGCGTGCGAGAGAGTTTCGGCGCCGGCATCGGCCACGCCAGCCCATCCTGCATGAAGAAGTTGCGCCGCGCCTGATGCTGCGGGTGCAGGGGCGCCTCGGAGGCCGTCAGCACGGGCGCGACGCAGGCATCGCTGTCCTCGAACACCGCGGCCCAATGCGCCAGCGGCTGTTCGCGGATCAGCGCGGCCACCCGCTCGCGCAGCGCCGGCCACTGGCTCGGATCGTCCTGCGCCGGGAGCGGCGTCAGGCCCAGGCGCTCCATCAGTTCGTGGTGGAAGGGCGCCTCGATGGCGCCCAGCGACAACCAGCGCCCATCGGCGCATTCGAAGCTGTCGTAGAAATGCGAGCGATGCAGGAAGAAGTTGCGTTCCGGGTCCTCGTCCCATCGGCCGCCCGCGCGCAGCGCCTGGATCAGCGTCCCCATGTAGCCGACGCCGTCGATGATCGCGGCGTCCACGACCTGGCCCCGACCGGAGCGACGCGACTCCCAGAGTGCGCACATCAGCCCGAACAGCATCGTCAACGCGCCGCCGCCGACGTCGCCCAGCAAGGTGGCCGGCAGCGCAGGTGCCTGCCCGGGCCGACCCGCGAAAGGCATCAGCCCGCTGAGCGCCACGTAGTTGATGTCATGTCCGGCGGTGCGCGCGAGCGGGCCGGTCTGGCCCCAGCCGGTCAGCCGCGCGTAGACCAGCCTTGGATGCGCCGCCAGCAGCGTGTCGGGACCCAGCCCCAGCCGCTCCATCACGCCGGGCCGGAAGCCCTCGACCAGCGCATCGGCCTGCGCGATCAGCTCCCGCACCCGGGCCAGGCCGTGCGCTGACTTCAAGTCCGCCTGTACCACCTGCTTGCCGCGGTTCAGCGCGGCGCCGCCGCCAAGACGCTGCTCGCCGCCGGGTCGCTCCACCACGGTGACGGTCGCACCGAAGTCCGCCAGCACCAGCCCCGCGAAGGGCGCCGGCCCGATGCCCGCGAACTCGACGATCTTCAATCCGGCCAAGGGGCCGCTGCCGGTTTCCGTCGTGTCGCTCATGCCTCGGTGCCTCCGGGGGGATGGGTCGCGACACCATACCGCGTTCGCGCGCGGGGCTCCGTCGTCCCTCGCGCGGCCACCGTGGAAGGGCGACACAATCCAACCCCATGAGCAAGGCATTCACCAAGGAAAACGACGCCGCCCCGGACGACGACGAGGACGACGGCCCCTCGCTGCCGGCGCTGCCCAAGGGCTCTCGCAACTACATGACGCCGGCGGGCTACGCGCGCTTGCGGGCGGAGTTCATGCAGCTGCTCGATGTCGAGCGGCCCAAGATCGTCGAGACCGTCTCCTGGGCCGCGAAGAACGGCGATCGTTCCGAGAACGGGGACTACCTCTACGGCAAGAAGCGCTTGCGCGAGATCGACCGCCGGCTGCGCTTCCTGACCAAGCGGCTGGACATCGCGGAAGTCGTCGATCCCAGCGCGCACCACGGCAGCGACCAGGTCTTTTTCGGCGCGACGGTGACCTATGCCAATGCCAAGGGGGAAGAGCGCACCATCACCATCATGGGCATCGACGAGGCGGATAGCCTCGCGGGCGAGGTGAGCTGGGTGTCGCCGATCGCGCGCACGCTGCTCAAGGCGCGCGAGGGCGACGAACTGCAGCTGGTTACGCCGGTCGGCGTCGAGACGATCGAGGTCGTCGAAGTCCGTTATCCAAAGCCCGGCGCCTGACTCGCGGCCGTCGGCCGAAAGCGGAGGCATGCGGGCCTTGAGGCCCGCATGCTCCGATTGCCGCGCGCTTGGTCAGGGCGCGATCACGGCTTGACGCGCCAGACCCGCATCACCGCGCTCGAGCGCTTGAGCGTGCGCAGGGTGTCGGCCAAATGCAGCCGGTCACGCACCGCGAGCAGCAGCGTCATTTCCGCCGTCTCCCGCTGCTGCGAGTCGTCGCTCATGGCGATGTGGGTGATGTCGGCCTCGGCGCTGCTGACCGCCGTCGCGATCTGCGCGAGCACGCCCTTGCCGTTGCGCATCAGCACGCCGACCTCGGCCTCGAAGCTGCGCGTCAGTTCCTCCGCCCAGCCGACCGCGATCCAGTGCTCGCTGTCGCGCTGGAACAGCCGCCGGCCCACCGAGCATTCCGCGGTGTGCACCACCAGGCCCTCGCCACGGCCCAGGTAGCCCTTGATGTCGTCGCCGGGGATCGGCCGGCAGCAGGTGGCCAGCCGCACCGACGCGCCTTCGCTGCCGTCCAGCAGCACCTGGCCCTGGGCCGGTGCGTCGTCGGTGGCGAAGCGGCCCATCGTCAGCAGCACCGCGTCCGGACGCTGCCCCTGGTCGGACAGGGTGCGCGCCAGCTTCTTGGCCACGATGGTGGCGATCTTGCGACCCAGGCCGATCTCGACGAGCAGTTCGTCGACATGGCGGTTGCCGGCCCAGCGCGCCAGGTCCTGCCACAGCGCGGCGGCGGCCTCGTCCTCTTCCTTCAGGCTGGGCAGTGCCAGGCCCTCGGCGCGCAGCGCCTGGGCCAGCATCTTGTGGCCGAGCTCGCGCGATTCCTCCTGCTCCAGGTTCTTCAGGAAATGGCGGATCTTGGAGCGCGCACGCCCGGTGCGCACGAAGCTCAGCCAGGCCGGATTGGGGCGCGCGCCGGCGGCGGTCACGATCTCGATCACGTCGCCGCTGCGCAGCTCGGTGCGCAGCGGCACCGGCTCGCCGTTGACCTTGGCGGCGACGCAGTGGTCGCCGACGTCCGAGTGGATCGCGTAGGCGAAGTCCACCGGCGTCGCGCCCTTGGGCAGCGCCATGATCTTGCTCTTGGGCGTGAACACGTAGACCGCGTCGGGGAACAGGTCGATCTTGACGTGCTCCAGGAACTCGGTCGCGTCGCGGGTCTCGTCCTGGATGTCCAGCAGCGACTGCAGCCAGCGCGAGCCCAGCTGCTGCGAGCCCTTGGCGTCGCCCTTGCTCTTGTAGAGCCAGTGCGCGGCCACGCCTTTCTCGGCGACCATGTGCATCGCCTCGGTCCGCATCTGGAATTCCACCGGCGTGCCCAGCGGGCTGACCAGCGTCGTGTGCAGCGACTGGTAGCCGTTGGGCTTGGGGATGGCGATGTAGTCCTTGAATCTGCCTGGCTGCGGCTTGTAGAGCTGGTGCAGCACGCCCAGCGACCAGTAGCACTGGGGCAGGTCCTGCACGATCACGCGGAAGCCGAAGATGTCGCTGACCTGCGCGAAGCTCAGGTGTTTCTCGCGCATCTTCTTGTAGATGCTGAACAGCGTCTTCTCGCGGCCCTGGATCTCGACGCGCAGGTTGGCCTCGGAGAAGGCCTTCTGGACGTCGCGTTCAATGCGCGCGACCAGGTCGCGGCGGTGGCCGCGCGCCTTCGTCACGGCCTTGGCCAGCGCCCCGTGGCGCCACGGATGGATGTACTGGAAGGAGAGTTCCTGCAGCTCGCGGTAGATCTCGTTCAGGCCCAGCCGGTGGGCGATCGGCGCGTAGATGTCCAGGGTCTCGCGGGCGATGCGGCGGCGCTTGTCGAAGGCCATGTGCTGCATCGTGCGCATGTTGTGCAGCCGGTCGGCCAGCTTGATCAGGATGACGCGCACGTCGCGCGCCATCGCCAGCAGCATCTTGCGGAAGCTCTCCGCCTGCGATTCCTCGCGCGTCGAGAACTGCAGCTTGTCCAGCTTGGTCAGGCCGTCGACCAGTTCCGCCGTCGGCGCCTCGAAGCGCTCGATCAGCTCCGTCTTGGTGACGCCGCAGTCCTCCATCGCGTCATGCATCAGCGCGGCCATGATGGCCTGCGCGTCCAGGCGCCAGTCGGCGCACAGGCCGGCCACCGCGATCGGATGGGTGATGTAGGGCTCGCCACTGGCGCGGAACTGGCCCAGGTGGGCCTCGTCGGCGAACTTGTAGGCCTCCCGGATGCGCTTGACGTCCGCCTTGGGCAGGTAATGCAGGCGGTCCACGAGCGCGTCGAAGGACGACGCCTCGGCGGCCGTGTCCGGCGCGGTCCGGGGACCGGCCAGGCCCGTCAGGCCGGGGATGTGAGCGGTGGCGAAGGAGCGGAGACCCATGCGTGGAAATTTAACCGATGGCAGCAGGGGTTTCCGACGAGTGGACTTGAGCCTCCATGCGCCCGCGCGTCGCCGGACCGAGGGTTTTCACCTATCAAGAAAGTGCGATTCCCTGGAATCGAGGCCTAAAGTCCGGAGATCGCCCGCCGATAAACCGAACATGCCCTGAAGGGGCTTCGACCCGGAATGCGCTCCGGGCCCGGCGTCCGCTGGCCGAAATGTGCGGAAACCTCCTGGGAGGCTCGCCATGATTGCTGCCCTGAACAACATAACGACATCGAATGGTCCCGGTGCGACCACCGGGCAGTCGGCACGCGTGCGCGAAGCCGATGATCCCTCGACCACCTCGCAGGCCGAGGCGTCCGCCGTGGTGAGCCTGTCGCCGCAGGCGGCGAGCCTGGCGGCGTCGGGCGCCGCCGCGCCGGCCCAGGCGGCGACCGGTCCGGCCACGGCCGTGCAGACCGCGACCTCGCAGCCCGTGACCGCCGCGCCGCCCGCCCAGCCCGCCGCGACGCAGACCGTCTCCCTGGCGGCCGAGGAGCCGGAGAAATTCCCCGAGCCGATCAGCCTGGTGCCCAACCTGGTCTACGCCGAGGCCGATTCGGACCAGAACGGCGTCATCTCGCCGGCCGAGCGCCGGGCCTACGACGTCGTCCATCCGACCCTGGGCCAGCGCGCGGCGGACGTGCCGCCCAAGCGCGTCGTCGACGCCGAGCTGCGCGAGTACACCGCCATCGCCAAACAGCAGTTCTGATCCGCCGGACGCTTCGCTCCAAAGGGGGGCTCGTCGAGACCTCCCCCTTCCGAGGGCCCTCCTCAGTCGGGTAGGCAGTGCGCGTTCCAGCGCGCAAAGTTGACTCCATCGCGGCCTTACCGGCCGCTGTGCGTTCAAGGAGTCAGCCATGCACTTCGCCGAAGTCGAGACCGGGGACTACCGCATCTATGCCGGGGCGATCGAGCGCCCGCGCCAGTTCGGCTACGTGGCGGCGGTCGTGGTGATGCGGGTCGAGGGCACGCCGGCGCTGAACAAGCGCGAGGCCTTCCGCGACGAGAACCTGGCCGGCGGCTACGGCTGGGCGACGCCGGCCGAGGCGCTGCGCTTCGCGATCAGCGCAGGCAAGGAAGCGGTGATGTGCCGCATCGGGATGTACGCATGAAGGCCGACGCGCTGTTCGAGGACTTCCTCGCCACGCTCCCCCGCGTGGCCGCGCCGGCGGCCCAGCGCGAGCGGGCGATTGCCGGCCCGGCGCCCGTGGCTCAAGCGGCTCAACCCGTGCTTCGTCGCGCCAGACCCGCCGCGCCCTTGGTTCACCGCCGCGCCCCCGCTATCGTGCGGGCATGTCGACCCCGGTCCTTCCCGCCCACCCGCCCGAACCGGCGCATCCGGCCTGGCACGGCTTCGTTTCCTACCTGACGCCGCAGCGGGTCCTCCTGGCGCTCGCGCTGGCCACGGTCTTCGCGCTGGCGCTGCAACCGATCTTCATCACGCCCTTCCCGGTGCTGCTGGGACGGACGATGTTCGTCGGCATGCTGGCGCTGCTGGCCTTTTCGGCGGCCGGTCAGTGGCCGCGCCGGCTGCCGCGCTGGTGGGCGCGCTGGCTGTTCCAGGTGGTCGTGGTCGCGGCCGCCGTGCCGCTGGCTACCCTGGCGGTCTACATGGTCGCCGTCGGTGGCGACTTCTCCAGCTTCGTCGAGTCCGAATCCCGGATGCTCGGCTTCCTCTGGATCGCCGGCTCCGGCCTGGTCGTCGGCCCGCTGCTGGCCATGGGCGCGCTGTACCGCCAGCGCGATGCCGAAGCCCGCAGCCAGGCGCTCAGCTTCGAACTGGAGCGCAGCGAGCTGGAACGCCAGGCGCTGGACGCCCGGCTGCGGCTGCTGCAGGCCCAGGTCGAGCCGCATTTCCTGTTCAACACCCTGGCCAATATCCGGGCGCTGGTGGAAACCGGCTCGCCGCAGGCGGCGCCGGTGCTGCGCAGCCTGATCGCCTACCTGCGCGCCGCGATGCCGCGCCTGCAGGGCGACGCCACCACGCTGTCGGACGAACTGGGCCTGGTGCGCGCCTACCTCGAGTTGATGCACCTGCGCATGCCGGACCGACTGGACTTTTTCGTGGACCTGCCGCCCGAGCTCGGCAGCCTGCGCTTCCCGCCGATGGCGCTGCTGACGCTGGTCGAGAACGCGGTGCGCCACGGCATCGACCCGAGCGAGGAGGGCGGTCGCATCGAGGTCGGCGGCGAGCGCGTCGACGACCAGGTGCGGCTGTGGGTCAGCGACACCGGCGTCGGCATGACGCAGGCGATGGGCAGCGGCACCGGGCTGCGCAACCTGCGTGAGCGCCTGACGCTGTTCTACGGCCAGGGCGCGGCCCTGGCGCTCACCGAGAATCGCCCGCACGGCCTGCGCGCCGAACTGACTTTCACCCCCGCAACGAGATGAGTGCCGCTGCCTCCCCCGCGCCGACCGCCCTGATCGCCGACGATGAACCGCTGCTGCGCGACAGCCTGCAGCGCAGCCTCGCGCTGCTGTGGCCGGAACTGCGCGTCGTCGCGCAGGCGCGCAACGGCCGCGAGGCGGTGGAGATGTTCGAGCTTCACCGGCCCGACATCGCCTTCCTCGATGTGCACATGCCGGGCGTCAACGGCATGGAAGCGGCGCGGCAGATCGCGCGTCAGGCGCAGGTGGTGTTCGTCACCGCCTTCGAGGAATACGCGCTGCAGGCCTTCGAACGCGGCGCGATCGACTACCTGGTCAAGCCGGTCGACGAGGCGCGGCTGGCCGACACGATCGGGCGCTTGAAGGAGCGGCTCGGCGGTCGCCCGGGGCTGGGGGCCGCGCACCCGGCGGCGCTCGAGGCGGTGATCGATGAGCTCTCGCGCCGGATGGCGCGTGCGCCGGCGCTCTCCGTGCCGGCCGGCGGCGCGCTGGCGGCCGACACCGGCCCGCTGCAGTGGATACGCGCCTCGGTCGGGTCGACGCTGAAGCTGATTCCGGTCGACGAGATCCTGTTCCTGCGCTCGGACGAGAAGTACACGCTGGTGGTCACCGCCGAAGGCGAGGCGCTGATCCGCACGCCGATCCGCGAACTGATCGAGCGGCTGGATCCGCAGCGCTTCGTGCAGGTCCACCGGTCGGTGGTCGTGAACCTGCATGCGATCAGCCACGTCACCCGCGGCCCCAACGAAACCGCGGACCTCCACCTGAAGGCCCGCCCCGAAGTGCTGCCGGTCAGCCGCAGTTACCTGCATCTGTTCCGGCAGATGTAGCGCGCCGGGGTCCGGCGCGAGGTCGACGCGAGGCCGGCGCCTGCACGGCGCCGGATCGATGTTCAGCGCGAGGGCTGCGCCGGTTCAAGCGGCTGGGGCGCCGCCGGCAGCGGCAGGTTCTGCGCCTTGCCCTGCACGACAACCGGCTCCAGCTGCCACATCTGGACGCCGACGTTGATCATCTGCACCACCGCCATCACGGCCACCGCGATGACTGCCGCCATCAGCGCGGTGTGCATCGCGCCGTCGGAAAAGCGATGCATCGACCGCTCGTCGTTGGTCGGCGAACCGGCGCGCGCGTGGAGGCGCCAACCGTGCCACGCCTGGGAGAGTCTGGTATCCATGGCCTGCTCCTCGAAGTCCTCTGGTCCTGGTCTCTGCGAGGGCCGTCGGATCGCCCGCCCGGTTCACCGGACATGCCCCGGCGATGAAGACATCGAGCGGCACGCGAGCCGACAGCCTGCAACAAGTCTAGGTGGCGGCCCCAAGGGCTTCCAGCGAGGCCGCGGGTAAAAAAGCGCGGCTCAGCCACGCTTTTGCCCCCTCCGTCGCAAACCCGGTCGCAGGAGGTGGACGGGATCCCTGCGACCGGCGCCGCGGTCAGCGGCGCAGCGACGCTGCGGCTCAGCGGTTCAGCGGCTCGGTGCGGGTGTTCAGCCAGGCCAGGGCTTCGCCATCGACCAGCGGCGCCAGGCGGCGGCGGACCTCGGCGTGATAGGCGTTCAGCCAGGCCAGTTCGTCGTCCGACAGCAGCGCCACCGCGATGCAGCGCGTGTCGATCGGGCACAGCGTCAGCGTCTCGAAGGCCAGCATCTCGCCGAACTGCCCCTTCTCGGGGGTGTCGAAGGACACGTTCAGCACCAGGTTCTCGATCCGCACCCCCCATTGGCCGGGGCGGTAGAGGCCGGGTTCGATCGAGGTGATCATGCCGGGCTCCATCGCCATGTTGGCGTCGGGCACGGCCTTGGAGATGCTTTGCGGGCCTTCATGCACGTTCATGAAGTAACCGACGCCATGCCCGGTGCCGTGGCCGTAGTCCAGGCCATGGGCCCACAGCGGGGCGCGGGCGAGGGCGTCCAGCATCGGGCTGAGCGTGCCGCGCGGGAAGGCGGCGCGCGACAGCGCGATCGTGCCCTTGAGCACCAGGGTGTAGTCGCGGCGGTGGTCGTCGGTGATGCGGCCGATCGGCCATACCCGCGTGATGTCGGTCGTGCCGCCCAGGTACTGCGCGCCGGAGTCGATCAGCAGCAGGCCGTCGCCTTCGATCCGGGCGAAGGCGTCCTCGGTCGCGCGGTAATGCGGCATCGCGCCGTTGGCGTTGAAGCCGGCGATGGTCGGGAAGGACAGGCCGACGAAACCGGGTCGTCTGGCGCGCTCGGCGCTCAGGCGCTCGTCGATGGTGAGCTCGGAGATCGCTTCGCCGCGGGCCATCGCCGCCTCGAACCAGGCGTAGAAGGCGCACATCGCCGCGCCGTCCTGCTCCATCGCTTGGCGGACGAATTGCGCCTCGGCGGCGTTCTTGCGGCTCTTGAGCAGCGTGCTGGGGTTGATCGCCTCCACGATGGTGGCGGTCGAGGGCAGCGACTCGCGCAGGCCCAGGGTCACGCGCCGCGGATCGATCAGCACCCGGGCATCGGCGGGCAGGGCGCCGAGCGTGGCGCGCGCGTCGGCATAGGGGGCGATGCGCACGCCATCGGCGGCCAAGCGCTGCGCGAGCGCGGCGTCGATCTTGCCGGGCTGCACGAACAGGGTCGCGCCGTTGGCGTCGAGCAGCGCGTGCGCCAGGAACACCGGGTTGTAGCTGACGTCCGAGCCGCGCAGGTTGAACAGCCAGGCGACGTCGTCGACGCTGGAGATCAGGTGGTGGCTGACGCCGTGCCGCGTCATCGCCTCGCGCACCTGCCGCAGCTTGTCGGCGCGGCCGATGGTGGCCTGCGGCGCGGCGTGCTCGTAGATCGGGGCGTCGGGCAGGCCGGGGCGCTCGTCCCAGGCGTGGTCGATCAGGTCGAGCGTGGTGTCGATGCGCACGCCCTTGGCGCCCATCGCCGAGCGCAGCTGCTGCGCGAGCGCCAGTCCCAGCACCTGGCCGTCGACGACCAGCGTCTGGCCCGGCTGCAGGCGTTCCGCCAGCCAGCTGATGTGCTGCACCGACGCGCCGGAGGGAATCTTGAAGAGCGCGATGCCGCTGCCGGCGAGTTCGCGCTCGGCCTGCGTCCAGTAGCGGCTGTCGGCGAAGAGCTGCGCGTCGTCGAGCGTGACGACCAGCGTGCCCATCGAGCCGGTGAAGCCGGAGAGCACCTCGCGCGCCTGCCAGCGGCGCGGCAGGTATTCGGAGAGATGGGGGTCGGCCGAGGGGACCAGGATGGCGTGGGCGCCGGCGTTGCGCAGCGCGTCGCGCAGCCTGGCGATGCGCAGCTTGATCTCGGAAAGGCGGGTGTCCATGGCGGGCCTCGACGGGTTGACGGGCATGAAGCGCGGCGGCCGGGTCAGCCGCGCGCCGAAGCCGCCGATTGTAGAAGCGGGGCCCCCATGACTTCCTTCCGCCGGCGTGGCGGCGGTGCGCTCAGAGTTCCGTGCGCAGCGCCCAGAGCTCGGGGAACAACACCACGTCCAGCATCTTGCGCAGGTAGCTGACGCCGCCGGTGCCGCCGGTGCCGCGCTTGAAGCCGATGACGCGCTCCACCGTCGTGACGTGGCGGAAGCGCCAGAGCCGGAAGGCGTCCTCGAGGTCGACCAGTTCCTCGCCCATCTGGTACAGGTCCCAGTGCGCCTTGGGGTCGCGGTAGACCTCCAGCCAGGCGGCCTTCACGCCGTCGTCGGCGGCATAGGGCTGGGTCCAATCGCGGTCCAGGCGCGCGGCCGGCACCGCGATGCCGCGGCGCTGCATCAGGCGCAGCACCTCGTCGTACAGCGACGGCGCCTCATAGGCGGCCTGCACCTGGGCCAGCAGGTCGGCGCGATGCGCATGCGGCTTGAGCATCGCAGCGTTCTTGTTGCCGAGCATGAACTCGATGCGCCGGTACTGCGCGCTCTGGAAGCCGCTGCTGTTGGAGAGGTAGGGCCGGATGGCCGAATACTCCGGCGGCGTCATCGTGCCGAGCACGTCCCACGCGTGCACCAGCTGCTCCATGATTCGCGACACCCTCGCGAGCATCTTGAAGGCCTCGGGCAGCTGGTCGGCCGCGACGTGGGCGACGGCGCCCTGCAGCTCGTGCAGCATCAGCTTCATCCACAGCTCCGAGGTCTGGTGCTGGACGATGAAGAGCATCTCGTTGTGGTCGGGCGAGAGCGGATGCTGCGCGCTCAGCACCTTGTCCAGGTGCAGGTAGTCGCCGTAGCTCATGTCCTTGGAGAAGTCGAGCTGCGCGCCTTCCTCGCGCACGATCGCCTCGCCGCCCGGCGCCGGGGTGTCGCCCGCGCCGGTTCCCGTGACGGCGCCGGTGCCGTGTCCCATCGGGCAGCTCATGTCACCGCCGCCTTGGTGTTGAAGCGGGCCTCGCGCCATTCGCCACTGGCCAGCACCTGATGCAGATGCTCGACCGCGTCCCACACGTCGGCGAAGCCGATGTACAGCGGCGTGAAGCCGAAGCGCAGGATGTGCGGCACCTGGTCCAGCCGCGCGGGATCGCCGGCGCGGAAGTCGCCGATCACGCCGCGCTCGATCAGTGCCTGCACGACGGCGTAGCCCGCCTCGTGCAGCGGCGCCTTCAGTGCCAGGCAGACCTGGCTGCCGCGTAGCGCGGCCTCGCGCGGCGAGACGACGTGGACGCCCTGCGCGCCGCAGCGTTCCTCGGCCAGGCGGGCGAAGAGCTCGGTCAGCGCGATCGACTTCTCGCGCAGCGCGCCCATGCCGCCGAAGGGCTCGGCCGCCAGCAGCGTGTCCACGCCGCACTCGAGCGCCGCCGTCGACAGGATCGCCGGCGTGCCGCAGATGTAGCGCTTGATGCCGGCGGCGGGCGCGTAGTTCGAGGTGAACTGGAACGGCGACGCATGGCCCAGCCAACCCGACAGCGGTTGCCAGAAGCGGTCCGCGTGGCGCGGATGCGCCCAGACGAAGGCCGGCGCGCCGGGGCCGCCGTTGAGGTACTTGTAGCCGCAGCCGATGGCGAAGTCGGCGTCGGCGCCGTTCAGGTCGACCGGGATCGCGCCGGCGGAGTGCGCCAGGTCCCAGACGGTCAGCGCGCCGGCGGCGTGCGCCGCGGCGGTGACGGCCTTCATGTCGTGCTTGCGGCCGGTGCGGTAGTTGACCTCGGTGAGCATCAGCACGGCCAGGCGCTCGTCGAGCAGACCGGGGATCTCATCGACGTGATCGACCAGATGCAGCGTCATGCCGTGCTGCTGCGCGAGGCTCTCGGCGATGTAGAGGTCGGTCGGGAAGTTGCTGCGCTCCGACACGATCATCGTGCGGCGACCCGCGGCGTCATCGGCCTGGACGATGCGCAGCGCCGCGCTCAGCACCTTGTAGAGGTTGAGCGAGGTCGAGTCCGCGACGATGGTCTCGCCGGGCGCGGCGCCGATCAGCCGGCCGATCTTGTCGCCGATGCGGCCGGGCAGGTCCATCCAGCCCGCGGTGTTCCAGCTCTTGATCAGGTCGCGGCCCCACTCGTCCGCGATGACCTGCTGCACGCGGGCCGCGGTCGTCTTGGGCATCGCGCCGAGCGAATTGCCGTCGAGGTAGAGCGTGCCCGCGGGCAGCGAGAACTGGTCCTTCAGCGTCGCCAGCGGATCGGCGGCGTCCAGGGCCAGGCAATCTTGTCTTGTCGTCATGGGGGTTCCAGACCAATGCAAGGGGAAGGTGGAAGGGAAGGGGATGGCGGCGGCGCGAGGATCGGCGGCCCGGCTCACAGCGAGCGCAGCACCGCGCGCACCGGCGAGGCGCAGGCGCCGGCCAGCTTCAGCGGCAGCGCGATCAGTTCGTAGTTGCCCTCGGGCACGTCGTCGAGCACCAGGTTCTCGAGCACGCGCAGGTCCAGGCGCAGCAGGCGCTGGTGGCTGTCCAGCGTCTTGCTGGTGGCGGGATCGACCGAGGGCGTGTCCAGGCCGATCAGCTTCACGCCGCGCGCCGCGAGCCACTCGACGGTCTCCGGCGCATAGGCGCTGAACTCGGGATTCCAGACCGTGTCGGCGCGCTCGTTGCAGCGCACCAGCACGCGCGGCGGCAGGTCGTGCGCGGCGTGCTCGAGGTGCTCGACGCGGATCAGCGGGCCGCAGCCGATCGCATGGATCACGCGGCAGGGGCCGAGGTAGGGATCGAGTGCGACTTCCGCGGCGCTCGCGACGCCGTCGGCGTAATGCAGCGGGGCGTCGGCATGCGCGCCGACATGCGGGGACATCGTGATCGCGCTCAGGTTCACCGGGCACTCCGGCGACAGCCGGGCGGTCCACTTCAGCGCGTAGGGCTCGTCGCCGGGAAAGATCGGCGCGTCGGGCGCCACCACCGGCGAGATGTCCCACAGGGACGGGCGTGTTGACTTCATCTGTTGCTCCTGCCGGCCTTGGGCACGACGGCGCGCACCTTAGCGCCGGGTCGGAGGCCGTGGTGTCGGTTAATTCCAACAAGGCGGCATCGTTTCCGCAAGCCGCCCGGCCTCACGACGCCGATGGGCTCAGGGTTATCCAGATCGTTGACACCTCAACTATCAATGCCTAAAGTGCTCCCGTCAAGCAGTCATCGGCCGGCGCGAGCAGGCCTCGGAAACATGCGCATCACCTGCATCGGCGGCGGCCCCGCCGGCTTGTACTTCGCCTTGCTGATGAAGCGGCAGAACCCCGCCCATGAGGTCACGGTGCTGGAGCGCAACCGCGCCGGCGACACCTTCGGCTGGGGCGTGGTGTTCTCCGACCAGACGCTGGCCGCGCTGCGCGAGGCCGATCCCCAGACCGCCGAGCAGATCCTGCAGTCCTTCAACCATTGGGACGACATTGCCGTCCACATCGACGGCCGCACCATGGTCTCGGGCGGGCATGGCTTCTGCGGCATCGGCCGCCGCAAGCTGCTGGACATCCTGCGCGCGCGCTGCGAGCAACTGGGCGTCGCGATCCGCTACGAGACCGAGGTCGTCGACGACGCGGACATCGATGCCGACTTGATCATCGCGGCCGATGGCCTCAACAGCCGCCTGCGCCAGAAGTACGCCGCGACCTACCAGCCCGACATCGACCTGCGGCAGTGCCGCTTCGTCTGGCTCGGCACCACCAAGCTCTTCGACGCCTTCACCTTCGACTTCCAGAAGACCGAATGGGGCTGGTTCCAGGCGCATGCCTACCGTTTCGACGAGACGCACTCGACCTTCATCGTCGAGACGCCCGAGCCGGTGTGGAAGGCCGCCGGCCTGGAGGACATGAGCAAGGAAGACGGCATCGCCTTCTGCGAGCGGCTCTTCGCCAAGGTGCTGGACGGCCATCCGCTGATCTCCAACGCGGCGCACCTGCGCGGATCCGCGCAGTGGATCCGCTTCCCGCGCGTGGTCTGCAAGCGCTGGGTGCATCACAACGGCCGCGCGCCGGTGGTGCTGATGGGCGACGCGGCGCACACGGCGCATTTCTCGATCGGCTCGGGCACCAAGCTCGCGCTGGAGGATGCGATCGCGCTGGCCCGCGACATCGAACGCCACGGTGGCGGCGTGGAGAGCCTGTCCTCGGCGCTCGACGAATACGAAGCCACGCGTTCGATCGAGGTGCTGCGCATCCAGAACGCGGCGCGCAATTCGACCGAGTGGTTCGAGAACGTCGACCGCCACGCGCGCCTGGCGCCGGAGCAGTTCGCGTACTCGCTGCTGACGCGCTCGCAGCGGATCTCGCACGAGAACCTGCGCCTGCGCGATGCGCGTTATGTCGGCGAATACGAGGCCTGGCTGGCGCGCCGCTCGGGCCTGGACCGCGCCGCGCCGCCGATGTTCACGCCGTTCACGCTGCGCGGCACGACGCTGAAGAACCGGGTCGTCGTCTCGCCGATGGCGCAGTACTCCTGCGTCGACGGCCAGCCGGCGGACTACCACCTCGCGCACCTGGGCGCCCGCGCCATGGGCGGCGCGGGCCTGGTCTTCGCGGAGATGACCTGCGTCTCGCCCGACGCCCGCATCACGCCCGGATGCCCGGGCCTGTGGAACGACGCGCAGCGCGATGGCTGGCGGCGCATCGTCGACCATGTGCATGCGAGCTCCACCGCCAAGATCGCGATGCAGCTCGGCCATGCCGGCGCGAAGGGATCGACCCGCGTGGCCTGGGACGGCATCGACCAGCCGCTGGACGAGGGCAACTGGCCGCTGATATCGGCCTCGCCGCAGCAGTACCTGGAGGGCGTGAGCCAGTGGTCGCGCGCGATGACGCGCGAGGACATGGACCGCGTCAAGGCCGACTTCGTCGCCGCAACCCGCCGTACCGCCGAGGCCGGCTTCGACTGGCTGGAGCTGCACTGCGCGCACGGCTACCTGCTGTCGAGCTTCCTGTCGCCGCTGACCAATCAACGGACCGACGACTACGGCGGCACGCTGGAGCACCGGCTGCGTTATCCGCTCGAGGTCTTCACCGCGATGCGCGCAGTCTGGCCGGCGGATCGGCCGATGTCGGTGCGCATCTCCGCGCACGACTGGGTGCCCGGCGGCACCACGCCCGAGGACGCGGTCGCGATCGCGGAGGCCTTCAAGGCCGCGGGCGCCGACCTGATCGATGTCTCGTCCGGCCAGGTCAGCAAGCGCGAGAAGCCGGTCTACGGCCGCATGTGGCAGACGCCGTTCAGCGAGAGCGTGCGCAACCGCGCCGGCATCGCGACGATCGCCGTGGGCGCGATCTCCGAGGCGGACCACGTCAACAGCATCATCGCGGCCGGGCGCGCCGACCTGTGCGCCGTCGCGCGGCCGCACCTGGCCAATCCGGCCTGGACCTTGACCGAGGCCGCGCGCATCGGCTACCTGTCCGGCCCGGGCCTGGACTGGCCGGTGCAGTACCTGTCCGGCAAGAGCCAGATGGAACGCGACTTCGAACGCCAGCGCGCGATGGGCGGCGGCGCCGCGGCGCAGGAGCAGGCCAACCGGGCGCTCGGCGTCTGAGCGGCCGGACGCGGCGCACGCGTGGCGATGGGCATTCGAGCAACGATGGACAGGCAGGCGGCATGAGCAACCCGTATCCCCTCGAAGGACTGCATGCGGTCGTCACCGGCGGCGGCTCCGGCATCGGCGCCGCGATCGCGCAGGCGCTGATCGCCGACGGCGCGCGCGTAACGCTGATGGGGCGCCGGCTGGACCGACTGCAGGCGCAGCGTGACCGGCTGAGCGTCGACGGCGGTCCGTCGGTCGAGCTGCAGGTCTGCGACGTCGCCGACGAGGCCAGCGTGCGCCAGGCCTTCGCCGCAGCCGTGAAGGCCGCCGGGCCGGTCGACCTGCTGGTCAACAACGCCGGCCAGGTCGAGACCGCGCCGTTCGCGAAGACCTCGCTGGAGACCTGGCGGCGACTGCTCGACGTCAACCTCACCGGCAGCTTCCTGTGCAGCCGCGAGGTGCTGCCGGCGATGACCGAGCGCCGCTTCGGCCGCATCGTCAATGTCGCGAGCACCGCCGCGCTGAAGGGCTACGCCTATGTCGCGGCCTACTGCGCGGCCAAGCATGGCGTGCTCGGCCTGACGCGCGCGCTGGCGCTGGAGACGGCGCGCAAGGGCGTGACCGTCAACGCGGTCTGCCCCGGCTACACCGAGACCGACATCGTGGCCGGCGCGATCGACACCATCGTCGCCAAGACCGGCCGCACGCCGGAGCAAGCCCGGGCCGAGCTGGCGGCGGTGAATCCGCAGGGGCGGCTGGTGGACCCGGCGGAGGTCGCCGCCTCGGTCGCCTGGCTGGCGCGGCGCGACAGCGGATCCATCACCGGCCAGGCCATCGCGGTCGCCGGCGGGGAGGTGATGTGATGCGCGACAGCGACGAGGACTTGGGCCCCGAGCTCGTGCCCGACCTGGAGTCGCGCCTGCACGATGGCGACCATCAGGCGCTGCGCCTGTGGCTGCGCCTGCTGGCCTG
Organism: Mitsuaria sp. BK037; assembly: GCF_014193045.1. Classification (NCBI taxonomy): domain Bacteria; kingdom Pseudomonadati; phylum Pseudomonadota; class Betaproteobacteria; order Burkholderiales; family Sphaerotilaceae; genus Roseateles; species Mitsuaria sp. BK037. The sequence continues at coordinate 2,531,516 of NZ_JACHYS010000001.1, read as the reverse complement.
CACGACGCGCATCGAGGACCAGATCCGCCAGCGCCTGCGCAACGACTTCGGCACGACGCTGCCGCGCTTCGACCTGCTGGCGCAGCTGGAGCGCAGCCCCGACGGTCTGACGATGCGCGAGCTGTCGCAGCGCCTGATGGTCACCGGCGGCAACATCACCGGCATCACCGACCAGCTCGAGGCCGAGGGGCTGGTCGTGCGCGAGCCGCATCCGTCGGACCGGCGCAGCGTGACCGTGCGGCTGACGCCGGCCGGGCGGCGCCAGTTCAAGCGCATGGCGGCGACGCACGAGGGCTGGATCGTCGAGCTGCTGGCCGGCTGGTCGCCCGAGGAGAAGACCCAGGTGTACGCGCTGCTTGCGGGGCTGAAGGGCCACCTCGCGCAGCTGGACGCCGCGCGCCGATGAGCGGCGGATGCAGGCCGTGGCGCCACGCGGTGCGGAGCGATGAACGGACCGATGACCGATGCGGCGCATCGGCGCCAGTGAACGAATCAAGGAGTAGGAATCGATGGATCAACACCTCATCAGCGGCAACCGGCGCAGCCTGAAGGGCTTCGAGCCCCGCCACTTCGCGTGGCGGCAGGAGGGCGAGGTCGGCGTGATCACGCTGAACCGTCCCGAGCGCAAGAACCCGCTGACCTTCGAGTCCTATGCCGAGCTGCGCGACCTGTTCCGCACGCTGGCCTATGTCGACGAGGTGAACGCGATCGTCGTGCAGGGCGCGGGCGGCAACTTCTGCTCCGGCGGCGACGTGCACGAGATCATCGGCCCGCTGACGGCGATGTCGATGCCGGACCTGCTCGCGTTCACGCGCATGACCGGCGACCTGGTCAAGGCGATGCGGGCCTGCCCGCAGCCGGTCGTGGCCGCCATCGATGGCGTGTGCGCCGGCGCCGGCGCGATCATGGCGATGGCCTCGGACCTGCGCGTCGGCACCGCGCGCAGCAAGACGGCCTTCCTGTTCACGCGCGTCGGCCTGGCCGGCTGCGACATGGGCGCCTGCGCGCTGTTGCCGCGCATCGTCGGCCAGGGCCGCGCGTCGGACCTGCTCTACACCGGCCGCAGCCTGGGCGGTGAAGAGGCGCTGCAGTGGGGCTTCTTCAACCGCGTGGCGGAGCCGGACGCGCTGGAAGCCCAAGCGGTGGCCTGGGCCGCGGAGATCGCCGCCGGCCCCAACTTCGCGCATGCGATGACCAAGCGGATGCTGCATCAGGAGTGGACGATGGGCGTCGACGAGGCCATCGAGGCCGAGGCGCAAGCCCAGGCGATCTGCATGATGACGCAGGACTTCCACCGCGCGTACCACGCGTTCGTCGCCAAGCAGCGCCCCGAATTCAAGGGCGATTGAGGACGGCATGAATCACCTGAAGCACCTGGACTGGCCGTTCTTCGAGGACCGGCATCGCGCGCTCGCGAGCGAACTGGACGCGTGGTGCGCGAAGCACCTCGCCCATGGCGCGGTCGATCACGAGGACGTGGACGCGAGCTGCAAGGCACTGGTGAAGGCACTCGGCGCCGGTGGCTGGCTGACGCATGCGGTGGCCGGCGAGGGCGAGGCCATCGACACCCGCGCGATCTGCCTGCTGCGTGAGACGCTGGCGCGCCACGACGGGCTGGCGGACTTCGCCTTCGCGATGCAGGGGCTGGGCTCGGGCGCGATCTCGCTGATGGGCACGCCAGCGCAGCGCGAGGCCTACCTGCCGCGCGTCGCGCGCGGTGAAGCGCTGGCGGCCTTCGCGCTCTCCGAGCCGGAGGCGGGGTCCGATGTCGCCGCGATGCAGTGCGCCGCGCGCGAGGACGGCGACCACTACGTGCTCGACGGCCAGAAGACCTGGATCTCGAACGGCGGCATCGCTGATTTCTACGTGGTGTTCGCGCGCACCGGCGAAGCGCCCGGCTCGCGCGGCATCAGCGCCTTCATCGTCGACGCGGGACTTCCCGGCTTCGAGATCGCCGAGCGCATCGACGTGATCGCGCCGCACCCGCTGGCGACGCTGCGGTTCACGCGCTGCCGCGTGCCGAAGTCCGCGATGGTCGGCGCGCCGGGCGAAGGCTTCAAGGTGGCGATGCGCACGCTGGATGTGTTCCGCACCTCGGTGGCCGCCGCGGCGCTGGGCTTCGCCCGTCGCGCGCTGGAGGAAGGACTCGCGCAGTCCAAGGAGCGCGCGATGTTCGGCGCGACGCTGGCCGACCTGCCGCTGACGCAGGCCAAGCTGGCCGACATGGCCTGCACCGTCGACAGCAGCGCGCTGCTGGTCTACCGCGCGGCCTGGGAGCGCGACCAGGGCCGCACCATCACCCGCGAGGCCGCGATGGCCAAGCTCATGGCCACCGAAGGCGCGCAGCGCGTCATCGACGCGGCGGTGCAGCTGCATGGCGGGCGCGGCGTGCGACGCGGCGAGATCGTCGAGTCGCTGTACCGCGAGATCCGCGCGCTGCGCATCTACGAGGGCGCCAGCGAGGTCCAGCAGCTGATCATCGGACGAGACCTGTTGAAGAACGGATAAGGACTTCCTCATGCACCGCAGCGCTCACCAGGACACCTTCGCCCGTGACAACCTTCCGCCGCTGGACCAGTGGCCGGAGCTGGTCTTCGACCTGCCGGCGCTGCGATTCCCGGAGCGGATGAACTGCGCGCATGAGCTGCTGGATCGCTGGGTCGCGCAGGGGCAGGGCGATCGCGCCTGCGTGATCGGCGGCGACGGGCGCGGCGGCGAGCTGCGCTGGACCTATGCCGAGCTGCAGGCGCAGGCCAACCGCATCGCCAACGTGCTGGTGAACGAGATGGGCGTGGTGCCGGGGAACCGCGTGCTGCTGCGCGGCGCCAACACGCCGCAGATGGCGGCCTGCTGGTTCGCGGTGATGAAGGCCGGCGCGATCGCGGTGGCGACGATGCCGCTGCTGCGCGCGAAGGAACTGGGCCAGGTCATCGAGAAGGCGCGCATCTCGCATGCGTTGTGCGACGCGGCGCTGGCCGCGGAGCTGGAGACGGCGCGCGCCCAGTGCCCGGTGCTGGCGCGGGTCTGTCTGTTCCGCAGCGAAGCGGCCGATGGCCTGGAGGCCTTGGCCGAACGCCAATCCGAGCGCTTCGACAACGTCGACACCGCGTCCGACGACTGCGCGCTGATCGCGTTCACCTCCGGCACGACCGGCCAGCCCAAGGGCACGATGCACTTCCATCGCGACGTGATCGCGATCTGCCGCTGCTGGCCGGTGCACTGCCTGCGCGCGAACGCCGACGACGTGTTCATCGGCAGTCCGCCGTTGGCCTTCACCTTCGGCCTGGGCGGGCTGGTGCTGTTCCCGCTCAGCGTCGGCGCGTCGACGGTGCTGCTGGAGAAGGCCTCGCCTGACGTGCTGCTGCCCGCGATCGCGAAGCAACGCGCGACGGTGTGCTTCACCGCGCCGACCTCCTACCGCGCGATGGCGGCGCAGGCGGCGTCCCACGACCTGGCGTCGCTGCGCAAGTGCGTCAGCGCGGGCGAGGCGCTGCCTGCGGCGACGCGGCAGCTGTGGAAGGACGCCACCGGCATCGAGCTGATCGACGGCATCGGCGCGACCGAGCTGCTGCACATCTTCATCTCGCACACCGAGGAGACCGCGCGGCCCGGCGCGACCGGACGGCCGGTGCCGGGCTACCGCGCCCGCGTCGTCGACGACGCGGGGCGCGACGTGCCGGCGGGTACCGTCGGCAAGCTCGCGGTGCAGGGACCGACCGGCTGCCGCTACCTTGCCGACGACCGGCAGGGCCAGTACGTGCGGCACGGCTGGAACCTGACCGGCGACGCCTACCTCATCGACGCCGACGGCTACTTCGTCTACCAGGCGCGCACCGACGACATGATCATCTCCGGCGGCTACAACATCGCCGGGCCGGAGGTGGAGTCGGCGCTGCTGGCCCATCCGGCGGTCGCCGAATGCGCGGTGGTCGGCGTGCCGGACGAGGAGCGCGGCCAGCTGGTGAAGGCCTTTGTCGTGCTCAAGCCCGGCGCGGCGGGCGCCGACGACGAGGCCGCGCTGGTCAAGGCGATGCAGGACTTCGTCAAGGCCACGATCGCCCCGTACAAGTACCCCCGTGCGATAGAGTTCCGCGCCAGCCTGCCCCGGACCGAGACCGGCAAGCTGCAGCGCTTCCGGCTGCGCGAAGCATGACGCCGCGCGCAGCGATCCCCACCGCGCCCAGCCGTACCGGCGTGACCATCCGACCCGCCCCTCACGGGGCCTTTCTGGAGCGTCCGATGAACGCGAACGAAACGAAGCCGTCGCCGCAGTACGAGCCCACCGTTGTCCAGCGCGCGCTCGCCGCGCTCGCCGCCATGGGGGCGGTGCTCGCGCTGGCGGCGCCTGCGCAGGCCGCCGACAAGCTCAAGGTCGGCATGCTGAGCACGCTGTCCGGGCCCGGCGCCGGCCTGGGCGTCGACATCCGCGATGGCTTCGCGCTCGCGGTCCAGCAGGGTGGCGGCAAGCTGGGCGGCCTGCCGGTCGAGGTCCTGACCGCCGATGACCAGCAGAACCCCGAGGTCGCCAAGCAATCGGCCGAACGGCTGCTCAAGCGCGACAAGGTCGACGTGATGACCGGCATCGTGTTCTCCAACGTGATGCTGGCCGTCGGCCCCAGCGTCTTCGCGGTGCAGGTGCCCTATGTCAGCGCCAACGCCGGGCCCTCGCAGTACGCCGGCGAGCAGTGCAACCGCTACTTCTTCAACGTCGCCTGGCAGAACGACAACCTGCACGAGGCCGTCGGCAAGACGGTGATGGACAAGGGCTTCAAGAAGGTCGTGGTGCTGGCGCCCAACTATCCCGCCGGCAAGGACGCGGTGGCCGGCTTCAAGCGCTACTACAAGGGCGCGGTGGCCGACGAGATCTACACCAAGCTGGGCCAGCTGGACTACGCCGCGGAACTCGCGCAGGCGCGCGCCGCCAAGCCCGATGCGATGTACATCTTCCTGCCCGGCGGCATGGGCATCAACTTCATCAAGCAGTTCGTCGGCGCGGGGCTGTCCAAGGACATCACGCTCTTCGGGCCGGGCTTCTCCGCCGACGAGGACGTCATCAAGGCGGTCGGCGAGCCGATGCTGGGCATGTTCAACAGCTCGCACTGGGCGCACGACCTGGACAACCCGGCCAACAAGCGCTTCGTGGCCGACTTCGTCAAGGCCTACGGCCGGCTGCCCTCGCTGTATGCGAGCCAGGGCTACGACGCGGCGCAGCTGATCGGCGCGGCGGTGCGCGACGTGAAGGGCAAGGTCGAGGACCGGCCCGCGCTGCTCAAGGCGCTGAAGGCGGCGAAGTTCGACTCGGTGCGCGGCCCGTTCCGCTTCAACCACAACCAGTACCCGGTGCAGGACTACTACCTGCGCGTGATCACCAAGGACCCGCAGGGCCGCGTGACCAACCGGACGCTGGGCAAGATCTTCGAGCAGCACGCCGACGCCTACGCGCCGCTGTGCAAGATGAAGTGAAGGCGGCGGGCGCGCATCGATGGACCTCATCCTCGTCGCCGAGCAGGCCCTCAACGGCCTGCAGTTCGGGCTGATGCTGTTCCTGCTGGCGGCCGGCCTGACGTTGGTCTTCGGCATCATGGACCTGATCAACCTGGCGCATGGCTCGCTGTACATGGTCGGCGCCTACCTGGCCGCGGCGGCGATGGCGGCAGGCGCGTCCTTCGGCATCGCCGTGCTGGCGGCGATCGCGGGCACCGCGCTCCTGGGCATGGCGCTGGAGGTGACGCTGCTGCGCCGGCTCTACCAGCGCGACCACCTGAGCCAGGTGCTGGCGACCTTCGCGCTGATCCTGATGCTCAACGAAGGCGTGCGCATGATCTGGGGCGAGCAGCCGCTGATGCTGAACACGCCGGCCGCGCTGTCCGGTCCCGTCGAGCTGCTGCCCGGGCTGATGTATCCCGCCTACCGGCTGCTCATCATCGGCGTGGGGCTGGTCGTGGCGGTGGGGCTGTACCTGTTGGTCACGCGCACGCGCTGGGGCATGTGGGTACGGGCCGGCGCCTCCAACCGCGCGATGACCACTGCGATGGGCGTGCCCGCGGACCGGCTGTTCACCGCGGTCTTCGGCGTCGGCGCGGCGCTGTGCGCGCTGGCGGGCTCGCTGCTGGGCCCCTTGCTGGCGGTGCAGGTGGGCATGGGCGAGAGCATCCTGATCCTGGCCTTCGTCGTGATCGTGATCGGCGGCATCGGCTCGATCCGCGGCGCGCTGGTCGGCGCGCTGCTGGTGGGGCTGGTGGACACCGGCTCGCGCACGCTGCTGCCCGCGGTGCTGCGGCAGGTGGCGTCGCCGGAGGTGGCGTCCAACCTCGGGCCGGCGCTGGCGTCGATCCTGATCTACCTGCTGATGGCGGCGGTGCTGTTCTGGAAACCGCGCGGCCTGTTCCCCGCGAGAGGCTGAGCCCATGACAGAGCCGATCACCGAGCCGATCATTGGGCCGATCAACGAGCCCGTGACGACCCGCCACACGCTGCTGCACCATCGCGCCCTGGGCCCGTGGGCCTGGGCGCTGCTGGCGGCGCTGGCGGCCTTGCCGCCGCTGCTGCAGGCGCTGGGCCTGGAGTTCTACACGGTGGTCGCGACGCGGGTGCTGATCTTCGCGATCGCCGCGGCGAGCCTGAACCTGATCCTGGGCTTCGGCGGGCTGGTGAGCTTCGGCCACGCGGCCTTCGTCGGCCTGGGCGCCTACACCGTCGGCGTGCTCGCGGACGCGGGCATCGGCTCGGCCTGGATCGCATGGCCGGCCGCGATGGTCGTGTCGGGCGTCGCGGCGGCGGTGATCGGCGCCATCAGCCTGCGCACGCGCGGCGTGTACTTCATCATGATCACGCTGGCCTTCGCGCAGATGTTCCATTACCTGGCGGTTTCGCTGAAGGCCTACGGCGGTGACGACGGCCTGCCGCTGGCGGCGCGCTCGACCCTGTCCGGCCTGCCGCTCAGCCTCGCCGACGATGCCTCGTTCTACTGGGTCGCGCTGGCCATCTTCGCGCTGGTGTTCGCGGGCCTGCGCCGGCTGGTCAATTCGCCGCTGGGCTGGCTGCTGCAGGCGGCGCGGGAGAACGAGACCCGCGTCGCCGCGACCGGCGGCCGGGTCTTCGCGGTGCAGTGGACCGCCTTTGTCGTCGCCGGTGCGATCGCGGGCCTGGCCGGCGCGCTGCTGGCCAACCTGAACGGCCTGGTGTCGCCGCACCTGATGCACTGGTCGCAGTCGGGCCAGCTGATGGTGATGGTGATCCTGGGCGGCGCCGGCGCGCTGTGGGGCGGCCCGCTGGGCGCGGCCGCCTTCCTGCTGCTCGAGGAGCTGCTGTCGGGCGTCACGATCCACTGGCAGTTCGCGCTCGGCGCGATCCTGCTGGTGGTCGTGCTCTTCGCGCCGCGCGGGCTCACCGGGCTGGTCGGGCGCAGGAGCGGCCGGTCCAAGGAGGCCGCGCATGCCTGAGGCTCTGCACGACCTGTCGAGGGCGGCGCCGTCGCGCTTGCCCGAGCTCGCGCTGCTGCAGGTGCATCGGCTGGTGAAGCGCTTCGGCGCGCTGACCGCGACCGACGAGGCCAGCCTCGAGGTGCGCGCCGGCGAGACCCATGCGCTGATCGGCCCGAACGGGGCCGGCAAGACGACGCTGATCCACCAGATCTCCGGCGCGCTGGCGCCCGATGGCGGCGGCCTGTTCTTCGACGGCGAGGACGTCACCGCGCTGTCGATGCCGCAGCGCGTGCGCGGCGGCCTGGTGCGCTCGTTCCAGATCACCAGCATCTACCGGCGCTTCACCGTGCTGGACAACGTGGTGCTGGCGGTGCTCGCGCGGCGGCCGGCGGCGCCCTCGTGGTGGCGACCGGCGCGCGCGGACGAGGCCGCTTATGCCGATGCCGAGGCGATGCTGGCGCTGGTGGGTCTGACGGCGATGGCCGACCGCGTCGCGGGCACGCTGGCGCATGGCGAGCAGCGCCAGCTGGAACTCGCGCTGGCGCTGGCGGCGCGGCCGCGGCTGCTGCTGCTGGACGAGCCGATGGCGGGCATGGGGCCGGACGAGTCGGCGCGCATGGTCGAGCTGCTGTCGGCGCTGAAGGCGCAGCGGCTGACGCTGCTGCTGGTCGAGCACGACATGGACGCGGTCTTCCGGCTCGCCGACCGCGTGTCGGTGCTGGTGAGCGGGCGCGTCATCGCCACGGGCACGCCGGACGAGATCCGCAACGACGCGGCGGTCCGGCAGGCCTACCTCGGCGACGAGGCGGATGACGCGGACCGGGCGGACGCGATGGATGCGGCGGACGCGGCCGGCCCGTCGGCCCGGAGCCATCCGGCGAAGGAGGGCGCATGAGCGACGCGCTGCTCGAGATCGAGGGCCTGCGCGCCGGCTACGGCGGCAGCCAGGTGCTGTTCGGCGTCGACCTGCGCATCGCGCCGGGCGAGGTCGCGACGCTGCTGGGCCGCAACGGCATGGGCAAGAGCACGACGCTGCGTTGCCTGTCCGGCTGGCTGGCGCCGAGCGGCGGGCGCATCCGCTTCGCCGGCGAGGACGTGACCGGCTGGCGCGCCGACCGCATCGCGCGGCTGGGCCTGGCCATCGTGCCCGAGGGGCGCCAGGTCTTCCCCAACCTCAGCGTGCTGGAGCACCTGCGGGCCTTCGAGGCCAACCGCTGCCGCGCGGCCGAGCCGTGGAGCGTCGAGCGGGTCTTTGCGCTGTTCCCGCGGCTGCGGGAGCGCGCGGCCAACCTCGGCCAGCAGCTGTCCGGCGGCGAGCAGCAGATGCTCGCCATCGGCCGCGCGCTGGTCACCAATCCGCGGCTGCTGGTGCTGGACGAGGCCACCGAGGGCCTGGCGCCGCTGATCCGCGAGGACATCTGGCGCTGCCTGGACACGCTGCGCCAGGCGGGCCAGACCATCCTGGTGGTCGACAAGTACGTGAAGCGGCTGATCCGCCTCGCCGACCGGCACAGCATCGTGGAGCGTGGCCAGGTCGTCTGGCGGGGCGACTCCGCGGCGCTGGCGGCCGATCACGGCGTGTGGCACCGCCATCTGGGCGTCTGAGGAGGACGATGTGACGAACGCCGCCTTCGAGCGTGAGGTGCTGATCCGCTTCGGTCATTGCGACCCGGCCGGCATCGTTTTCTTCCCGCGCTACTACGAGCTGCTGAACGCCTTCGTCGAAGACTGGTTCAACGAGGGCCTGGGCGTGTCGTACGCCGAGTTGCTGGGCCCGCGTCGCATTGGCCTGCCCACGGTGCAGCTGCAGACCAACTTCGAGCGCATCAGCCGCCAGGGCGACCGGCTCACGCAGCGGCTGTGGATCGAGCGGGTGGGGCGCAGCTCGCTGTCGCTGAGGGTGCGCTTCGACGGCGCCGACGGCGCGCGCGTGAGCTTCGGCCAGGTGCTGGTGTGCACCTCGCTGGAGACGCATCAGTCCCAGCCCTTTCCCGAGGACGTCCGCGCCGCGCTGGTGCGGGCGGTCCAGGCGCAGCAATCCCATCAATCGTCCGAGCAGTAGAGGAGTCACGACGATGAGCCACGAGAACGAGAAGAACACCCCCGCCGCAAAGCGCCTGCTGCAGCCGGCGGCCTGGGCCGCGCCGCGCGGTTATGCCAATGGCGTCGCCGCGGTCGGCACGCAGGTCTTCGTCGCCGGCCAGATCGGCTGGAACGGGCAGTGCCAGTTCGAGAGCGACGATTTCGTCGACCAGGTGCGGCAGGCCTTGATCAACATCAAGGCGGTGCTGGCCGAGGCCGGGGCCGAGCCCAGGCACATTGCGCGGATGACCTGGTACCTGGTCGACAAGCGGGAGTACGTCGCGCGCGGCCGCGAGGTCGGGCAGGCCTACCGCGAGGTGCTGGGCAGCGAGTACGGCATCGCGATGACCGCCGTGCAGGTGGCGGGGCTGATCGAGGATCGTGCGAAGGTTGAAATCGAGGTGACGGCGGTGGTGCCGGCGCGGGACTAGGATCGGTCCCAGCCTGCGCCGCGTCCCGGGAGACGCAGTCACATCAACAGGAACGGAAGAGACATCATGAGCCAAGCATCCAAGGCCGCGAAGGCCGCATTCCACTGGGACGATCCGCTGCTGCTGGAGCAGCAGCTGAGCGACGACGAGCGCGCCGTGCGCGACGCGGCGCGGGCCTACTGCCAGGACCGGCTGGCGCCGCGGGTGCTGGAGGCCTTCCGGCATGAGAAGACCGACGCGGCGATCTTCCGCGAGATGGGCGAGCTCGGCCTGCTGGGCCCGACCATCCCCGAGGAATACGGCGGCGCCGGACTGAACTATGTCTGCTACGGCCTGATCGCGCGCGAGGTCGAGCGCGTGGACAGCGGCTACCGCTCGATGATGAGCGTGCAGAGCTCGCTGGTGATGGTGCCGATCCACGAGTTCGGCAACGAGGCGACCAAGCGCAAGTACCTGCCCAAGCTGGCCAGCGGCGAGTGGATCGGCTGCTTCGGGCTGACCGAGCCGAACCACGGCTCGGACCCGGGGTCGATGATCACGCGGGCGCGCAAGGTCGAGGGCGGCTACTCGCTCAGCGGCAGCAAGATGTGGATCACCAACAGCCCGATCGCGGACGTGTTCGTCGTCTGGGCCAAGGACGATGGCGGCCAGATCCGCGGTTTCGTGCTGGAGAAGGGCTGGAAGGGCCTGAGCGCGCCGGCGATCCACGGCAAGGTGGGGCTGCGCGCGTCCATCACCGGCGAGATCGTGATGGACGAGGTGTTCTGCCCCGAGGAGAACGCCTTCCCCGAGGTGCGCGGCCTGAAGGGCCCGTTCACCTGCCTGAACAGCGCCCGCTATGGCATCGCCTGGGGCGCGCTGGGCGCGGCCGAGGCCTGCTGGCACACCGCGCGGCAGTACACGATGGATCGCAAGCAATTCGGCAAGCCGCTGGCCGCCAACCAGCTGGTGCAGAAGAAGCTGGCCGACATGCAGACCGAGATCACGCTGGGCCTGCAGGGCTGCCTGCGGCTGGGGCGCATGAAAGACGAGGGCACGGCGGCGGTGGAGATCACCTCGATCATGAAGCGCAACAGCTGTGGCAAGTCGCTGGAGATCGCGCGCACCGCGCGGGACATGCTGGGCGGCAACGGCATCAGCGACGAGTTCGGCATCGCGCGCCACCTGGTCAATCTCGAGGTGGTCAACACCTACGAGGGCACGCATGACATCCACGCGTTGATCCTGGGACGGGCGCAGACGGGGATCGCGGCGTTCTGAACGACCTGCCCCGCCGGAGCCTTCTTCCAGCGGGGCTCGTCACTGATACGGGTCATTGATCGAGATCTCCGGCAGTGCAATGCTGCCGACCATTCGTTCCTGTTCGCCGGCTCATGCGCCGCATCGCAGGTCCGTCGCCGTTCGATCATTGCCAATTAGCCCCATGGCCTCACGGCTGTAGGGTCGCTTCCCATGAAGTCCTCGGCTGCCCGCAAGTACATCACCGTGCACACGATCCGGCGCGCGAACAAGCGTCTCATGACGCGTGAGCGTGACCACGAGCCGTCGCCTGCGGTGCGCGCCGTACTTCCCAGCCGTGAGGACATCGTCAGGGCCGCGAACAATGCACTTGAGCGATGGTTGGCGAAAGCCAAGGTCATCGTCTGATGCTGCACCAGACATTCCAGTCCTTCGTTCAGAACCCCAGGGACCTTGCAGGCCTGATTGCGTACGCGCTCTACAAGGCGGACAAGGTGGAATTCATGAAGGCGCATCCGCAGGTGGATGTGCACGGCTTTGTGCTGAGCATGAATCTGCCATCGCAGATCGACACGTACCGCACGCGCGCGGAAATGATGCTCGAGGATATGGCCGAGGAGTCGCTGTCGGACGCGCTGGCGGACGCTGAGGCCGATCATCTGAGGCGGCTGAGGCGGATCGAACGCACGCTCGGCTTCTGGTCCGGCGTGTGGTCCAACGTCATTGCCAACCTGATCGCCGCGGGCATTTCCGTCTTCCTTGTCGTGCTGGTGTTCGGAAGCAAGATCAACTTCTGGTCTGGCTTGCTGAAGTACCTTGCTCAATGACGATGTCCTGAACGCGACAGCCGCGGTGGCGCTCCGGGAGGACGATCCGCCGCGGACCCGGCCCGAGGAAGGGCCGGGCGCGACCAGGAGACGCGTTCATGGACGACATCACCGCCCGGATCCCATCGCTCAAGGGCCAGGTCAGCGACGCCGAATGGCAGCTGCGCGTGGACCTGGCCGCCTGCTACCGGCTGGTGGCGCGCTACGGCTGGAGCGACCTGATCTTCACGCACATCAGCGCGCGGCTGCCCGGCGATGCGCATGAGTTCCTGATCAACCCCTACGGCCTGATGTTCGACGAGATCACGGCCTCCAGCCTGATCAAGGTCGACGCGCTCGGCAACAAGCTGCAGGAGACGCCGTTCCCGGTGAATCAGGCCGGCTTCATCATCCATTCGGCCATCCATGCGGCGCGGCCGGACGTGGGTTGCGTGCTGCACACGCACACGCGGGCCGGCGTGGCGGTGTCGGCGCAGAAGGACGGCGTGCTGCCGATCTCGCAGCAGTCGACCTTCGTGCTGGCCTCGCTGGCGTACCACGACTACGAGGGCGTCGCGATCCGTCCGGACGAGCAGCCGCGCTTGCAGCGCGACCTCGGCGACAAGATCTTCTACTGCCTGCGCAACCACGGCCTGCTGACCGTGGGCAGGACCATCGGTGACGCCTTCCTGTCGATGTACACCTTCGAGAGCGCTTGCCAGATCCAGATCGCCGCGCAGGCCGGCGGCGCGGCGCTCACGCCGGTCGACGACGCGGTCATCCGCGGCACCGCCGAGTCGATGCGGGTGCAGACCGGCGGCCTGGGCGGTGCCTTCGTCTGGCCGACGCTGCTGCGGCAGGCGCATCGGCAGTGCCCCGGGTTCGACGCCTGAAGCGAGACGCCCTGCTACCAGCGGGGCGGCTGGGCGTCGTGGCCAGCGCGGGCCGCCTGGGTCCGCCAGAAGCCGGGCTCAGCCCCAGACCCGCGGTGGCCGACCCAGGCTGGTCTCGGTGAGCAGCGTGCGGGTGCGGTCGTCGAGGGCCTCGGGCGGCACCCGCGCCAGCGCGAGCCGCGCGAACTCCGGCAGGCCCATCAGCATCGCCGAGACGCGCACGCGGGTGCGCTGCTGGTCTTCCAGCACGAACCATTTCATGCCCGGCGAGAAGCGGATCCGCCGGACGTCCGCCCAGCGCATGACGCCGCGCCGGCCGAGCAGGCGGCCATAGGCGATGGCTTCCTCCGACACCTGGTGGCGGCCGTAGACGTAGTCCAGGATCATCGGCGCCGACATCAGCCCGAGGCTGATGAAGCAGAGCGTGGTCCAGACGGTCGCGGTGGGGTTCTTGCCGACGGTGTTGGAGATGATCGCGAGCCCGAAGAAGAACACCGCGCCGATGACGCCGATCACCAGCGTGCTGATCGGATGGCGCAGCAACTGCGCCTCAGCCTCGGGACGGGGCTTCAGCCGGTTGCGGCCGACCCAGCCCATGACGAGCGCCATCGCGGCGCCCCAGAGCGTCCATTGGACGAGCGATTGCCACCAGGTGTCTTGCATGCGGGATCGCGTCTCCCTCAGCGGCTGTGCGCCGTGAGCTTGGCCAGCGGCGAGGCCAGGCTGACGCCCGGCGCCGCGCGGCGCGCGCTGACGCGGCCGTCCTCGTCGGTCTCGTCCAGGTCCGGATGCGCGGCGCCAAGCACCGCGCCGGCCGGTCCCGCCGGATCGCGCCGCATCGCCACGCCCACCGCCAGCATGTCGATCACCAGCAGGTGCAGGATGCGGCTGATCATCGGCAGGTGTGTCGCGACGTCCTCGACGTGGTCGACGATCAGCGCCGCGTCGGCCTTCTTCGCCAGCGGCGACTGGCTGGCGGTGATCGCCACCACATGGGCGCCGCGCTCGCGCGCCGCGTCGGCCACCGCGATCAGCTCCGGCAGCTTGCCGCTGCTGCTGATCAGCACCGCCACGTCGCCCGGCTTGAGCGTCTGCGCCGCCAGCAGCTGCAGCCGCGGCTCCACGTAGGCGTTGCAGGCCACGCCCAGGCGCAGGAACTTGAACTGCGCATCCTGCGCGACCACGCCGTAATGGCCGATCGCGAAGAACTCGATGCGCGAGGCCTTCAGCAGCAGCTCGATGCTGCGGTCGATCATGTCGCGGTTGAGCTGGCTGCGCACCTGCAGGATCGCCGACGCGGTGTTGCCCAGCACCTTCTCGCCGAGCTCGACCATCGAGTCGTCCTGCGTCACCTGCGTGTGGCTGACCGGCACCGTGCCCGTCAGGCCCGACGCCAGCCGCAGCTTGAAGTCGGACAGCCCCTCGCAGCCCAGCGAGCGGCAGAAGCGGATCACCGTCGGCTGGCTGACGTTGGCGGCCTTGGCGATCTCGGCGATCGGATCGTTCAGCACCTTGCGCGAATGCGCCAGCACATGGTCCGCGACGCGCTGCTCGGCCGGCGACAGGCCGTCGCGCGCGCGCCGGATCTGGCCGACGATCGCCGACGCGCCGCCGCTGGTCTGCAGGCTGCGCAGCTGCGCCTCCAGGATCGCCGACGCGCCCTTGAAGGTGGCGTGCTCCGCGGTGATCACGAAGGTGGGAATCGCGGCGACGTAGTCGGAGAAGCGGCCCTTGTCCTCGAAGCGGGCGCGGAAGCGCGAGCGGTCGAAATACTCGCCCAGCCGCGGCACGATGCCGCCGCCGATGTAGATGCCGCCCAAGGCGCCCAGCGTCACCGCCAGGTTGGCCGCGGCCGTGCCCAGCAGCGTGCAGAAGAGCTCCAGCGTCTCCTCGCAGACCGGGTCGGTGGCCTCCAGCGCGCGGGCGGTGATCTCCGGCGCGCTCAGCGGCTCCGACGGGCGCTGGAGGTAGTCCGCCATCGCGCGGTGCATCAGCTCCAGGCCCGGGCCGGACAGCAGCCGCTCGAAGGAGACGTGCTCGTACTCGTTCCAGGCGAAGCGCAGCAGCGCGATCTCGCGTTCGTCGCGCGGCGCGAAGTTGGTGTGGCCGCCTTCGGAGCCCAGCGAGATCCAGCCCTCGCCCGCCGGGATCAGGCCCGACACGCCCAGGCCCGAGCCCGAGCCCAGCAGCCCGATCACGCTGTGGGCGCGCGGCTCGCCGCCGCCGATCTGGCGGATCTCGCCGCCCCGCAGCCGCGGCAGCGCCATCGCCAGCGCGGTGAAGTCGTTGACGACCACCAGCGTGTCCAGGCCGAGGCGCTGGCGCGCTTCCTCGATCGAGAACTGCCAGTGGTAGTTGGTCATCCGCACCTGGTCGCCCTCGACCGGGTTGGCGATCGCGATCGCCGCGTGCGCCACCCGCAGCTGGCGCGGCAACCGGTCCATGAAGGCCCGCACGGCGGCGTGGAAGTCGGCGTGCTCGGCGCAGCGCAGCAGCGCGATGTGCTCGAACTCTCCCGGGGAGGTCTCCAGGGCGAAGCGGGCGAAGGTGCCGCCGATGTCGGCGATCAGCCGGGGACTGTCGAATTCACGCATGAAGGAGAGGTGCTGGCCGCCTCGGGCCTGGCATGGATCCGGGCGGATCGGGGCGGCGCGGGGACGGCGGGGAAGCGGCGATTATGGCCTCCACGCCCGGGAGCGCCGGAAGGGTTCGCCCCTAGCCGTGCCTTGGTCTTGGCGTGTGGCGCTGTAGTGAGACTACAGTGATTTTCGAGGCCGCCAGCGGCATGGATGGGGAGGTAAAAGTGATTAGTGACAAGCATTTGCCGACGAAAGCGGAGTGATTGCGTCATGATCACCGTCGCGAAATGGGCGACCGGGTGACAGTGCTCTTGTGCGATTGCTGTAGTTTTGCTACCTTGCGCGGATTCCGCCTCCGAGGCGGCCTCCGGCGCACCTTGGGGGTGCGCTTCAACAAGCCGAACAAGCAGGACAAGCACAGTGCAAGCAGATCAGGGTGTGGCGACGACGGGCGCCGCGGGGTATCCGTGGCTGGTGGCGGACATCGGCGGCAGCAATGCCCGCTTCGCGTGGGTCGACGGCCCCGGCAAGTCGGTCGAGCATGTGCGCAAGCTGCCGGTCGCTCAATATGAATCGCTGCGCGCGGCGGCCGAGGCCTATCTGAAGGAACTCGCCGGCCTGG
The DNA here is from genome assembly GCF_014193045.1 of Mitsuaria sp. BK037. Taxonomy (NCBI): domain Bacteria; kingdom Pseudomonadati; phylum Pseudomonadota; class Betaproteobacteria; order Burkholderiales; family Sphaerotilaceae; genus Roseateles; species Mitsuaria sp. BK037. The sequence continues at coordinate 2,515,440 of NZ_JACHYS010000001.1, read as the reverse complement.
GCGTGCAGGCGCGGCCTCGGCGGGCGTCGCTGGCGCTCGCGACCGCGATCAAGAGCGACCGCATCGAGTTGACCAACAGCCACTGGACCTTCTCCCGCAGCCAGCTGCAGGCCGACCTCGGCCTGGACGAGCTGCGGCTGCTGAACGACTTCGAGGCGCTGGCGCTGTCGCTGCCCGGCCTGCGACCGGACCAGGTGGCCGCGGTCCCTGGGCCCGCGCTGACGACGCCGCGCGGCACGCTGGCGGTGATCGGGCCCGGCACCGGGCTGGGCGTCGGCGGCGTGATCGAGACCTCGGGCGGCTGGATCGCGCTGCCGGGGGAGGGCGGTCACATGACGCTGGCCCCGATCAATGACTATGAAAGCGAACTGCTCGCCGTCGCGCGGCGCGAGTTCCCGCATGTGTCGGCCGAGCGCTTCCTGTCGGGCATCGGCCTGCCGACGCTGCATGCCGCGGTCGCGACCGTGGCGGGCCAGCCGCCGGCGCAGCGCCTGACCGCGGAGCAGATCGTGGAGCGCGCGCTGGGCGGTGACGAGATCTGCGCGCGGACGATGACGCAGTTCAGCGCCTTCCTGGGCAGCTTCGCCGGCAGCGTCGCGCTGGCGCTGGGGGCGCGCGGCGGCGTCTACATCGGTGGTGGCATCGTGCCGCGCCTGGGGGATCGCTTCTTCGAGTCGCCGTTCCGCGAGCGCTTCGAGGCCAAGGGGCGCTTCGCCTCCTACCTGGCGGCCGTTCCCTGCGTGTTGATCACCGACACCCTGACGGCACTGGCCGGCGCCGCGTTCGCGCTGGAGCAGTCGGTGCGCTGAGGAAGCGACGCGCTGTAGTACAGCTACATCACCAAGCCAAAACGGCGACCCGCGCGGTCGCCGTTTTTCATTTCCGCTGCTCATTTTGCGGCTTTATCGGTGGAAACCCGCAGACTATTCGTGGTTTTCACACCATAAATCGGCTAACTCAATAGCGCCAGGGTTTGCGAGAACTAGGTGGGTGATCTAGTTTTAGTACAGAATTCTTTCCGAACAAGGGGTTCCGTGGTCCCTGCAACGTGAACCTCCCGGTCGCAGTGCCCCGCAGGACGAGCCAGCGAGCGCCAGAAGACGCTCGAGCGCAGCCAGAGCTACAGGAGACAAACCCAATGAAGACATCGCACGCCCCCCGCGAGCTGTTCCGTGTGCAGCCGGTCGCCGCCGGCTGCCTGGTGACGCTGGCCCTGATGGCCGGCGCCGCCCAGGCGCAGCAGGCCCAGACCGAAACGGACAAGGAAGCTGCCGCCAAGGCCGCGGCCGACAAGACGCTGGAGACGGTGACCGTCACCGGCATCCGCCGCGGCATCGAGGCCGCCATCTCGGTCAAGAAGAATGCCGACGCGATCGTCGAGGCCGTCTCCGCCGAGGACATCGGCAAGCTGCCCGACGTGTCGATCGCCGAGTCCATCGCCCGTCTGCCCGGCCTGTCGGCGCAGCGCGTCGCGGGACGCGCGCAGGTGATCTCGGTCCGCGGCCTGTCGCCCGACTTCGCGACCACGCTGCTCAACGGTCGCGAACTGGTCTCCACCGGCGACAACCGCAGCGTCGAGTTCGACCAGTACCCGTCGGAACTGCTCAGCGCCGTGGTGGTCTACAAGACGCCGGAAGCGGGACTGGTCGGCCAGGGCCTGTCGGGCACCATCGACATGCAGACGGTCCGTCCGCTGAATTTCAGCAACCGCGTGGTGACGTTGAACGCCCGCGGCCAGCGCAACTCGCTGGGCAAGGCGGCCGACGCCAGCGCCACCGGCAACCGCCTGAGCGCCAGCTACATCGACCAGTTCGCCAACCGCAGCATCGGCGTGTCGCTGGGTTATGCGCACCAGGAGACGCCGGTCCAGGAAGAGCAGGTCGGCTTCTACGAGCCCTGGGACCAGACCGGCCGCACCGGCCTGCCGGCGGGCACCTACAACTCCGGCGGCATCAAGGCGCTGCGCCGCACCGGCAAGAGCGAGCGCGACGCGCTGATGGGCACGATCGAGTTCCGTCCGAGCCAGAACTGGACCAGCGTCGTCGACGGCTTCTGGACCAAGGCCAAGCAGGTCGACACCGCCAACCAGTTCGAGATGAACCTGGGCTGGAACGGCAACAACCCGCCGGCCGGCCTGAACTGGTCGAACCCCACCGTCAACGACAACGGCACCCAGACCGGCGGCACGCTGCTGAATGCCTATCCGCTGGTGCGCGGCATGTACAACAAGCGCGACGACAAGATCGTCGCCGCGGGCTGGAACAACAAGCTGAAGTTCGAGAGCGGCCTGTCGCTGACGGCTGACGTGAACTACTCGCGCGCCACCCGCAACGAGCTGAGCCTGGAGAACAACACGCAGCTGGCCCGGGCCTCCGCGACCGACTGGCCGCTGGACAACGTGGGCCTGGCGTTCCGCACCGGCGGCTTCTCGCAGATCGTGCCGGGGCTGCGCAACTATTCGGACCCGACCCAGCTGCTGCTGCAGAACACGATCTACGGCTCCGGCTACGGCAAGGTGCCCAGCGTCAAGGACGAGCTGACCGGCTTCAAGCTGGTGGGCAACCTGCCGGCGCCCGACTTCGCCTCCGGGCTGTTCTCCGACTTCGAGGCGGGCCTGAACTACGCGGACCGCTCGAAGAAGAAGCGCCAGCCGGAAGGCAACATCAACGTCGGTGCGCAGGGCGACACCGCGATCGCGCCGGACCTGCAGTACAGCCCGGTGGACCTGAGCTTCGCCGGCCTGGGCCTGATCCCGGCGTGGAACGTGCCGGGCGCGGTCGGCCGCTACATGACCTTCGCGCCGACGGAGACGGCCAGCTACCTGATCCCCAAGGCCTGGCAGGTCAAGGAGAAGACGACCACCGCCTTCCTGAAGGGCAACCTGGACGCGACCACCTTCGGCGTGCCGATGCGCGGCAACATCGGGCTGCAGGTCGTGCGCACCGACCAGTCCTCGCAGTCCAACTACTGGGACGCGACGCTCAACAACAACGCGGGCGGCGTGAAGCCGATCGAGGGCGGCAAGACCTACACCGACTACCTGCCCTCGATGAACCTGTCGTGGAGCCTGCCGGGCGAGCAGACGGTGCGCTTCGCGCTGGCCAAGCAGATGGCGCGTCCGCGCGTGGAGCAGATGAACGCGGGCCTGGAGTTCGGCGTCAACGGCACGACCGGCAGGCCGGGCGCCACGGGCGGCAACCCGACGCTGAATCCGTGGCGTGCCAACGCCGTCGACCTGTCGTGGGAGAAGTACTTCGGCAACAAGGCCTACGTGGCGGCGGCCGCCTACTACAAGGACCTGCGCAGCTACATCTACAAGCAGACGGTGGATGGCTACGACTTCTCGCGTTTCGTCGTCGACTACGTGCCGCAGCCGGGCCAGCCGCCGGCGCAGCTGACCGGCGATTTCACCGCCCCGTACAACGGGAAGGGTGGTCAGCTCAAGGGCCTGGAGCTGACGGCGTCGCTGCCGCTCAACCTGGTGAGCCCGATGCTGAACGGCTTCGGCATCGTCGCCAGCGCGACCTTCAACGACAGCAACATCTCGATCAAGGATCCGGACAGCGCGAGCAGCGTGGGCAGCGGGCCGATCTCGCTGCCGGGCCTGTCCAAGCGGGTCTACAACCTGACCGCGTACTACGAGGCCAACGGCTTCGAGTTCCGGATCAGCCAGCGCAAGCGGTCCGACTTCATCGGCGAGATCGGCAACTTCAACGGTTCGCGCACGCTGCGCTACGTGGTGGGCGAGAGCATCGTCGACGCGCAGATCGGCTACAACTTCACCGAAGGTCCGCTGAAGGGACTGGGGCTGCTGGCGCAGGTCAACAACCTGACCGACGAGGCCTACCGCACCTACGCGCAGACCAAGGACCGCCCGCTGGAGTACATCAAGTGGGGCCGCACCTTCCTGCTGGGGGCGACCTACAAGTTCTGATGGCCCGCTGAAGCCACCGGGCCGGGCCCGGTGGGTCGAGTGATGCAGCCCCGCACGGCGAGAGCCGGCGGGGCTGTTTCTTTGGCTCAACAAACATAGATGTTGGCAAATCAGCCGTTGTACTAATATCTATGTCATGCCAAAAAGACCAGCCGCGATCGAGCAGATGCCCATGGCCGTGCTCGCGCACCTGCGCGAACTGGGCGAAAACCTGTCTTTGGCGCGCAAGCGAAGACAGGAGCCGCTGAAGTCGTGGGCCCGGCGGATCGGCGTTTCTGAACCCACGCTGATGCGCATGGAGAAGGGCGACCCGACGGTGTCGATGGCGGTCTACGCGACGGCGCTGTGGCTGATGGGGCGCGACGCGGCCCTGCCGGACCTCGCGGCGCCGGAGCATGATCGCGGCGCGCTGGCGCAGGCTGTGCGGGTCGCCCGTCAGCGGGCGGTGAAGCGGCGAACGACGATCGATGAGCGACTCGCCGCCGGCAGCGACGGCCCAGTGAAGCCAGGAGAGGACGCATGACGATGGACAGCGGGGCCTATGAGCCGACCGACCAGTTGTGGCTGTGGTGGCTGGGCGACCCGCAGACGCCTCGTCCCATCGGCGAGCTGCGCCTGGTCCGGCCGCTGAAGGGCGTGTCCCTCACCTACTCGCAGGCTTGGTTGAAGAACGGGTTCGCGCTCAGCGAGGACCTTCCCCTGGATCCGGGCGAGTTCCTGCCAACGGACAAGGAAAGCGCCGCGGGCGCGGTCGACGACGCCCGTCCAGACCGTTGGGGCGAGCGCGTGATCCGATTCCTCGACAGGCCCCCGCGCCTGGCGGTGCTCGATTACCTGTACTACGCCGGGCATGAGCGTTTCGGCGCGCTGGGCGTGTCGACCGCGCCGGATGCCTATCTGCCGCGTCGGCTCGGGCCGCTGCCGCAATTGGCCGATGTGGCGGCCATGGAGGCGCTGGCGCTGCGTGTCCTGGCCGGCGAGCCGGTGGACGACGCCAGCCGGCGCCTGATCGTGCCGGGCGTGACCTTCGGCGGCGCGCGCCCCAAGGGACTGGTCGAGATCGACGGCCATCAGTGGGTCGTCAAGTTCTCCGAGCCGGGCGAGGTCTTCGACATGCCATTGGTCGAGCATGCCACGATGACCTTGTGCGCCAGTGCCGGCATCGAGGCGGCCGAGACGCGTGCCATCCCGTTGCCGCGCGGCAATGCGGTGGCAGTGCGCCGCTTCGATCGGCGCAACGGGCAGCGGCTGCACGCGATGTCCGCCCATGTGGCGCTGAGGGCGATGAAGGCGGATCTGGGATACCCCGAACTGGCCCAGTTGTTGCGCCGCCGAGGCGTGGCCGAGGATGGCTTGGCGCAGGCCCAGATGCGCGAGTTGTTCCGGCGCATGGTGTTCAACATCCTGATCGACAACACCGACGACCACGAGAAGAACCATGTGCTGCTGACCGCCCCTCACGGCGAACTCGTGTTGTCACCGGCCTTCGACGTGCTGCCCTCGGGACAGGCGCTCGGCTACCAGCAGCTCCGCGTCGGCGAGCAGGGGCATGAATCGACGATCGTCAACGCGCTCACCGAGGCGCGCTTCTTTGGCCTGAAGGAGCGGGAGGCCGAAGCCGAGGTGTCCCGGGTCGCCCGCGCCGTGGACGGCTGGCGAGATCACTTCCAACGCGCGGGCGTGTCGCCGCGCGACATCGCGTTGCTCGCGGATCAGATCGATCGGCCCTTCCTTGCCCGCCAGCGCGCAGCGCATCTGGCTTGAGCCCGATCCCCGACCGGACTCAATCGCCCACCAGCACCCGCCCGCTCAGCGGGCCGATCTCGATCAGCAACTGGCCGTTGCCCGCCGCCTTCATCGGCGCGCCGGGTGTCAGCGCGTCGATGAAGGGCGTGGCGCGCGGCGCCGGCGGCAGCGCGATGGTCACCCGCATCGGCTCGGTGGCGTTGTTCATCGCCACGATCGCGCTGCGGCGGCCGTCCTGGCGCAGCAGCACGATCACGTGCTCGTCCAGCCACAGCGGCGCGGACAGGCTGCCGTGCCGCAGCACCGGCTGCGACTGCCGCAGGCCGACCAGCCGCTTGACCTGCGCGCGCAGCGCCAGGTCCGGCTGCCCGCCTTCGTCGGCCCAGGGGTAGGGCGCGCGGTTGTACGGGTCCTCGCCGCCGCCAAGGCCCACCTCGTCGCCGTAATAGATCGTCGGCGCGCCCGGGTAGCTCATCTGGAAGAACATCGCCAGCAGCAGGCGCCGCTTGCCGTCGGCGACCTTCTCCGGCGGGCTGTCGTCGCGCACGCCGAAGTGATGCAGCGCGCGCGGCTGGTCGTGCGAGGACAGCAGCGTCATGGACGCGAACAGCGCCTGCGGCGGATAGGACTCGCGCAGCAGCTCCAGGTTCTGGTAGGCACGCTCCGCGCTGACGCCGGCCGCGAAGTCCAGCACGGCATTGCGGAAGATGTAGTTCATCGTCGCGTCGAAGGTGTCGCCGAGGAAGAACTTGCTGGCGTCGAACCAGGTCTCCGCGATCGTCAGCGCCTCCGGCTGGTGACGCTTGACCGCGATGCGCCAGGCGCGCCAGAAATCGTCCGGCACCCAGGGCGCGACGTCCATGCGCCAGCCCGCCGCACCGCGGTCCAGCCAGAACTGCATCACGCCGTCCCGGCCGAAGGCGTAGTCGCGGAAGGCGCGGCTGGACTTGTCCAGCTCGGGCAGGTCCTTGATGCCGATCCAGGCGGCGTACTGGTCGTCGGGCTTGGGCCGGGAGAGGTCGAAGCGGAACCAGCTCGCATAGGGCGAGGCCGGGTTGGCCTTGCCGTTGTCGAAGGCGCCGCCGGCCGGGAAGTTGCCGAAGCGGTTGAAGTAGGGCGAGTCCGCGCCGACGTGGTTCAGCGAGGTGTCCGGGATCACGCGCAGGCCGCGCTTGCCGGCCTCGCTGGTCAGGCGCTGGAAGTCGTCGTTGCTGCCGAAGGCGGGATCGATGCGCTTGTAGTCGCCGGTGTCGTACTTGTGATTGCTGGCGGCCTGGAAGACCGGCGTCAGGTACAGCGCGTTGACGCCCAGCTCGCGCAGGTCATCGAGCTTGTCGATGAGGCCGGCCAGGTCGCCGCCGAAGAAGTCGTTGTTGTAGACCGCGTCCGAGCCGTCGCCGCTGCCCGGCTTGTACGGACGGTCCAGCCAGCGCGGATGGCGCTCGATGCCGTGGTCCTGGTACCGGGCCTGGCCGACCTGCGGATCGTTGGAGCTGTCGCCGTTGCGGAAGCGCTCGGGGAAGACGTAGTAGTAGATGAGGTCGCGCGCGAAGCCGGGGACGGCGAAGTCGGAGGCGTGGATGGTCTGGCGATAGCGGCGGATCGAGAAAGGCCCCTTGGCATCGGGGCCCTCGGGCAGCGGCGCGATGCTGGCCGGCCCCATCGAGCCCTTCTCCTTGGTCCAGTGGATCGGGTCGGCGTTGTTCTGGACGACGTAGCGGGCACCGTCGATCGTGGCGATGAAGTAGTAGCCGTAGACACCCGGCGCGCCGAAGCGGTGACGGGCCTTCCAGCGCTCGCGGCCCCCGGCGGTGCCGGCCTTGTGCAGCGGCACGCGGGCCTCCTCGGCATAGGCGATCAGGTCCTCGTTGCCCTCGACGCGGCGGCGCTCGACGACCAGCTCGAGCTTCTCGACGCCGGGCAGCGCGGTCAGCTGGAACTCGATCCAGGTCTTGGCCGGCTGCGCGCCGAAGGGCGTCTTGAAGGCGGCGAGGCGCGAGTCGTAGCGCAGGCTTGCCGCGACGGCGCCCAGCGACGCGGCGCAGGCGCCCGAAGCGCTCGGCGTGGGCATCGCTGGAGGTGGGCCGGCCTCGTCGGCCCGCGCGGCCAGCGCCGGCCCGGTGGCGTACAGCGTGGCCGCCAGGCCGGTCAGCAGCGCGGCGGGGAGGGACGCGAGCGGCGCGCGTCGGCGTGGCAAGGAGGCGTGCATGGCCGGGAACGCTACCTCGGATTCGAGGCGAGGGCCCTCGGGGTCAGCCCTTCTTCGGGCTTGCGTCCCTCCGGCCTACGCGCTCACGAACGGGCGCTCCCGCATCCAGGTCGTCGCGACCCATTTCTCGCCCTGGACAACGGCCGCGCTGGCGTGCAGCGAGGCGTGGTCCAGTTGCCCTTGGGCATTGGTGTATTCGAAGTAGACGGCGTGGCCGCGCTGCGGCGACACCGCCCAGCCGACCGCCGGGAAGACCGTCTCGCCGCCGGCGGGCACGTCGTTCAGGTAGGTCACCAAGGTGCTGACGCGCTGGCCGCTGCGATCGATCGAGGCCCGGTTGGCCGGGTTGGACGGCACGAGGAAGTCGTAGTGGGGCGCGCTGCCGGCGCCTGGCGGGTAGTGCAGGACCTGCAGGCCTTCGGCGTGCGCGACCGGGAGGTTCATCAGCTCGGCCAGGCGCTGCTCCAGGCGCGCGATCAGCGGCGTCTCGGCGCGCCGGAAGAACATGCCGAAGCTGCTGCGCAAGCCGCTCACCACGTCGCGACCGGTGTGCGGATCGACGAGCGTCGAGGGCCGCAGTCGCGGGCGCGCCAGCGCGATGAGCTGCTCGCATTCATCGGCATCGATCACGCCGTTCAGCACCGCCAGCAGCGGCTGCGCCGCGCGCGCGGCGACGCGCACGACGCGGTCATGCGTCGCGATCGAGGTGCCGGGACGCAGGCGCGGCTCGCCATGGCGATATGGCGGCAGCGGCGTGCCGCCCGGCTCCGCGGGCGAGGGCAGCGCGACCTGATCCACCGGCATCGGCGCGTGGCCGTGGCGCGCGCGGACGAAGCCGTCGACGATCGCCTGCGCGGCCTCCGGCGCGATGGCGCGCTCGCGCAGCGCGTGGCACAGCTCATCGGGCGACGCGCCGTCGTCCAGATGTCGACGGACCCAGTCGCCCAGGGCCGAGGGAAAGCGCACGACGCTCGTCATGGCGGCGCTCAGGGCAGGTCCACCGCGACCCAGCCGGTCGCCGTCGGCCGGAACCGCTCCTGCAACTGCGCGCTGCCCGCTCCGCGGATCACCTGGGCGACGACGGGGAAGACCCGCTGCACCTCGGCGTCCGCGGTCCAGGGCGCGGCCTTCACCTGGTAGGTGTAGCTGACCGTCGCGAGCCGGTCCCGGCCTTCGCCGGCCAGTTCCCAATGGACGACCCGGTCCAGGCTCAGCCTGGCCGCGCAGAAGTCGCCGACCGTCTGCCGGCCGCCGCCCGGCGTGGCTCGCTCCCGCGTCAGGTAGAACTGCCGGCCCGCCTCGGTCAGCGCATAGCGGCGGACCTTCATGCGGTGCGACACCGCCTGGTCGTCCTGGACCTCGACTTCGGCGACCGTCGAGCTCGCCAGCCCCAGTCGCTCCAGGACCGGCAGCTGCAGCGCGTTGCGCGCGCCGGTGTCGATCTCGTGCTGCGTCAGGTCGATGGGCCAGTCGGTCTTGGCCAGGCACAGGTCGCCGCGCTGGGCGAGGTAGTCCTTCAGCGCCGCGGCGAACTGGTCCGAGGAAGGTGCCGGCGAGCGCGCGCATCCGCTGAGCGCGTTCAGGACGAGCGCGCTCGCGATCAGGCCGATGGACACGGCGGTGCGGCGCAAGGAGAGGGCGTGAGTCATGGGGAAGCGAAGCATCACGACGTGCAGGCCCCCGGCCTGGGCGGCTCGGCCGGCTGGACGTCCTTGTCGTTGAGCGTGTTGAGGAAGCAGAGGAGGTCGGCGATGTCCTGCTCGGACATCGGCGGCTTGCTGTGGGCGGGACGGCCGTCCAGCGGCATCTGCGTGTCGATGTTGCCGACGAAGCGCGCGGGCAGGTCGTCGAACTTGCACACCTGGCCGCCGACGTACTGCGTGGTGATCAGGCCGTAGCTCGGGAAGTCCGGATCGGGCGTGGCCTTGGCCTGGCCGCCGACGGTCGGGTACCAGAGCTCCGGCATCGTGTCGCGCGTGTTGTAGAAGCGGATCGTCTGCTCGAGCGAATGGAAGATGCCGTTGTGGAAGAAGCTGCGCCGCGAAGCGACGTTGCGCAGCGTGGGCGACTTGAACATGCCGCAGAAGCGGTTGCCCGGCGTGGGTGGGTGATCGGTGCGGGCCGGGCCGCACAGGCCGAGGTCGACGTAGTTCGGGTCCGCGTTCACGGGCAGCGCCGCGTTGCGCGGCACGCCGATGGCCTCGTAGGAAAAGTCGGTGAAGAGCGCGGTGCTGCCGTTCAGGCCGGCGCCCTGGTAATGGCACGACGCGCAGTTGCCGCCGTTGGGATCGGCGAAGACCTTCAGCCCGCGGGCCTCGGCCGGCGTGAGCACGCCGCCGATCTTGTTGCCGATGTAGAGGTCGAACTTGCTGGAGTAGGGATGGAAGCTGACGTCCTCGAGCTGGAAGGCCTGCAGCGCCTGGCCCGCGGCGGCGAAGGCGCGGTCCACCTCGTCGAAGACCTGCGCGCCGAAGGCCTGGCGGAACAGCGCCGCATAGGGACCCGCCTGCAACTGCTTCACGACGTCAGCACGGCTGGCGTTGGCCATCTCGCGCGGATCGAGCAGCGGCAGGCCGGCCTGCTCGGCGAGCGTGGCCGCGCGGCCGTCCCAGGCGAAGCCGCCGCCGGGGCCCGGCACGCTGACGCCATCGGGGTTGTCGAGCAGGTCCGCGTAGGGCGGCGTCGCGTCCTTGTAGCGCAGCGACGGCACGGCCCGCGTGCCGGTCTGGTTCATCGCCGGACCGCCCAGCTGGGCGGACAGGTTGTTGGACGGCGCATAGGCGTGCTTCGGGTCGTGGCAGGTGGCGCAGGCCATGCGACCCGAGGCCGACAGCGAAGCGTCGAAGAACATCTTCTGGCCGACCTGCGCCGCCAGGCTCAGCGGGGTCGCCGGGTTAAGCGCCGTGCCGACGCTGTCGGAAGCGGCCGCGGTGGCGCTGGCGGACGGGCCCGCCGGCGTCGGCTCGCCGGACGGGCCGCAGGCGGCGAGCAACGCGCCGAGGCCGACGCACGCGCCGGTGCCCACGAGGGCCGCCAGCGACGCGCGGGCGGAGGAGAGGAGAGCTCGCCGTGACATCGCGCGCGTCGACGGGCTTACTTCGTCAGCGCCCAGACATTGGTCTGGACCGCGTCGGCGCCGATCTGCGCCGGCGTGTTCACGTCGGCCGACTGCTTCTGCGTATAGCTCGCCGGTGCCTGCCAGGCGTGGTTGATGGCGCGCACCGCGTCGAAGTGGGTGTCGGCGCTGCCGGCGTACTCGGGCAGGTTGAGGATGTTGGCGGCGATGAACTTCTCGGTGTACTTCGAGCGGTTCATGTAGGACGCATCCACCGCCGGGTCCGCCAGCTGGAACATGTCCTGCAGCGTGCGCACGAACGAGAAGTGGCTGTAGGCATCGCCGTCGGAGACCCCCTTGGGCGCGCCCGCCTGGTTGGTCAGGATGCCGAAGATGCTCTGGCCGTGGCCGCGGTTGCCCTTGGTGTAGTTGTTGATGCTGGCGTCCACCGTGACCGCGCCGGTCTTGGGATCGACGACCAGCGGCTTGGACACCGCGCTGTTGGAGACGTTCCAGCCACAGCAGGAATTGAAGCCCGAGGTGGCGTTGCCTTCGTCGAACATCAGCACGATCGCGACGCGCTTGGCCGGGTTCTTCCACAGCGGCGAGGCCTGGATCTTCTTCACCAGCGCGTCGACGTAGTTGTCGCCGCGCGTGATGATGTTGGCCGCCGCGGTCGGCGCCACGTTGTTGGCGACGCTGCCGCAGTCGCTGGCGGTGGCGGTGCCGCCGCCCGCCAGCTTGCCCACGACGCTGATGCCGTGCATGTCGTCGCACTGGTCGGGCACCAGGAAGTTCAGCGTGCCGACCTTGCCGCTGGCCAGGTCGGTGCCGAGCTGGTCGACGTCGTAGTTGGCGGGCATCGCATACGCGCTGCTGTTCTTCAGGTTGGCGTCCCACTGGCCGCCGCCCATGGTGCGGTTGCTGTACTTGAACTCCGGCGCGCTGCGCACGTTCTGGTAGGCCATGCCCGGGTGGTGCTTGGTCTTGTAGAGGCCGGCGGGCATCGGCAGCGTCAGCGCGGCGTTGCCGACAGCGGCGGTGTTGCCGTTGAGGGTGCCGGGCGCGTAGACGTTGTCCGCGGCGGTGACGGCGGCATCGGCGACGCTGTCGGTGCGGAAGTCCTGGCCGGGGTTCATCGACTCGCTGTAGGTGCGCCAGGTCATGCCGGCGGCCGCGATCGCGTTGAAGAGGTTGGGCTTGCCGACGATGTTGTGGTTGACCGCGGCGGTCTGTGTGCAGCTGGCGTTGAAGGGCGAGCTGGCCAGGCCCGGCTGGGTCTTGTCGGGCAGCGGCAGATCCTGGACCGCGTTCGGACCGGTGGCGTCGCAATTCCACTGGCTGTCGTCGGTGATGCCGAAGTCGTCGGCGCCGCCCAGCGCGGTGTAGTTGGGCTCGGACGGATTGCCGGTGGCGTAGTAGCTGGTCAGCTGGTTGCCGCTGGCCAGCAGCGCGTTGATCTTGGGCGCCCACGGCGAGCCCTTGATCGACAGCGTCGCCTTGTTCTCCAGCATCACGATGAAGAGATGGTCGTAGCGCGGGATGCCTTCGAGGTTGAAGGCCGCCTGCTGCGCCTGCGCGAAGGTGATCTTCGCGCGGGTGTCGGTCCCGCTGGGCGCGGTGGAGGCGCTGACGTTGGCGGCCCCGGCCAGGCGCGGATCGCCGCCGGGCACGGCCAGCGCGTCGGGATAGAGGTCGCCGCGGTCGAGCTTGGTGATGGCGTAGGTGAAGCGGTTGTCCAGGGCCTTGGACTCGGCCAGCATGGCGGCCTGGTCGGCGCCGCTGACGGTGTTGACGTCGGCCAGCACCTTGTCGAGCGACACGCCGATGCGCGTCGCCACGGTCTGCTTCTCGACGGCGTAGCTGCTGCCGTTGGCCTCGACGAGCCGCTGCACTTCCGAGGACAGCGGGCTGATGACGACCTGGCCGGCCTGGTCGAGGACCTGGTCCAGCGAGGCGCGCAGCACGTCGCGGCTGGCGACCTTGGCACCGGTGGCGGAGACGGTGGCGTCGGTGCCGATGTCGGCGATCAGCGCGGCATTGGCCGGCACGGTCAGCGAGAAACGGCCCTGGGCATCGGTGACGACCGGGTGCTCGGCGGCATCGCAGACGCCGTTGCCGTCGGCGTCGACGCAGACCTTGGCGCCGACGTAGTAGGCGGGCGCCAGGCTGGGGTCGGTGGCGCTGCCGGGCGTGAAGCTGGCGGCGGTGACGACGCCGCTGATCGTGACGCTGGGCGTCGAGGGGCCGTCGTTGTCGGAACCGCAGGCGGCCAGGATGGCGGCGGCGATCAGGGTGAGCGAGGCGTTCAGCGCGGTGGATTTGCTGGGTCGCATGGGGCGTCCTGGAGTGTTGGCGATGGCGGGTTCGAGCGGCCCGGGCAGGGGCCGGCCCGAAACGCGGCGCACTCTAGGAATCACGCATGACGGATCCGTGTCACCCGGCGTCAAGGACGCGTGAGAACCCAGGCGGCATCGGGCCTGGCGCGTTTCGCAAAGTTTGGTGAAGCGGCGCGAAGGGGCGGAATGGCTCGTGGCTCGCACGCGGCTTGGCGCGAGCGCAACGCCTTGGCGGCGAGTGGAGGCCTCGTGTCGCGGGTCCGCGCATCACACCCGGGCCGACCGCTCAAGGCGTCTCTTGCAGCCCCGTCGGGAGCGCGATGTTCACCGTTCTGGACAAAATGCGCGGCGCATGTCCAGAACGGTGAACACGATGCCGGCAGACGCGCTGACCGCGCGTCGCGCCCGTCAGCCCTTCACCCCACCCGCCGTCAGGCCCGACACGATCCAGCGCTGGGCCAGCAGGAACACCGCCGTGATCGGCAAGCCCGACAGCACCGCCGCGGCGGCGAAGTCGCCCCACAGGAAGCGCTGGTCGTGCAGGTAGTACTTCGAGCCCACCGCCAGGGTCAGGTTGGACTCCTCGCGCAGCAGCACCGACGCCACCGGGTATTCGATGATGCAGCCGATGAAGGCCAGCACGAACACCACCATCAGGATCGGCACCGCCATCGGCAGCAGCACCAGCCGGAAGGCCTGCCAGTGCGACGCGCCATCGACCTTCGCGTTCTCCTCGATCTCCACCGGGATCGTCTCGAAGTAGCCCTTGATGGTCCAGATGTGCGTCGCCACGCCGCCCAGGTAGGCCACGATCACGCCGGCGTGCGTCTCGATGCCCAGCCAGGGCACGAAGCTGCCGATGGTCTCGAAGATCGCGTAGATCGCTACCAGCGCCAGCACCGGCGGGAACATCTGCAGCAGCAGCATGCTGTTCAGGATCCCGCCCTTGAACGGGAAACGCAGCCGCGCGAAGCCATAGGCCGCCGTCGTCGAGATACCCACGATCAGCAGCGCCGAGATCGTCGCCACCTTGATCGAGTTCCACAGCCAGGTCAGTACCGGGAACGGGGGCTGCACCAGCGAGCCATCCGCCGCCTGGTACGGAATGCCCAGCGCCAGCTGCCAGTGCTCCAGGCTGATCGTCGTGGGGATCAGGCTGCCGGTGGCGAAGTTGCCCGGCCGCAGCGAGATCGACACCACCGCCAGCAGCGGGAACAGCGTCACCGCCAGGAATGCCCACAGCAGCGCATGCGCCGCGGCGACGCGCCAGCGCGCCTGCTTGCCTCGAACGATGGCCATGGTCCGGGCGTCCTTATGAGTTGGCTTTGCGCATGAGGCGCAGGTTCAGCAGCGACATCCCCGCGACGAGGATGAAGATCAGCGTCGAGATCGCCGCCGCCAGGCCGAAGTCCGTGCCCGAGTCGCGGAACGCGATGCGGTAGGTGTAGCTGACCAGGATGTCGGTCTGGCCCGCCGGGATCTTGGTCGACAGGTAGTCGGGCCGGCCATCGGTCAGCAGTGCGATCAACACGAAGTTGTTGAAGTTGAACGCGAAGGCCGACACCAGCAGCGGCGACAGCGGCTTGATGATCAGCGGCGCGGTGATCTTGAAGAAGTTGGTCAGCGGTCCCGCGCCCGCCAGCGCCGAGGCCTCGTACAGGTCCGAGGGGATCGCCTTCAGCAGCCCGGTGCACAGGATCATGATGTACGGGTAGCCCAGCCACACGTTGACGATCAGCAGCATCGTCCGCGCCAGCGCGGGGTCCGCGAACCAGGCCGGACGCACGCCGAAGAGCGCGTCCAGGATCGCGTTGATCTCGCCGAAGTTCTGGTTGAACAGGCCCTTGAACACGAGGATCGAGATGAAGCCCGGCACCGCGTAGGGCAGGAACAGCAGCGTGCGGTAGGTCGTGCGGTAGCGCAGGTCCTCCCAGTTCAGCAGCACCGCCAGCATCATCCCGATCGCGGTGGCGAAGACCACCGTCAGCAGCGAGAACACCACCGTCCAGCCGAAGATCGACAGGAAGGGGCCGCGGAACTCGGCATCGAACAGCATGCGCCGGTAGTTCTGCGCGCCGACCATCACCTTGTAGCCGGGCGCCAGGTGCGTGCCCGCGGCCGCGCCCTGACCTTCGTAGTAGCCGGTGGTCGCGTCGGGGCGGAAGAGCGCGCCGTCGGCCACGCGCTTGATCGCGCCGTCGGGCTGCTCCACGAAGTGGGGGCGGATCGGCCCGAACTCGCGCAGGCCGAGGTAGCGCAGCGTCGACGCCTCGCCCACGCCGCCGGTGGCCGCGGTGCCGCCGGCCCGGCCCGGCAGGCGCAGCCGCAACTGCGCGAGCGCCAGCCGGTGCGCGACGAGTTCCTTCAGCGTGAGCGCGGTGCCCAGCGTCGCGTCGGCTGGTCCGACGGCCTGCATCGCGACGTCCACCGGCTTGCCCGCCTGCCGCAGCGCCAGCGGCGGCGAGACGAATTGCGCGGCACCGCTGGCCGGGTCGCGCAGCACGATCCGGAAGTCGCCGCCCGCGCCATGCACGCTGTAGTCGCGCACGTCGTCCAGCACCGTGTCGTGCTGGTCCAGCAGGAACTCGCGCACGCGCTCCTGGCTGAGCAGGTGGGCCGACGAGTAGTTGGTGAAACCGATCTGCGTCGTGAATGCGAGCGGGAAGGCGATGAACAGCAGCATCCCGGCGACACCGGGAAACAGGTAGCGATACGCGAAGCCCGCCTTCGACAGGTAGACGGCGAAGCCCGCGCCGGACAGCAGCAGCACGCCGAGCGCCCAGCTGGTCAGCCCCGCGGCGTACAGCATGAACACGAGGTAGAGCGCGGACAGCGCGATGACGGCGATCGTCGGCCAGTAGAGCGCGCGGCCCAGTCGCTCCAGTGCGCCGGGCGGCTGGCGGGTGTAGGCCTCGGCCAGCGGCGAGCCGGGCAGGGCGGCGGACAGGGCCGCGGAGGAGGCGGTCGTGGCGTTCATTGCTTGAGCAGCATCCGGCCCGAGGCGCCGTCCAGCGCGTCCTTGGGGCTTTGCAGGCCGTTGGTGATGGCTTCCAGCGCCGCGTCCATCGCGGTCCAGAAGCGGCCCACCTCGGGGATGTTGGGAATGGCCTCGCCGGCGCGGGCGTTCTCCATGCTGGCGCGGATCAGCGGATTCACCGACAGCGCCTGGTAGAAGGCCTTGTTGGCCGGCACGCCGATGGGCACGTCGGCGTCGAGCACCTTCAGCGACTCGGGCCGCATCAGGTGGCGCTCGATGAACTCGCGCGCGAGGTCCTTGTTCTTCGACGGCGCCGAGATCATGCAGCCCAGCACTCCGACGAAGGGCTTGGACGGCTTGCCCGGGATCACCGCGGGGATCGGCGCGACGCCGATGTCGATGCCGGCCTTGCGCGCGTTCTCCCAGGCCCAGGGACCGGAGATCATCATCGCGATCTCGCCGCGCGCGAAGCTCGATTCCATCTCGGAATAGCGCGCGCCGCGCGGCATCACGCCCTCCTGGATGAGGCGCTCCAGCATGCGGCCGGCAGCCAGCGCGCCCTCGTTGTTCACCGCCACCTGGCCGGCGTCGAAATCGCCCTGCGCGTCACGGCCGAAGATCACGCCGCCGGCGCCGGCGAACATCGGCCAGGTGAAGAAGCTCTTGTTGTAGTCCCACAGGATCGCGTGCTTGCCGCGCTGGCGCAGCGTCTTGTCCAGCGCGATCAGCGCGTCCCAGGTCGCCGGCGCCTGCGCGACCAGCGCCTTGTTGTAGATCAGGCCGGTGGTCTCGATCGCGATCGGGTAGCCCCAGTAGCGGCCCTGGTAGCGGAAGGCCTGCCAGGCCGTGCCCTCGACCTCGTCGAACAGCGCCTTGCGCGGCTGCACCGGCGTCAGCAGCCCCGCCTTGGCCCACTCGCCGACGCGGTCATGGGGCCAGCAGAAGACGTCCGGTCCCTTGCCGGCGCCGGCCGCCTGGGTGTACTTCTCGGGCGCGTCGACCGGATGCTCGACCACGACCTTCACGCCCGATTCGCGCTCGAAGGCGTCGCCGACCTTCTGCAGCCCGTTGTAGGCCTTGTCGCCGTTGATCCAGATCAGCAGCTTGGGCTGCGTCTGTGCGGCGGCCTGCTCGCTTGCGCCGAGCAGCGCGAGCGCGGCGAGCGCGGCCGCGGCCAGCGTCATGCGCGATGCCGGCGCGGTCATGCCGCAGCCCCGAGGCGCTTGAACGCCAGGCCCTGCGCGTCGAAGAGGTAGCAGAGGTCGGGCGGCAGATGCAGCTGCAGCGTGTCGCCGGAGCGCACGCGCTTGCGGCCGTCGAATTCGCAGGTCAGCGCCTCCTCGACGCCGGGATAGGCGCAGTACGCATGCGTGACGCCGCCCAGCGACTCGACGAAGGTCACGGTGCTCGAGATCAGGTTGGCATCGCCGCCGACCTCGAAGTGCTCGGGCCGCAGGCCCAGCGTCACCTTGTCGCCGGCCTTGGCGCGCGAGGCGTCGACATGGGCGCGGATTACCGCGCCGTCGCTCAGCCGCAGCACCGCGTGATCGGCCGCGGCGCTAACGAGCTCGGCCTCGATGAAGTTCATCCTCGGGCTGCCGATGAAGCCGGCGACGAAGAGGTTGTCCGGATGCTCGTACAGCTCCAGCGGCGTGCCGACCTGCTCGATCTTCCCGGCGCTCAGCACCACGATGCGGTCGGCCAGCGTCATCGCCTCGACCTGGTCGTGGGTGACGTAGACCATCGTCGTCTTCAGGTCCTCGTGCAGCTTGGCGAATTCATAGCGCATGCGCACGCGCAGCGCGGCATCGAGATTGGACAGCGGCTCGTCGAAGAGGAAGACCTCGGGCTTGCGCACGATCGCCCGGCCGATGGCCACGCGCTGGCGCTGCCCGCCCGACAGGTCCTTGGGCTTGCGCTCGAGCAGGTGCTCGATGTGCAGGATGCGCGCGGCGTAGCGCACCGCGCGGTCGATCTCGTCCTTCGGGACCTTGGCCAGCTTCAACCCGAACGCCATGTTGTCGTACAGGTTCATGTGGGGGTAGAGCGCGTAGCTCTGGAACACCATCGCGATGCCGCGCTCGGCCGGCGGCACGTCGTTGACCAGGCGCCCGCCGATGCGCATCTCGCCGCCGGTGATGTCTTCCAGCCCCGCGATCGTGCGCAGCAGCGTCGACTTGCCGCAGCCCGACGGGCCGACGAAGACCATGAACTCGCCGTCCCGGATCTCCAGGTCGATGCCATGCAGGATCTTGGTCTCGCCATAGGCCTTGACCACGCTGTGCAGCTTCACGTCCGCCACTTGGATACCTCCGCGCGCGCCCGGGGAGGGCGCCGCCTGTCTCGTTCGTTGGTGTCGATCGATCGTCCGTCGCCGCGACCGCGCAGCGGCGAAGGAGCGAACGATGTTTGTAGAGAATATACATGGCGGATTGATGATTCACAACGCGGCTACACCCGTTCAATCGTCGTCGAATCGCGTGAAATCAATGGCTTACGTCGAATATCGGGATAACCCGATGTAGTGAAACTACAGAAACTCCAAGCGTCTGATGGATACTTCGCTTCATGACGAGCGCCGCCGTCGGCGCCACTGCTTTCCGATGAATCGAATGAGCGCTGCTTCCGCCCTCTCCGCGGGTACCGGCCTGCCCGCGATCCCCGCCGCGGTCGAGGCCGGCCGCCACGAACCCCTGGGCGTCACCGTCCGCGACGGCGGCGTCAACATCGCCGTGTTCTCGGCCCATGCGACGCGCGTCGAGTTCTGCCTGTTCGACGACACCGGCACGCGGGAGCTGTCGCGCCATGCGCTGCAGGGCCCGGTGGACGGGCTGTGGACCGGCTTCCTGGCCGGCGTCGCGCCGGGCCGCCTCTATGGCTTGCGCGCGCACGGCCCGCATGCGCCGCGCGAGGGCCACCGCTTCAACGCCGCCAAGCTGCTGCTCGATCCCTATGCGCGCGAGATCGTCGGCGAGTTCCGCAACCTGCCCGAGGATCACGGGTATCCCTTCGGTCACCCGGACGGCCCCTTCGCGCTGGATGAGCGTGACAACGGCGCGACCGCGCTGAAGGCCCGCGTGGCCGCGCCGCTGCCGGGGCCTGGTCCGCGCGCCAATGCGCCGCGCCACGCGCCGCGCGACGTCGTGCTCTACGAGGTGCATGTCAAGGGCTTCTCGATGCGCCACCCCGGCATCCCCGAGGCGCTGCGCGGCAGCTACGCGGCGCTCGCGCATCCGGTGGCCATCGCGCACTTCAAACGCCTGGGCGTGACCACGCTGTCGCTGCTGCCGGTGCAGTTCGCCGTCGACGAACCGCATCTGTCCGGTACTGGCCTGCGCAACTACTGGGGCTACAACACGCTGGGCTTCTTCGCGCCCGATCCGCGACTGGCCAGCGCCGCGGTGCGCCACGACCCGAGCGCCGTCGTGGCCGAGTTCCGCGCCATGGTCCACGCGCTGCACGAGGCCGGGCTCGAGGTGGTGCTCGACGTGGTCTACAACCACACGCCCGAGGGCAACGAGTGGGGGCCGACGCTGTCGCTGCGCGGGCTGGACCAGAAGAGCTATTACCGGCTGCAGCCCGACGATCCGTCGCGGATGGAGAACCTGACCGCCTGCGGCAACACCGTTCAGGTCGAGCATCCGCGCGTGACGCAGCTGGTGCTGGACTCGCTGCGCCACTGGGTTGGCGAGATGGGCGTCGACGGCTTCCGTTTCGACCTCGCGCCGGTGCTGGGCCGCACCGCCGAGGGCCACGATCCGCGGTCGGCCTTCTACGCCGCGCTGCGCCAGGACCCGCTGCTGGCGCAGGTGCACCTGATCGCCGAGCCCTGGGACGCGGGACCGCAGGGCTACCAGCTCGGGCGCTTCCCGGGCCGCTTCATGGAGTGGAATGACAAGTTCCGCGACGCGGCCCGCGGCTTCTGGCTCGGCCACGGGCCGGAGGGCCGGCGCATCGACCGCGCCGAATTCGCGCGCCGCTTCAGCGCTTCGCGTGATGTCTTCGACCCGACGCCGCCAACGAATGGCGGCGGCGCGCGCTCGCCGCTGGCATCGATCAACTTCCTGGCGGTACACGACGGCTACACGCTGGCCGACCTGGTCAGCCACTCGCGCAAGCACAACGAGGCCAATGGCGAGGACAACCGCGACGGCCGCGACGGCGAGCTGTGCGGCAACTTCGGCGTCGAAGGCCCGACTGACGATCCCGCGATCCGCGACACCCGCGAGCGCGTGCGCCGCGCGATGCTCGCGACGCTGCTGCTGTCGCAGGGGACGCCGATGCTGTATTCGGGCGACGAGTTCGGCAACGGGCAGGGCGGCAACAACAACGCCTACTGCCAGGACAACCCGATCGGCTGGCTGGACTGGCCCGCGGCCGACGAGTCGCTGATCGCCTACACCGCCGCGCTGACGCGGCTGCGCCGCGATCACGCGCTGCTGCGCCACGCGCGGTGGTTCCCGTCGCCGCAGGGCGAGGCGCGCGGCGGCGGCGATGATGGCGAGGTCGAAGCGCCGGGGCAGCCGACGCTGCGCTGGTTCGACGCCACGGGCCATGAGATGCGCGAGCAGGATTGGCGAGTCGACGGCCGCACGGCGCTGGCGGCGGTGCTGGGCGATGGCGAGGATCGCCTGCTGCTGATGGCCAACCCGAACGCCAACCCGACGCCGTTCACGCTGCCGACGGCGGGCGACATCGACTGCCCCAGTGATGGAGACAGTGACGGCGCTGGCGGCTGGACCCTGCTGCTGGACAGCAGCGGCGAGACGCCGACGGGCCATCGCGGCGAAGATGCCGTGACGGTCCCGGCTCGCGCGTTGATGCTGTGGGGACGGCCGCGCACGAATGCCGCATCGACCTCCCAGGCGCACATCGACACCGACACCCGATCCAATTCCACGAACACCCTCTCGAGCGACACGACACCATGACGATCGACCTTCACCAGCGCCAGTCCGGCGTCCTGCTGCACATCACCTCGCTGCCCGGCCCCAACGGCATCGGCGACTTCGGCCCCGAGGCCTATCGCTTCGTCGACTGGCTGCAGTCGGCGGGGCAGTCGATCTGGCAGTGGCTGCCGAGCACGCCGATCGGCCCCGGCGAGAGCCCGTACCAGGGCGTCTCGGCCTTCGCCGGCAGCCCGTGGATGGTGGCGCTGGAGCCGCTGGTCGCGCGCGGCTGGCTGGCGCAGCCAGCGGCGCCCGAGGGCGGCTTCGACGACCGACGTGTCGACTACGGCCGCGTGCTGCCCTGGCGCGAGCAGCAGCTGCGCGCGGCGGCGGCGGGATTCTTCGCGCGGGCGTCGGCCGACGACCGCGCCTCCTACGAGTTGTGGTGCGCCTCCCAGCGCGACTGGCTGGACGACTACGCGCTGTTCATGGCGACCCGCTCCTCGCGCGGCGGCCAGCCCTGGTGGGCGTGGCCGCGCGACCTGGCGGCCCGCGAGCCGCGCGCGCTGGCCGCGGCGCGGGAGCAGTACGCGGACGAGGTCGGCTTCTGGCAGTTCGTGCAATGGTGCTTCGACACCCAGGTCGGCGCGCTCAAGGCCTATGCCAATGAACGCGGCGTCCACATCATGGGCGACCTGCCGATCTTCGTCGCCCACGACAGCGCCGACTGCTGGGCGCGCCCCGACCTGTACGAGCTGGACGAGCAGTTCCAGACCACCGTCGTGGCCGGCGTGCCGCCGGATGCGATGTCGGTCACCGGGCAGCGCTGGGGCAATCCGATGTACCGCTGGGACAAGATGGCCCATGAGCAGTTCGCCTGGTGGACCGCGCGGGTCAAGCGCATGCTCAGCTCGGCCGACGTCTTCCGCATCGACCACTTCCGCGGCTTCGCCGCCTATTACGAGATCCCCGGCGACAGCCCCGACGCCACCCGCGGCGTCTGGAAGACCGGTCCCGGCAAGGCGCTGTTCGATGCGATCGCCAAGTCGCTGGGCGAGCTGCCCATCGTCGCGGAGGACCTGGGCTTCATCACGCCCGACGTGCACGAGCTGCGCGACGCGCTGAACTACCCGGGCATGAAGATCCTGCAGTTCGGCTTCGGCGGCGACGGCGGTCACGAGTTCCTGCCGCACAACTGGCCGCGCGCGGCCGTCTGCTACACCGGGACCCACGACAACGACACGGTGCGCGGCTGGTGGAACCAGGCCAGCGCCCATGAGCGCGCCTTCGCCGCCGCCTACCTGCCGGCCGGCGACCAGGACATCCACTGGGCCATGATCCGCGCCTGCGCGAACTCGGTGGCGAGCGTGGCGGTCTATCCGCTGCAGGACGTGCTGGGCCTGGGCAGCGAACACCGCATGAACATTCCCGGCACCCTCGGCGGCAACTGGGAGTGGCGCTTCACCTGGGACATGGTCGGCGCCGAGCCGGGCCGGCTGCTGGCGCAGATCTCGGCCACCAGCGGGAGATCCCCGATTGCCGGCGCCCGGCTGCCGGAGTGAAATGCTCTGA
Source organism: Mitsuaria sp. BK037 (assembly GCF_014193045.1). Classification (NCBI taxonomy): domain Bacteria; kingdom Pseudomonadati; phylum Pseudomonadota; class Betaproteobacteria; order Burkholderiales; family Sphaerotilaceae; genus Roseateles; species Mitsuaria sp. BK037. The sequence goes on along the minus strand of NZ_JACHYS010000001.1, from coordinate 2,492,719 downwards.
AACCGCTTTCATAGGGGAAACGAGAGCGGCGGTCCCGGGGCTCGCGCCCTAGGATCGGATTCGCGTGAGACAACGTTGTCATCGACCGGCCGGGCAAGCGCACCGGACGGCGGACAGCGCGCGAGGACGCCAGGAGCCGCCCATGAGCACGACCGAGATCTTCCTGATCGCGATGGCGATCACCTTCGCCCTGCCTTACCTGGTGTGGCGACTGGGCGGCACCGACTACTTCGCGCCGCTGGTGATCGTGCAGATCCTGTCGGGCATCGTGCTGGGGCCGGGCATCCTGGGCCGGGCCTTTCCCGAGTACTACCAGTTCGTGTTCAACCCGCAGGTGGTGGGCTCGCTGAACGGCATCGCCTGGTGGGCGGTCATGCTGTTCGTGTGGATCGCGGGCATCGAGCTCGACCTCAAGAAGGCCTGGGCCCATCGCGTCGAGAGCGGCATCACCGCCGGCCTGGCCCTGGGCGTGCCGATGGCGTTCGGCGCGGTGGCGGCGGTGGCGCTGATGCAGCTGGGGCCGCAGTGGATCGGCGAGCGCGCCCAGACCTGGCAGTTCATCGTCGGCGTGGGCATGTCGTGCGCGGTGACCGCGCTGCCCATCCTGATCCTGCTGATGGAGAAGCTCGAGGTGCTGCGCCAGCCCATCGGGCAGCGCATCCTGCGCTACGCCAGCCTGGACGACATCGCCATCTGGTCGGTGCTGGCCATCATCCTGATGGACTGGTCCCGGATCGGGAAGCAGGCCGTCTTCCTGGGCGCGTTCGCGCTGCTGACGGTGCTGTTCCGCCGGCTGATGGTCCGCATTCCCCGCAACGACCGCTGGTACGTCGGCATCGTCTGGCTGGCGCTGTGCGCGCTGGGCGCGGACTGGTGCGGGCTGCATTACATGGTGGGCGCCTTCCTGGCCGGCGTCGTGATGGACGCGGACTGGTTCGACCAGGCGCAGATGGACCAGCTCCGGCACAACGTGCTGCTGGTCATGATGCCGGTCTACTTCCTCAGCACCGGGCTGCGCACCCAGTGGGGCACCGACGGCGGCGCGGTCATCGTGCTGGCGGCGGCGATCCTGCTGGCGGCATCGATCAGCGGCAAGCTGATCGGCGTGCATGCGGCCGGCCGCATCCTGCGCTGGCAGCCGGGCGAGGCCGGCATCATCGGCTGGCTGCTGCAGACCAAGGCGCTGATCATGATCGTGTTTTCCAACGTGCTGCTGGACAAGCAGCTGATCACGCCGTCCACCTTCACCGCGCTGCTGCTGATGGCGGTGAGCTCGACGATGCTGACGGTGCCGATCGTGGCGCCGCGGCTCGCACGGATCAAGGAACTGGTGTTCCGCGCCAGCTGAGCGTCGGCGCAGAATGCGCGGTCCGCACTGACCGCGATGGAGGCCGCCTTGATCGATCACCTCGACCACCTGGTCCTGACGACCGCCGACGAAGCCGCGTGCATCCGGTTCTACACCGAGGTGCTGGGCATGCGGCTGGAGACCTTCGTCGGCGGCACGCCGCCGGTGTCTCGGCAGGCCTTCCTTTTCGGCCAGCAGAAGATCAACCTGCATGTGAAGGGGCGCGAGTTCGAGCCCAAGGCGCACACGCCGGTGCCGGGCGCGCTCGATCTCTGCTTCATCGCCGCGGTGCCGCTGGACCGCGTCATCGAGCGCCTGGCGGCGCTGCAGGTGTCGATCGTCGAGGGGCCGGTGATACGCACTGGCGCAACCGGCCGGATCCGCTCGGTCTACGTGCGCGACCCTGACCTCAACTTGATCGAGATTTCGGAGCTCGCGGGCTGAACCTGGCGCTCATCGTCATCCACCGGGCCCGGCGGGCTCAGGTGGACGCCCGGCGATCCAGAGCCGGGGGGAGAACAGGCGACGAGTCGTCCCGTCTCGAGGCATTCCGCAGATCCGACGGATCCCGCATATTCAGCGCGCGAAGGCGGCCGCATGCGCCATCACCGGCGCCTGCGCGACCAGGGCCACCGGCGCCACGAGCGCGGCCTGCGCCGCAGCGCTGACGACGACCGCCGCGGTGGCCGACCAGGGCAGTCCGACGCGCGCCTCCGACAGCAGCCGCGCCGGCAGCGGCAGGTCGTTGCTCGTGGGGACGATGCTCAGGAACTCGTCGGCGCGGGCCAGCTCGATCTCCTCCTCCGACATGCCCAGGAACACGTGGGCGAAGCCGCGCTCGACCGCGTCCAGCGCCGCCTCGGTCGCGCGGCGCCAGCGCTTGACGGCGGCCACGTCGGACCGGCTCGCGCTCTCCGGCACCGGCCAGCGTGGATCGCCGCCGGTCACTGCCTGCGCGGCCTGGAAGGCGTCCACGACGCCCGCCGGCCCGCCGAGCCGGGCGTCCAGCACCTGCGACGCGATCACCCGCGCGAGCTCACGCTCGTGGTACGGGACCATGACTCTCTCCAGGATGACTTCGTAGCGTCGCATGACGGGTTCCTTCCACTCGGGCGCTGGTGCATTGGGGAGGAAGGAGAATACTGGATGTGCATACAGTGTTCAAGGCAGGGTCTTGGGGGGTGCTGCCACCCGTTGGCAGGATGAAGAACGCCCCCGGGCGGCGGACCGCGCGGGGGCGTCATGGGGGGGCGGAGCGGCCTCAGCCGCCGCGGATCACTTCAGGCCGGCGCCCATCGCCTTGGACAGCGAGGCGGTCGGATCGTCGCCGGAGAACTCCCAGAAGAAGGCGCCGCCGAAGCCCTTGGACTTCACGTAGGCCATCTTGGTGGCGATGGTCGCCGGGGTGTCGAAGCTCCAGAAGGTCGTGCCGTTGTAGATCCACTGCGCCTTGCTGACCTCGTCGATCCGGCTGGTGTAGCCCTGCAGGTTCTTCAGGACCTTGTAGTCCTCGTTGCCGGCCTCGTAGGTGCCCGGCGCCGGCGTGCCGCTCTGGAACAGGCCGTTGTTGACGTTCGGGACGTTGGTCCAGCCGCGGCCATAGAAGCCGATGCCCACGTTGAGCTTCTTCGCCGGCACGCCCTTGTCCAGGAAGGCCTGCATCGCGTCGTTGGTGTTGTACTTGCGCACGTCACCGGTGGACGGATCGTTCGCCGGCGCGTACAGCGGCGAATGGAAGCCGGTGATGGTGTCCCAGCCGCCGTGGAAGTCGTAGGTCATCACGTTGATGAAGTCCAGGTAGGGGTGCACCTTGTCCGGGTCGTAGGCCCGCACCTTGTCCACGCCGGCGCCGGAGGCGATCGTCAGCAGCAGGCCCGGCTTGACCGCGTCGAGCTGCTTGCGGAACTCCGCCAGCAGCGCGGTGAAGTTCTCCCGGTCCTCGGCCGCGCCGCAGGCCAGGCCGCAGGCGTTGGGGTACTCCCAGTCGAGGTCGATGCCGTCGAACACGCCCAGCGCCGCGCCCGGGCCGCCCGCGCCGTCGCTCACCGGCAGGTTGCCCTTGATGTAGGCGTCCACGCAGCTCTGCACGAAGGCCACCCGGTTCTCCGGACGCGCCGCGCTCGAGAAGCCGCGCGACCAGGTCCAGCCGCCCAGCGAGATCAGCACCTTCAGCTTGGGGTACTTGGCCTTGAGCTTCTTGAGCTGGTTCCAGCTGCCGCGCAGCGGCTGGTCCCAGGTGTCGGCCTTGCCGTCCACGCTCAGGTCGGCGCCGTAGGCCTTGCTGTAGTCGGCGAAGGCGTCGCCGCCTTCCCCGGTGCTCTCGTTGCTCGGGATGACCTTGCCGACCTCGCAGCGGTTGTTGCGCACATTGCCGAAGGCGTAGTTGATGTGCGTGAGGTTGGCCGCCGAGCCGCTGGTGTCGATGTTCTTCACGTGGTAGTTGCGGCCGTAGATGCCCCACTGCGCGAAGTAGCCCAGCAGCACCTTGCCGCCGGCGGTCTGGGTGTCGGTCTTGACCGTGATCGGCGCCGACGGCTGCGAGCTGCCGGCCTGGTTGAAGGCGCTGACGGTGAAGGTGTAGCTGGTGTCGGGTGTCAGGTTGGCGACGCTGGCGCTGGTGGCCGCGCCCTGCGCGACCTGGGTCGCGCCCTGGTTGACGCGGTACTGCACCGTGCAGTTCGGGCCGGCGGCGACGGCGTTCCAGGCCAGGTTCACGCTGGTGGCGCTCTTGGACGGCGAGCTCAGCCCGCCCGGCGTGGCCGGCGCCGCGGCGCAGTTGCCGCTGGCGGTGCTGGTGAGCAGCGCCGCGCTCAGCGCCGAGACATTGCCGGCCTTGTCCTTGGCGCGCACCTGGTAGCTGTAGGCGGTGCCGGCGCTCAGGCCGGTGTCGGTGTGGCTGGTGCCGGTGGGCGAGGCGACCAGCGAGCCGCCGCGCAGCAGCTCGTAGTTGTTGACGCCGCTGCCGGCGTCGGTCGACGCGGCCCAGCTCAGCGTGATGCTGCCGGTGGTGATGTTGCTGGAGCTCAGCCCGCCCGGCACGCTCGGGGGCGTGGTGTCGGCGCCGCCGGTGTCGCAGGTGCCCAGCGATTTCCACACGTCCCACTGGCCCGAGTTGCTGGCCGGCGGGTTGTTCTGCGTCCACCACTTGGCCTGGTAGGCGATGTTGTTCTGCTTGGCATAGCTGTTGGACGTGCCGGTGTAGATCGCCGAGGCGGACCATTCGGGCACGTTGGTGCAGTCATAGGCCTGGGCGGTGCCGGCGGCCATCGCCGCGGCCAGCGCGATGCCGCCGAGGCGGACCATGCGGTTCTTCATGTCGAGCTCCTGATGTCGAGGTTGGGTGGGTGGGGAGGTTCTTGAATCACTTGCGGGCGGCGGTGGAGGCCCTGGCCGCGGTGGCGGCGGGCACCGCGCCGCGCCGCGCTTCCTGCGCCAGCGCGTAGCTGCGGCCGCCGAACGTGACCGTCCAGTTGCTGGGCATGGGCATGGGCAGGTAGTAGTTGATGGTCAGCGTGACGCTGGCGCCGGGCGCCAGGCTCTGCCAGGCGGGCAGCTTGAAGCTGGCGCGGTGGAAGTCGTTCTTCAGCCCGCCGACGTTGTGGCCGGCCGCGTTCGAGCCATTGACGATCACCGTCAGGCCGAAGCCGCTCTGGTCGGTCACCGTCGACGGGATCGCGGTCGGGACGTCGAACTGGAACTCCGTGCCGCCGGGCAGCGTGGTGCCGCTGTGGTTGGTCAGGGTCAGCTTGGGCGTGATGGGGTAGTTGCTGTCGCCCAGCGCGAAGCCGCCCAGCGCGAAGCCGATGTCCAGCGTGTCGGTGGGCAGGCTGGCCGCGCTCATCCGGTTGCCGTAGGCGCCGGCGGTCTTGAGCTTGTTGTAGAGCGTGCTGGTCAGCGTGTTGCCGATGAAGTACTCGCTTCGCGCGGTGTCGAAGGCGTAGTCGCCGGCGAACTCCCAGAACATCACGCCGCCGATGCCGCGATCAGCGATGTACTGCGCCTTGGTGCCGAGCGACTGCTCGTCCTCGGTGCTGATGAAGACCTGCTTCTGCGCGTTCCACAGCCAGGGCGCCACCAGCGTCGCGTCGTAGTGCCGGACATAGCTCCCGGTGAGCCGGTCGGCCGGATTGGTCGCCGGGTTCAGGCCGTAGGCGGCGAGGTAGCTGCCCGGGCGGCCGGAGGCGAGGTTCATCGCATGCCACATCGGGTTGGAGCCCGCCGGCACTTCCTTGCTGGAGACGTCGAGGTCGTGCCAGAGGTTGTCGATGCCGATGGCGCCGTTGCCGCACTTCTGCACCGTGCCGCCGCCGGTGCCGGCCGGGCACTTGCTCTGGTCGGGCAGCGCCGCCTGGCCCCACAGCCCGTTGGTGCCGCCGGTCACGCCCTGCCAGCCGCGGGTGTAGTAGGGCACGCCGATGTTGATGCGGCCCGCCGGCATCGCGCCGCGGAAGTAGTGGTAGGCCCAGTCGGTGTTGAGGTAGCCGATGCGGGCGTACTGGGCGCTCGAGTAGTAGTTCCAGGCGGTGAGCTCGGCGTCCTTGCCGTCGTCGTACAGCGCCGCGTTGGGGCCGACGAACTGGTTCCAGGCGCCGTGCAGGTCGTAGCTCATGATGTTCACGTAGTCCAGGTACTGGGTGACCTGGAAGGCCTCCATCCCGCGCAGCAGGTAGCCGGAGGAGGGCGCCGCGATCGTGAGCAGGTAGTGCCGCGCGTCGGCCTGGCTGGCGGCGTCCAGCTTCGCGCGCAGCGTGCGCATCAGCACCACGTAGTTCTTCATCAGCGCGCCGCGGCGGGCGTTGCTGATGGCGAAGTCCACCGGGTTGCCGGCGTTGTTCATGCTGGTCGGGTACTCGTAGTCGATGTCGACGCCGTCGAAGCCGTACTGGCGCAGGAAGGCCACCGCCGAGTCCGCGAACGCGTTGATGCCGGCCGTGTTGGCCGAGCCGTCCGCGTTGGTCGTCATCGTGTAGAAGCCGGTCGTCTCCGCCCAGCCGCCGACCGAGATCAGCGTCTTGACGTTCGGGTACTGCTTCTTGAATTTGTTCAGCAGGTTGAAGTGGCCCTGGTAGGGATAGGCCGGGTCCATCTCCGCGCCGGCGATGCCCGGCCAGGTCAGGCCGGTGGCGGGATTGGCGGCGTCGGCGGTGTTGCCGATGGACAGCTTGTTGGCCGCGTCCACATGCGCGAACGCGTAGTTGATGTGCGTGACCTGCGCCCACGGGATCTGGTGCGCGAGGAAGGCGGGCTGGCCGGTCTTGCCGGTGCGCCAGCTGGTGAAGTAGCCGATGATGCGGCGCGGCTTGTCGGCGCCCATCTTCTCGCGGCCCTGGTCGTCATAGACCTTGCAGTAGGCGGGCGCGGTGCCGGCGGTGGTGACCAGGCCCTCGGGCCGGCAGCGCTCGTCGCCGGTGACCTGGCCCTGCACGCTGATGCGCACGGCGGCGCTGTCGGTGCTGGCGCCCTTGTCGTCGGTGGCGCGGGCGGTGATGTCGGCCACGCCGGCGCGCGCGGTCCAGCCGATGCTGAAGGGCGCGGTGCTGTCCTCGGCGACCAGCGCGCCGTTGACGTAGAAGCCGACCTTGGCCACGGTGCCGTCGCTGTCGGCGGCGGTCGCGGCGAGGGTCACCGTGTCGCCCGCGGTCGGCGACGTGCCGGCGGTCGGCGCGGTCAGTGCCACCGTTGGCGGCTTGTTGGTGCCATTGCCGCCGCCGTCGCAGGCGCCGAGCACCTTCCACACGTCCCACTGGCCGGAGTTGCTGGCCGGCGGGTTGTTCTGCGTCCACCACTTGGCCTGGTAGGCGGTGTTGTTCTGCTTGACGATCGCGTTGCCGCCGTAGGCGGTGGTCGCGTTCCAGTCGGCGACGCCGGTGCAGTCGTAGGCCATCGCGGAACTGCCGGCGAAGGCCAGCGCCACCGGCATCAGCCAGGGCAGCAGCGGGTGGGGGCGGGCACAGGGATGAAGTCTCATCGGGGGGCTCCTGAAGGGTGTTGTCGTTGTCTTCGGAAACTGCAGGGATGAGCGCCGCCGCGCCGGGCGACTGCGGATGCAGCGCGGCGGAATCGGTCGGACTCGGAGAAAAAGCGCCGGTCGTTCAACCGGCGAAGGCGGCGGTCGCTCGGGCGCGACCGCCGGCGGCCGACTTCAAGCCGGCCACTCGGGGGCAGAGGGGCGTGGGATCGGCGCCGCCGCAGGGGCGACGCGGTCAGCGGGACTTGGGAGGGCGCGTGCAGGCATGGAAGTCACTCCTCGCGTTTGACGTGCAGTCCGCGGGCGACTGGCGTCCGCGGCGTCCAGGAGATCGATACCGCTGCTGATCTCATAGTGGTATGCAATGTAGATACCACTCGCGTCTGCATCATTCAGGTTAACCCTTGGAGGTGGGGTAACTTGTCGTAATGATGTCGTCAAAGTCGCGTGCAGGCGTCATTTGTGATGGCGATAAGGGAAAACAAGAAGCCACCGGCGCCATTGGAGGGAAAACCAGTGTGGGACCAATTTTTGCCCGCGAGAAGATTGGTGCCGTGCGCGGACCCCTCACCCCACCCTCTCCCCGCAAGCGGGGAGAGGGAGTGTCTGTTGAGAGGCGCCGGGAGGCGTCCCTTGGGTCGAAGGAGGGGGGCGGCCGGGGGGGGGGGCGCCGGGAAGGCGTCGGGGAGGTGCCGGCGAGGCGCCGGGGAGGCCCTGCGTCAGCGGTCGACGCGCTGCCAGTGCCCCTCGCGCAGCAGCTCGTGCGGGAGGAAGCGGGCCTTGTAGGCCATCTTGTCGCTCTGCGCGATCCAGTAGCCCAGGTAGAGGTGGGGCAGGCTCAGGTCGCGGGTCTGGCGCAGCTGCCACAGCACGTTGTAGGTGCCGTAGCTGACGCCGGCCTCGGGCTCGTAGAAGGTGTAGACCGCCGACAGCCCGTCGCCCAGGATGTCCAGGATGGACACCATCTTCAGCGCGCCGCCGGGCTCGCGGAATTCCACCAGCCGCGAGTTGACGCGGCTCTGCAGCAGGAACTGGGTGTACTGGTCGACGCTGTCGTGATCCATGCCGCCGCCGCTGTGACGGCCGGCTTGGTAGCGCAGGTAGAGCTGGTAATGCTCGTCGCTGTAGCCCAGCCGCATCACCCGCGCCTGCAGGTGCTGGTGCTGCGCCCAGGCACGGCGCTGGCTGCGGTTGGGATGGAAATCCGCCACCGGGATGCGCATCGGCACGCAGGCCTTGCAGCCATCGCAGTAGGGCCGGTAAGTGAACATGCCGCTGCGCCGGAAACCGGCCGCCACCAGGCTGGAGTAGGCGTCGGCATGGATCAGGTGGCTGGGCGTGGCGACCTGCGAGCGGGCCTGGCGGTCGCTCAGGTAGCTGCAGGGGTAGGGCGCGGTCGCATAGAACTGCAGCTCGGCCAGCGGGAGTTCCTTGGGATGCGTCACGGTCAGGGCCTGTCGGACGTTGCGCGCGAGTCGGTCGAGGAGGGGATCGGCGGGGAGCCGGCGGCCGCGCGGTCGGCGTCGCCGAGGCCCAGGTGGGCCCACAGGCGCGGATGATAGGTCCAATCCCCCGGCGCCGGCAGGTGGGCATGGGCGTCCAGGTGGGCCTCGAAGGCCTCGCGCGTGACGGGTGCCGCGCCCAGCGACGCCAGGTGCGCCGTCTGCTGCTGGCAGTCGATCCAGAGGATGCCGAATTCCCGGCACAGGCAGACCAGCGCGGCCAGCGCGATCTTCGAGGCGTCGGTCCTGCGCATGAACATCGACTCGCCGTAGAACATGCGGCCGAGGTTGACGCCATACAGCCCGCCGGCGAGCTCGCCGTCCATCCAGGTCTCGACCGTGTGCACCGTGCCGTCGCGGGCGAGCTGCAGGTAGGCCTGCTGCATCTCGGGAACGATCCAGGTGCCGTCCTGCCCGTCGCGCGGCGTGCTGGCGCAGGCCTTGAGCACGGTGGCGGCGGCGCTGTCGACGCGGATCTCGCAGCCGGGCGTGCGGATGAAGCGGGCCAGCGTCTTGCGCAGCGAGCGCGACAGCTTGAAGTCCGCCGTCTTGAGCACCATGCGCGGATCGGTGGTCCACCAGAGGATGGGCTGACCCTCCCCATACCAGGGGAAGATCCCCCGGGCGTAGGCCGCCCTCAGGCGGGCGGGCCGCAGGTCGCCGCCGGCCGCGAGCAGCCCCGGCGCGTCGCTGCGCGGACCCAGCGCGCGGCGGGTCGGCGGGAAGTCCAGGGAGTCATCGTCGAGCCAGGGGATCATCCGCTTCATGGTAGCGTGCCGGCTTCTTTCGACCACGTCCCGCATCCCCCTCGTTCCCATGATCACCCTCTACGGCATCCCCAACTGCGACACCGTGAAGCGCGCCCGTGCCTGGCTCGACGAGCAGGGCCTGGCCTACCAGTTCCACGACTACAAGAAGCAGGGCGTGCCCGCGCAGCGGTTGCCGCGCTGGATGGCGGAACTGGGCTGGGACAAGGTGCTGAACCGCGCCGGCACCACCTGGCGCAAGCTGGACGACGCGACCAAGGCCGGCGTCACCGACGCGGCCTCGGCGGCCGCGCTGATGAGCGAGCAGCCGAGCGTGATCAAGCGCCCGGTCGTCGAATGGGACGACGGCCGCCTGAGCCTGGGTTTCTCGCCCGAGCTGTTCGCGTCGCACGCCCCGCGCTGATCGGAGGTCCGCCATGTTCACCGGCATCGTTCAAGGCATCGCGCAGGTCGCCCGCATCACCGACAAGGAGGGGCTGCGCAGCTTCACCCTGGACTTCCCCGACGGCTTCTGCCGCGACCTGGAGATCGGCGCGTCCGTCGCCTGCGACGGCGTCTGCCTGACCGTCACCGCGCTGGACGGCGACCACCGCGCCGACTTCGACGTGATGCTGCAGAGCCTGAACCTCACGACGCTGGGGCAACTGGGCGTCGGCGGCCGGCTCAACGTCGAGCGGGCCGCCAAGGAAGGCGCCGAGATCGGCGGCCATCCGCTGTCGGGCCATGTCGACTTCATGGCCACCGTCGCGTCGATCCGCCGCCCGGCCAACAACCACGTCATCCGCATCGCGGTGCCCGCGCCATGGATGCGCTACATCTTCCCGAAGGGCTACATCGCGGTGAACGGCGCCAGCCTGACCGTGGCCGAGGCCGGCCGCAATGCCGACGGCTCGGGCTGGTTCGAGGTCTGGCTCATTCCCGAGACGCTGCGCATGACGACCTTCGCCGACAAGGGCGAGGGCGCGCCGGTCCACATCGAGATCGAGCGCCAGACCCAGGTGATGGTGGACACGATCCGCGATGCGGTGGCGGAAAAGATCGGCGCGCTGATGCCGGCGCTCCAGGCATTCGCCAGGGAACGGGGCCTGGACCTCGGCGCGGAATGAGGCGTGCGGGTTCCCCCGCATAGTCCATCGCCGCTGTTTCGCCATCCCTACAACACCAGATGACCTAAGTCATCGCCGCCGCGCGACGTGGACGCGTCCCGCGGCGCGCCGCCTCGCGTGACGCGGGCGCCGCGCACCGCTCCGGCCGACGCGCCGGCGAGCCATTCCCCGATGCCATCGGCCTTCGCGCCGATCCTCGCCAACCCGCGCCGATGCTGGCGATCGCGGGGCCAGGCCTTGCCGTGCACCGTCCGCCGCGCCGCTTTCGTGCGCCCTGTGGAGCGAGGCTGTCCCTGATCCGTGTCGTCGCCGCTTCGCCCCTGCGGATCGGGTGGTCCCCACCACGATGGGGGCCTCGCTTTTTCAAAAACGAGGCTCAACAATCCGCCACATTCCATCGCATCCGTTGCGATGCGGACCACAGGCAAGGGGATGACGAATGATGGCCAAAGGGCTGATGGCAGCCGGGCTGCTCGCCGCGTCGATCGCGGCGGTGGCGCAGGTGCCTTACGTGTTCAGCTACAACCCGGGACCCACCCGCGGTACGAAATGGATGGCCAAGGCCTCCGATGGCAATGCCGAGGGCTCGGCCTCGGTGGTGGCGTCGTCGCCGCGTCCGGTGTGGGCGCGGGTCTGCTACACGATCGGTCCGTCCGACAGCACCGTGTCCGTCTACGCGCAGACCCGCAACGAGGAGCCGCGCGCCTTCGAGATCGCCTGGGGCGGCTGCAGCGATGTCTTCGGCACCAGCATCTGGATCGGCAACCCGCATGGCCAGCCGGTCGGCGGCCATTACGGCGTCGCGCCCGCCACCCCGCTCGACTGATCACCCCGTTCCCCAGACCCGGCCGGTCGGGCCGACCGGGTCGTGTCCGTCGTTGTTGTTTCCGCTCGTCCTGAGACGTCCTTAGAAAAACTGGAGGATCCCATGCTCGCCACTCCCCGCTCCACTTCCGTGTCCGGCTTCGCGCTGAAGTCGGCCCTGCTGCTGTCCCCGCTGCTGCTCGCGGGTTGCCTGGCCACCGCGCCGACGATGGGCGAGAACAAGGGCACCGTCTCCGGCGCCGCTGGCGGCGCGACCGCCGAGAACCAGAACAGCAAGCTCGAGCATTGCGACGAGACGCTGGGCACGCTGGCGATCTTCGAGGACACCAACGCCCCCTGGTGGTCGCAGTTGCGTGACCGCCAGCTGGGCTCCACGGTGCCGGTGCTGCGCCTGATGGTCCAGCAGTCCAACTGCTTCGTGATCGTGGAGCGCGGCAAGGCCTTCGCCAACATGGAGCGCGAGCGGGCGCTGATGCAGTCGGGCGAGGTCCGTGCCGGCAGCAACTTCGGCCAGGGCCAGATGGTCGCCGCCGACTACACGATGAGCCCCGAGATCCAGTTCGCCGGCAAGACCGGCGGTGGTGGCGGTGGCATCGGCACCGGTGCGATCGGGCTGCTGACCGCGGTCGCGGCCAACGTCAGCCAGAACGAGGCCAGCACGACGCTGCTGCTGGTGGACAACCGCTCCGGCGTGCAGATCTCGGCGGCGGAGGGCACGGCCAAGAACTTCGACTTCGGTTTCGGCGGCGCCAGCTTCTTCAGCAACACCGCCATCGCTGGCGGCGCCTACGGCAAGACGCCGGCGGGCAAGGTCATCGTGACCGCCTTCGCGGACTCGTACAACCAGATGGTCAAGGCGCTGCGCAACTACAAGGCGCAGCAGGTCAAGGGCGGCCTGGGCACCGGCGGCCGACTCGGCGTGCAGGGCGGCTCGACCGCGGCCTCCAAGGAACTGGATCAGCCCGCCGCACCGAAGGCCGCGCCGAAGCCGGCGGCCAAGCCCACGGCGAAGAAGCCGGCGACCTCGGGCACGACCGGGACGAACGGGAAGTAACTCGCCCTCACCCCAACCCTCTCCCACTTCGCGGGAGAGGGGGCAATACCGGGGACTCCCGCCACCCCGCGGGAGACGCGGCCTGCCTCAGCGCTGCTCGATTTCGGCGCGCAGGCGCTCTTCCTGCTCGCGCAACTCCGGGGTGAAGGCTTCGCCGAAGTCCTCGGCCTCGAAGATCTGGCGGATCTCGATGTCCGAGTCGCCCGTCTGCGGATTCGGGCACTTCTTGACCCACTCGATCGCCTCCTGCAGCGAGGCGCATTCCCAGATCCAGAAGCCGGCGATCAGCTCCTTGGTCTCGGCGAACGGACCGTCGGTGACGGTGCGGGACTCCCCGGAGAAGCGCACCCGCACGCCCTTGCGGCTCGGATGCAGCCCTTCGCCCGACTTCATGATGCCGGCCTTCACGAGTTGCTCGTTGTACGCGCCCATCGCGGCGAGCAGTTCGGTGCTGGGCATCTCGCCCGCTTCGCTGTGGCTGTCGGCCTTGACGATGACCATGAATCGCATGACGTGCTCCTGAATGCGCCCCGGTGGGACGCTGAAAGTGGATGAGGGTGGACGACCATGGCCGTCTCACCCTCATGACGTCTGGCGCCGCCGGATTTCGACAGGCGCCGCGAAATTTCCCCGTGCCCTTCAGGCCGCCAGCAGCTGCCGCAGCACGTAGGGCAGGATGCCGCCGTGGCGGTAGTACTCGACCTCGATCGGCGTGTCGATGCGCAGGATCAGCGGCACGCGGCGCTCGGCGGCGCCGGCGGCACGGATGATCAGCGTCGCTTCCGATTGCGGCCGGATCTCGTTGCCCAGTTCGATGTCGATGAGCTCGTCGCCCTTCAGCCCCAGCGATTCCCAGGAATCGCCCGGACGGAACTGCAGCGGCAGCACGCCCATGCCGACCAGGTTGGAGCGGTGGATGCGCTCGAAACTCTTGGCCACCACCGCCTTGATGCCCAGCAGCTGCGTGCCCTTGGCCGCCCAGTCCCGGCTGGAGCCGGTGCCGTATTCCTCGCCGGCGAAGATCACCGTCGGGGTGCCGGCGGCGATGTAGCGCATCGCGGCGTCGTAGATGAACAGCTTCTCGCCGCCGGGCTGGAACAGCGTCAGCCCGCCTTCCTCGCGCGCACCGTCCGGCTTGGCCGGGATCATCAGGTTCTTGATCCGGACGTTGGCGAAGGTGCCGCGCATCATGACCTCATGGTTGCCGCGGCGCGAGCCGTAGCTGTTGAAGTCGGCCTTGAGCACGCCTTGCTCCTTCAGGTAGCTGCCCGCGGGCGACGCTTCCTTGATCGAGCCGGCGGGCGAGATGTGGTCGGTGGTGATCGAGTCGCCGAACAGCGCCATGATGCGCGCGTCCCGCACGCCGATCTCCTGCGCCTGCGGGATCTGCGTGAAGCCGCTGAAGAAGGGCGGCTGCGCGATGTAGGTGCTGCGCGGCCAGCCGTAGACCTGGCCGGTGCCGCCGGTGATCTTTTTCCAGAGCTCGCCCGGCTCGGCCTTGACCTTGCCGTAGTTGGCCCGGTACGCGTCGGGATTGAGCGCGAGCTTGAGCAGCGCGTAGATCTCGTCGCTGGTGGGCCAGATGTCGCCCAGGTAGACCGCCCGGCCGTCGGTGCCATGGCCGACCGGCTCGGTCATCAGGTCGCGGGTCACGTTGCCGGCGATCGCGTAGGCCACCACCAGCGGCGGGCTGGCCAGGAAGTTGGCCTTGATGTTGGGATGGATGCGCGCCTCGAAGTTGCGGTTGCCCGACAGCACCGCGGCGCAGACCAGGTCGTTGCCGGTGATGGCCTCGTTGATCTCCGGCGTCAGGTCGCCGGCGTTGCCGATGCAGGTCGTGCAGCCGTAGGCGGCGACGGTGAAGCCCAACTGCTCCAGGTAGGGCAGCAGGCCGGCCTTCTCCAGGTATTCGGTGACGATGCGCGAGCCCGGCGCCAGCGAGGTCTTGATGTGCGGCTGCACCTTCAGGCCAGCCTCGACCGCCTTCTTGGCCAGCAGACCGGCGGCCAGCAGCACGCTCGGGTTGGAGGTGTTGGTGCAGGAGGTGATCGCCGCGATCAGCACGTCGCCGTTGGCGATCGACAGGCCCTTCTGGGCGCCGCCCAGCGGGAAGCGCTGGTGCAGCTTGGCGGCCGGCTGGTTGAAGCCGTTGTCGGCCACCGGCTTGCTGTACAGCGAGGTGAAGGTCTTGGCCAGGTCGGTGATGACGATGCGGTCCTGCGGGCGCTTGGGGCCGGCCAGCGAGGGCACGACGCTGCCCAGGTCCAGCGAGACGACCTGGCTGAAGCGGATGTCGCCCGCCTTGGGGATGCCGAACAGGCCCTGCGCGCGGAAGTAGCTCTCGAAGGCCTCGATCTCCTCGGTCGTGCGGCCGGTGCCCTTGAAGTAGTCGATGGTGCGTTCGTCGACCGGGAAGAAGCCCATCGTCGCGCCGTACTCCGGCGCCATGTTGCCGATGGTGGCGCGGTCGGGCACGGACAGCGAGGCGGTTCCCTCGCCGAAGAACTCGACGAACTTGCCCACCACCTTGGCCTTGCGCAGGATCTCGGTGACGGTCAGCACCAGGTCGGTGGCGGTGACGCCCTCGCGCAGGCGGCCGGTCAGCTCGAAGCCGACCACGTCCGGCGTCAGGAAGTAGACCGGCTGTCCGAGCATGCCGGCCTCGGCCTCGATGCCGCCGACGCCCCAGCCGACGACGCCGATGCCGTTGATCATCGTCGTGTGGCTGTCGGTGCCGACCAGCGTGTCGGGGTAGTAGACGGTGCCGGCGCCGCCGCCGGTCTTGTTGTCGGTCTTGTGGACGCCGCGGGCGAGGTATTCCAGGTTGACCTGGTGGACGATGCCGAAGCCCGGAGGCACGACGCCGAAGGTGTCGAAGGCCTGCATGCCCCACTTCATGAATTCATAGCGCTCGCGGTTGCGCTCGAACTCCAGCTTCATGTTCAGGTCCAGCGCCTGCTTGTCGCCGAAGTGGTCGATCATGACGGAGTGGTCCACCACCAGGTCGACCGGCACCAGCGGCTCGATCGTCTTGGGGTTCTTGCCCTGCGCCTGGGCGACGTTGCGCATCGCGGCCAGGTCGGCCAGCAGCGGCACGCCGGTGAAGTCCTGCAGCACCACGCGGGCCACGACGAAAGGGATCTCCTCGTTGCGCGGCGCATTGGGCTGCCAGTTGGCGAGCTGCTCGACATGCTCGGCGGTGACGCGCTTGCCGTCGCAGTTGCGCAGCACCGACTCGAGCACCAGCCGGATCGACACCGGCAGCTGGTTCACGTTGGGAAAGCGCTCGGCCAACCGGGGCAGCGAGTAGTACTTGCCGCTCTTGCCTGACGCGGTCTTGAAGCTGGCGACGGTGTTGGCGAATGCATGGGGCATGGCTCACTCCTTGGCGTTTCTTGGCTGGTGGTCCTGGCGCGGTCCCGGGACCCGGGGCCAGACGGGGTTCTCTCGGGCGATGGGGGCTGATTGTGGCCCTGGCCGGCGGGCTTGTGATGACTCCTTTGGGCGAGGGTGTGCGAGGGCGCAACGAGCGTGCGAGAGCCCCCCGCCGGAGGGTGCCGGGCATGCCGATTGCAGCAATGCCCCCAATCCGGGCGGGGGGTGCCGGTTTGGCTAATATCCCCCGACGACTCCAGGCCGCCAGCTCGCGAGGGCGCGCAAGAACTGACCCCGCGGCGCTTCCGACCAGCATGCTTTCGTGGTTTCGGACGAGGACTCGCATGGATCAGGAACTGTTGTCCCCCACGTCGGCCGCCGCCGCCCGCGCGGCCGAGGTCATCGCCGGCGTGTCGGGCACGCCGCCGCTGCCGCCCGCCGGACTGACGCTGCTGCAGCGCCTGTTCTGCGCCTACCCGGGCAGCATGGGGCTGCGGCAGGGTCACTGGACCACGCGGCTGGGCCGGCAGGCCCATCAGCCGCCCGAGTTCACCCTGGTCCTGAACGAGCCGACGGCGCTGCGCCGGCTGCTGCTGGGCCGCGATCCGCTGCGCTTCGCCGAGGCCTACTTCACCCAGCAGATCGACGTGGAGGGCGACTTCTTCGCCGCGCTGCAGCTCAAGGACCACCTGCCGGAGCTGACCCTGTCCTGGAGCGACCGCCTGCGCCTGGCGGTCCGCCTGCTGGCGCCGCCGCCCGGCGCGGCCGACGAGGCGCTGCGCGCCGATGGCGTGCGTCGCCACACCCGGGCCGAGAACAAGGCCGCCATCGCCTTCCATTACGACCTGTCCAACGACTTCTACGCGCTCTGGCTGGACCCGGCGATGGTCTATTCCTGCGCCTATTACGAAACCGAGGACACCAGCCTGGCCCAGGCCCAGTGGGCCAAGCTGGACCACATCTGCCGCAAGCTGCGGCTGCAGCCCGGCGAGGAGCTGCTGGACATCGGCTGCGGCTGGGGTGCGCTGGTGATGCATGCGGCGCGTCATTACGGCGTGAAGGCCACCGGCATCACCTTGTCCGAGCGGCAACTCGCGCTGGCCCGCCAGCGCATCGAAGCCGCCGGCCTGCAGGGGCAGGTGGAGGTGCGTCTGTGCGACTACCGGGACATGAGCGGGCAGTTCGACAAGGTGTCCAGCGTTGGCATGTTCGAACACGTGGGGCTCAAGAACCTGCCGACCTACTTCGGCAGCGTGCATCGGCTTCTCAAACCCGGCGGGCTGTTCCTGAACCATGGCATCACCCATGAGGAGGACGGATGGGGGCAGGCGCTGTCGTCCAAGTTCATCAACCGCTATGTCTTCCCGGATGGCGAGCTGGACCGGGCCAGCAATGTGATGCGGGTGATGGAACAGCAGCAGTTCGAGCTCCATGACGTCGAGGGATTGCGGATGCATTACGCGCGCACGCTGCGCGCCTGGGTGGCCAAGCTCGAGGAGGGGCATGAGCAGGCGCTGCAGTACGTCGACGAGGCGCACTACCGGATCTGGCGGCTGTACATGGCCGCGTCGGCGCTCGAATTCGAGACTGGCGAGCTGGGCCTGTATCAGATCCTGGCCAGCAAGCGCGACGGCGGGCCCGCGCCGGTCCCGCTGACCCGGCGCTACATGTACGAGCCGCGGTAGGGGATCGCCGATCGGCGATCGGCGACCGACGGCCGACCCGGCTGTCAAGCCCCAGGCGGCTCGCCGGCGACGCAGCTGTGGCGCGACGGCACGGCTCCCCGTTCCGAGGGAGAGCCGGCGTTGACCCCGCCCGGCATGGCGCGCAAGATGCCCCGCCATGGGGATCCGTCATGATGAAGTCAGGCGCTGGCGGACGGCGATCGAGCGAGGCGCCTTCGGCGTCTGGGACTTGAATCCGCCGCTGGAGCTGGTGCATTACTCGCCGCGCTGGAAGGAACACCTGGGCTTTCCGCATCCGGAGCAGCCGGACAGCACCGCGTTCTGGCGCTGCCGCGTCCATCCCGAGGACCTCGAGCCGATGATGCTGGCGCTGCGCGCGCATTTCGACGGCTTCACCGACACCTACGAGCAACGCTTCCGGCTGCGCAGCAATGGCTCGGGCTACCGGGCGGTGCTGTCGCGGGGGAGGGTGGTCCAGCGGGATCACCGGGGCAACGTGCTCCGGATGCTGGGCACGATGGTCGACCTGACCGAGCGTCCGGTGACGCCCTACGACGACCGCTTCCTGGGCGAGCACCTGTCGCCCGCGGCGCTGGGCTGCACGCCGTTCCACGCGCTGCTGGGCGTGCCCGCGACCGACGCGGCCCCGTATGACCCGCGGCGCGACGATGACGCGGCCCAGTTGCTGGACCAGGTGGCGGAGATCCTCGCGGCATCGTTCAGGCAGGCGACCTGCGGCGCATGAGCGGCATCTGCGTTTTGTCGACAATCGCGCGCACATAATCGCAGCCTTGTCTTCCCGCCCTTGCCGCCGCCATGCCGCTGACCAATCAGGAAATCTACGAGCGCATCTACACCGCCATCAGCGAACGGCGGCTGCTGCCCGGGACCAAGCTGAATGAGGAACGCCTGGCCAGCGCCTTCCAGGCCAGCCGCACGCGCATCCGCGAAGTCCTGAACCGGCTCAGCCAGGAACTGGTGATCGACCTGCACCTGAACCGGGGCGCGTTCGTCGCCAGCCCGACGCCGCGCGACCTGAGCGATGTCTTCGCCATGCGCCGCGCCGTGGAGCGCGCCGTGGCCGCGCAGCTGAGCGCCGAACTGGCGGGGACCGCCGGCCAGTCGCAGCTGGCGGCGATGCGCCAGCACCTCGCGCACGAGGCCGATGCCCGCGCCGCCGGCGATCGCGCGGCGCTGGCGCAACTGACCGGCGCCTTCCACCTCCGCTTGGCGGAATGCACCGAGAACCGGTTGTTCATCGACACCGTGCGCCGCCTGGTGGCGCTGACCGGCCTGGCGATCGCGCAGTACGACGCGCTGGCGTCCAGCGCCTGCCCCGATCACGAACACGACGACATCGTGGCCGCCATCGAGAGCGGCGACGCGCGCCGTGCCGAGCGCCTGATGCTGGAACACCTGGCGCACGTCGAGCAAGGCATCCGTCCCCCGGCGGAAACGGCGGGCGAGATGGACTTCCGCCAGATCTTCCAGCTCGAGCCCGAGGCGCCGGCCCGCGGCGCCAAGCCCCGCCGCAAGTCCGCGGCCAAGGCGTGATCGCCGCCCTCCGGGCCTAGGCCGTGCGGTCCTGGCCGAAACCGGCCGCCCATCCGGTCCAGCGCTTGGCGAGCGGCGGCGCGTAGTCGCCGCCCTTGGCGGTTCGCAGCCGCAAGGCCGACAGGGCCTCGGCCAGCTTCACCGCCACCGCGAGTCCGTCGATCACCGGCACCTCCAGACGCCTCTGCAGTTCCTCGCACAGCAAGGCCATCCCGGCGCAGCCCAGCACGATGGCCTCGCTGCGATCGCGCGCCAGGGCCACGCGCGAGGCCGCCTCGATCCGCGCCAGCGTGGCCTCGTCGCACGATTCCAGCGACAGCACCTCGATGTCGGTGCCGTGGATGCCGCGGCAGGTCGACTCGCAGCCATAACGGCGCACCAGCCGCTCGGCGATCACGCAGGTGCGCGTCATCGTCGTCACGACCGAGAACCCCGTCGCCACGATGGACGCGGCCTGGAAGGCCGCCTCCGCGATGCCCAGCACCGGCCCGGGCAGCGCCTCGCGCGCCGCGTCCAGTCCGGGGTCGCCGAAGCAGGCGATCACGGTGGCGTCGAAGCCCTCCCGCGCCGCCAGCAGCGCCTGCTCCGCCACGCCCGCCGCGCCGAAGGCGTCGTCGAGATGCCCCTCGATCGACACCGGCCCGAAGCTGGGGCAACGGGCCACGATCTCGGTGCCCGCTGCGGCCACCGCCCGGGCCGCTTCCTCGATGCCGCGGGTCATCGGCAGCGAGGTGTTGGGGTTGATCAGCAGTAGCTTCATTGGGGCTCCCCGCACCGGCAAGGTGCTTTGTGCATGCACTTGGTGCGGCTTCAAGTCGACAACAGAGTCGATGATATGGCACAGTTTATGCATACAAAAATCCCATGACGACTGCACGCAACGATCTGGAACTGATTGCGCTGACCAAGCGATATGGCGATGCCACCGCGGTGGCCGGCATCGATCTGCGCATTGCAGGGGGCAGCTACTGCTGCCTGCTCGGGCCGTCGGGCTGCGGCAAGACCAGCACCTTGCGCATGATCGCGGGCCATGAGGTGCCGACCGAGGGCCACGTCCTGCTGTCGGGTCGCGAGATCACCCCGCTGTCGCCGGCGGAGCGCGGCACCGCGATGATGTTCCAGAGCTACGCGCTGTTCCCCCACCTGAGCGTGCTGGACAACGTCGCCTTCAGCGCGCGCATGAAGGGCCAGCCGAAGGCTGAGCGCGAGGCGCGTGCGCGCGAGTTGCTCGAGCTGGTCCACATGACGCCCTATGCGGCGCGCCTGCCTGCCGCGCTCTCGGGTGGTCAGCAGCAGCGCGTCGCGCTGGCCCGCGCGCTGATGATGCAGCCGCGCGTGCTGCTGCTGGACGAGCCGCTGTCGGCGCTCGATCCCTTCCTGCGTGTGCGCATGCGCGCCGAGCTCAAGCGCTGGCATCGCGAGCTCGGCATGAGCTTCGTGCACGTCACCCACTCGCAGGAGGAAGCCCTGGCGCTGGCGGACCTCGTCGTCGTCATGAACCAGGGTCGCATCGAGCAGGCCGGCCCGCCGCGAGCGGTGTTCGAGCGGCCCCGCACCGAATTCGTCGCGCGCTTCATCGGCGCCCACAACGTGATGGAGACCCCGGCGGGCAAGGTCGCGGTGCGCTGCGACCGGGTGCTCGTCGGCCGCGGCGGCGCGACCGGAGAAGCGGCCATGCCGGCCACCGTGCTCGACGTCGAATACCAGGGCAGCCAGGTGCTGGTCCACCTGGGCGCCGACAACCGTCGCGAGCTCGATGCGGCGGCGGGCCCCGACTGGACCGCCGCGATGAGCGACAGCCAGTTCCATGCGAGTCCGCTGAACCCCGGCGACCGCGCCACGATGCGTTGGCTCGAGGCCGACGTCCATGTGCTCGAGGCCTGAGCCGCCCGAGTCCCGATCACCGATCCCAGCAACCTTCTTGAGGAGCCGCCTGATGACCACCCGCCGCCAATTGCTGAAGACCGCCGGTGCCGCCACCGTCGCTGGTGCCGGCACGATGGGCTTCCCGTTCGTGCATGCCCAGGCCAAGCCCGTCCTGCGCTACCTCGGCACGGCGGTGAACCAGGACAAGGCGATCGCCGAGAAGTTCGAGGCCGACACCGGCATCAAGATCCAGTACATCGCCGTGACGACCGATGACGTGTCCAAGCGCGCGGTGACCGCGCCCAACAGCTTCGACCTGATCGACACCGAGTACTTCAGCCTCAAGAAGATCCTGCCGACCGGCAACCTGCAGGGCATCGATGCCCGGCGGATCAGGAACGCCGACCGGATCACGCCGCTGTTCACGCGCGGCGAGGTCGGCGGCAGGAAGGTCGGCGACCAGGGCACGGCGCCGAAGAAGGTCATGTACCTGGAGAAGCCCGACGCGAAGACCTTCGCCGCCGCGCCGACGCAGTACATGACGCTGATCCCCACCGTCTACAACGCCGACACGCTGGGCATCCGGCCCGACCTGATCAAGCGTCCGATCGAGAGCTGGAAGGAGCTGCTGAACCCCGAGTTCAAGGGCAAGGCGGCGATCCTGAACATCCCGTCGATCGGCATCATGGACGCGGCGATGGTGGTCGAGGCGGCGGGCCTCTACAAGTATCCGGACAAGGGCAACATGACCCGCAAGGAGATCGACCTCACGATCAGGACGCTGATCGAGGCCAAGCGCGCCGGCCAGTTCCGCGCGCTGTGGAAGGACTTCAACGAGAGCGTCAACCTGATGGCCTCCGGCGAGGTGGTGATCCAGTCGATGTGGAGCCCGGCGGTCACCGCGGTGCGCACCAAGGGCATCGCCTGCAACTTCCAGCCGCTGAAGGAAGGTTATCGCGCCTGGGCCGCCGGCTTCGGCGTGCCCAGGACGCTCAAGGGCCGGCAACTGGACGCCGCCTACGAGTTCATCAACTGGTTCCTCGACGGTTGGGCCGGGGCCTACCTGAATCGCCAGGGTTACTACAGCGCGGTGCTGGACACCGCCAAGGCCCAGATGGCGCCCTACGAATGGGCGTACTGGATGGAAGGCAAGGCGGCGGAGAAGGACATCAAGAGCCCCGGTGGCGAGCTGCTGGCCAAGGCCGGCGAGAAGCGGGACGGCGGCAGCTACGAGCAGCGCATGGGCGGCATCGCCTGCTGGAACGCGATCATGGACGAGAACGCGTACATGGTGCAGAAGTGGAACGAGTTCGTTGCGGCGTGACGGCGCGATGAAACCGCAGATCTCCGCGTGGCTGCAGGCCGGCCCGCTGGCGGCCGTGTTCGCGCTGTTCTTCGTCGTGCCGCTGGTGCTGGTGGTGGTCGTGAGCTTCTGGCAGGCGACCGACTACGAACTGATCCCGGCCTTCACGACGCAGGCCTATGCCGACGTGTTCCGCGGCTGCGCGGACACCTCGGAACTGTGCGTGACGCTGAAGACCTATGGCTCGACGCTGAAGTTCGCGGTCCTGACCTGGGCCCTGACGCTGGCGATCGGCTTCACGATCGCCTACTTCCTGGCTTTCCATGTCCGCACGACGCTGATGCAGACGGTGCTGTTCCTCGTCTGCACCGTGCCGTTCTGGACCAGCAACGTGATCCGGATGATCTCGTGGATTCCGCTGCTGGGGCGCAACGGCCTGGTCAACCAGACGCTGCTCGCCACCGGTGCGGTGGACCGGCCCGTGGAGTGGCTGCTGTTCTCGGACTTCTCCGTCGTGCTGGCGTTCGTGCACCTCTACACGATGTTCATGATCGTGCCGATCTTCAACTCGATGATGCGCATCGACCGCGCGCTGATCGAGGCCGCGCGCGACTCGGGCGCGAGCGCCTGGCAGACGATCCGGCATGTCGTGATGCCGCTGTCCAGGACCGGCGTCCTGATCGGCTCGATCTTCATCCTGGCGCTGGTCATGGGCGACTTCGTGACGGTGGGCGTGATGGGTGGCCAGCAGATCGCCTCGGTCGGCAAGACCATCCAGGTGCAGGCGGGCTACCTGCAGTTCCCGGCCGCCGCGGCCAATGCCGTGGTGCTGCTGGCCGTGGTCCTGCTGATGATCGCCGCGCTGATGCGGCTGGTCGACCTGAGACGGGAGCTCTGAGATGAGCGATGCCACGCGGCGCCCCGGCGCCTTCTTCGCGCTCGCCGCCTTCTTCGGGCTCTTCGTGCTGTTCCTCTACGGGCCGATGATCGCGATCGTCGCGCTCAGCTTCCAGGGTCCGGAGGGCGGCCTGACTTTCCCGCTGCGCGGCTGGTCGCTGCATTGGTTCGCGAAGCTCTGGGAAGGGATCGGCGTGGTCGACATCGGCGGCGCGTTCCGCCGGTCGCTGGCGCTGGGCGGCGTCGTGATGGCGCTGACGGTGCTGCTGTCGCTGCTGGCCGGGCTCGCCTACCGCAAGCGGTTGCCGGGCGGGACGCTGCTGTTCTATGCGGTGGTGGCCAGCCTGATCATGCCGTCGATCATCGTGTCGCTGGGCATCGGGCTGGCCTTCCGGCTGCTGGATGGTGGCATCAGGACCGTACTGGAGGGACTGGGCTCGAGCTGGGCCGACGACTACGGGACGGCGCTGGGCCTGTTCACCTCGGGCCTGGGGGCGCAGCTGACCTGGACGCTGCCGTTCGGGCTGCTGATCATGTTCGCGGTGTTCAACCGCTTCGACCGGGCCTACGAGGAAGCGGCGCGCGACCTCGGCGCGACGCGGTGGCAGGCCTTTCGCCATGTCGTGCTGCCGCTGATCGGCCCGAGCCTGGTGGGGGTCGGCATGTTCGGCTTCACGCTGAGCTGGGACGAGATCGCGCGCTCCTCGCAGACGATGGGCGACCTGAACACGCTGCCGATGGAGCTGCAAGGCCTGACGACGACGGTGACCACGCCGGTCATCTATGCGCTCGGCACGGTGACGACCGTGGTTTCCTTCGTGGTGATCGGGCTGGCGCTCGCGGTGGCGTGGGGGATGCGGCGGCGGAGTGTCCGACGTCGGTGAGCCGCTCGCGTCGACCTCAAGTCACCGGCGCCGGATTGAACAGCACCAGCGCATTGGCCAGCCGGTGCTGTTCCGCCCACGTCTTCCTGCCCGAGGCGACGTCCAGCATCATCCGGAACATCTCCCAGCCCATCTCCTCGATGGACTTCTCGCCATCGGCGATCTGCCCGGCATTGAGGTCCATCAGGTCATGCCAGCGCCGCGCCAGGTCGCTGCGCGTGGCGACCTTGATCACCGGGCACTCCGCCAGGCCGTAGGGCGTGCCGCGGCCGGTGGTGAACACATGCAGGTTCATGCCCGCGGCCAGTTGCAGCGTGCCGCAGATGAAGTCGCTGGCCGGCGTCGCCGCGTAGATCAGCCCGCGCTGGTCGCGCGCCAACTTGTCGCCCGGCGACAGCACGCCCGAGATCGCCGAGCTGCCGCTCTTCACGATCGATCCCATCGCCTTCTCGACGATGTTGGACAGCCCGCCCTTCTTGTTGCCCGGCGTCGTGTTGGCGCTGCGGTCCACGCTGCCGCGCCGCAGGTAGGCGTCGTACCACGCCATCTCGCGCACCATCGCCTCGGCCACTTCCGGCGTGCTCGCGCGCGAGGTCAGCTGCGCGATGCCGTCACGCACCTCGGTGTTCTCGCTGAACATCACCGTCGCGCCGGCGCGCACCAGCAGGTCGGCGCAGAAGCCCACCGCCGGATTGGCCGTCACGCCGGAGAACGCGTCGCTGCCGCCGCACTGGACGCCGACCACCAGCTCCGACGCGGGCACCGTCTCGCGGCGGCGCGCGTTCAGGCGCTCCAGATGCACCTTCGCCTGCGCCATGACCGAGTCGATCATCGACATGAAGCCCACATGCTTCGCATCCTGCAGGCAGACCACGTCGAGCGCATCGCCCTGGGCATCGGCCGCGCCGGCGCCGCGCTGGTCGGCGATCGGGATCACGCCGGGCGGCATCAGCCGCTCGGGCTGCAGCTTCTCGCAGCCCAGGCTCACGACCATCACCTCGCCGCCGAAGTTGGGATTGAGGCTGATGTTGCGCACGGTGCGGATCGGGATGACCGCGTCGGGCGCGTCGATCGCGACGCCGCAGCCGTAGGTGTGCGCCAGGCCCACGACGTCGTCGACATGGGGGTACCTGGGCAGCAGCTCGCGCTTGATGCGCTCGACCGCGAATTCGACGACGCCGGCGACGCATTGCACCGTCTGCGTGATCGCCAGGATGTTGCGCGTGCCCACCGAGCCGTCGGCATTGCGGTAGCCCTGGAAGGTGTAGCCCGTCAGCGGCTCCAGCGCCGGCGCCCGCACCGTGGCCATCGGCAGGCCCTCGAGCTCGCGCGCCGGCGGCATGCGCAGCACCCGCTCGTGCACCCAGCTGCCGGCCGGGATGTCCTGCAGCGCGTAGCCGATCGGCACGTTGTAGCGCAGCACGGCGGTGTCGGCCGGCAGGTCCACCAGCGCGACCTTGTGGCCCTGCGGCACGTGGTGGCGCAGCACCAAGCCGGAGGGCAGCACCGTGCCCTCGGGTAGTCCGCCGTCGTTGGCGACGATGGCGACGTTGTCGGCCTCGTGCATCTGCAGGGTCAGCGGGGAGGTGATCATGGAAGTTCCTGGGTCAGGTCAACCTGGGGCGAGGGCGCGGCGGCCACGCGGCCGCGCGCCCGGTGGGTCGGAAGGTCAGACGGGCTTGAGCTCGACACGCTTGATCTCGCCGACGATGAGCAGGTAGCTCAGCACCGCGACCAGCGCATGCGCGCCGACGAAGACCAGCGCGCCGTTGAACGAATGCGTCGTCTGCACGATGTAGCCGATCACGATCGGCGTGACGATGCCGGCGACGTTGCCGAAGGTGTTGAACAGCGCGCCCGACAGGCCGGCGATCTCCTTGGGCGAAGTGTCCGACACCACGGCCCAGCCGAGCGCCCCCAGCCCCTTGCCGAAGAACGCCAGCGCCATGATGCCGACGACGACCGCCTCGATGCCCACGTAGTTGCACGCGATCATCGAGGTCGACAGCAGCATGCCCACCACGATCGGCAGCTTGCGGGCGAAGGTCAGCGAGTGGCCGCGGCGCAGCAGCCAGTCCGAGATCACGCCGCCCAGCACGCCGCCCGCGAAGCCGCAGATCGCCGGCAGTGCCGCGACGAAACCGGCATTGAGCAGCGACATGCCCCGCTCCTTGACCAGGTAGATCGGGAACCAGGTGAGGAAGAAGTAGGTCAGCACGTTGACGCAGTACTGCGCGAGGTAGACGCCCATCAGCATGCGGTTGGCCAGCAGCTGCTTCAGGTAGCCGAGCCGGGGACCCGCGACCCGCGCGGCCCGCGAGGTCTTGTCCGAACCCGACAGCAAGGCGCCGCCGGCCTCGATGTACTCGCGCTCCGCGGCGCTGATGGACGGATGCTCGGCCGGGCTGTTGTGCATCGTGCGCATCCACAGGACGCTCATCAGGATGCCCAGGCCGCCCATGAAGTAGAAGACCTCGGACCAGCCGATCGCATGCACGATCCACGCCATGATCGGCGCGAACAGCACGGTGGCGAAGTACTGCGCGGAGTTGAAGATCGCCGACGCCGTGCCGCGTTCCTTCACCGGGAACCAGGCCGCGACCATGCGGCCGTTGGCCGGGAAGGACGGCGACTCCGACAGGCCGACCATGAGCCGCATCAGGAACAGCGCCGAGACCGCCAGCGGCAGCCCGAACAGCATCTGGTCCATGCCCATGTGGTGCACGCTGCCCTGCAGCATCGTGAACAGCGACCAGAGCAGGATGCTCCAGGCGTAGACCTGCTTGGCGCCGAACTTGTCCAGCAGCCAGCCGCCGGGCAGTTGGCCCAGCACGTAGGACCAGCTGAAGGCCGAGAAGATGAAGCCCATCTGCACCGCGTCGATGCCGAGCTCCTTGGACAGGACCGGGCCGGCGACGCCCACGGTGGCGCGGTCCGCGTAGTTCAGGACCGTCACGACGAAGATCATCGCCAGCACGCCGAAGCGCGCGCGGCCGATGCCGCTCGCGGCGGCGGAGGAGAGGGATAACTGCATGTTGTCTCCGGATCGTATCGAGGGCCGGTCTGCGCCGGCTTGCGTCATGCCATCGGGCGCGCGGGCCTGGACCCGCGCCGCCGTCATGCCTGCATCACACGTGGATCACGCTTGCGTGTACGCGGTCTTCACCGTCGTGTAGAACTCGGCGGCGTACTTGCCCTGCTCGCGCGGGCCGTGGCTGGAGGCCTTGCGGCCGCCGAAAGGCACGTGGTAATCGACGCCCGCCGTGGGCAGGTTGACCATCACCATGCCGGCCTGCGCGTGGCGCTTGAAGTGGGTGGCGTGCTTGAGCGAGGTGGTGGCGATGCCGGTGGCCAGGCCGAAGGGCGTGTCGTTGGCCAGGGCCAGTGCCTCGTCGTAGTCCTTGGCCTGGATGACGCTCACCACCGGGCCGAAGACTTCTTCCTGGTTGATGCGCATCGCGGGCGCGGTGCCGGTGAAGAGCGCGGGCGTCAGGTAGAAACCGGGCGCGCCCGCGCTGCTGGTGGGCAGTGCCTCGCCGCCCGCGGCCAGCGTCGCGCCCTCGGCCTTGGCGATGGCGATGTACTCGAGGTCCTGCGCGAGCTGGCGTTCGTCGACGACCGGACCGATGTCGGTGCCGGCCGTGCGCGCGTCGTCGACCTTGAGCGTCTTCATGCGCTCGACCACGGCCGCGACGAAGCGGTCATGGATGCCCGCGGTGACGATCAGCCGCGAGGACGCGGTGCAGCGCTGGCCGGTCGAGAAGAAGCCGCTGTTGACCGCGGCGGCGACGGCCACGTCGAGGTCGGCGTCGTCCAGCACGACGAACGGGTTCTTGCCGCCCATCTCCAGCTGGAACTTGGCGCCGCGCGCGACGCAGGCGGCGGCGACCCGCTGGCCGGTGGCGACGCTGCCGGTGAAGCTGATCGCGTCGACCTGGCGGTTCTCGAGCAGCTCGGCGCCGACCTCGGCGCCACGGCCCATCACGAGGTTGAAGACGCCGTCGGGCAGGCCGGCGCGCTTCAGGATGTCCGCGAGCTGCCAGGCCGAGCCCGGCACCAGGTCCGCCGGCTTGAGCACGACGCTGTTGCCGAAGGCCAGCGCGGGCGCGATCTTCCAGGCGGGGATCGCGATCGGGAAGTTCCACGGCGTGATCAGGCCCACCACGCCGATCGGCTCGCGCGTGACCTCGACGCCGACCCCCGGGCGCACCGAGGGGATCACCTCGCCGCCGACGCGCAGCGCCTCGCCGGCGAAGAACTTGAAGATGTTGCCGGCGCGCACGACCTCGCCGATCGCCTCGGGCAGCGTCTTGCCTTCCTCGCGGGCCAGCAGGTCGCCGAGCTCGGCACGGCGCGCCAGGATCTCGGTGCCGGCGGCGTCCAGCACGTCGAAGCGCTGCTGCGGCGTGGACAGGCTCCATCGGCCGAAGGCCGCGCGCGCGGCGGCGATGGCGGCGCGCGTCTGGGCGACGTCGGCCTGCGCGTACTCGCCGATCAGGTCGCGGGTGTCGCTCGGGTTGATGTTGCGGGAGGCGCGGGGACCGTCGACCCACTCGCCGTTGATGAGGTTCTTGAACATGAGGGACTGCTCGTTGCCGGTCGCGAAGGGCGCGTGGCGGATGGACGGGAAGGCCGCAGGGGCGGAAGGGGAAGAAGGGACGAGGGACGCGCGCCGGCCGAAGCCGGACGACGCGTCCCGCGGCGCGCTTACTGCGGGCCGAGCCTGGAGATCAGCGCGCCCAGTTCGTCGACCTCGGCGGGCTTGAGGTCCGACAGCGGCGGACGCACCGGGCCGGCCGTGTGGCCGGCCAGCGTGGCGCCGGCCTTCACGATGGACACCGCGTAGCCGTGGCCCTTGTTGCGCAGCGCGATGTAGGGCAGGAAGAACTCGCGGATCAGGCGGTCGGTGGTGGCGGTGTCGCCCGACGCATGGGCGTTGTAGAAGTCGATCGCGGTCTTCGGGATGAAGTTGAAGACGGCCGACGAATACACCGGGCAGCCCATGGCGCGGTAGGCGCCGGCGAAGACTTCCGCGGTGGGCAGGCCGCCCAGGTAGCTGAAGCGGTCGCCGAGCTGCTGGCGGATCGAGACGAAGGACTCGATGTCGCCGATGCCGTCCTTGAAGCCGATCAGGTTGGGGCAGGTGTCGGCGAGCTTGAGCAGCGACTCGGGCGTCAGGCGGCAGGCACCGCGGTTGTAGACGATCACGCCGAACCTGACGCTGCGGCAGACGGCCTGCACATGCGCCACCAGGCCTTCCTGCGAGGCCTCGGTCAGGTAGTGCGGCAGCAGCAGGATGCCCTGCGCGCCCAGGCGCTCGGCTTCCTGCGCGTACTGGATCGCGACCCGGGTCGGGCCGCCGGCGCCCGCGATGATGGGCATCTTCCCCTTGCAGGTCTCGACCGCGACGCGGATGACGTCGCTGTACTCCTTGGGCTCGAGCGAGAAGAACTCGCCAGTGCCGCCGGCCGCGAACAGGGCGGTCGCGCCGTAGGGCATCAGCCACTCCAGGCGCTCGGCATAAGGCTTGGGCGCGAAGTTCAGCTGGGCGTCGAAATCGGTCAGCGGGAAGGACAGCAGGCCGTGGGAAATGGTGGCCTTGAGGTCTTGGGGCGAGGTCATGAGCGGCTTGTCTCCGTGGCTACAACAGCGCTGGATCCGTCGTCGCACCCCGTCCTGAATGACTTGGTACCGGTACCAGCATGGGCAGATGGTAGCGATGCCATCGACGGTCATCAAGAGGATGTCTGACAACTGCGGGTAATCCCCTAATCTGGAATCGCGCAGCGCGCCGGTCGCCCCGGCGGGGGCTCCCCCCTTCGGGGAGCCTGTTTGCGGTTGCCTCTTTGGAGGGGCCTCTTCGGAGGGGGGCGAGCTAGGGGTAGTGGGGGCCGAGAGGGCCACCTACAACCGGTAGGCGATCGAGGGGGAGGCAGTCCGCTTCAGCTCCGACGCGAAACCCTTCAAGGAGGCTGTCATGAGATCTGAAGCGAGAACGGCGTTCCAGCAGCAAGTCATCGAGGCGCTCGTGGAGAGCAAGGCCATCAACGCCGACGCGGTCGGCGCGACCTTCGCCAAGTTCGGCGAACGGGCCCTGCTGCAAGGCGAGGTGCTGGTCACCATCATCAACCGCAACGCGATCTGGAACTGCGGCTGGCCGGGGCCGGAGCTGGACATCGTGCGCGACGTCCGCCAGCTGCGCGAGTGATGCGATGAGCGCGGTCGTCCCGATGCCGGTGGTTCGGCCGATGGTGGGCAGGCGGTCGGCCGCCGCCCGGCGCCGGGAAGACCTGCTGGGCCGCGTGCACCTGGCGGTGCGCATGGCCCGGCGGAGCCTGAAGCGCGCGCTGGCCGAGGAGGAGGGCGCAGCGACTGGCGCGCCGGGAGGAGGCGGTGCCCCGGCGCCGCTGGTGCTGGCGAAGGTCGTCGGCGAGGCGGCGATGCTGCTGCGCATGGCGGCGAGCCTGCGCGGCGAGGACGAGACGCTGGACGTGGAGTCGCGGCTGCTCGCGGTGCAACTGGTCGCGCCGGCACGCGGTGCGCGGGTGAAGGCGCGGCTGTGCCATGACACCGGCCGCGCGCTGGAGCATGCGTCGGCGCACCTGTTCCTCGGCGACGCCGGGTATCCGGACGAGGCCTTCGACCGCCTGCTCGACGAACTGCTCGAGGGCGAGGTCGCCGGCGGCGCCGAGCGGCTGCCGAATCACCAGCTGGAATGCGAGTGGCTGGACCAGCTGCGGCGCGGCCGGGTCGGCGTCGAGCCCATCGACGCGGAACTGCTGGCTGCCACCTGCATCGGTTGGCCGCTGGACGTGCTGGCGTGCTCGACGCTCGACCTCTACATGTTCACCCACGTCGTCCTGTATGCGTCCGACATGGGGCGCCGGCCGGTGCGCCTGCCGCGCCCGGTGGACGAGGTGCTGGCCGAGGCCGAGGCGGGCCTGGCCGCGGCGCTCGATGCGGACAACTTCGACCTCGCGGCGGAATTGCTGTGGACCTGGCCGATGCTGGACCGGCCGTGGAGCGCGGCCGCCGCGTTCGCCTTCGACCTGCTGTCGACGGTGCAGGATGAATTCGGCTTCCTCCCGGGCCCGGAGCATGCGCGGTGGGCCGCCGAGCCGGTGCCGGGCCTTGCGCGCGACGAGGTGGTGCTGCGCACCTCGTACCACGCGACGCTCGTGATGGGCATGCTGTGCGCGGCGGCGCTGCGGCCGGGCGCGGCGCCGCCCGCAGCGATCGCGTCGCGCGCTTCGCTCGTGCCGCCCTCGTCGCGGGGGATGCCGGCACCGTTCATGTCATCCGCCTCGCTGGCCTCGCCACCGCGGCGCGACGCGGCGCCGGTTGGAGACACCGGCTGGCTCGCGCGCTTGCCGCCACGTGCGCCGACGCCGCGCTGGCAACAGGCCTTCGAGCAACTCGACGCGAGCCGCCAGGCGGCCTTGACCTCGCTGTGCTTCAACGTCTGGTTCCGTCGCGCGGCCGCGGGAGACCTCGCGCAGCTGCGCGAGGCGCTGGCGGGCACGCTCGAGCACGGCAGCGGCGACGGGCCGTCGGCGCGCCAGGCCTTGATGCGCCTGCGGCGCACGACCGCGGTGGCGCGGTCGGGCCCACCGGCGTAGCGGCGCCGCGCGGCGCGGGGTATGCCGCTTGCCCGTGACCGATTGCCGGTTCAGCGTCATCGTGGGGCGGATCGGCTTATGTAGACTCGTTCCTCGATGAATCCGCCGGCCCGCCTCCCGACCGCAACGCCTGACCCCGGACACGGCGCCTCCGCCGACTTCCCGCCCCCGGGCCCCGAGACCCCCACGCCCCGTTTCGACCGCCTCGACGCGCTGCGCGGCCTGGCGATGGTGTGGATGACGGTCTTCCATTTCTGCTTCGACCTGAGCTACTTCAAGGTCATCGTCGAGGACTTCTACCGCGATCCGTTCTGGACCTGGCAGCGCAGCGGCATCGTCAGCCTCTTCCTGCTGTGCGCCGGCATGGGCCAGGCGGTGGCGCTGTCGCAGGGGCAGACCGCCTACCGCTTCTGGCGCCGCTGGGGCCAGGTGATGGCCTGCGCGCTGCTGGTGTCGATCGGCTCGTGGTGGATGTTCCCGCGCTCGTACATCAGCTTCGGCGTGCTGCACGGCATGGCGCTGATGCTGATCCTGGTGCGCTTCGGCTTCGCGCGGCTGCCCACGCTGGCGCTGTGGGGGCTGGGCGCGCTGGCGATCGCGCTGCCCTTCCTGGTGGCGCATCCGTTCTTCGACGCGCGCACCACCAACTGGGTCGGCCTGGTCACGCGCAAGCCGCTGACCGAGGACTACGTGCCGCTGCTGCCCTGGCTCGGCCCGATGCTCTGGGGCTGCGCGCTGATGCGGACCGCGTCGGTGCGCCGCTGGATGCAGCGCCCGCTGCGGCCCGCGTGGCGGCCGCTGTCGGTGATGGGGCAGTGGTCGCTGTCGTACTACATGGTCCACCAGCCGGTGATGATCGGCGCGCTGATGGCGGCGCGGCACTTCGGCTGGCTCTGAGGCCGGGGCGGGGAACGCGGCCTGCGACAATCGCGCCCCATGAGCTCCTCTCCCACCAAGACCCAGATCCTGTTCGGCTTCCACGCCGTGACCGTGCGCCTGAAGACGGCGCCCGCGTCGGTGCAGGAGATCCTGTTCGACGCCACCCGCAAGGACCAGCGCATGCGCGGCTTCCTCGAGAAGGCCGAGGCCGCCGGCGCGCGGCTGGTCGAGAGCGACGACGACCGGCTGCAGAAGCTCTGCGGCACGACCCGTCACCAGGGCGTGGTGGCGCGGGTGAAGGCGGTGGCGCAGCAGCACTCGCTGGACGATCTGCTGGACGAGGTCGAGGGCCCGCCGCTGGTGCTGGTGCTCGACGGCGTGACCGATCCCCACAACCTGGGCGCCTGCCTGCGGGTGGCCGATGGCGCGGGCGCGCATGCGGTGGTCGCGCCCAAGGACCATGCGGTCGGCCTCAATGCCACGGTGGCCAAGGTGGCCAGCGGCGCGGCCGAGACGGTGCCCTACCTGATGGTCACCAACCTGGCGCGCACGCTGGGTGAGCTCAAGGAGCGCGACATCTGGGTGATCGGCACCTCGGACCAGGCGGAGAAGACCCTGTACGACCTGGACCTGAGCGGCCCGGTGGCGCTGGTGCTGGGCGCCGAGGGCGCCGGCATGCGGCAGTTGACCGGCAAGACCTGCGACGAGCTGGTGCGCATCCCGATGCAGGGGGCGGTGGAGAGCCTGAACGTCTCCGTCGCGGCCGGCGTGTGCCTGTACGAGGCGCTGCGCCAGCGCCAGAAGCGGGACTGAACCCGCGGCGCGAGATAATCGCGCCCCTGCGGCCCCACGGGGCCGCGCCGACATTCCAGGGGTCCTGACCGGGGCCCGACACCTTTACCGGACCTCCTACCGCCATGGCCGTCATCGAAGTCAAGCACCCCCTCGTCAAGCACAAGATCGGCCTGATGCGGGAGGGCGACATGTCCACCAAGAAGTTCCGCGAGCTGACCGGCGAGGTCGCGCGGCTGCTGGCCTACGAGGCGACGGCCGATTTCCCGCTGGAGAAGACGACGATCGCGGGCTGGTGCGGCGAGGTGGAGATCGACCAGATCGCCGGCCGCAAGGTGACGGTGGTGCCGATCCTGCGCGCGGGGCTGGGCATGCTGGACGGCGTGCTGGACATGATGCCCAACGCCAAGGTGAGCGTGGTGGGCCTGGCCCGCGACCACGAGACGCTGCAGCCGGTGAACTACTTCGAGAAGTTCGTCGGCCAGCTGGACCAGCGCACCGCGCTGATCGTGGATCCGATGCTGGCGACGGCGGGCTCGATGATCGCGACGATCGACCTGCTGAAGAAGCGCGGCTGCAAGGACATCCGCGCGCTGGTGCTGGTGGCGGCGCCGGAGGGCGTGGCCGCGCTGACGAAGGCGCATCCGGACGTGCGCTGCTGGACGGCGGCGATCGATTCCCACCTCAACGAGAACGGCTACATCATCCCGGGCCTGGGCGACGCCGGCGACAAGATCTTCGGCACGAAGGACGTTTGAGCCTGCCTTTCTGAAGGCGGCGGGTCAGCTCACCAACTCGCCGGTCAGCCACGGGCGGGCGTCCCAAGGGTCCGCAGCCTCGGCCGCGGCGGCGTCCCACTCGACATCGTCCAGGACCAGGCCGCAGCCCCGCAGCCAGGCCTTGGCTGCCGAGAAGCGCAGGCGGTCCGATCCCAGGGCATACGGATGCGCGCGAAACGCCCGGGCCGCGCCGTCCAGGTCGCCGAGCGCCAGCCTCGCCGCGAGCGGCCAGGCGCCCGCGATGCCGCTTTGCCCGTACCCGGGCGCGTCGGCCGCGGCGGCCAGGCGGCGCAGCGTCAGGCGTTCCCGCAAGGCGGGCAACGCGAACTGCCGGACCAGCGCGGCCAGGGTGTCGCCGAGCGTCGCCGCGGGCAGGCGACGCACCCGTTGCAGGCGGCCGTCGTCTCGCCAGCGAAGCCCCTGCGGCAACGGCGCGTCCGCCGTCCCCGCCATCTCCGACAGCCTGAGCATGCAGGCCACATGGCTGGCGTGATCGGGCACCCGCCAGGCGAGCGCCTTGGCATAGGCAAACGGCCGGACCTCCGCCAGCAGCTCGATGAGCGCCGGGATCTTGACGGTGGTGTGCATCCAGCAGGTGCGAAAGCCGTAGTCGAACCCGAAGGTCACCGCTTCGATGCCGGGAAACACATCGTGCTCGGACTGGCGGTGGTAGACATTGCCGGTCCGGGTGAAGCCCAGCGGCAGCAGGGCGGCATCGATGGGCTCGTAAACCTCGTCGACACGGCGGATGGCGTTGAAGCGGCGGGCGCGCATGAATGGAAGGCGGACGGACAGGTGGACGGCCCTCAGGCGGCTCTCCGGCGCCGCTCGCGACGCGCCGGAGGCCGGGGCGGCGGTAGTGTCGCATCGGCCCCGTCTGTCAGGGAATCGCACCGCCCTTGTCGGGTAACCGGCAACGGGGTCCGGCGAAGAAGTACGCGAACTTGCGGCATCCGCCGCTTCCCTGCGCCGTCGCCGATCCGCAGAATGACGACTGTCAGCGCCGAGTCCTAGCTCGCGCTGGCCCTTGTTCTCCTCTCACGAGCAGGGAGACCGCAGGCAGACCACCTGGGGTCGACTTTGGGACCCGGCCGCGCAAGCGACCGGGTCTTTTCTTTTCCGGGCGCCGCTCAGCCCCACTTCATCTCGCCCTTGACCACCTTCGCGCCGATCTCCAGCGCGGGAGCCAGGCCGGCGGACGGGTAGCGCCGCTTCATCGCGGCGATCAGGGCGGCGCTGTCCGCCGCCTTCGCCGCTTCTTCCTCGAAGGCCAGCAGGTAGTCGCGGGTGTAGGTCACGGCCGAGACGTCCAGCGCGGCGCCGGCCGCCAGGTGGCCCGGCACCACGATGGCGGGCTTGCGGGCGGCGATGGCCTCGAGGTTGCGGATCCACGCGGCGCGTGCCTGCGGCGTCGGCGTGTCGGCCGTCCAGACGTGCAGCCCGGAGAAGACCAGCACGCCGCCGAAGACCGCCTTCAGCGACGGCACCCACAGGTAGCGGCGGTTCTCGAGCTCGCTGGCCGCCACGATCTCGATCGCGTGGCCTTCCAGCTGCAGCGCGGGGCCGTCGAAGGCTTCGGGCATGACGACGTCGGCCAGGGTCTGCGGGCCGTTCTCCTTCAGCTGCGGGCCCCAGACCGCCAGTTTCTTCTCGACGTTCCCCTTGATCGCGGCGATCGTGGCCGAGGCGGCGATGACCTTGGCCGACGGGAAGGCCGCTTTGACCGGGCCGAGGCTGAAGTAGTAGTCGGGATCGCTCTGGCTCACGTAGATGGTGGTCAGCGTCTTGCCCGAGGCCTTGATCGCCTCCACGACCGCGCGGCCGTCCGGCAGCGAGAAGCCGCCGTCGATCAGGATCGCCTCCTTGGCGCCGGACAGCAGCACCGGCGCGCGGAAGAAGCCGCGCTCGCCGGCCGGCAGGGCCTGCCACTGCAGCGGGGCGGCGCCCTGGGCATGGGCACCGCCCAGGGAGAAGGCCGCACCTGCGGCGGCGGCGGTCTGGACGAAATCGCGACGGGTCATCATGGGAGTCCTTTCAAGGCTCGAATCGGATGAGCGCATCGTAGGAATCCCCGGAGTAAAGAAAAACTGCTCTTCAGTAGACTTTCCGTATGTCAAAAGCAAACAATCAGCCCGAGGCCGGCCCGGTCGCGTTCGACAACCTGAAGCGCCTGGCCTACTTCGCCGCGGTGGTGGAGGCTGGCACCTTCACCGCCGCGGCGGAGCGGCTGGGCGTCACGAAGGCGGTGGTGAGCCAGCAGGTCGCGCGGCTGGAACGGGAGTACCGGACGCAGCTGCTGACCCGCAGTACGCGGCGGGTGATCGCCACCGATGCCGGGCTCGCCTTCTATCAGCGCTGCGCCGTGATCCTGCGCGAGGCGGGCGATGCCTTCGACGAGCTGCTCGATGTGTCCACCGAGCCGACCGGCACGCTGCGCCTCACCGCGCCGTTCGACTACGGCCTCACGGCGGTGGTGCCCGCCATCGTCGAGTTCTCGCGGCGCCATCCGAAATGCAAGGTCGACGTGACGCTGAGTGACCTGCCGCTGGACCTGCTGGCGGGGGAAGCCGAACTGGCGATCCGCGTCGGCTGGCTGACCGACCTGCAGCTGCAGGCGCGACAGATCGGCAGCTTCCGGCAACTGCTGGTGGGGACGCCGACGTGGGCGCGGCGGCTGAACCGCAAGCAGGGGCCGGAGCAACTGGCCGCCTTGCCTTTCGTCGCCAACACGGCCTTGAAGGCGCCGGAGCACTGGGAGTTCACGAACCGCCAGGGCGAGCGCCAGGCGGTGACGGTGGCGTCCGCGATCCGCCTCGACGCGACGCTGGCGGTCCGCGCGGCGGTGTGCCTGGGCGCCGGTTTGTCGGTGCTGCCGGACTATGCGGTGGCCGCGGAACTGGAGCAGGGCACGCTGGTCCACCTGCTGCCGCATTGGACCTTGCCCAGCGGCGGCATCCATGTGGTCTATCCGACGGCGCGTTTCCGTCCCGCCAAGGTGCGGCAGTTCGTCGAGGTCCTGGGCGAGCGATTCCAGAAGGCGCCGGACCGGCCCTGAGGAGCCCGCTATCCGCCCGCGCCCTGCATCGCCTGCCGGAACTCGTCGTTCGCGCGCTCCAGTGAATCGGGCAGCGCCGTCACCAGCGTCTCGATGAACGCCTTGACCGCGGGCACCATGCCGCGCCGGGTGGGATAGACCGCGTGCAGCTGATGCGCCGGCATCCCGTGGTCGGGCAGCAGTGGCGCCAGGCGGCCCGCGCGTAGGTCGTCGGCGCAGAGGTGGAAGGGCAGTTGCGCGGCGCCGATGCCGGCGACCGCCATGCGTGACATCAGGTACACGTCGTCGGTCGCGAAGGTCGGCTGGTAGTCGATCTCCACCGCCGCGCCATGCGGATCCGTCATCCGCCAGCGGGGCTTTTCGCCCCGCACGCCGGCCGGTCCCACGCCGAGGACGCCCTGCAGCGCCTGGGCCGAATCGACGGCAGCCTGCGCCGCGATGAAGGACGGGCTCGCCACGAGCACCTGGTCGCTGGTGCCGAAGTGGCGCACCACCAGGTCCGAGTCCTCGAGCGCCGACCGGATGCGGATCGCCACGTCATAACCTTCCCCGATCACGTCCACCCGGCGATTGGTCAGGTCCAGGTCCAGCCGCACCTCGGGATTGGCCTTCAGGAAGCGGGGCAGGATCGGCGCGAGGAACAGGTGGGCGACGCCGATCGGGCAACTGACCCTGAGCCGGCCCGAGGGTTTCGCGTTGGCCCGGGCGGCCACCTCGTAGGCCGCCTTTGCCGAGGCCGACATCGACTCGCAATGGGCGAAGAAGGCGGCGCCGACCTCGGTCACGCTGACCGACCGGGTCGAGCGATGCAGCAGCCGCACGGCGAGCCGCTCTTCCAGTTCCGCCACGCGCCGGCTCACGCGCGATTTGGAGATGCCCAGCGCCCGCGCCGCGCCGGAGAAGCCGCCATGCGAGACGACCGCGGCGAACAGGACAAGGTCATTCAGGTCATCCACGGGCGCTTCCGATCACGGGTGTCGAAGGAGAGGAGGGGGACGGGCGATTGTCCTGATTCCAGAACGATCTGTCCTGTCGGCAGCGGCTAGTGCAACAACGCCGGGCTCCCTATCGTGACGGCCATTCCCACTGCGCTTTTGACTTCCATGCAGATCCTTCACCTTGATTCCAGCCTCCAGGGCGAGGCTTCGGCTTCGCGCCAGCTCAGCCGCGCGATCGTCGACGCGCTTCTCCGGGCGTCGCCCGCCGCCCAGGTTTGCCACCGCGACTTGGCCGCCGACGCGGTGCCCCACCTCACGGGCGACATCGCCGCGGGCTTCCGCGGTGCCGCCGGTCCCGCGCCGACGGGCGTCGCGGCGGAGCGCGCGCGCTCCGAGCAACTGGTCGCCGAGTTCCTCGCCAGCGAGGTCATCGTGGTCGGGGCGCCGATGTACAACTTTTCGGTGGCGAGCCCGCTCAAGGCCTGGATCGACCGCATCGCGCAGCCCGGCCGCACCTTCCGCTACACCGCCGGCGGGCCGGTCGGCCTGGCGGGTGGCCGGCGGGTCATCGTGGCCTCGACCCGCGGCGGCCTGTACTCGGTCGGCGCCGGGGCGGGCATGGACTTCCAGGAGTCCTACCTGCGCGCGTTCTTCGGTTTCCTCGGCATCGCGGAGGTGCAGGTTGTCCGCGCCGAGCGGCTGACCCAGGGCGCCGGGGCGCGGGACGCCTCGATGGCGGACGCCCTCGCGCAGGTGCCGCGCGCCGTGGCGGACACCCTGGCCACCCCCTTGACCACCCCTATCTCCGCCTGAGAGGAACCATCGCCATGCTGTTTGCCGTCACCTTGATCTATCGGATGCCCCCCGCCCAGATCGACGAGCACCTGGGACCGCATCGCGCGTGGCTGGCGGACCAGACCCGCGCCGGTCATGTGCTTTTCGCCGGGCCGCTCGATCCCCCGACGGGTGGCCTGATCCTCGCCCACGGCGAGGATCGCGCCGCGCTGGACGCGCTGATGGCCAGCGATCCGTTCGTCGTGCACGGGCTGGTCGATGTCACGGTGCTGGCGGTCTCGCCAGCGCTGCGGCATGCGGACTTCCCGGCGCGATGGGCGGCCTCGGCCCAGGCGGTGGCAGCCGCCTGATCTGATCGCAGGGCGCCCTAGGTGCTGATGGCATTGGTGAAGGTCAGCCGATTCCCGAAGGGATCGGTCACCGAGACGTCCTTGGATCCCCAGGGCGTCTCTTCCAGCCCGGGACGGGCGTACCCATAACGCCGGCCGATCAGTTCCGCGTGGAAGCCCTCGATGTCGTCCGTCTCGATGCGCAGCGCCGCGCCGGGGCAGGCATCGCCGTGATGTTCGGAGAGGTGCAGCACGCAGCCGTCCCGGGACACCTGCAGGTAGAGCGGCAGCCCCGGCTCGAAGCGGTGGTCCCAATCGACCTGGAAGCCGAGGAACTGCACGTAGAACTCCAGCGCCTTGGCCTCGTCGAAGATGCGCAGGATCGGGGTGGTGTGAGCGAATTTCATACGGGCGATGTTCTTCGGCGACGTGACCCTTTGCCTATCGCGAAAAAGGGGGAGCGACGAAGTCGTTCAGACGGCCTTCACGGCTCTCAACTGAGCCTGCTCGTCCCCGTTCGGGAAGACGTTGACGCGCATGCGCGGCGGGTGCAGCCCGTCGACGGGCTGCATGTAATGCCCGGCGATGCGCACCGCATCCGCCCAGGCCACGATCACCGCTTGGTCCGGCTTGTCGTGGGAGGCGAAGGCCACGAGGTCCGTGAGCGGCAGCAGCGTGTCCACGCCATCCGGCCACACCGAATAGCTCATCACCCGCTCGCTGTCCTTGAACTGCACCAGCTTCACCGAGCCCACGAACGGCCCCGAAGCCTCCTGCGGACGCCGCTGCTCCAGCAGCCGCTTCTGCGCGCTGTAGTCCTCGGAGTCCTCGACCGAGATCAGCTCCTGGAACATCGGCCGCAGCGACTCGGGCGCCTCGAAGGGCTGCCACGCGCGCTCGACGAGCTGCAGCGGGCGGCAGGACAGCCAGCGCGAATGCTCCTGGCGCAACTGCTTGCACATCGCGGCCATCAGCGCGAGTCCGGCGATGTCGTTCGCGTCCGCGACCAGCAGCACGTGACGCAGCGGCACCATCGCCACCGGATGGGCGACGCCGGAGCGGTAGATCACATCCGGCAGGAGCAGCCGCGACGGCTCGTATGAATCGTTCCAGGCCCCTTGCCACAGTCCCGGCGCGATCTGCTGCCAGCCCAGGTCTTCGGGCAGGCCGCGCAGGTTGTCGAGGGCATCGTCAAAGGCGGCGTCGAAACTCACGCCCCACTTGTCCAGCATCCCCTGGGCGACGCGGGCGGTGCTCTCCGGCGTATCCAGCCCGAGGATCGCCACGTAGTCGCCCACGAGGGGACGGAAGGGCGTCTGGTTCGATGCGCGAGTCAGGGCCGCCTCGTCCTGGGTCAGCGCGTTGGCCAGGTCCAGGGTGCTCTTGGCCATGTCGGCGCGCGTGCGCAGCAAGGGAACCAGGCGCGCCCTCACGCTGGCGTAGTCCTCGGAGAGTTCGGGCACGTCGGCGCCGACCGGGCGCAGCATGGTGCCTTCCAGATAGCGATCGAATTCGATGTCACGCGCGCGTCCGCCCTTGGCGCGGCGCAGGTCCCTCACGAGGTGGGTGAGATGCGAGTGCATCTGCACGCCGTTGAGCGTGAAGTGGATCTCCGGCGGGTCTTCGTTGACCGTGGTCCCGGTTGCCCCGATCTCCTCGAGACGCCTGACGAGGCGCTTCAAGACATCGGCCGCCGTGGGCCGTCCGAACTGCCATCGAATCCATTCCCTCATGAGCCACTCCCCGACATCCTGTTGGCGATTGTCCGAGGACGCCGCGGAGGTCGCGGGTGCGCGAGCAGGCAGGATGCGGAATCTGTCGCAGGTCAGCGGGGCGCGTGCCGTCATGCGTCATCGAAGACTGTGGGGCGCAAGGATGACCGTTCGTCGAATGGCGCAGGAGGGCGGAGGGTCGTCTAGTCCTCGTCAACGCGAATCACCTGCTCGGCCGCCTGGAGGTAAGCCAGCGCCGCCTCCGGGTTGCGCGCCCCCTTCGCCACCGCTTCCAGCGATCCCGCGCGGCGCAGCGCCTTGTTGAGTTCGGGCACTTCGTCGCCGAGCTGGCCCGCCGCCTCGAGCGCCCGCATCAGGTCGAGCAGGCCGCCGCGCATCGGGCGCGAGACGTCGGGGCACAGGCGGCGCATCAGCGCGGGTTGCGTGCGTAGCGCATCGGCCAGCGCGATGGCCTCGCGGTCGCGCAGCGGCGCCAGGTGGCCGGTGCCGTGCAGGATCAGCGGCGCCACCGCACGCAGCGCCGCGGAGGGCAGGTTGGCGTAAAGCTCGC
This sequence comes from Mitsuaria sp. BK037, assembly GCF_014193045.1. NCBI lineage: Bacteria > Pseudomonadati > Pseudomonadota > Betaproteobacteria > Burkholderiales > Sphaerotilaceae > Roseateles > Mitsuaria sp. BK037. Next base: position 2,451,116 of record NZ_JACHYS010000001.1, on the reverse strand, counting down.
GCAGCAGCGTCGCGGTCTCGTGCAGCTGCAGGCGGATCGCCGCCCGCGCGACCGGCAGCATCGCCGGGTCGTTCTCGACTTCGTAGCGCCACACGCAGGCGGCCGCGAGGTAGAGGCCGGCGAGCACGTCCCCCAGCCGGGCCGACAGCAGCTCCATGCGCTTGAGCTTGCCGCCCAGCAGCCCCATGGCCAGATCGGCCGTGAGCGCGTAGCGGGCGGACAGCGAGGTGATGAGGCGCGCCTCGGCGCGCAGGTCGGCGGGCGGCTCGCCGCGCAGCGGCGCATGTGCCAGGCTGCGCCAGAGATTGCGCATCACATGGCCGACATGACCGACCAGCGCTCGGCCCAGCCGCTCCGGCTCCTGCGCCTGCACGGCCGCCATCTCCTCCAGCACGAACGGGTGGCAGCGCGTCGCACCCTGGCCGAAGATGATCAGCGCCCGCGACAGCAGGTTGGCGCCTTCCACCGTGATGGCGATCGGCGCATGCCGATAGGCCACGCCCAGCAGGTTGCGCGGCCCGGCGATGATGCCCTTGCCGCCGAGCACGTCCATCCCGTCGTTGACCGCGCGGCGGCCCGCCTCGGTGAGCTGCACCTTGAGGATGGCGCTGGCGACGCTGGGCCGCTCGCCGTCATCCAGCGCCGCCGCGGTGTAGCGGCGCGCGGCATCGGTGGCGTAGAGCCGCGCGGCCATCTGCGCGGTGATGCCGGCGATCGCGTGGAATCGTCCGATGGGCAGGCCGAACTGCTCGCGCACCTGGCCGTAGCCGTTGACCACGAACAGCGCCGTCTGCTGCATCGCCGCGCCCAACGCCGGCAGCGAGATGGCCCGACCGGCGGCCAGGCATTCCATCAACATGCGCCAGCCCTGGCCGACCCGCGCTTCGCCGCCGATCACCCAGTCCATCGGCACGAACACGTCCTCGCCGCGGATCGGACCGTTCATGAAGGCCGAATCCATCGGCCGGTGGCGGCGGCCGATCTCCATGCCCGGCGTGGGCACCGGCAGCAGCGCGCAGGTGATGCCCAGTTCCTGCTGCCCCTCGGGACGCGACGGATCCACCGCCTGGAAGGCCAGCCCCACGACGCTGGCCACAGGCGCCAGAGTGATGTAGCGCTTGTCGAATCGCACGCTGAAGCCGCGCACCGGCCGGCCGTCGACCAGGCGCTCGGTGAGCACGCCGCGGTCGGGGATGGACGCGGCGTCCGAGCCGGCATACGGCGAGGTCAGCCCGAAGCAGGGCAGCTCGCGCCCGTCGGCCAGGCGCGGCAGGTAGTGCTGCTGCTGGGCCGGCGTGCCGTAGCGCAGCAGCAGCTCGGCCGGTCCCAGCGAGTTCGGCACCATCACCGTCACCGCGCAGGCGGTGTTGACGGTCGCGATGCGGGTCACGACTTCCGCGTGGGCGTAGTGGCCGAAGCCCAGCCCGCCGAATGCCTTCGGAATGATCATTCCGAAGAAGCGGTGCTCGCGCAGGTACTGCCACACCTGCGGTGGCAGGTCGCCGGCCTCGTCGATGGCGTGGTCGTCGAGCATGCCGACCAGCGTGCCGACCTCCTCGTCCAGGAAGCGGCGTTCCTCCTCGGTGAGGCGATTGGGACCGCGCGCGATCAGCGCGTCGAAATCAGGCTGTCCGGCGAAGAGCTGGCCCTCGAAGCCGACGGTGCCGGCCTCGAGCGCGGCGCGTTCGGTGTCGCCCATCGCGGGCAGGGCCTTGGCGAAGGGCGCCATCGCCAGGCGGCCGAGGAGTCGGTGCAATCCCATGCGGCGAGCCTAGGCCCGCGGGTGGGGCGACGAGGTCGGCCTGGGGCGCGTGTGCGCGTAGGACGCGAGGCGGTGCCGGGGCGGCTGCCTCAGCGACCGCCCGGTCGGGCCGCCTGCGGCGAACTGGCCGGATTCGCCGCATTCGTCGGATTCGCCGGGGCGACGCCGATGGGGATCACCCGCACGCCGGCGGGCGAGGCCTTGGCATCGGGCTGCGGCGGCGCCTGGACGCTCATCGCGGGCGCACGGTGGCGCGGGGCCGACAGCATGTCCACGGCGGCTTCGCGCAAGCGGGTCGCGAGGACCAGCCCGGCGACGGCGAGGACCACGGCGGCGACGCCGGCGACGACTTGAACGGGAGAGAGGCGCATGAGGAGCAATTGGGGAAGAGGAGGGGCGCGAGCGCGCGATCGATGGCCGCGGCCTAGACGACGCCCAGCGCGCCCAGCACCCCGCCGCCGAGCACCAGCCACACGATGCCGATCTTCGTCCGCATCGTCAGGACCACGGTGGCGACGATCATCGCCAGCGTCGCCCAGCGATGGCCGGGCTCGACCAGGTACGGCGCCGCGAGCAGCCAGCCGGTCGCGATCATCAGGCCCAGCGTCAGCGGCGCCATGCCGACGGTGAAGGCGCGCACGCCCAGGTGCTCGCGGTTGTTGCGCGCCCAGCGGGTGGCCGCGACGACCAGGGTCGTCGACGGCAGCAGGATGCCGGCCATCGCCGCCGTCGCGCCGAGCAGCCCCGACACGTTGAAGCCCAGCACCGCGACGAACAGGATGTTCGGCCCCGGCGCGGCCTGCGCCAGCGCGATGGAGCTGGTGAAGCTCTGGTCCGTCAGCCAGTGGCGCTCGTCCACCAGGTAGCGGTGCATGTCGGGCGCCGTCGTGATCGCGCCGCCGATCGACAGCAGCGACAGCATCAGGAAATGCAGCATCAGCGCGCCGAGCTCGGGCCAGCTCAGCGTCCCCATCAGCATCTGGCTGAGCGCCGGACTCATGGGCGGGCTCCGGCGCGGCTGCGCTTGAGCGCGATCAGCGCCAGCGTCATGCCCAGGCCACCGACGCTCAGCACGATCCAGAACAGCGGCAGCTTGAGCCAGACCGTCGCGCCGAACACCAGCGCCGCCAGGGCCAGTCCCGGCATCAGGCCGACCGGATTCTTCTTCAGCGACGGCAGCAGCTTGAAGCCGGTGGCCAGGATCAGCCCGGCCGACACCGCGCCCATGCCGCGCAGCGCGCCGGTCATCCGCGGCGATGCCAGCCAGGTCGTCGACAGCGCCGCCAGCGCCAGCACGATCACCGCGGGGAAGGTCATCATCCCGGCCAGCGCCACCAGCGCGCCGCGCAGGCCGAAGAAGCGGTCGCCGATCATCAGCGAGATGTTCACGACGTTCGGCCCAGGCAGCACCTGCGCCACCGCCAGCGTCTCGACGAATTCCTCGCGCGACATCCAGTTCAGCCGCTCTACCAGTTCCCGCTGCGCCACCGCCAGCACGCCGCCGAAGCCCTGCAGCGCCAGCCAGCTGAAGGCCCAGAACAGGTGGGAGAGGGAGCGGGGCCGCGCCAGCGCGACCGGTGCCGCGTCGCCGCCATCGCGGTCCACGGCGGCGCGGCCTTCGGGCCCGCTCACCGGTGCACCTTCAGCGCATCCGGATTGACGATGTTGGTCGGCTTGCCCGCCATGTAATTCAGGACGTTGTCGAAAGCGGCGTCGAAGTACATCTGGTAGCTGTCCTGCTCGACGTAGCCGATGTGCGGCGTGCATACCGCGTTCTCCAGCCGCAGCAGCGGGTGGCCCTGCAGGATGGGTTCGGACTCGAACACGTCGACGGCGGCCATGCCGGGGCGGCCGCGGTTCAGGCCGGACACCAGCGCGCCATCGGCGACCAGTTCCGCGCGCGAGGTGTTGACGAACAGCGCGGTCGGCTTCATCCGCGCCAGGTCCTCGCCGGTGACGATGCCGTGGGTCTCGTCCGACAGCCGCAGGTGCATCGACAGCACGTCGGCCTGCTCGAAGAAGGCCTCGCGGCTGTCGGCCGCCTGGTGGCCGTCGGCCTGGGCGCGCAGCCGGGAGGCCTCGCTGCCCCAGACCAGCACCTGCATGCCGAAGGCTTTGCCGTAGCCGGCGACCAGCTGGCCGATCTTGCCGTAGCCCCAGATGCCCAGCGTCTTGCCGCGCAGCACCATGCCCAGGCCGAAGTTGGGCGGCATCGAGCCCGATTTCAGCCCCGACTGCTGCCACACGCCGTGCTTGAGCGTGGCGATGTACTGCGGCAGGCGGCGCATGGCGGCCATGATCAGCGCCCAGGTCAGTTCCGCGGGGGCGATCGGCGAGCCGCCGCCCTCGGCCACCGCGATGCCCAGCCGCGTGCAGGCGTCCAGGTCGATGTGCTTGCCGACGCGGCCGGTCTGCGAGATCAGCTTCAGCTTGGGCAGCTTTTCCAGCAGTTGGCGCGAGAAGTGGGTGCGTTCGCGGATCGTTACCAGGACTTCCGCATCCCGCAGCCGGATCGACAGCTGGCCGATCCCCTTGACGGTGTTGGTGAAGACCTTGGCGTTCAGCGCGTCCAGCTTGGCGGCGCAAGGCAGCTTGCGCACGGCGTCCTGGTAGTCGTCGAGGATGATGATGTTCATAGGCGTGCGGGCACCGATCCTACTCGCCTGAAACGGCCGGCCCAAGGCCATTGGGCGAGCGTCGTGCAACAGATCGGAACAGGCACTAGCATCGCGCCCGCTTCGCATCCCAACCGCTTCCAAGACGAGGAGATCTCCATGGACATGTACGCCGCGACCGTGCCGGTGTTCGATCGCATGCTGGCCAACATGCAGACCTGGATCCGCACCGCGCGTGATCACGCCATCGCCAAGGGCTTCGACGAGTCCGTCTACCTGACCCTGCGGCTGGCGCCGGACATGCTGCCGCTGCCGCGCCAGGTCCAGATCGCCAGTGACGCGGCCAAGAGCGGCGCCGCCCGCCTGGCCGGCATCGAGGTGCCGAGCTGGCCCGACACCGAGGCCTCGCTGGAGGAACTGCTGCAGCGCATCCAGAAGACGCGCGACTTCCTCAAGACCGTCAGCGCCGAGCAGATCAACGGCTCGGAGACGCGCTCGGTCAGCGTGCCGCGCCGCGACAAGGAGCCGCTGCAGTTCCAGGGCCAGGACTTCGCGCGCTTCTTCAACCTGCCCAACTTCTACTTCCACGCGACGACGCTGTACGCGCTGCTGCGTCATGCCGGCGTGCCGCTGGGGAAGATGGATTTCCTGGGACAGCCGAAGTAAGGGTCAGCCGAGCAGTCTCCGCAGCAGGCTCTTTCCCTGCTCGAGCTGCCGGTTGAGCATCAGCAGCCGGGCCTCGGCTTCCGCCTGGTCGAAGGCCCGCGCCACTTCCGTATAGATCGCCGTCCGCAGGTGCCACAGGTCCTGCGGATGCCGCGCATGGACGATGTGGCGGCGCAGGGCGTTCACCCGCTCCAGCGCCGGGGCATCGGCCTCGTCGGCCAGGTCCGCGACGCTGGCCCGGAACGCCGTCCGCAGCTTGGCCATCGCCCGGGCGCTCGCCTGGGGCCGGCGACCTTCGCCGGGCCACAGCCGCATCAGGCTCTGGAAGATCGAATCCCCATGGCGCCGCCGGACCGGCGCGTCGTTCATCGCCGCGCCGCCGGTGCCGCCCAGGCGGCTGGCCGGTGCCAGCCCGCTCGGGTCGTCGGCCGCCCGTGTCTCCAGGTCGTCGAGCTCGACGGCTTGCGCCTCCTCGACGATCTCATCCCAACCCGACTGGCTCCGTATCGCCTTCATGGTGAGTTCTTCTTGGCGTGGTGGATCGAACGCGCGTCCCTCGACGTCCCTTTCCGGGCCTGCTCATCGCGCGGCGTCCCGGCTTCGAGGCCAGGATCGCGGGGCGATTGTGGAAGTCCGCCTTGTCCCTCGAAGCCTGGATAAGGCGGTGACGGGGCCTGCAGATCGTGCTCAAGTTCTCGCTCCGGCGGCCGATAACGGGCCAGATGGGCGGGTCGCCGGTGTCCGCGGCGCGCCCAGGGCGGGAGCTTCCAGGCAGGGAAATGGACGGTCGGCACCGTCCATTTGCCGGGATTCCCCCGGGAACGCGCGGACACAATCCGTACAGGCGGCCTCAGGGCCCGCGCCGGCTCGTCCGGCCGTGTCCGCCAGGCCGTCCCACCGTGCCCCGAAAGCCCGATCCCATGGACATCGCCCGCCCCAGCATGCCGAACTTGAGCGTTCCCGCCCACCTGGCCCAGGAATGGGAGCAGCTGCTGATCCGCGCCCGCGAGGGCTCGCTCCCGCTGCCGGAGCTGATGGATCGCGGCAACTTCCTCCAGACCCAGCAGCTCGGCGACGCCGCCGCCCACCTGTACGAGACCTGGCTGGCGCACGAGGGCCAGCCGCCGGCGGCGCGCCTGGTGGCGCTCTACAACTGGGGCACCGTGCTGGGCAACATCCAGCAGCATGAGCGCGCCGAGCAGGTCTACCGCCAGGCGCTGGCGATCAGCCCGGGCTTCGCCCAGGCGCGCCTGAATCTGGGCCATCAGCTGGAGCACCTGGGCCGCGTCGACGAGGCGCTGGCCGCCTGGCAGGCGGTCTACGACGCCACCGGCCCGATGGAGGCCCTGGGCGCCGACACCGATGGTCTGCGCACCCACGCCTTCAACAACGCCGCCCGGCTGCTCGAGCTGCAGCGGCGCTACGAGGAGTCCGAGGCGCTGATGGTCCGCAGCCTCACCCTCAATCCCGAACAAACGGACGTGATGCAGCATTACGTCCACATCCGCCAGAAGCAGTGCAAGTGGCCGGTCTACCAGCCCTTCGGCGAGGTGACCCACAACAGGCTGCTGATCGCGACCTCGCTGCTGGCCACGCTGAGCGCCACCGACGATCCCGCGCTGCAGATGGGCGCCGCCCAGCGCTTCGTGCACGAGAAGGTGACGAAGCAGAAGGAAGCGCTCTGGAAGCATCCGGTCTCGGTCGCCGCCCGCCAGCAGGGGAAGATCAAGATCGGCTACCTCTCCGGCGACCTGTGCATGCACGCGGTGGGCCTGCTCACCGCCGAGCTCTACGCGCTGCACGACCGCGAGAAATTCGAGATCCACGCCTTCGACTGGAGCCGCGAGGACGGCACCGCACTGCGCAAGCGGCTGCTGATGTCGATGGACAAGGTCTGGCGCCTGAACGCGATGGACGATGCCACCGCCGCCAAGCTGATCGCCCAGGCCGGCATCGACGTGCTGGTCGACCTGCAGGGCCTGACCAGCGGCGCCCGGCCCAACATCCTGGCCCACCGGCCGGCGCCGGTGCAGGTCAGCTACCTGGGCCTGCCGGCGACCTCGCTGCTGCCCGGTGTGGACTGGATCATCGCGGATCGCTTCGTGATGCCGCCCGAATACCTGCCGTACTGCTCCGAAAAGCCCATCTACCTGCCGCACTGCTACCAGGTCAGCGACCGCCAGCGCGAGGTCGGCGCCGATCCGACCCGGGCCCAGTACGAGCTGCCCGAGGACGCCTTCGTCTTCTGCTCGTTCAACAACAACCACAAGATGAACGCCGAGATGTTCGGCGCCTGGATGCGCATCCTGCACGGGGTGCCGAACTCGGTGCTGTGGCTGCTGGCGGACAACGAATGGGCCAAGGCCAACCTGCGCCGCGAGGCCGAGGCCGCCGGCATCGACGCGTCGCGGCTGATCTTCGCGCCGCGCGTCGCGCCGCCGGATTACCTGGCGCGCTTCCAGCTCCCGGACCTGGTGCTGGACACCTTCCCGTACAACGCCGGCACCACCGCCAGCGACTGCCTCTGGATGGGCACGCCCATCCTGACGCGCTCGGGCCGCAGCTACATCTCGCGCATGTGCGGCAGCCTGCTGACGGCCGTCGGCCTGCCGGACCTGATCACCTTCTCGCTCGACGACTACGTCGAGCGCGCCATCCAGATCGGCCTCAACCCCGGCCGCGCCCGCTCCTACAAGCGCTACCTGCGCGAGGAAGGCCGCCAGAGCGCACTTTTCGACATGCCGGCGATCGTGCGTGACATCGAGCGCGAATTCGAGCAATTGGCCCTCGCCCATCGCGCTTGAAGTGACGAAGATTCGATAAATGAACCGGCCGCACGACCCCTTCTTCGACGGTGACCAGCGCGCCCGCCGCCCCGGCCTGCGCCTGGCGGCCGAGGACGGCCAGCGCGCGCCCGGCATGCCGGACGAGCCGCAGGACCCGCTCGCGGACCTGGCGCAGCAGCCGGCGATCGATCCGCTGCTGCAGTGCCTGGCCTGGCTGACGCAGCATCACGGGCGCGCGCGCTCGGCCGATTCGCTGCGCGCCGGCGCGCCGGTCGAGGGCGCGATCAGCCCCGACCAGGCCATCCGCCTGATGCGCGAGGCCGGCTACAACGCCGGGCTGCTGCGCAAGGGCATCGAGGAGATCCACCAGCTGCTGCTGCCCGCGGTGCTGCTGCTCAACGGCGGCGATGCCTGCGTGCTGGTGCGCCGCCTGGACGACGATGCCGCCGGCGGCGTGCGTTACGAGGTCGTCTTCCCCGGCCCGGAGGCCGCCAGCTGCGTGGCCCCGGCCGCGGAACTGGACCAGGAATACAGCGGCTTCATCCTGGCGGTGACGCCGCAGGAGGTGTCGCAGGCCAAGCCGATCGCCGGCGCCCAGGACGAGACCCCGCTGCTGCAGGCCGATTCGCACTGGCTGTTCGGCACCCTCAAGCGCTTCATTCCCTACTACCGCTCGGCCATGCTGGCCGCGCTGCTGAGCAACGTGCTCATGATGGTGTCGGGCCTGGTGACCTCGGTCATCTACGACAAGGTCATCCCGCACCAGGCCTTCGTCACGCTGTGGACGCTGGCCGTCGGCGCCGGGCTGGCGCTGGTCTTCGACCTGTTCGCCCGCCAGCTGCGCGCCCACCTGATCGACCTGGCCGGGCGCAAGACCGACCTGATCGTCGGCGCCAAGCTGTTCCGCCAGACGCTGGGCGTGCGGATGGAGCATCGCCCCGCGTCGGCCGGCTCCTATGCGCATTACCTGGCCCAGGTCGAGGTGGTGCGCGACTTCTTCACCTCGGCCACGATGTCGGTCCTGACCGACCTGCCGTTCGTGATCCTGTTCGTCGCGATGACCTTCATCATCGGCGGCCCGCTGGGCTGGGTGCTGATGATCGCGATCCCGCTGATGCTGCTGATGAGCTTCGGCATCCAGGGCTACCTGCGCCGCGCGATGCGCACCAACATGACCGAGTCGGCCGACCTGCATGGCACGCTGGTCGAGGCGCTCGAAGGCCTGGAGGACCTCAAGACCACCGGCGCCGAGGGCCGCTTCCTGCGCCGTTACGAGCACAGCACCGCCATCGTCGCCGAGTCCGCGCTGCGCGCCCGCACCATGGCCAGTTGGAGCATGAACATCTCGATGACCATGCAGCAGGCGATCAACCTGGTGATGCTGGTCTGGGGCGTCTACCTGATCAACGAGAGCGTCATCAGCGCCGGCGCGCTGATCGGCGCCGTCATGTTCGCCGGCCGCGCCACGGTGCCGCTGAACAGCCTGGTGAGCCTGGCCACCCGCTACCAGGGCGCGCGCGCGGCGATGCTGTCGCTGAACTCGGTGATGAGCGCGCCGGTGGAGCGCGACTCCACCCGCAACTACGTCCCGCTGAACCAGATCACCGGCCGCATCGGCCTGAACGACATCGGCTTCTCCTATCCGGCGCAGGGCGATGCCCAGTCGCCCAAGGTGCTGCGCAACGTGACGATGCGGGTGCAGCCGGGCGAGCGCATCGCGATCCTGGGCCGCATCGGCAGCGGCAAGTCCACCGTGCTGCGCATGCTGGCGGGCCTGTACCAGCCGACCGAGGGCAACGTCGAGATCGACGGCATCGACCTGCGCCAGGTCGATCCGGCGGAGTTCCGCGGCAAGGTCGGTTTCGTGTCGCAGGAGCCCCGGCTCTTCCACGGCACGCTGCGCGACAACGTGCTGATGGGCCGCCACGTCGATGCGCAGCGCCTGGTCGAGGTCGCCAAGCTGACGGGCCTGGACCGCGTCGTCGCCGGCCATCCGATGGGCTGGGACCTGCCGGTCGGCGAGATGGGCTCGCTGCTCTCCGGCGGCCAGCGCCAGCTGGTCGCGCTCGCGCGCAGCCTGGTCACCAAGCCGCAGATCCTGCTGATGGACGAGCCCACCAGCTCGATGGACGCGCAGTCCGAGATCGCCTTCCTGCGCCAGCTGCGCGACGCCGCCGGCAGCTGCACGCTGATCATGGTCACGCACCGCCCGGCGGTGCTGGAGCTGGTCTCGCGCATCGTCGTCGTCGACAGCGGCCGGCTGGTCATGGACGGGCCGCGCGACCAGGTCCTGGCCGCGCTGTCCGGCGCCCGCCCGCCGGGCCAGCAGCCCGCCCAGCCGCAACCGCAGCCGGGCCAGGCGCCGCAGGGCGCTCCCGTCCACGTGCATCCGGCCGCGCAGGCCATGAACCGCGCCGCGTCCGTCTGAGCTTCGCGCCATGTCCAAGTCCACCACCCTCAGCCGCGAAGAAGGTTTGTTCGTCAGCAGCGTCCAGTCGGCGCTGATCGATGAGCCGCTGCCGCGCGCCGTCTGGGCCCTGTACCTGATGGCGGCCGTGCTGCTGGTGGGGCTGGTCTGGTCCTCGATCGCCACCGTCGACGAGGTCACCCGCAGCGACGCGCGCATCGTGCCCGACGGCAAGGAGCAGGTCATCGCCAGCCTGGAGTCCGGCACGCTGGGCAAGCTGCTGGTGCATGAAGGCGAGGAAGTCGAGGCCGGCCAGGCGCTGGCCGAGCTCGATCCCACCCGCGCCGAGGCCGCCGAGAACGAGAGCCAGGCCAAGCGCCTGGGCCTGATGGCGCAGGTGGCGCGGCTGCGCGCCGAGGCGCTGGGCGTGCCGCTGAAGTTCCCCGACGAGGTCAAGGGCGTGCAGCGTCTGGTCGACAGCGAGAGCGAGGTCTTCGACACCCGCCGCCGCGTGCTCGACGAAGCGACGTCCAGCATCAACCGCAGCATCGGCCTGCTCGCCACCGAGCAGAGGATGGCGCAGGACATGGCGTCCAAGGGCCTGATGTCCAACGTCGAGGTGATGCGCGTCACGCGCCAGGTCAACGAGCTCCAGCAGCAGCGCAACGAGCGCATCAGCCGTTTCCGCCAGGACGCCAGCACGGAGCTGTCCAAGGCGCAGACCGACCTGGCGCAGCTCGACGAGCAACTGGTCGTGCGCCGCGACGCGGTCACGCGCTCGGTGCTGAAGTCGCCGGTCAAGGGCCTGGTCAAGAACATCAAGATGAACACGGTCGGCGGGGTGATCACGTCCGGCTCGCCGATCATGGAGATCGTGCCGATCGGCCCCCGCATCCTGGTCGAGGCGCGCATCAAGCCCAAGGACATCGGTTACGTGCAGGTCGGGCAGACGGCGATCGTCAAGCTCAACGGCTACGACTTCAACGTCAACGGCGGCCTGCACGGCAAGATCGAGTACGTCAGCCCTGACGCCCTGGGCGAGACCGAGAAGAACAACGAAGGCACCTACTACCGGGTGCTGATCACCGCCGAGCACAACACGCTGCGCGCCAAGGGCGAGCCGCTGCCGGTCATCCCCGGCATGACGGCGATGGTGGATATCCGCACCGGCGAGCGCTCGGTGCTGAGCTACCTCCTGAGACCCATGCTGAAGTCGAAGGAAGCGCTGCGAGAGCGCTGAGCAAGGGCTACTGCGCGGGCGCTGGGCGTCGTTGCGGGGCCCGCCTCCCCATCCTCACGTAGCGCCGCTACGCTCCGGTGGGTCGGCACCCGCGCCTAGCCCAGCACCCGCTCGCTACGCCCCGAGACACCGGGCATCGGATCGAGGCAAGCAGGCCGATTAGGCCGATTGCGCGCCGCTTATCTCCGCTTCGAATCCGCGCCGGGATGGTCCAGTAGAGGCATGGGAAATTGCTTGCAGTACGCGTGACCATGACCATCTCGACTCCACGCCGGAGCCCGCGGCGTACCTCCATCTTTCGCCTGAACGCCGGCGCAGCCGTCGTGCTGACGGCGCTCGCCAGCTTCAGCGCACCCGTCTGGGCGCAGGATCCGCCGCCGAGCCGCTGCTCGGACGAGCGGACGCTGCCGCCCGCGCAGCTCTCGGCCAAGGACACCGCGCTGCTGGACGTCGGCGATGCCGACCCGCGCTCGCAGCTGCAGGAACTCGTCAACCGCGCGCTCAATCGCAGCAAGGCGCTGGGCGCGACCCGGCTGTTGACCCTGGCCGCGGAAGCCGACTACCAGGAAGCCAAGGCGCAGCGCCTGCCCACGGTGACGCTGGGCTTGTCGGCCGCCCACACCGGCACCGTGCTGCCGGGCGATGGCCCGGGCAACCACTCGAGCGGCCTGCAGGGACGGGGCTCGCTGAGCGTGACCGCGCCGATCTACGACTCGGGCCGCATCACCAAGCTGACCGAATGGAAGTCGCAGCTCCTCGAGGCCGCGCGCTTCGGGCAGTCGAGCGCGGAGGAACAGGTCGCGCTGCAGACGGTGTCGCTGGCGCTGGACCGTGGCCGCTATCAGCTGCAGGCGCAGGTCTACAGCCAGTACGTGCGCAAGATGGCCTGCCTGGTCGAGGCGCTGGACATCATCACCAAGGCCGACCGCGGCCGCGCCAGCGAGCTGGTGCAGGCGCAGAAGAGCCTGCAGCAGGCCGACCTGTCCTATGAACAGACCACGTCCGCGCTGCGCCAGACCGAGGTGCGCCTGAAGCGCTTCGTCGGCGACGAGCTGCCGCGCGGCGCGGCGATGAGCGCGGTGCTGGCGCGCCTGCCCGACCTCAACGAGATGCTGGCCGACGTGATGGTGTCGCCCGACGTGGCGGCCGCCTCGGCCCAGGCCCAGGCGCAGCGCAGCTATGCGGAATCGGTGCGCGCCGGGCAGCAGCCCAGCGTGAGCCTGCTGGTGTCGGGCAACTCGACGGTGGGCCAGGCCCGCCAGACCGACTGGATCGGCGGCGTGACGGTCAACATCCCGATCGTGCAGCCGGGCGCCGACTCGGCGCTGACCTCGGCGCGCCGGCGCGCCCAGGCGGCTTCGCTGCAGCGCGACGAGACCATCGAGGCCAAGCGCTATCGCGTGCAGGAGATGTACGAGGCGGCGTCCTCGTCGCTGGACCGCTCGCGGCGGCTGGTCGACATCCTGCGCAACAGCGAACGCGTGCGTGGCTTCACGCTGCAGCAGTGGCAGCAGCTCGGCAAGCGCTCCCTGTTCGACGTGATGGCCGCGGAAGGCGATTACTACTCGATGCGGGTCGCCCACGTGAACGCGCTGTACGACGCCCAGCAGGTGGTGGCGATCATCTGGTCCCAGGGCCGGGGGGTCGTGACGCCGTTGCGTTGATCTCGAGGCGGCCAAGCGCGGGCTCGCCGCGATGTGGAGCGCATGCCCGTCCGGCCCCTCGCGTCGCCCCAAAGAAAAAACCGCCCCGAAGGGCGGTTTTCGCATTCAGCCGAAGCCGATTACTTGCGCAGGGCGCGGCGGCGCTGGGCGAAGCCCAGGCCCGCCAGGGCCAGGCCGACCAGGGCGAGGGAGCCCGGTTCCGGCACGTTGATCACCAGGGAGCCGTCCAGCGTCGACTGACGGATCAGGCCGCCGCCAGCGTTCCACAGCTGGTCCGGGGTCGGGATCGGGGGATCGACGTTGGTGTCCAGCACCCAGCTCACCGAGATGTTGTTGTTCAGCCAGTTGCTGTACAGCGTGCCCAGACCGTCACCAGAGTTGAAGAAGTTCTGGATGAAGGTGTCGCCGCCCGCGTAGCTGTAGTCAACGTAGCCGCTGACATTCAGGTTGGTCAGCTGGATGTCCGAACCGGTGACGATCAGACGCAGGACTTCCTTGCCGTTGTTCGGGTCGGTCGCCGCGCTCTGGTAGAACACCTTGAACACGCCGGTGTTGTAGCGGACGAAGTCGGAGACGCCGTCGCCGTTGCCGTCCACGGTCACGCCCTGGATCTCGTACTGGTAGGTCAGGCCCCAGGCGCCGCCCAGGCCGCCGACGTTGCCGAAACCGTAGGCCGGGAAGCCCACGCCACCGACGAAGCCGTTCAGGTCGGTCGGGTTCTGCGGGTTGTTCAGCGAGTCGATGTTGGTCTGCGCCGGCGCGTTCGGATAGTTGAACGAGGCGGTGCCGCCGCTCAGCGTGGGCTTGGTGCCGGCGCTGAAGCCGTAGCCGTTCATCACGGACGGGATGTTGGTGTCGATCACCGTGGTGCCAGGCGTGGCCGGCGAACCCAGGTAGATCGAGGTCGCCAGCGTGCCGCTGTAACCCAGTTGGTCGAACACGGTGGTGTTCGTCGAGCCGTTCGGCTCCGGACGGAAGTCCTGGCCGGTGTTGATGTACAGCGGGGCCGCCATCGCCGGCAACGTCGCAGCGGCCAGCGCGGTGGCGGCCAGTGCGAGCTTTGCTTGCTTGAACATGTGTCTCTCCTTGAGGATGCGTCTTGCCAGATGCACGTTAGGAAGCGGCACGTGCCGGCTTCTTGCCCGGGATCAAAGCGAGGACCGTGCCAGCCATCTTTCATCCTTGTGAATCAAGGACTTGGCAATCGGATGCGGGAATCCTCGGCGCTTGCTGTCAAGTTTTTCGACAGCGGCCTGGCCCACATTTCGGGGGGGTGTCGAGGGGGTGTCGCGATGCGCGGGGCAGGGTGGGTCGAGGGCGATCGGCGCGCGCCCTCGTCCCGTTTTTCGGCCGATGGCCGTCATGGCGGCAGGCGCATACTCGGCGGCTGCGTCCCGCAGACCGGTCCCGCGAGCCGGCGGACGCGATTCGAATACAGGGAGACCCCATGAGCCGCGACACCCCCTCCGGTTTTACTTTCGATTACGACCGCGCCTTCTCGCGCAATATCGGCTGGGTCACCCGGGATGAACAGCAGCGGCTGCGGCGCGCCCGCGTCGCGGTGGCCGGATTGGGTGGCGTCGGCGGCGCCCATGTACTGACCTTGTCGCGTCTGGGGATCGCCAATTTCAATATCGCCGACTTCGATGAATTCGATGTCCACAACATGAATCGGCAGGCCGCGGCCTTCATGTCGTCGATGGGGCGGCCCAAGATCGAGGTCGTCGCCGAAATGGCCCGCGACATCAATCCGGAAAGCGATATCCGCCTGTTCCGCGACGGCGTCACCGACGCCAACCTCGATGAATTCCTGAAGGATGTCGACGTGTATGTCGACAGCCTCGACTTCTTCGTGCTGGAGGTGCGCCGCAAGGTGTTTCGCCGCTGCCGCGAACTGGGCATTCCCGCGATGACCGCCGCTCCTCTGGGCATGGGCACCGCCTTCCTCTACTTCAGCCCCACCGGGATGAGTTTCGAGGACTATTTCCAGGTCGAGGGCGCGGCGCACGAGGAGCAATATGCGCGCTTCATCGCCGGGGTATCGCCTGCCATGCTCAGCCGGCAGTATCTGGTGGACCCCGAGGCGGTGAATTTCAAGGAACGGCGCGGCCCGTCCACCGGCATGGCCTGCGAGTTGTGCGCCGGCGTCATGGGCACGAATGTGCTGAAGCTGCTGCTGAATCGCGGTCCCTTGCGCGCGGCGCCCTGGGGCATGCATTTCGATGCCTATCGCGGCACGCTCAAGCACACCTGGCGGCCCGGCGGAAATTCCCATCCGCTGCAGCGCCTGCTGATCGCGCTGATCAAGCCGGTGCTCCGCGGGCGCTGAACCGGGGGTTTTCCCGGCCGATCCAGGAGGAATTCGAGGGCCCCCCGCAGGGGGATTCGGGGGGCTCCGCTAGCACGGAATTCCATCACGTCAGGAAGGGATCGCCCTCAGTCCAGGGGGTTCCACACCCGGGCGCGCTGAGGTGCAATCCGGGCAGCTTCCTGCAGGGGTGGACATGTTGAAGAACACTGGACTGAAGATCGCTTCCATCAAGGCGGCACAGACCGCGCTGCTGGCCGTCGCCACGGTGCTGGCCGGCTGCTCGACCACCGGCAGCCTGCCGCCCGCGCCGGTGTCCGCCTCGCAGGCCGACTACAGCTACGTGGTCGGCGCCGGCGACAACCTCAACATCATCGTGTGGCGCAATCCGGAGCTGTCGCTGACCGTGCCCGTGCGTCCCGACGGCAAGATCGCCGCCCCGCTGATCGACGAGTTGCCGGTGCAGGGCAAGAACTCGGTCGAGATCGCCCGCGACATCGAGAAGCAGCTCGGCAAGTACGTGCGCGATCCGGTCGTCACCGTGATCGTCACCAGCTTCATCGGCCCGTACAGCGAGCAGATCCGCGTCGTGGGCGAGGCCGCCAAGCCGCAGTTCCTGCCCTACAAGCAGAAGATGACCCTGCTGGACGTGATGATCGCCGTCGGCGGCCTGACCGATTTCGCGGCCGGCAACTCCGCCACCATCCTGCGCACCGCCGAGGGCAACAAGCAGTACTCGGTGCGTCTGAAGGACCTGATCCGTCGCGGCGACGTCTCCGCCAACGTCGAGATGCGCCCGGGCGACATCCTGATCATTCCGCAGAGCTTCTTCTGACCGCCGCCCGGCCGGTCCGCGCGCCCGCGGCGCGACGGCCCGGTCCGGTCCCGGCCAGTCCCGCCCGTTTCCCGAAGTACCGGCCCGCTCCCGACCGGGCCTCGACCGGCGCCGACGCCGGCGCAACCGAGATCGCCGCATGGATTCCCTCATCGCGCAATTGATGGCCGTCTTCAAGCGGATGTGGCGCTACCGCTGGCCGGGGCTGATCGCCGCCTGGCTGGTGGGCATCGCCGCCGCCATCGTGGTGTTCGTCGTGCCCGACCGCTACGAGGCCAGCGCCCGCGTCTACGTGGACACCCAGTCCATCCTCAAGCCGCTGATGTCCGGCATGGCCGTGCTGTCCAACACCGAGCAGCAGGTCAACATGCTCAGCCGCACGCTGATCAGCCGTCCCAACGTCGAGAAGCTGGTCCGCATGGCCGACCTGGACCTCAAGGCCACCAGCAAGTCCGACCAGGAGGCGCTGATCGACCGGGTCACGCGCAACCTCTCGATCCAGACCGCCGGCAACTCGGCCAACAACCTGTACCTGCTGTCCTACCGCGACTCGTCGCCGGAGATCTCCAAGAAGGTCGTCGCCTCGCTGCTGTCGATCTTCATGGAGTCCAGCCTGGGCGCCAGCCGCAAGGACAGCACCACCGCCGCGGCCTTCCTGAACGAGCAGATCAAGACCTACGAGACCAAGCTCGAGGAGGCCGAAGCGCGGCGCAAGGAATTCCGGCTGCGCAACCTGCAGCTGACGCAGGCCGACGGCAAGGACGCCGCGTCGCGCCTGGCCGAGGCCAGCAACCAGCTCGAGGCCGCCCGGCTGCAGCTGCGCGAGGCGATGAACGCCCGCGACGCCGCCCGGCTGCAGATCGAGATGGAGCGCAAGCGCAGCCAGCCCGGCACCAGCCTGCAGAGCCTGATGCAGGAGAGCTCGCAGAAGTTCGCGACGCCCGAGCTGGACAACCGCATCGCCGAGCTCAAGCGCAGCCTGGACCAGCTGCAGCAGCGCTACACCGACCAGCATCCGGACATCGTCAACATCAAGCGCCAGATCCGCGACCTGGAAGAGCAGCGCAAGCGGGAAGTGGCCGACCTGCAGAAGGCCGCGCTGGCCAACCCGGTGCCCACCGGCGGCCCCAATGACAGCCTGGCCAACCAGGAGCTGGCCCGCATCCTGGCCGCCAAGGAGGTCGAGGTGGCGCAGATCCGCGCCCGCGTCGACGAATTCGGCGCGCGCTACGCCTCCGCGCAGGGCGCGATCAAGCTGGCGCCGCAGCTCGAGGCCGAGTTCGCCCAGCTCAACCGCGACTACGACATCATCAAGAAGAACTACCAGGAGATGGTGGAGCGCCGCGAATCGGCCTCGCTGTCGACCGACCTGGACAACACCTCGGGCGTGGCCGACTTCCGCATCATCGACCCGCCGCGCGCCTCGCCCAAGCCGGTGGCGCCGAACCGGCTGATGCTGCTGGCCGCCGGCATGGTGGTGGCGCTCGGCGCCGGCCTGGTCACCGCCTTCGCGGCCAGCCAGATCCGCCCGGTGTTCCACGACCTCAACGAACTGCGCCACCGCCTGGAGCTGCCGATCCTGGGCGCCGTCTCGCGCCAGGAGACGCCGGAGGACCGGCGCCGGGTCAAGGTGGACCTGCTGCGCTTCGGCGTCGCGTCGGGCAGCCTGGTCAGCCTGTACGCCATGGGCCTGATCGGCATGGCCATCTGGATCAGCCGCCAGGCCGGGTGAGGGGAGTTTTCGCATGACGAGCCTGATCGAACAAGCCGCGCAGCGGCTCGAGCAACTCAAGCAGGCCGGCGTCGACGTCGGCCTGGCCACCGCGGCCGCGCCGGCGGTGACACCGACACCAACCTCGACATCGGCCGCGCCCGCGACTGTGGTGCCGATCCCGGCCCCGGCGGTGATCCGATCGCCCGGCGACGTGAGTTCCAAGCGGGTCGAGCTCGACCTGGACGCGCTCGCGGCGCAGGGCTTCCTGACGCCGAACGCGCCGCGCACGGTGATGGCGGACCAGTACCGCAACATCAAGCGCCCGCTGATCCGCAACGCGATGAACAAGGGTGCCTCGACCCTCAATCACGCCAACCTGATCATGGTGACCAGCGCGCTGCCCGGCGAGGGCAAGAGCTTCACCTCCCTGAACCTGGCCATGTCGATCGCGGCCGAGTTCGACAACACCGTGATGCTGGTCGACGCCGACGTCGCCCGCCCGTCGATGCTGCGCATGCTGGGCCTGCCGCCCGGCCCCGGCCTGCTGGACGTGCTGGAGAAGGAGGCCGACATGGCCAGCGTCCTGCTCAAGACCAACGTCGACAAGCTGACGCTGCTGCCCAGCGGCCGCCCGCACTCGCGCGCCACCGAGCTGCTGGCCAGCGACGCGATGAGCGCGTTGCTGGACGACATGGCCAAGCGTTATCCGGACCGGATCATCATCTTCGACAGCCCGCCGCTGCTGCTGACCACCGAGTCGCGGGTGCTGGCCACGCACATGGGCCAGGTCGTCATCGTCGTGCAGGCCGAGCGCACGCCGCAGAGCGCGGTGCAGCAGGCCGTCGCGGCCATCGAGCACTGCCCGCTCAAGATGCTGCTGCTCAACCAGGCCAGCAACAAGCGCAGCAGCGGCTACGGCTATGGCTACGGCTACGGGTATGGCTACGGTTACGGTTATGGCCAGGCCGACGGCCAGGGCGACGCGCAACCCGGCGCGGACCGGGCCTGACACGATGACGCGGGCCTTCGACCTTCGCCGCCGGCCGCTGTCCCGGGTCGCCCTGGCCGCGCTGGGCCTGGTCGCCGCCGTGGCGCAGGCACCCGCCGTCGCGCAGGAGGAGGCCGCGTCCGCCGGCGGATCGCGCAAGGGCATCGCGGTGATCCCGCGGATCAGCGTCTCGGAGACCTGGACCGACAACCTCGCGCTGTCGCCCGACAACTCGCGCGACCGCGCCTTCATCACCACCGTCTCGCCGGGGGTGACCATCGCCAGCAGCAGCGGCGCGATCCGCGGCAGCTTCGACTACACGCTCGACGGCATCGTCTACGCCAAGAGCGAGCGCGACAGCCGGCTCCAGAACCAGCTCAGCACCCGCTTCACCGCGGAGCTGGTGCAGACGGCGCTGTACGTCGACGTCACCGGCAACATCAGCCAGCAGGCGATCTCGGCCTTCGGCCAGCAGTCGCCCGACGGCACGCTGGACAGCCCCAACCGCACCGAGACCCGCATGCTGCAGGTCTCGCCGTACTGGCGCGGGCGGCTGGGCAGCGCCGCGACCTTCGAGCTGCGGGCCACCGGCCAGATGCGCGACTCCAGCGAGGGCGGCGCCGGCGCGGCCAGCGGCAGCGGCAACAGCAAGGAAGGCTCGCTGATGCTGAACCTGGCCGGCCCGGCCGGGCGCCAGCTCAACTGGGGGCTCAACGCCTCCACCAGCCGCATGCATTTCGAGCAGACCGGCATCGACTACCGCACCACCAGCGTGGTGGGCTCGCTGAACTGGGTGCCGGACATCGACTGGATGCTGGGCGTGACCGGCGGGCGCGAGCGCAGCGACTACTTCGGCCCGGAGACCACCTCGGTCTACGGCGCCAACCTGCGCTGGTCGCCGGGGGCGCGGACCAAGCTGGCCGCCGACTGGCAGCACCACAGCTACGGCAACAGCCACAACCTGAGCTTCGAGCACCGCATGTCGCAGCTCGCGCTGCGGGTCAACAGCAGCCAGAGCGTCAACACCGGCGAGACGCCGACGCAGGCCACCAACTACCAGCTGCTGGACCTGCAGTTCAGCGGCACCGAGCCGGACCCGGTCAAGCGCGACGCGCTGGTGCGCGCGCTGCTGGCGGCGCTGGGCCTGAGCCCGAACTCGTTCAGCGGCGCCGGTTTCCTGAGCAACACCGCGACGCTGCAGCGCCGCACCGACGTGTCGCTGATCTGGAGCGGCCCGCGGCTCACCACGACCTTCAGCGCCAACGACAACAACAGCCGGCGCATCAACACCGCCCCGACGGGCAGCGGCGACCTGGCCCTGACCGACCGGGTGCGCCAGCGCGGCGCGACGGTCTCGGTCGGCTACCGCCTCACCCCGCTGGCCAATGCCAACCTGAGCTACTCGCGGCAGAACTCCCGCGGCGACGGCGTCGGCGGCAACGACATGCGGTCGCTGACCGCCAACGTCACGCTCCGGCTGGGGCCGCGCAGCGATGCCGCCTTCGGCCTGCGCCAGACGAAGTTCGACGACACCAGCCTGTTCGCCAACAGCTATCAGGAACACGCGATCTACGCATCGCTGACCCAGCGCTTCTAAAGCAGTCACCGTCATGTACGAGGCCTTCTACGGGCTGGCCAGCAAGCCGTTCCAGCTCAGTCCCGACCCCAGCTTCTACTTCGGCAGCAAGCAGCATCGCCGCGCCAAGGCCTACCTGGACTACGGCGTGCTGCGCAGCGACGGCTTCATCGTCATCACCGGCGAGATCGGCGCCGGCAAGACGACGCTGGTGCGCGGGCTGCTCGACAGCCTGAACCGCAGCAACGTCGTCATCGGCAACGTGGTCACCACGCAGCTGGACGCCGAGGACACGCTGCGCCTGGTTGGCGCGGCCTTCGGCGTGCGGGTCAAGGACCTGCCCAAGAGCGAGCTGCTGATGGCGCTGGAGGCCTTCTTCGTCAGCGAGGCCAGCCGCGGCAAGCGCTGCCTGCTGATCGTCGACGAGGCGCAGAACCTCACCGCGCGCGCGGTCGAGGAATTGCGCATGCTGTCCAACTTCCAGTTCGGCAACCAGTCGCTGGTGCAGACCTTCCTGGTCGGGCAGCCGGAGTTCCGCGCCATCCTGCAGCGGCCCGAGATGGAGCAGTTCCGCCAGCGCATCGCGGCCAGCTGCCACATCGGCCCGCTGGACGAGGAGGACACCCAGCGCTACATCGAGCACCGCCTCAAGTGCGCCGGTGCCGCTGGCAAGCCCAGCTTCGACGCCGACGCCTTCACCGCGCTGCACCGCGCCAGCCATGGCATCCCGCGCCGCATCAACACGCTGTGCGACCGCCTGCTGCTGCTGGGATTCATGCACGAGAACCCGCACCTCACCGCGGCCGACGTCGACGAGGTGGTCGAGGACCTGTCCAAGGAATCGGCCTCGGCGCCCGCGCCGGCGCTGCATGCCTCCGAGCTCAACGGCCATGCGTCCGGCGCGGAGCTGGCGGTCGACCTGGACCTGTCGCGGCTGCGCGCGCGGGTGGGGCAGGGCGGCATGAACGGCGAGCTCGGCGCGCTGGCCGACGAACTCGCCGGCCTGGGCCTGGACGGCCAGGACGCGCGGCTGCAGCGCATCGAGGACAGCCTGATGCGCCTGGAACGGATCAACCAGCAGACGCTGGCGCTGCTGCAGAAACTGGTGGGAGCGATGCGATGAGCCCGAACCGCACGGTGATCCGCAATGCGATGAGCATCGACGTCGAGGACTACTTCCAGGTCTCCGCCTTCGCGCCCTACATCGCGCGCGGCGACTGGGACGCGCGCGAATGCCGCGTCGAGCGCAACGTCCATCGCATCCTGGACCTGCTCGACGCGAAGGGCGTGAAAGCGACCTTCTTCACGCTGGGCTGGATCGCGCAGCGTTATCCGCAGCTGGTGCGCGAGATCGTCGCGCGCGGCCATGAACTCGCCAGCCACGGCTTCGGCCATGAGCGCGCCAGCGACCTGGATCGCGCCTCCTTCCAGAAGGACGTCGGCGACGCGAAGGCGCTGCTCGAGGACCTGGGCGGTGTCGAGGTCAAGGGCTACCGCGCGCCGAGCTTCTCGATCGGCAAGGACAACCTCTGGGCCTTCGACGTGCTGCGCGACTGCGGCTACCGCTACAGCTCCAGCGTCTATCCGATCCAGCACGACCACTACGGCATGCCCGATGCGCCGCGCTTCGCCCACGAGGTGCGCCCCGGCCTGATCGAGGTGCCGGTGACCACGCTGCGCTTCCGGGGCAAGAACTATCCGAGCAGCGGCGGCGGCTGGTTCCGGCTGCTGCCCTACGGCGTCACCCGCTGGATGATCGAGCGCTTCAACCGCATCGAGGGCCGCAGCGCGGTCTTCTATTTCCATCCGTGGGAGATCGATCCGGCGCAGCCGCGCATCCCCGGCATCGACGCGAAGACGCGCTTCCGCCATTACGTCAACATCGACCGCACCGAGTCGCGCATCGAGCAGTTGCTCGGCGACTTCGCCTGGGCGCGGATGGACGAGCTCTTCCTGGCGCCGGCCGGCGCCGAGCGGCAGGCGGCATGAGCGCGGCAGCACCGGCCCTCCCGGACGTCGACACGCAGCGCGGCGCCCCGGCACTCGCCCACGCATCCTCTGGAGCGAGCGCGGCAGCCCAACTGGAGGTCAAGCAGCTGCAGGTCGACGACGCCGCTACGGCGCGGCGCTGGGACGACTTCGTGCGCGGCTGTCCGTCCGCGACCTTCTTCCATCTCTCGGGCTGGCAGCGCGTCATCCAGCGCCAGTTCAAGCACCGCTGCTTCTTCTTCTACGTCGAGCGCGACGGCCGCATCGAAGGCGTGCTGCCGCTGGCCGAGGTCAAGAGCCGGCTGTTCGGCCATGCGCTGGTGAGCCTGCCCTTCGCCGTCTATGGCGGCGTGGCCGCCGAGACGCCCGAGGCGGCCGACCACCTGGAGCAGATGGCGCAGCGCCTGTGCCAGACGCTCTCGCCCGATCACCTGGAGCTGCGCAACATCCAGCGCCGTCACCAGGACTGGCCGCACCAGGACCTGTACGTCACCTTCCGCAAGGAGATCCTCGAGGACGAGGAGGCCAACATGCTGGCCATCCCGCGCAAGCAGCGCGCGATGGTGCGCAAGGGCATCAAGAACGCGCTGAAGGCGGAGATCGACCGCGACGTGAAGCGTTTCTTCGCGCTGTACGCGGACAACGTCCATCGCCACGGCACGCCGGCGATGCCGCGGCGCTACTTCCAGGCGCTGCTGGACGAGTTCGGCGACGCGGCCGAGGTGCTGATCGTCACGAGCCCGCAGGGCGAGCCGCTGTCCGGCGTGCTGAGCTTCTACTTCCGTGACGAGGTGCTGCCGTACTACGCCGGCGACGCGGTCGCGGCGCGCGACCTGGCCGCCAACGACTTCAAGTACTGGGAGCTGATGCGCCGCGCCTGCGCGCGCGGGCTCAAGGTCTTCGACTACGGGCGCAGCAAGCAGGGCACCGGCAGCTACGCCTTCAAGAAGAACTGGGGCTTCGAGCCGACGCCGCTGAACTACGAGTACCGCCTCTACAAGCGCGACGCGGTGCCGCAGAACAACCCCAGCAATGCCAAGTACCAGCTGATGATCAAGGCCTGGCGCCGGCTGCCGATCGGCGTGGCCAACTGGCTCGGGCCGCACATCGTGCGCAGCCTCGGCTGAGGAGGGTGCCGTGGCCGACATCCTCTACCTGGTCCACCGCCTGCCGTATCCGCCCAACAAGGGCGACAAGCTGCGCTCGTACCACCTGCTCAAGCACCTGACCGCGCAGCACAGGGTGTGGCTGGGCACCTTCGTCGACGATGCCGAGGACTGGGCCCATGTGCCGGCGCTGCAGGCGCAGTGCGAGGAGGTCTTCGCCGCCGACCTGAACCCGCTGCTGGCGCGCGTGGCCAGCCTGCGCGGCCTGGCCACCGGCGAGGCGCTGAGCCTGCCCTACTACCGCCATCGCGCGATGCGCGACTGGATCGCGCAGCTCGCGCGGCGCCAGCGCTTCGACGCGGTCGTGGTGTTCTCGTCGACGATGGCGCAGTACGCCGAGCAGCTGCGCGAGATCGCGGGCCCGGTGCCGATGCTGATCGACTTCGTCGACGTGGACTCGGCCAAGTGGACCGACTACGCCAAGGCGCACCGCTGGCCGATGTCGTGGCTGTATCGCCGCGAGGGCCGCGAGCTGCTCGCCTACGAGCGCCGCGTCGCCGAGCAGGCGCGCTGCTCCTTCTTCGTCACCGAGGGCGAGAAGGCGCTGTTCCAGCGCCTGTCGGCCACCGGCGCACCGATCGAGGCGCTGAGCAACGGCGTCGACAGCGGCTACTTCGCGCCGCTGCCGCAGCAGGCCAACCCCTTCGAGGCGGACGAACTGCCGCTGGTCTTCACCGGCGCGATGGACTACTGGCCCAACGTCGACGCGGTGCAGTGGTTCACCGCCGAGGTGCTGCCGCAGCTGCGCCAGCGCTGGCCGACGCTGCGCTTCACCATCGTCGGCCGCGCGCCGACGCCGGCGGTGCTGGCGCTGGCCGGCGACGCGGTGCGCGTCACCGGCACGGTGCCGGACGTGCGGCCCTACCTGCAGCACGCGGCTGCGGTGGTGGCGCCGCTGCGGCTGGCGCGGGGCGTGCAGAACAAGATCCTGGAGGCGATGGCGGTGGGTCGGCCGGTGGTGGCGGCGCGCAGCTGCGTCGAGGCGCTGGGCGCCGATGGCGTGCTGGCCGGCCAGGACCTGCTCTCGGCCGACAGCGCCGCCGATTACCTCGAGCTGGTCCACGCGCTGCTGAGCGCACCCGCGCGCGCCCAGGCCATCGGCCAGCAGGCCCGCGAGCGGGTGCTGCGCCAGTTCAGCTGGCAGGCCCATCTGGCCAAGCTCGACGGCTACCTGCCGCGCGAGACGGCGCAGGGACAGGCGGCATGAGCGCAGCGCAGGGCCGCCCCAAGCAAGCTCGCGTCCCCTCGGGGGACCGACCGCGGCTGGCCGCGGGCGAGGGGCTGACATCGAACGCAGCGCAGGGCCGCCCCAAGCAAGCTCGCGTCCCCTCGGGGGACCGACCGCGGCTGGCCGCGGGCGAGGGGCCGGCATGAGCGCTACTACCCCGTCGGCGCTGCGCGAGCGAGGCATTCCTACCACCTGGCGTCGCCCACTTGCGGTGCTGGTCCTGCTGACCATCGCGCTGCTGCTGCTGTACCGCCAGACGGCGCTGGGCATGGTCACCATCTGGTGGCGCTCCGGCACCTTCACCCATGCCTTCCTGGTGCCGCCGATCGCGCTGTGGTTGGCCTGGCGCCGGCGCGAAATGGTCGCGCCGCTGACGCCTCGGCCGGTGCCCTGGCTGGCGCTGCCGATCGCGCTGCTGGGCGCGATCTGGCTGTTCGCCGACTTCGCCGCGATCAACGCCGCCACCCAGTTCGCGCTGGTGGCCATGCTGGTGCTGCTGGTGCCGGCGGTGCTGGGCTGGCGCGTCGCGCGCGAGATGGCCTTCCCGCTGGGCTTCCTCTTCTTCTGCGTCCCGGTGGGCGAGTTCCTGCTGCCGCAGCTGATGGACTGGACGGCGAAGTTCACCGTCCTCGCGCTGCGGCTCAGCGGCCTGCCGGTCTACCAGGAAGGCCTGCAGTTCATCATCCCGAGCGGCCAGTGGTCCGTCGTCGAGGCCTGCTCCGGCGTGCGCTACCTGATCGCCTCGGCGATGGTGGGCACGCTCTACGCCTACCTCAGCTACCACTCGACGCGGCGTCGCCTGGGCTTCATCGCCTTCGCGCTGGCGCTGCCGCTGGTGGCGAACTGGGCCCGCGCCTACCTGATCGTCATGATCGGCCACCTGTCGGGCAACACCCTGGCGGTGGGCGTGGACCACCTGATCTACGGCTGGCTGTTCTTCGGCGTCGTGATGCTGGCGATGTTCCTGATCGGCGCGCGCTGGTCGCAGCCGGAGTTGCCGCTGGCCCCGCCGGCCCGCGAGGCCGCCGCGCCCGCGACCCTGGCCATGGGCTGGGGCGCGAGCGTCGCCGTGCTGCTGGCCGTCGCGCTGCCCGTGGCCGCCGGCGCCTGGCTGCGCCAGGGCCACTCGGCCCCGGTCGACACGTTGCCCGCGGTGGCCGCGGCGCCGGGCTGGCAGGCCCAGGTCGTGCCCTCGGACGCGTGGACGCCCGACTTCGAAGGCGCCAACGCCGCGCGCCACCAGCAGTTCACCGGACCGGCGAACCCGCCGCGCGTGGGCCTGCACCTGCAGTATTTCCGCGACCAGGACTACGAACGCAAGCTGGTGAGCTCCAGCAACGCGGTCGTGTCGCCGGAGAACAAGCAGTGGGCCGTGACCGGCCGCGGCACGGTGGACGTCGTTCCGGCCGGCGCGGACGGCCGCGCCGCCGCCGCGGTCCCGCTGCTGAGCACGCAGGTGCGCGCGTCCTCGCTGGACGCGGTGACCGCGCCGCGGATGCTGATGTGGCATGTCTACTGGATCAATGGCCGGCCGATGACCAGCGCCTGGCGCGCGCGGGTCTGGGGCGCACTGGAGCGGCTGCGCGGGCAGGGCGACGACGCCGCGCTGGTGTTGGTCTACACCGATGCCGACGAGCAGGCCCCGCGCCGGCTCGACGCCTTCCTGCGCCAGCACTGGGCCGCGATCGACGCCGAACTGCGCCAGGTGCGCGATGCCGGCCAGCGCGGTGCGGCAACGGGAGCCGCGCGATGAGCGCCGGCATGAGCGTCGAGCGCGCGATGGCCGTGGCCGACGAGCGGCCGCTGGTGCTGCACGTGATGTACCGCTTCGACACCGGCGGTCTCGAGAACGGCGTGGTGAACCTGATCAACCACATGCCGGCGAAGGACTACCGGCACGCGATCGTCGCGCTGACCGAGGTCACCGATTTCCGCAAGCGCCTGCAGCGCGACGACGTCGAGTGCTTCGCGCTGAACAAGCCGCCGGGGCAGGGCTTCTGGCTTTATCCGAAGCTGTACCGGCTGTTTCGCACGCTCAAGCCCGCGATCGTGCACAGCCGCAACCTGGCCGCGCTGGAGGTGCAGCTGCCCGCGTGGGCCGCGCGCGTGCCGGTGCGCATCCACGGCGAGCATGGCCGCGACGTCGGCGACCTGGACGGCCGCAACCGCGCCTACCAGCGCGTGCGCCGCTTCTACAAGCCCTTCGTCTCGCACTACATCGCGCTGTCGCGCGACCTGGGCGATTACCTCACCGGCCCGGTCGGCGTGCCGCCAGCGCGCGTGAGCCAGTTCGTCAACGGCGTCGACACGCAGCGCTTCCAGCGCCAGTACGCCGAGCCCATCCCCGGCTGCCCCTTCGATCCGGCCGCGCACTGGCTGATCGGCACCGTGGGCCGCATGGCGCCGGTGAAGGACCAGCTGATGCTGACGCGCGCCTTCATCGCGATGATCGGCGCGGCCCCGGAGCTGCGCGAGCGCGCGCGTCTGGTGCTGGTCGGCGACGGTCCGCTGCGGGCGCAGTGCCAGGCCCTGCTCGACGAGGCGGGCCTGAGCGCGCTGGCCTGGCTGCCGGGCGAGCGCACCGACGTGCCGGCCGTGATGCGCGGCCTGCATGTGTTCGCGCTGCCGTCGCTGGCCGAGGGCATCTCCAACACCATCCTGGAGGCGATGGCCAGCGGGCTGCCGGTGGTGGCGACCGAGGTCGGTGGCAATGCGGACCTGGTCACGCGCGACGAGAGCGGCCTGCTGGTGCCCGCCGCCGCGCCCGAGGCGATGGCCGCGGCGCTGCTGGCGCTGGCGCGCGATCCGGCGCGGGCCGCCGCCATGGGCGAGGCCGGCCGCGCGCGCGTCGAGCGCGACTTCAGCATGCGCGCCATGGTCGCCCGCTACCAGGGGCTGTATGACAGGCTGCGCGGCCACCGTGCCGGCGACGACAAGAACAACTGAGGGATAGGCAGGGGAACGAGCATGTGCGGAATCAGCGGACTCTTCGACACCCGGGGGCGGCGCGACTTCGATGGCGCGCTGATGCATCGCATCAACGACTCGCTGCACCACCGCGGCCCGGACGAGGGCTCCATCCACCTGCAGCCGGGCCTGGCCTTCGGCCACCGCCGGCTGTCGATCATCGACATCGCCACCGGCCAGCAGCCGCTGTTCAACGCGGACCATTCGGTGGGCATCGTCTTCAACGGCGAGATCTACAACTACCAGCAGCTCACCGAGGAGCTGACCGCGCTGGGCTACGTCTTCCAGACCAAGAGCGACACCGAGGCCATCGTCCACGCCTGGTCGGCCTGGGGCGAGGACTGCGTGCACAAGCTGCGTGGCATGTTCGCCTTCGTGCTGTGGGACCAGGCGCGCGACCAGCTCTTCATGGCGCGTGACCGGCTCGGCGTGAAGCCGATGTTCTACGCGCTGCTGGACGACGGCACGCTGGTCTTCGGTTCCGAGCTCAAGGCGCTGCTGGCGCACCCGGCGATGAAGCGCGACATCGTGCCGCAGGCGGTCGAGGAGTACTTCGCCCTGGGCTACGTCGCCGAACCGCGCACCATCTTCCGCCAGGCGCTGAAGCTGCCGCCCGCGCACACGCTGGTCATCAAGCGCGGCGACCAGCGCCTGGGCCAGCCGCGCCGCTACTGGGACGTCAGCTTCACCACGGACAACAAGATCGACGAGGTCCAGGCGCAGGAGGAACTGACGCGCCGCCTGCGCGAGGCGGTCAAGCTGCGGTTGATCTCGGAGGTGCCGCTGGGCGCCTTCCTGTCGGGCGGCGTGGACTCCAGCGCGGTGGTCGCGATGATGGCCGGCGAGACCAACGGCCCGGTCAAGACCTGCTCGATGTCCTTCGACGATCCGCAGTACAACGAGTCCGAGTTCGCGCAGATGGTCGCGGACCGCTACCAGACCGACCACCACGTGGAGATGGTCCAGAGCGACGACTTCGACCTGATCGACACGCTGGCGCGGCTCTACGACGAGCCCTATGCCGACAGCTCCGCGATCCCGACCTACCGCGTCTGCCAGCTCGCGCGCAAGCATGTGACGGTGGCGCTGTCGGGCGATGGCGGCGACGAGAGCTTCGGCGGCTACCGCCGCTACAAGCTGCACATGATGGAGGAGCGCATGCGCGCCAGCCTGCCGCTGGGGCTGCGCAAGCCGCTGTTCGGCACGCTGGGCCGGCTCTATCCGAAGGCGGACTGGGCGCCGCGCGTGTTCCGCGCGAAGACCACCTTCCAGGCGCTGGCGCGCAACTCGGTGGAGGCTTACTTCCACACGATGTCCGTGATCCGCGACAACGAGCGCATGCCGCTGTACAGCGCGCGCTTCAAGTCGGAGCTGGGCGGCTACAACGCGCGCGAGCTGTTCCTGCAGCATGCCGAGCGCGCCGGTACCGACGACCCGCTGGCGCTGATCCAGTACATCGACCTGCAGACCTACCTGGTCGGCGACATCAACACCAAGGTGGACCGCGCGTCGATGGCGCACTCGCTGGAGGTGCGCGAGCCGCTGATGGACCACCCGCTGGTCGAGTGGCTGGCCACGCTGCCGTCCCACCTGAAGCTGCGCGGCGGCGAGGGCAAGTACCTGTTCAAGAAGACGCTCGAGCCGCATCTCCCGAACGACGTGCTCTACCGGCCCAAGATGGGCTTCGCCGTGCCGCTGGCGCGCTGGTTCCGCGGGCCGCTGCGCCAGCGCGTGCGTGGCGCGCTGCTGGGCGGGCCGCTGGCGGACTCCGGCATGTTCGACCTCAAGGCCGTGGGCGCGATGGTCGAGCAGCATGAAAACGGCTCGCGCGATCACAGCACGCCGCTGTGGACGCTGCTGATGTACGACGCGTTCCTGCGCAACGTCATGGGCGCGTCCTCGATGCGCGAGGCCGCTTGATCGGCCCGGCGAAGCAGACGGCATGAAGATCCTGTATCACCATCGCACCGCGTCCAAGGATGGCCAGGCGGTCCACATCGAGGAAATGATCGGCTCGCTGCGCGCGCTCGGCCACGAGGTGCGCGTCGTCGCGCCGGGCGGCGAGTCCGCGCCGGAAGAGAAATCGAAGATGGGCGACGACGCCGGCTGGGTGCATCGCCTGCGCGCCAAGCTGCCCAAGTTCGTCTACGAGCTGCTGGAGCTGGCCTACTCGCTGGTGGCTTATCGCCGTCTGGCCGCCGCGGCGCGCGAGTTCCAGCCCGACCTGATCTACGAACGCTACAACCTCTACCTGCTCAGCGGGCTGATGCTGAAGAAGCGGCTCGGCCTGCCGCTGCTGCTGGAGGTGAACGCGCCGCTGGTGGACGAGCGCGCCAAGTTCGGCGGGCTGGCGCTGCCGCGCGTCGCGCGCTGGGCCGAGGACACGGTCTGGCGCGGTGCCGACGCGGTGCTGCCGGTGACGCGGGTGCTGGGATCGATGATCGCCGCGCGCGGCGTGCCGGTCGAACGCATGGTCGTGATCCCCAACGGCATCAACGAGGCCCACTTCGACGCCGCGCCTTCGCCCGCCGAGGCCAAGCGCGCGCTGGGCTGGGACGACGCGCTGGTGCTGGGCTTCACCGGCTTCGTGCGGGACTGGCACGGCATGGACAAGGTGATCCGCTGGATGGCCACCGGCGCGGCGCCCGCCAACGCGCGGCTGCTGATCGTCGGCGACGGCCCGGAGCGCGCCAACCTGGAGCGGCTGGCCGCCGAGCTCGCGCTGGGCGAGCGCGTGCGTTTCACCGGCGTGGTCTCGCGCGACGAGGTGCCGGCGCACGTGGCCGCCTTCGACATCGCGCTGCAGCCGGCGGTGGTGGCCTATGCCTCGCCGCTCAAGCTCTTCGAGTACCTGGCGCTGGGCAAGGCCATCGTCGCGCCGAGCACGCCCAACATCGAGGAAGTGCTGGACGACGGCGTGAACGCGCTGCTCTTCGATCCCGCCGAGGCCGGTGCGCTGGAAGCGCGCCTGGCGCGTCTGGCGTCGGATGCCGCGCTGCGCGAGCAGTTGGGGCAGGGCGCCCGCGCCACCATCGGCCGCCTGCACCTGACCTGGCACGGCAACGCCGAGCGCGTGGTCGCGCTGGGCCAGTCGCTGCGGGCCGGGCGCGGCGTGGCCGGCGCGGCCCGGCCCACGGATGCGAGGGTCTGAGCGTGCTCAAGCTGCTGACCTTCTCGACGCTGTACCCGAGCGCGGTGATGCCCAGCCACGGCATCTTCGTGGAGACGCGCCTGCGCCACCTGGTGGCCTCGGGCCAGGCCGAGTCGCGCGTGATCGCGCCGGTGCCCTGGTTCCCGCTCAAGGGCGAGCGCTTCGGCGAGTACGGCAAGTTCGCCGCCACGCCGGCGCGCGAGTCGCGCCACGGCCTGGAGGTCGAGCATCCGCGTTTCATCCGCCTGCCCAAGGTCGGCATGAGCAGCGCGCCCTACACGCTGGCCTGGACCTTCCTGCGCGCGGCCAGGCGGCTGCAGGCGCAAGGCGACGACTTCGACCTGATCGACGCGCACTACTTCTATCCCGACGGCGTGGCCGCGGCCTTCGTCGCCAAGGCGCTGAACAAGCCGCTGGTGATCACCGCCCGCGGCACCGACATCAACCTCATCCCCGAGTACCCGTTCCCGCGCAAGCTGATCCTGCGCGCCGCGGAGCAGGCCGACGCGATGATCACCGTCTGCGAGGCGCTCAAGGACGAGCTGGTCGCGCTGGGCGCCGATGCGGCGAAGGTGACCGCGCTGCGCAACGGCGTGGATCTGGCGCTCTTCCATCCCGGTGGACGCGAGGACGCGCGCGCCGCCTTGCAACTCGCGCCGGGCCGCTTCACGCTGGCCTCGGTGGGCCACCTCATCGAGCGCAAGGGCCATGAGCTGGTGATCGGCGCGCTGGCCGAGCTGCCCGACGTCGACCTGCTGATCGCCGGCGCCGGCCCCGAGGAGGGCGCGCTGCGCCGCCTCGCGGTGCAACTGGGCGTGAACTCTCGCGTGCGCTTCCTGGGCGCGCTGCCGCAAGCGCGCCTGCGCGAGGTCTATGCCGGCGTGGACGCGCTGGTGCTGGCCTCCAGCCGTGAAGGCTGGGCCAACGTGCTGCTGGAGGCGATGGCCTGCGGCACGCCGGTGGCGGCGTCGAAGGTCTGGGGCACGCCCGAGGTCGTGGCCGCGCCCGAGGCCGGCGAACTGATGCCCGAGCGCAGCGCCGCCGGCGTGGCCGAGGCGGTGCGCCGGCTGCGCGCCGCGCCGCGCGACCGGTCCACGACCCGCCGTTATGCCGAGCGCTTCAGCTGGGAGGCGACGACGCAGGGCCAGCTTGATCTCTTCCACCGCATCCTGGCCGCGCGGCGGTCGCCGGAGCTGCGCCATGCGTGACCTGCTGATGCTGGGCCTGTTCACGGCCCTGATCTACAAGACCTTGAAGGACCCGCTCTGGGGCGTGCTGGGCTGGGTGTGGATGGGCGTGATGAACCCGCACCGGCTGGCCTACGGCTTCGCGCACGACGCGCCGTGGTCGATGCTGATCGCGCTGACGCTGTTCCTGAGCCTGCTGATCCACCGCGACAAGCTGGTGAAGTTCCCGGTCAACGCGGTCACGATCCTGCTGGGGATCTGGATCGTGTGGATCGGCGTGTCGCCCCTGCTGTTCTCGTTCTATCCCGACAAGGAGATGCACTTCTGGTCGCGCGCCTTCAAGGTGCTGCTGATGGTGCTGGTGTCGCTGCTGGTGGTGCAGCGGCGGCGCGACCTGGACTGGCTGGTGCTGGTGCTGGTGGTTTCGATCGGCTATTACGGCATCAAGGGCGGCGTGTTCACCGTGCTGTCGGGCGGCTCGGCGCGGGTGTGGGGGCCGGAGGGCTCCTTCATCGAGGACAACAACTCGCTGGCGCTGGCGACCATCATGACGGTGCCGCTGATCCGCTACCTGCAGCTGCAATCGACCCAGCGCTGGCAGCGCCACCTGGCGACGGTGGCGATGCTGCTGTGCATGGCCTCGGCGGTGGGCTCGCAGTCGCGCGGCGCCTTCCTGGCGATCGTGATGATGTCCTTCTTCATGTGGCTCAAGAGCCGCAACAAGCTGCCGCTGGCACTGGTGGTGCTGGTGGCGCTGCCGCTGATCTTCGTCTTCATGCCGGACAGCTGGACCGACCGGATGGAGACCATCCGGACCTACGACCAGGACGCGTCGGCCATGGGCCGCATCAACGCCTGGCAGATGGCCTGGCGGCTGGCGACCGACCTGTTCCCGTTCGGCGGCGGCTTCACTGTGGCGGGGGCGGCAGTGTTCGCGAAGTACGCGCCCGATCCCTCGATCCCGCTGACGGCCCACAGCATCTACTTCCAGGCGATGGGCGAGCACGGCTTCATGGGGCTGGCGCTGTTCGTGGGCATCTTCGCGATGACCTGGCGACTGGCCGGCGCGACGATCCGCGCCAGCAAGGCCGAGCCGGACCTGCAGTGGGCGCGCGACCTGGCGGCGATGTGCCAGGTGGGCTTGATCGGCTACGCCACCGGCGGGGCTTTCCTGAGCCTGGTCTATTTCGACCTGCCGTATTACCTCGTGCTGATCGTCGTGGTGGTGAACCGGATCGTCGCGGCCGAGATGGCGCAGCGCAAGCAGGCCGCGATCGCCGCGGGCCAGCTGCCGCGCGACGTCCATTCGCCGTACTGGGGGAGCGTCTGATGCTGGCGGGGCTGAGCCTGCTGGGCTGGCCGCGCGGCGAGTCCGCGCTGAGCATCCTGATCTACCACCGCGTGCTGCCGTCGCCCGACGCGCTGCGCCCGGGCGAGATCGACGCGGCGCGCTTCGAGGCGCAGGTGGCCTTCCTGGCGCGGCATTTCACGCTGATGACGGTCAGCGACGCCGCGGCCGCGCTGCGCGAGCGTCGCCTGCCGCGGCGCGCGGCCTGCATCACCTTCGACGACGGCTACGCCGACAACTGGACCGTGGCCCATCCGATCCTGGCGCGCCATGGCGCGCGCGCGACCGTGTTCGTCGCCACCGGCTACCTCAACGGCGGCCGCATGTTCAGCGACACGGTGATCGAATTCGTGCGGCGCGTGCCGGGGCCGGTGCTGGACCTGTCGGCGGTGGGCATGGGCGTGCATCCGGTGGCGACGGTGGAGGAGCGGCTGAAGGCGGTGTCGGCGCTGCAGGTGCAGCTGAAGTACCTGGCGCCGGACGAGCGCGAGGCGCAGCTGCGGCGGATGCTGGCGGCGCTGCCGGTGGGCCCGATGCCGGACGACCTGATGCTCACCGACGCGCAGCTGCGGCAACTGGCCGACGCGGGCCATGAGATCGGCGGCCACACGGTGGACCACACGGTGCTGACGACGCTGACGCCGGACGGCGCGCGCGAGCAGGTGCGTGCCGGGCGCGACCACCTGGCCGCGCTGCTGGGCCGGCCGGTGCGCAGCTTCGCGTATCCGAACGGGCGGCCGGTGCGCGACTACGACGCCGGCCATGCGGCCATGCTGCGCGAGCTGGGTTTCGAGGCCGCGGTGAGCACCGCGGCCGGCGTGGCGCTGCCGGGCGCGGACTGCTTCCAGCTGCCGCGCTACACGCCCTGGGGGCGCTCGACCGCGATGTTCGCGGCCCGCATGATGCGCAACGCGCGGATGGGCGGGCCGGCGGCGGTCGTCTGAGCGCACGCCATCGAGGGGGCGTGACCGATGGCGCGTGACCGATGACGCGCCAGCGGATGGGCGCAATCACGCAAAGTAGTGGATCACGCGATCGTCGGCGCCGCGCAACGAGCGACCGGCCGACACGGCCTGGGTGAAATCCACCGCGCGCTGGCGGCCCAAGAATGGACGGCCTGGAGGTGAATCCATGCTGCAAGTCCTTCATCGCATCCTTGATCGCATCCGCGCGGCGCGCGAGCCGGAGCACCGAGCTGGCCCCGCGATCGATGAGCGGGTCTTCCACCGTCCGGCGCTGGCCGAGGATCTGGCCGCGAGCCTGTTGTCGCGCTCCTACGCCTCCGGGATGTTCCTCACGGCGCCCCGCCGCACGGGGAAAAGCACCTTCATCCGCCATGACCTGATTCCCGCACTCGAGCGTCAGCATCGCGCGCTCGTCCTCTACGCCGACCTCTGGGAGCACCGCGCCGAGGACCCGGGCGCCGTGATCGTCGGACTGGTGGCCCGCGCGCTGAAGGCGCGCAAATCCGCGGCGCAAGCGGTGCTGGAGCGGTTCCGCCTGTCCCGACTGAAGGTGCCGGGCCTCGAACTCGACATGGACAAGGCCGCCCCGGCGCCGGCGCTGCAACCCTCCCTGCGCCAATCGCTGGAGCGCCTTTCGAACCTGACGCGGCGCACCGTCGTGCTGATCGTCGACGAAGCCCAGCACACGCAGACCACCGCCTACGGGCGCGAAGTGATGTTCATGCTCAAGTCGGCACGCGACCAGTTGAGCAATCGGGAGCTGCTGATGTTCCGGCTGCTGATGACCGGCTCGCACCACGCGAAGATCGAGCGGCTGGTCCGCTACAAGCATGAGGCGTTCTACTGCGCCCCATTGAAGGCGATGCCGACCTTGGGGGGCGAGGACTACTTCGAATGGGAGCGGGCCGCCCACGCGCCGGCCTTTCTCCCCGCGCTCGACGCCATGGGCCAGGCCTTCGAGATCTGCCTGCGCCGGCCGGAGGTGTTCCACATCGCCTGCCAGGCTGCCAGCGCCCGGGTGGCGACCACCGCGGAGAGCCAGGAGCAGTTGCTGTTGCGGATGGCACGCCGGCACATCGATGCCGAGCGGCAGGAGTTCCTGCATCGGCTGATGAAGCTGGATCCGCTGGACCAGGCGGTGCTGCGATCGATGGCGGAGGCAGGGCCGTCCTTCGCGCCGTTCTTTCCGGCGGCGGGGGAGCGGATCTCGGCGCTGCTGGCAGCGATGCCGGGCACGCCGGCGCGGCCCACCTCGCCGGGCGACATCCGCGTTGCGCTCACCCGGCTCTGCGAGGCCAACCTGGTGTGGAGCGGCGACGGCCCCTACGTGTTGGAGGACGCACAAGCCGCGGTGTGGCTGAGGGAGCTGGAGCTGTCGAGACTCACAACCGATAGTTCGGCCGCCGCCCTCGCAGCCACTGCTCCAGCATCATCAGGATCCACACCATCTCGCCGTAGTACCCGGGGTGCTCCGGCAGTCGCTGCTTGAGCAGGCTCTCGATGAAGGCCGGCCGGACGATGCCGCGCGTGGCCAGGCTGCCCAGCGAATCCTCCGCCAGCGCGCGCAGCTGCGCGTCGCGCGTCGCCCAGACGCCGAAGGGCAGGCCGAAGCCCTGCTTCTTCTTGACGATGATCTCGTCGGGCAGGAAGCCGCGCAGCGCTTCCTTGAAGAACCAGCGCAGCTTCAGCCCCTTGAGCTTGTAGTCCGCCGGCAGGCGCTCCGAGAAGGCCAGCAGTTCGTCGTCCAGCATCGGGAAACCGACCGAGGTGCCCGCCAGCGAGGTCGTGCCCACCACCTTGGGCAGGTCGGTGTCCGCCAGCGTGTAGCGCCAGTCGAAGGCCAGCATGCGGTCGACCAGCCGTCCGGTCTTGATCGCGTTCCACACCTGGCGCTGCTGCTTCTGCGGCCCGAGCGGGTCGACGCGTCGCAGGAAGTCGGTTTCCAGCACCTCGCCCAGGCCCAGCCGCGTCAGCAGGTTGTAGCTCTGCAGGCGGTCGGGCATCGGCACGCGGGCCTGGTCGATGTAGCTCGCGCCCTTCTTCAGCAGCGGCAGCTTGCCCACCGGCGAGCCGAACACCGGCTGCAGCACGAAGTCCCGCAGCGGTCCCGGCACGCGCCCGTACCACGAGAACACCGTCTGCTTGGCGTAGCGGGTGTTGCCGCCGAAGAGCTCGTCGCCACCGTCGCCGGCCAGCAGGTGCCGCACGCCGTTGTCGTGCGCGCGCCGGGCGCAGTAGTAGGCCGGCAGCGCCGAGCTGTTGCCGAAGGGCTGGTCGTAGTGGGTCGCGACCTTCGCGATCCCGTCGACCAGGTCCCGGGGCGTCACGTAGTACTCGTGATGCCGGCAGCCGAAGTGCTTGGCCGCGATGCGCGCGAAGGCCATCTCGTCGTAGCCCTCGGCCTCGAAGCCGATCGAGTAGGTGTCCGCCGGCCGGCCTGCGACGCGGCTCAGCATGCCGGCGACCGTCGAGCTGTCGGTGCCGCCGCTCAGGAAGCAGGCCGCGTCCGGCGCCTGCATCGCCCGTTGCACCGAGCGCTCCAGGATCTGGCGGAACTCGTCCTTCAGGTCCTCGAGCCGCGGTGCCGGCTCGGCGCGGAAGGTCGGCGTCCAGTAGGGCAGCACGCGCAGCTCGCCGCGCTCGAAGATGCCCACATGCCCCGGCGGCAGGCGGAAGATGTTGCGGAACACCGTCCGCGGCGACGGGATGACATGGAAATAGAGGTAGTCGAACAGCGCCTGCGGATCGAGGTCGACCTCGTCGCCGGCCAGGTCGTCCGCGCGGGTGGCGACCTGCAGCTCGTGGCCGACGATGCGGTAGCACAGCGGCTCGATGCCGAAGCGGTCGGTCGCCAGCACGGTGCGGCCGCCGGGCTGGCGCCAGGCCACCGAGAAGCGGCCGCCGACCTGCGCCAGCGCCGGTGCCGGATCGGTCGCCGACAGCAGCGTCTGCCAGGCGGTGTCGCGTTGCGCGGCCGGGGCGTCGGCGGGAAGGCCCGGCAGGGCCGGTTGTCCGGTGGAGAGGAAAAGGGCGGTGCTCGTCATCGTTCTGGGCGGTCCGGGGTCCGACCGCGGTGCGGAAAGGGTGCGCGCGCGGGCTGGGGGATTCTGTCGTGGAAACGTGGCGCTTCCACCCGCGCGGACCCCTGGGTTCGCGGGGAGCGCGGGCCCGGTGCGCGTCCCGGCCATGCCGCACAATCGCGGCCTGCCCGCCGCCGGTGGCGGGTGCTGGAGCCGGTTTGCAGATTCACTGGATGCCTCACGCGCTGAACCCGGCCTACGCCGGCGTGCGCTTGCGCTGCCTGATGCCGAGCCGCGAATTGCGGCGCTCGGGCCTGGCATCGCGCGTGCTGGATCCGGCGGCGCCATCGCCGGCGCTGCCGTCAGGCGGCGTGCTGGTGGTGCAGGCGAAGTGGCTGCTGGATGCGGGCTCGCCCGGCGCGCTGCGCGCGCGGACCGCGCAACTGGCCCAGGCCCGCGAGCGCGGCGCCCGGCTGGTGCTGGACAGCTTCGACAACTATTTCCTGAACGAATCCGGCGACCCGGCCCGCGGCGAGCTGCTGGCCGCCTATCGCGAGGCGCTACCGCTGTTCGCGCTGTTCACCGTCTCCTCGCCGGGCCTGAAGCCGTTGCTGGAGGCCGAGCTGCCGCCGGACCTGCGGACCGCCGCGCTGGTGCGGGTCGTCGGCGATCCGGTCGAGACGCCGGCGGCGGCGCGCGACTTCGAATCGCTGCCGCATCGCCTGCATCCGGGCCGCTGGGGCGGCCACTGGCGCGCCTGGCGCGAACTGCGCGAGCACCGCGCGCAGCGCCGCCAGGCCCGGCAACTGATGTGGTTCGGCAATCACGGCAGCGCCTACGCGACCGGCGGCATGGCTGAGCTCGAGCGCCTGCTGCCGCTGCTGGAAGCCGCGTCGCGGCGGCAGCCGCTGCGGCTGACGGTGGTCAGCAACTCCGAGCAGCGCTACCGCGAGCTGCTGGGCCGCGCCGCCTTCCCGCACCGCTACCGGCCCTGGGACCGGCTGCACTTCCTGTCGCTGCTGGGCGAGCAGGACCTGGTGCTGCTGCCGGCCCGCATGACCGCCTTCACGATGGCCAAGAGCAACAACCGCATGCTGCTGGCGCTGGCCCAGGGCGTGCCGGTGATGGCCGATCCCTTGCCCGACTACCAGCCCTGGCGCGCGTTCTGCGCGCTGGACGAGTGGGACCGCCTCGCCGAGCACCTCGTCGACCCGGCCCCGCTGGCCGCCCGAGCCCGCGCCGCGATGCCCGCCATCGAGCGCGACTACTCCACGCGCGCCATCGCCGCCCAATGGCGCGAGGCGCTGCAAGCTCCCGCTGTCCGATGAGCCGCATGACTCCTGATGCCCTCGCCACGCCGCAGCCGCCCGTCGCCGCTGCCGTGCCAGCAGCCGCTGATGCCGCTGGCGCCGCTGACACCGCTGGCGCCGCTGACACCGCTGGTTCCAGTTCCCCGGTGGACGCCGGATCGATGCCCGCGTCCTCGCCCGACGAGCCGCTGGCGATCGCCATCGTGCTGCCGCAGTTCCACCCGATCCCGGAGAACGACGCCTGGTGGGGCAAGGGCTTCACCGAGTGGCGCAACGTCGCCAAGGCGCGGCCGCTCTACAAGGGCCATCACCAGCCGCACCTGCCGGGCGAGCTCGGCTTCTACGACCTGCGCCTGCCGGAGGCGCGCGCCGCGCAGGCGGCGCTGGCGCGGCAGTACGGCATCGGCGGCTTCTGCTACTACCACTACTGGTTCAACGGCCACCGCCTGCTGGAGCGCCCGGTCGAGGAGATCCGCGCCAGCGGCGAGCCGGACTTCCCCTACTGCCTGGCCTGGGCCAACGAGAACTGGAGCCGCGCCTGGAACGGCAGCGAGCGCGAGATGCTGATGCAACAGCGCTACTCCGACGAGGACGACGAGGCCCACATCCGCACGCTGCTGCCGCACTTCCGCGATCCGCGCTACATCCGCATCGACGGCAAGCCGCTGTTCATCGTCTACAAGGTCGACCACCTGCCCGATCCGCGGCGCACGCTCGAGACCTGGCGCCGCATCGCGCGCGAGGAGGGCGTCGGCGAGCTGACGCTGGCCCAGTTCGAATGGAGCGGCAGCGGCTCCGGCGCCGATCCGCGCGAGGTCGGGCTGGACCTGTCGATCGAGTTCGCGCCCGACTGGCGGCGCCTGGGCGGACGGCACTTCACCGGCTGGAAATCGCGGCTGCTGATGGCGCTGGGCCTGCTGCCCAAGGCCTACGGCGAGCACAACTTCTTCGACTACCAGCGCATGGTCGACGGCGTGCTGGCCAAGCCCGCGCCGCGTTATCCCTTCCTGCGCTGCGTCAGCCCCGGCTTCGACAACAGCGCGCGGCGCTCGGCCGGCGCGACCATCCTGATGAACAACACGCCGGCGCGTTACCGGCGCTGGCTCGAGGCGGCGCTCGCCTGGACCCGCCAGCACCAGCCGCCCAAGCGCCAGGTGGTGTTCATCAATGCCTGGAACGAATGGGCCGAGGGCAACCACCTCGAGCCCGACACGATGAACGGCCACGCCTACCTGGAAGCGACCCGGGACGCGCTGCGCCCGGGCCGCTGAGCGGCATCACGGGCTGGAGTCGTCGACGGCGCCCCTGAGGTCGGGGCACCGGGCCATCGAGTCACGAGTCACCGAGTCACCGAATCGTCGATTCGTCGATTCGTCGATTCGTCGAGCGGCCCGGGTTCTGGCGCTGCCGGCTCAGCGCCGCCCGATCCAGGCCGCGCAGGCGGCCTGATGCCGCGCCACCGAACCCCGCATCGACGCGAGCGCCTCCTCGGTGCGCCGCAGGTCCTCGGCGATGCGCGGGGCGCGGTCGATGGCGGCCAGCCAGTAGTCGCACATGCTGGCCTCGTCATCGCACTCGTGCAGCACGCCGCGGTCGCGCAGCAGCCGGTAGACGGGGTAGGACGGATAGGTCGTGTCCCAGCCGCCGCGGATCGTCAGCGGCTTGTTGAGCCCCAGCGGCTCCAGCACGTTGTGGTCGACGCCGACATGCGCGACGCTCGCCGCGGCATAGAAGTCCCGCAGCTCGCCGACGGTGTCCAGCACCAGGCACTGCACCTGCGGCGCCAGCGGCCCGTCCTCCAGCTGCGAGCGCCGCGCCACCACCAGGCCGGCCTCGCCGAGCTGCGCCAGCAGCGCGCTCATGCGCTCCAGGTTCTCCGGATGGCGGGGCGCGAGGATCAGCAGCGCCCGCGGATGCGTGCGGCGCAGCCGCTCGAAGGCGCCCAGCACCTGGCGCTGCTCCGCCAGCTCGGTGACGCAGCCGCCCACGATCACCGGACGGTCGGTGGCCAGCAGCTCGCCCAGCAGGCGCGGACTGCGCGTGGCCTGCTCGACGCGCCAGTCGGCCCGCCGCATCGCATCGAACTTCATGTTGCCGGTGACCTGCAGCCGCTCGCGCGGCGCGCCGCGGGCCTCGAGCGCGCGCGCGGTCTCGGCGTCCTGCACGCACAGCAG
Source organism: Mitsuaria sp. BK037 (assembly GCF_014193045.1). NCBI lineage: Bacteria > Pseudomonadati > Pseudomonadota > Betaproteobacteria > Burkholderiales > Sphaerotilaceae > Roseateles > Mitsuaria sp. BK037. Next base: position 2,410,050 of record NZ_JACHYS010000001.1, on the reverse strand, counting down.
GTCGAAGGCGCCGAGGAAGTCGCGCTCCAGCAGGCGGCGCTCGAGCTGGTCCAGCCGCGCCGGCGGGTCGTAGTGATAGAGCCAGCCGTTGAGCATCAGCGTGGCGGCGCCGCGGCGGCGCGCCTCGCGCAGGAAGGCGTAGGAGAAGCGGCAGGGCGCCTCCGAGGGCAGGCAGGGGATCTCGGCCAGCGCCAGCATCGCCGGCGGCAGCACGCGCGCGAGCCGGCGCGCGTCGCTGCTGTGGCCGCGGCTGATGCAGACCGCCGCCTGCGGCAGGCGCGCCAGGTAGGCCTCGCGGTAATGCGCGTGCTCGGTGATCAGCACCGGGCGCAGGTCGGGGCGCTGCGCGGTCAGCCATTCGATCATCGGCGCCACCGCGTTGAGCTCGCCGATGGTGGTGACGTAGAACCACAACGCCGGGCCGCGCGCGTCGGTCGGCGTCAGCGCGAACGCGCCCAGCGTGTTGTTGCCGCGCAGGTCGCTCAGGCGCTCCAGCGCGCGGAACAGCGCCCAGCGCAGCGCTTCGCCGCGCCGGCTCGGGGCCGGCGCCACCGGCGCGGGCAGGGACGGGGTCAGCTCAGGCATGGCGGCTCCGCAAATGGGTCAGGGCGCGTCGCACCTCGGTCATCGCCGGATGCCGCAGCAGCGTGGCGCAGCCCAGCCAGGCCAGCGCGCCCGCCACGACGCACAGGGCCAGGCGCGGCACCAGCGGCAGGCCGAGCTCGTGGCTGGCCAGTTGCGCCAGGCCCAGGCCGGCGCAGCAGCCCAGCGCCAGCTGCGCGCTGACGGTGCTCGGGCCGAAGAGCTCGCGCGGGCGCGCCTGCAGCACCTCGGTCAGGTGGCGGGTGTACATCGCGACCTGCACCAGGTTGCCGATCACGAAGACGGCGGCCACCGCATGCAGGTTCCACAGCGCGGCCAGGCCTACGCAGGCCAGGTGCGTCGGCCCGTACCAGAGCGCCACCGAGAGCCGGCGGCGGATCTGGCCGGTGGCCGCGAGCGCGTTGGGCGCCAGCATGGTCAGCGCATAGGGCAGGCCGGCCAGCGCGAGCAGCGTCGCCAGCGGCGCGGCCTCGTGCCACTGCGGGCCGAAGAGCAGCGCGATGATGTCGCCCGAGAGCAGCGCCACGCCGCCCATGAAGGGCCAGGCGATGCCGGTGAAGATGGCGGTGCCCTTGGCGTAGGGCGCCACCAGGCTGTGGCCGGCGCGGTGGTCCGCGGCCAGCGCGGGCGTGGCCACGCGCAGGATCGCGGAACTGACGGTCTGCGCCAGCAGGTCGATCAGCCCGGTGGCGCGGCTGAACAGGCCCAGCGCGGTGAAGCCGAAGACCTTGCCGATGATCAGTTCATGGCCGTTGCGCGAGCCCGACTCGACCAGCCGCGAGCCGGTGAACATCGCGCCGAAGCGCAACTGGCGGCCGACGCCGCGCAACCGCGGCAGCAGCAGCGCGTCGCGCGGCCGCAGCCAGACGAGGACGGCCACCTGGACCGCGATCCCGGCCACCGGTCCCCAGGCCAGGCTCATCGCGCCATGGCCGTGCCAGGCCAGCGCGATGCTGGTGACGGCGTTGGCGGCATTGGCGCTGACCTGGACGATGAAGACCTGGTGGAAGGCCATCTCGCGGTTGAGCAGCGCGAAGGTCGGCGAGGCCAGCGGCAGCATCACGAAATTCAGGCTCAGCACCAGCAGCAGGTCGGCCAGCAGCGGCTCGTGGTACCAGTCGGCCAGCAGGAAGCGGCCGCCCAGGATCGCCAGCGCGATGCCCCAGGCCATCAGCAGCGTGATGGTGAAGGCGCTGCGCAGCTTCTCGCGGTCCAGCTCGCGTTCCTGGATCAGGTATTCGCTGACGCCGAAGTCGCGCAGGATGGACGCCAGGTTGGTGACCACCGCGCACAGCGAATAGACGCCGACCTGGGTCGGCGTCAGCAGCCGCGCCAGGATCATCGTCGTCGGGACGGTGATCAGCAGGCTCAGGTAGCGCTCGGCGAAGGACCAGGCCAGCGCGCCGCGCACGGTCGGCGACTTGCTCATGCGTCGCCCTTCATGGCGCGGACTCCGCCCGTGCGGACGAAGCGCCCGGCGCGCCCGTCGCGGCGCCCGCGTGGGGCGTGTTGACCGGCGCACCGGTCGGGGCGGGCGCCGTCGTGGCTGAGGCCGTCGGTGCCAGCGCTTCGGCGGCGGCCGGGCCGGCTTCGGCCGGCTGCGCGGGCGCCGTGGCCGCGCCGCGGCGCAGCCACTGCTTGAGCCGCGGCACCCAGCCCCAGCGGTACAGCGTGGCGTGGTGGATGGGACGCGCGTCGGCGGTCCAGCGCGTGTGCCACTCCATGACCTTGCCGTAGAACTCGATGCGGCGGATCGGCCCGCCCGCGGCGGCGGCCTCGAAGAGCTGCTGGAACTGCAGCTGCCGCATCAGCGTCGACGGCGACACCGCCTTGTGCGCCTCGTCGTAGGCGGTCTTGAGGATCACGATCTTCGAGCCCGATTCGATGCACAGGTCCATCGCGACGACGGCGTCGTCGAACCAGTATTGGTACAGGCGCGCGCGGCCGTCCCGCGCGAAGGCCTCCAGCATCGCGCGGTAGAACTCGTACTGCGGATGGCCCGGCGCGATCGCCGTGCCCTCGGAGCCCTTCCAGCCGCTGGCCTCGAGCTGGCCATAGCGCACCAGCGCCGGCGCGACGTCCTCGGGCCGCGTCAGGCATTCGAGCCGCGTGACCGTGCCGGCCGTGTCCAGCTTCTTCTGCTGCTTGCGCAGGTTCTGGCGCAGGTTCTTGCCGCGGGCTTCCCAGTAGGTCTCGAAGTCGCCGGCGAGGTCCACCCAGGCGGTGTCGATGTAGTCCTGGCCGCGCCAGCGCGCGCCATCGTCGGCGCGCGGATGGAAGAGGCTGTCCAGCTGCGTCAGGCCCAGCGCCAGCGCCGACAGCGGCAGCGCGCGCAGCAGCCCGTCGGCCAGGGCCTCCAGCGGCGCGCCGGCGTCGCTCAGCCAGGCGCCCAGCGGCAGCTGCGAGGGCTGGAAGGTCGACCACTGCCCGGCGCCTGCTGGCGCCACGATGGCCGCGGCGCGCGGCGCCTTCGGGTCACCGAAGAGCGCGAGCCGCTCGCGGCCGGTGCCGAAGGAGCGCAGCAGCGGCGTGAGGAAGGCGCTCTCCAGGAAGGGCAGGCCGGCCACGCGCGCCTGCAGCGCATCCCAGGCGGCGGCGTGCGGCGCGAAGGCGGCCGCGTCCGGCAATGGGATGAGCGTCCAGCGGGCGTTGGTGGATAGGGGCGACGTGGTCGGCGTGTGGGGTGTCGTCGGGGTCATGGGCGGGCCTCGGCGGTGGGCATCTGGGGGGCGCAGGCTTCGTCGAGCACGCGGGCGAGCTCGCCGGTGCGCGACTCGCGCGAGGCGGCGGCGATGGCCGAAGCCGCGGGCAGCGCGGCACGGCCATGGAACAGGTCATCGAGGAAGCGATCGAGCACCGCCGCGACGCCGGGGCCGTCCTCCAGCGCCGCGATCCGCGGCAGGCCGGCGCGGCGCATCAGTTGCGCGGTGTCGCCGACCGGGTCGGCCAGCGTCAGCACCGGGCGGCGCGCGCGCAGGTACTCGTAGGCCTTGGCGGGAATCTGGTCATTGCAGTCGTTCGACTGCAGCAGCAGCAGCGCGTCGGCGCGCAGCATCTCGGCCAGCGCGTCGGCATAGGGCAGCGGCGGCGCGACCTCGACCAGGTCGGCCACGTCCAGCCGGCGCGCCAGCGCCAGCACGAAGTCGTCATGCGCGGTCGCGCGCAGCCGCAGCCGCAGTCGCGCCGCGTCGACCCGGCCCGCGACCTTGGCGGCGGCCAGCGCCTCGAACAGGCGCGCCGGGCTGCGCCAGTCGGGATAGACGACGCCGCTGTGCAGCAACACGCGCGGGCCGGCGGCGGGCGCTGCAGCCGTCGAGGGCGGGGCGTTCGCGCCTTCCATCCGCACGGCGCGCTCGGCCTGCTGGAAGGCGGCCTCGCTGTAGCCGTTCTCGATCACGCGCAGGCGGTCGGCGGCGGCCGGGAAGCGCTTCGCATACAGCCGCGCCGCGCCGGGCGTGGTGAAGGTGCAGCGCGCCGCGCGCGCGAAGACCTTGCGCTCGACCGCGGCGAAGCTGCGCCACAGCACCGGATCGGCCGGGTAGCCGTCGTGGGCCATCGGGTCGCGGAAGTCGGCGACCCAGGGCAGGCCGCTCAGGCGCGACAGCCAGTAGCCGACCAGGTGCGCCGTCGGGATCGGATAGGTGCTCCAGATCGCGTCGGGCCGCGTCTGGCGGATCAGCCGCAGGCCGGCCGGCACGGCGCCCAGCAGCCAGCTGTGCCAGCGGTCCGGCCGCGCCAGGAAGCCCGGGTAGCGGCCGCCGATCGACAGGTGCCGCGCGGCGTCCAGCGCGAAAGCCCGGCGCACCGGCAGCTCCGGCGGGATCTCTTCGAGCAGGTCGTCGCCGGTGTGCGCATGCGCGCGCGGATGCGCGGTCAGCACGCTCGGCGACCAGCCCAGCGCCGGCAGCTGCTGCGCGAAGCGCAAGGCGCGCTGCACGCCGCTGCTGCCCGCCATCGGCGGGAACTGGAAGGACACCATGAGCACGCGCCGCATGACCGGGGCCTCAGCGCGCGGGCGCGATGAAGAGGCGCTCGACCTGCTCGACGATGCGGCGCAGGTCGGCGTCGGTGAGGTCCTGGTGGCAGGCCAGCTGCAGCACGTGGTGCGACCAGGCCTTGCCGGCATCGCCCGGCAGCGCCGGCACGCCGGGCCAGAGCCGGTCCCAGCGCGACACGGGCACGCCCAGGCGGCGCATCTCCAGGTAGCCCGGGTCGGGCGTGCGCACCCACAGCGGGAAGACGTAGGGCGCGCAGTCCGGCGGCAGGGCCGGCAGCAGCGGGTGCACGCCGTCGCGGTCGCTGAAGGCCTCGGTGAACAGCGCGTAGTTGCGGCGGCGGGCCTCGACGATGCGATGGCGCGGCACGCGCCGCGAGATCCAGCCGCTGGCCCGCGTGAGCGCGCGGTGCGACAGCGGCAGGTCGATCAGCGCCATGTTGGCGTCGATCTCGCCGCTCTCGTCGAGCTCGCCGTAATGGCTGGGCGCGGCCGGCGCGCCGCCGCCGCTCACCACGCGGCGCAGCGCGCTCTTGAGCGCGAAGGCGCCGCGGATCAGCCGGTTCAGCCCCGTCAGGCGGTCGTGCGTGGCGCCCATGTGCAGGATGTCGGACGCCGCCTTGACCTGCTCGATGCGACCGGCTGGCGTCAGCGGCGGCAGGGCCAGGTCGGCACGGTTGAGCGCCAGGATGCCGCCCTCGGGCGTCGGGAAGAACTTGGTCAGGCTGGCGATCGCGACGTCGCCCCAGGAGCCGATCGGCCGCGCGCCGGCGCGGCCGAACATCGCATGCGCGCAGTCCTCGATCAGCGCGATGCCGCGCGCGTCGCACCAGGCGCGCACCGCGTCCATCGGCTGCGGCAGGCCGAAGTAGTGCGGCACCAGCAGCGCCTTCGGATGCGCCGGGCCGTGGGCCGAGAGCCAGTCCAGGCGCGGCACGCCGTGCTCGTCGATGGGATAGAAGGCCGCGTCGGCGCCCAGCGTCTTCACCGGCGAGACCATGGTCGGGCAGTGGTAGGACGGCAGCAGCACCAGGTCGCCCGGACCGACGTCCAAGCACTCGAGCGCGAGCAGGATGGCCGCGCGCCCGCTGGTGGTGAGCAGGTGGCGCGGATGGTCGAGCAGGCTGTGCTGGTCGACCCGGGCGGCACCGGCGAAGGTGCGCCAGCCGATGACGGGCAGCCGGGGCGCGAGCATGGGAGGCGGCGGGCTCAAGTCGGAGGGCCTGCCGGTCAGCGGGAGGCGGGCGGCGTGGCGGCGCCGGACGCCGGGGCCTGGCCTGATGCCGGCGCCGATGGCGATGCCGGCGATGACGCCGGCGCGGAAGCGGCCGGCGCGGGCTCGGAGGCCGAGGGCGCGGGCGCCGAGGCGGCCTCGCCCGGCAGCTGGATGTCCGACGGCCAGCGGTTGATCGCGATCAGGCGCTGACGCAGCACCGGGTGCGTCATGCCGGCGCCGTAGGCGCGGCGGGCCGCGTCCACCGCCATGTCGACCTGGTTGAGGTCCAGCGCGACCATGCCCACGTTGTAGACCGAGAACGCGTTGTCGCCGGTCAGCTTGGACGCGGCCTCCAGCTGCTCCTTGGCCGGCCCCGGCTTGCCCTTGCCGTTCAGGTAGCCGGCGTAGATCAGGCGCACGATGACGTCGTCCGCCTTCCAGGCCAGCGCGCGCTTGAAGTAGCAGTCGACGGTGAACAGCGCGTCGGGCGGCTGGTCGCGCTTGGTGCGCTCGCCGTAGAGCATCATCGCCACCAGCGCGCGGTGGTGGTTGGGGAAGGCGCGCAGCGTGTAGTCGATGTCGCTGCCGATCGTGCCGCGCTTGCACTTGACCAGCGCCTCGCAGGTGTCGATGAAGTGGGCGCCTTCGACCATCAGCAGCGGCGACATCTGCTTGGTCACCGGGTCGATCTCCGGCGCGTCCTTGTACTGGCGGTAGTCGTAGGGCCCGTAGTTGTTGGCCAGCCCGCCGCAGCCCACGCCCTGCGCGACGGCGGCCTGGGTGACGACGGCGCCGGCCAGCGCCAGCGCGAGGGTGCGCCAGCCGGCGCGGGGGAACGGAAGGGCGGACATGGCGGTGCTCCGGGTGGGCCGGGGTTCCGGTCAGGAGGCGGCCGGCACGTCGCGGACGAAGGCGGCGGTGAGCCGCTCGACCTGCGCGCGCCAGGCGGCGGTGGAGAAGGTGTGGTCCGCGTCGGGCAGGTCCTCGCGGCGCAGCCCGGGGCGGCCGAGCAGGCCGCGCCAGGCGGGGCCGCCGTCGCGGCAGCGGTCCAGGAATTCCTTGGCGACGTAGTCGTCGCCGGACAGGATCAGCAGCACCGGACCGCCGAAGGCGCGCAGGCCGTCGGCCATCTGCTCGGTGTAGTGGCGCGGGTCCGCGGCCGCCGGTCCGGCCGACCTTCCGGTCGACGTTCCCGCCGACGTTTTGGCCGGCGCGGCTCGGCCCTGCGCCAGCTTGCCCAGCAACTCGCGGACGGCGCCCAGGCCGACCCGGCCGCTCAGCAGCTTGCGCCAGAACGACGGCTGGCGCAGCCGGTCCAGGTAGTAGTGCCTGACCTGCGTGCGGGCCAGGCTGGCCTCGGTGCGGACCCAGGGGTTGGCCAGGCACAGGCCGGCGATGCGCGCGTCGCGGCGGCGGTGCACGTAGAGCAGCGCGGCCGAGGCGGCGTCGCACAGGCCCCAGAGCACCACGCGCCGCAGCGCCGGGCGCTCGCGCTGCCAGGCGTCGAGGGCGGCGGCGATGTCGGCGTCGAGCTGGTCGAAGCCGCGCTGGTCGCCCTGGGCATCGCCCATGCCGCGGTGGTCCAGGCGCAGGCAGGGCACGCCGGCGGCGGCCAGCGCGCGACCCAGCAGGGTGAACTGGCGGTGACTGCCGACGCGGTATTGCGGCCCGCCGACGATCAGCAGCACGCCGGTGTCCGAGGGCGCGGTCGCCGCGGTGGCCTCGGCCGGCTCGCTCAGCAGGCCGACCAGCGACGCGCCCTCGCAGTCGATGCGCAGCACGCTGTCGCGGTGCGTGGTGGCGGCGAGCGCGCTCATGCGGCGATGGCCTCGGCGGGCGCCGCGGCGAAGTCGGCCTCGGCCCGCAGCGCGGCGAGGCTGGCCTCGATCAGGCGAGGGGCTTCCTCGATCTCGGTCGCGGCCCAGAAGGACGGTCCCTGACAGACCGCCGCGCGCACTTCGGCGCCCTGGGCCTGCCAGGCCTGCAGGGCCATCGACGCGGCCGGGGTGAGCGTGGCGTCCTCGCGCGGCGAGAGCTCCAGCCACGCGACCCGCGCCACGCGCGGCGAGGGCTTGAGCTGCGCGGCGTCCAGCCCCTCGGCCAGCGCCGGGGCCAGCAGGTAGCCGGCGATCTCCACCGGCTCGCCGCGCGCGAGCTGGTCGCGCATCGCCTGCACGGCGCCCTTGGCCTGGCCGCCGATCAGGTCGGCCGCCACGCGCAGCCGCATGAACTGCTGGAGCTGGAGCTTGCCCGCGGTCACCGGTTGCCACAGCAGCAGGTGCAGCGGCCGGTCGGCCACCGCGTCGAACACGGCCGGCGCCAGCAGCGCGCCGGCGCGCAGGCCCCACAGCCACAACGGCGGCCGTTGGCCATCGGGACGGGGCAGGGCGCGGGCGTCGAGCCAGGCGGCGGCCAGACGGACATCGTCCTGCCAGTGCGCCCAGCTCGCGTCGCCGAAGTCGCCGCTGCTGTCGCCGCAGCCCAGCAGGTCCAGCGTCAGGACCTCGAAGCCGGCGGCGGCGAAGGCGCGCGCCGCCAGAGCGGTCATGCGGCGGGACTTGTTCATCTCCTCCGCGAACGGCGGCAGGAGCAGGATCTGGCCACGCGGCGCGGCGGCGAAGGGCGCGGCGGCGGCATGGTGCACGCACAGCCGCTGGCCGCGCGCGCCGGCATCCAGGAAGAACGGCGTGTCGGCGGCGGCCATGGGATCCGGGCGGCGGCGGACGGCCGCTCAGGCGGCGAGCTTGCCGTTCACGAAGTCCAGCAGCGCGCCCACCGTGGCGAAGGTGGCGCCGTCGATCTCGTCGTCGTCGACGACGATGCCGAACTGTTCCTCGAGCGCGGTGATCAGGCTGACGACCGCCATGGAGTCCAGCTCCGGGATCGCGCCCAGCAGCGCGGTGTCGACGGTGAAGTCCTTGGCGCGGCCTTCCAGGCTCAGGACGTCGTCGAGGATGGCGAGCAGGTGGTGTTGGGTGTTCATGATCGGGGCGGATCTTAACTGTGGCCCCCTCTGGGAACCCCCGGGGCGCCCCCCCATCCCAAGGGGATCTCCCCCCGTTCGTGAGGTCCTGCCGCGGGACCGCGTGAGATACTTTTTTTCGCCGCGATCATGGGTCCCTTGTTTGGCCTCGATCGGCGAGGATCGGCCCCGGAATCCCCATTGCGCCCTCCGTCCGGTGACCGCTCCGTCCACCGCCCATTCACCGCCCATTCACCGCCACGTGACCTCGCCGTGACCGCTTCCGCCAACGACAGCCACCTGCTCCCGCACCTGATCTGGCACAGCGCCGAGCGCGATCCGGCGGCGCCGGCGCTGCGCGACGGCGGCCGCGCGCTGAACTACGGCGAGCTCGCGGCGCAGGTCCGGGCGCTGGCCAGCGGCCTGCTGTCGCTGGGCCTGGAACGGGCCGAGCGCGTCGGCATCTACCTGGACAAGCGGCTGGAGACCGTGGTCGCCAGCTTCGCGGCGCCGGCGGCCGGCGGCGTGTTCGTCCCGGTCAATCCCATCCTCAAGCCCGAGCAGGTCGGCTTCATCGTGCGCGACTGCGAGGTCCGCGTGCTGATCACTTCGCGCGACCGTTACGCGGCGCTGCAGCCAGTGCTGGCGCAATGCCCCTCGGTGCGCCATGTCGTGCTGGTCGACCCGGCGCCCGGCACCGAGCCGCAGGGCTGGGTCCGCTACAGCGAGCTGCTGGACGCCCCGGCCCGCGCCGCACACCGCGTCATCGACACCGACATGGTGGCCATCCTCTACACCTCCGGCTCCACCGGCCGGCCCAAGGGCGTGGTGCTGTCGCATCGCAACATGGTCGCCGGCGCGAAGAGCGTCGCCAGCTACCTGGAGAACCGCCCGTCGGACCGCCTGCTGGCCGCGCTGCCGCTGTCCTTCGACGCCGGCTTCAGCCAGCTGACGACGGCCTTCCACGCCGGCGCGTCGGTGTCGCTGCTGAACTACCTGATGCCGCGCGACGTGCTCAAGGCGCTCGAACGCGACCGGATCACCGGTCTGACGGCCGTGCCGCCGCTGTACATCCAGCTGGCGCAGCTCGAATGGCCGGCGGCGATCGACCAGCAGCTGCGCTACTTCGCCAACACCGGCGGCCGCATGCCGCGCGAGACGCTGGGCCTGCTGCGCCAGCGGGTGCCGTCGGCGCGCCCCTTCCTGATGTACGGCCTGACCGAGGCCTTCCGCTCGACCTACCTGCCGCCGGAGGAGGTGGACCGCCGGCCCGATTCGATCGGCAAGGCCATCCCCAATGCCGAGATCCTGGTGCTGCGCGAGGACGGCACGCCCTGCGCGCCCGATGAGCCCGGCGAGCTGGTGCATCGCGGCGCGCTGGTCGGCCTGGGCTACTGGAACGATGCCGAGAAGACGGCCGAGCGCTACAAGCTGCTGCCGCCGGGCGTCGGCGGCCGCGAGTCCGGCCTGCAGCTGCCCGAGTTCGCGGTCTTCTCCGGCGACAACGTGCGCCAGGACGCCGAGGGTTTCCTGTACTTCATCGGCCGGCGCGACGAGATGATCAAGACCTCCGGCTACCGGGTCAGCCCGACCGAGGTCGAGGAGATCCTGTACGCGACCCAGCTGGTGGGGGAGTGCGTCGCCTTCGGCGTCGACCATCCGACGCTGGGGCAGGCGATCCAGGTGATCGCGACGCCGCCGGCCGGCGGCGAGGCGCTCGACGCGGCCGCGCTGCTGGCGGCCTGCAAGGCGCGCATGCCGGCCTACATGATCCCGTCCGGCATCGAGTCGCAGGCCGGGCCGCTGCCCCGCAACCCGAACGGGAAGATCGACCGCAAGCTGCTGAGCACCGACTGGGTGGCCCGGCAGGAAGCCCAATGACAGCGCCGAGCGACCCGCGCCGGCCCCCCGCACCGTGAGCATCGACGACCAGCCCCAATCCCTCGCCCCCGCGGCGTCCGCCAAGGCCGCGCCGCGGCACGCGGCTATGGACCAGTTCGAGTCCCGCGACGGCGTGCTGCTGGTCGGCGGCCAGCCGCTGACGCGGCTCGCGGACCGCATCGGCCGCACGCCGTTCTATGCCTATGACCGCGCGTTGCTGACGCGCCGGGTCGAGACTCTGCGCGCCGCGATGCCGCCGAAGCTGGAGCTGCACTTCGCGATGAAGGCCAACCCGATGCCGGCGCTGGTGGCGCATCTGGCGGGCCTGGTCGACGGCATCGACGTCGCCTCCGCCGGCGAGCTGCAGGTCGCGCTGGACGCCGGCGCCGATCCGCGCGAGATCAGCTTCGCCGGCCCCGGCAAGAGCGCGCTGGAGCTGCGCCAGGCACTGGCCGCCGGCATCCTGATCAACCTCGAATCCTTCCGCGAGGTCGAGCTGCTGCGCGCGCTCTGCGCCGAGACCGGCTACGCCGCGCGGGTGGCGGTGCGCGTCAATCCGGACTTCGAGCTCAAGTCTTCCGGCATGAAGATGGGCGGCGGCCCCAAGCAGTTCGGCGTCGACGCCGAGCAGGTGCCGGAGCTGCTGGCCCGCATCGGCGAGGCGGGCCTGGGCTTCGAGGGCTTCCACCTGTTCGCCGGCTCCCAGAACCTGAAGCCCGAGGCCATCGTCGAGGCCCAGCTCAAGAGCTTCGAGCTCGCGCTGCGACTGGCGCGGCATGCGCCCGCGCCGGTGAAGGTGCTGAACCTGGGCGGCGGCTTCGGCATCCCCTACTTCCCCGGCGAGCAGCGGCTGGACCTGGGCCCGATCGCCGCCAACCTCGCGGCCCTGATCGAGCGCGCCGCCGTCGAGCTGCCGCAGGCGAAGCTGGTGGTCGAACTCGGCCGCTACCTGGTCGGCGAGGCCGGCGTCTATGTGTGCCGCGTCGTGGACCGCAAGGTGTCGCGCGGCCAGGTCTTCCTGGTCACCGACGGCGGCCTGCACCACCACCTGGCGGCCTCGGGCAACTTCGGCCAGGTCATCCGCAAGAACTATCCGGTGGCGATCGGCAACCGGATCGGCGCCGAGCCCGAGGCCGGCGTGTCCGTGGTCGGCCCGCTGTGCACGCCGCTGGACCTGCTGGGCGAGCGCATGAGCCTGGCGCGGGCGGAGCCCGGCGACCTGGTGGTCGTGTTCCAGTCCGGCGCCTACGGCATCACCGCCAGCCCGCAAGGCTTCTTGAGCCACCCGGGCGCGGCGGAGGTCCTGGTGTGAACACCGCGCCCCGCCTGGCGCAAGTCGACGCCCTGCGCGGCATCGCGGCGCTGGCGGTGGTGCTGTTCCACTACACGACCCGCTACGAGCAGCTCTTCGGCCACACGCAGCCGCTGCGGGTGGCCGTCCCCTTCGGGCACCTGGGCGTGAACCTGTTCTTCATGATCAGCGGCTTCGTCATCTTCATGACGCTGGAGCGCACCGCGCGGCCGATGGACTTCGTCGTGTCGCGCTTCAGCCGGCTCTATCCCGCCTACTGGGGCGCGCTGCTGCTGAGCTTCGCGCTGACGCACCTGCTGGGCCTGCCCGGCATGACCGTGGGCTGGGAGGTGCTGCTGGCCAACCTGACGATGGTGCAGGGCTTCTTCGGCGTCCCGCACGTGGACAACGTGTACTGGACGCTGGAGGTGGAGCTGCTCTTCTACTGTTGGGCGCTGGCCAGCTTCCGGCTTGGCGGCGGCGTCGGGCTGCGGAACTTCCTCTTCGCCTGCCTGGCCCTGCGGCTGGTCTACGCCGTGGCGCTGCTCGCGTGGGGCGTGGACCTGCCGTGGATCGGGCAGCGCTGGCTGCTGCTGCCCTACATCGCCTGGTTCGCGCTGGGCGTGGCGGTCTACCGGCTGAGCCGCACCGGCGGGTCCGCCGATCGCGCGCTCGTGGCGGCGGCGCTGCTGGCGATCGGCCTGGCCGACGGCTGGGCGCTGGCGGCGCTGGCCGCGGTGTTCCTGGTCGTGCTGCAGGGCGCCGCGCGCGGGCGCTGGACCTGGCTGGAGCATCCGCTGCTGCTGTGGCTGGGGACGATCTCCTACACGCTCTACCTGCTGCACGAGAACATCGGCTGGGCGCTGCTGCACCGGCTGGAGGGCTGGGGCGTACCGACGCCCCTGGCCATCGCGCTGGCGATGGCGGTCTCGGCCGGCCTGGCGCATGGCTTGACGCGGCTGGTCGAGCTGCCCGCGATGCGCTGGATCCGCGACCGCTACCGCGCCCGCTCGCCACGGCCGGGCGCGGCCCCCGCCCAGGGCTGAGCGGCGCGCGTGCCGGGTCCGCGCCGGTACGAAGACAATGCGCGCTCGCCGGCGCGTGGGCGCGCCGATGTTTCCTCACGACTCGAAGCGCGGCGCGCGCCGGATCCCCGATGACCGAAGAACGGAAGAACTCCCTGATCCCGCTGGCGATCGGCGCGGTGGCGCTGCTGTCCTGCGCCGGCATGATCGCCGCGGGGGTGGCGATGCTGCGACAGTCCAAGGGCGCGACGCCCGCCGACGACCTGGCGCGGCGGCTGGCCGCGATCCACGACATGCCGGTGACGGCGCCCGACTGCGGCGCGGTGTTCAAGGGCGAGCAGCCGGTGGTGATCGTGGTGATGGGCCAGTCGAACGCGGCCAACCACGCCGACCCGATCCCGCCCGCGGCCGCCCCGGTGCCGCCGATGCCGGTGCTGCACCTGGGCGGCTGTGGCATGTCCACCGCGCCGGTTCCCGGCGGCACCGGCACCGGCGGCAGCCTTTGGCCGGCGGTGCACCAGGCGCTGGGCGGGCGCTGGCAGGGTCGGCCCATCGTGTGGGCGGTGGTGGCGGTGGAGGGCAGCTCGATCGCCGAGTGGACCGCCCCGGACAGCGCGCTGCGCGCCTACTGGCAGACGCAGATGGACCGGATCAAGGGCACGCGCTGGCCGGTGGCGGCGGTGCTGTGGCAGCAGGGCGAGGCTGACGTGCGCGCGCGCACGGCGATGGCCGACTACCGCGACGCGCTCGCGGCGCTGCGCGCCGGCGTGGCCGCGCGCGGCGTGGACGCGCCGTGGTGGATCGCGCGCTCGACCTACTGCCCGCCGCAGGACGGCGGCCAGGTGCGCGAGGCGGTGCGGGAACTGCTCGCGATCCCCGGCAGCGGTTTCCGCGCAGGCCCGGACACCGACACGCTGGGCCCGTCGCTGCGCAACGGCTGTCACTTCACGACCGACGGCGCGGCGCGCGCGGCGGCGATGTGGGCCGAGGTGCTGGCGCCGGCCGCCCGGGCCGCGCCTTGACGGGTCGATGACGGCGGCCTGAAGCCCGCTTCACGACGGCGGTTCTCCTCGACGACGATCCCCCCTCGGAGGGGCGTGGCGGTGCCCGGATTGCGCGTATCGTCGCGCCTTCGACGGGCGGCCGACCGCCCGCGGGAACTTCCCTGGGGAGGAACGATTGAACGCTCGTCATGTCGCGCCGCTGCTGGCGCCGTTGCTGGCGCTGGTCCTGGGCACCGCCGCCGCCGCGCCGGAAAAATGCCAGATCGAGATGATGACCATCCCGGTGCGGCTGGTTGAATCGCGACCGGTGGCCACGGTCAAGCTCAATGGGGTGCCGGTGCCGTTGCTGGTGGACAGCGGCGCGTTCTTCAGTTTCCTCAGCGAAGCCAGCGCCCGGCAGCTCAACCTGAGGCTGAAGCCGGCGCCCGACGGCCTGCGCGTCTACGGCATCACCGGCGCGGTGCAGGCGCTGAAGATCACGACGGTCCAGAGCGTCGTGCTGGAGCAGGCGGAGCTCAAGGGCGTGGAGTTCCTGGTCGGCGGCAACGAGATCAACGCCGGGATCATGGGCGTGCTGGGCCGCAACTTCCTGTCGGTGGCGGACACCGAGTACGACCTGGCCCATGGCGTGGTGCGGCTGGTGTTCCCCAAGGGCGACTGCGAGAAGACCTCGCTGGCCTACTGGGCCGGCGACGCGCCGGTGATCGAGGCGCCCTTGATCTCGTATGCGCGCAACGACCGCGCGGTGCGCGTGCCGGTGCTGATCAACGGCGAGAAGGTGCGGGCGGTGATGGACACCGGCGCGCCGACGACCACGCTGATGATCGGCGCGGCGCGCAAGGCCGGCATCGCCGAGGCCGACTTGAAACCTGCGGGACGCACCGGCGGCGCGGGCGCCGAGTTCGCGCGCGAATGGACGGCGCGCGTCGACCGCTTCGAGCTCGGCGGCGAGAAGGTGAGCAACAACCTGATGCGGGTGACCGACGTCAGCGACAACGAGTACGGCATGCTGCTCGGACTCGACTATTTCCTGTCCCACCGCGTCTACGTGTCGCGGCTGCAGGGCAAGGTCTACGCGACCTGGAACGGCGGGCCGGTCTTCGCCAAGGACGCGGCGAAGGCCGGCGACTACGACCAGCGCTACGCCGCCAAGGCGGAGGCGATCGCGGCGGACGATGCGGACGGCTTCGCGCGCCGCGGCAACGCCGCGCTGGTGGCCGGCGATCCCGCGCGGGCGCTGGAGGACCTGGACCGCGCGATCGCCCTGGCGCCGACGGTGGCCCTGCATCACGAGTCGCGCTCGCGGGTGAGACAGGCGCTCCGGCAGCCCAAGGAGGCGCTGGCCGACCTGGACGAGGCGCTGCGGCTGGACCCGGCGATGACGGAGGCGCGACTGCACCGCGCCCAGTTGCGCGCGGCCGCTGGCGACCGCGCTGGCGCCGCCGAGGACCTGGCGACGCTGGACGCGGCGCTGCCGCCGGGCGCGAACCTGCGGGCGGCGATGGCGCAGATGCATGCCCGGCGCGACGAGGCGCCGCAGGCGCTCAAGCAGTTCGATCTGTGGATCCGGACCCACCCGCGCGACCTGCAGCTGGCCTCGATGCATGGCGAGCGCTGCTGGATGCGCACGCGGATGAACCTGGAGATCGAGCAGGCGGTCGACGACTGCAAGGAGGCGGTGGACCTGGATGACCAGGAGGCGACCTATCACTCCTTCCTCGGCTGGGCGCGGCTGCGCCAGGGCGAGGCCGCGGCCGCGCGCAAGGCCTTCGATCGTGCGATCGCGCTCAAGCCGCTGGCCTGGGCGCACTACGGGCGCGGCGTGGCGCTGACCCGGCTCAACGAGCCGGACAAAGCCCGCCAGGACTTCGAGGCCGCGCGCCGGATCGCGCCGGCGATCGACGAGCGCGTGCGCAAGGCTGGATTCGAGGCGCTGGTCGTCGCGCTCAAGCGCCCGGAGTGACGCGCCGGCTCAGGACCTCGTCGTCGACGACCCGGCGGCGCGCTCCACGCGCGCCGCATAGCAGCCGCGCCTGGCGAAGTGCACCTGCAGGTAGGTCACCGACGGAGGCGCGAAGAGCCGTTCGATGAGCGCCTCGATCTGGTCGCCCTCGACGAGGTCGGCGTCGACCATCATCCCGGCGGCGTCGAAGGCGCGGACCGAGAGCATGCGGCCGCGCAAGGCGCTCGGCACCTCGTTGACGCGGTCGAAGCGCTCGCCGCCGTTCTCGCGCACGTAGATCGCATGCGTGCCGCGGTACGGCGAGTCGACCTCCAGGTAGACGTGGTTGAGCAGCAGCACCGTCTCGCCCGGTGCGGCGTCGTCGAGCGTGATGCGGTCCGGCGCGGAGCGCGGGCTGTCGATGCGCACGCGCAGCGCGCCGAGCTCACGCAGGTGCTCGTCGGTCATCGTGAACATCGGGCGGAATGGGGCAGGGTCGAGACCCAGGATGCGGAAGTCCATGTGAGCGCGGCGCGTAGGCCGTCGGAGTGGTTGAGGCGCCCACGATAGGCACGGGCGCCCCGGCGGTCGCGCCGTTTCCGGACATGGAATTGCCGCCGATGCCAGCCGGCATCGACTGCGGCCGAGTGCTCATCGAGCGCTTATCGAGCGCTTATCGGGCGCTCATCGAGCCCTCATGGCGCCCACATCGCGCCCACATCGCGCCCTCATCGCGCGGTCGCATCCTGCCCGGCCGACTCGGGCAGCGGGACCGTCTCCGGCACGCTGACCACCACCAGCGCCTGCTCCGGCGACAGGGTCGCCAGGTCGATCGACTCGCCCGCGTGTTCCCGGCGCGCGCCGGCCTCGCGGGTGAGCGCGGCGCGGCAGGCGGTCTCGTTGGCGCAGACGATCACCCGCAGCCAGCGGTCCTGGTGACGGATGCGCACCTCGACCTGGTCCCAGTGCACCGGCAGGCAGGCTCGCACCCGCAGTCGGCCCTGCTCGATGACGACGCCGCAGATCGACTCCAGCGAGGCCCGCAGCAGCCAGCCCGCCGAGCCGCTGTACCAGCTCCACCCGCCGCGCCCGACCCAGGGCGGCTGCGAGTAGATGTCGCCGGCCATCACGTAGGGCTCGATCGCGTAGATCGGTCCCAGCCGCGGATCGGCCCAGCGGTGCGCGGGGCTCAGCCCGGTGTAGACCTGCCACATCGTGTCGCGCTGTCCCAGCCGCGCCAGCGCCATCAGCGCCCAGACCGCCGCGTGGTTGTACTGGCCGCCGTTCTCGCGCACGCCCGGCGCGTAGGACTGGATGTAGCCGGCGCTCGGCTGCGCCCGCGCCAGCGGCGGGTGCAGCAGCCGCGCCAGCTTCGCCACCGGGTCGAGCAGCTGCGCGCAGGCGCTGGCCATCGCCTGCCGTGCATGCGCCGGATCGGCCGCCGCGGTCAGCACCGCCCAGCTCTGCGCGATCAGGTCGATCCTGCACTCGGCGTTCTCGGCCGAGCCCAGCGGCGAGCCATCGTCGAAGAAGCCGCGCCGGTACCAGCGGCCGTCCCAACCGGGCCCGTCGAGCGCCGCCACCCAGCCGTCGCGCGCCGCCTTCCAGCGCGCGGCGCGCTCCTGCTCGCCGCGCGCGGTCGCGATCGGTGCGAAGTCCTCGATCACCTGCGCCAGGAACCAGGCCATCCAGACCGATTCGCCGCGGCCCTCATGGCCGACGCGGTTCATCCCGTCGTTCCAGTCGCCGGTGCCGAACAGCGGCAGCCCGTGCGGCCCGCTGTCCAGGCTGCGGTCGATCGCACGCGCCGCATGCTCATAGACCGAGGCCATCGGCCCGTCGGTGCGTGGGCTCTCGTAGATGTCCTCGGCGCCCTCGGGCACCGGCTGGCCGACGAGGAAGGGCACCGTGTCGTCGAGCAGCGTCAGGTCGCCGGTGCGCGCCAGGTAATGCGCCAGCGCATAGGGCAGCCAGAGCCGGTCGTCGGAGAAATGCGTGCGCACGCCGGCGCCGCCGGGCTCATGCCACCAGTGCTGCACGTCGCCCTCCGGGAACTGTCGCGCGGCGCTGCGCCGGATCTGGTCGGCCAGCAGCTGCGGCGCGACGTCGGTCAGCGCCATCGCGTCCTGCAGCTGGTCGCGGTAACCGAAGGCGCCACCGGCCTGGTAGAAGCCGGCGCGGGCCCACATCCGGCACACCAGCGTCTGGTACGGGAGCCAGTGGTTCGTCAGCGCGTCGAAGCGCGGGTCCGGCGTCGATACCTGCAGGCCGCCCAGCAGCGCCGGCCACTGCCGCCGCTGCCGCGCCAGCCGCTCCGCCGGATCGAGCGCCCACGCGGCCGCCATCAGCGCCTGCGTCGCCTCGGGGGAGGGGCCGTGGCCCAGCAGCACGGTGAGCTCGGCCGGCTGCGAGGCCTCGAGCTCGATCCGCGCCGCCAATGCCGCGCAGGCGTCGAGCCCGCCGCCGCAGCGCCGGGACAGCGCCTTGGGCAGGACCATGCGGCCCGCGCTGTCGAAGAACTCGCGTCGGTCGCAGGTCCAGTCCTGCGCGTCCAGACGCGCGCGCGCCGGTCCGGCGGAGGCGCCGGTCCTGCGCGCCGCGTCGAGCTCGTCGCCACGTGGATCCTCACCTCGTCCGTCGCCCCGCTGGCGGGGCCGGATGCACAGCGCGGCCGTCGCGTCGCCGAAGCCGCCCAGGTGGTCCAGCTGCGTCGCCTGCAGCGTCAACGCGCGCTCGGGTTGCGGCAGCCCGGCGCCGAGCTCGCCCACGGTCAGCCAGTCGCTGCGCGTCGCCACGGACAGGCGTTCGCCGCGCGCGCTGCCCAGTTGCCATTCGGCCAGGGCCACCAGCCGCAGTCGCCGCGGTCCGCCCCCGCTGCGCCCCACGACACCCAGGCGCACCTGCACCTGCTTCACCGCCGCCTCGGGATCGACGCACCAGCACAGCTCGACGCTCAGGTCGCCCAACTGCTGGCGGCTGCGTGAATAGCCGATGCCATGCTCGATCGCCAGCGGCGCGTCGTGGCGCAGCTGGCGGCCCAGCGGCCAGACGCGGTCGTTGTCCAGGTCGTGCAGCAGCAGCCACTCGCCGGGCGGATCCAGCAGCGGGTCGTTGGACCAGGGCGTGACCTGGTGCATGCGGCTGTTGCCGGCCCAGGTGTAGCCGGCGCCCAGTTCGGTGACTTGGCAGCCGAAGTCGCGGTTCGCCAGCACATTGACCCAGGGTCGCGACGGATGCCGGTCCGGCGAGACCTCGAAGGCGAAGCCGCCATGGTCCGGATCGAAGCGGCCTTCGGGTGGCCGCGGCACGGCTTCCGGCAGCGGGCGCTCGACCAGCGCATGGGCCACCGGCAGCCGCGCGGCCTCGTTGCTGGGCGCGGTGTCCTCGATCCAGCGCTCGACCTGCTGCGCCAGGCCGCGGCCGTCGGCCTGCAGCCGGATGCGGGTCAGCGTCTGCAGCGTGAAGCGCTCGTCGGGTTGCAGGTCGCTGTCGCGCAGCACATGCAGCGCCGAGCACAGGTGCGCCGGCCGTCCCTGCGCCTGGCCCTGCAGCCGCGATTGCAGCGCCTGCAGCGCCTGCTGCACCGGGGCGAGGTAGGACGGCGGCTCCTCGTTGAGCACCACCAGGTCCACGCCGATCGCGTGGGTGGTCCACATCCGCAGCGCCTTCTTCAGCGCGCGGATCAGGTCGATGCCTTCCTCGCCGCTGACCGTCACCATCAGGATGGGCCGGTCGCCCGAGATGCCGAAGCGCCACAGCGCGCGGCGGTCGCAGCGGCCGCGCGGCTCGCGGACATGGGCGGGCTCGCGCACCGCCTGGCCGGTGACCAGCGTGTTGAGCTGCAGCAGGGCGCCCCAGGTGGTGGTGTCGAACTGGAGTTCGCGCAGGCGGATGCCGCCCATCGTGTGCGACATCGACGCGGAGCGCTCGACGTGCGCCGGCTGCCGGTACTTGTCGACCAGCGCCGCCAGCAGGTCGGCGTCGCGCGCGGCCGCGGTGCAGAAGGTCAGCCGCACCGTCGCGCCGGGGGCCAGGTCCAGGCCGACCCGCAGCCCGGCGACCGGATCCAGGCCGGTGTCCAGCAGCCGCCCGGGCTCGCCGTCGGCGCTCATGTCGGCGCTCATGTCGGCCTCGTCGTCGACGAAGCGCGGGCGCGCGTCGCCGACCGGCCGCGTCGAACTGCCGTAGCGGCCCAGCCAGCGCGCGCGATCGGCGATGGGCAGGACCTCGCGGACCACGTGGCCTTCTGGCCGGCACTCCTCGCTGCGCGCGTCCCCGCCGGCGGCGCGGTTGGGCTTGGCGCAGCCGGCGCCGGCATCCACGCCGGCCAGGAAGAAGACCGCGCGCATTGCGGCCTCGTCGAAGAGCCGCGGACGCCGCCGCAAATGCAGCGCATGCTGCGCCTCGTCCCAGCGGGCCTGGATGAAGAGGTTGGAGAAGGCCGGGTGCGCCTCGTCGCCGCGCTGCGGCGCCAGCGTGGCCTCGAAGCAGGACACCAGGTCCAGCGCCAGCGGCTGATCGCCGCGGTTGGTCAGCTCGACCTGACGCAATTCGCAATCGTCCTCCGGGCTGACCCACACCGTGGTGCAGCTGTGCAGGTCCGGCCAGGTCGCCTCGAACAGCGCACGCTCGGCCTGCATGCGCGCCGCGTAGCGCGCGCGGGGATCGGGCGCGGGGCGGGCGGTGTTGCTGAACCAGTCGGCCTCGCCGGCGCGGCGCAGCATGGTGAAGCTGCCGTGCTGGTCGCGCAGCAGGTCGTCGCGCCAGCGCGTGATCGCCACGCCGTCCCAGTTGCTGTAGCCGCCGCCGTGGCTGCGCAGCACCACCGAGTAGCGGCCGTTGGTCAGCATGTGGGTCAGCGGCAGGGTCTCGGCCAGCGGCTCGCTCTCGCGCACCATGCGCGCCTTGCGGACCGCGCGCTTGCGCGGCAGCAGGTCGGCCGGCGGCGCCTGCAGCGGCGCGACCTCGCGCGGCGCGCGCTCATGCAGCAGCGTCGCCACCGCCTTGACGTGCGGGTCGCTCATCAGCCAGCGCCGCGGCGCGTCGTCGGCCAGCAGGGCGGTCAGCGCGACGAAGCCCATCGCCTGGTGATGCGCCATGTAGGTCCGCACCAGCGTGAAGCCGGCACCGGCGGTCTGGCGCTGCGGTGTGTAGTCCACCGCCTCGATGAAGCCGAAGGCGCCGCGCGCGCCCAGGCGCTCGAAGGCCTGCAGGTTGGACACCACGCGCACCGGCGCCACCACCGCCGCCATCACCGCCGCATAGGGCGCGAGCACCCGTTCGTCGACGGCCAGCCGCGCCAGCGCCAGGGTCTGCACGCCCTGCGGGCCGTACTGGTAGGCCAGCGTGTGGTCCTGGCCGGCGATCGCCGATTCCGAGATGCCCCACGGCGTGCCCTTGCCGCGGGCCTCCAGGCGCTGCTCCTTCACCGCCGTGCGCACGGCCCGGCCCAGCGCGCTGGCCGCGGGCTCGCGCAGCACCAGCGACGGCATCAGGTACTCGAACATCGAGCCCGACCACGACTTCAGCCCGAGCGAGTCGCCGGCGCCATCGCGCGCGAAGAAGGGCCGCCCGAGCGCCTGCCAGTGTTCCGGCGGCAGGTCGCCCTTGGCGATCGCGACCAGACTGGTGAGGCGGGCCTCGCTGGCGAGCAGGTCGTAATGGTTGTCGTCGAGCTGCTGCGCGTCGCCGCGCCAGCCGATGCGCAGCAGGCGACGCTCGGGATCGAAGAGCGGGCGGTAGTCCGCTTCCAGCCCGAGGCGGCGCGCCCGGCCCGCGAGCGCGCGCAGCGCCAGGCGGGCTTCGGCCAGCGGCGCGCCCTGGTCCTGCCACCAGGACCTCAACTGGGCGATCAGGTCGCGCAGCAGCTGCTGGGCCGGCGGCGTGTCGTCGACGGACGCGTCGGCCGGGGCCAGGGCGGCCAGGGCCTCGAGCTCCGCCTGCGCCGCGGCCACCTGGCCCTGCAGCACGGCTTGCTGCTCCTCGGCCGAGGCGGCGAGGTTCTCCGCCGCCAGCAGCGCCGCGACCAGCGCGGCGCCGGCCGGCAGCGCCGGGTCGCTGGCCAGCGGCGGCTGCAGGACCCGCAGGCGATGCAGCGTCCGGTCCAGCGCCTGCCGCGGTGCGGCGGCCAGTTGGTGCGGCGTCATCTCCGCGGCCAGCTCGCAGGCGCGGGCCACGGTCAGCAGGTGGGCCGAGCAGTTGCCGCTGTCCACCGCCGACACATAGCCCGGCGCCAGCACGACCAGCGATTGGGTGTCGTACCAGTTGTAGAAATGGCCCTGCCAGCGCGGCAGGCGCTCGAGCGTGTCCAGCGTCGCGGACAGGCGCTGGGTCATCGTGACCAGCCCGATGAAGCCCAGCTCGCGCGCGCAGGCCACGGCCAGCAGGTACAGGCCGATGTTGGTCGGCGAGGTGCGATGCGCCACCAGCAGGTGCGGCGTCAGCTGCACGTTGTCGGGCGGCAGGTGGTTGTCGTCGGCGCCGACATGGGTGTCGTAGAAGCGCCAGGTGTCGCGCGCCAGGCCCCAGAGGTAATCGCGCCCCTGCGGATCGAGCGCGGCCTCGCGGCGCAGCAGCGGCGCGCGCGGTGCGCTCGCCCACCAGATCCACAGCGGCGACAGCGCCCAGAGCGCCAGCAGCACGACGGCCGCCGCGCCGTTCACAGGCGCGCCGGACAAGGCCGCGACCGCCAGCAGCCCGCCCAGCACCGCCGCCGCGACCGGCACGCGCAGATGCTGCGCGACCAGCGCCGGCAGTTCCCGCCGCGCGGCGGCCTGGGCGGCGGCGGCCGTGGTCCATTCGAGCAGTCGGCGTCGCGACACCGTCTGCCGCCACAGCGCCCGCCCGATCGCGTCCAGGTAGAGCAGCGACAGGTGCAGCAGCAGCGCGACCTGCCAAGCGGCCAGGCCCAGGGCGCGCCGCAGGTCGTGGCCGGTCTCGCGGTAGAAGTGGCGGCGCGCCAGGCCGTCCCGGCTGGGCACCAGTCCGGCCAGCGCGCCCACCAGCGGCCCGATGGCGAAGGCGCCCGCCACGACGACCAGCGTCAGCCCCAGCGGCAGGACCGCGGTGCCCAGCACCAGCAGCATCAGGCCCAGCGCCATCGGCGCGACCAGCGAGCGCCGCAGGTTGTCGATCAGCTTCCAGCGGTTGATGGGCGCGATGCCGTAGCGCCGCGCCCCAGCGATGAAGGGCAGCAGCTGCCAGTCGCCGCGCGTCCAGCGATGCAGCCGGGCGTGGGCCACGTCGGCATGCATCGGCGAGTCCTCGACCAGCGTGATGTCGGACACGCCGGCGCAGCGCGCGATGCTGCCCTCCAGCAGGTCGTGGCTCAGCACCTGACCCTCGGGCAGGCGCGCGTCCAGCACCGCATGGCAGGCGCGCACGTCCAGCAGGCCCTTGCCGGTGAAGCTGCCTTCGCCGAACAGGTCCTGGAAGATCTCCGAGCTGACCGCGCTGTAGGGATCGATGCCGAACTGGCCGACGAAGAGCCGGTGATAGGGCGTGCTGGCGGCGTCGTCGGGCATGGGCGCGAGCACCCGCGGCTGGAGGATCGCGTAGCCCTCGACGACGCGGCGGGTGACCGCGTCCACCCGCGGCCGGTTCATCGGATGCGCGGCGGTGCCCACCAGCGCGCGCAGCCGGCCCGGCGGCATGTCGGTGTCGGCGTCCAGGGTGATCAGGTGGCGCACGCCGGGCGCGGGCTGCGACATCGCGCCGAAGTCGGCGAACGGCGACGCGCCCGCCGGCGCGGCCAGCAGCCGCAGCAGGCGTTCGAGCTTGCCGCGCTTGCGCTCCCAGCCGATCCAGCGGCGCTCGGTCGAGGACCATTCGCGCGCCCGGTGCAGCAGCAGGAAGCGCGGACGGCCGTCGGCCAGCGGGCCGTGGCGCTCGTTGAGGGCGGCGATGGCGTCGGCCGCGGTGACCACGATCATCGTGTCGCCGGGATGGTGTTCCTCGTAGGCATCGGCGAGGTCGCTGAGCAGCGCGAACTGCACCAGCCGTTCGGGGTTGGCCAGGTGGTGCTGCTCCAGCTGGGCGACCAGCGGGGCGACGGCCTCCTCGCGCGTCAACAGCACCGGCATGACGACCAGCGTGCGTTCGGCGTCGGGCAGACCCTGGGAGAAATCCAGGCGGGGCAAGCGCGCCGGCCGGGCCAGCTCGCTGATCCAGCGATTGGTGAGCGCGACCACGGCCTCGCCGATCGGCCCGGCGGCCAGCAGCGCGGTCAGCACCAGCAGCCAGGGCGGGGCATCGGGCCGCGCCTGGTTCATCAGCCAGGAGAGCCCCAGCAGGCCCAGCAGCGCCAGGCCGGCCAGGTAGGCCACCGCCGCCCAGCGCTGGCCCGGGGCGGTGTCGTGGGGCGGCCAGGCGTGCTCGTGCAGGCCCAGCGCCGCGAGCAGCGTCGGACGTCCGGCCCCGCGCCACCAGTAGATCGGCGCGCTGCGCCGGTCGGGGTCGCCGTCCTGCGGCGGACCGGCGTTCTGCGTCAGCGCCAGCAGCTGGCGCGCGACCTCGAGTTCCGGGCGACCGGACTTGCGGGCCAGGCGCTCGATCTCGTGCAGGGTCAGGTCCTGGGTGTCCGGCGCCTCGGCGGCGAAAACCGGCGACTCGCCCAGCGTCCGCATCACCGGGCTGACCGACTGGATCAGCTGGCGCCAGTGGGTCTGGTCGATGCGCCGCAGCGCGGTGATCGCGTTGCGGATGCTCTGCAGGTCCTTGATCGACTCGTCCTGCTGCCGCGCCAGCGCCTGCGCCGGCGCGGGCAGCCGGGTGCTCAGCCAGGCGGCCAGCTCGCCCATCAGCGGCTGGGGCAGTTCCTCCAGGCGGTGGTCGAGCTGCAGCCAGAAGGCCTCCGCAACGCCGCGCTCTGCCATGCGCGGCTCCAGGGCTGTGATCGCCTCGATGCCGGACGCCGCCGGATGGCCGTCGTACCAGTGGTGCACCACGTCGCGGGCCGCCTGCAGCGTCGCGAAGCGCTCGGCCAGCCGGCGCAGGTTCTCGACCAGCACCACCCGCAGCGTCGTCGGCAGCGCCCACAGCTCGGCGAGGGACAGCGGGCTTTCCTCCTGGTAGGCGCGCAGGTAGGCGGCCAGCAGCCCGGTGTCGAAGCCGCCGTCGGTGTGCGCGACCCAGGCCCAGGCCACGCCGTAGATGCGGGGCAGGCCGGCGAGCGGTTCGTCGCGCAGCCGCGGCAGCAGGCGGAAGAAGTTGCGCGGCAGGCCGCGGCGGACCTGGTGCGTCTGCTCGTCGATCAGCGCGGCGTTGTCCAGCAGCCACTTCCCGGCGGCGCCGAGATGGCGGAAGTCGCGATGGCGCTTCTCGAGCAGCCGCCGTGTCTGCTGCAGCATCGCGACGTTGTCGTCGAGCCGCGGAAAGAACTGCCCGGCGCCCGCGGTGCCCTGGATCGCCTGCGCCTGCGCGAGGCTGCGGCCGTGCTGCTCGAAGCGCGCCTGCCCGAACAGCACCGCCCGCACCGGGGGCTCGATGGGGCCCAGCGCCGGATTCAGCAGCGCAAGTTCTTCCGCAATTTCCGGGGGATCCGGCGTGGGATCGGGGGAGGTGCGCCGGTCGTCATCGGGGGAGGGCTCCGGCGCGGCGTCCGTCGATCGGGCGGCGGCGTCCGCGCTGCGGCCGGCGTTCATAGCCAATGGGCGAACAGACCCAGGGTGACGGCGCTCAGGGCCGCGGTGGTGGCCAAGCGGGGCAGGACCACGCCCTGGACGCGCTCGGCCAGCAGCGCCAGCCCGAACCATCGGCCGCGCGCCTTCGCGCACTGGACGAGGTGGCGCTGGAGCGCCGGGTCCTGGAGAAGCGGGGCGATCGGGCTGAGCGGGCCAGCGGGGCTGTTCATGACGGGGTCTCCCTGCAAGTAGTTGATCCGGACTGCAACCGGACGTTTCCACGCTTGGCAAGCCCCATGCCTGCGCAGGCAAGCAATGAGCAGGAAGACGCGGGCGCCTCAATGAGGCCGGCCGCGCGGCCGGCCAGGGCGGCAACAGCGGCGTTCGACGCAGCCGGCCGGCGCGCGGGCAAGCGACGTGCCGGCGGCGGGAGGTACGACCCTCAGCGCGACACGATCAGGCGCAGGCCCAGCGCGACGAAGACCGCGCCGGCGATGCGGTCCAGCCACAGCCCCGCGCGCGGCTTGCGCTGCAGCCATTGGCCGATCGCGCCGGCGAAGTAGCCCAGCAGCCCGAACAGGAGGGCGGCCTGCAGGGTGAAGGTGACGCCGAGCAAGGCCGTCTGGGCGGCCACATGGCCCTGCGACGGCACGACGAACTGCGGCAGGAAGGAGAGGAAGAAGAGCACGACCTTGGGGTTGATCGCGTTGGCGAAGACGCCCTTGAAGAACAGGCGGGTGAGCGAGTCCTCGACCTGGGAGGCGTCGCCGACGCTGGCGCCGCCGCGGCTGCGCAGCGCCTTGATGCCCAGCCAGATCAGGTAGAGGCCGCCGCAGACCTTCAGCGCGGTGAACGCCATCGGGGAGGCGGCGATCAGCGCGCTGACGCCGATCGCCGCGAGCACGGTGTGACTCAGACAGCCCAGCGCGCAGCCCAGGCCGAAGGCCATGCCGTGCCGGCGTCCCTTCGAGATGCCCATGCCCAGCACCATCAGGTTGTCCGGGCCAGGGGACGCCGTGATCAGCATCGCGGCCAGCAGGAAACCGAAGAGTTGTTCGAAGGTCAGCATGGGGGCGGATGATAGGCGCAGCCTTCGACTCCCCAACTTCGACGGCCCAATGAAAACGGGCCCTGATTGCTCAGGGCCCGTGTCCGTGTCTGGCGGAGAGAGAGGGATTCGAACCCTCGGTAGGCGATTAACCTACACACGCTTTCCAGGCGTGCGACTTAAACCACTCATCCATCTCTCCGAAGCCCGCGATCATAGCGCAGATTTTGGGGGGCGCAGCAAAGTTGTCGGTCCCCGCGATGACAGCGAGGCGGGCAGGGCGCTCAGCGGCCCGGTTGGATCACCTTGTCGCTCTTGATCAGCGCCATCGCGGTGCCGATCAGGCCGGAGACCTCGCTCATGTTGGCCGGCACGATCATCGTGTTGTTCTTCTGCGCGAGCTGCGAGAAGGCCTCGACCGCCTTCTCGGCCACCTTCAGTTGCACCGCGTCGCCGCCGCCCGGCTGCTGGATCGCCGCCGCGATCTTGCGGATCGCGTCGGCGCTGGCTTCCGCCACCGCCGTGATGGCCGCCGCCTCGCCCTGCGCCTTGTTGATCTCGGCCTGCTTCTCGCCTTCGGACCGCGCGATCGCCGCCTCACGCTCGCCGGTGGCGATGTTGATCTGCTCCTGGCGGCGACCTTCCGACGCGGCGATCAGCGCGCGCTTCTCGCGCTCCGCGGTGATCTGGGCCTGCATCGAGCGCAGGATCTCCGCCGGCGGCGTCAGGTCCTTGATCTCGTAGCGCAGCACCTTCACGCCCCAGTTCAGCGCCGCCTCGTCCAGCGCCTGCACGACGGCGGCGTTGATCGCGTCGCGCTCCTCGAAGGTCCGGTCCAGCTCCATGCGGCCGATCACCGAGCGCAGCGTCGTCTGCGCCAGCTGCGTGATCGCGATGATGTAGTTGCTGGAGCCGTAGCTCGCGCGCATCGGGTCGGTGACCTGGAAGTACAGGATGCCGTCCACCGTCAGCTGGGTGTTGTCCTTGGTGATGCAGACCTGGCTGGGGACGTCCAGCGGGATCTCCTTGAGCGAATGCTTGTAGGCCAGGCGGTCGATGAAGGGCACCAGGATGTTCAGGCCGGGCGTCAGTGTGCCGTGGTACTTGCCCAGGCGCTCGACCACCCAGGCGTTCTGTTGCGGGACGACCTTCACCGACTGCACGACGAAGACGATGGCGACGACCAGCACGACCAATGCGACGATTTCCATGAGCGGGACTCCTCCTCCGGAGATGTGGAACGGGAAACAGAAAGAGAAAAGGGGCGATCAGGCGGCGTCGACGAGCAGGCAACTGCCCTCGACCGCGCGGATCACGTGGCGCCCGCTGTGCGGCGCGCCGGCGCCGACGAAGCGCGCCTGCCAGGCCGCGCCGCGGTAACGGACCTCGGCCGTGCCGTCCGCGCGCCAGAGCGCGACGTCCAGGCTCTGGCCGATGTCGAGGTTCACATTGGGGTTCTCGCCGGCAGGCGCGCGCGGATGACGTCTCAGGCGCAGGTGCCACCAGGTCACCGCGCCGCCGCCGACACCGGCGGCCACCACCAGCTGCAGCCAGAACGGTCCGCCGACGTGGGCCATCAGCGCCGCGGCCGCCGCGCCCAAGGCCAGCATCAATAAGTAGAAGGTCGTTCCGCTGGCGAGCTCCGCCGCCACCAGTCCGCCACAGATCACCCACCACCAGGTGGCGACACTCCAATCCATCCCATCCTCCTCGTTGTCCGGGCGATCCATGGTTCGCCCGGTCCTTGTGTGCCGGGGCAGTGTACGCCTCGGTCCTCCTGGCGCTTCACGTCCTTTCGGGGGCCTGAAGCCGGCAGTTGGCGGCCATTGACAACCTGGCCGTTCTGTTTCTGCGACAACCCGGGATCAACACTTGCGTGACACGGCTGACGCCCTACACTTCGCGCCTTTCTTGTTTGACCTGCCCCGATCCGGAGGCCTCATGACGCCGCGTTTCCGCTTTCCCATCGTCATCATCGACGAGGACTATCGCTCCGAGAACACCTCGGGTTTGGGCATCCGCGCCCTGGCGGAAGCCATTCAGAAGGAAGGCTTCGAGGTGCTGGGCGCCACCAGCTACGGTGACCTCAGCCAGTTCGCGCAGCAGCAGAGCCGCGCCAGCGCCTTCATCCTGTCGATCGACGACGAGGAGTTCTCCGGCAACGGCGACGGCGGCGAGCTCGATCCGGCGGTCCTGAACCTGCGCAAGTTCATCCAGGAGATCCGCTTCAAGAATGCGGACATCCCCATCTACGTGTATGGCGAGACGCGCACTTCGCAGCACCTGCCCAACGACGTGCTGCGCGAGCTGCACGGCTTCATCCACATGTTCGAGGACACGCCCGAGTTCGTGGCGCGTCACATCATCCGCGAGGCCAAGAGCTACCTCGACGGCCTGGCGCCGCCGTTCTTCAAGGCGCTGATGGACTACGCGCAGGACGGCTCCTACTCGTGGCACTGCCCGGGGCACTCCGGCGGCGTGGCTTTCCTGAAGAGCCCGGTCGGCCAGATGTTCCACCAGTTCTTCGGCGAGAACATGCTGCGTGCTGACGTCTGCAACGCGGTCGAGGAACTCGGCCAACTGCTGGACCACACCGGCCCGGTCGCCGAGAGCGAGAAGAACGCCGCCCGCATCTTCAATGCGGACCACTGCTTCTTCGTCACCAACGGCACCTCGACCTCCAACAAGATGGTGTGGCACCACACCGTGGCGCCGGGCGACGTGGTCGTGGTGGACCGCAACTGCCACAAGTCCATCCTGCACAGCATCATCATGACCGGCGCGGTGCCGGTCTTCATGACGCCCACGCGCAACCACTACGGCATCATCGGCCCCATCCCGGAGAGCGAGTTCTCGCCCGAGACCATCCGCAAGAAGATCGCGAAGAATCCGCTGCTCAAGGGCGTGGATCCGAAGAAGGTCAAGCCGCGGATCATGACGCTGACGCAGAGCACCTATGACGGTGTGCTTTACAACACCGAGACCATCAAGTCCAAACTGGACGGCTGGATCGACACGCTGCACTTCGACGAAGCTTGGCTGCCGCACGCGGCCTTCCACAACTTCTACGGCTCGTATCACGCGATGGGCAAGCATCGCCCGCGCCCGAAGACCGCGATGGTCTACGCCACGCAGTCGACCCACAAGCTGCTGGCCGGCATCTCGCAGGCGTCGCAGGTGCTGGTGCAAGATTCGCAGAACGTGAAGCTGGACAAGCATCTGTTCAACGAGGCGTAT
The DNA here is from genome assembly GCF_014193045.1 of Mitsuaria sp. BK037. NCBI lineage: Bacteria > Pseudomonadati > Pseudomonadota > Betaproteobacteria > Burkholderiales > Sphaerotilaceae > Roseateles > Mitsuaria sp. BK037. The sequence goes on along the minus strand of NZ_JACHYS010000001.1, from coordinate 2,380,227 downwards.
CTGATGCACACCTCGACCAGCCCGCAGTACTCGATCATCGCCAGCTGCGACGTCGCGGCCGCGATGATGGAGCCCCCGGGCGGCACGGCGCTGGTGGAAGAATCCATCCTCGAGGCGCTGGACTTCCGCCGCGCGATGCGCAAGGTCGAGAAGGACTACGGCAAGGACTGGTGGTTCAAGGTCTGGGGGCCGGACAAGCTCGCCGCCGACGGCATCGGCAAGGCCGCGGACTGGATGCTCAAGGCCAACGAGAAGTGGCATGGCTTCGGTCCGATCGAGGCCGGCTTCAACATGCTGGATCCGATCAAGTCCACGGTGATCACGCCGGGACTGGACATGAGCGGCAAGTTCGCCAAGACCGGCATCCCGGCCAGCATTGTCACCAAGTTCCTGGCCGAGCATGGCGTGGTGGTGGAGAAGACGGGCCTGTACTCGTTCTTCATCATGTTCACCATCGGCATCACCAAGGGCCGCTGGAACACGCTGCTGACCGCGCTGCAGCAGTTCAAGGACGACTACGACCGGAACGCGCCGATCTGGCGCATCCTGCCGGACTTCGTGGCCGCCTTCCCGCGCTATGAACGCATGGGACTGCGCGACCTGTGCCAGAGCGTGCACGAGGCCTACGCGTCCGGCGACATCGCGCGCCTGACGACCGAGGTCTACCTGTCCGACCTGGAGCCCGCGATGAAGCCGTCCGATGCGTATGCGCACATCGCGCATCGCAAGACGGAACGCGTCGAGATCGACAAGCTGGAAGGCCGCGTCACCACCGCGCTGCTGACGCCGTATCCCCCCGGCATCCCGCTGCTGATCCCGGGTGAGCGCTTCAACAAGCGGATCGTGGACTATTTGAAGTTCACGAGAGACTTCAACGCGAAGTTCCCGGGCTTCGCGACCGATGTCCACGGGCTGGTCGCGGAGAAGGGCAACGACGGCGTGACTCGGTATTACGTGGATTGCGTGGTTGACGAGAAATGAAGAACGGGACCCTCGGGTCCCGTTTCTACTTTCACGTTTGGCGCGCTTGGCCGCTGGAGCATGGGGCCCTGGCGGCAAGCGCCAGAACCCCAAGCACCACCGTCCCTGATCCACCGAGGTGATCGGCGGGCGGGGACCGGGGTGTGCGTGAGGGCGCGTGAGGGTGCGTGAGAGGCGTCACTCCGTGCCGGCCATCGCGCCGTGGCTGAAGCCGCCATCGACGTAGATGATCTCGGAACTGACGCCGGCGGCCAGGTCCGACAGTAGGAAGGCCGCCGTGTTGCCGACGTCCTCGATCGTGACGTTGCGCTTGATGGCGGCGCTGTCGGCAAACTGCTTCAGCAACTTGCCGAAGTCCTTGATGCCGGAAGCGGCGAGCGTCTTGATCGGGCCCGCCGAGATGCCGTTCACCCGGATGCCCTTGGCGCCCAGGCCGTACGCCAGGTAACGCACGCTGGCTTCCAGCGAGGCCTTCGCCAAGCCCATCGTGTTGTAGTTCGGCACGAAACGCTCGGCGCCCAGGTAGGACAGCGTCAGCAGTGCCGCGCCAGGACGCAGCCGGCTTTGCGCCGCCTTGGCCATGGCCGGGAAGCTGTAGGCGGAAATATCGTGCGCGATACGGAAGTTCTCGCGGGTCATGCCATCCAGGAATTCGCCGGCGATCGCCTCGCGCGGGGCGAAACCGATCGAGTGGACAAACCCGTCGAATTCCGGCCAGTGCTGGCCCAGGTCCTCGAAGAGGCGCTCGATCTGGGCGTCATCGCCCACGTCGCAGTCGAACACCAGGCTGGAGCCGAATTCGGCAGCGAACTCGGTGATGCGGTCCTTGAAGCGCTCGCCCACATAGCTGAAGGCCAGTTCAGCCCCTTCGCGGTGGCAGGCCTTGGCGATGCCGTAGGCAATCGAACGGTTGGACAGCACGCCCGTGATCAGCAGTCGCTTGCCGGCGAGAAATCCCATGTCTGCTCCTGGTATTCATAGATTCGAGGGAGGCCGGGATTCTCGCACGCCATGCCGTGAACGAAGTCACCGCCTTGTCGGCATGCTGTTTGCATAGTACACTTCGAGCTTCGCTGAAAAAGTGAACGGTGGGCGGATTCATCCAGCCCATTTTTTTTGGCTGTCCCTACGTGTCCCTACAGGATAGATACCGTCGTCGATGAATTTGAGCTGGCAAGCCGTTGTTGAAAAAACCGTGACCGGTCTGGGTTACGAGGTGGTGGGCTGCGAACGCAGCGCCGGGGGCTTGCTACGCGTGTTCATCGACAAGCCGCTCGTCGGCGGCCAGGAGCCGGAACAGCCGGTGAACGTCGAGGACTGCGAGCGCGTCACGCGCCAGTTGCGCTACGTGATGGAAGTCGAGGAAATCGACTACACGCGCCTGGAAGTGTCGACCCCCGGCCTCGATCGACCGCTGAACAATGCCGGCGACTACGCCCGGTTCCTCGGTCACGAAGTGGAAATCACCCTGCGCGAGGCTTTCCAGGGCCGCAAGAAGTACCGCGGCGTGCTGGTCGCGGCAGAAGGCGTCGCCGCGGAGGAAGACCCGGCCACGCTGGCGCAGCGCACCGACTGGCGGGTGATCTTCTCCGACGGCAAGACCGAGCAGGCGCTGGACTTCGCGCTGGATGAAGTGCGCTCGGCCAAGCTGGTGCCGGAGATCAATTTCAAGGGTCGCACGCCGGGCAAGGCGGGCGGCGCGGCCGCGGGCAAGTCCGCGGCGAAGAAAAACACGGGCTTGGCGCCCCAGGGATCCGAATCTGCTGACGGCGTGGCTGCGAAGCCCAAGGCGTCGAAGAAGAAGAGCAATGCCAAGTCCCGGCAGACGGATGACAAGGTTGACGGAGGTCTCGATCAATGAACCGCGAACTGTTGATGCTGGTGGACGCCATCTCGCGCGAGAAGAGCGTGGAGCGCGATGTGGTGTTCGGCGCCGTTGAGGCGGCGCTGGCTTCGGCCACCAAGAAGTTGTATGGCGGCGAGGTCGACATCCGTGTGGCCATCGACCGCGACACCGGCGAATACGAGACCTTCCGCCGCTGGCACGTGGTGCCCAACGAGGCCGGCCTGCAGAACCCGGATTCCGAGATCCTGCTGTTCGAGGCGCAGGAGCAGATCGCCGACATCGAGGTCGACGACCACATCGAGGAAGGCGTGGAGTCGGTGCCCATCGGTCGCATCGGCGCACAGGCCGCCAAGCAGGTCATCCTGCAGAAGATCCGCGATGCCGAGCGCGAGCAGCTGCTCAACGACTTCATGTCGCGTGGCGAGCGCATCTTCGTCGGCACCGTCAAGCGCCTGGACAAGGGCGACATCATCGCCGAGTCGGGCCGCGTCGAAGGCCGCCTCAAGCGCAATGAAATGATCCCCAAGGAGAACCTGCGCACCGGCGACCGCGTCCGCGCGGTGATCCTGGGCGTCGATCCGACGCAGCGTGGTCCGCAGATCATGCTGTCGCGCTCCTCCGGCGAGTTCATGAAGGAACTCTTCGCGCAGGAAGTGCCCGAGATCGAGCAGGGCCTGCTGGAGATCAAGAGCTGCGCCCGCGACGCCGGCAGCCGCGCCAAGATCGCCGTGGTCTCGCACGACAAGCGCGTCGACCCGATCGGCACCTGCGTCGGCGTGCGCGGCTCGCGCGTCAACGGCGTGACCAACGAACTGGCCGGCGAGCGCGTGGACATCGTGCTCTGGTCCGAAGATCCGGCGCAGTTCGTGATCGGCGCGCTGGCGCCGGCCAACGTGCAGTCCATCGTCGTCGATGAAGAGCGCCACGCGATGGACGTGGTCGTCGACGAGGAGAACCTGGCGATCGCGATCGGCCGTGGTGGCCAGAACGTGCGCCTGGCCTCGGAGCTGACCGGCTGGAAGATCAACATCATGACCGCCGAGGAATCCGCCGCCAAGCAGGCCGAGGAATCCGACGTGGTGCGCAAGCTGTTCGTCGAGAAGCTGGACGTGGACGAGGAAGTCGCCGACATCCTGATCGCCGAAGGCTTCGCCTCGCTGGAAGAAGTCGCCTACGTCCCGATGCAGGAAATGCTCGAGATCGAGGCCTTCGACGAGGAAACCGTCAACGAGCTGCGCACCCGTGCCAAGGATGCCCTGCTGACGATGGAAATCGCCCGCGAGGAGAAGGTCGAGGAGGTCTCCCAGGACCTGCGCGACCTGGAAGGCATGACCCCGGAGCTGATCGCCAAGCTGGCGGCCGGCGACATCCACACCCGTGACGACCTGGCCGACCTGGCCGTCGACGAGTTGGTCGAGATTTCGTCCCTGGACGAGGCAGCGGCACGCGCTTTGATCATGAAGGCGCGCGAGCACTGGTTCAACGCATAACGCCCGAGCAGCCACGCTCTGAAGCGACTTCAAGCGAAACCAGACCGCTCCGCACCACACAAGATTTAAGGATTTCAACAATGGCCGTGACCACCGTCGCCCAGCTGGCCGCAGAGCTGAACAGGCCTGCGAGCACCCTGCTGGAGCAGCTCCAAGCTGCGGGCGTCAAGAAGGCGTCCGCCGAGGACACCCTGAACGAAAGCGACAAGGAACGCCTGCTGGACCATCTGCGCACCGCGCATGGCACCGGCGGCGCCGAGCGCAAGAAGATCACCCTGACCCGCAAGTCGACCAGCGAGATCAAGCAGGCCGATGCCTCGGGCAAGGCGCGCACCATCCAGGTCGAGGTGCGCAAGAAGCGCGTCTTCGTCAAGCGCGAGGACGGCGTTGATGACGCCGCCGCCGCTGCCGCCGAGGAAGCCGAACTGAAGCGCCGCGAGGAAGAAGCGCAGGCGCAGGCCGAGGCGCTGCGCCAGCAGGAAGAAGAGCTGGCGCGCAAGATGCGCGAGCGCGAGGAAGCCGAACGCGCCGCGCGTGAAGCCGAGGAAAAGCGCCGCGATGAAGAGCGCGCCGCCCGCGAAGCCGCCGAGGCCGCTGCCGCGGAAGCCGCCGCCAAGGCCGCCGCCGAGGAAGAAGCGCGCAAGGCCGCCGAGGCCGCCAAGTCCAAGGCCGAGAAGGCCGCCGACAAGGCCGCGGCGAAGACCGCCGCGCCGGCTCCGGCGCCCGTCGCCCCCGCGCCGGCCCCGGTGGCCGCCGCCGCGCCCGCCCCGGTCGAACCCGCCAAGCCCGTGCTGCGCGTGGTGAAGGCCGCCGATGTCGCCGCCGACGAGAAGGCCCGCCAGGCCGAACTCGAGCGCCGCCGCAAGGCCGCCGAGGCCGAGGCCGCCGCCATCCGCGCGATGATGAACGCGCCCAAGAAGGTGCTGGTCGCGAAGAAGGAAGAGCCCAAGCCCGAGGCCGCGCCGGCCGGCATCAAGGGCACGATCCACAAGAAGCCGGGCGGTGCCCCGGGCGCCACCGGCACGACCGCTGCCGCGGGCGCCGGTGCGAAGCCGGGCGACAAGAAGTCCGTCAAGTCCGAGAAGCTGTCCTCCAGCTGGGCCGACGACAAGAAGCGCGGCACTCCGGGCAAGCCGGGCGGCCGCGATGCGGGCGCCGGTGCGCGTCCGGGCGGCGCCGGTTGGCGCGCGCCGGGCCGCGGTCCGGCGGGTCGCCGTGGCGGCCGCGACGATCGCGGCGCGTCGATGTCCAACTTCCAGGCGCCGAACGAGCCGGTCATCCAGGAAGTCCACATCCCCGAGACCATCTCGGTCGCCGACCTGGCGCACAAGATGTCGGTGAAGGCGTCCGAGGTCATCAAGCAGCTGATGAAGCTGGGCCAGATGGTCACCATCAACCAGCAGCTGGACCAGGAAACGGCCATGATCGTGGTCGAGGAAATGGGCCACAAGGCGTTCGCCGCCAAGCTGGACGATCCGGATGCCTTCCTCGAGGAAGAGGGCGCCGCCGCCGAGGGCCAGCACGAGCTGCTGCCCCGCGCGCCGGTGGTCACCGTCATGGGTCACGTCGACCACGGCAAGACCTCGCTGCTGGACAGCATCCGCCGCGCCCGCGTGGCGGCTGGCGAAGCCGGCGGAATCACGCAGCACATCGGCGCCTATCACGTCGACACGCCGCGCGGCATGGTCACCTTCCTGGACACCCCGGGTCACGAGGCCTTCACGGCCATGCGTGCCCGCGGCGCCAAGGCGACGGACATCGTCATCCTGGTGGTGGCCGCCGATGACGGCGTGATGCCCCAGACCAAGGAAGCCATCCACCACGCGAAGGCCGCTGGCGTGCCGATCGTGGTCGCGATGAACAAGATCGACAAGCCCGATGCCAACCCGGAACGCGTCAAGAGCGAGCTGGTGGCGGAAGAGGTCGTGCCCGAAGAATTCGGCGGCGAGTCGCCGTTCGTCCCGGTGTCGGCCAAGACCGGCCAGGGCATCGACGACCTGCTGGAGCAGGTGCTGCTGCAGGCCGAAGTGCTGGAACTCAAGGCCGCGAAGGACTCGCTGGCCAAGGGCCTGGTCATCGAAGCCAAGCTGGACAAGGGCCGCGGCCCGGTCGCGACGGTGCTGGTGCAGTCCGGCACGCTCAAGCGTGGCGACGTGGTGCTGGCCGGCTCGACCTACGGACGCGTGCGCGCCATGCTGGACGAGGACGGCAAGCCGGCGACCGAAGCCGGTCCGTCGATCCCGGTCGAGATCCAGGGCCTGACGGAAGTCCCGCAGGCGGGCGACGAGTTCATGGTGCTGGCCGACGAACGCCGCGCCCGTGAAATCGCCACCTTCCGCGCTGGCAAGTACCGCGACGTCAAGCTGGCTCGCCAGCAGGCCGCGAAGCTGGAGAACATGTTCGCCGACATGACCGCCGGCGACGTGCAGACGCTGCCGCTGATCATCAAGGCCGACGTGCAGGGCTCGCAGGAAGCGCTGGCCTCCTCGCTGCTCAAGCTGTCGACCGATGAGGTCAAGGTGCAGATCGTCCACGCGGCGGTCGGCGCGATCAGCGAGTCCGACATCAACCTGGCGATCGCTTCCAAGGCCGTCGTGATCGGCTTCAACGTGCGTGCCGATGCCGGCGCGCGCAAGGTGGCCGAGCACAACGACGTCGACCTGCGCTACTACAACATCATCTACGACGCGGTGGATGAGGTGAAGGCGGCGATGGCCGGCATGCTGGCTCCGGAGCAGCGCGAGGAGATCATCGGTACCGCCGAGATCCGCACCGTGTTCGTGGCGACCAAGATCGGCACCATTGCCGGTTCGATGATCACCAGCGGTCACGTCACTCGCAACGCGCGCTTCCGCCTGCTGCGCGACAACGTGGTGGTCTACACCGGCGAGATCGAGTCGCTCAAGCGCCTGAAGGACGACGTCAAGGAAGTCCGCGAAGGCTTCGAGTGCGGTATCAAGCTGAAGAACTACAGCGACATCAAGGAAGGCGACCAGCTGGAAGTCTTCGAAATCAAGGAAGTGGCGCGCACGCTGTAACCCAGCCTGCCGCCGCTCCACGCCCGGCGGGTCACCCCCGCCGGGCTTTGTTGTTTGAGAGAGTGAGGAAAGAGCCATGCGTCACAAGCGATCGATCCCCAACCGCGGTCTGCGCGTGGCGGACCAGATCCAGCGCGACCTGGCCGAGCTGATCCGCGAGTTGAAGGACCCGCGCATCGGCATGGTGACGATCAGCGCGGTCGAGGTCACGCCCGACTACGCGCATGCCAAGGTGTTCTATTCGCTGCTGGTCGGCGATCAGAAGGCCACCGGCGAGGCCTTGAACGAGGCGGCGGGGTTCCTCCGCAACGGCCTGTTCAAGCGCCTGCAGATCCATACCGTGCCGAGCCTGCATTTCCACTTCGACCGCACGACCGAACGCGCCGCCGAGATGAGCGCCCTGATCGCCAAGGCGAATTCCGACCGAGCCAAGGACGACGAGACCACCGAGGACTGAGCGTCCTCCGAGACTGACAGACGACGCCCCGCGAGGGGCGCCGCACCGTGATGAGCGCAGTAGCCCCCCGCCCCAAGATCGTGAAGCGCGCCGTGCATGGCGTGCTGATGCTGGACAAGCCCCTCGGCCTGACCAGCAATGACGCATTGCAGAAGGTCAAGCGCCTGCTGCGCGCCGAGAAGGCCGGCCACACCGGCACGCTGGATCCGCTGGCGACCGGGCTGCTGCCGCTGACCTTCGGCGCGGCGACCAAGTTCAGCCAGGTCTCGCTGGAGGCCGACAAGGGTTACCGCGCGACGCTGCGGCTGGGCATCACCACGACCACCGGCGATGGCGAGGGCGGGATCCTCGAGCAGCGCGACGCCGTCGCGAAGGCGCTGGACCTGGACGCGATCCGCGCCGCCTGCGAGGCCTTCAAGGGCGCGATCTCGCAGCTGCCGCCGATGTATTCCGCGCTCAAGCACCAGGGCCGCGCGCTGTACGAGCTGGCCCGCGCGGGCGTGACCGTCGAGCGCCAGCCGCGCAACGTGACGATTCACGCGCTGGACATCGTCGACTGGCAGCCTGAGGAGCTGCTGCTCGTGATCGACGTGCGCTGCACCAAGGGCACCTACATCCGCACGCTGGGCGAGGACATCGGCGCGAAGCTGGGCTGTGGCGCCCACCTGGCAGGCCTGCGCCGCACCGCCAGCGGTCCGGTGTCGATCAGCCAGGCGGTGACGCTGGAGCAGCTCGAGGCGATGGACGACGCCGGCCGTCTCGCGCAGTTGACAGCCCCGGACAGCCTGCTCGGCGAATGGCCCGAGGTCGAGCTCAGCAACGACGAAGCCGGCCGCTTCCTGTCCGGCATGCGCCGGCGGGTGGCGCTCGGCGACCTGCCGCAGGTGCGGGTGTACGGCCAGATGCCGCGCGCCTTCCTGGGCAGCGCCCACGTGGCTGGCGGCGAACTGATCGCCGACCGGCTGCTGAGCCCCACCGAGATCGCTTCCATGCTGATGCAGGCCGCCTGAGCCGGCATCGCCCGACAAGACCCGAGACATCCCCGAGTTCCCGACTTCCTCCAAATCCGAGAAAGCCCTCCAAGCGAAAGCCGCCCCATGAGCAAGCAAATCCGCAACATCGCCATCATCGCCCACGTCGACCATGGCAAGACCACCATGGTGGACCAGCTCCTTCGCCAGAGCGGCACCTTCGCCGAGCACGAGAAGGTCGTCGACACGGTGATGGACAACAACGCCATCGAACGCGAGCGCGGCATCACCATCCTGGCCAAGAACTGCGCGGTGAGCTGGAAGGGCACCCACATCAACATCGTGGACACCCCGGGGCACGCGGACTTCGGCGGTGAAGTGGAACGCGCGCTGTCGATGGTCGACGGCGTGGTGCTGCTGATCGACGCCCAGGAAGGCCCGATGCCGCAGACCCGCTTCGTGACCAAGAAGGCGCTGGCGCTGGGCCTCAAGCCCATCGTCGTCGTCAACAAGGTCGACAAGCCGGGCGCCAAGCCGGACGCCGTCATCAACGCCGCCTTCGACCTGTTCGACAAGCTCGGCGCCACCGACGAGCAACTGGACTTCCCGGTCGTGTACGCCTCGGGCATCAACGGCTGGTCCTCGCTGGAAGAGGGTGAGCCCGGCGGCAAGTGGGGCGAGGACATGTCCGCCCTGTTCGACACCATCCTCAAGCATGTGCCGCCGCAGAGCGGCGACCCGGCCGCGCCGCTGCAGCTGCAGATCTCGGCGCTGGACTTCTCGACCTTCGTCGGCCGCATCGGCGTGGGCCGCATCAGCCAGGGCACGATCCGGCCGGCGATGGACGTGGTCGTGATGGAAGGCCCGGACGGCAAGGTCACCAAGGGCCGCATCAACCAGGTGCTGACCTTCCAGGGCCTGGACCGCGTGCAGGCCACCGAAGCCGGCCCCGGCGACATCGTGCTGATCAACGGCATCGAGGAAATCGGCATCGGCGTGACCGTCACCAGCCCGACCAATCCGGCGCCGCTGCCGATGCTCAAGGTCGACGAGCCGACGCTGACGATGAACTTCTGCGTCAACACCTCGCCGCTGGCCGGCCGTGAAGGCAAGTTCGTCACCAGCCGCCAGATCTGGGACCGCCTGCAGAAGGAACTGCAGCACAACGTCGCGCTGCGCGTGAAGGAAACCGACGAGGACGGCATCTTCGAGGTGTCGGGCCGCGGTGAACTGCACCTGACCATCCTGCTGGAGAACATGCGTCGCGAAGGCTACGAGCTGGCCGTGTCCAAGCCGCGCGTGGTCTTCCAGGAGATCAACGGCGAGAAGTGCGAGCCGATCGAGCTGGTCACCGCCGACGTCGAGGAAACCCACCAGGGCGGCGTGATGCAGGCCCTGGGCGAGCGCAAGGGCGAGCTGGTCAACATGGAGCCGGACGGCCGCGGCCGCGTCCGCCTCGAGTACCGCATCCCGGCCCGCGGCCTGATCGGTTTCTCGAACGAGTTCCTGAACCTGACCCGCGGTTCGGGCCTGATCTCCAACATCTTCGACGGCTACGAGCCGCACAAGGGCGAGATCGCCGGCCGCAAGAACGGCGTGCTGATCTCGATGGACGCGGGCGAGATCTTCACCTACGCCCTGGGCAAGCTGGACGATCGCGGCCGCATGTTCGTCAAGCCGAACGACCCGGTCTACGAAGGCATGATCGTCGGCATCCACAGCCGCGACAACGACCTGGTCGTCAATGCGACCCGCACCAAGCAGCTGACCAACTTCCGCGTCAGCGGCAAGGAAGACGCGATCAAGATCACGCCGCCGATCGAGCTGACGCTCGAGTACGGCGTTGAGTTCATCGAGGACGACGAGCTGGTCGAGATCACGCCGAAGTCGGTGCGGCTGCGCAAGCGCCATCTGTCGGAGAACGATCGCAAGCGGGCGTCGCGCGGCTGATTGCGCGGGGCGCAGGCGCCTGGGCTGCGGAGGTCCGGGCGTTGGCCGCCGATGCATGGGGCCCCGGCGGCAAGCGCCGGAACCCCACGCATCACCGTCCCCAACCACCGTCGTACTGCCACGGTTTTGCGACCGAGGTGTGCTGGGGAGATGAAACGCCTGATGCTTGCATCGGGCGTTTTTCGTTTCTCTGCGGGAAAAAGAAAGGCGACCCATCGGGTCGCCTTTCGCGGAGCAGGGAGGCTCAGCGTTGGGATTGCTTGCGGCGGCGCAGGCCGACCAGGCCGAGCAGGGCGACCGAGGCCAGTGCCAGCGAGGCCGGCTCCGGCACGTTGCCGCCGGTGCCGCCACCGCCGCCGGACTTGTTGCCGGAGACCGAGAACAGCTTGACGAAGTCATAGCCGGTGTAGCTCGTGCCGGTGCCGCGCGTCAGGCCGCTGGTGGAGCCGTCGGCGCCCGTGGGGGCACCGCCCAACTGCGAGTTGTAGGCGGTGATGATCCACCAGCTCGAGCTGACGTTGGTGTTGAGGTTGACCGTCGTGTTGGCGGCCTTGCCGACGTCCGCGTAGCTGTTGACCAGCGACCAGCCGTTGGCCGACTTCAGCGTCGCCGCCGTCTTGCCCGTAATCGTGTTGCCGACGTTCACGCCCGACGTCAGGCCGGTGTAGGCCAGCACGGTGATGTCGCTGTCGTACTGCCACCAGCCCAGCTTCACCTGGGTCAGGTTCACCGCGGCATCGAACTTCAGCAGGATCAGGTCCTGGTAGCCGTAGTTGTCCAGCGAGTGATTGGGCGACTGGCTGTCGCCGCTCGGGGCCACGACGCCAAAGCCGCTACCGCTGTAGTAGGCCAGCGTGCTCTGCGCGAAGCCGTTGGTGCTGGAGTACGCACCGCCGGAGGTGTTGATCGACGCCGAGTAGGCCGAATAGCTGACGTTGGGCGCCGCATCGCCGGTCTCGCTGCAGTTGGTCGTGCAGTTGCCGGCCGTCCAGGTGGAGAGCGCATGCGCGCTGAGCGGCAGCAGTGACGCCAGCGCCGCCGCGGCCAGCCCCATCAGGCGTTGTTGAACTTTTCGCATGGTTTCCCCTCGGTCTCCCCGACCCGGTCGGAGCGTCTGATTCGTTCGAGTTGCTATGAGCAAGCTCCGGGCCAAGGTGATGTTTTCCTTACGACACAAGCACTTGAGCGTGAAGATGTCGGTCCTTGAAGCGGGACTGTAAGTTTTTCTGACAAGCGCCGGCACCCCTCACCAGCGGGGCTCCGGCGGCTCAGCGCAGCGTCTGGCTCAAGGCCAGCGCTTCCTTGTGACTTTCGAACGCGGTGCTGCGCAGCGCGACATCGAGTTCCTCCTTCGCCTCCGCCTTCCGGCCGGCCTTGGCCAGGGCGGCGGCCAGGTGGTAGCGGATCTCCGGACTGTCGGGTTCGCGCAGGCGCGCGTCGCGCAGCAGTTGCAGCGCGCGGTCGCCGTTGCCGGCCAGGTGGTAGGCCCAGCCGGCGGTGTCGATGACCGCCACGTTGCGGGGATCGAGCCCCAGCGCCTTCTCGGCCGTCGCCGCGGCCGCGGCCGCCTCGCCCTGGCGGATCATGACGTTGGCCAGGTTGTTGAGCGTCTCGACCTCGTTCGGCCGGAGCTTCAGCGCCGTCTCGTAGCTGCGCCGCGCGGCGGGGAAGCTGCCGGCGCGCGCCTGCGCGTCGCCGAGCGCCTTCCAGGCCGCCAGGTCGGACGGGTGGGTCTTCAGCCAGCGCTCGGCCAGGTCCTGCGCCGCCTTGCCGCTGCCGTCCTGCCGTCCCAGCGCCCGCATCAGGGCGAGCAGGCTGCCGCTGGTGGGCTGCAGCTCGTGGGCCTTGCGCAGCGCGTCCAGCGCCTGGGCCGGCTGGCGCCGCGCCAGCGCGACGTCGGCCAGCAGCGTGTAGCCCAGCGCCAGTTGCGGACGCAGCTGGATCACCTGCCGGGCCTGCTTCTCCGCCAGGGTCGGGTTGCCCTGCTGCAGGGCCACCGTCGAGGACAGCGCCAGCGCGCCCACATGCTGGGGCGCGGTCTGCAGCGCCTTGTCCAGGCTGTAGGCGGCGCCCGCCGGATCGCGCGCATCCAGTTGCAGCGCGGCGATCTGCGCCAGCGGATCGGCACCGAAGCCGGAACGCCGCGCCGCGCTGGTCAGCGTCGCGCGGGCGCCGTTGGCGTCGCGGTTGGCGAGCTGCGCCTGCGCGTAGGCGATCAGCGTCTGCGGATCGTCCGGCGCCTTGCCGAGCAGGCGCTTGGCGGCCTCGAGCGCGGCGCCGGCCTGGTCCTGCTTGAGCAGCCAGGCGATCAGCGCCTGGTCAGCCCGCGTGTTGCGCGAGCTGCTGACGTCGGTCGCCTTGGTCAGCCAGCGCTGCACCTCGGCGGCCTGGCCCCGGGCCTCGCTGAGCAGCGCCATCTCGTAGAGCGCGTCGGCGTTCTTCTCGTCGGCCTTCAGCATCGCGGCCAGGCGCACCTGGGCCGCGTCGAACTTGCGCTCGGCGATGTCGATGCGCGTCAGGCCCAGTTGCGCCTCGGCCAGCTGCGGATCGAGCTGGAGGGCCTTCTGGTAGGCCTCGCGCGCGCCCGGCAGGTTGCCGGCCGAGCGGCGCGCCACGCCGAGCTGCACCCAGGTGGTCGGGTTGGCGGCCTCCTGCTTGACCAGCCGGTCCGCGATCGCGACGGCCTTGGCCGTCTGCCCGGCGCGCAGGTACAGCGACACCAGCGCCATGCCGGCGTAGGTCTGGCGCGGATCGCGCTGGAAGGCTTTCTCGAGCTCCCCGATCGCGTCGCCGGACTGGCCGCCGCGCAGCAGCGACAGGCCCAGCGCGGTGCGGAACTCCGGCGCGTCCTTGGCCTTGAGCGCCTCCTGCATCAGCGCGGTGGCGCGGGCATGCCGTCCCTGCGCCATCTGCAACGTGGCCATCATCACCAGCGCCTGGCCGTCGCCGGGATAGGCGCGCAGGTAGGCGTCCAGCACCTCCGCGGCGCGGTCCAGGTTGGGCTCCGCCACGTAGACCTGCGCCAGCAGCTTGGACAGCGGGCTGTTGGGCGTCTGGCGCTGGGCGTATTCCAGGTAGGGCTTGGCCTTCTCCATCTCGCCCAGGCCGAAGTGCGCGAGCCCGTTGAGCATCAGCGCCTGCGGGCGGTAGCGGATGAATTCGATGGGCACCGGGTCCAGTTCCGCGGTGACGGCCTTGAGCGCGCCGCGGGCGCCGGCGGCGTCGCCGCGGCGCTCCGCGAGCACGGCGGTCAGGTAGAGCGCGCGCGGCTCGCTCGGCGCCAGCTTCAGCGCGGACTGCGCCTGCGCCAGCGCGTCCGCGTCGCGGCCCAGGTCGATCAGCAGGCCGGCGCGGGCCAGTTGCGCCTCCAGGTGGCGGGGGGCGGCGGCGATCGCGCGCTCGTATCCCTTGAGCGCCTCGTCCAGCCGGCCCTGCACATGCGGCACGGTGGCCTTCTGGTACAGCGCCTCGCCGTTGCCCGGCGCCAGGCGCAGCGCCTGCTCCGCCGCGGCGTTGGCCAGGTCGAACTGCCGCGCGCGCAGGCGCAGGGGCACCTCGGCCAGCCAGGTGTCGGCGTTGTCGGGCGGGATGGCGCGGGCCAGGTCGATCTGCGCCTGCGCGCGCGAGGGCTCGCCGAGGTCCGAGGCCGCCGCGGCGCGCACCAGCAGCAGCGCCTTGCGGATGGCGTCGGGCAGGCCCTCGGGCACCAGCGCCGGGAGCTTGAAGACCTCGGGCTGCTTGCCCTGGGCGACCAGCGCCTGGGCCAGCGGCACGGCGACCTCGGCGCGGTTGATGCCCAGCGAGAGGGCCTCGTTGAACTCGACCTCGGCGGCCGCGGCCTCGCTGCGCATCAGCAGCGCCTTGCCCAGCAGCACGTGGACGCTGAGCATGCGCGCGTCCTGCTGCAGCGCGTTCTTCAGCTGGATGACGGCGCCGTCGATGTCCTGGCGTTCGAAGCGCTTGAGCGCGTCCTCGTAGAAGCGCGCGGCCTTGACGCTGTCCGCCTGCGCCGATGCCGCGCACAGCGCCAGCAAGGCCGCCGCCGCGGGGCCGCGCCAGCGCGGCCCGCCGGACCTGCCAGACCTGCCAACAGTGCTCATCTCGTCCCCCCCGATGTGTGGTCATGCGGCCGCGGCCTGGGGCCGTCGGTGCGCGGGAGCGGGCAGGGTGCCTTGTCGCGCTCCGGCGCGAGGCTCAGGCCGGGTCGAACCCGGCCCGGCTCATTTGCGGTAGTTGTCGAAGCTCAGCGGCAGGTCGGGCAGCGCCTTGCGCAGCGCGCCCTGCGCGGCCTGCAGGTCGTCGAGCGACTTGCCGGTGATGCGCACGATGTCGCCTTCGATCTGCGCCTGCACCTTGAGCTTGCTCTCCTTGATCGCGGCCACGACCTTCTTGGCCTCGGCGGCTTCCAGGCCGTTCTTGATCTTGTAGACCTGCTTGACGCGGTCGCCGCCGAGCTTCTCGATCTTCTCCTGCTTGTCGACGAAACCGAGCACCACGCCCTGCTTGGTCAGCTTCGAATACAGCACCGCCTCGATCTGCTCGAGCTGGAACTCGGCGTCGCCGGTGGCGTGGACTTCCTTCTCCTTGTCCTTCCACTCGATGGCGGCGCTGGTGCCCTTGAAGTCGAAGCGGGTGGCGATCTCCTTGGCGCTGGCGTCCACGCTGTTGCGGACCTTCACCATGTCGGGTTCGAGGACGGTGTCAAAGCTGGGCATGTGCGTACATCTCTTTCAAAGGAGCGAAGGCCCGGATCGGGCCTTCGGGGGATATGGGCGAGAATTCTAGCCATGCAGTCTCCCGCCATCCCCCCCTCGACCGAGCGACGCGAGGGCGTCGTCATCGAGACCGACGTCAACCTCAAGCCCTACAACACCTTCGGCCTGCCCGCGACGGCGCGCCGGCTGGTGCGCATCCGCGAGGAACTGGATGTGCGCCGCGTCGTCGACCATCCCGAACTGGGCCGCGCGCCGAAGTTCGTGCTTGGCGGTGGCTCGAACCTGGTGCTGACGCGGGATGTCGACGCGGTCGTGTTGAAGATGGAGATCCCGGGCCTGCGCGTCGAGGAACGCGACGACTGCTGGATCGTCGAGGCCGGCGCCGGCGTGGCCTGGCATGAGGCGGTCGCGGGCTCGCTGGCGCTGGGCGTGCCGGGCCTGGAAAACCTCGCGCTGATCCCCGGCACCGTCGGCGCAGCGCCGGTCCAGAACATCGGCGCCTATGGCGTCGAGCTGAAGGACAGGCTCGAGAACGTGGACGTCGTGGACCTGACCACCGGCCGGCGGGTCACGCTGCCGGCCGAGGTGTGCCGCTTCGGCTACCGGGACAGCGTGTTCAAGCAGACCGGTTACGGCGGCCTGGCCGGCAAGAGCGTGATCACCAAGGTGCGGCTGCGCTGTCCCAAGCCGTGGCAGCCGCAGCTGGGCTACCTGGACATCGAACGCAAGATGGCCGAGACCGGCATCGCCGCGCCCGATGCCCGGCAGGTGTTCGACTGGATCTGCGAGATCCGCCGCGCCAAGCTGCCGGATCCGGCGCGCATCGGCAATGCGGGCAGTTTTTTCAAGAACCCGGTGGTGAGCGCGGAGCAGTGCCGCGACATCATCACGCGCGACCCGCACATCGTGCATTACCCGATGCCCGACGGCAGCTTCAAGCTGGCCGCCGGCTGGCTGATCGACGCCTGTGGGTGGAAGGGCAAGAGCGTCGGCGGCGCGGCGGTCTACGAGAAGCAGGCGCTGGTGCTGGTGAATCGCGGCGAAGCCCGGGGCGCCGAGGTCGTCACGCTGGCGCGGGCGATCCAGGAGAGTGTCTACGGCCGCTTCGGCATCCGGCTGGAGCCGGAGCCGGTGGTGGTCTGAGCCGGCCCGCCCCAGGGTCTCGCGGGCTTGGTCAGATCCAGTGGAATCCTTTCGCCATCAACGCCGCCACGCCGATGGCCACCGTGATGATGGCGCCGAACAGAAGGCGGAAGTCGTGCGTGCGGATGGCCATGATCTCGGCGCGCATCTCCTTCCGGAATTCCCTGAACTCGGTCTTGAGTTCATTCATCTCGATCTGCAGTCGGTCCACGTTGGTCTCCAGTACAGCCACCTTGATTGGAAGGTTCGAATGCTGGGCCGAGGCGCCATGGCGGTCAATGACCTCGACATGAGGGGCGTGCTTGTGCGGGGTGGGCATGGGCGGCAGCTGGGCAAGGCCTGGCCCCTTCTTCCTGCTCGATGATGAACTGCGCATGAGAGGGCTCGCGACGGATCTGCTGGGACCTGCAAAGTTTGCGCCGCAAGATCAGCAGCCGCGAGTCGGAAGCCGGCCTTCCGAAGGGGGACGGCGCAACGCCCTTTCAGGGGGCGCCGGTCAAGTCTCCAGCAGCCCCCAGGTGCGCAGGAAGTGCCGCGACATCGCAGCGAACGGCTGGTTATCGTCGGCCTGGCGGCGCAGCTGCGCGAGCACCTTCGGCGCGCTTGGCGAGTCGTGATCCATTTCCTGGAACGCCAGCGCTGCGGTGTAGAGGAACTCGTAGCGCTGGTAGCGCAGGCGCAGCAGCTCGCTGCGATTGAGGCCCAGCACTTCCTCGGCCGCCTTCACCGCGGCCTTCGCCCTCGCGGAGCGGCCACGGGCGATGAGCCATACCTCTTGCGTCGCCTCGATCGCGTTCCAGGAAAACAGCCGCTCCGGATCGTCGAGGTAAGGGTCGGGGAGATGCGCATGCTCGCCGGCGAAGAAGCGCTTCAGCGCGGCGTCTGTCGTGGACGCGGGATCGGGGCAGAAGCGCTCGGCAAGCGCCGCTGCCTTCGCCGCATCGGCCGGGCGCGTGGCCGGCATGCGTGGCGGCTTCAGCCGCGCGCCGGTGACCGGGAAGCGGTTGCCCTTGTGGACCTGGTTGCAGACCTGGCAGCTGAAGGTGTAGTTGTCGACGCAATACGCCAGCCACCAGTACGGGTCCTTGGGACGGAAGTGCTCGACGTCGCCATGCGCGACTACCGCCGTGTCGGCCTCGCAGTAGGCGCATTTGCCAGCGGTCTCGCGCCGCAGCGTCGCCTTCGCGGCCGACCAGATCTGGCGTGACTTGGGCTTGAAGTCGACCCTGCGGCCGTCGTCGTAGAAATAGCCCTCGAGCCGGAGCAGCCGCTGCTGCAGCTTCGCGCCGGTGAAGGCGCCCAGGCTCGCGGCATCGCGTCGCCGCCGCAGGCGGATCACTTGGACCGCTCCACGCGCTTCACCGCGGCCTTGAGCTTGCCCGGCGACAGCGTCGGCGTGGACGCGGGCTTTGCCGCTGCGGTCGACGGCTTCGACGCCGGCGCCGCGGCCTTCGAGGCTTTCGCCGTCTGCGTCGCCCTGGCGACCTTTGTCGCCTTCGCCGTCGATGGCCGCGACTTCGCGGCCGGCTCCGGCGCCGCGGGCTTCGCGGACTGGGCCGCCTGCTTCGCGATGGTTGCCTTGAGTTCCTTCAGCAACGCCGCCTGCTGGCGCGCGTAACCGGGCACCGCGTCCCACTCCGGCGCGGCCCGCAGGACCTCCGTGCTGCGCTGCAATTGCGTGCGTTCGCGCGCGGTCAGGGCCTTGCCCTTGGCCGTCGACTTCGCCTGCAGCTTGCGGGCCGTGTCGCGCGCCTGCTCGACCACCACCGAATCCATCGACGCCAGGCCGAACATCGGGCTCATCAGCAGCTGGTGCACGCCCATCAGGCGCGGCTCGCCGACGAAGGGCACCAGCGTCGGCCGCTGCTTGGTCCCTTCGCGGCGGATGACGAAGAGCTCGCCCTCGCCACTCTGCTGCGCGGTCAGCGCCGAATGCGTCGTCGCGATGAACTGGAAATGCGGCAGCAGCGCCGACAGGAAGTCGACCAGCTGCCGGCGCCAGACCGGGTGCAGATGCAGGTCGAGTTCGTCGATCAGCAGCACGCCGCGCGTGGCGAGCGGGTCCTTGCGATCGGGGAAGGCCTCGGTGATGCGGTAGAGCAGGTCGCCGCACCAGGCGGCCATGTTCTGGTAGCCGTCGGACAGCTGGCTCAGGGGCACCTCGCCGTCGACGGTGTGGAACATCAGCTGGCCGGAGGCCTTGTCGATGCGCGAGAAGTTCATGCCCCGCATCAGCTGGTTGAGCGCCGCGCGGATCGGCGCCAGCGCGCCGGCGCCGCGCCGGTAGTCGAGGTCCATCGCCCAGCGCTGCAGCGAGACCAGCGAGGCGTCGGGCGAGAACATCGAGGCCAGCGCCCGCGCGCGCGGCGAGCGTGCGCTGTCGTCCAGCGGCGCGCTCAGGCGCTTGCCGCCTTCGGGCGGCCGGCGCGACACGCCATAACCCAGCACGAAATAGTTGCGGTCGGCATGCCGGATCGCCGCATCCAGCGCATCCAGCGTCCGCGCGTTGCGCTCGAAGATGTCGCGCAGGCCGTCGCCGCGGTGCAGTTCCAGCGCGATCTCGCGCGGCTCGCCCTTGGCGGTCACCAGCGTGCCGGCGATGCGGCATTGCCGCGTGCCGTTGCGGATCCAGGCATCGGCGTCGCCGAGCAGCTCCGGCAGGGCGTCGCTGCCCGCCAGCAGCAGGCCGATCGCGCGCAGCACCGTGCTCTTGCCGCAGCCGTTCTCGCCGAGCAACAGCGTCCAGCGCCGGTTCGTGCCGGGGGCTGCCTCCGGGCTGATGCCGAAGTCGATCGCCAGCGACTCCATCGAGCGCACATTGGTCAGCGCGATGCGGGACAGGTACATGGGACGGGGCTCTCCGTTGCGGAGAGGGACTTTAATGGCCTTTGAGGTGAGCGGGATCGAACCGGCTCAGCCGGCCCGCCCGGTTCAAGCCGCTTCCGGCCGGGCGGGCGAGGGCGCCAGCGACTGCAGGCAGGCGCGCAGCGTCTCGAGCTCCACCGGCTTGGCCAGGAAGGCGCTGATGCCGGCGTCATCGGCCTTCTGGCGAGACTCCTCGAACGCGTCGGCCGAGAACGCGATGATCGGCAGCCGCCCGCGCGGCGGCGGCAGCTCCCGCATCCGCCGCGTGGCCTCGAAGCCGTCCATCTGCGGCGTGTGCAGGTCCATCAGCACGACGTCGAAGGCCTGCTGCCGCAGCGCGTGCAGCGCCTGCAGGCCGTTCTCGCACAGCGTCGGCCGATGGCCCAGCCGTTCGAGCATCGCCTCGATGACGATGCGGTTGGTCGGGTTGTCCTCGCTGACCAGGACGCGCAGGCCGGTGACCGGCGCATCCTCCGCCGAGGCCGCCGAAGTCGTCAAGGCCGCCGAGGTCGCCGAAGGCCCCTTGAGCGGCGTCGAGGGGGCGGTCGCCGCCGCCTCCGCCGGCACCATGCGGCCGGGCGGCAGGTCGGCGCCGGCGCGCAGCGGCAGCGCCAGCGTGAAGCGCGCGCCCTGGCCGGGCGCGCTCTGCACATGGATGTCGCCGCCCATCGCGCGGGCCAGCCGGCGCGAGATCTCCAGGCCCAGGCCCGCGCCGCCGTGGCGCCGCGAGGTGCTCGCGTCGCCCTGGCTGAAGCGCTGGAAGAGTCTGGCCTGCGTCTGAGCGTCGATGCCCGGGCCGGTGTCGCTGACCTCGAACATCAGCAGGTCCTCGCCCAGCGGCCCGACGCCGCGTCTCAGCTGGCAGCCCACCTGGCCGCGGTCGCAGAACTTGAGCGCGTTGCTCAGCAGGTTCAGCAGGATCTGGCGCAGCCGCGTCGGATCGGCCAACACCCAGCCGGGGACGTCGTCGTCGATGCCGAAGTGCAGCGCGAGCCGCTTGGCCGCCGCCTGCGGCCGGCTCAGCGCCTCCAGTTCCCTGACCAGCGCACCGAGCTGCAGCGGTTCCGGCGCGATCGACAGCCCGCCGGCCTCCATGCGCGTCACGTCCAGGATGTCGCCCAGCACCGCCAGCAGATGGCGCGCGCAGTCGTTGGCGGCCTTGAGCTGGTCCTGCTGCGCGGGCGTCAGCGGCGCCTCCTTGATCAGGCCCAGCATGCCTAGCAGCCCCTGCAGCGGCGTGCGCAGCTCGTGGCTCATGTTGGCGAGGAAGACCGTCTTGGCGCGGTTGGCGGCGTCGGCCTCGCGCTGCGCCTCGTTGAGCCGCGCGGCCAGCGCCTTCTGCTTGTCGCCATAACGCTCCAGGCCGCGGAACTGCCGGTAGATCACGGCCGCGAACAGCAGCGTCATCGCCGACAGCGCCGCCGTCAGCCCCAGGCTGACGCGACTCTGGTTGCGGATGATCTCGTTGCGACGCGTCACGTCCTGGGCGACGTGGTGGGTCGAGGTCAGCGACAGGTCCCGGATCGGGTCGGCCAGCGGTTCCAGGCGGGCGACGATCTCGGCAATGCGCTGCGGATGCTCGCGGATCAGGGCGCCGTTGAGCGGCAGCGCATCGGCCCAGCGCACGAAGTCCTGCGCGCGCGCCACCGTGCGCTGGTAGTCGGGGTGGTGCGCCAGCACCAGCGCGGCATGCTCGCTCTCCACGAGATTGAGCCGGCTGACGAAGATCTCGTAGCGCTGCGCCACCTGGTCGGGGTCGACGCCCACGCTCGGTCCCGCCGCCTGCTCCAGGGCCAGGCGCAGCTTCAGGTATTCGGTCTCGAACTGGAACAGGCTCCAGACGAGGTAATCGTCCTGGTAGCGCCGGGTGCCGTTGAGCGCCTCGTACTGCCGCGCCTGCAGCCAGCCCACGCCGGCGAGCGTCAGCACCAGCAGCAGGCCCATCGCGGCGATGCCGATGCGCCAGCGGCGCTGCCGGGCCGCGACGGTGCGGGAGGCGTCGCGCGGCATGGTCAGCGCAGCTCCAGGTGGGTCAGCTGCCAGGCCGAGCGCCCGTAGAAGACGCTGTTGCGCAGCTCCGGCGCCTGGTCGAAGGGATAGATCAGGAACAGCGGGCCCTTGTCGCGCACCGCCATCGGGCGGTCGTCGAGCAGCCGGGCGACGATCACGTCGTAGCGATGGCTGTCGGTCAGCGGGATCTGGACGCGGTAGTCATTGAGCGCGCGGGCCTCGATCGTGCGGCCCTGCGCGCCGGCGGCGGCGAGCACGTCGCGCAGCAGCGGCCCGGTGAACCGGCGCGGCTGCGGGTACCAGGGCGTCTGCGTGCTGAAGCTGACCTGGGGCAGCTTCTCGAGCATCGCCATGTCGAAGGCGGCGCGGCCGTCGCGATTGGCGTTGCGCAGCGCCCCGCCCACGGTGAGCACCACCGGTCCGGTGGGCGCGGCCAGCGGCGGCTCGGCCGGTGCCGCCCGCACGGACGGCGCGGCCGCGGCGCCCACGGCCAGGGCACAGGTCAGCAGGCCCTGAAGGGCGGTACGTCGCGCGATCAGCATGAACGGGAGCAGGCACGACCCGGCCGCGCATCGACGCCCCGAGGGGAGGGCGGATGCCGCGCGGGCATTGGTGAAAGCCCGCATGCTACGCGGGGGCACGGGGAGGAGCATGTCCGGGACCACCCCGATAACAGGGGCCAGTCGGGTTTCCGCCACAGTGGACCGCTGGGCCCGATGTCGCTGTCGAGACAAGGTCGGCGAGGCGGTGGATTGAAGATCGACGCCACAACACAGACAGGAGACAGCCCCGATGACGCGCGTGGTCACCCCCCGTCCCGAGAACGCCGGCGTGCAGCACAGCCACTGGCCGGCGCGACTGCCCCGGCGGCTGGCGATTCCACGGACCTCGCTGTGGTTCAACCTGGAGGTCGCCGCGACGCGGTATCCGGACAAGGCGGCCACGCAGTTCCTCGGCGCGACGCTGAGCTACCGCGAGCTGCGACGGCAGGCCGAGGCGCTCGCCGGCTGGCTGCGGGCGCAGGGCGTGGGCAAGGGCGACCGCGTCGCGCTCTTCATGCAGAACTGCCCGCAGTACCTGGTCGCCTTCTACGCGATCAACCGCGCCGATGCGGTGGTGGTGCCGGTCAACCCGATGAACCGCGAGGACGAGTTCGGCCATTACCTGACCGATCCGGAGACACGCGTCGTCATCTGCAGCGGCGAGTTGTCGGGCATCGTCGCCAAGGCCGCCGACAAGCTGCCGCCGGCGCAGCGCCCGCGCGCCGTGCTGGTGACCCAGTACTGGCAGATGCTCCCGCCCGCCGGGCCCGATCCGGCCTGCGACGCGCCCGAGACGATGCGGACCTGGCTCACCGCCGTCCACGAGCTGCCGCCCGGCGCGACCGACTGGCGCGACGCGCTGGCCGCCGGCCTGGTGCCGGGGCCGCATACCGCCGGACCCGACGACCTGGCGATGCTGCCCTACACCTCGGGCACCACCGGCCTGCCCAAGGGCTGCATGCACACCAACGCGACCTTGATGGCCAACAGCTGCGGTGGCTGCCAATGGGGTTACGCGAGTGCCGAATCGGTCGGCCTGGCGGTGGTGCCGATGTTCCACATCACCGGCACCTTGTATGGCGTGCTCGGTCCGGTCTTCACCGGGATGACGCTGGTCATCATGCCGCGCTGGGACCGCGAGCTCTGCGGGCGCCTGATCTCGCGCCACCAGGTCACGCACTGGACCTGCATCCCGACGATGATCATCGACCTCTTCGCGAGCCCGAACTACAAGTCCTTCGACCTGCGCAGCCTGCGTTATCTCAGCGGCGGCGGCGCGGCGATGCCCAAGGCGGTGGCCGAGCGATTGCAGGAGGAGTTCGGCCTGACCTTCGCCGAGGGCTACGGCCTGACGGAGACCGCGGCGCCCAGTCACGGCAACCCGCCCGAGCGCGCCAAGCTGCAGTGCCTGGGCATCCCGATCTTCGGTGTGGACGCGCGCATCGTCGATCCGACCACGCTGGAGGAACTGCCGGTCGGCGAGGTGGGCGAGATCATCACGCATGGCCCGATGGTGTTCCAGGGCTACTGGCGCCAACCGGAGGCGACGGAGGCGGCCTTTGTCGAGCTCGACGGCAAGCGTTTCTTCCGCACGGGGGATCTTGGTCGCATGGACGAGGAGGGCTACTTCTTCATCACGGACCGGCTCAAGCGGATGATCAACGCGAGCGGCTACAAGGTGTGGCCTTCGGAGGTCGAGATGTTGCTGTACCGGCACCCGGCGGTGCAGGAGGCCTGCATCATCGCGGCCAAGGATGCGTACCGTGGCGAGACGGTCAAGGCGGTGGTGGTGCTGCGCGCGGAGGCCAAGGGCAAGACCACGGACAGGGACATCATCGACTGGGCGCACGAGCACATGGCGGCCTACAAGGCGCCGCGCATTGTGCAGTTCGTGGACGTCTTGCCGAAGTCGGGTTCCGGCAAGGTCATGTGGCGTCTCCTGCAGGAGCAGGAATCGAGTTGAGCTGCTGGCGCCTCGCGGTGCACGCGCTGCAGTGCTTCTCTTCGAGGGCAGGGCCGGGGCAGGCGACGAAGTCGTGCCGTCCAGGACTGACTGGGCGCGTTCTGTCTGACCAAAGCGAGCCGCAGGCGAGCGGCGGGAGTTGAGCGCCTGAGGCACGACGGGAGTCGCCTGCCCCGGTCCTGCCCGAGCGCAGGTCAGAACCGTGACCCTGGCTGCTTCAGGAAGTCCAGTTCCTCCGGCGTGCTGTCCCGCCCGAGGATGTCATTGCGATGCGGGAAGCGCCCGAAACGCGCGATGACATCGCGGTGTTTGCGCGCGTAGTCGAGCGCGTCGGCGAGGCGCGGGTCCTCGAGGGTGAGGGCTTCGAAGGTGGCGACGCTGAGTTCCTGCATCGCGAGGTCTTCGGCGTGTTCCATCGGCATGGTGGCGAACCAGCGTTCGAGCGTGCCGAGTTCCTGCGCCCGGGCCCGCAGCGCGATCGCGGCCTCCAATGCGAGGGCGTCGCCGGCGAATGCGGCCGCGGTGTCGCGATGGATGTTGCGGGTGAACTGGTCCAGCACGACGATGCGCGCGAGCGCCCCCCAGGCGGTGGAGTCCCACTCGCGCAGGCCGCCATCGAGGGCCTGCGCGACGACCGCGCCGAAGCGCTCGCGCAGCGCGTCGTCGAAGGCGGGGTCCTTCTTGAACCACTTCATCTGGATCTGCCCGTCCTGCGCCGAGCCGGGCGGGCCGAACCATTCGTTGAGCACCCGCTGGGCCGATGCCGGCGTCAGCAGCCGCTGCCAGCGCGGATGGCGCAGCAGCCAGTGGCGCACATAGCTGCAGCCGGGGACCAGCTGCAACGGGAACTCCGCCAGCCAGCGCGCCGCGGTCTCCACCAGCTGCGAGGCCAGGCCTTGCCCGCGCAACTGCGCCGGCACGCCGGTGTGGGTGATGATCAGCTGTTCGCCGTGGCGCTCATAGTCGAGCCGGCATTGCAGTCCGGGTTGCGGCTGGGCAAGAAAGCATCTCGCGTCGGGATGATGCTGGATGACGAAATTCACGCTGCGTCTCCACTACTGGCCTCCCTGCCGAGTTGCCGCCACAAGTAGGCGAACTCGAGGGCTTGCAACAGCGCGCGCTGCTGGTTGTCCGCCGCGCCGCCATGGCCGCCCTCGATGTTTTCGTAATAGAAGCAGGCTTGCCCCAACGCAAGCATGCGGGCCGCCATTTTCCTCGCATGGCCCGGATGCACGCGGTCGTCGCGCGTCGAGGTGGCGAAGAGCGCCCGCGGATACCGCACGCCCGCCTTGAGCTGCTGGTACGGGCTGTAGGCGGCGATGTGCGCCCACTCCGCGGGCTCGTCGGGATCGCCGTACTCGGCCATCCACGACGCGCCGGCCAGCAGCAGGTGATAGCGCTTCATGTCCAGCAGCGGCACCTGGCACACCACCGCGCCGAAGAGCTCCGGCCGCTGCACCATGCAGGCGCCCACCAGCAGTCCGCCATTGCTGCCGCCCATGATCCCGAGCCGCGCCGGCCGCGTCAGCCCGTGCGCGACCAGGTCCTCGGCCACGGCGATGAAGTCGTCGAAGCTGCGCTGCTTGTGGGCGAGCGTCGCGGCCTGGTGCCAGCGCGGGCCGTACTCGCCGCCGCCGCGGATGTTGGCCACCACCAGCCGCCCGCCGCGCGCGAGCCACGCCCGGCCATTGCCGCCGGAGTACCACGGCTGCAGCGAGACCTCGAAGCCGCCGTAGCCGTAGAGCAGCGTCGGCGTGTCGGCGCCGCGTCCGGCCTTGCCGATGACGAAGTAGGGCACGCTCTCGCCGTCGGCGCTGGTGGCGAAGCGCTGCTCCACCGTCATGCCGTGCGCGTCGAACTGCGCGCCGCGCTGCTTGAGCGTCTCGCGCGCGTCGGTGCCGGCCTGCGCCAGGCAGACGATGTCGGGCGTCAGGAAGTCGCAGTAGTGCAGCAGGTAGCGGTCGCCGAGCCGGTCCTCGGCCAGCTCCGGGTCGTGCAGGCTCTGCACGCTGAGCGTGCCGGGGAAGGGCGCCTTGACCTGGCGCAGGACCGGCGGCCGGTGCGACAGGTCCCATTCCTCGAGCCGGCTGGCCACATGCTCGCTGACGTTGAGCAGCAGGTGGTGGCGCGTCAGCGTGTAGTCCTCCAGCGAGCGGCCCGCCGTCGGCGAAAACATCACGCGCAGGTGCCTGTCGTGGCGCTCGTTCTTCCAGAACGCGGCTTCCTCCATCAGCAGCAGCGAGCCGGCCGGATAGGTCGGGCCGTGCGGGATGGCCCAGTCAGTGCGCGGACGCAGCAGCATCCACGGGCCTTCCAGGTGCACGCTCATGTCGCTGGGCAGGTCGATGGGCACGAACTCGCCTTGCTTCCAGAGGAAGCGCGACTCGTTGTAGAAATCCAGCGCGCGGCTGAACACGACCCGCTCGAAGCCCGGCGTGCGGTCGACCGACACCGACACCGAGACGTCGTCCTTCTCGCCCTCGAAGATCACCGGCGCGGCGTCCAGCGGCGTGCCGCGCTCCCAGCGCCGGATCTGGCGCGGATACCCCGACTCGGTCAGAGAGTCCGGTCCGAAGTCGCTGCCGACCAGCAAGGTGTCGGCGTCCAGCCATTCGACGTCGCTCTTGGCCTCGGGCACGAAGAAACCGCCCTCGGTCGGCGGGATGAAGCGCAGCGCTTCGAGGTCGAACTCGCGCAGCTCGTGGGCGTCGGCGCCGCCGTCGGACAGCGACACCAGGCAGCGCCGGTAATCGGGTGCGAGCGCCGTCGCGCCGTGGAAGACCCAGCTGCGGCCTTCGTCGCGGCCCAGCGCGTCCAGGTCCAGCACCAGCCGCCACGGCGGCTCGGCAAGCTGGTAGTCCTCCAGCGTGCAGCGCCGCCACAGGCCGCGCGGATGGGCCTCGTCCTGCCAGAGGTTGTAGAACCAGTCGCCGCGCCGGGCCACATGCGGGATGCGGTCGCGCGCGTTCAGGATCTGCAGCAGCTCGTCCCGGACCGGCTCGAACTCGGGCTCGGCCTTCAGCGCGGCCAGCGTCGCGTCGTTGCGCTCGCGCACCCAGGCCAGCGCACGCTCGCCCTCGGCGCCTTCCAGCGCCTCGAGCCACAGGAACGGATCGTCCGCGGCGGTGGTGGGGTCGACGGATGCGGACGGCTCGGAATGCGGCACAACGGTCTCCTGGTCAAGGGCGCGGGCGGCTCGTCACCTTACCCCACAAGTCACTGCTCGGCTTCCTTCAGCAATTGCGGCGTGATCTCCACAGCGCCCTTCTCGGTGCTGACGTACGCCGTTCCGTCCTGGATGCTGACCTGCCACTGCATGCCGCGTTCGGCCAGGGCGGCCAGCGCCTGCGCCTGGTCCGCCGGGATCTGCCACACGGCCAGCCGGGGAGTGCGCTGCAGCTTGTTCTGGATGCCGCTCCACCATACCGGCGTGCTGGATGCGTAGCTGATGACGGTGACGCGCTCGGCGCGGCCGTGGGCCTGGCGCAACCGGCGCTCGTCGGGCTGGCCCAGCTCGATCCAGTGGACCACCTCGCCGGTCAGGTCCAGCTGCCACAGCGGCGGCTCGTCGACATCGGAGAGGCCCTTGCTGAATTCGAGCCGGCCGCGCAGGTCGTCGGCGGGCACGTGCAGCGCGTAGGCCAGGATGCGCAGCATCATGCGCTCGTCGGTCTCCGAGGGGTGGCGGGCGACGGTCAGGGAGTGCTCGCCGTAGACATGGCGGTCCATGTCGGAGAGCTGCAGCTGGGCTTTGTGGATGGTGGCCTTGAGCGCCATGGTCGAAGGGCCGCCCGAAGCGGCCGGGGTGCGGGGTGGATGCCCCGGCGTGCGGGCTGCACGCGGGGCGGAAACGATCTGAAGCGGCGCATTATCCCGGTCGTGGCATCATGCCGACCCGCATGGCGGCCTGCTCCGGCCGCCCCATGAGACTGCGGGCCGGCCGGTGCCACCGGCGAGCCCGTGCCGACGAGACAGCGCCCACCCGGCGCAATGACCTGAGAGACGACATGAACACTCTTCGCACCTCCCTCGCCGTCGCCGCGCTGCTGGCCTGCGGTCTGGCCGTCGCCCAGACCAGCGGCACCAAGCCCGCCACGCCGGCCGCGCCGGCCGCCGCCAAGGGCGGCAAGGGCAAGCTGATGACCCGCGACGAGCTGCGCGCCTGCATGGCCAGCAACCAGCAGAACGAGGCCGCCGCGGCCGAGCTGGACAAGAAGAAGGCCGTCGTCCTGAAGGAGCGCGACGAGCTCAAGGCGGCCAAGGCCGAGTCCGACAAGTTCGAGTCGGACATGCAGGCCCAGGGCACCGCGCTGAAGGCCGAGATCGAGTCGGTCAAGGCCTTCGGCGCCGAGATCGAGGCCGGTGCCTCCAAGATGGAGAAGGACCAGCTCAAGGCCAAGCAGGAGGAGTACCAGGCCCGCGCCAACGCCCTGCAGCCCAAGATCGATGCCTTCAACAAGGCGCGCAATGACCGCGTCGAGGTCAACAAGGCCTTCAACACCCGCGTCGATGCCCACCAGAAGATCGCCGACGACTTCAACGAGGCGGTCGAGGACCTGAACGACAAGCGCAACGAGTGGAAGCTCAAGTGCGGCAACCGCTCCTACGACGAGGCCGACGAGATCGCCATCAAGAAGGAAATGAACAAGAAGTAAGGCGTTCCCCTTTCGACGCCTCGGGAACGGCGCCGGCACCGATCGCGGTCCGGCGCCGTTCCTACAATCGGCGCCCTGTTGATGGCCCCTGGAGACACGATGAGCGCCGCCCCTGCTGCCAATCCGCTGCTGTCCGCCTGGACCGGCCCCTACGGGCTGCCGCCGTTCGAGGCGATCGAGGCCGGGCATTTCGAACCGGCCTTCGACGCGGCGCTCGCCGCGCACCGCGCCGAGCTCGACGCGATCGCGTCGCAGCCGGCGGCCCCGACCTTCGAGAACACGCTCGCCGCGCTCGATCGTGCCGGGCGCGCGTTGACCGCGCTGGAGCACCTGTTCTCGACGCTGAGCGCGTCGGCGAGTTCGCCGGAGCTGCAGGCGGTGCAGCGGCGCATGGCCGCGCCGCTGGCCGCGCACACCAACGCGATCTACCTGAACGCCGCGCTGTTCGCCCGCGTCGAGGCGCTGCATGAACAGCGCGCCGCGCTCGGGCTCACGCCGGAGCAGCGGCGGCTGCTGGAGCGCGTGCACCTGGACTTCGTCCGCGCCGGCGCCCGGCTGCAGGGCGCGGACCGCGAGCGCTACGCCGCCAACATGGAGCGGCAGGCGGAACTCAACACCCGCTTCGCGCAGAACGTGCTGGCCGACGAGAGCGGCTACCAGCTGGTGCTGCGCGGCGAACGCGACCTGGCCGGCCTGCCGGACTTCGTCCGCGCCGCCGCGCGCCAGGCGGCGCTGGACCGCGGGCAGGTGGAGGAGGGCGTGCACGTGGTGACGCTGTCGCGCTCGCTGATCGTGCCCTTCCTGACCTTCAGCGAGCGGCGCGACCTGCGCGAGCAGGCCTGGCGCGCCTGGGTCGGCCGCGGCGATGCGACCGGCGAGACCGACAACCGCGCGCTGGTGCGGGAGCTGCTCGCGCTGCGGCACGAGCAGGCCACGCTGCACGGCCATCGCAGCTTCGCCGACTACGCGCTGGCCGACACCATGGCCGGCCGCCAGTCGGCGGTGCAGGCGCTGCTGGACCAGGTCTGGGAGCCGGCCAAGGCGGCCGCCGCGCGCGAGCGGGCGATGCTCGACGAGGTGCGCGAGCAGCTCGGCCACGACCTGAGCATCGAGGCCTGGGACTGGCGCTGGTACGCCGAGAAGGTGCGGCAGCAGCGCTTCCAGCTCGACGAGGCGGAGGTCAAGCCCTACTTCCCGCTGGACGCGATGGTGCGCGCGATGTTCGACTGCGCCGAGCGCCTTTACGGCCTGCGTTTCGTCGAGCAGCCGCAGGTCGCCGGTTATCACCCGGACGTGAAGGTCCACGAGGTCCGGGGCGAGGATGGCTGCCTGCGCGGCGTCTTCATCCAGGACAACTTCGCGCGTCCGACCAAGCGCAGCGGCGCCTGGATGAACGCGCTGCGCTGGCAGGCGCGCAACGGCATCGACGCGCTGCCGATCATCCTGAACAACAACAACTTCGCCAAGGGCGCGCCGGGCGAGCCGACGCTGCTGTCCTTCGACGACGTGCGCACGCTGTTCCACGAGTTCGGCCATGGGCTGCACGGGCTGCTGTCGGACGTCGAGTTCGAGCGCCTGTCGGGGACGCAGGTGCTGCGCGACTTCGTCGAGCTGCCCTCGCAGCTGATGGAGCACTGGATGGCCGAGCCGGCGGTGCTGAAGCAGCATGCGCGCCATCACCGCACCGGCGAGCCGCTGCCCGATGCGCTGCTGGCGCGGCTCAAGGCCGCCGCGACCTTCAACCAGGGCTACGAGACGGTGCGTTATTGCGCGTCGGCGCTGGTGGACCTGGCCATCCACGCGCGGGAAGAGGCCGAGGCGCCGGACCCGGTCGCCTTCGAGCGCGAGACGCTGGAGCGCCTGGGCCTGCCGCCGGCGGTCGGGATGAATCACCGGCTGACGCATTTCCAGCACCTGTTCTCGGGCAGCTATTACGCCTCCGGCTATTACGTCTACCTGTGGGCGGAAGTGCTGGACTGCGATGCCTTCGAGGCCTTCGTCGAGGCCGGCGATCCGTTCGACCGGTCGGTCGCCCGGTCGCTGCTGGACAACATCCTGTCGGTGGGCAACAGCCGCGAGCCGGGCGCGACCTACCGGGCCTTCCGCGGCCGCGACGCGCGGGTCGAGCCGATGCTCAAGGGGCGGGGACTGGTGCCCGCCTGACCTGCCGGACCCGTCTGAAGGCGGGCCGGGACTCCCCCTGTCGAGGGCCCCGGAAGGGGCCCTCACCGTTTCGGGTAAACCCGGATCGCGGGCGCCGTTCATCGCGCTCCGCCGCAGTTCGTCGCTAGCACCAACGTGTTGGTCGCAGCAGACTTTTGCTAGGGGTAAACCCCTGCGACAGTTCGCCCCATGCCGCAAGAACAACCCCGCGGCCCCTGGAGGAAGAGATGAACACCATTCGCTGCCACGACCGTTTCGCGACGCTCAAGCGCCTTGCCGCGCTGATCGGGATCGGGGCCGGCATCGCCGCTGGCCTGCTGATGGCGCTGCCAAGCCGCGCCGGCCAGCCGGAGCGCCTGCCGACGGTGGTCATCAACGGCAAGTCCGCGCCGACGCTGGCCGCGCTGCGCGCCGCCGGCGAAGTCCAGACGCTGCCCACGGTGGTGGTGACCGGCCGCCGCGCCGACACCGGCCTGGACGGCGAACAGGTGGCGTCGCGATGAGCGGGCTGGCGAGCTTCCTGGCGCGGCGTGTCGCCGACGCGGCCGACGCGGCCGTCGAGCTGGATCCGGCCTCCGGCATCCGCCTGTCCTGGCCGGCGCCGATGAACGCGTCGGGCGTGGATCGCGCGGGCATATCCCCCGCGCGGCTGCCGGTGTCCCCCTCGCTCCCTATGATGCGGGGATGGACTCTGCCCACGCCGCCCTCGATCCCGTCGCTGCCCACGTGACGCCCTCGCCCGAGGTCGTCCCGCTCGCGGCGGCCTCGCCCCTCCAGACCCGCTTCGCTGCGGTGACCGGCGCCGGCTCCGGCATCGGCCGCGCCGCGGCGCAGGCCTTGATGCAGGCCGGCTGGCAGGTCGCGCTGCTCGGGCGTCGCGAGGCGATGCTGCGCGAGACCGCGGCGCTCGCGCCGGAACGCGCGCTGGTGCTGCCCGCCGATGTCGCCGACGAGACCCAGGTGAACGCCGCCTTCGACGCGATCGAACGCCGCTGGGGCCGGCTCGACTTCCTGTTCAACAACGCCGGGCGCGGCGCGCCGGCGTCGGACATCGACGAACTGAGCCTCGAGACCTGGCGGGCCGTGGTCGACGTCAACCTGACCGGCAGCTTCCTCTGCGCCCGCGCGGCCTTCGGCCTGATGAAGCGGCAGTCGCCCCGCGGTGGGCGCATCGTCAACAACGGGTCGATCTCGGCGCATGCGCCGCGGCCGGGCTCGATCGCCTATACCTCGACCAAGCATGCGATCACCGGCCTGACCAAGACGCTGGCGCTGGACGGCCGCCGGCATGACATCGCGGCCGGCCAGATCGACATCGGCAATGCCGAGACCGATCTGACCGAGCGCTTCAAGCAGGGCGTGCCGCAGGCGCATGGCGGCACGATGGTGGAGCCGGTGATGGATGTCGGCCATGCCGCCAGCGCCGTGCTGTACATGGCGGGATTGCCGCTGTCGGCCAACGTGCCTTTCCTGACGGTGATGGCCACCAAGATGCCCTACATTGGCCGCGGCTGACCGCCCGCGTCCGGGCCTTGAATCCGGGCTTGAATCCGGGCCCGACCGCCCCGAACTGAACGACCGATGAACGCTCTCTCCACGCTCTTCTCGATCGCCGCCCGCCTCGTGCTGGCGGTGGCCTCCCTGGTGCTCTTCCTGGTGGTGCTGGCTGCCGGGCTGGTGATTTTCGGCGGGGTGCTGCTGTGGAGCCTGATCCGCGGCCGCCGGCCGACGCTGCGCACGGCGGCGTTCCAGCGCGCGGCGCAGTTCCGTGCGCAGGCGTTCCGCGGTGGACGCGGACCGTTCCCCGGCGGGATGCCCGGGGGCATGGCGGGCACCGGCCGCGCGCCGCAGGGCGAGGTCATCGACGCCGAGGTCCGCGAAGTGCCCCACAGCGATCCGCGCCTGGAGCGCTGACCATCGCCGCAGCGCTCAATACTTGGGCGGCGCGCTGAGCTCGTCCCAGAGCTCGTCGTAGATGCGGTAACGCGAGGGGCTGATCGCTCCCGCCTCGACCGCCGTCAGCACCGCGCAGCCGGGCTCATGCCGATGGCTGCAGTTGTGGAAGCGGCACTCGCCCAGATAGGGCTTGAAATCGGGCATGTAGCTCGCCAGGTCCGGCGCGGCGATCTGGCGCAGGCCGAATTCCTGGAAGCCCGGTGAATCGATCAGCGCGTCCTCGCGCCCCGCGTCCATCCAGTACCACTGCGTCGTGGTCGTCGTGTGGCGCCCCGAATTCAGCGCCTGCGAGATCTCGCCCACCTGCGCCTGCGCATCGGGCACCAGCAGGTTGATCAGCGTGCTCTTGCCGGTGCCGCTGGGCCCCAGCACCAGCGTCGCCTGGCCGTGCAGCAGCGGCAGCAGCCCCTCGCGCGACTCGTCCGGGCGGCCCTTCAGGCTGAGCTCCAGCACCCGCTGGCCCATGGCCTTGTACGGCGCGAGCCGCGCGCGCGCGGCCTGGGCGCCGGGCAGGTCGGTCTTGTTGAGCACGATGTCGGCGGCGATGCCGGCGCTCTGCGCCGCGATCAGCGCGCGGGTGAGCTGCGATTCGGAGAACTGTGGCTCGACCGCCACCAGGATCAGCAGCCGGTCCAGGTTGGCGGCGAAGCTCTTGGTCTTCCACTCGTCCTGGCGGAACAGCAGGTTGCGCCGTGGCTCGACCTTCTCGATCACGCCCTCGTGCTCGCTGCTGCGCATCCAGCGCACGCGGTCGCCAACGACGCAATCGCTCTTCTTGCCGCGGGTCAGGCAGTGGATGCGCTGCCCGTCCTGGTCCTCGACGACGTAATGGCGGCCGTGCCCGCGCACCACCAGCCCGGTCTGCGGCGCCTTGCTCATGCGACCTGTCCCGCCGGCGCGGCCGGTGCGCCCGACAGCGACGCGATCGCCGCCAGCCGCTCGCTGGCCGGCGGATGCGAGTAGTAGAAGCGCGCGAACAGCGGGTCCGGCGTCAGCGTGCCGGCGTTGTCCTCGTGCAGCTTGAGCAGCGCCTGCGACAGGTCGGCGCCGCTGGCCTGGGCGCAGGCATAGGCGTCGGCCTCGAACTCGTGCCGCCGCGACCACAGCGACATCAGCGGCGTCAGGAAGAAGGTGAACTGCGGCAGCGCCAGCATGATCAGGAGCAGCGCGAGCGCGTCGTTGGGCGCGTCCAGGCTGGGACGCACGCCCAGGCCGAGGTAGAAGCCCGCCTGCGTGCTGAGCCAGCCCAGCAGCGCGAAGCCGGCCAGGCTGAGCGCGAACATCAGCGCCATGCGCTGCGGCACGTGGCGGCGCTTGAAGTGGCCCAGCTCGTGCGCGAGCACCGCCTCGACCTCGGGCGGATCGAGCCGCTCGAGCAGGGTGTCGAAGAACACCACCCGCTTGGCGGCGCCCAGGCCGGTGAAGTAGGCGTTGCCGTGCGCCGAGCGCCGGCTGCCGTCCATCACGAACAGTCCCTTGGCCGCGAAGCCGCAGCGCTGCATCAGCGTCTGGACGCGCTCGCGCAGCGCGGCGTCCTCCAGCGGCTGGAACTTGTTGAACAGCGGCGCGATGACGGTGGGATAGATCACCAGCATCAGCAGGTTGAAGCCCATCCAGGCGCCCCAGGCCCACAGCCACCACAGGCTGCCGGCCTGCGCCATCAGCCACAGGATCAGCGCCGCGATCGGCAGCCCGAGCAGCGCGCCCACCGCCAGGCCCTTGAGCCCGTCGACGATGAACAGCCGCAGCGTCGTGCGGTTGAAGCCGAAGCGTTCCTCCAGCCGGAAGGTGTTGTAGAGCGACCAGGGCAGGTCGAGCAGCCCGGACAACAGCCCGAACACCGCCAGCAGCGCGAGCTGGTAGCCCATCGGGCCGAGTTCCTCGCGCCAGGACAGGGCCCACTGGTTGAGCAGGTCCAGGCCGCCCAGCAGCGTCCAGCCGATCAGCAGCGCGGTGTCCCAGGCCAGGTGCAGCGTGCCGAAGCGGCCGCGCGCGACGGTGTAGTCGGCGGCCTTCTGGTGCGCGGACAGCGGCACGGTGCCGACGAAGGCGGCCGGTACCGCGCCGCGGTGGCGCGCGACGTGGCGCATCTGGCGCGAGGACAGCCAGAGCTTGACCAGGAAGGAGACGATCACCGCGGCGACGAA
Organism: Mitsuaria sp. BK037; assembly: GCF_014193045.1. NCBI lineage: Bacteria > Pseudomonadati > Pseudomonadota > Betaproteobacteria > Burkholderiales > Sphaerotilaceae > Roseateles > Mitsuaria sp. BK037. The sequence continues at coordinate 2,345,335 of NZ_JACHYS010000001.1, read as the reverse complement.
GGCCGCGGTCAGCGCGAGCGGGGAGGTGGCCAGCGCGGAGGGCGCCGGCGCGGCGGCGATGGCCGCGGGAGGGATCTGCATGGGCTCGAAGTGTAGGTCCCTGCGGCGACACATCCGGTGCGCATCCGCCGCACATCCGGCACGCATTCGGAGCGCGTCCCTGAGCGCATCCGGCTTGCGGCAGTGGGCCTCCGCCGCCGGCGTGGCCGCCGAGGTCAGAGGCCGGCGTGGGTCTCCGTGCCTTCCGCCAGCCTCGCCGGCCAGTCCCGGCCGAGCACGAGGCGGACATCGCCGCGCAGGCCGGCGCGTTCGCTCAACGCCGTCGTCACACCCGCCGGCAGGGCCAGCGCCACGCAGCGCGCGGCCGCGGCCTGGCCGGCGGCGTAATCCACGCGGGTGCGGACCACGTCGTAGGCGGGCTGGTTGGTCAGGCGCGCGCGCGGCAGTCCGCGCTGCGAGAGCCAGCCTTCCACCCGCGCCGCCATGCCGGTCGCGCCCATGCCATTGCTGACTTCCAGCCGCTTCGGGGGCGCGCACCCGTCGGGCGGTGACAGCGCCTGGCCGAGCGAAGCCGCCGCCGCGATCGTGGCGAGCTCGGTCGTCGGAAGGCGGGTCGCGGGTATCGGCGCCGTGTCGAGCGCGGGAATCGGCGCGGTATCGAGCGCGGGCGGCGGCATGACGATCGCCGTCGTCGTCGTCGTCGTCGTCGGCGCCGTTGCCGTCGTCGCTGATGCCGATGCCGATGCCGTCGTTGCCGTCTCCGGCCGCGTGGCGGCGAGCCGCGTCATCGCCTCGTCGCGGTTCGCGCGCGCCATCGCGTGCGTGGGATCGAGGGCGAGGGCCTCGTCGAGCGCCGCGAGCGCCGGCGCCGGCTGGTCCTTCAGGAGCAGCACGTAGGCGAGGTTGTTGTGCGCCCGGGCCCGCTTCGGCGCGAGCGCGACCGCCTGGCGCAACGCGGCCTCGGCCTCGTCGAGCCGGCCCGCCGACGCCAGCGTGCGGCCCAGCCCGTCCCACGCCGCCTCCGACGACGCGTCGCGTTCCGTCGCCTTGCGATAGGACTGCGCCGCGCGCGGCCAGTCGCGCGAGCCTTCGAAGTAGCGGCCGGCGGCGAGGTAGGCCTGGACCGCCTGCGGCGTGTCGTCGACGCGGTAGACCGGCGCGACCTGGTAGGCGCGCGGCGGCGCCGCGGGCGGCCACAGCGCGCAGCCCGCCAGCGTCAGTGCCGACGCCGCCTGGCCGAGCGCGACCGCCCGGCGCAGGCCGGCAGCGCGCCCGCGCCCTGGCCGCGTGCGAGGCGGCAGCGCCGCCGGCGCCGCGCCAAGGCAAATTGCGGGATCCAGGTCGAGTTCGACATCGACGACTGGGGCGCCGCTGCGGGAGGGCGCGGCGCGAGGGCGCTCGGACGCCGGGGCGGGCAGGGCGGACGCGGGCGACGGAAATCGGCTTTGCACACGCATGACTCCTCCTCAGCCGCCGGCCATCGTCGGCAGCAGCACACGGTAGATCTGGATCATGGCCGGCCCCATCAGCACGACCATCAGCGACGGGAAGATGCAGAAGATCAGCGGGAACAGCAGCTTCAGCGCGATCTTGGCGGCCGCCTCCTCGGCGCGCTGGCGCCGGCGCGTGCGCAGCATCTCGGCGTGGATGCGCAGCGAGGCGGCGATGCTGGTGCCGAAGCGCTCGGCCTGGCTGATCATCGTGACGAAGCCGTCCACCTCCTCGACGCCGGTGCGGATGGCCAGGTTGCGCAGCGCCCGTTCGCGGTCCGCGCCCGCGCGCAGCTCGAGGTTGACCAGCCGCAGCTCGTCCGCCAGCGCCGGGCTCTTGAGCTGCAGGTCATCGGCCACGCGCATCATCGCGGCCTCGGTGCCCAGGCCCGCCTCCATGCAGACGGTCATCAGGTCCAGCGCGTCGGGGAAGGCCTCGAAGATCTCGCGCTGGCGGGCCGTCACCAGGTGCCCCAGCACCAGGTTCGGGCCGTAGTAGCCGACGCAGGCCAGCACCAGCAGCACCAGCATCAGCGCCGCGCCGCGCGGCATGTCGCCGCCGGTGGACAAGGCCGCGAAGCCCGCCAGCGGCAGCCCCAGCGTCAGCAGCGTCTTCAGGCCGAAGAAGGCCGAGGCGGCGATCGGGCTGCGGATGCCTGCGTGCACGAAGCGCAGCCGGATGCTGGATTTCTCGAAGCCTTCCTCGGGCATCGACAGCTTGCCGATCGGCCGGGTCAGGTCGGCGACCACCTGCAGGAAGCGCTCGCCCGAGGGCCCTTTCGCGGCCGGCCCGCCCTCCAGCGCGCGCAGCCGCTGCCGCGCCGGATCGGGCCTGAGCAGCGCGCCCACGCCCAGCACCGCCGTGACGACGACGATGAAGACCAGCCCCAGCATCATCCATTGCATCGCGGACATCGTCGGTCTCCCTGCTTCGTTCGTGCGTGGCCGCGTCAGACGCGGATCCTGATGATCCGGCGCATCCAGAAGATGCCCAGCGCCATCATCGCCAGCGCCACCGCCACCATGCGCAGCCCCAGCGGGTCGTTCCACAGCACGGCCATGAACTCCGGATTCACCAGGTTGACGACCAGCCCGACGCCGAAGGGCAGCGCCGTCAGGATCAGCGCCGACAGCCGCCCCTCGGCCGACAGCGTGCGGATCTCGCCGAGCAGCCGCAGCCGGTCGCGCACCAGCGCGGCGATCTTGTCGAGCAGCTCGGCCAGGTTGCCGCCCGACTCGCGCTGGATCATCACCGCCACGACGAAGTAGCTGACGTCGGCGATGGGTACGCGCTCGGCCAGGCGCGCGAGCGCGTCGTTGACCGGCACGCCGTAGTTGATCTCGTCGAACAGCAGCCGGAAGTCGCGGCCCAGCGGCGCGGGCATTTCGTCGGCCACCATGCGGATCGCCGACGGGAACGCATGACCGGCGCGCATCGCGCGGCCCATCAGGTCCAGGGCCTCGGGGAATTGGCGCTCGATGCGCGCGACGCGGTCGGACGCGCGCGAGGCCACGCGCCACCAGGGCAGGGCGCCCAGCGCGATCGCCAGCCCCAGGCCCAGCGCCATCGGCTTGCCCAGCAGCGGCGGCACCATCAGCCCGCAGGCCGCCAGCGCCGCGGACAGCAGCATCAACTCCGCCACCGAGGCCGTCACCGCCGCCGCGCCGGCCAGGCGGCGCAGCCGGCGACCCGGCTGCGTGCGGGCGATCAGCGCGTTGAGCCGCGGCAGCCGCTCCGGCGCCTGCGCGCGCTCGATGCTGGTCGTGCCCGCTGCAGCCTCGCCGCCGAGCGCCGCCAGCCGCGCGGCGATGCGCCGTGCCTCGGCGCTGTGGCGCGAGGCCCAGAGGATGTAGATCCCCTCCAGGGCGAGCAGCACCGCCAGGAAGGCGACACCGGCGAACAGGATCAGGCTGACGTCCATGGTGGCGCTCCCTCGGTCCTCAGACCTCGACCCGCATCGGCGTGAACAGCGTCTGCGGCAGGTCGACCCCGCGCGCGCAGAGCCGGTCCCAGCAGCGCGGGCGCACGCCGGTGGCGCTGAAGTAGCCCTGCACCGCGCCGTTGGATGCCACGCCGGTCTGCTTGAACGAGAAGATCTCCTGCAGGGTGACGGTGTCGCCCTCCATGCCGGTGACCTCCTGGATGCTGGTCAGCTTGCGGGTGCCGTCGGACAGGCGGTTGGCCTGCACGATCACGCCGATGGCCGAGGCGATCTGCGCCCGCGCCGCCTTGGCCGGCAGGTCCACGCCGGCCATCGCGATCATGCTTTCGAGCCGCGCCAGCGCGTCGCGCGGCGTGTTGGCATGCACCGTCGTCATCGAGCCCTCGTGGCCGGTGTTCATCGCCTGCAGCATGTCCAGCGCCTCGGCGCCGCGCGTCTCGCCCAGGATGATCCGGTCCGGGCGCATGCGCAGCGCGTTGCGCACCAGCGCGCGCTGCGCCACCTCGCCGCGGCCCTCGATGTTGGGCGGGCGCGTCTCCAGCCGCACCACGTGCGGTTGCTGCAGCTGCAGCTCGGCGGCGTCCTCGATGGTCACGATGCGCTCGCTGTGCGGGATCGCGCCGCTGAGGATGTTGAGCAGCGTCGTCTTGCCCGAGCCCGTGCCGCCCGAGATCAGGATGTTGGCCCGCGCCTGCGACAGCGCCGCCAGGAAACGCGCCATCTCGGCCGACATGGACTTGAACTCGATCAGGTTCTCCGCCTTCAGCGGCACCGCGGCGAAGCGCCGGATCGAGAGGATGGGCCCGTCGATGGCCAGCGGCGGAATGATCGCGTTGACGCGCGAGCCGTCGGGCAGCCGAGCGTCCACCATCGGGCTGGCTTCGTCCACGCGCCGGCCGATGCGCGACACGATCTTGTCGATGATCTTGAGCAGGTGGTCGTCGTCGGCGAAGCGCACGTCGGTGAGCTCCAGCCGGCCGCGTCGCTCGACGTAGACCTGCGCATGCGTGTTGACGAGGATGTCCGACACCGTCGGATCGGCCAGCAGCGGCTCGATCGGGCCGAAGCCCAGCATCTCGTACTGGATGTCGCGCACCAGCGCGCGGCGCTCGGCGGCGTTGAGGACCAGGTTCTCCTCGAACAGCAGCCGCTCCACCATCTGCCGCAGTTCGTCGCGCAGCGCGTCCGCGCCCAGGCCGTCCATCGCCTCCAGGTCCAGGCGGCCCAGCAGCAGCTGGTGGATGCGGAACTTGGTCGCCTGGTAGGCCTGCGTGGGCGCGCCGGCGATGTCCTCGGGCGCGCCGTCGGCGGGCACGAAACCCGGCACCGCGGCCCCCAGCCGCTCGCGCAGCGTCATGGTCATGTCCTTCATGCGGATGCTCCCCGGAACAGGCCCGACAGCCAGCGCCGCTGCGGCACCGGCGCCTCGGGCGCGACGCCGGCGGCCAGCTCGCGCAGGGCCCGCGCGATGCTGCTGGCCGGCGCGATGGTGTCGACCGGCACGCCCTGGTTGACCGCCGCGGCGACGGCCTCGTAATGGTTGGGCAGCGTGATCGGCGCGTCGACCGCCAGCGTGCGGCACAGGTCGTCGAGGCTGAACTGGCTGTCCTTCTGGTAGCGGTTGACGATCCAGCGGACCTTGTCGGCCGGATAGTCCAGCGAGCGGAACACCTCGCGCAGCCGCTTGCCGTCGCGGATGAAGGGCAGCGTCAGCTGCAGCACCGCGAAGAGCCGGTCGGCCTCGTCCAGCACCGCCAGCGTCGCCGCGCTCAGCGAGCGGCCCACGTCCACGACGACGAAATCGAAGCCTTCACGCGCCTGGCGCAGGATGGCCTGCACCTGCGCGGGCGTGACGTCGGCGGCGTGCGCCGGATCCTCCGGCGCCGCCAGCACCCACAGGCCGGGGCCGGCCTCGGTCATCGCGGACTGCAGCAGGTCCGCGTCCAGGCGGCCGATGTTGCGCGCCACGTCGGCGACGTGGCTGGGCGGGGTCTGGTTGCCCAGGAACAGCGCGGCGTCGCCGAACTGCAGGTTCATGTCGATCAGCGCCACGCGCCGCCGGCCGCCGGCGGCCAGCAGGTGCGCCAGGTTGGCCGCGACGAAGGTCGCGCCGCTGCCGCCCTTGCACGACACCAGCGCGAGCAGCTCGCCATGGCGGGGCGGCGCGGCGGCCGCGGCGGCGCCGGCGCCACGCTTGCGCTGCAGCCGCCGCAGCGCGGCCAGCACCGCGTCGCCGGAGGCCGGGGCGGGCAGCACCTCGCGCACGCCGGCGCGCATCGCGCGCATCAGGAAGTCGGGCGAGAGCTCGGGCGCCACCAGCACCACGTCCACTTCCGGATGCGCCATGGCCAGCCGCTCCAGCGCGAGGAAGTCCTCGGCGCTGCCGCTCTCGGCCAGCAGCAGGTCGGGCCGGCTGCCGTTGACGATGGCGTTGACCTCGCGCAGCGGCCGCTCCAGCGCGGCCACCGCGAAGGCCGGCTCCGCGCGCAGCGCCTCGGTCCAGGCGAAGGCGTGGGCCGTGTCGGGCGTGACGATCTTGACTTTCACTGGCACACCTCGTTGGCGGCGCTGTTCATGTACTCCTTGCGCAGCGTGGTCGCGAACGCCGGCAAGGTCAGGGTCATCGGCACGAAGGGGATCATGGCGCGGTGCGAATAGCCGGTCAGCGCGACCTGCACCGCCTTGCAGTCCGCCGGCGTGCAGGTGTTGGCCGCGGCCGGCGGGTTCAGGTAGGTCACGCGGATGTTGGCGGTGGTCAGCGTCGGCAGCCGCGAGATCATGCGGGTCTTGATGTGGCTGTCGTTCATGTCGCAGACCACGGCCAGGCGCGCGCCGTAGCGCGTGGCCTCGACGGCCGCGTTCCAGGTCCACAGCAGCCGGCCCATCTCGATCACGCCCAGCACCAGCGTGCTCAGCAGGCCGCAGACCAGCGCGAACTCGACCGCCGCCGCGCCGCGCTGGCGCCGGCGCGCGAAGGCCACCGCCATGGCGCGCGGCATGGCGGTCGACGGGGTGCGGGAAGCGGGGTTCATAGCTGGGCCCTCATCGTCACCGCGATGGTGTTGAAGTTCATGTCGGGGACGACGAAGCGCACCACCGACCGGTAGGGATAGTTCTGGATGCTGGCCGTGACCAGGTTGACGGTGCCGCTGCCGGTCAGCTGGTTGGCGTGCGTGGACGGGCACAGCGTGGCGTCGCAGATCGTCACCATGCCGGTCGTCAGGCCGGGCGCGAGCGCGCTGCCGCTGCAGTCGGTGGTGCCGTAGACGGCCAGGCAGCGTGCCTCGGTGGCGATGGTCGCGTCGCCGGGGCCGTGCTGCGACAGGTGGCGCGCGGCGTCGCGCACCGACTTGTCCAGCATGTTGTAGCTGAACACCGCGCGGCCCAGCTCGCTGGCGCCGAAGACCAGCAGCAGCAGGGGCGACATCAGCAGCGCGAGCTCGACCGCGGCGACACCGCGCAAACCGCGCACGTCGCGTACGGTGCGCCGCGCCGGCACGGCCGTCGAGGGAAGCAGGCGGGCAGGGCGGGCGGCGGACATGGCGGCCTCACTGCACCAGCGCCGGGACCATCGGTCCGATGCTGGCGGAATCGCCGGCCACGCCGGAGGAGGCGCAGGGGCTGCCGGTGGCGCTCGACAGGCCGACGTACTCCATCTTCAGCGTGTCGTTCGGGTTGTCGATCGGCTGCAGCATCAGCATGCAGCCCCAGCCCAGCACGGTGGTCGTGTGCGTGCCGCCGGTCAGCGAGGCGCAGTCGATGATGGGCGCCACCACCAGCCGGCGGTCGGCGCCGTACTGCGTGTGCTGCGCCACGGTGGTGGTCGGGTTGTAGGCGTTGCTGATCGCCAGCCCGGTCTCCGCGTTGCCCGCGGCGACGCTGCTGCCGTAGGGCGCGTGCGCGCCGCGCCGGCTCAGGAAGTCCAGGCGCGCGTTGGCGCCGGCGGGCCAGTTGATCGTCGTGTAGGCGTAGCCGGTGAAGTCCGGCGGCGCGTTGGTGACGTTGCTGGACCCCTGGTACAGCCCGAAGCGGGTGTTCCAGGCCTTGGCCGCGGCGTTGCCCATGTTGCCCGGCGCGCCCACCGGCGCGGTGACGTTGAGCGAGCACATGCCGTTGCCGGTCAGCAGCGCCGCCAGTTCGCTCTCGCCGCCGCTGGGCGGGCTGAAGTCGATCCAGTTCCAGTTGCCGCCGCCGTCCTTGAAGCGGCCGCTGACCCAGGTGCCGGGCACCAGGCCGAAGGGGGGCGACGCGCCGGCGCCGGCCGAGCCCGCGCGGCACACGCCCAGCGGCACGGCGCAGTTGCTCTGCGCCGGCGTCAGCGTCGCGGTCGCGATCGCGGCGACCGACTGCGCGCCGAAGCCCATCACCTGCATGAAGTAGGGCGCGAAGCCGCCGCGGTTGAGCGTGCAGCGCACGTACTTGGACGCGGGCGCCGCCGCGCCGGCGGCGCTCCACAGGCTGCCGGCGGCCAGCGAGCTGCCGAAGGCCACGACCACGTCGCCGTCGACCACGCCCGAGCCCTGGAAGCCGACGCGGTTCTGCCGCGCGATCGTGCGGCCCGCCGCCTCGGCGCGCGGGAAGGCGTCGGCCGGGATCGCGGGCGCGCCGATCAGCTCGTAGCTCGCCGCGAGCGCGCAGGCGTCGGCGGTGTTCTGCAGCTCCGTCTTGGCCAGGTACAGGCGCCCGCCGTCGATCGCCAGGCCCAGGAAACCCACCATCACCGCCAGCAGCAGCGCCACCACGATGGCCACCGCGCCGCGCTGGGCGCGACGGCCGTGCTGGCGCTGTCCGCGATGCCGCGCGGCGGCGCCGGCACGGCGCGCCGCCGGAGCCGGCGGGAGGCGTGGGGCGAAGGAGGCGGGCGCGGTCATGGTGATGCTCCGGGGGCGGTGGATCGCGTGGCTCTGCGGTGCTCGATGGGTGTCGATGAGGCTCGGTGCGGCTCGGTGATGGGCGCTGACGGCAGCCCTCAGCGATCCGTCGCGCCCGCGCCGACGCCGATGTTGATGACGTTGCTCGGCGGCGGCGCCTTGTAGCTGTCGACCAGGCGCACGCCCGCTTCGCGGGTGAGCCGGCCGTCGACCCGGGTGCCCTTGGCGGCGTGCCGCGACGGCGCGCCGGGATCGAGGACCTGCTGCGCCATCAGTGCGCGGGTGGCGTCGCCGAACTGCCGGTCGTAGCTCGGCGTCGTCGTCGCGGCGCAGCCGCTCAGCAGCGCGGCCGCGACCAGGAAGACCAGTGAGGCGACGGAGGCGACCGACAGCGTCAGCGCCGCGAGAGGCCCGGCGCCGGTGGCGGCGCGGTCCAGCGCGCGGGCGCGCCGGACCCGCCGGCGGGCGGCGGCGGTCGAGGCCGCGGCGGTGGCGGCGATGACGCGATGCGGACGGGGGAGGACGGGGCGGGTCATGGCTGTTGCTCCTTGTCGAAGCCGCCGCGCGCCGGCGCGGGCCTGGCGGGGGAGGGCGGGGTCATCGCCGGGGTGGCGGCAGGGTCGGCCCGGCCGTCGGCCGGGGCCTGTCCTTCCAGGCGCCCCTGCAGGATCAGCTCGCCGCGCGTGGGCGGCGTGTAGCCGTCGGTGGGCAGCCTGTAGTCCGGCGGCAGCGGCTGCACCAGCCGCGGCGTGATGACGAAGACCAGCTCCGAGCGGTCGGTCTGGAACTGCGTGCTGCGGAACAGCGCGCCCACCACCGGCAGCTCGCCCAGGAAGGGGAAGGCCTTGATGTTGGTCGTCGTGTTGTTCTTGATCAGGCCGCCGATGGCGAAGCTCTGGCCGTCGAGCAACTGGACCGTGGTCTCGGCCTTGCGCGAGGTGAAGGAGGGCAGCACCGAGTTCAGCGCGCCGGCGCTGATCTGCACGCCGGAGGCGTTGAGCTCGGACACCTCCGGCCGCACGCGCAGGTGGATGCGGCCGCCGCCCAGCACCGTCGGCGTGAACTTCACCGAGACGCCGAATTCCTTTTCCTCCAGCGTGACGGTGCTGCCGCCCACGCCGTTGTTCTGCACCACCGGGATCAGGATCTTGCCGCCGGCCAGGAAGCTGCCGGTCTGGCCGCTGATGGCCATCACCGTCGGCTCGGCCAGCACCTTCACCAGGCCGTCGGTCTTCTGCATGTTCAGCGTCGCGCTGGTGGCGCTGCGGCCGGGCACGGTGCCGTAGGTGGTGGTGTAGGTCGGGCGGCCGAAGGCGTCGTAGGTGACGGTGACGTTACCGCCGCTGATCGAGGGCAGCGGCACCCGTCCGCCGACCACCGCGTCCACCGAGCTGTAGGGCACGCCGCTCGGGCCGGTGCCGGTGATCTGCCCCAGCAGGCCGGCCGAGCCGCCGAAGATGCCGCCCAGGAAGCGCACCATCGAGCCGTCGCCCGGCGCGTAGGCGCGCGCGAAGTCGATGCCGAAGGCGTCCAGCAGCGACTTGGAGATCTCCGCGACCTTGACCTCCAGCATCACCTGTTGCGGCGCGCCGACCTGCAGCATGTTGACCACGCGCGCGCCACCGCCCTTGCCGTCGCCGCGCACGAAGGCGGTGGCCAGGTCCACCGCGCGGGTCACCGCCTCGCTGTCCGACACCTCGCCGGAGAGGACGATCGAGTCGAAGGCGGCGCTGACGCGCAGGTTGCGCTCCGCCGGCAGCAGCTGCTGCAGCACGCCCTGCAGCGCGGCGGTGTCCATGCCCACGACGACGTCGAAGGCGGTGCAGGTGCCGGCGCGGTCCAGCATGACCACGTTGGTCGAGCCGATCGCCTTGCCCAGCAGGTAGATCTCGGTGGGGGCGAGCAGCAGCACGTCGACCTCGCCGACGCCGGGGCGCGTGTCCTGTGCGGCCGCGCCGGCCTTGGCGCTGGCCTCGTCCTTCTTCGCATTGGTCTCGACGGGCCGGGCGGCGCGGGCGTTCTCCGGGTTGCCGAGCAGGATGCGCGCGACCGGCTGCGCGGGGCGCAGCACCGTGGACTTGCCCACCGGCACCGTCACCATCGGCGCGGTCTCCACGCGGGTGCACATCGGGGCGCCGGATGGCGCGGCACCGCCGGCGGCCGCGGCCCGGGCCGGCGTGGCGCCCGTGGAAGTGGCCGGCGCCGCGGCGGGCGCGGGCGCGCCACGGACCGGGGCCGCCGGCAGCAGCGCGGCCAGCGCCGCCAGGGTCAACGCGCCGGCGGCGCGTGGCGCCATCGTGGCGAGGGGGTGCGGGTGCGTGGGCATGTTCGGTCTCCTCCTCGGGGCGGTCTCTGTGAGATCTCGGGGTGCGCTCGGGCCGGTCAGAAGCACTCGGTGACCTTGTCCAGGCCGCGGATCAGCTCGACGCAGCCGGCGCGGTGCGAGGCGAGCACCGGGGCCGCGGCCGGCGTGGCCGGCGCCACGCGGCGCGGCGCGGGCTTCGCCGGGGCGGGGACGGGCGCCGGCGGCGGCGCTTCCAGCCGCGCCTGCAGGCCCAGCAGCGCCGCCTTGGTGGCGCCGTTGCCGTTGCCGGCGGACTTCGGATCGGTCTGGTTGCGCAGCACCAGCGACAGGTTGCCGACGCTGCGCGCCAGGTCCAGCAGCTCGGCCTCGTCGGGCGAGACCTCCAGCGTGACCGCGTTGACGACCTTGGGCCGGGTGGTGTCGCGGTCGGCCTCCTGCGCGACGGCCAGCACCAGGATGCGCTCCAGCACGATCTTGGAGATCGAGTGGTCGCGGTCGTTGCGCGCGCCGCCCTCGTCCTGCGTGTTCACCATCACGTCCACGTAGGTGCCCGGCAGCGCGAAGCCGGCGACGCCGACGACGTCGTTGACCCGCACCGTCATCGCGCGCTTGCCGGTGGGCACGACCGCGGACAGGCCGCCCTTGGTGCCGACCGGCGCCAGCCGCGCCTCGGTCAGCGGTTCGCCGCGCTGCATCGCCACCAGCACGACCCGGCCCTCGAGCGCGGCCGGATCCTCGAAGGCGCCGGCCGGCACGCTGCCCTGCGGCCAGTCGGCCATGCGCACCATCTCGCGGGAGATGCGGCCGCCCAGCTCGATGTCGGCGTTGGCGATCGCGATGCGCCCCTGGTTGCCGTTCTGGCCCTGCATCCAGCGCGCGGCCATGACGACCGCGGCCAGACCGGCGATCGCGGCGATGAAGAGCATCAACAGGCCTCGGGATCTCATGGCTGCCTCCTGGACGGATCGGCGGTGGCGGAAGCGGCGGCGCCGGCCGCCGGGGCGGCGTCGCCGAAGTGGGTGTGCCAGGCCCAGTCGAGCAGGCCGGCGTCGAGCGAGGGCTCGACCTCGAGATAACGCGCGCGGCTGGCGACGAGCCGCAGCAGGTCGCGCGGATGGCAGGCCAGCAGCGACCGGCCGTGGCGCGGATGCAGCCGCTCGAGCAGGTGCGCGAGGCCGGCGGCGTCGAAGGGCACGCCCTCGTCGGCGCAGGCGTCCTCGAAGATGCGGGCGTAGGCCGGGGCGTCGACGGGACCGACCTCGATCTTGTGGCCGATGCGACGCAGGAAGGCGTCGTCCAGGTCGCGCGGCGACAGGTTGGAGGAGAACACCAGCATCAGCTCGAAGGGCACGGTGAAGCGGGCGCCCTGGCGCAGCGTGAGGTGGTCGTGGCGGCGCTCCATCGGCACGATCCAGCGGTTCATCAGCTCGCGCGGCGTGACGCGCTGGCGGCCGAGGTCGTCGACGATGAACAGGCCGTTGTTGGCCTTCAGGTGCGGCGGCGCCTCGTAGTAGCCGGCGCGCGGGTCGAAGCCCAGGTCCAGCATCTCCAGCGTCAGTTCGCCGCCGCAGGCGACCACGGGGCGCTCGCACAGCATCCAGCGGGCGTCGGCGCGCTGGCGGCTGTCCAGGCCGCCGCGCGTCGCGCTCAGGCCGGGGTCGCTCACCGGCCGGTGGCACAGCGGGTCGAAGACGCGGATCACCTCGTCCTGCACGCTGATCGCGTGCGGCACCGCGACCGGACCGGGCAGCAGCCGCGCCAGGCCGCGCGCGATGTAGGTCTTGCCCGAGCCGGCCGGGCCGTGCAGCAGCATCGGCCGGGCCGCGTTCATCGCGGTGCCCAGCCGGTCGACGAGCTCGTCGGCGAGCACCACGCCGGCGAAGGCCGCGCGCGCGCCGCGCAGCGTCACCGGATGCCGGTCGGCGGCCTGGGCCCGCACGCGTGCCGCGTAGGCTTCGGCCGGCACCGGCGCCGGGCCGAGGTAGGCGCTGCGCGAGAACGCATCCAGCGCGCGCGCCCGCCCGGCGAGCGTCAGCTCGAACTCGACGTCCGCTTCGTTCTGGCCGCGGCGCGTGACCTCGAGCAGGCCGTCGCGGCGCATCGCCTGGCAGAGCGTGTCCACGAGCGCGCCGCCCAGGCATAGGCGCGTGCCGAGCTCGACCAGGCGCCCGGTGCCGCCCTGCAGCAGCGTCTTGGCCAGCAGGTCCGTGAGGAAGCCGGTGGACAGGCCGGTGTCCTCGAGGGTCTGCGGCGCGGCGGGCAGGCTGCCGGCGCTGGCCGCGCTACGGGGCGCCGGCGCGTGGGGGAACTGGAGGAGGTGCATGGGGACCGTCCCGTCCTAGATCAGCGGTGGCGCGACCAGCGCGGCGGCGGTGCCCATCGCGATCGCGACGGCGTAGGGCAGTCGCGCGGCGGTGCGCGCCAGCGGGGTGGGGTTCGGCATGCCGCGCGGGTGTTCAGCGAGGTGGGCGCGCAGGTTGGCCATCACCCGGGTGAGCACGCTCGCGTCGCGCAGCATGAAGAGCGAGAGCAGGCCGCCGGCCAGCAGCGTGTAGACGAACGCGGTGGTCACCGCGCTCGCGCCGAGGAAGGCGCCGACGACGGCGACCAGCTTGACGTCCGCGCCGCCGGTGGCGCGCAGCAGGTACATCGGCAGCATCAGCGCCAGGCCGGTGAGGGCGCCGGCCAGCGGCGACCACCAGCGCGCGCCGGCCAATGCAGGGAGACCGGCCGCCGTGGCCGCGGCATGCAGGCCCAGCGCCAGCGCGGCGCCCATGGCCAGCCAGCGGTTGCCCACCCGGCGCGTGCGCAGGTCGCTGCGCGCCGCCCCGCTCAGCACGAGGGCGAGCGCGGCCAGCGATGCAAACAGCAGCGGGGTGGGCACCGGGGACGACATGGCGGCGGTCCGGTCAGAGCGCGGCGGTGATGGCCGCGGAGATGGCCGTGAAGACGGCCTCGAGCTTGGACCCGACGATGGTCACGGACGCGATGATGAAGACGGCGATCAGCGCGGCGATCAGGCCGTACTCGATCGCGGTGACGGCCTTGTCGTCGCGGGCCAGGGCATCCAGGCGGTGCAGCAGGTTCATGGTGGTTCTCCTCGGGGGGGGAGGTCAGGGGCGGTGGTGGTCGATCGCGAGGGGCGCGGCCGGCATGGGCCGGCGCGGCCGCGCCGTCGCGGTCACAGCGCGGTGGTCAGCGCGGTCGAGATGGCGGTGAACACGGCCGCGAGCTTGGAGCCGACGATCGTGACCGACGCGATGATGAAGACCGCGATCAAGGCCGCGATCAGGCCGTACTCGATCGCGGTGACGGCCTCGTCGTCCTGGCCGAACTGCTTCAGGGCCCGGGTGGCCTTGGCGATGGGGAGGAGTTGCATGATGAAGTTCCTTCAAGTGGGGAGGAAAGGAGATCCATCGGGGTCGGATCCATACCCTGCCGGCCTGTTGGGGGAGGACGCCGGCCGGCGAGGCGCGTCTTCGTTCCTGTGCGTGTTCATGTCAGAGCGCGGCCACCACGGCCGACGACCAGTACTGGTACAGCGCCGCCAGCGACGAGCCGGTCAGCGTCAGCGCGCCCAGGATCGCCACCGCGATCAGCGCGGCGATCAGGCCGTACTCGATCGCCGTGGCGGCGCGCTGGTCGCGCATCAGCGCGGTGGCGATCGCGGCGGCGGGGATCGGGTGGCGGTGCGTGTCCATGGCGTTCACTCTAGGCATCGCGGTCGCGGCGCGCAGCGGAGGAAGGCGCCATCGCGCGGGGGGAGCTTGACCCTTGGCGGGGGGGAGTTTTGTCCTGGTCCGCGGCACCGGCGGACGCACCGTCGGCGGGCGAGCCGAAGGCGCTGAGCGGTGCCGCGCCGGGGCGGCCGAGCCCGCCCAGCCGCACCAGCGTGCCGAGCAGCTCGGCGGCCGGCAGGTGCTTGGCGAGGAAGGCCTGCGCGCCCAGGCGCAGTGCGCGGTCGCGCGTGGCGTTGTCGTCGTGACAGGTCAGCACCAGCACGCGGGACCGCGTCAGCAGCTGCGGTAGCAGCGCCAGGCCGTCCTCGCCATTGAGGTCGACATCGACGACGACGACGTCGGGATGCAGCTGCCGCGCGGCGAGCAGCGCCTGCTCCCCGGTGGCCACCGCGCCCAGGCAGCGCAGCGTGCGCGGCGAGCAGGCGATGAGCCGCGAGAGGCCGTCGCGCACCGCCTGCTGGTCGTCGACCAGCAGGACGCCGAACGGGCTGGGCGGGGCCGGGACGACGGGGACGGTGGGCAGGGGGCTCATGGGAAGAATGCTAGGCAGCGGGCGCGTCGGGCGCGCGGGAGCTTGCGGGCGGGCGAGGGGGGAGATTCCTCCTTGGCGCGCGGCGCGGCGCGGCTCAGTAGACGAAGGGGATCAGGCGCCACGGCACGCGGCGGCGGTAGGCGCGGTAGCCGGTTTGCGCGTCGTCGAGCACCGCTTCCTCGCGCCGCATGCGCACGACCTGCGCCACGTACAGCAGGGCCAGCACCGCGGCGTTGCGGGGCGAGGCATTGACGAGCAGGAAGCCGGCGTGGCCGATCAGGTAACCCAGGTAGATGGGATGACGCACCACCCGGTAGGGGCCGCGCACGACCAGGCCGCGCTGCGCCGGCAGCAGGCCGAAGGAGCGCCCCAGCGCGACCTTGGCCGAGAACTGCCACAGCAGGCCGGCGAGCTGGAGCGAGGCGCCCACCCATTCGGGCGCGTGGGCCTGCGTGCCGCTGGGCGTGAGCAGCGCGACGAAGCCGGTCGCGTAGAGCGTGGCGACGATCGCGGGCAGCGACAGGTCGCGGCGCTCGGCGCGTCGCGCCAGCAGCACCAGCGCCAGCGTGTAGCTCTCGGAGACGATGAGCAGCAGCAGCGTGCCGCGCGACGGGTCCTGCCACCAGGCGTAGCCCCAGCGGGCCAGCACGAAGGCCAGCGCCAGCAGCGCGAAGCTGCGCAGCAGCCATTCGGTGAGGCGGCCCTCGATGTTCAACGGCTGGGTCATGGCGGACTCCCTGTCTGGTCATGGATCGGCGTGTCCCCGCGACGGCCGGGGCGAGGAGGCAGGGCCCGGTGCGGCGGCGGGGCCGGATGCGGCATCGCGGCGATGGCCAGCAGCGCGATGGCCACGCCGGCCAGGACGTCGACGAGGTAATGGCCGCCCAGCACCGGCGTCGCGGCCAGCATCAGCGCGTTCAGCGCGATCGCCGGCGCGGCCCAGCGCGTGCGCCACAGCGCATGCGCCAGCAGCACCGCCATGGCCGCGTGCAGCGAGGGCATCGAGATCAGGCCCTGCATCGACGCCAGCGCCAGCGTGCGCAGGCGGCCGTCGCGCAGCGCCTCGAAGTGCCATTGGTCGGCCGACGCGGCCAGGCCGAGCTCGGGCCCGAAATGCTTGAACGCGCCCGCCGCCGGGATCGGTGCCGACAGCAGGATCACCGCCAGCGTCACCGCGACGTAGCGGCCCATGAAGCCGCGCAGCCGGTCGCCGTGACCGCCCAGGCCGAGGATCAGCACGACCGCCAGGATCTGCGGCAGCCCGCTGTCGTAGGCCGCCTGCAGCGCGCCGCCCATCCAGGCGGGCAACGCGGCCTGGCGCGCGCGCAGCACGCGCCAGTCCAGCCCGATCGCCGCGTCCCAGGCCACCAGCCGGGCATCGGTGAGCGGTGGTGCCAGGGCGATCAGCAGGTAGCTGAGGCAGGCCGCGGCGGCCTGGAACACGAGCAGCAGCAGCGCGCAGCGCAGCGTGACGGCAATGCGCGCGTCATGCCGGTAGCGCGGCAGCAGCAGCGGCGTGCCCAGCGAGGCCAAGGCCAGGGCCAGCACCGCGAGGTCGCGGCCGGCCAGGTGCCAGTCGCCGAGGACGATGCCGATCGCGTCGGCGGCGAGGGTCAGCGCCGTGAGCAGCGCGGCCAGGCGCAGCGGCTCGGCCAGGGGCGCGGCGGCGAACGGATCGTTGGCCGCCTGGCGGCGCAGCGTGGCGCGGGGCACGACCCGGCCGGACGGGCCGCGGGCGAGGGGGCCCGGAGACGGGCGGGGAAGGTGCGGCATGGCGGCCTCGGGACGCTGCGCGGGAGTGGGGAGACCATGGTCCGTTCCCGTGCCCGCGCGCGCCAGGGAGGCGCCGAGCCGGCCGCCTAGGACAATGCTCCCCCCGCCGCCCGGGCGGGTTCGCGGTCCAGGCCGTGCGCGGTCCCGTAGACGTGCAGCTCCAGCCGCCCGCGCACGCCCAGCTTGGCGTAGATCGTGGTGAGGTGGTTGCGCAGGGTGTGCTCGCTCATGCGCAGCGTGTCGGCCACCGACAGCAGCTTCGCGCCGGCCTGGCGCAGCAGCACGCCGATGATGTCGCGCTCGCGCGGCGTCAGGCTGGCGATGCGCTCGGCCTCGGGGTCGCGCGGCGCCGCCGCCCGCGGCGCGCCGTCGGTGAGCAGTCCCAGCACCTCGCCCATCAGCGCGCGATGCAGCCAGACCTGACCCTCGCTGACGCACTCGATCGCGCGCAGGATGGTCGCCGCCGGCGCGGACTTGTGCACCACGCCGCGCGCGCCGCGCATCACCGCGCCGCGGTGCAGGGCCGCGTCGTCGGCGCCGGTCAGCACCAGCACCTGCGCGTTGCCGCGCTGGCGCAGCGCGTCCATGGCCGCGGCCGCGTCCTGCCCGCCCAGGTCCAGGTCGAGCAGCAGCAGGTCGGCGCCAGGCAGGCCGTCGTGGCACAGCAGCTCGTCCAGCGTCGAGGCGCAGCCGACCATCTCCATGCGGGGCCGCGAGGCCTCGATGAGCTGGTTCAGCCCCCAGAGGGTGATCTGGTGGTCCTCGGCGACGAAGACCCGGATGGGGCGGGTCGCCAGGCCGGGGAGTGGGACGGTCACGGTCATCGGCGTTCTCCTTGTGAGGCTGTCGGACGCCGTCCTCCCCGGCGTCCGGAAAGCGGGGTCAGGTCGGGATCCGGAACAGCAGCTCGGTGTCGAGCCCGTCCCGGCGCGAGATCGTCAGCGAGCCGCCGAGTTCGGCGACGCGCTCATGCAGCGAATGCGGATGGAAGGCCGGCGCGGCGCGGCCGGTGACCGAGCCGCTGTCGTCGACGACGCGCAGCGTCACCGCACCGTCCTCGCCGTGCAGCGCGATGCGCACATGCCGGGCCTGCGTGTGCTTGCGCACGTTGTTCAGGGTCTCGTTGAGCAGGTGGAACAGCGCGCCGGCCAGGGCGCGCGAGCTGGGCAGCGACTCGGGGCACTCGACCTCGACCTCGATGCCGAACAGCAGCGCGAAGCGTCGCGCCTGGCGCCGCACGGCCGGCACCAGCGCGTTGTCGCCGCCGCGCGCGCCGGTGCGCAGGCCCGAGATCAGCTCGCGCAGCGAGGCCACTTCGGCATTGACCAGCTCGGCCAGCGCGTCGACCTCGGCCCGCGCCGGGTTCTCGGCCGGGATGCGCATCGCGACGCACTCGACCGCGTACTTGAGGCCCAGGTAGGGCTGGATGGCGCTGTCGTGCAGGTCGCGCCCGATGCGCACGCGCTCGTGCGAGGCGCTCTCGTCCTGCAGCTGGTCCACCAGCGCGGCCTGCTCGATGACGCGCAGCAGCTCGGGCATCGCGTCGATCAGCGCGCGCAGGTCCTGGCGGTGGGCGCGCAGGCCCTGGTAGCCGATCACGATGTGGCCATGCTGGCGGTCGTAGCGCGTCAGCGGCGCGATGTGCAGGCCGGCGACGTCCAGCAGGCGGGCCAGTTCCTCCAGCGGTGCGACCAGGGTGCGCGGCGCGCGCGCGCCGGCGTGGACGCGGATGCGGGCGCGCGGATCCCACCAGCGCCGGGAGGTGAAGCTCAGCGCCTGCGTGCCGGTCTGCGCGAGCAGGCGCTCCAGCGCCTGGTGGACCTCGGGCCGGGCGCGGAAGCCGCCGTCCTCGCGGCTGGCGATCGCCGCCGGCGCGCCGATGCGGCTGGGCAGCACCAGCGCGAGCACGTCCGCCTGCGTGCCGTGGCGCAGGCGCTCGACCAGCTCGGCGCACAGCGGCTCCAGGCCGCGTCGGGGATCGAGGCCCGCTTCGATCTCGTCGATCAGCGCGATGCGGCGGTGCAGCGCGCGCATCGGGCGGGCCAGCAGCGCGGCGGCCGGGATCAGCACCAGCAGCAGGTATTGCGCGGCGCCGCCCAGGCGCTCGGCGGTCGGCAGCGGCGCGCGTCCGACGTCGGGATCGACCGCGATCGCCAGCGTGGCCACCGCGGCCAGCAGCAGGCCGTGGCCGACGCCGTAGCCGATGCTGGCCAGCACCACCGGATGGACCAGCGCCAGCATCAGCATCATGTTGCCCACGCTGAAGTGCCACATCATGGCGCAGGCCCAGGCCACGTCCAGCCAGTAGGCGGCCAGGCCCGGCACGAGTGGACGCTCGCGGGCGTCCGACCACATCAGCACGCCGGCCCAGGCGATGTAGACCAGCATCGTGAAGCCCGCGTCCAGGTCGATCGCCGGCTTGCTGGAGATCAGCAGCATGCTGCACATCAGCGCCGTGACCACCCGCAGGCCGGCGGAGAAGCGGCGCATTTCCGCCGACGGTCCGGCGACCGGCCGGGACGCACCCGGGGCAATGGCCGGCGCCCCGGCGGCGGGAGGCGGCGTGTCGGTGCCTCCCATGCCGCGGGCGCCGGAGGGCCCGGCGATCCCGGCCGTTCCGGCCGGGTCCAACGACTCGCGCATCATTGTTGTGATCCTCGGGCACTGCCGTGGTGGGCGGCGTGCCTGGAGGCAAGTCTGACATCGCTCGCGTACGCCGTACCCCCCGGGAACAGGGGCCCGGCGGGCGCGATCCGTCAAGGATGCGACGTTTTTCCGCATGGCGACGGGCGTTGCGGCCGATCGCGATGCCGGTGCGAGCGAGTCGCCGCACCGGCCGCCAAGGCTGCGACAATCCGCGCCATTCCCGATGGCCGACGGCCGGCGCCTGGCGCCGGCCCCCGTCGCCGCAAGACCCGACCCGACAAGACAAGGACGTCGCCATGAGCGAGAACCCCGTGCTGCCGCTGAACGACCAGAACCTCATCTGGATCGACCTGGAGATGACCGGCCTGTTCCCCGACAAGGACCGCATCATCGAGATCGCCGTGGTGGTCACCGACGCGCAGCTGACGGTGCGCGTCGAGGGCCCGGTCTTCGCCATCCACCAGTCCGACGCCACGCTGGACGGCATGGACGCCTGGAACAAGGGCACGCACGGCAAGAGCGGCCTGATCGACCGCGTCAAGGCGTCGACGATCGCCGAGGCCGATGCCGAGCAGCAGGTCATCGATTTCCTGAAGGCCTACGTGCCGGCCGGCAAGTCGCCGATGTGCGGCAACTCGATCTGCCAGGACCGCCGCTTCCTGGCCAACTACATGCCCAAGCTGGAAGACTTCTTCCACTACCGCAACCTGGACGTGTCCACGCTCAAGGAGCTGGCGCGCCGCTGGAAGCCGTCCGCGATGGAAGGTTTCAAGAAGGCCCAGAAGCACACCGCGCTGGCCGACATCCACGAATCCATCGACGAACTGATCCATTACCGCGAGCAGTTCCTGAAGCTGGACTGAGCGCCGCGACCGGCACTTCGACGCCCCGATGAGGAACGCGCCCGCGCGCGGCTGAGGCTCCGATGGACATCCCGCTCCGCCCCCAGGACCTGTGGGCGGCTTTCGACTTTCCGCGCCATCCGCTGGCACGCGAGGACGGCGAGCGCCTGCGCGGCGCCTTCCTCGTGCCGCCGGCGCAGCGGCTGATCGCGCACGACGCCGAGCGGCTGCGCGCCGTGCTGCGCCTGGCGCATGCCGCGGCGCGGACCGGCGCGTGGGTGCTGGGCGGGCTGCGCTACGAGGCGGCGGGGGCGCTCGATCCGGTGCTGCGCACGCGGCCGGCCGGGGGCGCGCCGCTCGCGGAATTCCATGTCTGGCAGGAGCCGCCCGCGCCGTGGCCGGAGGCGCTCGCCGCGGCGGGCGCCAGACGCGCGCATCCGATGACGGCGTGGCGCGACGCGCAGGCGGATGTCGACGAGCAGGCGCAGGTCGAGCGCATCCGCGCGTACATCCGCGCCGGCGACTGCTATCAGGTCAACCTGACGACGCGGCTGGCGGCGGAGACGGTCGGCGCCGACGAGGCTGACAAAGCCGGCGAAGGCGACGAAGGCGACGAAAGCGACTTCGATCCGGTCCTGCATTTCTTCGCGTTGCACGCGGCGCAGCCGGGCGGCTTCGCGCTGTTCCTGCGCACCGGCGAGGGCGACGACCATCACAGCGTCGCCAGCGTCTCGCCCGAGTTGTTCTTCGACTGGCGTCCCCTGCCCGAGGCGCCGCAGGCCAGCCACACCTGGCTGCTGTCGGCCCAGCCGATGAAGGGCACGGCGCCGCGCGGCCGCGACCGCGCCGGCGACGAGGCCGCGCAGGCCTACCTGCGCACCAGCGCCAAGGAGCGCGCCGAGAACCTCATGATCGTGGACCTGCTGCGCAACGACCTGTCGCGCGTGGCGGTGCCGGGCTCGGTGCGGGTGCCGCGGCTGTTCGAGCTGCACGCGCTGCCCACGGTCTGGCAGATGACCTCGACGATCAGCGCGGTCACCCGCGCCGGCCTCGCGCTGGACGAGGTGATGACGGCGCTGTTCCCCTGCGGCTCGATCACCGGCGCACCCAAGAAGCGAGCGATGGAGGTCATCGACGAGCTCGAGCCCGGCCCGCGCGGCTGGTACTGCGGCGCGCTCGGGCTGCTGCAGCCGGGTGGGGCGGTGACCTTCAACGTGCCGATCCGCACCGTCGAGCAGGCGGGCCGCGCGCTGCGCTGCGGCGTGGGCAGCGGCATCACGCTCGATTCGCGGCCGCGTGACGAGATCGACGAGTGGCGTGCCAAGGCGCGCTTCCTGGCCCGCGCCCGCGCGCCCATCGAGGCGCTGGAGACGATGCGGCTCGAGGCCGGCGAATTCGCGCGCGCGCCGCGGCATCTGGCGCGCATGCAGCGCACAGCGCGTCACTTCGGACTGGCCTGGTCGGCGGACGCCGCGAAGGCGCGGCTGGTCGAGATCGCGCGGCGGCATCCGCATGGGTCCTGGCGCGTGCGGCTCACGCTGGCGCGCGATGGCGTGTTCACCGAGACGGTCCAGGCCTTGCCGGAGGCGCGCGTGGCCCGCGGGCCGGATGGGCCGGATGGGCCGGATGGGCCGGACGGGCCCGGCGAGGGGGACGACGGGTCGACGTCGAGGGAGCCGCTCGTGGTGGCGCTCGCGCGGGGCCCGATCGACACGCGCGGGCCCGACGCCGAATTCATCCAGCACAAGACGACGCGCCGCGAGGTGTACCGGGGCTTCCTTGACGCCAAGCCGGCGGACTGCTTCGACGTGCTGCTGTTCAACCGGGAGGGCGAGCTCACCGAGGGCTGCCTGACCAACCTCGCGCTGCAACGGGCGCCGGACGGGCCGTGGCTGACGCCGCGCGCCGAGGCCGGCCTGCTGCCCGGCACGCTGCGCGAGGAACTGCTGGAGCAAGGCCGGCTGCGCGAGGCGCGGCTGACCTTGCAGGATCTGCGGCGGGCGCATGCGCTCGCCATCTTCAACGGTGTCCGTGGCTGGCGCGAGGCGCGGCTGCGGCACGAGGACCTTCATGACGACGACAACCCAACGCCGCCGCCCGGCGGCGCGCAAGACCCGGGTGGGTGACGAGGCAGCGAGCCTGCCGGTGGCCGAAGCGGTGACCGATGCAGTGACCGATGCGGGCAACGAAGCGGCGACCGAAACGGTCCCGCGGACCGAGGCCGCCGAGCCCGTGACGCCCGCGGCGTCCGCCGAGCCGGCGACGCCGAAGCCGGCGCGCAAGCGCGCCTCCCGCGCGAAGGCGGTGCCCGCCGAGCCGGTGACGACCGAGGCCGCGCCTGAGCTGGCGGCAGCTGCCGAGGCAGCGCCTGAAGCGGCGGCGGAGCCGGCCGCGCCTGCGCCCGCGCCGAAGAAGCGACCGGCCCGCAAACGCGCGACCGCCGCCGAGGTCCATACCGACACCGAAGCTTCGACCGAGCCTGCGGCCCCGACCGAGGCCGCAGCCCCTACCGAGGCCGCAGCCTCCGCCGAGGCCGACGCCTCGACTGAAGTCGAAGCTTCGACTGAAGCCGAAGTCGTGGCCACGGAGAGCGACGAGAGCGCCGCTCCCCGCAAGGGCCGTCGCAAGCCGAAGGTCGAGCCTGCGGTCGAGGCGGCCCCCGCGGTCCCGGCCGAGCCGCCGCGCTTCACGCTCGGCGCGCGCGAGGACGACGGCGTGTTCGGCGACTATGAGCTGCGCGACGGCCTGACCGGCGCGACCTGCCGGCTGCGCCTGCTGGGCCGCCAGACCTGGCGCTGCGATTGCGCCGGCTATCGCGACCAGGGCACCTGCGAGCACGGCGAGCATCTGCTGGCGCTGTTCGATGCCGCCCAGCAGGAGGCGCTCGACGCCGGCTGGCCCGCGCGCGAGGCCGAGGTCTGGCTGGTGCCCGGGCCGCAGCGGCGGCTGCAGTGGGTCTGCGGTCGCGAGGTCCCCGACCGCCTGCGCGAGCAGGACGGCCTGGACGAGCAACTGCGCCGCTCCGCCGAGGGCGGTCATGCCTGGCTGCAGGAACTGCTGAGCGAAGCCCGGTCGCTGGGCGTCGTGCTGCGCGTGGACGCGCCGGTGTGGTCGCAGCTGGCCTGCGGTCGCGACGCCCAGGCGCGGGTGCAGCGGATCGAGGCCGCGATGGCCGACGGCGCGGCGATGCGCGCGCTGCTGCGCGACGAATTGCCGGTCCATGCCTGGGAGGCGGCGCTGTTCGCCGTCTGCGCCGGCCGTGCGCTCGTGGCCGACGACCTCGGACTGGGGCAGCGCGGCGCGGCCATCGCCGCGATCCGGCTGTGGGGCGAGTGCTTCGGCGTGAAGCCCGCCGTCGTCATCGCCCCGGAGGCGGCCCACGCCGCCTGGCGGCGCGACCTGACGCGCTGGCTGGGCGAGGAGGCGAAGTCGGTGACCGTCGCCGCGACGCCACCCGCGAAGCCGCAGGCGGCGCTGCTGGTCGTCGACGGCATTGAATCGGTCGAGCCGGAGCGCCTGACGGCGCTGCGCGCCGTGCCGGCCCCGCAGCTGCTGCTGATCGCGCACCAGGAGCCGCTGGCCGACGCGCGGCTGGTCGAGTGGATCGACTGGCTCGACGACATGCGCCGCGGCCCGCTGGCGCGCCTGCGCGCGCTGCCCGACGACGCCGGCAAGAAGCTCAAGCGCGAGGCGCTCGAATCGGTGCTGCTCTCGCGCCGCAAGCGCGAACTGGCGGACCAGTTGCCTGCCGCGCTGCTGTCGCCGGTGTGGCTCGACGGCGCCGGCGCGAACGGCGCCAGCCTGCCGGCCGCGCCGCTGAAGCAGCTGCGCCAGCTGATCGAGCGCTGGACCGCGCTGCGTTTCCTGTCCAGTGCCGAGCAGCAGCAGTTGCTGGAGGCCCTGTCGCTGCTGCCGCCGGCGTCCCGCCAGGCGCTGGCGGCCAAGGCCGAGGCGGTGCTCGCGCTGCGTCGCGAATGGATCCAGGGCGCCGTGCCGGCGGCCGCGCGGCTGGTGGTCTGCGCGCGCTCGGAGACGCTGCTGGATAGCCTGTCGATGTCGCCCCAGTTGCGGCGCCTGCCGCCGCAGCGCCTGCGTGCCGGCGACGCACCGGCGGCGCGCGCGGCCGCGCTGTCGGCCTGGCGCTCCGCCGAGGCCGGCGTGCTGCTGGCCAGCGACGACGCGCTCGGCAGCCTGCCGGGCGGGGCGCTGGCTGAGGATCGGGTCGCCCTCGTGCATGCCGACCTGCCGTGGCAGCCGGCCGTGCTGGCGCATCGGGTGGAGGCCGTCTGCGGCGACGAGGCCTGCGGTGTGCCGGCGGCGCTGCTGCTGATCGAGGACTCGCTCGACGCCGCCGTGCTGCGCGCGCAGCGCGACGGCGTGAGCTTCCCCGACTGGCTGGACGCCGCGCCGGCCTGGCTGGAGGGCGACCAGCTCGACGCGCTGATGGCCGTGCTGCCGACACTGCTCGAAGGCCTCTGAAACAGCGGCATCAACCAGCGCCGTGGGGCGCTGATCAAATGGTGCTAGGTGAAAACCCGAAAAGTCGCTATACTCTCGGGCTTCACCGTTTCAGACGGTGCTTCGTACGTCTCCTCTGACCTCTTGCAGACCGCTGCGCCGGCCATCCCGACGGATGCCCACGCAGGCTCCGGATCTCCTCCGGAGCGGTTTCCCGCCACGGGAAGCGCGCCCTGCATGCCCTCGGGTTCGGTCGGCGGCGATGCCGTCGCTTTGACTGTTCCCCGGCGCCTCACCAGGCCCTTCCACCCGCTCGTGGGCTGCTTCGGCGGCCGCGCTGCGCGTGTCTCTCTTGCCTGGTGATCGACGCGAGCTTTCTCCCAGCGACATCACGGTCCTGCCGCGATCCGATCGAGATCGCATGACAGGCCACAGCGCGCCAGCGCGGACGCCGTCCTTCGGCGTCGGTGGCGGCGCGTGCCTTTGGATTGCAAGACAGATGAGTTTCGACCACGACATGAACGCCGACGCCCAGAACCAGAACGACGAGCTCGACTCCCAGATCGAAGCCGGCGAACTCGGCAACGACGCGGAAACGAGCGGCACGCCGTTCTCCGCCCTGGGCCTGCACGACGCGCTGCTGCGCGCCGTCAAGGACTCCGGCTACGAAAACGCCACCGAGGTGCAGGCCCAGGCGATTCCCCCCGCGCTGACCGGCGCGGACCTGATGGTGTCCTCGCGCACCGGCTCGGGCAAGACCGCCTCGTTCATCCTGCCCGCGCTGCAGCAGGTGCTGACCGCCCGCGCCGAGCGCGCCGCCGGCAGCAAGACCAAGACCATCGGCCCGCGCGTGCTGGTGCTGGCCCCGACGCGCGAACTGGCGATGCAGGTCGCCAAGTCCGCGATGACCTACGGCCGCCACATCCAGGGCCTGCGCGTGGCCACCGTGCTGGGCGGCATGCCCTACGCCCACCAGCTGCGCGCGCTCAGCGGCCACCTGGACATCCTGATCGCCACCCCGGGCCGCCTGCTCGACCACATCAACAGCGGCCGCTGCAAGCTCGAGAACGTGACGATGTTCGTGCTCGACGAGGCCGACCGCATGCTGGACATGGGCTTCATCGACGACATCAACTTCGTCGCCGAGCAGATCCCGGCCACGCGCCAGACGCTGATGTACAGCGCGACCTTCGCCGGCAACACCGGCCGCCTGGCCGCCCAGCTGATGAAGGACCCGCAGCGCATCGACGTGTCGGGCCACACCGAGACCCACGAGAACATCGAGCAGCGCCTGCACTGGGCCGACAACGGCCAGCACAAGCGCAAGCTGCTGGAGCACATCCTGGGCGAGCGCGACGTCGACCAGGCCGTGGTCTTCACCAGCACCCAGCAGGACACCGAGTGGCTGGCCGAGCAGCTGGAGGCCATCGGTCACCGCGTCGCCGCGCTGCACGGCGGCATGCCGCAGGGCAAGCGCAACCGCACGCTGATGGCGCTGCGCCGCCGCGACCTGCGCGTGCTGGTCGCCACCGACGTGGCCGCCCGCGGCATCGACGTCCCGACCATCTCGCACGTCATCAACTTCGGCCTGCCGATGAAGGCCGAGGACTACGTCCACCGCATCGGCCGCACCGGCCGCGCCGGCCGCTCCGGCATCGCGGTGACGCTGGCCGAGCGCGGCGACATCTCGATGATCAAGCGCATCCAGCAGTTCACGACACAGCAGATCCCGGTCTCGCGCATCGAAGGCCTGGAGCCGCGCAACGAAGAGCCGCGCATCTTCCCGTCGCGCCCCGGTTTCGACCGCGGTGACCGTGGCGGCTTCCGCGGTAACGACCGTGGCGGCTTCGGCGGCGGTCGCGGTGGCTATGGCCGTCCGCAAGGCGGCGGCTTCCGTGGCAACGACCGCGGTGGTTTCGGCGGCGGCGACAACCGCTTCGACAACAGCGCCCGCTTCGAGCGTCCGGAAGGCCGTCCGGCCTTTGGCGAGCGTCGCGAGGGCGGCCAGGGCGGCTTCGGCGGCGGCAACCGTTTCGAGCGTCCGCAAGGCGGCGACCGTCCGCGTTTCGGTGACCGCCCGCAGGGCGACCGTCCCTTCGGCGACCGCCCGCGTTTCGGCGATCGTCCGCAGCGTGACGGCCAGGGCTTCGGCGGCGGCAACCGCTTCGAGCGTCGCGACGGCCAGGTCCAGGACCGTCCGCAGCGTGACTTCGGCGGCCCGCGTGGCGGCCAGGGCGGCAACGGCGGTGGCTTCGAGCAGCGCCGTGGCGGCTTCGATCCGCGCTTCGATCGTTCGGCCGAGAACAACGACCGCTACGGCCCGCGCGCCGAGCGCCCGGCCTTCAAGGGCAACGACGGCTTCGAAGGCCGTCCGGCCAAGCCGGCCTTCAAGGGCCCGCGCCAAGGCGGCGACGACCGCGGCGGCTTCGTCAAGAAGGGCCCGCGCAAGGGCTACTGAGCCCTCGCGGCTCGGACTGAAGGGGAACGCTGAGGGATGCGCGTCGAGGGTCGGATCGTCCAGTGGGATGACGCGAAGGGCTACGGCTTCATCGCGCCGTCCGATGGCGGCCCGAAGCGCTTCGTGCACATCAGCGCCTTCGGCCTGCGCGCCCGCCGGCCCTTCGTCGGCGAGCGCGTGAGCTACCAGCCCGGCGCCGACGCGCAGGGCAAGCCCCGTGCGCTCGAGGTCAGGAGCCTCGAGCCCAAGCCGGCCCCCGCCGGCCCGGCGCCACGCCCGGGCGGCGCGGCCCGGCCGCGCGACCGGGCGCAGCCGCTGCGCGGCTCGGCCCCATCCTCCAAGCCTTCCGCCGACACCGGTGCCTCGCTCTGGCTGGTGCCGGGATTCGCCACGCTGGTGCTGCTCACGCACCTGGCCTGGCCGCTGCCGCGCGGGCTGTGGGGCACCTATGTCGCGATGAGCTTCGCGACCTTCATCGTCTACGCGCTGGACAAGCGCGCCGCCCGGCTGGGCCAGTGGCGCGTCAAGGAGTCCACGCTGCATGGGCTCGCGCTGTTGTGCGGCTGGCCCGGTGCGCTGCTGGCCCAGCACTTGCTACGCCACAAGAGCGCCAAGCCGGGCTTCCGGCGGGTGTTCTGGTTGAGCGTCGCGCTCAACATCCTGGCCTTCGTTTGTCTCTTCACGCCGCTGCTGTCGCCTTTCTTCTCGGGGATCTCCGACCACTGGAACACGCGATCGGCCGGCGACTTCGTTTGATGCTGCAGTTGAAAGTGATCGGCACAGCGGACCTTCCCGCCGTGCTCGCCTTGCAGGCCCAGTGTTATGGGCCCGAGTTCCTGGAAAGCGCCGAGGCCTTCGAGGCCAAGCTGAACGCGGCGCGCCATCTGCATTGCTCCTACCTGGCCGTGGAGGCCGGTGAGCCGCTGGCCTATGTCGTCAGCCTGCCGGTGGACGACGGGCAACTGCCGGCCCTGGATGCGCAGGAGGTCGCGCCGGCGCGCGCGCCGCGCACGCTGTACCTGCACGACCTGGCGGTGTCGCCGGCGGGGCGCTCGCGGCAATTGGGCCGCAAGCTGCTGCGGCAGGTGGTGAACCGCGCGCAGGACATGGGCCTGGCGCAGATCGCGCTGGTGGCGGTGCAGGGCTCGCGCGAGTACTGGCAGCGCCAGGGCTTCGCCGCCGCGGATGCGCCTTCGGGCTCCGCGCTGGCGCGGAAACTGGCCAGCTTCGGCCCCGGGGCGACCCTGATGCGAAGGGCGCTCGGACCCGTCTGAGGGGGCGCGATAATCCCGCCCCATGACCCTGACCCCGGGAGGCGCGGACGACGCTCTGCGCGACGATCTCCCCGAACCCTCTTTCGAAGACCATTTCCGCGAAGGCCAGCTCCCGCAGGACTCCCTCCTGTGGTGGCAGCTGGAACGCAACGAGGCCCTGCTGGCCGCGCAGCGCGCGCTGTTCCACGGCCCGTCCACGCTGGTGCGGCTGCGCGTCTGGGTGTTCATCGAGCTGATGAGCCTGCCGCACTCGCGGCTCTCTCGCGACGACCTGAACCGCCATTTCCACCTGCTGCGCGACGAGGCGCTGGAGCTGGTGCTCAAGCGCCTGCGCGACGCGCAGCTGCTGGCCTGGGACGCGTCCAACCAGCAGTACGGCGTGACGCCGCTGGCGCAGCAGCTGATGGCGATGGTCTCGCCGCTGACGCAGGGCCAGGCCGCCGACGAGGACGGCGACCTGGCCGGCCTGCTCGCCAACGTGGCGGGCGCGCAGCAGCTCGGCACGCTGGAGCCGGCGCAGCTGCAGCATCTGCTGGCCCAGCTCTCGCGGCTCTACAACGAGTTCGCCGACGCGATCGCCTCGGGCTCCGAGTTCCATCTGCGCCGCGCGCGCATGCGCTTCGAGCGCGCGCTCAAGCTGGTCGAGCGCGCCAGCGAGGCGCTGTCCGCGATCATCCGGCAGGCCGAGAACGACGGGAACGCACGCCTGGAGCGCCTGGCGCGCGAGCTCGGCCTGGCGCAGGCGCGGCTGCTGGCGATGGCCAGCCAGTTCAACCGCGCGCTGCAGCAGGCCGACCGCCAGCGGGTGACGCTGGGCTCCACCGGCATCACGACGACCGACGTGCGGCGCTGGCTGCAGGAGGTCCCGTTCCTGGAAAACCTGGCGCTGGGCGCGCTGTCGCGGCCGGTGCATCCGGTCTTCGTCGCGCAGCATGAACTGCTGGACGGCTGCGAGGCCGAGTTCGAGCGCGACCGTCCGGTGCCGCCGACGCCCGAGCCGCTGCCCAGCGGCCTCGCCGCGCCCCCGGGCGAACTGGCCGTGATGAGCCTGCCGCCGGAGATGGCCCAGTTGCAGGCGCTGCTGGGCCGCTGGAGCGGCGACGGCGTGCCGATGAACGACCTGCGTCCCGCGGTGCTGGGCGGCAGCTACGCGCGCGCGGCCTACCGGGCGCAGCTGCTGCCGCTGCTGGGCGATCCGCAGGCGCAGCATCTGGCCGGCGCGACCGGCGACATGGCGCGCCAGCCGTGGCGCGTGCGCTGGTCCGCCGAACAGGGCGAGATCGATGACGAGCACGTGCGCTGGATGAGCCAGGGCGTGCTGCACTCGACGGACGTGGAGCCGCCCGCCGAGCCCGAACCCGAACCCAAGTGGCGCCCGCCCGAGGAAGCGCCCCGGCGCGGCCGCCGCAAGGCCGCCGCTGCTGCCGCGCCTGATGCGGCTGCCGCTGCTCCTGTCGAAGCGGCCGCGGGCGACGCGATCGCCGCCTCTCCCGAACCTGCCGCCGACGTCAGCGTCGCGGCTGAACCGCCTTCCCAGTCATGAGCAATCAACTCGACGACGCCGCCCAACTGGCGGCTCAACTGCTGGCGCGCCGCTGGCTGCCGCGCAACCAGCCGCTGGTGCGCCGCGCGCTGATCGACCAGGAGCTCTGGCGCGCGG
Organism: Mitsuaria sp. BK037; assembly: GCF_014193045.1. Classification (NCBI taxonomy): domain Bacteria; kingdom Pseudomonadati; phylum Pseudomonadota; class Betaproteobacteria; order Burkholderiales; family Sphaerotilaceae; genus Roseateles; species Mitsuaria sp. BK037. The sequence goes on along the minus strand of NZ_JACHYS010000001.1, from coordinate 2,315,343 downwards.
TCAACGAGCGCGTGGCCGCCGTGGGCCTGCGCGTGGTGGACAACGTCTACGCCGACCACATCACGCTGGCGATGCTGCGCCCGGCCGAGGTCGCCGTGTTCGGCGAGACCGGCCTGGCCTCCAACAACAACCTGGACCTGCCGCGCGACGGCGTCGCGCTGCTGGTGGTGGTGTGGGCGCTGATCGTGCTGCCCAAGCGCCAGCGCCAGCTCGCGCGCGCCGAGGAGGCCGCCGAGGGGCAGGGCGAGATGTTCGCCAAGGACAAGCCGCTGCCCAGCGCCGCGAGCAGCGCGCCGACGCTGTCCTACCGCAGCCTGCTGGCCGACTTCGGCAACCAGCTGGGCAAGAAGATGCGGCTGGACGCCAACCTCAAGCTGCTGGAGCGCCAGGGCTTCATCACCCGCAAGGGCGAGGACATCTGCGAGGGCCCGCTGCTGGACCTGCTGCTGGACTACGACACGCTGGCGCCGCGCATCCTGGACGGCGCGCTGGCCGACGTGCTGGCGCGCAGCACCGATGCGGAATCCGGCCCGATGCTGAATGCCATCCTGGCCGCCCGCCACAACGAAGAATCCGACCTGAGCGACGCCTGATGTTTCACCTGCAATCCCTGGAACTGCTGCACTGGGACTACTGCCGCCGCGTCTCGATGCCGCTGGACGGCAACATCATCACCATCGCCGGGCCCAACGGCTCGGGCAAGACCACGCTGCTGGATGCGATGCGGACGCTGCTGGGGCTGGAGTGCTCTGGCGGCCGCACCTACAAGACCTACGCCCGCCATGCCAACGCCGAGCACGCCTGGCTGCGCGCGCTGGTGGACAACCGCCCGCGCGGCCGCCAGAACAGCAGCCGGCCGTTCGCGAGCTCGCTGCTGTACGCGGACCAGGTGACGCTGGCCTGCCGCATCTCGCGCCAGGGCGGCGACTGGGTGCGCCGCTACATCCTGGTCGACGGCGTGCATGAGATCGAGGAGCTCGACACCAAGGCCGACAAGGACTGGCTGGGCATCGAAGCCTGGAAGAAGCGCCTGGAGGCCGCCGGCCTGACGCGCGCGATCGGCCGCGTGCTGGCGCTGGAGCAGGGCCAGACGGACCGCCTGTGCGAGCTCTCCCCCAAGGAGCTGCTGCGCCTGGTGTTCGAGGTCTTCGGCGACCAGGAAGTGCTGGACCGCTACGAGCTGGCGCGCAACCACCAGCAGCAGCTGGTCAAGGAAGTCGAGCAGGCGCAGCACGAGCTGTCGCACGCGCAGGCGCAGCTGTCCGACCTGTCCAACCGCGTCAACAGCTACCAGCAGTACCAGCTGCGACTCAAGGAGCGCGAGCGCCTGGCCACCGAGGTCGTGCCGGTGCTGCAGTGGAGCGAGCAGCGCCAGCGCACCGCGCAGCAGCTGCGCGAGCTGCACCGGCAGCGGCTGTTCGCGCGCTCCGACGAGCGCGGCATCAGCGACAAGCGCGCGCAGCTGCTGGCGCTGTTCAAGGCGCAGGAGGCGGCCAAGGACAAGCTGGCCGACCTGGAGCAGCAGCGCAAGGAAGCGCGCCAGGCCTTCGAGGCGGCGCGCGACGGCGAGCGCCCGATGGAGCAGCTCGCCAAGCGCGAGGACGACCTGAAGGCGTTGGCCGCGGTCGAGACCGATGGCGCGGCGTTGACGGCCAAGCTCGAGGAACTGGGCACGCGCCAGCATCAGCTGCGCGAGAGCTTCACGCGCCAGAACGACCAGCAGCGCAAGGCGCAGCAGGCGATGGACGAGCTGACCGGGCACCGCGTGCCGCCGCCGCCGTCGGAGGTCACGCGTTTTCGCAAGGCGCTGGACGAAGCCGGCATCGCGCACCACGTGCTGGCCGACGCGATCGACATCGCCGACGACCAGTGGCGCGCCGCGGCCGAGGGCTTCCTGCGGCCGTCCCGCTGGGTGGTGGTGCTGGCCCGCGCCAGCGACGAGAGCCAGGCCTACCGCATCGCCTCGCGCGAGCGCTACCGGCATTACGTCGTCGCCGATGGCGAGCATGCGCCGGCGGTGAGCCCGAAGGACAGCCTGCTGTCCGTGCTGAAGTTCAACGCCAAGGCGCCGGGCTGGCTGCTGCGGCAACTGGCCTCGATCCGCTGCGTCGCGGACACCGAGAAGGGCGCCCAGGCCGGCGGCGAGTGGATCACCACCGAGGCCTACTACCGCGATGGCCGCGGCGGTCGCAGCCTGTGGGTCGAGCCGCGCGAGTACCAGTTCGGCGACTCCGCGCTCGATGCGCGCCGCGCCTCGCTGGACAAGGAGCTGACGCGCTACGACCTGGAGCTGTCCAAGCTCGCCAAGGAGCAACTAGAGATCGAGCGCCAGCTCAAGGACGCGCAGCGCGCGGCGCAGGGCCACAAGGCGGCGCAGGAGCTGGTGGAGCGGGCCGAGGAATTTGCCGAGGCGCGGGCGCGGCTGCCGGGCCTGCGCCAGTCGCGCATCGAGGCGGCGACCCGCATGGCCGCGCTGGACCAGGAGCACGACCGGACCGTGGCCGCGGCCACCCGCACCGAGCGCGACTACGAGTCCGCCCAGGCCAGCCTCAAGGCCAGCGAGGACAACGTGCTGCGCGCCGAGCGCGACTGGGCCAGCAAGCGCGACGACCTGATCGCCACCGCCCGTGCCTCGCGCGAGGCGCGGACGAAGTTCCCCGCCGCCTGGGTGCATCCGATGCGGCTGCAGGCGCTGCGCGACGAGTTCGAGAACGCCAAGCAGGCGGAGATCGCCTCGCGCCACGTGCAGCAGGAACTGGACACCGGCGTGTGGGAGACCGATGCCGGCGTGCAGGAGCGCCATGCGCGGATGCAGGTGGCGGTGCTGGAGCAGACCACGCAGCTCGACGACCGCCGCGCGAGCAACGAGATGGCGCGCATCGCCGCGTTCAACGCGCGCGAGCGCTACATCGACGTGCTGCGCGCGACGGTGCGGCGCTACAAGAAGAATGTGCAGGAGCTGGGCGAGCTCGCCGGCGTGCATGCGCAGGCCGAGCTGCCTCACCTGGACAACGACGACACGGTGCTGGCGCAGGCCGGGCTGCACGTGAAGTTCAACTTCGACGGCAAGGGCGAGGTGGGCCTCAACGACGGCGAGGCCTCGGGCGGGCAGCAGGTGCTCAAGAGCCTGATCCTGCTGGTGGGGCTGATGAAGGACGACGACGCGCCGGGCGGCTTCGTCTTCATCGACGAGCCCTTCGCCCACCTGGACGTGCGCAACATCCAGCTGGTGGGCCACTTCCTGAAGAGCACGCGCGCGCAGTACCTGCTGACGACGCCGATCACGCACAACGTCGAGGTCTTCGAGCCCTCGGAGATCACGCTGGTGACCAGCAAGAAGCCGCGCGGCGAGCGCTGGGCGCCGCCGATCGCGGTGCTGGCGCGGCGGCCGGAGAAGTCGGTCTACGGCTGAGCGCGCGGGCGCGTCGGGCGACGCGGACCGGCCTGTCGACCACGACGGGGCCGGGCGTCCCGATTGCCCGCGCTGCGGCGTGTCGACGCGCGCCCGCGCGGCGCATGGCGGCATTTCCCCTTCCGTGGAGGGGCGGAGGCACCCGATCCGGCCATGCGCGACGAGGATGTCGATCTCGCGCGCCGCCGTTCGTCGTGCAGGACGTGGCCGTGAGCCGCGTGATCAACCGGAGTGACCGCAATGAACTACGTGGATGGTTATGTGATCGCCGTGCCCACCGCCCAGCGCGAGGCCTATCGCCAGCTGGCGCAGGAGGCCTCGGCGGTGTTCAAGGACCACGGCGCGCTGCAGGTCGTGGAGTGCTGGGGCGACGACGTGCCCGAGGGCAAGGTGACCTCGTTCCCGATGGCGGTGCAGCGCAAGCCCGACGAGACGGTGGTCTTCTCATGGATCGTCTGGCCGTCGCGCCAGGTGCGCGACGAGGGCATGAAGAAGTCGATGGAGGACCCGCGCATGAACCACGATCCGGCGAGCATGCCGTTCGACGGCCAGCGCATGATCTTCGGCGGCTTCGAGGTCATCGTCGAGGCTTGAGCAAGGGCGTCCGCGCGCCGCCGCGCCGCCTGCCGGGCGCCGCTGGCGCGGGCTCGCGCCCTTTCCGCGACGGGGCCGGATCAGCGCCGGCTCGAGAACTCCTTCGACAGCCAGGCGCGGAGCTCGTTCAGGCCGCGCTTCGATCCGTGGGCCGGCGGCCAGGTGAGGAAGTAGCCGTTCCCCGAGCCGACCTGGGCGCCGAACGGCGTCACGAGCATGCCGTCCGCCACGAGCTCCTGCAGCATCCGCGGGTCGGCGATGGCCACCCCCTGTCCGCGCATGGCCGCCGACAGGGCCAGGTCCAGGGTGTCGAAGACATGGCCGCTGGCGCCGTCGACGCCCTCGACACCGGCACCGTCCAACCAGCGTCGCCACTCGCGTCGCTCGGGGCCGGGATGCAGCAGCTCGACCTTGGCCAGGTCGGCGGGCGTCTTCAATCGCGTCGCCATGGCCCGCGAGCACATCGGCGTGAGCCGTTCGCGCATCAGTAGCACTTGGTCGACGTCGGGCCAGCGACCGTGCCCGTGGGCAATGATCGCGTCGACGCTGGAGCGCGCGAAGTCCGGCGCATCGGTCCAGTTGGTGGAGATGCGCAGTTCGAGGTCGGGCAGGGCCTGGCGCAGGCGAGGCAGGCGCGGCAGCAGCCAGCGGGCCGCGAGCGTGGGTGGCACCTGGAGATTGATCACCGCCGCCTGACGGCGGATCGCCGCGCTCGCCGCACCGATGCCGGCAAGGGCCTCGCGCACCGCTGCCAGCAGCACGGCGCCTTCGGAGGTCAGTGCGAGGCCCCGGGCCTGCCGCGTGAAGAGCGCGCAGCCGAAATGCGCCTCCAGCGCCAACACCTGCCGGCTCACCGCGCCTTGGGTGAGGTGCATCGCGCTTGCGGCCTGGGTGAAGCTCCCTGCTTCCGCGGCAGCGACGAAAGCCTGCAGGTTCTGCAGCGGCGGGAGGGTGGATCGCGGCGTCATCGCCATGATCCTAGTGCATGGCTCGCATGAGAAGCTTTCGCTGGTTAACGAGAGGATTGCTTCGTAGGATCCAGCCAACTTCCTACTGCAGGCATGCGTACCACTCATGAATCAGCACATCTCCGAATCGACGATGCCGGACGCCGGGCACGTCGCCGTCGTCAAGCGCTACCTCGATCGCCTCGAGGCCTCGGACGTCGAGGGCATCGTGGCCTTGTTCACCGAGGACGCGCAGGTGGTGTCGCCGTTCCTCGGCTGCATGAGCCCGCGGCCCTTCTTCGACAAGGTACGTGACGCCTCGGGGCAGAGCCGAATCGAGGTGCTGGACATCCTGCTCAGCGCCCAGGGCGCATCGCGCGCGATGGCCTACTTCGTGTATCACTGGCAGCTGCGGGACGGCACCGAGGTCCGCTTCGATTGCGTGGATGTCTTCGACTTCAACGAGCAGGGCCGGATCCAGCGCATGACCATCGTGTACGACACCCACCCGGTGCGCGCGCTGGTCGGTGACAAGTACGCCTGAGGCGCATCGAGGCAAAAGCAAGAAGGAAGGGGCACGGGCGATGACACGGGAGATCCTGGTCCTGGGCGCCGGCATGATCGGCACCTGCACCGCGCTGGAGCGGACGGCGCGCCCGAAGGTGTCCCCCATCGGAAGGCCGTCTTCAGCGTGAGACCTTGGCTGGCGCGGCCTGTCACTGAGCGCGCGTGTCGCAATCTTGCCCGGAGGTCGAATGAGGAGTGCCGTGTTCTTGGTCGATGGATTTCAGCGCTGGATGAGGAAGCAGGCGCTGCGCAGAAGAGGACCTGTGCCGCGCCGTCGCTGAAATGGAACGCGGGCTGATCGATGCAGATCTCGGTAGTGGACTCTTCAAGAAGCGGATCGCACGATCGGACAGCCGCTGACGTCCAAATCGATCCGCGAGCTGTCCGATTCGATCGAGAGCAACAAGCTGAAGGAAGTGAACTGTGATGCGCAAACGCAAGTCTGAAACGATGGAACGCCTGCTTCGGTTGAGCCGCGACCTCCACGATTGCGGGACCTTCAACGACGAGGATCTGCGCACGATCGAGCGCGTCGGCATGTCAGCGCCGCAACCGCTGCGCGCCGAGGACTTCCGCGCCATCCGCGAGCAGTCGACCTACAGCGTGTACACGCTGGCCCGCATCCTCAATACGACGGCGCGTCAGTTCCGGCGGTGGGAACAGGGGCTTGGCAAGGGACCGCAAGGAGCGGAACTCCGGCTGCTGCGCATGGTGCGTGATCGCGGGCTCGCCGCCGTGTTTCCATGAACGACGGCCCGGGCAAGCCCGGGCCGTTCGCTTGTTTTTCGCTCGGCGCAGCCGGGCGCCGGCAGGCGGACCTATTTCAATCCACCGCTCAGGAACGCCTTCAGGCGCTCGCTCTGCGGCTTGATCAGGACCTCACGCGGGTCGCCTTGCTCCTCCACGCGGCCCTGGTGCAGGAACATCGTGTGCGAGGACACCTCGCGCGCGAAGCCCATCTCGTGCGTGACGACGATCATCGTGCGGCCTTCCGCGGCGAGGTCGCGCATCACCTTCAGCACCTCGCCCACCAGCTCCGGGTCCAGGGCCGAGGTCGGCTCGTCGAAGAGCATCACCTCCGGCTCCACCGCCAGCGCGCGCGCGATCGCCACGCGCTGCTGCTCGCCACCGGAGAGCTGCGCCGGGTAGACGTCCTTGCGGTGCGACACGCCCACCCGCGCCAGCAGCGCTTCCGCCTTCTCGATCGCTTCGGCCCGGGACTGCTTCAGCACATGCACTGGCGCCTCGATGACGTTCTCCAGCACCGTGCGGTGACCCCACAGGTTGAAGTTCTGGAACACCATCGCCAGCCGCGCGCGCCAGCGCTGCAGCTGCGCGGCGTCGCCGGCCTTGAAGCTGCCGTCGCGGTCGCGCACCAGCTTCAATTGCTCGTCGCCCAGGCGGAGCGTGCCCTCGTAGGGCTGCTCCAGCAGGTTGAGGCAGCGCAGGAAGGTGCTCTTGCCCGAGCCGCTGGACCCGATCAGCGTGATCACGTCGCCCGGTTTCGCGGCGAGGCTCACGCCCTTGAGGACTTCGCGATCGCCGTAGCGCTTATGGAGGTTGTCGACAACAAGACTGGCCGCGGACATCAACGGGCTCCCAACAGTTTTCCGGTGCGGGTCGCCTCGCGGCCCGCGACTTTCGCCACACGCGCCCCGGCAGTGACCAGGCGCAGCGTGTCGCGTGCAAACAGCAGCCCGTCCACCGGGCTCTTCAGGTCGGTGACCTGAGCGGTGATCGGGTCGATGACCTGCGCGATCACGTCGCCGGCCTTGACCTCCTCGCCGACCTCCCGCAGGAAGGTCAGCACCCCACCCACCGGCGAGGGGATCGGCATCGAGCCGGCCAGCGGCCGTGCGTCGCCGACCGGCACCGGCACCGGCGGCACCGCGCCGTCCGCGGCGATCACGCCGCGGTGGATCAGGAAGTCGACGATCGCCTGCGCGTCCTTGGCGGCCAGTTCATGGCTGACGTCCTGCTGGCCGCGCAGCTCCACCGTCACCGACAGCGTCGCCTGCGGAATCGGGAAGCGATCCCCGAAATGCCGGGCCCACTTCCACCAGACCTGCGAGCAGGCTTCGTCGAAGGGGTTGTCGCCGGAGTCCGTCGCCAGCAGCGTCACCGCCGCGCCCAGGTAGGCCGCCAGCGGCTCGCACTGCGGCCAGCACGGCGTCTCGGTGTAGAGGTGCATCATCGCCTGCGCGTCGCAGTGCAGGTCCAGCACCACGTCGGCGTCGCAGGCCAGCAGCATCAGCGTCTTGCGCAGCGCCTTGAGCTCGGTGTCGGCGCTCCCGGCCTGGATCTCGGTCCGCAGCGCGGCGCGCAGCACCGCCACGTTGTGCGCCGCGTCGGCCCCCAGACGAGGCTCGGCATGGCGCGCGGCGGCCTCGATGTGCTCGGGGTAGTGGCGGTTGAAGTTCTCGCCGGACAGGCCCTCGAAGCGGCCCAGATGCGATTGCAGCCACCACTGGGACATCCCGATCGGGTTGGCCATGGGCACCAGCACGATCTCGCCGCGCAGCCGCCCGGCCGCCTCGAGCGCGTCGAAGTGGCGGCGCAGGTGCCAGGCGGTCAGCATGCCGGGCAGTTCGTCGGCGTGCAGCGAGGCCTGGATGTAGACCTTCTGGCCCTCGCCGGGGCGGCCGTAGTGCAGCGAGACCAGCTCGCGCTGCGTGCCCGGGGTGGGGCTCGGAAGCGGATGTTGTCGGAGTTGCATCGGAGTGGGGTGGCGGCGCGGGCCGCGGGGAGGCGGCGCGCTGGAAATGGGGAAGCGGGGCGGGGGCGGGGCGAGAAGCGTCAGCGCGGGGTCAGCGCGGGTCAGCGCGGCATGAGGGGCTTGAGCCAGCGCTTCTCCGCCTGGTGGAACAGCCCCACCAGCACCAGCGTCATCGTGAAGTAGAAGAGCGCGGCGGTGATGAAGGCCTCGAACGGAATGTAGTAGGTGGCATTGATGTCGCGGGCGATGCCCGTGACGTCCATGATGGTCACCACGCTCGCGAGCGCGGTGCCGTGCAGCATGAAGATCACCTCGTTGCTGTAGGCCGGCAGCGCGCGGCGCAGCGCGTGCGGCAGCACGATGCGGCGCAGCATCACCCAGCGGCTCATGCCCAGCGACTTGGCGGCCTCGATCTCGCCGTGCGGCAGCGAGCGGATCGAGCCGGCGATGATCTCCGTCGTGTACGCGCCGGTGTTCAGCACGAAGGTCAGGCAGGCGCAGAACCAGGCCGAGCTGAACAGCGGCCACAGCGCGCTGCGCTGCATCCACTCGAACTGGCCCAGGCCGTAATAGATCAGGAACAGCTGCACCAGCATCGGCGTGCCGCGGAACACGTAGGTGTAGGCCCAGACCGTGCGCGACAGCCACTTGATCGGCAGGGTGCGCAGCACCGCCAGCGGGATGGCCAGGGCCAGGCCGATCAGCAGCGAGACGATGAGCAGCTCGAAGGTGACGACCGCGCCCTCGAGGTAGCGCGGGAGGTTCTCGACGATGGCGTCCAGGTTCATGGGGAAATCGTTCGGTCGGGTCGGGCGGGGGCGTGACGGCGCGGGCGGCGGGTCGCGCTCACAGCGAGTGGCGGCGCACGCCGGTGGACAGGCGCTTCTGCAGCTGGTCGAAGACCAGTTCGGACACCGAGGTGAAGAGCAGGTAGATCAGCGCCACCGCGAGGTAGAACACGAAGGGCTCGCGCGTGCCGGCGGCGGCCTGCGAGCCCCGCATCATGAGGTCGTGCAGCCCGATGACCGACACGATGGCGGTGCTCTTGATCAGCACCAGCCAGTTGTTGGACAGGCCCGGCAACGCGTGCCGGAACATCTGCGGGAAGGTGATGCGCCAGGCGACCTGGGCCGGGCTCATGCCGAAGGCCAGGCCGGCCTCGCGCTGTCCCGGCGGCACGGCCAGGAAGGCGCCGCGGAAGGCCTCGGTCAGGTAGGCGCCGAAGATGAACGCGATCGTCGCCACGCCGGCCACGAACGGGTTGATGTCGATGTACTCCTCGTGGCCGAGCTGCAGCGCGATCGCGTTCACCGCGACCTGGCCTCCGAAGAAGATCAGCAGCATCAGCACCAGGTCGGGCACGCCGCGGATCAGCGTCGTGTAGACGGTCGCGACGCCCTTGGCGACGCGGTACTTCGACAGCTTGGCCATCGCGCCGAGCAGCCCCAGCACCATGGCCAGCGCCATCGAGCTCAGGGCCACGCCCAGGGTCAGCAAGGCGCCCTCGAGCAGGCTGGGCAGGTAACCGTGCAGGTTCATCGGTGGGGATCGCTATCGTTCGCGGGGAGTGGGGGCAGGCGTGGGGCGGGGACCCGGCGCGGCCGGGTCCCGGCGCCCGGGGGAGGGGCCGCGCGGGCGGACCCTCCCGGGGCGGACCGGCCGCTTACTTGGCCGTCTTGCCGGAGATGTCGTACTCGAAGTACTTGTCGTTGAGCTTCTTGAAGGTGCCGTTGGCCTTCACCGCGGCGATGGCGTCGTTGAACTTCTTGCCCAGCACCTTCTCGTCCGCCTTGCGCAGGCCCACGCCGGAGCCGACGCCGAAGTACTTCACGTCGTCGTAGCTCGGGCCCACGAAGGCGTAGCCCTTGCCGGCGGGCGTCTTCAGGAAGCCGACGTCGGCGGCGACCAGGTCGGCCAGCGTCAGGTCCACGCGGCCCGACTTCAGGTCCAGGAAGGCCTGGTCCTGCGTGGCGTAGCGGACGATCTCGCTCTGCTTGAAGGTGTCGGTCGCGAACTTCTCATGGATGGTCGCGCGCTGCACGCCGATCTTCTTGCCCTTCAGGCCGGCGGGCGAGAAGTCGAACTTGGCGTCGGCCTTGGCGGTGAAGCGGGCCGGGGTGTTGTAGTAGGGGTTGGAGAAGGCGATGACCTTCTTGCGTTCGTCGGTGATGGACACCGAGGCGATGATCGCGTCGACCTTGCGGGCCTGCAGCGCCGGGATCAGGCCGTCGAAGTCCTGCTGCACCAGCGTGCACTCGGCCTTCATCTCGGCGCACAGCGCGTAGGCCAGGTCGATCTCGAAGCCCTTGAGCTTGCCGTCGGCGCCGACTTCGGAGAACGGGGGGTAGGCGCCCTCGACGCCGATGCGGATCTTCTTCCAGTCAGGGGCCTGGGCGTGCACGGCACCGGCGGTGGCCAGCAGGGCGCAGGCGGTCAGGGCGGCGCGGGCGATCAGTTGTCGTCGTTGCATGAAGGCTCCTTGTGATTGAGCAGGAATCGTGGAATGGACTTCCGGTTCCGCCTCTTGGGCGGCTCGCTCCCGCTTCGGGGGAGGCGGGTCCGGAATGGGGGGGATTGTTGCAATGCCGCAGGCGTGGCGGCCATCAGGGTTAAGGAGAGTGCAAAAACGTGTGAACGGCCTGGACGGTGGACGCGGGGTCCTCCTCCTGGGGGACATGCCCCAGTCCGGGGAAGACCTGCACGGTGCTGTGCGCGATGGCCTCATGCAGGCGAGTGGCCGCCACCGGCGGGATCAGGCGGTCCCGGCCGCCCCACAGGATCAGCGTCGGCGCTTGGATGCGCGCCAGCAGCTCGACGTGGCGGCCGGGCGTGCGCTGTGCCAGGCGTTGCGTCAGCGCCTCGCGGTTGCCTTCGCGCAGCGTCAGCTCGAAGTAGCGGTCCACCAGCGCCGCATCGACCTTGGAGGGATCGCCATAGACCTCGCGCACGCTGCGGTCCACCAGCGGCCGGGGCAGGAACACGCCGGCCAGCCAGTGCAGCAGCCGCGAGTCCGGCAGCCGGAAGCCGGCCGGCACCGAGGCACTGGGCAGGTCGAGCCCGCCGGCGTCGACCAGCACCAGGGCCGCGACCTGTTCCGGATGCCGGGCCGCGTACTGCCAGGCGAGGCCGCCGCCCATCGAGTTGCCGCCGAGCACCATGCGGCTGATCTGCAACTGCTGGAAGAAGGACCACAGGAACGAGCCATAGGCGTCGTCGCTGTAGTCGCCTAGAGGAGAGGGACCGGTCAGGCCGAAGCCCGGCAGGTCGAGCGTGATGACGCGGCGCGTCGCGCTCAGCGACTTCACCCATCCCTCCCAGGTGTGCAGGCTCGCGGCGGTGCCGTGCAGCAGCACGATGGGGGTGGTGTCGGAGCGGGGACCCTCGTCGCGGAAATGGACCAGCTGGAGTTGGCCGCCCGGCAGCTTCAGCTCGAGGAAGTCCGACGGCGGCGGCGCCCAGCGCGCGATCAGGCTTTCCAACGGCCGGTCCGGCGCGCGGAAGGCCATCGCGAGCAGCGCCGTCGCCAGCACGGCCAACCCCAGCAGCTTCATTAGCCGGGCGCCGAAGGTCGGGCGATCGCTCATTCGATGACGGATTTGGGCGAGGCCGCCAGCTCGGGATCGACGGCGCGGCGCTCGTCGAAGACGAAGCAGTCGCCGTGGTAATGCGCGCCGCCCACTTCCTCGAAGTACTTCAGGATGCCGCCCTCGAGCTGGTAGATCCGCGCGTCGACGCCATGCGCGCGCGCGTCCTGCTCGAGGTAGAGCGCCGCTTTCTCGCAGCGGATGCCGCCGGTGCAGTAGCTGACGACGGTCTTGCCGGCCAGTTCGGCGCGGTGGGCCTGGACCGCCTCGGGGAACTCGCTGAATTTGGCGATGCGCCAGTCGATCGCGCCGTCGAAGGCGCCGACGTCGACCTCGAAGGCATTGCGCGTGTCCAGCGTCACCACCGGGCGGCCTTCGTCGTCATGGCCCTGGTCCAGCCAGCGGCGCAGCGTGGCGGCCGGCAGCGCGGGCGCGCGCGGCGCCTGATCGGGACGGATCGTCGGATGGTTCATCCGGATGATCTCCGGCTTGACCTTCACCAGCAGCTTGCGGAACGGCACCGTGTCGCTCCAGCTTTCCTTGGGCGCCAGCGCGGCGAAGCGCGGGTCCGCACGCAGCGCGCCGACCCAGGTCCGCACCGCCTCGGCGGGCCCGGCCAGGAACAGATTGATGCCTTCCTCGGCGATCAGCACCGTGCCCTTCAGGTCGAGCGTGCGTGCGCGCTCGTGCAGCGTGTCCCGCAACGCATCCGGCGCCTCGATGGCGACGAACAGGTAGCAGGAGATGTTCAGGACGGGCAGGGGTTCAGGCGGGACAGCAGCGTTCATGCCGGTGCGGCGGCGCGGGGCCGCGCAGGATCAGCAAAACGCGCGATTGTAGGGCGGCCGGCGACCGCGCCCAGGGGGCGCGGATGCGCTCAGCGACGACTCTCGGGCGACTTCGGCTCGTTGAGCTTGACCTCCGGTCCGGCGGCCGGCTTGACGCGCACCGGGACGGCGGCGCTGCACAGGTCGGTGTAGCCCGGGCTGTGCACGAACCAGCCGCCCCGATGGCGGCGGGCGTCGAGCAGCTCCTGCCAGGTCGGCGTGTCGGTGCGCAGCACCTGCAGCGCGGGCCGCTGCTCGGCCGGCAGCGCCGCGGCCAGCGCCACGCGCTCGATGCCCAGCCGCTGCTCGGGCTTGTCGTAGAAGCCCATCGCCGCGCCGCCGCGCGGCAGCGAGGACAGGAACTCCATGCCCTTGAGCACGCGGCCCACGACCGTGATGTTCAGATCCAGCCCGCGCGGCGCCTGGCCGATGACGGCATAGAGCTCCGCGCCGGTGCTGGAGTCGGCCGCGTTGCCGCGGCCGGCGCCGACGCTGCCGTAGCAGTGCGCCAGCCAGGCCTTGCCGGCCTTGGGATCCGCCGCCGCGGCGAAGCCGTCCACCTGGCCGACCCGCGGCGCCCAGCCGTCGACGTCCGGCAGCACCGTCATCGGCACCCCCTTGAGCGGGATCGAGAACTCGGCCGGCAGGTGGGCCTTCGCCCCCGCGGGGAAGGGCTTGCCCTTGCCCTTCATGCCGGTGTCCTCGTCATCGGCGTTGGGGTCGCCCCATTGGGTGACGAAGTTGTCCTGGACCCGCACGATCGCCAGCCCGTCGTAGTAGCCGCCGCGGGCCAGCGCCCGGATGTTGTCCACATGCGCGGGGGCGAAGCGCGGCGCCAGTTCGATGAACACCTGGCCCTGCGGCAGGGTCATCACCAGCAGGTTGTCCGGGTCAACGTCGCGCCAGACGGACGCCGGCGCGGTGGCGAGGATGTCCGCGCTGCTGCGGGACGGCTTCGCCGGCTTGGGCGGCTGGGCCGGGGCCGTGGCGGCCAGCCCCATCAGCGGCGCGCACAGCGCCAGCGCCGCCAGCGCGGTCGCGCAGGATCGGAAAGGTGAACGGGGACGGGGCGGGGTCGAGAGGCGCATCGTCATGCTGGTCGTCATGCTCATGGTCCCGCGGGCGCTCCGCGCGTGTGTTCGATGGGGGGCGAGCATAGCCTTCTTACAATCCGCCGATGGCTTTCGTTCACCTCCGCACCCATACCGAGTACTCCGTCGTCGACGGCACCCTGCGCATCGACGACGCCGCCAGCGCGGCGGCCAAGGATGGCCAGGTCGCCCTGGGACTGACCGACCTCGCGAACATGTTCGGTGGGGTGAAGTTCTACAACGCCTGCCGCAAGAAGGGCGTCAAGCCGGTGCTGGGGGCCGAGGTCTGGCTGGAGCCGGACGCCACCGACAAGCCGCCCAGCCGCGTGCTGCTGCTGGTGCAGAACTTCCAGGGCTACCTCAACCTGAGCGAGCTGCTGTCGCGCGCCTGGATCCAGAACGTGCAGCGCAACCAGGCGCTGTTGAAGCTGGAATGGATGCAGGAACTCCACGAGGGCCTGATCTGCCTGGGCGGCATGCAGTTCGGACCGGTCGGCCAGGCGCTCATCGCCGGCGACGAGGCCAAGGCCCTGGACTGGGCCCGGCGCCTGGCTGCGATCTATCCGGGCCGCTTCTACATCGAGCTGCAGCGCGCCGGGCTGCCCGGCCAGGAGGCGCTGCTGCGCCAACTGGTGCCGCTGGCCGCCAAGGCGAAGCTGCCGGTGGTGGCGACGCATCCCATCCAGTTCCTGAACGAGGACGACTTCGAGGCGCACGAGGCCCGCATCTGCATCGCCGACGGCGAGACGCTGGCCAATCCCAAGCGGGTCAAGCGCTTCCTGCCGAGCCAGCACTTCAAGTCGCAGGCGGAGATGGAGAAGCTCTTCGCCGACCTGCCCAGCGCGATCGCCAACACGGTGGAGATCGCCCGGCGCTGCAGCCTGACGCTGGTGCTGGGCAAGCCGCAACTGCCCAACTTCCCGACGCCGATCCAGGCCGACGGCACGCCGATGCCGATGGAGCAGTACTTCCGCATGCTCTCCTACGAGGGCCTGGAGGACCGGCTGAACCTGCTCTACCCCGACCCCGCCAAGCGCGAGGCGGTGCGCCAGCGCTACGTCGACCGACTGGAGTTCGAGCTCGAGACCATCATCAAGATGGGCTTCCCCGGCTACTTCCTCATCGTGGGCGACTTCATCCGCTGGGCGAAGAACAACGGCTGCCCGGTGGGGCCGGGCCGGGGTTCCGGCGCCGGCTCGCTGGTGGCCTACGTGCTGCTGATCACCGACCTGGACCCGCTGCAGTACAACCTGCTGTTCGAGCGCTTCCTGAACCCGGAGCGGGTCTCGATGCCCGACTTCGACATCGACTTCTGCCAGGGCAACCGCGACCGCGTCATCGAGTACGTCAAGGACAAGTACGGCCGGCCGGCGGTGAGCCAGATCGCGACCTTCGGCACGATGGCGGCCAAGGGCGCGCTGCGCGACATCGGGCGGGTGCTGGGCATGGGCTTCGGCCATGTGGACTCGATCGCCAAGCTGGTGCCGGCGCCCCCGGGCAAGACGGTGACGCTGGCCAAGCTTCCGCCGGACTTCGACCCGGACAAGGCCAAGATGGTCTACGCGCGCCACGAGTCGCCCGAGATCGAGGAGCGCGAGGCGCAGGACGAGGAAGTGGCCGGCCTGCTGGAGATGGCGGCGCGCGTGGAGGGCACGGTGCGCTCGATCGGCATGCACGCCGGCGGCGTGCTGATCGCGCCGGGCAAGATCACCGACTTCTGCCCGCAGTACCAGCAGCCGGGCTCGACCTCGGCGGTGAGCCAGTACGACAAGGACGACGTCGAGGCCATCGGCCTGGTCAAGTTCGACTTCCTGGGCTTGGCGACGCTGACCATCCTCGAGCTGGCCAAGGACTTCATCGTCGCGCGCTATCCCGAGCACAAGGACTTCGCCTTCGAGACCATCCCGCTGGACGACAAGCGGACCTACAAGCTGTTCTCCGACGGCCTGACCGAGTCGGTGTTCCAGTTTGAATCGAGCGGCATGCAGCGCATGCTGAAGGACGCCAAGCCCTCGCGCCTGGAGGACCTGATCGCGCTGAACGCGCTGTACCGCCCGGGCCCGATGGACCTGATCCCCAGCTTCGTCGCGCGCAAGCACGGCAAGGAGGTGGTCGAGTACCCGCATCCGCTGGTGGAGCCGGTGCTGTCCGAGACCTACGGGATCATGGTCTACCAGGAGCAGGTGATGCAGACCGCCCAGGTGCTGGGCGGCTACTCGCTCGGCGGCGCGGACATGCTGCGCCGCGCGATGGGCAAGAAGAAGGCCGAAGAGATGGCCATGCACCGCGAGCTGTTCCGCAAGGGCGCGGCCGAGAAGGGCATCGATCAGGACAAGGCCGACGAGGTCTTCGACCTGATGGAGAAGTTCGCGGGTTACGGCTTCAACAAGTCGCACGCGGCTGCGTACTCGCTGCTGGCGTATCACACCGGCTGGCTGAAGGTCCATTTCACGGCGGAGTTCTTCGCCGCGAACATGACGATCGAATCGGACGACACGGACAAGCTCAAGGTGCTCATGAACGACGCCAAGCTGTTCGGCATCGAGTTCGAGCCGCCCAACATCAACCTGGGCGTGGGGCGTTTCGAGCCGATGGGCGCGGACGAGGGCACGGTGCGCACGCCGCCGAAGGAGGGCGCCAAGCCGGGCGTCACGCCGCGTGCGCGCAAGATCAACTACAGCCTGGGGGCGATCAAGGGCACCGGCGCCGGCGCGATCGAGGCGATCGTTCGCGCCCGCACCGAGGGCGGGCCCTTCACCAGCTTCTTCGACTTCTGCGCGCGGGTCGACCGCAAGGCGGTCAACAAGCGGGTGGTGGAGGCGCTGATCAAGGCCGGCGCCTTCGATGCGCTGCATCCCGACCGCGCGCGGCTGCTGGCCAGCGTGGCGCTGGGCTACACCTACGCGGACAACCTGGCGCAGAACGCCAACCAGGGGGGGCTGTTCGACTTCGACGGCACGCATGGTTCCTCGACGGCGGAGCCCGAGTTCGTCGACGTGCCGCCGTGGGGCATCAAGGAGCGGCTGAGCCTGGAGAAGACGGCGATCGGCTTCTACCTGTCGGGCCACCTGTTCGACCAGGCGGAGACCGAGCTGCGAAAGATGGTCAAGCGCCGGATCGTCGACCTGCAGGACAGCCGCGAGCCGACGACGGTGGCGGGCATCGTGTCCGACATGCGGGTGATCAACGGCTCGCGCGGCCGGGTGGCGATCTTCAAGATCGACGACAAGACCGATGCGATCGAGGCGGTGGCCAACGAGGAGCTGCTCAACGCCAACAAGGAGCTGCTGGCCGAGGATGAACTGATCATCGCGGTGGGCAAGGTGCAGAACGACCGCTTCTCGGGCGGGCTGCGGATGAACGTGCAGCAGGTGTTCAGCCTGGCGGCGGCGCGGGCGCGCTTCGGGCGCTACCTGCGCACGGCGCCCAACCTGCCGGCGGCGACGGTGCTGGAGCTGGTCAAGAGCTGGCCCGCCAAGCGGGTGGAGACGGAGCAGGGTGTGCTGAGCCAGGGCCTGGAGCTGCGCATCCCGATCAAGCGCGCGGGCGCGACGGCGGAACTGGGCCTGGGCGGCGCGGGCAAGTTCTGGCCCAGCGACGAGGCGCTGGAGCAGCTCAAGCCGGCGGAGATCGTTTACTCGGAAGGCGGTTGATCGCCGCTGACCGTCGTCAAGGCCGTAGAAAGTTAAAAAGTTGCTATGGCAAGGTTTTTTGGCTAAAAATCTTGCTTTATGAAGAGTATCAAGACCCTGCCGTTCATCGTCGAGGACTCGCTGGTCGATCTCGGTGAGCGGATTTCACTGGCCCGGCGGGCGCGTCGGATCACGCAACCCGATCTGGCCGCGAAGGCAGGCATCGGCCTCAGCACCCTGTCGGCGGTGGAACGGGGCGCGCCCACGGTGCAGATCGGCTCCGTGCTGATGGTCCTGTGGGCCCTGGGCCTGGAGGGCACCTTCGACACGCTGTCCAACCTGGGCTCCGACAAGGAATTGGCCGAGCTGATGGCGGACACCGTTCCGCGGACGGTGCACGCAAAGAGGAAACCTCGATGAGCGCTGCGTCCAAGCCGGATCTGAAGCCGCGCCGCGTCGGCCGGCGTCGTTGATCCCGGGATCGCTCGCGATCCCGGCTGTTGGCCATCCCCCATTTGCCGGGTAAACCGGCGACACCCCACCGTCCTGCCCGGCGTAAGCTGCGCCTCATGCAGGATGCCAAGCCCAAGACCGGCCTCATCCTTACGGGAGGGGGGGCTCGCGCGGCCTATCAGGTCGGCGTGCTCGCGGCCATCGCGCAGCTCCGGCGCGACGCCTGCACCACCGGCGACAACCCCTTCCAGGTGATCGCCGGCACCTCCGCCGGCGCGATCAACGCCGCCACGCTCGCCTGCCAGGCGGACGACTTCTGCTCCGCCGTCGACGGCCTGATGTACATCTGGCAGAACATCCACGTCGACCAGGTCTATGCCGCGGACTCGCTGGGCGTCATCCGCTCCGGCGCGAAGTGGCTGACGATGGTGTCGCTGGGCTGGGCGCTGAACCGCTGGCGCCGCACGCGCCCGCGCAGCCTGCTCGACAACACGCCGCTGCGCGGCCTGCTCGGCCAGTGGATCAAGATGGACCGGCTGGACGACATGCTGGCCAAGGGCTACATCGACGCGCTGGCCGTGACCGGGTCCAGCTACACCTCGGGCCACCACGTCACCTTCTACCAGACCCACCAGCAGCGCGAGCCCTGGGTGCGCACGCAGCGCATCGCCACGCGCATCCCGCGGCTGTCGATCGAGCACCTGGTCGCGTCGTCGGCGATCCCGTTCATCTTCCCGGCGGAGCCGCTGGACCTGGCCGGCGCGGTCGAATGGTTCGGCGACGGCTCGATGCGGCAGACGGCGCCGATCTCGCCGGCCGTGCACCTGGGCGCGGAGAAGGTGCTGGTGATCGGGGCAGGCCGCATGCACGAGGCCGGTGGCGAGGGCCAGCACGGCCCGACGCCGACCGGGCATCCGAGCCTGGCGCAGATCGCCGGGCATGCGCTGTCCAACATCTTCCTGGACGCGCTGGCCGTGGACATCGAACGGCTCAAGCGCATCAACAGCACGCTGGCGCTGCTGCCGGAGGAAGCGCTGCGCAACACGCCGCTCAAGCCGATCGAGGCCCTGGTCATCGCGCCGAGCCGGCCGCTGGACAGCCTGGCGGCCGAGCACCAGGGCGCGCTGCCGCCGCCGATCCGCGGGTTGCTGAGAGGCATCGGCGTGTCCGGGGAGGGCGCTTCGGCGAGCGGCTCGGCGCTGGCCAGCTACCTGCTCTTCGAGCCGGAATACACCAGCGAGCTGATCACGCTGGGCATGGCCGACACGCTGGCGCGGCGCAGCGAGATCCAGAAGTTCTTCGACTGGCCGGCGCAGGCGCCGCAGGTCGATCCGGCGACGATGCGCAAGCGCGCCGGCGGCTTCGCGCTGCAGATGCCGCCGAATCCGCCGGGGCCGCCGCGCCTGGTGGCGTGAACGGGATCAGGGCCTCGCGGGCGGAGAGCTCCGCATCGCGCGCTCCGGATTCCAGCAATGCTGCCAGTCGTAGGGCAACGCCGACGGCATCGGATTGGACAGCTCCAGGGTCGAGCGGTGCTCATCCACCCGGTAATGCGCCCAGTCCCAACGTTTCACGAACGCGGCGGTCATCTGCACGCGGGTCGGAATGGCGCATTTCCAGGTGCGGAGATCGGACGAGGGCGGCGCCACCGGCTTGAGGGCTGTCGAGGTCTCGCGGGGCGGGTTCCGATGAATCTCCAGCAGCAGCATCTGCCCGGGTTCGATGGCAATGGGATCCGGGCCCGTCAGGCCCAGGCCGTCCACGGTGTTCCCCTGGTCGTCGACGATCGGATTGATCACGATGTCCTTCAAGGTCACGATGGTGCGCTCCTGGTTCAGGATCGCCAGGAGGAGGCGTGTCACCTCCCGCGTCGGCATCTCGGTCGAGCCGTCCTGCCGGGTTTCCGCCTGGCGTGCCGGATCCGTTTCGGGGTCGACGACCGTGTACCAGTTGGCGCTGAGCTTGGGCATCGGCGCGCAGCCGACCAGGCACGCCGTCATCCAGACTCCGAGCGCTCTCCTCGCCGCGGACGGCCGCGTCATGGCCGGGCTCCTTCGCCGCCGCGCACGTTGGATCGCGGTGGTACCTGGGTGACGCTGCGCCTGATGGCGGCGATGTCAGCGGCCATGCCGCTCATCGTCTTGCTGGCCGTGGCCGCGCTGTCCGCCGCCGAAGCGGCTTGCGTCGCGGCGCTGTCGGCGCGACCGGCGGCCGAGTTCGCGCTGGTCGCGGCGGCGGCGCTGGCGTTGGCGGCCTGCTTCAGCCGCTCGACGTCGGCGGTGTCGAGCTTGACGGTCAGCGTGCCGTCTCGTCGACCGACGCCGCTGGCCGCGGAAGCGGCAGCGACCACCTCGAGCGTGAAGGTCTGGGCCGAACTGGAGGCGTTCCTGATCTGCGAGACGAATTCCGCCAGGGAGAGGTTGACGTCGCCGTTCCCCACCGGCGGCGTCGGAGGCGCGACCGTTGTTGCCGGCGGCGGCGCCGGAGGCGGGGCGGCGGGCGGCGCGGACGACCCGACCGACGAGACGCCAGTGACCGTGACGACGCTCACCAGCGTGCCGGCGGCCACCATCTGCGCGTTGTCGCTGAGACTGCCGAGCAACTTGCTCAGCGCCGATTCCGCCGCCTGGGCCGGTTTTCCGCCTTCTCCTTCCGGGCGCGGTGGCGCGGGCGGCGCCACGGCGACCGATTCGATGGCCCGCGACAGTCCCCCGAAGCCTGGAAGCGGCGATCCAGCGGTGGCGGGTGCGGCCGATCCGGGGGGCGGACCGTACGCCGCCAGCACGGTGTGCAAGCCCAGCATGCGATAGCTCTCGAACTGGGACTCGTCGAAGAACTGGTCCGAGGTCGGTTGCTGCGGAAAGCGCTGGTTGCCGCGCCGGCTCTCCTCGGCATAGCGACGGACATCGAGCGGCAACCATGGACCGCGCGGATCGTCGTGCACCAGCGCGGGCTTGATCAGCAGCAGCGTGCCGTCCGGCGCGGCCGCATCGGCCTGGCCATATCGGATCCGCGCCCGCGCCACCGCCGCGCCGGACCGTTGCCGCTCCAGCGGCCCCGGCATGTTGGTGGTGAACTCGATGCCGATGCCCAGGTCGATGCGGATGCGGCGGACCGTCGAGAGCAGGTCGTCGTATTGGTAGTCGGGGTCCGCGCCGGCATCCACGACGACGATGTGACGGACCCGGCGCCGCACCATCTCGTACAGGCCGGTGTTGTCGAAATGCCCGCCGTCCGACAGGTTGACGAAGGCCGTCTCGGCGGAAGTGTTGCCCCAGGCCTCATCGATCATCGTCGACAGGCCCAGCGCCGGTTCCGAACGTTCCTGGGGCCACTTCGGGGAACTCGCGCGCATCGGGTTGGGGGACCAGATGCCCAGCCGGACATTGAACAGCGTCATCACGAGCGCGAGCGGCACCGAGCTGTGATAGCCCATGTTCGGCGACGCCGCCGCGCCCGAGACGGTCATCGCGCATCCCAGGCTGATGCCGTCGATGTGAGGCGTCTGGAGGTAGTGCTTGGACGGGATGTAGCCGGTGGTCCTGCTGCCCGAGTAGAGCGGGGAGATGGTGAAGGCGACGGCTTTGCGGTCCTGCCACTCCAGGCGACTGCCCGTCGGCTTCACGAGGTTCAGGGCCACGTTGACGATGTGCATCAGCCGCGGGCGGGCGTCCCGCTCGGCATGCTTCTCGGGCCAGGTTTCGTGGATGGGCAGGTTGTCCTGCGGATCGAAACCGGTGAACCAGTGAGGCCGGCGATCCTCGTCGCGACGGCTGGCCGCCAGGTAGGCCCGCACGAGCCGGTTGCCGTAGAGGCTGTGAAGCGAGAACGCGTTGACGCCGATGCGGTAGGACGTGCCGAGCGCCAGGAGGGCGGCCACGAGCAGCGCCCCGACGAGCGGCAGCGGGTCGATCGTCGTCAGGAGGGAGGCGGTGTAGAAGTGGGCGGCTTCGTCCGTCCAGGGGGCGCAGCGCTTGCCGGCGTGGCCGCAGTCGAGCGGCCGGCAGCTTGAGCCCAGGCTGAAACGTGTCTCGGGATCCTGCGCCTTGAGCTTCGCGCAGACCATGCGCGAGAAGGCGGGCGCCTGCACATCGACGCCGAGCCGCGCCTCTTGCGCCTTCAGGTAGGGCTCATGCAGTCGCATCATGGCCGTGATCGCGTACGACAGGCCGGTCAGGAACAGCACGATGAAGACGATGGAGAGCAGGTCGGCGATGCGCATGCCGGTCTTGTCGGCGAACGACTCGGCCTTCTGGCGCCAGGCGGGCCCTTGTTTGCTGATGAACCCGATGGTCGCGAGCAACAGCCCGAGCACCCCCGTCCCGGCGCCGAAGGCCGCCGCCTGTCCGCCCTGCAGCTTGAACAGCGCGAGCATCTGGCTGGGCAGGTAGAACACGAGTCCGACGCCGAGGATCCAGCAGGCGGACGGCAACATCCAGCGCGCCGCGGCACGCGCCCACCACTCGCGTTCATCCTCCAGGCCGACGGGGCGCCGCCATCCGGCATAGACGGTGACGCCCACCCAGAACAGGGTCATCAACAGCGGCACGCCCCAGAGCGCCAGCAGACGCAGGTCGTGCGGGGCCAGGCCGATCTCGACGGGTTGCCACGGCAGCGCCTCGGGCGGCGGGGAGAAGGTGATCAGCCAGCGGATGACCCAATACAGCGCCGCGCCGGTGCCGCCGCCCGCGACGGTGACGGCGATGAAGGCCCAGCCATCCGCCGGACGCGTCCCCGGCTCCCGCGCCCGCGCCTTGCGCAGCACGAGTCCGCCCAGCAGTGACGCGGCGCCTTGAGTGAAGGCGCCCAGCACGAAGCCGAGCAGCGTGACCTGCCATTCGGGGTCGGGCGTGACGGCGGCGAGCGCCTGGCGCGCCCACCCCGGCAGCCAGATCGACCAGACGGGCCTGCCCGCGGGGTCGCGGACCTCCCAGCCGATCAGGCAGGTCAGCAGCAACGCGGCGGCGAACGGCGGCAGCACCATCTGCCAGGTGTCGTCCGGCCTGTCCGGGGGCGGCCCCTTGAGCCGCTCCTCCGTGCGCGCGGCCGCTGCGCCGGAGGAGGCCGGCGGCGCGCCGGCCTGCAGGTGCTGGACCGGCGATCGCGGCTTGCGCTTGGGCGGTGGCGCCGGCAGGTCCGACGCCATGTAGGCGATGGTCCAGACGATCAGCAGCCAGGCGGCCCACATCATGGCCTGACGCCAGCCGTCGCCCGGCAGCCCCGCCTGAAGCCAGGCGAGGTAGAGGCGCGGCAACAGCAGCACGCCCAACAGCGCGGGGATCCACACCATCCAGTTGAGCGTCAGGTTGCGCGCGTAGATCGCCAGCAGCGTGAGGAAGTCGGCGGACACGCCCCGCATCGGACTCAGGTAGCTGCTGAAGGCGCGCAGGCGCCGCACCGGTTGGGGCTCTTCCGACTGGGCGTCGCCGACCCGGCCCAGGGTGTCGAGCACCGCCGCCCGCGCATCGCTGAGCGCCGGCCCCTCGGTCTGGATCGGCGCCCGGGAGCCCATGCCGGCATTCATGTAGTCGGCCAGGCTCATGCCGGCGGCGTCGGCCTGGCGCAGCAGGGCCTCGTTGCGGATCCAGGCCGACAGCAGGCTGGTGATGTACCCGCCGCCGGAAACGGAGGACAGGTAGTGGAAGTCCCGCATGACGCCTTTGGCGGCGAGCCCCTGGATCACGCCCAGGCTGAAGGTCGCGCTGCGGATGCCGCCGCCCGACAGGCAGAGCGCCGCCGGAGCCTCATCCTCGCCCAGGCGATGGATCCAGGCGCGGAGCCACTTCAGGCGGGCATCGATCAGCGCCTTGCGCCACCGCTCGTAAGTCGCCCAGTCCGAGCTGACAGGGACTCGGGGATGGTCCTGCTTCCATCGTTGCCGCTGCGCTTCGTCGTCCCAGGGGGGCGGGACCTCGATCCGGCGGATCAGGGCCTGCAGACGCGGTCGCAGCGGGGGCAGCAGCGCCATGGCCTCGGCGATCAGGACCTCGTCGTCGCGCCGCGGCCATGGCTGTGCCAGCGTCTGGCGTTCGGACCCGTCTGGCACCGGGGGCGGTGCTTCGGGCGGGGGCGGTGCTGCTGCGGTCATGGCGGCCTCCCATTGGCTCGTACCGCCAATGTCCCGCGCCGCTTGCCCGCCGGCATCCGGGTTGATTCCGAGCCGTCCGCAACCTTGGGGATGAGCCAGGGACTGCGGCTGTCCCTCGTTCGCGTCAGGCGGTCAACCGCAATTCCGCTGTCAACCCACCCTCGGGCCGGTTGCTCAGCACCAGCGAGCCGCGCTGCCGCAGCGTCAATTCACGCGCGATGTAGAGCCCCAGCCCCGCGCCGCCCGTGTGGCGGTTGCGAGACTCCTCCAGCCGGTAGAAGGGCTCGAACACCGCTTCCAGCTGGTCGGGCGGGATGCCCGGCCCCGCATCCGTCACGCGCAGCCACGGCCCTTGCGCGTCGCGACCCACCTGAACCTCGGCGCGGCCGCCGTAGCGCACCGCGTTGCCGATCAGGTTGCCCAGCACCCGCCGCAGCGCCATCGGCTGGCCCTTGGCCAGCACCTGCGCGTCACCGCCCTCGAAACTCACCGGCATCGCCTGTTCGACCAGGTCGTCCGTCAGCGCCTGCGCCAGTGCGCCCAGGTCCACGTCTTGCAGCGGCTCGGCCGCGCCCGGCCCATCGCCGCGGAACAGCTCCATCACCGCGTCCACCAGCGCATTCATCTCGCGGATGTCCTCGACCGAGCGCTGACGCTGCAGCTCCTCGATGTCCAGCGTCTCCAGCCGCATCCGCAGCCGCGTCAGCGGCGTGCGCAGGTCGTGCGAGATCGCCGCCACCATCAGGCCGCGCTCGTTGAACTGGCGCCGCAGCTGCCGCGCCATCGCGTTGAAAACCTGGGCGCTTTCGCGGACCTCGAGCGTGCCGCGTCGCTCATCGAGCAGCGGCAGCGGTTCCTGCTTGTGCAGTGACTGGCCCAGCGCCTGCGAGGCTTGGACCAGGTCCCGCATCGGCCGCGCCAGCCAGCGCGACGCGATCCAGGCCGCCAGGCCCGTGACCAGCAGGCGGATGCCGTAATCCAGCGTCAGTTCCCATGCCGAGAGTGTTCTGAACGGGCCTCGCCACGGGCCCTTGGGCATCGGCGGCGGCTCGTGCTCGACCTCGCGCGGCTCGCCAGCCGGCGGCGGCAGGTCGCCCGGCAACGGCGGCTCATGGAGGTCGGAAGGCCCAGGCTGCTGCGGCTGCCCCTTCGGGTCATGCATCAGGCCCGGCATCGGGGGTAGGGTGGGCGCGCCCGGCATGCGTGCCACGTTGAAGTCGCCGCGTACCCAGGTCACCACGCCGATCGCCAGCGCCTGCGCCGCCACCAGCGTCACCCACAGCAGGATGAAGATCCGCCGCGCCAGCGTGTCACCGAGCGCGCGCCCGATCCGCTCCCGCATCGCGCGGCCCAGACCGCCGAAGCCGCCAGGCCCGCCAGGCCCGCTGGGCCCGCTGGGCCCGCCTGGAGCCTGGGCGCCGCTCAAGCCTGCACCTGGGCGTCGAAGAGATAACCCTCGCCGCGCATCGTGCGGATCAGGCGCGGCTCCTTGGGCGAGTCGCCCAGCTTCTGGCGCAGCCGGGAGATCGTCAGGTCCACGCTGCGGTCATTGACCTCCACGCCAGGCGCGCGCGTCAGCTCGATCAACTGCTCGCGGCTGAGCACCCGGCCGGGACGCTCGACCAGCGCGCTCAGCATGCGGAACTCCGCGCTGGACAGCGGCACCACGACCTGCTGCGGCGACACCAGCTGGCGCAGCAGCCGGTCGAAGGCCCAGCCCTCGAAGCGGAACTCGCGGCGCGTCTGCGCCTCGTGGTCGCCGCGGCGCGCGCGACGCCGGATCGCATGAATGCGGGCCACCAGCTCGCGGGGCTCGAAAGGCTTGGCGAGATAGTCGTCCGCGCCCATCTCCAGCCCGAGCACGCGGCTGATGGGGTCGCCATGCGCCGTCAGCATGATCACCGGCACCGACGGGTGGTGCTGCTGGATCCACTGGCACAGCGTCAGGCCGTTCTCGTCCGGCAGCATCAGGTCCAGCACGACGACGTCGAAGACCTGCATGGCCATCAGCCGGCGCATCTCGCGGCCGTCGGCCGCGGCGCTCACCGTCACGCTGAACTTCTGCAAGTACGCGTCGAGCGAGCGGCGGATCTCCGCGTCGTCGTCGACCACCAGACACCGCGTCATGCGCGCCTCCACGACCGCGGCCGGCGGCATGCCGGCCTGAGCCATGGACGATACACCGCGCGTCCCGTCGTCTGCGGGGAGCTGCATGGGCCGCGCCCTCAGACCGAGATGCCCACCGTCAGCGTCGCGGTGTAGCCGTTGGTGACGTCGCCGCTCAGCGTGGCCAGCTGCGTGGTGTAGCCGTCGCTGAAGACGTTGTCCGTCGAGAAGCTGATCCGGTTGAAGTTGGTCAGGCTGCTGCTGTAGCCGGACGCGGTGCTGTAGACCGTCGTGCAGACGTCGGTGGGGAACGCGATCTGCGAGGTCTTGATCTTGTTGGCGTAGGAGGTGGCCGCGCTGGCGCTCGGATAGACCTCGAAATGCATGTGGGGCATGCGGCCGTCGTAGCAGCCAGGGAAGATGGTCGTGAAGGTGACCGTGCCGTCGCTGCCGGTGCTTTGCACGCCGCGCAGGTAGTTCTCGTTGACGATGCTCGCGCTGTACAGCGAGTAGCGGCCCTCGCGGTCGCAGTGCCACAGGTAGATCGCGTAGCCCGAGAGGTCGGCGCAGCTGCTGTTGGTGTTGACCAGGTCGATCGTCAGCGTCAGCGGCACGCCGCCGGCCGTGCCGCTGGCGGTGCCGATGCTGCTGCGGATGTCGCTGCGCACGATGCCGCTGAGCGCCAGCGCGTTGGTCACGCCGCTGCCGTTGCTGTTGGAGCCGTCGCCGGGGTAGGGGCCGGCGGTCTCCTCCGGGATGACCGAGCAGCTGCCGGTGGTGCCGGTGCTGCCCGTGGATCCGGTGGAACCCGTCGATCCCGTGGATCCGGTGCTGCCGGTGCTGCCGGTGCTCACGGTGCTGGTGCCGGCGTCGGAGCCGCCCCCGCCGCATCCGATCAGCGACAGGCCGCCGATCCCGGCGAGGCCGGCGAGCAGGCCCAGGGCGCGGCGGCGCTGCTGCAGCACGGCGAGGTCGTGCGCCAGGCCCTGGTCATGGTCGTGGCCGCCCTCGTATTCGTGCGAGTGCGAGTGCGAGTGGTCGTGGGCGGGAGTGTGGCGATGAGGCTGCATGCGGGGCTCCGGAAGTGGATGACCCGCATTGGATCGAGGCGTCTTGTCCGGCGCTTATCGTCTTTGTGTCAAGGCCGACAAGCAGTGAAACAGGCAGGGCCCCGCAGCCTTCAGTGCTGCACCTTCACCATGCCGGCGTAGACGCCGTCCCGGGCCATCAGCGCGTCGTGGTCGCCGGACTCGACCACCTGGCCGTCGGCCAGCACCTGGATGCAATCGGCGCGGCGGATCGTCGACAGCCGATGCGCGATCACGATCAGCGTCTTGCGACCCTGCCACTGCTCCAGCGCCTGCTGCACGGCGCGCTCGCTCTCGGTGTCGAGCGCGGAGGTCGCCTCGTCGAAGATCCACACCGGCGCGTCCTTGTAGAGCGCCCGCGCGATCGCCAGGCGCTGTCTCTGGCCGCCCGACAGCTTGCTGCCGTTGGCGCCTACCGTCGTGTCCAGTCCCTCGGGCAGCGACTGCACGAAGTCCCACAGCGCCGCCGCGCGCAGCACCTGCTCGAGCTTGGCGTCGTCGCGCTCCTGCGCGTAGGCGATGTTGTCCGCGATGGAGAGGTCGAACAGCACGATGTCCTGCGACACCACCGCGAACTGGCGCCGCAGGTTGGCTTTGGTCAGCTCGTCGATCGGCACGTCGTCCAGCAGGATGCGGCCGCTGTCCGGACGCTCGAAGCCCAGCAGCAGGTTCACCACCGAGCTCTTGCCCGCGCCCGAGCTGCCGACCAGCGCCGTCGTGCGGCCGGCCGGGATGTGCAGGTCCATGGCCGCGAGCGCGTCGCGGTTGGCGCCGGGATAACGCAGCGTGACCTGCTGCAGCGCGATGTCGCCGCGCACGTCGCGCAGCTCGCGGGTGCCGGTGTCGGGCTCGGGCGGCGTGTCCAGCAGGCCCATGCAGCCGCGTGCCACGACCAGCGCGTTGGTGATGGGCTGCATCACGTCGCTGAGGTGGCGCAGCCGCGAGCTCATGAAGAGCAGCGCGGCGACGAAGGACGCAAACTCGCCCACGCCGGTGCCGTTCACCCGCGACTGGTACAGCGCCAGGCTGACGATGATCGAGATGCCCACGCTGGCCATCAGCTGCGACAGCGGCTGCGCCATGGCGTTGGAGGCCGCCGTCTTCAGCGTGCTGCGCTGCACCTCGCGGGCGCGCTCGGCGAAGCGGCGGCGCTCGTAGTCGGCCGCGTCGAAGCTGCGCACCACGCGCCAGGCGCGGGTGACGTCCTCGATCACCGAGACCAGCCGCAGCTGCGCGTCATAGGCCCAGCTGCCCATGCGCCGCACGCGCCGGTTGACCTTGCGCACCACGAAGGCCAGACCTGGCACGGTGATAAGCGAGAGCAGGGTCAGCTTCCAGTTGATGAAGAACAGGAATCCCATCAGCGCCAGCGCCGGCAGGCCGTCGCGCAGGATGGTGATCAGCGCGCCGGCGATCAGGGTGACGACATGCTGCGGATCGTTGACGACCTTGGTGACCGCGGTGGCGGGTTGAAGGCTGGTGTAGACGCGCGCATCCGCGCGCAGCAGCACCTGCAGCAGCGCGGTGCGGATGTCCATCACCGTGCGCGAGATCGTCCAGTTCAGCATGTACTGGCCGCAGAAGGTGAACAGCCCGCGGACGGCGAACAGGCCGATCAGCACGATGGGCACCATCCAGATCGGGAAGCTGTAGTTCCGGTTGACCTCGGCCAGCGAGGGCCGCGACGGCGACGACGCCGCGGACGCGGACGGCGCGACCACGCCGGCCGACGATGCGATCGATGCGGCGGCGGTGGTTGAAGCGGCAGGCGCCACCGCCGGCGCGGACGCGGCCGGCGCGCCGCCCGGGATCGAGAAACCGGCGACGTTCGTGGACTTGGCGTTGAAGCCCTCGCCGAGCGCATAACCCAGCAGCTTGGGGATCAGCGGCTCGGTCGACGCCACCAGGACGAAGGCGATGACCGACAGCAGCAGGCCCCAGCGGTGCGGCTTCATGAAGCGCCAGAGGCGGCTCGCGGTGGGGCCGAGCGGTTCGGTGTCTTTGGCGGAGGCTTGATCGGTCATGGCGCAGGCCGGCGCCGGGTGCGAGGCACCGGCTCAGGCCAAGGGGATCGAAGGAGGAAGCGGCGATTGTGCCGGAGTCCCGGGTCGTCCCGGGCCGCCCCGATGGGGCCGGCGCGCCCGCGAGGGGGCTCAGCGGCAGTCGTCGAGCCAGTCCGCCACCACCCGGGCGATGCGGCGTTTCCACCGCACCCACCTGTTGGGGGTCTCCCGGCGCACGAAGCTGCGGTGGTACCAGGCGGTGTCCACCAACTGGGGGGCTTCGCGGGCGATCAGGTCCAGGCTGGCCTGGCGCAGGATCTGCCGCTCCTCCCAGGCGGTGCGGCCGTTGCGGTACACCTTCCCCCCGCTGGTCACCGGGCGGCGATGGCTGGCCATCACCGCGTCCAGCAACGCGGTGCGCGTCTGGCCGCGCAGCTGCTGGAGCGTCGGGATCATGAAGCGGTCCAGCCCCCAGGACGAGATGTTGTCCTGGTAATGCGCGCGCGCGGCCATGAACAGATCGCCGCGGTAGAACGGCATCATCACCTCGACCCAATCCACCTCGCGGTAGATGCGGTGCGGCTGATGCCGCATCCAGTGATGGGAGTAGGGGCTGTCGTGGCTCAGCGAGGGCGAGAACACGTCCAGCCGCTCGCACCGGCCCAGGTGCAGCGCGGTGTTGATCTGCGCGACCGAGAGCAGGATGTCATCGTCGATGATGCCCACGTACTCGGGCCAGGGGCCATTCCCGACATTGGGTTCGACGTCGGCGATGGTGGCGGCCAGATGGTCGGCGAGGTGCTTGAAGATCTCCCCCTTGCACTCGGTCGCCGCGGCGAGCACGGTGACCGCCTGCCCGCGCAACTCACGCGGGCCCGGCGCCTGGCGGCCGGTGTAGTCGAACAGGACCCAGTCGAACTCGGGTGTGGCGTCCAGGTGCATCAGGCCCAGCGGCAGGCTGACGCCATCCCAGGACACCAGCACGAGGGGACGCCGGACCGCGTCGCGCGGCCGGTCTTCGGAATACAAGCTCATCCGTCTTCAGGCCTGCGGCGGTTCCAGCAGGTCCTGCGCCGTCTTCAGCGCGGCGGCGACGATCTGGTCCATGTTGTAGTAGCGATACTGCGCCAGGCGGCCGACGAAGGTGACGCCCTCGGCCTTGTCCGCCATCTCGGCGTAGCGCTTGTAGAGCGCCTCGTTCTCGGGCCGCGGCACCGGGTAGTACGGGTCGCCTTCGGCCTGCGGGTACTCGCGCACGATCGACGTGCCGGCATGCGTCTCGCCGGTCAGATGCTTGAACTCCGTGATCCGGGTGTAATCGTGGTCGTTGGGATAGTTGACCGTGCCCACCGGCTGCACCTGCGCGGTGGTGGGCAGGTGCTCATGGTCGAAGCGCAGGCTGCGGTAGGGCAGCGGGCCGTGGCAGTGATCGAAAAATGCATCGATCGGGCCGGTGTAGACGATGTGCGCGCCGGGGAAGTCGCCGCGAACATCCTGGAAGTCCACGCCGGTGCGGACCGTGATGGCCGGATGATCCAGCAGGCGCTCGAACATCGCGGTGTAACCATCCGCCGGCATGAACTGGAAGGTGTCGCCGAAGTAGCGGTCGTCGTCGTTGCTGCGCGTCGGGATGCGCGCCGCCACGCCGGCCGAGAGCTGCGAGAGGTCCAGCCCCCACTGCTTCTTCGTGTAGCCCCGGAAGAACTTGTCGCACAGGTCGCGGCCGACACTGTTCAGCACCACGTCCTCGCTGGTCTGGATCGGGTCGCGCGGCTCGCGCACCGTCTCCAGGTAGCCCTGCACCTCGTCCTCGGTCAGCGACAGGCCGTAGAGCTGGTTGATCGTCGTGCGGTTGATCGGGATCGGCAGCAGCTGCTCGCCGACCTTCGCCAGCACCCGGTGCTCGTAGAAGCGCCAGGTGGTGAAACGGGACAGGAACTCGAAGACCTTCTTCGCGTTCGTGTGAAAAATGTGCGGACCGTACGGGTGGATCAGCACGCCGTGGGCATCGCGTTCGTCGTAGGCATTGCCGCCAATGTGCGGCCGCTTGTCGATCAGGTGGACGGTCTTGCCAGCATCGGCCAGTACGCGCGCGCAAACCGAACCGGCGAAGCCGGCGCCGACGATGAGGTAATCAGTCTTCATGGTTCGGCCTCGCGGCCGTCTCCTGCTTCTGGATATGCGCGGATTGTGGCCGCGTCGGACGGTGCGGGAACTCGGAACAACCCAGTTTTGGGGCGGGATTCTCGCTCTCCTCCGCAGCGCTCGGAATTCACTCTGGACCGAGGACTGCCCCGCCCGGCGGCGTGGCGGGGCAACGCTGGACCGAGGACTGCCCCGCCCGGCGGCGGAGCCGGTGCCCCTTTCCGCTCAATCTCCTCCGCACGCTCGGAATTCGCTCCAAGGGGCACCGGCTCCGCCGCCGGGCTACAGCACAAGCCGTTCCCGCCATGCAGCCGTCTGCCACGGCCTCTTCACATCGCCGCCTTGGAGCGTGGGCGGGATCGGCGGGTCGGTAACCGAACGTGCGCCGATACACTGCCGCGATGCTCCCTTCCTCCCCGAGCACGACGGCAACGCCCTCACGCCGCCGCGTGCTGCACTTCGTCACCGGCGGCTTCTCGGGCGCCACGCAGGTGGCCGTCGACCTGTGCCTGGCGCAGCTGCACAGCGAGCGCATCGAACCCATCCTCGTGCTGCGTCGCAAGCAGCGCACCGAGAACCCCACCAAGCTCGACCGCATCCAGGCCCTGCGCGACCAGGGGCTGCCCGTCTACCTCGTGCCGGGCTGGGCCCATCTGGTCACCGTCTGGGCCCTGCGTCGCCTGTGCGAACGCCTGCGGCCCGACGTCGTGGTGGCGCACGGTTTCCCCGAACACCTGCTCGGCCGCCGTGCCGGGCGTCTGGCCGGCGTGCCAGCCCTGGTGCAGGTCGAGCACAACTCGCGCGAGCGCTACACCCCCTGCCGACGCGCGCAGGCGCGCCGTCTCAGCGCCGTGAGCGCGCGCCTGGTCGGGGTGTCGGAAGGCGTGCGTCGACGCCTGGTTGAACTGGGCATGCCGGAAGAGAAGACCGTCGCCATCCCGAACGGCATCCGCCTCGAGCGCTTCGCCGCCGCGGACGCCCATCCGGCCAGCGGTCGCGAACCCGGCATCGTGATGTCGGCCCGCTTCGCCCGTCAGAAGGATCCGCAGACGCTGATCCGCGCGCTCGCCGTGCTGCGCGAGCGCGGCCTGCAGCCGGTGCTGCAGCTCGCCGGCGGCGGCAAGGCCTCCTATCGACGCGCCACCGAGCGGCTGACCCGCCGACTGGGCCTGGACGGACAGGTGCGCTTCCTTGGCCATCACGGCGATGTCCCGGGCCTGCTGATGAGCCAGCGGATCTTCGTGCTGTCGACCCACTGGGAGGGCATGCCGCTGGCGCTGCTGGAAGCGATGGCGGCGGGGTGCGCCTGCGTGGCCTCCCTGGTGCCCGGCGTGGAAGGCGTGCTGGAGGACGGACGCACCGGGCTGCTGGTGCCCGAGGCGGACCCGGTCGCGCTTGCCGACGCGCTGGAACGCCTGCTGCGGGACCCGGAACTGGCCGGCCGCCTGGGCGCTGCCGTGCGGGCGCGCGCCATCGAGGAGCACGGGGTCGACCTGATGATGCGTCGCTACGAGGCGCTGCTGCTGTCGCTGTGAGGCGTGCCGCGAGGCCTGCCGGCGACGCGGCGCCCGGTGCGGCGGTTCAGGTCGCCGCAGCGGTGCGCGGGCCTTCGGCGCGGCGCAGCCAGTAGCGCAGGCGCAGCGCGCGGACGAACCAGCCGCGCCGCTTGTAGGCCCGGTCGAGTTCGCGCAGCGCGATCGGCGACGCTTCCTCGAAGGCCTGCCGGAACATGGCGACCGCGCTGGTGCAGCCCTCGGGCAGCGCCTTGTCCGCCATGCGCGAGGCGCCAATGAAGTTGCGCGCGGCAAAGTGGGCCCACGCGAACAGGGCGTCGTCGTCGAGCCCCTTGCCGACCGCCGCGTCGCGCAGGTTGGCGAGCGCGTGGGCCAGGTGCTCGGCCTTGGTGAGGTTGGGGGTGGCCAGGATCGAGCCCTGGCGCTGGCGGTAGGCCACCCAGACCGCGGGCTCGTACCACGCGGTGTCGGCCAGCAGCGCCAGGAAGGGCGTGGTGGCCATGTCCTCGAAGTAGCGGCCGACCGGGAATCGCAGCTGCTCGCCCCAGAGGCTGCGCCGCGCGATCTTGGACCAGCTGTGCATCTGGCCGGCCTCGAAGAGCCCCCGCAGCAGCCGCGACGGGTCGCGCAGCAGCTGGCGCTCCGGGCCGAAGAAGGTGCGCCGGTGCATCTCGCCCCGCAGCTTGTGCTTGAGCTTGACGCGCTCGCGCAGCATGAAGAAGTCGCACAGCACCAGCGCCGGCGCGTGCTCCCGGACCACCGCGCGCAGGCGCGGGATGGCGCCGGGCATCAGGTAGTCGTCGGAGTCCAGGAACCAGACGTAGTCCCCGCGCGCCGCCTGCAGCGTCGTGTTGCGCGCGCCGGAGAGCCCCTGGTTCTGCGCGTGGAACAGCCCCCGCACGCGCACCGGTCCGGACGCGTGCGTCGCCACCAGTTCGCGCACCAGGGCGTCAGAGCCGTCGGTGGAGCAGTCGTCCACCATCAGCACCTCGACGCCGTCGTCGGCCTGGGCCAGCACCGAGTCCAGGCACTCGCGCAGGTAGTCCTTGACGTTGTGGACGGGAATCAGCACCGACAGCCACGGCGCGTTGGTGCCGGCGTCCTCGTTGACACCCGGGGACGACAGGTCCGATGGGCTGCTCATCGGCGCCTCACTCATGCCAGTGATCGGCGATCCACGCCGCGGGTTTCGGGCGACGCCAGTTGCCGTTGCTGCGGCCGGCCAGCGCGTCGGGCGGATTCATGACGCCGTGGAAGATCAGGATCCGCGCGCCGTCCGGGATGAACGGCGCCCGGAAGTAGTTCATCGGCCAGCGCGGGATGCTGTGGTACTTGAAGCTCGCGCACCATCGCGCGTCCCAGTAGCTCAGCAGGCCCTTCTTGTGCATCTCGTCCGAGAGGTAGGCCTGTTCGTTGCGGAACTTCGCGCGGATCGCTTCGAAGTCGCGACGGAAGGTCGCCAGCACATCCGGATGGGCGCCCAGGGTGAAGCGGTAGACCGACGAGTTGCCGGTGATGCGCCAGGGGCGCTTCCAGTCGTGAATGATCAGGAACTCGCCGGGCACCTCGAAGAAGGGCGTGATGTCGTCGACGATCACCACGTCCAGGTCGAGGAAGAGGGCGGTGCCGCTCAGGCCGTACTGGGCGACCAGGTCGTCGCTGAAGGTGGTCAGCTTGGTCCACCCGCGTTCCGGACTGCCGGGCGGCAGGTCCAGCGGCGGGATGGGCCGGCACTCGACCTCCGGCCGGATGCCGTCGGTGCGATCGGTCAGGCAGACGAAGCGGAAGTCGCCGCGCAGGTGCCGGCGCACCATCGCGTACAGGCGGTTGACGTACTCGGGACCGTACTTGGTGCCCCACTTCATGCAGAGGATGACGCGGTCGCCGCCCGGGGCCGCGGCAGGCGGCGGGGTGGTCGCGGGGGAGCTCATCGGTGTGGTCATCGGGCTCAGAGCTCTTCGACGTGACGGGGCGGGTAGCTGTCCCAGCTGAGGCAGCCGGGGCATTGCCAGAAATAGTGCTGCGACTCGAAGCCGCACGCGGCGCAGCGGTAGCGCTGCAGCGGCCGCACCGCGCGCTGCAGCGCGGTGCCGACGAGCTGGGCCTCGTCGTCGTCCAGCGGCTGCTGGCGCGCTTGGCTCTGCTGCAGCAATTGCGTCGCGGCGGACAGCGCCGGCTCAACCCGCAGGTGCTCGGCCAGGCGACGGCGCTGCGCCTCGGGCGCCGGTTCGAGCAGCGCGATCGCCTGCAGCAGCGCCATGCTCGGATGGCGGCGGTACTGGGCCTCGATCAGCGCCAGCGCCTGCGCGGCGGTGCCGGTGGATTGCGCCGCCTGGGCGTAGTCGCGCGCGACCAGGTTGAAGGCGTCGGGATTGGCTCTCAGCAGCTCGGCGTACAGGGCCATCGCGCCGGTCTGGTCGCCCTGGCGCGCGAGCATCTGGCCCAGCAGCACGTAGGCGCGGGCCGACTGCGGCGCGCGGGCGCGGGCCTGGTCCAGCCAGCGGCGGGCCTCCGTCACGTCCTGGCGGGCCTGCGCCTCCAGGGCCAGCTCGCACCAGTAGTTGGCGATGCGGCTGGCGAAGCTGCCGGTGCCCGCGGCCTCGAGCTGCTCGGAGACCTCCGCCGCCTTGGCCCATTCGCGCGAGCGCTCGTACAGCGACAGCAGCGCCAGCGCCGCCTCGTGGTCGAAGGCGGTGCCCTTGAGCGCCTCGTAGGCGGTCTCGGCGCGGTCGAACAGGCCGGCCTTGAAGAAGTCCTGGGCCAGCGCGTACTGCGCGCGGTCACGTTCGGACTTGGGCAGGTCGCCGCGCGAGAGCAGGTGCTGGTGCACCCGCACGGCGCGTTCGTATTCGCCGCGGCGCCGGAACAGGTTGCCCAGCGCGAAGTGCAGCTCGGAGGTGTCGGGATCGGCCTGCACCGCCTCGATGAAGGCGTCGATGGCCTTGTCCTGCTGCTCGTTGAGCAGGAGGTTCAGTCCCTTGAAGTAGGCGCGCGGGGCGTCGCGCTGTTCACGCTTCCACTGGCGCGAGTCCAGCTTGGAGGCGAGCCAGCCCAGGCCGAAGACCAGGGGGACGCCGATCAGCAGCCAGCTCAGATCAAATTCCATCGGGGATCTTGGGGTCGTTGGCGGAGGCGGTCGCCGCCGAAGGCGGCAGGTCGTCCGCCGGAGGGAGCGAGCGCGCGGCGGCGCGCTTGTGGCGCCACCAGGCCGGGATCATCGCCAGCACACCGAAGGTGCAGCCCAGCCCGAAGGTCAGCAGCACCACGATCACCAGCGGAGCACGCCATGCCTGGCCGAAGAACCAGTGCACGACGATCTCCTGGCTGTTGTTCAGCGCGAAGGCGAACAGGCAGAAGAACAGGAAGGCGCGGAAGAGCCAGACCAGGATTCGCATGGGGGGCGATTCTAGGCGCGTGCGAGCACCGCCAAGCCCAGTGCATGACGTTCGGCAGGGCGAGTCCCCCGTCAGGGGCGGGACACCCTCCAACGGGCGAAAAAAAAGCGCCGCGATGCGCGGCGCTCCTGCCTTGGGGCGAGGGGCTCAGGCGGCCTGCTGGTCCTCGTCGGCGACGGGCAGCTGCGCGTCGACGGCTTCGCGCAGGGCCTTGCCCGGCTTGAAGTGCGGCACCAGCTTCTCGGGGATCAGCACCTGCTCGCCGCTGCGCGGGTTGCGGCCCATGCGCGGCGGGCGGCGGTTGATCGAGAAGCTGCCGAAACCGCGGATCTCAATGCGGTGGCCGCGGGCCAGCGCGTCGGACATCGCGTCCAGGATGGTCTTGACCGCGAACTCGGTGTCTCGCTGCGTGAGCTGGCCGAAGCGCTCGGACAAGTGGGCCACCAGGTCGGATCGGGTCATGGTCGTCAGCATCTGAAGAAAAAACAGGCTCGCTGCGGAGCGAGCCTGTCGAAGCGCTTGAGCGTCGGTTGGGCGTGTCTGCGGCGGTCAGGCTAACTCAGCCCGCCGCCGACCAGAACAAGGGATTCTCTTGAGCCCCGGACACCACGCTGCGCGTGGCGCCCAGGTCCCGCGAGGGATCAGCCGTTGTTCTGGTTGTCCAGCTTGGCGCGCAGCAGGGCGCCCAGGCTCGTCGTGCCGGCGTTCTCACGCTCGTTCGACTGCGACAGGCGCTGCATGGCTTGCTGTTCGTCGGCGTTGTCCTTGGCCTTGATCGACAGCTGGATGCTGCGCGACTTGCGGTCGACGTTGATGATCACGGCCGAGACTTCGTCGCCTTCCTTCAGCACGTTGCGGGCATCTTCCACGCGGTCGCGGGCGATTTCCGAAGCGCGCAGGTAGCCGGTGACGTCCTCGCCCAGATCGATCTCGGCGCCACGCGCGTCGACGGTCTTGACCTTGCCGGTCACGGTCATGCCGCGGTCGTTCACCGACACGAAGGTCGAGAACGGGTCGCCGTCCAGCTGCTTGATGCCCAGCGAGATGCGCTCGCGCTCGACGTCCACGGCCAGCACGATGGCTTCGACTTCCTGGCCCTTCTTGTAGTTGCGGACGGCGGTTTCACCCGGCTCGTTCCACGACAGGTCGGACAGGTGCACCAGGCCGTCGATGCCCTGGGCCAGGCCCACGAACACGCCGAAGTCGGTGATCGACTTGATCGGGCCCTTGACGCGGTCGCCACGCTTGACGTTCTCGGCGAACTCTTCCCACGGGTTGGCGCGGCACTGCTTCATGCCCAGCGAGATGCGACGCTTGTCTTCGTCGATCTCCAGGACCATGACTTCCACTTCGTCGCCCAGCGAGACGACCTTGGAAGGAGCCACGTTCTTGTTGGTCCAGTCCATTTCGGAGACGTGCACCAAGCCTTCGATGCCCGGCTCGATCTCGACGAACGCGCCGTAGTCGGCGATGTTGGTGACCTTGCCGAACAGGCGGGTGTTGGCCGGGTAGCGGCGCGACACGCCGAACCACGGGTCGTCGCCCAGCTGCTTCAGGCCCAGCGAGACGCGGTTCTTCTCGGCGTCGAACTTCAGGACCTTGGCCGTCAGTTCCTGGCCGACCGTCACCACTTCGCTCGGGTGACGGACACGGCGCCAGGCCATGTCGGTGATGTGCAGCAGGCCGTCGATGCCGCCCAGGTCGACGAACGCACCGTATTCGGTGATGTTCTTGACCACGCCGTTGACGATGGCGCCTTCGGTCAGCGTCTCCAGCAGCTTGGCGCGCTCTTCACCCATCGAAGCCTCGACCACCGCGCGACGCGACAGCACAACGTTGTTGCGCTTGCGGTCCAGCTTGATGACCTTGAATTCCATGGTCTTGCCCTCGAACGGGCTCATGTCCTTCACCGGGCGGGTGTCCAGCAGCGAACCGGGCAGGAAGGCGCGGATGCCGTTGACCAGGACGGTCAGGCCGCCCTTGACCTTGCCGGAGACGGTGCCGGTCACGAAATCGCCCGATTCCAGGGCGGTTTCCAGCGACAGCCACGAGGCCAGGCGCTTGGCCTTGTCGCGCGACAGGATGGTGTCGCCGTAGCCGTTTTCGATCGCGTCGATGGCGACCGAGATGAAATCACCGACTTGGACTTCGACTTCGCCCTGGTCGTTCTTGAATTCGTCGACGGGCACGTAGGCTTCGGACTTCAGGCCGGCGTTGACGACCACGAAGTTGTGCTCGATGCGGACGACTTCAGCCGAGATGACCTCGCCGGCGCGCATGTTCGACTTCTGCAGCGATTCCTCGAAGAGGGCGGCGAAAGATTCCATTTGGGACATGTGAGATTTCCTTGCCAGGCACAGAGCGTCCGGCGGCTTGATGCGTCAAGCGGCCTGATCCGAGAGGTGCGAAGGCTTGTGTTGCAAGCGGACTTGCGGGTTAGGTTGTCGAATACGTCACCCCCAGTGGACTGGCGTCCGGAGGGAGGGGTGACGCTCCTGTTTGCGTGTCGACCTGAAAACGCCTCAGGCCTTGAACGGACCGCGTTCCTGCCACCAGCTCAACACCAGATCACGGGATTCCCCGATGGTCTGCTGCGAGTTGTCCAGCTCGATCGCGTCCGCGGCGGCCTGCAGCGGAGACGCGCTGCGACCCTTGTCGCGAGCGTCCCGCGCTTCCAGATCAGCGCGCAAGCTGTCGATATTAGCCGGAATTCCCTTGGAAATCAATTGCTTGTGACGCCGCTCGGCTCGCGTCGCGGCACTGGCGGTCAGGAAGACCTTGAGCGCCGCATCGGGGAAGATCGCCGTGCCCATGTCGCGCCCGTCGGCCACCAGACCGGGCAGGCGGCGGAAATTCAGCTGCAGCTGATGCAGCGCGCGACGCACCGCCGGATGGGCGCCGACCTGCGAGGCCATCAGCCCGGTCGCTTCCTGGCGCAGCTCGGCCGAGACGTCTTCTTCGTCCAGCAGCACCCGGCCCGATTCGAACTTCAAGTCCAGCGTCGGCACCAGCGCCGCGACCGCCTCGCCATCGGCCAGGTCGACATGGTGGCGCGAGGCGGCCAGCCCGGTCACCCGGTACAGCGCGCCGGAATCCAGCACGTCGTAGCCCAGCGCCTGCGCGACCTCGTCGGTCAAGGTGCCCTTGCCCGAGGCGGTGGGGCCGTCGATCGTGATGACGGGAATGTCCTCCACGTTGGCGCGGACGACGCCGAACAGCGTCTCGAAGTAGTCGGGGAAGGTCTTGGCGACGCATTGCGGATCCAGGATGCGCACCGGCACGGCGGGCCCCTGGCGGTCGTCCTGCAGGCCGTTGAAGGCCGCCAGCGAGAAGCACATCGCGACTCGATGGTCGTCGTAGGTGTGGATGGCCGCCGGCTTCCAGGCCTTGAGCGGATGCACGCGCAGCCAGTCCGGGCCTTCTTCGACCCGCGCGCCGAGCTTGCGCAGCTCGGTCGCCATCGCGGCGATGCGGTCGGTCTCCTTCACGCGCCAGGAGGCGATGTTGCGCAGCGTCGTCGGGCCGTCGGCGTACAGCGCCATCACGGCCAGCGTCATCGCGGCGTCCGGGATGTGGTTGCAGTCCAGGTCCAGCGCCTTGAGCGGCCAGGCGCCGCGGCGCACCTCCAGCCAGTTGGGGCCGATGTCGACCTGGGCGCCCATCGCCTGCGCGGCCTCGACGAAACGGACGTCGCCCTGCACCGAGCTCGAGCCCACGCCCTCGATGCGCACCGGCGCGTCGGTGGCGGCGATCGCGCCGAGCGCGACGAAGTAGGACGCCGACGACGCATCGCCCTCGACGTGCACCTCGCCGGGCGAGCGGTAGCGGCTGCCGGCGGGAATCACGAAACGCTGCCAGTCGTCGTCGCGCTGGACCTGGACGCCGAAGCGCGCCAGCAACTCCAGCGTGATGTGGACGTAGGGCTTGGAGATCAGCTCGCCGGTGACCTCGATGACGAGGTCCCGCTGCGCGACCAGGGGCAGGGCGAGCAGCAGGGCGGTGAGGAACTGGCTGGAGACGTCGCCGCGCACGCGCACCGGCGCGTCCAGCGTCAGCGCCGCCGGCCCGTTGAGCCGCAGCGGCGGATAACCCTCCTGGCCGAGGCAGTCAATCGGGCAGCCCAGCGCGCGCAGCGCGTCGACCAGGTCGCCGATCGGGCGCTCATGCATGCGGGGCACGCCGGAGAGTTCGAACTGGCCGCCCTGCGTGGCCGCCAGCAGCGCGAGCGCGGCGGTCAGGGGGCGCATCGCCGTGCCGGCGTTGCCCAGGAAGAGCTTGGCCTGCCGGGTAGTCAACCGGCCGCCGATGCCGGTCACCGACAGCACGCCGTCCGCGCCGGTCTCGAGCTGGCAGCCCAACTCGCGCAGCGCGGCCAGCATGACCTTGGTGTCGTCCGAGGCCAGCAGGTCGTGCACCCGGGTCACGCCCTCGGACAGGCCGGCCAGCAGCAGCACCCGGTTGGAGATGCTCTTGGAGCCGGGCAGGGACACGGTGCCCGCGGCGCCGCGCAGCGGGGGCAGGTCCAGGAAGGGAATCTTGTACATGGCGCGGTGGGCGCGCGGCGCGCCGCGCACACGGAAGGGAGGGTTACTTGGACTTCGACGGCGGCGCGGCCGGGGCACCGAGCTGCCATTGCGCGCGGCCTTCGGAGGCCTGCCGGATCATCGTCTCGAGCGCGTGCGCGTCACCCTGGCGGATCGCCTGCTCCATCTGGTCCAGCACCTCGCGGAAGCGCTGCGACTGCGTCAGCAGGTCCTGCCGGTTGGCCATCAGGATGTCGCGCCAGACCGTCGGATCGCTGGCGGCGATCCGGGTGAAGTCGCGGAAGCCGGAACCGGCCAAGCTCAGGAAGTCGCGGCCCGAGGGCTGTCTGGCGACCGAGCTGAAGTAGGCGTAGGCCAGCAGGTGCGGCAGGTGACTGACCGCGGCGAAGGCTTCGTCATGGTGGTGCGGCGCCATCTTGAGCACCTGCGACCCCAGCGCCGACCAGACGTCGGTCGCCTTCTGCACCATCTCCGGCCGGGTCTGCTCCAGCGGCGTCAGGATGACCTGGCGGCCCTGGTAGAGCGCGGCATCGGCATGCTGCACGCCGGCGGTTTCCTTGCCGGCGATCGGATGCGCGGGCACGAAGCTCGGGAACTGCTTGCCGAGCGCGCGCTTGGCCGCGTCGACGACATCGCTCTTGGTCGAGCCCACGTCCATCAGCAGCACGTCGGCCCGCACCAGGTGGCGGATGGCCTTGAGCGTGGATTCGGTCGCGGCGACCGGCACCGCCACCAGCACGATGTCCGAACCGGACACGGCCAGCAGCGCCGATTCGGCGGCGATGTCGATCACGCCCATGCGACGGGCGGTGTCGGTCGTCGACGGGCTCTTGCTGTAGCCCACCACCCGGCGCACCAGGCCGGCTTTCTTCATGGCCAGCGCGAACGAGCCGCCCATCAGGCCGCAACCGATCACGCCGAGTTGGTTGTACATCGCAAGGAACCTCTTTCGCTCAAGACTTCAGCGTCAGGACTTCAGCGGGTAGGCGCCGATGACCTTGTAGAACGCGCACAGCTCCCGCAGCTCCGCCAGCGCCGAGGCGACGTGCGGCTGCGACGGGTGGCCATCCAGGTCGATGTAGAAGTAGTACTCCCACTGACCGGTGCGGGCCGGGCGCGACTCCAGGCGGGTCATGGACACGCCGTGCTTCTTCAACGGCACCAGCAGATCATGCATCGCGCCCGGGCGGTTCGCCACGGAGACGATGAGGCTGGTGCAGTCGCGCCCCGTGGCCGGGGGGGTGGCCATGGTCTGCGGCAGGCAGATCACGGCGAAACGGGTGCGGTTGTAGGCCTCGTCCTGCACCGCGTGCGCGGTGATGTGCAGGCCGAACAGCGTCGCCGCGCGCTCGCTGGCGATCGCGGCGTAGGCCGGGTTCTCGGCCGCCAGCCGCGCGCCTTCGGCGTTGCTGGACACGGCGCGGCGCTCGGCGTTCGGCAGGTGCTTGGACAGCCAGTTCTGGCACTGCGCGAGCGCCTGGGGGTGCGCCAGCACCGCCTCGACGCCTTCCAGCGAGTTCTCCTTGCGCAGCAGGTTGTGGCGGATCAGCAGGCTGACCTCGCCGACCACATGCGTGGGCGTGTGCAGGAACAGGTCGAGCGAGCGCGTCACCACGCCCTCGGTCATGTTTTCGACGCCGACCACGCCGTACTGCGCGCTGCCGGAGGCGGTCGCGTGGAAGACCTCGTCGAAGCTGTTGCAGTAGATCAGGTCGGCGGCGCCACCGAAGTATTCGATCGCGGCCTGCTCGCAGAAGGTGCCGAAGGGGCCCAGCACGGCCACCCGCTGCGGCGACTCGAGCGCGAGGCAGGCGGACATGATCTCGCGCCAGATGGCGGCGACGTGTTCGCCCTTGAGCGGGCCCTGGTTGGCCGCCTTGATCTTGGCGATGACCTGGGCGACGCGGTCGGGGCGGAAGAAGGGCGTGCCGTCGCGCCGCTTGATCTCGCCGACCTGCTCGGCGACATGGGCGCGCTGGTTCAGCAGCGTCAGCAGTTGCGAGTCGAGCGCGTCGATCTGGTCGCGCAGCGCGAGCAGCTCGGGGTCGGCCACCGGGGCCGGCGGCATCGGGGCGTCGCCGGGCGCCTCGGGCAGGGGGGTGTTCGGCGTGTCAGCCATGTCGGGTTTCGAAGTCTTTCAGGTAGCTCACCAGGGCCTGGACGCCCTCCAGCGGCATCGCGTTGTAGATCGATGCCCGCATGCCGCCCACCGACTTGTGGCCTTTGAGTTGCAGCAGCCCCCGCTCCTTGGCGCCAGCCAGGAAGGCGTCGTTCAGACGCTCGTCGCGGAGGAAGAACGGGACGTTCATCCGCGAGCGGCACGACGCCGCCACGCGGTTTTCATACAGGGAGGAGC
This sequence comes from Mitsuaria sp. BK037, assembly GCF_014193045.1. Taxonomy (NCBI): domain Bacteria; kingdom Pseudomonadati; phylum Pseudomonadota; class Betaproteobacteria; order Burkholderiales; family Sphaerotilaceae; genus Roseateles; species Mitsuaria sp. BK037. Next base: position 2,272,281 of record NZ_JACHYS010000001.1, on the reverse strand, counting down.
CGTCCAGCGCCGCGTAGAGCAGGGCGGCCTTGTCGATGTTGCGCTGCTCGATCGCGGCCAGGCCGGTCTTGCCGCCGTACGCGAAGCGCTTGAGCCACTGGAACACCAGGCCGGCGACGTAGATGCCGAAGGTCGGCGGCGTGTTGTACATCGACTGCGCCTCGGCCACGATCTTGTAGTCGAAGGCGGAGGGGCAGATCGGCAGCGCGTGGCCCAGCAGGTCGTCGCGGACGATCACCAGCGTCAGGCCGGCCGGACCGATGTTCTTCTGCGCGCCGGCGAAGGCGAGGCCGACCTTGGACCAGTCCACCGGGCGCGACGCCACATGGGAGGAGAAGTCGATCGCCAGCGGCGCGTCATGGCCCAGTGCCTGGAGGTCGGGCAGGGCCTGGAATTCGATGCCGTCGATGGTCTCGTTGGTGCAGACGTGCACGTACGAGGCGTCCCGGCGCAGCTGCCAGGTCGAGGGCGCGGGAATGTCGAGGTAGCGGCCGTCGGCGCCGGGAAGCTCGGCGGCATTGGCGGCATTGGCGGCGATGCGGACGTCGGCATAGCGCCTGGCTTCGGCGGCGCTCTTCTTCGACCAGGAGCCGGTGACGACGACGTCGACCGCGCCGCCGCGCGACAGGTTCAGCGGCAGGATCGCGTTCTCGCCGAGCCCGCCCCCCTGCATGAACAGGATGCGGAAATGCTCGGGCACCTGCAGCAGCTCGCGCAGGTCGGCCTCGGCGGCTTCGTAGATCGAGATGAACTCGCGGCCGCGATGGCTCATCTCCATCACGCTCATGCCGGAGCTGTGCCAGTCCAGCATCTCCTCGGCCACCTGGCTCAGGACCTCGGGGGGGAGGGCGGCGGGACCGGCGGAGAAGTTGAAGGGGCGGACGGCTGGCATGGGGAGGGCGCGGTGAGAACGGGACGACAGCCGGGGCGCCGACGCCGGTCGACCGGATCGATGCGGCGGGGCGCCCCGGGCGGAGCGATGCCGGCCTGGGCCGGCACCGGGCCGCGGTGGCGGACTTACTTCTTCGGCGTCGGCGCGGGCTTGGCGGCCGGCTTCGGGGCCGAGGCGGCCGGCGCCGGACCCGCTTCCAGGCCGAGCTGCTTGGCGACGTTCTGCTGCAGCGCGGTGAACTTCTCGTCCAACTGCTTGCCGTTGTCGTCGATCAGCTTCTTCGTGTAGAGGCTCTGCAGCTCCTGCGAGGACTCGGCGAACTTCTTGCTCACCGGCGATTCCAGCCAGGCCAGCAGCTGCTTGAGCTCGTCCTCGGTGAACTTCTCGTCCAGCGCCACGCCCATGGTCGACGGGGCCAGCTTCATGCCCTTGTCGACCAGCGGCTTGGCGTTGTCTTCCAGGAACTTGCGCAGGTCGGCATCGATCTGCTTGGCGGTGGCTTCGCGCTTGGCTTCGGGCACGTTGCGCAGGGCCGGCGCGGCCTTGGCGGCCAGTTCATTGACCGGACGGCTCAGCACGCCCATGGTCAGGGCCTCGATCGCGGGCTGCTGGATCTTCAGGATCTTCGCGATGACGTCCTTCTTGGACTGCGGGCTGTCAGCCTTCTGCGCGAAGACGACGGGGCTCGCCAGCAGCGAGGCGGCGATGGCGCCGGCTTGGATGGACTTCAGCAACAAGGTCATTCCTTCACGTCGGGGGTGGAGTCGCCCGCGGCGCTCGTGGCGTCGCCGGCATCGGAACCGGCGCCGCCCGCGGCGTCGTCGGTCGATTCTGTCGTCTCGTTCGCATCGTTCTCGACGATGCGCTGCAGGCCCGAGAGCTTGGCGCCCTCGTCCAGCGAAATCAGCGTCACGCCCTGCGTGGCGCGACCCAGTTCGCGGATCTCGGCCACCCGCGTGCGTACCAGCACGCCGGTGTCGGTGATCAGCATGATCTCATCCTCGGGGCGGACCAGCGTCGCCGCGACGACCTTGCCGTTGCGCTCGCTCTGCTGGATCGCGATCATGCCCTTCGTGCCGCGGCCGTGGCGCGTGTATTCCACGATGCTGGTGCGCTTGCCGTAGCCGTTCTCGGTGGCGGTCAGCACGCTCTGCGTCTCGTCCTCGGCCACCAGCATCGCGATCAGGCGCTGGTCGGGTTCGAGCATCATGCCGCGCACGCCGCGGGCCTGGCGGCCCATCGGGCGGACGTCGTCCTCGTCGAAGCGCACCGCCTTGCCGCCGTCGGAGAACAGCATGACGTCATGCTGGCCGTCGGTCAGCGCGGCGCCGATCAGGTAGTCGCCCTCGTCCAGGTCGACGGCGATGATGCCGGCCTTGCGCGGGTTGCTGAAGTCCTTCAGCGAGGTCTTCTTGACGGTGCCCAGCGCGGTGGCGAAGAAGATGAAGTGGTCTTCCGGGAACGAGCGGAATTCGCCTGTCAGCGGCAGCACGACGTTGATCTTCTCTTCGGGCTGCAGCGGGAACATGTTGACGATCGGCTTGCCGCGCGCGTTGCGCGAGCCCTGCGGCACTTCCCAGACCTTCAGCCAGTACACGCGACCGCGGTTGCTGAAGCACAGCATCCAGTCATGCGTATTGGCGATGAAAAGCTGGTCGATCCAGTCGTCGTCCTTGGTGGCCGTGGCCTGCTTGCCGCGGCCGCCGCGGCGCTGGGCGCGGTACTCGCTCAGCGCCTGGCTCTTGATGTAGCCGGTGTGGGACAGCGTCACGACCATGTCGGTCGGCGTGATCAGGTCCTCGGTGCCGAGTTCCTGGGCGTTGTGCTCGATCACGCTGCGGCGAGCGCCCAGCTTGGTCTGGCCGAACTCCTGGCGCACCGACGCCAGTTCGTCGCCGATGATCGTCGTCACGCGCGCGGGCGTGGCGAGGATGTCCAGCAGGTCGGCGATCTGCGCCATCACGTCGCGGTATTCGCCGACGATCTTGTCCTGCTCCAGTCCGGTCAGGCGCTGCAGGCGCATCTGCAGGATCTCGCCGGCCTGGTCGTCGGACAGCTTGTAGAGCCCGTCCTCCTGCATGCCGTATTGCGCCGGCAGGCCTTCGGGGCGGTAGGCGTTGCGGCCGCCGGCGGTCTCGCCCTCGGCGCGCGACAGCATCTCCCGCACCAGCGAGGAATCCCAGGCGCGCGCCATCAGCTCGGCCTTGGCCACCGGCGGGGTCGGGCTGCGCTTGATGATCTCGATGAAGTCGTCGATGTTGGCCAGCGCCACCGCCAGGCCTTCCAGCACATGGCCGCGCTCGCGCGCCTTGCGCAGTTCGAACACGGTGCGGCGGGTGACGACCTCGCGGCGGTGCTCCAGGAAGACCGTGATCAGGTCCTTCAGGTTGCACAGCTTGGGCTGGCCGTCGACCAGCGCCACCATGTTCATGCCGAAGCTGTCCTGCAGCTGGGTCTGCTTGTACAGGTTGTTCAGGACGACTTCCGGGACCTCGCCGCGCTTGAGCTCGATCACCACGCGCATCCCGGACTTGTCGGATTCGTCCTGGATGTGGCTGATGCCCTCGATCTTCTTTTCCTGGACCAGCTCGGCGATGCGCTCGAGCAGGGTCTTCTTGTTCACCTGATAGGGGATCTCGTCGACGATGATCGCCTGGCGCTGGCCGCGATCGATGTCCTCGAAATGGACCTTGGCGCGCATCACGACCTTGCCGCGGCCGGTGCGGTAGCCCTCGCGCACGCCCGACAGGCCGTAGATGATCCCGGAGGTGGGGAAGTCCGGCGCGGGGATGATCTCCATCAGCTCGTCGATCGAGCAGTCAGGATTCTTCAGCGCGTGCAGGCAGGCGTCGACGACCTCGTTGAGGTTGTGCGGCGGGATATTCGTGGCCATGCCGACCGCGATACCGGCCGCGCCGTTGATCAGCAGATTCGGAAGGCGCGCCGGCAAAACCAGCGGTTCCTTTTCGCTGCCGTCGTAGTTCGGGCCATAGTCGACGGTTTCCTTGTCGATATCGGCCAGCATTTCGTGGGCGATTTTCGACAAGCGGATTTCGGTGTATCGCATGGCCGCGGCGTTGTCGCCGTCGACCGAGCCGAAATTCCCCTGGCCGTCCACCAGCATGTGGCGCAGCGAGAAGTCCTGCGCCATCCGGACGATGGTGTCGTACACGGCGCTGTCGCCGTGCGGGTGGTATTTACCGATGACGTCGCCGACGATACGGGCCGACTTCTTGTAGGGCCGGTTCCAGTCATTGTTCAGTTCGTGCATCGCGAAGAGCACGCGCCGATGCACCGGCTTGAGGCCGTCGCGGGCGTCGGGCAGCGCACGGCCGACGATCACGCTCATCGCGTAATCCAAGTAGGAGCGGCGCATCTCCTCTTCGAGGCTGATCGGCAGGGTTTCCTTGGCGAACTGGGTCATGCGCTGGGGGCCGCGCGCACGCGTGCGCAGCCTCTGGAGAGATCGGAAGTCGGTGATTCTAATTGCGCGCGCTTGTCGTGCTTGCGCAACACGTTCATGAACAGTTGCAGCGCGTGCCGCGAGAATGGAGGCGTCCTGTTGCCCTATGGCACAATCGGTTCGTCCCTAGGAGAAACCCTTGGTCAGGGAACTCCTGAGGTTTTAGTTCCGACATTGGACGTTTCGCAGGGCAACTGCGGCTTTCCTTGAGAGGAGAATCATGAAGAAACTGAACCGCGTGGCAGCGCTCTTTGCTGTCGCCGCTGTGGCCACCTCGGGCGTCATGGCCCAAACCGTGGACAACTGGCGCGCAACGGATGGCACCGTTTGGAAGAACGGCACCAACGAGCTGTGCTGGCGCGATGCATTCTGGACCCCGGCCACGGCCGCCAAGGACTGCGACGGCGCCCTGAAGCCGGTGGCTGCTCCTGTGGCCGCTCCGGCCGCTCCGGCTCCCGCCCCGGCGGTGACCCCGGCCCCGGCGCCCAAGCCGGTGGTGGCTCCGACCAGCGAAAAGGTCACCTACGCCGCTGACGCCTTCTTCGACTTCGACAAGTCGGTCCTGAAGCCGGAAGCCAAGGCCAAGCTGGATGACCTGGTCTCGAAGACCGGCGGCATCAACCTGGAAGTGATCATCGCCGTCGGCCATACCGACAGCGTCGGCACGGACGCCTACAACCAGAAGCTGTCGGTTCGCCGCGCTGAAGCCGTGAAGGCTTATCTGGTGTCGAAGGGTCTGGAAAAGAACCGCGTCTACACCGAAGGCAAGGGCAAGAAGCAGCCCATCGCCGACAACAAGACCGCGGAAGGCCGCGCCAAGAACCGCCGCGTCGAAATCGAAGTGGTCGGTACCCGCGCCGTCAAGTAAACGGTACGGTGGCGACTTCGGTCGCCATCCCGCAAACCCCGCCAGCCATCAGGCTCGCGGGGTTTTTTCATTGATGCGTCATTGGCGCGGCGCGCGCGGAGTCGAGCCTCCCGCCGGTGGGCTCGGCTACCATTGCGCCCCATGGCGAATGTCGATGCAAAAGAGCTCGAGAAGTTCAGCGAGCTGGCCCACCGCTGGTGGGATACCGAAAGTGAATTCAAGCCGCTTCACCAGATCAATCCCTTGCGATTGAACTGGATCGACGGCCTCTGCGGCTTGCAAGGCAAGACGACGCTGGACGTCGGTTGCGGCGGCGGCATCCTGGCCGATGCGATGGCGCGCAAGGGAGCGAACGTGCTGGGCATCGACCTGGCGACGAAATCGCTGCGTGTGGCCGAATTGCATGCGATGGAGGCAGGTACCGAGAACGTCGCCTACCAAGAGATCGCGGTTGAGAATCTGGCGCGGGAGCGCCCCGCCTCCTTCGATGTGGTGACCTGCATGGAGATGCTTGAGCATGTGCCGGACCCTGCGTCGGTGGTCACCGCGCTGGGTCAACTCGTGAGGCCCGGCGGGTGGGTGTTCCTGTCGACGCTGAATCGCAACGCCAAGTCCTTTCTCTTCGCGATCGTCGGCGCGGAGTACGTCCTGCGCATGCTGCCCGCCGGAACCCACGAATACGCGCGCTTCATCCGCCCGTCGGAGCTGGCGCAGATGTGTCGAGACGCCGGCTTGGAAGTGCAAGGCGCGAAGGGCCTGACCTTCAACCCGCTCACCCAGCGCTATGCCTTGAACGCGGATACCGACGTCAACTACCTGCTGGCTTGCCGCCGTCCCGCATGATCGCGGCGATGCTGAATTCGCCTCCCGGCGTGGCCACGCGCGCTGCGATCAGAACCGTGCTGTTCGATCTGGATGGCACGCTGGTGGACAGCGCCCCCGATCTGGCCGGCGCGACCAACGAAATGCTCATCGCGCGCGGCCTGCCCGAAGTGCCGTTCGAGCGCCTGCGTCCGATGGTGGGCGCGGGCGCGCGCGGAATGATGGGCGTGGCCTTTGGCGTGTCGCCGAAGGAGATGACGTTCCCAGCGCTCCGCGACGAGTTCTTCGACCGCTACGAGCGTCGCCTGCTTCGCGCGACACGCCCGTTCGACGGTGTCGCTGCGATGCTGCAGGCGCTGTCCGACGACGGCTTGAGCTGGGGCATCGTGACCAACAAGTCGGAGCGCTTCGCGCTGCCGTTGGCGCGGGGGCTCGGTTGGTCCGAACGCGCGGCGGCGGTGGTTGGAGGCGACACGACGCCGCACAGCAAGCCGCACCCGGAGCCGCTCCTGGAGGCGGCCCGTCGGGCCGGCGTCGCGCCGGGTGAGTGCGTGTATGTCGGCGATGACGCGCGCGACGTGCTGGCGGGACGAGCGGCTGGCATGCCGACGATCGCCGTGCGCTGGGGCTATCTGGGGGATGGTGAGCCGATCGAGGCCTGGGGTGCGGACGTGGTTCTCGACACCCCATCGCAGCTCGTCGAGTGGCTGAGAGCCGCGCGCTGAGCCTGTGGCTCAAGCGTTCAGGGCCGCTGCGAATCGAACTTCAGAAAGATTACCGCCGCCCGGGGCTTGAAGTCCGCGCGACTGGCATAATCTGCGACTTCTCTCTCTCTGGGGCCGACCTGGTTTCGACGTGGGTACGGATTCGGAGTAGGGCATGCCGAGGGCCAGGCACCTCGTAAATCCATCTGGAAAAAACCAACTGCGAACGATAACACGTACGCTCTCGCGGCTTAAACCCCGCGGACCTCTCACCGGTTGGCCGATGGGCCGGGTGAAGGGACGCAAGTCCTGACACAGAGAGGTTATTCACATTGGCTGGCTGTCATTCGTGCACCTTGGATGACGGCGAGATTTAGGGTGCTGGCTGATCCCGCAGCGTGCTCCTGCGCGACGGGGTTGGCGAGAACCAAATCAGAGAGCTAAGCATGTAGAACTGCCCGATGAAGGCTTGCGGACGCGGGTTCAATTCCCGCCGGCTCCACCATATTCGAGTGTCATGACCGCTCATGACCTCCCAAGCGCCTAAGTGAACCAAGCACTTAGGCGCTTTTTGTTTTTGGGCTCGGTGCCCGAATTCCTGCATGGCGTCGCGCACCCTGGCCCCATCCGTCGCGGCCGACGGACAGTTCCTGGATTTTTCGCGACCTGCTCGCGCAGGGGTGTACCGGACCGCGCGGCGGTTGACGATACTTCCGCGCGTCGCGCCTCGAGGGAGCTGCCGCACGGTGCGGCGGAGCGAGGCCACAGTGCGTCCACCATGCTTGCATCCGTCATTGACCATCGCCGCCGTGGCGCTTCGCCGCTGCGTTCCTCCGGGCCCTGGCACCTCGTGGCCATCGCCGTCGCCGCCGCGGCGCTGACGGCCTGCGGCGGCGGCTCGTCGGACGACGACCCCGCGCCCGAGGTCACGCCCCGGGCCGCGGTGACCCTGGTGCGCGTCGCTTCGGAGGCGGCAGGAAGCCACTGCGCCGCGGGCGGCACGCGCGTGGAGTCCGGCGCGGATGCCGACGGCAACGGCCAGCTCGCCGACGGCGAGGTGTCCAGCACGCAGTACGTCTGCAACGGTCTGAACGGCGGCGCGGGTGCCGAGGGCCGGTCGATGCTGGTTCGAGTCCGAGCCGAAGCCGTCGGCGCCAATTGCGCGCAAGGCGGCTCGGCGGTGACGGCGGGACTGGATGCCGACGGCAACGGCGCGCTGGATTCGGGTGAGGTCAGTAGCGTGGCCTATGTCTGCAATGGCGCGAACGGCTCCAACGGCTCAAACGGCACGCCAGGCTCCGCCGGCCCCACAGGACCCACAGGACCCACCGGACCCACGGGACCCACAGGACCCACAGGCGCCTCGGGCCTCGACGCCCTCGTCGCGGTCACCGCGGAGTCGGCCGGCGTGAATTGCGCCTACGGCGGCCAGCGCGTGCAATCCGGCCAGGACGCCAACCGCAACGGCGTGCTGGATGCCGGCGAGGTGACGTCCACGGCCTATGCCTGCAGTGCCGCGCCGGCGGACACGCGCTGGGTGAATGTGACGTCCGCGACCGCGCAGGCCGACTCGAACACCGGCTATCTCGCCAATTCGAGCGGGCCCGTGGTCCTCACACTGCCCGCTTCACCGGCCGTGGGCGACTGGATCAAGGTCACCGGAGTGGGCGCCGGCGGTTGGACGATCGCGCAGAACGCCGGCCAGCGGATCACGACGACCGGATTACCCGGCGGCAACACCGTGACCTGGACGGCCCAGGCACCGACCGGCACCTGGGTCGCCGTGGCGATGTCGGCTGACGGCGTACGCCAGGTCGCCGCGTCGGCATCCGGAGAGCTCTACACGTCCGAGGACGCCGGCGCGCACTGGACCGTGCGTCTCACCGGCCAGACGTGGTCCAGCGTGGCGATGTCCTCCGACGGACAGACGATCCTGGCGGCGGTCAATGGCGGAGCGCTCTACCTGTCGACGGACGGAGGGAACAACTGGTCCAACGACGGCAGCAGCAGGGCGTGGACCGCCGTCGCCAGTTCGGCCGACGGCACGCGCCTGGTGGCCACGGCCTACCTCGGACAGATCTGGACCTCGGCCGACAGCGGCGGCAGCTGGACGGCGCGCGACAGCAATCGCGCCTGGCGCACCGTGAGCTCATCGGCGGACGGCCGCGTGCAGGTCGCGGGCACCAACGGCTCGCAGCTGTATGTGTCGACGGACTACGGCGTCAGCTGGACCGCGCGGGCGTCCGCCCAGTTCTGGTGGGGGTCGGCGGCATCGGCCGATGGACGGCGCCTGTACGCCACGGTCGACACGGGCGCGATCTGGCGCTCCGATGATTTCGGCACCTCGTGGGAAGCCGTGACGATGAGCCGGGACTGGCGCGACATCGCCACTTCGGCGGATGGGCGTCATGTGGTGGCCGCCACGAATGGCGGCGCGCTCTACGAGTCGTCGGACGGTGGCCAGACCTGGCGGTCCACGGCCGATGCGGGCGCCTGGACGACGGTGGCCAGCAGCGCGAACGGCCTGACCCTGCTGGGCGGCAAGTCCGGCGCGGCGCTGTACGCCGGCACGCGGCGGACATCCACCACCTCGGGGGTGAGCGGCTCGCTGTCCGGGGGGCAGGGCGACACGCTGCAACTGCAGTACGTCGGCGGCGGCGTGTTCATGCCGATCAGCTATGTCCTGGCGAACCTGACGTTCACGCCGCAGTGACCTCGCTCGGATGAGCGGCCGAATCCCCCAGCAGGGGGCTTCGGGTCCTCGGGACGCCTGTCAGGCCGCCGGCACGCACGCCATCGCGATGCTGACCCACACGCCCACGCTGAAATACGGCGTCAACCACAGCGCATCGGCCTTCCAGGCCTCCCAGGAGCCGCTGGGCACGCGCCGATGCCAGGCATCGCGGGCGCCCGCGTCCAGGCGCAGGTAGACCTGCCCGCTGGCGCGCCCGTGCCGGTAGCGGCGCCAGTACATCGGCATGTCGACGGTCACGACATAAGCGACGAAGGACATCGCGCCCACGATGCCGGCGACCGACAGCGCCTGCACCCAGCCTCCGCTGCCGAGGGCGATCACGCCCAGCAGCACGGCCATCCAGGTGAAACCGCCGGCCCACAGCGCCGATTCCACGGCCTGCGTGATGTGGTTGAGCGTGAGCACGCTGTGCCAGCAGAAGGCCTGCGCCACCACCATGAACATCGGAACGGCCCAGGCGGCCGCCTGCACGGCCGGCAGGCCGGCATGGGCGGCCAGTTGATGGACGAACAGGCCCAACTGCAACGCGAAGCAGATCTCGGCCACCGTGGCCGCGGTGCGGCCCAGGAAGATGCTGGACAGGTGGCTGTCCACCACCACGAGCCGCTCCAGATCCACCCGCGGCAGCAAGGAGCGATAGGCACACACCAGCACGTAGACGCCGGACAGCCCCAGCTGCACTCGCCCATGAACGCCGGCGACCGGTCCAGCGAGCGCGACGGCGAGCCACAGGCCCAGGTTCAGCACGGCCAGCGCGCGCAGCGCCCGGCACCATGAGCGCACCTGCGTATCCATCGCTAGTCGATCACGATGTCGCCGTCGACCGTGCCCGACAGCGCGGCGAGGTAGCCCAGCTCCAGGCTGCGCGTGAAGGCCGGCGTGTCGAACAGCGGCGCGGTGTCGCGTTGGGCGCGCAGCCGGTCGCGCAGCGCCGCGAGTGGCTCCGGCGCCGCCGCGAGCGCGACCGCCCGCTCGACGTAGTCCTCGGTGGTCTCGACGATCAGCTCCGGCAGGCCGACCGCGTGCAGCAGGCTGGCCGCCATGCGGCCGGCGAAGGCGCGCCCCCGCTGCGTGAGCACCGGCAGTCCCATCCAGAGCGCATCGCTGGCCGTCGTGCCGGCGTTGTAGGGCAGGGTGTCCAGGAACAGGTCGGCCGCGGCGAGCCGGGCGAGGTAGTCCTCGCGCGCGCAGCGCCGCGCGAAGACCAGCCGCTCCGGTGCGAGGCCGATCGCCGCCGCTTCGCGGCGCAGGCGGTCGGTGGCCTCGTCTTCCTCGGCCAGCAGCCACAGCACGGCGTGCGGCACGCGCGACAGGATCCGGCCCCAGGTGCGGAACATGGCCGGGGTCAGCTTGGCCGGGTTGTTGAAGCAGCACAGCACGACCGCGTCCGGCGGCAGGCCGAGCGCGCGCCGGTCGGCCGCGGCGGGCCGCGGTCGCTGGCGATCGTTGGTCTGGTAGGACGGCAGCACCAGCAGGCGTTCGTCGAAGCAGGCGCGGGTGTCGGCGTCGATGAGGCGCGGGTCCGCGACGAGGTAGTCGTAGGCGCCTGAGCCCGAAGTGCCGAGATAGCCCAGGTAGAGCATCTGCACCGGTGCGACGCGGCCGGCGAACAGCGCGACGCGGCCACCCTCGGTGTGGCCGGTGAGGTCGACCGCGATGTCGATGGACAGCTCGCGGCACAGCGCCGCCACCCGTTCATCGCTCCAGCCGCCGACGTCGAGGAAAGCATCGGCGGCCGCGCGCAGCCGCTGCTGCATCGGGTCGTCCTTCGCCTCGCCATGGTTGATCAGCGCGACGTCGAAGACCTCGCGGTCGTGCAGCTCCAGCGTTTCCGCCAGCAGGAAGGCCACCGGATGGGCATGGAAGTCGCGGGAGATGTAGGCGATGCGGATCTTGCGTCCGGCCGGGAAGCCCGGCCGCATCGGCGGCGTCGCGGCACGGGGCGACGCGTGCCGGGCCCAGGTCCTTGCCGCCGCCTGCTGCAGCGCCGGGTCGTCCGTCAGGTTCTGGACGACCAGCGGCTGCGCGACCGCCTCGCCACGAGCCACCTGGGTGAGCAGCGCATCGCGACGCGCGTCGAAGTCGCGCCAGTCGTAGACATGCATCGCCGCGTAGAGCCTCAGTCCGGCGAGCCAAGGGGCGTGCGGCGTGAGCCCCAATGCTGCGTCGAAATCGTCCACCGCCAGCGTGAACCGGCGCGCGCGCAGATGGAGATTGGCCCGGTTCTGCAGCGGCGCGGCGAAGGCCGGGTCGTGACGGATCGCGGTGCTGAAGGCGTCGAGCGCCTCGGCCTCCCGGCCGCCCTGGCGCAGCGCCATGCCCATCAGGTTGCGCGCGATCGCATGGCCCGGCGCCTCGGGACCGATGGCCGCCAGCGCCGGCAGCGCGTCGCGCCAGCGGCCCGCATCGATCAGCTGCTCCGCGCGCTCGAAGCGGAAGTCGTCGCAGGCGGGATCGGCGTCGATGGCCAGCTCGATTGCCATCAGCGCCGCGTCGCGGGCGCCCAGGTCCCGGTAGCTCAGGCTCAGGCCGTGGAAGGCGCGAGCGTAGGTGGGGTCCCGCGAGGCGGCCTGCTCGAACGCCGCGATCGCGTCCTCGATCCGGCCGGTCTCGCGCAGCGCGATGCCCCAGTTGTAGAGCAGCGCGGCGCCAGCGCCAGCCGCCTGCGCCAGCGCGCGGTACTCGGCCTCGGCGGCGATCCAGTCGCCGCGGTCGGCGAGGGCATGGGCGCGTGCCAGCGTGGCGGGCGTGCGCGGCCGTGCCGGCTGTTCCTTCGAAGCGCTCAATCACCACCTCCCGCGGCTCAACGCGGCGGATCATACGAGCCGACGTTGGCGCGAGCGCAGGCGAGCCTTCGCTGGTGCACCGCAGCATGCGTGGCGGCTCGCGTTTCCAGTGGACGGGCGCTATCCCATCGATAGCCACACCGCGTGGCGCGCCGGGAGTCGCGGGCGTAGCATCGCTTCACCCCGGCTCCAGGTCCCCGTCATGGCCGTCTGGCAGTTCGATCTGGCCTTCGCGCATGGCAGCGCCAAGGCCTCCTGGCATCCCTCCTCGCGCAGCGACGTCATGCATTACCTCGCGTCGCGCGTCGGCCCGAGCACGCCGATGCTGGAGGGCTGGCGCTACTTCGGCGACGAGGCACACAACTGCATCGACATGGTGTCCGACCCCGACGGCCACTACGAGCTGCATGCGCGGCTCGACGCCTGCGCCACCGAGACCGACCACTTCATCGACGTCGTCTGCGACGTGGCCCATGCGCTCGGCTGCGAGTTCTTCAGCGCCGAACTGGCGGCCTTGTTGCCGCCGCGCTCGCGCGCGCTCAAGGACGCGCTGCAGCGGTCGACGGCCTGGCGCTTCGCGCTGGACCCCGAGGGCTTCGACACCGACGCCTGACCGGACGCGAGCGTCATCGCAGCAGCGCGCTGAACCGCAGCGCATCGTCGGCCGCCGCGCCCGACGCGGTGTTGTCGAAGACGCACCAGATCGAGGTGCCGGCCGGCCAGCGCGCGAGCGCCCGGGCCCGCGCCTGGAGGAAGGCGTCCTCGTAGCGCGACCAGTACATGCGCGGCGAGCCATGCCAGCGGTAGTAGACGACGGCGCCGCGGCCGTCGCCGTGCTCGCCGAGCCAGCCGCCCGGTTCGTCCGCGCCGGCGGGGCGGGCCGGATCGGCGGCCACGCGGCCGATGCGTTCGTCCACCAGCAGGCGATCCGCCGCCGCGCTGAACCACGAGGCGTGCCGCGGCTCGCAGACGATCGCGCCGTCGAAGCTCGCGTGCAGCGAGCGGAAGAAGGCGCGCGCGGTGCGTGCCTCCAGCGGCAGGGACGGCGGCAACTGCACCAGCAGCACGGCCAGCCGTTCGCCCAGCCCGGCCAGCGAGTCGACGAAGGCGCGCACCTCGGCCCGCGGCACCTTCAGTCGCGCGTCGTGCGTCATCGCCCGCGGCAGCTTGACCGAGAAGCGGAAGCGCGCCGGCGTCTGCGCGGCCCAGCGCGCGAAGGTGTCCGCCCGGTGCGTGCGGCTGAAGGTGGTGTTGATCTCGGTCGCATTCAGCACGGCGGCGTAGCGGCTGAGCTGGCTGCCCTCTGGCGGGAAGGCGGCGGCGACGGCGCGGGGCACGCTCCAGCCCGCGGTGCCGATGTGCAAGGGCGTTGATCGCGACATGGGCGTCTGCCGGCAAGCGGCTTGCCCTGGTCGGGGATCGACGCCCGCGTCGCCGACAACGCTCCCGACCGATGGACGCCTTCCTCGATGCCCTGCAATGGCCCGCGATGGCCGTGACCCTGCTGGCCGCCTGGCTGGTGGCCGCGCGAAGCGCCGCGCGCCGCCGCTGGGGCTTCGGCGTCTTCGTCGCCAGCAACCTGCTGTGGAGCGCCTGGGGCCTGCACACCCAGGCCTACGCGCTCATCGTGCTGCAGGTCGGGCTGTTCCTGCTCAACCTGCGCGGCGTGCGGAAGAACCGGCAGGCCGACGATGGCGCCCAGGGCGACGATGGCGGCAATCGCTCCGCCACCCGCGTCGCCGGCGACGTGACGGACGCGCGGACCGCCCGCGCAGGCCCGGGAGCGAGGCTTGCTGTGAGGAGGCACATGGCCAAGGAGCACGACATGAGCGATCAAGCGCTGAGCGACACCGAACGACGCGAAAAACTCTGGCACCTCATCAAGGACATGCGCTTCGGCATGCTGACGACGCAGCATCCCAACGGTCACCTGCACGCGCGTCCGATGACGCTGCAGAACCGCGGCGTCGACGAGGGCGATTCGCTGTGGTTCTTCATGTCCCGGGGCGGCGAAGCTTACGAGGACATCGTCGGCGCCGCGCAGGTGAACGTGGCCTTCGCCGACGCCGATGACGACACCTATGTCTCGGTGTCCGGCACCGCCGAACTCGACGAGGACAGGGCGCGCAAGCAGGCCCTCTGGAATCCGGCCGCCGAGGCCTGGTTCCCCAAGGGCGTGGACGACCCCGACCTCGCGCTGCTGCGGGTGCGCATCAACCACGCCAGCTACTGGGACGTGAAGGCCTCGAAGCTGATGCAGCTGTATGCGATGGCGAAGTCGGCGGTGACCGGCCAGCCGCCGAAGGACCTGGGCGAGACGGGGCAGGTCCGGATGCGGTGAGGGCTTCCCCCGGGGTCGCAGGGCTCGACGCGCCGGATTTGCCTCCGATAGGATGGCCCGATGATGAGCCCCCTGGTCCTTCGCGGTCGTTGCGCCTGCGGGCGAGCCGAGTACGCCGTGCATGCCGCCCAGCTCGACGCCGCGGTCTGCTACTGCGCCACCTGCCGACGATCCTCGGGGGGCGCCGGGATGGCCTGGCTGACCGCCGACCGCGCCACCTTGCGGGTCAATGGCGCGCTGCAGACCTGGCGGTCCTCGGACCATGCCTTGCGCCAGTTCTGCCCGCATTGCGCGACGCAGCTGTTCTGTCTCGAGGACGATGCGCCGCCGGAGATCAAGGTCGCCGCCGGCACGCTGGACGACCAGAAGCTGGTCAAGAGCACCCACAGCGCCTTCGTGAACGAGCGGCCGCTGTGGGATGCGCGGCATACGCTGGCGCAGCACGAGGCCGACGCTCCCTCGCCGACGGCTGAACCGGCGCCCGGCGACGCACCGACCGGGCGCTCGCGGGCCGAATCCGACGCGGCCTTCCAGAGCGCGCTGGCCAGCAGTCCGGACGCCTTCATCAGCATCGATCCCGACGGCCTCATCACCGAATGGAATCCGCAGGCGACGGCGACGCTGGGATGGAGCTATGCCGAGGCCATCCGCCGACCGCTGCACGAGCTGATCATTCCGCCGGAGATGCGCAGCGCGCACCTGCGTGGCATGTCGCGGCTGCAGCGCACCGGCGACGGTCCGGTGCTGGGGCGGCGATTCGAGGTCGATGCGATCCACAAGCGCGGCCACCGGGTGCCGATCGAGCTGTTCGTCGCGCCGCTGCGCATGGCCGGCGGCACCGGCGCGACGGCCTTCGTGCGCGATGTCAGCGTCCGGCGCGCGGCCGAGGCCTCGATCGAGCGCGCGATCGGCGGTGAGCCGGTGAGCTTCGAGGTGGACCTGCGCCTGGGCGGCCGGCACCGCGCCATGACGGTCCGCGTCACGCCGCGCCGCGACGAGCACGGCACGCCGGACGGCTTCCTCATTCATCTTGAGGACGCCGCGACCGGCGATCCCTGAGGCCCCCGCGGCGGGCCGCCCACGCCTGTAGTCCTTCGCCCGACGGCCGGTCGGCGCGCGGGCTCACCCGCACTGGCGTCGCGCCGGCCTCGCCAGGCCGTGATCGATCTCCCATGATTCGTTCAAACAGGGAGATCACCATGAAAGTCGCACTGATCGAAGACAACGCGCTGCTGCGCCGGCTGATGGTGACCCGCCTGCAGGCGGAGGCGTCCATCACCGTGGTGGGCCAGGCCTGCAGCGAGAACGCCGCGCTCAGCACCATCGCGCTGTGCGCCCCCCGATGTGGTGCTGGTGGACCTGGGCATCGACGGCGGCTCGGGCCTGGGCGTGATCGAGCGCCTGCGCGCGGCGCGCTTCCGTGGCCGTATCCTGGTGCTGAGCGCGCAGGATCGCGCCGCCTACGAGCCGCGGGTGCTGTCCTGCGGCGCCGACGGCTTCTACGACAAGGCCAGCGACTTCGACCGCCTCGTCGACGAGCTCGGCACGCTGGCCAACAGCGCCTGGATGGCCGAGTGAGCGCGGCGCGCGGGTAGGCCCAGCGGAGGGATCCGGACTCGGCCACCTGGGGGATGACAGGGGGAGGCGGCACCCGCATCGTGGCGACTTCGTCCGCGCCCGCGGACCGTCACGCCAGGGAGTCCCCGCTCATGAACCGACCGATCAGCCATGCCCACGGCGCGCCCGTGGTCGACAACCTCAACATCCAGACCGCCGGCCCGCGCGGCCCCGCGCTGCTGCAGGACGTCTGGCTGCTGGAGAAGCTCGCCCACTTCGACCGCGAGGTCATCCCCGAGCGCCGCATGCACGCCAAGGGCTCCGGCGCCTATGGCCGCTTCACCGTCACCCACGACATCAGCCGCTACACGCGCGCCAAGCTGTTCTCGCGCATCGGCAAGACGACCGACGTCTTCCTGCGCTTCTCCACCGTCGCCGGCGAGCGCGGCGCCGCTGACGCCGAGCGCGACATCCGTGGCTTCGCCGTCAAGTTCTATACCGAGGAAGGCAACTGGGACCTGGTGGGCAACAACACGCCGGTGTTCTTCATGCGCGACCCGCTGCGCTTCCCCGACCTCAACCACGCCGTCAAGCGCGACCCCCGCAGCAACCTGCGCAGCGCGCAGAACAACTGGGACTTCTGGACGCTGCTGCCCGAGGCGCTGCACCAGGTCACCATCGTGATGAGCGACCGCGGCCTGCCCGACGGCTATCGCCACATGCACGGCTTCGGCAGCCACACCTTCAGCTTCATCAACGCCGACAACGAGCGCCACTGGGTCAAGTTCACCTTCAAGTCGCGGCAGGGCATCCGCAACCTGACCGACGAGGCGGCCGGCCAAGTCATCGCGGGCGACCGCGAGAGCGCGCAGCGCGATCTCTTCGAGGCCATCGAGCGCGGCGAGTTCCCGCGCTGGACGCTCTACGTGCAGGTGCTGAGCGAGGCCGCCGCGCGCGCGCTGCCCTACAACCCGTTCGACCTGACCAAGGTCTGGCTGCATGCGGACGCGCCGCTGATCGAGGTGGGCGAGCTCGAGCTCAACCGCAATCCCGAGAACTACTTCGCCGAGGTGGAGCAGGCGGCCTTCTCGCCGGCCAACGTGGTGCCGGGCATCGGCTTCTCGCCGGACAAGATGCTGCAGGCGCGGCTGTTCAGCTATGGCGACGCGCATCGCTACCGGCTGGGGGTGAATCACCATCAGATCCCGGTCAACGCGCCGAAGTGCCCCTACCATCTGTACCACCGCGACGGCGCGATGCGGGTGGACGGCAACGCCGGCGCGGCGCCGGCCATCGTGCCCAACAGCCGCGGCGACTGGGCCGACCATCCGCAGCTGCAGGAGCCGCCGCTGGCCATCGACGGCGCCGCCGCGCACTGGGACCACCGGCTGGACGACGACTACTTCACCCAGCCGGGCCTGCTGTTCCGCCTGATGGACCCGGCGCAGCGGCAGGCGCTGTTCGACAACACCGCCCGCGCCATCAACGGCGCCAACCCGGACGTGCAGCAGCGCCACATCGACCACTGCACCCTGGCCGACCCGGCCTATGGCGAGGGCGTGCGCAACGCCTTGCTGGCGCTGCGCGGCTGAGTCCCTGGCCCCCGAGCCCCGGGCGCGCCGGCGCACGGAGCGCCCGGCCGGGGCCCGGCGCTCGCGCCGCGCGCGCGGCGCCGGTCGATCAGCCGCGGCGCAGCTTCACCGACGGGAAGTCGACCGGCACGGCGAAGGCCACGTTCACGTAGTTCGTGAACAGGTTGAGCGCGACGTGGGCGAGGATCTCCACGATGGCGCCGTCATCGAAGCCCGCCTCGCGCAGCGACTGGACGTCGGCGTCGGTGACCTGCGCGCGGTCGTTGACGACCTTCAGCGCGAACCGAAGCGCCGCGGCGGTCTTGGGATCGGCGGACTCGCCGGCCTGAGCCGCGGCCATCTCCTCGGCGCTGGCGCCGGCCTTGCGGCCCAGCATCGTGTGCGCGGCCAGGCAGTACTCGCAGGCGTTGCGGTCGGCCACGGCCACCGCGATCTGCTCGCCGAGCCGGGCCGGGATCACGCCGCCGCCCAGCGCGCCGAAGCTGCCCCACAGGCTCTTGAGGGCGGCCGAGGAATTGGCGACCGCGCGGAACATCGCCGGCGTCGCGCCGAAGGCACCCTGGATCTGGTCGAGCACGACCTTGACATCGCCCTGGGCCTGCTTCGGATCGACGAGCGCGACGCGGGAAACGGTGGAGGTGGCGGTGGAGGTGGCAGTCATGGAAAGTCCTTTCAGAGGTAGGAGAAGAGGTCGTTGGCGAGACCGGTCCGGCCCTTCCGGGGATCTCGCAGCGTGTGCCGCTGGACGTCAGTGTGGGTGAGGTTGTCGTAGCATTGGCCGCGTTTCATCCGATAAACATACCCAAACGTCCATGAGCGCCCCGATCCGAACCCCGAGCCCGGCCCCTGCGACCGCCGCCGTCGTCGCCAGTCCCGCTGCCGCGCCGGTCGACCGGCTGTCGTCGCTGCTGGAGCACTTCCGGGTGCGCGCGCGGCTGTTCCATGTCGGACCGCTGTGCGGCATCAGCCCCTTCGATCCCTTGCCGGGGCGAGGCTTCCTGCATGTGATGCAGCGCGGCGAGATGGAACTGCGCCACCCGGCCGGCGCGGGCCTGCCGCGCAAGCTGCGGGTGGACGAGCCCTCGCTGCTCTTCTATCCGCGGCCGGTCGCGCATGAGTTCCGCAATCCGCCGCGCGACGGCTCGGACTTCACCTGCGCCGAGCTCGAGTTCGACGGCGGCGCGCTCAATCCGCTGGTGCGCGCCTTGCCGCCGCTGGTGCTGCTGCCGCTGGCGAAGGTGCGGGGCCTGGAGCTGTCGCTGCAGCTGCTGTTCTCGGAGACCGAGCGCGCGCGCTGCGGTCAGCGCCTGCTGGCGGACCGGCTCTTCGAGGTGGTGCTGATCCAGCTGCTGCGCTGGCTCATCGACCATCCCGCCGAGGCGGGCGTGCAGCCCGGGCTGGTGTCGGGACTGTCGGACCCCCGCATCGCGCTGGCGCTGGCCGCGGTGCACGAGGCGCCGGGGCAGGCCTGGTCGCTGGCGCGCATGGCCGAACGGGCGGGCATGTCGCGCAGCGCCTTCGCGGCGCGCTTCCGCGACCTGGTGGGGCAGGCGCCGGCGGCTTACCTCGCCGACTGGCGCTTGAGCCTGGCGCAGGAGCAGCTGCGGCTGGGACGGCCGATCAAGCAGATCGCCGACCAGCT
The DNA here is from genome assembly GCF_014193045.1 of Mitsuaria sp. BK037. Taxonomy (NCBI): domain Bacteria; kingdom Pseudomonadati; phylum Pseudomonadota; class Betaproteobacteria; order Burkholderiales; family Sphaerotilaceae; genus Roseateles; species Mitsuaria sp. BK037. The sequence goes on along the minus strand of NZ_JACHYS010000001.1, from coordinate 2,252,859 downwards.
GGGCTACGCCAATGCGTCGGCGCTGTCGCGCGTGTTCACGCAGCGCGTCGGGCGCTCGCCGCGTGAATGGAAGCAGGCCCTGGGCGCCGGCGAGCCGGCGTCGACCTGAGGCCGGCGCGCGAAGGCCTCGCGCCTCAGGAGACCGCGCGTGGCGCGCCCAGCAACTGCTGCATCACCCGCTCGAGTTCGTTGAACTCCACCGGCTTGACCAGGTGGGCGTCGAAGCCCGCGGCCGCCGTCGCCTCGCGGTCGGAGCGCTGGCCCCAGCCGGTGATGGCGATCAGCGCCAGTTCGTCCCTGGGCGCCATCGCGCGCAGGCGCCGCGCGACCTCGGTGCCGGAGATGCCCGGCAGGCCGATGTCCAGCAGCATCACCCGCGGGCGCAGGCGCTCGAAGTGCCGCAGCGCGTCCTCGCCGCTGTAGGCCACCGAGGCGCGGTAGTGCGCGCCGCGCAGCACCTCGGCCAGCGTGTTGGCGCCGTCCACGTTGTCATCGACCACCATCACGCAGGGCGCCTCGGCGGCCGCGGTCTCCGCGCCCACCGCCGTCTCCGCGACCGCCGTGGGCGCCGCCGGGTCCTCGGCGCGCACCGTCCCGCCCGGCGCGAGGGGCAGCTCGACGATGAAGCGGCTGCCGTGGCCGACGCCTTCACTCTCCACGGCGATGCTGCCGTCGTGCAGTTGCACCAGCTGCTTCGACACGGCCAGGCCGATGCCCAGTCCCGAGGGCGCGGCGCCGCGCGCATCGATCCGCGTGAACAGCTCGAAGACGCGCGGCTGCATCTCCATCGCGATGCCGATGCCGCGGTCGGTGACGGTGATGCGGGCCCGGTCGGCCTCGGCGGACACGTGCACCGTCACCTCGCCGGGCTCGGGGCTGTACTTGGCGGCGTTGTCCAGCAGGTTGCCCAGCACCTGCTGCAGCCGCGTCGGATCGCCGTCCACCAGCACCGGCCGCGGCGGCAGCGAGAGCGAGACCCGGTGCTTCATCTCGCTGTACAGCGGCTCCACCGCTTCCAGCGCCTGCCGCACCACGGTGCGCAGGTCGATGAGCTGGCGCTTGAGCTCGACCACGTTGCGGGTGATGCGGCTCATGTCGAGCAGGTCGTCCAGCAGCCGGGCCATGTGGGCGGACTGGCGGGCGATGATGTCGGTGGCGTGGGCGCGGGTGGCCTCGGTGCCGGACTGCCGCAGCATCGCCACCGCGTAGCGGATCGGCGCCATCGGGTTGCGCAGCTCGTGCGCGAGCGTGGCCAGGAAGGCGTCCTTGCGCTGGCTTTCGCGGCGCAGTTCCTCCTGCGCGGCGGACAGCTCGGAGACATCGACCGTCGCGCCGATCACGCGCTGCACCTGGCCGTCGTGGGCCTGGACGGGGCGCAGCGAGGTCAGCAGCTGGTAGGTCCGGCCGCCATGCGACACCTGCTGCGCCAGGTTCATCGGCCGGGCCGTCGCCACCGCCTCGCGGACGATCTCGGCGAACTGCGGCTCGCCCACCAGGCTGCCGACCTCGGCCCCGATCAGCGCCTCGCGCGAGAAGCCCATCGGCGTGTTGAAGGCCCAGGTGTAACGGCCCTGCAGGTCGCATTCCCAGGCCATCACCTTGCCGCTGTGCAGCGCCAGGTGGAAACGCTCCTCGGCCGCCTGGCTGGCGCGCAGCGCTTCCTGCTGGGCCGTCACGTCGACCGCGACGCCGTAGGCATGCGCCGCGCGGCCTTTGGCGTCGAGGCTGACGTAACCGTCGAACTGCGTCCAGACGACCTCGGCGTTGTCCGGCCGCGTGATCGGGCAGGCCAGGCTGAAGCGGCCGCCGCTTTCGGTCGCGTAGCGGTAACGCTCGCGGAAACGCCCGGCGTCCTCGGCCGACATGTCGGCCAGCATGTCCTCCATCGTCGACCAATGCCGGCCGAAGAGCTGCTTCGCGCCGCCCGCGGTGTTGGCGAAGCCGGTGACCACGTCCCAGTCCCAGGTGACCATGCGGCCGGCGGCCAGCGCGAGGTTGAGGCGGCGCCGGCTGTTGCGCTCCTTCTGCATGAGCCGCCCGGCCCAGGCGGAGACCGAGGCGATCAGCGCGCCGGCGGCCAGGTAGAGCACGACCAGCGTGGCGTCGGGCAGCGAGTTGACCGGGAAGATCTGGCCGACCGGATCGATCCAGAAATAGAGGACGGCCAGCGCCGAGGCGGCGAGGAAGGCCAGGGCCGGCCCGAGGCCGCAGGCCAGGCCCACCAGGACCAGGGAAGGGAAATAGGGCAGCAGCGGTCCGCGGCCGTTGAGGTAGGGCTGCAACTGCAGGTTGAGCCACGTCGCCGCGACGAAGACGAGCGCGGCGGCGGGCCAGCGCAACCAGTGCCTCTCGATGACCATGGAACCGACTCCGGGCTGGAACCTCCGGCGACGGCCGGCACGGGCGAGGCCTCCCGCCTCGGGCGGCGACACGGTCCGCAGCATAACGGTCGCCGGGGCAACTTCCGTGCCCCGTACATCAGCGGGCGGGTGGGGCGCCGTACCGTCGCAGTCGCGAAAGGGGGAGAGGCTGGACCGACGCCGCGCGCGCTCGCGGCGGCCTCCCGGGCGCTGTGCGGAGGAAGGTGCGGTGGGGCGGGCCTCGCACGGGGTGACATTATTTGTCCCCTCCGCCTGACAAAACCTGACCCTCATTTCGGCGGCAAACACCGGCGGCTACCTCTTTCGAATTAACGTTTTCGTTGTCGGATGGTGATGAATGTGTTTTTCGACGTCGGTTGTGACCGTCTGCAACCGGCACGTTCTCTGCATGAACGAGGCGAAAGTCCACCGGAGTTCCGCGCTCCGGTGTTTCGTTTTCCGGATCTGCAGGAGCGTCATGCGCCACCCCGTTTCAGAGGCTGACCCGAAGTTGGCTTGCCCGTCCCCCCCGCGCCCGTGGGGCTTCGTGTTCACCGCCGTGGTCGCGCTCAGCGCCGCCGGCACGCTGGCGGGCTGCGGCGGCGGAGGCGGCTCCTCCGGGGATTCGACCGGCACGCCGCCCGTGTCGGGCACTCCCGCAGCACCGCCACCGGCTGCGCCCGCGCCGCCGGCTTCCGCGCCCGTCGGCAGCGATGAACCGGAGCTGCCGCCCGCCGCGCCCGCCCCGCCGACGCTGCCGACCGGCACCGACAACGCCGCGCCCGCGCTGCCGCCGGCGCTGCAGCTGCCCGCCGGCCTGGACCTGAGCCAGCCCGGCGCCGCGGTCGCGGTCGTCAAGGCGAGCTCCAGCGCGACCGAGAACGACGCCAACGGCCCGGACAAGGCGATCGACGGCAACCTCGCCAGCCGCTGGTCCAGCAAGCCCGACGACAAGGCCTGGATCCAGTTCGACTTCGGCGCCAAGAAGCCGCTCGGCTACCTGAAGCTGGTGTGGGAGAACGCCTATGGCAAGGAGTACGCGCTGCAGGTGTCCGACGACGGCGAAACCTGGTACCAGCTGCGCTACGTGGCCGGCGGCAAGGGCGGCACCGAGGAGTTCTTCAACCTGAACGCCAACGCGCGCTACCTGCGGCTGCAGGGCGTCGCGCGGGCCACGCAGTACGGCTACTCGCTGTTCGAGGTCAGCTTCGCCGCGCCCGGCAGCGACAACACGCTGCCGACGCTGAGCACCTCGGCCTTCCCGGTGCCGCCCGCGGGCGCGACGCCGGTGACGCCCGCCGCGCCGGCGCTGCTGGAGCAGGTGCAGTTCACGCTGCCGGACGGCACGCTGGTGACCCGCTTCGGCTTCGTCGGCCGCTCGCGCCATGCGCGCGAGCGCGGCGAGGACTGGAACGAGGTCGGCTTCGGTCCCAACGACACCGTGGACGCCAACGGCAAGCCGCAGGACAAGGGGCCGGGCGCCTACCTGAACTTCATCTCCAACTACTTCAAGAACCGCACCTGGGGCGTCGAGTTCATCGACAACAGCCGCGTGGCCGGCGTCACCAAGCCCCGCATCATCGTCAACCAGTACTACCAGCAGGCGCAGCGCGGCGGCGGCCATTCCTTCTTCCGCCGCTTCGACGACGCCGGCGTCACCGGCTACGGCTGGATGTCGCCGGGCCGGCTGCTGGACAACACCACCTACACCGACGGCTTCAAGGACCTGACCTCCTGCCCGGTGGTGCCCAAGCCGCCCGAGGGCGCGCTGCTCAAGCCCACCTCCGGCTTCGCCGGCGTCATCGGCGCGAATGACGGCTGCTCGGTGGTGCTGGACAACGTGCCGGGTCACCAGGACGTGGCCGCCAACGCCAACGGCGTGCTGGTACCCAACGGCGTCAACGTGCCCTCGCGCGACCTGAAGATCGGCGACGCGATCGAGTTCACCGGCTCCTTCTTCGCGAGCCGCGCGTCGATGGACGCGATCGGGGACAACGGCAACTTCCGCTACTACACCAACGAGGTGACCTATGTCGTGGGCACCGGCCTGCGCCCCTGGTACGGCGTGCAGCCGCGGCTGCTGAACGCGCCGCTGCCGGCCGAGACACTGCTCGGCGGCACCGGCTCGATCTCCTACGACTACGCCGACAACGCGACCTTCATGTTCCAGCAGCCCAACACGCAGATCGGGATGCAGAACATGCAGCGCTTCGTCGAGGGCCGGCGCTGGTTCCACACCAACATGTGGACCGGCGACCACAACGAGGCGGGCAACGACCGCAACACCGCCGCGGTGAAGCTGCAGGGGCCGCGCTTCAACCAGACCAACTGCTTCGGCTGCCACATCAACAACGGCCGCAGCCTGGCGCCGCAGGTGATCAACCAGCGCCTGGACACGATGGCGGTGCGTACCGCCGCGATCGGCGCGGACGGCAGGCAGCAGGCGCATCCGGTCTACGGGCTGGCGGTCCAGATGAATGCGCGCTCCCTCACCACGGGCGCGGCGCAGGATTGGGGCAACGCGGTGCGCGTGGCCGGCTTCGACACCCGGACCGTCACGCTGGCCGACGGCACGGTGGTGACGCTGAGCAAGCCGCGGATCCGCTTCGACGGCCCGACGCCGGCGGCCTATTCGCTGCGCAGCGCGCAGCCGGTGATCGGCCTGGGCTTGCTGGAGGCGGTCCCCGACGCCGACATCCTGGCGCGCGTGCGCAGCACGCCGGACGAGGACGGCGTGAAGGGCCAGGCCAACCTGGTCTACGACCCGGAGACCGGCCAGGTGCGGGTGGGCCGCTACGGCTGGAAGGCGACCAAGGTCAGCCTGCGCCACCAGACGGCCAATGCGGCGCTGCTGGACATGTCGGTGACCTCGCCGATCTATCCGAACCGCGACTGCCTGGCCGGCCCGGCGCAGTGCGACAAGAAGAAGGTGGAGAAGGGCCTGAGCGAGGACGAGCTGCAGCTGATCTCGCGCTACGTCGCCCAGCTCGGCGTGCCGGCGCAGCGCAGCCTGGTCAGCGGCTTCCCGAAGGGCGTGACGCCGCTGTCCTACCTGGCGGTGGATCCGGTCAAGGTCGCGGCGGGCGCGCAGGTGTTCGCGAGCATCCGCTGCACCGCCTGCCACGTCGCCGAGATGAAGACCGGCCTGGCCAGCGAGCTCGCGGAGATGCGCAACCAGACGATCAAGCCCTATACCGACCTGCTGCTGCACGACATGGGCAGCGATCTGGCCGACAACCTGTCGGAAGACCAGGCCAGCGGCAGCCAGTGGCGCACCTCGCCGCTGTGGGGCATCGGCTATACCGAGGCGGTGGCCGGTCCCGCCGTGAAGGTGGGTTACCTGCACGACGGCCGCGCCCGCACGCTGACCGAGGCCATCGTCTGGCACGGCGGCGAGGCCGCGGCCAGCCGCCAGCGTTTCGTCAAGCTCAGCACCGCGGACCGGGAAGCCCTGCTGGCCTTCCTCAATTCGCTCTGAGGCGGGGCGGAGAATGGGCCTCCGGACCAAGTTCCGTGGAACAGGAGACCCTGATGACGCCTTTCCGATTGACGCTGATGGCGCTGGCGCTGGCGCTGGCGCTGGCCGCGGCGCCGGCGGCCAGGGCCGCCGGCCCGAGCTTCTCGTGCGCCAAGCCGGCCGGCCAGGCCGAGCGCCTGGTGTGTGAGGACGCCGAGCTCGCCCAGCTCGACCGGGAGGTCGCGCGGCTGTACGGCCTGGCGAGCACCGGCCCCCAGGCCCTGCGGCATCCGGAGTTGAAGGCGATGCAGCGCGGCTGGCTCAAGGGCCGCGATGACTGCTGGAAGCGCGACGACCCGCGGCGCTGCGTCCGCGATGAATACGCGCTGCGCATCGCCGAGCTGCGCGCGCTGCCGGACGCGCGGCGCGAGGACCGGCGCGGCATCGCGGTCGGGCCCGTGCCGCTGCGCTGCCCCACTGTCGACGGTGAGGTCACTGTCACTTTCGTCAACAGCGATCCGGGCGCCGCGGTGCTCAAGACCGCGCAGGGCCGCGCGGTGCTCGACCACGAGGTCAGCGCCTCGGGCGCGCGCTACGGCGGCGGGCTCGCGGACGGCGACTACCTCTTGTGGAACAAGGGCCGGGAGTTCCGCCTGGAACGGCCCGGCCGGCCCGCCGCGGACTGCACCGACGCCGCGGCGCGCTGAGCGCGCGCTGGCGGCGGGGTTCAGGCGCTGAAGCGATCCTTACGGGACGAAGACCGGTCCGAGCAGGCCGTCCGAGGGGTCGGCGGCGAGCCGGTCGAAAGTCGCTGAGTTTGTCGACGCCTGAAGCCGGATACCGTATCTCGACAGATCCTCAGGCCTCACGAGCAACCAATCCCGGGGTTTTCCATCGTTGGCGCCGCGGTCGGGCCGCTGCGAGCGGACGATGATTTCCTTGAGGCGCGGATACTTGGACATGTATTCCTCGTCCTGACGCGCCACCCGCCAAAGGGTCAAATAATTTGAAAGGCCCCATCGTATGACGCCGTCAATGGCTGACGACTGCTGGAAACAAGCCCATGGGCTGCCGTGGAATCCAATGGTTGCATTGGCGAGGATAACCGACCTGGCCGCCGGCAGCAGGTAATTGGCGCAGGCGGACATGCAGAATCCAGCGATCCGCAGCGAGAGCCGAGAAGTTTCCAGGATCTGGGCGATGCGCATGGCGGCAATTGCATCGCCACCGAAGCTGTTGATTTCCAGAACCTTGACTCCAGGAGTTTCCCGGATTCTATTGGTCAACGCCTCCGGAGTGTTTGCGTCGATTCGGCCTTCGAGACGGATGATGTCGTCTCCTGAGGACTTGAAGCTGCTCAGGCGGGCGACCGGACGAATGGCCTGGAAATACTCGCGTGTCGCCGATGTGCCGCCCGCCGATTGCTGGAAGGAGTGAATCCTCTTGGCGATTTCGAAATCCGTCGGTGGAGACTGACCACAGAGCCCGACATGAATCCTCGCTGTTTCATCCGTCGTCGCGGAAACGCCTGGGGAAAGCATCGAGAGGGCGGTCAGGAAAAGGAATGGTTGAAGCGCTTTCATATTCTTCTCGGAAATCGCTTTGCTGAATCGCTGGCTCAGCGCTGGGAATGGATGCTAATCGGAAAGGGGATATCCGGCGTCAAGTGCATGTCGTGATTGCTGCCTGCGCCGGTGATTGATGGGTTAAATATCGATGCGCCGAATCGCGTAGACTGCGTCGCCTTTTCGACTGGTGGCATCCGAAGGAGTGAGATGACGGTTCAGATGGACTCCGCCGTGGAGCAGCAGGTTTGGGCGGTGCGCCGCGCGCTGCCCTCGGATGCCGAGCAGATCGCCGCGCATGCGTGTTATCGGGAAGAGGACGCCGCGCGGCGCGCTGGCTATGCGGAATGGGTGCGGCCTCGCATTGGCAGCCGCCGCTACATCGGCTTTTTGGCCATGCATGAGGGCCGGGTGATCGGCGGCGCGGGCGTCGTGCTGCTGGACTGGGGCCCGACGCGGGCGAATCCCGCTGGACAGATGGGGCGAGTCGCCAACGTCTTCACCGACGCAGCGCTCCGCGGCCGCGGCATCGCGACCGACCTCGTCGCGCGCGCGATGGCCGCCTGCGAGGCGCTCGGCGTGCGTGAGTTCAACCTCGGCTCGACGCCGGAGGGCAAGGGCCTTTATCGATCGCTGGGTTTCGTCGAGTACCCGGCCGAAATGCGGCGGCGAGTGACGGCCGCACCATGAAAAACGGCGCCCCTCGGGGCGCCGCTGCGTCGAATGAGCCGTCCGCTCAAGCCGGCTTGACCAGCAGCGAGCGCGCCCAGGCGTCCGCCTCGCGGGCCGGCGTCTGACCGCTCGTCTTGACGCGGTCCAGCAGCTCGGCGACGCGACCGCGGATCTGGCCGACCTCGGCCATCACCGCCGATTCCTCGCCTTCGTTGCGGAACTCGCGCGCGACGCTGATGATGCCGCCGGCATTCACCAGGTAGTCCGGCAGGTAGGTGATGCCGCGGGCCTGCAGCGCATCGCCGTCGGCGGCGGTGGCCAGCTGGTTGTTGGCGGCGCCGGCGATCAGCTGGGCCTTCAGCGCCGGGATCGACTGCGCGTTCAGCGTCGCACCCAGCGCGCAGGGCGCGACCACGTCGACGTCCGCCGCCAGGATCTCGGTCACGCTGACGGCCGTGGCGCCCAGCTCGGCCTGCGCGCGCGAGACCTTCTCGGCATTGACGTCGGCGACGACCAGCTTCGCGCCAGCCCGGTGCAGGTACTCGGCCAGATGCCAGCCCACCGCGCCCAGGCCCTGCAGCGCCACGCGCACGCCCTCGAGCGAGTCGCGGCCCAGCACGCGCTTGACGCCTTCGTCGATCGACACGAACACGCCGTAGGCGGTCTTGGGGCTCGGGTCGCCACCGAAGGCGCCGTCACGCGGGATGCCCGACACATACGAGGTGTGGGCCATCATGCCCTTCATGTCGGCCGTCGTCGTGCCGACGTCCTCGGCCGTGATGTAGGCGCCTTGCAGCGACTGCACCGCACGGCCGAAGGCCGCGAACAGCGCGGCGCGGTCGAAGTCGCCCTGCGGCTTCAGGATCACCGCCTTGCCGCCGCCGAAGGGCAGGTTGGCCAGCGCGTTCTTCAGGCTCATGCCCTGCGACAGACGCAGCGCGTCGTTCAGCGCGGCCAGCTCGTTGTCGTAGCTCCAGAAGCGGCAGCCGCCGAAGGCCGGGCCGCGCGCGGTGCTGTGCACCGCCAGGATCGCCTTCAGGCCGGTCACCGGGTCGGCGGCCAGCAGCACGCGTTCGTGCGGGGCCTGGTCGGGCAGGCCGAAGAGCGAGGAGGGGAGGGAATCGGACGAGCCGGCGGCCAGCGCGCGGGCGATGTCGGTCAGGGCGTTCATGGGTGAACCTGCACTTGTGATGCTTGAAGGAAACCGGCGCCGCGGAGGGCGCCGTGCGGCCCGCAGGCGCTTGTGGCGCATGGGGGGTCGCCAGTGTAAGCGGTGCCCCCGCCGGGACCGACGTCGCGCCCCATCGCCCCCTCCTGGGGACGGGCACCCCCTTGGCGGGTCCCCCGGGCCCGTGATACACCTGCGCGCACAACTTGTGCGCAAGACGCACGCCCAGGGAGGGCACCGTGTCAGACAACCCCGCCGACGACCGGTTCCGGTCGATCGTCGAGGCGATCCCGAACGCCATCGTCCTGGTGGACCGGGAGCGCCGGATCCGGCTGGTCAACCGCAAGGCCGAGGAACTCTTCGGCTACGCGCGCGAGGACCTGCTGGGCGCGACGGTCGAGACGCTGATACCGACGCGTTTCCGTGAGGGCCATCCCCGCCAGGTGGACGATTTCTTCACGCGGCCCGAGACGCGCGCCATGGGCGCGGGCCGCGACCTCTTCGGCCGGCGCAAGAACGGCGAGGAAGTGCCGATCGAGATCGGCCTGAGCCCCATCGACACCGCCGAGGGCCTGTGCACGCTGGCAGCCATCATCGACATCACCGAGCGCAAGCGCGCCCAGGAGCGCTTCGAGCTGGTGGTGGAGGCCTCGCCCAGCGCGATGATCATGATCGACGCGGCGCGCCGCATCCGGCTGGTCAACCGGCGGGCCGAGGAGATGTTCGGCTACGCGCGGGCGGAATTCCTCGGGCAGCCGATCGAGATGCTGGTCCCCGAGCGCTACCGGGCCGGGCATCCGGGCCACGTGGCGTCCTTCTCCAGCCGGCCCGAGGCGCGGCCCATGGGCGCGGGCCGTGAGCTCTTCGGGCTGCGCAAGGACGGGTCGGAGATGCCGGTGGAGATCGGCCTGACGCCGATCGACGCGCCCGATGGGCATTACGTCGTCGCCTCCATCATCGACATCACCGAGCGCCGTCGCAGCGAGGACGAGCTGCGCCGCAGCAATGCCGAGCTGGAGCAGTTCGCCTACGTGGCCTCGCACGACCTGCAGGAGCCGCTGCGCATGGTGGCCAACTACACCGAGCTGCTGGCGCAGCGCTACGCCGGGCAGATCGACGACCGCGCCGACAAGTACATCCGTTATGCCTCCGACGGCGCGCGCCGCATGCAGCGCCTGGTGGCGGACCTGCTGGCGTACTCGCGGGTGGGCTCGCAGGGCAAGCCGCTGGTGCCGGTGGAGGCGGAGCAGGTGCTGCAGGCGGTGACCCATGCGCTGCAGCGCCTGCTGCGCGAGTCGGGCGGCCTCGTCGAGAGCGACCCGCTGCCGCGCGTGTCGGCCGACGAGGGCCAACTGCACCAGCTGCTGCAGAACCTCATCAGCAACGCGATCAAGTTCCGGTCGGAGGCGCCGCCGCGGGTGCGGATCACGGCGCGGCCGCAGGGGCAGCGCTGGCTGTTCCAGGTCAGCGACAACGGCATCGGCATCGACATGCAGTACGCGCAGCGCGTGTTCCAGATGTTCCAGCGGCTGCACGAGCTGGGGCGCTACGAGGGCAGCGGCATCGGCCTGGCCATCGCCAAGCGCATCGTCGAGCGCCACGGCGGCACGATCTGGATCGACTCCGCGCCGGGCCAGGGCAGTACCGTGTCCTTCACCCTGCTGGCGGCGCGCGCCGAAGGAGCCTGAGCCCCATGAGCCAACCGCTGAACATCCTGCTCATCGAGGACAACCCCGGCGACGCCGACCTGGTGGCCGAGACGCTGGAGCACAGCCGGCTGCGCCTGGACATCGCGGTCGCGGTGGACGGCGCGCAGGCGCTGTCGCGGCTGCTGCGCGAGCCGCCGTATGAGGCGGCCGAGCGGCCCGACCTCATCCTGCTGGACCTCAACCTGCCCAAGCTGAGCGGGCGCGAGGTGCTGGCGCGGATCAAGGCCGAGTCCGAGCTCAAGGAGATTCCCGTGGTGGTGCTGACCTCCTCCGATGCCGAGCACGACATCGTCAAGAGCTACCAGCTGGGCGCCAACTGCTACGTCACCAAGCCGGTGGGGCTGGTGGCCTTCCAGTCCATCGTGCAGGCGATCGAGGGCTTCTGGTTCACGGTGGTGAAGCTGCCATGAGCGCGCTGCCCGACGACCTGGGCCGGGAGCCGCGCCGCGCGCCGCTACCCATCCTGCTGGTGGAGGACAACGACGGCGACGCCGACCTGATCACCGACCTGCTGGCCGAGGCGCCCGCGCCGCAGCGCCCGGTGGTGCGCGCCACGCGCCTGTCCGAGGCCGTGAGCCTGCTGGAGCGGCACCGCGTCGCCGCGGTGCTGCTGGACCTGCACCTGCCCGACGCGGCCGGCCTGGAATGCGTGAGCGCCGTGCGCTCGCAGGCGCGTGACACGCCCATCCTGGTCCTCACCGGCATGGACGACGACGAGCTGGCACTGTCCTGCATGACGGCGGGTGCGCAGGACTACCTGTCCAAGCAGGACGTGCGGCCGCGCGCGCTGGCGCGGGCCATTGACTACGCGCTGGCGCGCACGCGGGAGGCGCGCTCGCGCCTGCGGGCGCAGGCGCTGCGGCTGCGCAGCGAGGAGCTGGAGCTCGAGAACAAGCGCATCCTCGAGGCCAGCCAGCGCAAGGGCCGCTACCTAGCCAACATGTCCCACGAGCTGCGCACGCCGCTGAACGCGGTGATCGGGTTCTCGCAGCTGCTGGTGGACGGCGGGGCCGCGCTGACGCCGGATCATGTGCGCGGCTATGCCGGCAACATCCTGTCCAGCGGGCGTCATCTGCTGGACCTGATCAACGACATCCTGGACCTGGCGCGGCTGGAAGCCGTGGGCCTGGACCTGCATCCGTCCGCGACCTCGGTGCCCGACGTGGTGCGGGAAGTGGTCGACGTGGTGGCGGGCAGCTTCGCCGCCAAGCCGATGACGGTGGCGCTGGAGATCGACGTCGAGCCGCCGCTGTTCTTCACCGACGCGCTGCGTCTGCGGCAGGTGCTCTACAACTATCTGTCCAACGCCTGGAAGTTCACGCCGGCCGGTGGCCGGCTGACGGTGCGCGCGCGGCGACTGGGCCTGGACCGGCTGCGGCTGGAGGTCGAGGACAGCGGTCCCGGCATCGCCGCCGACGACCTGCCGCGGCTGTTCACCGAGTTCACGCAGCTGCCCTCCGAGGCGCAGCGGCAGTACCGCGGTACGGGGCTGGGACTGGCGCTGACCAAGCGCATCGTCGAGGCGCAGGGCGGCACGGTGGGTGTGAACAGCTTGCCGGGCCACGGCTCGCTGTTCTTCGCGGAACTGCCGGATCCGCCCCGGCATGAACCGATGGAAGGGGCGTTCGGGGCGACCTGAGCGTGCGCGCTGTCAGCAGTCGCACAGCGGGCGATCGGGCATGCGATTGCGTCGCAACCGGTCGATCAGCTCCCCCAGCTGGTCCCACGCCAGCCCGGTACGTCGCACGAAGATCGTCCGCACCATGCCGCAGAAGGGCTGCGCGTCCTCGCCGTCGGCTGCGATGTAGGTCAGCACGCGCAGCACGTCGCGCTCCGTGACGTCGCGCGCGATCTCGTCCAGGTGCTCGTGGGTGGCGCGGGCGAGCTTGTAGCGGGCCAGGCGCAGGCTGGGCCGATCCAGGCCGCAGGTGGCGATCGTGGCCCGGCCGCGCTCCGTCCTGTACCGGATCTCTCCGATCCGGCCGTAATCGAAGTGATCGGCGGGATTGAAGCCGATGTCGAAGGGAGAAAGCAGCAGCGGCTTGGCGGACGCCGGCGCGCCCGGCTCAGGCGGTCCGGACGGATGGGTCCCGTCCACCGGAAAGAAGTTGGCCTTCCATTGCTGATTGCAGATCTGGCAACTCAGCAGATAGTTGGTCCAGTCGTAGGCCAGCCACCAGTAGCCGGGCTTGATCGTCGTCCCCACGGAGCTCCGACCACTGACCGACGACGACCAGAGCGCTTCACGTCCCCACTTGGCGGGGTCGTCGTCCAGTTGGCGGATCTCCGCCTTGGGACGGATGTGCTCCACGTCGCCGTGCTGCAGGCCGAGCACGGTTCCCTCGCAATATCCGCATTTGCCCAGTTGCGCCTTGCTGAACTGGTGCTTGTGCTTGGACCAGAGTCCGGGGAAGAGTTCGTCCTTCTCCTTCTTCTGCCTTCCCCCTGCCGCACCCCCCTGCGCTGCCGGCCCCTGCGGCGCCGTCTTCTGCTTCCTGCTCGTCCTGGCCGCGGGCGTCGGCACGGCCGGGGCCGTCGCCGAGCCGGCGGGCGGCACGAAATGGGCGCGGACCTTGGCGCGGGCCGCTTGGGTCTGGCCGGCGAAGGCCGGCGGTTCGGCGGGACGTTCGAACTTATGCACCTTCGCCCTCCGCGCCTGTGGGGTCGTCCCGCAGGATCTGTTGCAGACGAGCCTGGATCCTCGTGTCGGCCGAAGGCATCGGGCGCTCCTGCTCCAGCGCCGCGGCGGCGGCCAGCGCGGCGCGATGCGATCGCGTGTTGCCGAAGGTGCCCATGCGGTGGCGCAACTCGTTCTCCATCTGCTGGAGATCGCGCTTTTGCCGGGCATTCAGCGTCCGGCACTGCAGCAGGGCGCTGTGCTCCGCCATGAGCGCGAGCGTGTCCGCGTCCATGGTCGATTGCAGCCCGAACCAGGGGCCGGTCAGGATCTCGTCGGCGCGGGCGCCGGCCGGCACATCGATCGACTCGATCCGCAGCTGCTGGTCCTCGGGATGCCTGTGCATGACGCGGAGCTCGCCCTTGCGCAGGCCCTGCACGCACAGCGCGTCATGGGTGCTGACGATGAAGCGCACCCGCGGGAAGGTGCGTCGCAGCTTCTCGACGATCTGGATCTTCCACATCGGGTGAAGGTGCAGTTCGATCTCGTCGATCATGACCACGCCCTGGGCCGATTCCATGTCGAAGCGGCTGCTCCCGGTGAGGTGGAACATGATGTCCATCGCCAGTGCCAGCACGGACTGGTAGCCGCCGCTGAGCTCGTCCAGCGCCATGGTGGTGCCATGCAACTCGGTGGCTATGCGCCGCTCCCCACGCAGGAGCCAGGCACTGCCCTTGAGCGGCAGGAGCGCCTTGAGGTCGACGGCCAGCCGGTCGAACTGCTCCTCCGACACGCGCTCCTTGTTGACGAGCGCCCGTTCCGCGTTCTTGAGCGGGTAGCGGGGGTCGAACAGGTTGCGCACGCTGACCGCTTCCCGGATCGGCGCGGTCGGCTCCTCGTCGTCGAAGTCGGGCAGCAAACGCGTCGCGCCATAGGCGAGGACGGGCAAGGGCGGCGCGTCCCCGCTCCACTGGAAGTCGGTCCAGCCCTTCTGGAAGGACAGGGTGCGTTGGCGGCCGTCGGAGAAGGTCAGCCTGACGGAACCCTTGGAGACGCGCGGCGCCCGGCGCAGCCAGGTATGCGCCGGCCGCAGCGTCCCGTCGTCCCGCGCGTGCTCCGGCATGAGGGCCAGGGCCACGGCCTGCAGCAGCGAGCTCTTGCCGACGCCGTTCTCTGCCAGCACCATCAGCCACGGCTGCGTGACGATGCCGTCCACGCTTTGCGGCGCGGGGAACGTCAGGTCCAGCGCGCCGATCGCCTTGAAGTTCCGGATCTCGATCGACTCCAGCCAGGCGCCGTCCGACAGCGCCTCGACGCCCGGCACCGGCGGGACGAACGGCGGAATCACCGGTGACGGATCCCTCATTGCCGGGTCGGCGCGCTGGAATCGCTCGATCACCGCCTGGATGACCGCCTGATGAAAACCATGGCGACCGAACCGCTGGTCAAGGGCTTCCGCCCGTTCGACTTCATCGCTGAAGGACTCGCAGATGCGGATGACGTTCTCGGCCTGGTTCCGACGCGTGGCCACCAACTCGCGGCTGTTCAGCCTGAGGATCTTGATCGTGGCGTCGCCATGGTCGGACTTGGCGACGACCAGCCCATCCTCCTGGAAGGTCAGGTGATCCCGCGGATCGTCGACGCACGGATCGATCAGCAGCGGGCGTTCCTCGCGAAGCGCCGGACCCGTGGTGAGCGGGGGAGCGGCCGGCCCCTCGATCGGGAACAGGTTGCGCTTGTTCATGTCGCATGTGCCGCAGCACAGATGCAGGTTGTCCCACTCGTTCGCCAGCCACCAGTAGTGTTCGCCATCAACCTCGCCATGCAGGCGAGTCGCCCGCCAGCGCGGGCGGAATTGCTCGGCATGACTGCCCGCGCGCTCGCAGAAGGCGCATCTCCCGTTGAACAGGATGCTCAGCTGGTCGACGATCAACTGATTCAGGCCTCGCGGCATCGGCGAAAAAAGCTTGATCTGCGCGCGATCGAGCTCCGGCATGGCCATGAGGGCCTGCACTCGAGCGAGTTCCTCGCGCTGATAGACCAGCAACTCGCGAGGCGGCTCGACTCGACTGCGATCGACAAAGATCATGGCGTTTCATTGAATGAACGGTAATGGCCCGCAGGATAGCCGTTGAATCGGGCCCATTCCCGCGGGGCCATGGCAGGGCGCCAGGCGTCACCGCTCTCGCAGGCTTTCCTCTCGGTGCTGGACCAGCGGCGAGAGCACGTACTCGATGACGCGGCGGCGGCCGGTGCGGATGTCCACCGAGCCCGACATGCCGGCGCTGATCGGGACCGGCTTGCCTTCCACCATGACCTGGTTGCGGGCCAGCTCCACGGTGACCGCGAAGAGCAGCCCGCGCTTGTCGTCATGGACGGCGTCGCGCGAGACATGCAGCACGCGGCCCGGCACGGTGCCGTAGCGGGTGTAGTCGAAGGCGTCGATCTTCACCGCGACCGTGTCGCCCGCATGGACGAAGCCGGCGTCGCGGTTCTCGATGAAGGCCTCGAACTGCATGCGGTCGCTGGCGGGCACGATCTGCATCAGCGCCTGCGCGGCTGGCACCGCCGCGCCCTCGGTGTGCACCGTCAACTGGTGCACCGTGCCGTCCACCGGCGAGCGCAGCTGCAGCAGCGCGCGATGGGCACTGGCACGGGCCACGTCCTGCGCGGCCCCCTGCGCGATGCGCTGCGATTCGGCCAGGCGGTCCTGGGCCGTCTTGCGCAGGCTGGCGCGCAGCTCGGCCTGCTGGGCGCGGGCCAGGGCGATCTGGCCTTCGAGCTCCAGCCGCGCGGTCTTGCGCTGCATCCACGCGTCGCGCGAGACGTCGCGCGTGGCGGCCAGCGCCTCGTAGTCCCGCTCGCGGTCCTGGGCCAGCGGCAGCGAGGCGGCGTAGCGCGCGATCTCGCGGGCCAGGCGGTCGCTCCGGGCGGTGTACTCGCTCCAGGCGTCGGCCAGGAAGAGCTCGCCGTCGCGGCGTCGCTCGGGCGTGATGTCCTCCAGCGGCGGGAGCCGCGGCGCGCGGCCGGTGCCCAGCGCATCGATCAGCGCGCGCTGGACGGCCACCTGCACGGTGGCGGTCTGGCGCTCGCCGTCGGCCTTGTCGAACTCGCTGCCGGCCTCGCGTCCGTCGAGCTCGATGAGCAACTGGCCGGCGCGCACCCGCTGGTTCTCGACCACGTGGATGGCGCGCACCGAGGCGACCTGGGTGGAGGAGATGGTCTTGGTCTCGCCGGTGACGGCGATCTTGCCCTGGCCGACCGAGACCACGTCGACATGGCTGAAGGTGGCCCAGGCCAGCGCGACCAGGATCATCAGCACCAGGCCGCGTGCGACCCAGCGGCCGGCCGGCGAGACCGGGCTGGCCTGCAGCGCGAGCGCGGCGGGCAGGAATTCGGCCTCGTGGGCCTTCAGGTCGGGCGTGCCCTGGGCGGACTGCAGCCGCCAGGCGTGCCCGGTGACCTGGGCGTAGCGGCCGAGCAGCTCGGCCGCGGCTTGGAATCGGTGTCGCAGGCTCATGATTGCGTCTCCCGGGAGGTGTCCCGCAGCGTCTGCTGCAGCGAGTTCAGGTGGGTGTAGATGCCGTCGGGGTTGGCGAGCAGCTCGTCGTGGGTGCCGGACTCGGCGACCTCGCCGCGCTCCATGACGACGATGCGATGCGCGTCGCGGACCGCCGAGAGGCGGTGGGCGATGATCAGCACCGTCCGCCCCTGGCAGATCGAGCGCATGTTGTCCTGGATGACCTTCTCGGACTCGTAGTCCAGCGCGCTGGTGGCCTCGTCGAAGATCAGGATGCGCGGATCGCCGACCAGCGCGCGCGCGATCGCGATGCGCTGGCGCTGTCCGCCGGAGAGGCCCGTGCCGCTCTCGCCGACGATGGTGTCGTAGCCGTCGGCCAGTTCGCAGATGAAGTCGTGCGCGCCGGCCAGCTTCGCCGCCTGGATGACGGCCTCGATGGACAGGGTGGGATCGGCCAGCGCGATGTTGTCGCGGATGGAACGGTTGAACAGCACGTTGTCCTGCAGCACCACGCCGACCTGCTGGCGCAGCGAGGCGGTGTCGATGACGGCGATGTCCTGGCCGTCGATCAGCACGCGGCCGCGGTTGGGCACGTACAGGCGCTGGACCAGCCGCGTCAGCGTGCTCTTGCCGGACCCGGAGCGGCCCACGATGCCGATGACCTGGCCCGGCTCGATGCGCAGCTTCACGCCGCGCAGCACGTCGGACGCGTCGGGGCGGTAGCGGAAGGCGACGTTGTCGAACTCGATCGCGCCGGACAGGCGCGGCAGGCGGGTCTTCTGGCCGGCGACCTCGGGGCGGGCGTTGAGCACGTCGCCCAGCCGCGCCACCGAGATGCCGACCTGCTGGAAGTCGTTCCACAGCTGCGCCAGGCGCAGGATGGGACTGGAGACCTGGCCGGCCAGCATGTTGAAGGCGACCAGCTCGCCCACGCTCAGCTTCTGGTCGATCACCAGCAGCGCGCCCAGCCACATGATGGCGGCGGTGACCAGCTTGCTGATCAGCGTGATGCCGGCGTTGGCGACGGTGGCGATGTTGGTGACCGACTGGCCGGCGGTGACGTAGCCGGCCAACTGCTTCTCCCACTTCTGGATCCAGCGCGGCTCCACGGCCATGGCCTTGACCGTGTCGATGCCGCTGATGGTCTCGACCAGGAAGGACTGGTTCTCCGCGCCCTTGTTGAACTTGGTGTCCAGCCGGGCGCGCAGCACCGGTGTCAGGACCACCGACACGATCAGGTAGAGCGGGATGGAGAGCGCCACGATCAGCGTCAGCGCCGGGCTGTACCAGAGCATCACGCCGAAGAAGACGACCGAGAACAGCAGGTCCAGCACCAGCGTCAGCGCATTGCCGGTGAGGAAGGAGCGGATGTTCTCCAGCTCACGGATGCGGGCGACCGAGTCGCCGACGCGGCGCGCGTGGAAGTAGGACAGCGGCAGCGCCACGAGGTGGCGGAACAGGCGCGCTCCGAGCTCGACGTCCAGCTTGTTGCTGGTGTGCGAGAAGACCCAGGAGCGGATGCCGGTGAGCACCACTTCGAAGACGGTGGCGCAGATCAGGCCGACGGCCACGACGTTGAGGGTGCTCATCGCATGGTTGACGAGCACCTTGTCCATCACGACCTGGAAGAACATCGGCGTCACCAGGCCGATCAGCTGGATGAAGAGCGAGATGAGCAGCACCTCGCCCAGGATGCGGCGGTAGCGGACGATGGCGGGGATGAACCAGGTGAAGTCGAACTTGGCCATCTCGCCGGCGAAGCTGGCCTTGCTGGTGAACAGCATCAGGGTGCCGGTCCACAGCGCGACGAACTCGTCGGTGCCCAGCACGCGCGGCGCCTGGCCGGGGTACTGGATCAGCACCTGGCGGCCGCCGTCGGGGGACTGGCGGCATTGGGCCAGGAGGAAGCAGCGGCCCTCGCGGTCGCGGCCGATGGCCGGCAGCGGCGCCTTGTCCAGGCGCTCCGCGGGCTGGCGCAGCAGCTTGGCCTTGAGGCCGAGGTGGCCGGCGGCCAGCTGCAGCGTCTGGTCATCGAAGGCCTCGCCGCCGAACTGGTGGCGCAGTTGCGCCTCGTCGGCGGGCAGGCCGTGCAGGGCGGCGATGGAGAGCAGGCAGGCGAGGGCGGGGTCCGGTGCGGCGCCGGACGTGGGGCCGGCGACCGACGCGGCGGCGGATGGCGCCGCGCAGGGGGTGCTGGATACGGTGTCGGACGCCTGGGGGGACCCGGGCATGCGCCGGGTCGATGGCGGGGCGACGACGGCAGCGTCGAGGAGGGTGTCCATGATGAGAGTCCTGGTGAAAGGGGGGCCGGGCGGCCGGAGCCGCCCGGTGGTCGTGCGATGACCTCAGCGAGGCATCAGCGGCAACCGGTCATCGAGACGTCGCCAGCAGCGGCGCGGCGGTCTGGGGTCGGTCTTCCGGCGAGGCGGTCGTCATCGCCCCCGAGGCCTGCGCGAACCCGGCCATCGCCTGCACCAGCGCGGCCGTGTCGGTGAGCGCCTGTGCCATCGCCGTCGCGCCGGCGGCGGTCATGTCGCGCAGCGCCTGGCTGCCGTACTCGTCGCCCATCTCGGTGACCGAGAAGTTGCAGCTGCCCGGCAGGGCGTCCAGCTCCTGGGCCGACATCTCGAACACCATGCTGGAGCTCCACGGATTGCGGAAGATGTATTTCCCGTTGGTCTCGTTCACGCCAATGATCGAGAAGGCGTGCCCGCCGACCAGCGTCGTCTTGCCGTTCTCGTCCGTGGCGCTGCGCCATGAGCCGTGGGTGACCAGGCCGGAGCCGTCCTCCAGGGCCGCAACGACCGCCTCACGGGCATCGATGCCGGAGCCGTAGATCTTGTTCACGCCGCCGGTGAGCGAGCGCTGGGCGATCCGGCCGTAGTTCCCACCCATGCCGATGCTGTAGTCGTTCTCGATCTGGGCGTGGCCGTTGGCGACGAAGTAGCCGCTGGCCATGGCCTCCACATACGCGTCCTCCAGCAAGCGCACCCAGCTTCCCCCGGCGACGCTGGCGCCCTGGGACGAGGCGACGCCATCCACCGTGATGAAGAAGGGGTTGTCGGCGCCGCCGCTGTAGAACTTGACGGCGAAGGTGCCGTTGCCGTTCGCGCTGATCAGGCCGGACAGGCGGTCAGGAGCCACCGCGGCCAGCTCTTCGACGGAGGAGATCAGCCAGCAGTTGCCGTATCCCCCCTGGGCCACGCTGAGCGCCGCCTGGCCGGTGGCGCCCTTGAACAACACCGAATCCGACAGATCCACGTAGGAAGCCGCCTTCGGGTTGTTGGTGCCCAGGAACCACTTGTTGACCGAGGCGGTGAACGCGTCCGCGCTCATGCCGGCCGCCAGGCCGTCCTTGCCGATCATGCTGGTCAGCAGCGACGAGACGTAGGTCTGGCCGCCGTTGACCGCCTTGGCGCCGGACAGCATGCCGTTGATGGCGGCGAACTGGTCGACCGAGAGGCCGTCCGCGCCGATGCCCGACTGCATGCCGGTGAGCATCGCCAGCACCGAGTCGTAGCTGATGCCCGCGTCGCGCGAGGCGGCGGCGAGGTAGCCGGCGTGAATCTTGTCGGCCTTGCCCATCGCGATCCCGCGACGGGTCGCGTCCAGGCCTTGCAGCGCGGCCAGCGACATCTGGTTGACGCCGTCGGCCGGGATGGCGGCGAAGGCCTCCACCGACAGCGCGTTGAGCCAGCGGGCGCTGACCGTGTCGAAGTCGGTGACGCGGCTCAGCTGCTCGGGCCGGATGGCGCTGGCGGCGGCTTCGGGAATCCAGCCGACGTTGGCCACGGCGGCGAACTGCTCGGCGGTCCAGCCCGAGACCGACGCGGCGGTCAGGCCGCGCATCGTCGCCGCGGTGAACCGACCGAAGGCGGTGGTGGGCACCGAGCACCAGGCCTCGGTGGACAAGGCGCCGAGCCAGGTCGGGTTGAGCTTGTTCCACGCGCCGGCCTGGATGGCGCCGACCTGGTCGGCCGACAGGGCCGCCACCGCGGCCGGCGACAGCGCCTCCAGCCCCGGCAGTGTCGCGATGCGGGCCGGCGACAGCGTGCGGATCATGTCCGGACGCAGGCCGCTGGCGCCGGCGGCGGACAGGCGGGTGGTGTCGAGCGCGGCGAACTGCTCCAGCGTCAGCGCGCCGATGCAGGCGGCCGACAGCTGCGGAACGGAGCCGGTGTACATCGCCTTGATGCCGGCCGCCGGCACCGCCGCCAGGGCTTCCGGCGTCAGCGCGTTGAACCAGGCGCCCCACATGTAGGAGAAGCTGGAGCTGATCGCGCGCACCTGGTCGGGCGAGAGGGCGTGGACCGCCGCGTCGGTCAGGACCTGCAGGTTGGCGATGCGTGCGATCTGCGCGGGCGCCAGGCCGCGGATGGTGTCCGCGGTCAGGCCGGTCGTGCCGGCCGCCAGCGACGGCAGGTTCGCGATGGCGGCGATCTGGTCGGCGTTCAGCGCGCTGACGGTGGCGGCGCTCAGGCCCGCCACGGCGCCGGTCGACAGCCGGGCCAGACCCATCGCGGGCAGCGCAGCCGCGGCGGCTGGCGACAAGGCGTTCAGCCAGGCCGCGCCGACGGCGTTCCAGCCGGCGCGGATGCCGCTGACCTGATCGGCGCTCAGCACGGCGACGGCGGCGGTCGAGAGCATCTCGGGGTTGCGCAGCGCCGCGACCTGCGCGGGCGTCATCGCGGCGACCGTGGCCGGCAGCAAGGCCTGGATCACCGTCGGCGGCACGAGCGCGAAGGCGCCGGCCGGCAACGCGGCCAGCGACTCGGCCGACATCGCGTTGAGCTGGTCCGCGGTGAACGCGGCGCCGTTGATCGTGGCCGCCTGACCCAGCAGCGCGGTGCGCGCGGCCGAGGCGTCGGCTGACAGCCGCTCGGTGAAAGGCAGGCCGATCAGTTGGTCAGCGTTCATCGACGCGACCTGCGCCGGGGTCAGCGCGGCGACGGTCGTCGCGGGCAGGGTGGCGAGGGCCACCGGGGCCAGCGCCGTGAAGGCCGCGGGCGACAGGGCCGCCAGCCAGGCCGGCGTGACGCTGGCCAGGTTGAGCAGCGCGCCCGCCTGAGCCGGCGTCAGCGTCGCGGTGGTGGCGGCGGGCAGCGTGCCGATGGCCGGCAGGGACGCGATCTGGGCCAGCGTCATGCGGCCCACCACCGCCGGGGTGAGCTTGGGCGCCATCGACGTGGACAGGGACGCGATGACGCTCGGCGGAATCGCGGTCAGCGCGGCCGGCGACAGCGCGTCGAACCTCAGCGTGCTCCATTCCGAGGGCATGAACCATGGCGTCTGGTTCGGCGTCAGCGCGGCCACCGCGTCCTGCGACAACCGCGACACGTTGTCCATCACCTTGATCTGGCCGGGCGTCAGCGCGGCGGCCGACGCCGGCGACAGCCGGGCGACCTCAGTGGGCGACAGCGGCTCGATGATGGATGGCGGCAGTGCCGAGATCGCGGCCGGCGACAGCGCGTTGATCCAGTCGGCGCTGTAGGCGTTCATCCGGACCGTCAGCCCGGCCGTCTGCGCCGGGGTGAGCGCGGCGACGGCGGCGAGCGACAGGCTGTTGAGCGCGGGCAGGACCGCGACCTGTGCCGGCGTCATCGCGCGGACCGCGTCGGCGCCCAGGGCGGGCGCGATGGCGGTGGACAGCTTCCCGATCGAGGCCGTCGGAATCGCCGCGATCGCGCTCGCGGGCAGCGCGTTGATCCAGTCGGCCGTCACGTTGTTCCAGGCGATGGGCAGCGCGGCGACTTGCGCGGCGCTCAGGCCGGCGAGCGCGCTCGGCGCCAGTTGCTCGGGCGTGGGCAGCACGGAGAGCTGCGTGGCGCTCATCGCGGCGAGGGTCGCGGCGTTCAGTCCCTGGACCGTGGCGCTCGGCAGTTGCGCGATGGCCGAGGCCGGCAGGATCGCGATCGCCGCCTGGCCCAGCGCGTTGAAGGTCGCGGCGCTGACCGTCGACCAGTCCGGCGTCGCCAGCAGCAGGCCGCGCACCGAGGCGGCGTCGGCGCTCAGCGCGTCGGGCGTCGCGAGCGATGCCAACTGCTGCGGGCTCATCGCGAGGATGGTGGCGACCGACAGGCCGGCCACCGTGGTCGCGTTCAGCGCGCCGATTGCCGCGGCGGGCAGCGCGGATTTCGCCTCGCCGGACAGCGCGTTGATCCAGGCCGCGTCGACACGGGTCCAGTCGATGCGCAGGCTGCTCAGCTGGGTCGATGTCAGGCTGGCGACGACGGCCGAGGCCAGGAGCTCCGGATGCGGCAGCGCGGACAACTGGGCGGGCGTCATCGACGCCAGCGTGGTGGCGCTCAGGCCGCGCAGCGTGGCGTCGGGCAACTGGCTCACCAGCGTCGCCGGCAGCAGCGCGACGACCGAAGCCGGGCAGGCGTTCAGCCAGGCGGCATCGATGCGGGCGGCGTCCAGCGGCAGGGCGGCGATCTGCGCGCTCGACAGGTTGGCAAGCGCGCTCGGCGCGAGGGCGGAGGGCTGGCTGATCGCGGCGAGCTGGCGCGTCGACAGCGACTGCAGCGTGTCGGCGTCCAGCCCGTTCAGCACCCGGGCCGACAGGCGCGAGATGGCGGCCGCATCCAGACCCGGCAGCGCGTCATGGGACAGGTTGTCCAGCCAGTCGGCGTAGACCTCGCCCAGGCGCGGGCACAGCGCGGCGACCTGGGCGGCGCTCAGGGCGGCGACGGCGTCGGCGCTCAGCAGCGCCAGTGAGGGAATGCCGACGATCTGGTCCGGCCTCAGGCAGGCGATGGTGGCTGGGCTCAGACCGGCGACGGCCCGGCGCGAGATCGAGGCCAGCAACGGCGCCGGCATCGCCGCGAGGGCGTCAGGACGCAGCGCGTTCACCCAGTCGGCGCTCACGGTGGACAGCCCGCCGGACAGGTTGCGAGCCTGCTCGGCGGACAGCTCCCGGACCGCCTCGATGCTCAGGCAGTCGGCGCGGGTCAGGCGGGAGATGGCCATCGGACTGAGGGCTTTCAGCGCCTCGGGCGTGATGGCGGCGATGGCACTGGCCGAGAGCGCGCCGTAGTTGGAGATCGCGGCCAGTTGCGCCGGCGTCATCGCACCCACGGTGGTCGCGCTCAGGCCGAGCTGGGCCGAGTTGGACCATTGGGTGACCGCGCCCGGCGTGATTGCCGCGATGGCGGCCGGTGACAGGGCGTTGATCCAGGCGGCGCTCGCGGTGGCCCAGCCGTTGCGCAGGGCGGCGACCTGCGCCGGTGCCAGCGCGGCGGCGGCTTCGGCGGACAGCAGGTCCGGACGGGTGAGCGCCGCGACCTGGGCGGGCGACATGGCGGCGATCGTCTCGGGCAGCAGCGCGGCCATCTGGGCGCTCGGCATCAGCGCCAGGCCGCCGGCGGGGAGCTGCGCGAGCTCGGCGGGCGACAGGCCATTGAGCCAGGCGGCGGTGGCCTGGGCCCAGTTGGTCGAAGCGAAGTTGCCCAGGGCGGTGTTGCGCACCTCGGCGGCCGCCGCGTTCAGCAGATCGGGACGGTTGATCGCCGCCAGTTGATCGCTGGAGAAGCCGGACAGCGTCGCGGCGGTCAGCGTCGGAACGACGGCGGTGGGCAGCGTGGCCAGCGCGCCGGGTTGCAGGGCGCCGATCACGCCGGGCGACAGCGCGTCCAGCCAGGCCTTGGTGACGCCGCTCAGGGTCGTGATGCCGGCGACCTGGGTCGCGCTCAGGACGGCGACGGACGCGGCGGGCAGCGTGTAGAGGCCCGGCAGCACGGCAAGCTGCTGGGGCGAGAGCGCCCGCAGGGCCTCCAGCGACAGCGCCGGCGCCACCGCCTTGTTGAACTGCCTGATGTTGTCCGGCGGGAGCACCGCCAGGGCGCTGGGCGACAGCGCCTGCATCCAGGCGACGGACATCGCCCCCCAACTGAAGTTGATGGTGCGGATCTGGTCGGCGGTCAGGGCCGCGATCGAGGCCGGCTGGAGTCCCAGGACGGCCGTCGAGCTCAGCTTGCCGAAGTCGACCGGCGCGATGCGCGCGAGATCGGAGGGCGCCAGGGCG
Organism: Mitsuaria sp. BK037; assembly: GCF_014193045.1. Lineage (NCBI taxonomy): Bacteria > Pseudomonadati > Pseudomonadota > Betaproteobacteria > Burkholderiales > Sphaerotilaceae > Roseateles > Mitsuaria sp. BK037. The sequence goes on along the minus strand of NZ_JACHYS010000001.1, from coordinate 2,227,768 downwards.
TTGAGCCAGTCCGAGTTCACCTTGCTCCAGTCCGTGGGCGCCAGCGCCGCAGTGCGGATGGCCGCCGCCTCGGGCGACAGCAGCGACGGCGACGGAATCGCGGCCAGCTGGGCCGCGCTCATCGCGGACACGACCGCGGTGCTCAGGCCCGGCACGACGTCGGTCGGGATCGACGCGATCTGCGCCGTCGTCAGGCCGCCCACGACCTCGCGCGACAAGGCGTTGATCCATTCAGCGGGGAGCTCGCTCCATCGCTCGTTGTCCAGCGCAGCGACCTGCGCGGCCGACAGCGCGCCGATCGCCGCCGGCTGCAGCGCGGCGATGCCGGTCAAGCCGCCGATCACCTCCGGACTCAGCGCGCGGATGGCGTCGGCGGACAGCCCGGCCGCGCCCGCATCCAGCGCGCCCAGGGCGGTGATGGCGACGATCTGCTGGACGCTCATCGCGGCGATGGCGTCGGCGCTCAGCTGCGCGACGCGGGTGGCGCTCAGGCCGCTCAGGGCCGAGGTGTCCAGCTGCGCGAGGCCGCCGGCCGGCACGGCGGCGAAGGCGTCCGTCGACAGCGCGTTGATCCAGTCGGCGGAGAAGTCGCTCCAGCGGCCCTCGTCGATGGCCGCCACCTGCGCGACGGACAGCGCGGCAACCGCGTCCGGACGCAGGGCATCCAGGCCCATGCCGCTGATGAGTTCCGGGCTCATCGCCCGGACGGCGCTGGCGGACAAGCCGGCGACGCCGGCGTCCAGGCTGCCCAGCGACGTGATCGAGAGGAGTTGCTCGACGCTCAGGGCGGCCACCGCGTCGGCGCTCAGCTCCGAGACGCGGAAGGCGCTCAGCCCGGCCAGCGCGGCGCTGGTGAATTGCGCGACCTTGGCCGGCGTGATGGCGGCGAAGGCCTGCGGCGACAGCGCGTTGAGCCAGCGCGCCGACAGGTACTTGCCGTCGATGCCGATCGCGGCGACCTGCTCCGGCGACAGCGCCGCGGCGGCCCTGTCGCCCAGCCAGTGGATGTTGATCAGCTTGCCGACCTGGGCGGGGCTCAGCGCTCGCACCTGATCGGCTGTCATGCCCTGGACCGCCGCGCCCTTCAGATAGTTCAGGGGCGCGATGGCGCTCAACTGGGCCGCGCTCATCGCGGACACCATGGCGCCGGTGAAGGCGGCGACCTGGGTGCCGGTCAGCCATTGGCAGTGGGGGATGTCCAGGCCGGCGAGGTCGGCGGGCGCCAGCGCCGCGATCTGGGCGGCCGTCAGGGCGGTGAACTGGGCTTTGGTCAGGGTATTCAGGGTGGTCATGGTGTGGTGAGCTGGTGGCTCTTTCGAGGGTGGGAATGGCCGGAAAAGGTCGGCCGCGGGACAACAGCGGGCGCTTCTCCTCGGTCCTTCCGGGAGTCGCGCGGGCTTGGGGGGAATCAGGGGGTGGGCCGCGGGCCGTCGAGCGCGGCGATGCCGTCTCTATTCATTTCGCCGAGGTCCGACATCAATTTCAGCCGGGCCGCGTTCCACTGGTATTCGCACTGGGCTCGTGCATCGAGCGCGTCGACCAGGGTGCCTTGGGCGGAAATCAGTTCCAGGATGTCCGAGACGCCGCGTTCATATCGATTCGTCGCGGAATCCATGGCCGATTGCGCGGCCTGGAGCAATTGATTCGCGGCGTCGATGTTGTCCAGCGAGGCCGCCAATTCCGCGTGGGTCTTGACCAGCTCCAGCAGGACGCGGTTTTCGGTGTCCGTCACCTGCAGTTCGGATTTCTCCGCCTGCGCCTGGGCTTCCTGGATCTTGTTGCGACGGGAATCACCATCGAACAGCGGAATCGTGATCGTGGCGCCGACGGTGAAGGTGCTCGAGCGCGAGGCCTGGACGCTCTGGTTCGGATAACCATTGCGGTAGTTGGCCGCGGTGAAGTCGATGGTGGGGCGCCCGGCCGCCCGGGCGGCGGCGACGCCGGCCTGGCTCGCGTCGCGCTGATAGCGGGCGGCGAGGATGGCCGGGTGGTGGGCCCTGGCCTCATCCAGCAGCTGGCCCAGGTCGGGCAAATCGGCGCGCGACGGGGTCGGGCTCTTGTCCGGGAGGCGCAGCGCCGTGCCGGCCGGCACGCCCATGGTCTGGACCAGCACCGCGGTGGCCTTGTCCAGCTCCGCCTTGGCGCGCTGCAGGTTCAAGCGTGCGCGGGCCAGCGAGGCCTCGGCCTGCAGGGTGTCGGCGCGACTGGCGGCGCCCTTCTGCTCCCGGTCGCGGGCGGCGTCACGGGTGCGCTGCGCCAGCGCCACCGACTGCTGGCGCGCGCCCAGCGTGGCGCTCGCCTGCAGGGCGGAGAAATAGGCCTGGATGGTGTCGGAGACGGTCCGGCGCACGGCGTCGTCGTAGGTGCTCGTGGCCGCGGTCAGCAGGCGTTCGGCCATTTCCTCGCGGGCGGCGCGCTCGCCGAAGTCGAAGAGCCGCCAGCTCAGGCCGAGATAACTGCTGTAGCCGGTGACGCGCTGGTTGCCGCCCGGCGACTGGGCGTTCTGGCTGGTATTGCTTTGCGCCGTCAGCGAGGCATTGACCGTCGGGAGATGAGCCGCCTTGGCTGCGGCCAGCTGGATTTTCTGCGCCTTGATGGAAACCCAGGCCGTGGCGGTGCGGGTATCCCGGCACAAGGCGCTGTCGACGGCGGCGCTCAGTGTAATCAGGGTTTGGACGTCGATGGTGGTCGTGCAATCCGGCGGGGTTTCCGCCAGGGCGCTCATTTGAATGGCGCCGCCGATACCGAAGGCCAGTATTGGCCGCAGCCAGTGGTGATTGATCGACCGCATGGAAACTCCCTGGAAACTGGCCCGGCGGACTGCTGGGTCACGGCGAAAATCTCAATTCGCCAGGTCAGTTTAGGAAGCGAAAGAAGGCTCCGGATGTCGATTCCGTCAATGTCTTTCGGCGGCGGCTGAACCGATCATCGATTGATCAATTCAAGGGATTCGGGGGGCTTGATTCTGCTGATTTTGTTGAGGTCAATCACCCGAATGGGTGGGGTGCCTGAATATGTTATTGACGCGTCGAGAAACTACTAATGTTTGCTAGTTAATTTGAGTAGGTATTCCAGAAAATCGCGGCGTCGATTGGTTTGGCGTCGGGCGCGCCCGCTCTCCGCGAAGCCAGGTGCCATCGGCGATGCGCGACTTTTCGCGGACGAACGAAAGCCGGCGCGCGATGCAGGGCACCGGGCGCCGGCGGGCTAGCAAAAAGAAGGGAGTGGGTGGCTCAGCGGCCCATGAAGGCGTCGGCGCGCAGGGTCACCACCAGGGTGTCGCGGTGGCCCGGATGGGTGGGCTCCATCGGCTGGATGGGGGTGGTCTCGTGGATCACGCGCTCGTCGTCGAGCAGCAGCAGCGTCCAGGGCTCCATCATCGTGAAGCGCTGGCCGCGCGGACCGTCGGCCTCGAAGACGCGCGACTCGCCCCCCTTGATGCCATGGCGGGCCAGCATGAAGACGGCCACCAGGTCCACGCCGTCGCGATGCGCGCCTTCGGGCGTCGGGCGGCCGATGCCGCCGGCGGTGTCGATGCGGAACTGGTGCGCCTCGACGAACCACGGGCGCGCGCCCTTGAGCCGGTCGGCCACCCCCGCCAGGCCCAGCAGCAGGCGCGGCCAGATGGGCAGCTCCACGGCGGCGGGCTCCATGGGCTCGAACCAGCGCTCGATGCCGCCGTGCAGCGCGTTGTAGTCCACCGGCTGCCAGTGCGCGCGGTGCGGCGCCAGGCGCACCGACGGGTCGGCCTGCGCGTCGACGACGAAGCTCGCGTGCCGCCGGAAGCGGTAGCGACCGCCGTCGCGCAGGTAGGCGTCGGGCGGCAGGTCGTTCCAGAAGGGTTGCAGCCCGCGCAGGTCACTCGCCTGGCAGTGCAACCAATGCGTCAGGCTCTCCGGCGCGATGACGGTGTGACCGAGGTCCTGCAGTTGCTGCTCGAACTGTGCGGCGCTGGAGTAGGGCGGCGGGAAATGCTTCATGCCCGCGAGTATCGGACGCCTCACCCGCCCTGGCGCATGTCACGCCGGCAACACGGGATTCGCGGTGCGCAAAGCGCTACCGCCGGCTCAGCCGGCGTGCTTGTCAGCCTCGGAGGTGAACGCGTCGGCGTAGAACTCTTCCGCCGGCAGGCCGCAGCGGGCGACGAAGTCGCGCTGTGCCGACTCCACCATGACGGGCGCGCCGCAGGCGTAGACCTGGTGGCGCGACAGGTCCGGCAGGTCAGCCATCACGGCCTGGTGGACGAATCCGGTGCGACCGGTCCAGCCGTCCTCGGCCTTGGGCTCGGACAGCACCGGCACGTAGCTCAGCGTGGGCATCGCCGCGGCGGCCTGGACCGCCCAGTCGTGCAGGTAGAGGTCGGCCTGGCTGCGAGCGCCCCAGTACAGCGTTACCGGGCGGGTGATGCCCTGGTCCTGGATGCGCTCCAGGATCGCCTTGATCGGCGCGAAGCCGGTGCCCGAGGCCAGCAGCACGATCGGCTTGTCGCTGTCCTCGCGCAGGAAGAAGCTGCCGAACGGGCCTTCCATGCGCAGGATGTCCTTTTCCTTGAGCGCGCCGAAGACGTGGTCGGTGAACTTGCCGCCGGGCATGTGGCGGATGTGCAGCTCGATGGCCGGCGGGGTGCCCAGGCGGCTCGGTGCATTGGCCATCGAGTAGCTGCGGCGGGCGCCGTCGCGCAGGATGAACTCGACGTACTGGCCGGCGCGGTATTGCAGGTTCTGGTTGGCCGGCAGCTGCAGCCGGACGACGGCGACGTCGCCGGCCGGCTTCTCGATAGTGATCACGCGGCTGGGCAGCTTGAGCACCGGGAACTCGCCGGCGCCGGGCACCGTGCGGGCCTCGACGACGCAATCGGTCTGCGGCCTGGCGCAGCAGGTGAGGATCATGCCGGCGGCCTCCTCGGCCGGCGGCAGCGCCTTGGACTGGTGCTCGCCATGCACGACCTGGCCCTCGACCAGCTTGCTCTTGCAGGAACCGCAGGCGCCGTCCTTGCAGCCGTAGGGCAGGCCGATGCCCTGGCGGATGGCGGCGGCCAGCACGGTTTCGTCGTCGTCGACGGTGAAGTTGCGGCCGGCGGGCAGGACGGTGACCTGGAAGCTCATGGTGCGGGGCGGCGCGGGCGGACCCGCGTCATGTCGAGAGGGAAAGGAAGGCGGCGGAAGCGACACGGCCCGCGCGGTCCGGAAACCGGGGCGCGAGCCGTGCCAGCCGTAAACTGGCCCGCCATTTTGCCCCAGCCTCGCAGCGCCCCTCGTCATGCCTGGTTCCCCGTCCGCTTCGTCCGCCGCTCCCCGTCGCGCCCGCCGCGGCCGCCTGTTGATCGTCGGTTGTGGCGACGTCGGCCTGCGCGTGCTGCGGCTGCTGGCCGGGCGCTGGACGGTCTTCGCGCTGACCAGCAGCGCCGCGCGCGTCGACGCGCTGCGCGCCGCGGGCGCGATCCCGCTGATCGGCGACCTGGACGACGCGGCGACGCTCGGCCGGCTCGCCGGCCTGGCGGACCGGGTGCTGCACCTGGCGCCGCCGGCCGCGCAGGGGCGCACCGACGAACGCACGCGGCGCCTGCTGCAGGCGCTGTCGCGCTCGGGGGCGCCGCGGCACCTGGTCTATGCCAGCACCAGCGGCGTCTACGGCGACTGCGGCGGCGCGCGCATCGACGAGACGCGCCGTCCGAATCCGTCCAACGAGCGCGCCTGGCGCCGCGTCGATGCCGAGTCGCAGCTGCGCCAGTGGGGGCGGGTGACCGGCTGCCCGGTGACGATCCTGCGGGTGCCCGGCATCTATGCGTTCGACCGCGCCGGCGGCCATCCGCGCGAGCGGCTGGGCAAGGGTCTGCCGGTGCTGGCGCGCGAGGACGACGTCTACACCAACCACATCCAGGCCGATGACCTGGCACGCGCCTGCCTGCTGGCGCTGATGCGCGGGCCGGCGCTGCGGGTGATCCACGCGAGCGACGACAGCGAGCTGCTGATGGGCGACTACTTCGACCTGGCCGCCGCGCTGTGCGGCCTGGCGCCGCCGGCGCGGGTCGCGCGCGCGCAGGCGTCGGCGGTGTTCTCGCCGATGCAGATGAGCTTCATGAATGAATCGCGCCGGATGGACAACCGCCGGCTCAAGCGCGAACTGCGCCTGCTGCTGCGTTATCCGACGCCGCGCGAGGGGCTGCTGGCGGTCGAGCGCTGACCGCCGCGGGGGAGTCGCCGAGGAGAACCGTCGAGGGTTGAGCGTCCGGGCCGGCTTCAGCGCCGCCGGCCGCCGCGCCAGTAGTTCACCATCAGCCAGGCGCCCAGCATGCCGCCCAGGTGGGCGAAGTGGGCGATGCCGCTGGAGCCCATCAGTCCGGCCACCAGTTCGATCGCGCCGAAGATGGCGACGAAGACCTTGGCCTTCATCGGGATCGGGGGGAAGAGCGGCATGATGATCCGGTCCGGGAACATCAAGCCGTAGGACAGCAGCAGGCCGAAGAGCGCGCCCGAGGCGCCCACCGTCGGCGCGCCCGAGCCGATCAGCAGCGTGAACACGAGCTGGGCGGCGGCGGCCGTCAGCGCGCTGGCCACCAGCAACTGCGCGTAGCGCTTGCCGCCCCACAGCGCTTCCAGCTCCGAGCCGAACATCCACAGGCCCAGCATGTTGAAGAACAGGTGCCAGGCGTCGCCGTGCAGGAAGGCGTAGGTCAGCGGCTGCCAGGGCTCGAAGCGGCCGGTGTTCAGCGGCCACAGCGCCATCTGGAAGTTCAGCATCGCCAGCGAGGGAACGACGATGGGCAGGCAGAACAGGCCCACGCAGATCAGCATGAAGGCCTTGGTGACCGGTGGAATGAATGGCATCGCGGCGCGTCTTCGGGGGGAGACAGAGGAAGGGCGCCCTGCGGCGCCACCGGCGAATCCTGACCCCCGTCGTTGGGGGCAGGACGATCGGGCGAGTGTATCCAAGCTTGATGAGGGCAAGCACTGGCCCCCATCGGCGCGACCGCAGTGCGAGCGACGGCCGCGCCGATGTCGCGGGGGGCGCGGCGGATCGCGCGGGCGCGGCGACGCCGAGCCGCGAATGCGGAACGAATGCGGAACGATGGGGTGTTGCTGAGACGAGAGCTGACCACTTTCCACAGTGGTGCCCGGAGTCGGACTCGAACCGACACGCCTTGCGGCGGGGGATTTTGAGTCCCCTGCGTCTACCGATTTCGCCATCCGGGCGTCATCAGCAACGCGGCCCCGGTCGGATCGACGCTGGGGCCGCTGTGCGGGCCGTCAACTGAAGCTTCGTCGTGGACAGAGCCAGAGAGGCCGCGAAAGAAAAGGCATTATGCCACCACAGCCATACGCCGACTGAGAGAATGCGCGGCTATGAGTGATGCAAGCGCCTTCGATCCCACGAGCTATCCGACCCTGGAAGACGTCATCGGCCACACGCCGCTGGTGCGGCTGCAACGCGTGCTGGGCCCGGCGCTGGCCGCGCGCGGCAATGTGCTGCTGGCCAAGCTGGAGGGCAACAACCCGGCCGGCTCGGTCAAGGATCGTCCGGCCATCAGCATGATCCGGCGCGCCGAGGAACGCGGCGAGATCAAGCCCGGCGACACGCTGATCGAGGCGACCTCCGGCAACACCGGCATCGCGCTGGCGATGGCCGCGGCGATCCGCGGCTACCGGATGGTGCTGATCATGCCGGAGGACCTCTCCGTCGAGCGCGCCCAGACGATGAAGGCCTTCGGCGCGGAACTGATCCTGACGCCGCGCTCCGGCGGCATGGAATACGCCCGCGACCTGGCCGAGCAGATGCAGCGCGACGGCAAGGGCCGCGTGCTCGACCAATTCGCCAACGGCGACAACCCCCGCATCCATTACGAGACCACCGGTCCCGAGATCTGGCGCGACACCGGCGGCCGCGTCACCCACTTCGTCAGCGCGATGGGCACGACCGGCACCATCACCGGCGTGTCGCGCTTCCTGAAGGAGCAGAACCCGGAAGTGCGCATCGTCGGCGCGCAGCCGGCGGAGGGCTCGCGCATCCCCGGCATCCGCAAGTGGCCGCCGGCCTATCTGCCCAAGATCTACCGCCCGGAAACGGTGGACGAGCTGGTGCTGGTCGGCCAGTCCGATGCCGAGGACATGGCCCGCCGGCTGGCCCGCGAGGAAGGCCTGTTCGGCGGCATCTCGGCCGCGGGCGCCTGCTGGGTCGCGATGCAGATCGCCCGCCAGGTGAGCAACGCGACGATCGTGTTCGTCGTCTGCGACCGCGGCGACCGCTACCTGTCGACCGGCGTGTTCCCGGCTTGATGGTCTGCCGGCCTCATGGCCTGATGACCTGACGGGTGGCCGGCGATCGGGGATGATCGCCGGATCGTGACCCGACGGCGCCGCGCGCCTTTGCCCATGACCTTCCGCTTCTGCCCGCAATGCGCCAGCGAACTGGCGTGGATCGAACTGCCGGAGGACGGCGGCCCCAAGACCCGGCTGCGCTGCCCCCGCTGCGACTTCACCCACTGGAACAATCCGACGCCGGTGCTGGCGGCGGTGGTCGAGTGCGTCGACCGCGAGGGCCAGGTCTTGCTCGCCCGCAATGCCGCCTGGCCGGGGCGCTTCTTCGGATTGATCACCGGCTTCATGGAGGCCGGCGAGTCGCCGGAGGAGGGCATCCGGCGCGAGGTGCTGGAGGAGACCTCGCTCGAGGCGCTGGGCGCGACGCTGATCGGCGTCTACGACTTCCAGAAGAAGAACCAGGTCATCATCGCGTACCACGTGCCGGCGCGCGGCGAGGTCACGCTGTCGCCGGAGCTGGTCGAGTACTCGCTGACGCCGCCGGAGCAGCTCGAATGCTGGCCCGCCGGGACCGGCCAGGCGCTGGCGGACTGGCTGCGCGGCCGCGGCCTCGAGCCGAAGTGGATGGCGCCGCGCAGCTGAGCCAGGCTGACTAGAATCCGCCACATCGCCGGTGCGCGCGCCGGTCAGGACACAAACATGGACATCCACAAGGAACTCGACACCCGCGGACTGAACTGCCCGCTGCCCATCCTCAAGGCCAAGAAGGCGCTGGCGGAAATGGAAAGCGGCCAGCTGCTCAAGGTGGTCGCGACCGACCCGGGATCGATGCGCGACTTCCAGGCCTTCTCGCGCCAGACCGGCAATGAGCTGGTCGAGCAGACCAGCGCCGGCGACGAGTTCATCCACGTGCTCAAGCGCCGCTGAGCGCGGATCCGGAAACGAAGAAGGCCACGCGTTGCGTGGCCTTCGTGCTTCATGACGCGACAGTGACGGGAAGTCCTGCCGTCAGAAGTTCAGGGCGGTCAGATTTCCAGCGACTTCAGGTACTCGCGGAAGCTGGCGCCCAGTTGCGGATGGTCCAGCGCGAGCTCGACGTTGGCCTGCAGGAAACCTTCCTTGCTGCCGCAGTCGTAGCGCTTGCCGTCATAGCGGAAGGCGAAGACCTTCTCGCGGCGCATCAGCGCGGCGATGCCGTCCGTCAGCTGGATCTCGCCGCCGACGCCGCGCGGCTGCGTGGCGATCTCGCGGAACACGCCCGGCGTCAGGATGTAGCGGCCGGCCACGCCCAGGCGCGACGGCGCGTCCTCGGGATTGGGCTTCTCGACCATGTGGGTCAGGTCCATCAGGCGGTCGCTGATGGCAGAGCCTGCCACGATGCCGTAGCGCTTGGTGTGCTCGGCGGGCACTTCCTGGACGGCCAGGATGGAGGCCTGCCATTCGGAGAACTGGTCCACCATCTGCTTGAGCACCGGTGGCTTGCCCACCATCAGGTCGTCGGCCAGCAGCACCGCGAAGGGCTCGTTGACGACCACGCATTGCGCGCACAGCACCGCGTGGCCCAGGCCCAGGGCCTTGGGCTGGCGGATGTAGATGCACTCCATGTCGTCGGGCTTGATCGAATGGACCAGCGCGAGCAGTTCCTTCTTGCCGGCGGTCTCGAGTTCGGTCTCGAGTTCGAATGCGGTGTCGAAGTGATCGGGAATGGCGCGCTTGTTACGTCCATTCACGAAGATCATCTGGCGGATGCCGGCCGCGTAGGCCTCCTCCACTGCGTACTGGATCAGCGGCTTGTCGACCACCGGCAGCATCTCCTTGGGCTGCGCCTTGGTGGCGGGCAGGAAGCGAGTGCCAAGTCCAGCAACCGGGAAGATTGCCTTGTTGATGAGGGCCATTTACGTACACTCCAACGGTAATTGCGCCGGCATTCTTGCATGGCGCTACTGAAAGAAAATCAAACAATCCTCTCCAAACCCCTCATGTCAGTGCTAGTCCTGGAACCGCTGGAGGCAGACGTCCTGGAATGGCTGGCGGAGCGCCATGCCGTGCAGGTCGCCCCCGAGCCGGCGGACGCGCCGCTGACGCTGAGAGAGCATGTTGCGCAGGCCCAGGCAATTTTCCTGCCCGCCTCCGTCGCGCTGGACGCGGACACCGTCCGCCGCGCGCCGCGACTGCGTGCCGTCGGGCGCATCGGCGCCGGCGCGGAGAACATCGATCTGGAAGCCTGCCGCGCCGCCAACATCGAAGTGGTGCGCGCGCCGACGGCGGCGGCCTCGGCCGAAGCGGAGTTCGTCATCGGCGCCTTGCTCGCGCTGCTGCGCCGCGTGCCGGTGCAGGGCGCGGACGGCCAGTGGGTGGGGCGCGAGCTCGGTTGCGCCACCATCGGCCTGGTGGGCCTGACGCCCTCGGCGCGCCAGCTCGCCACGCTGCTGCCGGTGTTTGGTGCGCGCGTGATCGGTTATGACCCCAGCCTGCACCATGCCGATCCGCTCTGGGCGCAGTGGGGCATCGAACCCTATGGACTGCGCGAACTGATGCAGGCCGCCGACGGCGTCAGCGTGCAGCTCGCGTATTTCCCGCGCTACCGCGGCCTGATCGGCGAGCGGGTGCTGAACTTCTGCAAGCCGTCTCAGGTGCTGGTGTCGACCTCGCACTCGGCCCTGTTCGACGAACAGGCGCTGGCGGACGCGCTGCATGGCGGCCGATTGCTGGCCGCGTGGCTGGACCTGATGGAGCCCGGCCTGATGGAAGCCGGGCGCCCCTTGCATGGGGCGCCCGGTCTGCAGGTCACGCCGCGCGTGGCGGCGACGACCCGGGAGTCACGGATGCGCGCCGCGTGGAGCGTGGCGCGGCGGATCTCGGAGATCCTGTCCACGCCCGCGACGCAGGCCGAATTCAGGCCGACCCACCCAGGCGCGCTGCCTGATCTTTTAGCCGAACCACGGTGGCGCTGAAGTCGGCGATGCGCTGACGTTCCTGCTCCACGACGGCCGCCGGGGCGCGCGCCACGAAGCTCTCATTACCCAGCTTGGCATTGGCCTTGGCGACCTCGCCTTCCAGGCGGGCAATCTCCTTGGCGATGCGGGCGCGCTCGGCCTCGACGTCGATCTCCACTTTCAGCGCCAGGCGCGCCGCGCCGTGCACCAGCACCGGCGACATCGCGCTCTGCTGGTTGAAGGCGGCCTCGTCCTCGATCAGCTCGACGCTCTGCAGCTTGGCCAGCACCTTCAGCGCCGGCGCGGCCTCGCGCAGGAAGGACAGGTCGCCGCCGGCCAGCAGCGGCACGCGGTCGGACGGGCTCAGGCCCATCTCGCCGCGCAGGCTGCGGCAGGTGCCGACCACGGCCTTGAGCTGCTCGACCCAGGCGATGGCCTGCGGGTCGATGCGCTCGGGCTGCGCGACCGGGTAGGGCGCGGTCACCAGGTAGTCGGTGGACTTGCGGCCGGCGATCGGCGCGACGGTCTGCCAGAGTTCCTCGGTGATGAAGGGCGCGATCGGGTGCAGCAGACGCAGGATGGTCTCGAGCACGCGGATCAGCGTGCGGCGCGTGCCGCGCTGCGCGGCCTCGTTGCCCTCGGCCTGCGCGGTCTGCAGCTGCACCTTGGCCAGCTCCAGATACCAGTCGCAGTACTCGTCCCACACGAAGGAATAGATCGCGTTGGCGACCTGGTCCAGGCGGTAGTCGGCGAAGCCCTGCGCGACGGCCTGCTCGACCTGCTGCAGCTCGCTGACGATCCAGCGGTCGGCCTGCGAGAACTGCAGGTAACCGTGCGCGCTGCCGCCTGGCGCGCATTGCTCCTTCGAGTGCTCGACCAGGCCGCAGTCCTGGCCTTGCGTGTTCATCAGCACGAAGCGGGTGGCGTTCCACAGCTTGTTGCAGAAGTTCCGGTAGCCCTCGCAGCGCTTGCTGTCGAAGTTGACGCTGCGGCCCAGCGTCGCCATCGCCGCGAAGGTGAAACGCAGCGCGTCGGCGCCGTAGCCGGGGATGCCTTCGGGGAATTCCTTCTCGGTGGCCTTGCGGACCTTGGGCGCGGTCTCGGGCTTGCGCAGGCCCTGGGTGCGCTTGTCCAGCAGCGGGGCCAGCTCGATGCCGTCGATCAGGTCGACCGGGTCCAGCACGTTGCCCTCGGACTTGCTCATCTTCTTGCCCTGCGCGTCCAGCACCAGGCCGTGGATGTACACATGCTTGAAGGGCACCTTGCCGGTGAAGTGCGTCGTCATCATGATCATCCGGGCGACCCAGAAGAAGATGATGTCGTAGCCGGTGACCAGCACCGACGACGGCAGGAACAGGTCCTGCTCGAGCGTCTTGGCGGGCCAGCCCAGCGTCGAGAACGGCACCAGCGCCGACGAATACCAGGTGTCCAGCACGTCCTCGTCGCGCTTGAGCGGGCCGGTGTAGCCGGTGGCGGCGGCCTTGGCCTGCGCCTCGGCCTCGTCATGGGCGACGAAGATCTCGCCGCCGGTGCCGAACCAGGCCGGGATCTGGTGGCCCCACCAGAGCTGGCGCGAGATGCACCAGTCCTGGATGTTGCCCATCCACTGGTTGTAGGTGTTGACCCAGTTCTCGGGCACGAACCGGACCTCGCCGCTGGCGACCACGTCGATGGCCTTCTGCGCGATGGACTTGCCGTCCTTGCCCGGCTTGCTGGTGGCGACGAACCACTGGTCGGTCAGCATCGGCTCGACGATCTGCCCGGTGCGCGTGCAGCGCGGGACCATCAGCTTGTGCTTCTTGACCTCGACCAGCAGGCCTTGCTCCTCCAGCGCCTTGACGATCGCCTTGCGCGCCGCGAAGCGGTCCAGGCCGCGGTACTCGGCCGGGATCTCGTCCATCGTGTCGACGACGGTCGCGTCCAGCGTGAAGATGGTCAGCATCGGCAGCTGGTGGCGCTGGCCGACCTGGTAGTCGTTGGTGTCGTGGGCCGGCGTGACCTTGACGACGCCGGTGCCGAATGCCTTGTCGACGTACTCGTCGGCGATCACCGGCACCAGGCGGCCGGTGATGGGCAGCTTCACCTGCTGGCCGATCAGGTGCTTGTAGCGCTCGTCCTCGGGATGGACCATCACCGCGGTGTCGCCCAGCATGGTCTCGGGCCGCGTGGTCGCCACGACCAGCGACTCGCCGCCCTGGGCCAGCGGATAGCGGATGTGCCACAGCGAACCTTCCTCCTCCTCGCTCTCGACCTCGAGGTCGGAGACGGCGGACTTCAGGATCGGGTCCCAGCTGACCAGGCGCTTGCCGCGGTAGATCAGGCCTTCGTCGAAGAGCTTGACGAAGGTGTCGACGACCACGGTCGACAGCTTGTCGTCCATCGTGAAGTACTCGTGTCCCCAGGACACCGAGTCGCCCATGCGGCGCATCTGCTGCGTGATGGTGGAGCCGGACTGCTGCTTCCATTCCCAGACGCGGGCGACGAAGTTCTTGCGGCCCAGGTCGTGGCGGCTCTGGCCCTGGCCCTGCAGCTGGCGCTCGACGACGATCTGCGTGGCGATGCCGGCGTGGTCGGTGCCCGGGACCCACAGCGTGTTGTGGCCGCGCATCCGGTGGTAGCGCGTCAGCGAGTCCATGATGGTCTGGTTGAACGCGTGGCCCATGTGCAGCGTGCCGGTGACGTTGGGCGGCGGCAGCTGGATGCTGAACGACGGCCTGGCCGGATCGAGCGTCGGCTCGTAGAGGCCCTTGGACTCCCACAGCGGGCCCCAATGGGCTTCGAGAGAGGCGGGTTCGAAGGACTTGGCGAGTTCGGTCATGGGGGCGCTCCGCCGCGAGGCGGTGTCATCTAGGCGAGGGACACGGAGCCGGCGATTGTAGAGGGCCATGGCTCCGGCGAGCCCCGTTCCGGGCGCGCGGAACGGGGGACAGCCGAGAGGGGGAGAACAGTCGCCCGGACGGGGGATGTCGAAAACCAGACCCCTGACGCGTCGTGTCAGCAGAGGCGCTGCCTCCCCCCTTGGAGGCATTCCGTCGGGTGGGCAGGGGGCGATACAAAACGAAAAGCAGCGATACCGCGGTGAGATGCCCCGACGAGGCGGCATGGGAATCATGGCGACATGGATTCACCGCCCGGACAACCGGGCTTTACCGAGGAACTGCACCATGCACCTGTTTCGACGCTGGAGCCACCACCATGAACGTCAGCACGCTCACTTCGGCCACGATGGTCGCTTCGGTCCTTTCGGCCCTGTGTGTGACGATGGCTTCTACGGCCCGCTGCCCGTCCACGGCCCCTGGCACCGGTTCGCCGGTTTCGGCGGTTTCCCGTGGGGCTGGGGCGGGCTCGGACGCGAGCAATTCCGACACGGCCGCCACCGCCACCACGGTGGCCCTGGTCACCACGGCGGTGATGGGTGGGGCGGCTTCGGCGGGGGCCTGGGACCCGATGCCCACGGTCGCCGCGGCGGGCGGCTGCAAGCCCGGGCCCGCGCCTTTCTGGACCTGAGCGACAGCCAGGCCGAGCTGCTGGAGCGCCTGGTCGACCAGCTCGGCACGGCGCGGCGCGCGGTCAAGGCGCTGGCCCGTGGTCCGGAGGTCGCCCGGCTGATCGAGAGCGACAACTTCCGCCGCGAGGAGGCGCAGGAACTCTTCGACGGCCAGGTCGAGGCGCTGCGGGCGACCGGTCCCGCGCTGTTGGCGGCCGTCGGCGACTTCTTCGACGCGCTCGACTTCGACCAGCAGCAGATGCTGCGTTTCCTGTTGCGCCGGCTGCGTCGCCGCGCCGGACGCGACGGACGCGACGGCGGCCGGGGTGGCCGCGACCGTCGCGACGGTCACGGCGCTGCCAACGACCGGGGCCTTTGATGGACGGCCGCGACTGCCGGCAGCCTCCGGGGCTGCTGCGGCCGGTCATCGACCGCAACCGCTGCGAAGGCAAGGGCGATTGCGTCGAGGTCTGCCCCTATGGCGTGTTCTCGGTCGGCACCTTGCCGGCGGAGCGCCGCAAGGACCTGAGCCTCTTCGGCAAGCTGCGCGGTTATGCGCACGGCTGGCAGCAGGCCTTCACGCCGAATGCCGACGCCTGCCGGGCGTGCGGCCACTGCGTGAAAGCCTGCCCGGAGCGCGCCGTCACGCTGGTCCGGCACACGCGCGCCGCGGGCGCCGACGGCTCCCCGGGCCAGGCGGCTGGGCACAATGGACGGCACGATGCACCGACTGCTGCTGATTGACGACGACGAGGCGCTGGCCGCGCCGCTGGCGAGCTACCTGGCGCGTTTCGACTTCGCGCTGAGCGCCGTGACGCGGCCGAGCGCCGCGCTGGCGCGGCTGGCCGAGGAGCGCTTCGACGCGCTGATCCTGGACGGCATGCTGCCGGAGATGGACGGCTTCGCCTTCTGCAAGCGCGTGCGCGGCGGCAGCGAGCCGTGGCGCGAGATCCCGATCCTGATGCTGACCGCGCGGGGCGACCTGACCGATCGGGTGGTGGGCCTGGAGCTGGGCGCGGACGACTACCTGGCCAAACCCTTCGAGCCCCGCGAGCTGGCCGCGCGCCTGCAGACCATCCTGCGCCGCACGCGCCTAGCGCCGGCGGCGGTCGCGCCGGCGACGCTGCTGCGCTTCGAGGGGCTGGAGATCGACACCGCGCGCCGCCTGGTCACGGCCGGCACCGGCCCCGTCGAGCTGACCAGTACCGAATACGAGCTGCTGGTGATGCTCGCCCGCGAGCCCGGGCGGGTGTTCTCCCGCGACGAGATCCTGAACCGGCTGCGCGGTCAGGAGGCCGACCTGTTCACCCGGGCGGTGGACATCCTGGTGAGCCGCATGCGTCGCAAGCTCGAGCCGCTGGAGGCGCTCAAGACGCTGCGCAACGCGGGCTACTGCTTCGCGTTGCCGGTAGCGGGCGGTGCGGCGCCCGGCGGCGGGGAGGGCGGGTCATGAAGGGACCGCGTCACCCCTACGACCATTGGCGCGACCGGCTCGACCGGCGGGACCGGCGCGGCGACCGCGGCGACGGCGGCGACCGCAATGACGGCAATGACGGTAATGACGGCAACGACCGCCATGCGCCGTGGGAACGGCGCGCGCGCGGCGCGGCCGGATCGGCCGGCCCGGACGGTCCCGGCGGTCCCGGCGAGTGGAGCGACCCCCGCTGCGGCGATCCGCGCTGGCATGCGCCGCGCGACGCCTGGTGGTTGCGCCTGCACGAGGAACGGCTCAGGCACCACCGCAAGCGCCTGGACAAGATGCGGCGCTGGGCGGAGATGGAGGCCATGGGCGGCCCGTTCTCGCGGGGCCGCGGCTGGCGCTGGCATATGCGGGCGCGCAACCGCTGGCACCAGCGGTGGCATCGCCACCATGCGCACTTCAAGCATTCGCTGGGCGCGCGGCTGATCGCGATCTTCGTCGTGCTGGCCTGCGCGGGTAGCGCGATCCTGTGGGGCTCGATGAAGGTCGAGTACGGATGGCTCTGGGCCGTGCCGCTGCTGTTGCTGGTGACCGGCCTGGCCTACGGCGGCATCCGCCGCCTGGTGGCGCCGCTGCGCGAGCTGGCGGCGGGCGCGGAGGCGTTCGGGCGCGGCGACCTCGCGCATCGCGTGCCCATCCGCCACCGCGACGAGATCGGCGACCTGGCGCACCGCTTCAACCAGATGGCCCAGGACATCCAGGCCATGCTCGACGGCAAGCGCGCGCTGCTGCTGGCGATCAGCCATGAGCTGCGCAGCCCGCTGACGCGCGCGCGGCTGCACGCGGAGCTCGTCGACGAGGGGGCATCGAAGGCGGCGCTGCTGGACGAACTGGCGCAGATGCGGGAGCTGATCTCGGCCCTGCTGGAGAGCGAGCGGCTGGGCAGCGGGCATCGCGCGCTGCAGGTCGGCGATTGCGACCTCGGCGCGCTGGCGCGCGAGCAGGACCAGCCGGGCGTCACGCTCAGCATCGATCCCGACCTGCCCGTGCTGCAGCTGGACCGGATGCGGGTGCAACTGCTGCTGCGCAACCTGGTGCACAACGCGCTGCGGCACAACGACGCGGCGATCGGACCGGTGCGGGTCAGCGTCGAGCGCGATGGCGACGGCGCGCGGCTCACCGTGCGCGACCACGGTCCCGGCGTGCCGCCCGAGGCGCTCGCGCAGCTCGGCCAGCCCTTCTTCCGCCCCGACGAGGCGCGCGCGCGCAGCGAAGGCGGCGTGGGCCTGGGGCTGTCGCTGTGCCGGCTCGTGGCGGAGGCGCACGGCAGCCGGCTCGAGTTGCGCAATGCCGAACCGGGGTTCGAGGCGGTCGTGCGATTCCGCTGAGCCGCCTCAAGCGAGTGGCTCTCGTCGCAGGTCCCACCGAGACAAGTCGGTCGCCCCACGAGGACTGGTGTGGCGCTCATGCCGACGGTTTCATCGAATCGATTTCATTGATCTTTTCGTGCCAGGTCTTGCGCCGGCCACGCTGAAGATGCATCCCCCGCGTCGCTGATGCGGTCCCTGTCATCCCCACGAAGGTGATGCCTATGCATTGATCCGATCCGAACTGGAGCTGTCCATGTCCACGATGTCCCTCTCTCCCTCCGCCCCGGCCATTCCCGCCGTCCCGATGACGCCGTCCGGCTGTCCCGTCACCGCCGCCGCGGCACTGCTCGACGAGGCCGACGAGCCTGACGAGCCTGGCGAGCGCAACGAGTCCGACGGGCTCGACGAGCGCGACCTGCCCAAGGCGGCCCGCGGCGCCAGCGCGCCTCCGCCGGCACCGCCGCCGCCCCCGCGTCCCCCGAAGCTGCTGTTCATGCAGGAGGTCCTCGAGCAGATCCGCCCCCTGGAGGGCATGACGCGCGAGGAGTTCGAGGCCTTCCTCTACAGCTCGCGGATGTATCCCTCGCTGAGCCGCTTCGAGCCCGCCTGCGTCGAGTATTTCGTCCCGCGCAGCGACATCACTGTCGGCCTGGCGATGAAGACGCTGCGCGAGCGCATCGAGCATGCGGCGGTCGTGGCCGAACTCGTCTACCGCCTCAAGCGCGACGATGACGAGGACGGCGCGCTGTGCAACGACGACGAGGCCGTCATCGCCTCCGCCGCGATCCGCGACGACCTGCGCGAGGCGCTGGGCATGCTCGGCGTCTACGAGCAGGCCATCCGCGACGGGGTGGCCGTCGTCCAGTACCACCAGCGGGTGCCGGCCGAGGTCGCTTGAGCGACGACCGGGGAGAGGGGAGCGGCCGCCGTGTCGCTCCGGTAAGAAACGGGTAAGGCGCTGGAGCGGACGATGGCCATCCCTTGCCTCCCTGCCTCCCTTACCATGTGCCGCTTCGGCCCCCTCTCCCCATGAATCGAATCGCCCTGGTGGAGGATCACGTCCGGCTTGCCGGACTGATCCGTCAGGCCCTGCAGGCCGCCGGCATCCCGACGGACGTCTTCCATGCGATGGAGGCGGCCTGGGTCGCGCATCGCGAGGTCGGCTATGCGGCGCTGGTCATCGATCGGGGCCTGCCCGACGGCGACGGCCTGGCGCTGGTCAAGCGCCTGCGGGCCGAGCGGCAGGGCACGCCCTGCCTGATGCTGACCGCGCGGGACGCACTCCACGACCGGGTCGAGGGCCTGGAGTCCGGCGCCGACGATTACCTCGCCAAGCCCTTTCCGATGGAGGAACTGGTGGCGCGGGTGCGGGCGCTGATGCGCCGCCCGGCGGCGGTGCGCCCGCCGCGCGCCCTGTTCGGCGACATCGAGGTCGACGTCGGCGAGGCGCTGCTGCTGCGCGGGGGCGCCTCGGTGGCGCTGGCGCCGGCGGAGCTGCAGATCGCGATCACGCTGGTGCAGCAGCAGGGGCGCACGGTCCGGCGCGCGGCGCTGGAGGCGGCGGCCTGGGGGCTGTCCGACGCGGTGACGCCGAATGCGCTCGACGTCGCGCTGCATCGTCTGCGCAAGAAGCTGGCGTCGCTCGGATCGAGCCTGCGCATCGTCAATCTCCGGAACCATGGATATGCGCTTCAAGATGCGGTGGCCGAATAGCCTGCGCAACCGGGTGCTGGCGGTGCTGGCGGCCAGCATGGTGTCGAGCACGCTCCTGGTGAGCCTGGCCTCGATGGTGTTCTGGGAACCCTTCACCCGCTGGGTGCTGCGGGACCAGATCGAGGACAACAGCGAGGAACTGGCGCGCCATCTGCAGTTCGACGAGCGCGGCATGCCCGTGCGCCTCGATCCGAAGATCGGGCCCTGGCTGTTCGACAGCCTGCGCGCCGAGCTGGTGCTGCGGGTCGCCGATGGCAGCGGCCGCGTGGCGTTCGCGACGGATGGACAGGACGCGGTCATCACGCGCGACGGTCAGCCCTATGAGGCGGTGCGCCAGTCCTTCGTGTTCAAGCGCAATGGCGTCGCGATGCATGGCGCGACCGTCACCTTCGATCATGGCGGCCGGCGCTGGTACGTGCAGTTCGCGGTCAGCGACCGCATCGTGCTGCGCATGCGGGAGTCGATCGGCCTGGACGTGCTGAGGCAGGGGCTGCTGGCGCTGGGCGCGACCTTCGTGCTGGTGTTCCTGGTGACCATCCACCTCTCGCTGCGCCGGGCGCTGTTGCCGGTGCGCGCGGCGTCTAGTGCGGCGCGGCGCATCTCGCCGCGCACGCTCTCCAAGCGTCTGCCTGCGGCCGAGCAGCCCCGCGAGCTGCGTCCGCTGGTCGAGGCTTTCAACGCGGCGCTGGACCGGCTGCAGGGGGGCTTCAAGACGCAGCAGGAGTTCCTCTCCAACGCGGCGCATGAGTTGAAGACGCCGCTGGCGCTGATCCGCGCGCAGGTCGAGCTGGCGGAGGAGGGCGCCTGGCGCGACCAGATCCTGGACGACGTCGACCGCGTGGCCCGCCAGGTGCAGCAACTGCTGCTGCTGGCCGAGGCCAGCGAGCCGCAGAACTACCGGATCGAGGCGCTCGATCCCCAGCCGGCGGTGCGCGAGGTCTTCGACTTCATGGAGCGGGTGGCCTCGCGGCACGGCGTCACGCTGGGCTTGCAGCTCAGTCCCGCGCTGCGCTTCTGGCGCGCCGATCGGGGCGCGCTGTTCACGCTGCTGAAGAACCTGCTCGAGAACGCAATCCAGCACAGCCCGCCGGGCGGCGTTGTGACCCTGGCTGTGAGCCCCGACGGGTTCTCGGTGCTGGACTGCGGCAAGGGCGTGGCCGAGGAAGATCTGCCGCGGCTGTTCGAGCGCTTCTGGCGCGGCGTCGACCGGCGCGAGCAGGGCGCGGGCCTGGGCCTGGCGATCTGCACCGAGATCGCCGCGGCCCACGGCTGGCGGCTGAGCGCGCACCGCCGCTCGCCGGGGCTGGAGCTGCGCTGCGACATGGCCGCGACCGCGCCCGCCGAGCCCGCCGCACCGTCGGCCGAGGCGCCGGCGGACGCGCCGCCGCGAACGCCGGCGCTGGACCTCGCGCCGCCCGGGCGTGCCGCTGCGCGCAGATTCCAGGCGGACTATGCGCAGTCGATGCGGCGGGCGCTCTTCTGACGGGACCGTCTGACTTCCGGCACGGGCGCCTCCGGGATGGTCCCGAGTTCGCGGCTTGAGTTCCTCGCGTGGCGCTGGGTAGGATGCCCGGATGCCTGCCGCCGCCGACCCTTCGCCCGACACCCGCCTGCGCGACCTCGCCCGCCTGCGCCGCGTGCGTGACCGGATCGATCGCGAGTACGCCCAGCCGCTGGACGTCGAGGCGCTGGCCGCGGGCGTGCACATGTCCTCCGGTCACCTGAGCCGGCAGTTCCGCCTGGCTTACGGCGAGTCCGTCTACGCCTACCTGATGACGCGCCGCATCGAGCGCGCCATGGCGCTGCTGCGCCGCGGCGACCTCAGCGTCACCGAGGTCTGCTTCGAGGTCGGGTGCGCCTCGCTGGGCACCTTCAGCACGCGCTTCACCGAGCTCGTCGGCGTCCCGCCGAGCGCCTACCGCCGCGACGCCGCGCGCGAGGGCGAGGGCCTGCCGTCCTGCGTGGCCAAGCAGGTGACGCGTCCGATCAGGAATCGAGAAGCGCCCGAGAAACAGCCCACCTAGACTGCGTCGCATGGGTCCGGAACCCCGGCGGCGACGGCCGCCGACCACGCTGACCGCAACCGATCTGGAGATTCACATGGACATCACCATCCACTCGACCTTCCTGCCGCACACCGACGCCGAGGCCTCGCTGGCCTTCTACCGCGACGGCCTGGACTTCGAGATCCGCAAGGACGTCGCCTTCGGCGGCAATCGCTGGATCACCATCGGCCCCAAGGGCAAACCCGACACCTCCATCGTGCTGTTCCCGCCGAACGCGACCCCCGGCGTCACCGACGACGAGAAGCGCACCATCGCCGAGATGATGGCCAAGGGCACCTTCGCGATGCTGCTGCTCGGCGCGAAGGACCTGGACGCGACCTTCCAGCGCCTGCAGTCGCAGGACGCGGAGATCGTGCAGGAGCCCACCGAGCAGCCCTACGGCGTGCGCGACTTCGGCGTGCGCGACCCGGCTGGCAACATGATCCGTATCCAGCAGCTGAAGAACTGAGCGGAGGACGACATGCCCACCACGACCACGAGCCCGACGACCGAGGCGGCCGGCGCCGTCGATGCCGCCGCGATGATCGATGCCCGCATCGCCGAGCTCGGCGACTGGCGCGGCGAGATGCTGGCGCGGCTGCGTCGGCTGATGAAGGAGGCGGTGCCCGGCGTCGAGGAGACCTGGAAGTGGCGGGGCACGCCGGTCTGGGAACGCAACGGCCAGATCTGCACCGGCGAGACCTACAAGGAGGTCGTGAAGATGACCTTCGCGAAGGGCGCGAAGCTGGCCGATCCGGCCCGGCTCTTCAATTCCAGCCTCGATGGCAACGTGCGCCGCGCCATCGACATCCGCCAGGGCGACCCGGTGGACGAGCAGGCGCTCAAGGCGCTGTTCAAGGCCGCCGCCGCGCTGAACGACGCGGCGGCGAAGCCGAAAAAGGCGACGCGCGCGGCGTGACGCCGGCCTGGGCCCCGATCAACCTTCGAGGGCCCGGCGACGGGCGGCATGCCAGGGGGAGGAACCAGTCATGCATCGTTTCCACGGGCGTCCCGGACTTCCGGCGCCCTGACACCGTGACGGGCGTCTACGACCCGCTGCTGGTGGCGCTGTCCATCGTGACGGCGGTGATCGCCTCGTTCGTCGCGCTGGACATGGCGACGCGGGTGGTCGCGGCCGCCGGGTCGCCGGTGCGCACGGCGCTGTGGCTCGCCTGCGGCGCGCTGGCGATGGGCACCGGTATCTGGGCCATGCACTTCGTGGGCATGCTGGCGTTCTCGCTGCCCATCGCGCTGGCCTATGACGTGCCAGTCACGCTGGCGTCCCTCGCGGTGGCGGCGCTGTCCTCGGCGCTGGCGCTGCACACGATCGCGCGGCCGAGCCTGGGACGGCGTCGGCTGCTGATCGCCGGCACGCTGATGGGGCTGGGCATCGCCTGCATGCATTACCTCGGCATGGAGGCGATGCGGATGCAGCCCGGCATCCGCTACGACCCGGCGCTGTTCGCGCTGTCCGTGGTGCTGGCGGTGGCCGCCTCGACGGCGGCGCTGCTGATCTGCTTCCGGCTGCGGCACGAGACCATCGTCACCGGGCCCTGGAAGAAGTCGGCGAGCGCCGTCGTCATGGGCGCGGCGATCGTGGGCATGCATTACACCGGCATGGCGGCGGCTAATTTTCCGGAGGGCGGCATCTGCGGCGCGCTGGCCGACGGCATGGGCGGCGCCTGGCTGGGTTTCGTGATCGCGGGCCTGGCGACGCTGTTCCTGCTGACCACGCTGCTCAGCTCCGTTTATGAGGCGACGCCGCCGACCATCCGGTCGCGGTTGGTGTTCCTGGTCATCGCCGCCGTCATGCCGGTGGCCGTGATGACGCTGGCACTGGTGCTGTTGGACTTCCAGCGCGTGCGGGACGCGAAGGCCGGCGACCGCCTGAACACCGCGCGCGCCATCGCGGCCGCTGTGGACCGGGACCTGAGCGGGGTCGAATCGGGCCTGCGCGTCCTGGCGGCCTCGCAGCTGCCGCCGGGCGACGGGCTCGCGGCGTTCTCGCTCGAGGCGCGGGAGGCGATGCCGCTGCTGCACGCCTCCGGGCTGCGGCTGGAGGATTCCGCCGGCAACCTGGTGATGGACATCCGCCAGCCCCGGCATGGCTCGACGGTGGTCGCGGGCGCGTCCGGCGCGTCGTCGCCCGCGGTGGCGCCGAGGCCGGTGTCGGCGCCCACCGAGGCGATGGCGTCGCTTTCCGGAGAGCCTTCGCCAGAGCAGTTGATCGAGGTCTCGGTGCCCTTGCCGGCGGACAAGGCGGCGCAGCTTCAAGGCGCGACGGCGCTGCGCGCGCGGCTCGCGCCGGACCGCTTGAGAGACCTGCTGGCGTTGCAGCAGATGGACCCGGACTGGCTCGCGACGGTGTATGACCGCGAGGGGCGCGTCGTGGCGCGCACGCGGGGGGCGGAGCGCTACTTCGGCGTCGAGGCGCCGCGGGACCTGCTGCTCAAGCTACGTGGGCAGTGGGAGGGGCTGATGGACACGACCAGCCTCGATGGGGTCGCGGTGCAGACGGCGTTCGTGCGGACGGAATCGTCGGGGTGGGCGGTGGGCATCAGCGTGCCGAGCGCGAGCCTGCGGCTGCCATTGACGCGGGCGTTGGCGTGGCTGGTGGGCGGCTTCATGCTGACGATCGCGGGCAGCCTGCTGCTCGCGTGGCGGATCGGCGGCCGGATCGCCGGCGCGGTCCAGGCCTTGACGCAGCCGGCGCTGGCCTTGGGCACGGGCGTGGCGGTGGAGGTGCCGCCACTGGGCGTGGTGGAAGTCGATCGGGTAGGGCGCGCGTTGACGCACGCGGCGCAGCTGCTGGACGCGGCGCAGCACGAGGCGAATCACGACGCGCTGACGGGGCTGGCGAATCGCTCGCTGTTCCGGCAGATGGTGCAGCAGCAGTTGGCGCTCGCGCGCCGCAACGGGACCAGCGTGGCGGTGCTCTATGTCGATCTGGACGGCTTCAAGGAGGTCAACGACACGCACGGACATGGCGTCGGCGACCTGCTGTTGAAGGAGGCCGCGCAGCGCTTGCGCGCGGCGGTGAGGGCAGGGGACCTGGTGGCGCGGCTGGGGGGCGATGAATTCGCGGTCGCGCTGGTGCATCCCGGACAGCGGGGGGCGGCCAAGGTCGCGGCCAAGCTCGTGCAGGCGCTCTCGGAGCCCTTTGAGCTCGGCGGGCTGCGGGTGTCGGTGTCGGCAAGCATCGGCGGCGCGTCGGCGCCGTCGTCGCCGGCGGAGGAGCCCGCCGATTGCGACGCACTGCTGGAACAGGCCGACGCGGCGATGTACCAGGCGAAGCAGTCGGGGAAGTCGAGGTTTGTGTTGGCGGGGGTGTAGGGACCTCGCAAGACGGAATGACGCCGTGGAACGAGCGGGTGATCAAACCGCAGCGTGCTTCTAGGTCAGTTGAATGCCTTGGATGGAAATGGCTGCCCTCCACCTTGAGGGCGATGTCGGCTGTGCAGCGGGTGCTGCCGCTCACCACCAGGGATCGGCTACACGCTGACCGTCATCAAGCAGTCGTTCGGTCTGGACGGCGGCCGTGCCCACGGAGGTCAGCTACGCGAGGTGCAGCGGTCGTTCGTGCCGCGTGCCGGTTGGGACCGCCAAGCCGATCCAATGACCGCTCTTCCCGGTCATGAACAGGTGCTCACGACCCGTTGCGGAAGTAGCTTGGAGGGGATTCGAAGCCGCAAGGCGGTCGCTCGCTACGTTGGCGCCTGCCTCGGTTCGGGGGTACGCATATCAAAAGACGTCCTGGTACCCAGGCATCCTCTTGGCTGTGGATGCAAGATGCCAGTTTGCGAACCTATCCTCCCAACACACTCAGCGAACGACAAGGGAGAACTATCGTGAATGATCTGAATGTTGTGCTCAAGATCGACCGCGTTCTTTGCCGTGATGAGGGCGACGGACCTGGAAATGCGGAACCGTACCTCTGGACGGTCTTCTTCAAAGCGGATGGCGACACCCTTGTGGTGAACACCGATGGCCCTTCACCTCCGTTTTTGCAAGGAGCACCGACTGTCGTTGGGACGCCTGGAAACCACGGCAATCTCGGAACGACGGATGTCGACGAGGGCGACAGCGTCCCTGTTCCCGCAATCATTGGCGAATACAGAACAATCCTGAAGCCGATCCCTCTGACTAGCCCGTTGCTGGGCATGACCGAGGTGGGCGGAATGATCGGCTGCATTGTTGTGTTGATGGAGGCGGATGAGACGCCCAACTCAGCGATCGCGCTGGGCCATGAGGCGCTCGATCGAAACGTTCGAGATAGGCTGGCCGAAGTCCTTGGTACGTTGAGCATCAGCAAGACGGAACCGTCGCAGGAGGACATCGACGCAATGACCTCGCAGATCGGTGATGCGGTCGAAAGCGCCATTGGGCGTGGCGTGTCCGTTCTCGATTGGATCGTTGGGTTCGGAAATATGGATGATCAGATCGGCAGCGCAGTTTTCCGGTTCTCACATTTGCAACTCCAAAACTCCGGAGCGGCTCCGATTCCGTTCAGCCGTCGCTGGAAGAAAGAAGGAGACTGGGAGCTGTCGGGCCGCATCTCGGCCGTCCCGATTCCTCGCCCGGAATCGAAGTGTTGTGCGGAGTTGAAGCAGCGACTGCTAGCTCTTGAGCGAGTGGTCGCCGCGCAAGGCAAGCACATCGACAAACTCGACTTTCAAGTGAACCGAGAAACGGCGGTACGCAAAGCGAAGGTTCGGGAGACAGTGCCGTTCAGCCAAGGTTAGCGAACGCGCGTCCGGCCCAGAATTCGACCCTGAGCGCAGCAGGCGAGCGCCTCAAATATGAATGGTGGCCCTCGCCAAGGGGCCTGCTGGATGACCGGGAAGCAGCCGCTTTCAGCTGCCCGCTCCTGGCCGAACGCAGATGCGGGGAGTCGATCCTTCCAGCCGTCATCAATATTGAGGATGAGCACATCAGACACAGCCGGCACGCCGCCGGATCCATGGTGACGGATCGGTATGGATCGAGTCGGCGAACTGCCAGTCCCGGCCAGAAGCGGTCCGTGATGAACGTCTGCTTCGCCGAGGTTCGATAGCATCGACACCCGCGCTGCCAACGCGGCATGGACAATGCTGCAATGGACACCCCACCGCTTCGCCGGATGGACATGAAGCCTTAGGACGACAGTGTGAACAAAGCCGCATCGGAAACCGCGCAGCAAGCGCCCAGCCCTCGCGAATTGATGAGGGCCCGGCACCCTGATCTGTTCTCCGACTCAGTTGTCCAATCGGAGCCTGTATTGGCGCGGCCGGTATTCGATCACCACCTTGACACGCTGACCGCGCGTAAGGAGGAGTATCAGTTCGAGCACTTCTGCCGGCTGATCGCCGAGAAAGAGATTTGCCCGAACCTACGGATTCAGACCGGCCCCACTGGCGGCGGCGACAGCAAGGTCGACTCGGAAAACTATCCTGTCGCGAAAGAGATCTCCGAGCGCTGGTGGTTCGGCGAACCGGCGGGCGGGTCGGAGCGCTGGGCGTTCGCATTCAGTGCCAAGAAGAAGTGGAAGCCCAAGCTAGAGGCCGACGTGGAAAGCGTTCTCTCAACGAAGCGCGACTACAAGCGAATCTACTTTTTCACGAACCAGCTGGTCAGCGACAAGCTGCGAGCCAGCACAGAGGACGCGCTGACCAAGACAGCGGGTATCCCGGTCCACATCATGGACAGGAACTGGCTCACTGACCGCGTATACAGAAATGGCCATCTCGACCTCGCCATATCGGCGCTCCAAATCGAGGATGCATCCCGTCGAAACAGCGTGCAGCTCGGGCCCGAAGACACCCGGCGCAAAGCGGACCTGGAGGAGCTTGATGCGCAGATTGCAGACCCGGGTCGCTACGTAGGCGCACGGTACCAACTGGTCGAAGACTGTGTTCGTGCAGCCAAACTCGCGCGCGGTCTGGACAAGCCGCGTGTCGAGATCGAGGGTCGCTTCGCCATGGCCGACCGCATTGCGCGAGAGTTGGCCATTCCTAGCCAACTGCTGCGCGTCGCCTATCAGCGCGCTTGGACCGCCCATTGGTGGTTTGAGGATTTCGGCGAGTTCCTGACCCACTACGACGAAGTCGAGCGGCATGCGACAAATTCCGCCGAGGCGGAAGATCAAGAGCGGCTACTCAACCTGAACCAGCTGCTGATAACCCTTGAGCGTCGAAACCTCGTAGCGGCTGATCGAAGCCGCGCCGGCGACCGACGCCAAGCGCTCGTCGCTCGTCTGAAGACGCTGGAGGCCGATGAGGCCCGGCCCAACAACGCCTTGTTCGCGAGAATGCTGAGGACGTTCGTGAGCTTGACCGACGCGATGCACGAAGGGCGCCCGCAGGGGCTCTCGGCAGCGTGGGCAGATCTGAAGGAGATCGCTGAGGCCTCAAAGCCCCTGGGTCAGTTTCCTTTCGAATCGCTGTCCGGGATGGTCCACGAGATAAGCGATCTGTTCGATACCCCCGAGTTCGACAGCCTCTATGAGCTGGTCGTGGATGTGCAACGACAGCGTGTGAGCGATGGCGAGGCTGGAGAGTCGTTCAGGTCGCGAGGGCGGCAGAAGTTGCGAAATGAAAAGCCCTACGAAGCCATCCGGTGGCTGGGGCGGGCCGAAGAGTTGTTTGTCAAGGAAGAGTATCAACGCCAGCTGATCCTCACGCTGCTGGAGAGCAGCTACGCCTACGAGAGCGCGGGACTGCTATGGGCCGCTCGCAATAAGCTCGTTGTAGCGATCGAGCGAGCCTTTCGCATGTTCTTGACGGAAGGGGAAATGCCCAGCATCGCGCATCATTGCTTGAGGCGTCTTACTTGGATCGAAATGCAGCTGGGACGAGTTCCCCAGATTCTTCAGGCGATCGTTTGGACCCGGTTCTGCGAGGGGCTGCTCACGTCGACCGGGCGCGGAGAGGCCCAGTCAGAGCAAGAAGCGATGCTGTTGCAGGCCGTGCTAAGCATCCATTTCTTGAACGTCCCCTTCTATAGGATTTCGGCGATCGAGCAGTTGCCGGACGCGCTCGCGCGGCTCGATCTCGGAATGCCGCGCCTGGCCGTCCTGTATGCGCTGGGTCATGAAAAGCGTGTCAATGAAGAGAGCTTCGCCGAGTCGCCCAAGAGCCCGGCGGACATGCTCGAATTCTTTGAGCGCTGGCAAGATCAGCCCGCCCGCGAAGATCTTCCGAGTGAACCGTCGCTAAACGAGGGGCCGCGCGCGCTGGTTCGATCGATCATCCTGGGGGCTGAGTTCGTGGTCGACTGCCCTAACGATGTCGCGTCGATCGGCGTCGCCGAGTCCTTGCTTGGTGCCATGGAAGCTTTCATGGCGACCAGCGATGAAGAGGACATCTTCCCTCACGCCGAGAGGACGGTGATCTGTGTGCGCAGAGCGAAGGAGCAGGGTACGGGGCCGTCGTTTTCCTGGTTGGACAACGTCGCAGGTGTTCATGCCGAGATAGTCACCGGCGAGAGCATCGACTTCCAAGACAAGGAAGCGCTGACGCAGTTCACCGACTTCCTGTGCGAAGCCACGCTGGCCATTGCAGCGCGTCAGTTCATCATCCGTGACGTCGAAGCGTGGATGAATAGGGTCGCCGGAGAGGAGCGAGGGCTGGCGAGAGCCGCGTTGCTGGGCAACCTGGTCGTCATCGGACAAAGCCTGTTCGGCAGCGATGCCAAGGTCCGCCTGTCCGACTTGGTGGGCGTCAACGACAAGCACTACGACTGCCTGCGTGACCGGCACTGGCGGCCCGACCGACCTGCCACCAAACGCGACATCCCCATGGAGCCGATCAAGCTCGGTGATGGCCCTCCCCCAGAGGCGCTGATGGACACCTCCCAGCGCAAGCATACGCAGCGCAAGGTGATCTCGCCCATCGACATCCCGAACTGGGACAAGGCCCGCTGGGGTGGTACATGCTACGGGTGGGACGATCGCCAGCCGCCGTTCATGGGGCTGATGTTCAGAGACTTGGAAGCGGGCAAGAGGATCTTCAGCGGCTGGCACAACCGATGGGGCCGAGAGGACGCCGAGGACGCTCTTCGCGTCACGATCGTTACCGGCATCTACAACAGCAACCCCCACCACTATGGCGTGATCGTTGGGCCCAACATCGACCACGTCACGGCAGACTTTAGATCCGGCGCCACACTCAGCATGATCTCGCGGATCAATCGGATGACGCCGGCAACGTCGGAGAATCTGACGAACTTTCTGAAGGCATTCAACAAGTTCGGCGCCTTCTTTCTGATGCCCGCGCAACTGCCCCCCAGCAGCCAAAGCGTGCCGGATATCGAGTTCAAGCTTGCGCTCCTCAAGCGCCACTTGCGCATTCGCCCGGCCTGGCAGATCGGCGAAAATGATCATGACATCGTCGCGCTGGACGACGAAGAGGATCCGTTCATTCCTGATGGTGTGGTGAACGCTCCGGTGATCAAGGCAATTGCCGCACGGCGTGCCCGAAAGAGCGGGCGCATGGGCCCCAGCGCCAACAACTCATCTTCCTGACGCCGTTGGAAAACATCATTGCTGCGTCGCTTGCGACAGGCAGCTTCGCGGCAACCAGATCACGACAGCGGATGTCTCTTGAGGGTCGGCACGAGGCAGTCGCGTCGCAGAGAAGCGGTCGTTCAACCCAAAACGCGGCAGATGCCACAGTCGAGCGGCCGGTTCTGCGGCGCAGCCGCCCGCCAGGTCAGTGACGTCCAGTGACCGCTGTTGAGGGCACCTGACGATCGGGTCTTGGACCGTGAACGACTGAGTTCAGCCTAAAGCAGCAGTCAGCCGCCGAGTGGCAGCTCCGCAGCGGAAGTGGACATTAGCGACGCACAGTCGCGCCACTTGGGTCACATGCCAGAAGTGAGCCCCTTCAAGTCATCAAGCAACACGCGAGAGAACGCCTCCACCTCTGTTGGCCCGACAAGTCCATCGTCGATTAACCAGTAACTCGGATCGAGCTCGCGGCGCGGGGGATCGCAGACGACGGGGCCGTTCGTCGTCCTGAATGCCTCCATCCGCGTCTAACGCTCACCGAGTTTGGCGCTCCGTCTTGTAGATCTGGTCCAGGCTGTTGTCCGAGTCCTCGGTCTTGATAAGCTCGGTGCGCGAGCGCGTGTCGTCCGCGCCGTTGCCGAACTCGATCAGTGAGCGGGAGAAGAAGGCTTGGCTCGGCGTATCGCCGGCCACGCAGCGCGCGCTCATCAGCACTTTCTCCGGATTGAGCACTGCCACGCCGGCGCCGTGGGGACAACTGCCACCGACGCACTCGGTGAGCAGGTAGCGAATGTCGCCGCGGTTGAACCAGAGTTGATGCACCGACGCGCCCGGTGCCGCTGGCGAGACGGTGGCGCCAAAACGCTTGCCGTTGTCGGCCGTGGCGACGTATTCCAGTTCCACCTTCTTCGCCGTGCCGTAGCGGTAGGCCAGTTGCTTCGAGGCCGGGCCGGCTTCGGGCTTGGCACACAGCGAGACGATCTTGGTCGCTGTCGGGCAGGAGAAGGCGACCACCTCGTCGGCCTGGCACAGCGTGCCGCTGGACTGGGCGCTCCCTGCGGCTGAAGCGGTCGAGCCGGATGTGCCTCCAGACGCGCCGCCGGAAGTCCTCGGAGCCTTCACCGCCCCGGAAGCGCAAGCTGACGTGCCGGCCGCAATGCTCAGCAGCGCCGCCAGAAGGTAGTCGCGTGCTTTGTCGTGCCATCCACCGCAGAGATGGGAAAGGCCACGGCCGTCATTCGAAAGCCCAGTGAGCGGTCTTGAAATGGGTACGTCGTTGTGCATAGCTCTCGGAGTGAAGACTGGGCTTCGCAGCGGAATCGGACATCTGATCGCGACCATCGCGAAGGACGATGCCCAGCCAGACACTGAAGTCAATGTATGGCAGCTTTCGGAGTCGCGGGCTGGCATAGTCAGCGAGTTGCAGATCGCGGGCCGCAAGAACGTATGCCGCTCCTTCATCGTGCCTCCCTTGTCGTCTTTGCCGACTACTTTCAGTTCTACATTGCCAACGGTGGAGCGAACTGGTCGGCTCCTGAGGACTGGTCGGACGACGACCTACGCAATGGTGGCAAGGTGACAGAGTCGGTCGTGGCTATAGCGCCGGCCAGCAACATGGACGTCCCCGTCGAAGTTGAAGTTTTCACAGAGGAGCAGACCATTGACCTTGGGTCGTTCGATCACGCCTTCTCATGCTCACTGCGCCTTGAGACAGGGCATCTGCAACTCTACGAATGCACCGGCCCAGAGCGGCTTTTCCTTTCGGTATCCGCCGGAGACTACCAAGTCGTTGTGCTGTTCAGTGATCTCAAGCGAATAGGAGAGCACGGCCTGGCAGGTAAGGACTCTTACAAGATCGCCCTTTGGCTAGGCTCACCGCAAGATTTCAAAGTCCTCAAGCAATGGACAGGCGATTGGCGCAACTGACTCTTCGTGACGCAGCGTTGAATGCCGCTGGGTGGGCTCAGGGCCGAGGGGACCTCCTGACGATTCGATCTCCGGATCAGAACTTCGAGGCGGTGCTTCGCGAGGTCGACATTGACGGATCGATCATGGTGTCTCAACCGTACGAAATCCTGATCCGCCCGATCAGCAACCGCCCGTCAACCCCGCTGACTCGCGAACGTCCCACGGAACTCCACAGCCGCATCCTCTCGTGTATTGACCTCCAGCATCACTCCCCCCGGCATCCAGCAGAAGAAACGCGAGCCGCGCACATGCGTGATCAGCTCGGTCTCCATGCGGATGTCAGCCGCCAGCATGTCGGCATGGATGCGCTCGAGGTCCGCGCGCGTCGCCACTTCGACGCCGACATGGAAGTTGCGCGGCCAGGTGCAATCGCGGTCGCGGCCGTCCTCGATGACGATGTCGAGCTGGTCCTTCTTGACGATGCGACTGTGGCCGAAGGCGGCCACGGAGAAGCCGAGGAAATGCTCGAAGAACGCGGCCGTCGCGGGAGCGTCGGGGGAGGGGAAGCTGAGGTGGTTGAAAGTGGACCGAACCGTGGTGGAGTGCGTGGTCATTGCAATGCCTATGCGCAAGCCGGCGCGACGCTGCTGCGTCGGGGAACCGGCGGGGTTGCGCGTTGGCTGACGTAAACGCTTACGGCTCGGTGCAGGTCATGGCGATGACTGCGAAGCGGGCGCGATCGTAGGGGCGAGGCGCGAGGACGGTCAAGCGGCCTGATGCAAAGGACCGGCGTGGCGTGGGGCCATCGACGCTGGCCGCGTGTTCATCGATCACTTCGCTCGCGCGGTCCGGAACGTGATCGACCACTGCAGCCGCTCGACCGGCGCGACGCTGTGCTGCCACGCCCAGCGCGAAGGACCGCGCAGCGCGTAGATCGATCGCGGCTCGACGGCGAGCTTGAGGACGTCGGCGCGCTTGGGCGCATCGGGCGGGTAGGGGCGGAATCGCAGCGTCGCCGGGGCGCCGAGCGACACGCCGAACACGTCCTCGAAGTCCGGCACGTCGCGGTGCCAGCCGAGCGGCGTACCGGGCGCGTACTCGGCCACCAGCGTGTGAACGAGGGCATCCGGCGCGATCCCCGCCCATTGCGCGACGCGCTCGCGCAGGGGATGCAGCGCTTCGATCAGCGGCTGCGCGGGGCGCAGGCGGTTGGCGTCGTAGTCGAAGCTGCCGCCATAGCTGACGACACGGCGGCGCGCGGTGTATTGCTTGTACTGCGCCGCTTCAAGCGGCAGCGCGCCGATGAGCGCGATCAGCGCGTGCTCCTCGTCGGGCGACAGGAAAGCGGACTGATAACGCATGCCGCCGGGGAGGGCATCGGCCGGCGGATCGAGGTCGTCGAAGAGGGAGGGCTGGTCTGCGCTGGGAGACATGCGGGAGAGTATTGCAGGCCCCTCAGCAATCCGCACCGTCCATGGACGGTAGCCGACCGATCTTCGGATGGGGAATGGATGCGCATAGTGAGCCCGCCCGCCACACCATCCTCACGAGGAAGATCATGATCCGTCATCACGACCACACCACGGCCGCGCGCACCCGCGTGGCGCAATCGCTGTTCGCCGCTCTTGTGCTCATCGCATCGTTCGCTACTGCACCCTCCGCTCGCGCCGACTCCGGCGTCGGCATCGAGTGGGGCATGGAGGTCGCGCATGGCGCCCTCGGCCTCCGGGTCTTGCGCGACGGCGCCTACGTCCCCTACGGGGTCCGCAGCGACACCAGGTTCTGCGTCGACGGCAAGCTCTACTGCCTCACGCCCGACGTCTTCATGTCGACCGAGAGCCTGAAGATGCAGGAGCTGGAGATCCAGACCGCGCCCGTGCGGCACGACGACGCGAAGACCTGGGCCCGCCTGCTCGAAATCACGCAGGCGCTCTTCACCAGCGTGACCAAGCGCTGCAAGGCGGTGCCTTGCTTCGTCAAGCTGACCGACATCGGCAGCGACCTCGGCCAGGCCTGGGCGGTACCGCCGGAGGGCGAGGTCGGCATCTTCATCGCCCGCGACGCCGGGGTGCCCGCCATCGGCGACTTCTACGGCAACGCGCAGGCCAACCTCGACGTCACCCTCGCCCAGCTCGCGGACCCGGCCAGGAACGAGCAGCTCTTCAGCACCGCCATCGGGCGGCGCACGTACCCGGTGGTCGCGCAGCGGCTCGCGACGGCGGCGCCGACCTTGAAGGGCGCCACCGGTCTCCTCGCCCAGGTGGTCGCGGCCCGCGCCTATCTGCGCCGGCACCAGCACGGCGGCGTCGGTGATCGCAAGAACGCGTACGACGCGTATCCCAAGTCGATCCTCGGCGCGGTGCTCGCCGCGCTGCCGCCCAGCGTCGCGGAGGCCGCGGTCACGCAGCTCGGCAACCTCGTCGACGTCTGCCGCGACGCGGTGACCCGTCGCGAGCGCATCACCGAGGACCTCGTCGATCCGGCCGACCCCGGCGCGCCGTCGGTCGCCGACGCGTGCACCCAAGAGACGAAGGCGGTGAAGGACGCGATCTGGAACGGCGCCGTGATCGCCACCGGCAATCCGGTCATGGTCGACGACAAGAAGAAGATCGCGCCTCGCAGCGCCGGCTCCGACCTGGTCGTGGTGCTCGAGCTGCGCCTCGACCAGTCGCTGGCCCGCGACGCCGGACTCGTGGTCCGCGACGGCCGGTTCGCGCTCCGCGATCCCGACGGACTCATGAGCGAGCTCGCCCGGTTCTACGCGCACTGATGGTCGATCGGCTCAGGCTTCGAGCGTCATGGCCGCGAACTGCCGCCCAGCGGCCGCGAAGCGAAGGCGCCTTGACGCCTCAGCCCGACCTCCACGGCAGCCCGCGCAGCCGCTCGCGCTTTTCTTCCTCGTCGAAATGGGCCAGCGAGGGCTTGATCAGGTCGCTGCGCGTCACCACGCCCACTAGCGCCATCGACTCGGCATCCCGCACCACCGGCAGCCGCTCGAGCCGGTGCCTCGCCATCCGCGTCGCCACCGCGCGGCAGTTGTCAGTGGGCAGCGCGAACTGGACCGGCGCACCGGCACAGGCCTCGCCGACCGTGAGCGCCGGCCTGGACTCGCCCGCGGCCAGCAGCGCGCGATCCGCAACGCCCACCACCGCGCCGTCGCGCAGCACCGGGAACCCGCGATGCGCCTGCCCCGGCCCGAAGCGCTCGGCCAGCGCCTCCTGGATCGTCGAGCGCGCATCGAGGGTCTGCACCTCGCGCGTCATCACTTCATCGACGCTGTGCCGCTCGAGCGGATCGACGCCGTACTCGCGATAGATGTGATACCCGCGCCGGGCGATCTTCTCCGTGAGGATGGACCGGCGCATCGTCAGCACCGTGAAGCCGTAAGCCACCGCCGAGGTCGTCAGCAGCGGCAGCAGCGCATTGCTGTCGTGCGTGAGTCCGAACGCGAACAGCGTCGCCGTGAGCGGCGCGCGCATCGTGCCGCCGAGCGTCGCGGCCATGCAGACCATCGGCCACAGCATCGGATCGTTGCCCGGGAACACATGCGACAGCACCACGCCCAGTCCGGCGCCCATCATCAGCAGCGGCGCGAGCACGCCGCCCGAGGTGCCGGACGCCAGCGAGATCACCCAGATCACCGCCTTGACCGCCAGCAGCGCGACCGCCACGCCCAGCGCGAGCCGGTTGTTGAGCAGGTCGCCGATCACGTCGTAGCCTACGCCGAGCGCGCGCGGCTGCAGCCAGCCGCCGATGCCGACGGCCAGGCCGCCGATCGCCGGCCACCACATCCAGTGGATGGGGAGCCGCCCGAACGCGTCTTCGACCTTGTAGAGCGACAGCGACAGCGAGGCCGCCAGTGCCCCGCACAGCACGCCCGCGACCACGCACCACACCAGCGTCATCGGGCCCGGCACCAGCGTCTGGAGCGGGAACAGCGGCCCGGGCTCCATCAGCAGCGGACGCAGGAAGCCCGCCGCCGCGCAGGCCACGGCCACCGGCAGCAGGCTGCGCGGGCGCAGCTCGAAGAGCAGCAGCTCGACCGCCAGCAGCACCGCCGCCACCGGCGTCCCGAACACCGCCGTCATCCCCGCGGTCGCGCCCGCCACCAGCAGCGCCTTGCGCTCGGCCGCCGTCAGGTGGAAGTGCTGCGCGATCAGCGAGCCGATGGCGCCGCCGGTCATGATGATCGGCCCCTCGGCGCCGAAAGGCCCGCCGCTGCCGATCACGATGCCCGAGGACAGCGGCTTGAGCACCGCGACCTTCGGCGACATGCGGCTCTTGCCGAACAGGATCGCCTCGATCGCCTCCGGGATGCCGTGGCCGCGGATCTTCTCCGAGCCGTAGCGCGCCACCAGCCCGACGATCAGGCCGCCGATCACCGGCACCACGATCACCCACGCGCCCAGCGTGTGCGTGGCCGGCGAGCGCTCCGCCAGCGAGAAGCTCTGGAAGAAGAACAGGTTGGTGAAGAAGCGGATCAGGTCGAGCAGCACGCGCGCCGCCACGGTGCTCAGCGCGCCGATGCCGATGGCCATCGCGGTGATGCGCAGCAGCCGCGCGTCGAGCGAGAAGTCGCCGCGATGCGGCGTGCGCGCGTGGCGCGCGGCCGGGGCTCCGGACTTGGCGTGTGCGTTCATGGCTGCTCCGGAAGGTCGATCTGCGGCACCTTGAACACGCCCTTGAGCGAGCGCAGTTCAGCGCGGTGCAGCGCCGCCAGGCGCTCCAGCAGCCGCTGGCCCTCGGGCAGCAGATGCACCTCGACCTGGCGCCGATCGGCCTCGCTCGGACGGCGCTCGACCAGCGACAGCGCTTCACAGCGCGTGACCAGCGTCACCGCCGCATGGGGCTGCACCTGCAGCCGCTCGGCGATGTCGCCCACGGTCGCCCATTCGCGACCGGGCTGGCCCTTGATGTGCAGCAGCACCAGGTACTGCTGCGGCGTCAGGCCTTCCGCCTGCGCGGCGCGTTCGGAGAAGCGCTCGAAACGGCGCATCTGGTAGCGGAAGTCCGACAGGGACTCGAAGTCCTTCTTGGAAGGCGTCCGGGAGGAGGGCGGCATGTCGTCGACGGCGCGAAAAAGCCGCGAGTATATGTCGCGTCACGACATATATGCATCGCGTCGCGATATATCCATGCCGGCGCCGCTGCACCGCCGCGCGCGCGAGTGCAGGCGCCGTATTCAGCCGCCCAGGTAGTTGTCCTTGACCCGGATGTAATGCTCGGCGGAGTACTTCAGGTAGGCGATCTCCTCGGCCGTCAGCTCGCGCACCGCGACCGCCGGCCGGCCGATGTAGAGGTGGCCGCTCTTGAGCACCTTGCCTGGCGACACCAGGCTGCCGGCGCCGATCATCACGCGGTCCTCGACGACCACGTCGTCCATCACGATCGAGCCCATGCCGATCAGACACTCGTTGCTGATGCGGCAGCCATGCAGGATCACCGAATGCCCCACCGTCACGTGGTCGCCGATGATCAGCGGCGAGCCCTCCGGCTTCTTCGCCGACTTGTGCGAGACATGCCCCATCGTGAAGTCCTGGATGTTGCTGCCGGTGCCGATGACAATCCGGTTCACGTCGCCGCGCAGCACGGTGTTGCACCAGACGGAGCTGTCGGGGCCGATCGTCACGTCGCCGATCACCTGCGCGGAGTCGTGGATGAACACGCGCTCGGCAACGGCCGGCGAGGTGGAGAGGTAAGAGGACAAGGGCATGGCGGATGGCGTCGGGAAACTGAAGAAGAAGGCGATTGTGGCGGCAGGCGGCGAAGCTGCGCCCGCGCCCGCCAGGAAGGTGAAGACGGCCGCTGCACCCAAGGCGCGGCGCGAGAAGCGCCATCACCACCACGTCTACGTCGTCGAGCTCGCGGACCAGGTCTGGAACGAGCCGCGCTTTCGCAAGGCCAACCCGGACTACCGGCTGGGCATGCCCTTCGTCTACGTCGGCATGACGGGCCTCGATCCCGACCTGCGCTTCGACAAGCACAAGGCCGGCATCCAGGCCAACCGCTTCGTCTTCGATTACGGCCTGCGCCTGCTGCCGCGGCTCTACGAGGTTTACAACCCGATGCCCTACGAGGCCGCGCGCGAGATGGAGGTGGAACTGGCCATCGGCCTGCGCGAGGCCGGCTACGGTGTATGGCAGGCCTGAGCCTGTTGCGGTACAGCGCGCAGGCATGATGGCGCGTCCCATCGACCAGGAGCCGAGATTGACCGCCACACCCGCCATGCCCGCAGCCTCCGTGTCCGCCCCCGTGTCCGCCCCCGCATCCACCGACGCGTCGCTGGATCTCCCCAGCTTCCACGACGTCGAGGCCGCCGCCCGCCGCATCGAGGGCCAGGCGCACCGCACGCCGGTGCTCACGTCCCGCACCGTCGATGAGCGGCTGGGCGCCCGCGTCTTCTTCAAGTGCGAGAACTTCCAGCGCATGGGCGCCTTCAAGTTCCGCGGCGCGTTCAACGCGCTGTCGCGCTTCACGCCCGAGCAGCGCCGGCGCGGCGTGGTGGCGTTCTCGTCGGGCAACCACGCGCAGGCGGTGGCGTTGTCGGCGCGGCTGCTCGGCATGCCGTCCACCATCGTGATGCCCAAGGACGCGCCCGCCGCGAAGATCGCCGCGACACGCGGCTACGGCGGCGAAGTCGTCCTCTACGACCGCTACACCGAGGACCGCCAGCAGATCGGCCGCGACCTGGCGGAGAAGCATGGCCTGACGCTGATTCCGCCCTACGACCATGCCGACGTGATCAGCGGCCAGGGCACCGCGGCGAAGGAGCTGATCGAGGAGGTCGGCCCGCTGGACGCCGTGTTCACGCCGCTGGGCGGCGGCGGGCTGCTGTCGGGCACCGCGCTGGCGGTGCGGGCGCTGTCGCCGGCCGCGAAGCTCTATGGCGTCGAGCCCGATGCGGGCAACGACGGCCAGCAGTCCTTCCGCAGCGGCAAGCTGGTCCACATCGACACGCCGCACACCATCGCCGACGGCGTCCAGACGCAGCAGCTCGGCGACCTGACCTTCGCGCTGATCCGGCGCCTGGTCGATGACGTCGTCACCGTCCCGGATGCCGCGCTGGTCGAGGCGATGGGCTTCTTCGCGACGCGCATGAAGATGATGGTCGAACCGACCGGCTGCCTGGGCTTCGCCGCGGTGCAGGCGATGAAGGATCAGCTCCAGGGCCAGCGCATCGGCATCGTCATCAGCGGCGGCAATGTCGACCTGGCGCGCTTCTGCGAGCTGGCCGGTGCCTCGGCGGCCGGGACCGCCGCCGCCTGAGCACGCGGATATCGCCGCCCGGGCCCGCGCTCAAGCCGGCGGCTTGAGGAAGCGATCCACGTCGCGCGCGACGACCGCCGTGCGCAGCCGCTCCACCCAGGCGAGCACCGCCGCGCGGCGCTCCGGATGCTCTCCCGCATTCACGGTGGCCATCACGGCGTCCTCGCGCGTCGTCGTCCCGCACAGGCCGTCGACGAGGCACGGACCCCAGACCGCCTCGTCCTGCCCGTCGCAGGCCAGCCCCAGCGAACAGGGCAGCAACAACGCTGCGCCCTCCAGCAACTGGCGTTCCTCGCCGTCGATGCGCCGGCCGTCGAAGACAAGGGCCTCGCCGTCGCGCGCCAGCAGGTTGGGGCCGAGCTCGGCGAGCATCAGCGGGTCCGGTCGCGCCAGGATGGCTGCCAGGCGCTCGCGCGCCTCGGCGCTGCCGGGGCGGGCGGGCTGGTCCATCACCGCGATCAGCGGATCGGCCGCGCCCGGTGGCACGTTCATCGCCTCGAGCAGTTCGTCCGGCTGCAACTGCGAGCAACCGGCCATGAGCTGGTCGCGCAGCGTGAGCGCG
The DNA here is from genome assembly GCF_014193045.1 of Mitsuaria sp. BK037. Taxonomy (NCBI): domain Bacteria; kingdom Pseudomonadati; phylum Pseudomonadota; class Betaproteobacteria; order Burkholderiales; family Sphaerotilaceae; genus Roseateles; species Mitsuaria sp. BK037. The sequence continues at coordinate 2,188,321 of NZ_JACHYS010000001.1, read as the reverse complement.
CGCTGCGCGCCCGGCTGGTTCAGGTCGATCGCCGGCTGGAAGGCGGCGGGCGCCAGGTGCTCGCGCATCTCGACCATCTCCAGCGCCGAGCACTGGCGCGCCAGCGCGCGCGCGTACAGCCAGCCGCCTTCCGACCGGTGCCGCAGCGCGGTCAACACGCTGGTGCGGAGTTCCGAAAGCGGGGCGCGCAGCAGCGCGCCGAGGTCGACGCGGCCGTCGGTGCCGGCCAGGAGCGGCGCGAGCCGGGGCGCCGAGGCGGCGCCCGCCGCGAAGGCAGGATCCGGGCGCGCCGGCCGTGCCGTCGTCGGTGGGATGACCTGCTCGGCCAGCGTGACGGGCTCGCGGCCAGGGCCGACGAGCGAGCCGGCCACGAGCCCGGCCAGCGCCCCCAGCACCGCCGCGAGGGCCGCGACGCGGCGGACGCTCACCACACGGGCTGCGGCCACCCGTCCGAGCCCCAGGTCACGTTGTTGATGAACAGCACCGGCGCGCCGTTGTTCTGCGCGTCGTAGGCATGCCAGGCGATGACCGATCCGTCGGCCAGCAGCGACTGCCCGCCCGGTCCCTTGAAGCGCGAGCCGCTGGACGCCAGCACCGTGCCGCCGCCCGACATCAGCGCCACGCCGGCCTTGTCGACGTAGGGCCCGGTGATCGAGCTCGAGCGCCCGACGACGATGCGGTAGGTGCTGTCCGCGCCCTTGCAGCAGGCGTTCTTGGACGCGAAGAGGTAGTACCAGGTCGTCCCGTTCGTCGCATGCGAGATGACGAAGCCGTTCTCGATGCCGTTGACGTTGTCGCGCGCGATGTTGACCGGCGTGCCCGAGGGTTTCAGCGTGGTGCTGCTGACCGGGCGGATGAAGATGCCGTTCCAGAACGAGCCGTAGACCAGATAGGGACTGCCGCTCGTCGTCTTGGCCAGCGCCGGGTCGATCGCGTTGAAGGTGTCCCCGGGTGCCGAGGTCACGACGGCGCCCTGGTCGACCCATTTGCCGGCGGCGATGCCGCCTGCCGAGGTGGTCAGCCCGATCGCCGACTTCTGCGAGCCGAAGCTCGACACCGCGTAGTAGCAGTAGCCCATCGATCCCCATTCGCCGCAGCCCGGCGCCCAGACCTGGGCCGGCTTGCCGGCGGCCACGTACTGCTGCCACCAGGACAGCCCACTGCCGAAGATCGGCACGCCTTGCGTCCACGCGTGGCCGTCGCTGGAGTACTTCACGCCGATGCCGTTGTTGTCGGTGGTCTCGAAGATCCACCAGGTCGTGCTGGTCTTGTAGATGTTGGGATCGTGCGTGCCCAGGGAGCCGGTGAGCGTCCAGGGCGCGGCGGCGACGCTGCCGCCGACGACGGCGGCACCCAGGGCGAGGACGGCGCGCGCGTGGCGCAGCCAGCGCGACACGCTCGCGCGGCGCGAAGGGGTGAGGGTCATGTCTTGTCTCCGGTCTTGTGGTTGTCGTGACCGGGTTCGCGCCGCCGCGGGTCGTGCCGCGGCGGTCTTGGAACCCGCGGAGGATGCTAGGAAGCGGGCGCTGGCCGCACCAATGAAATCGGCAGGGCCGTTGATGCCGGTTCCGGCATCGAGGGGAAACGCGCGGTCGCGCCGGCGGACATGGATACTCCGCCGTCATGAAGCTCAGTTCCTTCGCTCCTCTCCGCGTGCTGGCGCTGGCCGGCCTGACCCTCACCGTCGCCTGCCAGCCGACGCTGGCGGCCTGCAACGTGACCACCCCGCCCGAAGGCTGGGCCGCCGGCTCGGCCCGCTGGGACGGCGCCTGCGCCGGCGGCCAGGCCGATGGCCTGGGCGTGCTCAAGGAGCAGCAGGGCGCCGCGGTGAAGCGCATGTTCCTGGGCCGCGCGGCCAAGGGCGAACTGGCGCTGGGCGTCGTCGATATCCCGGACGAGGGCTACATGGCTGGCCGCTTCGCGGCGGGCAAGCTGCAGCCGAGCGATGACCGCCAACTGATCATCCAGGCCTTCGACGAGGCGGCCAAGGCGGCCACCGCCGCGGCGGACCGCTTCGAGAAGGCCGGCAACGCCGGCTCCGCGAAGTTCTATCGCGCCAAGGCCAAGGCCCTGCGCGAGCAGATGGACTGAACGCCGGCTGGACTGAACGGGCTGCACTGAACGGCGCTGCACTGACTGAACGCCGGACGGACTGAACCCCAGCCGCCGCTGCTGCCAATCCTGGCCGGGGCGGCTCGCTACAGTCGGCCGCATGACCGACCATCCCCGCGCCTGGATCCGCCTGCCCTCCGGGGCGGCGCTCGACCTGATCAATCCGTCGCCGCAGGCCTGGACCGACCAGGACCTCGCGCTGCGCCTGGCGCGCACCTACCGCTGGGGCGGCGAATCCATCTGGCCCTGGCCGCTGTCCGTGGCGCAGCACTCGCTGCTGGTGCTGGCGCTGCGGCGCCAATGGGCGCGGGAGGCCGGCACCTCGCTTTCCCTCGCGCTGCAACGCGCTGAGCTGCTGCACGACGCCGAGGAAGGCTTCCTCGGCTTCGATTGCATCTCGCCGCTCAAGCGCGTGTTGGGCGAGCCCTTCCGCATCGTCGGCGACCGGCTGATGCAGGCCATCGCCACGCGCTACCGGATGCCGGACTGGACGCCGGACACCCATGCGCTGCACAAACGCGCCGACAGCATCGCCGCCGCGACCGAGGCCGTGCACTGCACCGGCTGGTCCGAGCGCGAGGTGCGCGAGGTGCTCGGGATCACGCATCCCGTGCTGTACACCGATCCCTTGCAGGCGCTGTATGGCGGCACGCCGTGGGAGCCGTGGCCGTCGGACGTGGCGGCGGCGCGATTCCTCGATGAGCTGAGGCGCCTGGCCGATTGAGCGTCATGCGCGGCGCGACCCGCTGCGCGGTCCGCTGATTCGCAAACTTCGCGGGACAGGTCGCCGGCCTGCGAAGCGCTTCGCCACTTTTCCTTTTCACAGCAGGGCGCGGACGCGCCGCGCGGGCCGTTCGCCGATAGATTCTTCTGGAGCCCCTGACCGAGGGGAGCACCAGGAGACACGATGACCCGCGACGATGTGCCGCGCATTCCGCTGTTGATCAACGGCGAGTTCGTTCAATCCCGCAGCGCCGAATGGCGCGATGTGATCAACCCCGCGACGCAGCAGCGCCTGGCGCGCGTGCCGATGGCCACGCCCGACGAAGTGCAGGCCGCCGTCGCCGCCGCGCGCGAGGCCTTCAAGACCTGGCGCAAGACGCCGATCGGCGCGCGGGCCCGCATCTTCCTCAAGTACCAGCAACTGATCCGCGACCACCTCAAGTCGCTGGCCGCGACGCTGACGGCGGAGCAGGGCAAGACGCTGGCCGATGCCGAGGGCGACGTGTTCCGCGGCCTGGAGGTGGTGGAGCACGCGGCCAACATCGGCTTGCTGCAAATGGGCGAGCGCGCGCACAACGTCGCCAGCGGCGTCGACACCTACACGCTGCTGCAGCCGCTGGGCGTGTGCGCCGGCATCACGCCGTTCAACTTCCCCGCGATGATCCCGCTGTGGATGTTCCCGATGGCGATCGCCTGCGGCAACACCTTCGTGCTCAAGCCCTCGGAGCAGGATCCGATGGTGACGATGCGGCTGGTCGAGCTGGCGCTGGAAGCCGGCATCCCCAAGGGCGTGCTCAACGTCGTGCATGGTGGCGAGGACGTGGTCAACGCGCTGTGCGATCACACCAACATCCGCGCGGTGTCCTTCGTCGGCTCGACGCGCGTGGGCACGCTGGTGCACGACCGCGCCACGAAGGCCGGCAAGCGCGTGCAATGCATGATGGGCGCGAAGAACCACGCCGTCGTGCTGCCCGACGCGCACAAGGAACAGACGCTCAACGCGCTGGTGGGCGCCGCCTTCGGCGCGGCGGGGCAGCGCTGCATGGCGGTGTCGGTGGCGGTGCTGGTCGGCGCGGCGCGCGACTGGCTGCCCGAACTGATCGAGAAGGCCAAGGGCCTGAGCGTCGGCGCCGGCGATTCGGCCACGACGGACGTGGGGCCGTTGATCTCGTGCGCGGCGCGCGACCGGGTCGAGCGGCTCATCGCGCGCGGCATCGAGGATGGCGCGACGCTGGCGCTCGATGCCCGGCTGCCGCCGCTGAGCGGTCAATTGAAGGAAGGCAACTTCGTCGGCCCGACGGTGTTCAGCGGCGTGAAGCCCGGCATGAGCATCTATGAGCAGGAGGTCTTCGGCCCGGTGCTGTGCGTCGCGGAGGCCGCCACGCTCGACGAGGCGATCGCGATGATCAACGCCAACCCGAACGGCAACGGCACGGCGCTGTTCACGCAGTCCGGCGCGGCGGCGCGGCGCTTCGAGGACGAGATCGACGTCGGCCAGGTCGGCATCAACGTGCCGATTCCGGTGCCGGTGCCGCTGTTCTCGTTCACGGGATCGCGCGCCTCCAAGCTGGGCGACCTGGGGCCCTACGGCAAGCAGGTGGTGCTCTTCTACACGCAGACGAAGACGGTGACGGCGCGCTGGTTCGACGATGCGTCCACCGGCGGCGTCAACACGACGATCAGCCTGAAGTGAGGCGGAGCCGCCCATGGACTTCGAGCTGAACGAGCAGCAGCGCGCCTTCCAGCAGGCGGCGCGGGACTTCGCGCGCGACGAGATGGCGCCGCATGCGGCGGCGTGGGACGCGGGCGGGATCTTCCCGCGCGACACGCTGCGGCATGCGGGCGAGCTGGGCTTTTGCGGGCTCTATGCGGACGAGGCGGCGGGCGGGCTTGGACTGCCGCGGCTGGACGCGACGCTGGTGTTTGAGGAGCTGGCTGCGGCTTGCCCGTCGACGACGGCGTTCCTGAGCATCCACAACATGGCGACGTGGATGGTGACGGCGTTCGCGCGTCCCGAGGTCGCCGCGCAATGGGGGCCGGCGCTGTGCGCGGGGAGCAAGCTCGCGTCCTACTGCCTCACCGAGCCGGGCGCGGGGTCGGATGCGGCGTCGCTGCGCACGGCGGCGCGGCGCGACGGCGATGCGTACGTGCTCGATGGCGGCAAGGCCTTCATCTCCGGCGCGGGCGCGACCGACGTGCTGGTCGTGATGGCGCGCACCGGCGGACCGGGTGCGGAGGGCATCTCCGCCTTCCTGGTCGACGCGCGGGCGCCGGGCATCGAGTACGGCCGCAAGGAGGACAAGATGGGCTGGAACAGCCAGCCCACGCGCGCGATCGCCTTCGATGGGGTGCGCGTGCCGGCGGCGCAGTTGCTCGGCGAGGAAGGGCAGGGCTTTCGCATCGCGATGCAGGGGCTGGACGGCGGCCGCATCAATATCGCGACCTGCTCGGTGGGCGCTGCGCAGGGCGCGTTGACCGCGGCGCAGCGCTACATGCATGAGAGGCGCCAGTTCGGGCGGGCGTTGGCGGACATGCAGGCGCTGCAGTTCAAGCTCGCCGACATGGCCACCGAGCTGGTCGCCGCGCGGCAGATGGTGCGGCTCGCCGCATCCAAGCTGGATGCGAAGTCGCCCGACGCGCAGGTGTACTGCGCGATGGCCAAGCGGCTGGCAACGGACATCGGCTTCGGCGTGTGCAACGAGGCGCTGCAGATCCACGGCGGCTACGGCTACATCCGCGAGTACCCGCTGGAGCGCTACCTGCGCGACGCGCGCGTGCACCAGATCCTCGAAGGCACGAACGAAATCATGCGGGTCATCGTTGCGCGCCGGATGCTGCAAGACCACGCGCCTGAAGCGATCCGGTGATCACGGCGCTCTCGCTCCCTGCGCCTCTTGCTCTCCCGCTTGCGAGAGAGCGGCCGTCGCCAACCACACTTCTTCTTCCATTCGTCACCATGCCCCTCTCAACCGAAAGCGACATCCATTACGCCGGGCTGCGCCTGGAGCGACGCGGCCACACCGCCGTCGTCACCTTGACGAACCCGCCCGCCCACACCTGGACCGCCGACAGCCTCGCCGCCTTGACGCGCCTGGTGGCCGACCTCAACGCCGATCGCGACATCTACGCGCTCGTCATCACCGGCGAGGGCGAAAAGTTCTTCAGCGCCGGCGCCGACCTGAAGCTCTTCGCCGATGGCGACAAGGGCGTCGCCGCAACGATGGCGCGCCGCTTCGGCGAAGCCTTCGAGGCGCTGGCGGGTTTCCGCGGCGTGAGCATCGCGGCCCTCAATGGCTACGCGATGGGCGGTGGCCTCGAATGCGCGCTGGCCTGCGACCTTCGCATCGCCGAACCGCATGCCGTGATGGCGCTGCCCGAGGCGACCGTCGGCCTGTTGCCCTGCGCGGGCGGCACGCAGTGGCTGAGCTGGACGGTCGGCGAGGCCTGGGCCAAGCGCCTGGTGTTGCTGGGCGAGCGTGTCGACGCCGAGACGGCGCTGCGCATTGGGCTGGTGGATGAGCTGGCGCCCAAGGGCGGGGCTCTGGCGCTCGCGCTGCAGTGGGCCGAGCGCACGCAGGGTCAGAGCCCGACCAGCGTCGCCGCGTGCAAGCGGCTGATCCAGGGCGCACGCACGGCGCCGCCGCGATCGCAGTTGGCGGCGGAGCGGGAAGCCTTCGTCGCGTTGTTCGATTCGGAAGACCAGCGCGAAGGCGTGCAGGCCTTCCTCGACAAGCGCAAGCCGCAATGGCGCAACGCGTGAGGAGGGGGCACGATGACTTCTTCGATGAAAAGGGTGGACGACACGCCGGTGCGCTTCGGCACGCTGGTGACGGTGTCCGGACACCGCTTCGGCCACGCGACGCTGAACGCGCCGGACAGCCTCCATGCGCTGACGCTGACGATGGTCGACGCGCTGCAGTCGCAGCTGGACCAATGGGCGGAGGATCCCGCCATCGCCGGCGTGCTGATCGATGGCAGCGGCGAGAAGGCGTTCTGCGCGGGCGGCGACGTCGTCGGCCTGTACCGCGCGATGCGCGAAGCCGGCGCCGGCCGCGTGCCGAAGGACGCGGCGGACTTCTTCGAGCGCGAGTACCGCCTCGATCACGCGATCCATCGCTATCCGAAGCCGCTGCTCGTGTGGGGCCACGGCATCGTGATGGGCGGCGGCATCGGTCTGATGGCGGGCGCGTCGCACCGCGTGGTGACGCCGCGCAGCCGGCTCGCGATGCCGGAGATCACGTTAGGGCTCTATCCCGACGTGGGCGGGAGCTGGTTCCTGTCGCGCCTTCCAGGCCGCGTGGGTCTGTTCCTCGCGCTGACCGGCGCGCCGCTGAACGCGGCCGATGCGCTGTGGGCCGGACTCGCGGATCGGGCGGCCCGCGCGGAGGATTGCGGCGCGCTGCTGGAGGCCATTGCCCGCACACGCTGGACCGGCGAGCGCGCCAGCGACGCCGAAACGCTCGACGACCTGCTGCGCGCCTTGCCCGCTGCCGAACTGGCGCCCTCGGCGCTGGCCGCGCATCGCGCTCGCATCGACGCGTTGATCGGTCCTCACGACGGGCTGGCGACGATCGCGCCCCGCCTGCGCTCGCTCGCGGGCGACGCCGATCCGTGGCTGGCCGCGGCCGGCGCGGCCTTCCTCAAGGGATCGCCGACCTCGGCCGCGCTGGCGCTGTCGCTGCAGCGGCGCTTGCGGCACGCGTCGCTGGCGGACGTGCTGCGCCTCGAGTACCAGGCCTCGGTGGGCTGCTGCGTGCATCCGGACTTCGCCGAGGGCGTGCGCGCGCTGCTGATCGACAAGGACAAGTCGCCGCGCTGGCAGCCGGCGGCGATCGACGAGACCGGCGAGGCGCGCGTCGAAGCGCTGCTCGCGCCGCGCTTCGACGGGCCGCATCCGCTCGCCGATCTGCGCTGATCCTTCACCGATTTCGAGGAGCCACGCGATGAGCAACACGACGAACAGCACAACAGGCAACCCGACGAACAGCGCCACGAACGGTGCGACGAGCAACGCTATGACCAGCACGACGAGCGGCACGAACGCGATGGAGGAACGCATCGCCTTCATCGGCCTGGGCCACATGGGCGGGCCGATGGCGGTGAATCTCGCGAACGCGGGATACGCCGTCACCGCATTCGACGTGAGCCCGGCCGCGCTGGAGCGCGCCGGCCAGGCGGGCGTGATGGCGGCGCCATCGGCCGCGGCGGCGGTGGAGGGCGCGACAGTGGTGATCTCGATGCTGCCGGCGAGCCGGCATGTCGAGGCGCTCTACCTCGGCGAGGGCGGCCTGCTGTCGCATCTGGCCGCCGGCACGCTGGTCATCGACTGCAGCACCATCGCGCCAGCGAGCGCGCAGCGCGTGTCGCTGGCTGCGGAGACGCGCGGCATCGCGATGCTCGATGCGCCGGTGTCGGGCGGCACGGCGGGCGCGGCGGCCGGCACGCTGACCTTCATCGTCGGCGGCGAGGCGCAGGCGCTTGAGCGCGCACGGCCGGTGCTGGGCGCGATGGGGAAGAACGTCTTCCACATGGGCGGCGCGGGCGCCGGGCAGGTGGCCAAGCTGTGCAACAACATGGCGCTGGGCGTGATCATGGCGGTCACCGGCGAGGCGCTGGCGCTGGGCGTGTCGCATGGACTCGATCCGCAGGCGCTGTCCGCGATGATGGCTGTCAGCACCGGTCGCAGTTGGGCGACGGAGGTCTGCAATCCGTGGCCGGGCGTGAAGCCGGAAGCGCCCGCCTCACGCGGCTACGCGGGCGGTTTCGGGAATGACTTGATGCTCAAGGACCTCGGCCTGGCGGTGGAGGCGGCGCTGCAGGTCGGCGCCGCAGTGCCGCTCGGCGAGCTGGCGCGCAACCTCTATGCGCTCAACAGCCGGGCAGGGCGGGGCAGGCTGGATTTCTCGAGCGTGCAGCAGCTCGTGGCGGGGGATGGCGGGCCGCTGGGGTGAGATCGCGCGCGCTCACCGGGTCCCATACGGCTCCGCCGTGCGCTCGTTCTCATCGATGCGCAGGTGCTTCCCGAGCGCCGGGAACGCCCGCTGCGCGCAGCCCTCGCGCTCGCACAGCTTGCAGCCGGGTCCGATCGGTGTGGCGCTGTCCGGATCGCCCAGGTCCAGCCCCTTCGCATAGACCAGTTGCTCCGCGTGCCGCAGGTCGCAGCCCAGGCCGATCGCGAACTCGCGCGCCGGTGAGCCGTAGCCGCCGGTGGCGCGTCGCTCGCAGTGGGCGATCCAGAGATAGCTGCGCCCATCGGGCATCCGCGCCACCTGCGTGAGCACGCGGCCCGGCTGGCCGAAGGCCTCGTAGACGTTCCACAACGGGCAGGTGCCGCCGCTGCGTGAGAAGTGGAAGTCCGTCGCCGACTGCCGCTTCGAGATGTTCCCCGCCCGGTCCACCCGCACGAAGAAGAAGGGCACGCCGCGCGCTTCCCGGCGCTGCAGCGTCGACAGGCGATGGCACACGGTCTCGAAGCTGACGCCGAAGCGCTTGGCCAGCAGCGCGATGTCGTGCCGCAGCGCCTGCGCCGCCGACAGGAACGCGCGGTACGGCAGCACCACCGCGCCAGCGAAGTAGCTCGCCAGCCCGATGCGCGCCAACGCCGCAGCCTCCTTGCTGAAGCTCGCCGAAGCGATCAGGCGGTCCATCTCCGCGCCGCATTCCAGATACGCCAGCTGCGTGGCGAGCTGGAACGCGCGCTGGCCCGGCGACAGCGACGCCGACAGCAGCAGCAGGCGCTGCGCCGGCTCGTAGCGGCGCAGGCGCTCGTCCGCGACGAGCTGCACCTGGATGCGATGGGCGGTGATCAGGTGCGCCTCCAGCCGCTGCGCCAGGTCTTGCTGCGAGAGCGGCGTGATGCCGGCTTCCTCGCCGCCAAGGCCGATCGCCAGCGCCTCCGCCGCGCGGTCCAGCGCGTCCATGTGGTTGTGATGCGCGTAGAAGAAGTCGCGCACCTCCTCGTGCGGCCCCGGTCCCGCCGCGAGCGGCGTGCCGCGCTCGCCGCCATCGAGGTTGCTGACGCGCTGCTCCGCGCCGCGCGCGCGGCCGTGCAGGCGCAGCATCAGCTGCGCCATCGCCGGCATCTGCTGCACCAGCGTGCGCAGCTCCGACTCGGGCACGCCGCCCGGCACCGGTGTCTCGGCGACGATCTCGTGCAGCTGCGCGAAGAGCCGCGCCTCGTCGTCCTCGGAGAAGAACTGCAGGTCGATGCCCAGCGCCGATTGCAGCCGCAGCAGCACCGCGACACTCAACGGGCGCTCGTTGTTCTCGAGCTGGTTCACGTAGCTGGGCGACAGCTTGAGCGCCTGCGCCAGCGCCGCCTGGGTCAGGCCGCGCTGCTCGCGCAGGGTCTTGAGCTTCACGCCGAGGAAGGTTTTGCGCATCGGTTTCGCGTCGGGAGATGGAAGGACGAAGACGGCGGCTGGTGAGCGCGGCCGGCGAGGGCGACTGCTGATCCTGTGATTCGCAAAGTTTGCAGAATGCGCGAATCACCTTCGCATTTCATTGCCAATTCAGCCATTGAGGCCCAGCGAAGTGGCTGCAAAGATTGCGAATGACGCGACTATCCCATGCACCCGTCGACGGGATCAAGGCCTGGACCGTCGCGCCGGTCGATGGCTCGCCGCCACGCCCGCCCGCAGTTCCCCGATCCCCAGGAGGAGACCCCATGAGCGAGACCCTCGCCCCCGCCTTCAAGCCCAAGAAATCCGTCGCGCTGTCCGGCGTCGCGGCCGGCACCACCGCGCTGTGCACCGTCGGCCGCAGCGGCAACGACCTGCACTACCGCGGCTACGACATCGTCGACCTGGCCCAGGCCTGCGAGTTCGAGGAAGTCGCTCACCTGCTGGTGCACGGCAAGCTGCCCAACGCCGCCGAGCTGCGCGCCTACAAGGCCAAGCTCAAGGCGCTGCGCGGCCTGCCGGCCAGCGTCAAGGAGGCGCTGGAGCGCCTGCCCGCCGGCGCCCATCCGATGGATGTGATGCGCACCGGCGTGTCCGCGCTGGGCTGCGTGCTGCCGGAGAAGGACGACCACCCGCTGCCCGGCGCGCGCGACATCGCCGACCGGCTGATGGCCTCGCTGGGCTCGATGCTGCTGTACTGGTTCCACTGGGCGACGCAGGGGCGCCGCATCGAGGTCGAGACCGACGACGAGTCCATCGGCGCGCATTTCCTGCACCTGCTGCACGGTCGCCGGCCCGATGCCGGCTGGGAGCGCGCGATGCACACCTCGCTGATCCTGTACGCGGAGCATGAGTTCAACGCCTCGACCTTCGCCGCGCGCGTCATCGCCGGCACGGGCAGCGACCTGTACTCGGCCGTGGCCGGCGCGATCGGCGCGCTGCGCGGACCCAAGCATGGCGGCGCCAACGAGGTGGCCTTCGAGGTGCAGAAGCGCTACGACTCGCCGGATGAGGCCGAGGCCGACATCCGTCGCCGTGTCCAGGCGCGCGAGGTCGTCATCGGCTTCGGCCATCCGGTCTACACGATCAGCGATCCGCGCAACGAGATCATCAAGCAGGTGGCGCGGCGACTCTCGGTCGAGGCCGGCACGACCAAGATGTTCGACATCGCCGAGCGCCTCGAGCGCGTGATGTGGGAGGTCAAGCGCATGTTCCCCAACCTCGACTGGTTCAGCGCGGTGAGCTATCACCTGATGGGCGTGCCGACGGCGATGTTCACACCGCTGTTCGTGATCGCGCGCACCAGCGGTTGGGCCGCCCATGTGATCGAGCAGCGGCAGGACAACAAGATCATCCGTCCCAGCGCCGTCTACACCGGCCCCGAGGACCAGGCCTTCGTGCCGCTGGCGGCGCGTCAATGAGCCTCGCACCCGCTGCCACGATCACCGCCGCCGCGCCCGTCAATGCCGCCTGGCGTCGACCGCTGCCCGGCACCGACCTGGACTGGTTCGATGCCCGCGCGGCCATCGAGGCGCTGCGCCCCGGCGCCTGGACCCGCATGCCCTACACGGCGCGCGTGCATGCCGAGAACCTGGTGCGCCGCTGCGATCCGGCGCTGCTCGACGCCTGCCTGCTGCAGCTGGCCGACGGCCTGGGCGAGCGCGACTTCCCCTGGTATCCCGCGCGCGTCGTCTGCCATGACATCCTGGGGCAGACCGCGCTGGTGGACCTGGCCGGCCTGCGCGACGCGATCGCGGCGCGCGGCGGCGATCCGTCGCGGGTCAATCCGGTGGTGCCGGTGCAACTGGTCGTCGACCACTCGCTGGCCGTCGAGTGCGGGGGCGACGATCCCGGCGCCTTCCACAAGAACCGCGCCATCGAGGACCGCCGCAACGAGGACCGCTTCCACTTCATCGACTGGTGCCGGCGCGCGTTCCGCAATGTCGAGGTGATCCCGCCGGGGAACGGGATCATGCATCAGATCAACCTGGAGCGGATGTCGCCGGTCGTGCAGGTGGAGCGCGACGCGCGCGGCGGCATCGCCTATCCCGACACCTGCGTCGGCACCGACAGCCACACGCCGCATGTCGACGCGCTGGGCGTGATCGCCGTCGGCGTCGGCGGACTGGAGGCGGAGAACGTGATGCTGGGCCGCGCCTCGTGGATGCGCCTGCCGGAGATCGTTGGCGTCGAGCTCACCGGGCGGCGCCGGCCCGGCATCACCGCCACCGACCTGGTGCTGGCGCTGACCGAGTTCCTGCGTCGCGAGAAGGTCGTCAGCGCCTACCTCGAATGCTTCGGCGACGGCGTCGCCGGGCTGACGCTGGGCGACCGCGCGACGATCGCCAACATGGCGCCCGAGTACGGCGCGACCGCCGCGCTGTTCGCGATCGACGAGCAGACGCTGGCCTACCTGCGCCTGACCGGCCGCGCCGAGGACCAGGTGCGCCTGGTCGAGACCTATGCCAAGGCGGCGGGCCTGTGGTCCGGCGTGGGCGGCACGCTGGACGACGTGGCCTACCGGCGCGTGCTGCGCTTCGACATCGGCGCGGTCGAGCGCGCGCTGGCCGGCCCGTCGAACCCGCATCGCCGCCTGCCGACCGCGATGCTGCGCGAGCGCGGCATCGCGGCGCCCTGGGTGGACGAGCCCGGTCGACTGCCCGACGGGGCGGTGATCATCGCGGCCATCACCAGCTGCACCAACACCAGCAATCCGCGCAACGTCATCGCCGCGGGCCTGCTCGCGCGCAACGCGCGGCGGCAGGGGCTGGTCCGCAAGCCCTGGGTCAAGACCTCGCTGGCGCCCGGCTCGCGCGCGGTGACGCTCTACCTGGAGGATGCCGGCCTGCTGGCGGACCTCGAAGCGCTGGGCTTCGGCGTCGTCGCCTATGCCTGCACCTCGTGCAACGGCATGTCGGGCGCGCTGGACCCGGCGATCGAGCGCGAGATCGTCGAGCGCGACCTCTATGCGACCGCGGTGCTGTCCGGCAATCGCAACTTCGACGGCCGCATCCATCCGCGCGCGCGGCAGGCCTTCCTGGCCTCGCCGCCGCTGGTGGTGGCCTACGCGCTGGCGGGCACGATCCGCTTCGACATCGAGCGCGACGTGCTCGGCGTCGTCGACGGGCGCGAGATCCGCCTGCAGGACCTGTGGCCGGACGACGAGGAGATCGACGCGCTGGTGCGCCGCTGCGTGAAGCCGGCGCAGTTCCGGCGCGTCTACGACCCGATGTTCCCGATCGCGCCGGTCGCGACCGAAGCCAACAAGGTGGCCGGGGCGGCCGGGGCGACAGCGCCGCTCTACGACTGGCGCCCGCGCTCGACCTACATCCGGCGGCCGCCGTACTGGGAGGGCGCGCTGGCGGGCGCGCGCACGCTGCGCGGCCTGCGCGCGCTGGCGGTGCTGCCCGACAACATCACCACCGACCACCTGTCGCCGTCCAATGCGATCGAGGTCGACTCGGCGGCTGGCGAATACCTCGCGCGCATGGGCGTGCCAGTGGAGGACTTCAATGCCTACGCGACCCACCGCGGCGATCACCTGACCGCGCAGCGGGCCACCTTCGCCAACCCGACGCTGTGCAACGAGATGGTCCGCGACGCGTCGGGCGAGGTCATCCCGGGCTCGCTGGCGCGGCTGGAGCCTGACGGCACCGTGATGCGGATGTGGGAGGCGATCGAGACCTACCTGGCGCGCCGCCAGCCGCTGATCGTGATCGCCGGCGCGGACTACGGCCAGGGCTCGTCGCGGGACTGGGCCGCGAAGGGCGTGCGGCTGGCCGGCGTGGAGGCGATCGTGGCGGAGGGCTTCGAACGCATCCACCGCACCAACCTCATCGGCATGGGCGTGCTGCCGCTGGAGTTCCTGCCCGGGACGACGCGGCGCACGCTGGGCATCGACGGCTCGGAGCGTTTCGACGTGCTGGGCGTGCCGGCGCCGCGCACGATGATGACGCTGGTGCTGCATCGCCGTGACGGCGTCCGCACCGAAGTGCCGGTACGCTGCCGGATCGACACCGCCGAGGAGTTGTCGATCCACCAGGCGGGCGGGGTGCTGCAGCGCTTCGCCCAGGACTTCCTCGCGGCCGCGACGCCGCCGATGCGCCACGCAACGACATGAGCTTTCCACCTGCCTTGAAGATCCCCGCCGTCTACCTGCGGGGCGGCACTTCCAAGGGCGTGTTCTTCCGGCTGGAAGACCTGCCCGCCAATTGCCGGCGCCCGGGCGCCGCGCGCGACCGGCTGCTGCTGCGGGTGATCGGCAGCCCCGATCCCTACGGCAAGCAGATCGACGGCCTGGGCGGCGCGAGCTCCAGCACCAGCAAGGTGGTGATCGTGTCGCGCAGCGCGCGGCCCGGTCATGACGTGGACTACCTCTTCGGCCAGGTGGCGATCGACCGGGCGCTGGTGGACTGGTCCGGCAACTGCGGCAACCTGTCGGCGGCCGTCGGGCCGTTCGCCATCGAGGCCGGGCTGATCGACGCGGCGGCGCTGCCGCGCGACGGGCGGGCGACGGTCCGCATCTGGCAGGCCAACATCGGCAAGACCATCGTGGCGCAGGTGCCGATGCAGGACGGGCAGGTGCTGGAGCGCGGCGACTTCGAACTCGACGGCGTGGCTTTTCCGGGCGCGGAGATCGAGCTGGCGTTCCTGGATCCGGGCGAGGAGGGCGACGGTGCCAGTGCTGCTGCCGGTGCCGGTGCCGGTGGGCGGGGCGCGAGCGCGCTGTTTCCCACCGGCCGCGTCGTCGACGAACTGGCGTTGCCCGAGAGCTTGGTCGCCGGCGGCCGTCTGCGCGCGACCCTGATCAACGCTGGCATCCCCACCGTCTTCGTCGACGCGGCGGCCCTCGGCTACACCGGCATCGAGGCACAGGACGCGGTCAACGGCGACGCGGCGGCGCTGCGGCGGCTCGAGGCGATCCGCGCGCACGCGGCGCTGCGTATGGGGCTGATCGGCGCGCTCGATGAGGCCGCCTCCCGTCAGCACACGCCCAAGTTGGCCTTCGTGGCGCCGCCGCAGTCCTATCGCGCGTCGAGCGGCCGGCTCGTCGAGGCCGGCGACATCGACCTGCTGGTGCGGGCGCTGTCGATGGGCCGGCTGCACCACGCGATGATGGGCACGGCCGCCGTGGCCATCGGCGCCGCCGCGGCGATCCCCGGCACCGTCGTGTGCGAAGCGGCCGGCGGCGCGCCGCGCGCGTTGGTGCGCTTCGGTCATCCCTCAGGCACTTTGCGCGTGGGCGCGGAGGCCGCGCTCGTCGATGGCCAATGGCGCGTGACGCGCGCCGTGATGAGCCGCAGCGCGCGCGTGCTGATGGAAGGCGTCGTGCGGGTGCCTGGCGACGTGCTCGCCGGCGCCTGATGCCGGCGTCCCGCAGGCCGGATCGAGACCACCTTCCTTCCCCATTCCCCTTTCCAGCTTTCAGATCGACAAGAGCAGACCCATGACCTCTCCCCGCCAGACCTTGCGCACGCTGGTGCAAGCCCGCCGCGGCGTGCTCGTGCCCGGCGCGTTCAACGCGCTGTCCGCCCGGGTGATCGAGGACCTCGGCTTCGAGGCCCTCTACATCACCGGCGCCGGCGTGACCAACATGTGGTTCGGGCTGCCGGACCAGGGCTTCATGGGCCTGGCCGAGATCGCCGACCACACGGCCCGCATCCGCGACGCGGTGGCGCTGCCGCTGATCGTCGATGCCGACACCGGCTTCGGCAACGCGCTCAACGTGCGGCATGCCGTGCGCACGCTGGAGCGGGCCGGTGCCGACTGCATCCAGCTCGAGGACCAGGTCGCGCCCAAGCGCTGCGGTCACTTCAGCGGCAAGGAGGTGATCCCGACCGAGGAGGCGGTGGGCAAGATCAAGGCGGCGGTCGACGCGCGACGCGACCCGGACCTGATGATCATGGCCCGCACCGACGCCTGCGCGACCTTGGGTTTCGAGGCCGCGGTGGAACGCGCGCTGCGCTTCGCCGAGGCCGGCGCGGACCTGCTGTTCGTCGAGGCGGTGACGACGCCGGATCAGATCCGCGCGCTGCCGGGGCGCCTGCCGGTGCCGCAGCTGATGAACATGGTGATCGGCGGCAGGACGCCGATCACCGATGCGCAGGAGTTGGAGTCGCTCGGCTACGGCGTCGTGCTCTACGCCAACGCGGCGCTGCAGGGCGCGGTGGCGGGCATGCAGAAGGCGCTCGGCGTGCTGAAGGCGCAGCGCCGGATCGACGAAGACCCGGCGCTGGTCGCCCCCTTCGCGGAGCGCCAGCGGCTGGTGGGCAAGCCCGGCTGGGATGAATTGGAGAAGAGGTACAGCTGAGGGCGCTGGTCGCCAATGGCTCTGGTCAGTATCGATGGGGGGAATGACCACCGTCGATCACTTCCCCCCTCAAGACCACATTTCGGAGGAATGACGTTCGCCGGCTCCACGTGGAGACTGCAGGCCATCCATCAGGACTTGGGCAAGAAGGAGCAGTTTCATGACGAGGACGACAAGCGACGAGGGGACGGGCATCGAGGACCTGTCGAGGGCGCTGCGGTTCCCCAGCACGATCTTCGGGGCGATGGCCGACGACGGCCTCGAAGCGCGATGCGAGGATGCGGACTGGCACGAGATGCCGAATGAACTCAGGCGCGTGCTGGCGCATCACGGCGCTTCGGTGGATTACGTGCGGCTGATCCTGAAGCGCGCCGCGCGCTTCGTCCGGCGCCATTCGCTGCGCCTGGCCGGGCCCCCCTGGTTGGACATCACCTGCGTGGAGGATGTCGCCGCCGGGGCGATGTATGTCGTGCCCCTCGACATGAGTCCCAAGCGGTCGCTGGCCTGGGACGAGCGATTTCTCTCCCGCCTCGCCGACCAGGACCTGCTGAAGGGCTTCTTCATGGTCAGCTTCTGCGGCCGCTCGGCGGCCTGAACGACCAGGCCGCATCCAGTCCCGGAGAGTTGCCATGAGCGTGAGCGCCGAAGACTTCCTGTACGTGTCCCGCGCCTTGATGAACAAGGACGGTGAGACTTGGCGACGTGTCGCCGCCAGTCGGGCCTCCGAAGCGCGCATGGACAGCCAGCTCACCGCTGGCGCCCATGCCGCATGGAGGGCCCGGCTCAGAAGCCCTTTATGTCATAGCGCACGCCGACCCAGGCCTGGCGGCCGAGGCCCTGGTAGGCGTAGACCGGCTCGACATCGCGGTCCGCCGCGTTGAGGACCTTGGCCTCCAGGCGCCATTGCGGCAGGAAGCGCCAGCTGGCGCGCAGGTCGAGCAGTGCGTAGCCGCCCAGCGTGGCGCCGATGTCCGGTCGCTTGCCGATGTCGGTCAGCGTCGCCCCCGCGCTCCAGGCGCCGGTGTCGTAATCGACGGAGACACTTTCCTGGTGCGCCGCGCGACGGATCAGCCGCGCGCCTGTGTCGGTGTCCTTCGCATCGAGGAAGTCCACGTTCGCGGCCAGGTTCCAGTTGCCGATGCGGTGCGCGCCGGTCAGCGTCGCGCCGGTGAGCTTGGCCCGGCCGACGTTGGCCGCGCAGCCGAAGGCGAAGTCCGGTGCCGGCGGGCACAGGGCCGGATCGGGGTTGTAGATGATCAGGTCCTTGACCTTGTTGCGATAGACCGTCGCCGACGCGCTGCTCGCGCCGGAGCGCCAGTTCAGGCCGATCTCCGCGCTGCGGCCCTGCTCGGGACGGATGTCGCGGTGGCCGTAGAAGGGGAAGTCGGTGTCGTTGAAGGTCGGCGCGCGGAAGGTCTTGCCAGCCAGCGCCCGCAGCTTCAGCGTCGGACTCAGCGCGATGCTGCCGCCCAGGCTGCCGGTGGTGTTGTCGCCGTAGACCGAGTTCTCGTCGCGGCGCAGGTTGGCCTCCAGGGCGGCCGGGCCGAACAGGCCGCTGTAGCCCGCGATGTAGGCGTTGTTGGTGCGCTTGAGCGTGTCGCTGGTGACGCCGTCCGCCTTTTCCTCGAGGCGCTCGTAGGCCAGCACCAGTTGCTGGTCCGGCGCCAGGCGCAGCGCGTTCTGCCAGGTCGCCTGGTCGCGGGTGGTTTTGAAGCGCGTCGCGTCGGTCAGGCCGCTGACCGAGTCGTCGGTGCCGCGCGCGAACTGCAGCGTCGTCGTCCAGATCGGCGAGAGCGTGCCGCGGTAGTCGAGCGCCGCCTGGCGCGTCTTGAGCCGGTTGCGGAAGTCGCCTTCCGGATGCGCGACGAACTGGTCGTCGAAAGTCGCGCTGTCGTATTGCGCGTTCAGGCGGCTCTGCGTCGCGCTGACGCCGATGTGGTGGCCCTCGGCCGGCGTGAAGCCCAGCCGGGCCGACGCCACCGTGCGGGTGAAGCCGTCCTTGTCCGGGTTGTAGGAGCTGTTGCCGCGGTCGCCGCGGATCGCGGTCGTGCCGTCACTGGTGTCGCGGCTGAGGCTGGCTGCGTAGTCGAAACCGGCCCGCGCGCCGCTGACCGAGACGTCGCCCTGGCGCGAGCCGTATTCGCCCACGGCCGCACCGGCACGCAGGTCCAGCGGGCCCTGGCCCTGCCGGGTGACGATCTGGATCACGCCGCCGACCGCATCGGCGCCGTACAGGCCGGAGGCCGGACCGCGCAGGACCTCGATGCGCTCGATGTTGGCCAGGCTCATGGCCTCGAAGGACACCTGGCCCAGCGTCGCCGAGCCGACCCGCACGCCGTCGATCATCACGACCGTGGCGCTGGTGTTGGCGCCGCGCAGAAAGTAGCCCGCCGTCTGGCCGGGACCGCCGTTGGCCGCCAGCTGCAGGCCGGCGTAGCGGCGCAGCACGTCGGCGACGCTGCCGGCGCCGCTGTCGCGCAGGGTGTCGGCGTCGATGAGCACGACGTCCGCGACGCTGCGGCTCAGCGGCTGCGCCTCACGGGTGCCGATGACGATGACCGGGTCGAGCGAGGACTGCGCGACGGCGACGGAGGGGACGGTGGACAGGACCGGTGCGGCGATCAGCGCGGCACGGGCAACGGCGCGCAGCGCGGCGCGGGGACGGGAGGCTTGCATGTCGGAATCACAAAGCGGCGGCAGACGGCCGCTTCCCCGCGGCCGCATGCGGAATGGACCCATCACGGGGCGATGGGTCCGCCTGTTGGCCGGTATCCGGGCTGTCGGAAGAACGAACCCGTGGTGCCTTCCCGGACGACCGTCCAGTGGATCCAGCCACGAGTCGCGCGCCGCTGGGGCCGATGCCATCGGGGGGCGACGGCGTCGGCCGGGGCGCGCCTTCCGCTTACCGTTGCGGGGGCAGCTCAGGTTGGGGCCGTGGCCGCGGGCGGGCGACCCTTCCTGATTCCCGTTGAACTGCGCCGGCGGAGGGCCGGGCGCGAGCACCAACGGGCGGCATCATAGCGGCGGCCCCGTGGCGCCGATGCCGCATCCGGGCCTGACCACGGGGCGGGGCGCTCGGCACGCCGCCGGCCTCACCGGCCTCACCGGTTCGGCGCGCGCTCACAACAGGCTCACGCCGCCCAGGTTCACCAGCGAGGTCTCGCGCATGATCCGCACGAAATCGGCCAGGAAGGGCTTGGCCGCCAGCCGCCCGGTGCTCACCGCGTAGAGCCGGCCGGTCAGGCCCGATGGCCCGATGCGCTGGCGCGCCACGTAGCCCCGCGCCAGGTAGCCCTCGACCGCCCACAGCGGCAGTGCCGCGAAGCCGCGCCCGCTCGCGACCAGCTGCAGCATCGCCACCGTCAGCTCGCTGGTGCGGCGTGGCGGCGTCACGCCGGCGGGCTTGAGCACGCTGCGCACCAGGTCCAGCATCTCGTCGGGCACCGGGTAATGGATGTAGGCCTGCGCGGCGAAGTCCTCGGCCTCCAGCCAGGGCTTGGCCAGCAGCGGGTGCCCCTTGGGCAGCAGCGCCACGATCTCGAAGCTGAACAGCGGATGCACCGCGACGCCCGCTTCCTCCGCGTCCACGTCCGAGACGATCGCCAACTCGGCGCGGTCCTGGTGCAGCAGCCCCACCGGATCGGCCTGGAAGCCCGACACGATGTCGAGCTCGACCTCCGGCCAGCGCTCACGGAAGGCATCCATCGCCGGCATCAGCCAGTCGAAGCAGGTGTGGCACTCGACCGCGATCCGCAGCTGTCCGGCCGATCCCTCGACCAGCTTGCGCACGTCGCGGTCGGCCTCGTCGATCTGCGGCAGCACCAGCTCGGCGAGCTTGAGCAGCCGCTGCCCCGCCACGCCGAAGCTCAGCGGCGAGGACTTGCGCTCGAAGAGCTCGGTGCCGTAATGGTCCTCCAGCCCCTTGAGCTGGTGCGACAGCGCCGACTGCGTGAGGTTCAGCAGCTGGGCCGCGCGCGAGAGGTTGCCCGCCTCGCGCAGGGCCAGCAGCGTGCGTAGGTGGCGCAGCTCCAGAGGTGTTTGCATGAGCGAACCTAATGACGAAGACGAAAAACTTTCGTTTGAATCATAGTGCGCTCGCGGCGAACATTCCGAATCCCATTCAATTTCGACGAGAACAACATGATTCGGACTCATGTGCTGGGCTTTCCCCGCATTGGCGCCAACCGCGAGCTGAAGTTCGCCCTGGAGCGCCATTGGCGCGGCGAGATCGACGAGGCGGCGCTCCAGGGCGTCGCCGCCGAGTTGCGGGCCCGGCACTGGCGCCTGCAAGCCGGCGCCGGGCTGGACCACGTCACCGTGGGCGACTTCGCGCTCTACGACCAGGTCGCCGACTTGATCCAGCTGTTCGGCTGCGAGCCGGCACGCTTCGGCTTCACCGGCGAGGAGTCGCCGCTGCGGCGCTACTTCGCCATGGCGCGGGGCGTGGCGGCGCATGAGCACGGCGAGGCCTGCGGTTGCGGCGCTTCGGCGGGCGAGGGCGCTGCGGCGCTGGAGATGACCAAGTGGTTCGACACGAACTACCACTACCTCGTCCCCGAGTTCGACGCCGCTACCGCCTTCACGCTCCATGCCGACCGACTGCTGGCCGAGGTCGACGAGGCGATCGCGCTCCCGGCGAGTCCCAAGGCCGCACTGCTCGGGCCGGTGAGCTTCCTGTTCCTGGGCAAGAGCAAGGAGGCGGGCTTCGACCGCCTCGCGCTGCTGGACCGCCTGCTGCCGGTGTACGAGCAGCTGCTGGTGAAGCTCGCGGCGCGCGGCGTGACCTGGGTGCAGCTCGACGAGCCCATCCTCGGCCTGGACCTGGCGCCGGCCTGGCAGGACGCGCTGCGCCGAGCCTACGAGCGGCTCGGCCAGGTCGACCAGCAGGTGCTGCTGGCGAGCTACTTCTCGCCGCTGGCGGGCAACCTGGCGCTCGCCTGCGGGCTGCCGGTGGCCGGGCTGCATGTGGACGCGGTGCGCGCCGCCGGTGAGCTGCTGGACGTCGCGCGGACGCTGCCGCTGGACCGGGAGTTGTCGGTCGGCATCGTCGATGGCCGAAACGTCTGGCGCGCCGATCTGGACGCGGCGCTCGAGACCGTGCACGAGGTGCGCGAGCTGCGCGGCGGGCGGCTGTGGCTGGCGGCGTCGTGCTCGCTGCTGCATGTGCCGATGAGCCTGCGCGACGACCCGGTGGTCGATGCCGACGTGCGGCCGTGGCTGGCCGGCGCGGTCGAGAAACTGGAGGAGCTGCGCGTGCTCAAGCGCGCGCTGTGGGGCGACGAGGCGGCGGTGGCCGATGCGCTGATCGAGGCGCGTCAGGCGCGCGCCTCGCGCTTGGCGAGTCCGCGCGTGCGCCGGCTCGACATCGCCCGGCGCGTCGCGGCGCTGCCGGCGGATGCGGACCGGCGCGCGTCCCCGTTCCCGCGGCGCCAGGCCGCGCAGCGTGAGCGGCTGCGCCTGCCCGCCTTCCCGACGACCACGATCGGCTCGTTCCCGCAGACGCCGGCGATCCGCGCGGCGCGCGCGGCCTTCAAGCGCGGTGAGCTCGATGCCGAGGCCTATCGCGCCGCGATGCGCGGCGAGATCGAGGACGCGGTGCGGCGCCAGGAGGCGCTCGGGCTGGACGTGCTGGTGCACGGAGAAGCCGAGCGCAACGACATGGTCGAGTACTTCGGCGAGCAACTGGACGGTTTCGCGTTCACCGCCAACGGCTGGGTGCAGTCCTACGGCTCGCGCTGCGTGAAGCCGCCGGTGCTGTTCGGCGACGTCGCGCGGCCGGCGCCGATGACGGTCGAGTGGACGCGCTTCGCGCAGGGCCTCACCGAGCGGCCGATGAAGGGCATGCTCACCGGGCCGATCACGATCCTGCAATGGTCCTTCGTGCGCGACGACCAGCCGCGCGCCGACACGGCGCTGCAGATCGCGCTGGCCATCCGGGACGAGGTCGCCGACCTGGAGGCGGCCGGCATCGCTGTCATCCAGATTGACGAGCCGGCGATCCGCGAGGGACTGCCGCTGCGCCAGGCGGAGCGGGCCGGCTACCTCGCGTGGGCGACGCGTGCCTTCCGTGTCGCCGCGTCACCGGTCGGCGACGCGACGCAGATCCACACGCACATGTGCTACTCGGAGTTCAACGACATCCTCCCGGACATCGCCGCGATGGATGCCGACGTCATCACCATCGAGACCAGCCGCTCCGACATGGAGCTGCTGCGCGGTTTCGGCGGGGAAGGGGGCGGCTTCCGCTATCCCAACGAAATCGGCCCCGGCGTCTACGACATCCATTCGCCCCGGGTGCCCGGCAGCGACGAGATGCTGCGGCTGCTGCGCAAGGCGGCGGAGGTGATTCCCGCGGATCAGCTGTGGGTCAATCCGGACTGCGGCCTGAAGACGCGGGGATGGCCGGAAACCGAGGCGGCGCTGCGGCACATGGTGGAGGCGGCGAAGGCGTTGCGTGGCGAGGGGCTCGTCCGCTGAGCGACGACGCGGGGGACGACCACTTCGCAGTGGGGGTGGCCCACCTCGATGAGGGGCTGGAAGGGCGACGGGCGCTCATTTCAGGGCACGCCGGACGTGTTGAAGAACTGCGCTCCGGAGGCTTTCCTTGAAGTTCGACACGGGGGCGCGTCCGGACGATGGCATCACCAATATTTCCACTGTCGTCATTGATTTCGGCTGAAGAAAAACCCGGCCTGAGCCGGGTTTCTCGTTAAGGTTCCTCGTCAACCAGCGGGCAGCGATGTGTTACATGAACAAATGTTCTCCGGCGTTCTCACCGCCTAGCACCACGTAATTCACCTTGCGCAGATCCGCCAGGCTGCGACCGCCAGCGTAGGAAATCGAGCTCTGCAGGTCTTCTTCCATTTCCCGGAAGGTGTCGGCCAGCTTGCCCTTCACCGGCTCGAGGATGCGCTTGCCTTCCACGTGCTTGTATTCGCCCTTGTTGAAGTCGGACGCGGAGCCGTAGTACTCCTTGTAGCGCTTGCCGTCGACCTCGACGGTGTTGCCCGGCGACTCCTCGTGGCCCGCGAACAGCGAGCCGATCATCACCATCGCCGCGCCGAAGCGCACGCTCTTGGCGATGTCGCCGTGATGGCGGATGCCGCCGTCGGCAATGATCGGTTTGGTCGCCACGCGCGCGCACCACTTGAGCGCCGACAACTGCCAGCCCCCCGTGCCGAAGCCGGTCTTGAGCCGCGTGATGCAGACCTTGCCCGGGCCGATGCCGACCTTGGTCGCGTCCGCGCCCCAGTTCTCCAGGTCGATGACGCCCTCCGGCGTGCCGACGTTCCCCGCGATCACGAAGGTCTGCGGCAGCTTCTGCTTGATGTGGGCGATCATCCGCTGCACCGCGTCGGCGTGGCCGTGGGCGATGTCGATGGTGATGTAGTCGGCGCCCAGGCCCTCGGCCGCGAGGCGGTCGATGAGCGCGTAGTCGGCTTCCTTGACGCCGGCGCTGAGGGAGACCAGCAGGCCCTTGTCCCGCATCGTGCGGGCGAAGGCGACCGCGTCCAGGTCGAAGCGGTGCATCACGTAGAAGTAGCCGTTGGCGGCCAGCCATTCGGTGATGGACTCGTCGACGACCGTCTTCATGTTGGCCGGCACCACCGGCAGCTTGAAGCGGCGGGGGCCGAAGTCGATCGAGGTGTCGCACTCGCTGCGGCTGGTCACGCGGCACTTGCGCGGCAGCAGCAGGATGTTGTCGTAGTCAAAGATTTCCATGGTCCAAAGTCGCAAAGTCGGGCTGCGTTGATGCAGTGCATGCCCTGGGCTGCGAGCGCTTGACTTGGGACCCGGCCAAAAAAAACCGGGTCCCAAAATTTGGGCCCGGTGGCTCATTCTACGCATGCCCCGGCGACGGCCTCGCCACCTTGCGGTGCAGCATGCACGGATCGGGGGCTTTTGAGCGCAGTTCGCTAAACTTCGCCCCCTTGGCCCCTCACCGGGCGACCTCAAAAGACCAGCCCCATGCATTCCGTCGTCATCAGCGGCACCGGCCTGTACCAACCGCCGCACGTCATCACCAACACCGAGCTGGTGGAGGCCTTCAACCGCTACGTCGACCTGCAGAACGCCGAGCACGCCCAGGCCATCGCTGCCGGCACGCGCGAGCCGCTGGTGCATTCGAGCGTCGAGTTCATCGAGAAGGCCTCCGGCATCAAGCAGCGCTATGTGATCGAGAAGGAAGGCGTGCTGGACCCGACGCGCATGTACCCGCGCTTCCAGGAACGCGCCGACGACCAGCTGTCGCTGATGGCCGAGATCGCCGTCGACGCCGCCCGCAAGGCGCTGGCCGCGGCGGGGCGCCAGCCGGAAGACGTCGACGCGGTGTTCTGCTCGGCCGCCAACATGCAGCGCGCCTATCCGGCGATGGCGGTGGAGATCCAGCAGGCGCTGGGCGCGGGCGGCTACGGCTTCGACATGAACGTGGCCTGCTCGTCGGCCACCTTCGCGCTGGAGCAGGCCTACAACGCGGTGCGCTCGGGCGCATCCAAGTGCGTGCTGATAGTGAATCCGGAGATCACCTCGGCCCACCTGGAGTGGAAGGACCGCGACTGCCACTTCATCTTCGGCGACGTCTGCACGGCCATCCTTGTCGAGCGCGCCGACCTGGCGGTCGCCCCGGAGCAGTGGGAGATCCTGGGCACCAAGCTGGCGACGCAGTTCTCCAACAACATCCGCAACAACTTCGGCTTCATGAACAAGGCCGAGGACAGCGATCCCGACGCGCGCGACAAGACCTTCCGCCAGGAAGGCCGCAAGGTGTTCAAGGAAGTGGTGCCCATCGCCGCCGCGCACATCGAGCAGCACCTGGCCGCGCTGCACATCCAGCCCACCGACGTCAGCCGCTACTGGCTGCACCAGGCCAACCTGGGCATGAACCAGCTGGTGATCAAGAAGCTGGTCGGCGGCGAGGCCGGCGCGGAGATCGCGCCGCTGATCCTGGACACCTATGCCAACACCGCCTCGGCCGGCTCGGTGATCGCCTTCCACGAGCACCGCGCCAACCTGAAGCAGGGCGACCTAGGCGTGATCTGCTCGTTCGGCGCGGGGTATTCGGTGGGCAGCGTGATCGTCAGGAAGCGCTGAGACCCCACCGGGCCCCCTGAACAGGTGGCCCGCTCCCCCGGCGGAACGGCGCAGCATTGCGGCGGGAGCGCCGCCCCTGTCGGGCGGTCGCGCCGTTCACCAAGGAGCGAACCATGGTCCCGTTGCTCCGCGTGCCGCGTGCTCTGCGTGCGTTGCGTGTGCTGTGTGGATTGGCCTGTGGTGCCGCGCTGCTGTCGGTCCCGGCGCCGGCGTCCGCGCAGCCTGAGCCGCCGCCCCGTCACCGGATCGTGATCATGCCCAAGCTGGTGGGCATCGCGTACTACGACGCGGTGAAGACCGGCATCGACGCCGCCGCCCGCGAACTGCCCGATGTGTCGGTGACCTGGACCGGGCCGACGCAGGACCAGGTCGAGAAGCAGATCGAGATGATCGAGCGGCTCATCCCCACGAAACCGGACCTGATCGCCGTCGCGTCGAACGACCCGGTCGCGATCGCGCCGGTGCTGGCCAAGGCGCAGCGCGCCGGCATCCGCGTGATGAGCTGGGACGGCGACAGCCAGCAGCGCGAGTTCTTCGTCAACCTGGTGGACTTCGAGGAATTCGGCGCGCGGCTGGTCGAGTCCGTGGTGCGCGAGATCGGCCCCAAGGGGGACATCGCCCTCGTCACCACCAGCTTCACCGCGCCGAACCAGACCAGCTGGATCGACGCGATGAAGCGGACGATCTACCGCAAGCATCCGGAGCTGCGCATCGTCGACATCCGCCCCGCGGGCGAGAGCACCGAGGAGGCCTACCGGATCGCGCAGGACTACCTGAAGTCGATGCCCGGCCTGAAGGCCATCGTGGCGCTGGGCGCGCCCAACCTGCCCGGCGTCGCGCGCGCGGTCCGGGATGCGGGGCGCGTCGGCCAGGTGGCCGTCATCGGCAACTCGACGCCCAACCTGATGCGCAGCTTCCTCAAGGACGGCACGGTCCGGACGGTGCTGCTCTGGAACGCGCCGGACCACGGCTACCTCACCGTCTACTGCGCGCGCCAACTGCTCACCGGCGGCCTGAAGGCGGGGCAGGCCTTCGACGCCGGCCGGCTCGGCCGCTTCACGCCGCGCAAGGACGCGATCAGCCTGCAGGTGGCGTTGCCCGTCATGGTGTTCACGAAAGACAACGTGGACCAGTTCAGGTTCTGAGGCGAGGACCGGCCGTGAAGGTCTCGACGCGACTCAACCTGCTGTCGCTGCTCATCGTGCTGGCGATGACGGCCCTGGTGCTGGGCGCGGCGGTGGTGTTCCTGCAGTCCGACCTGCGGCAGTCACGCGAGCGCCTGATGCAGCTGGAACTGCAGGGCGCGACCCAGGCGATCCGGCAGCAGCTGTACCGCTCCGGCGTGCGCGCGGCCGCCCGGGAGGCCGAGGAGCAACTGCGTCAGCTGCGCCAGAAGGAGGGCTTCGCCTCGGCCACGCTCTTCATCGTCGAGCGCAACGACCTGCGCGTCGTCTATCACCCGCAGGGGCCGATCGGACAACGCGCCCGGCACGCCTTCGTCGCGGAGATGGTGCGGCAGGGGACCGGCTCGCTGGAGTACGACTACCTGGGCGACCGCCGCATGGCGGTGTTCCATGGGCTGGAGCCCGTCGGATGGGTGATCGGCGTGGCGGTGTCGCAGCAGGAGATGTACGCGCCGATGGTCCGGTTCATGCAGGCGATCGGCGGTATCACCTTCGGCGCCTTGTGCCTGGGCGGGGTGGTGGTCCACCTGTTCGGCCGCTGGCTGATGCGGCGCGTGCGCGTGGCGCTGGACTGCGTCGAGCGCATCGAGCACGGCGACCTGACGGCGCGGGTGGCGCAGGCGGGCGTCGACGACGAGATCGGCGAGCTGCAGCGCGGCATCAACGCGATGGCCGGGCGCATCGAGGAACGCACCGTCTCGCAGCACGAGGCGCAACAGGCCCTGAGCGCGAGCGAGGCGCGCCTGCGCCGCGTGATCGAGTCCAGCATGATCGGCATCTTCTTCTGGGAGGTGTCGGGCGCGGTGACCGAGACCAACGACGCCTTCCTGGAGATCATCGGCTACACCCGCGAGGACCTGGAGGCGGGGCGCATCGACTGGACGGCGCTCACGCCGCCGGAGGAGGCCGAGGCCGACCGGCGGGCGATCGAGCAGCTGCGCGCCACCGGTCGCTGCGCGTCCTACGAGAAGCACTACCTCCACCGGGACGGGCACCGGGTGCCGGTGCTGATCGGCGGCGCGCTGCTGAGCGACTCGACCCGGCAGGGCGTGGCCTTCATCGTCGACCTCAGCGAGCGCCGCCAGGCCGAGGCCGACCGCCACGCGCGTCGCGTGGCCGAGGCGGCGAGCAGCGCCAAGAGCGAGTTCCTGGCCAACATGAGCCACGAGATCCGCACGCCGATGAACGCGATCCTGGGCATGTCCTACCTCGCGCTGCAGAGCGGGCTCAATCCGCAGCAGCACAACTACATCCAGAAGGTGCATGCCTCGGCCGAATCGCTGCTGGGGATCATCAACGACATCCTGGACTTCTCGAAGATCGAGGCCGGCAAGCTGGACATGGAGGCGATCCCGTTCAACCTGTCGGACGTGATGGACAACCTGGCCAACCTGATCGGGCTGAAGGCGGAGGAGAAGGGGCTGGAGCTGCTGTTCGTCGAGCCGCCGGAGTTGCCCGAGGCGCTGGTCGGTGACCCGTCGCGGCTGGGGCAGGTGCTGCTGAACCTGGGCAACAACGCCGTCAAGTTCACCGAGCGCGGCGAGGTCGTCATCGGCGTGGCGGTGCTGGCGCGCGACGACGCGTCGGTGCGCTTGCGCTTCGAGGTGAGCGACACCGGCATCGGCATGAGCGCGGAGCAGCAGGGCCGTCTCTTCGAGCCCTTCACCCAGGCGGACGCGTCGACCAGCCGGCGTTATGGCGGCACTGGCCTGGGCCTGGCGATCAGCCGCCACCTGGTGCGGCTGATGGGCGGTGAGCTCGAGGTCGAGAGCCAGCCGGGGCAGGGCAGCCGGTTCCGTTTCAGCGTGCGGCTGGAACTCGACGCGGCCGCCGATCGGAGCGCCGCGGCGGCGGGCCGTGCCGCGCCCGACCGGACCGGGCTGAAGGGCACGCGCGCGCTGATCGTCGACGACAACGCCTGCGCGCGCGAGGTGGTGGCGGCGATGACGCGCGCGCTCGGGCTGAAGGTCGACACCGCCGCGGACGGGATGGAGGCGCTGCGCCAGGTGGCGCTCGCGGACGCGCGCGACGAGCCCTACGACCTGCTGCTGCTGGACTGGCGGATGCCCGGCATGGATGGCGTCATGTGCGCGCGGTTGCTGGCCGAGCGCGAGCGTCCACGCCATCCGACGCCGCCGGTGCTGATGCTGACGGCCTTCAGCCGGCACGAGGTGCAGCAGCAGCTGGACGATCAAGGCGTGACGGTGGGGGCGCTGCTGACCAAGCCGGTGACACCGTCGACCTTGTTCGACGCCTGCGCCACCGCGCTCGGATTGGCGGTGGCGCCGACGACGCGTCGCGCCCGGCGCGAGGAGTCGCTGCAGGGGGACCGGGCGGCGCTCCGGGGCGCGCGCCTCCTGCTGGTCGAGGACAACGCCTTCAACCAGGAGCTCGCGCTGGACGTGCTCGGGCGCGCCGGCATCGAGACGCGGGTGGCGGCCAATGGCCAGGAGGCGCTGGCGATGCTGGCCAGCCATCCCTTCGACGGCGTGCTGATGGACTGCCAGATGCCGGTGATGGACGGCTATGCCGCGACGCAGGCGCTGCGGCGCCAGCCGCAATGGCGCGACCTGCCGGTGATCGCGATGACCGCCAATGCGATGGTGGGTGACCGGGAGAAGGCCCTGGCGGCCGGCATGAACGACCACGTCGCCAAGCCGATCGACATGGAGGAGCTGTTCGCGACGCTGGCTCGCTGGATCCGTCGGGATGCCGGGGCGGTGCGTGCCGGTGGGAAGGACGCTGCCGCGGGGAGCGGTCCGCCGGACCTGCCGGAGCTTCCGGAGCTGCCGGGCGTCGACCTGAAGGTGGGGCTCGCCGGCATGATGGGCGACCGCGCGCTGTATCGGCGCCTGCTACGGCTGTTCCGGGACCGCGAGACCGATTTCCTGCCGCGCTTCCTGGCCCTGCGCGCCGCGCACGACGCGGCGGCGATGCGGATGGCGCATGACCTCAAGAGCGCCGCGGCGGCGCTGGGCATGAAGGAGGTCCACGCCGCGGCGCAGGCGCTCGAGCAGGCGTGTCTGCGCGATGCGGACGAGGCCGCGCTCGGGCTGCTGGCCGAGGAAGTCGATCGCGTGCTGGCGCCGGTGCTGGCCGGGCTGCAGGTGCTGGGGGACGAGGTCTCGTCGAAACGGGACCCGCCGAATGGATGAACCTGAATCCGAAGCTCTCAGCGCCCGCTCGCCTCGATCCGAATGTCATCCCCGCGGCAGGTGCCGCCGCCGCTGCCGCCGGGCTGGTCGCCGAGCAATTGCTTCAGCGACCCGCCGGCCTGGTAATCGCGCGGCAGCTTCACCTGGATCTCCGTCAGGTACTGCCCCGAGCACATCAGCTTCACGCTGTCCCGGTACGCGTCGCTGCCGGTCTCGGCCTTCAGCTTGTCGTAGAACGCGCGGCGCGAGATCGACCCGCCGATGTTCTGCCGGATGTATTGCCCGACGCCCGAATCGTTGAACTGCTTCACCAGGTCCACTGCGCGGCGGAAATACGCGTCCGGATTCATCGCCTGGCAGGTGCCGTGCTTGCGCCACTCGTGCTCGCCGAAGTCCTTCTCGTACAGGAAGTTCGGCATCCACGGCCCGATGTAGGCGATCGTCTCCTTCGACAAGGTCATCGGCGCCGTGCTGCAGTTGCCGTAGCTGATGCCGCATTGCTGGCGGTTGGGCCACAGCCCGTGCAGCGTCAGGTTGCTGACCTTGAGCTTGCCGCTCTCCATCGCCTCGCATTCCGGCTTGCCGCGCTTGCCGCCCGCCGTCCATTCGCAGAAGCCGGGCTGCCACGACATCGCCAGCACGAAGCTGTCGTACTCGTTGGCCGTGGAGCACATGCCGCCGCGGCCCGACATCGACAGCCCATTGCCTTCGGCCGGCGCGCGGCCGGACTTCGCCGCGGCGGAGACGTCCGACCCGCCGCCCGCGCTGCCGCAGTCGTTCTGCACCCAGCGTTCGGACGGCCGCGCGCCCGGCACCTGCACGCGGGTCCAGCCCGCGTCATGCGTCTCCAGGATCGTGTAGCCGGTGCCCGGCGACAGCTTCGCGCCGTCGGGATTGGTGCTCTTGCGGAAGGACTGGAAGGCCTCGCAGGCGCGCGAGGCGGTGAAGGTGCCGCTGGCGGGCGCCGCCCAAGCGGGCAGGGCGCAGCAGACGAGCGAGAGGAGCGTCGAGCGAAGAACGGTGCGGAGAGCGAGGCGCATGGGCATCCAGCGGGCTGAAACGACAGCCGGCTTTGTACGTCATCCCGAGGGCGCCGGGAATCATCCAGCGAGGGGAGGGCGGCGTCGCGTGGTTCAGAACCCGACCGACACCCCCAGCCCCAGCACCCAGTCGGGCGTCTGCTTCGTCAACCCGCGGTTGAGCGAGGCATCGAGCTGCACGCGGCGGTCGACCAGCCAGGTGACGCCGGTGCCGGCCGAGACGCTGCGGCCGCCGTTGCGCGTCGACGCGAGCTGGTCGCCGGCGATCTCGACGTAGCCCTTCCAGCGCTCGGCGATCGGCCAGCCCAGCGAGGCGCCCAGGATGCCGCCGACGAAATGCCCGCCGTCCTCGCGCCGGTCGCGGTACAGGCCGCCGATCACACCGGCCGACCAGTCGCGCGGCAGGTCCCATTCCGCCGTCAGCCGCAGCGACGGCCGCAAGCCCTGGCCCCGGAACGCCGCCGAGCCGCTGTCCATGTCCACGTGCAGCAGCCAGGCCAGGCCCGGCCTGCCGCGTTCTCCGTCGCTGTCCTGCAGGTGCCACTTCACGCCGAGCGCCGTGTCGGCCCAGCCGCTCGCGCGCGTCGTGCCGTCGGCGTCGGTCGCGCGCAGGCGCTGGTAGCCGTCGGTCTCGACGCGGAGCTCCCAGTCCTCGGCGAAGCCGAAACGCAGCAGCGTCGGCGTCGACCACAGCCGGCTGCGCACACCGTCGCTCTTGTCGCGTTGGTAGCCGAGCCCCGTCTCCAGCAGCGCGCGGCCCTTGCCGACGGTGCTGCTCGATTCGACGATGCCGGGCTGGTCGGGCTCGATGGCGTCGGCCTCGTCGGCCGCCCAGGCGGACATCGATGCGGCGGCGATCAGCAGGGCGGCGGTGCCGCCGCGCAGCAGGCTGGAGGTCATGTCGGAAGCTCCCTGTCGGTTCGAATCACTGACCGCCGCTGCGCTCGCCGCCCATCCACCAGGAAGGGGGCACGCCGGAGGCGCCGGGCGCTCCCGGGACGGCGCCGGACGCCGCGTCGGACGCCGGCAGCGGCGGCGGCATCGGTCCGATGGTCTTGAGCCCGGCGTCGCCGGCGAACTCGCTGTACACCCAGTCCGGTCCATACGGCCCTTCCTCCTGCACCAGCCCGCCGTCCTTGGGCGGCTCGATCTCAGAAGGCTTGATGTCCCGCAGCGCCACGGCCATGTAGTCGATCCACGCCGGCAGCGCGATGCCGCCGCCGGTCTCGCTGGCGCCCAGGCTGCGCGGCTGGTCGTAGCCGATCCACACCACCGTGGCCACGCGGCGCTGGAAGCCGGCGAACCAGGCGTCCACCGCGTCGTTGGTCGTGCCGGTCTTGCCGTACAGGTCGTAGCGCTTGAGCGACTGGCTCGCCCGGTAGGCCGTGCCGCGGATCGCCACCTCGCGCAGCAGCGAGCCGGTGATGAACGCATTGCGCTCGCTGATCGCGCGGCGCTCGTCGGTGAGCTTCTCCGGCTCGGCCTCGAACAGCACCTGGTTCTGCGCGTCGACGATCTTCGTCACCAGCAGCGGCTTGAGCAGGTAGCCGCCGTTGGCGAAGACCGAGTACGCACTGGCCATCTGCAGCGGCGTCACCGAGCCCGAGCCCAGCGCCAGCGTCAGGTTCTCCGGCTGCTTGTCGACATCCAGGCCGAACTTGCCGGCCCAGGCGCGGCCGCGCGCCGGCGTCAGCTGCTCCAGCACCCGGATCGTGACCATGTTCTTGGACTTGGCCAGGGCCTGGCGCAGCGTCATCGGACCGTCGAAGTTGCCGTCCGAGTTGCGCGGGCTCCAGTCGCCCACCGAGATCGGCGCGTCGTCCACCAGCGTCGCCGGGCTGGCGCCGTTCTCCATCGCCGCCGAGTAGATGAAGGGCTTGAAGCTGGAGCCCGGCTGGCGCCAGGCCTGCGTCGCGTGGTTGAACTGGTTGCGGTTGAAGTCGAAGCCGCCCACCAGCGCCAGGATCTTGCCGCTGTCGGGCTCGACCGAGACCAGCGCGCCCTCGGCCTCCGGCGACTGCGTCACCGCCCAGGCGCCCTTGGGGAACTCCTTGGTGGGGTTGCCGCGCAGCACCCGGACGATGGCGCCGCGATGGATGCGCAGCTCCGGCTTGGCCTTGGCCGACAGCGCCGACTGCACCGAGCGCAGGCCGTCGCCCTTGATCTCGATGTCCTCGCCATCGGCCAGCGTCGCCTGGAGCCGGTTGGCCGCGACCTGCGTCACCACGGCGGCGCGCAGGTCGTCGTTGTCGGGATGCTCGTTGAGCGCCTGCGCGATCGCGGTGTCCTGGTCCTGCGCGTCCATGCCCTCGGGCAGGTCGACCTCGCCCTCCGGGCCGCGCCAGGCCTTGCGGCGCTCATAGTCCATCAGCGTGCGGCGCAGCGCCTTGTACGCGGCGACCTGGTCGTCCATGCGCAGCGTCGTGGTCACCCGCAGGCCGCGGCTGTAGGCTTCGTCGCCGTACTGGGCGTGGACCACCTGTCGCACCATCTCCGCGGCGTACTGGCCATAGGGCAGCCGCTGCTCCTGCGCGCTGCGCAGCCGGACCGGCTCGTCGCGCGCCTGCTGCGCCTGCGCCGGCGTGATCATCCCCACGTCCACCATCCGCTGCAGCACCACCGCCTGGCGGCGCTGCGCGCGCGGCAGGTTCATGATCGGGTTCGCGTAATAGGGGTTCTGCGGCAGGCCCGCCAGCATCGCGGTCTCGCCGATCGACAGCTCCTTCAGCGGCTTGCCGTAGTACGCATGCGCCGCCGCCTCGAAGCCGTAGGCCCGCTGACCCAGGTAGATCTGGTTCATGTAGACCTCCAGGATCTTGTCCTTGGACAGCTGGCTTTCGATCTTGAAGGCCAGCAGGATCTCGACGAACTTGCGGGTGTAGAGCTTCTTCTTGGTCAGGTAGAGGTCGCGCGCCAGCTGCTGGGTGATGGTCGAGGCACCCTGGCTGCGCGACGAGAACAGGTTGGCCAGCGCCGCCCGGAAGATGCCGGTGAACGAGACGCCCTGGTGCTCGTAGAAGCTGGCGTCCTCGACCGCCAGCAGCGCCTGCTGCATGGTCTTGGGGATGCGGTCCAGCGGCAGGTAGCTGCGGCGCTCGGCGCCGAACTCGGCCAGCAGCTGGCCGTCCTCGGTGTAGACGCGCAGCGGCTGCTTGGGGTTGTAGTCGGTCAGCCGGTCCAGGTCGGGCAGGCCCGGCCAGACCACCGCCGCCGCGCCCGCCAGCAGCAGCACCACGGCCAGCACGCCCGCGCCCGACCAGACCGCGATGCGCTTCCACGCCGGGAGCGTGCGCAGCGAGGCCCGCATCGGCGCGGTGCGGCGCCACAGCGCCTGGAAGAAGCCGGCCACGGCCGTGGCGACGGTGCGAGCGAATTGAGCGAGCTGCTGCATGCGGGGCGCCGAGTTCAGGTCGGCGGATTATCGTCAGACATGCTGGCCTGTCCGGGGCCGCGTGCGGACGGCAACAATCCGTACACGGGAGACACACGAACCGCGTACGCGCCCGGCGGACGGCGACGGTGGACCGGCCCAGGGCAGGCGCCGTGCCCGCGCGGCATAGGGCCGTCGCGGTGCTGGCGGCTCTGGCGGCGTCAGCCGATGCGCAGGTCCAGCGTCAGGAACACCAGCGCGTTGAGCGCGAAATGCAGCGCGATGGCGAGCTCGATGCGGGCGCTCAGCGCATAGGCCAGGCCGTAGCCGAGTCCGGCCAGCATCGCCAGCCCGACGTAGAGCGGCCCGCCGGCCGCGTGCGCCAGGCCGAAGAGCACCGCCGCCAGGAGCACCGGCAACCAGCCGTTGACGGTCCGCAGGTCGGTGCCCAGGCGCCGCGCCAGCAGTCCCTGGATGACGCCGCGGAAGGCGGCTTCCTCGGCGACGCAGGTCAGGAACAGGTTGGACGCCAGGAACAGCCCGGCGTTGTCCGGCCAGCGCAGCGTCGGCCGGCCGAGGCCTCCGGCCACCGCCAGCAGCCAGGGCAGCGCCAGCGTCGCCGCGACCGTCGCCCAGAGCGCGACGGCCGGCAGACCAGGCGCGACGGCGGGCGCGAGCCCGACGCCCTCGGCGCGCCGCCGCTGCTGCGCGGCCAGCACCGCCAGCATCAGCATCCCGGCCACGCCCTTGTCGAAGTTGAGGTAGCGCAGCGTCGGCGGGCGCGTGTCCGAGGCCGCCACCAGGTAGGTCGGGTTCAGGAAGCCCGGCAGCAGATGCAGCGCCAGCGCCAGGCCGATGACCAGCATCAGCGCCATCAGCACCGCCTCGCGCCGGGGCCGGTGGCGCGCGGCGATCGCCATCCAGGCCAGCGCCGCCATCGCGGCCACCGGCACGAGCGCGGCGATCGTCAGCTGGCCGTGGATCTGTCCGGCGGTGACCGCCATGATCAGCAGCGACAGCCAGGGCCACGGGGCCCTCACCGGCAGCAGGGTGGCGAGGATCGACAGGCACAGGAGCAGGTGGCTGAGCGGCATCTCGGGTCTTCGTCCGATCTTGGGGGGAGGGCGCGGGGGCGGTTCCCCCCGAAGTTCCCCCCTCGGAAGGCCCACGCCAGGGCGCCGAAGTATCCATGAGGTCTGAGGTATCGTGCCGCCCCATGCATGAGATGACTTTCTACTGGCACGACTACGAGACCTTCGGGCGCGTGCCGCGCCGCGATCGCCCGGCGCAGTTCGCCGGCATCCGCACCGATGCCGAGCTGAACGAGATCGGCGAGCCGCTGATGGTCTATTGCCAGCCGCCCACCGACACGCTGCCCGATCCCGAGTCCTGCCTGCTGACCGGCATCCTGCCGCAGACCTGCGCCGAGCACGGTCTGCCCGAGCACCGCTTCGCCGCCGACATCCATGCCGAGCTGTCGCGCCCCGGCACGGTGGGCCTGGGCTACAACACCATCCGCTTCGACGACGAGGTCACCCGCTTCCTGTTCTGGCGCAACCTGATCGATCCCTACGGCCGCGAGTGGCAGAACGACTGCGGCCGCTGGGACCTGCTGGACGTCGTGCGCTGCGCCTACGCGCTGCGGCCCGAGGGCCTCCAGTGGCCGCGGCACGAGGACGGCCGGCCGTCCTTCAAGCTGGAGCACCTGACCGCCGCCAACGGCCTGGCCCACGAGGCCGCGCACGACGCGCTGTCCGACGTGCGTGCCACCATCGCGCTGGCGCGGCTGATCCGGCAGGCGCAGCCGCGGCTGTGGGACTTCTGCCTGAAGCTGCGCCGCAAGGACGCCGTCTGGGCCGAGATCGGCACCAACCGGCCCTTCCTGCACGTGTCGGGCATGTACGGCCCGGAGCGCGGCTGCATCGCGCTGGTGTGGCCGCTGGCGCCGCATCCGACCAACAAGAACGAGCTGATCGTCTGGGACCTGGGCAGCGATCCCGCGGAGCTGCTCGGCCTCGACGCCGAGGCGATCCGGCTGCGTCTCTACACCAAGCAGGAGGCCCTGCCCGAGGGCGTGACGCGGCTGCCGATCAAGACCATCCATGTCAACAAGTCGCCGATCGTGATCTCGTCGCTGAAGATCCTGTCGCCGGAGATGGCCGCCCGCTGGGGCCTGGACATCGCCCGCGGCCTGGCGCATGCGGAGCTGCTGGCCTCCCGCGGCCGCGAACTGGCCGAGCGCTGGCCCGAGGTGTTCCAGCGCCCGGCCGGCGAGGGCGGTGTCGATGTGGACGAAGACCTGTACGGCGGCTTTGTCTCCAACGACGACCGGCGCGCGCTCGAGCGGCTGCGCGGGCTGTCGCCCGAGGCGCTGGCCGATCGTGTCGCGCAGGGCAAGGTCGCGTTCGAGGACGGGCGGCTGGAGGAGATCCTGTTCCGCTACCGCGCCCGCAATTTCCCGGACAGCCTGAGCGGCGACGAGGCGGCGCGCTGGGAGCACCACCGCGCGGCGCGGCTGCACGCGGGCGAGGGCGGGGCCCAGACGCTGGAGGCCTTCTTCGAGCGCATCGACACGCTGGCCCAGGCGGCGGAGGAGTCGGAGGACGAACGCGCCGGGGAGATCCTGTCGGCCCTGTACGACTGGGCGGAGCAGATCGCACCGCCGCCACCCTGATGCCGCCTTGGGCGCCGCCGCCCCGAAG
This sequence comes from Mitsuaria sp. BK037, assembly GCF_014193045.1. NCBI lineage: Bacteria > Pseudomonadati > Pseudomonadota > Betaproteobacteria > Burkholderiales > Sphaerotilaceae > Roseateles > Mitsuaria sp. BK037. Next base: position 2,151,235 of record NZ_JACHYS010000001.1, on the reverse strand, counting down.
CGGCCGTCCGGCGCCGGAACGGGGGCCTGTCCGGGGTTCCCAGGCCTGATCAAAACAGGTACACCTGCGCCATACGCCAGGAGACGACATGCAATCCCAACACGATGCCGCCGACCCGATCGCCGCCCGCATGCGGGCCTTGCTGGTGCGGGCGCCGCTGGCCGTGGCCTTCGTGGCCGCCGGCCGTTTCGAGGTGGTCAGCGAGCATTTCAACCACCTGTTCGGACACGGGGACGACACCGACCTGAGCGGCACCGACCAGCGCGGCTCGGTCGTGTCCGACGCCGCCCACCAGGCGCTGCAGACCCGCATGGGGACCGCCTTCGGCGCCGGGCGGCCGCTGGACGAGGAGGTCGAGTTCGTGCGCCGCGACGGGTCGCGCTTCTGGGGCCGGCTGCAGGCCACGCCGGTGCACTGGGAACAGCCGGCCGGCGAGGCGATGTGGATCGTCGAGGACGTCACCGCCGCCCGCCAGCAGCGCCTGCAGCCGACCTGGTCCGCCAAGCACGACGAGGTCACCGAACTCGCCAATCGCCGCGAGATGGAGCGCCGCCTGGCTGAGCATGTCGGCAGCCGCCGCCATGAGCCGGTGTCGGTGCTGTTCGTCGACATCGACCGCTTCACCGAGGTCATCCAGGGCATGGGCGCCGAGGTCGCCGACCACTTCCTGTACGGTCTGGGCCAGATGCTGATCACCAAGGTGCGGGCGTCGGACACCGTCGCCCGGATGGAGAACGATCACTTCGTCGTGCTGCTGCCCGATTGCGACCAGCACTACGCGCAGATCGTGGCCGAGAAGATCCGCTCGTCGATCGCCAGCTTCCGGCTGCGCTGGGGTTTGCACCGGGCGCGGGTCAAGGCCAGCCTGGGCGTCGTGCAGCTGCAGCCGTCGCTGGACACGGTTGATGCGGTGCTCGGCGCCGGTCAGCTGGCCTGCACCGAGGCCAAAGCCTCGGGCGGCGACTCGGTCCGCGTGTTCATCTCGAGCGGGAGCTTCGAGGAACTGGCGGGCGCCTGAGCGCGCCGGGCGCGTCAACCGGCTGGGGCAAGCCACTTGCGTGGCCTGACGACGCCGGCCGGCGGGCGGTGAGTCGCAGGGTTTGGGCGAATAGCGGATCGGCAATCAAAAGAAATGGCGGGGAAAGCCATTTCTTTTCTAAAGATCGTCCGGAATCTGCCGATGACGGCGGCATGCCCGCGCGCTTGAGGCCGGGTTACTGGAAAGAAACCCATGTCCACCGTCAGCCTGTCGACCGCCTTGTCCGGGATGTCCGCCGCCAATGAACGGCTGCGGGCGTCGGCGAACAACATCGCCAATGTCGCCACGCCGGGCTATCGCCGCGAGCGCATCGAGGCCGAGACCGCCGCCGACGGCAACGGCGTGACGACCCGGGTGGAGAAGCTGCCCACCCCGGGCGAGGACCTGGCGACCGACCTGGTCGAGCAGAAGTCCGCCACCTACGCCTACGTCGCCAACCTGCGCGTGCTGCAGACGCAGCTCCGCGCGGAAGGCGCGCTGCTCGACATCCACGTCTGAGCCCCGCCCGGGCGCCTGAGAGCCCAGTGAGGGCGTCCAGTCAGGGCGCGAGCTCGAACAGCGACGAACCGTCGCCGTTGTCCTTCACCTGCCGCACCTGCGGCGTCTCCTTCAGGTGGGCGAGCGCCCCGTTGCCCGAGACGAACTGCATCGCCACGCCCGGCACCGGCCGGATGCGCCAGGACGGCGTCGCCACCGCCGCGCTCAGCGAGGGCTGGGCGGCCAGGAAATGGGCCACCGCCTCGCGGGTCTCGTCCGGCGCGTCCACGACCACCTTGTCCGCCGCCAGCGCCGGGAAGTGGCCGCCGCCGTAGGCGCGGTAGTTGTTGGTCACGACCAGGAAGTCGGCACGCTCGTCCAGCGGCTGGCCGCGCCAGCTCAGGTTCACGACGCGGTGGCCGTCGCCCTGGCGCTGGCCGTCCTTGTCGAAACGCGCCGGCTGGGTCAGGTCCAGCTCGTAGCGCAGCGCGCCGTCCTGGCCGAGCATCATGTCGAAGTTGAAGCTGGGATAAGCGGCGTCGACGAGGTCCTGCCGCGCCGGCCCCTGCGGATCGATGCGGCGGAACTGGCCGGCGGACATCTCCAGCCAGTCGCGCACCTGGGCGCCGGTGAGCTTCACCACCTTGATGGTGTTGGGGTAGACATACAGGTCGGCCACATGCTTGATGGCGACCGGGCCGGCGGGAATGTCGGTGTACTGCGTCCAGCCCTGGCGGCCGCCCGACTTGAACGGCGCCGCCGCGCTGAGCATCGGCAGTTGCTCCAGCGCCGTGCCCTGGACGGCCTTGCGCGCATAGGCCAGCTGCGCCTGCGCGACCAGCCGCACCGCGTTGCCGTCCAGCACCTGCGAGAAGTAGCTGTGGATCGGCTGGTCGGCGACCGCGACCTGGCTGCGGACGTAATCCAGGGTCGCCTGGTGTTCCTCGGCGATGACAACGGCCGGCATCGGGTCGGCGTCCGCCAGGGGCCGGCGCGCGGCGCGGTCGTAGATCGGCCGCAGGCTGGACTGGCTCTCCGCGACCCGCCAGCGCGCGCCGGGGGCAGCCTGGCCGGTGGACCGCAGCGTCAGGTCGACGACGCCCAGGTGATCACCCCAGCGCCCCGGCATCACCGCCGGCGTGCCGTACAGCCGGCCCTTGGCCAGGTCCACGCCGGGGTAGCCGGCGAAGCCCGGGCCGGGGAACTCGGTGTGCGCATGGCCCAGCAGCAGCACGTCCACATCCTTCACGCGCGCGAGCTGGGCGGCCATGTTCTCGGACAGCCGCGGCAGCTCGGTGCGGTCGATGCCGGTGTGGGCGATGACCACGACCAGGTCGGCGCCGCGCCGTCGCAGGGCCGTGACCTGCTCGGTGGCGGCTTCCACCATGTCGCGCACCCGCACCTTGCCGGCCAGGTGCTGGCGGTCCCATTCCAGGATCTGCGGCGGCGTGACGCCGACCACGCCGATCTTGAGCGCATGGGCCTGGCCCGCCTCGTCGCGCATCTCGCGCTCGAGCATGACGCTGGGCGTGAAGGCGTGGCGGCGGCCGTCGGCCTCCATCACGTTGGCGTTCAGGTAGGGGAAGGCCGCGCCGGCGATGGCCTGGCGCAGGAAGGGCAGGCCGTAGTTGAACTCGTGGTTGCCGAGGTTGGCGGCGTCCACGTCCAGCAGGTTCAGGATCTTGTAGGCCGGGTGGACCTGGTCCGCCGCGAGCGGCCGGACCCGGGCCACGACATCGCCCAGCGGATTGCCCTGCAGCAGGTCGCCGTTGTCGAACAGCAGGCTGTTGGGCGCCTCGGCGCGGGCGCGATGGATCAGCGTGATGGTGCGAGCCAGGCCGAACTCCTGGACCGGTCGGTCCTGGTAGTAGTCGTAGCTCAGCAGGTTCATGTGGATGTCGCTGGTCTCCAGCACGCGGAGCTTGAGCTCCGCCGCCGACAGCGGCATCGACACGACCGACAGGGCCGAGGCGGCGATCAGGCCCAGCGCCGCGAGGGCGCGCATCGTGCGCGTGCGCATGCGGCTCAGGCCCAGTCGGTGCCGGCGACCAGCAGGTCCAGCGCGCGCCGGAAGCCCTCGGCGTCGATCGCGTCGAAGCGCGCGGGCTCGGGGCTGTCGAGGTCGAAGACCGCGCGCAGCGCGCCGCCCGCGACCACCGGCAGCACCAGCTCCGAACGCGAGGCCGCGTCGCAGGCGATGTGGCCGGGGAAGGCGTGGACGTCCTCGACCAGCTGGGTCTCGCGCGTGCGGGCGCAGGCGCCGCACACGCCGCGGCTGAACGGGATGCGCACGCAGGCGACCTTGCCCTGGAACGGGCCGAGCACCAGCTCCTGGTCGTTCTTCGGGTTCACGAGGTAGAAGCCGGCCCAGTTCAGCGTGGGCACGGCGTTGAACACCAGCGCGGCGAACTGGGCGAGGTTGGCGATCGCGTCGCGCTCGCCATGCAGCAGCGCCTGCGTCTGCGCGACCAGGGTGTCGTAGGAGGCCCGCTTGGCCTCGGGGCTGGCCATGTCCAGCAGCGGGGTGGGTTCGAAGCTCATGGGGCGGGATTGTGGCGGGAGTCGCCGATCCCGCTCCCGCGTCGGGGCGATCCCCGGCTTCACCCGGGGTCGCCCCGCGCTCACCCCCAGAGGGCGGGCTTGTTCACCATCAGGTAGAAGACCACCAGCACCGCGAGGAAGGCCGGGTAGCCCAGGCCCTCCCACCAGCGGGCGTAGCGCCAGTAGAGCGCCGGCAGCGGCTGGCCGCTGGCCAGCGCGGCGTCCGCCATCTTCGAGAGCTGGATCTGCAGCCACACCACCGGCAGCCAGCAGGCGCCCGCCAGCAGGTACAGCCCGATCGACAGCGCCAGCCAGGGCGTGTCCAGCGTCCAGCCGGCCTGCATCGCCAGCCACACGCCGGTGAGCGGCTGCACGATCACCGCCGGCGTGGTGAACCAGTAGTCCGCGCGCTTGACCAGCCGCGCCACCACCGCCTGCGCGGCGATGGAGCCGCTGCGGTTGGCAAAGAACAGGTAGAAGGCCGAGCCGAAGCCGGTGCCGGCCAGCAGCACGCTCGAGACGATGTGCAGCCACTTGATGACGAGATAGGTGTTCATGGTGTTTTCCCCCTGAGGTCTTGTTGTTGGCTGTCGAAGCCTGCCGCCGGACTGGGACAGGCCTCAGGCCGGCGCGTCCTCGTCCAGGATCAGCAGCAGGATCGCGATCGGCAGGTTCTTGGTCAGGCTGCCCAGCGGATCCAGCCACAGCGTGGGCAGGATGATCGTCGCCACGGCGGTCATCAGCAGCATCACCGCGCCGGCCAGCCGGTAGACCCAGCGGCGGTGCCAGCGCCACATCGCCAGGCCGATCAGCAGGTCGGCCAGCGCGCCCGCCACGATCACCGGCGCGATCCAGGCCTCGGGCGTGCCGGCGGACACCATCAGCGCGCGGCTCTGGCCGTCGAGCCCGATCAGGCTGACCACGCCGGTGGCGAGCCACAGCGCTATCAGTCCCGCGCGCGCCACGACCCGGGTGCGGCGGTGGCGGAAGTTCACTCGCCCGATGCCCATGCGGCCTCCACGAATCGTTCGACCGGAACGGCCGGGCGTCCGAGCACGCGCTCGAAGGCGGCGGCGTCGCCGATGTTGTCCTGCTCCAGCAGCGCCAGGGCTTCGCTGCTCCAGGGCTGGGCGCTGACCAGGTCGCCCAGCCGGGCGCTCCAGCGGCTGGGTGCGTCCGGCAAGGGCAGCACCCGCGCGGGCGCATGGCCGTGCTGGCGGCGCAGCTCGCCGATGAAGGCCGACAGGCTGAGCGCGCGCGGACCGACGGCGGTGACCAGCTCGGGCCCGCCGTCCCGCACCAGCCGCAGCACCGCCTGCGCGACGTCCTGCACCGCGACCGGCTGGACGCGCGCCTGGACCGCCGCCCGGGGCAGCACCAGCAGCGGCAGCCGGGCCAGGTTCATGAACAGCGCCGCGCTGGCGCCGCCGCGACCGAAGACGATGCTCGGGCGCAGCACGGTGGCGTCGAGGCGGCCCTGCGCGCGCAGGCGCAGCAGGGCCTCGTCGGCGGCGCGCTTGGTGGTGGCGTAGCGGGTCGGGCTGTGCGCCACGCCATTGGCCGAAACCTGGATGACGCGCGCGACGCCGGCCCGGGCGCAGGCCTCGAAGAGCGCGGCGGGCGCCTCGTGGTGGACCGTCTCGAGCCGGCGGCGCGGCGTGTCGCGCAGCAGGCCGACCGCATTCACGACGGCATCGAAGCCGGTGACGCGAGGCAGCCAGACCTCGGGGCTGAGGTCGCGCTGGAAGTCCTGCGTGCGGGAGTCGCCGGCGGTGACCGACAGGCCGGCCTCGCGCAGCGCGCGCACGACGCGCCGGCCGACGAAGCCGCTGGCGCCGCAGACCAGGACGGAGCGGATCGGAGCGGCGCTCATGACGCGACTCCGGCGGGGCGGTCCGCCGAGGCCGGCGCGGCCGACATTGCCGACGCGGCCGAGGCCCCGTGCGCCGGGCCGTCCGGCCGCGTCGAAGCCGCCTGTTCGGACGCGATCGAGCACGCACCGGCATGACAGGCCGAGGCGCCGGCGCGGCGTTCAGCGGCACGGCGCAGCGCGGTCTCAAGCACCAGCCGCGCGAGCGGCTTCGGCACCAGGTAGCGATGGCGTGCGACCAGCGGGTAGGCGTGGTCGAACAGCCAGCGCAGGCCCGGCAGTTCGGTGAAGCGGACCAGCCCGTCGAGCTGGACGCCGCGATAGGCCAGGCGCAGCACCTCCGAGCCCGTCGACAGGCGCCCGTCGGCCCGCACGCCGTGGAGGGTGCCCATCAGCGCCGGCATGTCGGTGCCGGCCGGGAAGGCCGCGAAACCCGGCGCGGAGATGTCCACGAAGCGGAGCAGCCCGGCCGTGTTGCGCAGCATCAGGTTGCGCATCTCGCCGTTGCAGATCGGGCAGGCGCCGTCGAAGTAGAGCGTCAGCGGATAGGCGCCGGGGTCGCGCTGGGTGGCATGCCGGCCGGATTCGGGGGTGAAGCGCATCGCATCCTCCTTCGTTGCTCGATATTTCAGTAAAGACAGAAATTCATTGCCAAAAAAAGGGGCAGATCAGGATCCGTCCCCGCGCACGAAGCGCTGCACGCTGGCGCCGAGCTTGAGCACCTTCTCCAGCGTCGACGGCGACAGCCGCATCATTTCCTCCGACCAGGCGCCCAGCGTCTGCATCAGCCGCAGGCACTCGCGCACGCGGTCCTGGGCGTCGGGCGACTCGTCCTGGAAGCCGTCCTCGGCGACCAGCTCCGACAGCATCCGCACGGTCGGATCGAACTCCCGATGCTTGCGCTCCCGCACGATGGTGCGCAGCAGTTCCCACACGTCGGCGGTCGTCTCGAAGTAGTCGCGCCGGTCGCCCAGCACATGGGTGACGCGGATCAGGTTCCAGCTCTGCAGTTCCTTGAGGCTGGTGCTGACGTTGGAGCGCGCCACCGACAGCGTCTCGGCCAGTTCCTCCGCATTGAGCGGGCGGCCGTGGAAGTAGAGCAGGGCGTGGATCTGGGCGACGGTGCGGTTCACGCCCCAGGCGCTGCCCATCTCGCCCCAGTGCAGGACGAAGCGGCGGGCGGTGTTGCTGAGTTCCATGGTCGCGACTGTAGCTGGACAGAAATTTCTGTCAATACAGAAATCAACGCGACGAGCTCAGGCTGCCGACCCGTCCTATCCATGCCTGCGCCGGGCCGGCCAGCCAGACGCGGGCGGTTTCGGAGCGCTTCACCTCGTGGTCGAGGAAGGCGACGCTCACCTGCTGCGCGGCGATCAGGCCCAGTTGCTGCGCGTGGCGTTGGCGGTAGTCCGGGATCGGCGGCACCGGCGCCATCCGCACCGGCGCGTCCTGTCCGCGCTGTCCGCGACCCGCGCCCCGGCGGCCCTGGGGCTGCGGTTGCGATTGCGCCTGGTCCTCCGCTGCCTGGATCCGCTTGCGCTCGCGCTCGGCGTCTTCCGGCCGCGGCTCGTTACCGCCGAAGGCGGCATGGCGGACCTCGTTGGCGCTCAGCAGCCAGCCGCGGCCCGGCGGCATCGCGGCGAAGGGGGCTTGGCGCCAGGCCAGGTCGCGCACCAGCTGCAGCACGTCGCTGTCGTCCGGGCCGGTCAGGCCGAGCACCGGTACGGCGACGTCCCGGTAGCGCGCCGGATCCGGCGTCGCGAACAGCTGCGGGCTGATCACGATCGCGGCGACCGGGCGGACGGTCTTGAGCGCGAGCATCGCGCCATCCGTCTGGCGCTCGCCGGCCAGCGCCAGCGCCAACTGGGCGCCGAGTTCGTAGCCCGCAACCGCAGTGCGGGACCAATCCAGCGCGCGCCACGGCGCCTCGCCCTGGCGGCCGAGCCGCTGGGCCTCGGCGAGCAGCTCGTCGAGCCGCGCCAGGCGCCGACGCATCTGTGCGTCGGCGTAATGCCGGCGGCCCAGCTCGGTGAACTCGGCCGAGCGGGCCAGGTCGGACGACCACGCCATCGCGTCGTCGTCCAGCGGCTGCAGCGACAGCACCGCGTAGCCGGCGGCGGCCCAGGCGCGGCGCCAGACCAGGCCGGCGTTTTCGGACTCGCCCAGTCCCGGCAGGTACAGCACGACCGGGCGCGGTGAAGCGCCGTCGGCGGCACCGGCCGGCAGCGCCAGGCTCAGGCGCACGTCGTCGCCCCGCAGCCGCCAGGCGAGCGACTGCACCGTGACCGCATCCCCGGACGGCGCGTAGCCGCGCGCGGCGAACTCGCGCTGTTGCTGCTGCTCCTCGAGTCGCGCCTTCGGCGGTCCGCCGCCGCAGCCGCTGAGCAGCAGCGCAGCGGCGAGCAGGGCGCCAGCGGTCCGGGCGAAGGCGCCAGCGCGCAGGCGCGGGCGCAGGCCAGGTGCGGGCGACGGGACGGGACAGTCGAGGGTCGGGTCGATCATGGGCGGCGACGCTAAGCGGGCGATGTAAAGCCGGGATTGCTGGCCGGGAAGGGCGCGCTGGGCGCCGTGGTGCGTTGTGTTGCGGCAAGCGGCCCCGATGGGCCGCTTGCCACGCCCGGCCCGGGCGCTCAATGCGCGGGCGTGGCCAGCGGCGCGAGGTTCTCGGGCAGCTCGGCATTGAAGCGCCGCAGCACATGCCGGCTCATGCCTTTGGCCAGTTCCTCCTCGCCGTAGAACACGGTGCCCAGCTGCTCCTTGCGCAGCAGCGCGGACTCCTCCTCGCCATGGGTGCGCAGCACGATCTCGATGCCCGGGTTCAGCTGCCGGGCCGTGTCGGCCATCTGCCGGGCTCGCATCGAGTCGGGGATCGCCACCACCAGCATCGCCGCATTGGCGATGTGGGCCTGGACCAGCACCATCGGGTCGCTGGCATCGCCGCTGACTGCCGCCAGGCCGCGCTTGCGCAGCGCTTCCACGGTCTCGCGGCTCTGGTCGGCGACGACGAAGGGGATGTCGCGCTCGGCCAGCGCGTCGGCGATGCGCCGGCCCACGCGTCCGAAGCCCACCAGCACGACCTGGCCTTCCAGGTACTGGCGTTCGGTGGTCTGGGGCAGCTCGGCATAGGGATCGTCCCGGGCCTCGAGCTTGCGCGCGAAGGCCGAGCGGCTCAGCACCCAGCGCTGCAGCGGCTGGATCATCGCGAACATCACCGGGTTCAGCGCGATCGACACCAGCGCCGCCGCCAGCACCAGGTTCATGCCGGCCTTGGGCAGCAGGCCCAGCTGCAGGCCCAGGCCCGCGAGGATGAAGCTGAACTCGCCGATCTGCGCCAGGCTCGCCGACACCGTCATCGCCGTGTTCAGCGGGTAGCGGAACAGCAGCACGATGGCCGTCGCCGCGATCGCCTTGCCCAGCATCACGATCGCCACCACGCCCAGCAGGTGCAGCGGCTGGTCCACCAGCGTCATCGGGTCGAACAGCATGCCCACCGAGACGAAGAACAGCACCGAGAACGAATCCCGCAGCGGCAGCGACTCCTGCGCGGCGCGGTGGCTGTACTCGGACTCGCGCATCACCATGCCGGCGAAGAACGCGCCCAGCGCGAAGGACACGTGGAAGAGCACGCCGGCGCCGTAGGCGATGCCGATCGCCACCGCGATGACCATCAGCGTGAACAGCTCCCGCGAGCCGGTGCGCGCCACCTGCCACAGCAGCCAGGGCAGCACGCGCCGGCCCACCACCAGCATCAGCACGACGAAGGCCGCCATCTGCGCCAGCGTCTCGGCGATCGTGCGCCACAGCGGCACGTCGGCGCTGCCGGGCTGCGTCGCGCCGCCCAGCACCGGCGCCAGCGGCGGCAGCAGCACCAGGATCAGCACCGTCGCCAGGTCCTCCACCACCAGCCAGCCCACCGCGATGCGGCCGTTGACCGACTCCAGCGTGCCGCGCGCCTCCAGCGCCTTGAGCAGCACCACCGTGCTGGCGCAGGACAGCGACAGCCCGAACACCAGCGCCGCGCCGGTGCTCCAGCCCCACCACATCGCCAGGCCCAGGCCCAGCAACGTGGCCGCGCCCATCTGCACGACCGCGCCCGGCAGCGCGATGCGCTTGACCGCCATCAGGTCCTTGAGCGAGAAGTGCAGCCCGACGCCGAACATCAGCAGCATCACGCCGATCTCCGACAGCTGCGCGGCGATGCCCACGTCGGCGACGAAGCCCGGCGTGGCCGGCCCGATCGCGATGCCGGCGAGCAGGTAGCCCACCAGCGCCGGCAGCCGCAGCCGCTCGGCGATGAATCCGAGGATCAGCGCCAGGCCGAAGCCCGCCGCCAGCGTGGAGATGAGGGAGACGTTGTGTTCCATCAGCGCGCCGCTCCCGGACCGGCGACGGCGGCGAAGGCCTCGCGGTGGCGGGGACCCTGCGCGAAGGCGCCCAGGGCGGCGGCGATGCGGCGCTCCGCGTCCGCCGCGTCGGGCAGGGCGGGGCCGTAGATCTCCATCCAGGTCTGGAAGACCGGATCGTTGTCATGGCGCTGGAGCAGCCGCACCGGCTGGCCGGCGCGCGCCTGCTCGAAGGCGGCCAGGGCGGCCGCCAGGTCGTCCGTGTGGACGCGGTAGTAGACGTAGAGCTCGACCGGCGCGCCGGCCGGGCGATCGGGCGAAGCGGTCCCAGGGGCCGAGGCCCGCGTTGGCGGCGACGAGGTCATTCCGGTTCTCCGATGGCGTAGGGCAGGGGACGGGGCGTGAGCACGGCGCCTTGCGCGCTGCCCAGGTGCAGCGTGCCGGACTCGAGCGCGGCCAGCTTCACCTCGGCCAGCAGCAGCGGACGGCCTTCCAGGCGGCCGAAGCCGGCGACCATGCCGGCGGGCTGCTCCGGATCGGCGCTGTGGAAGATCTCCTGGCCCGGCGTGGCATCGGCATCGCTGCCGTCCATCGCGAACAGGTGGGTGCGGCGCTTGATCGTGCCGCGGTACTGGCTGCGCGCGACGACCTCCTGGCCGGGGTAGCAGCCCTTCTGGAAGTTCACGCCGCCCAGCAGCTCGAGGTTGAGCATCTGGGGCACGAACTGTTCCACCGTCGCCTGGCGGATCCAGGCCAGGCCGGCGGTGACGTCCAGCCCCTGCCATTCCTCCGGATCGATCGACGGCAGCGCCGGCGCGGCGGCATCGGCGGGCTGTAGCAGCAGGAAGCGCGGCGTGAGGCCGTCGTCGGGCAGCCGGGTGGCGAGCGCCTCGCGGCCGTCGGCCAGCGCCAGGCGGCCCACCGTCCAGACCCCGGCCGGCGCGGCGGCGCCCAGCCAGTCGCGCGCCTGGGCGCCGGACAGCCCCCAGACCGACCAGGCGGCGCTGTCGTCGCTGAGCTTGCACTTGGCCCGCAGCACGAACATGGACAGCCGCTTGACCGTCGCCGGCAGCACCTCGGCCGGCAGCGCCAGGAGCACCGATTGCTCGTCCGGCTTGACCGCCAGCATCGTGGCCAGCAGCCGGCCCTTGGCCGAGCAGTAACCCGCCAGGCGGGCCTGGACCGGCGTCTGCAGGGCCAGGTCTTGCGTCAGCTGCGTGTGCAGGAACTTGGCGGCTTCCTCGCCCTGGGCGCGGATGACGCCCCAGTCGGCGAGACGGACGGCACCCAGGGCCGAGGACGGCACGGGCGGCGGGGCGTGGTGGAGGTCTTCGATCATGGGGCCGATTATCATCAGCCCCCGCATTTCACGAAGGGCCCCGGGTCTTGTCACGCGCGAAGCACAACCCTCGCCGCGCCGCGAGGAAATCGAAGAAGCAATCGGGCCGGATCGGACGCTGGCTGCTGTCCGTGCTGGTCGCGCTGGCGATGCTGGCCGCGGGCGCCGGCGCCGCCGTCTGGTGGTGGCTGCAGGCGCCGCTGGCACTGGAGAAGGACAGCCTGGAGCTCTCGATCGAACCCGGCACGCCGCCGCAGCAGGTCGCGCAGGCCTGGGTCGGGGCCGGCGTGCAGACCGATCCGCGGTTCCTCTACGCGTGGTTCCGCTACTCGGGGCAGGCGCGCAAGATCCGCGCCGGCAGCTACGAGGTCCATGCCGGCATCACGCCGCGCGAGCTGCTGGACAAGATGGTCCGCGGCGACCAGGTGCTGGAGCAGCTCCGCCTGATCGAGGGCTGGAACTTCCGCCAGCTGCGCGCCGCGATCGCGGCCGCGCCGGCGCTCAAGCAGACGACCGCCGGCATGACCGACGCCCAGATCATGGCGGCGCTGGGCGCGCCCGGCCAGGCCCCGGAGGGCCGCTTCTTCCCCGACACGTACGCGTACAGCCGCGGCGTGAGCGACCTGACGGTGCTCAAGCGCGCCCATGCGCTGATGCAGAAGCGTCTGGAGAGCGCCTGGTCCGGCCGCTCCGACGGCCTGCCGCTCAAGAGCGCGGACGAGGCGCTGATCCTGGCCTCCATCGTCGAGAAGGAAACCGGCGCCGCGGCGGACCGCGGGCTGGTGGCGGCGGTGTTCATCAACCGGCTCAAGGCCGGCATGCCGCTGCAGACCGATCCGACGGTCATCTACGGACTGGGCACCGACTTCGACGGCAACCTGCGCCGCATCCACCTGCAGACGGACACCCCGTTCAACACCTACACCCGCGGCGGGCTGCCGCCGACGCCGATCGCGATGCCGGGCCTGGCGGCACTGCAGGCGACGCTGCACCCGACCCCGTCCAAGGCGCTGTACTTCGTGTCGCGCGGCGACGGCACCAGCCAGTTCAGCGAGGATCTGGCCGCGCATAATCGCGCGGTCAACAAGTACCAGCGCGGCCGCTGAGCGTCCGCGCTGCGCTTTTTTCCGAGAGAGCATCCACGCGTGAGCGGCCGATTCATCACCTTCGAGGGCATCGACGGGGCGGGCAAGTCCACCCATGTCGAGTCCGTGGCCCAGCGCCTGCGCGAGCGCGGCGCGGACCTGGTCCAGACCCGCGAGCCGGGCGGCACGCCGCTGGCGGAGTCGCTGCGCGACCTGTTCCTGCACCAGGACATGGATGGGCTGACCGAGGCGCTGCTGGTGTTCGCCGCGCGCCGCGACCACGTGCAGCGCGTCATCGCGCCGGCGCTGGCCGCGGGCCGTACGGTGCTCTGCGACCGCTTCACCGACGCCAGCTTCGCCTACCAGGGCGGCGGCCGCGGCATGGACCTGCAGGTGCTGGGCACGCTGGCGCAGTGGGTGCAGCAGGGCCGGGAGCCGGACCTGACCTTCTGGTTCGACGTCGACCCCGCCATCGCGGCCGGGCGCCGCGCCCAGGCGCGTGATGCCGACCGGCTCGAGCAGCTGGACCTCGACTTCTTCACCCGCGTGCGCGAGGGCTACCAGCGCCGCGCCGAAGCGGCGCCGGGCCGCATCGTCCGCATCGATGCCGGCGACACGATCGAGGGCGTCGCGGCCCAGATCCGCGCCGAGCTGGAGCGCCGCGGATGGTGAGCGAATCCTCCGTGACCGCCGACGGCGCCGCCGCGCTGGCCGATGGCGGCCAGCTGCCGCTGCCCTGGCTCGCCGCGCCGCTGCATCAGGCGCTGACGCAGGGACGCAGCCACGCGCTGCTGCTGCAGGGGCCCGCCGGGGTCGGCCAGTTCGACCTGGCGCTGCTGCTGGCCCAGGCCTGGCTCTGCGAGGCGCGCCCGGCGCCGGACCAGCCCGGCTGCGGCCGCTGCGCGAGCTGCCACCTGCTGCGTTCGCGCTCGCATCCGGACTTCCAGGTGCTGCTGCCCGACGCGCTGCGCGAGCCGCTGGGTTTCGGCGCGATGGACGCGGAAGGCGAGGGCGGCGGCTCGGCCAAGGCCGCCAGGACCAAGCCCAGCAAGGAGATCAAGATCGAGGCGGTCCGCCAGATGCTCGCGTTCGCGCAGGTCAGCGCGGCGCGGGGGCGGGCCAAGGTGGTCGTCGTCTACCCGGCGGAGGCGCTGAACACCATCGCGGCCAATGCGCTGCTCAAGACGCTGGAGGAGCCGGCCGGGCTGCTGCGCTTCGTGCTCGCGAGCGCGGCGCCCCAGCAGCTGCTGCCGACCATCCGCAGCCGCTGCCAGCCGCTGCAGATGGCGCTGCCCGCGCGCGAGGCGGCGCTGGCCTGGCTGACGGCCCAGGGCGTCGACCAGCCCGGCGTGCTGCTGGACGCCACCGGCGGCCGCCCGCAGGAGGCGCTGCTGTGGAGCGAGGAGGGCGTCGGCGCCAAGACCTGGCTGGAGCTGCCGCGCCGGATCGCGCGGGGCGAGGCCAGCGCGCTGACCGACTGGCCGGTGCCGCGCGCGATCGCCGCGATGCAGCGCCTGGTGCATGACCTGATGCGCATCGCCCACGGCGCCGGGCCGGCCTACTTCCCGCGCGACGCGCTGCCCAAGCTGCCGGCGGTGCGCGCGGCGCTCGACCAGTGGGCCCGGACGCTGCAGCAGGCGGCGCGGCATGCGGACCATCCGCTCAATGCCGGGCTGCTGATGGAATCGCTGGTGGCCCAGGGGCAACAGGCGATGCGGCCGGCGCGGTAACCGAATCTGACCCGCGGGCGCGGCGAGTAGACTCGGCGCCCATGAGCGAACTCAGCCCGAAACCGATGAGCACCACTCCGCCCGCGTCCGCTCCCGTGCCGGCCCCCGCCGGCGGTGCCCGACCCAGCGTGATCCAGCTGGTGTTCAAGGAGAAGGGCGCCCTCTACGCCGCCTACATCCCGATCTTTTCGGAAGGCGGCGTGTTCGTGCCGACCACGCGCGAATACAAGCTGGGCGAGGACATCTACCTCCTGATGACCCTGCCCGAGGATCCCAACCGTTATCCGGTCGCCGGCAAGGTCGCCTGGCTGACGCCGGCCAACGCGTCGGGCGGCCGCACCCAGGGCGTCGGCGTGCGTTTCCCCGGCGACGAGAAGACCCGGCTGATCAAGCTGAAGATCGAGGAACTGCTGGGCACGGCGATCTCCTCGGCCAAGCCGACGCAGACCATCTGAACGCCGCGATCGCCGGCCGCGCCCAGCGGACGGCGTCCGGCTGACCCCGCGCGGCGCGCTCCGCGCCCCTGCCTGCCAAGGGCATTTCCGCCGGGCGCTGCGCCGCGTCGCGATCCGGCCCAGAGTTCCCGCGATGTACATCGATTCCCACTGCCACCTGAGCTTCCCCGAGCTCCAGTCCCAGCTCCCCGACCTGCTGGCCGCGATGGACGCGGCCCGGGTGACCCAGGCCATCTGCATCTGCACGACGATGGAGGAGTTCCCCGAGGTGCACGCTTTGGCCACGGCGCACGCGCCGCTGTTCGCGACGGTCGGCGTCCATCCGGACAGCGACGAGGTCCATGAGCCCAGCGTCGACGAGCTCGTCGACGGTGCGGCGCAGCCCAAGGTCGTCGCCATCGGTGAGACGGGCCTGGACTACTACCGCCTCAACGGCCGCACCGTCGAGCAGATGGAATGGCAGCGCGAGCGCTTCCGCAACCACATCCGCGCCGCCAAGCGGACCGGCAAGCCGCTGGTGATCCACACCCGCTCGGCCGCCGAGGACACGCTGCGGCTGATGCGCGAGGAGGACGCCGGCCAGCCCGGCGGCGTCGTGCACTGCTTCACCGAGACCATGGACGTCGCCAAGGCGGCGCTGGACCTGGGTTTCCACATTTCGTTCTCGGGGATCGTGACCTTCAAGAACGCGGCCGATCTGCGCGAGGTCGCGAAGATCGTGCCCGCCGACCGCCTGCTGATCGAAACCGACAGCCCCTACCTGGCCCCGGTGCCGTTCCGCGGCAAGCTCAACCAGCCGGCCTACGTGCCGCATGTGGCCAAGCTGGTGGCGGAGGTCCGGGGCGTGCCGGTCGAGGACCTGGCGGCGCAATGCACGGCCAACACGCGGCGGCTGTTCCGGCTGCCGGAGGCGGCCTGAGATGGCGGGGCGATCGAGCGGGCCGCGTGGCGGCCGGTGGTCGGTGCGGGCGACGCTGGCAGCGTTCAAGGCATTCAAGGCATTCAAGGCATTCAAGGCATTCGCGGCGGTGGGCGGCTTGACGCTGGCCGCGGGGCTTGCCGCGCCGGCGTGGGCGCAGGGGCGCTTCGACGCCCGGGCGCCCGTGGTGGCGGCGTCGGAGGCCGTCGCGCCGCCCGAACTCCATGTCGCCGCGCGGAACGACCACGCCGCCACCGTCATGAAGCTGCTGCTGGCGGGCACTGATCCCAACGTCCGCGACGCGCAGCGCAACACGGCGCTGCACGTGGCGATCCGGGAGGAGTCCGTCAAGGCGGTGGAGGCGCTGCTCAAGAGCCCCGGCACCGACGTCAACGCCATCAACCAGGCCGGCGAGACGCCGCTGATGCTGGCCGCGATCAAGGGCAACCTGGACATCGCGCGCGAGCTGGTCAAGCGCGGCGCGCTGGTCAACGAGCCGGGGTGGTCCGCGCTGCATTACGCGGCCGCCGGCCCGAACGAGCACCTGGTGCGCTGGCTGGTCGGGCAAGGCGCGGACATCGACGCGCGGTCGCCCAACGGGACGACGCCGCTGATGATGGCGGCCGGTTACGGCGGGCTGACCGGCGCCGAGATCCTGATCGCCGCCGGCGCCGACGTCACGCTGCGCAACGACCATCAGCTGAGCGCGGCCGACTTCGCCCGCCGCGCCGGGCAGGACGAGATGGCCGACAAGCTGGACAAGCTCGCCCGGGCGCGTCCGAAGGCCGCCGTCACGTCGGCGCCGTAGGCGGCGCCCCCCGGCGCGACGCTTTCCCGCGCCTTTCCGAGGCATCGGTCACACGCCGCACGGCGCGGTGAGGCAGCTGCTGGCATTCCCCTAGGAATCCGTCTGACACGCGGTTTGGCGGCGCGCCCACTGTTGGCGGCCCGGGTCGGTCTCTACAGTTCATCCCATGCCGACACGGTGTCGGCGCCGGAGACCGAGATGCTGACCACGACCCAAGACTTCGCCGCCAACCCGTTCGCGATGCTGCTGGATCCCGAGCGCGTCGCCCTGGAAGTGGCCGGTTCCGAACGCCTGGCGCGCCTGCGCAGCCGCATCTACCGCCCGCTGGACAAGCCGCTGATCGCGCACCGCGACGCCGGCGACCAGGCCGCCTACGACGAGGAAGTCGATGCGGCCGAGTTGTCCGAAGCCGATCTGCTCCCGCTGGACGACCAGCCGTCCATCGGCACCGAACTGAGCGCCTGAGATTCGCTGCCGGGGCAAGGGTCCCGGACGCCTTGGCGCGGCGCTTGTCGGTGCTGTCTGACCCGCGCTTCCGCCAGCCGACTACACCCGGCCCCCCGCGATCTCCCTAGCATGACGCTCAATCGAGGTCCCTCTATCGTGTGACCGAGCCCACAGCCCGCCTGGAGACTGTCATGCGCCGCCCCCGAGTCCGCTCCCGTCACGTCGTCGAAGCCGCGCCAGGCGTCCTCGCCGAACCGCGCTGGCGGTGGCTCGCGGCGACCAGCCTGCCGGTCCTGGCGCTGGCCCTGATGCTGCTGGGCGGCTGTGCCTCGATGGGCGACCACTCGGGTGCCCCCTCCACCTCACCGTCGACCACCGTCACGCCGGCGCTTCCCGCCGGCTCCGTCATCGGCGGGAATCTGTGGTCCCCCCGCATGGAGGAGCGCCGCCTGGCCATCGTGCAAGCCAGCGGAGGCACCGGCATCGGCGTGGTGCGCACCGCGGACAACCAGCTCAAGCTGACCCTGCCCACTGACGCGGCCTTCGACCTGGGTCGTTCCGAGCTCAAGCCGACTATGCGCCCCGCGCTGGATGAAGCCAGCCGCGACCTGGACGAGCAGGTCCGCATCACCATCGTCGGGCACACCGACAGCTCGGCCGGCGATGCGGTGAACGGGCCGCTGTCGCTGGATCGGGCCGAGACCGTGCGCGAATACCTGGTGCACCACGGCGTGCGGCGCGGCCGCTTGCTGGTGGAGGGCCGCGGCGGACGCCAGCCCGTGGCCAGCAATGCCACCGAGGCCGGAAGGGCCGCCAATCGTCGGATCGAGATTTTCCTGTCGCAACCCGCGTCCTAAGTTGTCATCAAGTACGGGAGTTGAGTCATGAATGCCTGCTGCCCCCGCCTGCTGCTGATGGCCGTGCTGGCCCCGGCCGCCCTGAGCTTCGCCCAGGCCGGCCCCGCCAGCGAGCTGTCGCCGACCTCGCTGGATGACCATGTCGAGCTGACCGGCCGAAGCCTGTCCGAGCGGTCGCGACAGGCGGCGACCAGCCGGAGTGCCGCGGCGAGCAGCCGCTATACCGTGACGCAGCACGCCGCCGAGCCGCTGGCAACCGCCAACCAGCCCGCCGGCGCCGCCGCCTGGTACGGCCGCGCGCCGCAGGCCACGCAGACGATGCTGTGGGCGCGCCCCTGGTCCGGCAGCGGGCTGCGGCTGGGCGTGGGTGTCGAGCAGCGCGGCGCCGCGATCGGCGGCGGCCTGTATTCGACGCCGTACCAGAACGCCAGGCCGGGCGCGGCCGGCGACGCCGGCGTGCTGGTCGGCCTGGCGCTGCCGACCGGGCCGCGCTCGCATGCCTACGTGCAGACGCCGCTCGTCGACGCGCAACGCGCGCAGATCGATGAGTTCACCGTCCCCGGCATCAACAACCGGGATCAGCGCCAGCTGCGGGTGGGCATGGTCTTCAACACCCGCAAGCCCTATGCGGACCTGCGCAAGGGCTTCCGCATGGAGCTCAGCGGGCAGTCCTCGTTGACCTTCCGGCCGCGTGGCGGCCGCGTGGGCGTGACCTTCCAGAAGGTCTGGTAACGGCCCCATCGCACCACCGCATTTCCTTCTCTTTGCAAGCCGGCGTCAGCCGGCTTTTTTTGCATTGGCGCTGCCGTTTTCGAGCGGGCGCCGGGGACGCGATTCCGCGCAGTCCGGCGCGGTAGGTCCTCTCCTACAGCGCGGCGGTTGACGCTCCGACGCGGGGTTGCGGTGCGGGACTGCCCGCGGCGGCCGGGCCAGTCCCTACAGTCATTCCATCGCGGCACGGTGCCGCGCAGGAGAACCAAGATGCTGCACTACGCCGTTGTCTTCTTCGTCATTGCCCTGATCGCCGCGTTGTTCGGTTTTGGCGGCATCGCCGCCGGTGCCGCCGGCATCGCGAAGATCCTGTTCTTCGTGTTCGTGATCATGGCCGTCGCGACCTTCGTGATGAGCCTGTTGCGAAAGTGACGATCCCCGTCATCGCTCGAACTGCTGACTGAACGCTGCCCTCCACAACAAAGAAAGGATCGCCATGAACAAGCCCGCTACCGCCGCCCTGATCGCCGCCGCCCTGAGCCTGTGCGCCGGCATGGCGCAAGCCGCCAACTTCTCCAAGTCGGTCTACGACGGCGCGAAGGACGACATCAAGAAGACCTACAAGGTCGACAAGGATGCCTGCGACAAGCTGTCCGGCAATGCCAAGGACATCTGCGTCAAGGAGGCCAAGGGTCGCGAGGACGTGGCGCTGGCCCAGCTGGAATACAACTACAGCGGCAACGCCAAGGACGAGGCCAAGCTGATCGAGACCCGCTACGAGGCCCGGTACGAGGTGGCCAAGGAGCGCTGCGACGATCGCTCGGGCGAGGCCAAGGATGTCTGCCAGCGCGAGGCCAAGACCGCCTACGAGAAGGCGAAGGCCGAACTCAAGATGAACAAGAAGGTGGCGGAGGCCGTCGACGACGCCGAGCAAACCCGCGTCAAGGCCGACTACAAGCTGGCTTCCGAGAAGTGCAACACCCTGTCCGGCGACGCCAAGGACGTGTGCGTGAACTCGGCCAAGGCCCGCTACAGCCAGCGTTGATCCAGCGTTGATCCAGCGCTGATCCCGCTCAACCCGACAACCCCGGTGGGGGCGCGAGCCGGCCAGGTCCGGACCGCGCTGTCGTTGAACCGGCGGATCCGGGCCAACAACTCGAACATCGCCCGGATCCCCCTGTCGACACCTGTTGCAACGGCGCCCCGAAGGGCGCCGTTTTCTTTTGCCGACGTGGATCTTTGCTGGCGCGGATCAGGCCAGGCCGGCCTTGTCCAGTCCGAAGGCCTTGTCCTGCGTGCCGGGCACGCTGCCGACCGCGACATTCAAGCGGTTCCAGGCATTGATCGACGCCACGAGCCAGGTCAAGTCCGACAGTTCCTTCTCGCTGAACTGCTCGCGCACTTCGGCGTAGACCGCATCGGCGATGCCGCCCTCGGGCATGCGGGTGAGAACCTCGGTCCAGCGCAGCGCGGCGCGTTCGCGGGCGGAGAACAGCGGCGACTCGTGCCAGATGGCGACGTGGTGCAGGCGCAGGGCGCGTTCGCCGCCCATCACCGCCTGCTTGACATGCATGTCGAGGCAGAAGGCGCAGCCGTTGAGCTGCGAGGCGCGGATCTCGACCAGGTATTGCAGGCCGGTTTCCAGGCCGCTTTCCTTGAGGCCCATGGACAGCTCCACCAGTTTCTTGAAGGCGGGGGCGGACTGTTGCATGTAGTTAAAGCGTTGGCTCATCGTGGGCTCCGGGGTGAAAAGAGGGTTGGTAACGACAAGACGAAACAGTCCGCGCACGTGTGACATCGCCCTGCGCCCAGGCGGGTGGACCGGCTGGCTAAACTGGCCGGCGCCCGACCAAGAAGGCCCCCAACACACCGCCGCCGTGACTGCTCCACCTGCTTCCACCCCCGATCCCGCCTCCCCGTCCGACGCTTCGCCAGCCCCGCGCGTCAGCGTGTTCCGGCATCCGGGATTCACCGCCTTCCTGGTGTGCCGCCTGGCCGCCGTGTTCGCCGGCCAGATCCAGGCGGTGGTCGTGGCCTGGCAGGTGTACGACCTCACGCGCCAGCCGCTGGCGCTGGCCTATGTCGGCCTGGCGCAGTTCATCCCGATGCTGCTCTTGCTGCTGCCGGCCGGCGACCTGATCGACCGCTTCAGCCGCAAGCCGATCCTGGCCCTCAGCTGGGGCGTCAGCGCGTCCTGCAGCCTGGCGCTGTGGTGGCTGGCCGGGCACGGCCATGCCGGCGTGACCGGCATCTACGCCGTCCTGGTGGTGTTCGGCTGCGCGCGGGCCTTCTCCGGCCCGGCCTTGCAGAGCCTGTTGCCGCAGATCGTGCCGCGTGAGCAGCTGGCCCAGGCCATCGCCGCCAACAGCATGCTGTTGCGCGTCGCGAGCATCGGCGGCCCGTTCCTCGGCGGCCTGCTGTACGGCTTCGGCGGGGCAGGGCTGACCTACCTGGTCTGCCTGGTCTGCTTCGCCCTGGGCACCGCGCTGCTGGTCGGCGCGGTGCCGGTGCGCTTCGCCGCGCCGCCGTCGCCGGCCGGCGGCACGATCTGGCAGCGTTTCGGCGCCGGCATCCACTTCATCCGGTCGCGACCGATCATCCTCGGAACGATCTCGCTGGACCTGTTCGCGGTGTTGCTGGGCGGCGTGGTGGCCTTGCTGCCGATCTATGCGCACGAGGTGCTCCACGCCGGGCCGGAAGGCCTGGGCGCGCTGCGCAGCGCGATGGCTGTCGGCGAGGTGACGGCGGGCTTCTACCTGAGCTCGCGTCCCTTCAACCGCCATGTCGGCAAGGCGATGTTCGCGGCGGTGGCCGTGTTCGGGCTGGCGAACCTGGTGTTCTCGCTGTCGACGACCTTCTGGCTGTCCTTCGGCGCGCTGGCGATCGCTGGCGCGGCGGACATGGTCAGCGTCTACATCCGCGGCGCGCTGGTGCAGTTCTCGACGCCCGACGAGATGCGCGGCCGCGTGAACGCGGTGAACATGCTGTTCATTGGCTCGTCGAACGAGCTGGGAGAGTTCCGCGCCGGCAGCGCCGCCGCGGCGCTGGGCGCGGTACCCGCGGCGGTGACGGGCGCGGTCTGCACGCTGGGGGTTGTCGCTGGCTGGGCGGCCCTGTTCAAGCCGCTGCGCACCGTCGACCGGTTCGAGGAAGCCACCCCGGCCGTCACACGCTGAGCGCGCTCCGCCGCGCTCGCTGCAGAGCGCGCTGGCGCAAAAAAGCCGCGCCGACCTGGAGGTGCAGCGCGGCAACAGGGAGGAAGCAGTCAATCATCAAACGCCCGGGGTGGGTGCCCCGGGCGTTCCGCCGGACCGTGCCGGCGCAGTCAAGGACCCGGAGCGGAATCAGCTCAGCCAGCGGTCATCGGCGCGGGTCTGCCAGTCGTCGAGCTGCTTGTCGGCCTCGTCCTTGGCGATGCCGTAGCGCTCCTGGATCTTGCCGGACAGCTGATCGCGCTTGCCGGCGATCACGTCGATGTCGTCGTCGGTCAGCTTGCCCCATTGCTCCCGGACCTTGCCCTTGAGCTGAGTCCAGTTGCCTTCGATGCGATCCCAATTCATACGAACTCCTTTCAGAAGCGAGTAAGTGACGATGGGACTTGGCAATTGCCGGACCCGGGGCCGCAGCGGCGTCGGGTCCGCAGGAACGGATCAGTGGTTGGTGCGACCGCGCACCGCGGGCGGAAGGTAATCCTTGCCGACCATGGCGCGGGCGAACAAGTAGTTGTTGCGCGCGCGAGCCGGGAGGCTGTCGAGGTCGACATGCCCTTGGGGATCGCATGGGAAGGACATCGCGCGGCCGGCGTCGAAGATCGATTCGAAGCGCACTTCGAATTGCGGGGCGGCGGCGTCGGCGGCAATCTGGAGGAGGCTCATGTCGTTCTCCTGGTGAGTTCCTTTGCTTTCACTATCGGCGTTGGCCATGGCCCTTCCCATAAGCGCAACTCGGTGCGCGATGTCGGTGCCGGACGGTGGGCCATGTCGGGTGTCGTCCTACAGCGTGTGGGCTCAACGGAAGGCGTTTCCGCGACGTTGACGGCGCGCGCGGTGGCCGCCCCGGACTTCACCCAGCTTTGCAAAAGGGGCTGGCGAGCGCCTTGCTCCCTGGTGGTTGGGGACGCGCCCCGGCGCGTCGCGCCCGCTGTGGGACAGCACCTACAGCGCCTCGCGGTGCCCGCTGCTTCGTCCCGGTCGCCACCGCGGCGAGGATGCGTCCATCGCAACCTGATTCCGCTCCGGTTCGAGGCCCATCATGGACGACAACATGCTGATGCTGATGACGCTGTCCACCTGCACCGCCACCGCGTTGGCGCTGCGCATGTGGCAGTGGCTCGATGAACTGGGGCGGGACGATTCCCAGGAGGACCTGCCATGAGCGCCCGACCCCCGCTGCCCCCCGAACATCCCGCCGACGCCTCCATGGGCGACGCGTCCTCCGAGCGCCAATCGCTCAACGAGCATCCGCTGAGCCAGCAGGCCTTCGTCTGTGGGGAGGTCACCTACCGCACTGGCGACGGTCCGCTCGTGACGATCCGTCCGGGACCGGTGGCCGTGGAGATCAACGAGATCGACGTGACCATCGGCTGGGACGACGGTGATGCCCGGCTGAGCGCCGTCGTGCCGCGCAGCGAATACGCGCGCTTCATCGGCAGCGGCGCCATCAAGCCGGTGGTCGTGCATCGTTCCGAGGCGTCCGGGGAGGGCGCTGGCGAAAGCGCTGGCGACGGCGGTGGCGCCGCCCCCAGCGCCCATCCGGAGCTGGACAAGGCCCAGGGCCGGACGCCGCACTGACGCTGCGCCCACGCAAGAAAAAACGCCTCGGAACTCCGAGGCGTTTTTCGTTGGGAGGGTGACCGGTCAGTCGCGGTCGCCGCCGAAGATGCCCAGCAGCTGCAGCAACGCGGTGAACACGTTGTACAGGTCCAGGTAGATGTTCAGCGTGGCGCTGATGTAGTTGGTCTCGCCGCCGTCGATGACGCGCTTGACGTCCACCAGCATGAAGGCCGAGAAGATGCCCAGCACCGCCACCAGCAGCGCCAGGTGCACGCCCGTCGATTGCAGGAACACGTTGGCGATGCCGGCGATCATGGCGATCACGGCGCCGACGAACAGGAACTTCTGCAGGCCGGACAGGTCGCGCTTGACCACGGTGGCCAGCGACGCCATCGCGAAGAAGATCGCGGCGGTGCCGCCGAAGGCGGTCATGATCAGCGTGCCGCCGTTCTTGAAGCCGAGGATGGCCGCGAGCAGGCGCGACAGCATCAGGCCCATGAAGAAGGTGAAGCCCAGCAGCGCGGCGACGCCGACGGCGGAATGCTTGGTCTTCTCCACCAGGAACATCAGGCCGAAGGCGCCGACGAAGAACAGGATCATGCTGGCGCCGGTGCCCATCGCGGCCAGGAAGCCGGTGGCCACGCCGATCCAGGCGCCCAGGACGGTAGGGATCAGGGAGAGCGCGAGCAGCGCGTAAGTGTTGCGCAGGACGCGCTGGCGGTCGGCGGACAGCGAGGAGCCGTAGCCGCCCGGGTTCAGGTCGATGATGCGGTCGTTCATGTGCGTGCGCCCCATGAAGTGAGAGTTGGCGTCGATTGTAGGCACGGCCCTTAAGCCTTCGTTAAAGTGATCGTCTTTCCTTCAATCACCGCCACGAGGCCGCAGATGAAACAGAAGCCCTTCCTGACCCTGGACGATGTCAAGCGCATTGCCGCCGCGGCCGAGGCCGAAGCCCTCAAGAACAACTGGCCGGTGACGATCGCGATCGTCGATGACGGCGGTCACCTGCTGTGGCTGCAGCGCCTGGACAATGCCGCAGCGACCTCGGCGGTGATCGCGCCGGCCAAGGCCAAGACGGCGGCGCTGGGCCGTCGTGAATCGAAGGTCTACGAGGACATCGTCAACAACGGCCGCAACGCCTTCCTCAGCGTGCCGCTGGAAGGCCTGCTCGAGGGCGGCGTGCCGGTGATGGTCGAGGGCTTCTGCGTGGGCGCCGTCGGCGTCAGCGGCGTGAAGTCCAACGAGGATGCGCAAGTCGCGAAGGCAGGCATCGCCGCCCTCGGCTGAAGCCGCCCCGGCACGAACCGGAATTCGTACCTCCGGCCGCACCTCCCACCGATCCCAGTCCTCTCTGTCCCCGCAGTCCTGCGTGGCGCGGTCCTCGGTGGATCGGGGACGGCAAGGCGTGAGGTTTCTGCGCTTGACGCAGGGGCCTCATGCCTTGGCGGCCAAGCGCTCTGAAGGTGGCAGTCCAGGTTCCCCCACCACCACTGGTTTGCGCAAATCTTCTCCGTAGATACCCCGACGGGTTATACTCAGCAGGTTTACCCGCAACCTACCGCGTCCCGCACACTTCACCCCCGATCGCATCGGATCCCACACGGATCGACTCCCTCACAGGAGACCCGGTCGCACCCGCGCGCCAGCCGTCCACGGCGCGTGCCGGCGGCGGTCCAGGGCCCTGAAGCAGAGCCGGGCGCGCGCACAACAACGGAGTTTCCCGTGCTGCCCGATCTGCTTTCCGCTCCCCCCGCGATTCTTGCCCTGGCAGACGGCACGGTCTTCAAGGGTTCCGCGCTCGGCGCCGCCGGCCGGACCATTGGTGAAGTGGTGTTCAACACCTCGCTCACCGGCTACCAAGAAATTCTCACCGACCCCAGCTATTGCCGGCAGATCGTCACCCTGACGTATCCGCACATTGGCAACTATGGCGTGAACGATGAGGACGTCGAGGCGTCGAAGATCTTTGCCGCTGGCCTGATCATCAAGGAGGCGCCGGTCCTCGATTCGAACTTCCGCAAGGGCCGCACGCTGCGACAGTATCTGAAGGATGAGGGTACCGTCGCCATCGCCGACCTGGACACGCGTCGCCTGACGCGCGTGCTGCGCGAGAAGGGCGCCCAGAACGGTTGCATTCTGGCGCTGAACGCCGGCGAGCAGATCACCCAGGCCCACATCGACGAGGCCATCGCCGCCGCCAAGGGCGCGCCCAGCATGGCGGGCCTGGACCTGGCCAAGGTCGTCAGCCGCACCGAACGCGAGACCTGGACCGAAACCGAGTGGACGCTCGGCAAGGGCTACGGCGAGCAGACCGCCCCCAAGTTCCACGTCGTCGCCTACGACTTCGGCGTCAAGAGCAACATCCTGCGCATGCTGGCCTCGCGCGGCTGCCGCATCACCGTCGTGCCGGCGCAGACGCCGGCCTCGGAGGTCTTCGACCTCGAGCCCGATGGCGTGTTCCTGTCCAACGGCCCCGGCGATCCGGAACCTTGCGACTACGCGATCAAGGCCACCGCGCAACTGATCGAGGCCGGCATCCCGACCTTCGGCATCTGCCTGGGCCACCAGATCATGGCGCTGGCCTCGGGCGCCAAGACCTTCAAGATGAAGTTCGGCCACCACGGCGCGAATCACCCGGTGAAGGACCTGGACAACGGCCGCGTCAGCATCACCAGCCAGAACCACGGCTTCGCGGTCGATCCCGACACGCTGCCCGCCAACCTGCGCGCGACGCACGTCAGCCTGTTCGACGGCACGCTGCAGGGCCTGGCCCGCACCGACAAGCCGGCCTTCTGCTTCCAGGGGCACCCGGAAGCGAGCCCCGGCCCGCACGACATTTCGTATCTGTTCGACCGCTTCATCGGTCTGATGTCCAAGGCCTGATGAAGGGGGAGCCGACACATGTCCAAGCGTACTGATATCAAGAGCATCCTCATCATCGGCGCCGGCCCGATCATCATCGGCCAGGCCTGCGAGTTCGACTACTCGGGCGCCCAGGCCTGCAAGGCGCTGCGCGAGGAGGGCTACAAGGTCATCCTGGTGAACAGCAACCCGGCGACCATCATGACGGACCCCGATACGGCGGACGTCACCTACATCGAGCCCATCACCTGGCAGGTGGTCGAGAAGATCATCGCCAAGGAGCGCCCCGACGCGATCCTGCCGACCATGGGCGGCCAGACCGCGCTGAACTGCGCGCTCGACCTGCACAAGCACGGCGTGCTGGAGAAGTACCAGGTCGAGATGATCGGCGCCAACGAGAAGGCGATCGAGAAGGCCGAGGACCGGCTGAAGTTCAAGGACGCGATGACCAAGATCGGTCTCGATTCCGCGAAGTCGGGCATCGCGCACTCGCTGGAAGAGGCCTGGTCGGTGCAGAAGCGCATCCACGCCGAGATCGGCGGCAGCGGCTTCCCGATGGTCATTCGCCCCAGCTTCACGCTCGGCGGCACCGGAGGCGGCATCGCCTACAACCCGGAGGAGTTCGAGGAGATCTGCAAGCGCGGCCTCGACCTGTCTCCGACCAATGAGCTGCTGATCGAGGAATCGCTGATCGGCTGGAAGGAATACGAGATGGAAGTGGTCCGCGACAAGGCGGACAACTGCATCATCGTGTGCTCGATCGAGAACCTGGACCCGATGGGCATCCACACCGGCGACTCCATCACCGTGGCCCCGGCCCAGACGCTGACCGACAAGGAATACCAGCTGCTGCGCAACGCCTCGATCGCGATCCTGCGCGAGATCGGCGTCGACACCGGCGGCTCCAACGTGCAGTTCTCGATCAACCCGGACAACGGCCGGATGATCGTCATCGAAATGAATCCGCGCGTGTCGCGCTCGTCGGCGCTGGCCTCCAAGGCCACCGGCTTCCCGATCGCCAAGATCGCCGCGAAGCTGGCCGTGGGCTACACGCTGGACGAGCTCAAGAACGACATCACCGGCGGCATCACGCCGGCCTCGTTCGAGCCCAGCATCGACTACGTCGTGACGAAGATCCCGCGCTTCGCCTTCGAGAAGTTCCCGATGGCCGACTCGCGCCTGACGACGCAGATGAAGTCGGTCGGCGAGGTGATGGCCATGGGCCGCAACTTCCAGGAATCGTTCCAGAAGGCGCTGCGCGGCCTGGAGACCGGCATCGACGGCCTCAGCGAGATCAGCACCGATCGCGAGGAGATCGTGCAGGAGATCGGCGAGCCCGGCCCGTCGCGCATCCTGTTCCTGGGCGACGCCTTCCGCATCGGCATGACGCTGGACGAAGTCTTCGAGGAAACGAAGATCGACCCGTGGTTCCTGGCCCAGATCGAGCAGCTGATCAAGATCGAGCAGAGCCTCAAGGGCCGCGAGCTGGCCGGCCTGTCGGCCGACGAGCTGCGCCTGCTGAAGAAGAAGGGCTTCTCGGACAAGCGTCTGGCCAAGCTGCTGGGCACCAACCAGCACGAGGTCCGCAAGACCCGTCACGCGCTGAACGTGCGTCCGGTCTACAAGCGCGTCGACACCTGCGCCGCCGAATTCGCGACGCAGACCGCCTACATGTACTCGACCTACGACGAGGAGTGCGAGGCCAACCCCACCGACAAGAAGAAGATCATGGTGCTGGGCGGCGGTCCGAACCGCATCGGCCAGGGCATCGAGTTCGACTACTGCTGCGTCCACGCGGCGCTCGCGATGCGCGAGGACGGCTACGAGACCATCATGGTCAACTGCAATCCGGAGACCGTCTCCACCGACTACGACACCTCGGACCGCCTGTACTTCGAGCCGGTGACACTCGAGGACGTGCTGGAGATCGTTGCCAAGGAGAAGCCGGTCGGCGTGATCGTGCAGTACGGTGGCCAGACGCCGCTGAAGCTGGCGCTGGACCTCGAGGCCAACGGCGTGCCCATCATCGGCACGACGCCCGATTCCATCGACATCGCCGAGGACCGCGAGCGCTTCCAGAAGCTGCTGCATGAGCTGGGCCTGAAGCAGCCGCCCAACCGCACGGCGCGCAATGAAGACCAGGCCGTCGCGCTGGCCAACGAGATCGGCTACCCGCTGGTCGTGCGTCCGAGCTACGTGCTGGGCGGCCGCGCGATGGAGATCGTGCACGGCGACAAGGACCTCGAGCGCTACATGCGCGAGGCCGTGCGCGTCAGCGAGAAGTCCCCCGTGCTGCTGGACCGCTTCCTGGAGGACGCGGTCGAGGTCGACGTCGACTGCATCTGCGACGGCGAGGACACGATGATGGGCGGCATCATGGAGCACATCGAGGCGGCCGGTATCCACTCCGGCGACTCGGCCTGCTCGCTGCCCCCGTACACGCTGTCCAAGGAGCTGCAGGACGAACTGCGCCGCCAGACCGCGGCGATGGCCAAGGCGCTGAAGGTCGTGGGCCTGATGAACGTGCAGTTCGCGATCCAGGGCGATGTGACCAAGGGCCTGGCCGAGAATACGGTGTACGTGCTCGAAGTGAACCCGCGCGCCTCGCGCACGGTCCCCTTCGTCTCGAAGGCGACCAGCCAGCCGCTGGCCAAGATCGCCGCCCGCTGCATGGCCGGCGTCAAGCTCAAGGACCAGAAGGCCGCCGGCGGCAAGCCGCCGGTCGAGATCCAGCCGCCTTACTTCAGCGTCAAGGAAGCCGTCTTCCCGTTCAACAAGTTCCCTGGCGTGGACCCGATCCTGAGCCCGGAAATGCGTTCGACCGGCGAAGTCATGGGCGCCGGCCGGACCTTCGGCGAGGCCATGCTCAAGAGCCAGCTGGGCGCGGGCTCGCGCCTGCCGCGCCAGGGCAACGTGCTGATCACCGTGAAGAACAACGACAAGGACCGTGCCGTCGCGCTGGCGCGTGACCTGGCGGCGCTGGGCTTCGGCGTGGTGGCGACCAAGGGTACGGCCGCGGCGATCGAGGCCGCCGGCGTGCCGGTGCGCGTCGTCAACAAGGTCAAGGACGGCCGCCCGCACATCGTCGACATGATCAAGGGCGGGGACATCCAGCTCGTGTTCACCACCGTCGACGAGACGCGCACGGCGATTGCCGACAGCCGTCACATCCGTCAGGCGGCGCTGGCCAACCGGGTGACCTACTACACGACGATGGCGGGCTGCGAAGCCGCGGTCGAAGGCATGAAGCACAAGGATGGCCTGCTGGTGCAATCGCTGCAGGAACTGCACGCCGAACTGCATTAAACTGCGCCATCCATTCCGCCGCCGCTGCTCAGCGACCCTGAGCGGCAGCGGCGGTTTGTTTTGTTTTTCAAGGTTCTAGAGACATGGCCACGACGATTCCATTGACCAAGCGCGGCGCTGAGAAGCTCAAGGAAGAACTGCATCGGCTCAAGACGGTCGAGCGGCATGCCGTGATCAACGCCATCGCCGAGGCGCGCGCGCAGGGCGACCTGTCGGAGAACGCCGAGTACGAGGCCGCCAAGGACAAGCAGGGCTTCATCGAGGGCCGCATCCTGGAGATCGAGGGCAAGCTGTCGTCGGCCCAGGTGATCGACCCGGCGTCGGTCGACGCGGGCGGCAAGGTCGTGTTCGGGACCACCGTGGACCTCGAGGAAGAAGAGTCCGGCAACGAGGTGACCTACCAGATCGTCGGCGACGACGAGGCCGACCTGAAGCAGGGCCTGATCTCGATCAGCTCCCCGATCGCCCGCGCGCTGATCGGCAAGGAAGCCGGCGACGTGGCCGAGGTGGTGGCCCCGGGCGGCATCAAGCGCTACGAGATCGTCGAGGTCCGCTACATCTGAGGCCTTCGCCGATGCTGCTCCGGATCCGTGCGCTGCTGGCGGCCCTGTGGGCCGGCGAGCTGCTGGCGGTGGCGCTGCTGGCCGCGCCGAACGCGTTCGCGACGCTGGACCGCGCGATGGCCGGCAAGTACGTCGCGCGGCTGTTCGAGATGGATGCCCGCTTCGCGCTCGCCGCGGGCGTGCTGCTGATCCTGATGGAGCGGCGCCTGCACCGGGATGGCGTGGTCGGCGGATCGGCGATGAATCCCGGCTTCTGGCTGCCCTTGCTGGCGATCGGTTTCACCGCCGCCGGTTATTACGCGCTGCAGCCGATGATGGACGCCGCGCGCCAGGGGCAGGGCAGTTGGACCTTCCTGCAGCTGCATGCGGTGTCGCTGGTGTTCTTCGG
Organism: Mitsuaria sp. BK037; assembly: GCF_014193045.1. Classification (NCBI taxonomy): domain Bacteria; kingdom Pseudomonadati; phylum Pseudomonadota; class Betaproteobacteria; order Burkholderiales; family Sphaerotilaceae; genus Roseateles; species Mitsuaria sp. BK037. The sequence goes on along the minus strand of NZ_JACHYS010000001.1, from coordinate 2,120,723 downwards.
GCTGCGAACGATCGCCGTGCTTGCGCTGGCGTGGCGCGTGAGCGGACCGCGGCCCCGCTGATCGGAAGCGACAAAAAGGAAAGACGGCCCGCGGGCCGTCTTTTCGTTGGTGCCGGACCTGGCCGCCCGCGCGTGGCGGCGTCGGCGTCAGCCCCGGCTGGACTTCTTGAGGCTGGTCTGACGCGGCTTCTTCGCGCGCTTGACTTCACCGCCCTGGGTGACGCGCTGGTTGCCCAGCACGGTGACCTTCTTGATCTGCGGACGGTTGTTGCCGCTCTTCGAGAACTTCACGATCTTCACGACCTTGGGCGCGGAGCGGGCGTCCTCCTTGACGGCCTTTTCCTTCTCCGGCACCGGGCGCCACAGCACCAGCAGCTTGCCGATGTGCTGGATCGGGGCGGCGTCGAGCTGCTCGGCCAGCGTGGCCAGGATCTCCTCGCGACCCTGGCGGTCGTCGGACATCACGCGGACCTTGATCAGGCCATGGGCCCTGAGCGCGGCGTCGACCTCCTTGGTGACGGCGGCCGTCAGGCCATCGGCGCCAATCATCACGACCGGGTCGAGATGGTGGGCGTCGGCGCGCTTTTCCTTGCGCTGGGCGGGGGTCAGTTGAATAGCAGGCATCCGCGCATTATCCGTGAGCGGACCGCTCCATGGCATTGCGCATCGGGTTTCCCGCGAAAAGGCGGGCTTGCGACACGCCTCCGCGTGGCTCAGCGCGGCGCCTCGGCCGCCGCCTGCGGCACGCCGAACTGCTTCACCAGGGCTTCCTGCAGGGGTCGGTAGTCGGCGCGCGCGGCGTCCTTCATGGTGTCGAGGATGTCCTGGGCGCTGCGCTGCGCCGACTTGTCGGGCCGCAGTCCGCCGGCGGCGTCCTCGGCGTAGTGGCCGGCCTCCGGATAGGCCTGCCGGACCAGCGCGTGCACCAGGCCGCCCAGCGTCGGGCCGTCGCCGGCCTCGTCCATGCGGACCATCTCCCGGCGCCCGCCGCGCACCTGCGGCGTGAAGACGCCATCGGGCGACACCACGATCACATGCGCCGGCTCGTGGCGCTTGTCCGACAGGTCGCTGAGCGCGGCTTCCCGCTTCAGGTCGATCTTGTCGTAGGTCATGTCGAAGGGGGTGTGCTCGGCCTGGCCGGCCGCGTCGAGCACCACCAGCTCGATCCGCTTGCGCAGCAGGCTGGTCATGAGCCAGCTGAAGGACGCGGCGTCCTGCGTCGACAGCGGGCTGGACAGCGACTTCTCGCCGATGGCGTCGGCCACGGCGCCCGCCTGCTCCCGGATGGCCTGGCGCTGCGCGGCGGCCTCGCGGGCCGCGTCGGTGGCGGCATAACCGCCGGCCTCGCGGAAGTGGGCGTGATGGACGTTCTCCGTCGCCAGGTCCAGCAGTCCCTCCGACACCAGCGGGTCCTTGCCCAGGATCAGCGCATGCGTCGCCTCCTTGATGGCGCGCATCGACTGGTCGCCGCTGTAGGGATGCAGCCAGCGCGCGCGCTCGGGCGGACCCTGCTCGCCGGCGCGGTCCATGTCCTCCAGGCCGCGGCCGAGGAAGTAGCTCTTGTTGTTGGACCATTCGAGCACCTGCCGGCCCGCGTCCTTCACGGCGTCCAGGCGCCGGAAGCGGTCCTCGCCGAGGTCGAAGACCCAGGCGTCGGGCGCCGGCTGGCGGGTGGCCTTGAGCAGATGGCCCGAGCGCGGCTCCATCGCCTCCTCGCCTTCGCGCAGGTCCACCGACGGCTGCGCCTTCTTCGCCTGGAAGCGCTGCTCCAGCTCGTAGGTGTTGACCTGCTCGAAATAGACCACCTGGCCCAGGTCCTGCACGTCCTTGCCTGGCGCGTTGACGGCGGGGCCCTTGCCGGCGTTGGCGTCGATCTTGCGGACCCGCATCAGCACGCCGGGCACGGCCACCACCTCGCCCTGGGCCAGGTCGCTCACCTTGGCGAAATTCACGCCGCTGAGCAGCTTGGCGTGGATGCGCAGGCTGCGGTCGCGCGTCGCCCCGGCATTGATGCCGGCGCCGAAGTAGGCCGCCATGCGGCTGGAGGTGGTGGCCGAATACATCTCGGTGAGCGCCACCACCTCGCCCTCGGTGACGGTCTTGTTGGGCGACTGTCCGGCTTCCACCGGCTGCCCGAAGCGGGTCTGGCCGCCGGGCGCGATGTAGGACGCCTCGGTGACCGCGGCGCGGTCGAGGTTGGCGGGGAACTTCGGCGCGTAGCGCGCCGCCAGGTTGACGTCCAGGATGGCGCTGGGATCGACCAGGCCCTCGCCGCCGTCCGGCTTGTGGGCCGAGGCGGTGAGCACCATGTGCGGCACGCTGATCGCGCTCTTGGGGCGGATCGGCTGGTACTGCAGCTGGCCGACGTAGTCGAAGCGCAGCGGCAGGTGGAACATGCCGGACTCGACGGTGTAGAGGAAGGCCGAGTTCGTGGCCCGCTTCTGCAGCAGCTCGGACACCGGCGGCAGGCCGGTGTCGGTGCGCGGCGTGTGGATGCCCGGCGCGCCGGCCATCAGCTGGGTGGTGGGCCACGCCGCCGCCTGGCCGCGCCGCGTCCAGGTGGTCACGTTGCGCGGCACCTCCGCCGAATCGAGCAGCAGCCCTGGGCGCGCGTCGACCGGCCGGCCGCGGTTGCTGTAGTCGTTGACGATCTCGTGGAACTGGCTGGTCTGCGGCAGGCTGCCGCGCGAGGACCACTGCTCGCGCGCGGCGCGGCTCTGCCGCTCGAAGGTCTCGCGGTCCTTGGCATCCAGCAGCGCGACGTCGTAGCGCAGCGCCTCGGGGCGGTCCTGCGCCTCGTCGGCCGCCGGCCCGCCATCCGCCGCCTCGATGAGCGCATCCAGCTTCTCCTGCAGGCGAAGGTCCATCTCCTTCTCGCGCTCGGGATGCAGCGGCTGCGAGGCATGCTGGATCGAATCGTGGACCGCCGCCAGCTCGGCGCCGATCTCGCTGAAGCGGCCGGCCTCGTGCTCGAGCGGGAAGCGGCTCAGGTACTGCCGCACTCCCTCCATGCCTTCACGCACGTTCAGCAGCATCATCATCGCGGTCCGGTTCTCCTCGAGCTTGCGCCCCGCCAGCCCGGCGGCGGCGTTGGAGACGTCGGTGATGGCGCGGTCGATGATGGAGATCGGGTCGCCCATCCCGCGGGTCTCGCGACTCATCTGGTGGTCGTAGGCGCTGGCGTTGTCGCCCACGAAGCCGGCGCTGTTGAGCATCGTGGTCAGCATGGGCTCGTACATCGTGTCGAGCCGGCCGATGGCGCGCGCGGCCAGGGTGGCGCCGACGGTGCGCGCGGACGGATGGCCGTCGCCGCCCGGCAGCGTGAACGCGTTGGAGACCCCGCGCGCGACGTTGTAGATCGTGTTGTAGAGCAGGGTCAGCGAGAGGTGGGCGGCGGCGTGGTTCGCGGGATCGCCGGCGCGCGACTTCATCCATTCGACGCCGCCCTTGGCGACCGAGGCGGAGGCCAGCGCCATCACGTCCACCGCGTTGCCGCGGTGCAGCCCGAAGGCCTGCTGCAGCTTCATGTTGAGGGACAGGCGCAGCATCTCCTCGGCGCTGGGCAGCATGGCGCGGATCGCGAACCGGCCCATCCGGCCCTCGGGCCACTGGAAGTGGGCCGGCATCATCTTGCCGAACTGCGCCATCGCGAAGGTGGTGGCCTCCTGCGCCGCCACCATGCAGCCCACCGCCTTGGCCAGGCCGTCGAAGCCGATGTTGCCGCCGCCCTGGCTGCTCAGCCCGGCGACGCCGATGCCGGCGGACGCCATGCGGCCCAGCATGTTGAATCCGTAGACCACGCCGGTCTTGGCGGCCACCTTGACGGCGGTGTTGATCGTGTAGTCCAGCGGGCGCTGGTTGCCGAGGCCGAACGCCGGCTGCGAGGTCGCCAGCCGACTCGCGGCGACCAAGGTGCGCTTGAGGACCGTGGGGACCAGGGGCCCGGCGCCCTTGATCAGCGGCCCGGCGGGCAGCGCCTCGCCGGTGGAGAGCACCAGCGCCGGCTCGGGCGTGCCGGACTTGCTGGCGCGCAGGCCGTTGTACTGGCCCTCGTAGGAGTACAGGTCGATGTCGGCCGCGGCGCCATGGCCGGCCTGCATCATCCCGGCGCTGTCGCTGTGTCCGAAGCTCGGTGTCGGGTTGACCAGCCGCAGCCGGGCGCCCTGGGTGCTGGCCGTCAGCTCGTGCACCGCCTGGTCGTCGGTGGTGAAGCGGATGACGACGGGCTTGGCGCTCGCCCCTTCCGCGCGGGCCTGGCCGAGCTGCTCGCGCAGCGTGTCCATCAGCGCCTCGAAGGCGCGCGCGCCCTTGGCGGACTTCACGCCGGTCAACTCGGCCGGGCCGACGACCTCCCATTGCTTGACGCCCCGGATCTTGGCCAGCACCGGCCCGCCCACGTTCACCGCGGAGGGCGGATGCTCCAGGTCCCCGGCGGTCTGCGCGCGCAGGGCGGGCGGCCGGTCGGACGGCGGGGTGGGGCGGCCCTGGAACTCCTCGTAGCCTTCCATCGCGGTGATGAGGAACAGGCGCTCCGACTTGTAGAAATGCGGGGTGAGCGCGGTCAGGCCATTGGCCAGCGTCGGGCCGAAGCCGGGCAGCGTCGCGGTCTCGGGACTGGACCACCACTGCGCTTCCTTGGGCATCGCGCTCGGGTTGGGCGGCATCTGCATGATCGGGTCGTCGGACTCGGCCAGGGAGCGCCGCGCGTGCAGCGCCGAATCCATCGACAGCTGCTTGATCGAGGAGCGCAGCGAGGTCTCCATGTCGCCGCGGGGCAGCGAGGGGCGGTCCGCGCGGGGCGGGCCGGCCTCCAGATCGGGCTCGGCGCCGCCGCGCGGTGGCCGGTGGGCGAGCATGCCCGTTCCTTCGAGCGCCTCCAGGTCGGCCAGCTTGATCAGCCGGTCGCCATAGCCCTTGACGAAGAAGCGCGGCTCGGCCTCGCCGGGCAGCGTCTGGCTGATGACTGGCAGGCGCTCGGCCACGGTCATGCCGTGGGGGCCGTGGGCGGTGAGCTTCAGCACGTGGCTGTGGTCGTTGAGGTCCGCCAGCTGCGCGCCCGCCGACGCGGAGGGCACCAGCGCCGCCTCGAAGCGGCCAAGGAAGCGCGTCATGTCCTCGCGGGTGGCGCCGTAGTCGGTCTTGAGCTGGGCCAGCCGCGCCGGATCGGCCGGGGGCGCGGCGAGCACGCCCTCGAGCGCGGTGACGGGGTCGGTGCGCTGGACGGGCCGGGCCTGGGCCACGGCGGCGGTGGATGACGTTGAGGGCGCTGGCGTCGTGGGGGGCGGGTTTTGCGTCCGCAGCTGCGCCAGCGTGGTCACGTCGGCGCGGGGCGGCGGTTGCATGGACTGCGACGACGCCCGCGGGTTCGGTTCCAGCGCCTGGCCGCCCGAGCCGGTGGGCATCGAGCCGGCGGTGTCGGGGCGGGGCGGGGCGCCCGTGGTGGCGCCCGGCGGGGGCGTGAGTTCGACGGCGGAGGACGAAGAGGTTGTCGGACCGACGGGCGTCAGCGTGACCATGGCGGGGCGCTCCAGGATGCGATGCGCGAGGACTCGCGCGCTGGAACGCAGGCTAGGTCAAGGCCGCGTCGGGTCGGCGCCGGATGCGCAGCGCGGAGCGGGGAGGCGAAGTGGCGCCCGGATGGGCAGCGTCGGCGCGGTTGCGGGAGAGCGGCGCGGTGGCGCGAGCCCCCTCACCCGTCCCTCTCCCCCGGAAGGGGCGAGGGGGCGACCTCTCACGCTGGTGGGGGGCGGAGAACTCCCTCTCCCGCTTGCGGGAGAGGGTCGGGGTGAGGGTCTTGTGAGTCACCAGACGTTGTCTGGCCCCTCCAGGCGCAGAGTCCCCGCCTGACCGAGCCGCGCGTCGACCGCCGCCCGCGAGGGCAGGCCGGCGCGGGCGCCGACCTCCGCGATCACGAAGCTGCTGACCGCGCAGGCGAAGCGCAGGCTGGCCGCCAGCGACTGGCCCTCGAGCCGGGCGAGCACGAAGGCGGCATTGAAGGCGTCACCCGCCCCGGTGGTATCGCGCACCGGCACGTCGAACGCGGCCTGCCGCACCACGCCGTCGCGGTCGGCCGCCATCGCGCCCTGAGCGCCCAGCGTGACGACGACGCAGGACGGCCCCTGGTCGAGCAGGCGGCGAAGCCCGTCGGCCGAGGGCGCCTCGCCGGTGCCGGCCCGGAAGCCGGCCTCGTTGAAGAACACCAGGTCGGCCAGCGGCAACTGCTGCGCCAGCGCCCGCGCGTCGCCGACCACCGAGGGTTCGAGGTCGAGCGCCACCCGCGTGCCGGTGCGCCGCGCCAATTGGCTGATGCGCGTCAGCTCCGCCAGGTCGCGCGGCATGGCGTAGAGCACGCGCGACTGCAGCAGCGCGTCGTGCAGGCGCTGCACGGGGAAGGGCGGCGGCGCGGCGGCCATCGGCGCGACCACCAGGCCGCGGTCGCCGCCCGGCGGCAGCAGCGAGAGCGCCAGGCCCGACGCCACGCCGGCCACGACCTGCAGGTGTTCCACATCGACGCCGTCGTCGCGCAGCGAGCGCCGCAGCTGCTCGCCGAACAGGTCGGCGCCGATGCGGCCGAACACGGCCGCGCGGCCGCCCAGCCGCGACAGCGCGCAGGCCGCGTTGGCCGTGGTGCCGCCCGCCGAATGGCCCGCCGCGCGCGCCATCACCTTGCCGCCCGCCTCGGGCCATTGGTCGACGTCCAGGCTCAGGTCCATGCAGGGATCGCCAAAGGCCAGCAGGTCCCAGCGACGGCGCTCAGCCATGGCCGCGCTCCTGCCAGTGGCGCCAGGCCAGGCCGCCCAGGCCCGCCGCGATCGCGTCCAGGTCGAAGTCGGCGCGGTTGGCGGTCTCGAACTCGGCGCGCATCGCCGCCGGCACGCCGGCCAGTCCGCGCCAGGCGCCGGCGATCGCGCCGGCCATGGTCGCGATGGAATCGGTGTCGTTGCCGATCGAGGCGCCGATGGCGATGGTCCGCATCGGATCGCCGCCGGTGTAGGCCACGATGCCCACGGCCGCGGGCACGGACTCCGCCGCCAGCACCGAGTTGCCCACCAGCCCCTCCATCCGCGACATGAAGCTGCGGTCGTCCGGCGCCTGGGCGGCGATCGCCAGCGCCGCTTCCAGCCGCGCCAGGTAGCGGGGGCCGGCGACGTCGCGGGCGCGTTCGCGCGCGATCGCCTCGCCGCGGGTCGCGCCTTCCACCGCGGCGGCCAGCACCTCGCCCAGCGCGTCGGGCGACGGCGGCGTGACCAGCGCGCGAGAGACGGCGGCGGCGATCGAGCAGGCCGCCGAGATCGCGACACCGGTGTCGTGCGAGGGCATGCAGGTGACGAAGGCCTGCTCGCAGGCGGCGGCCAGGTCGCCGGGGTGGATCAGGCCGGCCGGCGCGACGCGCATCGCCGCGCCGTTGGTCGTGCCCATGCCGGTGAGCTTGCGGCGCGACTGCCCGATCACGCCGACGCTCGCCAGGTCCGTGCCCTCCTGCAGCGCCTTGACGATGCCCGCGGTGCTGGGGCCCATGAAGCCGGCCTTCGGGCTGGTGCGCACCCAGTCCAGCAGGCACTCGACCCAGCCCGCCTGGTCCAGCCGGCCCTCGGCGGCCACCAGCGCGCGGGCCAGGTAGTACATCTGGCTCGCGTCGTCGGTGACCTCGGCCCGCAGGCCGCCATTCACGCCGGCGAAGGTGTCCGGCGTGGGGGTCTCGAAACGCGTGACCAGTCCGCCGAAGTGGGCCGCGATCTCGTCGATGCTCCATTGCTCGGTCGGCGCGCCGAGCGCGTCGCCCATGCCGGCCAGCGTCAGCGACGCCTGGATGCGCTCGCGCAGTTGCTCTTGGTTCATCCTGGGAAGGTCCTTCAAGGTCTCTGGGAAATCTCGGGCGTGGCGGGCCTGGGCCGCCGCGCGCGGCGCGCGCCGGCCACGGCCATGGCGAGCAGGGTGACGATGGGCGGCAGCATCTGCGGCAGCTGGGGCCGCCAGGCCAGCGCGCCGAGCTGGGTGGCCAGCACCGCGCTGGCGCCGAACAGCAGCGCCGCCGCGGTGGTCCCCGCCAGCGCGCGGGCGCCGAGGAAGACGGCCGCCAGTGCCAGGAAGCCGCGACCGGCGCTCATGTCCGCCTGGAACAGGGTCACGTAGCCCATGCTGAGGTAGACGCCGCCCAGCCCGGCCAGTGCGCCGCTGGCCAGCAGCGCCAGGTACTGCATGCGCTTGACCGGAATGCCGGCGGCGAGCGCGGCGGCCGGGTTCTCGCCGGTGGCGCGCAGCCAGCGGCCCCAGGGGGTGCGCTGCAGCAGCAGCCACACCGCCGCCACCGCCAGCGGCGCCAGCAGCAGCGGCAGGGGATGGCCGCGGCCGCCTTCGCCGTTGACCAGCAGGTCCAGCGCCGGCCAGCCGGCCAGGCCGGGCACCCGCAGCGCGGGCAGCGCGGGGCTGACGAGCGTGGCGGTGGAGCCCTTGTCGCCGACCCAGCTGGCCATCAGGAACACGGTCAGCCCGGCGGCCAGCAGGTTCATGGCGATGCCGGCGACGATCAGGTCGGCGCCGAACTCGAGATGGAAGACCGCCAGCAGCAGCGCGAGCGCGAGCGCCGCCAGCAGCGCCGCGCCGCCGCCGATCAGCGCGTGGGCCCAGACCGGCAGCGCCGGCCAGAGCTCGGTGGCCTGCACCGCGCCCACGACGCCGAAGAACGCGGCGACCAGCATCAGGCCCTCCAGCGCCACGTTGACGCAGCCGGCCAGGTCCGACACCAGCGCGCCGAGCGCCGCGAAGAGGATGGGCGTGGTGGCGCGCAGCAGCGCGACGACCAGCCCGACGACGACGAGGGTCCAGGTGTCGGTCATGTGGCGACTCCGGGGGAGGGCTCGACGGTCTCGACGGCGGGCGCGCCGCGCCGGCTCCGCCAGCGCGCGAGGCCCTCGGCCAGCCGCGGCCACAGGCGCTCGGAGACGACGAACAGGATGATCAGCGCCTGGATCACCAGCACCATCTCGCGCGGGACGTCGGTGCCGCGCTCCATCGCCTGCCCGCCGGCCCGCAGGTAGGCGTAGAGCAGCGCCGCCATCGGGATCGCGCGCGGCTGGTTGCGCGCCAGCAGCGCCACCACCAGGCCCTCGTAACCGAGGCCGGCGGGCAGGTCCACCGGCAGCCGCCCGAGCAGCGCATGGCTGACATGCAACCCCGCCAGTCCCGCGAACACCCCGCCCAGCGCGGTCGACAGCATCACCGTGCGCGCCACCGGCAGCCCCATGCGCCGCGCGAAGTCCGGCGCCTGGCCGACGGCGCGCAGCGCATAACCGGCACTGGTCCGGTCCAGCATCGCCTGGGCGGCCCAGGCCAGCAGCGGCACCGCGATCAGCATCGCGCTCACATGCGTGCCGGGGATCAGCGCACCCAGCGACGCGGCCGGCGGCAGCAGCGGCGTGGCGATGAAACCCGCGCCGGGATCGCTCATCCACTCGCTGAGGATCAGCCGGAACAACTGCACCGCGACCAGGTTGAGCATCAGGGAGGTGACGATCTCGCTGGCGCCATGGCGCACCCGCATCCAGCCGGGCAGCAGCCCCCAGGCACCGCCCACGAGCATCGCGGCCAGCAGCGAGGCCGGCAGCACGACCACCGCGGGCCAGGCGGCCAGCGCCAGGCTGGTGGCCACGGCGGCCAGCGCGCCGAGGAACATCTGCCCGTCCGCGCCGAGCGTGAACTGCCGGGCGCGGAAGGGCAGCGCGATCGCCAGGCCCAGCAGCGCCAGCGTGATGGCGTCCTCGATCGCGGCGCCGAAGAGCACCACGCGCCGCAGCTCCCAGCCCTGCGTGCCGAGGTGGAACTCCGGCAGCGGGCCGGTGAGCAGCGCCAGCCAGGCGCGCAGCGGCTCATCGCTGACCAGCGCGGTCAGGGCGAAGCCGACCAGCAGCGCCGCGGCCAGCGACAGCGGCAGCGTGCCGATGCCGGCACCGGCGCGCCGGAGCAGGACGGTGAGGCCGGCGCGGCGCGAGGCCCGGGGCGCGGGAGGGGCGGCGGACGTCACGGCAGGCGTTCCTCGTCGGGGGCGAAGGGCGTGGAGGGAGCGGAGGGCGCTGAGAGCGCCGAGCGTGCGGAGGGCGCGACGGGGGCAGAGGGCTCGGCGGGCGTGAAGGGCGCGTCCAGGTCGGCGCGGGCGGCCGGGTCGTGGCACACGCCGGTCATGTAGAGGCCGAGCCGCCGCGCGTCGACCTCGGCGGCCGCGAAATGCCCGACCAGTCGGCCGTGCGACATCACCGCGATGCGATCGGACAGCGCCAGCAGCTCGTCCAGGTCGGCCGAGATCAGCAGCACGGCCGCGCCGCTGTCTCGCAGCGCGCCCAGGCGCTCGTGCAGCGACTCGCAGGCGCCGATGTCGACGCCGCGCGTCGGCTGGCTCGCGACGAGCAGACGCGGGGCCAGGGCGATCTCGCGGGCCAGCACGACCTTCTGCATGTTGCCGCCCGACAGCGAGCGGATCGGCACCTCGGGCGATGCGGCCACGACGCCGAAGTCGCGCAGCAGGCGGGCGGTCTCGCGCGCCGCCCCTCCCAGATCCATCGCGCCGAACCAGCCGGGCACGCCGCGCCGGACCACGGGTGGCCCGGCATGCCGGTTGGCGATCGCGTTCTCGGTGATGCTCATGTCCGGCGCGACGCCGTCGTGCAGCCGGTCTTCCGGCAGCGCCGCGACGCCCGCCGCCCGCGCCGCGCGGATGCCGGCGTCGCCCTGGCCGCGCAGCGGAATGCCGTCGACCGAGACCTGCCCGCGCTCCGCGCGCACCAGGCCGGCCAGCACGTCGGCGAGCAGTCCCTGCCCATTGCCTTCCACGCCGGCGATGCCGAGGATCTCGCCGCCGGCGATCTCCAGCGTCAGGTCTTCCAAGGTCTGGCGGCCGCCGGCGTCCGTGGCCGCGACCGCACGCATGCTGAGCACCGGCGTGCGGCGCTCCGGCGCCGGCGACGGCCGCGACCGCCGCGGCGCGACGGCGCGTCCCACCACCATCGCGGCGATCTCCGCCTCGCCGACGTCCCGCGTCGCGGCGCTGCCGGCCACGCGGCCGCCGCGCAGCACGGTGAAGCGGTCCGAGACCTCGCGGATCTCCGCGATCCGGTGCGTGATCAGGATCACCGCCAGGCCATGGTCGGCGTAGCGCCGCAGCGCGGCCATCAAGGCCGCGGCCTGCTGCGGCGCCAGCACCGCCGTCGGCTCGTCCAGCATCAGGATGCGGGCGCCCTGGTGCAGCGCCTTGAGCAGCCCCACCGCCTGCTGCTCGCCCAGCGAGAGCCGCGACACCGGCGTGCGCGGATCCAGCGGCAGGCCGAAGCGGCGCGCCGTCTCGGCGACCTGCTCGATCGCGACGCGGGTGTCGAGCAGCGGACCGCGGCGCGGCTCCTGGCCGAGCACGACGTTCTCGGCGACGGTGAAGGAGGGCACCAGCGTCACATGCTGCGGCACCAGGCCCATGCCGGCGGCGATCGCCTCGCGCGGCGTGCGCCAGCGCACCGGCTCGCCGTCCAGGCGGATCTCCCCGGCGCTGGGCTGCTCCAGCCCGTAGAGCATCTTCATGACGGTGGACTTGCCGGCGCCGTTCTCGCCGACGATGGCATGCACCTCGCCCGGCGCGATGGACAGGCTGACCTGGTCCACCGCCAGCGTGCCGGTCGGGTAGCGCTTGGAGACGCCGTGCAGCGACAGCCGTCCGGGCGGGGCGGCGCCGATCGGCGCGCTGCCGGGCGGGGGGGCCGATGAGGCGCTCATCGCGATGTCCATCGCGGCGCTCGTTGCGGCGCTCGTGGCGGTGTCCCACGGCGTGTTCATCGCGGCGCTCATCCGGGCGTCCTCGCCGAGAAGGCGCTCGGCACGCGGCGCTGGCCGGCGACGATCTCCGCGCGCACCTGCTCGAGCTCCTGCCAGAGCGCGGGCGGCCATTGCGCTAGCAGGCCGGCGCGGGGCGCGAGGCTCACGCCGCGCTCCGCCAGGCCCAGCGACACGACACCGCCCGGCGCCGCGGGCTGCCGCAAGGACGCGCGCAGCGCCTCCAGCACCGCGACGTCGACGTTCTTGACCACCGAGGTGAGGATGCGCGCCGCCAGCGCCGGCTGGCGCGGACGGTAGAGCGCGTACTGGTCCACGTCCACGCCGATGGCGTAGCGGCCGGTCTCCAGCGCGGCCTCGTTGACGCCCTGGCCGCTGGCGCCCGCGACATGGAACACGATGCCGGCGCCGCGGCCGAACAGCGTCTTGGCGATCTCCTTGCCCAGCGCCGGATCGGAGAAGGAGTTGGCGTACTGGGTCGCCACCGGCAGGTCCGGATCCGCGGCCTTGGCGCCAGCGCGAAAGCCGACGATGAAGTCGTCGACGACCGGGAACTGCATGCCGCCCATCACCCCCAGGCCGCCACCGGGCGCGACGCCTGGCAGGCCGGCCCGGTCGAGCCGCGCCGCCAGCCAGCCGGCCAGGTAGGCGCCCTCGTTCTGGCGGAACAGCAGCGAGCGCACGTTGCGGCAGGCGCAGCGGCCGGCGTCCACGGCGGCGTCGTAGAGCACGAAGCGACGTTCCGGATAGGCCCGCGCCAGCTGCTCGACATAGGGCGCCATCGTGTAGGTGCCGGTGACGATCAGGTCGTAGTCGCCGCTGTCGGCCAGCGCGGTCAGGGCCGGCAGCCAGCGCGTCGGATCGGTGCCGCCCTCCACGATCTTGATGGTGACCGGCAACTGCCGCGCCGCTTCACGCATGCCCTTGGCCGCGCCGTCGAAGAAGGACTTGTCGCCCAGCGTGCCGTTGATGAAGAGCACGGCGCGCACCGCATGGCCGGCCTGGGCGCGCGGCAGCAGCCGCTCGCCCGCGGCCTTCAGCGCGTAGAGCACGGCCACGGCCGCCAGCAGCCACAGGAGCTGACGCAGGAGGAAGCGGAGGGCGGGGCGCATCGACGGCGGTGCCGGGAGGGGGCGGCCGGCGCGCTCAGGCGAGCCGGCTGGACTGCGTGATCCGCGCGCTGTACCGGTAGCTGGACACGTACTTCATGAGGCAGTACTCGATCGGCTCGCGCCGCTCGGACAGCGTGATGCGCTCGCAGACCAGCAGCGGCGCGCCTTCCGGCACGCCGAGCAGCCGCGCTTCCTCCGCGTCGGCGCTGGCGGCGAACAGGTTCTCCACTGCTTCCACCGGCGCGAAGCCGGCGCGTTCCATCAGCAGCTGGTACAGCGAGCGGGCGCGTTCCACCTCCTGCAGCTCGAGCTTCACGCCTGGCGGCAGCGGGAAGTAGGCGTCGTGCAGGCCGACGGGCACGCCGTTGGTCAGGCGCACGCGCCGCACGCGGGTGAGCGGGTGGCCGGATTCGAGCTGCAGCAGCTGGGCGATGGCCATGGTGGCCGGGCTGAACTCGAGGTTGAGGATGCGCTGGCTGGGCAGGCCGCCGCGCTGGCGCGTGTCCTCGGAGAAGCCGTCGATGTAGCGCGACATGCGGCGCACCAGCGCCGGCGCGACGAAGGTGCCGCGGCCGTGGTCGCTGTAGACCAGCCCATGGTCCTCCAGCAGCCGCACCGCCTTGCGGATGGTGTCGCGGCTGACCTGGTGCTGCTCGGTGAGCTCGCGCTCGGAGGGCAGGGCCTCGTTGTCGGCGAGGCGGCCGTCGTCGATGGCGGCGCGCAGCGCGTCGGCGACCTGGCGGTAGCGGGGAGGGGGCGCGGAGGCCTCGGCGGGTCGTTTGCTCATGTCCGGCAATGCTCTCATGGTACGTACCAGATGGTCAACAGGGTTGCTCCCAGTCCGCATCGCATGGCCGTTTTACGAGGCTGTGACAGCTGTTGCTTCCGAAGGAAAACCCGAGGTTCTGCGGAAAACATGCTGTGACCAGATTGACGTGGTACGTACCAGTGGATGATCATCCGGCCCGATCCGCGCAGTACCCCTCCACCCCGTTCCCGGTCCTTCCGCTGAAAGCTCCTCCACCATGCGCTCTCTCGCCCGCCTTCCCTTCGCGCCGCTGCCCCTGGCGGCCCTGCTCGTCGCCGTCCACGCCCCGGTCCTGGCCCAGGAGGCCCCCGCGCCGGCCCGGCCCGCCAGCGAAGCCGCCGGCGATACCGCGCCTTCGATCGCGCCTTCGGCCGCGCCGGTGCCCGCCCGCTCGCAGTCGCTGGGCCAGGTGACGGTGACCGGCGAGTCCATCGGCCTGCGCCAGTCGCGCGCCAACGTGAAGATCACCGCGGCCGACCTGGAGCACTACCCGACCGGCGTCTCGGCCGACAAGCTGCTGGAGCGCGTGTCCGGCATCCAGGTCGGCTCGTCCAACGCCTTCGGCGGCGACGGCTTCGAGAGCACGATCAGCATGCGCGGCTTCGGCAAGGACAGCATCGGCTTCTCGATCGACGGCATCCCCAACGGCCGCACGACGCTGGGCGGCGGCTCGGTGCCCACGCGCTTCTTCGACAGCAGCAACCTGGCGGCGATCGATGTGTCGCAGTCGGCGGGCATCGTTGGCGCGCCGTCCCACCAGGCGCTGGCCGGCCACATCGATTACCTGACCCAGGATCCCGGCCGTGCCTTCGGCCTGCGCGTGGAAGCCGCCGCGGGCAGCGCCGAGCTCGGCCGGCTCTATGCCCGCGTGGACAGCGGCGAACTGGCGCCCGGGCTCACCGCCTACCTGAGCGTGTCCCGGCAGCAGTGGCAGGTCTCCTACGTCGACGATCCCTCCGGCCACGACACCCGCGACCATGCCGACCTGAAGCTGGCCTGGCGCCTGGGCCAGGACACCACGCTGAAGCTCTACTCCAGCTTCAACGAGCGCAAGGAGACGAGCGCCAGCAACATCGTCACGCTCAGGCAGTTCCAGACCGATCCCAAGCAGGACGGCTACACCGACCACTGGACCGGCGTGCCCGGCGTCGACCGCAACTACCGCGGCCTCAAGGGCAACCCGCGCGAGGACCGGCTGAGCTACCTCAGCCTGAACACCACGCTGGGCGGCCTGAAGGTCTCGGCCAAGGCCTATCACCACGGGCAGGACGGGACCGGCAAGGAAACGGGCCTGGGCAACGGCGGTTATCCGGGGCTCGATGGCTCGGCCCGCAGCCTGTACTTCCGCGGCAATGACTACGACCTCTCGCGCAACGGCGCCTTGGTGGAAGTGGGCGCGCGGCATGGCGACCTGCTCGACTGGCGCGCCGGCGCCTGGTACGAGAGCTACGAGCGCGGCCAGGTGCGGCGCTGGTATCCGGTCCTCGACGAGGCCGTGGGGCCGGCCCTTGCCGACACGCCGGTCGCGATCAGCGAGGACAAGCACTGGAAGAACCGCTCCACCATGGTCTACCTGGCCAATCGCAGCAGCCTGCTGGATGGCCGGCTCAAGCTGGACTACGGCGTCACCTACCTCGATAACCGGGTCGACTACCGCGCGCCGATCCAGGACTCGCGCACCGGCAAGCTGGACTTCGTCAACCAGGCGCGGGTGAACTCCGGCGTGCTGCCCAAGCTGGGCGCGCTGGTGCCGCTGGGCGCGAACACCGAGCTGTTCGCGGGCTACGCCAAGAACGCGGCCACGATGACCGACGCGACGCTCGAGGGCGGCGCGGCCACCACGATGGCGGCGGCGCTGCGGCCGCAGGACATGGACACCGCCAAGGCCTTCGACCTGGGCCTGCGCCACAAGGGCGACGGCTACGCGCTGAGCGTGCAGGGTTTCTCGATCCGCTCGAAGGAGACGGTGGCCGCGGACATCGCCGGCACGCTGCAGTCGGAGAACGTGGACCAGGGCCGCCGCATCGATGGCATCGAGCTGAGCGGCAACGCGCGCGTGGGGGCGGCCTGGCGCCTGTATGGCGCCTTCACCTACCAGAAGGCGCGCTACGCGCTGGGCGACGTCGATGCGCAGGGTTATCCGGCCAAGGGCTTCATCCGCGACGGCGCGGACCTGGTCGGCATCGCGCCGCGCAACCTCTTCCTGGAAGCGACCTGGCGGCCGGGCGATGCCTGGCGGCTCGGGGCCAATCTCCGTCACGTGTCCAGCCAGGCCGGCTACTACGCGAATCCGCGGGTGGCCAACAGCGGCGTCGACGAGCGCATGCCGGCCTACACACTGCTCGGCGCGAGTGGGTCGTACCAGTGGGATCACCTGACCCTCGGCCTGAACCTGGAGAACATCACCAACAAGCACTACCTCTCCGGCGTCGCGCCCGAGCTGATGACGAGCCCCTCCAGCATCGGGCGCTACTTCATCGGCGCGCCGCGCACGGTGGTGCTGTGGGTGAGGATGGAACTGTGAAGCGCCCCCCGGTGGCCCGCCCTGGCGGCACGGCGTTCCTCGCCGGGGCCGTGGCCGCGGTCGCGCTCCTGCTGGGCGGCTGCGCGCCGGTGACCTCGACGGTCGACGCGCGCGCGCCGGCACGCGTTGCGGCGGACGGCGCGGCGGTTGGCGCGGCAGGTGCGCCGGGGACGACAGCCTGGGCGCAGCCGCCGATGCGCCTGCGGCTCATCGGCGAGACCGTCATTCCGCGCGTGGCGACCGATCCGCTGCTGCGCCATCTCGGCGGCATCTCCGGCCTCGACTACGACCCCGTCGAGGACACCTGGTACCTGCTCAGCGACGACCGGTCGGAGCACGCCCCCGCGCGCTTCTACACCGCCAGGATCCGCTGGAACGCGCAGGGCCTGGAGGAGCTGCGCGTGACCGGCCTCACCCCGCTGTTGCAGCGCGACGGCCAGCCCTATCCGAATGTCCGCGCACCGACGCGGCCCGGCGAGCCGCCGCCCGAGAGCCCCGATCCCGAGGCCCTGCGCCTGGACCCGCGGACCGGGCGTCTGCTCTGGTCCAGCGAGGGCGACCGCCCGCGCGGCCTGCAGCCCTTCATCCGCTGGTCGGAGCGGGACGGCCGCTTCGCCGGCGAGCTGCCGCTGCCCGAGCGCCTGCGCGTGCATCCCGACGAGCCGCGCGGGGCCCGGGACAACCTCAGCCTGGAAGGCCTGGCGCTGGCCGCGGATGGCTCCGTGTGGGCCAGCATGGAGGCGCCGTTGATCGAGGACGGCGAGCCGCCGACGCGCGAGGCGGGCGCGTTGGCCCGCTTCACCCACCTGGACCGGCAGGGCCGGGTGCTGGGGCAGTACGCCTATCCGGTCGAGCCGGTCCCGGAGGCGCCGACCGGCGGCCAGCGCCGGTCCGACAACGGCGTCAGCGATGTGCTGGTCACGCCGGCCGGCACGCTGCTGGTGCTGGAGCGCTCGGGCCGGGAAGTCGCCGAGCGGGTCTTCAAGTTCCGCGTGCGGCTGTACGAGGCCAGCGTCGATGGCGCCACCGACGTCTCGGCCGTGGCCTCGCTGCGCGACGCGGCGCTCGTGCCGATGCGCAAGCGGCTGATCCTCGACCTGCAGGCCGCCGGCGCGCGCGGACCGATCGACAACCTCGAAGGCATGGCCTGGGGACCGGTGCGGCCCGATGGCCGGCGCACGCTGGTGATGGTGGCCGACGACAACTTCTCGCCGCAGCAGGTGACGCAGGTCCTGGCCTTCGAGGTGGCGCCATGAGGGACGAGGACATGGAAGGCCTGCTGGGAGCCTGGCTGCAGGCGGCCGGCGCGGGGGACCGCGCGGCGTTCGAGCAGCTGTACCGCCACTTCCAGCCGCGCCTGACGCGCTTCATCCAGCGCTGCTGCTCGCGCCCGCATGTGGTGGAAGAGGCGGTCAACGACGCGCTGTGGGTGGTCTGGAAAAGCGCCGCCAACTTCCGCGGCGACTCGCGGGTGACGACCTGGGCCCATGGCATCGCGTATCGCTGCATGCTCAAGGCGCTGCGGGACCGCGAGGTCGGTCAGGAGATCAATGCCTCGGCGGTGCCGGAGGCGGAACTCGCCGAGGCGGAGCCGTTCTTCGACGACGGCCCCGACCGCGAATTGCGCGACTGGGTGCGTCACGGGCTCGCCGCCTTGTCGCTGGAGCAGCGCACGACGGTGGAGCTGGCCTACTGCCAGGGCGAATCCTGCGAGGAGATCGCGCGGATCATGGCCTGCCCCTCGGGCACGGTGAAGGCGCGCCTGGTGCGCGCGCGGGAGAAGCTCAAGGACGTGCTGCCGGCGCTGGCGGAAGCGGCGGTCGGGACGCGCGGCTACTGAGCCGACTGCGCCCGAGGACCGGTCGGGGCCCGCGGTCGACCGCGTCGGCGCGTTCGCTTCGACGCGACCCGCTTCGCGTCCGTCTCGCTGTCGTCATCGCGGTGTGCCTATCGTCATCGCCGGCCGAACCCATCACCCAACAACTCGGCCAGGGAGCTTCCATGACGACCATCCTTACGTCAACGACACCTCCGGCGAACGGGACGATCCCCGCTCATGCCGACACCGTTTCAGCCGGCACGCCCGCCGACGTCACCGCCGACTGGCGCCGCGAGGCCGCGCTGCGGCTGGGCGCCAGCCCCGAGGTCGCGCGGCATTTCGGCGCCACCGGCCTGATCGAGCTCGCCGGGCAGCCGCTGTCGCTGCATCCGTTGCATGACGAACCGACGGGGCCCTGGCTGGCCGTCACGCGCGCCGCGCGTCCGGCGGCGGTCGACGAGGCCGCCTGGTGCGATGCGCTGCTGCTCGCCACCGGGCAGGCGCTGGTCGCCACCCACGCGGCCTTCGGGTTGAACGACGACGGCGAGGCGGTGCTGATCCTGCGCACCGCCGCCGGGCACGCGCATCCCGATCTGCTCGCCGTTGAACTGGCCGGGCTGCTGCAACTGCGGCAGGCGCTGCTCGAGGGCGTGACGGCGCAGGCCGGAGCGGCTGAAGCAGAAGCGACAGCCGCAACCGCAGCAACCGTAGCAACGGCCGGGACGGCGGCAACGGCCGGCATGTCCGGAACGGCTGAAGCTGCCGCGGGGGCTGCCGATGCGGCACAGCGCGGCGGTGTCGATGCGGCTGCTGCGGCCGATGTCGACGCGCCATGCCTGGAAGCCCCCGAGCGCGTGCTCGTGCGCGTGCATGGCGCCTTGCTGCAAGCGGGCCTGCCCGCCGCGGACGCGCTGGCCGGCGCGCGCAGCGGATCGTTCACGCTGGACGGCGTGCCGATCGGCCTGGCCTGCGAGGACGGGACCGACACGCTGGTGCTGGTGTCCGACCTCGGCGCCGAAGCGCTCGACACGCTCGAGCGACGACGGCTCGCGCTGCAGGCCAACACGACGCTGATGGTCTTCGCCGGCGTCGCCGTGGCCCGCGAGCGCGGCCGCGCCCGCCTGATGTCGCGCTGCCCGGTCGACGGTCGCAGCGCCGCCGATTTCGCCGACGGCTTCGCCGCCTGGTTGCGCGACTTCGCGCGCCTGGCCCGTGCCACATCGACGTCCCGCGACACCGCGGCCGCGCATTGAAGGAGGGAGCCGACATGCCCGCATCCATCACCCCTTCGACATCCAATCGCATCGAATCGTTCCGTCTGCCCGCCGAGGCCGGCACGTCCGTGCCGGGCGCCACAGCGACCGCGGGTCCTTCAGGTACAGCAGGTGCAGCAGGTACCGCTGGCTCGACGGGCTCGGCGGCCGGCGTCGTTGCCCCGACGCTTGAGCGGCCGCACAACGCGCCGTCGTCGCGAACGTCCGCGCCGCTGGCGTCCTCCGGCGGCGACGAACTGCGCGAGCGCCGGCCTCTGCCGGAGCTCGTCGGCACGAGCCCGGGTCGCTCGTTGCTGGACGACTCGCACAGCCGGTCGGACTCGCGCGAGTGGTCGTCGCGACGCCTCCAAGTCCTGGCGGAAGCGCGCGGCTTGAGCGGCCCGCTCTCGGCCACCCCTTCCGACATCGGACGGCAACTGCGGGCCGAACCGACCTTCAACCTGTCCCGTCCCGCCGCACCGGAACGCAACTGGCGTTCCGTCGCGAATGCGATCGCCGGCGAAGTCACCCGGCTGGCCGGCGTGGCGGGCCGCGAGGCGGTGCGCACGCTGGGGTCCGTCGTCCCGCCGATGCCCGAGGCGCGGCTGGCCGGCGTGGTGGCCGGGCACGCCATCCATCAGACGGTTGCGGTGGGCCTGCCCACCTTCGCGCGGGAGATGCTCGCCAGCGCGGTGAGCCACGCGCTGAGGCACACGCCGGCCCCGGCCGTGATGGGCCTGCAGGCCACGGTCGGCATGACCAACGTGGTGCTGCAGGTGGTGCGGGAGCTGCGCGAGCGGCGCAACCCCGACGAGGCGGCGCGCGCCTACCACTCGCTCACCCCCGAGCAGTGGCAGGCGAAGACGCCCCGCGAGCAGGAGGCGATGCGGGAGCACACGCTCAAGGTCTCGCGGCTGTTCACGGTGATGCAGGTGTCCTCGTCCGTCACCAACCTGATGCTGATGCATCACGGGTTCCAGCAGGGCGACCGGGCGGCCGCGCTGCAGCCGCTGGCCAACGAGCTGAAAGTCGGCGTCTACGCCGCGATGCGGGACGGCCTGCAAGCGAGCTTCAGCATGGTCAAGGTGAACAAGCCGCCGGCGCCTGAGGGCGGCGGCCCGCAACCGGAACTGGCCGCCGGCATGTCCGGTGCCGCACAGGCGGCCGCCGTGGCCACCTACGCGGGCGTGAACGTGGTGAACAACTTCCTCGGCGACGCGCTGAAGGGCGCGTGGGTGCCGGATCGAAGCGCGGCGGCCGCGGTGCTGCTGGATCAATCCAACGCCATGAACATGGGCGACGCCTGGCGTGTGGCGGCCGGAACCGCCGCCATCAGCGCGCTGATCAACACGCTGGGCGAGACGACGGACTGGTTCCAGCGCCTGCAGCTCTTCGCCAACCAGACGCCCGGCGCGACGCAGGAGTGGGCGCCGGTGCTCACTGGCACGGACCGCAGCCGCGTGCTGGACCAGACGCAGGCGCGGGCCTCGCTCACCAACACGCTCTTCTCGGCGCTGACCGCGGCGGGGCAGGGCATGGCGCACAGCCAGCTGCCGCCCGCCGTGCAGCAGTTCATCGGCAACGTCGGGGCCGCGGCGCTGGGCGCGATGCTCGATTCACCGATCACGGGCCTGTGGCAGGCACAGGAGGCGGTGCGGGCCATGCCGGTGCCGGACCCGCCCGTCGACCTGGAGCTGGCGCTGCGTCCGGACTCGCCGCGTCTGCCGTCGAGCTCGGCCTCGTCGGTGGCCGACATTCCGGTGCCGCGGCAGCGCAGGCCCCGCGTCAACGTCGACGAACTCGATTGAAGGAGCCATGACCGGTTCGATCCGTTTCCCCTCGGGAGGCGCGCCATCGCGCGCCGCCGTACCGCCCGCTGGCCGGCCGCTCGCGCAGGCCTTCGCCGACGAGGTCCGTCCCGCGGGGGACTTTCCCGGGCTCGATCGGGCACCGGCACGGCCGGCCAGCGCGTCCGGCGCTGGCGAGGCCGACAGCGCGCCCTCGGCCGTGCAGCGGCGCGCCGCCTTGCCGGTGTCGATGCCGACCGAGGCCGCGGCCACGACAGGCCCCTTTTCGGGTGCGCCATTGGTGCCGTTGGCACCGTCGTCGCCGTCGGTCCAGCTGAGGTTGCTCGCGGGGGAGCTTTCCGAGTTGGAGACGGAGCGGGCGGCCCTGCAGGCGAGCCTGGCCGAGCTGCAGCAGCGGCGTCACGACGCGCGTGCTCCCACCGCCAGCGAGCGCAGCGACGAAGTCGGCCGCCTTCAGTCGCGCGCCGAGCACGCGCGAGGCCAGCTGGCCTCGCTGCAGGCCCGGCATGACAAGGAGACCGGCGAGCTGGCGGATGTCGAGCGCAAGCTGGCGTCCGCGCGGCGGCAGCTCGAGGGCCTGACGCTGGCGGCCGAGCCGCGGCCGGCTCAACCGGCTCGTCCTGCACGCGCGCGAACGGGCCGGCGCGGCGGCGCCAAGGCGGCGAGCGCGACGAAAGCGACGCCGGCGGCCGCGAAACCGGATCCCCGCAGCCCCGCGGAGGTCGAGGCCCAGGCGCGCATCCAGCGGCTGGAGGGGGAACGCGACAGCCTCAAGACGCAGATGGAGGCGGCCAGTCGCCGCGTCGCGGAGGCCCGCGCGACCTTGAAGAGCGACACCGACTTCGCGGAGACCCTGCTGGATCCGCGCTTCATTGAGCAGCGGATCGACAAGGCCGCCGCCGCCCACCTCAACCCGTTCCTGGCGCACTACGAGCTTCCCGCCATCGATCAGGTGCCCCCAGGCGAGGACACGAGGCATGCCCGCTACCTGGCCATGTTCACCAACGTCGACGCGGGCGCGCGGCGCCTGGACGAGCCGCTGCTGGAGAACCCGGCGCACAGCTTCTCGGCGTTCTCGGCCCTGTTCAGCACCTTGTGGCCCGATCGCGTCAACGGGAGCCTGCTGAGAAACCTGCTCGGCGGCGACACGAGCGCCGTGATGGCGGCCGTGCGCGCAGGGGGCGAGGGCCTGGGGAATGCGGTGGGTCGGCATGTGCTGGCGCAGTTCACGGAGGAGATGAGGTACTGCGCCATGGCGGCGGCCAGCACGGGCCTGCCCGATGGCACGACGGCGCGCCGCGTGAGGTTGAGCGGCGGCAGCCGCGTGACGCAGACGGCGCTGGCCGAAGGCCGCGCGCGGGCCCGCGACCTGATGCCGCTGCAGGAACTGCCGGCGCATCGCGGCCGCATCGTCGTGGGCGCGATCCAGCAGGCGACCTCGATGATGACGACCATCGCCGAGGAGTACCGCGAGGCGTCTGTCGACGTGCAGCGGTCCCGGTCCGCGCTGGACGGCGCATTGAAGGACCGGAGCGCGCTCGTCGAGCGCGGTGAGCAGCTGACGCGCGAGCTCGGCGCCGCACACGCGGCGCTCAGCGGCCTTCGCGACGAGCGCCGGCAGCGGGACGCCGCGCAGTCGTCGCCCTCAGCGCAATCAGCGCAGCCTGCCTCGCGCGATGCCGCGCCGGATGCGGCCATTCCGCAGCTCCCGGCGGCGGCCGGGTCCTCGTCGCCGGATGTCGACGCTCGCCGGATGCGGCTGCGCGGCGACGTGGACCGCCACAGCGCCCAGGCGGACGAGGCGCGCAGCCGCGTCGATCAGACCGCCCGCGACATCGGCGAGGCGCAGGCCGAGCTGCGCCGCTCCGCGCAAGCGCACGAGGCGGCCGCCGCGGCGCTTGCGCGGGAGGCGGCGAATGCCAGCCGCGAGCACGACGAAGTCCGTGCCGCCCAGGCCGGGCTGCGCGAGCGGCTGGCGGTGACCGAGGCGCGGATCGGCGAGCTGCGCGAGACCTTGCATCAAGCGCCGGCGCGCCGCGCCGCGATCAGCGACCTGGCCTGGGAACGCACCGTCGAGCGGCACGTCGGCATCAGCGACGAGGCCATGCGGGAGCGCGCGCCGGAGACCGGCCATGTGGGCAGCTACGACTCGCTGTCGACGCTGTCCCAGGTGGTCGCCGACCTGCACGCCCATGTGTCCGGCCATGCCGACCTGCGGCCCGTGCTCGCGGCACGCAACCGCCGCGAGTTCGACAGCGCCGTGGCCCGCGTGCCGGGCGGCGTGACCGACCTGGTGTTCGACCACGGCCGCCAGGTGGGGCGCGGCTTCAGCAACGCGCTGGACCGCACCGAGCGGGCAACGCCGCTGCAGCACAGCAGCTACTCGCTGGATTTCGTGCAGGGCAGGGTGGTGGTGTCGCACCTGCATCCGCATGTGCCGCGTCGCACGCTGCAGGTGGCGGAGCTGAAATGAAGCGAGGGCCCCGAGGGGCCCTCCGCGCGCCGGCATGCACGCGCCGGCCTGCACGCGCCGGTCACTCCAGCCGGATGCCGCTCTCCTTCAGCAGCCGACCGTTGGCGGCGTGCTCGCGCCGCAACTGGTCGGTGAACGCCACGATCGTCGCCGGACTCACGAGGTAGTCGAGCTGGCGAAGCCGCTCCTGCACGTCGCGCTCGGCCAGCACGCGGTTGATGGCCTCGTGCAGGCGCTGGATCACCTCGGGCGGCGTGCGGGCCGGCGCGAAGACGCCGAACACCGAATTCATGTTGGCCTCCGGATGGCCCAGTTCATCGACGGTCGGCACGTCGGGCAGGCCCGGCATGCGGCCCGGCGCGGCCACGGCCAGCACGCGCAGCTTGCCGCGCTCCACCAGCGCGTTCAGCGCCGCGCCGGGATTGGCGGTGAACAGCTGGAACTGGCCGCCGGCGGCATCGGTGGCGATCTGTCCGCCGCCCTTGTAGGGCACGTGGGTGAAGCGGACCTGCGCCTTGCGCGAGATCTGCTCGAGCATCAGGTGGCCCAGGCTGCCGACGCCGCTGGTGGCGAAGGTGACCTGGTCCGGCTGCGCGCGCGCCTGGGCGATCGCGTCGGCGAAGGTCTTGCCGGTGAAGGCCGGCGTGGCCAGCAGGTACACCGGCGACACCATCACCCGCGCCACCGGCGCGAAGTCGGTCAGCGCGTCGTAGGGCACCTGGTGCGTGTGCGGGCTGAGCGTCAGCGGGCTGATCGCCGAGAAGGCCAGCGTGTGGCCATCCGCGGCGGCCTTGGCCACCACGCCCATGCCGATGACGCCGCCGCCGCCCGGCTTGTTGTCGACGATCACCGGCTGGCCCAGCGCCAGCCGCTCGGCCAGCAGGCGCCCGACGGCGTCGCTCAGTCCGCCCGGCGCATAAGGCACGACGATACGCACCGGCTTGCTGGGCCAGGCGCCGGTTTGCGCTTGAGCGGTGGGAGCGAGCAGCGCCATGGGCGCCGACGCCGCGGCGATCGACGCCTGGATGAAGGCGCGGCGGGAGGCCAGGGGGACGGTCATGAATGAAGGCTGGATGAAGGGTCGGTGCAAGCGCGGCGGGCCGGCCCCACCTGCGCTACTGCGCGATCGGGTCGGCGGCCAGCAGCTCGATGTAGCGCCGCGGGCCGGCGTCGAAGCTTCCCGCCGCTTCGGCGTCGCCGCCGGCGCGAGCCTCGGACGTCAACCGGTCGGCGGAAATGCCGCGGCTGGCGAGTATCGCCTCGGTGCCGCGGGCCCAGCCCAGCGCCTGGTTGCGACCCTTCGCGGCCGCCGGGGAATTGGCGGGCGAGTTGACGCGGACGCCTGCCTCGACGCGCACCCGCACCGCCGGCGAGCGCGCGAGCACCTCGGCGGCGCGCTCCACGAAGTGCCGGAAGCGCGGCTGCAGCGCATCGCGGCGATCGACCGCATCGGCCGCGTCGATGCGCACGCGCACCTGGTTGCCGGCCGTGCGCATCACCTCCACCTGGCCGTTGTCCAGCGCCAGCTGCTGCAGCTCCCGCGCCACGGCCGCGATGTCCGGCGACCAGACGTGGCCGTCCTTGACGTCGAGCGCCGGGCCCGGCGGCGGCAAGGGGACCGGCGCCGGCGCGACGACGGCCAGCGGCTCCGGCGGGCGGCGCGAGGCGCAGCCGGTCAGGCCGACGCCCAGCGCGAGCAGCGCGATCGCGAGCGCGCAACGCGAGCCGAGGCGGGACGCGCGAAGGTGGCGAGGGCGGTGATGACGGTGAAGGGAGGCATTCATCGGGTCACTCCGGATCGTTGAAACAGCCCGGCCGCAGGGCCGGCGGGGCAGGGCGCGGAGCGCCATGCGCGTCGCGCGCGCGTGGCGTCCTCATCCCGCCACGACCTGGCCCAGCGACCCCAGCGTGCGGTCGAAGGCCCAGAGGTCGTCGGTGGCCTGGCACAGGAACTCGCGCACCGGCTGCAGCTTGCGCATGGCCTCGTCGGCGAGCGCGTCGTTGCCGGGCTTGTACTCGCCCATCTGCACCAGCGGCTCGATCTCGTCGTACTTGGCCATCAGCGCCCGCAGGTGGCCGGCGGCCGCCTGGTGCGGCTTGGGCACGATCTGCGACATCACCCGCGACAGGCTGCCCAGCACGTCGATCGCCGGGTACTGGTTCCGCGCGGCGATCTTGCGCGACAGGATCATGTGGCCGTCCAGGATGCCTCGCACTTCCTCCGAGATCGGGTCGTTGCCGCTCTCGTCCTCGTACAGCACGGTGTAGAGCGCGGTGATCGAGCCGCGCGCGCCCATGCCGGCGCGTTCGAGCAGCCGCGGGATCTCGGCGAACACCGACGGCGGAAAACCGCGCCGCGCCGGTGGCTCGCCCGCCGCCAGGCCGATCTCGCGCTGCGCCCGCGCGAAGCGGGTCAGCGAGTCCATCATCAGCAGCACCTTCAGGCCCTGGTCGCGGTAGTACTCGGCCACCGCGGTGGCCACGTGCGCCGCCTTCGCGCGCTCGCTCGACGAGCGGTCCGAGGTCGCGCACACCACCACCGAGCGCGCCATGCCGGCCTCGCCCATGATGAGCTCGATGAACTCGCGCACCTCGCGGCCGCGCTCGCCGATCAGCGCGATGACGCTGATGTCGCACTGCGTGCCGCGCGCCAGCATGCCCATCAGCGTGGACTTGCCGACGCCGGCCGGCGCGAAGATGCCCATGCGCTGCCCCTCGCCCAGCGTGATCAGTCCGTCGATCACCTTGACCCCGGTGGGCAGCGGGCGCTCGATCATTTCGCGCTCCATCGGCGTGGGCGGCAGCGCGAACACCGGGCGCGATTCGGTCGTGCGCACCGGGCCCTTGCCGTCGATCGGCCGGCCCAGGCTGTCGATCACGCGGCCCAGCAGCGCCTGGCCGACCGGCACCGACAAGACCTGGCCCAGTCCGACCACGCGGGTGCCGCCGCGCACGCCCAGGATCGAGCCGAACGGCGACAGGATGCTGCGCCCACCGGCGAAGCCCACCACCTCGGCCGTCTGCAGCACCGCGCCGTCGTCGTCGAGCACCTCGCAGAGTTCACCCAGGCGGGCGTCCAGGCCGCTCACGCGCATCAGCGTGCCGATCACCTCGGTGACCTTGCCGGTGCGGCCCACCATCGTGGCCGAGGCCAGCTCGGCCTCCATCAGGTCGGTGAATCCCTGCAATGCCTTCATCGGCGCTCCTGGTCAGTGTTCGGCGAGGTCGTGCGCGTGAAGGATGTCCTCGGCGTCATCGGCATCGGCCCGCGCGCCCGCATCCGTGTGCGGGAATCCGAAGGACGCGTGAGCCTGGGCCTGAGCGTCGACGCCGCGGTCGCTGACGCCGCGATCGCTGGCGCTGTCGTCCGGGCCGTCATCGAAGCCGTGTTCGGTGGCTTCGTGGTCGCCGGCATCGGCCAGCGGCAGGCTGCTCGCCAGCGCCTTGCGCACCGCACGGTCCATCGCCGCGCGCAGGCCGTCGAGCTGCGTCTGCAGGCTGGCGTCGAGGATGCCGACCTCCGACTCGAACACGCAGCTACCGGCCCGCAGCGCCGGGTCGACGCTGACCTCGATGTGAACCCCTTGCGTCTGCAGCGCCTTCAGCGAGTCCAGCGCGGCGCGCGCGTGGGCGTGGTCATCGGCGCTGACGCGCAGGGCCAGCGTGCTGGCGCCGCGCGCGAAGCTGCGCACGCTGCGCAGCGCGCGCTGGTACAGCGCCGCCCGCTCCTCGGTGTGGACGATGCGTTCGACGGCGCCGGTGACGATGGTCGCCAGCTTCTCGTGCATGCCGCGCAGCACCTGCGCGTTGTCGATCACCTGCACCGTCTGGCGCTCATGCCATTCGAGCGCCGCCTGGCGCCGGCCGGCCTCGCAGGCCTCGACCCGCAACCGCTCGGCTTCGGTGCGGGCCTCGGCCAGCAGACGGTCCGCCTGCTCGCGCGCATCGGTCATCAGCTTCGAGGCCTCTTCGCGCGCCTGCGCCAGCACCGCGTCGCGCTGCTCGTCCATCGCGCGGCGCAGCGCGTCGAGCTCCGCGGCGCCGTCGACTTCGGCGGCGCGCAGGATGCCGTCCTCGGCCCCCAGTCCGCCCAGGCGGTCCGCGCCGCCGCCCTGCAGCCAGATCATCATGTCGGTTCCTTCGCGAAGAGCGCGTCCAGGCGGGCCAGGCCCTCGAGCGCGCAGGCGTGACGCACCGGCACTTGATGGCGGCCGTCAGGCACCGGCCATCGCGCCGGCAGCGCGAGCCGCACCAGGCGCCGCAGGCCGCGATGCGGCCACGCGCCCGCGAGCGCCAGGTCCGCGTAGCCGACGCAGGCCCACTGGATCGGCGACCAGGCCGCGACCTGCGCCGGCACCACCGCGCCCTGGCGCGCGGATTCGCGCAGGGCCGCCATCGCCGGGCCGAGCGCGCCTTCGAGCGCCCGCCGCGCGCGGATCTCGACGCAGCAGCGCAGCACGCCGGGCCGGCCCGCCAGCGCCACCGCGCACAGGCGCGACAGCAGGCCCAGCCGCCCGTGCAGCGCCAGGCGACCGCCCGGCGTCGCGAGCAGGCGCGGGTCGGGCAGCGGTCCGCACCAGCGGCGGTACAGCGTGAGCATCAGGCGGCGGCGCGAGGGGCCGTCCGGCATCTGGTCGAGCGCCGGCCGCAGCGCATTCAGCGCCGCCCAGCCGTCGTCGATGTCGTCGGGCAGCCGATCCAGGCGGCGCTGGAACACGAGCGCGAGCCGGGCCAGTTCGCCGGGGTCCACGGGCGATACGGGCAAGACGGGCGGGGCGGCCCTGGCCGGCCGATCGACCGTCGTGTGCGGGGCCGGCACGATGGGGCCCGGTGTCGTCAGGGCGGCGTCCATGGCCGACCTCAGGTCGCGGAAGCCTGCGCCGCGGTGGGGCTGCCGCCGTTCAAGCCCGCGCTGGCGCCGGGACCGCCGCCCTGTGCGGCGTTCGCTTGCCCGTCGGCGGCGCCTGCGGTGGTGACCGAGGCCACGGTGCCCGGCCGCAGCCGGCGCGCCAGCGGCTCGGGCAGCCACTCCGGCTTCTTCCATGCGACCCCGGCGGCGCCGCCCAGGCCGAGCAGTGCCAGCGCCGCCGCGATCCAGAGGCCCATCCCGCCGGGCGCGGGCGGCGGCGGTGGCGCGATCATCGCGCCGGCCACCAGCGTCACCGAGACGTTGTCGTAGGACAGCCCCTCGACGCTGCGCGCGACCATGTTCTTGATCGCCGGCGTGAGCGCGGTGAGGTTGGCCTGCGGCCGGTACTTCACGAACACCGACGCGCTGGAGGGCTTGGCCTCCTGGGCCATCGGGTCGTTGTTGGGCAGCACGATGTGCACCCGCGCGGTGACCACGCCGTCGATCTGGCTCAGCGTCTCGGAGAGCTCCTGCGACACGCCGTGGATGAAGCGCACGCGCTCCTCGGTCGGCGAGGAGATCAGGCCTTCCTTCTTGAACATGTCGCCCAGGCTGACGTGCTTGTCCTGCGGCAGGCCCTGCGCGCGCAGCACCGCCAGCGCGCGCACCACGTCGGCCTCGTCGACCTTGACGCTCCAGGTCTTGCCGCTGTCGGGCGTCTGCTTGCTGGCGGTGATGCCGCTTTCCAGCAACGCCGACACCATGTGGTTGGCGTCGGCCTCGGTCTGCTTGGTGTAGAGGTCGGTGTCGCAGGCCGCCAGGCACAGCGCCAGCACGGCGCCGAGCAGCAGTCGCCAGGGCCGCGGGGCGTGGTCGTTGATCGTGGAAGGCATGTCGGAACTCCCTGGGTCCGTTCATCGCGGCCGGACTGCGCCGGCCGCCGGGACACGTCACTGGTTCTTCATCAAGGTCTGCAGGCCGCTCTTGCTGCTCTGCGCGACATAGACGCCGGCGTTGAACTGCACCTGCACCATCGACAGCTGATAACTCAGCGCGATGTGGCGCGAGGCCAGTTCGCCGGGATTCATCGCTGGCGCCTCCTGCGAGAACGCGCGCACGCTGTCGAAGGTCTGGCGCAGCACGCCTTCCTGCGCCTCGATGAAATGCGAGACCGGCGAGCGCTCGCCGACCTCGGTGCCGTGCGGCGCCGGCGCGGTGGGATGCTCCATCATCAGCCGCTGGAAGCGGTCGGACAGGCCGCCGAGCGCATCGGGCGCGGCGGCGGCGCGATCCAGGACCTGCGTCGGGGCGGCGCCGGACACGGCGCCGATGGCGGGAACAGTCATGCGGTTCTCCTGCGGGGTGGCTTCGGGCGCGCGCCGCTTCAGGCGCGCAGCAGCGGCGCGTGCGGCAGCGAGCGCGGGTCGTAGTCGGCGAAGCTGGTGGCGACCGGGGCGTCGGGCTCGGGCTCGCCGACATTGACGTCCTTGCCCAGCAGCAGCCGCACCAGGCTGCGCGCTTCCTGCGTGGAGTCGCCCTCGATGACCTCGTTGGCGCTGACGCTCCAGGCCGGATCGCCGACGGCGAACTGGCAGAAGGCCATCAGCGCGCGGCCCAGGCTCCAGTTGCGCGTGTTGGCATCGAGGTTGTTGAGCGTGCGGATCGCGTCGTGCCAGTGGCCGCGGCTGATCGCGATCCAGGCCTCGAAGGTGTCGAGCTCGGTCAGGTGGGGGCGCAGCTGGCGCACCGCCACCAGCACCGTCTCGGCGTCCTCGGTGCGCTTGTGCGTGATGCCGAGGCTGACGATCTCGATGAGGGCGCGGACGAAGGGTTTGCGATGAAAGGTCGGATCCATCTGTGTGCTCCTGGGGAAGTGCCTGTCCTGAACGGACGCGTGTCCGCTCGGGACAGGCACGTCGCGTGCGAGGACGCGGCGTGCCTGGCGGGGGCCGCGAACGGCCCCCGCGCATGGACATCAGAACAACATGCCGGTGGTGCGGCCGTTGAAGATGTTGAACAGGTTCACGCCCTGGGTCAGCTCGCTCTGCGACAGGTTGGGACCGCCGTAGGTCTGGGCCCAGTTCAGCGCATCCACCTGGGTGAACGGCTGGTTCAGGCTGGTGAACGGCTGCTGCGCGAAGGACGCGTTGTACGGCGAGGCCACGCCACCGGCGTAGGGCTGCTGGAAAGCGGTGAACGGCTGCTGCGCGTACGACTGCGTGTAGGGCGAGGCGTACGGCGAGGCCGCGAACGGCTGCTGCCCGAAGGGCTGCTGGTAGGCGGGGATGCCACCGCCGAGGCCACCCAGGCCGCCGCCGAGGCCGCCCAAGCCGCCACCGAGGCCACCGCCCAGGCCGCCGCCGAGACCGCCGCCCAGCTGGTTGGCCACCGAGCTGGCGAGCGGATTGGCGTTGCCCAGGCCGCCGAGGCCGCCGCCGCCCAGCGCCTGCAGCAGCGGGGTCAGCGCCTGCAGCAGCTGGACCACGCTCTGCAGGATGCCCTGCAGGCCCTGGCCGGCGCCTTGCGGGCCGCCCAGTCCGGGCGTGCCCAGACCCGGTGTGCCAAGACCCGGCGTGCCGAGTCCGGGGATGCCCGAGCCGGGCAGGCCGCCGCCGAACTGGCTCTGCTGCGCCTGCAGCAGGTTCTGCAGCAGGCCGGTGCTGAACTGCATCAGCGTGGAGGCGATGTCCATCGTGCTGGACAGAGCCGAGCCCAGCGGCGACTGGGGCGCCGCGTACGACGGGACCGAGGAGGTCGGGGGGATCGAGAAGCTCATGGTGTGAGTCCTTTCAAGCGGTTGGTGCGAGCGTTCCGATCAGTACAGGCGGACCGAGGTCGGCACGTTCTGGAAGGTCGTCGCGACGTTGTCCTTGAAGGCTTGCGACGGTTGCGGCACGTTGTCATTCAGGCCGCGCAGCAGCAGGCCGGCGAGCGAATCGGCGCGCACGTTGCCGAAGATCTCGCCCTTCAGGCCGCTCGGGCCGGGCTGGGTGTCGGCGCCCTTGAGCACTTCACGCAGGTCGTCGGCGCTGACCAGGCCGTCGCCGCGCTGGTCGCCGCGATGCTTGACGCGCACCTTGAAGGCGTTGTCCATCTTGTCGAAGAGTTCCGGCTGGCTGAGGATCAGCTTGGCGGCGTCCTTCATGTCCTGCGGCGCGGCGGTGCCGTCGGGCATCTTGCCGGTCTTCACGATGGCGTCCAGGTCGGACTTGCTGACCATCTTGTCGCCCGAGGTGAAGAAGCTGTTGCCGTACTTGGCCAGCGTCTGCAGCGCTTCCTTCTCGCCCACGCTGAAGCTGACCTGCTGCATCGCGGCGGTGGTGTCGCCCTTGCCGATCTTGCCGTCGGCGTGGCCCTTGAAGCCTTGGGCCTTGGAGTCGGCCGTCTCCAGCGACTTGAAGTCGTCCGGATGGTCGAGCAGGTACTTGGCGGCGGCGCGCAGCTCCGGCGTGTAGTTCGCCGAGACCTGGAAGCGCTGCATCTCGCCGTTGGCGATCGCCTTCAGGTCATCCTTGGTGATGAAGTTGTCCTTGCCGGCGGTCAGCTGGTCGAAGTTGCGCGCGATCTCGCGGGTCGCGCGGTCCTTGTCCATCTGCACGTTGCCGGCGGCGTCGAACTTGACCTCACCGGTCGGCGCGGCCGTGGTCGGCACGTTGGGCGCGCTGCCGTAGGCGTTGGTCTGCGGCGCGTTCGGCAGGTTGGCGTTGGGCAGGCCCGCGCCGTTGTAGACACCGCCCGGGGGCAGGCCACCCTGGGGCACGGCACCGCTGCCGCTGAACATCTGCAGCACCTGCTGCAGCGCGCTGAACGCGTTGGCCTGCGTCGGGTTCATCGCCGGTGCGAAGGGCGTGGCCATGGGCAGGCCCAGGGCCGGGTTGCCCATCAGCGGATTGCCCATGAGCGGGTTGCCCATCATCGGGTTGCCCATCATGGGATTGCCGATCATGGGGTTGCCCATGGCCGGCACGTAGGACTGCGGCAAGCGCTGCAGGCCGGGCATCGGCAGTTGGGCGAAGGGGTAGGCGCCGAAGGCGTTGGCCGGCAGGGTCGGCAGCATCGGCATGCGCTGCATGCCCGCCATCAGCAGCGGCGAGACGGCGGCCAGCACGTCGCCGATCGAGCTCAGGACGTTGCCCAGCCGGGTCGGGTCCAGCGACAGGGGCACGTTGCCCAGCGGGCTGGACACAGCGGAGGAAGCGGTGCTGCCCAGGCCGAGGCGCATGTTGTAGCTGTTGACCTGGGTTTGCTGCGTGGAATTGACGCTCATGAAGATCTCCCGTGGGAATGAGGAATGAATCGAGAACGGATTCGGAGGGATGAGAGGGGGCGAGGGGCGTGGTGGTGCTTACGCGAGACCCTTGATCGCTTCGCCGATGGCCTTGAAGAGCTTGGCCAGCGCTTCATTCATCTTCACGATCATCTGGATGATCCCCATCTGCGTCTGGAACTGCATCTGCATCGCAGCCGTCTGCTGGATCTGGTCCATCATGGCCGAGCCGTCCTGGCCGGCGGCCTGGGTGCCCTGCGCGCTCAGCCCGGCGGCGCCGGACTGGAACATGTTCATGGAGTTGCCCATGCTCGCGCCGGTGCTGCTGCTGGTGCTGGGAATTGACATCGTCTGCTCCTGAGGAAATGCGGAAGGTCCGCGTTGGGGTGCGCCGCGAGGTGCGGCCTGCTCGAGAAGGGAGCCGGGACAGCGCTCCCGGGGGAATCAGTGGGAGGTCCGGAGGCTGGCCAGGTAGGCGAGGACGCCGTTGGCGGCTTCGCGGGCCTGCTGGTCGGTGCTGGTGGCCAGCACGTTGTTGAGCCAGTGCTTCCACTCGGGGTCGCCGCTGAGCATCATCGAGACGCCCAGCGCCACCTTGGAGTTGTCGTCGTCGGGCTGCTGCTCGATGCGGCGGCCCAGCGAGGCCTTGGCATAGGCCGCGTCACCGCCCATCGCGACCGCGATGGCGCGGTGCATCACGTACATGGTGGGGTCCTCGAGGGTCATCTCGACGGCCTCGTGCACGATGGCCGCGTCCTCGCTGGCGCGATAGATCGCGCCCAGCAGGCCGATGGCCATCAGGTTGCGGTAGACCTCGGGGTACTGCGCGCCCGGCGCGCCGCCGCTGCTGGCTTGGGTGTGTTGCATGGAGGGCCTCCGCGGGTCAGACGGCGAGCGACGCGTTGTGCAGCGTCTCCCAGATGTGGCGCACGATGCGCTGCGCGGCGTTGAAGGCCTCGATCAGCTGGGAGATCAGCTGGCGCTCGGCGGCGGCGGCGGTCTGCAGCAGGCCTTCGCTGCTCTTGGCCACGTCGGCGAAGTAGGACAGCATGGCGCGCGCGCGGTCGCCGGTGGCGTCCTCGGCCAGCGACTTCTCCAGGTTGGCCAGGTCGCCGAAGACGGTTTGCTCGAGTTGCTCGTTCATGGTCGAAGTTGCTCCGTGAAAAGGGGGAGGGTCGGGTGGAAGTCCGGAAGGGATCAACGGGCCGGCGGCGTCGGCGGATCGCTCAGCTCGCCGATGGACTCCGGGATCAGGGAGAGGTGCTTGGCGCCATCGCGCGTCTGCACGTACTGCAGGCCGTCGGTGGCGAGCATCGCCCCCACCGGCACGCTCTCGGGGACCGGCGCGGGGGCGACGGCCACTTCGATGCCGCGCACCAGCGGCGCCAGGTCGGCGGCCACGCGCGTGGAGGCGTCGCGCACCCGGTCGGGATGCGCGGCGCGGCCGCCCACGATGAACACGCCGCGGTCGCGGTAGCGCACCACCAGGCCGGGCGTGTCCAGCGCGTCGGAGATGCTCTGCGCGATGTCGGCGGCCGAGGCGTAGCGATGCTCGATGCGCTCGACCGGGAAACGGTCCAGCAACTGGCGCAGCGTCTGCGCGGCGGCGGCGTCGGGCAGCAGGCCCTCGACGATCACGCGCTCGCCGGCGGCGCGCACGGTGATCTCCGGGATCGCGGCGCTGGCGATGGCGCGGTACACCTGGCCCACCAGCGGCTCGGGCTTGACCGCGGCGCGCGCGGCCTGCGCATGCCGCGAGATCACCGTGGCCAGCAGGCCGCCCAGCGTGAGCGCGGCCACCAGGCCCCAGGCCAGCACCCGGCGGCCGCTGGTGACCGCGGCCTCGACCACCGGCGCGGCGGCTTCGACCACCGCCTGCACCGGACGCATCAGCCGTTCCATCAGCTCGATGTCGGAAGGCCAGGCGGCGTCATCCGCGGGACCGACGCAGAGCACCACGTCGCCGAAGCGGCGCGGCTCGAAGTCGGCCATCGGTGCGCCCGCGCCGGTGGCATCGTCCACGGCGGCGCCGGACGCTGCGTTCAGCGCGGCGCCGGGCGTGGCGTTCAGCGAGCCATTCAGCGGGGAGGCGAGGGCGAGCACTTGACCGTTCTCCGTGAGTTCGAGGACCAGGGGTTCCGCGTGCCAGTCGACGAGCTGGATGTCGGCCTGCTCGTCCGCGGCGATGCGGTATGTCGATGCGCTCAACGGTAGGTGGACCCCCGCATGCACGCCGGTCAGGACACGAAGCTGTTTCATGGATTGCGAATGCCTGCGCGAGGGGTGCGGACGGGG
Source organism: Mitsuaria sp. BK037 (assembly GCF_014193045.1). Lineage (NCBI taxonomy): Bacteria > Pseudomonadati > Pseudomonadota > Betaproteobacteria > Burkholderiales > Sphaerotilaceae > Roseateles > Mitsuaria sp. BK037. The sequence continues at coordinate 2,085,704 of NZ_JACHYS010000001.1, read as the reverse complement.
CGCTTCAACGCGCCAGCGGCGCGGTCGGCGCGCCCGGATCCATGTCGCTGGCCGGGGGCTGCGACAGGGCGGGCGCGGCGTTGCCGCCGACCAGCTTGGGCGTGATCAGGAACAGGCGCTCGGTGCGCGTGGCGCGGCTGCCGCTCCATCGGAACAGGCCGCCGACCAGCGGCACGTCCTTGAGCAGCGGCACGCCGGACTGCTGGTCGGTGCTGGCCTCGACCATCAGGCCGCCGATGAGCAGGCTCTCGCCTTCGCGCACATGGGCCTCGGTGCGGATCTCCGTCTTCTTGAGCACCGGCACCGCGTCGACCGAGGTGGCCTCGAAGTTGCCGTCCTCGATGTAGAGCGAGAGCTTGATCTGGTTGACGCCGCCGCTGGACACCACCTGCGGCGTGACCTGGAGCAGGGTGCCGGCCTCGATCTGGTAGAGCTTCGCATCGAGGTTGCCGGCCACGCGCACCGTGGCCACGCGCTTCTCCTTCATCACCGCGGGCCGGTTGGCGACGCCCAGCACCGAGGGCTTGGAGACCACGCGGGCCTTGCCTTCGCCCTGCATCGCGTTGATGCGCAGCATCAGCTGCCGGCCGGCATCCGCGACCAGCGTGCCGATGGTGTAGGTGCCGTTGCCCAGCATCCCTTGCCCGCCGCCGGTCTGCGGCGGACCGCCACCGGGCGAGGTCACCGACAACTGGCCGCGGTTGCCCTGCACCGACCAGTCGATGCCCAGCGAGCGCGCGTTGTCCTCGCTGACGTCGATGATCATGGCCTGCAGCTCGACCAGCACCGGGCGCTGGTCCAGGCGCTGGATCAGCGCCTCGTACTCGCGCATGCGGTACGCGCGGCCCTGCACGATGACGGCGTTGGTGCCCTCGTCGGCTTCGAAGCGGGGCTGGTCCTCCTCGAAGTTGACGGGGCTCTTGAGCGTGCGCGCGCTCTGCCCCGGCTTGTCGGCGCCGCCGCCCGGCCCGTGGCCTTGCCCGGCGGAGGGCAGTTCCGGCACCAGCTTGCCGGCGCCGTACATCGACTGCATCGCCTTGATCTTCTGGTCGACCGGATTGGCCGGCTGGCCGCTCACGGTGTCGGGCTGCAGGCTCTGGGCGGCATAGAGGTTGCGCAGGATGGAGGCGACGCCGGGCACGTTGCTCTCGCCGAGCAGGCGGTCGTTGGCGGACGCGAAGCGCAGGGGGAAGACACGCACGACGCGTTCGTTGCCCTCGGCGGCGCCCAGGTCCAGCGAGTCCAGCGCCTGCGCGATGAGGTCGATGTGGCGCGGCGGACCGTAGGCCAGCAGCGTGCGCTGCGCGTCGTTGAAACGCAGCGGGTAGCGCTTGTCGCCCAGGTTCAGCGAGTTCAGCAGCTCGGTGACCTCGCGCCGGCTGTAGCCCTTGAGCCGGAACATGCGGCTCTGCACCGCGCGCGCCGGATAGAAGTACAGCGCGGTGCCGTCGTCGTACCAGATCAGGCCGTAGGCCTTGGCGATGGCGCTGAGGAAGACCTGCGGCGAGCTGTCGAAGCTGGCGTTGACCACCCCGTCGACGCCATCGCCGACCACTGCCGGCACGCCCTGGCTCGCGGCGAAGTCCTGCAGCACGTCGGACAGGCGGCGGCTCTCGGCGCGGTAGACGAAGCGGCGCTCCAGGCGGCGGTCGCTGGTGGCCGCGCGGGTGCGAGGCTTGGCGGCGACTGTCGCCGTGGACGGGGCCGCGGAGGTGCCCGCCGGAGCGGGCGCCATCAGGGATGCGGCGGAGGCGGCGGACGTGGCGGATGCGTTGGACGCGGCCGGTGCCGCGCCGCGCGCGTCCTGCGCCAGCAGCGTCGCGGGCGCGCTGCCCGAGCCCGCGACGGCCATCGCCACGCAGGCCGCGAGCGCGCGGCGCTGGAAGTCGGGCGCCCGCATCACAGCGGCTCCGCGTCGGGGTCGTCCTCGTCGGGCTCTTCTTCCTCGAAGAACTTGCCCAGCGCGTCTTTCATCATGCCTTGGCCGCCCTGGAAGATGCCGCTCACCACCTGCTGGAAGGCCTTGGACTGGGTGATGTCGCCGCCGCCGTCATCGCTGGGCGGCACCGGCGTGCTGCCGGGCGTCGAGGGGCTGGGGCCGCCCACTCCGTTGACACCATTCACCGACATGGTCAGCTCCTTCTTGTTGACGATGAGGAGGCTAGGGCGCGGGTCGGCGGTGAGAGGTCGGTGACACGAAGCGGCGTCCGTGACCGCGAACCGGTGGCGGGCGGGGGGCGGTTGCGATCGGTGCAGCCCGCGTTCGCATGCGCGGACGGGCCTTCGCCCGGCGCCGGCCGGGCCTGCGGTCGATGCGGACACTGCGACGGGACCGGGCCGCGCGCATGGCGCTGGCGTCCCGCGCCTTCCTTCAAGCCTCAACAGGAGCCCCCATGCTGACTGCCCCCTCGCTGGCCGCCGCCGGATACAACGACTTCTTCGCCTCGCTGCAAACGGTGCAGATGACCGTGCAGACGCAGGTCGAGCGCTTCCAGGCGCTGATGCTGGAGATCAAGCGCGTCAGCGCCGCGCGCCAGGACGACGAGAGCCTGCGCCGCGCCGGCGAGATCGCGCTGAAGCTGCATCGCGTGCACACGCTGCTGTTCGGTGGTGCGCTGATGGCGCAGCCGCAGGACGCGACGACCGGTGCCGCCACCGCTGCCGCCGACGGCGACGCGATCGACCTGGACGGCGCGATGGCGGAGTTCTCCTCGCTGCTGAGCCGCACCCGGCTGGCCTCGACCGAGGCCGAGCTGCTGCTGGCGCAGGCGAGCGAGGAACTGGCCGCGCTGCGCGGCGAGGCCTGATGGAGTCCCGGCGATGACAGCCGGACCTCGCGCTTTCCGACCCGCCCTCCGGCCCGCCTTCCGCCCCGCCTTCTGGCCGGCCGTGTGCGCCGCGGCGATGGTCGCCGGCCCCGCGGACGCCGGCGTGCGTTATCGCTGCGAATTGCTGGACGGCAGTGAGCGGGTCGCGCTGGAGGACCTGTCGGCGCGGTTCAGCGCGGCGGTGCGTCGATGCACGGCCTTCGAGGTCGCCGACCTGCCGGGGCCACGCATCGAGACCGAGTTCACGACGCTCGCCTTCACGCGACCGAGGCCGTCGCCCGCGCCGCTGACCTGGCGGACCAACCCGCAGCCCCTGGCGCTCGGCGCGCCGCACCTGCAGCGCATGGTGCAGCAGGCCAGTCGCAAGCATGGGCTGGATCCGCGCCTGGTGGGCGCGCTGGTGCATGTGGAGTCGGCCTACCAGACGCAGGCGCGCTCGCCCAAGGGCGCGCTCGGCCTGATGCAGATCATGCCGGCGACGGGCGCGCGCTACGGCGTCGCGTCCAGGCAGGACCTGCTCGACCCGGCCACCAACATCGACGTCGGCGCGCGTTACCTGCGTGACCTCAACGAGATGTTCGACGGACGCGTCGACCTGGTGCTGGCTGCCTACAACGCGGGCGAGGGCGCGGTGAAGCGTTATGGCAACCGCATCCCGCCGTATCGCGAAACGCAGGACTACGTGCGCAAGATCCTCAAGCTTTACGACGGCGAATGACATCGGGCGCCTCGCCGGAAATCCGGAGAGGCGCCCGTCTGATGTGGCCCGGACCCGGGCCGATGAAGGAAAGGCGCGCTCGATGCGCGCCCCTTGCGGGTTCGATGTGCCCCTGGGCGATCAGGCGTCGGAGCGCGCCTGCAGGATGTCGCCTTCCGCGCCGCCGCGCAGCGTCTGCGTCGGCGTCTCGTCGAAGCGGCTGCGGTAGTTGTGGACCAGCGTCGAGCGGTTCTTCACGCCCCAGCGGGAGGCCACCTCGAGCACGCCGGCCTCGCCGCCGCCGGCCTGCAGGTCGCCGTGGATGCGCTCGACGCGGCGGGTGCGGATCATCTCCGCCGGCGTGACGCCCAGGTGGGTGCGGAAGGCCAGTTGCAGCGCGCGCTCGGTGACGCCGACATGCGCGGCGACCTGGCGCACCGACAGATGCTCATCGGTCAGGTGATCCATCATGAACTGGTAGGCGCGGCGATAACGCAGCGGCAGCCGCAGCTTGGCCGGATCGCCGGCATCGCCGCCGGCCTTGGCCTGTTGCAGGAAACCCGGCGCGCGACCGGCGGCCGCGTAGGTGCGCAGCGACTGCACCGCGTGCTGCGTGTGCAGGCGGTACAGCCGCAGTGCGTCGAGGTGGCGGCCCTGCTGCTGGTGCAGCTTGGCCTGGCAGTACTGCAGCTCCAGCGCGTGACGGCTGCGGTGCATCTGCTGCTCGTTGAAGGTCAGCGGCGCCAGCAGCTCCGAGGCGGCGTGCGACGCGCCGCGGCCCATCAGCATCAGCGCGCCCTCGATGCGGGCCTGGGTCTCGAACTCGCTCAGGCGGCGGTCGCGCAGCCAGGCCAGCTGGTGGGCGACCTGGGCCGCGGCGGCCGGGCCGGTGCAGTCCGCGGCGAGCATGCGCCGCAGGTGATCCATGCGCGCTGCCACCAGCGGCGACCAGCTGCGGACCGCGTCCGCGGCCGCGCCGAGCTGCTGATGCATCAGCGTGTTGTCGGGCGCCTCGGACGCGCCTTCGCGGTAGACCGAGCCCAGTGCGTGGTCGTTGAGCGCGTCGCCGCCGCGCTCGCGGTGCAGGGTCGCCAGTTCCAGCGCCATGCAGTCCACGAGCTGCGCGAAGCGCGGGTCGCCGAGCGAGGCGGCCAGGTTGCGCGCCGCGTCCAGCGAGCGCATCGCGCTGCCGCAGTCGCCGGCGCGCAGCATCGCCTGCGCGACGCCGGCCATCGCCTCGACGCGGGCCGCCACTGGCGCGCGGGCGTCGTCGCCGACGGGGCCCAGGCAGTCGATCGCGCGGCCGGGCTTGTTCAGGTGCAGCAGCATCGCGCCCTGGTCCATCGCGCCGTACCAGCGCACCATGTGGCGCGACATCGCTTCGTAATGTCGCAGCTGGCGCTGGAACAGCTCCTCGGCGTCCTCCTCGCGGCCGCAGGCCAGCATCGCGCGGCCCAGCAACTGGCCCAGGGCCGCACGCTGCGGCGCGGCGTCGGGCGTGCGCTGCAGGCGCTCGAAGTGGTCGCCGCCCATCCGCAGCGCGGCGGGCAACTGGCCCTCCAGCGCCAGGCGGGCCAGTTCGCCATGCAGGGGCGCGGCGCGCAGCGAGGTCATTGCAAGCAGAAGCATGGAATCTCCATCGGGGTCGTGAACGGAATGACGCTCATGCTAGGAGGGAGCCCCTCGACGATGGATCACAAGGCCTCGGCGAAATCCTCACGAATCCTCTTTTCGTTTCCCGACAGTTTCACGGTGTTGCCGTGTCATTCGTGAACGGACGCAACAGCGCTTGCCGGTGCGCGGCACGCGTGCAAAAGCGACGAGGCCCGCGCGTCTGTCGACGGGCGGGCCCGGGGGAGCGGCGGATGCCGCGCAGGACAAGAGGCGCCGGCGTCAGCCGGCCGCCTGCGCGATCTTCGTGCCGATGTCCTTGATCGCCTTGGCCTGCGCCTCGACGAAACCCTTGACCATCTGCAGCTGCGCCATGTCCATCTGGAACTTCATGTTGATCTCGTTGATCTCCCGGAGGTTGTCCATCGAGGTCTTGGCGTCCTCCTTGGCCTGCGTCGTGGACTCCTTGCCGCCGTTGGCCAGGATGCTGTTGGAGCTCTCGTTGTGCGGGCCCGGCTTGTTCGGACCGTCGGGGCCGCCGGGGCTCTGTGGCACCAGCCCGAATTTTTCGCCGATGCTCGCGCGCGGCGCCATGCCGGTGTCCGCGGAGGCGCGCGTCTGCAGGCCGATCGGCGCGTTCTGGGCCTGGGGCGGTGCCTGGAGGTCCGACGGCTTCAGCGGTGTCGGCTGGAAGTCCGACGGCCGGACCAGCGGGGTATTGATGCCGGAAATTTCGGGCATGGTGAGCTCCTGGGGATGGCTGCGTGGCAGCCGGGTGGGGAGGTGCGCGTCCTGGCCGGGCGCGCGGACGGGGAAATCAATCCTTGGGCAAGGGCCGCGCGCCGGTCTTCCACCGGGCCGCGAAGGCAGCGGCGACCGCGCCGGTGTCGCCCTCGGCGCCGGTGAACAAGGCACGCGCCACCAGGCGCGGGCCGACCTCGCGGGCCAGCGGCTCCGCGGTCTCGCCGAGCTCCAGCCCGGGCTCGTTGAGCACGTGGCGGGCAACGCGCCGCGCGGCCTCGAGCAGCGCCCGCGTGGCCAGCGCCACCTCGGCCTCCGAGGCCGTCGCGCCGAGCGCGCAGCGCAGGCGCTTCACCACGGTCAGGCACTGCGGGGACTCGGAGAGCGCGGCCAGGCCGGCGATCGCTTCGGCCGTCAGGCGCGCGGTCTTCGCGACGAAGCAGCGCGAGGTGTCGACCACCAGCCGCCGCGACAGCGTGTCCACGTGCAGCGGATGGGCCCCCAGATCGCCGAGCACGCGCGGCGCGGCATCGACCAGCCGGCGATAGGCGAGGGCGTCCACATAGGCCTGGTCGAGCCCGCCGCGCAGGAACATCGCCAGCGACGGCGACAGCACGCCGGCGTGGCCGTTCACGAGTTGAGCCAGTCGCAGCTGCAGGCCTTCGACGCTGAAGCAGCGCACGGTCAGCAGCGTGTCGCCGCCTTCGGCCGCGCGGGCGGTCTTCCAGACCGTGCCGACGTCGACGTCGAACAGGCCGCCCTGGGCCGCGTCGTCGCGGCCGCGCCGCGGCAGCGGCGGGTCGAGCATCAGGTGCGGGGTCAGCGTCGCGTGCGCGGCCGTTGCCGCGGCGCCGCGCAGGGCGGTCGATGGTGAAGCCAAGGTCATGACGGATCCTCCTTCCAAGGGACAGCTTGGGTGGGGACAGCATCCGCCTCGCGGCGGCGGCGCGCGCCGGGCAGGCGAAGCGGCATGGAGGGATACGAAACGCAACAGCCGCGCGCGGCGCCTCAATGGGCCGACTGGAACCAGGCCCCCAGGTCGCGTGCCATCGTGTGCAGCGCCAGCTGCGGCTTGACCTGGTCGAAGAACACCGCCACCAGCAGCACCAGCATCAGCAGCGCCACCGCGCCCTTGATCGGCTGGCTCAGGTTGTTGGGCTCGAGCTTGTCGGCCGTCTTGGAGATCAGGCCGATGCCCAGGTCGATCAGCAGCAGCACCATCACGACGGCGCTGCAGATCTTGATCATGGCCTGCAGGTAGCCGGTGATCTGCGCCTGCAGGAAGCGCTCGAGCAGGTTGGACCACTCGGGCATCGCGCGGTCCAGCGGCCACCACTGGAAGGATTCGAACAGCAGGCCCACCAGCGCCAGCAGCCCGCCCAGCAGGTAGAAGCCGCAGATCGCCAGCTGCGACAGCAGGTTGCCCACCGGGGTGCTCTGCTCGCCGCTGAGCGGATTGGTCTGCTGGACGTTGTTGTAGCCGGCCTGGTTGTCGATCAGCACGCCGATGCCCTCGGCCACCCAGAACACGGTGGAGACCGCGTAGCCCAGCAGCAGCCCGATCAGGCCCTCCTTGGCGATCAGCACGCACAGGGCGAAGGTCGACAGGTTGTCCACCACCTGCAGCGGCTGGCCGCAGGCGATGAAGATGCCGATGGTCAGCGCCAGGCCGTTGCGCACCACGCCCTGCAGCACCTGGTCGTTGGTGACCGGCAGCACCAGCATCGCGACGTAGCCGCGCAGGCTGCACAGCGCCAGCAGCGTCAGCAGGCTCTTGACCGATTCGCCGAGGTGGATGAGCGCCTCGGTGCCGCCCAGCGGATCCGGGGCCGCCATCTCAGGCCGCCTCCGGCTGACGGTCGGGTCGCGCGGCCAGCAGGCGCGCGACCGAGGCCTCCTCGGCCTCCTCGTCCTGCTGGTCGTCCTGCTCGGCCTGCTGCGTGCGGAGCGTGGTCTCCAGCCGCTGCCGGCAGCCGTCGAGCTGCTGCTCGCCGCGCCGGCGCGCATGCTGGGCGGACACGACGGCCTGCTGCGCCGCCTCGACCTGCCGCTCGCCGTCCCGCACCCGCTTGGCCGCGGCCAGCGTGGTGCGCGTGGCTTCCTCGAGCAGGTGCTGCAGCGTCACCAGGTCGCTGGGGCGGAACCCCGCCGCGGTGCCGGCCAGGGCCTCGAGCTTGGCGCGCTGCGCGTCCTCGCGCGCGCGACAGCCGTCGGCCTCGGCCGTCAGCGCCTCCAGCTGCTGTTGCCGCTGGCGCGCCTGGGCCCGGGCGGCATCGAGGGCCGCGTCCAGCTGTTCCAGCCGGCGCTCCTTCAGCCGGACGAGGGTGCGCCATCCGCGCGTGCTGCTCATGGGTCGGGCCTCCGTGAATGGGAAGGGGTGGCCATGCCGCGTCGGGACAGCCGCTGGCGAGCTTGCGCCGCGCGAGGGCATCATCCGGCGCGCGGCGCGAAGCCGTCCGCGCGACCGCGAAGCGCCGATTCGCATCACCGTTGGAGGCGTTCGGGGCGGGTGGCGGAATTCATGGAGATAAGTTGGTGATGAGGCGGAAATGAACAGGAGATGAACCGGACGTGAACGTTACAGAGCGTTGACCTGAACCCTGTATGAACCGCCTCAGGATGTGCTTCTTGTCACAACAAGGGCCATCGAGACGCAACTGAACGTGAGCCAAACTGGAACCCTGATAGATCAGGAAATGAACTATTTCGCTCAAGGCGACGGCTTCGGGATGGGCCGTCATTTCGGAACGGGGAGCCGTTCCCAGCCGTCACGCCGGCCTGCAATGGAAGACACATTCCACCGTCGTGGCACAGGAGAAATTCAGTGAAGCTCGTTGGACTGTTCATCAACAAGGCCCGGCAGGCGGCCTTGGTGCGCGACCTGTCGGCGCATGGCGTCGAGCTCCGGCCGATGCCGTCGTCGGCGGCGCTGCTGCAGGCGATCAAGCGCGGGGAGGCGCAGGCGGTGCTGCTGGAGGATGCCGACACCAGTCTGATCGACTGGCTCGCCATGCTGCAGCTGCGCCTGGGGGGTGTCGTGCCGATCCTGGTCGTCGGTGGGGACAACGCTGTCGGCATGGTCGACGCGATGGCGCATGGCGCGACCGACTACGCCGACTACGTGGACTCGGTCGAGCCGCTGCTGACCCGGCTGCGGGCCCGCGTCGGCCGGCCGCAGCAGCTGCGGCGCATGGGGCTGGAGGTCGGCCCGTACTCGCTCGATGCGGCCGCGTCGGCGGTGCGGCGCGACGACCAGGAGATCAGCCTGACCGCGCGCGAGTTCGCGCTGGCCTGGGTGCTGTTCTCCAATGCCGGGCGGGTGGTCAGCGCGTCCAGCCTGACCGCGCGGGTCTGGGGCGGCGGCACCGACATCTGCAAGCGCACGCTGGAGCAGCATGTCTACCGGCTGCGGCGCAAGCTGAGCGGCGGCGCGACCGGGGCGGTGGTGCGGATCCAGGCGATCTACAGCATCGGCTACCGGCTCGACCTGCTGCATGAGCAGCCGCTGGCCTGGGCCATGCCGGACTACGGCGGCGCCGCCACCGCCCAGCTGCCGTTGCATGCGCGCGGCCTGCCGCAGGAGCAGCCGCCGGGCTACCTGCGCCATCTCTGGCCCGGCGAGTTCTGAGCGGGCTTCAGGCGCGGATCCAGAAGTAGTCGCCGGCGCAGATGCCGGCGAACATCTCCTCGGTCGCATTGGCGATGTTGTCGCGCCAGTAGCGGCCGTGCTCGGCGTAGTGGGTCAGGGTCTCGGCCAGCCAGGGCGCGTCGATGCTGTCGCCCAGCGGCACGCGCACGATCAGCACGATGCCGCCGGTGTCCGCATGCAGGCCCAGCTGCGCCTGGTCCTGGGCGTAGACGCTGAGGTTGGCTTCCAGCAGCAGCCGGAACACGCGCAGCGTGCGGCCGGCGGTGACGATGCCGTAATGGAAATTGAGGTACATCGCGCCGGGGTCGTTCGAGAAGTTGGCGAGGTTGACCTCGAAGCCCTCGACCTCGATGGTGCCGCGGCGCAGCACGGCGTCGGCGTCCGGCAGCTCGATGAGCTGACAGAGGTCGCGGACCAGCGACTGGAAGCGTTCCTGGCTCATGGGTCACGCGGCCGGCGCGACCATCGAGGTCGCGCAGACCATCTCGATGCGGTCGCAGCTCAGGCGGGTCTGCTGCGGCGTCCGAGGCCGGTCCGCGTTCAGCAGCAGCAGGGGCAGCAGGGCGTGGCGGTTCTGGCGCGCTTCCTCGGCAGGATCGGCGGAAGCGGCGGGATCGGTCGGCGCCGCGACCCGAGGGCCCGGTTCGGAACGCTGGTCGAGCAGCGCCTGCTTGACCCGCGCGAGCGTCGCCAGCGGCCCCGGTTCCAGGCGCGACTGCAGGTAGGCGCGCACCGCCACCAGGCGCAGCGCGGCCAACTGCGTGACCAGACCCACCGGCCCGCCGGGAGCCGTCGGGGCACCGCGTCCGGCCGCCGCCGCCTCGAGTTCGAGCAAGGCGCCGACGAGCGCCATCGCCCGGTACTCGGGCGACGCGGCGGCGATCGCGTCCGGCGAGGCTGGCGCCAGCGCCCGGGCGTTCGCGCCGGCCAGGGCCTCGAACGCTGATTGCCACGCGCCGGCGCTGGCGCTGGCGCTGGCGGCACCGGATGGCGGCGCGGAACGCGCGCCGATGCGCCAGCGACGGTCGTGGCGCGCCTCCTCGCGGCGGTCATCCTGCTCGCGCTCGCCGGGATCGTCGTGGCGCGTCAGCGGTCCCAGGTCCAGGCCGGGCGCGCGCTCCGCCTGCTCGGCCGCGGCGAAGCCCGGCATCGACGGCAACGGCGGCGCGTTGGCGTGCTCCTCATGGTCCGGCCCCGCCGCGCCGGCACCGGGCGGCGACGGCGGGCGGCGGCGCAGGGGCGTCGGGCGTCGGGGCGGCGGCGGCGCGGGCGCGCGGACCGTGCGGAACACATAACCGCGGAACTGCCCTCGGTGCCCATGACCGGCCTGCGCCAGCGCATCGTGCGGATCCAGGTTGTGGCGGTGCGCCACGGCGGCGCTTTTGGCCTCGGACACGCGCGCCGCCGCGGCGGCGGCGTCTGCGGCCAACTGGCGGCGGATCGATCCGGCGCTCATAGGAACATCGCCGCGAGCAGGTTCTCGGAGAAGCGCAGCAGCGTCGAGCCGGCCCAGGGCGCGCAGATCGCCACCACCACCGTCACCGCCAGCAGCTTGATGCCCTGCGAGATGCTGGAGTCCTGCAGTGAGGTGATCGCCTGCACGAAGGAGATCAGCAGGCCGACGATGGCCGACACCGCCACCGCGGGCAGCGACAGCATCAGGCACATCATGAGGGCTTCGGAGGTGAGGCGGATGATGTTCTCGTAATGCATGGCGGGTTCCGGTCGGAGCGTCCCGGAGCGGGGACGCCAGGAGGCGCGAGGCACGCGAGGGACGCCCGTGGGGGCGGCCATCGGCGCGGGGCAGTGGCAGATCAGCGGTAGGTCAGCACCAGCCCGTGGATGAGCTTGGGCCAGCCGTCCAGCACGATGAACAGCAGCAGCTTGAACGGGATCGCGACGTTGGTCGGCGTGACCTGCGACAGGCCCATCGCCAGCAGCACGTTGGCGATCACCAGGTCGATGACGACGAAGGCCAGGTAGAGCAGGAAGCCGATGCGGAAGGCCGCCGAGAGCTCGGTCAGCAGGAAGGCGGGCGCCAGCACCAGCAGGTCGTCCTTCTTGAGCTGGGCGGCGCGCTCGGCGGGCCAGATGGCGGCGGCGGACTTCAGGAAGAAGGCCTTCTCGGCCGGATCGGCGTGTTTGTCGAGGAAGCGGCGGAAGGGCTCGCGCGCGGCGTCGGCGGCCCCCAGCAGCTGCTGCGCGTTGGACTGCGTCGCCGAGGTCGAGGCGCCGCGCATCTGCTCCGAGGCCTCCATCAGCACCGGCGCCATGATGTAGCAGGACACGATCATCGCCACGCCGTTCAGGACCATGTTGGGCGGCACCTGCTGCACGCCGATGGCGTTGCGCAGCAGACCCAGCACGACGGCGATCTTGGTGTACGAGGTCACCACCATGGCGGCGAACGGCAGCACCGCCATCGCCGCCAGCACCAGGAACAGCGAGACCGGATCGGTGCTCGGCAACGGCATCATGACGACAGCCCCGGGGTCAGGCCCGTGGAGGCGGCGACAACGCCGGCGCTGCCGGACGCCACGCCCAGGCCCATCCGCACGATGCGCACGCCGAGCTGGTCGCCGATCGCCACCAACTGGCCCAGGCCGAGCGTCTGCCCATGGCAGACCAGGCGCACCGTCGCCTCGGGCAGCGGTACGTCGAGCTCGATGACGGCGCCTTCGCCGAGGCTGGCCAGCTCGCCCAGCGCGATGCGGGCGCTGTCGATCTCGAAGGACACCGGCACCTGCAGATGCTCCAGGCCTTCGGCCGGCGGCATGGCCAGCGGCGCGGCGGCCGCCTCGTCGACGAGGCGGGGCGGGGCCGCGAGGTGGGCGCGGGAGGCATCGAGGTCGAGGTCGGCAGTGGCTTGCATCGTGATTCCCAGTCCGAATTTCAAGGTGACGCGCCAGCGCGATCCGGCGCGACGCGCGGCGCCGGCCAGCACCACGTCGCCGGGGGTCAGGCCGTGCAGCGCGCGCTGGCCCAGCGGTCGCTCGAAGAGCGCGAGGCGCATCGGCACCCGCAGCGCGGCCAGCCGTCCCAGCGGCGAGGCCGTGCCGTCGCGCATCAGCGCATCGAGGTGATCCGCCAGCGCGCGATCCAGCCGCGCCAGCGACAGCTGCCCGGCACCGACGTTCAGCGCCGGCAGGCCGCCATCGCCGAGCACCTCCGACGGATAACGGCGCACCGCGCCGACCCGCAGGCCGGGGAGCAGCGGCGCCAGTCGCGCGGCCAGCGGCGCGAGCAGCGCGTCGGCGACCTCGCGGGCCAGCTCGGCATCGGGCAGTTCCGCCGCCATCGCCAGCGCGGGCCATTGCGACGGATCCAGCGCCACGTCGGCGCGGCCGGCCGCGCTGCGCAGGTCCAGCGACAGCAGCTCCGTCGGCGGCCGCGCCGCATGCACCTGCGTGGCCAGGCCCAGCCGCTCGGTGAGCCAGCGTGGGAAGCGGCCGTCGAAGCCGAGGCGCGCCGCGCGCGCCGCCGCCGGCCGCAGCGCCGGCAGGCGGCCGGCCAGGCTCTCCGCGCGGGCCACGGCGCCACGCGGGGGCGGGGCGTTGGTCGGCGTCGTGGCGGTCAGCTCAGGCGTCATAGGACTTCGATGTCGATGCCATGGGGCAGTTGGGGCAGGCGCTCGAGCTGCTCGAGCAGCCGGGGCCGGTATCGGCAGACTAGGTGGTGCGACTGTGGCGACTGCGTCGAGAAGCGAAGCGCGAGCCAGTGCTGCGAAAGGCTCAGCTGCAGCGTCGTGTCGGGCAGCACGGCCGGATCCATCGGGATCGTGACGGTCCAGTTCACGATGGCCGGATCGGCGCGGGCGCACAGGGTGGCGATGGACGCGGCCATGCGCTCGGGCCAGTCGTCCGCGGCGGCGGCCGGCACGTCCGGTCCGTCGTCATCGGCGGGGACATCGAGCGCCTCCGGCACCTGTCCTTCGTCCTGCGGCGGCAGCACATGCAGGACCGCCGCGGTACGCGACGTGGCCCTTGGTGCCGCCGGCTGGGCGAGCGCGCCGTGACGGTCCGCGGAGGCTTTGGAGCCGGCCCCTGGCGTGGAGGCGGCGCTTGTGTCCGGCGCGGTCGAGGCGCTCGACGACGCCGGCGTGGCGGCTTCGGCCGTCTCCTGCCTGCGCGGCGCGCCGAGCGTGCGTCTGAACCGGTCCGCCGACTGCTGCGCCGCCGCCTGCGCGGCCGCGGCGGGGCGTCCCGCGACCTCGGCGGGTTGCAGCAGCCGCAAGGGACGGCGGGGCTCGGTGCGCGACATGGGGCCCGGTGGTCCGCGCGCTCAGCCGCTCACGCGGCCGATCGGCCGCAGCTCGACGAGGCTGCCCAGTTCCTGGAAGGAGTAGACGCGCAGCCACTCGAGCCGGCCCTCGATCATCTTGCGCACGTAGCGGCGGATGTCCATCGAGGTGACCAGCGCCACGCCCTGCGACGGCGCGCCGGCCAGTTCCGCGATGCGGTCGGTCAAGGCCATCGCGTTCTCCGGCGGCATCGCCAGGTAGTTGCCGGCCGGCGTGGGCTTGATGCACTGGCGGATCGCCTGCTCGATGGCGGGATCCAGCAGCACCGCCGACAGATGACCCTGGCCCGCCGTCGCCTCGAAGGCCAGGTAGCGGCCCAGGTCGCCGCGCACGTACTCGGTGAGCAGCAGCATGTCCTTCTCCTTCGGGCCCCAGGCGATGAGGCTCTCGAAGATCGAGCGCACGTTGCGGATCGGCACCTGCTCCTCGAGCAGCCGGCGCAGCACCTCCGCAATGCGCTGCAGCGGCAGCACCTTCTGCACCTCGGCGACGAGGCCGGGGTACTCGGGCGAGACGCGGTCGATGACCCACTGCACCTCCTGCACGCCCATGAACAGATGGGCGTGGCGGCGCAGCACGCCGAAGACCTGCGCCGCGATCACCGACTCCAGGTCCATGCACGCGCCGCGCTGCGCTTCGGGCACCGCGGCGGGCGGCAGCCACAGCGACTCGGCGTGATGCAGGATCGGCCCATGGCGCTGGGCCGCGCCGGCGAGCGCGCTGCTCGGGTCGTTCAGCAGCAGCAGCCGGCCGGGCACCGTGTGCTGGCTGGCGGGCACGTCGTTGAGCAGCACGTCGAAGCGGTGCTCCGGCAGGTCGGCCGACACCCACATTGCCGCGCCGGGGAAGGGCAGGCCCAGGTGGGCCTGCAGCTTGTGGCGTTCGGACTCGAGCGCCTCGTCGAGGCGGTCGGCCTCGAGCAGCTCGCCCAGCGGGCGCGACATCCGGATTGCCAGCGGTTTGGCGAAGTGGGGCGGCTGCTGCAGGATCGCGGGCGCGTCGCCCTTGCCGCCCTCGCGCTGCAGGGCGCTGATCGGCTTGGACAGGACGGTGGCTTCCTCCTTGCGCTGGCGCTTGCCCAGCCAGTGGGCGATGGCCACCAGGCCCATCGCCAGGCCGAGGAACTGCAGCGCCGGGAAACCCGGCACCAGCGCGAAGGCCATGGTCAGGCCGCCGGCGAGGTAGATGGCGCGCGGATTGCGCGAGAGCTGCGCGCCGATCTCCTGGCCCAGCGAACGCGGCTTCTTCTCCTGCTCGTCGGCGACGCGGGTGATCAGCACGCCGGCGGCCACGCAGATGAACAGCGAGGGCACCTGCGACACCATCGCGTCGCCGATGGACAGCACGGCGAAGCGGGTCGAGGCCTCGCCCGCGGTCATGCCGTGGTACAGCACGCCGACCACGATGCCGGCCAGGATGTTGACCATCGTGATGATCAGGCCGGCGATGGCGTCGCCCTTGACGAACTTCATCGCGCCGTCCATGCCGCCGTGCATCTGGCTTTCCATCGCCAGCATGGCGCGTTTGCGCTTGGCTTCCTCGGCGGTGAGGATGCCGGCGCGCAGGTCGGCGTCGATGCTCATCTGCTTGCCGGGCATCGCGTCGAGGGTGAAGCGCGCACCGACCTCGGCCACGCGCTCCGAGCCCTTGGAGATCACGATGAACTGCACCACCGTGATGATGATGAACACGACGATGCCCACCACCAGGTTGCCGCCCACGACCAGGTTGCCGAAGCTCTCGATCACGTGGCCGGCGTCGGCGTGCAGCAGGATGGCCTTGGTCGAGGCGATGTTGAGCGACAGCCGGAACAGCGTCGTGAACAGCAGCAGCGACGGGAACGAGGACAGCGACACCGCGTTGGGGATGAACAGCGTCGTCATCAGCAGCAGCACGCTGACGGCGATGTTGATCGCCAGCAGCGTGTCGATCAGCATCGTGGGCAGCGGCAGGATCATCAGCGCCACGATGGCGACGATGAGCGAAGCCATCGTGAGGTCGTTGCCCATGGTGGGGCTGAGGCGCAGGGCGGCCATGGCGGCGGGTCCTTCCGGGTGGGATCAGGGAGTGGGCGGTGGCGCGGCGGGCCGCGGCGACTCGGTGGAGGAGGCGGCGGGCGCGGTGGATGCGGCGGTTGCGGGCAGCGGCGCCGGCGAGGTCAGCGTGTGCAGGTAGGCGACCCAGCGCAGCACGGCGGCGACGGCCTCGAAGAGTTCCTCGGGGATGGCGTCGTCGACGGGCAGCTTGTGCAGCGCGCGCGCCAGCGGCGGGTTGCCGACGATGGGCACGCCGGACTTCTCGGCGATGGCGCGGATGCGCAGCGCCTCGGCGTCCATGCCCTTGGCGACGATGACCGGCAGCGGCGTCTCGCCCGGCTCGTAGCGCAACGCCACCGCGTAGTGGGTCGGGTTGGTGACGACGACGGTGGAGCCGGGCACGCGCTGCTCGGGCGGCGAGGTGGCCATCTCGTGCGCGAGTTGCTTGCGCTGGCCCTTGAGCTGCGGATCGCCTTCGCTCTCCTTGTGCTCGCGCTTGATCTCGTCCTTGGACATCTTCTGGTCGCGCTTGAACAGCCACAGCTGCAGGCCGAAGTCGACCGGTCCGACGATGATGAAGACGAGGCAGCCGGCGGAGATCAGCTTGATCAGGGCCTTCCAGCCGAGCACGCCGACGCCGACCGCGTCGAAGTAGGCCGCGCCGACCAGCAGCGGCACCAGGCCGCGGATCATGACCCAGAGCACCGCGCCGAGCGCGATGGCCTTGGCCACCATCTTCAGGAAGTCGATGATCGAGCGGACGGAGAAGAGCTTCTTGACGCCCTCGGCGGGGTTGAGCTTGTCGAACTGCAGGTTGAGCGGCTCGAACGACAGGTTGAAGCCGACCTGCGCGAAGGACGCGATGACGCCCAGCGCCACCGACACGGCGACGAAGGGCAGGGTGGCGAGGAAGCCGGAGCGGGCGATGTCGACGGTGAGCGCGAGCAGTTCCTCGTTGCTCTTGGCGACGACGCCTTCGCGCAGCGCGCGGATGATGAGGCCGGAGAGCTGGTCGAGCGTGGACTCGGCCATCACGATCAGCACGATGAGCAGGCCCACCAGGCCAAGCGCCGCGTTGACGTCCTGGCTCTTGGGGCTCTGGCCCTTCTTGCGGGCGTCGTCGAGCTTCTTCTTTGTCGGCTCTTCGGTCTTTTCGCCGGACATGGTGGGCGGGCCTCGCAGGCAGGAGCAGCGCGGCCGCTGCGACAGGGGTCAATCTAGAGGCCGGAGCCATCGCGGCCGCAGGGCGAGGCGAAGCGATGCGATCGGGCGCGAAGCCGGTATTGCTCCCTCTCCCGCTTGCGGGAGAGGGCTGGGGTGAGGGCGAGCGGCCTGCGCAGGCCGCCTCCCTCAACCGCGCGGGAACAGCACGTCGTTGTGCGCGCCTTCCGAGTTGTCGGACACGCGCATCTCCAGGCCGAGCAGCGACACGCCCGGCTGGTTGGCGGTGTTGAACACGTTGTTGATCACCAGCCGCCGCGGCTGCCAGGTCGACTCGTCCGCCAGGAAGGCCTCGCGCTCGGCGTGCATCGCCGCCGCTTCCTCGTGCTGGCCGAGCTTGCGGGCCAGCTGGATGCTCGCGTCGTAGCCGTCGACGGCCGCCGCGGCCGGCACCTGTAGGCAGTCCACCACCAGGTACTGCTTGAACTGGTTGTCCAGCACCGCCGCATCCTGGAAGAACTGCTTGAAGTCGGCCTCCGACGCCTGCTGCCGGAGGCGGAAGTCCTCCGGCGCCGGCTTGAAGTCGCTGGGGAACTTCGTGTACGTGTTGCCGTGGTTGATCCAGCGCGCCCGGTCGCCCTCCGCGGCCTGCTCGAAGCGTGGCAGGTCGAGGAACTCGCTCACGCGACGGCTGCGCATCGGTGCCGTCACGCCGTCCATCGTGACGAGCCGCTTGGTCACCTCGACGCCACCGACCCTGTCCGCGCTCCGGCTGGCGCCGGCCACGTCGCCCGCATTGACGGTCCTGCCGTCGCCCAGGTCCTTCAGCCGCACGCTGAGGCTGGCCGCCGCGCCGGTCTGCCGCAGGGTCCGCACGCCGGCCTTCACCTCCTGGTAGCGGTAATGGCCCGAGGCCTCCTCGGCCACGGTCTGGCGCACTTCGCCCTGGCTGCGGCCCTGCAGCCAGGCCCCGCGCGCCTGCGCGACCTGCGCCGTGTCGTCCGGCACCGCGGCGGGCCCGGGCGCGGCCGCCGTGCCAGCGACAGGCGGCGCCGCCTCCTGCGGCTGCCCCGGCACGGGCCGGGAAATGGCCAGTTGCGGACTGAGGACGTTGCCCGCGAGCTCGCCCCGCTTGGATTCGCGGTTGTACTGGCCCAGCAGGTTGAGCGAGGCCGCGTCGACGGTCGACAGGATCGCGTCGACGGGGCCGGCATGGCCCTTCTCCTGCCACAGCACCGCGCTGCGCAGCATGTCCTCGAACTCGCGCTGGTTCGTCGCCTCGGTCGTCTTGTCGCGCGGCACGCGGGCCAGCAGGCCGTTCTGCCACTGGTTCTCGTAGCTGCCGGTGGCGGTCAGGTCCGCCATGCGCATGCCGGCCGACACCAGGTCGAAGTCCTGCTTCAGCGACATGCCGACCCCGCCGCCGAGCTTGGCGCCGACCGTGCTCTGCGTGCCGACGGTGAGGTAGTAGGCCTGCGTCGTCATGCCGATCTCCATCACCAGGTCGTGCTGGTACTTGCCTGCCGCGGCCAGCCGCAGGGTCAGGGACATCGGATCGGGCATGCCGGCCTGGCTCAAGCCCAGCTGGACCTTGGAGGTGTCGAAGCCGTAGCTGTTGCCGCCGCTGAACTTGAACTTGTCGCGCAGCGACATCAGCCGGCCGATCGAGATCAGGCCGTCCAGCAGCTGCTGCTTGTCGTCGATCTGGCCGCGGTTCCAGATCGCGGAGCCGACGGCGCGGTCCAGCGTCTTGCGGAACGCGCCCACCGCTTTGGCCGCAACGGGCTCCTTGGCCTCGGTCAGGTCGGCGGCGGCGATGCGCGCCAGCTGGTGGGTCGCTTCCGCGGGCGTTACCTGGCCAGCGGCATAGCTCTCCCACATCCTGGACAGCGCCGGCTGCTGCGCCAGCGTGCGTTCATCCAGACCGAAGCGCTCCGGGACCCGGACCTCGGCGATCGCCGCGTTGACGATCCGCTCCGGCGCCCCGTCCGGCACGGCGGCGTCCAGCGCCCGTGCCAGCGTCTTGAGCGCGCGTTCCGCCGGCAGCGCCGTGTCGTTGCCGCGCAGCGTGTCGATGGCGGTCCTCATGGCGTCGACCGCCTCCTGGGTGCCGGTGATCAGGCCGGCCTGCGCCAGCGTGCGGGTCGCCGAACCGACGGCCGACGGGTTCAGCGCCGTGGCGCCGCCGATCGGCAGGGCCCGCGCGAGCGCGCCCATCACGCCGTTCTCGCGCGAGACGCTGGACAGCATGTCGGTCGTCAGCCCCTTCAGGTAGTCGTCGGCCTTCTGCAGCGAGCTGCCCGGGCCCTCGTCGAAGAAGGCGTTGCGCACCGCGTTGAACGCGCGCCGGAGGTCGGCATCCAGTCCGTCCAGCTTGAAGTCCGAGGTCTGCAGCACGGCCGCGGCGGCGGTGCGCGCCTGCGCGGGAATGCCGGTGGCGGCAGCCGGCGCGCCGGACGAATCGAGCGTGGCGTCGGCCGAGAACAGCACGCGCAAGGCGGCGTCGCGACGGGCGACCGCTTCCTTGTCCAGCTTGGGCGCGCCGGGCGCCGGTGGCGCCATCAGCGCGGACAGCATCTCGATGCCGCGCGGCAGCACGGCGACCTCCCGTGCCAGCGCGACGGCGGCGGACTCCGCGGGCGAGCGCGATTCGGGCGATGCCGCCGCGTCGGCGAGCCGCCGGACGTCCAGCGTTCCGAGCGTCTGCAGCGCCTGCGCCGCCTGTTGTCCCTGCGGGCCGTCCAGGGCGAGCTGGCCCGTCTCGCCCCGCTGGCCGAAGGCGACGACGCTGGCGCTGAAGATGTTCTCGAGCGCCGTGTCGCGCGGCAGCTGGTCCTCCTTGGTTGGCCGTGTGCGGAGCCGATCGGCCACCGATCCCAGCGTTTCGCCCAGCGACGAATCGATGGCGGCGGCCCGCCCGAGCACCACGCCGGTCTGCCGGTCCTGCAGCGCATGGAGCTCGCTCAGGGCCGTCGCGTGGCGATGCCGCGCCTGGGCCTCTCCCGCCCAGGCGCGGTCGAGCTTGTCGAGCACACGGCCCAGCAAGGGCGCGACGTCCCCCGGCAGATCCAGGGCGGACAGCGTCGCCTTGTGGGCGTCCACCGCCTGCCGGGCGGCATCGCGTTGCGGGCCGGACGCCTCCCCGGGCAACCCGTGCAGTGCATGGAGCAGCGGCTTGAAGCCGGCGACGAAGTCGCGCAAGGCGGGGCCCTTGTCCTCGGCGGCGGCCTGCAGGCAGAGCACGGACTTGTCGACCTCGACCTCGATGCCGCGTGCCGCGTACTGGGCACCAGCCAAGGCGATCAGCGCCTTCTGCTCATTCACGCGGGTGTCGAGCCGCGGTGCCCCCGAAGCGGCCGCGGCGCGGGCCTCGGCGGGCGCCATGTCGGACAGCGTGGGCGTGGCGCGAGCCCAGAGGCCCACCGACTGCGCCGCCGCGACGGCCGCGCCGGCCGCGGTCCGGGTCGCGTCTCCCGCCACCTTCAGCAGCGCGGCCCCGGCCGACCCGGAGGGAGCGTCGGCGAGCGGCGCCGCAGCGGCTTCCGCGCCCAGCCACCGGTCGAGCGCCGGCGTCTCCAGCAGGCTCGCCGCGGTCTTCAGCTGCGCGTCGCGTCCGGCGGGCACGGAGAAATCGAACCGGTCCGCCTCCAGCGATGGGAACTTCGGCGCCAGCGGCATCTCGCCGGGCGGGCCGCCCGCCGACAGGTGGTTCTTCACCTGATAGCCGGGCACCGTGACCGTGGTCGTGAGGGGGTGGTGCTTCTCCGAGCCATAGGGCACCTGACGCCACCGCAGCTGCGGCGCCACGGCGGTGGACACGCCGATGGACCCGTCGCCGCCGCGCAGGTCGCCGGTCTCGATGTCCCCCTGGGGCTGCCGGCGACGGCGCAGGCCGGTGAAGGTCGAGGACTCCGCCGCGGGCTGGGAGAGGGCGGTGGGCTGCGGCGTCGCCGGCTGCGAGCTGGTGGAGGTGCCGGGCGGCAACAGGGTCGCGGGGCTGCGGGTGATCGAGGTGTCCGAGGACATGGGGGCCTTCCTGGTGTTGTTGTTGAAACGCCCAGGTTCGGTGCGAACGGGCACCGGCGCGGGGAGCACGCGAAGCCGCGGCCGTCGATGCGAAACACGCCCGGTCGCCGCGCGGGCCGCTTCGTCTGCCCGCCCGGCGCTTCGGCCCGCCCCGAAAGCGCGATGACGCGGCCCGGGACCATGCATCGATCGGGCGCCCGGCCGCCCGCCCCAATGACGTCAGCTTCTGGAGACCTTCATGCCCCCGTCGATCGCGAACCAGGGACTGCCCGCCATGCCCTTGCCGCCGAACTTCGGCGCGGTGCCGGAGCCGGTGTCGGAGCATGGGCCGGGGTTGTCGCCGGAGTGGCGGCAGCGGCTGGATGCCGCGGTGACCCTCTCGCTGCGACGGTCCGGCGATGAGCCGGACAGCGCGAGCCCGGCGCCGGTGCCGGAGTTCTCCGATCCGGTGCCGGTGCCGGTGCCGATGAATCGCCTGCAGGCGGTGTCCACGCTGCAACGCAACGAACGCCTGTTCGAGAAGCCCAAGTCCGTCCCGGACCTGCAGCGCATCGCCGACGATCCGCGCACCGCGCCGGAGCTCGGTCGCGCGCTGCGCACGGTGCTGTCGGACGAGGAACTGAAGGATGGCCTGGACAGCGCGAGCAATGGGCGCACCGATGGCCGCATCGGCCGGACCGACCTGCACACGGTTGCGGAGTCCACCGAGCTGATCCGCTACAACCGCCGCCGCGCGGAGAGCTTCCGCCACAACTACCTGCCGTCCGATGGCGGCGGGACGGTGCGGGAGATGACCCGTCACGACGCGGCGCGTGAGCTCTACAAGTATTCCGATTACCTGCCGAAGACCACCTCGCTGGAGACGCTGCGGGAGCTGGTCGACGGCACGCTGCCGATGGACCGGCGGCCGCCGCAGGTGATCGCCGCGGCGCGTTACCTGGCGAGCCATCCCGAGGAATGGGAGTGCATCACCGGGCGGCCGCAGGACGAGGCGATCCCGCGCGCCGCGCTCGCCGACGCGCTGGCCGGCCACATCCGGCTGCGGCCCGAGGAGCGCCGCGCGGTGCGCACGATCGAGCGCCATGCGGACGACTTCTTCGACGGCCGGCTGTTCGACCGCGACAAGCTGCGCCGCATCGCCGAGGACCCCCAGCGGCCGCGCGCGCACACCGAGGCGGCGCTGGTGCTGCTGGGCGATCCGGTGCTGTTCGGGCTGCTCGACAACGCCGAGCGGGGGCACAAGAGCAACGCCTGGCGCTCCTCGGACGATGGCCGGGTCGGGCGCAACGACCTGCGCCGGTTTCTGGAGCGCGTCGATCGGACCGAGGGGCCGCCGCCGGTGGCGCCGCCCGCCGTCGAGCGGCGCGCGGAGCGGCCGGCCGATGGCGAGGTCGACATCGAGCCCCCCGTTCGGCCCTTTCCCTGGCGCGATCCCGCGGCGGTGCGCGAGATGGTGGATGGCCGCTGGAACCAGCCCGATCCGCGCACGGAGAAGGGCGGCAAGTTGCGGCGCGTCGTGACGGGGGTGATGAAGGGTTTTTCGATCTTCGAGAAGATCGGCTCGACGACCTTGGGGGCGATCGCGGCGCTGAAGATCCCGCTCGTGAGCCAGGTGGCGGCGGTCGGCTCGATGGTGTCGAACGCGATCGCTGGTGGCTTGGATGTCGGTCGCACGGCGATCGACGGGGGCGATGTGAAGAAGGCCGCGGCCAATGCGGGCAAGAGCTTCGGCAGCAATGCGCTGAGCGTGCTGACCGCGCCCGGGGCGGGTAAGGCAGTCACCGCGAGTGCCAGCGTGGTCGGGAAGACGGCCGCGAAGGCGGCGGTCAAGGAAACCGGCAAGCAGGTGTTCAACGAGGTGGTGAAGCCCAAGGCCGAGGAGCTGATGCTGCGACGACCCTCACCCCAACCCTCTCCCGCACCGCGGGAGAGGGAGTAACTCGGGCCGCGACCACGAGACTCCCTCTCCCGCTTGCGGGAGAGGGCAGGGGTGAGGGCTGCTCTCGCTCAGTCAGCCACTGGCGGACGCTCGCGCGCTGGCGTGAACGGCGCCGCCACCCCCTCACGACCGATCGGCCGGCGGCAGCTCCTGCAGTGCCACCTTCAGCAGCGGCTGGTCGCGCAGCGCCTGCCAGGACCGGCCGGAGGACGCGGTCAGCGCATCGGACAAGTCCAGCTTCGCCTCGCCCTTGCGCCCCGGCTCGAACACCTCCGCGGACGCGACCGCGAAGCGTGCGCCGGGCGCGAACGCCGCCTCCCGCTGTTCCTCGGCATAGCTGAAGGCCGACGTGTCGCGCGCCTTCGTGCCTTGCGCCAGCGGCGTCATCGTGAAGACGACCTGCCCCGGATAAGGCGCCTCACGGCTGCCGGTGAGGATCTCCTTCGTGTCGATCGTGGCGCCCGGCTGCATGCGGTCCGCCACGGCGGCCAGCGCATCCGGCCCGGGCAGCCACAGGCCGCGCATCACCGGTTCCTGCACCGCGGGCAGACGCGCCAGGCCGCTGAGCAGCGGCTGCGTCAGGCCTTGCAGCGCCCATTGCATCTCGGGCTGGTCATGACGCAGCGCGGCGTTGATCGCGTGGAAGGCGCGGCTCAACACCGGCTCGCGCAGCATCTGCACCTGGCTGTTGACGCTGTAGAGGCTGAGCGCCATCCGCTCGGGCAGTTCCAGCGGCGCGGCGCCTGCCGCCACGGGGCTGTACGAGGCCGCATCCGGGCTCAGGCCGAATTGCCGCGCCAGCTGCATCGGCGTCACCGGTCCCCCGGCGCTCGCGGCGGCGAGCAGCGCCTGCCCATCGCGGACGCCCCAGAGCAGGTCCTGCAAGGCCACGATGTGGTCGCGCTGTTCGGGCGACAGCGGCGACTTCTGGTCCTGCGCCTCCCAACCGCGCAAGGCGAGGGCGGTCTTCTGCTCGAGCCGCTCCAGCTGCTGCAGCGCCGGCGCCCATTCACCCGCGGGGAGCTGCTGCAGCTCGCGCCAGGCGGTGCGCCACGCGTCGCCATCGCGCATCACGCCCTTGAGCGCGAGCGCGTCCAGCGCCGCCGTGCTGCCGGCGACGTCGGCGCCCGGTGGCAAGGTGGACAGTTCACGCCGCGGTGCGAGCTGCGCCGACGCGGTGGACGGCCGGGTGGCGAGCGCGGAGAACGACTGGCTGCCGGGCGTCGCGACCGGCGCGGTCGTGGTCGTCGCGTTTGCGACGGCCGTCGCGGCCGCGCCGGCCGGATTCAGCAGGGAGGTGCCGGCGCGCGCGAGCGTCGAGACCAGTGACGTGAGCGGGCGGTTCGGCATGGCCGTTGTCTCCATCTATGCGTGGTGACCGAAGCATCGCGAGGCGCCCGCGCGCCCGCGCAGGTGATGCGAAGCCGGCCCCTTCGGACCGAAGGGGTGACGACCCGGTGCCATCGCGGTCCGCGGCGCTTCGCGCATCGGCATGCCGCTTCGTGCCTGGACCGCATCGCGTCCCATCCCGGCACTAGCCTCGTCGATGAGCATTCCAGCCGCCCGGCGCACGGTCCAGGCTTCCCGCGACCTGCGGGTTCCCGGGGCCGTCCGACGCCTCGGTCGACGCCGCGCGGCGCCAGCGATGCGCCATTCAGCCACCAGGAGATGAACCCATGACCTCGCCCCTCGACACCTCGACCCCGACCTCCGACCTCAGCGCCGCCTTGCCGGCTCATGTCGGCCCGCTGCTGGCGCACGTGCACGGACTGACCCGCGCCGCCGCCCGCGCGCTCGGCATGGACGCCGACGCGGCGGAGCAGGCGGCGCGCGACGGCGGCCTGGTGCTCGATGGCGAGGCGGTGCTGCTGTCGCCGGTCGCACTGGCGTCGGCGCAGGAGAGCAAGCTGGTGGTGTCCGTCACGCTGGGGCTGCGCTTGGGCGAGATGCCGCCGGCCGCGTTGATCGCGCTGCTGGCGCAGGCGCCGGGGCTGCTCGCGGTGCACGGGATGACCATCGGCAGCGACCCCGACGGCATGCTGGCGCTGCATCGCGTCGTCGACGCGGAGACCGCGTCCTCGGAAAGCCTGGTGCAGGACATGCTCACCGCCCGCCAGCTGGCGCTGCTGCTGCAGGACGCCGCCACGCCGAAGGAGCAATGACATGAGCATGAGCAAGATCCCGAGTGCGTCGCAGAGTCCGGCGCCACTGATCACCGGCAGCACCAGCTCGAACCCCACTACGCCGCTGGAGCCGCCGCGCCAGGAGGAGCTGCAGCAGCCGCAGGGCCTGCGCCGGCGTGTCCGGAGCGGCCTGGAATCGGCGGGCGACGCCGCCAGCCAGCTGGCGGGCCGGGTCGGCCTGCCGCAGGTCGTGGAGGCCGCGGCCAACACGAGCGTGACCCACACCGCCGGGTCGAAGATCAAGGACGCCGTCATGCCGACGCTGTCGACGGTGGGCGCCGTGATCAAGACCGGCGTCAAGGCGGTGAAGCAGTTCTCCCAGAAGCCCGTCTCCAGCCAGCCCCTGCAGAACGCGCTGCGGGCCGAACTGGATCCGGCCAAGCTGGCGCCCGAGGACCGCGGGCAGGCTGGCGACAACCAGATCAAGGCGCATCAGGAGGCCATCAAGTACGGCCAGGGGTCGGCGCAATGGATGGACCGCCTGCAGCCGCTCGCCACCTCGATCATGCGGGTGGGGGTCGCGGGCACGTCGATGGCCTTCGGCGTCGGGCGCAACGCCGGCCTGGCCGCGGGGGATGCCGTGGCGCGGGCGGAGCAGGGGCGTCCGCAATCCGGCGCCGTCTTCGACAACAGCGCGCCGGCCCCGGGCGCCGCCCCCTCGGGCCCGCCGTCGCTGAAGTCCATGGTCGTGTCGACTGTCACGCAGCTGTTCATGGGCTCCGCCGCCGGCGCCACCGGCAACCTGCTGGGCCAGACCGTGGTCGCACCGGTGATCAACCTGATGCCGCGGCAGTTCGCGCCGATCGACGACAAGGCCGTCGTGCCCGACCAGGTCGTGAAGGACATGAACACGCTGCTGCCCGGATCCGGGGACCAGCTGCGGGCGTCGGTGAAGGCCCAGCAGGCCGAGATCACCAACATCAGCAGCGACAGCAACGTCACGCTGGGGCAGGTCGCGTTCGACGCGGTCACCGCCGCGCGGGCGGCGGCGCTCGGCACCACGCCGCTGGGCGTGGCGGGGCAGGTGGGCTTCGGCCTGGGCGTGTCCGCCACCGCCGGTGGCGTCATCGGCGCGGTGATGGGCGTGCGGCAGTCGGTGGCGACCGTCAAGGTGCCGGACGCGGCGCAACTGAGCGAGCTGGTGGCCTCGGGTCGCGCCGATGGCGCGCAGGCGCTGCAGGACCTGATGAAGAAGGGTAACGAGGTGCCGCTGTTCTTCGCGAAGCACATGAACGCGACGGCGCCGTCGACGTCCACGCCGTCGACATCGACGGCCGGAGGCGACATCGAGTCCGGCGGCCCGGCCACGACGCAGGCGCCGCCGTTGTCCACCGCGGCGAAGGCCGGCCAGGTCGTGTCGGCCGTCGCGAGCGTCGTGACGACGCCGCTGAACGCGATCGGCGCGGCCTTCAAGGCTGGTCCGCTGATGGACCCGCAACCGACCGTCGAGGGCGCGCCACCGCGCAGCGCGTCGAGCGTGGCGCGCCATACGCTGTCGAACGTCGGCGCGAGCTTGCTGAATCGCGCAGGCGAGATGGTCAAGGCCACGACGGCGCTCGGCGTGATCTCGACAGTGACGGCCGCGGTGGCGCGGCCGCTCGCGGAGGCCGACCAGCGCGTGGCGATGGCCATCGGCGGCGCCATCGGCATCCACACGGCCATCAAGCCGTGGTTCGACTCGTCGGCCAAGGACATTCAGTCGTTCGACGCGAAGGTCAAGACCGACCGTCTGGAGGTGGTCAACGCGCAGGCGCAGGAGCAACTGGCGGCGGCGCAGCGCTGAGCGACCCGCGTCACCGATCGTGGGCCAGGCACGGACGTCTGGCCCATGACTTCGGCGATCCGGGGACCTCAGCAACGCCTGCCACCAGCGGTTCAACGGGTGTCCACCGGCGGTTGCGACCCGGGATGTCGATCTCGATATCGATCGGCGACAACTTGTGATCGCAGCCGCAGGTCGGTGCTTCGATGGCCCGTGATACCTTCCGCCGCGCTGTCGCGGCCGCCCGGCGCGGATTCACGCGTGAGGGCGCGGCGACGGCGTCAGAAGAACGAATCACGGAGACAGGAATGCTCAGTCGTCGCGCAATGATCCGTACCGGCATGGCGGGAATGGCCGGTGCCGCGGCCTCGACCTTGCAGGCGCAGGCGTCGCCCACCGCGCAAAGGTCGGCGCAGCGCGTGCTGGCGCCCACGCCGCCGATGGGCTGGAACAGCTGGAACAGCTTTGCCACCACCATCAACGAGGCGCAGGCGCGCGAGACCGCGCGGATCATGGCGGACAAGCTGCGGCCCGCCGGCTACGAGATCTTCACCATCGACATCCAGTGGTACGAGCCGACGGCGTCGAGTTACACGTACAGCGACAATCCCGAGCCCGCGATGGATGGGAACGGCCGGCTGATCCCGGCGGTGAACCGCTTTCCATCGAGCGCCGGCGGCCGCGGCTTCGGGCCGCTGGCGGCGGATGTCCACGCGATGGGCTTGAAGTTCGGCATCCATCTGATGCGCGGGATTCCGCGGCTCGCGGTCAAGCGCAACCTGCCGATCCTGGGCACGTCGTACCGGGCCGCCGACATCGCCGACACGTCGAGCGTCTGCTCGTGGAATCCCGACATGTACGGCGTGGACATGCGCAAGCCGGGCGCGCAGGCGTATTACGACAGCGTCTTCGCGCTCTATGCCTCGTGGGGCGTCGACTTCATCAAGATGGACGACATGAGCCGT
This sequence comes from Mitsuaria sp. BK037, assembly GCF_014193045.1. NCBI lineage: Bacteria > Pseudomonadati > Pseudomonadota > Betaproteobacteria > Burkholderiales > Sphaerotilaceae > Roseateles > Mitsuaria sp. BK037. The sequence goes on along the minus strand of NZ_JACHYS010000001.1, from coordinate 2,057,806 downwards.
CCCTACGACGCGCATGCGCCCGAGATCGAAGCGGTGCATCGCGCGATCGTGCGCGCGAAGCGGCCGATGGTGCTGAGCCTGTCGCCGGGCGAGACGCCGGTGATCCGCGGCGAGCACGTCCGCCAGTACGCGCAGATGTGGCGCATCTCGGACGACTTCTGGGACGACTGGAAGATGCTGGAGGCCCAGTTCACACGGCTCGAGAACTGGAACCCGTGGCGCCGGCCGGGCGCCTGGCCGGATCCCGACATGCTGCCGCTGGGGCGCCTGGCGCTGGGCGAGCGGGATACGAAGTTCACCCCCGATGAGCAGCGCACGCTGATGACGCTGTGGGCGATCACGCGGTCGCCGCTGATCATGGGCGGGGATCTGCGCCATCTGGACGAGGCGACGCTGCAGCTGCTCACCAATCCGGAGGTGCTGGCCGTGGACCAGGCGAGCTCGGACAACCGGCCGCATTTCGTCGAGGACGGCGTGCGGATCTGGTCGGCGCGGCCGGCGGATGGGAAGGGGCGTTACGTGGCGCTTTTCAATCCCGGTGACAAGGCGCGAGAGGTTGGCGTCGCGTTGCGGGAGCTGGCGCTGGAAGGCGCGCAGCCGGTGCGTGACCTGTGGGCGCGACGCCCGCTGGGCGAGGCCTCAGGGCGGTTCGCGCAGACCTTGCCGGCGCATGGGGCGGGGCTTTATCGGATCGGGTAGGGCCCCTGAACACGGCGAACGCATCCGGCGATTCGGGCGCGCAGTTGTGAAAAGAACCCCAGACGTTTCCGTCTGGGGTGAATGAGTTGCGTGCGACGGGTGTCGCACGACAACCCCTGGAACCGTCAACGCGCCTGCTTGACCTTGATCACGACCTTGCCCTTGGCTCGGCCCGACTTGACGTACTCGAGCGCTTCGTTGGTCGACTCGAACGGGAAGACCCGATCGATCACCGGCCGGATCGCGCCGGCGTCGATGAGCCGCGTGATCTCCTGCAACTGGCCGCCGTCTGCCTTCATGAAGAGGAAGGAGAACCGCTTGCCTTGGCCGGCCGCCTTGCGGCGGATGCCCGAGCTCAGCAGACGCATGATCAGCCGCACGAAGCCGGGGGCCCCGATCGTCTTGCCGAACTCGGGATCGGGCGGACCGGAGATCGAGATCACTTGCCCGCCGCGCTTGAGCACGCCAACGGACTTCTTGAGCGTGTCGCCATCCTGGCTGTTGAGCACGACGTCGTAGTCACGCAGGATGCCGTCGAAGTCCTGCTTCTTGTAGTCGATGACCACGTCGGCGCCCAGTCCCTTCACGAGGGCGACGTTGCTCGTGCCGGTCGTGGTCGCGACCGTCGCTCCGAGATGCTTGGCCAGTTGGATCGCGAAGGTGCCCACGCCGCCTGATCCCGCCTGGATGAAGACCTTCTGCCCGCGCTTCAAGCCAGCCCGTTCGACGAGCGCCTGCCAGGCCGTCAATCCCACCAGCGGAATCGACGCTGCTTCTTCCATGGAGAGGTCCCTGGGCTTGAGGGCGAGAGACGTCTCCTTCACCGGCACGAATTGCGCGAAGGTGCCGATCCTGAAGTCGTCCACGCGCGCGTAGACCTCGTCGCCAGGCTTGAAGAGCCGGACATGCGGTCCCGTCTTGATCACCACGCCCGCGACGTCATGTCCGAGCACCAGCGGCAGGCGATAGGGCAGGATCAACTTGAACTCGCCATCCCGGATCTTGGAGTCCAGCACGTTCACGCTGGCCGCATGGACCTCGATCAAGACCTCGTCGTCCCGCAGCGCGGGCTGCGGCATCTCGGTCGGTACGAGCGCGCTGCGCTTTCCATAGCGCTCGAGGACAAAAGCTTTCATGGTTTTCCTTATGCGTGGCGAAACGAGCGATCAGGCGCTCATCTGGCGAGGAACGCCAGGGCCTTGGCCACGAAGTCGTCGTGGTACTGAAAAATTCCGCCGTGGCCCGCATCGGGGTAGATGGTCAGTTCGCTGTTGGGCAGACGCTTGGCCAGGTCGTACGTGTTGATCGTCGGCACCATCCGGTCGTCGTCGCCGTTGGCCACAAGGGCCGGTTGCCTGACCAGCGACAGGTCCGCAGCAGGCTTCTTCCCCCACGCGCTGAGGGCCTGCAATTGCGCGACGTACGCACCCGCGGCGATCCCCTTGTCACGGTTCTCGGTGCGCTCCTGCAAACGCGCCAGGAAGGCCTTGCCCGCCTCGATGCCCTTCGGCGTGCGGGTGAAGAAGAGGTACTGCTTCGGATCCTGACCGGTGAGGGTCGCCCGCAGGAGGTCGTAATTCGCTACGCCGGCCACCTCGCTGATGCCGGGACCGCCCGCCGGACCAGTGCCCGTCAGGATCAGCTTGCGAACGAGCCGCGGCTCCTTCAGCGCGATCTCCTGGGCGATCATCCCGCCCATCGAGAACCCGAAGAGGTCGACCTGCTTGAAGCCCTTGGCCTTGATGAAGCTGATCGCATCGTCCGCCATCTGCTCGATGGTGTTGGCCGGCGAGCCGGTGCTGGCACCCACCCCGCGGTTGTCGAACGCGACCACGTGATGCTTCGCGGCGATGCCGTCCACCACGCGGGGATCCCAGTTGTCGAGCACGGCGGCCAGGTGGGCAAGGAAGACGACCGGCGTGCCGCCGTTCTGCTGGCCGAGCTCGCGGTAGGCGAAGTCCACGCCATCCGCGGAGACGACCTGCGTCGGCACGTTCTGCCAGGTTGTCTTCTGAGACATGGCGCCGGTGGAGGCGCCGCTCGCGGCTGAGGAAGGTCTGTCGACCGAGGCGCAGGCCGTCAGAAGCACAGCGGAAAGCGCAAGGAGGCCTAGCCTGATTCTCGAGCGGGTGAACATGGTGTCTCCGGGGGAGGGGTGTGGGGGGCGGTGAAACGACTGACCTCAATGATGATGTTCGTCATCCAAAAAGTCAACGATTTGATTATGGTCGGCATCTATTTATAGTGGCGGCCATTCACGCATCCACGCACGAGCGAGCCATGAAGGTCACCAAAGCGCAAGCGCAAGCCAATCGGGAGCATGTGGTCCGCACCGCCTCCACGCTGTTTCGGGAGCGGGGTTACGACGGGGTCGGCGTTGTCGACTTGATGGCCGCGGCGGGCTTCACGCATGGCGGCTTCTACAAGCAGTTCCAATCCAAGGCCGAATTGATGGCGGAGTCGGCCGCCTGCGGCATCGCGCAGACCGTGGAGCTGTCGGAAGGGATGTCGGCGGCGGACTTCGTCAAGGCCTACGTATCGCGCGAGCATCGGGGCAATCGAGCGCAGGGGTGCACCATGGCCGCACTCGGCGGCGATGCGGCGCGTCAGTCCGATGCGGTGCGAGCCGCGTTTGCTGACGGCATTGAAGGCATCCTGGCGGCGCTGAACCGCGACGGCACCACGCGCGAATCAGCGGATGCCAAGCAGGCCCGCGCAAAAGGGCTTGATCTGCTGGCGCACGTCGTGGGCGCGATCGTCATGTCACGCGCCTGTCCGGACGAATCGCCGTTGGCAGATGAGATCCTGACCGCTTGCCGGAAGGAAATACTGGCGTCGCTCGCTCCGCCATCGCGCGTGCCGGCGGCTCGACGCAAGCGGGCTGAACGCGAGTAGTTGATCAGCCGGCGCGTGACCTGTGGACTCGCAAGTCCGGACCTCCTGCGGGAGGTCGCTGTTGGGCATCAATGGCGCTCGAAGGCGCCGAGGTCGGGCGCGGTCCCCTTGTAGGGCAGGCCGACGTCCGTGCCCTTGTTGATCAAGGTGCTGTGCGACGTCAGATGCAGATGATTCAGCCGCGGCAGGCTGCCGTCAGCTTGTCGCGGCGCATCCCATCCCGTGGTGGAGACATCTTCGAACTGGGCATCCGACATGATCTCGCGCAGATTCCAGGAGTTGTGGGCGTCATTGGCGCCCGACACATTCGACACCAAGGTCCCCGTATAGGCGATGTTGTTGCGCAGGTTCCCCAGATTGATCGCCGCGCCGCTCGCATCGATCCCCAGCATATTGAAGTCGGCGTAGTTGCCGTAACTCGTGTTGTTGAAGAAGTCGTTGGCCACCGGATGGTGGTTGGCGTAGAAACCCGAAGCCCGATTGTTGAAGGCGACAGAGAAGCGGACCGTGTGCTTCACCGCGTTGGGTACATAGACGCCTCCATATCCGCCGGCCTTGAAACCATTGCCATTGCCGTACCGGGCCGGCTTCAGGGTATCTGGCACGTAGCCTTGCAGCCACGCCCAGGAGTTCTCGATCGTCACCGAGGAGTAGGCGTTGATGAGGTCGAAACCATCATCCGAATTCAACCAGGCGCGGCAGCCTCGAAAGATATTCCCGGGATGATTGGCGGAAATGTGGGCGCCAAAGCCGTCCGCGCTCTGACCCGCCCCATTGGAGGTGAGGGGGTCGTAGTTGTGATGCGAGTCGGTATTCAGGACGAGGTTGTCGCCGCCATCCTTGATGAAGAGGCCGGGGCCCATGTTGTGATGGATGTCGAGCCGCTCGAAGACGTTGTGGCTGCCGTGGATCCAGATCCCCCAGGACTCGTGGTTCAGGTTGTTGTTCTGCCGGACATGCGTGACTTCGATCCCTTTCAGATGAACCCAATCGGCCGTCACGTTGAAACCCTTGACCCGGCAGTTGTCCCGAATGCCTTCGAAATCGAAAACCGGGGTTTCGCCAGGATAAGCCCAGTAGCGGATCGGTTGCTGCGGGGCGCCACTCTTCTTGAGATCGATCCCGCTCACAGTGTCGTAGGCGTCCTGGCACGAAGTGGTGCCCTTGTGATAGGCATAGGTGCCGCCACGAAAATACACGGTGTCCCCGGGTTGCGCCCTGATCTGCGCGTACGCCATCGAAGCCCACGGCGCATCGCGAGATCCCGCCGCAGTATCGCTTCCATTTGGCGCGACATAGTAGGTTTCTCCAAAAGCGGCGACCGTGGCAGTACTCAGCGCAAGCACTGTGAAGATTCTTTTGTGTTTCATGTCGACAGATCAATGCGGAGCACCCATTAAACAGGAGTCCACGCCGGTGGTCGTCACCGCAGCGTGACGATCCGGAGAAGATCCATGTATCTGTCTGTGAATTGCCGTCCGCCCGCCATTTGCACGGTGGATGAGAAGGAAGACACGCACGTCGATATTTCGCGGGGAGTCTGCGCAGACTCGCCGCCATGACTGTCACGGCAGCCTGTCCTTGATGATCTGTCCGCCGACCTCCTTGGCGAACTGGCTGCCAGCCTCCTTCGCCGCCGCCTTGCCGGCTTCGCGCCGCCTTGCCGGCTTCGCGCCGATCGGAACCGGTCGTAGATCGGGCGGCACCGCCCAGCGGGTGTGCGGACGGCTGTTGTCCGTCGCGTTCTGCCGATCATGGCGGCACCGACCGCCGCACCGAAGGTCTGACGGAAAGACAAGCCGCACCCCGCCGCGCCGGTCCTCGATCATCAGTCGCCCCGGCGCGACGCCCGTTGGGCGAGGCCTCAGGACGGTTCGCGCGGACCTTGCCGGCGCATGAGGCGGGGCTTTGTCGGATTGGGTAGTCCGTCGACAACGGACAGCGAGGCCGAGTAGCGAGTCTGCCGTCTCAGGACGCCGCGTAGAGCATCAGCCCGCGCTTGAGCAGCACGGGTTCGACTCGAGCGAAGCCGGCGTCCTGAAGCGCGACGCGTTGCTCTTCGACGGTCATGTAGAGCTGATCGTTCTTCATCCCGCCGGGGCCGGCGAAGTGATCGCAGACGAGGTAACGCCCCTGCGGCGCCAGCAGCCCTCGAACCTGCTCGTGAAGCGGGCGAGCGTGGCGCTTGTGGCGCAGCTCATGGACTGCCTGGTTCGTGACCACGTGGTCAAAAGGCCCGAGGCCCTCCATCCATGCGGGGTCGCGGAAGCTCTTCTCGATGAAGCGGATGCGGGCGCTCGCCGCGCCGACCCGCTCCGCTGCAAGCTCATGCATGGCCGGCGAGAAGTCGAGCGCCGTGTAGGCGATGTGCGGGAGCGCATCGAGCAGGTACTTGGCGAGGAAGCCCGGGCCGGAGCCGAGCTCCAGCACCCGGAGCGCAGCGCCGGCGGCGAGCTGCTCGGCGAACTCCGCGAAGAGCTCCGTCCGCCACGGGCGTTTCACCATCGCTTCATCGGCCCACTCGCGGGCGTCGGCCATCTGTCTCAGGTCAATGGGGCTGGGGAGTCGAGGACGGACATGTGAGGTGATTGTTGAAGTGTTGGGCGGGGGGACTCTAAGCGAATGGGTGTGTGGTTCTGCATCGAAGCAGTTTTCGGATCAGCAGCAGGCTAGAGAGGACAGCGGGCATCTTTGCCCGGCATTCCTACGCGTCGATCGGCTCATACGCCACCACGCTCAGCCCAATCGTTCCTCGATACCCCATGTCCGCTAGTCCCGAGACCTTCGCCACGGCGACTCGCACAGATGCTGCTTCTTCCGTTTCAGCGGGCATCGGCGCGTGCCAGAACGACTTGGCGCCGTAGCCGCCGCTGCCATTCAGTAGCACCAGCGATCGCAATCCGGGCGTGACCAGGGACACCCGGCACACCAGCGAGCGACCGACCGCAACCGAATGCGACTCGACGGCAGCGAAGTCGGACAGCACAAATTTCTGCTGCTTCGCCGACAGACCGAATCGTGGCAGACGCTCGATCAATACGAGATTGCGAGCCCGATCGATGGTCGTGACGAATGCTCGCGCCTGGACGAAGTCCACAAGCACGCGAACAACATCATCGAAGGAAACAACAGGAGCAAGAGCGCCTTCGGACTGGTGTCGTAGAACGTGAACTTCCAGAACATCCCGCTCAAGCCGGTCGCGAACACGAACAACCACAACCACAACCACAACCACATCGTCGTCGTCGCGGGGCGGATAACGACGGTGGCGTCGGTGACCTGTAGGGAACGGGACATACAAAGGAGAAAAACGGTGCAACGGATCGCTGCCAAAGCGATCGACCTCGACATTCTTGACTCTCAAGCGTCGGCTGGTTTGCATTTCAGCACGAGCTGCGCTTCAAGACATTTGGCACGTCCGCTCCCCAGCCTTGAGCAGACTTCCCTCGTCTTGCATGACCGCAGTACGTCGGTCAGAGCGGCCTTATATTCCCGCGCATGCACCAACTGCCCCACCTGCGGCCAGGGACGCTGGAAGACGCCACGACCATTGCAGCGCTGGCCATTCAGGTCTTTCTCGACACGTACGCGACGCAAGGCATTCGCCCCGATCTCGCCCGTGAGGTCTTCCGCGAATACTCGTCCGAAGCCTTTCAGGAGCGGATCAATCGCCCGGGCTGTCATTTCGTGCTTGCGGAGATCGATACGGCGCTCATCGGATTCGCGGAGGTCGATGCCTTCGCTACGCCATGCCCCGGCACCACGAGCGCCGGCGCCGAGCTGGTCCGTCTGTACGTGCAGCCGGCCTTCCAGCGTGTGAAGGTGGGACAGCGTCTGCTGGCCGCGGCGGAGGACGTCGCCAGGTCCACGGGTTTGCCCGCGCTGTGGTTGACAGCGTGGGACGGCAATCAACGCGCACGCGACTTCTACGCCGCGCGCGGCTACGCCGACATCGGCGAGACGGTCCACGTGATCGAAGGTCGGAGTTACGGCAACCGAGTGTTCCGCCGCGAGATCTGACGGCGGCGGCACGACGTAAGGTCGCCCGGCCGTCTGTTGGGCTGTGGAGAACTGCGGCTTCAGGCTGATCTGAGTCGTTCGTGGTCTAAGGCCTGAGGGGCAGCTGCTCCCCATAGCAGTCACAGGACTCCACTGTCCCGACGGGCGCCTTCATCCTCGGAACCGGCCGCTCGACTGTGGCGTCCGCCGCATGCCGACTTGAACGACCGCTTCTGTGCGACGCGACTGGCTCATGCCGACCCGATGCTGCCGCTCAGCTCGCGACCGTGAGCTACGGCAGAAGGCTGATGTCAGTCGGCCGTGCCCAACTCGTGGAACGTCGGCATCGGCCATCACCGGTCATTCGATGGCCTTCCCGGCACGTGGCCGGTTCACCGCTACTACCGGATACCGGACAGAGCTTCCGCCAGCCAGCATCTTTCATGCTCAGGCCTGAGCGACAAAGCCCTGAGTGGTGATCGCGTTGGCGTAGAAGGGCGCAATCTCGGAGAGGAACGCCGTCTGCTGCTCACGAGTAAATGCCGCCGACGCGTCGTAGATGACGTTGGTGTGGTAGCCCAGGTCATGCGCGTTTCGCATCGAAGATTCAACGCACTGCCTCAGCGCAAAGCCTGCGAGGTAGATGTCGAAGATGCGGTTGTTGCGAAGGTAGCTGTCCAGTGTGGTCGAAGCAAACACGCTGCTGCCGCCCGTTCGCTCGCGGATCACGTACTCGCCGTCCTGGGGCTCGAAGCCGGGAAAGAAGTCGGCCTGCGCACCGAGGAACGAGCCGTAGTCGCGCATCATCTTGCGCAGACCGTATTTCCCTTCGCCCAGCACCTTGAAGTGCGGCTCGAACTTGAGCGACGCATGAATGACCTCCATGCCTCTCTGGCGGGCCGCTGCGAGCGCGATCTTCGAGTTGGCGACGGCCTTGTCGAACTGCTCGCGGTCTTGGAACTGCCCGTTGATGCCGCCGGTCGGCGCCAACCAATCGTTGACGTACTCGATCAGGATCAGCGCGCTCTTGGACGATTGATTGCTCATGGTTTTGACTCCTTGGAGTGCGATTGGGTTGCATGAAATGGGGGTCAACCCGCCGCCAACAGGGCGCTTTGCTGGCGGAGATGCGCCAGGAAGCGGGAGGCGTAGTCCTCGGCAACGGCATGCCTCACGCTGGCTCGTGAGGCCAGCGCCTCTCGCCAGGCCGAGATGCGCGGCAGGCCATCGAAGACTTGCTGCGCCGCCGACGGGGCGATCAGCTCGAAGTAGCGAAAGAGCGGTGCGTAGACCGCATCGACCATGCCGAACGCCTCGCCGGCGAAGTACGGGCCTGCGGCGAGTTCCGCCTCCAGCTTGGCCAGGCGCTCGCGGAAGCTGGCGCGCTTTGCGTCGGCAGCCTGCGAGTCACGCGCATGGAGGAACTGCCAGCCTTCGGCGAAGGTCTGTGTGGCGAACTCGATCCAGGCGCGGTGCCGGGCGCGGGTTAGCGCGTCGTGGGGGTACATCGGCGCGCCGCCCTGTGTCTCGTCCAGGTACTCGCAGATCACGACGCTCTCGAAGAGCACTGCGTCTTCGGCATTGGCCTGGGGCACCTTGAGCACGGGTACCTTGCCGGTGGGCGACAGCGCGAGGAACCAATCGGGCTTGGCCGACAGGTCGACATTGACGCGTTCGAAGGCAACGCCCTTCTCCAGAAGGACGATTGCGGCGCGCTGCACGAACGGGCAGAGCGGGTGGCTGATGAGGGTGAGCATCATGAGGGGCATCTGTGTTGGCAGGGCTCAGGAAGGCGCCTTCGACTCGCCCGAGTCGCCAGGCGCCTTCGGCGCGCGGAACCTGGTGCGCTCAGCGATTGAGCAGGCGGCCGCCGTCGACCACGATTTCCGTGCCGATCGACCAGCGGGATTCATCGGAGGCCAGGTACAGCACGGCCTTGGCCACTTCTTCAGCCGTGCCGAAGCGGCCCAGCGGGATGGTGGCCGCGATGTCCTTGTTCACCTGTTCGCGATAGGCCTCGGGGATGCCCAGCTTGTCGTACAGCGGCGTGTCGATGGGCCCCGGGCTGACCGCGTTGATGCGAACCCCGCGGCCGAGCAGCTCGGTCGACAGCGTCTTCGACATGTTCAGCACCGCTGCCTTGGTGGCGGCGTAAACGGAAGAGCGGTCCGAGCCGACGTGCGCGCTGACAGACGTGTTCAGGACGACCGAGGCCGAGGAGGCGAACACCGGCAGCAGCGACTGGATCAGGAAGTACGGGCCCTTGACGTTGACGTCGAACGAGCGGTCGAACATCTCTTCCGTCCAGTCCTCGATCGGCAGCCAGACCGAGATGCCCGCATTGAGGAAGGCCACGTCCAGCTGGCCATAGTGGTCCTTGACGGCCTGTGCCAGGGCCTTCTGCGCAGCCACGCTGGCCGAGTCGGCGCGCAGCACCAGCACCTCAGGCCCGAGTTCGGCCTGGGCCCTGGCGATGGAATCCGGGTTGACGCCGGTGACGATGACGCGGGCGCCTTCGGTCAGAAACTGCTTGGCAGTTTCCAGGCCGATGCCGCTGGTGCCGCCGGTGATGAGGGTACGTTTGCCTTGCAAGCGTGACATGAGGTTCTCCTGTAGACGGCCACCCACCGTGGCCGATGGGGAGAATGTGCATCCATGCCTCCAATTCGATAAGATGACTAAATCGAATACCGTCCATGCACTCAGAGCATGAATTGGAGGGGCGCTTGGACCGATTTCTGCTGATGACCTGCTTCGCGCGCGCCGTGGAGACGGGGAGCTTCACGGCCGCAGCCCGTGACTTGGGCCTGGGGCAGCCGAACGTGAGCCGCTACGTCGCATCGCTGGAGGACCACCTGCAGACCCGGCTGCTGCACCGGTCGACGCGCAAGCTCTCCCTCACGCCGGAGGGGGAGCGCTACTACGCGGACGTCCGGCGGATTCTTGATGCGGTGGACGAGTCCGAATCGTCATTCCGCAGCAACGTCGATCCGTCAGGACTGTTGCGGGTGGCCTGCCCCACCGCGCTGGCCCATGCCTTCGTGCTGCCGCACGTTCCGACCTTTCTGGAGCGCTATCCGAAGCTGACGCTGGACCTGCAAATCAATGACCGCTATGTCAACCTCGTCGACGAGGGGACGGAACTGGCCATTCGCATTGGCCAGTTGGAGGACAGTGCCCTGCGGGCCCGACGCATCGGGTCTTACGAGCGGGTGTTCGTGGCGAGTGAGAGCTACCTGGCGCGGCGCGGCGTGCCGCAAACGCCCGACGACCTCCGGGACCACGACTGCGTCATCTACACGCTGCTCTCGTCGGGGGCCACCTGGCGCTTTCGGGACGCCGATATCCCCGTTTCCGGCAGGCTCCGGGTGAACTCGCCAGAAGCGGTCAGCGCGGCGGTCATTGCGGGTCTGGGGGTCGGCCATGGTCCGGCGTGGCTCTTTGACGAAGGGCTGAGGAGCGGGCGCTTGAAGTTCATCTTGACCGGCTACTCAGCGCCGGCCGTCCCTGTCCAGATCGTCTACGTCGCAAATCGACTGCTGCCGACGCGAGCCACGGTGTTCATGGACTTCATTGCCGATGTGTTCTCGCGGACGCCTGCCTTTGGCGGCACCGCCAAGCCGGTCGGCAACATTCAAGAATGACTGCCATCCACGGATGGTTTGGCCTCAATCGCGCGACACCGCGTCGGCGCAGAGGCGGTGTCGCGCGTCTGCAGATGTGGAGCGCCATTCAACCAGTGATTCGCTCACAGTTTGCAGAACTTCTCCCAAGCAAAGACACTGGCTGTCCAACTTCTCGGGGTCAGTTCATTGCGTTGGTGGACACCATCCTGACCGCCTCAGCGCGCCGGTTCAAGGTGAGTTTGCCGGACGCATACGGCTCAGATTCGAAGCGCAACGGCTCGCTTTGAGGCATTGCGCGCGCAAGCGACAGCTTTTTCCCTTCGTACTCTCCACCTCGAAGGTCGGCCCTGGGTCAATCTGAGGCGGTCGCAGGCGTCAAGAGCGGTCGCTCGGACGGCATGAGTGCAGCCAGCAGCATCGAACGGCCGCTCTTGCCGTCAGGCCAGTTGGCCGGAGGCTGATCCGGCTGGCACCCGTAAGGCCGGTATGCGCTGATGTCCGGTCACGCGATGCCCAACGGCGACCGACCGCGAACGCTGCTAACCTGCCACCCACTCCAACGGAGCCTTTCTCAAAGCCTTCTCGGTATTGGACGCGCGCTCCACTTCAATGCCAGGGTGCATGCGCAGCACCTGACTGAATGACGGATAGACAAGCCGCCCCTCGCCGCGCCGCTCCTCAATCAGTCACTCGCCCCCTCTGCCGGCCGTGACCGCTGCGCCAGCAGGCGCTTTCTCACCGCATAAATGTTGTTCCGCAGCGCGTAAAGCTCTTCCGCATACGACAGCGGCACCGCGATGCGGTGCGTGACGCGGTCCAGCTCATCCAACTCATCGAGCAAAGCCTCGCGCTCGCCCGTGCCGGTTTCCAGCTTCGCCTCCACCTCGCGCAGTCGCGCATACCAGCGGAACACCCGCGAGCGCACGCGGAAGGTGTACAGCGGCGGCACCACGCGCGACAGCGGCAGCATCAGCACCAGCAGGCCGCCGACCACCAGCCACATGCGTTCCAGCAGATTGCCGGCCCAGAAGGGCAGGTAGCGCGCCCACGCCGGCGGCGTGCCGTTGATCGCGCGGTCGCCCTCGGCGCTGACCGGCAGCTCGCTGGTGCGGGTGTTGGGGAAGTCGCGCGCGCCATTGAACCAGCCAGCCCCGCTGTGCTGCCCCAGCGCCGCCTGCGCGAACAGCTGGCGCAGCGCCGGATGCGTCTGCTCGCGCGCCAGCAGCGCGGTGGTGGTGGCCAGCAGCGGCACGTCGTGCGGCGGCAGATCGGCCGCCAGGTCCACCACGCCGCGCGGCAGCGTCACGGTCGACAGGAAGGGCAGGTGGCGCGAATAGGCTTCGTTCTGCTCGAAGGCCATCAGCCCGATGGCCGGGTCGCGCAGCAGCGCGCGGATGAGGCCCGCCTGCGGCGCCGAGATCAGCACCGCGGCGTCCAGCCGGCCCTCGCGCAACGCAGCGCCGGCGGCGTCGGGCGGCAGGTTGGACAGCCGCAGGTCGGCCGGCGACAGCTGGTTCAGCGCCAGCAGCTTCTCGACGATCTGCGGCACGCCGCTGCCGTCCTGGTCCACATTGACGCGCAGACCGCGCAGCTGGGTCAGGCGCTGCAATTCGCCGCCAGGCTGGCGGCGCGCGATGCCGAGATCACGGCGATAGAAGATCCAGATCGGCTCGTAGAACAGGCTGCCCAGCGAGACGATGCCGGCCTCGGTATCGGCCGCCGGATCGGCCATGCCGCCGCGGACGAAGCCCACGTCGGCCGTGCCCGCGCGCAGGTGCGCCAGGTCGTCCTGCGCGCCTTCGCTGGCGATCAGCTCCACCTGGATGCGCTCGCGCGCCAGCGCCTTCGCATAACCCTCGCCGAAACCGGCGTAGGCGCTGCCGGCCGGGCCGGTGGCCAGCCGCACCTGGCGCGGCGGCTGCGGGTCCAGCCACCAGTAGGCCGCGATCAGCAACCCGCCGCCGAGCAGCAGCAGCGGCCCCATCGAGACCATCATGTCGCGCAGCGTCTGCAGCAGCAGGCGCAGGCTGCGGGTGGCATGCCATTGCTGGATCGGGGTCATGGCCGGCCGCCCTGTGCGCGAGAGTTCCGGGTCTGCGCGCCGCGACGTCGTTCGCGGTCCAGGGCATCCGCACGGGTGGTGGTGGCGAGGGTGAAGATGATCGTGATGCCGGCGCGTCGCATGGGCTCGTCTTTGCCGATGGAGGAACGGCGCATCGTATGCGAGGCGCGCGGGCCGGAGTCAATGAGACACCGCCCGGGTCCATGCCTGGACGTCGCCATGGGGAGAAGGCATCTCTCGAGCCACGTTCTGCGTGGCGAATGAGGCGACCAGCAGGATCAGGCCGATCACGGCCGGCAGTGCGTCCTTCGGCTTGCCGGCACCGGCATGCGCGATCGCCGCCAGCAGCAGATGAAAGAACATGCCGGCATAGGCCAGGTCGCTCAATGGCGTGTTGATGCGCGACAGGACGGCCGCGACCGCCAGGACTTTCAGCGCGACGAGCAGCGGCACGAGGTAGCCGGGATAACCGAGCGCTGCCAGCTGGGTCCTGACCCAGGCGGACTTGAGCAGGTAGAGCGTCGCGGAGCTGAGGTAGAGCAGGGACAACAGCGCCGTGCTGATCCAGTAGACGGTGGATGCGGTCAAAAGCTTCTCCAGGGTGAATCGGGAGCCGGGAGAATGTCGGCCAGCCATCAAGCGCGCAAGTGGGATGAATTCGTCGGGGCCAGTATGGAAATGCAGACCAATGACCGCAGCGGCGTCAACATGCACGAGGAGATGCGGCGCGCATTCGCGCTGCTCTCGGGCAAATGGAAACTGGAGATCATGTGGCTGCTCAACCAGCGCATGCATCGTTTCGGCGAACTCCGCAAGGCCATTCCCGGCATCACGCAGCACATGCTGACCGCTCAACTGCGAGAGCTTGAAGCGGACGGGCTGGTCTCCCGGACCGTTCATGCCGAGGTGCCGCCTCGCGTCGAATACGAGATCACGCCGAAGGCGCGCGGGCTGGGTCCGACGATGGCGGCCTTGCAGGCCTGGTGGGCGGAGTACGGCGACAGCGTGCCGGTCAAGGGACCGCCGCGAGGCCGTCCGGCAAGGCCCGGCCCCGCGGCACGATGAGCCGAGCCCGATCAGAACCGATAGCCCGCGCCCACGCCCACCAGCAGCGGATCGATCTTGAACTTGCCCACCGACGCGCCGGCCGACCGGACGTCCGTCGACATCTGGATCTTCTTCACGTCGACGTTGATCGACCAGCGCTTGTCCAGCATGTAGTCGAAGCCGGCCTGCGCGGCCAGGCCGAAGCTGTGCTTCTTGATGCTCGGCTGCAGCGCCGCCTGCACCGCGGGATCGAAGTTCACGCTGGAGAAGAGCGTGTAGTTCAGGCCGGCGCCGAGGTAAGGACGGAAGCTGCCTTCCGGGTTGAAGTGGTACTGCGCCAGCAGCGTCGGCGGCAGCTGCTTGACGCTGCCGATGCGCGTGCCCTCGCTGTAGAGCGTGTGACGCTGCGGCACCGTCAGCACCAGCTCGGCCGCGATGTTGCGCGTGAGGAAGTAGCTGATGTCGACTTCAGGAATCGTCTTCTGGCTCAGCGACAGGCCAAGCCCGGTGCGGTCCTTGTCGGCCGGGTCGATCTTCACGGCGCGCACGCGCAGCTGCCAGGGCGATTCCTGCGCCTGGACCGGCATCGCGGTGGCGGCCAGGAGCGCCGCGAGCGACGCGGCGGCAAGGACGGGGCGGGTCGGGAGAGCGAAAGCGCGATCGGTCATGGAAACCTTGTGTTCATGGGAGAAGCCAGGCGTCCAGACCGGACGCCGCGCCGCCGTGGCCGGTGGATGGCGGCGTGCGAAAAATTCTCCGTGGCGGGAATGAATGCAACGCTCGCCGGACGATGAACAGGACATGAACGCGGACGCGAGGGCGAGCACGGCATGCGAGGGTGCTTCACGTCCTTGAGATGCCATCCTTGCCTGGCGGGAACTTCGCGGTGACGACTCCGCCGCCGCGCTTCCCTAGAGTGCCGCTGTCCCCGCACGATGGAACAGCGCTTTGAATCAGTCCCCGACCGCCTTTCCCCTCGATCCACGCGTCGCCGAAGACGGCGCGCCGGAGCACGACCCGCGGCGGCGAGCCGTCCTGCGGGGCGCCGGCGCGCTCTCGCTGCTGCCGCTGCTGCCCGCGTTGCCCTTGATCGCCAACGCCGGCGGCGCATCGGCGGCCACGGCCGGGGAGCCGGCCTTCAAGCATCCGGGCGTGCTCCACACCGAAGAAGACTTCCAGCGGATGCGGACCCAGATGAAGGCCGGCGCGCAGCCTTGGCTCGACAGCTGGCGGGAACTGACCGGCGACGCGCAGTCGCGCCCCGGCTCGCCGATCAGCTCGCAGTCCGTGACGCGGCGGGGCGGCGAGGGCCAGAACTTCGGCACGATGGTGCATGAGATGAACCATGCGTATGAGCTCGCGCTGCGCTGGAAGATCTCCGGCGACCTCGACTGCGCGCGGGACGCCATGGCCGTGCTCAATACCTGGGCCACCACGACGAAACGGATCGAGGGCAACGCGGACCGCTTCCTGGCCGCCGGCATCTATGGCTACCAATGGGCCAACACGGCCGAGATCATGCGCACGTATGAAGGCTGGGCGGCGGCGGACGTCCGGCAGTTCCAGCAGTGGCTGCTGGACGTGTTCGTGCCGCTCAGCCGCGACTTCCTGCTCGCGCACAACGGCGCGGACATCACCAACTACTTCGCCAACTGGGACCTGTGCGCGCTGTGCGGCCTGATGGCCATCGGCGTGTTCTGCGATCGCCGCGACCTTTACGACACGGCGCTGAGCTACTACCAGACCGGCCGCGGCAACGGCGCCGCGCTGTGCTGCGTCTACTACGTGCATCCGGGCTACCTGGGCCAGTGGCAGGAGAGCGGTCGCGATCAGGGCCATTCGACGCTGGGCATCGCGCTGGCCGGCGCCTTGTGCCAGATCGCCTGGAACCAGGGCGACGACCTGTTCGGCCACCTCAACAACCGGCTGCTGGCGGGCGCGGAATACGTGGCCCTGTCCAACCTTGCCGACGCGGACGGCCATCGCCTCCACCAATTGCCGTTCGTTCCGATGACCCGCTTCAACAGCGCCAACGGCCATCCCGAGACGGCCACCGAGGTCAGCGGCTCGCCGCATCGCCGGCATTGCTGGGCGCTGATCCACAACCACTACGTCAACGTCAAAGGGCTGTCGGCGCCGTGGACGACGGCCATGGTGGCTCAGCTGCAGCCGGCGCCGGACGGACTGGACGGCGACATGCCGGGCTTCAGCAGGCTGACCTACAGCCGCCAGCCCGGCACGCCGGCCGCGGCGCCGAGCGGGCTCGAGGCCCGCGTGCGGGCCGGGCAGGTGGTGCTGTCGTGGTGGGGCACCTCGGCGGCGACGGGCTACGTGATCAAGCGCGGCAGATCGGCCAGCGGCCCCTTCGTCGCCATCGGTCGCGCCACCGAACCGCGCACCTTCACCGACGAACCGGGCCGGGGCGTCTGGTTCTACGCGGTGACCGCGGTGACGGCGCGCGGTGAGGGCCGGCCCTCCAACATCGCGCGCGCGGCCACCGCCGGGGAAGTACTGCTCCACCTGCCGCTGGACGGCAATGCCCGCGACGCCGGCGGCAGCGGCAAGACCGGACAGCTCGCGGAAGGCGCATCCTGGGGCGCGGGACGCAAGGCGGGACGCGCGTTGGCGCTGGACGGCAGCGCCGGACACCTGGTCCTGCCGTCCGGGATCCTGCAGGGCGTGAGCGACTTCACCGTCGCGCTGTGGGTGTACTGGGACCAGGCCGCCGACAACACCCGCATCTTCGACTTCGGGCACGACGACGTCGCCTACATGGCGCTGACCCCTCGGCACCATGACGACCACCGGATGCGTTTCATGATCACCACCATGCGCTGGCCGTCCGAGCGCATCGTCGCGACCAGCGGCGCGCTGCCAACCGGCCGCTAGGTGCATGTGGCGGTGACCTTGTCCGGCGGCGTGTGCAGCGTCTATGTGGACGGGCAGCTCGACGGACGCAAGGAGGGCTGGGACTTCGCGCCGTGCGACCTCGGAGCGACGACGCAGAACTGGCTCGGGCGCTCGCAGTATCCGGACGCGCCGCATTCGCCGGTCCCGCGATTCAACGGCCGCATGAGCGACCTGCTGATCCGCAGCGGCGCGATGGACGAGCGGGAGATCGCGGCGTTGGCCGCGGCGTGAGCGGTCCCGCCGGGCGACGCCGGGCGCCGCCGGTCGCCTGAGCCGGTCCGGGCCGGCCTCAGCCGGCCTGCAGCACCTGGCCGAGGATCACCATGTCCCGGCTCTTCGCGTCGGCCCACACGATGCCGGGCAGGCGCCCCCAGGCGCTGAAGCCCTGCGCGCGGAACAGCGTCAGGCTGGCCGCGTTGTCGTGCCAGATGAAGGCCATCAGCCGGTCGATGTGCCACAGCGGCGCCTCGATCCGCGCGTGGGACAGCAGGCGCCGTCCGACGCCGCAGCCGCGCCAGCCGCTGGCGATGTAAATCGCGACCTCCGCCGCCGGCATGCAGGCGGGCCGGTCGGCGAAGCCGAGCAGGCTCAGCCATCCCACGACCTCCACGCCGGCCTGCGCGACCCACAGCGGCCGGCCATTGGCGCGATGCGACGCCATCCAGTTCGCGAGGCCGTCGGCCGGCAACTGCGCCAGGCAGCTGCCGAGCACCGGTCGGCCGCCGGCGCGCGCGTCGACGCCTGGCAGCGGCGTGGGCAACGGCGGCAGCGACTCGTTGTAGATCCGGGTGATGGCCGCGAGGTCGCCATCCAGCGCCGGACGGATCGCGATCGCCGTCGCGGCCACGATGGGTGGCTCGCCCGTGATCGCCGCGAGCGCCACGGTGAACGCGGTGGAGGCGGGCAGGGCATCGGTCGTCGCAGTCATGGCGGTTCGGCGCTGAAGTCTGGGATGACCGCAATCTAGGAAGGACCGGGAGCCGTCATGGCGCGCATCGCGAAGCGGCGCGCCGGCGCGCGAAGGGAACGAGGTCCGCCCCGCGCGGCGCTTCGCGGCCGGGCACGTCGCTTCGCCCAGGGGCACGCCGGGCGCAGGGCGATGCCTACCCTCACCAATCGATAACACGCGGCGCACCGCGCCATCCCGGCCTTACCCAGGAGCAGCCATGTCCATCGATGCGATCGATCGCCCCTCGTCCGTGCAGCGCCCGTCGGCGCTCGACCTCTACAGCCAGTTCCTCAACGCGCCCATGGCGCAGCCGCAAGGGCCCGCCAGCGGTGGGTCGCCCGGCCAGCAGCTGATGGCCATGCTGGTCTACAGCCTCATGGCCGCCGCCCAGCCGCAGCAAGGCGGCGGCAGCCCCTGGCCCGACACCGCCGCCGGCCCCGGATCGACCGCCGGCCCGGCCGGGCCGATGGGCCCGGGTACCGCGGGCAACAACCCGCAGGCCGGCCAGCTCGCGCTGATCAACAGCATCCTCCAGTTGCTGCAGGCCTTGCTGCCGCTGCTGCAGTCGCTCGCGCAGAACGGCCTGCAGCCCACCAGTGCCGCCAACCAGCTGGCCAACCAGTTCGGCGGTGGCGGCGGGGGTGGAGGCGGCGGTTTCGGTAGCGGAGCGGGCGGCGGCGGTGGCGGCTCGCCATTCGGTGGCATGGGCGGCATGGGTGGCATGGGCGGACCGTCGATGGGCCCGGGCGCGGGTGGACCGGGCGGCGGCTCGCCGTTCTCGTCGATGCCCTCGGCCCCGTCCATCCCTTCGATCCCATCGATGCCTTCCTCGCCGGAGTCCGATCCCTTCTCGCCCTGGTCATCGCCACCGGGCAAGCCGTCGACTTCCCCAGCCCCTTCGACCCCTCCGGTGCCGTCGTCCCGGCCGTCCTCGCCGAGCGCACCCTCGACGCCGGCCAGCCCGGCCGCGCCGTCGGCACCAAGTGCGCCGTCCGCGCCGCCGTCCCCGTCCTCGCCGTCCTCGCCCTCCGGAACCGCACCGGCCTCGGGCGCGGGCAAGCCGACCGAGATCCCGCCGGCGACCGGCAAGGTGATCGTGAACGAGCCCATCGTCGTCAAGGCCGGCCAGACCTTCAACGGCGAGGGCAAGCTCTACCAAGCCGGTCCGTCGCTGGGCGACGGCGGCCAGAGCGAAACCCAGAAGCCGGTCTTCATCCTCGAGCCCGGCGCGAAGCTGGAGAACGTGCAGGTCGCCGGTGGCGACGGCATCCACACCCGCGGCGACGCGACGCTCAAGGACGTCTGGTGGAAGGACGTCGGCGAGGACGCGATGACGATGAAGGGCCCCGGCAACGTCAAGGTGATCGGCGGCGGCGCCTACGCGGCCACCGACAAGATCTTCCAGATCAATGCCCCGGGATCGCTGTCGATCGACGGTTTCACCGCGGACGGCTTCGGCAAGGCGGTGCGCACCAACGGCGGCCACGACTTCCCGATCAGCATCGACATCCGCAACTCGGTCTTCCGCAACGGCGACGAGGCCGTGGTGCGCAGCGATGCCAAGGACGCGAAGATCAACATCGCCTCGGACGTGGTGATCGAGAACACACCGCACAAGGTGCTCGCGCCCTCGACGGCCGACGTGCAAGGCGTCGGCGCCTGGGAATACAAGCCCTACAGCGGCTGATCGCGAACCGCCCCGGCCTGGCGCCGGGGCTTCGCGCACGAAGGCTCTCGAAGGAAGGCGCGCGGTCTCAGCGCGCCGGCACGTCGACTCGCGCGTCGATGTGCGACGCCTCGGCCGCGGTCACGCTGCCAAGCTGGACGACCAGGTCCAGCCCGTGCGTGCGCTGCGCCATGTTGCGCTCGTAGGAGCGCATCGAGTAAGGCCGCATCGCCGCGGAATCCCGCCACTGCGATTCAATCTCGCGTTCCAGCGCGGCCACTTCCGCCGGCAGGCCGCCGGGCTGGCGCTCGCACAGCGCGATCGCGGAGCGGTAGGCATCGTCGCGCAATCGCATGTCCGTGCCGACCACCACCCGCGCCGCGGCGCTGTGGTTGGGGCCGCCATGTCGCTGGATGTCGGCCACCAGCTGTTCCAGCCGCTGGCGGTCAGCGCCCGCCGCGACCCAGTCGCCGAGTTGCGGCTTCACCTGCTCGGCGAAGGCGTCGAGGTCCTGGTACTCGGTCTCGACGAAGGACAGCGGATGCAGTCGGCCGTCCTCGTAGACGGCCTCCCGACGCTCGAAGACGCCGCCCAGCATGCGCTCCGCGCCGAGGCCCGCCTGCAGCGCGCCCATCGTGAGGTCGGCCTTGCCGGCATCGCCGACCGAGCCGGCCACCGTCTGCGACGCGCCCAGCGAGGCCCGCAGCGCCGCGCCGGCGCGGCTGGCGTGGCCGTCGATGCGGCGCTCGACGCGCATCGCGCCGCTGGCGTCGCCGTAGCGGCGGGTGACGTCGCGTTGCGTCTCGACGTAGCCGCCCGCGCTGGCCGTCGCCTTGAGCCGCCACTTGCCCAGCGACGCAGTGACGTCGGCCCCCAGACCGTGCCGCCGACGCGCGTCCCCCGCCTCGCCGATCTGGTTGATGGTCAGCTCCGGGAACTCCTGCAGCAGGTGGCGCAGCAGCGGGGGATCGCCGGGGTGGCGGGCGGCTCCGCCGGCGCCGTGATCGATGAGCCGGTCGACCAGGCGCGAGAACTCCTCGCGCAGCTCGGGGACCGGCCGGCCGACGCGCGGCAGGCGCAGCGACAGTCCCTGCAGCTCGGCCCGGTCCCGGCCGTAGAGCAGCGCGTCGACGTTGCCGCCAACCTTGAACGCGCCCAGGTCCGGCCCCACGCTCACGCCCAGCCCCACCTGGCCGGTGGTCTGGCGCTGCGTCCCCAGCACGATCTCCATGTCGTAGGGCGGCATGGCGATCTCGAAGACGGCATGCCGGGCCCGCTGCGCGCGTGCATCGACGCGTCCGCGCACGAACAGCGCCGAGGCCACCGCGCTGATCGACGCCGTGATCTGCCGCAGCCCGACGCCGGCGATGCCGCCGCCGGTCAAGCGCAGCCGCGAGGAACCCTCGATGTTGGCGACGATGTCTTTGAGCGCGGTCCGCAGCGTCTCGCGGTCGACCGCCTTCACGCGCGTGTCGCGGCCGTTGGCCTCGTCCTCGGCACGGGCGAGCGCGGCCGACGCGGTGAGGAGCAGGGACGCGGAGCTCGCCGGCGCTGCGTTGGCGGCGTTGGTCACGTCGGCGTTGCCGGCGTTGGCCGGGTTGGCCAAGTCGGTCGGACGCGCCGGGGGCGCTCCGCTGGCGCCCTGTGAGCGCGCGTCGGCCACCCAGTCCGCCAGCGCCGCGGCGTCCAGTCGCAAGCCGGCCAGCGCCTTGAGGTCGGGCAATTCGTCCAGGCGGCGGGCGAGGGCGCTCAGCACCGGCGGATCCGCGGCGGCCGCCTCGGACAGCATCAGCCGCGCCAGCCGCTCCGTGATCGCCTTGCGCGCGTCGGCATCGAAGCCCACGCGCTCGAAGGACGGGCTGGCCTCCTCCAGGCAGTGCGACAGCACCGCGGCGCGCAACAGGTGGGCCGGCACCGCGGCCGGGCCGCTCGACCGGCCCGCCGACGCCCGGAGCAGCCCGTCCCGCAGCGCGCTCGCGGCTTCGGTCAGGGCCCGCTCGCGCGCCGGGCGATGGCGCGCCGCGGCCGGCCCGCGTTCCACGCCCTGCACGCCGTGCCGCAGCGCCCGGAACGGGGACTTGCCGATCAGCGGATTGCGCAGGCCCAGGCCATCGCGCGGCGCGGCGCGGTCGATCCAGCGGCCCATCTTCATCAGCCGCGCGTCGAGCGCTGCGAACAGCGTGCCGGGACCGGTCTCGTGCAGGTCGTTGCGGGCGGCCGCGAGCGCCCATTGATGCGGCCGCGCGGCTTCCACGTCGCCCGCCATCCGCGCGGCGGCGCAGGAGAGCGCCTCGCCGGTGAGCGTCCGAAGCGCGGCCGGATCACGCAGCAGCGCCGTCGGATCGCCGTGGTGATCGAGCCCGCGCGGCGCGCCTTCGGACGCCTTCAGCAGCAGCGCGAAATCGCGTCGCCGCGCGGGATCGACCGGTCGCGCGGTGACGGCCATCAGCACGTCCATGCCGGCCGGCGTGCCGCCCAGCGCGGAGGAGGTCCGCCACGCGGCCTGCCGGGCGGCGAGCTCGTCCGCCGCCGCGTGCTCGATCAGCATCGGCCCCCAGCCCAGCCGGTTGTTGCGCAGCCCGTCCTGGCGCCGGCGACGACCGACGTCGGTGAGCCGACCGGGACTGCCGAGCAGCGCGGCCGATGGCGACGCCGATGCCGACAGCAGCGGCGATCCCGTCGGCGTCCGGTTCGCGCCGGCCTGCCAGGCCGCGATCAGTTCCGCCTCCGCGTCGAGCGCGGCCAGCGAGTCCAGGGCGTCCAGCGCCAGCCGCGCGTCGCCATCGCAGGCCGCGGCCAGCGACTGCGCCAGCAGCACCACCGGCGCGGACGGCAGGTCGGGCGTGGGCGGCACGCCGGACAGGTCCAGCCGCGACAGCTGGCCGGACAGGCGCGCCAGGTCTTCCGGCATCGTGCCGTCGCGGGTGAACAGCGTCGCGATCAGCGGGGCCAAGTCGGGCCGGTCGACGCGCATCGTGTCCAGCAGCACCGCGCCGGTGGGCGCGGCGCGGGACGGTGTCTCGGGCGGCGACACGGCGGCTGCGGCGGCGTCGCCGGCCTCGACCGGCCGGGCCGGCAGCGCAGCGCGCGGCGCGGTGGCGGACTCCGGCTGCGGCCGGGCCGGCGGAGCATCCAGCGGGCGGATTGCTGTGCTGGGCAGCAGCGGCGTGCGCTGTTCCTGGGAGAGCGGCGTGTCGATGGCGACACGAGAGAGGCCGAGTTGGCGCGCGATTCGAGTGGTGAAGGACATGGACTGCTCCTTCGTCCCGATCGTGGCGAGCGGTCATGACGGCCAGCCGCGCCGGGGCGAAGGACTGGCGTCGGGCGCGAAGGGGCGCCGGCGCGACGGGCGCATGCCGCCGCGGAAGGCGATGTCTTCGCTTCGCCGGACGGCGGTTCGGCGGCTGTCGACCGTCGCCCGGGTCCGGTCCCGAGAGTCAGGGGTGAATCCCCATGTCCTCGCACAGGAACCGTCCATGAGCGCCATCGATCCGATCTCTTCCCTCAACGGCAGCGGCCCGCGCCTGTCGCCGATGCAGCAGCTGTACCAGCAGCAGCTCTACGCGGACCCGCAGCCCGCATCCCCGGCCAACGTCATCGCGCCGCTCATGACGATGCTGGTCCAGCAGATCATCGCGATGCTGGTGCAGCAGCTCCTGCAGTCGCTGCAGGCCCAGCAGCAGGGGCAGCAAGGGCAGCAGGGCATGCCCGGCGGAGGCGGCGGCGCGGGCGGGGGGCTCGGCGGAGCGCCCGGCGGCGGAGGCGGGAACCCGTTCGCCGCCGGTGGCGGGCCAGGCGGCGGTGGAGGCAATCCATTCGGTCCCGCCGGCGGCTTCGGTGGCGCGGGGAGCGGGAGTCCCGGCCTCGGCGGCTTCGGTGAGGCTCCGCCTGCGCCGGCGCCCGCTTCCCCAGAGCCGAGTCCTGCTCCGAGCCCGAGTCCGAGTCCGAGTCCGAGTCCGAGTCCGAGTCCGAGTCCTGCTCCGAGTCCAAGTCCTGTTCCGAGCCCGAGCCCGAGCCCGAGCCCGAGTGCCGCGCCCGCTCCAGCTCCAGCTCCAGCTCATGGCCATCACCACCACCATCACGGCCATGCCCCGGCTCCGGCGACGCCCGATCCGCTGCTCGCGCCCGCACCGGCGCCGGCACCTTCGGTCGGCGCTCCCGCCAAGCCCGACGACGCGGGGCCGGTGTCCAGCAGTACCCCCGCGACCTCGGTACTGCCGCCGCATCGCGGCGAGGTCGTGGTGAACAAGCCCATCGTCGTCGGCCCGGGCGAGACCTTCGACGGCAAGAACCAGTTGTTCACCGCCGGGTCGGGGCTGAGCGGCAATTCGGCCGAGACGTACCAGCCGGTCTTCATCCTCGGCCCGGGCGCCACGCTCAAGAACGTGCAGTTCCAGGGGGGTGACGGCGTGCACCTGCTGGGCGACGCCAAGATCGACAACGTGCACGCGGTGCACGGCGGCCCGGACGACATGATCACCATCGACGGGCCCGGCAACCGCGCCCACGACGCCCAGCTGGCGGGGATCTCCCCGGCGTCGATTCCCAACGACCGGCCCGCCGAGGTCGAGATCAGGAATTCCTCGTTCCGGCACTCGCATGACAAGGCGATCCAGGTCAACGGCGATGCCAACGTGAAGCTCAGCGGCGTCTACGCCGAGGACGTCGGCCAGCTGCTGGTGACGCTGGGCGGCCAGCCGATCAAGGCCAACGTGTCGATCGACGACTCGCAGTTCAGCGGCGTGCGCTCGCACCTGGTGCGGCTGGACGATCGCGACTCCACGCTGCGACTCGGCCCGAACGTCAGCACCGACACGGGACGCCTCCAGGTCATGATGGGCACGCCGGCCAATGCCAGCGGGGCGACGGTGGTGATGCCGTCCTCGGATCCGGCCGGCGGCGGCAATTGATCGAGGCGCCGCAACCGCGGCGTCCAGAAGCGATGGCCGGCCGCGATGCGGCCGGTCGGTCGTTCAAGCGTGCATCGGCCCGGGACCGGGGCCGGCGGCGGGACGGCTCAGCGCTCCGGCTCGGTCTTGACGTCCTTCAGCAGCGGCTGCATTTCCTGCGGCATCAGGTGCGCCGGCAGCGGGCCGACATCGTGGTCGAGGAGCTGCCTCACGTTCTCGGCATGGGCATGCACGCAGTTGCTGCCCTCCAGGCCGCTGGTCTCATAGCGCGGAAAGACTGTGCGCGCCTGCATGGTCTCGTAGAGACGCGACTGCTCTGGCGTCATCGTGCCGTGGTCGATCACCAGCGTCGACGGCCCGATGGGAAGCGGCTTGTCCTCGCCGGCGAGCTTCGCCTCCGCGCGCACGCCCATGACCTTGAACTTGCGGCCATCGCTCAATTCACCCTGCACGAGGAAGGAGTCTGGTCGCTGGCCCGCCACGAACTGTGGCGAATGCCCGAGCGCAGGCGCCAGTCTCGGATTGAGCCGCAGATCCTCGGCCGATGGCTGGAACTGCACATGGCCCGGCGTGAGGATCTTGGTCTCTCCGTCAGCCTCGCGCGTGCGCGTGGGGTCGATGACCGTCGAGATGGGGCGGGAACCCCGCTGCGGCAGGTCCGCGAGCGCCCCGCTGGGCAGGTTGGATGCGGACGTGGACTCGGCGCCGGACTTGCCGGCGTTGTCGCGGACCGATCCCAGTGCGGCGCGGATCGGTGGCGAATTGGTGAGGGGGCGTCTCCACACGGCTGTCTCCTGTCGCGGTTGTGGTTGTCCGCCGAATCTAGGGCGGGTGAGTCCCGACGTGACGCCCGGTGCGAAACGGAGCAGGGCGGGGCGAAGGGCTTCGTTCCCGCGCACCGTCCTTCGCACGTGGCGTTCCGGGGCCTCCGGTGCGCTTCCTACAATTCCGCCCGGGCCTTGCGTGGTGCCGGGCAAGACCTGGCACCTCCGCCGACCTTCTCCCGATCTTTCCTCGTACACCCATGCCTGTCATCGACATCGCCGGCCGTTCCCTGCACTTCCAGGACCGCGGCACCGGATTCCCGCTTCTGCTCGGACACAGCTACCTGTGGGATTCCGCCATGTGGGCGCCGCAGATCGAGGCGCTCTCGCGGTCCTATCGCGTCATCGCGCCGGACCTCTGGGGGCATGGACGATCCGATGCCCCGCCCGAGGGCACACGCACGCTGGGCGACCTCGCCGCGCAGGCCGGGCTGCTGCTGGACGCGCTGGGCATCCGCGAATGCGCGGTGGTCGGGCTGTCGGTCGGCGGCATGTGGGGCGCCGAGCTCGCCCTGCGCGAACCGGAGCGGGTCCGCGCGCTGGTCATGATGGACACCTACCTCGGCGCCGAGCCGGAGGCGACCCGCGCACGCTATTTCCAGATGCTGGACACGATCGAGTCGCTGGGCCGGTTCCCGCCGCCCATCCTCGATGCGGTGGTCCCGCTGTTCTTCCGCAGCGGCGCCGACCTGGGCGGTCCCCTGCCGACGGCCTTCCGGCGCGCGCTGGAGGGGTTCTCCACCGAGCAGCTGCGCAACGCCATCGTGCCGCTGGGCCGACTGATCTTCGGCCGTCCGGAGGCGCTGCCGCGCCTGGCGGCGCTCGATCCGGACCGCACCTTGCTGATGTGCGGCGCGCTGGACATCCCCCGTCCGCCGGCCGAAACCACCCGGATGGCCGAACTCATCGGCTGCGAGCAGGTCATCGTGCCCGACGCGGGTCACATCTCGAATCTCGAACAACCCGTGTTCGTCACGCGGGCACTGGAGGCTTGGCTGGAGCGGCAGATCGGGCGTTGATGGGCGCCGTGCAGTCCAGGCATACGTATCCGAGGTGATATGGTGCGGCCTGCGTCCAGGCGATCCCGCCGGAAGCCGCCGTGATCCGTGCCATGAAAGTCGATACCAAAAGCAAGAAGGTGAACAAGGCGTGGTTGAACAACCATGTCAACGATCCCTACGTGAAACAGGCCCAGAAAGAGGGCTACCGGTCGCGCGCCGCCTACAAGCTCAAGGAAATCGACGAGGAATTCCAGTTGATCCGGCCCGGGCAGGTGGTCGTGGACCTGGGGGCCTCGCCCGGCGCGTGGAGCCAGTACCTGCGCCGGCGCTTCGCGCCCAAGGAGGCTGGCGCCGGCGGCGCGGCGGTGGGCGCGCTGAACGGCCGCATCATCGCGCTCGACCTGCTGGACTTCGAACCGATCGAGGGCGTGGAGTTCCTCCAGGGCGACTTCCGCGAGCAGGAGGTGCTGGCGCAGCTGGAGGCGACGCTGGGCGGGGCGAAGGTGGACCTGGTGGTCTCCGACATGGCGCCCAACCTGTCGGGCATCGAAAGCACCGACGCGGCGCGGATGGAGCACCTGATCGAACTGGCGTTGGATTTCGCCCAGCAGCACCTCAAGCCGGAAGGCGCGCTGGTTGCCAAGGTCTTCCACGGCAGTGGCTATGACCAGTTGGTGCACGCCTTCCGGGCGCAATTCAAGCGCGTGAAGACCGCCAAACCCAAGGCCTCCCGGGACAAATCCGCGGAAAACTTCCTGGTCGGCATCGGCCTGAAGAAGGGGTGAGCGGGCGTGCGGGCCAGTTCGGCCCCGGCTGAAGCCGCGATCAAGCGTCAAAGTCGGGGCCGCTTCGGGCGCTTGCCTTGAGGCATGCATGGCAATATCTATCGTGGCGTGTGGGAATGCCAATCAAGTCGTGGGACTTGACTGGCCTAGAATCCGCCCCATATGCCGTGAAAGTCCGCTGCCCGAGGCTGTTTCCATGGGTCGGCGGTGATGGAATGACAAAGGAGTCGCGGTGAACAATCAGTGGTTCTCGAAAGTGGCTGTGTGGATGGTGATCGCCTTGGTGCTGTTCACCGTCTTCAAGCAGTTCGATCGCAGCGCAACCCAGGGGACTCAGATCGGTTACTCGGACTTCCTTGAAGAAGTCCGCGCCAAGCGCATCAAGCAGGTGGTGCTGCAGGAAACCCCTGCAGGCACCGAGATCCAGGCAACGACCGGTGACGGCAACAAGCTTCGCACCACCGCGCCCTACATGGACCGCGGCCTGGTCGGCGACCTGATCAACTACGGCGTCAAGTTCGACGCCAAGCCCCGCGAAGAGCCCTCGGTCCTGATGAGCATCCTGCTCAGCTGGGGCCCGATGCTGCTGCTGATCGCCGTCTGGGTGTACTTCATGCGCCAGATGCAGGGCGGCGGCAAGGGCGGTGCGTTCAGCTTCGGCAAATCGAAGGCACGCATGCTCGACGAAGCCAACAACACGACCACCTTCGCCGACGTCGCCGGTTGCGACGAGGCCAAGGAGGAAGTGAAGGAGCTCGTCGACTTCCTGAAGGACCCGCAGAAATTCCAGAAGCTGGGCGGCCGCATCCCGCGTGGCGTCCTGCTGGTCGGCCCTCCCGGCACCGGCAAGACGCTGCTGGCCAAGGCCATCGCCGGTGAAGCCAAGGTGCCGTTCTTCACGATCTCCGGTTCGGACTTCGTCGAGATGTTCGTCGGTGTCGGCGCGGCCCGTGTGCGCGACATGTTCGAGCAGGCCAAGAAGAGCGCGCCCTGCATCATCTTCGTCGACGAAATCGACGCGGTCGGTCGCCATCGCGGCGCCGGCCTGGGCGGCGGCAACGACGAGCGCGAGCAGACCCTCAACCAGATGCTGGTCGAGATGGATGGCTTCGACACCAACCTGGGCGTCATCGTGATGGCCGCGACCAACCGTCCGGACATCCTCGACCCGGCGCTGCTGCGTCCGGGCCGCTTCGACCGTCAGGTGTACGTCACGCTGCCGGATGTCCGCGGCCGCGAGCAGATCCTGAACGTGCACATGCGCAAGGTGCCGGTCGGCCAGGACGTCCGCGCCGACATCCTGGCGCGCGGCACCCCGGGCTTCTCCGGTGCCGATCTGGCCAACCTGGTGAACGAAGCCGCGCTGTTCGCCGCCCGCCGCAATGGCCGGGTGGTCGACATGCAGGACTTCGAGAAGGCCAAGGACAAGATCATGATGGGCCCCGAGCGGAAGTCCATGGTGATGCCCGAGGAAGAGCGCAAGAACACCGCCTATCACGAAGCCGGCCACGCGCTGGTGGCGCGCCTGCTGCCCAAGACCGATCCGGTTCACAAGGTGACGGTGATCCCGCGCGGCCGCGCGCTGGGCGTGACGATGCAGCTGCCGGAAGGCGACCGCTACAGCATGGACAAGGAGCGCATGCTCTCGACCATCTCGGTGCTGTTCGGCGGCCGCATCGCGGAAGAGGTCTTCATGAACCAGATGACGACCGGCGCCAGCAACGACTTCGAGCGGGCCACGGCGATCGCCCGCGACATGGTGACCCGCTACGGCATGACCGATGAGCTGGGCCCGATGGTCTACGCGGACAACGAAGGCGAGGTGTTCCTCGGCCGTTCGGTGACGAAGACGACCAACATGTCGGAAGAGACCATGCGCAAGGTCGATCAGGAGATCCGCAAGATCATCGACGAGCAGTACACCATCGCTCGCAACCTGATCGAGGAGCACAAGGACAAGATGCACGCGATGGCGACGGCGCTGCTCGAATGGGAAACCATCGACGCCGACCAGATCGACGACATCATGGACAACCGCCCCCCGCGTCCGCCCAAGGACTGGACGCCGCCGGCCAACAAGTCGGACAGCGGCGGCACCCCCGCGGTGAACACGGGCAGCGCTCCCGCTGCCGCCTGATCGTCGGGCAGTCAACGCACCAGGGGCTATCCCTTTGAAAGGCCGGTCGAGAGACCGGCCTTTCTGCTTTCCGCCCGGCGAAGTTCACGACGGACCATTAGCGAGCCGTTAGCGGGCCGTTGGCGCCGCACCTCCGCAGCTTCCGTCATACTGTCCGCTTGGCGTGGCAGTTCCCAGCGCGATCTAGCGTGCCGCCGCGCGCCCGATGCCCTGCCGCCCATGACTGCTGCCTCGCTCTGGAAAACCACCCGCTTCGATCTCGACCTGACGGAGCGCCCGCTGGTGATGGGCATCGTGAACGTGACGCCCGACTCGTTCTCCGACGGCGGGCAGCATGCCGAGGCGGCCAAGGCGATCGACTTCTGCGAGCGACTGCTGGGCGAGGGCGTCGACATCCTGGACCTGGGCGGCGAATCGACGCGGCCCGGCGCTCCCCGGCTCGACGCCGACGAGGAATGGCGTCGCCTGGAGCCGGTCATGCGGGCGGTGCTGAATTTTGGCGTCCCGGTTTCCGTCGACACCTGCAAGACCGAGGTGATGCGCCGGGCCCTGGACCTGGGCGTCGACATCATCAACGACGTGCAGGCGCTGCGGGATGAGGGCGCCGATGCGCTGCTCGCGGAACATGGCAGCGCCGGCATCTGCCTGATGCACATGCGGGGCGAGCCCGCCGGCATGCAGCAGCTGACCGACTACGCGGATGTCGTGACCGAGGTGTCGGCGTTCCTGGATGAACGGATGCGGCATCTGATCACGCAGGGCGTCGCGGCCGAGCGGATCACGCTCGATCCGGGATACGGATTCGCCAAGACGGTCGACCAGAACCTGAGCCTGCAGTGCCGGCAGCGCGAGCTGCTGTCGCTGGGGCGGCCGCTGCTGGTGGGGTGGTCGCGCAAATCGACCTTGGGGGCCGTGACGGGGCGGGCCGTCGACGAGCGCCTGCCGGCCAGCATTGGCGCGGCGCTGGCGTCGGTGGCCCTGGGCGCGCGGATCGTGCGCGTCCACGATGTCGGCGCCACGGTCGACGCGCTCAAGGTCTGGCAGGCTTTCGGCGCCCCACAAGGATGAACGGCCCGCGTCGTTCCCGGTCCACCCCCCCATCCCGCATCCCCCATCCCCCGATTGCGGGCCCCCATCCTGGGCGAGGAGGGCCCGATACGGCTTCGGCGACAATCCGCGGATTCACGATTGGGAAGTCTCAGGAGGTTGCTTCAATGAGCCGCAAGTATTTCGGGACCGACGGCATCCGCGGGACCGTTGGCCGTACCCCCATCACGCCTGACTTCATGTTGCGGCTGGGCCATGCGGTGGGCCGGGTGCTCAAGCGCAGCTATGCCAAGCCCAGTGTCCTGATCGGCAAGGACACCCGCATCTCCGGCTACATGCTCGAGTCGGCGCTCGAGGCGGGCTTTGCCTCCGCCGGCGTCAACGTCCTCCTGACCGGTCCCTTGCCGACCCCGGGCGTCGCCTACCTGACCCGGGCGCTGCGGCAGCACCTGGGCGTGGTCATCTCGGCCTCCCACAATCCCTTCGCCGACAACGGCATCAAGTTCTTTTCCTCCAAGGGTGAGAAGCTGCCCGATGCCTGGGAGCTCGACGTCGAGGCCGTGCTGGACGAGCCGCCGGTCTGGGTGGATTCCGCCAGCCTCGGCCGGGCGCGCCGCCTGGACGACGCACAGGGCCGCTACATCGAGTTCTGCAAGGCCAGCTTCAGCGGCGACCTCAGCCTGCGTGGCATGAAGCTGGTGGTCGACGCCGCGCACGGCGCCGCCTACCAGGTGGCTCCGTCCGTGTTCCACGAACTGGGCGCGGAAGTGATCACCATCGGCAACAAGCCGGACGGCTACAACATCAACGACAAGGTCGGCGCCACGGCGCCCGAGGCCCTGGTCGCCGCCGTCAAGGAGCATCAGGCCGACTACGGCATCGCGCTGGACGGCGATGCCGACCGCCTGCAGATGGTCGACGGCGACGGCCGTCTCTACAACGGCGACGAGCTGCTGTACGTGATGGTGGCGGATCGCCTGGCGCGCGGAGAGCGCGTCCCGGGCGCCGTCGGCACGCTGATGACCAACATGGCGGTCGAGCTGGCGCTGCGCCAGCGGGATGTCGAGTTCGTGCGCGCCAAGGTGGGCGACCGGTACGTGCTCGAGGAACTGGCCGCTCGCGGCTGGCAGCTCGGCGGGGAGGGCTCCGGTCACCTGCTGGCGCTGGACCGTCACACCACGGGCGATGGCATCGTCAGCAGCCTGCTGGTGCTGGAAGCCGTCTGCCGCAGCGGCCGCCGCCTCGTCGACCTGCTGGACGGCGTCTCCCTGTTCCCGCAGACCTTGATCAATGTGCGCCTGCAGGCCGACCAGCAGGACTGGAAGAGCAACCCGGCGCTCGCCCGCACCGAGGCCGAAGTCATGGCCGAACTGGGCGATCGTGGCCGGGTGCTGATCCGCAAGTCCGGCACCGAGCCGCTGCTGCGCGTCATGGTCGAGGCGAGCGATGCCGGGCTGGCGCAACGTTGCGCGGAACGTCTGGCCGACGCGATCCGCAGTTGAGCCTCGGAAGCCTGGGCGGCACGCGCCGCTCCGGGCAGTCCGGAACGTGAAAAAGAGAGCCGCCGGCGCGAAAGCGTCGGCGGCTTTTTTCCGACTCATCGCCCCAGCACGGGCCCACACCGTCGTCGAAAGGGTTTTCTGCGCGGTCTGGCGGGCCCTGGAACGAAGATGACAGCGGGGTGAATCGAATATGACAATGGCCGCGACCCGGCCGCCCAAGCGCCATTTCTCCTCTGGGACGCTCTCCGTAACGAGATTTTTCCGACCCGGGGTCAGCGTCACGGATGTGTCACATTGAGGTCATAGCATCCGCTCCGTTCGCCAACCAACCAAGCGATAGGACTGAATGACCATGAATCAACTGCGTGCTGGCCTGCTGTTCGCCGCTTGCGCCGCGATGTTCTCCGTGGCCCATGCTCAAGAGGTGACCGGCGCGGGTGCCTCCTTCCCGGCCCCCGTGTACGCCAAGTGGGCTGACGCCTACAACAAGGCCACCGGCGTCCGCATCAACTATCAGTCGGTGGGTTCTGGCGCCGGCATCAAGCAGATCCAGGCCAAGACCGTCGACTTCGGCGCGTCGGACGCCCCCCTGAAGGACGAGCAACTGGCCAAGGACGGCCTGATCCAGTTCCCGACCGTGATCGGCGGCGTCGTGCCGGTCATCAACGTCAAGGGCATCACCCCCGGTCAGCTCAAGCTCAACGGCCAGATCCTGGGCGACATCTACCTGGGCAAGGTCGCCAAGTGGAACGACCCCGCCATCGCCGCCCTGAACCCGGGCGTGGCGCTGCCGGACGCCGCCATCGCCGTGGTCCGCCGCGCCGACGGCTCGGGCACCAGCTTCCTGTTCACGAACTACCTGTCCAAGGTCAATGCCGAGTGGAAGTCCAAGGTCGGTGAAGGCACCGCCGTGAACTGGCCCACCGGCGCCGGCGGCAAGGGCAACGAAGGCGTGTCGGCCTTCGTGACCCGCCTGCCGAACTCGATCGGTTACGTCGAGTACGCCTACGCCAAGCAGAACAAGATGACCTACGTGCTGATGAAGAACGCCGCCGGCAACTTCGTCAGCCCCAGCGACGACGCCTTCAAGGCCGCTGCCGCCGGTGCCAAGTGGAACGAATCGTTCTACCAGGTGCTGACCGAGCAGGCCGGCAAGGACAGCTGGCCCATCACCGGCGCGACCTTCATCCTGATGCACGCCGCCCAGGACAAGCCGGCCCAGGCCGCCGCCGCGCTGAAGTTCTTCGACTGGGCCTACACCCAGGGCGACAAGACCGCCGACGAGCTGGACTACGTGCCGCTGCCGGCCGCCGTCAAGGATCTGGTCCGCAAGCAGTGGGCCGATCATGTGAAGGACGGTTCGGGCAAGGCCGTCAGCTTCAAGTGATCCTCGCCTGACGACACAGCCCGGTGACCCGCGTCGCGGCCACCGGGCTTTCGCACAAGAATTCCAGACACTCCCAGCGGAGGCCCCGTGGCCGCAATACTTCCAGCCAATTCCATCGACCGAGATCGCGGCCAGGAGCGCGCCCAGCCTGACGGCCGTCCGCCCCAGCGCCGACGCGTCGCGCCCTGGGCCGACACCGTGTTCTCGGCGCTGACGCACGGCGCGGCCTGGCTCACGCTGGCCTTGCTGGCCGGCATCATCGGCTCGCTGCTGATCGGGGCCGCGCCCGCGATCAAGCAGTTCGGCCTGAACTTCCTGATCACCGCGGACTGGGACCCGGTGCAGGAGAAGTTCGGCGGCCTGGTGATGATCTACGGCACGCTGATGACCTCGCTGATCGCGCTGCTGATCGCGGTGCCGGTGAGCTTCGGCATCGCGCTGTTCCTGACCGAGCTCGCGCCGGGCTGGCTGCGCCGCCCGCTGGGCATCGCCATCGAGCTGCTGGCCGCGGTGCCGTCGATCGTCTACGGCATGTGGGGCCTGCTGGTGTTCGGGCCGATCCTGGCGACCTACGTGCAGCAGCCGCTGCAATCCCTGCTGGGCGGCGTGCCCTACCTGGGCGCGCTGGTGTCCGGCCCGCCGGTGGGCATCGGCATCCTCTCGGCCGGCATCATCCTGGCCATCATGATCATCCCGTTCATCGCCTCGGTGATGCGTGACGTCTTCGAGGTCACGCCCGCGATGCTCAAGGAGTCGGCCTACGGCCTGGGCTCCACGACCTGGGAAGTGGTCTGGAAGGTTGTGCTGCCGTACACCAAGACCGGTGTCGTGGGCGGCATCATGCTGGGCCTGGGTCGCGCGCTGGGCGAGACCATGGCGGTCACCTTCGTGATCGGCAACATGAACCAGCTGAACTCGCTGTCGGTCTTCGAGGCCGCCAACAGCATCACCTCGGCGCTGGCCAACGAATTCGCCGAAGCCGGCGCCGGCCTGCACCAGGCCTCGCTGATCTACCTGGGCCTGGTCCTGTTCTTCATCACCTTCGTGGTGCTGGCGTTCTCCAAGGTCCTGCTCAACAAGCTCAAGAAGAACGAGGGAGCCCGCTCATGAGCGCCACCAACGCCAAGCGCCTGGCGATGTACAACAAGCGCAAGCGCGTCAACCAGATCGCGCTGACGCTGTCGATGGGCGCGATGGGATTCGGCCTGGTCTGGCTGATCTGGATCCTGCTCGAGACCTTGATCCAGGGCGTCGGCGGCCTGACGATCGCGACCTTCACGCAGATGACGCCGCCGCCGATGGCGGACGAGGGCGGCCTGGCCAACGCGATCTACGGCTCGCTGCTGATGGTCGGCCTGGCGACCTGCGTCGGCACGCCGATCGGCGTGCTGGCGGGTGTCTACCTCGCGGAGTACGGCCAGAAGACCTGGCTCGGCGCCTCGGTGCGCTTCATCAACGACATCCTGCTGTCGGCGCCGTCGATCGTCGTGGGCCTGTTCATCTACACGGTCGTCGTCACGCGGATGAAGTCGTTCTCGGCGCTGGCCGGCATCCTGGCGCTGGCGCTGATCGTCATCCCGGTGGTGATCCGCACCACCGAGAACATGCTGAGCCTGATCCCCAACGCGCTGCGCGAAGCCGCCTACGCGCTGGGCACGCCCAAGTGGAAGGTCATCCTGACCGTGACGCTGAAAGCGGCGCGCGCCGGCGTCGTGACCGGCGTGCTGCTGGCGCTGGCCCGCATCTCGGGCGAGACCGCGCCGCTGCTGTTCACCGCGCTGTCCAACCAGTTCTGGACCAGCTCGCTGGGCAGCCCGATGGCCAGCCTGCCCGTGACCATCTTCAAGTTCGCGATGAGCCCCTACGAGAACTGGCAGAAGCTCGCCTGGGCCGGCGTCTTCATCATCACCATCGGCGTGCTGCTGCTCAACATCGCGGCCCGCGTGCTGTTCAAGGAAAAGCATTGACCGGCTGACTGCCGCCGGAGCCGCATGCTCCGGCGCCTCACGATCAACGAATCCCACGAATCGAGAAACAACATGGACGTCAAAGTCGACATGCCGGTGACCGAGAAGGCGAAGCTCTCGGTGAAAAACCTGAACTTCTACTACGGCAGCTTCCACGCGCTGAAGAACATCAACCTGGACATCCCCGAGAACAAGGTCACCGCCTTCATCGGGCCGTCGGGCTGCGGCAAGTCCACGCTGCTGCGCACGTTGAACCGGATGTTCGAGCTCTATCCGGAGCAGCGCGCCGAAGGCCA
Source organism: Mitsuaria sp. BK037 (assembly GCF_014193045.1). Taxonomy (NCBI): domain Bacteria; kingdom Pseudomonadati; phylum Pseudomonadota; class Betaproteobacteria; order Burkholderiales; family Sphaerotilaceae; genus Roseateles; species Mitsuaria sp. BK037. Next base: position 2,022,097 of record NZ_JACHYS010000001.1, on the reverse strand, counting down.
GATCCTGCTGGACGGCGAGGACATCCTCACCAGCAAGGAAGACGTGTCGCTGATCCGCGCCAAGGTCGGCATGGTGTTCCAGAAGCCGACGCCGTTCCCGATGTCGATCTACGACAACATCGCCTTCGGCGTGCGGCTGTTCGAGACGCTGTCGCGCGTCGAGATGGACGAGCGCGTCGAGTGGGCGCTGAAGAAGGCCGCGCTGTGGAACGAGGTCAAGGACAAGCTGAACCAGAGCGGCTCGGGCCTGTCGGGCGGCCAGCAGCAGCGCCTGTGCATCGCGCGCGGCATCGCCATCAAGCCGGAAGTGCTGCTGCTGGACGAACCCTGCTCGGCGCTGGACCCGATCTCCACCGGCAAGATCGAGGAGCTGATCCACGAGCTCAAGCACGACTACACCGTCGCGATCGTGACCCACAACATGCAGCAGGCCGCCCGCTGCTCGGACTACACCGCCTACATGTACCTGGGCGACCTGATCGAATTCGGACCGACCGCGGAGCTCTTCATGAAGCCCAAGCGCAAGGACACCGAGGACTACATCACGGGTCGTTTCGGTTAATCAGAGGGGAGCGAAGACCATGACTGACAAGCATCTGTCCACCCAATTCGACGCCGAACTCAGCGGCATCTCCACCCGCGTGCTCGAGATGGGCGGCCTGGTCGAATCGCAGGTCGCGCAGGCCGTCGAGGCGCTGGGCACCTTCAGCGGCGACATCGCCAGCCACGTCCTCAAGCAGGAAGAGATCGTCAACACGATGGAGATCGAGATCGATCGCGACCTGTCGACGATCATCGCCCGCCGCCAGCCGACGGCGCGCGACCTGCGCCTGCTGATCGCCGTGTCCAAGACGATCGCCAACCTCGAGCGCGTCGGCGACGAGGCCGCCCGCATCGCCCGCACCGTGCAGCGCCTGATCAACACCGGCGTGTCCAGCCGGCTGCGCCTGCCGATGTCGGACCTGTCGTACGAGGCCGAGCTGGCCACCGCGCAGCTGCGCAAGGCGCTGGACGCGTTCGCGCGGCTGGACGTGGACCGCGCGCTGGAGGTGCTCAAGGCCGACGACCAGATCGACAAGGAGTTCGACGGCCTGATGCGCAAGCTCATCACCTACATGATGGAAGACCCGCGCACCATCTCGTCGTCGATCGACCTGGTCTTCGTGGCCAAGGCGATCGAGCGCGTGGGCGACCATGCCAAGAACCTGGCCGAGGTCATCATCTACGTGGTCAAGGGCACCGACGTCCGCCACAACACGCCCGACGCCGTCGAGCACATGGTGCGCTGAGCACCGATCGCGATCCTCCCGTGCGGCCCGGCCCCGATCGGGGTGCCAGGACCGGCGGGACCGAATAAGAGGAGTTACCCCGCATGAGTCGCATCCTGGTCGTCGAGGACGAATCCGCCATCGCTGAACTGATCTCCATCAACCTGCGCCACGCCGGTTATGAGGTCACGCTGGCCGGCAATGCCGAGCAGGCGCAATTGGAAGTGGACCGCGTGCTGCCGGATCTGGTCGTGCTCGACTGGATGCTGCCGGGCCAGACCGGCCTGGCGCTGGCGCGCCAATGGCGTGGCGCGACCCGCACCCGCGAGCTGCCCATCATCCTGCTGACGGCGCGCGCGGAGGAGGTCGACAAGGTCTCCGGCCTGGATGCCGGTGCCGACGACTACCTGACCAAGCCGTTCTCCACCAACGAGCTGCTGGCCCGCATCCGCGCGGTGCTGCGCCGCAAGGCGCCCGAGGCACTGGACACGGCGGTCGAGGTCGGCGGCCTGGTGCTGGACCCGGGCACGCGCCGCGTCAGCCGCGAGGGCGTGGAGGTCAAGCTCGGCCCGACCGAGTTCCGCCTGCTGCACTTCTTCATGACGCACCCGGAGCGCGTGCACAGCCGCTCGCAGCTGCTGGACCGCGTCTGGGGCGACCACGTGTTCATCGAGGAGCGCACCGTTGACGTCCACGTCAAGCGCCTGCGCGAGGCGCTGGAGAAGGTCAGCTGCGCCCGCATGATCGAAACGGTGCGCGGCGCCGGCTACCGACTGACCCAGCAAAGCAGCGCCCTGTCGGCCTGAGGACGCGTCCATGGCATGGATGTTGTCGCGGGTGCTGATGCTGGTGCTGGGCACCGGCGTGGCGGGGGGACTGGGCTACTGGTTGGGGGAATGGATGCGGATGCCGCAGCTGGCGGCGGCGCTGGCCGCGGCGGCGGCCGTCATCCTGATGGCCGTCTGGGACGCGGCGCGGGCGCATCGGCTGGTGACCTGGCTGCGCGGCGACCAGAACGACGACGCGCCCCGGCTTGGCGGCCTGTGGGGCGAGATGGCCTACCGCGTCGAACGCGGCCTGCGCGACCGGGAGCGCCGCTACGACCGCGAGCGCCAGCAGCTCGAGCAGTTCCTGCTGGCGATCGAGGCTTCCCCCAATGGCGTGATCCTGCTCGACGGCCAGGACCACATCCAATGGTGCAACGTCGTCGCCGGCGACCATTTCTCGCTGGACCCGCAGCGCGACAAGCTGCAGCGGATCACCAACCTGGTCCGGTATCCCGCCTTCGTCTCCTACCTGCAGAACGGCAACTTCCAGCAGCCGCTGACGCTGACCAACACCCGCGCGAAATCCACGCTGCAGGTGCTGGTGCGCGATTACGGCGTCGGCGGGGAGTCGCGCAAGCTGGTGCTGTCGCTGGATGTGACGGACCGCGAGCGCAACGAGGCGATGCGGCGTGATTTCGTGGCCAACGTGTCGCATGAGATCCGCACGCCGCTGACGGTGCTGGCCGGCTTCATCGAGACCATGGCCAGCCTGCAGTTGACCGAAGCCGAGCGCAAGCGCGTGCTGCACCTGATGCAGCAGCAGACGACGCGGATGCAGACCCTGGTCGGCGATCTGCTGACGCTGGCGCAGCTCGAGGGCAGCCCGCGACCGGCCGCCGATCACTGGATCGCGCTGGATCCGCTGCTGGCGCGCGTCGGCGCCGACGCGCAGGCGCTGTCCAACGGGAGGCATGAACTGGTCTGCGAGCGCCAGACTGGCGTCGAGCTGGCGGGCGTCGAGACCGAAATCCTCAGCGCGATCGCCAACCTGGTCAGCAACGCGGTGCGCTACACGCCGGAAGGCGGCCGCATCGAGCTGCAATGGCGCTGGACGCCGGACCATGGCGGCGAGATCTCGGTGATCGACAACGGCCCCGGCATCGCGCGCGAGCACCTGCCGCGGCTTACGGAGCGCTTCTATCGCGTCGACGGCAGCCGCTCGCGCGATACCGGCGGCACCGGGCTGGGACTGTCCATCGTCAAGCACGTGGTCCAGCGCCATGGCGGGGAACTGCGCATCGACAGCGAGCCGGGCAAGGGCTCCAGCTTCCGGCTCAAGTTCCCGGCCACGCGCGTCCGGTTGGCGGATTCGCCGGCGATGGGGGATGAGGCCGCCCCGGCGGCGCTGGCGGGCGGCGAAGGGCTCTGAGGCGCGGCGGCGTCGGGAAGGCTCAGCGGTCCTTCTGCATGACCAGGTAGGTGGCGAAGCGGTCCGTCGGGCGGCGGACGACGCCCAGGACCTTCCAGCCGCTCGGCGGCGTCGGCGTGCCTTCGGCCTGCACCGAGATCGCGATCGAGCAGGCGGTGGCGGCCAGGTTCTGGGTGGCATCGACGCGCCAGTGGCCCTGGAACTCCAGCGCGGCCAGCGCATGCGTCGGCAGGCTCGGCGCGGCGATGCAGTCGACATCTCTCGGCACGTGCGCCGCGATGCGGTCGACCAGCGGCTTGTTGCTGCGCGCGTAGTTCAGCGGATGCAGGCCCAGGGTCATCGCCAGCAACCAGGCCAGCGCCACGCCGCCGGCCGGCAGCGCCAGGCTCTTCCAGATCGCGTGGCGGTGGCGGGCGGTGCGCCAGCGCACCAGCCACAACCAGGCCAGGGTGCCCAGCAGGGCCAGCACGAAGGTGAGCAGGCTGAATTCCGGCTCATAGCCCTGGGCCAGCTTGCGGACGTTGGCCAGGAACTTGGCCGGCCAGCCAACCTGCAGCGCGGTGTAGTACAGCCACAGGAAGATCGCGCCGGCGGTGAAGAAGAACACCGAGAACCAGTCGAGCAGCGCGCTCGCGCTGCGCTGGAAGGTCGGCAGCGCGAAGCTCGCCAGCACCGCCAGCGGCGGCAGCGCGAGCAGCATGGCGCGGTCGTCGGCGCCCATCAGCAGGCTGGTCAGCAGCGGTACCAGCGAGGCCAACAGCGGCACGGACAGGTGGCGCCGCATCAGGTGCGAGCGCCAGCGCCACAGCGACCAGGCCGCCAGCGGCCAGGCCGGCCAGCAGAACCAGCCCAGCAGGCGCAGCCAGTCCAGCACGCTGCGTTCGCTGGCCTTGACGCGCCAGGCCCAGCCGTGCATCGGCCAGGCCACGAGTGCCGCCAGCGCCATCGCGCCGAGGATCCAGGGCAGGAACTTGCGGGCGTCCTCGTAGGTCGAGCGGTAACACAGCCACAGCGCGCCGATGGACAGCGCCAGCGCGACGGCCGGCGCGCCGCTGGTCGCGAGCACCGGCAGCGCGGTGAACATCGCGGCGCGCGCCTTCCCTCTGCGGAAGGGGAGCGCCGCGAGGCTGTAGACGAAGAGGGTGATGCCCAGCAACTGGAGGATCTCGGGCGTGATCTCGTGGCCCAGGCGCAGCAGGCCGACGCTGGCGATCAGCGCCAGCAGGCAGCCGTCGGCCATGGCGCGGGCGTAGTCGACCGCATGGGCCTCGCCGCCGAAGGCGAAGGCGACCGGCTGGGCGGCCTCGGTGCGGGCCAGGTGCAGGCAGCTGTACCAGGCCAGCGCCAGCACCGCCGCCAGCATCAGACCGAAGGGGATGCGTGCCGCCACCGAGGGTTCCAGGAAGGGCAGCAGCTTGATGCCCAGCGCGCCGACCCAGTAGGGCAGCAGGCCGCCATCCGCAGGCAGGCCGGCGATCGCCGGCTGCAGCCACGGCGCGTGGCCCTGCGCGATGCTGGCGATGAAGCCGTAGGCGGTGAGATCGGCGTTGCGCCACGGGTCACGGCCGAACAGGCCGGGCAGCACGTAGGCCGCGCACAGCAGCAGCAGGGCCCAGCGAGGGATCGGGTGCGTGCTGCGCTCGGCCACGACGGCCGGGGTGGGCAGATTCATGCGCGTCTGTCTCGTTGTCGTTGTGAATGCCGGTGCGCATCATGCCGCAGCTTCGGTGCCCTCGGGACGACTCTGCTGACAGCGCACGGTAAAGGGCTCGAGGGCCGCGACGCGCTGTCCCGGGCGGGAGCGACGCGGCACCGGCGGGCCGGAAGGCGTGACGCCGCGCGGCGCCATGAAAAAAGGCAGCCGGTGTGGCTGCCTTCTTCGCGGGGACCGGAGAGCATCCGGTCGGGGAGGGCGCTCAGGCCTTCTTGCGCAGGTTCGCAAACTTGTTGCGGAACTTCTCGACGCGGCCACCCAGGCTGTCGACGCTCTTCTGCGTGCCGGTGTAGAACGGGTGCGATTCGCTGGAGGTTTCCAGCTTGACCAGCGGCAGTTCGCGGCCGTCGTCCAGCTTGATCGATTCCTTGGTCACCACCGTCGAGCGGATGATGAACTGGGCGCCGTTGGACTGGTCCACGAAGACCACGTCACGGTAGTTGGGGTGAATGCCTTCTTTGGCCATCTCGCTTACCTCGCTGCAGTGCCGCCAGCCACACCGCCCCTTGCAGTGCACTTGTCGACAGCGGAAAAACGTGGAGTATAGCTGAAATGAAGGAAGCCGCCCAGAGGGCGGCTTCCGTGAAGTCCTTGGCAGGGCCGGTATCAGCCGCCTCTGCGCATCATGTCGAAGAAGTCGTGGTTGTTCTTCGAGGACTTCATCTTGTCGAGGATGAACTCCATCGCCTCGATCTCGTCCATCGGGTAGAGCAGCTTGCGCAGGATCCAGGCCTTCTGGAGGATCTCCGGCTTGAGCAGCAGTTCCTCGCGGCGCGTGCCCGACTTGTTCAGCAGGATCGACGGGTAGACCCGCTTCTCGGCCATGCGGCGATCCAGGTGGATCTCGCAGTTGCCGGTGCCCTTGAACTCTTCGTAGATCACCTCGTCCATCTTGGAACCGGTGTCCACCAGCGCGGTGCCGATGATGGTCAGCGAGCCGCCTTCCTCGATGTTGCGCGCCGCGCCGAAGAAGCGCTTGGGGCGCTGCAGCGCGTTGGCGTCCACGCCGCCGGTCAGCACCTTGCCGGAGCTGGGCAGCACGTTGTTGTAGGCGCGGGCCAGGCGGGTGATCGAGTCCAGCAGGATGATCACGTCCTTTCTCAGCTCGACCAGGCGCTTGGCGCGCTCGATGACCATCTCGGCGACCTGCACGTGGCGGGCGGCCGGTTCGTCGAAGGTGGAGCTGATGACCTCGCCGCGCACGGTGCGCTGCATCTCGGTCACTTCCTCGGGGCGCTCGTCCACCAGCAGCACCATCAGGTGGGCGTCGGGATAGTTGGCCGCGATCGAGTGCGCCAGGTGCTGCATCATCATCGTCTTGCCCGACTTGGGCGGCGCGACGAGCAGCGCGCGCTGGCCCTTACCGAGCGGGGCGATCAGATCGATGATGCGGCTGGTGATGTTGTCCTCGCCGCGGATGTCGCGCTCGAGCTTGAACTGCTCCTTCGGGAAGAGCGGCGTCAAGTTCTCGAACATGATCTTGTGCTTGGACTCCTCCGGCGTCAGGCCGTTGACGCGGTCCACCTTCACCAGCGCGAAGTAGCGTTCGCCGTCCTTGGGGACTCGAACCTCGCCTTCGATCATGTCGCCGGTGTGCAGGTTGAAGCGGCGGATCTGACTCGGCGACAGGTAGATGTCGTCGGTGGACGCCATGTAGCTGGTCTCGGGCGAGCGCAGGAAGCCGAAGCCGTCCGGCAGCACTTCCAGCACGCCGTCGCCGAAGACCTGTTCGCCGGCCTTGGCGCGCTTTTTCATGATCGCGAACATCAGCTCCTGCTTGCGCATGCGAGCGACGTTGTCGATCTCCAGCTCTTCGCCCATCTTGATCAGGGCGGAGACGTGAAGCGCCTTCAGTTCAGAAAGATGCATGGGGGGGTTGACCCGGTCTGTCGTCCAGGGCCTGCCAAGGCCAGGGACACAAACAACGGCGAGCCCAAGGGACGCGCTGCCGCGTTGCTGCGGACGGAGAGGATGCGTGGAGACTTGGGCGCCGAGTCCACGCGCTCACCCGGAACGTCGACGGCGTCCGAGGACGCCGCGCTGCCCGGGAGGGCGTGTTGGCAAGTTGTCCACCGGAGCCGCATGGGCCCCGGCGGATCGGATGATTATAGGTGGGCGTCCAGGAACGACGTCAACTGGGCCTTGGACAGGGCGCCGACCTTGGTGGCGGCGAGCTGGCCGCCCTTGAACAGCATCAGCGTCGGGATGCCGCGGATGCCGAACTTGGCGGGCACCTCGCGGTTGTCGTCGACGTTCAGCTTGGCGATCTGCAGCCGGTCGCCGTAGTCCTTGGCCACTTCGTCCAGGATGGGGGCGATCATCTTGCAGGGGCCGCACCACTCGGCCCAGTAGTCCACCAGCACGGGCTTGTCGGACTGGATGACGTCGCTGTCGAACGAGGCGTCGGAGATGTGTTTGATCTGTTCGCTGCTCATGGAGATGGTCCTTGCGTGATGTCCCTGCCGGGCGGATGCCTCGGGATGGGCGGCCGGCCGGGCGACAATATGTGCCGCCTCGGGAGCCCCAGGGTTGCAGGGCGAGCGACGATTCTCACACAAGCCCGGAAACCTCGGCCCGAGTAGGCGCTCCAGCCACATGACGGTGCGCAGGGCGGATCTCAAGGCGCGGGGGCCGAGGATTTCGCTATCGTCGCGATTCGCGGAATGCCGCCGTCCCAGCCTTCAATCCCTCATTCGCCAGAGTCCGCCACCGCCTTGACGCCTCAGTCGCCCCCGCCGATGCCCCGGATGACGTCCGCTCCGGACCTGCCGCCGTCGCTCCCGCGCGCGACGGCGACCGTCGACTTCCCGTTGCTGCCCGCCCACACCAGTGCCGCGATCTGGGACGGCGTCGCGCGCCGCGCCGCGCAGTGGCTGGAGGCGAGCGGCCTGGCGGCCCGCGACGCGGTGCTGCTGCTGCCCTTCGCGCAGCACCTGCAGCCGGCCCGGCTGGCCTGGATGAAGCTCTCGCGCTGGCAGCCGCGCATCGAGACGACCCGCAGCCTGGCGTCGGCGCTGGGCCCGAGCCCGCTCCCGCAGGCCCGTCAGATCACCGGCGACGCCGCCATCGACGCCCTGGCCGCGCGCGCGCTGCTGCGAAGCCAGAGCTGGGCCGAGGCGCTGCGCGAGCAGGACCCGCGGGCCCACGACGCGGCGGTGCTGCGGCTGGTCGAGTCCGCGCATGCGCTGGCGCGCGAGGCGACGCTGCGGGATCCGGCGCGGCGCGCGGCTTTCTGGGACGACGGCCGGCTGGCGCTGGCGCAGCAGGGCGGCGTCGGTCACCTGGAGCGCGCGCTGCTGGCGGTGGCGCTCGAATGGGCGGCCGCCGACGGCCGCGCGCCGGCGACCGATGCGCTCTTCCACCTGCGCCCCAGCGCCTGGCTCCACCTGCAATGCGGCGGGCCCGACGCGCTGGCCGAGGCGCTGCTGGCCAGCGCCGAGGCGGCCGGCATCCCCTGCCTGCGCCTGAACGCCGACCTGCCGCTGGACACGGCCTTCGACGGCGGCGCGCCGGTCGGGCGGCTGGAGCAGGCGGTCTGCGAGGACTTCGAGGACCTCGCGCAGTGCAGCGCCGCGTCGGTGCTGGACCACCTGCAGGCCGGGCGCGCGCCGGTCGCGCTGATCGCGCAGGACCGCGTGCTACTGCGCCGGGTGCGCGCGCTGCTGGAGCGGCAGGGCCTGGGCATCAAGGACGAGACCGGCTGGACGCTCGCCACCACCGCGCCGGCCGCGCAGCTGATGGCGCTGCTGCGCGCGGCGCGGCGCGAGGCGACGGTCGACGAGTGGCTGGCCTGGCTGAAGACGCCGCTGGCCGCGTCGCTGCGGGAACACGGCGGTAGCGCGTCGCTGAGCGCGCTGGAGGGCCACTGCCGCAAGCGCGGCTGGTCCTCGCCGCAGGCGGTGCGCACCGAGCGCCTGCCCGCCGGCAGCGCGCGCCTGTGGACGGCCGCGCGCGAGGCGCTGGCGCCGCTGCAGCTGCGCGGCGCGCAGGCGCTCGAGCAATGGATCGCCGCGCTGACGCAGACGCTGCAGCAGCTCGGCGCCGACGAGCAGCTCAAGCGCCAGCCGGCCGGCGGGCCGCAGGTGCTGGATGCGCTCTGGCTGAGCAAGACGCCCTGGCCGGGATCCGGGCACGAGGCGGTGCTGCGGGAGGCGCAGCTGAGCGCGGCGGAGTTCGTCGACTGGGTGTCGCAGACGCTCGAGGCGGGCGAGTACAAGCCGCCGCTGGAGGGCGGGCTGCAGGTCATGATCACGCCGCTCGCGCGGACGATGCTGCGCCCGTTCGGCGCCATCGTGCTGCCCGGCGCGGACGCCGCGACGCTCGGGCCGGTGCCGCCCGGCCCGGCCTTGATCGGCGACGGGCTGGCGCGCCAGCTGGGCCTGCCGACCGCCGAGGACAAGCGCCAGGCGCTCGCCTGGCAGTTCGCGCAGCTGCTGCGGGCGCCGGCGGTGACGCTGCTGCGCCGCGGTCACCTGGGCAGCGAGCCGCTGGCGGCCAGTCCGCTGCTGGAGCGGCTCGAACTGGCGCTGCGGGCGGTGGGAGCGAGCTTGCCGGCGTGGCGCGATCCTCGCATCGAGGTGGCCGTGCAGGCCGCGCCGGCGGACCGCGCCGCGGCGCGCGCCGGCGGGCGGCTGCCCGCGGCGCTGAGCGCCAGCGCGGTGGAGTCGCTGCGCCAGTGCCCGTACCAGTTCTTCGCCCGCGTGCTGCTGGGGCTGCGCGAGGCCAACGAGCTCGAGGTCCAGGCCGACAAGCGCGACTACGGCACCTGGCTGCATGCGGTGCTGCACCAGTTCCACACCGAGCGGGCGGAGGGACTCGACCCGGCGCTCGACGACGCCGCGCGGCTGCAGCGCGCGGCGCAGGACCAGATGCGCGAGCTGGGGCTGGCGCCGGCGGAGTTCCTGCCGTATTCGGCGAGCTTCGCGCGCTTCCTGCCGGCCTACCTGGACTGGCTGGCCGAGCGGGAGTCCGAGGGACAGCGCTTCGAGCGCGGCGAGGTCGATCGCCGCGTGCGTCCGTGGGCCGGGATCGAGCCGGCGCTGGAGGACCTGGCGCTGCTGGGCCGCATCGACCGGGTGGACGAGTCGCCCGAGGGGCAGTTGCTCGTCGACTACAAGACCGGCAGCGTCAAGGGCCTCAAGGACAAGGTCGCGAATCCGCTCGAGGATACGCAGCTCGCCGTTTATGCCGTATTGATGGGGCATTCGGGCTCCAACGCACCGCTCCGCGCGCAATACCTGGCCCTGGACGATTCAAAGGGCATCACCCCGATCGAGCACGAGGACGTCGCCACCACCGCCGCCGTCATGCTGGACGGCCTGCGCGGCGACCTGATGGCCATCCACGCGGGCGATCCGCTGCCCGCGCTGGGCGAGGGCGTCGCCTGCGCCTACTGCGAGATGCGCGGCCTGTGCCGTCGCGACGATTGGGAAGGAGCCGCGCCGTGACCGGCTCGACGGACATGACGACCGACCTCGCGACCGGCGCCTTCGCCGGCACCGCGGCCGCCTACACCCTCGATGGCGCGCCGGTCGCGCGCGAGCGCTTCTACGCGCTGGCCTGCGATCCGGCACGCAGCGTCGTCGTCGAGGCCTGTGCCGGTGCGGGCAAGACCTGGATGCTGGTGTCGCGCATCCTGCGCGCGCTGCTGGACGGCGCCCGGCCGCAGGACATCGTCGCGATCACCTTCACCCGCAAGGCGGCCGGCGAGATGCGCGCCCGCCTGAACGAGTGGCTGCATGAATTCGCCCATTGCGACGACGCGGGCCGCGTGCTCGCGCTGCGCCAGCGCGGCCTGCCGCAGGCCCAGGCCGAGGCGCTCGCTCCGCGGCTGGCGACGCTGCAGCAGCGCCTGCTGCAGGAAGCGCGGCCAGTGGAGATCCGCACCTTCCACGCCTGGTTCTCCCAGCTGCTGCGCGCCGCGCCGCTGGAACTGCTGCGCGCGCAGGGGCTGTCGCCCGAGCTGCAACTGCTGGAGGACGAGACCGACCTGATGCCCGAGCTCTGGCAGCGCTTCCACGCGGCCGTGCTGGCGGACGAATCGCTGCTGGCGATCTATCGCGAGCTCTGCCTGGTCCACGGCCGCAACAAGCTGCAGGACTGGCTGATGGCGGCCTTCGACAAGCGCGTTGAACTGCGCCTGGCGCAGGCGCATGGTCGACTGATGGACAGCGTGCCGACGGCGGCCGAGGTGGTGCCCGAACTGGCCGCGTTCGCCGATCCGATCGACGCCTTCACCGCGATGCGCGGCGAGCTGCAGGCGCTGGCCGCCGAGCTGGGGCAGGGGCGCAACAAGACGCAGAAGGCCGCGGCAGTGGCCCTGGAGATGGCGCTGTCGGCGCCGCGGAACGAGCCGCTGGCCGAGGCCCGCGCGCTCGCCGCGGTGCGCGCCGAGCTGTTCACGCAGAAGGGCACGCTGGTGAAGGCGCTGGGCGATTCGCCGCTGCTGCTCGACCTGGGCGACCGGCTCGCCCGGCTGCAGCTGGCGCTGGACCAGGCCGACGCGCGCGCCTGGCACCAGCAGATGTGCGGGCTCGCGCTGACGCTGCTCGAGGCCTTCGAGCGCCTGAAGCGGGAGCGCGGCCTCGTCGACATGAACGACCTCGAGCGCGGCGCGCTGGCGCTGCTCGGCGACGCCGAGCTGTCGGGCTGGGTGCAGGAGCGGCTGGACAGCCAGGTGCGACACCTGCTGATCGACGAATTCCAGGACACCAGCCCGCTGCAGTGGCACGCGCTGTACGCGTGGCTGTCGGGTTATGTCGGCGCCGGGGGCGGCGCCAGCGGACAACGTCCGCCCTCGGTGTTCATCGTGGGCGATCCCAAGCAGAGCATCTACCGCTTCCGACGCGCCGAACCGCGCGTCTTCGCCGCGGCGCGGGACTTCGTGCGCGAAGGCCTGGACGGCGTGCTGCTGGCCTGCGACCACACGCGGCGCAACTCGGCGCCGGTGCTGGCGGCGGTGAACGCGGTGTTCGAGCAGGCCAGCCTGGCGCAGCAGTACACCGGCTTCCGGGCCCACACCACCGAGGCGGGCGGCGGCGATCCGCTGGATGGCGTCCACTTCATCGCGGGCGACGAGGCGGACGACGCGGAATCCGCGGCGGCCACGCGCGACGCGGACACCTGGCGCCCGAGCCTGACCGAGCCGCGGCGCGAGCCGGAACTGCATCGCCGTGAAGCGGAGGCCCAGCGCATCGCCGCCTGCATCGCGGCGTTGCTGAGGGACGGCCAGGTGCAGCCGGGCGACGTGTTCGTGCTGGCGCGCAAGCGCGAAGGGCTGCGGGTGCTGGCGCAGGTGCTCAAGGGCCTGGGCATCGCGCATGCGGCGCCGGAGGACATGGCGCTGCTCGACGCGCCGGATGTGCGGGACCTGCTCGCGCTGCTGGATGCGCTGGCGTCCAGCGGGCATCAGCTGTCGCTGGCGCATGCGCTGCGCAGCCCCTTGTTCGGCGCCACCGAGGCCGACCTGCTGTGGCTCGCGGCCGCGTCGCGCTCCGCGCATTGGCTCGGCCAGGAGCCGCCGCAAGCGCGCCGGTCGACGCCCGCGGTCGATGAAGCGCCTCTGGCTGACGACGCGCCGCCGAACGGCTCGGCGGACAGTGACGAATCCGCAGTCAGTTCGACCGGGCCGGTCACGCGCTCCTGGTGGGAGGTCCTGCTGCAGGCCGAGCCGGCGTCGCTGAGCGAGGCGCTGCGACGCGCGCAGGGCCTGCTGTCGCGCTGGGCGTCGGTGGCCGCGCTGCGCAGCCCGCACGACCTGCTGGATGCGATCGTTGACGAGGGCGACCTGATGGCTCGCCTGGCCGCCGCCGTGCCGGCCAGCGAGCGCCGTGCGCGGCTGCATGCGGTGGAGGCGCTGCTGGCGCTGGCGCTGGAACTCGATGGTGGTCGCTACGCCGGCTTGTACGGCTTCGTGCGCGCGCTGAAGAGCCGCGCGCTGAAGCTGGCCGCGCCCGCCGAGCCCGATGCGGTGCAGCTGCTGACGGTGCATGGCGCCAAGGGCCTGGAGGCCAAGGTCGTGGTCCTGATGGACGCGGAAGCCGGGCCGGCGCGCGCCGAAAGCATGGCGCTGGCGATCTCATGGCCGGTGCAGGAGCCGGTGCCGCGAACTGTGGCCTTCATCGTCTCGGAGGCGAAACCGCCGCCGTCGCTGCAAGCGCTGCTCGACGACGAAAAGGAGCAGCGCCAGCGCGAGGAGCTGAACGCGCTCTATGTCGCCATGACCCGGGCGCGTCATCGGCTGCTGCTGAGCCGCACGCCGGCCAAGCGCCAGAGCGCATCGGCGAGTTGGTGGGCGCGGGTGCAGCCGCACGCGGCGCCGCTGGCGGTGCCGGAGCTCGACGCGAGTGTGGATGTCGATGCCGCCAACGCTGAGGATGCCGCTCGTGCCGCTCGTGCCGCTCGTGCCGCTCGTGCCGCTCGTGCCGCGCATGCCGCTGTCGCCTCGCATGCCGATGGCGTTGCCGCCGTGGCCCGCTTGAAGGTGCTGCCGCGCGTCGCGCCGCTGCCCGCCGAGGCGGTCGATGGGATGGGCGCCGAGGTCGGCCAGAGCCCGGACGAGGTCGACGAAAGCGCCGCGCTCGGCGAGGCGCTGCATCGCGTGCTGGAGTGGCACAGCGGCCCGCGAGGGCGCGATCACGCGCTCGAGCGCCTGATGGCGGCGGCGGCCCAGATGTACGGGCTCGACGCGCGTCGCGACGAGCGCCTGCAGCGCAGCGTGAAGGCGATCCTGGGCAGCGCCGACTGCGCCGCCTTCTTCGATGGCCACGCGCTGGCTTGGCACGGCAACGAGGTGCCGCTGAGCTGGAACGGGCACGACATGCGCCTGGACCGGCTCGTCTGCCGGCAGGACGCCGCGGGCGCGCGGACCTGGTGGGTGCTCGACTACAAGCTGAATCCGGCGCCGCAGCGCAACCCGGACTACCTGCAGCAGCTGTGGCGCTATCGCGAGGCGGTGATGGCGCTGCAGCCCGGCGAGCCGGTGCGCTGCGCCTTCATCACCGGCCAGGGCCGGCTGATCGATTGCACCGAGGCGGTCGCGGGCGCGGCGGATCTCTTCGCCTGAAGTGCGCGGCGCGGGCCGCCGTGGGGCATGCGCCGCCGTCGTCGGCCAGGCCGCGAGGGCGGCTCAGACCGGCGCGCCGTAATCGCCTTCGGACGGCCGGCTGTGCCAGGCCACCGAGGTGGTCGTCGGCCAGGGACCGCCGTCCCCGATGCGCTGGTGCACCGCCAGCGCGCTGCCCGCCGCGGCGTCCAGCACGCGGGTCAGGGCCTCGACCTCGGCCAGTGCCGGCTCGGGCATCGCGGTGCGCAGATAGACGTTGCCGCGCAGGCTCAGCAGCACGAAGGGCCGGCCCTCGATGAGCACGTCCTGCGTCGCCTGGGCCAGGCGCTCGGACAGGTCCTTGTCGAGCCAGGCCATGATCAGCTCGCGATTGATGCCGACCGCGCCGAAGCGCTGTCGCACGAGCTTGGACTCGATCTGCGACTGCTTCGGGAACATCACCAGCCAGCGCATCTCCTCCGGCGTGTCGGTGTCCACGCGGGTGCGCAGCGTGTCGGTGTAGGCCTCGAAGACGCTGCTCTCCAGGCGCTCCATCAGCTTGCGCTCGATGAGCATCATCTGCATGTCGGGATTGACCTTGAGCTCGCATCTCATGCGCAGCTCGAAGCCCTCGATGTAGCTGCGTTGCGAGGGCCCCCATTCGATGCGGGTCAGGCCGGGCAGGGTGCGCGGCAGGTCGATCACGAAGCCGCGGCCGTCGCGGGCGTGACGCAACTGGCCGCCGCGTTCAGCGGCCCATTCGCTCAAGGGGCGCCACCGGGCCGAGTTGGCGCGGGCGGTCAACCACTGTTTGATTTGTTTGATTACCATGAGGCGGGACGATGCGCGAGCGGCCTGGTGTCCGTGCATTGAGGTGTCGGCGACCGGGGCCCCGCGCCCCTTGGGAGAACGCGTGATGATCGAAGTGTATTCATGGCCCACGCCCAATGGCCACAAGGTCCACATCATGCTGGAGGAATGCCGGCTGCCTTACCGGGTGATTCCCGTGGACATCGGCGCGGGCGAGCAGTTCGACGCGAGCTTCCTGGCCATCAGCCCCAACAACAAGATCCCCGCGATCGTCGATCCCGACGGGCCGGACGGCCAGCCGATGTCGCTGTTCGAGTCCGGCGCGATCCTGCTGTACCTGGCCGGCAAGACTGGGCAGTTCCTGCCGCCCGACACCCGCGGACGCTACGAGGCGCTGCAGTGGCTGATGTTCCAGATGGGCGGCGTCGGGCCGATGCTGGGCCAGACCCATCACTTCCGGATGTACGCGCCCGAGAAGATCGAGTACGCCATCGACCGCTACACCAACGAGGCCAAGCGGCTGTACGGCGTCATCGACCGCCGCTTGGCGCGCAGCCGCTACATCGCCGGCCCCGCCTACGGCATCACCGACATGGCGATCTTCCCTTGGCTGCGGGGCGCGAAGAACCAGGGCGTGGAGATGGCGGACTTCCCGCACCTCAAGGGCTGGTTCGACGAGATCGCGGCCCGCCCGGCGGTGATGCGCGCCGTCGAGGTGCTGGCCGAGAAGCGCCGGCCGCTGGTCGACGACAAGGCCCGCGAGGTGCTGTTCGGCAAGACCCAGTACGACCGGCGCTGAGCCGCCAGGCGCCTGCGCGGGCACCGGGCCTGCCGGCGTCCACCGGCACGGGGTCAGATCTTGCCCAGCCGCGCGCGGTCGCCGAGTTCCGTCAGCCACCGCCGGCCGTCCTCGCGGATCGGCGTGGCCAGGCCCTTGTCCTGCAGCCGCTGCTGCATCTCCTCGCTGACCGGCATGCCGCCCGGCGATTGCGGGATGAAGTAGAGCGCGGCGCGCTCCTCGTCGGTGATCACCAGGTCGGGAGGCGGAACGGGGAACTTGAAGGTCGGCGGCGTGGACATGCGCGGAAGTATCCCTCAGGCCCGGCGCGCGCGGCGACGGCCCGCCACGCCCGCCGCCACCGCGGCGATGCCCAGCAGCGCCAGCGAGCCCGGCTCCGGCAGCTCGCCCGCGGCGAAGGCCAGCGAGTTGGCCATCAGCCGCGCGCCGTCGGTGCTGCTGTCCCACAGGCCTGCCTGCACGTCGCCCGAGACCGGGAACATGTTCAGCCCGACGACGATGCCCTTGTGGTCGGTGCGATAGCCCAGCAGCGGCTTGTCGTTGGTCCAGTAGGCGACGACGCTCGCGCCGGCCTTGGGCGTGACGCGGTAGCACAGCGCCGACAGGCCGCCGCTGAAGCTGTCGATGTCGCGCATCAGCGGGCTCTGCGGATCCGCGACCCGGCCCAGGCTGCCGCACGAGTTCTGGTTGTTGTTGGCGTTGAAGACGTCGTAGCCACCGGTCACGAAGCGGCCGGTGAGCCCGCCGAACGGGATGGTCGCGTGGGACAGGCCGGCCTCGACGACACCGCCGCCGGCATCCACGTAGTCTGCCAGCACGTTGCCCAGCTGCGTGGCGCTGGCGAAGGGCTTGTTGAAGGTGTCGTTGAACACCAGGACCGCGTCGTAGCTCTTGAGCAGCGCGAGCGTGGGCGTGCCGGTGTTGGCGTTGAACACGTCCACCGTGCCGCTGACCACGCCGGTGGCGGCGATCTTGGACTGCACGTCGGTCAGCCCGCCGGGCTGGCCCGTCGCGCCCAGGATCAGCACCGAGGCCTGCGCGGCCCCGCCGAGGGCGCACAGCGCGGCGGCAGCGAGGGAGGCACGGAGGCGGGGAGGGCAGGAAAGAAGTCGGGGAACGAGGGGCGAGCGCTTCATCGGGATCTCTCTGGCGGTCATTCTTGTGGAGGCCCTGGGCGGGAGGCCGGGCGACATCCGGCGCGCGGCCGGAAGCGGCTCGGGGAAGCAACATCCAAGCCACGGGGCAGGATGTCCCGCTGGCTCAAGCACTTGCAAGGCCTGTCCCCCGAGAAGGGGTCAGGCGGTGTAATGAATCCCGACACCGGCGGTGCGGCAGTTGCTTCGCGGATCGCCCCGGCAGTCGACCTTGTAATGCGGGGGTAAAACATCGTCGGCGCGCGTGGCGCCGGACGACGCTTGGAGGGAAACTTGCCCAGGCGCTGAACGAGCGGCCCGTCGATCCTCTGGCCGCGGTTGCGGCCACAACGCGAAAAGGAGCGTCCATGTCAGCCAAGCCAGACCATACCGATGCCGTCGGCGGCGTCGAGAGTCACAACGGGCGCTGGTTCGTCCGTGAAGTCGTCGGCGAGGCGCCGCCATTCCGGGCGCGCTACCTGGTGATCGCCGCGCATCCGGCAGCGGGCGGGCAGCCGGAACTCAACGGCTACTGGCATGAGCTGGAGCGCAGCTTCGACACCTGGAGTTATGCGGCCGATGCCGCGCTCGAGGCGGCGCAGCGCACGATCGACTTCCGGCCCTGAGGTCCCAAGGGACCCAAGCAGCCGCAAGGCCCCAATGCCTTGATGCCTTGCGGCACTGGGCGCAAGGCGAGGCCGGCCCGGCTCACATGCCGGCGGTGATCTTCTTCTGCAGCGCCTTGTACTGGTCCAGGCGCGGGCCGCCGAGCGCGACCGCGCGCTCGATCGCCAGCGAGGCCTTGTAGCGCTGCCCCTGTTCCATCAGCACCTGCGCCAGGTTGTTCCAACCCTCGGGCAGGTCGGGGCGCACGTCGGTCAGCCGGGCGTAATGGCGAGCCGCGGTGCGGCGGTCCTTGGCGGCGTAGGCCGTGTTGCCGGCGCCCAGCAGCAGCACCGGCTCGCCGGGCCAGCGCGTGAGCGCGGCCGAGTACCCTTTGCGCGCCGCGGCCGGATTCAGGCGCTCCAGCGCCGCCAGCGCCGCGCCCGTCTGCGCGCCGTCCAGCGAGGCCGGCAGCAGGTCCGGCGGCAGCGTCGTCATCGCCCAGTAGTCGCCACGCGCCCAGGTGCGCTCGAAGACCGGCAGTTCGACCTCCTGCCGCTCGGTCTTGCCGCTGTGCAGCAGGACGGTGCGGCGCTGGCGGTCGTAGCCGACGGCGACCGCGTAATGCCACACCGGTGCCAGGTCCAGCGACAGGTTCTGGAACACGATCACCGGATGGCCGGCCGCGAGCTCGGCCAGCAGCGCGTCCAGCCGCGGCGGCAGCACGTAGGCGGGCAGGCCCTGGCGGCGCGTGGCCACCAGCATCTCGGTCTGCAGCGAGCCCTTGCGGCCCGGCAGGAAGACCTGCGGCTTGAGCTGCTCGACGGTCGCGGTCTTGCCGGCGGTGCGCAGCAGCATCGCGAGCGCGGCCGGTCCGCATTCATAGTCGTCCTGCGCGATGAAGGGCGTCTTCGCGGACAGGTCCACGCGCGCCGGCAGGTCCGTGGGCCACTGCGCTTCCAGCGCCTTCAGCTGCGGCGGCGTGCTCGCGCAGCCGCCCAGCAGCAGGGCCAGCGCCAGCGCGGGAGCGGCCAGCGGGAGCAGGGACCGGGACGACCGGACGACGCGCATGCGGACCTCAGCGGATCGAGCGGGTGAACGGGAAGACCTTGGTGAAGCCCAGGATGTCGGTCACCAGCAGGATCACGAAGACCGCGAAGATCACGCCCAGCACGTCACCGCCGGCCGGCGCCTGCGCGATGCGGCCGTCCAGCGCGCGGATCTCGTCATCGGACATCGCGTCCACGCGCGACTGGGCGTCGGCCGGATTCACGCCTTCCTTGACCATCGCCTGGCGCACGTCCTCGCGGGCGAAGAAGGCATTGACGCGCACGCGGCTGTCGGCGGCGGTGCCGGCGGGCGCGTCCTGCTGCACCAGGGCGTCGGTGGGCACGACCTGGGCGCTGGCGTGCATCGGCAGCGCCATCAGGGAGCAGGAGACGATCAGCGTCGAGGCGATCGCGCGCTTGGCCAGCGAGGGGCGGGCGGCGTCTTGGCGGGAGGCTTGTGGGTTCATGAGCGGACCTGAAATTGAAGGATCGATGAAATCCTAGGTCCGCCCTCGGCGCTGTTACAAGTTCGATTACCGAGCGTCACATCGGATGCAATTCCGGGGTCCGACGGCGCTTGAAGAACGTGTTAAGCCCGCGGCGATCGCGGGGTCACGGCTCGCAGCGCGGGGCGCTGGCGCTGCGCAGGATCCAGCGCTCGCCCTTGCGGGACAGCAGGGCGGTGGCGCTCAGCGTGCCCAGGCCGCAGGTCGAGGGGTCGACCTCGGCGAACTGCGCCAGTTCGATGGTGTCGGCGTCGCGCCAGCGCAGGAAGCGGAAGCTGACGGCCGTCTGGTCCGGCGTGGGCTGGAAGCGGTAGCGCTCGACCAGGCGACCTTCCTCGCGGCGCCAGATGACGACGCCGTTGAATTCCGTGCCCGGCGACGCATGGGTGACGACCAGATGGCGCCCGTCCGGCGACGGATGGACGTTGCCGTGCATCGCGTAGCGGGTGCCGTCGGCGCGGGAGATCCAGAGCAGTTCGCTGCCGGCGGCGAGCGTTGCGCGCACGACATAGAACTCGCGGTCCGGCGAGAGGCCGTCCAGGCGGAAGTCGACCTCGGGCGAGGCCGGGTCGGACGGATCGGCACGCCGGCTGTCCAGGACGACCGGCCGTCCCTTGGCGATGGGCAGCCACAGGCGCTGGTCCTCGCGCCGCACCCCGGCGCCGACGCGGCGCAGCACCTCGGCCTCGGCACGGGCGCGGAAGGCCTCGTCGGAGTCCTCATCGGCGCCCGCGGCGGCCTCGGGCGCCGTCTCCGCCGTGAAGAGCGCACCGCGCGGCGCGATGCCCTGGGACACGGCGGGGCGAGGGGGCTGCGGCGGTGCGATCACGGCCGCTTCGCCCGCCATCACGGCGCACAGCGTGAGGGCGGTCACGCCGAGCCTCAGGACGCGACCGAGGCGATCGGTCGGCACTTTGCGAAGGGCGAGGCGAAGGGTGGTGCGCCACGCCGTGCGAAGAATGATGGGACGCGCGATGCCAGGCGCGACGGGGAGGGGCAGGGCGTCGGGACGCGCGGAGGAGCGGGCGGTCATCGGGCGGAAGGGCGAGAGCGGAAGCGCGGGAGCGAAATGGCGGAGAGCGAAAGAGTGGCGTGAGGTCGACCGTCGGAGCGGTCTCGGCGGGCGGGATGCGGCTGCCGGGTCAGCGCTTGCAGCGCGACGCCGTCACGTCCTTGACGGCCCACTGCTCGCCATCGCGGGTCAGCACGGCCAGCGCCTCCTGCGTGCCGCCGTGGCAGGTGATCTCGTCGCCCAGGGCGGTGTGCTCGAGTTCCACCGTGCGCCCGTCCTTCCAGCGCATGAAGCGGTAGAACGAGATCCCAACCAGCGGCGGCGAGAAGCGGAAACGCTCGACCAGCCGCCCGCCGAGGTTCTCCCAGACCACGATGCCGTTGAAGTCGTGCGAGGCCGAGGCATTGGCCATCACCAGGAAGCGGCCGTCCGGCGACGGGCGCACCTCGCCGTGCATCGTGTAGCGCGTGCCGTCCTTGCGCGAGACCCAGTAGACATTGCTGCCTTCGTAGAAGGTGGCGCGGACGACGAAGAACTCGCGGTCGGGGGACAGGCCGTCGAAGCGGTAATCCTCGTAGGCCCCCTCGTTGTTGCCCGAGGCATTGGGCCAGACGCTGTCGAAGACCTCGGGCCGGCCGGAGCCGGTCGGCAGCATCAGGCGCGAGCCGGCGCGCTTGATGAGCACGTGGCCGCCGCCGACGTTGGCCTTGCGGATCGCGTCGGCCTCGGCCTTGGCGCGGAAGGCCTCGTCCGAACCCTCGCTGCCGGCGGCCTGGCCGGGATCGAGCTCGGGCCGGGCCGGCTCGAGGCCCTTGGTGAAGTCGCCCTTGGGCGCGATGCCGGTGGGCCGCGCGGGCGGCGGCGGCTTGTAGGGCTGGGTCTGGGCCAGTGCGACGCCGCCGGTGGCCGTCAGGGCCAACACGGAAAGGGTGGCGAGGGCGCAGAGGCGAGCGGGCAGGCGAGCCGGCAGGTGGGCGGACAGTCGCGCGGATCGACGCATCGGCATGGCCCGTTCAGCCGTGGATCGCCGCGGCCACGATCTGGCCGATGGAGATGCACATCGCCGCGACCACGACCGCGAGCGCCATGTTCTTGTGCTCGACGATCTCCTCCCACAGCTTGTAGGGGGTGAGCTTGTCGATGATGACGAAGCTGATCCAGAACACCAGCACGCCGATGACGGCATACAGGATGGAGCCCAGCACGATGGCGGGCTTGAGCCATTCGAATCCTTCCATCTCGTTCTCCTGGTCGGTCGTTCGGTGGGGTTGAAGGTCTGGGGTCGGCGCGGGCCGGCGATTGTCGCGGGGAAGTCGGCGTGGATGCGGACGGGTCGGCGGGACGATGGCGACTACTTGTGACCGCCGCCGCCGCTGCTGTAGCCGCCATACGAGCCGCCGCTGGAACCGACGTAACCCACGCCGCTGCCGCGGCTGCTGCGCTTGCACTGCTGGTACTCGGCGCTGCTTTCGCCGTAGCTGTCCTTGTAGCGGTCGCAGTCGTCGCTGCTGCAGGCGCGCAGCAGCGCGAACAGCACCGCGATCACGAAGATCGCGATGATGATGTTGCGCAGCAGCTTGCCCTGGTCCAGGCCGGACGACACATCGCGCTGCAGCGCGGGCATGCGGTCCTCGGGCAGCGAGAAGAAGCGTCGCACCTCGGCCGCGTCGATCGCGCGGCCATGGCTCCAGGTGACCTCGTTGCCGGTCTGCTCGCTGCTCAGCAACTCGAGCCGCGTGCCGTTGCGCCATTCGTAGTCGCGCACCAGCGCGCGTTCCTCGCGCTTGACGCGCCAGTAGAACTCGCCCAGCACGTAGGTGACCTTGGCGGTGTAGGTCCACTTGTGCCTGAAGTCCTTGCCCTGGTGGCTGACCGACTTCGCCCCCGCATTGGCCGGCGCGCCGGTGATCGGGCGCACCAGGCTCCAGCCGTCCTCGGTGTCCACGAGGAAGGCGAAGCCCTCCATGCGGTTGAACAGCAGGTACTCGCGCCAGAAGGTCTGTTCGTCCTCGGCGGACTCGGGCAGGTCGCAGCGCTCCAGGTAGCCGACGACCTGCCACGGCTGCGGCGCGCCGCCGGAGATCGCGAGCTGGCCGGTCGTGCCCAGCGGGATCTGCGGCTCGCCGCCGGTGTTCTGCCGGTAGGCGGCCAGCTCCGCGCCGGCCCCCTTGGAGATGTCGACGACCGACTTGCACTGCCCGCAGACGATGGACTGCGTCGTGTCGAGCCGCGGTTCGAGCGCGGCGCCGCAGTTCGGGCAGGGCAGGGCCTTGGACTGCAGCGTCGCGCCGCTCTCGGCGCGCAGCCCGGTCAGCTGCAGGTCGGCGAGCTTGACGGGGCGGCCGACCGACCAGGTCGGCTGCGCGGGGTCGCTGTACTCGAGCGAGGCGACCTCGTTGGCGGTGTTGCGCAGGTCGACCACCGGATAGCTGCTGGCCAGCCGCGGCGGATGGGGCAGTTCCCCCTGGGCCGCGGCCACGGTCGCGTCGACGATGCTGGCCACCTGCCAGGCCGAGCCGGCCAGCATCTGCAGTCCGCCCGGGCGCAGCGTGGCGGGATCGGGCGCGCGCTCGGCCAGCGGCGCCTCGAAGCTGATGACGAAGCTGCCGTTGTCCTCGGCCAGCCAGCCGCTGCGGGGCGGCTGGTCGGCGCTGGCGTCGAAGAGCAGGTGCCACTCGTTCCAGCCGCCGTCCGCATAGGACATCTGCAGCCGGCCGACGACCACGAAGCCCGCGCCGGCATAACGCCCGGCGCTGCCGAGCTGCAGCGGCGAGTAGTCCTCGAAGACCTCGGCGCTGGTGCCGATCCGGCGCAGCGCGTCGCCCTCACGCAGCAGCGTGGAGCGGCAATAGCTGCAGACGGCGCTGGCCGACGCGGCCGAGGCGAACTCGACCGGCGCGCCGCAATGGGGGCACTGCGCCTGCCAGCGGCGCTGGGGGGAAGCGGTAGCCAATCAGGACCCGGGGCGGAGCACGCCTGGCGGCGTCAGCTGAGCTTCTTCAGCAACTCGGCCTTCTTGGCCGCGAATTCCTCGTCGGTGAGGATGCCCTTGGCCTTGAGGTCGCCGAGCTTCTCGAGCAGCAGCAGGACCTCGTCGGCGCCCTGGCTGACCGGTTGCGGCTGGACCGGCGCGGCCGGCTGGGCGCCCTGATTGGCGCCGGTCAGACCCTGCTGCAGCTGCTGCGCCATGGTCTGGCCCAGCGCCAGGCCGGCACCCAGTCCCATCGCGTCGCCGGCCACGCCGCCGCCGCCCGAGCCCACGCCCTCGGCGAGCTTGGGGATGGCCTGCGCGGTCTGGTACTGCATGAACTGGCCCATGTTCTGGCCGATCATGCCCATGCCGATCTTCTGGTCGAGGATCTTCTGCAGTTCCTCGGGCAGCGAGACGTTCTGCAGCGTGACCATCTCGAGCTTGAGGCCCAGCGCGTCGAAGGCCGGCTGGGTGGCTTCCTGCAGCGCCTTGGCGAACTCGACCTGGTTGGCCGCCAGGTCAAGGAACGGGATGCCGGACTGGGCGACCGCGTCGGAGATGTGCTGCAGCATCAGGCCGCGGAGCTGGCCGTCGAGCTCGGTGACGGTGTAGCGCTCGCGGGTGCCGGAGATCTCGGTGTGGAACTTCTTCGGGTCGACGACGCGGTAGCTGTAGTTGCCGAAGGCGCGCAGGCGCACCGCGCCGAAGTCCTTGTCGCGGATGGTGACGGGCTGCGTCGTGCCCCAGCGCTGGTCCACCTGCTGGCGGGTGGAGAAGAAGTAGACATCGCTCTTGAAGGGGGACTCGAACAGCTTGTCCCAGTTCTTGAGGTAGGTGAGGACCGGCAGCGTCTGCGTGGTCAGCTTGTACATGCCGGGGCCGAAGACGTCGGCCACCTTGCCTTCGTTGACGAAGACGGCCATCTGCGATTCGCGCACGGTGAGAGAGGCGCCGTACTGGATCTCGAAGTCCTGCATCGGGAACCGGTAGGCCAGGACGCCGTTGTCGTCCTCGGTCCACTGGATGATGTCAATGAACTGTTTCTTGATGAAATCCATCAGGCCCATGGCGCAGCTCCACAAAAAGATGCGATCCAAACCGACCGCCGCGGGCGAGTATCCCTCAGCGAGGCGACGACCTTGGTCACCCCGAGGGGGGAGATTCCATAGCCTCGTCCGCACCCCCGTCAGTACCCCCGCGTCTCCGCCGGCCAGCGGCCCTGGCGCACCTGCTCGCGGGCCTGGGCCTGTTCCTTCCTCAATCGGCCGTTGGCGATGTGGCGCACCAGCCAGGGCAGGAGGCTCACCGCCGCGCCGCCGGCCACCGCCGGCACCCAGGCCTTCGCACATTTCTCGAAGAGCTCCGCATTGAGCGCCAGCCGCGACGGCGTCATACCCAGCACGATCAGCCGACCCGCATGCAGGGTGACGTTGCCGCCCTTGGACAGCGCCTGCGGCAATCGCGCCAGCGCCTCGGTCGGCCGGCCCATGTGGCCGAGCTGGCGGATCTGCTCGTCGAAGACCGCCGGCATCCAACCGCCGAAGGCCTGCAGCTGGCGACCGAAGGCGCCGCCGCCGATCAGCACCGCGCAGACGTCCTGCCGCGCGGCGTAGACGGCGCGGTGCAGCGCGATCGCGGGCAGGTGGCCGTCCACGCGGTCCGGGCCGTCCGCGCCGCCCGCGCCCTCCTTGCGGGCGCCGGTCGCCGGCGCCAGGGGCTCGACCAGCGCGAGCGCATCCTCCGCCGTCCCCCACGCCATCGCCCCGCTGGCGGGATCGCGCAGCGACAGGCTGTCCACGGCGCCCGGCATCAGCCCCCGCGCCAGCAGCCGCCGCCGCAGCCCGAGCCAGGTATCGCGCAGCAGGTGCTCTTCGCTCATGTCAGCGCCATCACGTCGTCGAAGCGGTTGAGCGCGTCGTCGATCACCGCGTCGGTGTCGGCCAGGCTGGTGTACAGCCGGCTGCCCGCCACCGAGATCAGGCCATGCGCGGTGAAGGCCGCGCCCATCTCTTCCATCATGTGCTTGCGCCGCCGCGCCTCGTCCTTCAGGCGGAACAGCTTCCACAGGCTGCTGGTGTCGAGCAGCAGCACGCCGGAGGTCTGCAGGTGGACGATCGAGCCGATGTTGTAGGCGACGTAGGGCAGGCCGCGGCGCTCGATGATCTCCTCCAGCCCGCGGCGCAGGCGATCGCCGGCACGGGCCGCCACGCCGGGGGCGTTGGTCCGCTCGGCCTCGAGCAGCGCGTGGTAACCCGCCACGCAGCTGAGCGGATTGGCCGACAGCGTCCCCCCGACGAAGGCCCGCCGCGAGGTGGTGCCGATCCCGCCGACGAGCGACATCATGATCTCCCGCTTCCCCCCGATCGCCCCCGCCATCGGGTAGCCGCCGGCCAGGCACTTGCCCAGCACCGTCAGGTCGGGTGTCACGCCGAAGTAGGCCTGCGCGCCGCCCAGGCCCGCGCGGAAGCCGGTCACCACCTCGTCGAAGATCAGCAGCGCGCCGAACTCGTCGCAGAGCGCGCGCACCTGGGCGTTGAACTCGCGATGCACCGGCCGCGTGCCACTCTCCGGCCCGAAGGGCTCCAGCAGCACCGCCGCCGTGCCGCCGCGCAGGCGGTTCCAGCGCAGCAGCCGGCGCAGCGCCTCGGGATCGTTGGGCAGGCATTCCTGCGTGTGCGCCGTCGCGCCGCGGGGAATGCCGGTGGCCTCCATGCGGCCGGTCTTGGGCAGGCGCATGCCGTAGACCAACTGGTCGCTCCAGCCGTGGTACGCGCCGCCGATCTTGATGACCCGCTGGCGCCGGGTGAAGGTGCGGGCCAGCCGCACCGCGCCCATCACCGCCTCGGTGCCCGAGCCCAGCATGCGCAGCATCTCCACGCCCGGCATGTGGCGGCAGACGCGCTCGGCCAGCTCGACCTCGTAGGCATGCAGCAGGCCGGTGACCGGGCCGCAGTCGTCGAGCAGCGCCTGCACCGCCTCGCGCACCGCCGGCGGATTGCTGCCCAGCAGCGTCGGACCGCCGGCCTGCAGGAAGTCGATGTAGCGGTTGCCGTCGACGTCGATGAGGTGGGCGCCGCGGGCCTGCGCGATCGCCAGCGGGAAGGGATGGTTGAAGGCGAGGTTGTGCTGGACGCCGCCCGGGATGACGGTGGCGGCGCGCTCGGCCAGGCGCTTGGAGCCGGCGCAGTGCTCGTCGAACCAGCGCAGCACCTTGGGCATCGCGTCCGGACGGATCGGGCGCATCGGCTGGTTGACCAGCGCGGCGAAGCGCTCGTAGAGCGCGTGCGTGTCGGGCCAGGTGGGCACGGCGGGCAGGTCCGCGTCGGCGGTCTCTCGCGCGGGACCGTCCGTCGCGAGCGACGGCGTGGCTGACAACGACGCGGACGACGACGACGCCGAGGGAGACGGAGAAGGCGGGGAAGACGAGGAAGAGGCGAGCGAAGACATCACGGTCCCTTGAGATAAAGCAGCAGGTCGCGCACCGGGGCGAGGCGATCCCGGAGATCGGGTGCGCGGCGGACGCGCTCGTCGATGCGCGCGGCGAGGCGGTCACGGGCGAGGTCCTCCAGGCGCTCGACGGCCGCCATCGCCGTGTCGCTGTCCGCGGCGCAGCACAGGATGCCGTGGTTGCGCAGCAGGTAAGCCTGGCGTCCGGGGCGCACCGCCTTGCCGAGCTTGCCCGCCAGCCAGGCGGTGCCCGACGGCGCATACCCGATCACCGGCACCTCGTCGCCGAGCCAGTCGCGCAGCGCCGGCGGCACCGCCAGCGGCTCGCCGATCAGCGCGCAGGCGCTGGCCAGCGGCTGGTGGGTGTGGATGCTGCAGCCGACGTCCTGCCGCGCCCGCAGCACGCGCGCATGCAGCCCGGTCTCGACCGAAGGCCGGCGGGCGCCGTCGCTGGCGTCGTCGACGACGGCCAGGTCGGCCAGGCGCAGCACGCAGACGTCCTCCGGCCGCATGACGAGGTAGTCCGTCGCCGACGGCGTCACCGCCACCCGCTCGTCGTCGATGCGCAGCATCAGGTTGCCGCCGGTGCCGGCGAAGTAGCCGCGCTCGGACAAACGCAGGCACAGGGCCACCACCTGCCGCCGTTCGGCTGCGTGCTTCATGCGGTGGCTCCCGTCGCGGGCACGCGGTTGAGGCGGTGGTACAGCGGCGCCAGGCGCGCGCGGACTTCCTTGAAGGCCTCGAACTTGTCGCCGTAGAGCTGGCGCAGCGCGGCGGCGGGTTCGTAGAGGCGGCGCGTGCGGCGCAGCGCCGGCAGGTCGCTGAAACGAAGCGCGCCGGTGCCCACGCCGGCGAGGTAGGCCGCGCCGATCGCGTTGGCCTGGATCGGATGCGCCAGCTGCCGGATCGGTTGGCCGGTGACGTCGGCGAGGATCTGGCACCAGACGTCGCTCTGCGCGCCGCCGCCGACCGCCGCGATCGTGCCGGGCGACCGGCCCAGCAGCCGCCCGAAGGGCTCCATCATCCAGCGCGTGTTCAGCGCGACGCCCTCGAGGAAGGCCCGGAAGATATCCTCGCGCGAATGCTCCAGCGACAGGTTGATCAGCCCCGCGCGCAGCAGCGGATCGTCCACCGGCGTGCGCTCGCCGAAGAGCCAGGGCGTGTAGATCAGCCCGCGCGAGCCCGGCGGCACGCGCGCGGCGATGCGGTTGAGCGCCTCGTAGACGGCGGGATGCTCCTCGTCGGCGGCCAGTTCGTCGGGGTGATAGAGGATGCGGTCGCGCAGGAAGGACAGGTTGGCGCCGGCCGTCGACTGCAGCGCCAGCGCGAGGTAGCGGCCATCGACCGCCGAGGGCACCGCCGCGATCTTGTGGCGCACGTCGGTCCGCATGCCCGGCACATGCGCCCCCAGCCAGGACGAGGTGCCCAGGTACAGGTGGGTCTCGTAGTCCGGCACCGCGGCGCCGACCGCGACAGCCGAGGTGTCCACCGCGCCGGCCACCACCGGCGTCGTGGCCGGCAGGCCCAGCTGATGGGCGACCGCCGGCAGCAGCGGCCCCAGCACGTCGGTGGAATGCACGATCGCGGGCAGCTTGCCGGCGTCCAGCCCGAGCGCGCGGATCAGGCGGTCGTCGTAGCGGATGCGCGAGGGATCGCGGTTGTCCGTCACCCAGCTGGTGAGGATGGAATCCTGCGTCGCGCAGAGCCGGCCGCAGAGGCGGAAGTTGAGGTAGTCCAGCGCGTTGAGGAAGCAGCGCGTGGCCTCGTAGACGGCGGGTTGCTCGTCGCGGATGAAGGCCATGTGGCCGGCCGCGTCGCGCCCGGTCAGCGACGGCGCGCCGCCGGTCAGGCGCAGCCAGCGCCACAGCTTGAGCGGCGCATAGCCCTCGATGTTGAGCCAGCGGCCGCGCACGCGCCGGGCCACGGCGGCGGCGCCGCGAGCGTCCAGCCAGCTGAAGGCGCGGCCGATCGCGCGGCCGTCGCGGCCGAGGCAGACGGTCACCTCGGTCTGCGTGGAGCAGCACACCGCCGACACGCGGCCTCGATGGCTGGCGTCGGCTGCGAGCACCTCGCCGGCGGCCTCGAGCAGCGCCTGCCACCAGGCCTCGGGGTCCTGCTCGGCCCGCACGCCCTCGACATGCAGCGCCACCGGCCGGAAGGCCCACGCGACCACGGTGCCGTCCTGCGCCACCAGCGCGCACTTGCACCCGCTGGTGCCCAGGTCCACCGCCAGTACCAGCGGCGCAGTGCCCGGCGTGGTCATCAGAACTTGCGCGACACGGAGACCACCAGCGTGTTGTTGTCCTGGCGCTTCCAGCCGTCGCCGTCGGGGATCATGAAAAGCTCGGGCCGATGGGTGCGGGTGGCCACCCATTCGGCGGTCCAGTTCAAGCCCCAGCGCTGATGGGTGACGCCGATCGAGTAGTCGCTGAAGTCCGCCTCCTTGAAATGGCGGATCTTCTGGGTGCCGGCATGCAGGTTCAGCGTGGTCGTCGGCGTTAGCGGGTGGCGATAGCTCAAGTCGTAGAGCATGCTGCCGCGCGAGTTCTGGTCGCCGCGCGCGTAGCACTCGAGCGCCGGCGTCGGATCGACGGCCGCGGCGAGGATCTGGCCGCACACGCCGCCGGTGTCCGCGCCGCGGTAGGTGCGCGAGAGCACGTGCAGCACCCGGCCCTCGAGCCGGCCCCAGCCGATCTCCAGCACCGCGTAGGCCGTGTCGTAGCGGGTGCGGCGGAAGTCCACCGGCACGCCGGCTTCCAGGTCGATGCCGTGCGGCGCGTCGAACTTGGCGCCGGGGAAGAATTCCTTGGCCAGTCCGACGCCGAAGTGCCAGGCGTCCGGATCGCCGAAGCGGTAGCCGGTGCCCAGCAGCAGGTTGACGCCGTCGCCGTCGGTGAAGGCCTTCTTGCTGACGGTGGAGAGCTGCGCCAGGCCAATGACGCCGGACTCGTGGGCGAGCTGCACGCCCAGTTGCAGCGAGGGCTTGCGGCCGGAGTCGGAGACACCGCGGTTGCGCAGGTCCGAGAGCAGCTTCACTTCGGTGTCGATCGCCATCGTGGCCACGCCGGCGTCGTCGGCGCGGGCGCCGGAGGGGCCGAGCGCGGCCAGGGCGGCCAATGCGGCGTACACCGCGTAGGCGGCGAGGACCGGTCGGGTCGCGGGGGCGGAGGTCGTGCGGGTCATCTCGGGTCTCCTCGTCAGGGCTGTTCAGGACTTGCAGACCGGCGTCGCCGGCAGGGCGGCCACGCGCTTCATCTGCTCGGTCTGACCGAGGATTTCGGTCCCGATGAAGGCGCGCAGGTACAGGTCGCCGCCCTTCACGCGCAGCGCGCCCTTGTATTTCTTCCGGTCGCGCGGGTCGTAGACCCAGCCGTCGCGCCAGGCCTCGTTGTCATAGCGCTCCAGCTGCGCGACCTGGATGCCGCAGGTGTCGTTGGCCTGGCCCGCGTCCTTGTCCCAGACGATGCGGCCGCACAGCGCGGACGGCTTGTCGCCGCAGGGCTTGAACTCAATCACCGCGCCGCCGTCGGCGCTCAGCCACAGGCCCTTGGCGTCGTCAGGGCCGGCGGCCAGCGCCGGCGCGGACAGGGCCGCCGCGCACAGAAGGGCGACTATGGCCCTGGCCATCGGCCAGCGGCGTCGCGGAGGGACCGGTCGTGAAGCCATCGCCTGCTTTCCGGAGGGGCACGCCCTCGCGTCAAGTTGATAGTGATGGCTATGGTATAGCGATGACTACCGAAATTGACGCTCGGAGAAACCCTGGCGCGGCGCGCTGCGGGTCAGCGGCAGCGCGAGCATGGCCAGCAGCGCGAAGCCGGCGGCCACGAAGGGCACCGGCGCGACCGCCTCGCCGGTGACGACCAGCGAGGCCATCAGCGGCCCGAAGGCGCTGCCGAAGAGCTGCGCCGCCGGCACCAGCGAGGCGACCTGGCCGCTGCCGTCGACGCGGAAGGCCAGCGCCATCTGGAAGGGCAGCATGAACAGCCAGGTGAAGGTGAACAGGCCGCACAGCGCGGCGAAGGCCAGGGGCCCGCCCTGGGCGGTGCGCGCGATGCCCAGCGCGCTCAGCCCCAGCACCAGGCAGCAGCCGAGCAGGACCGGCCGGATCGGTGCGCGCCGGACCAGCCAGGTGCCGACGCTGCCGCCCAGCACCTGCATGCCCAGCCCGGCCGCGATGAGCGTCTGCACCGCTGTCGGCGAGAAGCCGGCGCGGGTGCCGAGCGGCTCGGCATAGGCCCACAGCGCGCCCAGCGTCGCGAGCTGGAGGAAGACGAGCAGCAGCGTGCCGATGCGGGGCCGCGTCCAGCGCATGCCGACGCCGGCCTGGCTCACCGTGGGCGTGAGCGGACCGAGCGGGCGCGCGAAGCGGGCCGCGAGCAGGGCCGCCAGCGCGCACAGGCCGGCCAGCAGTGCGAAGCCGCCGGGCCAGCCGGCGACGGGAAGCACGAGGTGCGCCAGCACCAGGCCGGTCGTCGCCTGCGCGAGGGTCTGCACGACGAAGAAGAGGCCCGCCAGCCGCTCCGGCACGGCGGCGCGCACGATCACGGCGGTGGTGCTCCAGACCATCAGGCCTTCGGCGATGCCGGCCGCCGCGCGGACCAGGCCGAGCGCCAGGTCGCCGCCGACCCGCGTGGTGACGAGGTCCAGGGCGGCCGCCGCCAACGCGGCCAGGGTGGTGATGGCGCGCAGCGAGCGCACCGGCAAGCAGAGGTCGCCGATCAGCACGCCCAGGCCCAGGGCCACGATCTCGCCCATGGCGACGAGGCCCACGCCTTCCAGCGTCACCTGGCCCGCCTCCAGCAGCGCGCCCAGCAGCAGCGGTTGCAGGCCCAGCATCAGCAGGGCGACGGAGCCGACGAGGATCGCCAGCACCTGCGCGCCGCGGGCGCTGGGAGACGTCGGGCCGGGAGGCAGCGTGTGTGTCATTTCGGCGCAAGCGGAGCGGTGGATGATGGCTGGCGATCTTATAGTCATGGCTATCGTTCTGGGGTGCCTCGCGCCCTGGAACAATCCCGCAGCCTTCCTGCCGTTGCCTCGCCATTTCGATTCCCATGCCCACTGCCCGCCGCAAGACCGCCGCTCCTCCGCCCACGCCCACGACCGCCGCGCCAGCGCTCGCGGCCAAGAAGCTGCCGGCGCAGCAGCGCGCCGCCGAGACCTACGAGCGGGTGCTCGAGGCCGCGGCGCAGACCCTGATCGAGGTGGGCGTGGAGCGGCTCTCCACCAACCTGGTGTGCGAGCGCGCCGGGGTGTCGCCGCCGGCGCTGTACCGCTACTTCCCCAACAAGTACGCGCTGCTGCATGAGCTGGGCCAGCGCCTGATGCAGCGCCAGAACGAATGCGTCGCGAAGTGGATGTCCGTCGAGGTGATCCAGGGCGGCGTGCCGGCGCTGGAGCAGGCGCTGGCGGGCCTGCTGCTCGACACCTACGAGGCGACGCGCGCGACCGCCGGCGGCGTGTGGATCATGCGCGCGATGCGGGCGGTGCCGGCGCTGCAGGAGGTGCGGCTGGCCTCGCACGCGGCGGTGACCGAGGCGCAGACGCAGTTGCTGGTGCAGGCGCTGCCCGGCGCCCGGCGTGCGGAGCTCAAGCTGGCGAGCCGCATCGTCGTGGAGCTGATCTACGCGACGGTGGAGATGCTCTTCGACGAGAGCCTCAAGCCCAAGGAGGTCGCGCGCATCACCGCCGGGATGCTGGCCAGCCACCTGGCGAAGGTGAAGGCCTGAGCGCGCCGCGCCGAGGCCGCCGGCCGGATGCGGTCCTCAGCGGTAGGCGTAGAACAGCGCCGCGAAGAAGTGGCAGACGCTGCCGCCGAGCACGAACAGGTGCCAGACGAAATGCGCGTAGCGCAGCTTGTTGTCGAGCAGGAAGACCGCCGCGCCCAGCGTGTAGCTCAGCCCGCCGGCCACCAGCAGCGCCAGGCCCGGGCCGGGCGTTTGCTCCACGAGGGGGCCGATGGCGAAGACCACCACCCAACCCATGGCCAGGTACAGGGCGGTGGACACCAGCGGGTGGCGCAGCCGGTTCAGCAGCTTGATCGTCACGCCGAAGGCCGCGGCGGCCCAGACGGCGACCAGCAGCGTGACGCCGGGGCCGGTCTGCAGCACGCCGAGGGTGAAGGGCGTGTAGCTGCCGGCGATGAACACGTAGATCGCCGCGTGGTCCAGGCGCATCAGCCAGGCCTTGACCCGGCCGTTGGCCAGGGAGGCCGGCAGCGCGTGGTACAGCGTGGAGATGCCGTACAGCAGGATGCCGGTGGAGGCGAAGATCGCGGCGGCCACCACGTCCGCGACCTCGCCGTGCCCCATCGCCCGCGTCACGAGGATGGGCAGGGCGGCCACGGCCAGCAGGGCGCCCAGGCCGTGGCTGATGGCGTTGGCGATCTCTTCGCCGCGGGTCTGCGGACGGTCGGCGGGGACGGTGCGAGCGGTCATGAAGGCTGGCGTGACGGGTGAGCGTGACGGGGGCGGCGATCGGGCGATTGTCCACGCGCGGGAGCGGGCGGCGATACTCCACCGCCTCGGCCGTCCGCTGCGCGGCGCCGCGATTCGCGATCTGGCCAGAGGGACAGCCCATGACGACCGTGATCTCCATGCACAGCGCCTTCGAGCGGATGCCCCGGCACCGCCACGATCACGGCTATGTCGCGCTCGTGCTGGCGGGCGGATACGTGGAAGCCGGCGACCGGGGCCGTCTCCGCGTCGAGGCCGGCCAGGCCGTGCTCCACGGGGCGCATGAATCGCATCGCAACGAGTTCTCCGGTCGCGGGGCGCGGGTGTTGAACCTGCCGATCGCGGAAATGGGCTGGCCCGCGGTGGCCTCGAGCGATGCGCGAGGCGACGCGCTGGGCCATGTCGACGAGGTCGACGCGATCGCCCGCCTCGCCGAGCGTGATCCGGTCCAGGCCGCCGATCTGCTGCGGCGCAGCTTTCGTCCCGTGAAGTCCCGCCTCCAGGATTGGCCCGACCTGCTGGCCGAGGCGCTGGCGGACGATCCGGCGCTCGGCATTGCCGACTGGGCCGATGAGATGGGCCTCGCGCCGCAGTCGATCAGCCGGGGCTTCCGTCTCGCCTACGGCATCAGCCCGAAGCGATACCGCCTGGAACTGCGCGCGCTGCAGGCCCTGCGCCGGCTGCCCGGCTGGCGCGGAACGCTGGCGGCGCTCGCCGCCGAGACGGGCTTCGCGGACCAGGCCCATTTCACGCGCGCCATCGTTGCCCTGACCGGCCAGACACCGAAGCGGCTCTTGGGTTAAGTCCGTTCAAGAGCGGGCGAGGCCTGCCACCTAGCATCGCGGCATGAAACGCCGCACCTTGCTCTCCGCGCCCGCGATCGTGGGCCTCGCGTCCCTGCTGCCCGCCTTGCGCGCGCGAGCGCAGGCCAAGCCCAATCGCGCCCGATGGCGGGTGCGCGGCTCCGAAGGCGCCGATGCGATCGCCTTCCTCGGTCCGCTGTCGGGCACGCAGCTCTACCTGGACTTCTATGCCGCCGATGCTGCCGCCTTCTCGCCGCGGTTGCCGGCGGTGGTCCGGGACGACGTGGCGCGGCTGTGGAACGAGGCGACGAAGGACGGCTTCGGCCTGCTCGGCCCCAACCTGCAGGTGCTGTTCTCGGCGGACGGCAACGACGCCACGCTCGACACCTTGCTGACCGCGCTGCGGTCACGGCGGACGGCCATCCTCCCGAGCTACCGGGCGAGCAGCTACTGGAGCGACGCCGACTGGGCCTGGTTCGAGCGCGCGGCGCCGCGGATCGAGGCCATCCTGGTCGGCCTGCGGGATGCCGGCTTCGCGGCCTTCCGCAAGGAGCGGATCGGCGACCTGGAGCGCCGCATCGCCGAGGTCGGCCGCGCGCTGGCCGGCTTCGACGTGATCTCCTGGCAGGAGAAGCTGACCGGCCGGCGCTTTGATCCAGAGATCCAGATCGTGCTGCTGCAGTTCGCCAAGCCGCATGGCATCAAGGTGCAGGGGCAGACCTTCCTGCAATCGGCGGACTACGACACGGCCACCACCGTCCGCATCGCCGCCCACGAGATGCTCCATCCGCCGGTGCCGATGGACGGCCCCGCCGCGACCGCCGCGCTGGCGGCCTTCGAGCGCGATCCGCTGGTCATGCGCATCGTGCGGGACCACGATCCGCGCTGGGGCTACACGACGCTGGAGGGCCTGGTGAACGAGGACCTGGTCCAGGCGCTGGACCAGTTGATCAGCGAGGCCCTGGGCGTCGCCCGCAATCCGGCCGACCGCTGGCGCAAGGCCGATGACGGCATGCACGTCGTCGCCGCCGGGCTCTACGGCCTGCTGCGCCAGGACCGATGGGTGGAGCAGGGCGGGTCGATCGAGCGCTGGCTCGCCGGGGCCGTCCGCGACGGCCGGCTGGCTCCGGCCGCGTTCCATCCCGTCGCGGCGCGGGTGCTGGAGCGGCCGGTCGATGCGCTGTGGCCGGTGGTGGCGGCCAAACCGTCTTCTTGATGAGATCTTGATACCCGGGCCCCGACCTTCTACACGCCCTTGACCCGCTGATTCCTAGAGTCCATCCATCCCATCCCGCCCTCAATCCAGAGGGCATGGGACCTCGAAAAAATGGATGCACTCTTTCTCGGATTGAGCGTGGTCCTGTTCCTTGTCGCTGTCGGGCTGGCGGTCGCCAGCGACCGGCTGGGGAGCAGGCCATGAACGCGCTCTACTGGCTGACCGGACTCCTCAGCGCCGGTCTGTTCGTCTATCTCCTGATCGCGCTCTGGCGCGCCGAGGAGTTCTGACATGACGAACCTCGCCTGGGCCAACCTGGCCCTCTACCTCGCCGTCACGCTGCTGCTGGCCTGGCCGCTCGCCCGCTGGATCACCGCGCTCGCGCAGGGTCGCGTGCCGCGCTGGATCGCCGCCATCGAGCGCCCGCTGTTCCGCCTGGCCGGCATCCGGCCCGATGAAGGCATGGGCTGGAAGCAGTACGCCGTCGCGCTGCTGGTCTTCAACTTCATCGGCGTGCTCGCGGTCTATGCGCTGCAGCGCCTGCAAGGCGTGCTGCCGCTCAACCCGCAGGGACTGGGCGCGGTGACGCCCGACTCGGCCTTCAACACCGCCATCAGCTTCGTCGCCAACACCAACTGGCAGGGCTACGGCGGCGAGTCGACGATGAGCTATCTCACCCAGATGCTGGCGCTGACGGTGCAGAACTTCCTGTCCGCCGCGACCGGCATCGCCGTCGTGTTCGCGCTCATCCGCGGCTTCGCCTCCCGGCTGTCCGGCCACGTCGGCAACTTCTGGGCCGACATCGTCCGCTGCACCCTCTGGCTGCTGCTGCCGCTGTCCTTCCTGCTCGCGGTCGTCTTCGTCCAGCAGGGCGTCATCCAGAACTTCGACGGCTACAAGACCGTGCAGACGATCGAAGCCCAGGACTACCAGACGCCCAAGCTCGGCGCCGACGGCCAGCCGCTCAAGGACGCGCAGGGCCAGCCCGTCATGGAGCACCAGCGCACCGGCGAACAGCAGCTCGCGATGGGCCCGGTCGCCTCGCAGGAAGCGATCAAGATGCTGGGCACCAATGGCGGCGGTTTCTTCAATGCCAACTCCGCGCATCCCTACGAGAACCCGACGCCGCTGACCAACCTGCTGCAGATCGTGGCGATCTTCGTGATCCCCGCGGCGCTGTGCCTGAGCTTCGGCCAACTGGTCGGCGATCGCCGGCAGGGCGTGGCGATCCTCGCGGCGATGAGCGCGCTGTTCATCGCCGGCGTGCTGGTGGCCACGCCCGCCGAGCAGGCCGGCAATCCGCTGGTGGCCGCGCAGGGCGTCGATCTGCAGGCCTCCGAGCTGCAGGCCGGCGGCAACATGGAAGGCAAGGAGACCCGCTTCGGCATCTCGGCCAGCGCGCTCTTCGCGGTCGTCACCACCGCCGCCTCCTGCGGCGCGGTCAACGCGATGCACGACAGCTTCACCCCGATCGGCGGCGCCGTGCCGCTGGTGATGATGCAGCTGGGGGAGGTCGTCTTCGGCGGCGTGGGCACCGGCCTGTACGGCATGCTGATCTTCGCGATCCTCGCCGTCTTCATCGCCGGCCTGATGATCGGCCGCACGCCCGAGTACCTGGGCAAGAAGATCGAGCCCTTCGAGATGAAGATGAGCGCCGTCGCCATCCTCGTCACGCCCATCGTCGTGCTGGCGGGCACCGCGATCGCGGTGCTCTCGGGCGACGGCAAGGCCGGCATCGCCAACCCCGGCGCGCATGGCTTCAGCGAGATCCTCTACGCCTTCACCTCCGCGGCCAACAACAACGGCAGCGCCTTCGCCGGCCTGTCCGCCAACACGCCCTTCTACAACACGCTGCTGGGCATCGCGATGTGGCTGGGCCGCTTCCTGGTGATCGTGCCTGTGCTGGCCATCGCCGGCAGCCTGGCCGCCAAGAAGCGCATCCCCGTCGGCGAAGGCACGCTGCCCACGCACGGCCCGCTGTTCGTCGTCCTGCTCATCGGCACCGTCCTCCTGGTCGGCCTGCTGAACTACGTGCCCGCGCTCGCGCTCGGCCCCGTCGTCGAGCACCTGATGCTCTGGAAGTGAAGCTTCGGAGCCTGACATGACCCAACCCCTCAAGACAGTTCACCCCTCGGCGCCGACTTCGGTGCCGACCTCGATGCGCGCCGAGGTCCTCGGCGGCGCCACGCCCTCCGGTCCGGCACCGCACGATCCACCCCCGGCACCGTCACGTTCCGGCGGGAACGGCGGCCTGTGGGATCCCACGCTGGTGAAGCCGGCGATCCGCGAGTCCTTCGCCAAGCTCGCGCCGTCGGTGCAGTTGCGCAACCCGGTGATGTTCGTCGTCTATGCCGGCAGCCTCCTCACCACCGGCCTGTGGCTGGCGAGCTTCGCCCAGCCCGCGCTGGCGGGCGCGGAGGGCCCCGGCTTCATGCTCGCGATCGCGCTGTGGCTGTGGTTCACCGTGCTCTTCGCCAACTTCGCCGAGGCGCTGGCCGAGGGCCGCTCCAAGGCGCAGGCCGCCTCGCTGCGCGGCCTCAAGGCCAAGACCTGGGCGAAGAAGCTCGAAGCGCCGCGCCACGGCTCGTCCTGGCATCCGGTGGCCTCGGAGGAACTGCGCAAGGGCCATGTCGTGCTGGTCGAAGCCGGCGACCTGGTGCCGCTGGACGGCGAGGTCATCGAGGGCGTCGCCTCCGTCGACGAGAGCGCCATCACCGGCGAGTCCGCGCCGGTGATCCGCGAATCGGGCGGCGACTTCTCGGCCGTCACCGGCGGCACGCGGGTGCTGTCGGACTGGGTCGTCGTGCGCATCGCCGTCAATCCGGGCGAGGCCTTCCTCGACCGCATGATCGCGATGGTCG
The DNA here is from genome assembly GCF_014193045.1 of Mitsuaria sp. BK037. Taxonomy (NCBI): domain Bacteria; kingdom Pseudomonadati; phylum Pseudomonadota; class Betaproteobacteria; order Burkholderiales; family Sphaerotilaceae; genus Roseateles; species Mitsuaria sp. BK037. Next base: position 1,984,214 of record NZ_JACHYS010000001.1, on the reverse strand, counting down.
AGAGCGCCAAGCGCCAGAAGACGCCCAACGAGATCGCGCTCACCATCCTGCTGGTCGCGCTGACGCTGGTGTTCCTGGTCGTGACCGTGACGCTGCTGCCGTACTCGCTGTTCGCGGTCGAGGCGGCCGGCGCCGGCACCGTCGTGTCGATCACCGCGCTGGTGGCGCTGCTGGTGTGCCTGATCCCGACCACCATTGGCGGCCTGCTCTCGGCCATCGGCGTCGCGGGCATGAGCCGGCTGATGCAGGCCAACGTGATCGCCACCTCCGGCCGCGCGGTCGAGGCCGCCGGCGACGTCGACGTGCTGATGCTCGACAAGACCGGCACGATCACGCTGGGCAACCGCCAGGCCAGCGCCTTCCTGCCGGCGCCCGCGCTGCCGGAGCAGGCGCTGGCGGACGCGGCGCAGCTGGCCTCGCTGGCCGACGAGACGCCCGAGGGCCGCAGCATCGTCGTGCTGGCCAAGCAGCGCTTCAACCTGCGCGAGCGCGAGCTGGCCGCGCTGCAGGCGCACTTCGTGCCGTTCACCGCGCAGACCCGCATGAGCGGCGTCGACTTCGGCGATCCCGAGCATCCGAAGCGCCAGCTGCGCAAGGGCGCGGTCGACGCGATCCGCCGCTTCGTCGAGCAGCACGGCGGCCAGATGCCGGCGCAGGTCACCGCGGTGGCGGAGGAGGTCGCGCGCCGCGGCAGCACGCCGCTGGTCGTGGCCGACCTGGCCGACGGCCACGCGCGGGTGCTGGGCGTCGTCGAGCTCAAGGACATCGTCAAGGGCGGCATCAAGGAGCGTTTCGCGCAGCTGCGCCGGATGGGCATCCGCACGGTGATGATCACCGGCGACAACCGCCTCACCGCCGCGGCGATCGCGGCCGAGGCCGGCGTCGACGACTTCCTCGCCGAAGCCACGCCCGAGGCCAAGCTCAAGCTGATCCGCGACTACCAGGCCGAAGGCCGGCTGGTGGCGATGACCGGCGACGGCACCAACGACGCGCCCGCGCTGGCGCAGGCCGACGTGGCGGTGGCCATGGCCAGCGGCACGCAGGCGGCGAAGGAGGCCGGCAACATGGTCGACCTCGATTCGAATCCGACCAAGCTGCTGGAGATCGTCGAGACCGGCAAGCAGCTGCTGATGACACGCGGCTCGCTGACCACCTTCTCGATCGCCAACGACGTCGCGAAGTACTTCGCCATCATCCCGGCGATGTTCCTGGGCGTGTACCCGCAGCTGGCCGCGCTCAACGTGATGGGTCTGCACAGCCCGGCGTCGGCGATCCTGTCGGCGGTCATCTTCAACGCGCTGATCATCGTGGCGCTGATCCCGCTGGCCTTGAAGGGCGTGGCCTACCGCCCCATCGGCGCGGCCGCGCTGCTGCGCCGCAACCTGTGGATCTACGGCCTGGGCGGCCTGGTCGTGCCCTTCATCGGCATCAAGGCGATCGACCTGCTGCTGGTCGCGCTGCGTCTCGTGTGACGCGGAGGAACTCACCATGAACTCGACTCTCAAGATGCTGCGTCCGGCGCTGGTCGGCTTCGCGCTGCTCAGCGCCGTCACCGGCCTGCTGTACCCGGCCGCGGTCACCGGCGTGGCCAGGACGCTGTTCCCGTTCCAGGCCGAGGGCAGCCTCGTGCTGCGCGACGGCCGCGTGATCGGCTCCGAGCTGATCGGCCAGAGCTTCTCGTCGCCGCGCTACTTCTGGGGCCGTCCGTCGGCCACCGCGCCGATGGCCAACAACGCGACCGGCTCCAGCGGCTCCAACCAGGGACCGACCAACCCGGCGCTGGTCGACGCGGTCAAGGCGCGCGTCGAGGCGCTCAAGGCCGCCGACCCGGACAACCGCGCGCCGGTGCCGGTCGACCTGGTCAGCGCCTCGGCCAGCGGGCTGGACCCGCACATCAGCATGGCCGCCGCCCGCTACCAGGCCGCCCGCGTCGCGCGCGAGCGCGGCCTGCCGGTCGAAGCCGTCCAGCGCCTGATCCAGGCCAACACCGAGGCCCGCGACCTGGCGGTGCTCGGCGAACCGCGCGTCAACGTGCTCAAGCTCAACCTCGCGCTGGACCACGCGCCCTCCGCTCGTTGAATGTCATGAAGACCTGTCTGCCGCCAGCGCCTGGCCGCTCCGGGTCGGCTTCGACGACGCTCATGCAGCGCGCGAAACGGCTGGGCGAAACGGCTGGGCGATACGGGCGTCGTGCTGAGCGTCTCCCGGAGCTTCTGACCGCCGCGGCCCGTCATCCAAGGAGAGAATCGCCGAATGCCCAGCGTCACCGATGAGAGACCTGACCCCGACAGCCTGCTGGCGCAGCTCCGCCAGCAGGAGGAGGCGGCGTCGCGCGGTCGCCTGCGCATCTACTTCGGCGCCTCGGCCGGGGTGGGCAAGACCTTCGCGATGCTGCAGGCGGCGCGGCATCTGGCCGGGCAGGGCCGCGCGCCGCTGGTCGGCGTCGTCGAGACCCATGGCCGCGCCGAGACCGCCGCCTTGCTCGACGGCCTGCCGCGGCTGCCGATGCAGCAGGTGGCCTACCGCGACCGCACGCTGCCGGAGTTCGACCTCGACGGCGCGCTCGAGCGGCTGCGCGGCCAGCCGGACGCGTTGATCCTGGTGGACGAGCTGGCGCATTCCAATGTCGCCGGCTCGCGGCATCCCAAGCGCTGGCAGGACGTCGAGGAACTGCTGGCCAACGGCATCAGCGTCTACACCACCGTCAATGTCCAGCACCTGGAGAGCCTGAACGACGTCGTCGGCGGCATCACCGGGGTGCGGGTGCAGGAGACGCTGCCCGACACCTTCTTCGATCGCGCGGACGAGGTGGTGCTGGTGGACACGCCCGCCGACGAGCTGCTCGCGCGGCTCAAGGCCGGCAAGGTCTACCAGGGCGCGCAGGCCGAGCGCGCGGGCCAGCACTTCTTCCGCAAGGGCAACCTGATGGCGCTGCGCGAGCTCGCGCTGCGCCGCACCGCCGATCGCGTCGAGGACGACGTGCAGGCCTGGCGCAGCAACGAGCGCATCGCGCCGGTGTGGAAGACCGAGGCGGCCATCCTCTGCGCGATCGGACCGGGCGACGAGGCGGAATCGGTCGTGCGCAGCGCCGCGCAACTGGCGCAGCAGCTGGCGGTGAGCTGGCATGCGATCCATGTCGAGACGCCGGCGCTGCACCGGTTGCCGGATGCGCGGCGCGAGCGCACGCTGCGCGTGGTGCGACTGGCCCAGGACCTGGGCGCGACGACGGCGGTTCTGGCGGGTCAGGACCCGGCGCCGGCCCTGGCCGAGTACGCGCGCGAGCACAACCTGTCCAAGCTGCTGATGGGCCGCGTCGAGCCCGCGTCGCGGCGCTGGGGCCGCCGCGGTGTGGCGGCCCGCCTGGGCGGCGCCGCGCCGGAGCTGGACCTGATCCAGGTCGGCGCATCGGCCACGCAGCGCAGCAGCGCCGACGAGCGCGGCCCCGGCTTCGGCGCCGCGCCGCGTCGCTACCTCTGGGCGACGCTGGCCTGCGTGGGCGTGGCGCTGGCCTGCTGGCCGCTGTCGCACCGGATCGCCAACGACAACATCGTCATGCTGTTCCTGCTCGGCGTGGTCGGGGTGGCGATGCGCTGGGGCCGCGGGCCGGCGGTGCTGGCGAGTTTCCTGAGCGTCGCGCTGTTCGACTTCCTCTTCGTCGCGCCCAAGCTGAGCCTGGCGGTCAGCGACGTGCAATACGTGATCACCTTCGCGGTGATGCTGGCCGTCGGCCTGGTCACCGGGCAGCTGACGGCGGGGCTGCGGTATGAGGCGCGCGTCTCTTCCGAGCGCGAGGCGCGCGCGCGCGGGCTGTTCGAGCTGACCCGCGAGCTGGCCGGCGCGCTGCAGACCGAGCAGGTGGTGGCGACGGCCGAGCAGCAGATCGCGCAGCAGTTCGGCGGACGGGCGCTGCTGCATGTGCTCGACGAGGACGACCGGCTGCAGCCGTCGCCCACCGAGCAGGCGCTGCCGCCGGGCGAGCGCTCCGACGCGGGCACGGCGCGCTGGGCGCTCGATCACGAGCAGGCGGCGGGCCTGGGCACCGACACGCTGCCGGGCAGCCAGTGGTTCTACCTGCCGCTGCGCGCGCCGATGCGCACCCGCGGCGTCCTGGCGCTGCGCCCCGGCGACGCGCGCACGCTGCTGCTGCCCGAGCGCCGCGCGCAGCTCGAGACCGCCGCGCGCATCGCCGGCCAGGCGCTGGAGCGGGTGCATTACGTCGAGGTCGCGCAGCAGGCGCTGCTGCAGATCGAGTCGGAGCGGCTGCGCAACTCGCTGCTGTCGGCGCTGTCGCATGACCTGCGCACGCCGCTGGCGGCGCTGCAGGGCCTGGCCGAGACGCTGGCCCGGCGCGAGCTCGATGCCGGCGCGGCCGAGACCGCGCGCGCGATCGAGCAGCAGTCGCTGCGCATCAACGCGATGGTCCACAACCTGCTGGACATGGCGCGGCTGCAGAGCGGCGCGCTCAAGCTCAACCGGCAATGGCAGCCGGTGGACGAGGTGGTCGGCAGCAGCCTGCAGTTGATGGGGACGACGCTGGCGCGACATCGCGTCGTGCTGGACGTGCCGGCGACGCTGCCGATGGTGGAACTGGACGCGGTGCTGATCGAGCGCGTGCTGGTCAACCTGCTGGAGAACGCGGCGAAGTACACGCCGCCGGGCAGCGAGATCCGCGTGATCGCGCGGGCGATCGGCGACCCGCGCGCGCTGCAGGCGGGCGAGGGCGAGATGCGCCTGTCCGTCGAGGACAACGGCCCGGGGCTGCCGCCCGGTCGCGAGGAGGCGCTGTTCGAAAAATTCGCGCGCGGCCATGCCGAGTCGCACCTGCCGGGCGTCGGCCTGGGCCTGGCGATCTGCCGTGCCATCATGCAGGCCCACGGCGGCAGCATCCGGGCCGAGCGCGCGACACCGCAGGGCGGGGCGCGCTTCAGCCTCTCGCTGCGCCTGGGTCAATCGCCGGCGCTGCCGGCCTTCGAAGAAGACGGGGAACCGCTGCCGTGAGCGAACCGCAGCCGATCGCGCTGATCGTCGAGGACGAACCGAACATCCGCCGCTTCGTGCGGCTGGCCCTGGAGGGCGAGGGCTGGTCCGTGCACGAGGCCGGCACCTTGCGCCAGGGCCTGATCGATGCCGGCACCCGGCGGCCGGACCTGGTCATCCTCGACCTGGGCCTGCCGGACGGCGATGGCCAGGACTTCCTGCGCGACCTGCGCGCCTGGTCGCAGGTGCCGGTGATCGTGCTGTCCGCGCGCGGCGCGGAGGACGACAAGATCGCCGCGCTGGACCATGGCGCCGACGATTACCTGAGCAAGCCCTTCGGCGTCGGCGAGCTGATGGCGCGGGTGCGCGTCGCGCTGCGCCGCAGCCAGGCGCGGGCCAGCGAGCAGCAGGACCCGGTGTTCCGTTTCGGCGAGGTCGAGGTCGACCTGGCCGCGCGCCGCGTGCGCCGCGCGGCGCAGGACGTACACCTGACGCCGATCGAGTACCGCCTGCTCAGCCACCTGATCGGCAACGCCGGCAAGGTGCTGACGCACCGCCAGTTGCTGAAGGCGGTGTGGGGGCCGTCGCAGGTCGAGCAGAACCACTACCTGCGCGTCTACATGGGCAACCTGCGCCAGAAGCTGGAGGCCGAGCCCGCCAGCCCGCGGCACCTGCTGACCGAGACCGGCGTCGGCTACCGGCTCATGCCCTGAGCGCCGGCGGTCCCGCGCGGGCCGCGTCCCCTGTAGCATTGCCCGCACGCCCGTCCCGGGCGCTGGCTCGACAACACGCTCAACAGGAGAGATCTCATGATTCAGCAGGCCCAGGTCGAACTCGCCAAGACCTTCTTCGAGCAGTCGAAGAAGGCGTTCGAGCAGAACTACGCGGCGTGGAGCACGGTGCTCGCGTCGCAGAAGGCGATCATGGAATCGATGCGCGCGGCGGGCACGCCCTTCGAGGTCGCGGCCGACGAGTTCCAGAAGCTCATCGATTTCCACGAGCAGCAGTTCCGCGCGACGGTCGACTTCATGACCAAGCTGCAGGCGGACTACGCCAAGCTGGTGCAGAAGAAGGGCAAGTGAGCCCGCGCGGCCGTCGTGGCCGCGTCCCCGGCCCTGCGGCGAGCAGGGGCGTCACGCGCGGTTGACGCCGTCATCGCCGCGGTGGAAGAATCGCCCACGCCGCCGAGGCCCACCGCCCGCGCGCTCCCTCAACCTCTTTGCCATCCAGGAGGTGCCCGATGAAGAACCCGACGTTCACCCTTCGCTGATCGCCGACGGCTGTCCGGATCCTTCCGATTCCTTCGCCGCGATGCTCCACCGGTCCTGATGCCGGTGCCGCATGGCGCGCCACCTTCCGCTCCCCGTCGGTCCCTTGACCTCATGAGGTCCTGCTCGCGCCAACAACGCGACAGGCCGACGGATCCATGCATCTCATCTCCCTGCCGCTGCCGCCCTCGGCGCGCGCGGCGACCCCTGCGGGCCCGAGCCCGCTGTCTGACCCCACGGGCCCCAGCGTCGAGCGGCTGCCGCTGTCGACGCTGGCCGGGCAACAAGTCGTCATCGAGGAAGCCTTCGACGGCGCCGATGCCGAACTGGGCTTCGACGCGCGCGGCGAGCTGCGGCTCGCCTCGAAGGGCCGTCCCCTGGCCGGCGGCTTCGGTGAGCGCCCCTTCATCCCGCTGAAGATCTGGGCCCTGGCCCACGAGCATCGGCTGATGGAGCGGCTCGGCGACCGCCTCGCGCTGCACGGCGCCTGGACCTACGCGATGCGTCGCGTCTGGTACGACCGGCTGCCGCATTACTTCATCGCGACCGAGCTGGTCGATCGCGACAGCGGCCACTGCCTGTCGACATCGCGTCGGCTGGCGCTGCTCGAGGGCTCACCGGTGCTGAGCGCGCCGGTGCTCTACGCGGGGCCGATGCCGACCCACCCGCACTGGCTGGAGCCGCTGCTGCGCGCGTCGCTCGCGGCCTCGACCGACTGGCGCCGCGCCTTCGAGGCGGTGGCGATCCGCGAGTCGCTGCCGGCGGCGCTGTGGCAGTCGCGCGCGGACCGCAGCGGCCCGGCGGCGGGGCTGATCGTCAAGGTCGAGGACGACCGGCAGGTGCTGGCGCGCTACCGGCTGGTGCAGACGGCGGACGAGGGCCCGAGCCCCTTGCCCTCGCTGCTGCCCAACGCGCTCGCGGGCGGCGCGGACCTGTTCGCGGCGCAGCCGACGGTGCACTGGCGCGACCTCGGCCTGAAGACGCTGCGCTCGCTGGGCGCGCTGCGAGCGCTGTCCGCCGGCGCGCCCGAGCGGCGGTGCGCCTGATGCCGGCGATGCGCTTGAACGCCTGTTGCGTGCCTGCCTCTTGCGACGGGCCTGGCGCCGGCGATGCGCCCGCGTCGCGTGGTCGAATGCCTTGGCGGACGGCCGGCCCGATCCGGGCGTCAGGTCCGGCCGGGCCAGCCCGCCATCCAGCGGTCCATCACATCGCCCAAGGCCACGCGCAGCGCCGGCCCGTGCGCCTTCGCGTCGCTGCGCAGCGCGTCCAGCGGGACCCGCGCCTGCGCGAGCTCGCCGGCATGCCCGATCAGCCATTGCTCCAGCCGCGCCGGATCGCTTTCCAGATGGAACTGCAGGCCCAGCGCGAAGTCCTCGACCGCGAAGGCCTGATGCGGGCACAGCGGCGTTGTCGCGAGGCTCGCGCATCCGGCGGGGATCTCGAACTGGTCGCCGTGCCAGTGCAGCACCGGCTGGCCTTGCGCCAGCGGCGCGAGCGGCGATTGGCGGCCGGCGTCGGTCAAGGTGAGCGGCGCGAAGCCGATTTCCTTGCGGCCATGCGCCATCGGCCGCACCGATGCGCCGAGCGCCCGCGCCATCAACTGCGCGCCCAGGCAGATGCCCAGCAGCGGCCGCCGCGCGGCGAGGCGCCGACGGATCAGCGCGAGCTCGTCGTTCAGATACGGATACAGCGCGTCGTCATACGCGCCGATCGGGCCGCCGAGCACCACGAGCAGGTCGACCGCGTCCAGGTCCACGTCCCGCAGGTCGTCCACGCCGGCGTCCCGCATGAGGAAGTGAGAGAAACCGCGCGCCTCGAGCACCGGCCCGAGCAGGCCGAGGTCTTCGAAAGCCAGGTGGCGCAGGGCCAGGACGGTCTTGAGCGTGGACATGGTGCGGGCGCGGCCGGCGCGCGGGAGGAGGGTGAGCGCCGAGTATCCGCGCCCGCCCGGCCCCGGCCATCGTCTGATCGTCCAGACGACCTATCCATTCGTACAGGCTCGCCGATGGGCGCTTCAGGCTTGGGGGCTGCGCTCAGGCGGGATGCGGCTGCCGTGCGGCCGCGGGGCCCTTGCGGATGCGCCAGGCCTGCGCCGCCATGACGATCAGGAAGAGCAGCAGCACCACGCCGATGGCCTTCTGCAGCGCCGGGTCGTCGGGGCCGGTGAACAGCGGCGCGCCGACGGGCACGCGGGTGAAGGTCTCGTTGAGCCCCGGGATCATGTGGAAGAACAGCGTGGCGGAGTAGCCCAGCGTCTCCGCGTACGGCGAGAAGCCGCCGAGGAAGCGCGTGCGGGCCGCGGCGGCGGCGATCGCCAGCGTGACCAGGGTGATGATGGCCAGCGTGTGCGCGATGTTGAAACCGCCGTGCCGGAAGATGCCGAAGGCCGTCAGGCAGGTGACGACGGTGCACCAGACGTAGAGGCGTCCCCAGGTGGACGCGCCGTCGATGCGGCCGTGGCGCAAGAGCATCGCGTAGCCGGCCACGAGGGCCACCAGCGCGAAGGCCGTGTGCACGGCGCCGAGAAGGGTCAGACCGAACATGAATGCTCCTGCAAGGCCGCACCGGCGCGGCGAGCCGGAGCGCGGCGCACTCCAGCCTCAAAGCTAGAGGGCGGGTGCGGTACGCGCATCGATCGGATGGGGGAGGCGACGGGGTGGGTTTTCCCCAGGAACATGCCTGCGCCGCTGCCCGCCCGGCGGCCGGTTGCCGGGCCGGTGGGCGCCGCGGGCCATGGGCCAGAATGGCGGGATGAATCCGCCCGCCGCGACGCCGCGCGTCACCGTCCAGACCGAAGACTTCGACCTCAGCGCCGAGACGCTCGCGCTGCGCGCCGCGGATGGTGGCGTCGGGGCCGTCGTCAGCTTCGTCGGCACGGTCCGCGACGGCGCGGACGGGACGCCGGTGTCGCTGATGGAGCTGGAGCATTACCCCGGCATGACCGAGGCCTCGATCGAGGCCATGATCAACGAGGCCTTCCGCCGCTTCGACCTGCGGGGCGCGCGCGTCATCCACCGCGTCGGCCCGCTGCGGCCGCGCGAGCAGATCGTGCTGGTGGTGGTCAGCGCGCGGCATCGCGGCCAGGCCTTCCAGGCCTGCGAGTTCCTGATGGACTACTTGAAGACGCAGGCGCCGTTCTGGAAGAAGGAGCACGGGCCGGACGGCGCCCGCTGGGTCGACGCCCGCGTCGCCGACGACGAGGCGCTCGCCCGATGGGGCATTCACGTGGAGGGGAATGGTCGATGAGCTGGTTGCAAGTGGCGGCGGTGTCCGTCGGGGCCTCGGGCGGCGCGCTGGCGCGCTGGGGCGCGGGCCTGTGGCTGAACACGAAGTGGCAGGGATTTCCGCTGGGCACCCTGGCGGTGAACCTGGTCGGCGGCTTCCTGATCGGCATGGCGCTCGAGTGGTTCGGCCGCTATCCCGATGACCTGCTCAAGCTGCTGCTGGTCACCGGTTTCCTGGGCGGCCTTACCACCTTCTCCTCGTTCTCGGGCGAATCGCTGTCGCTGCTGCAGCGCGGTGAGTTCCTGATGGCGCTGTCGCACTCGGCCGCGCATGTCGTCGGTGCGCTGGCCGCGGCGGCGGCGGGGCTCAAGCTCATGCAGATGCTGACCACGGCATGAGCGCCGCAAGCACCGTGACCGCAGCCGACGCCGTGAACGCCGGACGCCCGCGTTTCCCCCGCGCGTTGCGGCCGGGGGATACCGTCGCGGTGATGGCGCCGTCGTCCGGCGTCCGTCCGGCGATGCATGAGCGACTCGATGCGGCACTGGCGTTGCTGCGCGCCAAGGGGTTCGAGGTCCGTGAGGGCCGCTCGCTGCGCCGGCAGGAGCAGGGCGCGAGCGCGAGTGGGCCCGAGCGCGCGGCGGAATTGATGGCGGCGCTGCTCGACCCCACGGTCGCGGCGGTCATCCCGCCTTGGGGCGGTGAGTTGGCCATCGAGGTGCTGGAGCATCTCGACTTCGACCGCCTCCGCGACGCTCCGCCCAAGTGGTTCAGCGGGTTCTCGGACCTGTCGACGATCCAGTTGCCTTTGCTGGTGAGGGTGGGCTGGGCATCGCTGCATGGGCCGAATCTCATGCAGCTGGCCGATCCGGCGCTGGATGCGGTGTCGGCACGGATCTTCGATGCCTGGGCCAGTGGCGCTGGTGCCGAACTGGCGCAGCCGCAGGCGCCGGGAACGGTTGTCCGCGCGCTGGACGATGGCGCCGAGCCGCTGACCATCGAGGGCCGGATGATCGGCGGCTGTCTGGATTCGGTGTCGAGGCTGGCGGGAACGCCGTTCGGTGACGTCCGGGCGTTCCGGGCCGCCTGCGGCGCTGGCGGGCGGCCGATCCTGTTCTTCGAGGTGGCCGAGCTGCCGCCCTTCGAGTTGGCCCGGGCGCTGCATGGCCTGCGGCTGGCGGGTTGGTTCGAGGACGCGGCGGGCGTGGTCCTGGGGCGCAGCGCTGTGCCGGAGGCGGTCGCGTCGGCTGGTGACTTCACCGAGCGAGATGCGCTGCGGCGCGCGCTGGGCGGCCTGAGCTGCCCGGTGCTGCTGGATGTGGACATCGGCCATGTGGCGCCGCAGTGGTCGATCGTGCAGGGTGCTTCCACCCGCTTGCACTGGGCGGACGGCCGCCTGGTGCTGGAGCAGAGATTGATCTGAAGCGCCTGCCGCCGTTGGGCACCCGCCTTGCCACGATCCCAGCATCTTGAAATATGGGGACACACTCCCAGTTGGGGTCGCAACGGAGGTTTTTCCCATGCGAGTCGACAAGCTCACCACCCGGTTTCAGGAAGCGTTGGCGGAGGCCCAGAGCCTCGCGGTGACGCGCGACAACCCCTACATCGAGCCCGCCCACGTGCTGGGCGCGATGCTGGCCCAGGACGAGGGCCCCAAGGCGCTGCTGGAGCGGGCCGGCGTGAAGGTGCCGGCCTTGAAGGCGGCCGTCGACGCGATCCTCACCGGCCTGCCGCAGGTGCAGGGCGAGGGCCAGCAGGTCCAGCCCAGCCGTGACCTGATCGGCCTGATCCAGGCCGCGGAGAAGGAGGCCGCCAAGCGCGGCGACCACTTCATCGCCAGCGAGATGTTCCTGCTCTCCCTGGCCGACGCGAAGAGCGACCTGGCCGGCGTCGTGCGCGGCCATGGCCTGACGCGCAAGGCCCTGGAGACCGCGATCGAGGCGGTCCGCGGCGGCCAGAAGGTCGACAGCCAGGAATCGGAAAGCAACCGCGAGGCGCTGAAGAAGTACACCCTCGACCTGACCGAGCGCGCCCGCGCCGGCAAGCTCGATCCGGTGATCGGCCGCGACGACGAGATCCGTCGCGCGATCCAGGTGCTGCAGCGCCGCAGCAAGAACAACCCGGTGCTGATCGGTGAGCCCGGCGTCGGCAAGACCGCCATCGTCGAGGGCCTGGCCCAGCGCATCGTCAACGGCGAGGTGCCCGAATCGCTCAAGGACAAGCGCGTCCTGGTGCTGGACATGGCCGGCCTGCTCGCCGGCGCCAAGTTCCGCGGTGAATTCGAGGAACGCCTGAAGTCCGTGCTCAAGGAAGTCGCCGCCGACGAGGGCCGCATCATCCTCTTCATCGACGAGATCCACACCATGGTGGGCGCCGGCAAGGCCGAGGGCGCCATCGACGCCGGCAACATGCTCAAGCCCGCGCTCGCGCGCGGCGAGCTGCACTGCATCGGCGCCACCACGCTGGACGAGTACCGCAAGTACGTCGAGAAGGACGCCGCGCTGGAGCGCCGCTTCCAGAAGGTGCTGGTCGACGAGCCCAGCGTCGAGGCCACGATCGCCATCCTGCGCGGCCTGCAGGAGAAATACGAGGTCCACCACGGCGTCGAGATCACCGACCCGGCCATCGTCGCGGCGGCCGAGCTCTCGCACCGCTACATCACCGACCGCTTCCTGCCCGACAAGGCCATCGACCTGATCGACGAGGCCGCCGCCAAGATCAAGATCGAGATCGACTCCAAGCCCGAGGCGATGGACCGGCTCGACCGCCGCATGATCCAGCTCAAGATCGAGCGGGAGGCCGTGCGCAAGGAGACCGACGAGGGCTCGCAGCGCCGCTTCACGCTGATCGAGGAAGAGCTGCTCAAGCTCCAGCGCGAATACAACGACCTGGAGGAGATCTGGACCGCCGAGAAGGCGCAGGCCCAGGGCTCCGCGCACGTCAAGGAAGAGATCGACCGCATCAAGTTCCAGATCGAGGAGCTCAAGCGCAAGGGCGACTTCAACAAGGTCGCCGAGCTGCAATACGGCAAGCTGCCCGAGCTGGAGAAGCGCCTGAACGAAGCCCAGGCCAAGGAGGCCGGCAAGGCCAAGGACAAGTCGGTGCCGCAGCTGCTGCGCACGATGGTCGGCGCCGAGGAGATCGCCGAGGTGGTCTCGCGCGCGACCGGCATCCCGGTGTCCAAGCTGATGCAGGGCGAGCGCGACAAGCTGCTGCAGATGGAAGCGAAGCTGCATGAGCGCGTCGTCGGCCAGGACGAGGCCATCGTCGCGGTGGCGGATGCGATCCGCCGCTCGCGCGCCGGGCTGTCCGACCCGAACAAGCCGCTGGGCAGCTTCCTGTTCCTGGGCCCGACGGGCGTGGGCAAGACCGAGCTGTGCAAGGCGCTCGCCGGTTTCCTGTTCGACAGCGAGGACCACATGGTCCGCATCGACATGAGCGAGTTCATGGAGAAGCACTCGGTCAGCCGCCTGATCGGCGCGCCTCCGGGTTATGTCGGCTACGACGAGGGCGGCTACCTGACCGAGGCCGTGCGCCGCAAGCCCTACAGCGTGCTGCTGCTGGACGAGGTCGAGAAGGCCCATCCGGACGTGTTCAATGTGCTGCTGCAGGTGCTGGACGATGGCCGCCTGACCGACGGCCAGGGCCGCACCGTGGACTTCAAGAACTGCGTGATCGTGATGACGTCCAACCTGGGCTCGCAGCACATCATGGCGCTGCAGGGCGAGTCCGACGAGGTGATCCGCGACGCGGTGTGGGGCGAGGTCAAGGCGCATTTCCGCCCCGAGTTCCTCAACCGCATCGACGAGACGGTGATCTTCCACGCGCTGGGCCAGGCGCACATCAAGTCGATCGCGAAGATCCAGCTGCGGCAGCTGGAGCAGCGGCTGGACAAGCTCGAGATGAAGCTCGACGTCAGCGACGAGGCGCTCGACGAGCTGGCCAAGGTCGGCTTCGATCCGGTCTTCGGCGCGCGGCCGCTCAAGCGGGCGATCCAGCAGCGTATCGAGAACCCGCTGTCCAAGCTGATCCTGCAGGGGCGCTTCGGTCCGAAGGACGTGATCCCGGTCGGTGTCGAGCACGCCATCGGCGGCGAGCCGGGCGAGTTCTCGTTCGGACGCGTCGTCCACTGATTGCGCCCGCGGGCGCCGGAACGACCGCGGGGCGCCCAGGCGCCCCGCGCCTGTTTCAGGTGCGCAGCTTCTCCAGCACTTCGGACCGGAATTCGCGCTGGTACAGCACGTAGATCACGCCGGCCGTGGCGAGCATCAACGCCCAGGGCGAGAAGAACCAGGCCACGACCGGGAAGGCCAGGTAGTAGCCGCGCAACCCGTCGTTGAAGGCCTCGGCGGCCATGCCCACGACCGCGCCGGCGCGGTCGGCGAACTGCTCGCGGGCCTCGGGCCCCTGTTGCTCGAACTGGCCCGCCTCCGGCGCGGAGGCCACCAGCAGCGCGCCGAAGGTGTACTGCCGCATGCTCCAGGTGAAGCGGAAGAAGGCGTAGACGAAGATGCCGGTCAGCAGCGCCAGCTTGATGTCGAAGACCAGCGTGCTGGTCTTCACCGTGAAGGGCAGCTCCAGCACCATCGCGCTGGTCTGCTCGCTCGCGCCCAGCGCGGCCAGCAGGCCGCCGATGATCAGGATGGTCGTCGACGCGAAGAAGGACGGACTCGACAGCAGCGCCTGACTGACCGCGCCGTCCAGCACCCGCATCTCGCGGTAGGTCAGCTGCAGCATCCACTGGCGCCGCACCCGGTTCGTGATCGCGAGCAGCGAACCTTGCCCCTCCGCATGGTGCTTGGAGAAGTGGGCGTAGGCGACCCAGGTCAGGAAATACAGGCCCAGGGCGGCCCAGTCCAGCAGCGGCAGCGCGGTCAGCAGTTGTCGGAGCGATTGCATCGCGCGAGTGTAGAGGCCGGGGTGCGCGGCGGGACCGGGATGGTCCCGCCGCCGGCGGGCGTCAGACCGGCAGGTCGAACACCAGCACCTCGGCGTCCTCGCCGGCCTCGAGCGTGATGGCCGCTTCCTTGGCCAGCTGCAGCGCGTCGCCCGCGCCCAGCGCCTCGCCGTTGACGCTCAGCCGGCCGCGCACGACATGCACGTAGGCGAGCCGGTCCGGCGCCAGCGGCAGCTCGGCGCGTTCATCGCCGTTGAACAGGCCGGCGTACAGGCGCGCGTCCTGGTGGATGGACACCGAGTCCTGCGCGCCGTCCGGCGAGGCGACCAGACGCAGCCGGCCGCGCTTGTCCGCCTCGGCGAAGTGCTTCTGCTCGTAGCCGGGTGTCACGCCCTGCCGGTCCGGCATCACCCAGATCTGCAGGAAGTGGGTCTCGCCGTCCTTGGAGTGGTTGAACTCGCTGTGCATCACGCCGGTGCCGGCGCTCATGCGCTGCACGTCGCCCGGGCGGATCACGCCGGCGTTCGCGCCGCCCGGCTTGCCGTTGCCCATGCTGTCCTGGTGCGCCAGCTCGCCGCTCAGCACGTAGCTGATGATCTCCATGTCGCGGTGGCCGTGCGTGCCGAAGCCGGTGCCGCCGGCGATGCGGTCCTCGTTGATCACCCGCAGCGGGCCGAAGCCCATGCGGCGCGGGTTGAAGTAGTCCGCGAACGAGAAGCTGTGGAAGCTCTTGAGCCAGCCGTGATCGGCATAACCGCGGTCCGAGGACTTGATGACTTCACGCATTTGAATGCTCCTTTGCTGGCCTGTGGTGGCGGGCCGTTGTGTTGCGATGGGTTCACTGTAGGGATGAGGGCCTCTGCCGAGGGGGAGGGGGCTTGAAGCCACCGTTCAAATAAGATGAAGGAATGTCACAGCAAGACAAACGACGGGTGCTGACGCCGGAGGCGCTGGCCATGATGGACAGCATCGCGCGCAGCGGCAGCTTCGCGGCGGCGGCGCGGGAGATGGGGAAGGTGCCGTCGGCGCTGACCTACTCGGTGCGGCAGCTGGAGGAGGCGCTGGACGTGCTGCTGTTCGACCGCAGCTCGCGCCAGGCGGTGCTGACCGCCGCCGGCCATGAGCTGCTGACCGAGGGCCGGCGGCTGCTGCAGGAGATGGACGCGGTCGCGAACCGGGTCAAGCGCGTGGCCACCGGCTGGGAGAGCGAGCTCACCATCGCCTTCGACGACGCGGTCGCGCGGCGCGCGATCTTCGACCTGATGGAGACCTTCTACCAGGAGAAGGAGGACGGCAAGCCGCCGCCCACCCGCCTGAAGCTGCGCACCGAGGTCTTGTCGGGCACCTGGGAGGCGCTGATCTCCGGCCAGGCCGACCTGGCCATCGGCACCAGCGCGCAGCCGCCGGGCAGCTCGGTGGTCTGCGAGGTGCTGGGGCCGATGGAGATGGTGTTCTGCGTCGCGCCGCACCATCCGCTGGCGGAGTTCGAGGGCGTGCTGACCTCGGCCGAGATCGCGCGCCACCGCATCGTCGCGGTGGCGGACACGGCGCGCAGCCTCGCGCCGATGACGGTGGGGGTGGTGCCCGGGCAGGAGGTGCTGACCGTGCCGTCGATGGCGACCAAGCTGGAGGCCATGTTGCGCGGCCTGGGCGTGGGGTTCCTGCCGACGCCGATGGTGCGCCGCCACATCGACGCCGGTCGGCTCGTGAGGAAGGAGACCTTCCAGGGCAAGCGGATCTCGCCGATGCATTACGCGTGGCGCAACACCGGCCACCGGCCCGCCAAGGCGCTGGCCTGGTGGCTGGAGCGGCTCAAGAGCGAGGCGACGCGGCGCTCGCTGCTGGAGCAGCACGAGGGCCTGCTGCTGTGAGCGGTGCGGGGCGCTCGGGCAGCGGCGAGGCGCAAGCCGCCGATGCTGGCGTCGATCACGGCAATCACGGCGATTACGGCGATGGCCGCCGCGCCGGCCGGTATGTGGGCCGCTTCGCGCCATCGCCGACCGGGCCGCTGCATGAGGGCTCGCTCGTGGCCGCGCTGGCGAGCTGGCTCGACGCCCGGGCGCATGGCGGCCGCTGGCTGATCCGGATCGAGGACGTCGACGGGCCGCGCTGTCCGGCCGGCGCCGATGCGATGGTGCTGTCGCAGCTCGCCCAGGTGCGGCTGCTGCCGGACGCGCCGCCGGTGTGGCAGTCCCGGCGCGGTGCGGCCTACCAGGCGGCGCTCGACCGGCTGGTCGCCGCCGGCTGGGCCTACCCCTGCGGCTGCTCGCGCAAGGACATCGCCCAGGCGATCGCGGCCCGAGGCGGGCAGCGGGAGCGCCACGGGGAACTGGTCTATCCGGGCACCTGCCGCCATGGTCTGCACGGCAAGCCGGCGCGCGCCTGGCGTCTGCGCAGCACGGCCCAGGTCGGCCGGGCGGGCGAGGCGCCGGTGCCGCTGCGCATCGCCTGGCAGGACCGCCGGCTCGGGCCGCAGTCGCAGGACCTGACGGACGAGGTCGGCGATGTCGTCCTGAAACGCGCCGACGGGCTGTGGGCCTATCAGTTGGCGGTCGTCGTCGACGACGGCTGGCAGGGGGTGACCGACGTGGTCCGCGGCGAGGACCTGGCCGACAACACGCCCCGGCAGATCCGGCTGCAGGAATTGCTGGGCCTGCCCCGCCCGCGCTACCTGCACACGCCGCTGGTGCTGGGCGACAACGGCGAGAAGCTGTCCAAGCAGAACGGCGCCCGGGCGCTGGACCTGGGCGACCCGCTTGCCGCGCTGCGCCGTGCCGGCGAGCGCCTGGGCCTGCCGGCCCTGGCGGCGCGGACGATGCCCGAGTGGTTCGAGCGCGCGGTGGCCGCGTGGCCGGCCCGCCAGCCCTGAGGCGCCGCCACGCCGCGTCCAGCCCGTGCGTGAACCCGTGGCACGGCCGGGCGGCCCGACGGCTGGCATGATCACGCCTTTGCGTTCCCGATGTCCGCGGACATCCCCTTTCAAGGAATCCTTTGATGAAAACGACCGACAGCGGCCTGCAATACGACGACACCACGCCGGGCACCGGCGCCACGGCCCGTGCCGGCCAGGACGTGAAGGTCCATTACACCGGCTGGCTGTTCAAGGACGGCCAGAAGGGCGTCAAGTTCGATTCCAGCAAGGACCGCGGCGAGCCCTTCGAGTTCGAGCTCGACGGCGGCATGGTCATCAAGGGCTGGGATGAAGGCGTGCAGGGCATGCAGGTCGGCGGGACCCGGGTCCTGGTGATCCCGCCGCAACTCGGTTATGGCGCGCGCGGCGCCGGTGGAGTGATTCCGCCGAACGCGACGCTGATGTTCGAGGTGGAGCTGCTGGGCGTCTCCGGCGGTGCCGAGCCGATCACGCTGAACCAGCTGACCAAGACCGCCAGCGGCCTGGAGTTCGAGGACGTCACCACCGGCGAGGGCGCCGTGGCCGAGGCTGGCAAGCGCGTGACCGTGCATTACACCGGCTGGCTCTACAAGGACGGCCAGCGTGGGCGCAAGTTCGATTCGTCCAAGGACCGCCGGGATCCGTTCCGTTTCCACCTCGGCGCCGGGGAAGTCATCAAGGGCTGGGATGAGGGCGTGCAGGGCATGAAGGTCGGCGGGACCCGGTTCCTGGTGATTCCGTCGGAACTGGGCTATGGCGCGTATGGCGCCGGCGGCGTGATTCCCCCGCACGCGACGCTGCTGTTCGAGGTGGAACTGCTGGCCGTCTGACGGCACGGTTTCCCCTCACCCCCCGCCCTCTACCCGCAAGCGGGGCGAGGGAGTGCTCGGCACGCAGCAGCCCCTCGCGAGCTATCCCTTTCCCGAGTGATCCCCTCGCGAACCATCCTTTTGCGAGGGTGAGTCATCCCCTCGCCCCCGCGAGGGGGAGAGGGTTAGGGTGAGGGGGCTCGTCGCAGGCCGCGAGAGAGGGTCATGCGCCAGCGATGGCCAGCAGGGCCTGCACCGCCTGACCGGTGCTGCCGGGGCCGCTGTCTTCCAGGCTGATGCGCGGCGCCGAGCTCAACTGCGGAAAGTGGTTGGTCAGCGACCGTTCGTAGCCAGGGTCATAGTGATCGCGCATGAGCTCCCCGAAGAGCTCAGCCCATTGCCCGCTCCGCGCCATCCCTTGCCAGCGCTCCACGCGTTCGCGACCGCGCAGCGTCACCAGACCCGCGATGAGCGCATTGAAGCCCTCCGCG
This sequence comes from Mitsuaria sp. BK037, assembly GCF_014193045.1. NCBI lineage: Bacteria > Pseudomonadati > Pseudomonadota > Betaproteobacteria > Burkholderiales > Sphaerotilaceae > Roseateles > Mitsuaria sp. BK037. Next base: position 1,965,657 of record NZ_JACHYS010000001.1, on the reverse strand, counting down.
TCGGACCGGAAGTGCGCATAGTCCTCCAGCAGCAGCTGCACGCGCCCGGCCTCCGCCATGTCGATCCACACGCAGCGCCCCTGCTGACGCAAGCGCAGGTGCAGCGGCTCCGGCAACTGCACGCCGCCGATCTTGCGGCTCTCGCTCTCGACGAACACCGGCCGCGCCGGGTCGAGCCGCACCATCGCCTGCCACAGCGCCGTGTCGAAGGCCTTCTGGCTCGGCTGCGCCTGGTCGGGCAGGGCGCCGAGCACCGATCCGCGATGACGCGCGAGCGCCTCCAGGTCGAGCACCTGCGCCCCCACGCCCGCGAGCGCGTGCAGCAAGCGCGTCTTGCCCGAGCCGGTCCGCCCGCACAGCACCACGAAATCAAAGTGCGCCGGCAGCTCGGCCAGCGTCCGGATCACCTCGCCGCGGAAGGCCTTGTAGCCCCCCACCAGCTGCAGCGACTTGAACCCGATCTGGTTCAGGAACCAGTTCATCGCCCCCGAGCGCTGCCCGCCCCGCCAGCAATAGACCAGCGGCCGCCAATGCTTCTGCATCAGCGCCCGGTTCGCGTCCAGGTGGGCGGCGATGTTGCGCGCCACGATCGCGGCGCCGACCTTGCGGGCCTCCAGCGGATCCTGCTTGTAGAGCGTGCCGACGATGCGGCGCTCGTCGTTGTCCAGCACCGGCCAGTTCACCGCGCCCGGCAGGCGGTCCTCGGCGAACTCGGCCGGCGAGCGCACGTCGATGACCGTGCTGAAACCGTCGAGCCGCGCGAAGGCCTCGGCCGACGGGATGACGTGGTACTGGCTCATCGCCTCACTGCACCGACAGCGCGTCCAGCAGCTCGCTCTCGATCTGCAGCTGCATCCGGCTCTGCTGCAGTGCCGCGCCGTCGAGCAGGAAGGTGTCCTCGACCCGCTCGCCCAGGGTCGAGACCTTGGCGAGCTGAAGGTTGATGCCGTGCCGCGCCAGCACCCGCGCGATCGCGTACAGCAGGCCGGCGCGGTCGGTCGCGCTGACCGACAGCAGCCAGCGCTGCGCGCGTTCATCCGGGCGCAGCGAGATGCGCGGCGTGAACGGGAAACTCTTCACCCGGCGCGACAGCCGCCCCTTGCGCGGCTCCGGCAGCGGGCCCTGCGCGACCAGCGCCTGGCCGAGCTTGGATTCCACCAGCGCGGTCAGGTCGCGGTGGTGCAGGTCCAGCTCGGGCGCGATGACCTGGAAGGTGTCCAGCGCATAACCGCTGCGCGTGGTGTGCACCTTGGCGTCCAGGATGTTGAAGCCCGCGCCGTCGAAGTAGCCGCAGATGCGCGCGAACAGGTCCTGCTGGTCCTTGGCGTAGACCAGCACCTGCAGGCCCTCGCCGACCGGCGACGGGCGCGCCCGCACCACCGGCTCGGCGCTCGCGACATGGCGCCACAGCGCGCGCGCGTGCCAGGCCAGGTCCGGTGCGTCATGGCGCGCGAAGTAGCTCAGGTCCAGCGTCTTCCACAGCGCGTCCTCGGTGCCCGGCAGCTGCGCCTTCAGGGCCAGCTCCTGCCGCGCTTCCTGCTTGCGGGCCTCGATCTCGGCGGCCATGTTCAGCTTCGCGCCGCCCAGCGCACGCAGCGTCAGCCGGTAGAGATCCTCCAGCAGCTTGCCCTTCCACGCGTTCCAGACCTTGGGGCCGGTGCCGCGGATGTCGGCGACGGTGAGCAGGTACAGCGCCGTCAGCGTGCGTTCGTCCTTCACCAGCTGCGCGAAGTGCTGGATGACGTCGGGATCGGACAGGTCCTCTTTCTGCGCCACCCGCGACATCGTCAGGTGATGCTCGACCAGGAACACCACCAGCGCCGCATCCGCCTTCGGCAGGCCGTGCGCGCGGCAGAAGCGCCGCGCCTCGACCGCGCCCAGGTCGGAGTGGTCACCGCCGCGGCCCTTGGCGATGTCGTGGAAGAGGGCCGCGATGTAGAGCAGGGAAGGGCGGTCGAACTGCGCCGCCAGCTGCGAGCAGAAGGGGTACTCGTGGGTGTGCTCGGGGATGAAGAAGCGGCGGATGTTGCGCAGCACCATGAGGATGTGCTGGTCCACCGTGTAGACGTGGAACAGGTCGTGCTGCATCTGCCCGACGATGCGCCGGAACACCCACAGGTAGCGCCCCAGGACCGAGGTCTGGTTCATCAACCGGAACGCGTGCGTCTGGCCCTGCGGCTCCTCGAGCACGCGCATGAACATCGCGCGGTTGGCCGGATCGCGCCGGAACGCGCTGTTCATCAGCCCGCGCGCGTTGTAGAGCGCGCGCAGCGTCTTGGCCGACAGGCCCTTGATGCCGGGCGTCTGCTGGTAGATCAGGAAGGTCTCGAGGATGGCGTGCGGCTCGCGCTCGTAGAGGTCGTCGGCCGCGATCTCCAGCATGCCGCTGCGCTCCAGGAAGCGGTCGTTGACCGGGCGCGGTTCGTTGCCCCGCGTGCCGTTGATCTGGTCTTCCAGGTTGAGCAGCGTGATCTGGTTCAGCTGCGTCACCGCCTTGGCCGCCCAGTAGTAGCGACGCATCAGCTTCTCGGACGCGCGCAGCGAGCGGGTCGACTCGTAGCCGAAGCGCTCCGCCACCGCCGTCTGCAGGTCGAAGACCAGCCGGTCCTCGCGCCGCTTCGCCGCCAGGTGCAGCTGGCAGCGGATGCTCTTGAGCACGCCTTCGTTGCGCTGCAGCTGGCGGGCCTCGAAGGGCGTGATCAGGCCTTTGGCCGCGAGCTGCGACCAGGTCCGGCCCAGGCCCGCGCCGCGCGCGATCCAGATCAGCACCTGCAGGTCGCGCAGGCCGCCGGGACTTTCCTTGCAGTTGGGCTCCAGCGCGTAGGGCGTTTCCTCGTACTTCGTGTGGCGCTGGCGCATCTCCAGCGTCTTGGCGCGCATGAAGGCGCGTGGATCGACCGCCTCGCGGAAGGCCTGGTCGAAGCGCTTGACCAGCGGCCGCGAGCCGGCCAGCCAGCGCGACTCGAGCAGCGCGGTCTGGATGGTGACGTCGCCGGCGGCCTCGTCCAGGCATTCGCGCACGGTGCGCACCGACGAGCCGATCTCCAGGCCGATGTCCCAGCAGGCGGTGATGAAGGCCTCGATCGCCTGCTTCAGCGGGCCGGGCTGATCGGGCATCAAACCGCCCGGCAGCGCATCGGGCAGCAGCACCAGCACGTCGACGTCCGAATGCGGGAAAAGCTCGCCGCGGCCGTAGCCGCCGACGGCGACCAGCGCGGCCTCCGGCGCCGCGGCGGCGATGCCGGAATGCGTCCAGAGCGCCTGCAGCGTGCCGTCGACATGCCGGGCCAGCAGGCGCATCAGCCGCGTGGCGGCAGCGACGCTGGCCTTGGCCGCCGCGAAGTCCTCCAGCAGCTGCTGCTTGCCGGCCTTGAAGCGCTGGCGCAGGTCGGCGACGGTCAGCGGGGCGGCGTCGGAGGGCGGCACGGCCGGCGATGCGCCGGCCTCGCCCGGCGTCCTGGCGTTCATGCGCGGTCCGCCGCGATCAGGCCGGGACGGCCTGGGGCGCGACGAAGGCCGGCGGCGGCGGCGTGCCGGCCGACTGCGTCAGGATCTCGAAGCCGGTCTCGGTGACCAGCACCGTGTGCTCCCACTGCGCCGACAGCGAGCGGTCCTTGGTGACGATGGTCCAGCCGTCGCCCATCTCGCGGATCTCGCGCCGGCCGGCATTGATCATCGGCTCGATGGTGAAGACCATGCCCGGCACCAGTTCCTCGAGCGTGCCCGGGCGGCCGTAGTGCAGCACCTGGGGCTCCTCGTGGAACTTCTGGCCGATGCCATGGCCGCAGAACTCGCGCACGACGCTGAAGCCGGCGTTCTCGGCGAAGGTCTGGATCGCATGGCCGATGTCGCCCAGGCGCGCGCCCGGCTTGACCTTCTGGATGCCCTTCCACATCGCGTCGTAGGTGAAGGAGCACAGCCGCTTGGCCGCGATCGAGCCCTCGCCGACGACGAACATGCGGCTGGTGTCGCCGTGCCAGCCGTCCTTGATGACGGTGACGTCGATGTTCACGATGTCGCCGTTCTTCAGCGGGCGGTCGTTGGGAATGCCGTGGCAGACCTGGTGGTTGATCGAGGTGCAGATCGACTTCGGGTACGGCGTGTAGCCCGGCGGCTGGTAGTTCAGCGGGGCGGGGATGCCTTGCTGGACATTCACGATGTAGTCGTGGGCCAGCTTGTCGAGGTGGTCGGTGGTGACGCCCGGCTTGACGTGCGGGGTCAGCATGTCCAGCACCTCGGACGCCAGACGGCCGGCGATGCGCATGGCGTCGATGTCGGCGCCGGTCTTGATCGTGATGGTCATAAGGCCGGTATTTTAGGCGTTCGGCCATCCCCCCGCAGGGGTGGACGCGTTCCCCATCCGGGGGAACGCGTCATCGGGGCGTCAGCTTCGCGGCGCGCCGGGCCGGGCGGCGCTCATTCGGCCCAGACGATCAGGCCGGTGTAGGCGGTGACCAGCACCACGATGCCGAAGGCGATGCGGTACCAGGCGAAGGGCACGAAGCTGTGGCTGGCGATGTAGCGCAGCAGCCAGCGCACGCAGATCCAGGCGCTGACGAAGGAGAAGAACAGGCCGACCGCGAACAGCGGGATGTCGCCGGTCGACAGCACCGAGCGCTCCTTGTAGAGGCTGTACAGGCCGGCGCCGATCAGCGTCGGGATCGCCAGGAAGAAGCTGAAATCGGTCGCCGCCTTGCGCGACAGGCCCAGCAGCATGCCGCCGATGATGGTCGCGCCCGAGCGGCTGGTGCCCGGCACCATCGCCAGGCACTGCACCAGGCCGACTTTGAGCGCGTCCAGCGGGCTCATGTCGTCGACCTCGTGGATGCGCACGGCGCTCTGCTGGCGGCGTTCCGCCCACAGGATGATCACGCCGCCGATGATGAAGGTGCTGGCCACGACGACCGGGGTGAACAGGTGTTCCTTGATCGCCTTGCCGAACAGCAGGCCCAGGACCACCGCCGGCAGGAAGCCGATCGCGACGTTGAGGACGAAGCGGCGCGCGCGGGCGTCGCTGCCCAGTCCGGCGGCCGTGTCGCGCAGGCGCTGCCAGTAGACGATGATCACGGCCAGGATCGCGCCGGTCTGGATCGCGATGTCGAAGACCTTGCCCCGCGCATCCTCGAAGCCGCCCAGCAGCGCGCCCGTGAGGATCAGGTGGCCGGTCGACGAGATCGGCAGGAATTCGGTCAGGCCCTCCACGATCCCCATGATCGCGGCCTTGATCAGCAGCACAGTGTCCAAACTACGACTCCAGAATGCCGCCTCGCTCGGGTCCGGAGGCGGTCGGCGCGGATCATAGCCCTGGCTCGGGAAGGGTTTGCCGCAGCGCAGCATCGATGTGGGCGCTCCGGCGTGAGGGGCGCGTGACGATGCCGCCACGACGGGATGCGGGGCGTCGCCTGGCCAGGGGACGCCGCGCGCGGCGGGCACTGCTGGCTTGACCGGGCTGAAAGCGCGCCGCTACATTACTGACCGGTTAGTCAGTTAGCAGTCCTCCATCCCCCATGCCTCGCGCTTCCGCCAAGACCGACAGCTCCGCGCCGTCCTCCGCCCGACAGCGGCGCAAGGAGGCGCGCCCGCAGGAGCTGCTCGAAGCCGCGCTGTCGCTGTTCGTCGAGAAGGGCTTCGCCGCCACCCGTTCGGAGGAAGTGGCCGCCAAGGCGGGGGTTTCCAAGGGCACGCTCTACCTCTACTTCCCCTCCAAGGAGGAGCTCTTCAAGGCGGTGGTGCGCGAGGCCCTGGGCAGCAAGATCGCGGAGGGGATTTCCGAGCTCGCCAAGCACCAGGGCTCGATGGCGGAGCTGCTGACCTGGATGCTGTGGACCTGGTGGGAGCGCCTGGGCCGGACGCCGGCCGGCGGCATCCACAAGATCATGATGAGCGAGGCCCGCAACTTCCCGGAGCTGGCCGCGTTCTACAACGACGAGGTCATCGATCCCTGTTGCGAGCTGCTGGCCGAGGTGGTGCGCCGCGGCGTCGCCTCGGGCGAGTTCCGCGAGGTCGATCCGGACGCGGCGGTGATGGTGCTGATCGGGCCGATGCTGCACCTGGTGCTGCATGAGCACTCGATCGGCGCGGCCGGCGTGACCCACGACCACAAGTGCACGCCGGAGCAGGTGCTGTCGCTGCAGCTCGAGCTGATGTTCGAGGGACTCCTCAACCGCCCGCGCCATCCGGCCCCACCCCGGTCGCCCGCCTAGAATACCGCCCGCATTCGGCGCGCCAAGGGGGCCGCCAGAGGACTGAACATGAACTTCGAACAAGCCCGCTTCAACATGATCGAACAGCAGATCCGCCCGTGGGATGTGCTGGATCCCTCGGTGCTGGCCCTGCTGGCCGTGGTCAAGCGCGAGGACTTCGTGCCCGCCGCCTACCGCAACGTGGCCTTCACCGACGTCGAGCTGCCGCTGGCCAATGGCCAGAAGATGCTGCCCCCGCGGGTCGAGGCCCGCTGGATGCAGGAGCTGCAGATCGAGCGCCACGAGAAGGTGCTCGAGATCGGCACCGGCAGCGGCTACATGGCCGCGCTGCTGGGCCACAAGGCGCAGCAGGTCTTCAGCGTCGAGAAGGACGCCGCGCTGGCCGGCGCCGCCCGCGACGCGCTGCGCCGCAATGGCGTGCTGAACGTGACGGTGGTCGAGGGCGACGGCGTCAAGGGCCTGCCCGGCGAGGCGCCGTTCGACGTGATCCTGCTGTCCGGCTCGGTGCCCCAGGCGCCGCAGGCGCTGCTGGACCAGCTCAAGATCGGCGGCCGCATGGGCGTGATCGTCGGCGACGAGCCCGCGATGAGCGCGCGCATCATCACGCGCACCGGCGAGCGCGAGTTCACGACCAAGAACCTGTTCGAGACCGTCGTCCAGCGCCTGGACGGTTTCGACACCGGATCGCATTTCACGTTCTGAGCGGAAGGCGCGCGGCGGGCGGGGCGCTGGCAGCCCATCGCGCGTTATTGCCGTCACGGGGTGCGAAGACTGCAAGTCGTCGCATTTCTTTCGAGACAGGGGGGCGAGGTGATCTATAACCTCGCCCGGCACCGGACCCGGGTCGGCGGCGATCGACCGGCGGGTGCCCTGGACCTGGATACCGGCCGCGGCACGTCCGCGGCCGGTCCGCAGTTGGATCGCTCCGAAGAACACCACATCGATACGAGGAAGCCTCATGGCCGCTGAACGCCGTACGTCTCCGATCTCCCGCCTGCCGCGGGTCTCGCTCCTGGCCGCGGCGCTCGCGCTGATGGCCGGGGCGGCCCAGGCGCAGAGCCTGCAAGAGCTGTACGACGCGGCCCGCGCCTACGACGCCACCTACCTGGCGGCGCGGGCGACGGCGGAATCGGCGCAATACCGCTACGGCCAGGCGCTGGCGCTGGCGCGTCCCTCGGTCGGCGTGGGCGTCAGCTCGACGCGCTCGGAATTCGACCCGCCCGGCAGCGGCGTGCAGCGCGACCGCTTCGGCAACACCGTCACCAATGCCGGCCTGAACGCCAAGTACGCCGTCTTCAACCGTCCCAACCAGGGCTCGATCGACCAGGCCCGACTGGGCGTCGACGTGGCCGAGTCGGATCTCGCCACGGCGGAGCAGGACCTGATCGTCCGCGTCGCGCAGGCGTATTTCGACGTGCTGGCGGCCAAGGACACGCTCTCGACCTCGAGCGCCAACAAGGCCGCGATCGCGGAGCAGCTGGCCTCGGCCAAGCGCAACTTCGAGGTCGGCACCGCGACCATCACCGACACCCGCGAGGCGCAGGCCCGCTACGACCTGGCGACCGCCCAGGAACTGGCTGCCGACAACGACCTGCGCGTCAAGCGCGTCACGCTGGACCAACTGGTGGGGCGTGTCGGCGTCGAGCCGCGTCCGCTGGCCGTGCCGGTGGTGCTGCCGCCGGTGGCGCCGTCCACGGTCGATCCGTGGGTCAGCCAGGCCGAAGGCGGTCATCCGGCGATCCGCAAGGCCCAGCTGGGCCTGGACATCGCCCGCTACGAGATCGAGCGCGCCAAGGGCGCGCGCCTGCCCACGGTCGACCTGACCGCGCAGCTCGGCGTGCAGCGCTCCACCGGCGAGGGCGTGCAGTACACCGGCAACCTCAAGAACGCGTCGGTCGGCGTTGCGCTGAACATGCCGATCTACAGCGGTGGCGCGATCACCAACCGCATCAAGGAGACGGTCGCGCTGGAGGAGAAGTCCCGCAACGACCTGGACTTCGCCCGCCGCAGCGTCGAGGAAGGCACCAAGCGCGCGTTCTTCGGCGTGCAGTCGCTGCAGGCGCAGGTGAAGGCCTACGAGGCGGCCGAGGCCTCGTCGAAGCTGGCGCTGGAGGCGACCCAGCTGGGCTACAAGGTCGGCGTGCGGGTCAACCTGGACGTGCTGAACGCCCAGACCCAGCTCTACACGACGCAGCGCGACCTGGCCAAGGCCCGTTATGACGTGCTGGTGAATAGCCTCAAGCTGCGCCAGGCGTCCGGCCAACTGCGCCCCGAGGACGTGACCGCGATCAACGCCTTGCTCGCCCGCTGAGCGTCGCGGGACGTCGCAAGGCGTCGCGAACCACCGATGAAGGCCGCCCCAGGGCGGCCTTCGTTCATCCGACGGTCTGGTGACAGGTCTTGCGCCCCGGACGCGCGACAATCCGCCCCCATGCTGTATGTGATCTCCCCCGCGAAGTCCCTGGACTACGACACCCCCACGCCCGAGGCGCTGGCCGCGTTGGCGGGTCGTCCCCACTTCGCGCCCCAGGCGGCCGAGCTGATCGGGATCCTCAAGACCAAGACGGCGGCCGACATCGGCGGCCTGATGGACATCTCCGAGGCACTGGCGACCTTGAACGTGGCCCGCTACCAAGCGTGGTCGACGCGCTTCACCGACAGGAACAGCAAGCCCGCCGTGCTCGCCTTCAATGGCGACGTCTACGACGGCCTGCAGGCCGCGACGCTGTCGGTCGACGATCTGCAGTGGGCGCAGCGCCACCTGGCGATCCTCTCGGGGCTCTACGGCGTGCTGCGGCCGCTGGACCGGCTGCAGCCCTACCGGCTCGAGATGGGCACCGCGCTGAAGAACGAGCGCGGCGGCAACCTCTACGCCTTCTGGGGCGACACCATCGCCGAACACCTGAACGCGCAGTGCGCGCAGCTGTCGGCGCCGGTGATCGTGAACCTGGCCTCGCAGGAGTACTTCAAGGCCGCCGCCCGCAAGGTGCTGAAGCCGCGGGTCATCGAGTGCCAGTTCGAGGACTGGAAAGGCGGCCGCTACAAGATCATCAGCTTCTTCGCCAAGCGCGCGCGCGGCCTGATGGCCCGGTATGCGATCCAGCACCGGATCGGCACGCCGGCGGGGCTGCAGGATTTCGCGGTCGACGGCTACGCCTACGCGCCCGAGGCCAGCGAGCCGGACCGGCTGGTGTTCCGCCGCCGCGTCGCCGACTGAGCTGGCACACCGGGATACAGGCAGACACCGATCAGTTTGATACCGTTGCGGCCATGAGCAATTCGCAATACCTCACGCCCGAACTGCGCGACTGGGTGGCCGCGCAGTTGCGCAACGGCATCACACGCGAGGCGCTGTACCAGGCCATGCTGACCAGCGGCTGGCAGCCCGACATGGCGCAGCAGGCGCTGGCCGAGCACCGCCCCTTCGAGCCGCCGCTGACGCTGCCGGAGCTGCCCGAGCCGGCGATCGAGCCGGGCTCGCTGCCCGAACCGGACCTGACCGACCAGCGCAGCGTGCTGCTGCCCGACGGCCACCGCGTCGAGATCCTGATGGCGCTGCAGCGGCCACGGGTGATCGTGTTCGGCAACCTGCTGAGCGCCCAGGAATGCGACGCGATGGTCGCCTCGGCGGGTGCCCGGCTGGCGCGCTCGGAGACGGTGGCGGCGCAGCGCGAGGGCAGCGAAGTGAACTCGGCGCGCACCAGCGAGGGCATGTTCTTCGAGCGCGGCGAGAACGAGGTCGTCGCCCGCATCGAGCGCCGCATCGCGACGCTGCTGAACTGGCCGCTGCGCAACGGCGAGGGCCTGCAGGTGCTGCGTTATCGCGTCGGCGCCGAATACCAGCCGCACTACGACTACTTCGACCCGCGGCACGCCAGCAGCAAGGCGATCCTGGAGCGCGGCGGCCAGCGCGTCGCGACGCTGGTGATGTACCTGAACACGCCGGCGCGCGGCGGCGCGACGGTCTTCCCGGACATCAAGCTCGACGTCATGGCCCAGAAGGGCAATGCGGTCTTCTTCAGCTACGACCGGCCCGATCCCAGCACGCTGACGCTGCATGGCGGCGCGCCGGTCGTCGAGGGCGAGAAGTGGGTCGCCACCAAATGGTTACGTCGGGGTGAGTTCGTTTGACGCGGCCTTGACCGGCGCGCGGCTAGACTCGCCGCTCAATCCCATGAGCGCCGGCCTTCGCGTCGGCGCGCCTCGAAGAAGGACCACTTCATGAAGTCGTTGATCGCCGCCCTGGGCACCGTGTTGCTGAGCACCCTCGCGCAGGCGCAAGGCCAGCCGCAGACGCAGCCCCAGCCGGTCCCGCCGGCCACGGCGCCGATCCCCGCCCCGCACGCCGACATGGCCGCGCCGGCCACCGCGCCTGCCGCCACGGCCACGAAGTTGGACAAGTCCGCGACTTCCACGAAGTCGGGCACCCGGCACAAGACGGCGGGGAAGGCCACGGGGAAGACGGCTGGCAAGACCGCTGGAAAAACCGCCGGCAAGACGGCGAGGTCCGGTGGCAAGTCGCACGCCACCGCGAAGAAGTCGGGCGCCAAGAAGTCCGGTGCCAAGCCAACTGGGCAGCACGCTTCGTCGGCAGGCAAGACCGGCTCGAAGAAGCTGGCCACGGCCAAGTCGAAGAAGAGCAGGGCGCGACAGGCCGCCGCCTGAGCCTGGCGGTCGACCGGGACGACCCGCGACGCGGCAACAAAAAAGCAGCCCGAGGGCTGCTTTTTCGTTGGGCGAGGAGCCGGTGCCGGCTCCGGCATCGCTCAGACGCGCTTGCGGTACTCGTGGGTACGCGTGTCGATTTCGATGTTGTCGCCCTGGGCCACGAAGATGGGCACGGGGATCTCGAAACCGGTGGCGATCTTGGCGGGCTTCAGGACCTTGCCCGAGGTGTCGCCCTTGACGGCCGGCTCGGTCCAGGTCACTTCGCGCACGACGCTGGTGGGCAGTTCCACCGAGATCGCCTTGCCGTCGTAGAACACCACTTCCACTTCCATGCCGTCCTGCAGGTAGTTGATGGCGTCGCCCATGTTCTCGGCTTCGACTTCGAACTGGTTGTATTCGGTGTCCATGAACACGTACATCGGGTCGGCGAAGTAGGAGTAGGTGCACTCCTTCTTGTCGAGGATGATCTGGTCCATCTTGTCGTCGGCCTTGAAGACGACTTCGGTGCCGGAGTTGTTCAGCAGGCTCTTCAGCTTCATGCGCACCGTCGCGGCATTGCGGCCACCGCGGCTGTACTCGGTCTTCAGCACGACCATGGGGTCCTTGCCGTGCATGATCACGTTGCCGGCGCGAATTTCTTGAGCGATCTTCATGATGATTCCGGGAGATTGGGTCCGGGCACAGTCACTTGGATGCTTGGAGATCCGAACTGTTCCGGCGGTGTGAGGCGTTCGGCGCTGGTTCGGGGAACCGCGCGTTCAGAACGCGAAAAGCCGCGCATTCTAGCTCGAAAGGCCTGTCACGCGCCACTCGCGCGCCGGGCAAAGGCCTGCAGCCGCGAGGTCAAATCCACTTGCGCCGCCAATTCGGCACGCCATGCGCGCGCCTGCGCGACGGCGGCCGGCCGCTCGCGCAGGGCCTCGGCGCAGGCCGGCGTCCACGACCCGAGCCCGTTCCACGCGCGCGACAGGGCGCGCCAGTTCGCGGCCCACCGGTCCTCGGCGCCCGCCAGCGCGGCGTCCAGGAAGGCCTCCAGCTTCGGCCCGTGCGCGCCATCGTCCTGGAAGTAGATCTGCCACAGCATCGGCTGGCCGGCCCATTGCGCGCGCACGAAGGAGTCCTCGCCGCGCACGAGGTTGAGATCGCAGGACCAGAGCAACTGGTCGTAACCGTCCTGCGTCAGATGAGGAAGCGCGAGCGCGCGCTGCCCGTCGCGTAGCAAGGCCGGCACGGCGCTCTGGGCCGCCCCGGGGCAGAGCAGCAGCAGCCAGCCGGGACCGAGCGCCTCGAGCAAGGGCGCCAGCGGCGCCTGCGGATACGCGAACAGGCTCAGCACCCGCTCGCCGGGCCGGCGGCCCCAGCCGCGCGCCGCGCGCCAGGCGTCGCCGTGATGCGCGGTGACGGCGTCGAGAAGTCCCGGCTCCCGGAGAAGGCCGCCGGTGCGATCGTTGAAGCCGGGATAGAAGAACCACTTGTCGAGTCCAGCGCCCGGTCCGGAGAACTGCGGCGACTTCAGTCCATGGCTGCGCTCGACGTAGCTTTCGGCGCTGAGGTATTCGAGGTTGATCCACGCCGGCCGGACGGGCCGCGCGGCCATCGCGGCGACGAAGGGCGCGGGCAGCTCACAGCCGAAGGTCTCGACGACGACGTCGCCCGGTGCCGCCCCCACGCTCTCGTCCCAGGGCCGGCAGCTCAGGCCCGGGACAGCCTCGAGTTGCATCCAGGCCAGTGGCGACAAGTCGTCGCACCAGAGCCGCGCCTGCTCGCCGCGCCGGGCCAGGTCGCGCGCCAGCCGCAGGCAGACGCCGAGATCGCCGTAGTTGTCGATGACGCGGCAGAAGATGTCCCAGGTCATCGTGTCAGGAGACTGCGCGGGGGAAGCGGATTCGGCGAGGGCGTCGGGCATCGCGGAATTATCCGGCGGCACAATCGCGCCCCATGAGCACGACCCCCGCCGGCGCCAGCGAAGTGCCGGAGCCTTCTTCCCCGACCGTTCCCGCGGAGCCCCCGCGCGCCGATGCGCCGGCTGCAACCGATGCGCCCGACGCGGCGCCGCCGTCCCACGCCGAGGCGTGGAACGCCCAGTCCGAAGCCATCGAGGCGGCCGAGTCCCGCCGCGTCGCCGACATGGAGCGCGCCGCCCGCGCGGTTCGCGACCGGCTGCTGGCCGAGGTGCTGGCGCTGCCGGCGCTGCCGGGCGTCTACCGCTATTTCGACGCGCAGGACCATGTGCTCTACGTCGGCAAGGCCAAGAACCTGAAGCGGCGCGTCTCGAGCTACTTCCAGAAGGATCACGGCGGCACGCGCATCGGGATGATGGTGGCGCGCATCGCGCGGCTCGAGACCACGGTGGTGCGTACCGAGGCCGAGGCGCTGCTGCTCGAGAACAACCTGATCAAGGCGCTCAACCCGCGGTTCAACATCCTGTTCCGCGACGACAAGAGCTATCCCTACCTGCGCCTGTCCGGCCACGCCTGGCCGCGCATCAGCTACTACCGCGGCGCGGTCGATCGGCGCCATCGCTACTTCGGCCCGTTCCCCAGCGCCTGGGCGGTGAAGGAATCGATCCAGCTGATCCAGAAGGTCTTCCAGCTGCGGACCTGCGAGGACACCGTCTTCAACAACCGCAGCCGGCCCTGCCTGCTGCACCAGATCCACCGCTGCACCGGCCCCTGCGTGCCCGAGGGCCAGAACGACAACTACCGCCGCAACGTCAGCAACGCGGAGCGCTTCCTGCTCGGCGAGACCCAGGAGGTCCTGGACGCGCTGCAGGCGCAGATGATGAGCCACGCCGAGCGCTTCGAGTACGAGCAGGCCGCCGGCATCCGCAACCAGATCACCGCCTTGTCGAAGGTGCTGCAGCAGCAGGCCGTCGACGAGAACAGCGCCACCGGCCGCGATCGCGACGTCGACATCCTGGCGGTGAAGCTGCAGGGCGGACGCGCCTGCGTGAACCTGGCGATGGTGCGCGGCGGTCGGCATCTGGGCGACCGGGCCTACTTCCCGAAACACGTCGACGACGCGACGGCGGTTCAACTGCTCGACGACGACGACCTGCCGGAGCTGGACGCTTCGGCGGCGGGCGAGGGCGCCGCTGGTGCCGCGGTCACGCGCCCCACGCCGCCGAGCCCGGAGCGCCAGGTCCTGGAGGCCTTCATCGCGCAGCACTACCTCGAGATGGCAGTGCCCTCGCTGCTGGTGCTCTCGGAGCCGGTCGATCCGGCGCTGGCCGAGGCGCTGAGCGCGCAGGCCGGCTACCGCGTCACCACGCAGGCGCAGCCGCGCGGCCAGCGCCGCATCTGGCAGGAGATGTGCGTCAAGGGCGCCGAGATCGCGCTAGCGCGGCTGCTGTCGGAGGAGGGCTCCCAGCAGGCGCGCACGCGCGCGCTGGTGGACGCGCTGGACCTCAGCGTCACCGAGCTCGACAAGTTCCGCATCGAGTGCTTCGACATCAGCCACACCGCCGGCGAGGCGACGCAGGCGTCCTGCGTCGTCTTCGAGGGCCACCAGATGCAGAGCAGCCAGTACCGGCGCTTCAACATCGAGGGCATCACCGGCGGTGACGACTACGCGGCGATGCGGCAGGTGCTGACACGCCGTTACAGCAAGATGGCCGAGGCCGCACAGAATGGCACCGGTCGTCTGCCGGACCTGGTCCTGGTCGACGGCGGCAAGGGCCAGGTGTCGATGGCGCGCGAGGTCTTCGAGGAACTTGGCGTCGACCTGAGCCTGATCGTCGGCGTCGAGAAGGGCGAGGGCCGCAAGGTGGGGCTGGAGGAACTGGTCTTCGCCGACGGGCGGGAGAAGGTCTACCTGGGCCGCGATTCGGCGGCGCTGATGCTGGTCGCCCAGATCCGGGACGAGGCCCACCGCTTCGCCATCACCGGCATGCGGGCCAAGCGGGCGTCGATCCGCACCGGCGGCTCGCGGCTGGAGGACGTGCCGGGCGTGGGGCCGAAGAAGCGCGCGCAGCTGCTGCAGCGTTTCGGCGGCGTGCGCGGCGTGGCGGGGGCGAGCGTCGAGGAGCTGTGCAGCGTCAAGGGCATCTCGCGCGAGCTCGCCGAGGACATTTATCGCGCGCTGCATTGAATGCGGCGCGGTGGGTTGGGAATGGAGTCATGACAACGATCGATCGGATCCCCGGGAGGGACGCGGCGCGCTGGGGCGCCAAGGTGGCGCTCGCGCTGATGCTGGCCGCCTGCGGGGCGCCCGCGCCGCAGGCGCCGTCGCGACCGCCGGCCCAGCCACCGGCCGCCGCGCCGGAGGCGGCGGTGACGCCCGCGGCGCCCGCCGCACCGGTCGCCCGTCGCGGCCTGCCGCTGCCCGCGCCGCGCGCGGTGAGCTCGCACGAGGCGCTGCGACGCCAGGCGGCCGAGCGCATGGTGGCCGCCAATCCCGACGGCACCTACATGGGCGAGGTGCCGCCGCAGCTGCTGGCGATCCCGGTGCTCGAGGTCGAGCTCAACCAGGACGGCTCGATCCGGCACATCCGCGTGCTGCGCAAGCCGAGTCAGGCCGAGGACACCATCGAGGTCGCCATCGCCGCCGTGCGCCGTGCCGCGCCTTTCGGCGACGTGAGCCGGCTGCCCAAGCCCTGGAAGTTCGTCGAGGTCTTCCTCTTCGACGACGACCGCCGCTTCAAGCCGCGCACGCTGGACGATTAAGCGACAGCCCACGGTTCGCCGCCTGGAACCTGGGCCACAATGCCGCCCATGTTCTGGACGCTGCCAACCCTGCTGACCTGGGCCCGCATCGTGGCCATCCCGCTGATCGTCGGGGTGTTCCACCTGCAGATGACGCCCGCCCATCAAAACCTGCTGGCCACCGTCCTGTTCATCACGGTGGCCCTGACCGACTGGGCGGACGGCTACCTGGCGCGCAAGCTCAACCAGACCTCGTCCTTCGGCGCTTTCCTGGATCCGGTGGCCGACAAGTTCCTGGTCTGCGCGGCGCTGCTGGTGCTGCTGGAGCAGGGCCGCGTCGACGCGCTGGTGGCGCTGGTCATCGTGGGGCGGGAGATCGCCATCTCCGCGCTGCGCGAATGGATGGCGCAGATCGGCGCGTCGCGCTCGGTGGCCGTGCACATGCTGGGCAAGCTCAAGACCACGGTGCAGATGGTGGCCATTCCCTTCCTGCTCTTCAACGGCACGCTGTTCGGCGTGATCAACACCGCCGCGTGGGGCACCTGGCTGATCTACCTGGCCGCGGTGCTGACCATCTGGTCGATGGTCTATTACCTGCAGAAGGCGCTGCCCGAGATCCGCGCCAAGGTGCGCTGAGCCATCCCCCCGCTTGTATCGGGACTTCCCCCTTGTCGGGGCCCGAGGGCAATGCGTCTAGAATCCGCTTCCCGCGCCGTTCGGCGGCCTGGCAAACCAATGAGGGGGTACCTTCGTGAACAAGTCCGAATTGATCGAGCACATCGCCAAGCAGGCGGACATTTCCAAGGCCGCCGCGGGGCGTGCGCTGGAAGCCGTGATCGGCGGTGTGAAGACCACGCTCAAGAAGAACGGGACGGTGTCGCTGGTGGGCTTCGGCACCTTCAGCGTCACGAAGCGCGCCGCGCGCACCGGCCGCAACCCGCGCACGAACGAGGCGATCAAGATCAAGTCGGCGAAGGTGCCGAAGTTCCGTCCGGGCAAGGCCCTCAAGGACGCCGTGAACTGACCAGTTCCCGGGCGCTTAGCTCAGTTGGTAGAGCGGCTCCTTTACACGGAGTAGGTCGGCGGTTCGAGACCGTCAGCGCCCACCAAACCCGAGGCTAGAATGCCGCGGCGCAAAGGCGAACCCCGGTTCGCCTTTGTCGTATGTGACGCCGCCCGATGGGCGGCCAGACGCGAGGCCGGCCCCTGCTCCGGCCCGTGCGCGTCGACCCTTCCGAGATGACCCGAGGTTGTTGATGTTTGATTTCGTACGCAAGCACACGCGGCTGCTCCAGTTCCTGCTGCTGATCGTGATCCTGCCGTCCTTCGTGCTGGTGGGCGTGGAGGGCTACAGCCGCTTCATGGAGGGGGGCAACACCGCCGTGGCGAGCGTGGACGGCCACAAGATCACGCAGTCGGAATGGGACGCGGCGCTGCGCCAGCAGGTCGAGCGCATGCGCCAGCAGGCGCCGACGATGGACCCGAAGGTCTTCGACTCGCCGGAAGTGCGCAAGGACGTGCTGGAGAACCTGCTGCGCGAGCGCGTGCTGGCCGCGGTCGTGACCGACGAGCACCGCAACATCACCGACGCGCAACTGGAGGAGATCGTCCGCACCGATCCCCAGCTGGCGCCGCTGCGCGGCCCGGAAGCCAAGCAGATCCTGGCCCAGCAGGGCCTGACGGTGGACGGCTTCCTGCAGCGCCTGCGCCAGGAGCTGCAGATGAACGGCGTGCTGGGCCCGATCGCGCAGAGCGCGTTGCCCACGCAGGCGAGCGCCGGCCTGGCCTTCGACGCGCTGCTGCAGCAGCGTGAGCTGCGCTTCCAGAACTTCGCCGCGAAGGACTTCGCCGCGACGCTGACGCCCAAGGACGCGGACCTGGAGGCCTACTACAAGGACCCCAAGGTCTCGGCGAAGTTCCAGCTGCCCGAAAGCGCCGACATCGAATACGTCGTGCTGGACGCCGCCGCGCTGCAGGGCGGGGTGACGGTCAGCGCCGATGACGTGCAGAAGTTCTACGAGCAGAACAAGGCGCGCTTCACCAGCGACGAGGAGCGCCGCGCCAGCCACATCCTGATCAAGGCCGGTGCCGACATGTCGGCGGCGGACAAGGCCAAGGCGAAGGCCAAGGCCGAGGCCCTGCTGGCCGAGGCGCGCAAGAACCCGGCCGGCTTCGCCGAACTGGCGAAGAAGAATTCGGAGGACCCGGGCTCGGCCGCGAATGGCGGCGACCTGGACTTCTTCGGCAAGGGCGCGATGGTCAAGCCCTTCGAGGACGCGGTGTACGCGCTGAAGAAGGGCGAGATCAGCAACGTGGTCCAGTCCGACTTCGGCTACCACGTGATCATGCTGACCGACCTGCGCGGCGGCCAGGTGCGCCCGTTCGAGACGGTCAAGGGCGAGATCGAGTCCGAGCTTCGCAAGCAGCTGGCGCAGAAGCGCTACACGGAGATGGCCGAGGACTTCGGCAACACCGTGTATGAGCAGAGCGATTCGCTGAAGCCGGCGGCCGACAAGTTCAAGCTGGCCATCCAGAAGGCGACGGTGCGCCGCAAGGCCGCGCCGGACGCGACCGGCCCGCTGGCCTCGGCCAAGCTGCTGGAGGCGGTGTTCGATGCCGACTCGCTGAAGAACAAGCGCAACACCTCGGCGATCGAGGCGGGCGGCAACCAGCTGGTGTCGGCGCGCGTGGTCGCGTACAACGCCGCGCGCGTGCCGGCGTTGGCCGAGGTCAAGGCGGCAGTCGCGGCGGCCTGGGTGCAGGACCAGTCGGCGGCGGCCGCGAAGAAGGCGGGCGAGACGCGCCTGGCCGAACTGCAGAAGGGCGGCGACGCGAAGGGCCTGGGCGAGCCGGTGACGGTGTCGCGCGCCAAGCCGGGCGTGCTGCCGCAGAAGGCGCTGGACCAGGTCCTGCGCGCGGATGCGTCCAAGCTGCCGGCCTATGCGGGCGTGGACGTCGGCGATGGCAGCTACCTGGTCGTCAAGATCGAGAAGGTGCTGCCGCGCGATCCGGCGCTGATCGATCCCAAGCGCGCGGCCGAGCAGTACGCGCGGGCGTGGAGTGCCGCCGAGATGGCGGGCTACTACAACGTGCTGAAGAGCGAGTACAAGGCCACGATCAAGCCGTCGGCGCTGGCGGCGACGGCGGCCTCGGCGCCGACGAACTGAGGGCGTCGCGCTGAATGAAGCGGGGCGGCACTCGCGCGATTCGAATGATTTTCAAAAGAATCGCAGAAAGTGCTTCCCACAGAGGAGAAATTCAGCCATAATCTAAGGCTTCTCCGGTGGCTGTAGCTCAGTTGGTAGAGTCCCAGATTGTGATTCTGGTTGTCGTGGGTTCGAGTCCCATCAGCCACCCCACCGAATAGAAGAAAACGCCCGCAAGACGCAAGTCCTGCGGGCGTTTTGTTTTGTGCTCGTCATTCCGTGAATTCCATTCCGCTTCGAAGACTGCTGGCATTTCTGCTCGTCGTCATGCTTGGCATGACGGCCATCGTCGCGTTCCTCCACGTCTCGCGATCGGAGTCATTCTGGCTTCGCAAGGTTCATTTGATTCAATCCAACTGGATCGAGATCCAAACGACCTTCGGAAAAGGCAAGGGCAGCCGTGCTCGTGCGCTCGAGGTCATCGCGGTCGACGGCCAGCACGCGTTGCGGATCGTCGACCGTGACCTGGAACGGGCGCAGGCCTTCGTCGACCGGCACGCCCCTGGCGCCGAAATCGAGGTGTGGCGCTCCCCGGACGGCAGCCAGTTGCACGCGCCGGAGCTCGCCGACCTGGCGCCCTACGGTTTGGGACTGTTCATTGCACTGGTGCCGGTCGCGATGCTGTCGGCACTGCTGACGCTTCGGACGAAGCCGCGGCCGGCGATACAGCGGGCCGCGGCCTGGATTACCAGGCGTCGTCCTTGTCGCGCTGGATCAGTTCCTCCTCGCTGAGCTTCAGGTCATGTCGCGCCGCGCGACGCACGCTCAACGCCAACAGACCGATCAACACGACGGCCGCTCCACCGCCCACGAGCAACGCGCTCCATCCCGACATACGTCCATCCCTCACCTTGTTGTGCGGAGGAATGTAGCGGAGGCATCAGCGGGGCGTGATCGCCAATTCAGGGGGATGCTCCGCGCTCCGCACTTCGTGTGGCGCGGCTGCATCTTGCGGAATTACGACCTCGCTTCGGCGCCCCGATGCCGCGGGCGCGCGAAGTCGCTCATCAACGCTTCATTGAAGTGAAATTCGCGCTCGCATGACGGCTTCCTGAGGCTTGCGCGACCCCCGCTTGACCCCCTCTTGATCTGGCTAACAGCCCGATACGAAACGCCATTTCGAGGGTCAACGACTGGCACCGCCCCCCCGTTGGCGGGACATCACAGCCACCCTGGATGTCCCTCCATGCGCATCTCCTTCCGTCTCACCGCGCTGGCGACCGCGGCGCTCGCCACGCTCCTCGCCGGATGCGTCGCGCCGTCGCACACCGTCGTCCATGCCGATGCCTCCTACCGCGTCGCGCCCGTCTGGACGCCGCCCCCTCCGGAACCCGTCATCAGCGTCCAGGTCGAACCGCCGCTGGTGCAGCCGGCGCCCGTCCTCGTCGACGTCGCGCCGCCGCCGATGCTGGTGGAAGTGCCGCCGCCCCAGCCTTATCCCGGTGCCGTCTGGACCGGCGGTTATTGGGGCTGGCAGGGCCGCTGGGTCTGGTGCGCGGGGCGGTGGGCCTCGCCGCCGCGCACCGATGACGTCTGGGTCCAGCCCTATTACGAGCATCGCGATGGCGCCGTCGTGTTCGTCTCCGGCTTCTGGGCGGCGCGCGGCGTGGCCTTCGTGCCGCCGCCGCCGGGACTGCATCTCTCGATCCAGGTCTCGATCGGCGGAGGGACCCGCCCCGTCGGTCCGATGGGCGTGTTCGTGCCGCCGCCGCCCGGGTCGCGTCCGGGCCTCATCGTGCCGGCGCCGATCGGCACGCCGCCGGCGGTCGTCGTCAGCGCGCCGCCGGTGACCAACATCGGCATGCGCATCCAGAACAACACCACGCAGATCAATCACACGGTCATCAACAACACGGTGAACAACACGACGAACGTCAACAACGTTCGCAATGTCACCAACATCACCAACGTCACGATCGTGGCGCCGCCCGGATCGACCGCCGACGGCAAGGCCTTCCATGGCGATGTGCCCGCGGCCTCGCACCTGGCCGCGGCCATGCCGACCTTCGGGCATGTCCGCGCGGCCACGCCGCCGCCTGTGAGCACGCCGCCGCTGCCCACTGCCAACGGCGGACGTCCTGCCGCCTTCGGGGCAGCGCCACAGGCCATGCCGACCTCGGCGTCAACGCCGATGCCACCGGGCCATCCGGCACCGCCGCTGGCAGCGACCGGCCTGCCGCCATCGACGCGGCCGACATCGGATCCCGCCGCCCTGCAGCATGAGCGCGACCCGCAATTGCTGGAACGTCAGCAGCAAGAGCACCAGCAACAAGAACGCCTGCTGCAGGAGCGCCAACAGCAAGAACGCCAACAGCAGGAGCGTCTTCAGCAGGAGCGTCTTCAGCAGGAGCGTCAGCAACAGGAGCGTCAGCAGCAAGAGCGCCAACAGCAGTGGGGCCAGCAACAAGCGCATCAACAGCAAGAGCAACAGCAGCGCGAGCGGCAGTTGCAGGAGCAGCGTCTGCAGCAGCAGCAACAGCAGCGCCAGCAATGGGAACGGGCGCAAGCGCGCGAGCAGGGCCGCGAGCAGGGCCGCGAGGACGCCCGCGACGGCAACGCGGCGCCGCACCGCCCGCCGGCCAGCGCTCCGTCGCGCGAGGCCGGTCGCCCGGACGACCACCGCCGCGATGCCCGCGACGCCGATCGGGCGCACGCCCACGGGCAGGACCGGTCGCGTGAGCAGGAACGAGAGAAGGAGAAGGAAAAGGAGAAGGACCGCGACCGCTGACGCGCGCGCGCATCCCTAGAATCGCGCCGCATGTACCGACTCCGACTCACGCTCGCGCTGTCCGCCATGCTGGCGCTGGTCTGCCTCCAGGCCGGCTTCGTCTACCTGGGCACGGTGCGCGTGGATGGCTACGCGCGCCACAGCCGCCTGACCAGCGACCTGTTGTCGGAGTTGCTGGACCTCTCCGCCAACAAGCAGCGCCTGCGCAACTGGGCCGCCCAGCAGGTGATGGGGGCCGGCGCCACCGACGCCGCGCGCGAGCGCCTGCTCGACGCGATGGATGCCAGCGTGCGTCGTCTGGACGAGGTGACGCGCCGCCATCTCGAGTCCTGGCAGGACATCGCCGAGCGCGACGGCGTCCCCGTCCCGGCCGAGGCCACGCAGCTGGTGGACATCAGCGCGCTGCTCGGCGAGAGCCTCGTCGAGTTGCGGCGCCAGCTGCGCGCGCTGACGCCGCACCAGGACCGGGAAGGCTTCGAGGCCGTCTGGCGCCAGCTCAACCAGGTCTTCGACATGACCCACGGTCGCGACCTGCGCGACCTGCTCAACGGCGCGATCGAGAGTCAGCGCAAGGCGGTCCCGATCGCCCGCGCCGCCACCGAGCAGGGCATCGAACGGCTGCGGCTGCAGGCGGTGGCGATGGTCGGCATCACCTTCGCGCTCGCGGTCCTGCTCAGCCTGCACCTGAGCCGGCGCCTGAAGCGGCCGCTGGATGCGCTGCTCGAGGGCGCCCAGGCGGTGCAGGCCGGTCGGCTCGATCACCGCATCCCCGTCGGCAGCGGCGACGAGTTCGACCATGTCGCCCGGCGCTTCAACGCGATGGCCCAGGAGGTCCAGCACCACCGCGAGGCCGCCGAGGCCGTGCGGCGCGGCCTGGAGGACGAGGTGCGCGCCCGCACCGGCGAACTCGAGCGCGCGCATCAGTCGCTGCAGCAGCTGGACCACCGCCGGCGGCAGCTCTTCGCCGACCTCGGCCACGAGCTGCGCACGCCCGCGACGGTGATCCGCGGCGAGGCCGACGTCGCGCTGCGCGCGGCCGCGCTGCCGGTCGAGGACTACCGGCTGGCGCTCCAGCGCATCGTCGCTGCCGTCAAGCAGCTGACCGGCCTGGTGGACGACCTGCTGCTGATCGCGCGGGCCGAGGCGAACGAGCTCGACATCGCGCGCGACTGGCTGCCGCTGGGGACGCTGCTGGACGGCGCGATCGCGCAGGCGAGGGCGCTGGCCGCGGTCCATCGCCTGACGCTGGCGGTGGACGCGGTGCCCGATGGCATCGACGTGCATGTCGACGAGACCCGGCTGCGCCAGGCGCTGGTCATCGTGATCGACAACGCGATCCGCTACTCCCGCCCGGACAGCACGGTGCACGTCGCCTGGACCGCCGGCGAGGGCCAGCACCGGATCAGCGTGATCGACTCCGGCATCGGCATTCCCGAGGACGAGCTGCCGCTGGTGTTCGAGCGCTTCATGCGCGGGCGGCTGGCCCGCGACCATCGCGCCGACGGCACCGGCATCGGCTTGTCGATCGCCCGGTCCATCCTGGCCGCGCACGGCGGCGCGCTCGAGATCGAGAGCCGCGTCGGCGCCGGCACCACCGTCCACCTGATCTTTCCCGACTCCCACGACGCGCCGCTGGTGACAGCCGGTGCCCACGACGAATGAACCGACAGATCCTGCTCATCGAGGACGATGCCCGCATCGCCGACTTCCTGCGTCGCGGGCTGAGCGCCGAGGGCTACGTGGTCGAGGTGGCGACGACCGGGCCCGAGGGCCTGGCCCGCGCCCGCACCGGCGAGGCGGCGCTGATCATCCTGGACCTGATGCTGCCGGGCCTGGGCGGCCTGGACCTGTGCCAGACGCTGCGCGCCGAGGGCCATCACGCGGCCATCCTGATGCTGACCGCGATGGACAGCACCGCCGACAAGGTCCGTGGCCTGCGCCTGGGCGCGGACGACTACATGGTCAAGCCCTTCGACTTCGAGGAGCTGCTCGCGCGGCTCGTCGCGCTGCAGCGCCGCGGGCGCGAGCAGCGGGTCGAGGCCGCCGTGCTGCGCGTGGCCGACCTGACCTTCGATCGCGAGCGCATGCAGGTGCGCCGCGCCGACCGGCCCATCACGCTGACCGCGAAGGAGCTCGCCTTCCTGGAGCTGCTGATGAGCGCGCCGGGCCGGCTGTTCAGCCGTGAACGGATCCTGGCCAACGTGTGGGGCGCGCAGGTCGATCCGCTCACCAACGTCGTCGACGTCTACGTGCGCCGGCTGCGCGCCAAGATCGACGAGGGGCACGCGCTGCCGCTGCTCAAGACGGTGCGGGGCCTGGGTTACCGGATGGACGACGCGGCCGAGTAGCCGGCCCGTTCATCTGCGGTTCATCTGGATCGCCGCTTCGGTTCATCTTCCGTGCGGCTCGGGTTCATGCGGGCTTTCCAGAATCGATCCTGCGCCGGGTCTTCCGGCGCGGCGCCGAGCAGGCGCTTCTCTCAACGATCGATCTGGAGCCTTCCTACATGACCGTCACCGCCCATCTCCGCGATGCCTCCGCTGTCCGCTCGAGCCCGGGGTCGCTGTCCCGCGCCCGCTGGGTGCCCACGCTGGCCGCGCTGATGCTCGGCGCCGTCGCCGGCACCGCCTCGGCCCAGGACCGGGCCGCGTCCACCGCCAGTTGCGTTGCCGCGGACCGGGCGCAGATCGCGGCGCTCTTCGACCGCTGGAATGCTTCGCTGACCACCGGCAGTCCCGAGCGCGTCATCGCCAACTACGCACCCGATGCCGTGCTGCTGCCCACGCTCACCAATGAGCCGCGCACCACGCCGGCCGAGATCCGTGACTACTTCGTGAAGTTCCTGAAGAACAAGCCGCAGGGAACGATCGACAAGCGCGTCATCAAGATCGACTGCAATGTCGCGCAGGACGTCGGCACCTACACCTTCCGCTTCGCCGACGGCAGCTCGGTCAAGGCGCGCTACACCTACGTGTACCAGTGGCGCGACGGGCAATGGCTGATCGCGCATCACCACTCGTCGGCGATGCCCGAGGCGACGCGTCCCTGATCGACGAGCCCGTGATCAACGGGCCTTGAGCGGCGCGGCGCCTCGCGCGGCGAGTGCGCTCAGCGGGCTGCCGTCGCGGCGGCCTCGCCGTCGCAGCGCAGCCCGGACACGCCGAGCATCCGCGCCGCCGCGCAGGCATTGATGCCGCCGGTCGCGCTCATCGAACCCAGCAGCGCGCGCCGCAGGCGCGGCGCATCGGCCACCGGATCGGCCGCGCGCAGCAGCGCGACGACGCCGGTGACGTTCGCGGCGGCGAGCGAGCTGCCGGTGTCCATGTCGTAACCGCCGTTGGGCACCGTCGTCAGCACCGCGCGCCCGGGCGCGACCAGCCAGCCGTCCGCGTCCGCCTCGGCCGCATCGCCGGCGCTGGCCACGACCAGCGCACCGGGCACCTCGCTGGGAAAGCCCTTGCCGAGCCGCTCCGGCGGCGCCGCGGCGACCAGCACCGCGCCGCGCGACTGCGCATGGCGCGCCAGGCGGGTCAGCAGCGGATCGCTGGGGCCGCCCAGGCTCAGGTTGATCACGTCGGCGCCGTCCGCGATGGCCGCGCCCAGCGCCTGCGCCAGCGTGAACGAGTTGCAGCGCGCCGTGCCCGGGCCGGGCCGCTCCGCGCGCGATTCGGTCCAGCAGGCGCGGTAGCTGGTGATCACCGCGCCGGGCGCCAGGCCGACGATGCCCTGGCGGTTGTTGGCGCGCGCGGCGATCAGGCCCATCACCTCGGTGCCGTGGCGCTCGGGCACGCCCTCGACCAGCGCACCGCCGCCCGAGACATAGTCCCGCTGCCGCGCGACCTGGCCGGACAGGTCCGGATGGCGCGCATCCACGCCGGTGTCGATCACCGCGACCTTCACCCGCGCCCCCACGCTGACCTGCTGCAGCGCGGCGGCGGACATCTGCTGGAAGCCCTTCTGCAGGCCGAAGTAGGGGTCGTTGTAGGGCGCTCCGGGCGTGCCGAGCGTGGTGCCGGGCGAGGTCGCTGCCGCGGCGGACGCCGAGGCCGTGCCCGGATCGATCGACGGTCCACCCGTCGCACCCGGCCGCGTCGCGGCCTCGCCGCCCTGCGGCCCCCCGGCCAGCGTCTCGAACTCGTTCAGCGGCTGCGCCAGCTTCACGCGCGCGTCGCGTCGCACGCGCGTCAGCAGCGCGCCCACGTCGTCGTCGCCGGTCAGCGTGAA
This sequence comes from Mitsuaria sp. BK037, assembly GCF_014193045.1. Classification (NCBI taxonomy): domain Bacteria; kingdom Pseudomonadati; phylum Pseudomonadota; class Betaproteobacteria; order Burkholderiales; family Sphaerotilaceae; genus Roseateles; species Mitsuaria sp. BK037. Next base: position 1,939,985 of record NZ_JACHYS010000001.1, on the reverse strand, counting down.
CAGCATGCAGCGCAGGTTCAGCGGCGCGATGGTCCACGCGGCTTCCTCGTGCAGGTGGTAGTCGCGCGCCAGCGCTTCCGACAGCGCCGAAGCGCGGGCGCTGCCCGCGTAGCCGGCCATGCGGCGGTAGTCGCCGCGCGGCGATCCGCCCGCGCCGGACAAGGGCTCGCCCCGGTCCTCGACGGCCAGGATCACACGGCGCGTTTCGGCCTGCGGTGCACTCGCCGCGGCCGACGGGCCATCGGGCGCGACCGTCTCCGTGGACGGCGCCAGCGGGGCCTCGTCGCCGGGTGTGGCCGCCAAGGCCGCCAGGGCCGGCGCGGCCAGCATGGCGAGCGAGGCCAGCGCCACGAGCCGACGTGCGACGCCGCCGCGTCGCGTGAACTTGCGATCTCCAGCCACCGCTCAGCGCTCCGCGACCGCGCTGCCCACCGGCTCGGCCAGCAGCACGCCGGGTTCCGCGCGCAGCTGCTGCACCAGCGCGTGTGCCGGCATCGAGGCGCTCGATGCCGCCGGCATGGCGGGCGCCAGCAGCAGGCTGCTCGCGTCCTCGTCCGCGCCGACGATGCGCAGCCCGTGGTGCGCGAGCATCTGCCGCAGCCGGCCCATGTCGACCCGCTCTTCCGGCACCAGCCGCACGACCGCGCCGGAAGGCAGCGTCGACGGCTGGCTCAGCGTGACGTAGTCGGAGGCGGTCGCCTCGCCCGGCCAGATCCTCAGGCCGAGCACGCACAGCGCCACCGCCTGCACCGCCACCGCGGCGCTGAGCCAGCGCGTCAGGCGGCCGCCGTCATTGGCGGCCCGGCCCCGAGGCCCCTGGACCGGCATCGTGGGTCCGGCCTCCCGGTCGCGCGCCCAGAGGCGATCCAGGCCGGCCTGGATCGCGTCGGCGTCCGCCGTGGCGCCAGCGCTGCCCACGCCCGCGGGATCCTGCATCGCGGCGTGGATGCGCTGCTGCAGCGCGAGTTCGTCCCGGCAATGCGCGCAGTGCGGCAGGTGGGCCTGCACCTGGCGGTGCTGTTCCGGCGTGGCGGTGCCCGCGACGACCCAGGCGATCATGTCCCAGACCTGGCGGTGCTCGTTCGGTGTCACGTGGACCGGATCGGTGGTGGCCTTGCCGGCGTCGGAGGGGGTGTCGTGGGAACTCATGGCTGTCCTTCGGTGCCGCTGGCGGGACGGGGGAGGCCGCCCAGCTCGGGCAGCACGTTGCGCAGCCGGACCCGCGCGTGGAACATGCGCGCCTTCACGGTGCCGGTGGCGCAATTCATGATGCGGGCGATGTCCTCGCAGGTCTCGCCCAGGTAATACGCCAGCTCCATCGTCACCCGCTGCTCGGTCGGCAGCGTCGCCAGGCCGCGCATCACCCAGTCGCGCTGCTCGCGGTCGGCGGCCTCGTTGAAGGCGGGTTCGGCCGAGGCCAGTTCCGCTTCATGGACGGCGGAGGCATTGATCTCCTCGGCCGTCACGCCGTCGCGCAGCGCCTTGAGCATGCAGCGGTAGGCGATGCCATGGATCCAGGTCGAGACACGCGACTCGCCGCGGAAGTTGCCGGCGCTGCGCCACACGATCCAGAGCGCGTCGTTGACGACCTCGTCGGCCAGGTCGGGCCGGCCGCAGCAGCGCAGCACGAAGCGCGACAGGCGCGGCTGGCAATGCCGGTAGAGCTGCTCGAAGCCGGACCGGTCGCCGGCCGCGGCGGCCTGCAGCCAGGTGCGCAGACGCGACTCGAGGGCCGTGTCCGACTCATTGGGAACAGATGGAAACATGGGGCGACGAATTCTGCAGAAGTGTCGTTCATGGGTGCCACAATCGCCGCCGATGGTTGTCGAGCCCCCTAAAAATGTCGTCACCGCCCTGCTTGTCAGAGGGAGAACCCGGGTCTGGGACCGGCCGCTGGCGGTGGGAATCGCCGCGCTGGCCGCCGTCGCCACGGTGCCCGGCGCCGCCGATGCACAGACTTGGGGCGGCACGCTGTCGGTGGTGTCGGAGCGGGTCTCGCGCGGGCTGAGCCTGAGCGGCGACCATCCCGGCGCGACCGCCGACTTCTTCTACCGCGACGACCGCAACTGGGCCTTGGGCCTGGGCCTGGGTACGCTCAATCCCGACGGCGGCGCGACCGCCGAGGCCATCGTGTCGGCGACGCGCTGGTGGCAGGTCGACGACCACCGGACGCTGACCTTGTCCGGCGCCTATTACGACTACACCGGCCCCGGCGCGGGCCGCCTGCGCTACAGCGAAATCTCCATCGGCAGCCTCTGGGACGGCGGCGCCTGGGGCCAGTGGGGCGGCACGGTGTCGCTGTCGCCGGACCTGGCCGCGTCGTCCTCGCGGGGCTACGCGGTCGGCCATCCCGGCGCGACCATCGTCGAGCTGACCTGGCATCGGCGCCTGTGGGGCGCGCTCGCCGCCGACGTGGGCTGGGGCATAGTCAGCCCCTGGGGCGGCGAGGGCAGCTCCTACCGCTTCGCCAACGGCGGCCTGAGCTACACCGCCGGCGCCTGGCGCTTCACCGTGTCGCGGCTCTACAGCTCGGTGCCGCCCCAGCAGCGCTGGGTCGCCGGCGTGGCCTGGTCCTTCTGACCGCGGCCGCTCAGCCGGCCTGCTGCTCCAGGAAGCGCTGCGCGTCCAGCGCCGCCATGCAGCCGGTGCCGGCGCTGGTGATGGCCTGGCGGTAGACGTGGTCCTGCACGTCGCCGGCGGCAAAGACGCCGGGCACGCTGGTCATCGTGGCGAAACCTTCGGAGCCGCTGCGCGTCAGCACGTAGCCATCGCGCAGTTCGATCTGCCCCCGGAAGATCTCGGTGTTGGGCTTGTGGCCGATGGCGATGAAGCAGCCCTGCAGCTTGACGTCGGTGGTCGTGCCGTCCTGCGTGCTCTTGATGCGCACGCCGGTGACGCCGCTGGCGTCGCCCAGCACCTCGTCCAGCGTGTGGAACAGGTGCAGCTCGATCTTGCCGGCCTGGACCTTGTCCATCAGCTTGTCGACCAGGATGGGCTCGGCCCGGAACTTGTCGCGGCGGTGGATCAGGTGGACCTTGCTGGCGATGTTGGACAGGTACAGCGCTTCCTCGACCGCGGTGTTGCCGCCGCCGACCACGCAGACCTCCTGCTCGCGATAGAAGAAGCCGTCGCAGGTCGCGCAGGCGCTGACGCCGCGGCCCATGAAGGACTCTTCCGACGGCAGGCCCAGGTACTGCGCCGAGGCGCCCGTGGCCAGGATCACCGTGTCGGCGGTGTAGACGGCGCTGTCGCCGGTCAGCGTGAAGGGACGCTTGGAGAAGTCGACGCTGTTGATGTGGTCGAAGACGATCTCGGTCTGGAAGCGCTCGGCATGCTGCTGGAAGCGCTGCATCAGTTCGGGGCCTTGCACGCCCATCACGTCGGCGGGCCAGTTGTCGACCTCGGTGGTGGTCATCAACTGACCCCCTTGCGCCATGCCGGTGACCAGCAGCGGCTTGAGGTTGGCGCGGGCCGCGTAGAGGGCGGCGGTGTAGCCGGCGGGACCGGAGCCCAGGATGAGGAGGGCGGTGTGGCGGGTGGCGGTGCTCATGGGGTGTCCTGTCGATTCACAGCTTGGCGCGGTCCAGGCGCTGGGCGAATTCATCGGCCGGCAGGAAGCCGATCGTGCGCGCGGCGGCGAGCTCGCGGCCCTTGGCGTCGAAGAACAGGATCCCCGGCGGCCCGAACAGCTGGAAGCGCTTGAGCAGGGCCTTGGCGTCCGCGCTGTTGGCGGTGACGTCGGCCTGCAGCAGGCGCGCCTGGCGCAGCCGGGCGGCGATCGCGGGATCGGCGAAGGTCAGGTGCTCCATCTCCTTGCAGGCGACGCACCAGTCGGCATAGAAGTCCAGCATCACCGGCCGGTCCGTCGAGGCCAGCGCCGCGTCCAGCTGCGCGACGGTGGTGATGCGCTCGAACGTGGGCGTGGCGGCGGCGGCCTCCGCGCTGGCCATCGGCAGCGCGGACCCGGTGCCGCGTGCCAGGTGGCGCAGCGGCTGCAGCACGCTGTCGCCGCCCGAGAGCGCGCCGCCGATCATCGCGATGGACCACAGCGCCACCAGCGCACCGCCCGCCTTCAGCGCGCGCGGCTTGCCGGTCTCGAACGCGCCCAGGCAGATCGCCAGGATCAGCGCCGCGGCACCGATCAGGAACATCAGCGCGCCGGTCGGCAGCACCGGCGACACCAGCCACAGCGCGACCGCGATCAGCACGACGCCGAAGAAGGTCTTGACGTGCTCCATCCAGCGGCCGGCGCGCGGCAGCAGCGTGCCGGCGGACAGGCCCAGCAGCAGCAGCGGGACGCTCATGCCGCAGGCCAGCGCGAACAGCGCCGAGCCGCCCAGCACCACGTCGCGGGTCTGGCTGATGTAGACCAGCGCGCCGGCCAGCGGCGCCGCGACGCAGGGACCCACCAGCAGCGCCGACAGCCCGCCCATCAGGAACACGCCGACATGGCGGCCGCCCTTGAGCTGGTTGGACGCGTTGTTGACCTTGTCCTGGATGAAGCCGGGCATCTGGAATTCCCAGACGCCGAACATCGACAGCGCCAGCACCGACAGCAGCAGCGCGAAGGACCCCAGCACCCACGGGTTCTGCAGCGCGGCGGCGAAGCCCGAGCCCAGCAGCCCGGCGACGACACCGGCCGCGGTGTAGACCATCGCCATGCCCATCGAGTAGGCCAGCGCCAGCGTGAAGCCGCGGGCGCGCGAGACCGGCGCGCCCTGGCCGACGATGATCGACGACAGGATGGGCAGCATCGGCAGCACGCAGGGCGTGAAGGACAGCAGCAGCCCGCCGAGCAGGAACATGCCGATGACGCGCAACAGGCTGCCCGACTGCAGCGCGGCGGCGCTGCGGTCGACGGGCGCGTCCGCCGAGGCGGCTGCGGTGGCGGCAGCGGTAGCCGGTGCGGCTCCGGTCGCCGTCGTGGCGCCGGACGGTGCGGGCGACGCCGAAGCAGCGGGTGCGGCCGACGTGGAAGGCTCATCGACCGGCGCCGTCAGCGCATCGGGTTGCGACTCCCAGCGAGCCGTCACGGTGCCATCGCCGCCGCGCGTCAGGTGCACCAGCGCCTGCTGCGGCGGATAGCAGAGGCCGCGGTCGGCGCAGCCCTGGAAGCGCACCGTCAGCGACGCGGGCAGCGCGCCGGCGGGCAGCGGCTGTGCGATGCGGACCGCGCCGGCCCACAGCGTCATCGTCTTGTTGAAGTTGGGATCGAACTCGGCCTTGCCCTCGGGCAGGCGCGGCGCGGGCAGCGCCGTGCCCTCGGCCTCGATCGCGAAGCGCTCGCGGTAGAGGTGGTAGCCGGGAGGGACGTCGAACTGGACCAGCAGCGGGCCGCGTCCGGCGTCGTCGACGCGCGCCTGGCCGGGGAAGGCCTGCACGACGTCGAGGAAAGGCGGCTGATCGGTGGCGGCGCGGGCACTGCCCGGCGCGGCGAGGACCAGCGTGATCGCGGTCGCGGCGCCGGCGAGGAAGGAGGCGAGGAATCTCATGACGGCGTGGAGGAAGTGGTGGAAGGGAGGGAAGTGGCGTGCAGGGCCGGCGCGGACGCGTTCGATGGCGGCGTCGCCAGGCCCGCGGCCGGGGTGTGGAGGAGCTGCTCCGGATCGTGGGTGTGGCGGTGGCCGTCGGCATCGATCAGCAGGAAGCCCACGCCCGGCGTGCTCAGCCGCGTGGCGGCGGGCGCGCCGATCAGCATCGCCATCGTGGCCAGGGCGCCGGCGGCGATGCACAGCGGCGCGACCACGCTGACGGCCTGCCAGTGGCGCACCGGCTGGCCGGTGCGGGGGTCGAGGATGTGGCAGCAGCGCCGGCCGTCGGCGGCGATGAAGAAGCGCTCGTAGTCGCCGCTGGTGGCCAGGGCGCCGCTGCCCAGCGCGATGCGCGCGCAGACCTCGTGCTCGCGCCGCGGATGCCGGATGGCGAAGACCCAGGGCTGGCCGTCCGGACGCGGACCGAGCACGCGCAGGTCGCCGCCCAGGTTCACGAAGCCATGGCGGAAGCCGAGCTCGCGCAGCACCGCGACGGCGCGGTCGGCGGCGTATTCCTTGCCGATGCCGCCGAAGTCGATCTCCATGCCGGCCTGCGGCAGCGCGATGGCGCGGCCGTCCCACTGCACGCGATGCCAGCCGATGCGCGCGAGCTGCAGGGCCAGCGCGTCGGGCGAGGGCTCCCGGCCGGCCTTGAAGTCCCAGGCGCGGCGCAGGCACCCGCTGGTGAGGTCGAAGAGACCGTCGCTCTGGCGATGCAGCTCGGCGGCGAAGTCGAGCAGGTGGGCGGTCTCGGCGTCGACGGTCACGCCGCCGCGGCCCGCGCGCGCGTTGATCGCCGAGATCACGCTGTCGTCGCGGTAGCGCGAGTACTTGCGCTCGATGCGGCGGACCTCGGCCTCGGCGAAGGCGCAGGCGTCGGCGGCCTGCGCCGGCGGGACGCCGGCCAGCACGATCTCGTTGGGCGAGGCCATCGCCGTGAAGGCGTGGCGATGCTCCCGTTCGGCGGGACCGTCCGGCGGCAGGGGAGCCGCCGGGGCAGCCGCCGAGGGCGGCGAGGTCGTGGCGTCGCGCAGCATCGTCGTGGCCTCAGAACTTGTGCGAGAGGCCGATCTGCAGCCAGTCGGCCTGGAAGCGGTCCAGACCCGGCGAGCCGCTGCCGCCCAGGCGCCAGGCGGCGCGCTGCTCGTAGTGCTCGAGGCTGAAATCGGCGGTCCAGCGCGGCGCGAACTCGTAGGCGACCTTGAGCCCGGCGGTGATCGCGCCGAAGGCCGACAGGCGCTGGTCGCCGGACAGGTACTGCGGCGAGGTGGCGGTGTAGCCGGGCGGGAAGGGCGCGCCGAGTGCGGGGTCGTAGACCGGGTCGTAATAGAACTTGGCCGCGCGCTGCGTCGTGTAGCGCAGCATCGGCGTCAGCGTCCAGCCGCCAGCGAGCGGCTGCACCCAGGCGGTCTCGACCGTGTTGGCGCGCACGCCGAAGCTGTCGGCGTAATAGCGCCAGCTGCTGCGCAGCGTCGCGCGCCAGTCGCTGAAGTGATGGTTCCAGCGCGCCATCACCGTGTACTGCTCGCGCCGGTCCGGGCGGCGGTCCGGGAACTTGTAGGGGTCCGAGTACATGCCGTGGCCCCAGCTCGCGCCCAGGCTCAGCTGCACCAGGTCCACCGCGGTCCAGGCCTGGGTCACGCCGGCGGTCAGCTGCGTGGTGTTGCGGCCGCGGCTGAGCGTCGGGTCGTTGGAGGAGCCGATCCAGTCGTCGCCGAAGGCGGCGCCGATGTTCCAGGTGGTGTTGTTGTCCTCGCTGGAGCGCCGGTAGTCGGCCGAGACCGTGCGCGAGCGGTAGTCGTGCTCGGTCGAGTAGGCCGCGCCGACGGACCACGCGTCGCGGTCGTTGTAGCGCGTGACGCGGATGTCGCCGGCCTTGCGTTCCTCGTCCAGCCGCGAGGCGCCCGAGACGGCGCTGTGGAAGCGCGGCGAGGCACCGGAGACGCTGTCGGTCACCAGCGAGCCCTCGACCGACCAGCGGCCGGCCACCGGCACCATCAGGTAGACCGACGGCGCGGTCACCTTGATGCGGTCGAAGCCGGGCTGGCGGTCGCGGTAGGACAGCAGCTTGACGGCGACCTCGGCCTGTTCGGGCGCGGTCTCGGCCAGCGCCGCTGGCTGCAGCCCCGGCAGCAGCAGCGCCGCGGCGAGCACGCCGCCCCAGGCGCCGGCGCGGGCCGCGGTCGTGTCGGCAGCGGGGCCGCCGGCATCGCGCGTCGCGGGCGCGTCGACGGCTCCCGCAGCAGGGACGCGTTCGAACTCAATTGCAGCCACAACCGCCTCCTCCCACGCCATTGCCGCCGGAGGCGTTTTCCTTGCTGGTGTAGATGTGCTGGGCGAAACGGTCGCCGAGCACGTCGCCGCCCATCGTCATCTCGGGGCGGGCGAGCGCGCCCTTCTCCCAGGGCTTGGGGGGCTGGATCGCGCAGCCGGTGGTCGCGAACGCGAGCAGCGTCGCGCCGGCGACCAGGGCGGCCGTCGCGAGCGGGGCGCGGCGGCGAGGCGTCGGAGGCAGGGACATCGTGGGACTCCAGGGTGAAAGCAAGGGGGAGCGGCGGAGCGCGGGTGGCCGCGCCGGTGGGTGTCGGGACGCGGCGCCGGGTGCGCCATCGCGCGCTCAGGACGCTCGGGAAGCTCGGGCGCTCAGGGCGGCATTCATGGCGCTCAGGGCGCTTTGGCCGCCTTCAATGCGGCGGCGATGCGGGCCTCGAGCTCGGCCTTGTCCTCGGCGCGGAAGCCGGCGTGCTCCATCAGCACGCGGCCGTCGGGGCCCAGCACCACCGAGCTCGGCATCGCCCGCACGCCGACGCGCTGCGCGGAACCGCCCTTCGGATCGAAGGCCAGCGCGACCTTGGCGGGCACCTCCTTGAGGAAGGCCTGGGCGTCGTCGCGGCGGGCGTCGAGGTTGACCGCCACGATGCGCAGGCCCTGCGCGCCGTACTTGGCCTGCATCTCGTTCATCCAGGGGAAGGACTCGCGGCAGGGGCCGCACCACGAGGCCCAGAAGTCGACGTAGGTGAGCTTGGCCTTGCCGTCGTACAGCGGCACCGGCGCGCCGTCGGCGCCGGGGACGCTCGCGACCGGCAGCGCCTGGCCGACATCGGCGGCGTGGACCGGCGACAGCGTCATGAAGAGCGCGGCGCCGAGCGAGGCGATCGCGGTGAGGGCGCGCGACGACGCGCCGCGGCGCGCGGCATCGTGGGAGGAAGTTGGGCGAGTGGACATCGGGGCTCCAGGGCGTTGAGGGTGGGAGATCGCGGCCGTGTTCAGCGGCGTGCGCGACGGCGCCACAGGATCAGTCCGGACAGTCCGGCCATCAGCAGCAGCAGCGGATCCGCCGCGCCGGTGCCGGCGCCGATCGTGCAACCGCCGCCGCCGCTGTTGGACATCGCCGTGTTGCCGGCCGAGCCGCTGAGCGCGACGGTGGCCGTGGCGGGCGACATGTCGCCCTGCAGCGTCAGCGTGGCGGTGTCGGTGGCCGCGGCGTCGGAGGCCGCCGCGCCCGCGCCGAGCCAGCGCACGGTCACCTGGCAGTTCGCGCCGGGCGCGACGGTGAACGGTGCCGCGCCGCAGCTGCCGGTGCCGCTCGTGTCGATCGAGAAACGCGCCGTGCTGATCGCCAGCGAGGCGATGTGCAGCGCCGCGTTGCCGCTGTTGGTCAGCGTCAGCGGACGGCCGGCGGTGTCGGCCGCGCTCAGGTCGATCGAGGTCGCCGAGAGCTGCAGCGCCGGTTGCGGCGCGCCTTGGCCGGTGCCGCTGAGCGCCAGCGCGGCGGGCAGCGTGGCGTTGTCGGCGACGACGTTGGCCGTGGCGGCGCGGGCACCGACGGCGCGCGGGCTGAAGCCGATCGCCAGGTCGCAGCTCGCGCCCACCGCCAGCGAAGCGCCGGCGACGCAGGTGGAGGCCGTGTCGACGCGGTAGTCCGCGGCGGCGGCGCCGGCCAGGCTGAAGCTGCCCAGCGTCGCGGCGGCGGTGCCGGTGTTGCTCAGCGTGAAGTGCTTGAGGCCGCCGTCGGCGCCGACGGTGACGGTGCCGAAGTCGGCGCCGGCCGCCGGGCTCCAGCCCAGGATCGCCGTGTTGGCGAGCGCGCCGGTGCCGGCCAGCGCCACGCTCTGCGGCGAGCCGGCGGCGTTGCTGGTCAGGCTCAGCGCGCCGGTGGCCGCGCCGGCGGCGGTCGGCGTGAAGGTGACCGACACGGTGCAGGTGCCGGCGGCGGGAATGCTGGCGCCGCAGGTGTGGGTGGCCGCGAACGGACCGCTGGCCGCGATCGCGCTGAAGCTCAGCGCGGCGCTGCCGGTGTTGGTGACGGTGAGGGTCTGCGCGGCGGTCGTGGTGCCGACCGTGGCCGTGCCGAAGCTCAGCGAGCTGGCCGAGAGGCTGGACACCGGCGCGGCGGCGATCTGGCCGGTGCCGCTCAGCGCGAGGTTCACGTTGGCGGCGGCGCCGCCGGCGGCCGGCGCGGTGGCGGCCACGGCGATCGAGGCGGAACGGGCGCCCGCGGCGGCCGGCGAGAAGGTCGCGGTGACGGTGCAGGTCGCGCCGACGGCCAGCGGCGTGCCGACGGCGCAGCTGCCGCCGCGGGTGAAGTCGCCGGCGTTGGCGCCGCTGACGCCGATGCTGCCGAAGTCCAGCGAGGCGGTGCCGGTGTTGGTCAGCGTGACGGTACGCGCGGCGGAGGCGACGCCCACGGTCTGCGTGCCGAAGTCCACGCTGCTGGCGTCGGCGGACAGGCCGGCCTGCAGCGCGCCGTTGGCGGTGCCGCTGAGCGCGATCGGGATCGCCGTCGAGATGCCGTTGTGGGTGATCGTCAAGGCGCCGCTGCGCGCGCCGGCGGCGGTCGGCTTGAAGACGACGCCGACGGTGCAGCTGGTGCCGGCGGGGACGCTGGTGCCGCAGCTGCCGCCCTGGACGGCGAAGTCGCCGCTGGCGACGGCGGTGAGGCTGCTCAGCGCGGCCAGGCGGCTGGCGCTGATGGTGACGGTGGAGACGGCGCTGGTCTGGCCGACGGTGGTCTGCGCGAAGCTGATCGAGGCCGGCGAGTTGCCCAGGTAGGCGGCGATGTCGGCCAGGTCCGTGGCGCTGACGTTGCCCGAGACGGCCGCGGTCATCGCCGGGATGGTGTTGATCGCGTTCTGGATCATCGCGGGGTTGTTGCGCCCGCGGTCGACCACGGCGGTGGAGGCCACGGTGTGGCAGGCCGCGCAGACCTGCGAGAACCGGGTCTGGCCGGCGACCGGGTCGGCGGCGAACGCGGGCGCCGCCAGCAGCGCGGCGGCGATGGCGGCGAGCGTGGAGAGCGCGGCGGAAGCCGGGGAAGCGGCGACAGCGGAGCGTGCGCCGGGGAGGGCGCGGGAGCGGGGCAGGGTCATCATGGCGCGAGCCTCGTCAGGAGGTGGAGAGAAGCGGAAGGACCACGGGCGCCGCAAGCAGCAGCCAGCAGGCGTTGAAGAGCAGGTGCCAGGCGATGCAGCGTGGCAGCGAGCGATGGCGGCGATAGCCGTGGCCGATCCACCAGGCCGGTGCGGCGGTGGCCAGCGCGAGCAGCAGCGCGGGGAGCGTGGGCCAGGGGCCGGGCGCCGCGGCGACGAGCAGCGCGAGCGCGTGCGCGGCGCCGAAGGCGAGCGCCGTCAGCGTGACCGCGTGACGGCGTGCCGCCAGGGCGCGGGAGTTGGCGAGCAAGTCCTGCAGGCCGAGCCGGAAGACGATCTCCTCCAGACACGGCGCCAGCAGCAGCTGCCGCAGCAGCGTCTCCCAGGGGGGCAGTGCGAGGAGGAAGGTCGGCATGGACACAGGCGGAAGTCGGTGACGTTCTGCGTGTGTTCCGGGGGGCTCGAAAAAGGTTGTCGTAAAAAAATGAATCAGACGGCCGAGCACCGCCATGGGGGCGACGCCCGCGCTGGACGCGTCACCCGCCGTGTCGCAGCGCCTCGTCGCCCATGCGGTCCGCTTCGGCCTCCAGGCCGGCGTCGTCGTTGATGTCGACGCCGGCCATCTGCATCGTCGGCTGCACGCGGCCCTCGCGCTGCTGCACGACGTGCCAGGCCTCGTGCGGCAGGTGATGGTCCTGGCCGGGGCCGAGGTGGATGTCGTTGCCCTGCGCGTAGGCCAGTGCGTTGAGCTGCGCCGGTTGGGCCGAGTTGCGATGCACCCGCACGTCCGACAGGTCGGTGCCGGACAGCGCTTCGATGCCGGCCTTGAGCCCGTCCGGCATGCCGGTGCGGTTCTCCTGCCGCTGCACCGGCGCGGCCTTCGCCTGCGCGGTGCCCGCTTCGTCTTCCTCCAGCGCGTCGGTCGCGCGCTGCGCCACCGGCCCGAAGGTCGCGTCGATCCGCTGGCGCTGCGCCAGTTGCCGGGGCGATGCGTCGATGGCCTCCGACAGCTCGCCGCCCTCCATTCCGGCGCGCCGCTGCGCCGTCGTCGTCGCCGCGGGCACCTGCTCCCGCGTGCCGCTGTCCGTGGTCGAGTCCTTCATCGTCTGCTCCCCATGAGGTGATCGATGCGCCGCCGGACGGCGCGCCTGGCGTGGCCGGCGTTTCCCGTGTTTCCCGTGTTTCCCGCGCTGCCGGCGCCCGCGGTGTCCGTCGCGCTCACGGCGGCTCCACCCGCGGCTTGAAGGTGACGACGAGTCCGCCCACCACCAGGATGAGGATGATCGCGACCAGCAGCGTGTTGCCCTTGCGCAGCTCGTTGAGCGACGGGTCGCAGGAGAAGATCGCGAAGGCCACCGCCAGCGTGGCGATCGCGCCGGCCCACAGCCCCATCAGGATGACGCGGCCCATCCGTCGCACCCGGCAGTTCCAGCCGTAGACCAGCAGCGCCGTGCCGACCAGCACCATCAGCGCCTCCAGCGCCAGCCGCAGCGGCATGCGCATCGGGCAGACGATGCGGCAGAAGCTGGTGTCCTGGTCCAGGAAGGACCAGAAGCGATGGTCCAGCGCCGTCAGCACGCTCTCCCCCGCGCCCAGGCCCGCCACCGGCAGCGGCCACAGCGCGACGCCGCCGAAGGACCAGCCGATGTAGACCAGGTCGCGGTCCAGCGACTCCTGCTCCTCTGGCGCCAGGGCCTCGGGCTTGCCGCCCGGGTGCAGCAGCACCGGCACCACGCTGCCCAGCACCGCCATGCGGTCCTGGCCGGCCAGCTCGTCGTTGAAGTCGGTGCGCGAGCGCAGCTGCATCTTGCCGATGTCGGAGCCGGTGCCCAGTGGCGCGAGGAAACTCACCGTGATGTCGCTGGTGCCGACGTAGTCCGGCGAGGACTTGTAGGTCGCCGCCGCCGCGCTGCGTTCCTTGCGGCCGCTGTCGTCGCCGACGCCGCGCTGGCGCTCCGCCGCCTTCATGATGGCCAGCAGGTTCCTGAAGCGGAACGCGGTCGACGTCTCCCCCAGCAGGTGCTGCGGAATCACCAGGTTGAGGTGGAAGGCGCGCGTGCTACGGGCCTGCATCGTCTCGGTCAGGCGATGCAGGTAGGCGAGCAGGAACTGCTCGAAGCGCGGGTCCGCGGCCTCGTCGTCGGTGGGTTCGAAGAACACGGTCAGGCCGTCGTAGACATGCGCCTCCTCGCGCCAGCCCGGCGGCAGCAGCGCCTCCAGCCCACCCTGCAGGTCGCCGTGGCGCAGGTCCAGCATCTCGCCGACCTGCGCCGCGGTGGTGTCCAGCACCGTCTTGCGCTCCTCGTCGGTGAGGCGCATCAGCGCGCGGAAGTCGCGGCGGTAGAGCACCAGGTCCAGGCCGACGCCATGCTCGTCCACCCGCCGCGCGAAGCCGCCGCCGGGGCTATCCCAGCCCGCCGGCCGCAGGTACTCGCCGTTGTTGCGCAGCAGGACGCCCATGTACTGCAGCCGGGTGAACTTGTCGAAGCGCACCGGGATGGGCGCGTCGGTCTCGCCGCCCATCCAGTAGGGCAGGAAGCCGAAGACGTCGTTCTCGATGTCCTGCAGGCTGCAGCCGCAGCCATCGGGCTTGAGCCGCAGCGGCCGCGCCTGCGACAGCGGATGCTCGGTGCCGGCGACGTCGGTGATCTCCTCCAGCAGATGCGGCGGCATCAGCATGTCCAGGAAGGTCATCACCGGCAGGCTGCCGGGGGCGAGCGCCGAGTTGGGCATGGTGGGCGAGGTGGGCTTGGCCGCCTTCGTCGCCTTCACCGTGGCGGCACTGCCGCTCGCCGCGAGGTGCGGTCGATCGGTCTCGGCGAGGTCCTCCCGGCGCGGGCAGCGACGGATCGCGTCCTTGTGCTGCTCCAGGGCCAGCGCGTTGACGTGGCGCAGGAAGTATTCGCACTGCCGCGCCCGCAGCGAGTCCTGGAACACCGCGCGCGTCGGATGCTCGACGTCCTGCAGCGGCGTCAGCATCTCGCGCAGCTGGTCCAGCGTCGGGCCGAGCACCGGCGGCTTCACCGCCAGCGGGCGGGGCGCGGAGGCCTCGTTCTCGACGGTGGTCCCGTCGGTGGCGTCGGCCGCGTTGGCGGCATTGGCCGCGGTCATCAGCGATTCGCCCATCGAGGCCTCGGCGTTCTTGAAGATCGTCTCCAGCTTCGCGGCCGTCAGCACATAGGTCATCGGCAGCGGCGGATCGCGCGGCACGGTGAGGTTGGTCTGGTCCTCGGTCACCGACTTCAGCGTGTTGTCCGGCCGGCTCTTGGCAGGACGCGCCGCAGCGGCCGCCGGCTTGGTCGCCGGTGGTGCGGCAGGCGTCGCCGCGGCCGGCTTCGGATCGACGACACGCAGCACGTACATCGCCTGGTCCAGGTGCGGCGGTCGCGAGGCATCGCGCACCGTCAGCAGGAAGCGGAAGGTGCCGGTGGCGGTGGGCGTGCCGGCCAGCACGCCGTCCTCCTCCAGGAACATGCCCGGCGGCAGCGCGCCGTCCACGCTGAAGCGATAGGGCGCGCGGCCGCCGCGCACCACGTCGCGGGCCTTGTAGGGCTGGTGGAGCCGGGCGTTGGGCAGCGGCACGGTCTGGTAGACCAGCCACATCAGGTCGTCGCGAGCGGGCGCCGAGGCCACCGCCGGGCTCGGCGCCGAGGCCTTCGCCGCTGGCGCTTCGGGCACGGCCGTCGCCGTCCAGGGGCGCTCGGGCCGCTCGGGCAGCGGCCGCGGCGTCGCGACGTAGAGCGTCGCGTCGGAGGTGCCGGAGGTTGTTGATGCCGCTGTCGATGCCGTTGATGCCATAGGTGCCATCGATCCCGGCGGCGCGGCGGGCTTGGCCATGTAGACCGATGAGCCCTTGCCACCGGCCTTGTCGGCGGCGGCCGACGCCGGCGTCGCGGAGGCCGACCCACCGGCCGGTGCCTGCGCCGCCGCGTGCAGGATCACGAGCCCCGCCGCGAGCAGCGAGCCGCCGACGAACCAGCGCAGCCGCGCGCAATGGCGGCAGCCCGCGCCCGCGGCCGGCGCGGCGCGTGTCGCGTCGACCGCCGCGTCGACCCTCGCGCCGAGGCCCGCATCACCGGCGGCGTCGACCCATTCATCGGTCGCGCGCCACGCGCGCGGGAGTCGCGGGATTCTGAAGAAGGAGCGTGTCCCCATGGCGGCTACACCGTGCGTCCTTCCTTGCGCAGTTCCTTGGCGATGCCCTTGCGCAGGTCGGCGGCCAGGATGCGTTCGCGTCCCGCCTGCATCGCGTTGATCGCGCCGAAGCGCACCACGTTGGCGATCGCGCCGCCGGCCAGTTCATGCCGCTCGGCGAGCTCACGCAGGTCCACCTCGGCGTCCAGCCGGCCGGTGTGCCGCACCATGCCTTCCC
The DNA here is from genome assembly GCF_014193045.1 of Mitsuaria sp. BK037. Taxonomy (NCBI): domain Bacteria; kingdom Pseudomonadati; phylum Pseudomonadota; class Betaproteobacteria; order Burkholderiales; family Sphaerotilaceae; genus Roseateles; species Mitsuaria sp. BK037. The sequence goes on along the minus strand of NZ_JACHYS010000001.1, from coordinate 1,924,713 downwards.
ACAGCCGCAGCCGCTGCTCGGCATCGGGCATCGGGAAGTACACCGCCGACTGGAAGCGCCGCGCGAAGGCGTCGTCGATGTTGCCCTTGAGGTTGCTGGCCAGGATCACCGTCCCGGGGAAGTCCTCCACCCGCTGCAGCAGGTAGGAGACCTCCTGGTTGGCGTGGCGGTCGTTGCTGCTGGAGGTCGCGGTCCGCTTGCCGAAGAGCGCGTCGGCCTCGTCGAAGAACAGGATCCAGCGCCGGTGCTGCGCCTGGTCGAAGACCTGGGCCAGGTTCTTCTCCGTCTCGCCGATGTACTTGGACACCACCATCGACAGGTCGATGCGGTAGACGTCCGCCTGCACCTGCCGGCCGATCAGCGTCGCCGTCAGCGTCTTGCCGGTGCCGGGCGGCCCGAAGAACAGGCAGCGGTAGCCGGGCTTGAGCGACTTCTCCAGGCGCCAGTCGCGCATCAGCGCCTCGCCGTGGCGGGCCCAGGTCGTGATGGCCTGCACCTCGTCCATCACCTCGGCGTCCAGCACCAGGTCGTCCCAGTCCAGCCGCGTCTCGATCAGCTTGGCGGGGAACTGCGCGCTGTAGTCGGGCTTGCGCGCCTCGCCGGTGCACAGCAGGTCCAGCGTGTCGGCGCCGGCCACCAGCGCCGCGCCGTACCACGGCTCGCCCGGCGACTCGTGCACCAGCCTCACCAGGCCCAGCCGGCGCAGCGGCGCGGCCTCGTCCAGCATGCGGCGCAACTCGAAGCGCCGCGCCAGGTCCTCGCCGGCGACCAGGAAGGCCGCCGTCTCCACCGTCGGCAGAAAGCCGCCGTGGTGCCGTCCCTTCCAGCCGCCGAATTCGCAGAAGCCGCGGTCCAGGTTGCGGTTGCTGACGAACAGCAGGTCCAGCAGCTGTGGCCGCAGGTGCGGCGCCAGCGCCAGCGCCAGGACCAGCCGCTCCGCCGGCCCGAGCCCGCCCTGGCGGATCAGGCGCGCGAGGTCGTGGTCGTCGGCCGCGCCGTCGCGGGGCAGGGCGGGAGGATCGGGCAAGGGCGCCATCGCGGCGGTCGCAGCGGTCGTGCCGCTCGCGGCGGTCGGGAGCAGCGTCGCGCCCGCCGCCTCCTCGTGGCCGAAATGCCCGGCCAGCCGCAGCTGCAGCGCGCGGTCCAGCCAGCGCAGCTCGGCCTCCAGGGCCCGCGCGTTGATGGCCGCGCGTGGCGAGGGGTCAGCGCCAGTCCACATGAATCACCCTTTCCATCCACGGATGCCGCAGCGTCGCGTAACCCCATGGCAGTTGATCGATCAGCATGTCGAAGGGCCCGGGCTCGACCGCGAGCTGCCAGGCGTCGTCGCGGCGCTCCAGGCGCGCGGCGCGGCGCAGGAAGGTGTCGCGCAGCCCGGCCGGCGAGGTCGACTCCAGGATCCGCCAGTGCTGGATCACCGCGCCGAGCAGGCCGTCGATCGCCGTGCGCTCGGGCTCGGTGAGCGTGATCTCGCGCGGCAACGGCGCGTCCAGCGGGACGCCGCACAGCAGCTTGTTGAGCACCAGCGCCGGCTCTGGCGCCGCGGCCTCGCCGGTGGCGAGCGCCTGCAGCAGCAGCGAGGCGCGGGCGGCGGCCTCGGGCCCGGTGAAGGCCCGGTCGTCGGCCAGTGTCAGCATCGAGAACAGCCGCGGCAGGTAAGGCGACAGCAGCACGAGTCCGGCGTTGTCGACGGCGATCACTTCCGGCAGCGGCTCGGCGGTGGCGGTCGCGGGGGAGGCGGCTTGAGTCGCCGTCCCGGACGCACCGGCCGTGGCCGTGGTCGCGGGCGGCGCGGCCTTGCGCCAGGGCAGGCGCAGCGCGCCGAGTGCCGCGGCGAGCACCGCGGTGGCCTGGCGCACGACGCGGTCGTACCAGCGCGCCGGCGGCTCGGCGCCGGCATGGCGCGTCAGGTCCTCGCGCACCTGCGTCTCGTAGCGGATCGCGTCGAAGCTCGCGGACGAATGCCGGGCGGCGTGGCCCAGCGTCGCCTGCCACAGACGACGCCGCCGAGCCGCGACGACCGTCGCCGTGGCGGTCGCTGTCGTCGTCGCCCCGGCCGCCATCGTCCCGGGCGCGTTGCTCGCACCTGTCGCGCTCGACGCGCTTGCGGCCATGGACATCGCTGCCGTGTCGCCAGCCGCCACGGCGGCGATCCAGTCGGTGACGGCGCGCACTTCGGGCTCGGTCATCCACAGGGCGAGCAGTCGCGGCAGCAGTGCTTCCGGCAGCGCCTGCGACAGGCGCTCGCGCAGCGTCACCGTCTCGGCTGCGCGCTGCAATGTCGCGCGCAGCCAGTCCCGGTCCTCGCGCAGCAGCGGTGCCCAGGCATGGGCGACGCTCTGCAGCGGATCGGCGCTGGCCGCGGCGTTGCCGTCCGTGTCGAGCGCCGCGAGCAACTGGGCCCGCAGCAGCATCAGCGCCGCCGGGCGCGGCGCGACCGCATGGTCCATCGCCTGGCCGAGCACCGATTCCCACAGCGCGGCGAGCGTGCGCGGCGCGCGGCCGTCGCGACGCGCCTGGGCGACTATGGCCAGCAGCCGCGCCGCGGCGGCGGGCTCGCCGGGCATGCAGGCGTGGACCAGCGCGGCCAGCGTGTCCTCGTCGAATTGCGCGGCCAGTCGCCGCAGCAGCGCGGCGCGGTCCGGCGCGGCGCGCAGTCCCGCAGCGAGGGCGGCCGGGTCCTCGCGCAGCGCGTCGCGCATCAGCGCGGCGGGGTCGTCGCCGCGGCCCTGCCAGGGCAGGCGGCCGTGGCGCAGGAAGTGCAGCAGCGCGTCCAGCCGCGCCTGGGGCCGCGTGCGGACCCGCAGACCGGTCGCGCGGCCGCTGGCGCTGACGCCGCCCGGTGCGCGGAGCTCCTCCAGCACGCGGCGCAGGCGCTCGCGCAGCAGGCGCGGTGCCTCGGCCTCCCAGTCGGCGGCGGGCAACTCGCCCAGGTCGATCTCCAGTTCATCCAGCCGCCATTGCTCGTCTGGCGGGCAGCAGGCATCGAACACCTCGTCGATCACGCGCAGCAACGGTCCCTGGGCGCAGGCGACCAGGCGGGCCTCCGCGTCGCCGGGCGCGATGCCCGCGCCGAAGCCCGCGTCGACGGTCAGGCGCTCGACGAGGTGCGCAGTGGGAGCGGTCGAGTCACGCATGGCCTTGCACCACCGGTCCGTCGCCGTCACTGTCGCCGCTGCCGCTGCCGCTGCCGCTGCCGCTGCCGCTGCGGCCGTCTCGGCCGCTAGTGCTATTGCTACTGCTACTGCCGTTGCCGTTGCCGTTGCCGCGCGCGGTGGCTGCTTTTTCATCGGGCGGCAGCGGCAGGCACTCGATCACGCGGCAGGCCGCCTCGTCCGCGAGCGCCTGCGCCGATGCCGCGTCCGGCGACGCGACCCAGGCCATGCGCGCCTCCAGCCAGGCGGCATGCGCCTCCTCGAAGCGCTGCATCGGCGCCGCGTCAAGCCACAGGCAGCGCAGCGTCAGGTGAGCGGGGCAGCTGATGCGCAAGGTCTCCTCCGCGAAGTTCCGGAACGCCGGCTGCGAGCAGCGCTGCGTCCAGCCGGGCAGCACCACCGTCACGCGCAGCCGGTGGAAGTCCTCCGGCAGGTCCAGCCGCGCATGAGCCGAGCCGCCCGGCCGCGTCGGTCGCAGCAGCAGGTGCTCGACCACGTGCAGGCCTTCGCTCTCTTGGTCCAGGTGGCGCAGGTACAGGCGCAGGCTGGCCGCGCCGCGTCGCGCGGCGTCGGCGTCCGGAAACTCGCCCAGCAACCACCAGCGGCCGTGCTCGTCAGGACCCAGCGCGAGCCGACGCGGACCATGCTCGCCGCTGCCGCTGCCGCTGCCGCTGCCGCTGCCGCTGCCGCTGCCGCCGACACCGCCGACACCGCCGACACCGCCGCTCGTTCCCGTCAGCAGGCGGTAGCGCGCGCCGTGCTGCCCGGCGCGCAGCAGGCCGGCCGGCAGCGGCAGCCGCAGCCAGGGCATGCGCTGCAGGTCCGCCAGCACCTGCGTCCGGTCGGCCGGTTGCACCGCCTGGCCGGCCGCCGGCGCCAGGCGCACCGCGTCGTCGTCTGGATCGAGCAGCCAGGGCTGGTGCGCCGGCCCCGGATGCTCGACGAGCGTGAAGCGCTGCTCGCGCAGCACGCGCGTCAGCGGCCGGTCGTGCCACAGGCGGAAACCCAGCAGCAGGCTGGCCCGGCGCTGCAGGCCGCCGCAGTTGTCCGGCGCGTCCCAGGACGGACGCCCCGGGTCGAACCCGCCGGCGCGGTCGCGCGTCAGCGTCACGATGTCGCGCAGCCAGGTGGCCTTGTTCTCGAGCAGCAGCGTCTCCGCCTCCTCGGGCCCGAGGTGGCCCAGGAACTGCCGCATCGAGTTCTGCGTGTAGGTCTCGCCATGCAGCGCGAGCAGGTGGTCCAGCGCCCGGTTCTTGCGCTTCGCGGAGCGGTCGAAGGGCCGGTAGACCGTGTCCATCACCGCCTGCGGCGGCTGCCGGTAGAGCCGGTCGATCGCCGGCACCGCGTCCGGTCCGATCAGCTGCGACCACAGCCCCTGGCGCGCGCCCGGTGCCACCGAGAACAGCGCCCGCAGGTGCTGCAGCTGGGCCAGGCCCTGCGCGATCGCCTGCTCCTGCATCACCAGGTAGGCCTTGAGCTGCTTGGCCCGCGCCTGCCGCTGCGGCGGCGCGGAGGCCGGGACGCCGTAGCGGCCCAGGCCGTAGATCGCCGGCAGGTGGTCCTGCACCGACACATAGGTGTCCAGCCGCCGGTGCACGCCCAGCGGCAGCAGCGCCGCCGCGCGCGCCGCATGCCCGGCCTGGCCGCGCGCCTGGTGCGCCCGGCCGGCGGCGCGCAGGTCCTCCAGCCGCCGGCGCAGGTCGTTCCAGGCCACCGGCACCGCATTGCCGCGCCGGCGCACGGTGATCGTCGAGGGCTGGTCGCGGTCGGGCAGCCGCAGCGCCAGCGCCCAGTCCTCGCCGCGCCACTCGACCGAGCCGGCCGTCGCCTCGCGCCCTTCGGCGCGCAGCGCGATCACGCGCGCGTCGACCACGCCCGGCACCGCCAGCACGACGGCGGTGAGGTCGGACAGGAACAGCCGCTCGGCCGCGTGGCCGGCCTCGGAGGGCGGCGCGTCCTCGATGAAGCCGTGGCGCGGCGCAGGACCGGTGTAGATGTCCTCCAGCGACCGGCCCTCGCGCAGCAGCTCGTCCAGCGTGCGCGAGACGGCGGCCCGTGCGATGTGGCGCGCGCAGCGGTCGTAGACCTCGGCCAGGATGTCCACGCCGTCGCGCGGCCCGGCGATGTCGATGTCGGCATGCAGCTCGCAGGGCACGTCGCGCAGGCGCACGATGTCCGGCGCCAGGTCCTCGCCCAGGTTGCGACGGGCGAAGTAGGCCGCGCGCGCCGCCGCGATGCGATCCGCGGCCGGCGACGGCGCCGCGCCGGGCGCGCCGCCGCCGTCCTGCGACAGCTTCAGCCGCAGCCGGTAGAGCCCGCTGTCCGCGTCCGGCATCAGCGTCGCGTCGTCCAGCCCGGGCACGGCGTCGAGCAGGTGGCGCCGATGGTCCGCCGGCGTCGTCGGCCGGCAGGGAAAGACCTCGGCCGGCGGATGCAGCGACAGGCCGGCGTAGTCGATCGTGCCGTCGGGCCCGGTCAGGTGGTCGGCCACCGGGAAGCCGGCGCGGTAGACCAGGTCGGTGAGGCCGAAGCACAGCTGCTCCAGCAGCGTGATGCCGGGGTCGTGGAGGTTGTGGTCGGTCCACACGCCGCCGCCGAGCGCCTGCAGCCACTCCAGGCCGCGGGCGCGCAGGCCGTCGAAGCCGAGCTCGCGCTCCTCGCCGGTCGGCGGCGAGAGCCGGACCGGCATCTCCGGCACGGCGGGATTGGCCACCGGCCCCGGCAGGTCGGACGGAAAGACCGGGTGCTTGCGCATCGCGGTGCCGCTGCTCATGGCGTGCCTCCGGCCATCTCGGGGTCGAACCACAGCTGCGTCACCGCGGCCTGGATCAGCTTGTCCTCGCCGTAGTCGCACTGCGTGCGGATCTGCAGCCGGTAGCTGGCGCGCCGGCCGTGGTCGCCGGCCCAGCGCAGCTGCAGCCGGTCGCAGCGGCGGCCGTACCACGCGTGCTGGCTGCGGATGCGCTTGCGCGGCGAGAGGAACTCCAGCCAGCCCGGCAGCGGGTTGTAGGTGTTCATCGCGATCGCATGCAGCATCGCGAAGCGGCCGCCGTCCTTCTGCCCGACGCCGGCCATCACCTCGAAGGCCTGGCACCCGCCCAGCGGGCCGGTCAGGTCGTGCCACTCGCCGTCCGCCTTGAGCGGCTGGCCCTTCTGGTCGGCGCGCCGCAGGTCGCCCAGCCGCCCGGACGAGGCCACCACGCCGGCCACCTCCAGCGTCTGGCGCGGCCGCGCCGTGCCGATGCCGACGCGGCCCGCGGTGTCCAGCGCCAGCACCGGCGCCTGCGCCGCGGCGGCGCGCGCGTCACCGTGATGGAACATCAGCTGGTCGCTGTCGCCGCCGTAGTTCATCGACCAGATCGCCTCGCGGCCGCTCTGCTCGCGGTAGAAGCTCAGCAGCGCGTCGTGGCTGACCGGCGCCGAGACCTCCAGGCCGTTCTCCGGCGTCTTGCGGAAACCCTCGTCGCTCATGTTGAGCATCGAGTCGATGAGGTCGCCGAAGTGGTCGCTGGTGGGCAGCCGGCCCTCCTGGAAGAACTGCTTCAGCGTGTCGCGGTTGCGGGTCGTCATGGCGCGCCCCTGCCGATCACGAAGGCGGGGCCGGCCGGAACGCCCGAGGCATCCTGTGCGGCCGGTCCGCCGATGACGAAGGTGCTGCCGACCGCCAGCCGGTCCACGCCGGTGGCGCTGGGCGCCACCGTCTGCGGAAAGCGGTCGACCGCGGTGAGGATGTGCTGCGGCATCGGCAGCGCGATGCTCCACGGCAGCCGCGCGTGCGCATGGGCCGCGCCGATGGCGGGCGGCTGGTCGGGCAGGTCGGCGACCATCTCCGCGCGCGCGGTGTCGGCCAGCGTGTAGACGCCGTGGTCGTCGCAGGCCACGGTGATCAGCGACAAGCGCGTCACGAAGCTCACGCCCTCCAGCCCGCGCAGCCGCGCCTCCAGGTCCTCGCTGCGCACCAGCCAGTCGAAGCGCGGCCCGTAGCCGTCGTCGAACCAGGGCGAGAGGAACTCGACGATCTCCTGGTTGACGCGGCGCAGCGTGGCGCCTTCGTGCGCGCCGCGCGCCAGGCCGATGGTGGCGCGCAACTGCAGCCGGTCGTAGGCCGGGTTGCGCACCTGGAAGCGCGCGAAGGGCGAGCCGATCTCGCGCAGCGCGCTGGCCATGCGGGCCAGCTCGATCGCGTTGAAGCGCGGCGCCGCGCAGGCGAGGGCGGGCAGGTTGCGCGGCAGCGTCGGGAGGACCACCGCCGTGACGCCGCCGCTGCCGTCATTTGCTGGCAGGCATCGGACCTTGAGCACCTCGGGGAAGCGCGACAGCAGCAGTCGCTCGACGTCCCAGCCCAGCGAGGCGCGACCCTTGTGCTGCAGGCGCTCGCCGGCGCGGGTGATCAGCGCGCGCTCGTCCTCCGCGGCGCGCAGCCCGAAGGAGCGCCCCACCTGCGCGACCGACGCCAGCCCGGCCAGCGTCGCGGTGGGGCGGGTGATGACGCCGTCCACCAGCGGCTGCGGCGGCGCGGCCGGCGCGCCGGTGGCGCGCGGCGGGGCGCCCGCGTCGCCGGGCAGTTCGCGACGCAGGCGCAGACCCTGCGTGCGCACCGAGACCAGGCCGCCGAAGCCGTCGAAGTCGCTCGTCGCCGACAGCCGCAGCCAGTACAACCCGGCCGGCATCACGGTGTGGGTGGTGCTCATGTCGCGCGGCAGGTCCAGCGTGACGATGCCGGAGGTCAGGCCGCCGTGCGTGGTGTCGCCCAGCACGCGGGTCGGTGGCAGCGGGCGCCAGTCGTCGTCGGCCAGCGTCCACCACTGCAGCGCGCGCGGACGGGCGCCGTTGAGGGGGCCGCGCGCGGAGGACTCGCGCAGCTGGAACAGCAGCGTCAGCACGCCGCCCGGGTCCGAGCCGCTCAGTCCGAGGTAGAGGTTGCCGTCGGCGCCCAGCCGCGGCAGCAGCCCGTGTCCGCCGCCGGAGACGGCCGAGAGCAGCGTCTGCAGGCCGAAGGGATGCAGGTGGAAGAGGCGCTCGCCGTCGACGCCCTCGGGCGGGTCGTCGTCGCGGTCCAGTGCGATGACGCTGGCCGCCTCGTAGTTCAGCGAGAGCCGCTCGATCACCGGCGTGTAGGGCGGATTCGGCAGCGGACGCGGCCGCCGCGTGCGCGCGTTGGCCGCCACCGTCGCGCCGAGCTCGATCGGGTAGGCGGTGTGGCCGAAGGCGGCGCGCGGGCCGCTGAGCTGCAGCCGGCACAGGCCGTTGCGCGGCATCGCCATCGTCGACCAGTCCTCCTCGGTGGCGCGGCTGAGCTTGCGCACCGAGCCCGGATCGAGCTCGATGTGCTGCGTCGCGATCAGCTCGCTGGCGGCATTGGTGCCGGCGAACAGCGGCTGTCGGGCGGAGCGGTTGGCGCAGTCCTGCCACTGGCCGTCGCGCAGCCAGGCGATCTCGACGCTGAATTGGCCCTGCCGCAGCTCCTTGCCGGCCGGGCCGGCGTAGCCGGCGTAGTGGGTGTCGAAACCGCCCGGCTCGTTGGGCAGGCCGCCCCATTCGAGGTCCAGCGAGAGGTGGTCCAGGGTCTTGCGCGCGGCCTCGGGCGAGCCGACGACCAGGTAGGACGACAGGCCCGGCAGCGGGCCGAAGGGCGCGAAGGCCTTCGAGGGATCCAGCCGGCCGAGGTTGTTGGCCAGCCGCACGTCGCGCACGCCGCGCGCCTTCACCCGCAGGTCGACCTCGGCCAGCGGCAGCCGGGCCAGCAGCGAGTAGGGATAGAGCCGCGCCTGCGTGGCCAGCTCCAGGCGCAGCACCGGCAGCCGCGTGGGCCATTCGGCGCCATGCACCACCGGGTCGCAGCCGGTCACCGGCGGCGCGTCGGCGCGCAGCCGGATGAACAGCGACAGGCCGGCGCCGGCGGCGCGTTCGAGCCGCGCCTCGACGGCGTGCCAGCCCGACGGCGTGCTCAGGCTGACGCGGAAGGCGCCCTGCAGCAGCCGGTCGAAGACCAGCGCGCGATGAGGCCGGCCGGGACCGTTGAACAGCGCCGGCAGGCCGTTGCCGGTCAGGCGATGCGCGGTATGGCGCAGCGCAGTCCAGTCGGCCTCCGACAGGTCGTCGACGTCCATCTCGATGCCGCTCACGCCCGTACCGGTCGTGGCGCTCGCGCTGCTCGCGCTGGCCGCCGGGCTGTCCGCGCCGTCGGCCAGCAGCCATTGCGGCAGCAGGTCGCCGAAGGCGTCGCGGAAGGCCGACGCCGACTCGGCCCGCAGCGCCGCGTCGCGCAGGCCGCGCAGGTCCGGCGCGGCGCCGGAGGAGGTCTGGCGCAGGATCACGCGGATCTCGCGATCGCCCTCGCGCAGCGCCAGCAGCGGCGACGCCACCGCCAGCCCGATGCGCGCGTCCTCCGCGCCCGCGCCGCCGGCGGCGCCGAAGAGCGGCCAGACGGTGCGGCCGTCCGCGACCGGGCGCGCCACCTTCGCGCGGGTGACGTAATGGAGGTCGCGCTCCGGCGCGATCAGCGGATCCCGCTCCAGCCGCAGCGTGCACAGCGCGGCCACCCGCGTGTCGGTGACGGCGATCGGCGCCTCGCTGACGAAACGCACCGGCCGGCCCGCCGCATCCTTGCCGGCCTCGAAGGCGGTGCCGGTGGGCAGCGTCAGGTCGCCCGGCGCGCGCGGGTCGCGCTGGCAGGCCAGGTGGACGCGGTCGGCGTGCGCCGGCGCCGGGCCGAAGCCCAGGCAATCGCGGTAGTAGAAGGCGGTGTGGCGCGCCGGCAGGCGGTTGACCTCGCGCTGCGCGGTCTCGCAGACCTTCAGGAAGGCGATCAGCATGGCCGCCGCCGGCTCGTGGTTGGCGGTGGCCATGCTGTCGGGCAGCAGCTCGCGCGCCAGCCGCCGGACCTCCTCGACCGCGCTGAGGAAGGCGAAGAAGCGCTCCCGCAGCCGCTCGCGGTCCTCGCGCTCGGCGGCGGCATCGGCCGCCGGCTCCTCGCCGATCGTGCGATGCCACATCCGCGACAGGTCGCGCTCCACCGGCCCGGTCGGCCGGCTCGCGGCCGCCTCGTCGCCGCGCCGCAGGAAACGACGCTCCACCCAGCGCAGGTCGGCGGCGAGCTGCTGCTCCACCAGCTGCTGGATGCGCTCGCGCAGCACGCGCGGCGCGTCGTCATGGATGCCGGCGAGCGCGCGCCACCAGTGGTCCAGCCGCGCCGCCAGGCCCAGCACCTGGCGCGCCAGCAGCTCCAGCGGCGCCGAGTCCGCGTCGCGCCCGAACTGCTGCTGCAGCGGCCAGGGATCGAGCGCCGCGATGCCCGCCATCACCAGCGTCGGGTCGGTGGCGAAGAGCCCGCGCCAGTCCCCGTCCTCCTGGTCGTCGAGGTCGATGAAGCGCAGCTGCTCCGCGAGCCGCGCCATCATGTCCACGCGCTGCTCGAAGCTCAGGTCGTCCGGCCGGAAGTAGCCGGGCTCCAGGGCCATCGGGAAGCGCTCGCGCTGTTCGGTGCCGGTCGTCATGCGGGTTCGCTCCCCAGCACCTCGCCCTCGCGCAGGTAGAGCGGAAACACGAGGTTGTGGCGGCTGTTGCTGCTGCGCAGCGTGTAGTCCAGCCGGATGCGCAGCACGCCGTCGTACAGGCCCGAGGTGTCGATGTCGACCGCGTTCAGCGCGATGCGGGCCTCGAAGAACAGGATGGCCTTCTCGATCAGGCTGCGGATCTCGGTGAGCGTGCTGTCGTTCATCGTCTCGAAGACCATGCGCCGCAGGCCGCAGCCGTAGCTCGGATGCATGACGCGCTCGCCCGGCGTGGTGGTCAGCAGGATGCGCAGGCTCTCCTCGACGTCGGCCACGCCGGAGACCATCACCGCGCCGCGGGTGCGCCGGTCGAAGGCCGGCGGGAAGGCCCAGCCGGTGCCGAGGAAGTCGAGTTCGCCGTCCATGTCGAGGTCCGTGAAGGGTGGGGCGGTTACGGGGCGATGAAGGGGCGTCGAGGGGCGTCGTTGGCGGCGCGTCAGCCGCCGATCAGCACGGTCGGCAGGCCGAGCGCGACGTTGCCGCCGTGCGCGGTGGCATCGCCGACGCGCGCCGCCGGCCGGCCACCGATGAGCACCGTGGTGGAGCCCATCACGATCGCGTCGGGCGGGCCGACGCAGGTCGCGTTGTCACCCTGCACCGCGGCGGGCAGCAGGCCGATCAGCACGGTGGGCACGCCCGGGCCGATGACCGGTCCGCCGACATGCGGCACCGGCGGCAGCCCCGGCGTGACCATGGGGCAGACATGCAGGTCGGTGAGTCGGGCGGCGGGGGGCATGGTGGCTCCTTGCTCAATTGATCATGACCATCGCGCCCTTGACCACGGTCTGGCCCGAGGCCGAGAGCTCCGCGGCGGCGTTGCCCTTGGCGGTGAAGCCGATCCGGGCCTCGCAGTTGACGTTCAGGCCGGTGGCCTGGACGTCGGCCTGCGAGCTGATGCTCACCGCGCCGACCGCGTCCAGCGCGATGCGGCCCTGCGCGGTGACGGTGATGTCCTTGGGGCTGTCCAGCGCGATGCCGCCGGGCTTGAGCTCGACGGTGTTGCCGTTCTGGTCCTCGAGCCGGATGGACTTGTCCTTGTCGCTGAGCACGATGCGGTTGTTGGCCGGCGTGGCGACGGTGATGACCTGGTCCTTCTCGTCGAACTCGAGCTTGTGGCCGCAGCGCGTGACGAAGGCCTTGGTGTCGTTGGGCGTGGCCAGCGCGTAGGGCGGCGTGCGGCCGCTGCTGTAGAGGCTGCCCAGCACGACCGGGTGCGAGGGATCGCCGGCGAAGTAGCCCAGCACCACCTCGTCGCCGACCTCGGGCAGGAAGAAGGCGCCGAAGCCGCTGCTGGCGTGGCCCTGCAGCAGCCGGGCCCAGACGCCCTCGGTCTCGGCCTGCAGCACCGGCACCTTGACCTGGATGCGGGGCTCGCCGGTGGGGTCGCCGTCGAGCTTGAGCACCACGCCGACCTGCAGGCCGGGCACCGGCGGCAGCAGGCCTGCCGCCGGCTGCGCCGGCACGTCGGGCCGCGCGCTGAACCAGTCGGGATCGAGGCCGAACTCGGCCTCGGTGGTCCAGGCGCCGTCCTCGATGTGGTGGCGCAGCCCGGTGACGAAGACAGTGCCGCTGAAGCGGGCGCCGACGCCCTGCAGCGCGATCAGCCCGCCGACGCGCGCCTTGGCGCTGCCCTGGAACTTCAGGTGGCCGCGCATCCGCGCCAGGCCGGACTTGACCTGCTGCGCCTTCGCCCACTGGGTCAGCATGTCCTTGGACTGCGGCGCGCCGGCCTGCAGCCGGAAGCTCTCCAGGCCGATGACGGCCGACAGCGTCGTACTGTCCAGGTCGCCCTGCGCGGGCAGCGTGGCGGGATCGGCGGCGCTGCCTTCGAGCGCGGCCTGCGCCTTCGGGTCCCAGGAGACCGCCATCGCGCTGCCGTACTGGTGGCGCGCGTCGACGTCGCCCTCGAAGTCGATCAGGTCCATGCCGTAGGTGACCGCCAGGGCCGGTTCGCCCTCGGCCGCGGGCGCGGTCACCGCCAGCGCGCCGTCGGTGGCGATCACCAGCAGGCCGTTGGCGTCGGCCCGCGTCAGCAGGAAGTCCCAGTCGCTGCAGAAGTGCTGGACCAGCTCCGGATGGGTGACGGTGGTGGCGTCGACCTGCGCCGACAGCCCGTGCGCGCCGGCCAGCGTGCTCATGATGTCGCTGTCGAGCTGGTCGATGTAGTTGGCGTTGCGGCGGCCGATGGTCATCTTCACCGCCGCGTCGCGGCAGTCCACGACCAGGCGAGCGTCGTTGTCGCCCTGCACGCGCAGTCCGTGGCGCACGACCAGGCCTTCGAAGATCGTGTCCTCCTGCTGGCCGTAGCCGGCCCGGATCGTCAGCCGGGCGCCGGGCTTGAAGTGCGCGGAGTCGCTGAGCGGGAAGTCGCGGTCCGGCATGTCGCCGTCGTTGAACACCAGCCGCGCCGACGGCACGGTGTTGGCCGCGCGCCGGATGGTCACCGACATCAGGTCGGCGCTGGCCTCCAGCCGCTGCCCGTTGGCGAGCACGGCCAGGGTGACGACGCCGACGGTGTCCTGGTTGGGGGAGACGCCGGGCATGTCACTTCTCCATCGGCGGGAACCGCAGCACGGTGCCCGGCGGGATGTTGCGGAAGTCGGTCAGGCCGTTGAAGCGGGCGACCTTCATGAAGACCGAGGGATCGCCGTAGATGCGCTCGCAGACCTGGCCGATCGATTCGTTGCCGTACATCCGCACGGTGCGCGTCTGCTCGGAGGTGCTGGCGCGCTGGGTGACGCGGCGCTCCTCCTCCTTGCTCATCGCGCCGACGAAGCTCAGGTCCACCTTGGCCCGCAGCGGGTCGCCGCCGGGCTTGAACAGGGTGTACTGCGCCTTCAGCGATTCCAGCCGGCCGAAGAAGATCAGCGTGCCCCACAGCACCCGCACGTAGGGCGGCTCGCTGCGCAGGTCCACGTATTCGTAGACCACCTTGCTCAGCTGCGCCAGCTGGCCCTTCACGTCGGGTGGCTGGCCGGGCACCGGCGGCACGACGCCGGTGCCGTCCAGCACGATGTTGAAGGCCACGCGCTCGTCGTCCATCGTGCTGAACTTGGGCTCGACGCCGGACGAGCCCTGCGCCTTGGTCTTGTCGTAGCGGATGCCGAAGCTGTGGCTGAACTCGGCCGGGTTGATCTGCGCCTGGAAGCTGGTGGCCTTGTCCAGCTGGACCGTGCCGGTGCGGCTCAGGCTGTAGCGGGTGAGCAGCAGCCGGGTGAGCTCGGTGGAGGCGCCGTCGGCGCCGCCGCCCGAGGCGGAGGGGGAGGAGGACGAGGCCGGCATCTCAGCGCTCCCGCTGAGCGTGGAGCCGGTCGGCCAGCCAGGCGCGGCATTCGGCCAGCAGCTGCTCGCGCAGCCGCAGCAGCTCGCGCTGCGCCAGGGCGGGCGCCGGCGGGGCCGGCGCGGGCGTCACCTGGGAGCGGATCAGCAGTTGTCTCACTTCGATGCTCATGCTCGTCGTCCTCGGTCCTGGTCCTCTGTGACGCTCACACCAGCCGGCTCGATCCCGCGTAGGCCAGCTCGATGCGCTCGATGGCGACCTCGTTGCGGGTGGCCTGGAAGGCCTCGACCGACCACTTCACCGGATACGCGTTGCTCACCGCCCAGACCCGCAGCGGGGCGCCATCGCCGTCGAGCAGGAAGACATGCAGCTGCTGCGTCGCGATGGGCTGCGCGAAGCCGCCCTCCAGCACCGCCTGGCACCACAGCAGCAGCCGCGACTCCATCGTCGCGATGCCGCGCGAGAGCACCAGCTTGGGATGCTTCGCCGCCTTGGGCAGCAGGTGCACGAAGGCGTTCTGGCCGCCTTCGACCACCGTCTCGGTCTCCAGCTCCGGGCCCAGCCCGGTGACCTCGCGGAAGGCGCCGTCGCGGTCCTTCGCGTTGGACCCGAAGGTCACCGCGAAGTGGAAGGCCGGCGGCGGATACAGCAGCTGCGCCCGCAGCGCGTCCGGTGCCCGGGCCGGGCCCGGGGCCGGGGCCGACGCCGACGCGGAACGTGTCACGGGCGGCGGCATCAGGCGTTGGCGATGGTGAGGCCTTCGTGCGCGATGACGATGGTCTCGATCGCCACCTCGTTGCCGGTGGACTTCAGGTCGGTGCTGGTGATCTTGGTCGGCCAGGCGTTGGCCAGGGTCCAGACCATGGTCGGCTTGCCGGCCTCGTCCAGGAGACTGATGGTCACCGGCTTGCGCTTGATGGTGTTCATCTTGATCTCGTTGAACCAGTCCCAGAACTTGTTGTCGCCCTTGAAGACGCCCTTCTTCATCGTGACGTCGCTGTACTTCTTCATGCCCGGCATCTTGAGCACCGAGAACGCGGGGCTGTCCCCGTGCCGGTACTCGATGGGCTGCGCTTCCACGTCCAGGCCGGACACTTCCTGGAAGGACATCACCGCCGAGTCCCACTTCACTTCGAAGCGGAACTTGGGGAGCGGCCACACCGTGGTCGATTGCGCTGATCCGTCGTCTGCCATTGGCTGCCTCCGCGAGGGTTATGGATGGAAATCGGGGTCGTAGGTCGGGACGCCGGCCGCGGGCCGGGCCGGCCTCACGACTTCTGCATCTGCTGCTGGAAGGTGATCTCGATGAACTCGGCCGGGCGGCTGATGGCCACCAGCACGGTCACGCGCAGGACGCCTTCGAGGATGTCCTCGGGCGTCATCGTCTCGCCCAGGCCGACGTGCACGCTGAAGGCGTCGTCAGGGACCGCGCCGGCCAGGCCGCCGCGCTTCCAGATGCCGGTGAGGAAGCTGGCGATCATGCTTTTGATGGTCACCCAGGTGTTGGCCACGTTGGGCTCGAAGACCATCGCCTTGGCCGCCAGGCGGCAGGATTCCTCCAGCATGATCATCGTGCGGCGCACGTTGATGTAGCGCCAGTCCAGGCTGTTGCCGTCCAGCGTGCGGGCGCCCCAGACGAGCACGCCCTCGCCGATGAAGGAGCGGATCGCGTTGATCGACTTGCCCTGCGTGGTGACGTTCAGGTCCTCCTGGTCCTCGTGCGAGATCGACACCTGCGGCGACACCACGCCGTTGAGGCTGACGTTGGCCGGCGCCTTCCAGACGCCGCGGCTGTTGTCGACCATGGTGTAGACGCCGGCCATCGCGGCCGAGGGCGGCAGCAGGTTGAGCCGGTTGCGCGCCTCGGTCATCACCGCGTTGTAGAGCGGGCTCATCGACACCAGGCTCTTGTGCAGCAGCGATTTGTGCGTCTCCACCGCGACCGCCAGCGCGGCCGGCGTGAGCGCCTTCTGCTTTTCCTCGTCGGTCTTGGTCGAGGCGTTGACCAGGCCGGTGACGTACTGGGTCCAGTCGTCGTCGGTCTTGAGGATGTCGGCCACCGCCTGGGCCTGCTGCGCGATGCGCGGCGGCGTGGTTTTGGGATCGACGTTCTCGGGCAGCGACAGCTCGGCGCGCAGCAGCGTGGCCAGCAGCGCGGGATTGGCGATGCGGGTGTAGTCCAGGTCCTTGTCCTGGACCACCGTGGTGTTGACCCACGGGTAGTAGGCCGCGGCGAAGTCCAGGTAGTTGACGCCCAGGTCGTTGCGGAAGGCCTCGACCGGATCGCCGGCCGGATCCTTGCGGTCCAGGTAGCCGCCCCAGACATCCAGGATCGCGATGCGGTTGCGCATCTTGCCGCCGCAGTGCTGGAGCATCGCCTGCTGCACCGAGACGCAGTCGGCGCGCGGCAGCAGCACCGCGTCGGGGATGACCAGCATCGTCGGTTCCTGTTCCTTGATCAGGGCCTCGATGCCGCCGGCCAGCGCCGGCGCCTCGACCTGGCCGCCGTAGCCGCCCACCGACACGATGTAGCAGGGGCCGCCGCCGTTCTGGAAGAAGTGCACCATCGCGCGGTACAGCAGGAAGCGGCCGCCGTCGGCGCCGTCGGCCTGTGTCAGCGCGTAGTCCTTGCCGTCGGCGCGGAAGTCGGACGGGGCGGGGGCAGGCGCCTCGGTGATGGTCAGGCGCGGATCGGGCCCGTGGCCGAAGTAGGTGTGGTACTCCGCCATGGAGCTGATGCGCCATGGCTTGTTGAGCAGCGACTTGCCGCCGTTCTCGGCGCGGCGCGTGTAGCCGACGAAGGCCGGCACCGCGGTGGCCACCTCGACGATCGAGTTGGGAAACGCATTCTTCTCGACGATATAGACACCGGGTGTCTTCATAGCCATGGCGGCCTCCTCTGCGGGTTATCGATGCACGTGGATCTCGGAGACGATCGTCGGTTGGCCGTCGATCGTTTCGCGGGCGAGCAGTTGCGCCGCCGCGGTGGGCAGGCGGCGGATCAGCACCTTGGGACTGCCGGCGCCGTCGGGACGGCTGCGCAGCTGGAAACGTCGCGGCGAGCGCTGGGCCAGCGGCAACCGGACGCGGGAACGGATGGCCAGCATCGGCGTGCCGTTGTCCAGGCGGTCCGGGGCGGGCGCGCTGAACTCGGTCTCGCCGGCCAGGTCGACGACGGCGAGCGCCGGTTCCGGCCAGTCGCCGAACAGGCAGTACTTCCAGACGGTGGCGCGCGGCGCCAGCGGCCAGCGGAGCTGCACTGGCCATGCGGTGGCGTTGTCGGCCGGGCCATGCGCCGGCAGGCTGGGCAGCGGCAGGTGCAGCAGCGCGAAGGGCGGCAGCCAGCGGTCACCCGGCGCGAGCAGCGCCGTCACCTCGGGCGCGTCCAGCGCCCTGGGCGAGGCGACGAGCGTCGCGTCGTCGTCGCCGGACGCTCCCGGCGCCGCGGGCGCGACCCACAGCAGCTCGCGCGGCCGGTCGGCGGGGTCCTCGGTGCCGCAGGCGAAGTCGTCGTCGGTCGCATGCACCAGCCAGTCCAGCGCGGCCTCGCCGTTGTCGGGATCGGTGTCGGCGCGCAGCCGCTCGACCGCCTCGGCCGGGCCGTGCACGAGCAGCGTGCCGCCGTCCGCCCGCACCAGCGCGTCGGCGCGGCGCAGCCGCTCGGCGGTCGTGCCGGCGGGGACGAAGCGCAGGCCGCGGCAGCGTCCATCGGCGTAGTAGCCGTGCTCGACGTCGATGCGCAGCAGGGGAAGGTAGGGGCCCATGAGGTGCTCCTTCGCGGTCAGCCGTGGGCCCCGACGCCCACGCCCGGCGTGCGCACCGACGGCAGTTGGGCATCGGACTGGCGGGCGTCGATGGTGAGCAGGCGCACCCGGTACAGCACCGAGGGCAGGTAGCGTCCGCCGAGCACGCCCCACAGCGTCGCCATCTCGTTCAGGTTCAGCGGCTCGATGGACAACGTGAGCTTGTCCAGGCGCGG
This sequence comes from Mitsuaria sp. BK037, assembly GCF_014193045.1. Classification (NCBI taxonomy): domain Bacteria; kingdom Pseudomonadati; phylum Pseudomonadota; class Betaproteobacteria; order Burkholderiales; family Sphaerotilaceae; genus Roseateles; species Mitsuaria sp. BK037. Next base: position 1,906,746 of record NZ_JACHYS010000001.1, on the reverse strand, counting down.
ATCCATGCCGGGCGAGTTCTGCGTGTCCAGCACCGGCGTGGCCTGGAAGCAGGCGATGGTGCTGGCGATGAGCTTGAGCGCTTCCGGGTAGGTGGTGCCGCCGTAGTTGGCGGCGAACATCACCAGCAGGTTCAGTTGCACCGGCGGGGCGGAGCGGGCCAGGCGCTCGCCGCTGCCCAGCGCCTGGGCCGGCAGGCTGGCGACCGGGTCGCGCTCCAGGTTCACCAGGAAGGCCGCGAGCCGGTGCGAGGCGCCGGCCGCCGGTCCGCCGTCGGCCTCGTGCAGCGCGGTCACCGCGACCAGGTCCTCCGCCGACTGGTGCGAGCGGCGCAGCACGGCGTTGAGGTGGCCGGCGAGGTGGAGGAGGACGGCGTCGATCATGGTGGGGGCCGAGGGCGGGTGGGAGGTTCGGACGCCGGGAGGCGCCGGAGGGTCGATGGGATGAACGATAGGAGCGCGCCCCGCCGCGGCCCATCCGGCGGATGCGGATGTTGGCCGTCGCGATTGCCGAGATCCGCCTCGGTGTTGCGCATGTCGATGCGGGCGCGGCTGTCAAGCTGTCAACCCTGCCGGGGCGCAGGGGCTGACGCGCGCGGCCGGCGCTCCTAGACTCCGCGCCATCACACGCCCGCAGAGGCGTGTCGCAGGGAGCAATCACCATGGACAGGAGCAGCGGCGGGGGCTCGGTGCCCGAGATGCCCGCGATGCCAGCGTTGGCCGCGCCATCGCGGCCGAAGGTCGCCGGTGCGGACGGATCGGTCGCCGGCGGCGTGCTTGCCGCCGCGCCGCGCGAGTTCCTGCTCGGCGACTGGCGCGTGGAGGTACGGACCCGGCGGCTGAGCCGCGGCGACGAGACCGTGGTGCTGGAGCCGCGGCCGATGGCGGTGCTGGTCGCGCTGTGCCGCCAGCCCGGCGAGGTGGTGTCCGCCGAGGCGCTGCTGCAGGACTGCTGGCCCGAGGCGACCACGCTGGGCGACAACCCGGTGCACAAGGTGGTGGCCGGCCTGCGCCGCGCGCTGGGCGACAGCGCCGCGACGCCGCGTTACCTGGAGACCATCCGCAAGGAGGGCTACCGCGTGGTGGCGCCCCTGGGCGTGCTGTCGGCGCAGGGGCCGCGCAGCCATGCCGGCGGCTGGCGCGGGCAGTCGCCGTTCCGCGGCCTGGAGCCGTTCGACGCCGCGCATGCGAGCGTGTTCTTCGGCCGCGACGAGGCCGTCGCCGCGCTGCATGCGCGTTTGACGCGGCAATGGCGGCTGGGTCATCCGCTGGTGGTGCTGCTGGGGCCGAGCGGCTCGGGCAAGACCTCGCTGGTGCAGGCGGGACTGGTGCCGGCGCTGGCGCGCCCGCCTGTCGACGAAGGCCGCGGCAATGGGGGCGGCGATGTGGACGGCGACGTCCCCCGCCTGCGCGTCTGCGCCGCGGCCAGCGTCGACCTGGGCGCGCTGGGCGGCCTCGACGCCTGGGCGGGCCTGGCCGGCGCGATGCTGGATTGGGACTGCCAGGGCGTGCCGCTGCTGTCCGGCCACAGCATCGACACGCTGTCGGTGGCGCTGCGCGAGGCGCCGGAGGAGGTGCTGCGCCAGCTCGCGATCGGCCTGGACGCGACGCGCGCGCTGCGCGGCGGCGCCGAGGCGCCGCCGCTGCTGGTGCTGGACCGGCTCGAGGCCCTGCTGCAGGAGGACGACGCGCGCACCGCGGCCTGGTTCGACGCGCTGGAGCGGCTGGTGCGCAGCGCGCGGCTGGTGGTGCTGGCGGTCTGCCGCAACGACTTCTACCCGGCGATGGCGCGGCGGCCGCTGCTGATGCGCGGCAAGGAGAGCGGCGCCCACCTCGACCTGGCGCCGCCCGCCGCGTCGGCGATCGCGCAGATGATCCGGCTGCCGGCGCGGGCCGCCGGGCTGAGCTATGGCGCCGACGCGAGCGGGCTGAACCGGCTCGACGACCGGCTCTGCGCCGACGCGATGCAGGCGCCGGACGCGCTGCCGCTGCTGCAGTACACGCTGCAGCAGCTCTACCTGCACCGGGCGCCGGGCGAGGTGCTGGCCTGGTCGGCCTACGAGGACCTGGGCGGCCTGGAGGGCGCGATCGGCCGCCGCGCGGAGGCGCTGCTGGGCGAGCTGCCGGCGGACCAGCAGGAGGCGCTGCCCCGGCTGCTGCCGCGGCTGGTGGCGCTGGCCGGCGAGGAAGCGTCGCCGACCGGCCGCTGGGTCGCCGCGGCGGAGTTGAGCGACGCGCCCGAGCGCGCGTTGGTCGCCGCCTTCGTCGAGGCCCGGCTGCTGGTGGCGGACCACGCGGGCGGCGTCAACGGCTACCGCGTCGCCCACGAGGCGCTGCTGCGGCGCTGGCCGCGGGTCACCGCCTGGGTGGCGCAGCACCGCGCCGCGCTGGCGGCGCGCGACGAGTTGCGCCCCTGGGTCGCGCGCTGGCGCGAGGCAGGGCAGGCCAGCGCGCTGCTGCTGCCGCGCGGCACGACGCTGTGGAACGCCGCGCGCATCCTGGCCGAGGCGCCCGGGCTGCTCGGCGACGAGGCCCGCGACTTCATCGCGCGCTCGCAGCGCCGGCTGCGCCTGCGACGCTGGGGGCTGGGCGCGGCCAGCGCTGGCGCCTTCCTGCTGGCGGCGGTCGCGGGCGTGGCGGCGATCGGTTATGCGCGGCAGGCCGAGGTCGCCGCGGAGCGCGAGCGCCAGAGCCGGCAACTGGCGTCCTTCATGCTCGGCGAGCTGGCGGACGGCCTGCGGCCGATCGGCAAGCTGGACCTGCTGGGGCGCATCGGCGAGCAGGGCCTGCGGCTGCTCGGTCCGGCCGAGGGCGGCGAGACGGAGGCCGAACTGGCGACCGCGGCGACCGCCGCGACCGTGGCCAATGGCGCCGACACGCTGGGACGCGCGAAGGCGCTGGTGGTGATCGGCGAGGTCAACAGCAGCCGCGGCAAGGGTCGCACCGACATCGCCATCGACGCGCTGAACGCGGCGCTGCGCCTGCTGGCGCCGCTCGAGCCGCTGGAGCGCGTGCCGGGCGTCAGCGCCGGCGACTACTACCGCACCCTCGGCGCGGCCTCGTTCTGGCTGGGCCAGATCGCCTTCGACGCCGGCGACTTCGACGCGGCGGCGCGGGCAATGGACCGCTACCGCGTCGCCAGCGAGCGCTGGCGGCAGCAGGCGCCCGAGGACGCGACCGCGCAGGGGGAACTGGGCTACGCGCTCAACAGCCTGGGCTCGATCGCGTTCCGGCGCGGGGCCTGGGAGGACGCGCAGCGCTGGTTCCAGGCCTCGCTGGCGCTCAAGCTCGAGGCGCTGGCCCGTTCGCCCGCGGACGCCGACCTGCGCGACGGCGTGGCCACCTCGCGGACCTGGCTCGGCCTGGTGGCGCATGTGCGGGGTCGGCCGATCGAGGCCCTGGCGGCGCTGGACGCCGCGCGCGCGGAGCGCCTGGCGCAGGCGGCCGCCCACCCCGACGAGCAGCTGCGCCTGCGCGACCTGGGCACGCTGGAGCTGCGCCGCGCAGAGGCGCTGCGCGCGGCGGGGCGTCTCGGCGAGGCGGCGGCGACGATGGCCGAGGGCGTCGCGCGGCTGCGCCAGGCCGAGCGGCACGATCCGGAGAACCGCTACTGGCGCGCCGACCGCCAGCACGCCGAGGGCAGCCTGCTGCTGGCGCGTCTGGACGCCGGTCAGGCCGTCGACGCGGCGCTGGCAGCCTTGCGCGATCAACTGGCCGGTGAGCTGGCCACCGCCGGCAGCGATCCGGCGCGGGACTTCCTGCGGCGCGAGGCCCTCATGCGGGTCGCGCTGGCCGAGGCCGGGACCGCCGCGCGCGCCGGCGACTGGGCTGGCGTGCGCACGCGGCTGGCAGCCACCGAGGAGGCGATGGCGACGCTGCTGCGTCTGCGGCCGCATCACTGGCAGAACCATGAACTGCAGGCGCGCCGGGCGCTGCTGGGCCTGCGGGCCGATGCGGCCGGCGCGGCGCCCGATCGCGCGCGCTGCGCGCGGCAACGCGACCAGATCCAGCCGGCGGTCGACGCCGGGCAGGCCGGGCTGGTGCTCGAGGCCTGGCTGGCCTTGCGCGCCTGCGCGAGTCCGCAGGCGCCGGACGACGGCTGGACCCGGCGGCTGACGGCGGACGGCTATGTGCCGGCCCACGCGGCCCTTTTCGCTGATGTCCCAACTCCCTCCCTGAAAGGAAGGCGACCCTCATGAACGACCTCACTGCCGCTGCGCTCGCGCGCGCCGACGCCGAAGAATCGACGCTGTACTTCGTCGTGCCCCTGATCGGGCCGGCCGACAACGTGATTCCCTGCGCCTACTTCAATGCGCGCTGGGAGCGCATCCCGAGCCCCAAGCCGCTGGATACCGTCAACACCAACGCGATCATGTTCGCGCAGCAGTCCGTGGGGCTGTCGCCGGACGTGCTCGCTCAACTGGGCAACAGCAAGCCGGACACCAGCGTGACGCTGTTCGTCGCGGTGGCCAAGACCCTGGAGAAGCCGAGCGGGCTGCCCAACACCTTCGTCGCGACCGGCCTGGACCAGGCGACCACGGTCACCGTGCCGGTCGGGCCGGGCACGCGACGCGGCGTGGTGCTGGTGTTCCGCCGCCCGGCCTCCGGCAACGCGCAGACGCTGATCGCGACCTCCGATCCGGAGATCCGCAACGGCAGCAGCAGCGACGACTGATCGTCGCGCGGCCATCAGCGCAGGGGCGCCGCGCCAGGCCGCGATGGCGACGACGACGACGACGGGGCATCGGCGCTCCACCGGGCATCCCAGCGCTGCATGTGGGCCAGCGCGTTCTCGATCGGCGTCGCGCTGACCCGCCCAGCGCCGAGGAAGGGCCGGTCCATCGCCACGACGACAGGCAAGACCAGGCCCGGCACCAGCGCCAGCACCACGATCGCGCCGCGGCTGCAGGCGCTGACCGGCAGCGCCGCCACCGGCGCGAGCGTCAGCAGCGAGCTGGCCAGCACCACCGCCCACAGCGTCGCGGGCACCTGGTCGCGGGCGGCCATCAGCCGCGCGCGGCGCTGGCTCAGCAGCTCGTTGGCCTGGGTCCAGATCTGCGCGAGGAGGGCGCCCTCCGACGCCGCCGCGGGATGCAGGTCGCCCAGCGTGCGGTAGAGGTCGTCGAAGGCATCCAGCGTCGGCAGGCTGGCCTGGTCGCGCTGCATCGCGATCCATTCCTTGCCGACCACGCTGCGGCCGTAGCCGCGCAGCCGCTCGCGGGCCAGGCGCGACTCGGGTGTGCCGTAGACCGCCAGCGAGCGCGCCAGTTGCGCCATCGCCGTGGCCTCGCGCTCGACCGCCTGTTCAGCGGCGCTGAAGGCGTCCCGGACCGACAACGCCGAGACCGCCAGCAGCAGCACGTTGACCGTCACGATCACGGCCAGCGACGCGAGCGCGACGCGGTGGTCGGTCGCGGTGGCCCGTTCGCGCCAGCGGCGCGGGAACAGCGCCTGCGCGCCCAGCCCGATCGCCATCCAGGCCAGCACCAGCGCGCCGCCCAGGACCCAGGCCGGCCACGCGTGGACGATCAGCGGCATGACCCGGCTCCCTGGGGCGCGCCGTCGCTCAGGCCCTCGCCCAGCGCATAGCGGGTGATGCCGGCGACGCCGCGCACGCCCAGCTTGCGGGTGACGTTCTCGCGGTGGGTGGCGACCGTCTTCGCGCTGAGCTTGAGGCGGTCGGCGATCTCCTGCGTGCTCAGGTCCTCGGCGAAGAGCTGGGCGATCTCGCGCTCGCGCGCGGTCAGCGCGGGACCGGCCGGCGCGGACGCGGCGCCGTCGGGCAGGCGCTGGCGCGTGCGGATCTCGTCGACCAGGCCGCCCATCAGGCCCGGGCTGAGGTAGATGCGGCCGGCGGCCACGTCGCGCACCGCGCGCAGCAGTTCCTCGCTGGACGCGTCCTTGAGCACGTAGCCGGAAGCGCCGGCCTGCAGCGCGGTGACCACGCTGCGCTGGTCGCCGTGCATCGACAGGCAGATCACCTGCACCGCCGCATGCTGCGCGCGCACGCGCCGCGTCGCCTCCAGGCCGTTGAGGCCGGGCATGGCGATGTCGGTGATCAGCAGGTCCGGTTGCAGGTGGCGCACGAGCTTGACGGCGGCGGCGCCGTCCTCGGCCAGGCCGACGACGTCCAGCGCCGCATCGCGGGACAGGAGCGCGCGCAGGCCTTCGCGCACGAGTTGGTGGTCATCGGCCAGGACGATGCGCAGGGGCATGGGAGTCTCCTCGATGAATGGGGAAGGGAGGGGATGGGATGGCGACGGGGCGCGGGCGGTCGCAGGCGCGCGCCTCGATCGCTTCACTTGGGCGCGAGCGGCAGCAGCAGCGTGGCGCTGGTGCCGCGGCCCGGCTCGGAGCGCAGCACCAGCGCGCCGCCCATCGCCTGCAGCTGCGCGCGAGCGCCGCCCAGGCCGAGGCCGTGGCCATCGGCGGCTCCGCGCCAGTCGTCCTCGCTGGCTTGCTCCGGACGGTGAGCGCCGCGCGGCGCGGCCGGCAGGCCGCGACCGTCGTCCCGCACCCGCACGCTCAACCAGCCTTGCCGGATCTTGGGCGTGATCTCGATCCGCGTCGCCCGGGCGTGCTTCTGCACGTTCAGGCAGAGCTCGCGCACGACCCGGCAGGCGGCGGCGCGCTGCGCATCCGGCACCTCGACGGTGTCGGCCGCCGACAGCGCGCGGCCGTCGATGCGCACCTCCAGGGTGCCGCGCAGGCCCAGCTCCACCGCCACCGCTTCCAGCGCCGTCGGCAGGTCGCCGTGCCAGTCCGGCGGCGCTAGTGCGAAGGCCAGCGTCCGCACCGTCTCGGACAGCTCGCCGAGCAACTCGCCGAAGCGCGTCGCCGGGTGCGCCGGCGCGGTGTCACGGCCGCCGAGGCCGCGGACGGCGCCCGAGGCCGCGTCCGCGTGGGAGCCGGCGTCCGAGCCCGAGCCCGAGTCCGAGTCCGAGCCGGAACTCGCATCGGCACCGACTCCGTCCGCTTGTGTCCTGCGCCAGTCGCCCAGGGCCAGGCGCAGGCGGACGATCAGTCCGCCGACCTGGTCATGCAGCAGCTGGGCCATGCGCTCGCGCTCGCGGCGCTCGGCCTCGGCGTGGGCTTCGGCGAGCGTGGTCTGCAGCCGGGTGAGGCGCTGCAGCCGGTGCTCGGCGGCCAGCCGGGCGGGCAAGCCGCCCTGGCGGGGCCGGCCCGCGGGGGGCGAGGCCGGGGGTGGAGGGCAACGGTGCGGGGTGAGGTTCATGGGAGCTCCCTGTGCGCCATGGCGGCGTCGTCGTGTCGAAGGAACGATCCGGGGATCGGTACCGTCAACGGTAGGCGGGACCGGGGAGCGCGACCTTCCGGAAACCTTCCGGAGGCCGGCGGACCGCCTCGCCGCGTCGGGCGCGACCGCTCAGGGCGGCGGACATCGCGCCATCTGGTCCGGATGCGCGCGGCTGAAGGCGTAACAACGCTTCAGATAGACGATGTTGGCGCCCAGATCCGGCAGCGGCCGTCCGGGGCCTTTCCAGTTGTCGGCCAGCGCCTGGCGCAGCGGCTCGACGGCCGCCAGGTAGTCGTCGGGGAAGGGGATGACCTCGTAGACCAGCGGGAACTCGATGTACTCGAGCTTCACCAGCGCGCCGAGCTGCTCGTAATGGAAGTGGACGGCGGCGTAGTCCTCCATGTCCTGGCTCAGGTAGAGGTCCTCGCCGGAGCCGGCGCGCCGGATCAGCTCGTCCAGGCGCGGCAGGATCTCCGGCAGCCGCTCCTTGAGGAAGGCGCGGGCGCGCAGGCGGATGCGCTCGTCGCGCTCGAGCAGGTGGGCCACGTGCTGCAGCGACTGCAGGCGCCCGGTCAGGTTGGCGCGTTTGCTGTCGTCGACCCATTCGACCAGCTGGGTCACCGAGATCAGCACGCCGGCGATGACGCTCAGGCCGGTGGCCAGACCGACCGTCCCCTGCCAGAAACCGAGCACCGCGGCTCGCCGCCCACGCGTTGCCGGGCCGTCCAGCGCGGCGCTCATGGCGGGGCTCCCTTCTGGCGCAGCACGACGGTCCAGGGCCGCTCGGGCGTGGGCACCAGCCGGCCGGCGGCGTCCAGCGGCGTGCGGGTCCAGGTGACGCTGTCGCTGACGTTGCCGCCGATGGCGCCGAGCTCGGCGCCGTCCACCTGCACGACCAGGTCGCAATGCCAGGGCCAGGCGCGGGCGCGCAGCGGGCGGGCGAGGGCGCTCCACTGGGCGAATCCCGACGGCGCCTCCGGGGTCGCGTCGCGCGGCGCGCAGATCAGGTCGCCGGGGCGAGGGGCGGTGGAGGCGGCGTCGCGGGCCTCGACGCCGGCGCGGACGCCGTGGTCCAGCGCGGCGCGGATGTATTGCCAGTGCAGCTCGGCGGCTTCGAACTGGCGCTCGCCGAAGCCGGCGCCGCGCATCAGCCAGGAGATGAAGACGGCGCTCCAGGGGCGCAGCGAGCCGTCCTCGTGGCGGGTGCGCTGGACCGGGAAGTCGCCACCCTTGACGCCGAGCCAGTACAGCAGCACCCGGGCGTGGAGGTAGGGCTCGGCCTCCAGGCCGCGGGGCTCGTCGAGGCGGCGTTCGGTGAGGTTGGTGGCGGCGTCCCAGCGGCCCCGGCCCCAGAGCTGCCATTCCTGCAGCGCCAGCGCCAGCAGGCGCTCGGTCGAGGCGGGGTCGGGCGCGAGCTCGCCGCCCAGGCCGGGCGCGGGGCGGATGTCCTCGACGGCGTAGATCGGCGCGGGATCGGTCGCCGGCCATCGCTCGGCAGGCGGCGGTTGCAGCGCCGCGCAGCCGGGCAGGATCGAGATGGACAGCGCGGCCAGGAGCCGCAGCGCCAGGCCGGCGATGCCGGGGCGGTCAAGGAGGGGAGGGAAGCGAAGGATGCGCGAGGACATGCGGGCTCCTGCGTCCGCAAGGGCGGCGTGGAGCGCTCATCGTCAGGGCGCGGTGGCGATCAGGGCATCGGCGCGGGGCTGAGCTTGGGGGGAGGAATGTCGGAGGCGGTCATCGTGCTTTCGCTGGCCGGTCTGGTCCTCGCGAGAGCCGCATGCCTGTGATGCCGTGGTGAGACCTGCAACTGTCCGGAGCGATTCCTGCAATCGACATCTTCATCATGGAGAATCGCCGCCCTGAATCAGGGAGTGAGACCGACCTGGCATTGAGCGCGACAGACGCTTGCCGGTTGGACCATGGTGCGGCCGCAGGGGTTTCCCTTGGGACGTGTGCGACTTCCTGATGGCTTGCCAAACCACATCAGGGAGTTCTCGCGTGAGCGACCCAGCGCATCGATTCATTCCAGCTCGCAGGCTGCGGGCCCGTCTTCTGATTGCCTCAGGGCTGAGCCTCTTCGCGCTGCCGGCGATGGCGGCCAAGGACTGCTGGCACATGTGGACGCCGAGTGGGCCTGTCGCGAGGTATCTCCACATGGACACGCCAGCGACAAGGAGCGTGTATCAAGAGTGCCGGGACTCCATCGGTGATGTGTCCGCGGCAACCTATGCAGCCGTTGCGCCCCTTGCTGCGGAGAAGGGCAGTTCCGGCGAATGGACTGAAACGACGGTGGTATTACCCGGCTCCTGTCGACCGAATGGGGAGTATGGGACGTCGCGATATCCCACAGCAATTTGTGACTACACAGCTCGCACGACCAGGACCCACATCTGGTATCCGGATCGCGTCACCGTTGATGAGGAGAAGTCAACCTTCGAACTATTGATGACTTGCGGAGAGAAGTTCCGTACCAAAGCCCTTACCAGTGCTACCGACAGCTGCAAGCCGATCATCGACAGGGACCTCTTCGTTGGCGGCAATTGCCAGAGACGGCCGGGCGTCGGAAATCCCATCGAGCCGCTCACCGGCCTGAAGCAGCAACCCGAGGACATCTTCGATTGGGGGCGCGGCCACGCGCTCAAGATGAATTACCTGAGCCTGCTGATGCCCGAGAACGGGACGATCCATGAGGGAGGCTCCAACTCGTTCGGCCGCTACTGGTTCAGCAACCTCCACAAGCAGTGGATCAACCAGGGCAACCCCAAGCGCATCCATCTGTTCCAGCGAGGCCTGGGGGCCTGGAAGTCCTTCGGCGACCAGGCGGACCCCACGGAGCGGGATCTGTGGCCTCAGGTCGACAGCCAGCAGACGCTGTACTTCGACCAGGCTGAGCGCGCGATCGAGGTGTTTCGCCCCGATGGCACGTTGGCGTCGATTGCCTATATCGATGGCCGCCGGCTGGACTACACCATCACTCCGGTTCCGGCGGGCGGCGAGTACACGGAGAGCCGCAATCTGATCAGCTTGATCCGTGACGAAGCCGGTCGGCAGATCGCCTTCCAGTACAAGTCTGTCGATTTCAAATACGCGGCCATCCAGAGCATCACGGACCCGGCCGGCGTCGTATTGCCGCTGTCGTACGACGATGTCGGGAACCTCACATCCATCACCTATGCGGACCAGACAACGAAGCGGTTCCTCTATGAGAACACCACGTTCCGTCATTTGCTGACGGGGCGCCTGGACGAAGGCAGCGGGCGCATCGGGACCTATCGCTATGACGACCAGGGCCGCGCCACTTTCTCCCAGACGGGGTCGCTGAACGGCTGGACGATTGCCTGGCCGAACCCGCCGAAGTTCGCCCTGCCAGTGGAGCGCTACGACCCTGAACTCGACGTCTTCGTGCGCGAGCATGTGCGTCTGGATGGGACTCCGAGGGAGGCGCAGGTCACGGCACCGGATGGACGGCAATCCACCTGGAATGGCACGGCGGTAGGGAACCTGCAGTTGCTGGACGCGCAGAGCCAGCCGGCAGGCGCGGGATGTGCGGCGTCCACTTCGAGCTCGGCCTTCGATGCCGCTGGCAACGTCACGCGCAGCGACGACTTCAACGGCAACCGCACTTGCATGGCCTATGACGCGGTCCGCAAGCTGGAGGTGACGCGAATCGAAGGTGTGTCGTCGGCAATGGCGTGCGAATCGGTGTCGGCGGCAGCGTTGCCGGCGGGCGTCCGAATGATCAGCTCCCAATGGCATCCCGATTGGCGCATGGCGACGAAGACGGCGGAGCCGCGCCGCATCACGACGCTGGTCTACAACGGACAGCCCGATCCCTTCAACGGCAATGCGGTGGCGAGCTGCGCGCCGGCCAGCGCGTTGCTGCCCGATGGCAAACCCATCGTCGTGCTGTGCAAGCGCGTGGAGCAGGCGACGACCGACGAGAGCGGTGCGCAAGGCTTCAATGCGACGCTGCAGTCCGGCGTGCCGGCTCGCGCGACGAGCTGGACCTACGACGCCACCGGCCAGGTGCTCACCGAGACCGACCCGCGCGGCAAGCTCGTGGTGACCAACGAGTACTACACCGACACGACCGCCGAGCACACCAAGGGCGACCTCAAGTCCTCGATGAATAGCGGTGGCCATCTGACACAGTTCCCGCGCTACAACGCCTACGGCAAGCCGCTGGAGGTGGTTGACGCCAACCTGGTCTCGACCACCTACGCCTATGACGCTCGTCAGCGCTTGACCTCTGTGTCCACCGCCGGATCGACCACCAGCTACGAGTACTGGCCCACCGGACTTCTCAAGAAGACGACACAGCCCGATGGCGCCGTGGTGACCTACGAGTACGACGATGCGCATCGCTTGATCGCTGTGGCCGACGGCCAAGGCAATCGCATCGAGTACACGCTGGACCAGAGCGGCAACCGGACGGCCGAAGCGGCCAAAGACCCACAAGGCACGCTCAAGCGGACCCTGGCGCGCGTGTATGACGCGCTGGGCCGGGAACAACAATCGATAGGCAGGGATTGAGATTGATCAGCGTCGATAAGAAGGGAATAGCAATGGCGAGATGGTTGAAGTGGGGGACAGTGCTGCTGTGTTTGCTGGCTGCTCACTCCTCCTATGCGGAGGATTGCCACAAGCTCTACAACTCCTACGACTTCGTCCACCGGGCGTTAAGGCCGGCAGGCGGGGTGCCGGGTTGCTACCCAACGGCGGACGCCTTGAAGGAGGCTTTATGGGCAAAGGTGAGGCCAATCATTGAAGCGCCCATCGACTACCCCGAATACGTAGAGACCAGCGTTGCCAGCCCTGGACGCTGTTTCCCCTCTGGATTCCATGACGTACTCCCTTATCCGATCCACAAGTGCACGTACACCATCAACACCACACTGCGCAATAAGCGAACCGGAGAGACCACCTACTCATACGTCACCGACAGCTACTTCGACGTGGTGATGGACTGTGGGGGATACCTCAACTCGAACTGGCGACCCGAGCTCGGCCTCTGCATGAGGTTCCGCGATGAGCGTCCCGCCCCAACATGCACGCCGAATCGGGGGAATCCGATCGGTGTGCTGACTGGCCTTAAGTCGCAGCGCGAGCGCATTGTCGGATGGGGGCGGGGGCACGAGCTTGTCCTCAGCTATGCACCGCGGGATGCCGCCATGAGCATCGATCGGTATCCAGGCGGACCGGCCACTTTCGGAAGGCTTTGGCAGGCCAATCTTCTCAAGCGCGCCATGATCAATGGTGATCTCTACACGCCGGTCTTCATGCGCGGCGACGGGACGTCGAAGTCGTTCCAGTCCTTCGGCGATTCGGCGTCGACGCCGCTGGAGCTCGACAAGGCGACTTTCACCCGAAGCAATGCGGGCTGGAACTACTACGACGTGACGGCATCTGCCGTCGAACGGTATGTCGGTGATTCGAGCCCGGAACTCACGCGTGTGCATTTCGCCGATGGTCGATATCTGGACTATCTCTATGGCGAAGTGCTTGCCAAGGAGGAGGGCACGATGCGCGTGCGCGTCATCAGCGCCGTCCGCGACGAGACGGGGAGGATGTTGGGCTTCGAGTACGAGCCTGATCCGTTCTATTTTTCGACCGTTCGGGTCAAGGCTGTAAACGACCCGGGCGGCCGTCGTCACACGTTTCGGTATGGAGGCTTTGGCGGCCTGAGCGAGATCGGTCATCCGGACGACACGTCGCGGCGCTACGGCTATGAGAATGCCGATCAGACCTGGGCCATCACGTCGTTGGTCGACGAAGGAGGTCAGGTCCTGGGTAGGTATGAGTACGACTCGGAAGGTCGCGCCATCACGACGGCCACGGGTAGCAACGGTGAGCGGTGGCACGTGGAGTGGCCGGCTCCCCCTCGGTGGACGCTGACGCTCACCGACGATGTTCCCAACTTGCGGACCACTCGCCGGCTGGATGTGCTGCAAGCTGTGAATGCCAGCGTGACAGGTCCTGATGGACGGGCACTGGGGGTCACGAGCCAGCAGATTGCAGGCTCCACACTAACGAAGGAACAGTCGCAGCCGGCGGGCGCGGGATGCGAGGCGTCAAGTTCATCGCTGGACTACGACGCCGAAGGGAATGTCAACCGCAGGACTGACTTCAATGGTGGTCAAACCTGTCACAGCTATGTTGACGTGCGGCATCTGGAGTCGTCACGTGTCGAGGGCCTGACGGCGGGCGCGGCTTGTGCGCCGGTGTTGAGCGCGGGGGCAGCTTTACCCGCGGGCGCACGCAAAGTGAGTTCTCAATGGCACCCCGACTGGCGTCTGGCCACCCGGACGGCGGAGCCGCGCCGCATCACGACGCTGGTCTACAACGGACAGCCCGATCCCTTCAACGGCAATGCGGTGGCGAGCTGCGCGCCGGCCAGCGCGTTGCTGCCCGATGGCAACCCCATCGTCGTGCTGTGCAAGCGCGTGGAGCAGGCGACGACCGATGAGAGCGGTGCGCAAGGCTTCAATGCGACGCTGCAGTCCGGCGTGCCGGCTCGCGCGACGAGCTGGACCTACGACGCCACCGGCCAGGTGCTCATCGAGACCGACCCGCGCGGCAAGCTCGTCGTGACCAACGAGTACTACACCGACACGACGGCCGACCACACCAAGGGCGACTTGAAGTCCTCGGTGAACAGCGCCGGCCACCTGACGCAGTTCCCCCGCTACAACGCCTATGGCAAGCCGCTGGAGGTCATCGACGCCAACATGGTCTCGACCACCTATGGCTATGACCTTCGCCAGCGCCTGATCTCGGTGTCCACCGGTGGTTCAACGACCAGCTACGAGTACTGGCCCACCGGGCTGCTCAAGAAGACGACACAGCCCGATGGCGCGATCGTGACCTACGAGTACGACGACGCGCATCGCCTGACCGCTGTGGCCGACGGCCAAGGCAATCGCATCGAATACACGCTGGACCAGAGCGGCAATCGGACCGCGGAAGTCGCCAAGGACCCGCAAGGCACGCTCAAGCGGAGCATGAGCCGCGTCTTCGACGCGCTCGGCCGGGCACAACAAACAACAGGCAGGGAGTAATTCATGCAAAGCAAGAAATGGCACTGGCAGTGCCGGAGCGCACTCGCGGCTGCGATAGCCGCGTGCTTGGGGATCGGCGCACACGCGGCGACGCTGCCGCCCCCGCCGGTGTCCCCGGCACCGGTCACCGACTACGAGTACGACGCCAAGGGCAATCCGACCAAGGTCATCAAGGCCAAAGGTGTCTCCGGCTTCGGCTTCACCTCCAGCACTGCCTACGACGCGCTGGACCGCGTCAAGACCAACACCGACGCTCGCAGCGGCGTGACGACGCTGGGTTTCGACGGCATCGATCAGCTCAAGCAAGTCACCGATCCTCGCAACCTGGTGACGAGCTATCAGCGCAACGGACTGGGGGACCTCACGCAGCTCACCAGCCCCGACACGGGCACCGCCACCAGCACCTACGACCCCAACGGCAACCTGCTCACCCGGCTGGACAGCCGCGGCGTGCTGGCCACCTACACCTACGACGACCTCAACCGGGTGAGCTCCGCGATCTACACGCAGAGCGGCCAGTCGACGCTGACCTACAGCTGGACCTACGACCAGACGGGCGGGGAGTTCACCAACGGCATCGGCCGGCTCACGACGGCCACGAGCCCGTCGGGCAACACGAAGTACGGGTACGACGCGTTCGGACGACTGACGACGGCCATCCAGACGGTGGGCACGGCGGTGCTGACCACGCGCTACGGCTACGACCCCGCCGGTCACGTCACCCGTATCACCTACCCCTCGGGCCGCGTGCTGACGATCCAGTACGACGCGGGACTGCCGGTCAGCATGAGCCTGGCCAAGGACGCCTCAAGCGCCGCACAGCCGCTGATCAGCGGCATCCAGTTCGAGCCCTTCGGCGGCGTGCGCAGCTGGCAGATGCAGATGAACAGCGGCACGAAGCTGCAGGAGCGGGTGTACGACGCCTACGGCCGCCTGGTCCGTTATCCGCTGGGCGCCGTCGTCCGCGACATCACCTACGACGCGGCTGACCGGATCGTCAGCTACACGCACCTGGATGCGAGTACCGGTGAAGCCACCGCCGCCGCGCAGGCGATGAACCAGAGCTTCGGTTATGACGAGCTGGGGCGGCTGACCAGCATCGTCACGCCGGCCAACTCCTGGACCATCGGCTACGACGCCAACGGCAACCGGACCAGCGTCAAGCTCAACGCCACGACGCGGACCTACACGACGGCCAGCACCAGCAACCGGCTCACCAGCGTCGCCAATCCCACGCGCAGCTTCGGCTACGACGCGGCGGGCAACACGCTCAGCGACACGGGCCTGGCGTACACCACGACGATCCGACTGGACAACCGGCTGGGCACGCTCACCAAAAACGGCCTGACGACGACCTACCAATACGACGCGGGCGGGCAGCGGGTGCACAAGGAGCACAGCGCGGGGCTGAGGGACTTCGTGTACGACCAAGAAGGGCATCTCCTGGGCGAGTACAACGCCTCGGGCGTGGTGCAGGAGTTCGTCTGGCTGGGCGACACGCCCGTGGCGGTGATCGTTGGATCGGTGGCGTCACCGCTGCCGCTGCTCGCGTACGCGGATCACCTGAACGCACCGCGCGTGCTCATCGACAAGACCGATGCGGCGCGCTGGCGCTGGATCAGCGAGCCCTTTGGCACGACGCAGCCGGAGCAGGCGCCGGCGGGCCTCTCACCGATCACGTTCAACCTGCGCTTTCCCGGGCAGTACTATGACAGCGAGTCCGGGTTGAACTACAACTACTTCCGGGACTATGACGGGACGACGGGGAGGTATGTTCAAAGTGATCCTATTGGGTTGACGGGAGGTGTCAATACATATGGTTACGCGAATGGAAACCCACTGACTTTTTACGACCCGTATGGCCTGTGGGGCACCGATGGCGTGTACGACGCCATCTACAACATGACTGGTGGCTGGGAGCCGTCGCAGGGGCTGGTTGATTTTGGCGGTGGATTCGGTGACGTTGTGACGTTCGGAATATCGAGACAACTTCGACGCGTTATGGACATCAATAGTGTCAATCGCTGCTCGAAATGGTACGCCGCCGGTGAAGTCTCTGGCGTTGTGGCTTCCATTGCGGTTGGTAATGCTGCTGGTACTCGAGCATTTGCACGCAATATTAGTCCCAATGGAGGAAGTAACTTCTCGCATAGCCTATTCTCCAGAAAGTTTCTCAAGCGAGCGGGTAGTTCGCCGGCAAACTGGATGAACAAGACTGGCAATCGCATGAATGGTGACTACATTCCCACCACGGGGGGGAGACCAGATCTTCATGACCTCATGGATGCCACAGCAGCCGGAATCGGCATGAATGCCGCGCAGCGCGCGAGATATATTCCGTGGCCTGCTTGGCGGAGGCTAATTAATCGTATGCCATACACCCCTGGGGCCGCTATTTATGGAGTGGCATCCATGACATTTAATGAAACGGATTGCACTTGTGAGGAATAGCTCGGAACATCAGTGGCTGGGAAGGCTCAAAAACTTCTTTGGCCTATTTAATTTGACGGAGTTCGAGGCACGGTTGCTTGATTTTTTATGCGAATCCGTGGATGTGGACATGCGAGGTGTCTTGCTTGACCAAATTGCGCGCTTCAATTTTGTTAATCGCGTGCTGGACGCAAATGAGCCGAGACTTGCCTATGGATTCACCGACTTTTATTATAAGAAATTTAATAAACTGCGGCCCTTCCCAAGGTTGTTGCCAGGTCTTGAGGGGATGGAAGAGCATATAATATTTAAGTGTGTTGCGATTGACGAGGGTGGCGTGATAATAAATTGTTCCTTTATTGCTGTTCGGGGGGCCTTGTTCGAGATCCAATATAGGTCTCCCCAAAGGCGCTGGCAGCCAACCGGAATTTACTCACTGAGGGCGGATTGATTGGCATGCCTTTCGCGTTGGGCGCTGTGTCCCGTCGATGTGAACGGCGCCGACCCGCTGATCTGTCGATCCGTCACGCGCCCCCGCCGGCATGACCATTGCCCCTCCAAGCTGCCGGCGAAGTTGCCGGCGTGCTCAACATGGAGATCACCATGGCCCAGCAACCCAACACGAAGTCATCGCCGCAACCCCAGGGCGGTTCCAGCCAGCAGAACCAGCATCAGCAGGGGCAGCAAGGGCAGCAGAACCAGCCTGGCGGGCAGCAGGGCGGCGGCTCGCAAGGCCAGCGCCAGCAGTCCCAGCAGAGCCAGTCCGGCGGTCAGCAGGGGCAGCTGAACCAGCGCTCGCAGCAGCCGTCCAGCCAGCAGTCGCCCGGCAGCCAGCGCAACCAGGCGTCCCGTGACGACCGCAGTGAGGACAGCGATTCCTCCCGCGAGGACCGCTGACCCTCGTTCTCAATGATGGGCCGCGCGCGCCGCCGCATTGCGCTTGCGGGTCGCCGCGGCCTTCTTCGCGGAGGCTGAGCGCTCCGCCGCCGTGCGGCTCGCCGCGGCCTTGCCGCCCAGGCGCCCGCCCTTGCGCGAGGGCTCGTGGTTCTCGGCCTGGCCGCGGCCCGAGCCCGACTTCTTGCCGCCGCCCGTTTCCTTGTTGACCGTGGCCCAGGCGCGCCGTTCGGCTTCGTCCTTGGGCACGCCGCGGTGCTCATAGCCGCTTTCGATGTGCTCGGCCTGACGCTTCTGCTTGTCCGTGTAGGAGGATTTGTCTCCGCGAGGCATGGCGCTCTCCTGAAGTGGGATACCCAGGCGCGGCAATCGCCGTACCGCCGCCGCTCGTTGCTTCTCGCTACGCCTTGCCGCCCGTGCCGTTCCGGCTACTGCCGCCGACAGGGCATGCCCCTTGCCGCTCATGGCGTGATGCATCAGTCGCGCGCTGCCCTCCGCCGCGCGATGAGGCGGTGGTCTCGTCGCGCCGGAGGAGGGCGGGCGAACATCACCCTTCAGGAGACTTCTCATGAATACCTCCCCCTTCAGCACCGCTGCGCTGGTCATCGCCTGCGCGGCCTTGAGCGTCGGTTGCGCTTCCGACCGGCAGCAGCGTCGTGACGACGCCCGCAATGCGGCCGTGGGCGCGGTGGGCGGCGCCGTCATCGGCGCGGCGACCGGCGGCAACGCCCTCACGGGCGCGGCGGTCGGCGCGGTCGCCGGGGCGCTCATCGGGCGGCTGGTCGTCGACGGCCGCGAGCGCCAGGTCTACTCGGATGGCCAGGGCGGCCGCTATTGGGTCGACGAGGACGGCCGGCGCCATACGGTCCGTTGATCCGTCGGACCGTCGGTCCGTCGGTCTGTCGACTCGTCGATCCCTTGACCGGCGCCCTCGGCCTCAGGCGGCGAATCCGCCGTCGATCAGCAGGTCGGCGCCGGTGACGAACCCGGCTTCCGGCCCGGCCAGGTAGGCCACCATCGCCGCGATTTCGTCCGCCTTGGCGTGACGCGGCACGGCCATCAGGCCATGCAGGCCCGCGCCGAAATCGGTGTCGGCCGGGTTCATGTCGGTGTCGACCGGCCCGGGCGCCACGTTGTTCACCGTGATGCCGCGCGGCCCCAGGTCGCGCGCCATGCCCTTGACCAGGCCGATCAGCGCCGACTTGCTCATCGCATACGCCGCGCCGCCAGCGAAGGGCATGCGCTGCGCGTTGGTGCTGCCGATGTTGATGATCCGGCCGCCTTCGCGCATGTGCGGGGCGGCCGCCTGCGAGGCCACGAAGACCGAGCGCACGTTGACCGCCAGCGTGCGGTCGAAGTCCGCCAGCGAGAAGTCTTCCGTCGGCGCGACGTGCAGGACGCCGGCGCTGTTGACCAGGATGTCCAGGCGGCCGAAGCGCTCGGCCACGCCGTCGATCGCGGCCGCCAGGGCCTGCGCGTCGGTGGCGTCCGCCTTGATGGCGATCGCCCGGCCGCCCGCGGCCTGGATCTCTTCCGCCAGCGCCTCGGCCGCGATCGCCGAGGACGCATAACCGATCGCGACCGTGGCGCCCTCGCGCGCCAGCCGGCGCGCCGACGCGGCGCCGATGCCGCGCGAACCGCCGTGGATGAAGGCGACCTTGCCGGCCAGGGTGGCGGAGGTGGAAGTGGCAGTGGAGATGGAAGTCGAGGTGCTCATGGCGTCGTCCTTTTGAAAAGGGAGTTGGGATGAACGAAGTCTGGTCGCTGGCACCTGATTCCGGTAGTCTCAGAAGCAGACGATCAGCTTCAACCATTCCTATCGAATCCCATGTCCACCGAACTTCGCAGCCACCTGGACGCCTTCATCGCCGCGGCGGACGACGGCAGCTTCTCCGCGGCCGCGCGCCGCCTGGGACTGACGCCCGCGGCCGTCAGCAAGAGCGTGGCCCAGTTCGAGGCGCGCCTGGGCGTGCGCCTGTTCCAGCGCAGCACGCGCCGGCTGGCGCTGACGACCGACGGCGAGCGCTTGTACGGCCAGGTACGGCTGCCGTGGGCGGAGATCGGCGATGCGCTGACCGACCTGCGGCAGGGCGCCGGCAAACCGGCCGGCACGCTGAAGGTCGCGCTGGCCTACACCGTGGGGCGCGAGTACTTCGTGCCGATGATGGAGAGCTTCGTCCGGCGCTATCCGGACGTGGTGCCCGACCTGCATTTCGACAACCGGCAGGTGGACCTCGTCGCCGAGGGCTTCGACGTCGCGATCGGCGGCGGCATCGAGCTGACCGATGCCTTGATCGCGCGCGAGCTGGCGCGCTTGCGCATCGTGCTGGTGGCCTCGCCGGGCTACCTGGCGGCGCATCCGGCGCCGACGCATCCCTCGGAGCTGGCGCGTCATCGCGGTCTGCTGCGCCGCTCGCTGGGTTCGGGGCGGCTGCTGCCGTGGGCCTTGAAGAGCCGCGCCGGCGAGGAGGTCGTGGCCAGCGTGCGGCCGGTGATGGTGCTGGACGATCCCGAGGCGCTGGCGCGCGCGGCGGCCAGCGGCATGGGCATCGCCATGCTGCCGCGGCCGCATGCCCTGCCGCTGCTGGAGCGGGGCGAGCTGGTGCGCGTGCTGCCCGACTGGTCCGCGGATTCGCGGCCGCTGTCCATCTACTACACCAGCCGCAAGCTGGTGCCGGCCAAGGTGCGGGTGTTCGTCGACCACGTCATCGAGGAATTCCGCGCGCGGGGTCACGCCGAGCGCTTCGCCGCCGGCTGAACGCGAGGCGGCGAGGCGGCGAGGCGGCAGGGCACTGGCCTGCCGAGGCCGCGGATCGTCGCGGCCGGGGATCAGCGGGCCGCGACGCCGTCGGTGGCGGCGCCCTTGGCGTCCTTGGCGGCGAAGCGCTGCACGAGCTCGGCGTACTTGGGCGAAGCCTTCAGCGCCGCGTAGCGGGCCTCGGCCTGGGCGCGCTGGCCGGCGTTCAGCGCGAAGTCCTCGGTGCGGTCGACGGCGGCCAGGCCGGACTCGCGATAGATCGCCAGGTCGGCCAGCACTTCGGCGCGGCTCTTCTGACTCGGGGTGATGGGGTCCAGGTGGCTGTAGCTCTGCGCGAAGGCCGGCACGGCGGCGGTCGACAGGGCGATCAGGGCGGAGGCGATCAGGGTCTTGGCATTCATGATGGTGTCCTTCCAGGAGAGCGGTGGATCGGGGTGTCGTCGTTCGGTTCGCTGTTGCGTTTGCCGATGGACGAAGAGTAGGCAGTGCCCCGGATCGCATAAATGGCGGACTCCGGAATGTGCCGTTGTGCATGGCGCAACAATCGCCGCCCTCCGTCATTTGTCCCCGCCGCTTCCGCCGATTGCCGATGGCCGCGAGCGCGCGGCATTCCTACGCTGAAGGCCATCACCATCCTTCGCGAGGGACACCATGCCGCTGTGGCTCTATCACCTGCCGGTCTGGCAGTTCGGATCCTTGCTGCTCGCCGGCTGGATCATCCCGGCGCTCGCCAGCTTCGAGCTGGTGCACCGCCTGTGGAAGCCGCGCTTCGATGACACGGACAAGGGCCTGGCCCTGACGCTGCTGGCGCTGGTGGCCACGCTGAACTCGTTGCTGCTGGCCTTCTGCGCCGTGTCCGTGTGGGAGTCCTTCCGCAGCGCCGACTCCGCGGTCAGCAACGAGGCGGTGACCTTGAGCGCGCTGTCCCGCGACCTGGCCGTGATGGGCACGCCGCCGGCGCTCGAGGCGCGCGAGCGGGTCCGCGCGTACACGCGGTCCATCCTCGACGAGGAGTGGCAGGACATGCAGGGCACGCCCGGCGGCACCGGCACGGCCGGCGGCGGCCTGCACGTCAACCGCATCTTCCGCGCCGTGCAGCGCATCGAGCCGGGCAGCGCGGCCCAGCAGGCACTGCTGCACGAGATCTGGGCCCGCACCAACGACATGCTGAAGTTCCGGCGCGAACGGGTCAGCGCCAGCGAGTCGACCGTGCCGGCATCGCTCTGGTTCGTCGTGATCGCGGGCGGCGTCATGTCGCTGATCCCGCTGCTGGTGCTGCCGGCCACGGCGTTCAACCGGGCCGCGGTGATCTTCCTGTCCTTCTCGACCGGGCTGGTGTTCTTCTTCATCGCCCAGATGGACCGGCCCTTCGTCGGCGACCTGAGCATCAGCCCGCGGCCCTACGAGCGGACGCTGTCGGGCATGGAGAGCTGGGACCAGGGGCCGCGCTGATCGGCCCGGGCCGATGTCAGTCCGCGGCCGGGCGCCGGAACACGAGGTCGCCGTCGTCGTAGGTCAGCAGCGGTGGCGCGGTCGCCGGATCCATCGGCACATAACCGCAGCGCGTCAGCAGGCGGGCGCTGCGCGCGTTCTCCGGCAGCGTGGTCGCCCAGCATGCGACGCCCGGACTGACGCGGGCGATTTCCTCGTGGAGCCACCGCAGGCCTTCGGTCGCGTGGCCGCGGCCCCAGTGCGCGGTCCCCAGCAGGAACGCGACTTCCGCGATGCCGTCGTGGACCGTCGCTTCCAGTCGGCCGATGAGCTCGCCGGTCGCCGCCAGGCGCATCGGGTAGTTGAGCCAGCGCTGGTCGGCATGGTCGTCGGGCGGTCCGGCCAGGGCCCGGCGCAGGCCGAGCGCGACCAGCGCCGGGGAGTCCGGCAATCCGCCGATGTGCTGGTAGACGCGCTCGTCCCACAGCAGCGCGGCCATCGCGTCGAGGTCGGTGTCGATGAGCGGCGACAGGCGCAGCGGGCCGCGCAGGGTCGACGCGGTGGACTCGGGCGATGGCGGTGAAACGGGCATTCGGGAAAAGACGCAAGCCGGGACCGGCAGCGCGGATTTGTCAAAGCGGCCGACAGTATGGCTCGCGCGCCGGCCGACAATCGCGGCATGACTCCGCCGTCCTCCGCCGATTCGCCGCGCCACTCGAGCTCTTCCCCGACTTCATCCGCGACCCCGACCGCCGCGCCGGACCCGCAGCATCGTTTCGACGACGTCGAGCGCGCCGCCGTCTATCGCGCGATCGCCTTGCGTCGCGACATGCGCCACTTCACGCCGTCCGCGCCTTTGCCCGACGAGCAGCTCGAGCGCCTGTTGCAGGCGGCGCATGCCGCGCCGTCGGTCGGGCTGATGCAGCCCTGGCGATTCATGCGGCTGAGCACGACCGCGTGGCGCGAGCGCCTGATGCCCATCGTCGAGGCGGAGCGCCGGCGCACCGCGCAGGCGCTGGGCGAGCGCGGCGCGGAGTTCCTGCGGCTCAAGGTCGAAGGCCTGCGCGACTGCGCCGAACTGCTGGCCATCGTGCTGGCGCCGGACGACGGCACCGTCTTCGGCCGCCTGAGCCTGCCGCGCGAGATGGCCTGGTGCTCCGCGGCCTGCGCGGTCCAGAACCTGTGGCTCGCCGCGCGGGCGGAGCACCTGGGCCTGGGCTGGGTCTCGATGTTCGACCCCGCGGCGCTGCGCCAGGCGCTGGCCCTGCCCGAGGGCGCGGAGCCGCTGGGCCTGCTGTGCCTCGGCCCAGTCCCCGACTTCTACGAGCAGCCGATGCTCGAGGCCACCGGCTGGCGTCAGGCACGACCGCTGCGCGAGATGCTGATGGAGCCGCCGGCGCCCTGAGGCGCCGGCCCGAGCCTGCTGCGAAGCCGTCTGCGGAGCCGTCCGCCGAGCGTTCTGCCAAGCGTCTGCCAAAGGGGACAGGCGCCGCGCCGCAAGCCCCTGTACGCTTGCGCCTTCCCATGACTGGACGGCCCCATGACCACTGATACCTGCCAGCAGCTGCGCCGCGCGCTACTCGACCTCCACCGCGCGCTGGTCGACCTGGAGCGCGGCGACTTCGAGAAACAGCATGGTCCGCAGAGCGCGGGCGAGTTCCTGCAGGTGATGGCCTTCAGCGAGGACATGCGCTGGCTGGAGCCGCTGAGCCGGCTGATCACCATGCTGGACGAGGCCATCGAGGGTGCCGCCGACGCGGCCGCCACGCCGCGCGCGGTGGCGCAGCGTGCGCGCGACCTGCTGGGACTGGATCGCGACAGCGCCGATCCGTTCAAGCAGCGGTATGCGCAGCGCTTCGACCAGTCGCCGCCGCTGGTGCATGCGCATACGGCAGCCATCGCGGCGCTCAAGGCGGTGGGGACGGTCACGCCGGGCCCGCGCGCGTGATCGTTGGTAAGTGCGCAGTAAGACGTGCCCTTCGAGGATGCGGCCTCCTTTCACCGCCCTCTCGGGAACCCTCATGCTCACGCAGAAACGACTCCTCTCGCTCGCCCGATCGCTTGCAGGTCCGCACGCTCGCACGGCGCTGTTGCGCGCCTCCCTGTCCTCCGCCGCGGTGCTCTGCGCCGCGGCCCCGTCGGGCGTGCTGGCGGCCGGTCCGGGCGGCCCGGTCGGTCAGGAGGGCGAGTCTTCCTCCTGGGGCCTGGGCGTGGGCGTGGTGAGCACCCAGAAGGCCTACAAGGACATCGACCGCGAGAACAGGGCGCTGCCGATGATCCAGTACGAGAACCGCTGGGTGCGCGTCTTCGGTCCGGGTCTCACGGTGAAGCTGCCGCGCTGGCAGGTCGCGCCGGGCCACCAGGTCGACTTCGGCCTCGTGGCCAAGTGGGACGGCAGCGGCTACGAGGCCGGCGACGCGCCCATCCTGAACGGCATGGCCGAGCGCAAGGGCGGCCTGTGGGCCGGCGCGAAGGCAAGCTGGAAGAGCGACATCGCCGAGCTGGGCGCCGAGTGGACCGCCGACGCCTCCGGCCACAGCAAGGGCCAGCGCCTGGCGCTGACGCTGGAGCGCTCCTGGCGCCTGGGCCAGCACGTCATGCTGACGCCGCGCCTGGGCGCGCAGTGGGTCGACAAGAAATACGTCGACTACTACTACGGCGTCCGCGCGAGCGAGGTCACCGCGACGCGGGCCGCCTACCAGGGCAAGTCGACCGTCAACGCCGAGCTGGGCCTGCGCGGCACCTACCTGTTCAACCCGAAGAACGCGGTCTTCGTCGACGTCGGCGTGACGAGCCTGGGCAGCGGCATCAAGGACAGCCCACTGGTGGATGGCTCGACCGAGAATCGCGTCTTCGTCGGCTACCTGTACCGCTTCTGATGCCGCGCCGCGTGCGACCGGGGGCCGGGCTTCAGCCCGCATCGATCGCCGAGGCGCATGGCCGGACGCTGTCGGCGGAGCCCGAGGATCCCGGCCTGCGCCTGGTCGTCACCCGCGCCGGCCCGGCGTTGCCGTGGCCGGCCCGACGGTCATGCGGGCGGGCGTCGACGCTGGCGCCGCATGCACCGTGATGCCCGGTCGACGCGGTCCCTCGCCGGCCCAGCGCCAGAGCGACTGCGCCATCGCCTCGGCCGCCGCCGAGAGCGCGCGGTCGCGGCGGCGGATCAGGTAGATGTGGCGCTGCAATCCGGTCTCGGCGATCGGGCGGGCGACCAGGTCCGCATGGGCGAAGTGGAACAGCGTCAGCGCCGGCACCAGCGTCACGCCCAGTCCGGCGACCACCATGCCGGCCACCGAGCTCAGCTGCTCGAGAGTCAGTACCGGGGTCAGCGGCCGGCCCGGCAGCGCCGCGTCCAGCGCCTGCCGCACGCTGCTGTGCCGCGCCAGGCCGATGAGCGGCTGGCCTTCGAGCTCGGCCAGCGACGGCCTCCGGCGGCGTGCCAGCGGATGGTCGCGCCGGCAGACCAGGAAGAAGACATCCGACAGGAAGGGCTCCACGGACAGCTCCGGCGCGGTGGCGCGCAGCGCGGCGAGCGCCAGATCGGCGCGGCCGGAGCGCACCCGCTCCACGCAGCTTTCCGACAGCACGTCGGCCAGGTCCAGCTCGATGCCGGGATAGGTGCGGCGGAAGGCCGCGAGGTGCGGCGGCAGCCAGCCCGCCGCCAGCGCCGGCAATGCGGCCAGCGCCACCCGGCCGCGGCGCCGCGCGACGTGGTCGCGCAGGTCGTCGGCCGCGAGCCGCATGTCCTGCAGCAGGCGCCGGGCTGGTTCCAGGAAGAGGGCGCCTTCGGCGGTGGGCTCGACCGTGCGCGTGGTCCGGTCGAACAGCCGCGCGCCCAGGCCGTCCTCCAGCGTCCGGATCAGCGCGCTGAAGGCCGGCTGCGACAGATGGCAACGCGCGGCCGCGCGGGTGAAGCTGCGCTCCTCCGCCAGCGCGACAAAGGCCGCGAGCTGTCGGGCTGACAGGTTGGCCAGCGGAAAGTCCGGCGCGGAGGGCGAGAGCGGGTCGGGCTGATTCATTGGCAATCTCGATGAATGAATCCAAACAATCGAATTCTCCGATAAGGCCGGCACG
Source organism: Mitsuaria sp. BK037 (assembly GCF_014193045.1). Lineage (NCBI taxonomy): Bacteria > Pseudomonadati > Pseudomonadota > Betaproteobacteria > Burkholderiales > Sphaerotilaceae > Roseateles > Mitsuaria sp. BK037. The sequence goes on along the minus strand of NZ_JACHYS010000001.1, from coordinate 1,880,849 downwards.
ACTAGAGTCGCCCACATGGACACCCGCCAGGACACGACCAGCGCCACCGATCCGACACTCTCGACCGTCGCGACCTCCGACGCTGGTGGCTTGCTGGTCGGTTGCGCGGCGGGCTTTTCCGGGGACCGCACCGACGCCGCCCGGCCGGTGGTGGACACCTTGATCCGGCTCGGTGGTCCTGCCGTGCTGATCTTCGAGACGCTGGCCGAGCGCACGCTCGCGCTGGCTCAACTCGCGCGCCAACGGGATCCGGAGGCCGGCTACGAGCCGCTGCTGGATGAGATGCTGCGGCCGGTGCTCGCCGACTGCCTGGCGCATCGCATTCCGATCGTCGGCAATTTCGGCGCGGCGAATCCGCCGGCGGCGGCCCGGCGGGTGGCCGCGATCGCGGCCGAGCTCGGCCTGCGGCCGCCGGTCGTGGCGGTGGTGGCCGGCGATGCCTTGGTGTCGCCGGACCAGCGCGCGCGGCTCGCCGCGGCGCTCAAGGAGGACGGCCCGCCGCTGCCCGACGGCGCCATCGCCAGCGCCAATGTCTATCTCGGTGCCGAAGGCATCGCCGAGGCCTTGCGGCGGGGCGCTGATGTCGTGGTCACGGGGCGGGTGGCCGATCCGTCGTTGACCGTGGGGCCGGCGCTCGCGCATTTCGGCTGGGCGCTGGATGACTGGGACCGGCTGGCCGGCGCGACGATGGCCGGTCACCTGCTCGAGTGCGGCGCCCAGGTCTGCGGCGGCTATTACGCCGATCCGGGCTTCAAGGAGGTGCCGGACCTCAGCCGCGTCGGATTCCCGATCGCGAGGATCGACGCCGACGGCGCCTGCACGATCTTCAAGGCCGATGGCACGGGTGGTCGCCTCGACACGCACACGGTCAAGGAGCAGCTGCTGTATGAGCTGCACGATCCGGCCGCCTACCTGACGCCGGACGTCGTCGCCGACATCAGCGCCGCGAGCGTGACGCCGGTTGGCCCGGACGCGGTGCGCTTGGCTGGTGTGCGGGGGCATTCGCGCCCGGCGACCTTCAAGGCCAATGTTTTCTTCGCCAACGGCTGGCTGGCGGAGGGTGAGATTTCCTACGCGGGACCCGGTGCCGAGGCGCGCGCGCGGCTCGCCGGCGAGGTGCTGCGAGCGCGATTGGATGCACGGGACCGGCAGGGCCCGTTGCGGATCGACCTGATCGGTGTGACGAGTGTGCTGGGCGATGACGCCGGCGATGCCTTGCGGCGGCGCGCGGCGGGCGACGCCAGCGATGTGCGCCTGCGTGTCGCCGCGAACCATCCGGACCGTGCCGGAGCCGACCGCCTGACCCGCGAGGTCACCGCGCTCTACACCTGTGGTCCTGCGGGCGGCGGCGGCGTCCGCACGAATCTCCGCCCCCGCCTCGGCCTGCGTTCCTGCCTGTTCCCTCGAGAGCACGCCCCCGTCACCGTCACGCTGTTTTCCGATGGCAACGAGGATGCCGCCGCGCTGTCTCCCGACGGCAGCAAAGGGGCGTTCACGCGGTCTTCCGCTGGCAGCGAGGGTGGGTGGGGCCGGAATGGGGCTTGGGGGTCCAGGAGGGATCCCCCATGCCCCGTGGAGAGCCCGCGCTTGGCCTCCCGACCGACGACGGCCTCCGCAACGCCCGCGGCACACACAGCACACCCAGCACCGGAGCCCTCAACCCCCACCCGCCAAGTCGAACTCCGCGCCGCCGCTCACGGCCGCACCGGCGACAAGGGCGACCGTTCCAACATCAGCGTGATCGCCTGGCACCCGGCGCTGTACCCGCTGCTGGTTGAGCAACTGACCGAAGATGCTGTCGCGCGCCAGTTTGCGTCCCGCCGCCCGACGCGGGTGACGCGCCACCTGTTGCCGCGCCTGGGCGCGATCAACTTCGTGTTGGATGGCGTGCTCGACGGTGGCGTCAATGATGCGCTGAACCTGGACAGCCACGGCAAGGCCTTGTCCTTCGTCGTGCTGGCGATGCCGCTGATGGTGCCGGAGACGCTGGTCCCGTGGCTGCGAGGCCCGGGCATGGATCACAACGAGACGATGGAGACTGCTTGATGACTGTCTTGAAACCGACGACCCGCCGCCGGGCGGTGTTGGTCGCCGCCGCCACATGCGCCGCGACCCTCGCATGGACCAGCCTCGCGCAGGCGCAGACCGGCGCCGCGGCCTATCCGAGCAAGCCGATCACGCTGCTCGTGCCCTTCGCCGCCGCCAGTGCGACGGACCAGTTGGCGCGGGCGCTGGGCCAGGCGATCACCGAGCAGACGCGGATTGCCGTCGTCGTCGACAACAAGGCCGGCGCCAGCGGCATGATCGCAGCGCAGCAGGTAGCGCGCGCCGCGCCCGACGGCTACACGGTGCTGATCGCCACCAACACCACGCAGGCCGCCAATCCGCATCTCTTCCGCAAGCTGTCCTACGACCCGGTCAAGGACTTCGCGCCGGTCACCGGCCTGGGCAAGGGCGGTCAGGTGATGGTGGTCAAGGCCGACGGCCCGTACCGCAGCGTCGCCGATGTCATCGCGCGCGCCAGGCGCGAGCCCGGCAAGGTCAGCTTCGGCAGCGGCAGCGCCTCCAGCCGCGTCGCCGGCGAGCAGTTCCAGCAGCTGTCCCACACGCAGCTGCTGCACGTACCTTACAAGAGCAATCCGCCCGCGCTGACCGACCTGATCGGCGGCCAGGTCGATTTCATGATCACCGACACGGCCACCGGCCTGCCGCAGATCAAGGCCGGCAAGGTGCGGGCGCTGGGCTTCTCGATGACGCGCCGCTCGCCGCTGCTGCCCGATGTGCCGACGCTCGACGAAGCCGGCGTCAAGGGCTACGACATGAGCTACTGGTTCGCCGCCTACGTGCCGGCCGGCACGCCCGCGCCGGTCGTCCAGCGCCTGCACGAGCTGCTCGGCGCGGCGCTGCGCAGCGCGCCGGCGAAGGCCTTCTTCGAGAGCGCCGGCGTCGATGCGTGGTCCAGCACGCCGGAAGAGCTGCGCGCCTTCCAGGAAACCGAGACGCGCAAGTGGGGCCAGATCATCAAGGCCGCCGGCATCGAGCCGGAGTGAGGCGAGGCGATGGGCGCGCCGATCGCGGCGCCCTCAGCGCGCTGGCGCCTGCTCCGGCCATCCCGGGCCGGGCAGATGCTGCAGCTCCAGGCTGATGATCAGGCAGCAGGGCCGTCCCATGTACTCGAGCGGCTCCGCGTTGAGCACCGCCGGATGGATGGCGCCAGCGGCGTCGCGCAGCCGCACCACCATGTCGGTCACGCGGCCCTGCATGCCCAGCACGCGGTAGAAGACATCGCGGTCCTCGGCGATCACGCCATAGGCATGCGAGGCGGTGGTCGTGCCGGCCACCTCCTGCACCGTCTTGCCGTAGCGCCGGCACAGCGCCTGGTTGGCCTCGACGATGCGGCGGTCCTCCACCGACACGATCGCCATCGGCACTGGCGCGGCGTCGAAGAGGCGCTGGAAGCGGTCCCGCCCGGCCTCGATCTCGCGCAGCGCGGCCTCGCGCGCGCGGCGACTGTCCACGCTGTCAAGCGCGAACGACAGGTCCGCGCCGAGTTCCTCGAGCCGCGCCATCAGCTCGTCATCGAAGAAGTCGGGCACGCGCGCGCACAGCATCAGCGCGCCGGCGACCTCGCCCGCGCGGCGGATCGGGATCCAGGCGATCGCCCGGATGCCCTGGGCGACGGCCTCCTCGCGCCAGCGGCCGGCCTGCGCGTCCAGCACGTAGTTGTTGCTGACGGCGCTGCGGCCGTCGCGCAGCACGCGCGCGGTGTAGGTGCCCTGGACCTCCGGCAGGCGCAGGTCCAGCGGGTCCGGCACGTTGCGCAGCACCTGCGCCGCCGGGCCGGCGAAGGCCACGCGGTGCGCCAGCTCGCCGTCGCGCAGGTAGACGGCGGCCAGGGCGGCGTCACCGGCATCGACGCAGATCTGGCAGGCCTCGTGGAAGAGGGCGCGTTCATCGTCGATGCGCAGCACCAGGCGATTCGCACGCGCCATCGTGAGCAGCACGCGGCCCATGCGTTCGGCCTGAGCCAGCGCCGCACGGTGTGCACGGCGCTGACGCGCGAGCCCCCACAGCAGGCCCGCGATGCAGGCCGCCATCAGCAGGACGAGGAGTGACGCTGCACTCATGGGATTCCTTCGGAAGCGGGCAGGGCGGGCGACCGCCACCGGTGATTCACCGGCTCGCGGTCGCCCGTCGAGTATCCCTGTCCGTTCCCGGTGCGCGGCATCCGCGCGTCACCCGATCCCGGGATGGACGCGCGTGGCGGCCGGGTGGCCTGCCGCCGCGCAGAGGAGGCGCCCGCCGCCGAAGCCGCCTCAGTACGCGAGCCGCAGCGAGACCGAGTAGTTGGCCGGCGCGCCGTAGTAGGTGTTGTCGTACTGGTCCAGCACGAAGTACTTGCGGTCCAGGAGGTTGTTGCCGTTGAGCTGCACCGACACCTTGGGCGAGACCTGGTAGCGCGCCATCAGCGACAGGTTGGTCACGCTGCCCTGGCGCAGCGTCGTGCCGCCGCTGGGCGTGCCGACGGCCGCCGAGCTGGACGACTGCCAGTTGACACCGCCGCCCAGCGTCAGGCCGGGCACCCAGCGGGCCGCGTCCCAGGTCGCGAACAGCCGCACCATCGTGCTCGGGATGAAGGTGCGGATGGTCTGGTCGTCGCCGTCCTTGGTGATGTAGCGCGTCCAGCCCAGCGAGGCCTGCACGCCGTCGACCACCCGGCCCGACAGCTCGAACTCGAAGCCGCGGGTGCGTGTGCCGTCGATGGCCTGCGAGGCGGTGGTGCCGTCCGGCAGCAGCACCGGCGCGCCGGTCACCGGGTCGAGCACCGGCGCGGCGACGTTGTCCTGCTTGGTCTTGAACAGCGTCAGCGAGGTGTTCAGGCGCTTGTTGAAGTGCTCGCCCTTGATGCCGACCTCCACCGAGTTGCCGTCCATCGGGTCGAGGTAATGACCGTTGATGTCGCGGCTGCTCTGCGGCTTGAAGATGCCGGTGTAGCTGGTGAACACCGAGAGCTCGGGCAGCACGTCCCACACCAAGCCGGCGTAGGGGATGGCCTTGGTGTAGTCGTACTTGGACGTCGTCGGCGAGTCGTAGACGTAGAAGGAATCGATCTTCCAGCGGCCGTAGCGCGAGCCGCCGATCAGCTTGAGCGAGTCCGTCAGCGACAGCCGCGCGGCGGCGTAGACCGCGTCCTGGTCGGTCTTGATGTTGTTCAGCGGCGTGGGATCGGCCCAGGCGGGTTCCGGGTAGCTGCCGTTCCATTCGAAGAAGTTGCCCACCGGAGCCAGGTCGCCGGCCACGGCCTGCTCGGTGCCGGTGTTCTTCGCGCGCGAGCCGTTGTAGCCGAGGACCAGCTCGTGCTGGCGGCCCAGCAGCTCGAAGGGGCCGGAGGCGTGGACGTCGAGCGCGGTCTCGGTGATCTTGCCCTTGCTGCGGTAGGCCCAGGGCGCCAGTCCTTCGCCAGTCGTCGGATCCGGCCAGCCCGAGACGTAGAACAGCTTGACGTCCTCCTTGTAGACGCGGCGGCTCAGCGACGACCGCAGCGTCCAGCCGTTGCCGAACTGGTGGCGCAGCTCGCCGAAGACGGTCTGCGTCTTGCGGTCCCAGTAGGACCAGTCCGGCGCCGTGGTCACCGAGGTCGGCCAGTCGGCCTGCGTGCCGTCGGAGAAGAACTTCGGGAACGAACCCCAGGTGTTGCCGCGCGGCTTGTTCTCCAGGTACTCGAAGCCGGCGGACACGCGCGTGGCCGGCGTCAGGTCCGCGTCGACCACGCCGTAGAGCACGTTGCGGCGCTTGTGATAGAGGTCCTGGTAGTTGTCGGTGCTCTCGACCACCGCGACGCCGCGGGCGCGGATGCGGCCGTCGGCGGTCAGCGGGGTGGAGGCGTCGAGTTCCGCGCGGCGGTTGCTCCAGGAGCCGGCGGTCAGCTTCAGCGACGCGGTGGTCGTGCGGCTGTCCGCGTGCTTGCGCACCAGGTTGATCGACGCCGCCGGATTGCCGGCGCCCGTCATCAGGCCGGTGGCGCCGCGCACGACCTCGATGCGGTCGTACAGCGCGGTGTCCAGGGTCTCGTCCACCGACCCGGTGCTGAAGTTGGTGTGGGCGGGCACGCCGTCGTGCATCAGGGTGTCGACGAGGAAGCCGCGTGCGTAGAACAGGACGCGCTCGGTGTCGTAGGCGTTGGAGTAGACGCCGGGCGTCACGTCCAGCACCTGCCGCAGCGAGGTCAGGTTCTGGTCGTCCAGGCGCTGCCGCGTCATGACCGTGATCGACTGCGGCGTCTCGCGCGGCGACAGCGTCAGCTTGGTCGCCGAGGCGGTCTCGGAGGCGGCATACCCTTCGGCGCGCTGTCCGCTGACGGTCACCGGGGCGATGGTGACGGGCTTGTCGGCGTCATCGGCGGGCGCGGCCGATGCCGTCGAGGCGGCGGCGCCAGCGGCCGACCCTTGGGCGGCGACGGCCGCCGCGAACAGGGACGCCGCCGCGGCGATGCCGGCATGGCGGAAGCTCGAACGCGCAGCAGGACGCCGGACCAGGCGCGGGAGGGATCGGATTCGCATGGCAACAGGAGGCCTCGCCAGTCTTGTCGGCCGGCAGGCGTCAGGAAATGGGGAAGTTGTTGATAGTAGTTCCTATTTGAGAACATTCTCATTTGGAGCGTGCGCAGCGCGTGACGAGGCGTGCGAGCTGTTGTCGAAATGGCACGCGGCCGCTCGTCGTGGGGGAGGAGACGAGGCCCGCCCGCGGTAGGTAAGCCGGTTGCCCGACCGACCGGCGCCGCGGACGATGTCTCGCCGATCCTCGTTGCAATCCCTTGATGGAGATCCCCATGCTTGCGAAGAACACCATTTGTGTCTGGTACGACCGCGACGCCGAGGAGGCCGCGCGCTTCTATGCGAAGACCTTCCCCGACAGCCACGTCGGCCGCGTCACGCGGGCGCCGGGCGACTTCCCGTCGGGGCAGCAGGGCGACGTGCTGGTGGTCGAGTTCACCGTCTGCGGGGTGGCCTGCATCGGCCTGAACGGCGGGCCGCAGTTCAAGCAGACCGAGGCCTTTTCCTTCCAGATCGCGACCGACGATCAGGCCGAGACCGACCGCCTCTGGCATGCGATCGTCGACAACGGCGGCGCGGAGAGCGCCTGCGGCTGGTGCAAGGACAAGTGGGGCGTGAATTGGCAGATCACGCCGCGCGTGCTGACCGACGCGCTGCACGATCCGGACCGGGCCGCGTCGCAGCGCGCCTTCGCCGCCATGATGGAGATGGGGAAGATCGACATCGCGAAGATCGAGGCGGCGCGGCGCGGTTGAGGCACAGCTGCGCCTCCCACGCCTCGGTCAGGTGTTTCCCTAGATAGTTCGTGGGGTGCATGAATTAGGATGCCACCGGGATTTAGCGCTAAATCAACTCCGAAGTGATGGCGCGTTGCGTTGAAAGGTTTCGAGACATGACCGGTCATCGTGGTTCAGTCCGGGCGATCGCGCCCCCGCATTTCCTTCGTCTGGCGCTGATGGGGATGGCGTTCTCCTGCAGCGCTTCCGTCCTGGCCGCCACCGGCAACGGTGACCCCACGGACACCAACATCAACTACGTCGGACGCTGGGACAAGAGCAGCAGCGCCACGTATCGCAGTTACTGGAACGGCTCGTACCTGTCCACCAGGTTCACCGGCACCACGGTGAAGGTGAAGCTGGCCGAGAAGACCGTCTTCATGGCCATCGTGGACGGCGTTCCCACCACCTACTGGGATGCCGTCGGCACCATCAACCTGACGCCCACGCCGCTGGCCAACGGAACGCACTCGCTCAAGATCGTCGCCAAGTACGAGAAGACGGAATTGCCGTTCCAGGGCCTGGTGCTGGACGCCGGCGCCGTCACGGTGCGGCCCGACGCTCTCCCGCTCGTGGAGTTCGTCGGCGACTCCATCACCTCCGGCGTGACGACGACCGACGTCGCGGTCTCGGACTACGCTTGGCTCACCGGCGAGCGGATGGCCGCCGATCACACGCAGGTCTCCTATCCCGGGATCACCCTGTCGGACGGGTATCACTACTCGGACAACACCTTCCCAGGCATGGAGTCGCTGTACTTCAAGCTGTGGCAGGCCAACCGCTGCCCCGATGTCGCGTGCACCGGCAACCCGGCCTGGAACTTCGCCAACTACACGGCCAGGCTGGTCGTCGTGAACCTGGGCAGCAACGACTCGTTCAACTCGGTGCCCACGGCCACGTTCCAGAGCCGCTACACCGGCTTCCTGCAGAACATCCGGGCCAAGTATCCGAACGCGGACATCTTCGCGCTGCGCACCTTCGGCGGCTTCTACCAGGCCGAGACGCAGGCGGCGGTGACCGCGCGCGTCAATGCGGGCGATGCCAAGGTGCATTACATCGACACCGCCGGCTGGCTGGATTCGTCCAGCGGGTCCACGGACTTCACCGACGGCCTGCACCCCAGCGACACCGGCCACGTCAAGGTGAGCAACCGCCTGCTGCCGATCCTGCTGCCCTACCTGGGCCGGGTGACGCGCAACGATACGAGCTTCAGCTACGACAACACCGCCAACTGGCCCAGTGGCAGCCAGACCGGCGCCTACCAGAACGACAACCATTGGTCCGGGCTGACCAGCGCCTACTACCAGGTGCCCTTCAACGGCACGCAGGTCAAGCTGTATGGCGGTCAGGCGCCGGCGCACGGCATCGCCGCGGTGTCCATCGACGGCGGCGCGGAAGTCGCCATCGACACCTACTCGGCCGCTCGCAAGGATGACGTGCTGCTGTGGAGCAGCCCCGTGCTGGCGGCGGGTGGCCACACGCTGAAGGTGCGGGCCACCGGCATGAAGAACGCCAGCGCGTCGAACACCTTCGTCACGGCCGACCGCGTGGACGTGATCGACGGTGGCGTGAACCTGCTGAGCAACGCTGGCTTCGAGAACGGGCTGGGCGGCTGGTTCACGGGGTCGCAAGGGGGCGCGGTGTCCACCGCCACGACGCGGCCCAATTCCGGCGCATCCCACCTGGTGCACAGCGGCACGGGGGCGTATTGGGCCTACACCGCCCAGACCCTCACGGGCCTCCCGAACGGGCTGTACACGGTGAAGGCCTGGGTGCGAGGCACGGCCGGACACCAGCTGTACGTGAAGAACTTCGGCGGCAGCCAGGTGGCCGTCGCCACGGTGGCGTCCGATGGCTACACGCAGCTCACTCTCAGCAACATCAACGTGAGCAACGGGAACGCCGAGATCGGGTTCTGGACGAGCGACTCGACGGGCACCGGCTGGCTCAACGTCGACGACGTGACGTTCCACAAGCAGTAAGGCGAGTCGCGAGCGCGATTCCGAGGAGAGGATCAGCGCGGGGCTCCTGAGGCGACTCGGGGGCCCTTCCACCTTTCATCGCTCGAACCGGTATCCCACCCCATAGATCGACCGGATGCGGTCCGTCCCCGCGCCGGCCTTCTCGAGCTTGCGGCGCAAGTTCTTGATGTGGCTGTCGACCGCGCGCTCGGTGACCTCGCGGCCGTCCACGTGCAGCAGGTCCAGCAGCTGGGTCCGCGCGTAGACGCGCCCCGGCTGCGTCGCCAGGATGTGGAGCAGCCGGAACTCGATCGGCGTGAGGTCCAGCGGCTGGCCGCGCCAGCTCGCCTTCCAGCCGGATTCATCGATGGACAGCGGCTCGCTGCCCGCCGCGAAGGCGGCCACCGCGGCCGCCGTTTCCACTTCGTGCGCGCGGCTTCGGCGCAGCGCCGCCTTCACCCGCGCCATCACCTCGCGCGGGCTGAACGGGTTCTTCGCGATGTAGTCGTCCGCGCCGGTCTCCAGGCCGGCCAGCCGGTCCGACTCGTCCGCCCGTGCCGTCAGCATCAGGATGGGCACGCTGCTGACCGCGCGCAGTTCGCGGCACAGCGTCAGCCCGTCGATGCCCGGCAGCATCAGGTCCAGCAGGATCAGGTCGTGCCGCCGCGCCGTCCAGGCCGGGATCACCTCGCGCCCGTCGGCCACGCATTCGGGCTCGTGCCCGGCCGCGCGCAGGTAGTCCGCCAGCAGCGCCGCGAGCTTGGGCTCGTCCTCCACCACCAGCACCCGCGAGGGCCCCGGTTCCATCGGCATCGGCGCCAGGCCTGCCGCGCGCTCAGCCATGGACCGGCAGCTCCACCCGCATCCACAGGCCGCCCAGCGGCGAGGGACGCGCCTCGATGCGGCCCTCGTGGGCCTCGGCGATGCGCTGGCAGATCGACAGCCCGAGCCCGGAGCCGCCGCCGCGCCGGCTGCGCGAGGCATCGACGCGGAAGAAGCGCTCGAACAGCCGCGGCAGGTGCTCCGGCCCGACGCCGGGCGAGGTGTCCTGCACGTCGATCACCGCATGCTCGCCGCTGCGCCGGGCGCTGATGCTCAGCGCGCCGCCGGCATCGGTGTAGCGGCAGCTGTTCTCGAAGAGATTGCCCAGCAGCTGCCGCAGGCGGCGCTCGTCGCCGAAGACCCGCAGCGGCTGCTCGGGCAGGTCCAGCCGCAGCGACAGGCCGCTGCCGTGCAGGCGCTCGCCGAAGGCGCCGGCCGTCACGCCGATCAGCTCGCGCAGGTCGACCTCGGACTTGCGGTAGGCCAGCGCGCCCACGTCCGCCATCGACAGCTCGTGCAGGTCGTCGACCAGCTTGTGCAGGATGGCGACCTCGCCCTGCAGCGAGCGCAGCGCCTGCGCGTCGAGCTTGCGCACGCCGTCCTCCAGCGCCTCCAGCTCGCCGTGCAGCACGCCCAGCGGCGTGCGCAGCTCGTGCGAGACGTCGGCCAGGAACTCGCGCCGCATCGCCTCGTTGCGCTGCAGGGTCAGCGCCAGCTGGTTGAAGTCGCGCTGCAGGCCGGCGATGTCGTCGTTGCCGCGCGTCTCCCGCACCCGCACGCCGAAGTCGCCGGCGGTCAGGCGGTGCGTCGCGTCCGCCACGCGCCGCACCGGCTGCAGCAGCCGCCGCGAGATCCAGTACGCCACGCCGGCCGCCAGCAGCACCGCCGCGCCGCCGACCACCCAGGCCGAGCGCAGCTGCGCGTCGTAGAAATGCTTCTCCGCGCCCGGGCTCACCGATTCGATCGGGGTCAGCGCCAGCCAGCCCACGGTCAGGCCGTCCACGATGATGGGCCGCTCGATCGTCGGCTCGACCGGCCCGGCATAGCCCGCCACCCGCTCGCGGTTCTCGTCGAAGAGCGTGAAGCGCCGCGTCGCGCCGGTCAGGTCGGCCGGCCCGTGCTTGACCGCCGGCATCTCCGCCTCCGGCACCAGCGGCCGCAGCAGCCGCCCCCACAGCTCCGGCTTCTGGCGCAGGAAGTCCCAGCTCCGGCCGTTCTCCCGATAACCAGCGGTGACGCTGGTGCGCGCGAGTTCCAGCCGGTTGACCGCCTGCTCGTTGAGGTAGCCGATGAAGTCCCGGTTCAGGTTGATGTGCGAGAACACGCCCATCGCCAGCGCGACCGCCATGGCGGTGCTGAAGACGGCGATGAACAGCCGGGCGGTGAGCGTGAACGGGAGCTTCATCCAGGAGAACGGGGCGGCGAGTGGAGCGGGGCGGGCCGCATGATGACCGGCGGCGCGTGCGGCAGGCAAGCCGTCCGGGCGGAGCCCGCGCGGCGGACGCGATCTTCAAGGTGTCTCCACATTCGTGGGCCAGCATCCGCCGCCATGCCGAAGATTCTGACACCTTGCGCGCGGGCGGCCGGTCCGCGCGCGTCGATGCCGCGTCCCGCCGCGCTGTCCCTGCTGGGCGCCCTGGTGGCCGTCCTGGCCGCCGGCTGCGGCGAGAAGAAGACCGCCGCCGCCGCGCCCGCGCCGCCCGAGGTGGGCGTGGTCATCGTCGCGACGCAGGACGCGCCGCTGGCGCTGGAGCTGCCTGGCCGCCTGTCGGCGAGCCAGGTCGCCGAGATCCGCCCGCAGGTCAGCGGCATCGTCCAGAAGCGGCTCTTCGAGGAAGGCACGACGGTGCGCGCCGGCCAGGCGCTCTACCAGCTCGATGCCGCCAGCTACGAGGCCGAGCGCGCGCGCGCCGCGGCCGCGCTGCAGAAGGCCGAGGCCCAGGTGGCCGTCGCCCGCACCCGCGCCGAGCGCGACGCCGAGCTGCTCAAGGCCGACGCGCTCAGCCGCCAGAGCGCCGACGACAGCGCCAGCGCGCTGCGCCAGGCCCAGGCCGACGTGGCCGTGGCCCGCGCCGCGCTCGACGCCGCGCGCGTGCAGCTGGACCGCACCCGCATCGCGGCGCCGATCTCCGGCCGCATCGAAGTTTCCACCGTCACCGCCGGCGCCTTGGTCACCGCCAACCAGACGCAGGCGCTGACCACGGTGCAGCAGCTCGATCCGATGCATGTGGACATCGTCCAGAGCAGCGCCGAGATCCTGCAGCTGCGCCGCCAGCTCGAGGGCGAGGGCCCGAACGGCCAGGGCAGCCGCCAGATCCGCGTCGTGCTCGAGGACGGCACCGTGTACGCCCGTCCCGGCACCTTGCAGGTCAGCGGCGTGACCGTCGACCGCGGCACCGGCGCGGTGACGCTGCGCGCGGTCGTGCCCAATCCGCAGGGCATGCTGATGCCCGGCATGGTCGTGCGCGCGCAGCTGCTGGCGGGCGTCGACCGCGACGCGATCGTCGTGCCGCAGCAGGGCGTCACCCGGTCGCCGACCGGCGAGGCGACCGCGCTGGTCGTCGGCGAAGGCAACAAGACCGAGCTGCGCCGCCTCGTGCTCAAGCGCGCGATGGGCAACCAGTGGGTCGTCGCCAGCGGTTTGAAGCCGGGTGACAAGCTCGCCGTCGAGGGCCTGCAGCGCGTGCGGCCCAACCAGGTGGTGACGCCGGTGCCGGCCGGCGCCGGCAAGAAGAAGGGCGGCGAGCAGCCGGGCGCCCCGGCCGGCGGTGGTGCCGCCAGCGCGGCGTCCGTCCCGGCGTCCATGGCGGCTTCTGGCCCGGCGTCGGGCGGGAGCCTCTGATGGCCGCCTTCTTCATCGACCGGCCGATCTTCGCCTGGGTGCTGGCCATCGTCGTGATGCTGGCCGGCATCGCCGCGGTGCTCGGCTTGCCGCTGGAGCGCTATCCGGACATCGCGCCGACGCGCATCTCGATCAACACCAGCTACCCCGGCGCCTCGGCCAAGGCGATCGAGGACTCGGTGACGCAGGTCATCGAGCAGAACCTCAAGGGCATCGACGGCCTGTTCTCGATCGAGTCCACCAGCAATGCCTCCGGCGGCGCCAACACGCAGCTGAGCTTCGTCGCCGGCACCGATCCCGACCTGGCGCAGATGCAGGTGCAGAACAAGGTCTCGCAGTCGCTCTCGCGGTTGCCGCAGGCGGTGCAGGCGCAGGGCGTGCGCGTCACCAAGGCGGGCTCCGAGCCGCTGATGGTGGTCATGCTCACCAGCGACGATCCGAGCGTCAGCTCCGCCGACCTCGGCGACTACCTGTCCAGCACGCTGCAGGACATCATCAGCCGCATCGAGGGCGTCGGCGACATCAACGTCTTCGGCTCCGGTTATGCGATGCGCATCTGGCTGGACCCGGCGCGGTTGCAGCGCTACGCGCTGGTGCCAGGCGACATCCGCAACGCGCTGCTGGCGCAGAACACCGAGGTCTCGGCCGGCCAGCTCGGCGCGCAGCCGGTGCCCGAGGGCCAGCGGCTCACCGCGATCATCACCGCGCGCGCCAAGCTGCAGACGCCGGAGCAGTTCCGCAACATCGTGCTGCGCGTGCAGCCGGACGGCTCCGCGCTGCGGCTCAAGGACGTGGCCCGGGTGGAGCTCGGCCGCGACAGCTACACCACCAACGTGCGCAGCAGCGGCGTCACCGCCGCCGGCATGGCCATCGTGCCGGCCAGCGGCGCCAATGCGCTCAAGACCGCCGAGCTGGTCAAGGCCAAATTCAAGGAGCTCGAGCCCTTCTTCCCGCACGGCATGAAGGTCACCTTCACCTACGACACGACGCCCTTCATCAGCGTCTCCATCGAGGGCGTGGTCCACACGCTGATCGAGGCGATGGTGCTGGTGGTCGTGATCATGTACCTGTTCATGCAGAACCTGCGGGCGACGCTGGTGCCGGCGATCGCGGTGCCGGTGGTGCTGCTGGGCACCTTCGGCGTGCTGGCGCTGGCGGGGTACTCGATCAACACGCTGACCATGTTCGGCCTGGTGCTGGCCATCGGCCTGCTGGTTGACGACGCGATCGTGGTGGTCGAGAACGTCGAGCGCCTGATGCGCGAGGAGGGCCTGAGCCCCCGCGACGCGACCCGCGCCAGCATGAAGGAGATCAGCGGCGCGCTGGTCGGCATCGCGGTGGTGCTGTCGGCGGTGTTCATCCCGATGGCCTTCTTCGGCGGCTCCACCGGCGTGATCTACCGCCAGTTCTCGATCACCGTGGTGAGCGCGATGGTGCTGTCGGTGCTGGTGGCGATGAGCCTGTCGCCGGCGCTGTGCGCGACGCTGCTCAAGCCGGTCCACAAGGGCGAGCATGCCGCGCATGGCGGGCCCTTCGGCAAGCAGCTGGACTGGTTCTTCGGCGGCTTCAATCGCGGCTTCGACCGCTTCACCGAGCGGTATGTGTCGCGCGTGCGCTGGCTGACGGCGCGCGGCGTGCGCAGCTTCATGGTCTACCTGCTGCTGATCGCGGGGCTGGCGGCGCTCTACAAGACGCTGCCGACCTCCTTCCTGCCGGACGAGGACCAGGGCGGCCTGCAGATCCAGGTGCGCATGGCGCCGGGCGCCACGGCGGAGCGGATGGAGGCCGTCGCGCAGAGCATCGAGGCTTACCTGGCCGACCAGAAGGAAGTCCAGTTCTACAACATCGTGCGCGGCGCCGGCGGCGACCAGGGCTCGGGGCAGGGCTTCATCCGCCTGACCGACTGGTCCGCGCGGACCGGCAAGGCGCAGGGCGCCGGCGCGCTGGCCGAGCGCTTCAGCCGCGAGCTCGGCAAGCGCGTGCGCGACGCCAACATCTTCGTCGTGCAGCCGCCGACGGTGCGCGGCCTGGGCGGCAGCGCCGGCATCCAGCTGTTCCTGCAGGACCTGGGCGGCGTCGGCTCGGAGGCGCTCATCGCCGCGCGCGACCGCCTCATCGACCTGGCCAACCAGCGGCCCGAACTCAGCCGCGCCCGCACCAACAGCCTGACCGAGACGCCGCAGCTGCAGATCGACATCGACGACCACAAGGCGGGCACGCTGGGCGTGACGACTTCGACGATCAACGACACGCTGTCGATCGCGCTGGGCAGCAGCTATGTGAACGACTTCCTCGACCGCGGCCGCGTCAAGCGCGTGCTGGTGCAGGGCGAGGGCGCCTACCGCGCCGATCCCGAGGCGCTGCGCTTCTGGTACGTGCGCAACGCCAGCGGCGAGATGGTGTCCTTCAGCGCCTTCGCGAAGGCGGGCTGGACCAACGGTCCGCGCCAGCTGGTCCGCTACAACGGCAGCGCCGCCTATGAGATCCAGGCCGACGTCGCGCCGGGCGTGAGCTCGGGCGCCGCGATGGCCGCGATGGAGCAGGTGCTGCGCGAGATGCCGCCGGGCATCGGCTTCGAGTGGTCCGGCCGCAGCTACCAGGAGCGGCTGTCCGGTGATCAGGCGCCGATGCTGTATGCGGTCTCGGTGCTGTTCATCTTCCTGTGCCTGGCGGCGCTGTACGAGAGCTGGTCGGTGCCCTTCAGCGTGATGCTGGTGGTGCCGCTGGGCATCATCGGCGCGCTCGCGGCCAGCCACCTCGGCGGGCAGATGAACGACGTGTTCTTCCAGGTCGGCCTGCTGACGACGGTCGGCCTGTCGGCGAAGAACGCGATCCTGATCGTCGAGTTCGCCGAGACCCTGCTGGCGCAGGGCATGGGCCTGCTCGACGCCACGCTCAAGGCCTGCCGGCAGCGATTGCGGCCGATCCTGATGACCTCGCTCGCCTTCATGATGGGCGTGCTGCCCCTGGCCTACGCCAGTGGCGCGGGCTCGGGCTCGCAGCGCGCGATCGGCGTGGGCGTGCTCGGCGGCATGGGCAGCGCGACGCTGCTGGGCATCTTCTTCGTGCCGCTGTTCTACCTGTGGGTCAAGCAGCGCTTCAGCCGCATGACGAAGACCGGGACCGCCGGCGATGCCGGGACGAGGCCGACCGACGAGGGCCATCACGCCGCTGGCGATGCGGCCGGGCCGGAGGCGCGGACATGAGGCGCGCGCGTGCATCCATGAGCTTGAAGACCCGATGCGCGGCGATCGCGCTGCTGCTGGGCCTGGGCGCCTGCGGCAGCCTGGTGCCGTCGACCGACGCGCCGCGTCCGCCGCTGCGCGAAGACTTCCGTCCAGCCGCTCCGGCATCGGCGGCATCGGACGCCGGCTCAGCCTCGGCCGCGACGCCCACCGCAACCCCGACCGCGAACGCGGCCTCGACCGAGGCATCGACCGCCGCCGCGCACGAGTGGCGCGGCTTCTTCGCCGACGCTCGGCTGGACGAGGTGGTGGCGCTCGCGCTCGACCAGAACCGCAGCCTGCGCGCGAGCGCGGCCGCCGTCGAGCGGGTGCGGGCGCAGTACCGGATCACGGCGGCGGATCGCCTGCCGGAGATCGGCCTGGGCGCCTCCGCGACGCGCCAGCGCACGACCAACGGCGAGGGCGCGACGACCACCTACGGCGTCAACCTGGGCCTGGCGAGCTACGAGATCGACCTGTTCAACCGCTTGGGTAGCCTCGAGGGCGCGGCGTTGTCGCGCTTCCTCGCGGAGCAGGAGACGCAGCGCAGCGCGCGGCTGAGCCTGGCCGCCGAAGTCGCGACCGCGTGGCTGTCGCTGGCGGCGGCGCAGCAGCGACTGGTGCTCAACCAGGCGCTGCGCGACAGCCAGCAGCGTTCCCTCGACCTGGCGGAGCGGCAGTACGCGCTGGGCGCGGCGTCCGGCCTCGACCGCGCGCGGGCGCGCGCCGCCTTCGAATCGGCACGGGGCGATGCGGCGGAAAGCGTCGGCGCGGTCACGCAGGCGCGGCTGCAGCTGGAGCTGCTCGTCGGGCAGCCGGTGCCTGATCGCCTGCTGCCGACCCCGCAGCCCGCGTTGCCCACGGTGACCGCGCTGCCGGAGCTGCCCGGCGGCCTGCCCGCCGAGGTGCTGCTGCAGCGCCCCGACCTCCGCGCCGCGGAGCAGCGCCTGCGCGCGGCGGCCTTTGACGTCGGTGCCGCGCGCGCCGCGCGCTTCCCGCGCCTGACCTTGACGGCCAGCGCCGGCACGCGCAGTCCCGACCTGGATGGCCTGTTCAAGAGCGGTAGCGGCGTGTGGAGCCTGGTCCCGCAGATCGACCTGCCGCTGTTCGATGGCGGTGCCCGGCGCGCGCAGGTCGAGGTCAGCGAGGCCAGCCGGCGCGAGGCGCTGGCGAACTACGAGTCGGCGCTGCAGTCCGCGTTCCGCGAGGTCGCGGACGCGCTCGCGGTGCGCGATCAGCTGGCCGAGCGGCTCGATGCGCAGCAGGCGCAGGTCGACGCGGCGGCGCAGTCGCTGCGCCTGGCGGAGCGCAGCTACCGGCTCGGCGGCAGCAGCCAGCTGGAGCTGCTGGACGCGCAGCGGCAGTTGACCACCGCCCAGCGCGCGCTGGTCACGCTGCGCCAGACCGAGCAGGTCAATCGCGTCGCGCTGCTGCGCGCGCTCGGCGGCCGGTGGACGCCCTGATGAGGTGACGCGGTGATGCGGTGGTGATGTGGCGGTGACGCGGTCCCGGTCGTGTCGATCACGACCGAGGCTTTTCCCTCATGGATCGACCCGGTGCCGGGCCGGAGCGAACTGGCCAAGAATGCGGGGACACGAACCACACCATTCTTGTTTCAGGGAGCGAGGGATGAATCGAATTCGCGCAGGGCGGCTGACCGCCTGGGCGAGCCTGTGCGCGCTGGCCGCGCTGGGCCTGATGGGAACGGCGCAAGGCGCGCCCGCAGGGCAGGCCACGGCGGCCACGACGGCCGCCTCACCACCGCCGATCGCCGACTTCTTCCGCGACCCGCAGGTGCGTCGCCCCAAGCTGTCGCCGGATGGCCGCGCGGTCGCGATGATCGTCAGCAACTCGGAGAGCGAGCGCAGCGCGCTCGCGGTGATCGAGCCGGACCAGGGCAACCGCATCACGGTGGTGGCCAGCTTCACCGACTCCGACATCGCCTTCTTCGACTGGGTGGGCAGCGACCGGCTGGTCTACACCTCCGGCAAGGACGAGGCCGGCAGGCGGCGCGACGGGAACAGCGCCGGCCTGTGGACCGTCAAGCGCGACGGCAGCGAGCGCCGGCAGTTGATCCTGACGCGCTACGCGCAGGAGAGCCGGCTCGAGTCGCGCATCATCACGCGCGCGCTGCCCTTCGAATGGTTCCTCTATGACGTGCCCGACGACGACAGCGGTGAGGTCATCGTCGGCTACGGCCGTTACGACGCGCGCTGGGACCTGAAGTCGGTCCAGCTGGCCCGCCTGAACATCGAGACGCAGCAGCGCCGGACGCTGGAGGCCAAGTCGCCGCCCAACGTGGTCCGCTGGGAGCTCGACCCCGGCGGCGAGCCCTGGGCGCTGCAGACCCATGACGAGGACCGCGAGGCGCTGTACTTCAAGACGGCCGAGGGCGCCTGGACGCTGGCGCAGTCTGGCGACTGGGTCAACTCGCCCACGGCGGAGCCGCTGGCCTCCGACGGCCGCGGCCTGCGCCTGGTGATCGCCGGCACGCCGGCGGGCACGCAGGCGCTGTATCGCATCGATCCCAAGACGCTGAAGCAGGAGGACGAGCCGCTGGTCTCGGTGCAGGGCTACGACTTCCAGGGCGAGGCGGTCTTCGACGCCGAGAGCCGGCGCCTGCTGGGCCTGCACTATGAAAACGACGCGCCGTCGACGCACTGGTTCGACCCGACGCTCAAGCGCATGCAGGCCGAGGTCGACGGCGCGCTGCCGGGCCGCATCAACCGGCTGGCCTGCCGGCGCTGCCTCAAGACGGGTCGGGTGATGGTGACCTCGATGTCGGACACGCAGCCGCCGGAGTACTTCCTCTACGACCAGGGGACCCACAAGCTGCTGGCCTTCGGCGCCGCGCGGCCGTGGATCCGCGCCGCGGAGATGGCGCAGGTCGACCTGTCGCGCGTGCGCGCCCGCGACGGGCTCGAATTCCCGGTGATGGTCACCAAGCCCCGTGGCGCCGCGGCCGGTCCGCGTCCCGCCGTCATGCTGGTGCACGGCGGGCCTTTCGTGCGCGGCACCTCCTGGGGCTGGAACGCCTTGCCGCAGTTCCTGGCCTCGCGCGGTTATGTCGTGATCGAACCCGAGTTCCGCGGCAGCAGCGGCTATGGCGACCGGCTCTTCCGCGCCGGCTGGCGGCAATGGGGCGAGGGGATGATCGACGACCTCAGCGATGCGCTGGCCTGGGCCGTCAAGCAGGGCCTGGTCGATCCGAAGCGGGTCTGCATCGCAGGCGCGAGCTACGGCGGCTACGCGTCGATGATGGCGCTCATCAAGGACCCGGGGCAGTACCGCTGCGGCGTGAGCTGGGCCGGCGTCACCGACCTCGACTACCTCTTCACCCTGGACTGGAGCGATGCGAGCGATGCTTCGCGCCGTTTCGGCATGACCGCGATGATCGGCGACCGCGTCAAGGAGGCCGAGCGGCTGCGGCGCACCTCGCCGCTGCGCCGCGCGGCCGACCTGAAGGCGCCGGTCCTGATCGCCCACGGCATCGACGATCGCCGCGTGCCGATCGACCACGCGACCGACTTCCGCCGCGCGCTCGAGCGGGCCGGCCACAAGGACGTCGAGTACGTCACCTACAACGGGGAAGGCCACGGCTGGCGCATGCTGGCCACGGACGTCGACTTCTTCGGGCGGATGGAGCGCTTCCTCGCCAAGCACCTCGCCACGAAGGATCCCGCGACCCCGACCAGCGCGCAGTGAGGCGCCCGGCCTCGCCGGGAGGCGAGGCCGGTGCCCACGCGGTGCGGCTTACCAGCCGATGGTGTAGGTCACCGTCGTCGGCGCGTTCGTGTGCAGCGAGGGGCTGAGATCGCCGACGTCGTCGCGGGCGAAGCCATCGGCCTGCCCATGGCCGTTGGCGTGGCCCTCGGTGCGCAGGGCTGTGCGATGTCCGGGCGCCCAGCGCGGGACGGGCGAGTGGCGGCATCGATGCGGACCGACCTCGCTTATCGTCGTTGCGGACCTCGCAGCCTGTCTCCGCCATGCAGCCCACGCCCACCCCCAGCGCCGATCCCGCCGCCAGCTTCTCGTTCCGACGGATCGCGGTGCCGGCCTTCGGGCCGTCGCTGCTCTTCGGCCTGGGGGAGGGCGCCATCCTGCCGATCGTGCCGCTGATGGCGCGCGAGCTGGGCGCGTCCGTGTCGATGGCGGCCTTCGTGGTGACGCTGATCGGGCTGGGCTCGCTGCTCAACAACATCCCGGCCTCGCTGATCACGATGCGCTGGGGCGAGCGCTGGGCCATCGTGGCGGCCGGCGTGTGGAGCGCGCTCGGCATGGCGCTGTGCGTGCTGCTGCCGGGCGTGGTGCCGCTGGCGATCGGCTGCTTCATGGTGGGCATGTCGCAGGCGGTCTACAACCTGGCGCGCCAGAGCTACCTCACCGAGGCGGTGCCGGCCGTCTATCGCGCGCGGGCGCTCTCGACGCTGGGCGGCGTGATGCGCATCGGCATGTTCATCGGCCCCTTCCTGTCGGCCGCGGCGGTCCATGCCTTCGGCCTGTCGGCGGCCTTCGGCGTGGGCATCGCCGGCGTCCTGGCTGCGGCGGCGGTCGGCGCGCGGTTGCCCGACCTGGAGCTGCCGCCGCACCTCGCGGGCGCGAGCGCGCCGGCGCCGGTCACGCTCGGCGCCATCCTGGCCGACCACCGCCGCGTGTTCCTGACGCTGGGGCTGGGCGTGCTGCTGGTCAGCGCGGTGCGGGCCTCGCGCCAGGCGGTGATCCCGCTGTGGGCGGACCACCTGCTGCTGGCGCCGGCGGTGACCTCGCTGATCTACGGCATCTCCGGCGGCATCGAGATGCTGCTGTTCTATCCGGCCGGACGCGTGATGGACCTCAAGGGCCGGCGCTGGGTGGCGGTGCCGTCGATGGCCCTCATCGGCCTGGCGCTGCTGGCGATGCCGTTCAGCACCGGTTTCGTCTCGCTGCTGGCGGCGGCGACGGCGATCGGCCTGGGCAACGGCATCGGGTCGGGCTTGATCATGACGCTGGGCGCCGACCACGCCCCGCGCCACGGCCGCGCCTACTTCCTCGCGGTGTGGCGCTTCCTCTCGGACCTGGGCGGCTCCTGCGGCCCGGCCTTGCTCTCGGCGCTGGTGGCGACCGCGTCGCTGGCCGGCGGCATCGCGGTCACCGGCGGGCTGGCGCTGCTGGCGGCGGGGATGCTGGGCGTGTGGATCCCGGCGCGAAACGCGGCAGCGTCGGCAACGCCGTCAACGCCACCGCGCTGAGCTGGCTTCGCGGTGAGGACCGCGGTGCGAGGCCCTACAGTCGCGGCATGTCGTCCGAACCCCAGCCCCAAGCCGGATCGCCGCTCAAGCGGCTGCGCACCGCGCGCCTGCTGATGCACGCCTCGGCGCCCGCGATGGCCGAGGCCATCATCGATTACCAGTCCCGCAACGCCGCGCACTTTGCGCGCTGGGACCCGACGCGGCCGCCCGACCATTGGGACCTGGAGCCCACGCGGGCCCGCCTGGCGCGCGAGGAGGCCGGTTTCGAGGCCGGCACGATCTGGCGCTTCTGGTTGTCGCTGCACGAGGCGCCGGATCGCGTGATCGGCCAGTGCGCGCTCTCCGACGTGGTGCGGGGCGTGTTCCAGAGCGCGATGCTGGGCTACAGCCTGGACCGGGCCTGCGTCGGCGGCGGCCTGATGCAGGAGGCGCTGAAGTGCCTGCTCGACCAGGCCTTCGGGCCGGCGGTGTCGCTGCATCGGGTGCAGGCGTCGGTGAGGCCGGAGAACGCGCGCAGCCGCCGTGTGCTGGAACGCCTGGGCTTCCGGCGCGAGGGCTTCAGCCCGCGCTACCTGTTCATCGACGGCGCGTGGCGCGACCACGAGACCTTCGCGTTGATCAATCCGGGGTGGGGGGAGACGCAGCGGCCGGTGGCGTGAGCGGCAGTCCGGCCGGCGCGCTGTGAAGCGTTGCGTTCATGCCAACTCGCTTGAAATCGACCTGCTGGAGCGTGCCTAGACTGGCCTTCGGTCTCAGGTGAAGCGAGGGCGTGGTCAATGGAACCAGGCGATTTTGAGCAGCAGCTGTTCGCGATGTTCTATCGGGAGGTGAACGTCGTCGAGCGAAGGGGGCAGTTTGCGGTGTCCCTGCCTTTCGAAGGGCGGGACGGAGATTGCCCTGTCATCCATCTCGCACGGGAGAACGAAGGCTGGCGATTGAGCGACTCGGCCAACACGCTGATGCGCCTCAGCTACGAGAACGATTTGACGGAGCTTCTCAGCGGCTCATGTGGCGAGCACTTTCAGCGGGTGCTTCGAGAGTGCGGTGTCTCGGATCACGACGGAGAGCTGGTCGTCGCCGTTGGCGTCAATGATCTGGTGCGAGGCTTGTTCCGGTTGGGGCGGTGCATTTGCCGGCTGGAAGATTTAGGACTTAGAAGCCGCGGCCGCGATTTCGCACTGTCGAGTACTCCCTCCGCATGAGCATCTGCGCCGAGCTTCTTTGTCCGGGCATGCTGGCTCACGCAGGCTACGGCACTGTCTTGATCGATGAATCCTTGAAAGCCCCATGGTCCTTCGCTCGCCATTTCCTCTGCCGCACCGCCACGCCATCCCGTTGAGCGTCGTCGCGCTCGCCGCCATCGCCAGCTTCGCGCCGTCGGTGCATGCTCAAAGCTCGTCGCCTTCGGCGGCGGCATCGGCGGATCAGCTCCAGCAGGTCGTCGTCACCGGCACGCGCCGTGTCAATCGCACGGTCGCCGAGTCCGAGTCACCTGTCGACGTCCTCAGCGCCGCGGACCTGCAGCGCACCGGGACCACCGAACTCGCGACGGCGCTCGGGCAGCTGCTGCCATCGCTGAACTTCCCACGCCCGTCGCTGACCGACGCCTCCGACGCGGTGCGGCCCGCCCAGCTGCGGGGGCTGTCACCCGACCAGACGCTGGTGCTGATCGACGGCAAGCGCCGCCACACCACCGCGGTGGTCAACATCAACGGCACGCAGGGCCGGGGTTCCGCGCCGGTGGACCTGAACACCATTCCGCTGGCCGCGATCGAGCGCATCGAGGTGCTGCGCGACGGCGCCGCGGCGCAGTACGGGTCCGACGCGATCGCCGGCGTCATCAACATCGTCCTGAAGAAAGGCGCGCGCGGCGGCGGCGTCAATGGCGAGCTCGGCCAGACCGATGCCGGCGACGGCTTGCGGCACACCGAGTCCGCCAGCGCCGGATTCGCCCTGGGGCCGGACGGATGGATCCGCTTCGCGCTCGAGAACCGCCATCAGCAGCGGACCAACCGTGCCGGCGTCGACACCCGTGAGGCAGCGACCGAGCCGCGTTTCGGGCAGGTCAACAACCGGCTCGGCGATCCGGACAGCCATCAGCAGGCCGCCGTGCTGAACGCCGAGCTGCCGCTGGCCGGCGCGCTGCAGGCCTATGCCGTCGCCACGCTCAGCCATCGCGACACGGTGTCCGCCGCCTTCTGGCGCACCCGCGCCACCGCGGTGGCCAACAACGTCGCCGGCCTGTATCCCGAGGGCTTCCTCCCGCTGCAGCGCAGCACCACGGTCGACGTCGGCCTGATCGCCGGCGTGCGGGGCGAACTCGCCGGCTGGTCCTGGGATGCGAGCCTCAACCACGGCCGCAACCGCTTCGACATCGACGTCACCGACACCGCGAACTACTCGCTGGGCAATGCCAGCCCGACGCGCTTCGACGCGGGCCGGCTGAGCAACCAGCAGACGGTGCTCAACCTGGACCTCTCGCGCGAGCTCGACCTCGGCCTCGCCGCGCCGTGGACGCTGGCCCTGGGCGCGGAGGCCCGCCGCGAGCGCTACGAGATCGACGCCGGCGAGCCCGCGTCGTACCAGAGCGGCGGCGCGTCGGGTTTCCCCGGCTTCCAGCCTGGCAATGCCGGCGCGCATGCGCGCCGCGACGTGGCGGCCTATGCCAGCCTGGAAGGCCGGGTGACGCAGGCCTTCAGCGCCTCGGCCGCGCTGCGGGCCGAGCATTACGACGACTTCGGCGGCGCGAGTTCGGCCAAGTTGTCGGGCCGTTATGCCTGGTCGCCGGCCGTGGCGCTGCGCGGCACCGTGTCCACCGGCTTCCGCGCGCCGTCGCTGGCGCAGCGGTTCTTCGCCACCACCTCGACCAATCTGATCAACGGTGCGCTGGTGGAAGCGGGCACCTTCCCGGTCGAGTCCGCTGCCGCCGCGGCCCTGGGCGCGAAGCCGCTGAAGCCGGAGAAGTCCCGCAACCTCAGCCTGGGCCTGCTGCTGCAGCCCCTGGCGCAGTGGCAGACCACGGTGGACGTCTACCAGATCGACATCGACGACCGCATCCTGCTGTCGGCCAACCTCTCGTTGCCGACCGCGCTGCGGGACCAGCTCGCCGCGCAGGGCGTGCTGGTGAGCGCCGGGCGCTACTTCACCAACGCGCTGGATACGCGCACCCGCGGTGTCGATGTCGTGAGCACCTGGCAGCAGGACTGGGGCCGTGCCGGCCGTGGCCAGTACACGCTGGCCTACAACCACAACAGGAATTCGGTGCGCCATGTCGACGACAACCCGGCGCTGCTGAGCGCCAACAACCTGACGCTGATCGATCGTGTGACGCTGGCGCGAGCGACCGTCGGCTCGCCCAAGGACAAGCTGGTCGCGAGCGCGGAACACCGCTGGGGACCGTGGAGCGGCCGCGTGGCCGCCAGCCGCTACGGCAGTTTCGTCATCCGCCAGTCCAACGCGGCGAACGACCAGACCTTCGGCGCGGCCTGGCTGCTGGACGTGTCGGCGGGATGGGAGCAGGGCGCCTGGCAGCTCAGCGCGGGTATCGACAACCTCACCGACCGCTATCCGGACCGGGTCATCGCCGCCAATGCCATCGGCGGGATCCTGGCCTACAACCAGTTCTCGCCCTTCGGCTTCAATGGGCGGCAGTACTACGCGAAGGTGGGTTATCGGTGGTGAGGTGCAAGGCGTCCTGCCGCTGGTGAGAGAACAGTAGATTGGCAAGAGTCAGCGAATTGAGCGGATGATCCGGCATCGACAAACTTGCTTTAAATGCAGATGCCGTACACCTTGACCTTCTCGAGGCAGGTCGAGATTGCAGATGACGACCAGTACATCAACGGCTGCTGCATTGGTGGGGACGTGGTCTTGGGCCGGCTGCTTCCCGCGCTCAGAAGCAAATACGGCAACGAGCTGCATGCGAACCAGGAGGATTGGGGGTGGTTCGCCTGGTTCGAAGACGGGCCGATAAAACTTGCAGTGGACATCTCGACGGACGATGACCGCTCGAAGTTTCAGGTGTTGCTCTCTGCACGCCGGCCTCGCTTCATCTTGAGTGACAAGGTCGAGGACTGCGCTGAGCTTGAAACGCTTCGAGAGTTGGTCGTGCAGCGATTGACGGACTGGCCGGTTTCGAACCTCTCGGTCCAACGGGTCAACGAGAAGCACCTTCCTGCGTGACGGATATCTCCGTCGCTAGCTGCGCGGTGACGTTGGCGGCAGCATTTCTCAGCGGAAACAGGCGCGAGTCCTTGAACTCATTGCGCTGAATCTCGTTTCGATCGGAGGTAAGGAGATCAGGAAGGCAATCCGATACGGCTCAGGCCGTGGCGGGAAGTTCGATCACCTGGGCTTCAGCGTCGACACCATCGAAAAGCGGCCGAGCGAACTCAACCACGTCCCTCACGGTTTCGCCGGGGTGCGACGACGTGAGGAGGAACCTGCTGGGGTCATCGCCATTACCCACAACCAGTTCGTCAATGATGTCCTCGACGCGCTGGCAGTCATGGCCAACCACGCCGACGAACTTGACGCCGTCAGAGATGAACTGCTCGACCAACTGGTCCAGCGTGAAGTGGTAGCCCGTGGGGCAGTAAAGCACGACCTTGGCAGCAAACGGCATGGTGAACGACTAGACCAACCCCTGCTTGCTCGCCAGCACGGCCGCCTCGGCGCGGCTGGAGACGTTGAGCTTCTTGTAGATGGACTTGATGTGGTCGTTGACGGTGAACCACTTGATGCCCATCAGGTTCGCGATCTCCTTGATCGTGAAACCCTTGCTGAGGTAGGTCAGCACCTCGTTCTCGCGCGGGGTCAGGCGTTCCCATTCGGGCACCGGATCCAGCGTCACGCCGCGCCCGCTGGGCGTGGCCGTCGAGGTCAGGCTGCCGAAGCCGGAGTTCAGTCCCATCGGCCCCGAATCGCCGGTGGAGCCCGGCCGGAAATGCGACAGCAGCCGCCGCGCGATCGCCGGCGACAGCGGCGGCTGGCCGCGCACGATGCGCTGCAGTTCCTCGACCAGCACCTCGAAGCGGTCTTCCTTCAGCAGGTAGCCGTCCGCGCCGCGCTGCAGGGCAGGGAAGAGGTGGTCGTCGTCCGAGTACAGCGTCGTGACGATCTTGACCGCCGGCTTGCCGGACAGCTCGCCCAGGAACTCCATGCCGTTGCCGTCCGGCAGCTCCAGGTCGATCAGGATCAGCTTGTAGCCGTTGCCGGCGCTGCCGTCGCTCTCGACCTTGGCGAGTTGCCGGCGGGCGCCTTCCAGGTCGCCGGCCTCGGTGATCTCCATGCCATCGCTGAAGCTTTCACGCACCACGCGGCACAGGAAGCTGCGGGCGACGGGGTTGTCTTCGACGATGAGAACTTTGACGGCCATGGTGTGGGGAGCAAAAGCTGCCCGCATCCTAGCAGCGGCCCCCCGGCTTGCATGCCCCGTGAAACAGGGTGTCGACGGGCGGTCAGCCGTTGACGACGACCAGCTTGCCCACCACCTGCCGCGAGGCCATGCGCTCGAAGGCCTGCGGCAGCGACGTCATCGGCAGCACCTTGTCGATCACCGGCCGGATCTTGCCGGCGGCATACCACTGCGCCAGGGTCGCCATCATCGCGGCGTTGCGCTTGGGTTCG
This sequence comes from Mitsuaria sp. BK037, assembly GCF_014193045.1. NCBI lineage: Bacteria > Pseudomonadati > Pseudomonadota > Betaproteobacteria > Burkholderiales > Sphaerotilaceae > Roseateles > Mitsuaria sp. BK037. The sequence goes on along the minus strand of NZ_JACHYS010000001.1, from coordinate 1,853,814 downwards.
CGCTTGGCGAACTCTCCCCAGAACACGCCCACCAGCGACGCACCCTTGAGCAGGGCCAGGTTCAGCGGCAGCGCCGGGATGGCGCCCTGGGCGAAACCCACCACCAGGTAGCGGCCGCGCCAGGCGATCGAGCGGAAGGCCGCTTCGGCCAGGTCGCCGCCGACCGGGTCGTAGATGACGTCGGGACCGCGGCCCTCGGTGTGGGCCTTGATCTCGTCGCGCAGCGAGCCCTGGGCGTAGTTGATGGTGGCATCGGCGCCGATCTCCCGGCAACGCGCGCATTTCTCGTCGGACGAGGCCGCCGCGATCACGCGCGCGCCCGCCGCCTTGGCGATCTGGATCGCCGCCGTGCCGACGCCGCCGGCCGCGCCCAGGATCAGCACCGTCTCGCCCGGCTGCAGGGCGGCGCGGTCGATCAGCGCGTGGTGGCTAGTCGCATAGGTGCAGATGAAGGCGGCCGCGTCCTCGAAGGGGAAACCCGGCGGCAGCGGCATGGCCAGCGCGGCCGGGACCAGCGCCTCGGTGCCGAAGCCGCCGGTGCCGGTGAAGGCCGCCACCGCGTCGCCCGGCTGGAAGCCGCTCACGCCGTCGCCCACTGCCTCGACGATGCCGGCGAACTCGGTGCCCGGCACGAAGGGCAGCGGCGGCTTCATCTGGTACTTGTTCTGGATGATCAGCAGGTCGGGGAAGTTCAGGCTCGCCGCCTTGATCGCCACCTTCAGCTGGCCCGGCCCGGGCGTGGGAGACGGCAGCTCCTTCCATTGCAGCGCCTCGACGCCGACGGGGTTCTCGCACAGCCAAGCCTTCATCTCTCGTCTCCTTGTCCAGGCCTCCGGTGGAGGGTCGGGGCGCATGATAGGCAGCGCGCCGCGCGGCCCGCGTCGCCGGGGTGACGGCCTGCCTACAATGCCGCCCCATGCGCATCCTCATCGCCAACGACGACGGCTACCTGGCCCCCGGTATCGCCGCCCTGGTCCGCGCCTGCGAAGGGCTCGGCACGGTGGAAGTCATCGCCCCCGAGCAGAACGCCAGCGGCACGTCCAACTCGCTCACGCTGCACCGGCCGCTGTCGGTCTACACGGCGTCCAACGGCTATCGCTACGTCAACGGCACGCCGTCCGACTGCGTCCACCTGGCGTTGACCGGCCTGCTCGACTACAAGCCCGACCTGGTGCTTTCGGGCATCAACAACGGCGCCAACATGGGCGACGACACGCTGTATTCCGGCACCGTCGCCGCGGCCACCGAGGGCTACCTGTTCGGCGTGCCCTCGATCGCGTTTTCGCAGGTCGAGAAGGGCTGGGGCCACCTCGACGCCGCGACCGCCGTGGTGCGGGCGCTGGTCCAGGACGTGATCGCCGGCGGACTGGACCGGCCCTTCCTGCTGAGCGTGAACATCCCCAACCGCGCCGACGCCGCCGCGCTGCCGCGCCGCATCACGCGCCTGGGCCGCCGCCACGCCAGCGAGGCCACCATCCAGCAGCGCAGCCCGCGCGGCGACATGATCTACTGGATCGGCCCGGCCGGCGCCGAGCGCGAGGCCGGCGAGGGTACCGACTTCCACGCCACCGGCAACGGCGCCGTCTCGATCACGCCGCTGCAGGTCGACCTCACCGAACACGCGACGCTGGACGACTGGCGCCAGCGGCTGCAGACCGCCGGCCGTCCATGACCTCGCTGCCGCCCCGGCCCAAGCGCTTCCCGCTGTCGCTGGACAAGCTCGCCCCGGCGCGCCCGGGCGCGCCGTCCGCGGCCGCGGCCGCCGAGGCCCGCGAGCCGCTCAAGCCGCAGGGCCACTGGCAGCAGGCTGCCGCCATCAAGGCGCGGCAGACGACGCCGATCGGCCTGGGGCTGGACTCCGCCGGCGTGCGCCAGCGCATGGTGGACCGCCTGCGCCGCGAAGGCCTGACGGACGAGCGCGTGCTGCAGGCGCTGGCGACGGTGCACCGGCATGCTTTCGTCGACTCCGCGCTGGCGACGCAGGCCTACGAGGACACCAGCCTGCCGATCGGGCACGGCCAGACCATTTCCAAGCCGTCGGTCGTCGGCCGGATGATGGCGCTGATGCTGGACGCGCCGGGCGCGCGCCAACGCGGCCATCTCGGCAAGGTGCTGGAAATCGGCACCGGCTGCGGCTACCAGGCGGCGCTGCTGATGCAAGTGTCGAAACAGGTCGTGTCGGTCGAGCGGCTGCGGCCGCTGCACGACAAGGCCCGCGCGAACCTGGTCGGCCACCACCAGGTGCGGCTGGTCTACGGCGACGGCATGCTGGGCCATCCGCCGTCCGCGCCCTACGACAGCATCATCTCCGCCGCCGGCGGCGACGACATCCCCAAGGCCTGGCTGGACCAGCTCGCGCCGGGCGGCCGGTTGGTCGCGCCGATGACCGCGCCCAGCGGCCGCGGCCAGGTGCTGGTGCTCATCGACCACGTCCGTGACGCGGCGGGCTCGCGCTTCGTGCGCAGCCTGCACGAAGCGGTCCTGTTCGTGCCCCTAAAATCGGGGGTCCTGTAGCGCGGCAGCCTCACGGCTCCCGCGCTTCGGCTTTCGCAACGACAAACACGCGCGCATGCAACATCTCTTCCGTTCTCCGCTGCTTTGGGTCTCCGTGGTGGTGCTGGCGCTCACGGGCTGCCAGAACACACCGCATCGCGCGCCGGTGGAGGACCGCGCCGTCGGCAAGGGCGCGTCCGCGCAGTCCGCGATCCCGGGCACCGCGGTGACGCCCGCGCCGGAATCGAAACCGCTGCCCGGCGCCGAGAACGCCGGCAAGCCCGGCTACTACACCGTCAAGCCCGGCGACACGCTGATCCGCATCGCCATGGACAACGGCCAAGGCTGGAAGGACGTGGCGCGCTGGAACGGCATGGACAACCCCAACCTGATCGAAGTGGGTCAGGTCTTGCGCGTGGCGCCCCCGGGCGTGGATCCGACCGCGGTGACGACCAAGCCGCTGGCGAGCTCGAAAGTCGAGACCCGGCCGCTGGATGGCAAGTCCCCGGCTCCGGCGACGGGCAGCGCGTCCGCCGCCTCGGCGCCCGCCACCGCCGCCGCGACGCCCGCACCCGCCACCCGCGACGATGACGACATCAGCTGGGGCTGGCCCGCTTCCGGCCCGGTGGCCGCGGGCTTCGACGAAGTCCGCAACAAGGGCCTGGCGTTCTCCGGCAAGCCCGGCGACCCGGTGTTCGCCGCCGCCGATGGCCGCGTGATGTACGCGGGCGCGGGGTTGCGCGGATACGGCAACATGATCATCATCAAGCACAGCACGAACTATCTGACGGCCTACGCGCATAACCAGACGTTGCTGGTGAAGGAAGACCAGGTGGTGCGCAAGGGCCAGAAGATCGCCGAGATGGGCAGCAGCGACGCGGATTCGGTGAAGCTGCACTTCGAGGTGCGCAAGCAGGGCAAGCCGATCGATCCGTCGAAGCTGTTGCCCGCGCGCTGAGGGCGCTCAAGGAGGCGCCGCAACATGACCTTGCAACGCGCCTCTTCGTCAGATGGACTCTCGCCCGACGGCCTGGACCGCCCCGGTCATCCAGGCCGTTTCAGATTGCCGCCCGAGCTGGCGGCCGAGTCCGCCGAGCCGGCTGACGACCATGACGCCGCCGCGCCGGCCGAGGGCGATGCGGCGGACAGTCCCGAGGTCGTGGCCGACGAGGACGATGAAGTCCGCGCGCTGCGCAGCGCCGAGTCCGAGGACGGCAAGAGCAAGTCCAGGAACGGCAAGGGCGACCTGGGTCCCGCCGACGGCGACGCGACCAACGCGCTGCAGGCCTACCTGCGCGACATCCGGCGCACCCCGCTGCTGACGCCCCAGGAGGAGTACGACACCGCGGTCAAGGCGCGCGCCGGCGACTTCGAGGCGCGCCAGGCGATGATCGAGCACAACCTGCGGCTGGTCGTCAGCATCGCCAAGAACTACCTGGGCCGCGGCCTGCCGATGAGCGACCTCATCGAGGAAGGCAACCTCGGCCTGATGCACGCGATCGGCAAGTTCGAGCCCGAGCGCGGTTTCCGTTTCTCGACCTACGCCAGCTGGTGGATCCGCCAGGCGGTGGAGCGCGCGCTGATGCATCAGGCGCGGCTGGTGCGGCTGCCGGTACACATCGTGCGCGAGCTCAATCAGGTGCTGAAGGCGCGCCGCGCGCTGGAGGCGCTCGCGGCGCAGCGCGGCGGCGAAGGCGCGGTGCGCGCTGAGGATGTCGCGCAAGCGCTCGGTCGCCCGGTCGACGAGATCGCCGAGCTGCTCGCCTATGCGGAACTGCCCAGCTCGCTCGATTCGCCGGTGGACCGCAATGGCGACGGCGGCGAATCGATGCTGGACCTGGTTGCCGACGAGCAGGCGGTCGACCCGGCGGGCCACCGGCTCAGCCATGAGCTCGAGGACCTGCTCAAGAGCGGGCTGGCCTCGCTGAGCGACCGCGAGCGCGAGGTGCTCGCCGGCCGCTACGGCCTGGCCGACCGCGAGCCCGAGACGCTGGACATCCTCGCCGTGCGGCTGGGCCTGACCCGCGAGCGCATCCGGCAGATCCAGATCGAGGCGCTGGCCAAGCTCAAGCGCAACATGATGCGGCAGGGCATCAGCCGGGATTCGATCTTCTGATTCGCGGCGCTCGCCGTGACGCCCGCGCCGGACGTCGCTGGGATAATGCGCGCCCATGACTGATGTATCGGAATGGCTGAAGGTCGAGTCGCTGGACCTTGAAGCGCAGGGCGTCGCCCACAACAGCGAAGGCAAGGTCGTGTTCATCGAGGGCGCCTTGCCCGGCGAAGAAGTCCAGGTCGCCGTCGGCCGCAAGAAGAACAACTGGGAGCAGGCCGCGATGGTCGCGATGCGACGCGAGAGCGCGCAACGGGTGCGGCCGGTCTGCCCGCATTTCGGGCTGCATGCCGGCGCCTGCGGCGGCTGCAAGATGCAGCACCTGCATCCCGGCGCCCAGGTGGCGGTCAAGCAGCGCGTGCTCGAGGACAACCTGTGGCACCTCGGCAAGGTCAAGGCCGAGGCGCTGCTGCGCCCGATCGAGGGACCGGCCACCGGCTACCGCTATCGCGCCCGCCTGTCGGTGCGCTACGTGCCGAAGAAGGGCCACGTGCTGGTCGGCTTCCATGAGCGCAAGAGCCGCTACATCGCCGACATGCAGGTCTGCAAGGTGCTGCCCGAGAAGGTCAGCGCGATGCTGCTGCCGCTGCGCGAGCTGATCGGCGCGATGGACGGCCGCGACCGCCTGCCGCAGATCGAGTTGGCCATCGGCGACAACGGCGGCACGCAGGTGATCGCGCTGGTGCTGCGCCACCTGGAGCCGCTGAGCGCGGGCGACGTCGCCCGGCTGCGCGCCTTCGCCGCCGAGCACGGGGTGCAATGGTGGCTGCAGCCCAAGGGGCCGGAGACGGTGCACCTGCTCGATGCGGACGGACCGGAGCTGGCCTACACGCTGCCGGAGTTCGGCGTCGTGATGCCGTTCAAGCCGACCGACTTCACCCAGGTCAACCACCACATCAACACGGTGCTGGTCGGCCGAGCGCTGCGGCTGCTGGGCGTGCAGGCCGGCGAGCGCGTCATCGACTGGTTCTGCGGCCTGGGCAACTTCACCCTGCCGCTGGCGACGCAGGCGCGCGAGGTCCTCGGCATCGAGGGCAGCGAGGCGCTGGTGCAGCGCTCGCGCGAGAACGCCAAGCGCAATGGACTCGACCACAAGGCCAGCTTCGTCGCGCGCAACCTGTTCGAGATGACCCCGCAGCTGCTGGTGGCCGACGGCGCCGCCGACCGCTGGCTGATCGATCCGCCGCGTGAGGGCGCCTTCGCGCTGGTCAAGGCGCTGGCGGACCTGGTCCAGGACCCGTCGCTGGCACCCGGCTGGACGCCGCCCGAGCGCATCGTCTACGTGTCCTGCGCGCCGGCCACGCTGGCGCGCGACGCGGGGCTGCTGGTCAACGTGGCCGGCTACCGCTGCGTGCAGGCCGGCGCGGTGAACATGTTCCCGCACACGGCGCACGTGGAATCGATCGCCGTCTTCGAGCGCGATCCGCAGGCGCAGGCGCAAGCGCAGGCCCAGGCCCAGGCCCAGGCCCAGGCCCGGACCGCGGCGCAGGGCGACGCCTCGCCGCCGCCGAGCGCTGGCTTCATCGCTTGATGAGGCTGGCGGTGGGCGGAGCGGGCGCAGGGTGAGTCGTCGGCCCGGGGCGCGCTCGTAGAATCGGCAGCTTCGGTTTCTCGCCTCGGCAGGTTCTCCAGATGTCCGGCAGCACTTTCGGCAGCTTGTTTCGCGTCACCAACTTCGGCGAGAGTCACGGCCCGGCCATCGGCTGCGTGATCGACGGCTGCCCGCCCGGGTTGGCGCTGTCGGTCGAGGACATCCAGCCCGAGCTGGACCGCCGCCGCCCCGGCACCTCGCGCCACGTCACGCAGCGGCAGGAGCCCGATCAGGTCGAGATCCTGTCCGGCGTCTACGAGGGCCTGACCACCGGCACGCCGATCTGCCTGCTGATCCGCAATGTGGACCAGCGCAGCAAGGACTACGGAAACATCCTCGACACCTTCCGCCCCGGCCACGCCGACTACACCTACTGGCGCAAGTACGGCTTGCGCGATCCGCGCGGCGGCGGGCGCTCGTCGGCCCGGCTGACCGCGCCGATGGTGGCCGCCGGCGCCGTCGCCCGCAAATGGCTGAAGCAGGAACTGGGCGTCCGGTTCCGCGGCTGCATGACGGCGCTGGGCGAGATCGACCTGGCCTTCGAGGGCTGGGAGCACGTCGGCCAGAACCCCTTCTTCGCCGCCAACGCCTCGCAGATCCAGGCGCTGGAGGACTACATGGACGCGCTGCGCAAGGACGGCGACTCGGTCGGCGCGAAGCTGATGGTCGAGGCCACCGGCATGCCGGCCGGTCTGGGCCAGCCGCTGTTCGACAAGCTCGATGCCGACATCGCCTACGCGATGATGGGCATCAACGCGGTCAAGGGCGTCGAGATCGGCGCCGGTTTCGACAGCGTGCGCCAGCGCGGCAGCCAGCATGGCGACGAGCTGACGCCGGCGGGCTTCGCCAGCAACAACGCCGGCGGCGTGCTGGGCGGCATCTCCAGCGGCCAGGACCTGCGCGTGTCGATCGCGATCAAGCCCACCAGCTCCATCCGCACGCCCAAGGCGTCCATCAACCGCGCCGGCGAGCCCACGACGGTCGAGACCTTCGGCCGCCACGATCCCTGCGTCGGCATCCGCGCGACGCCGATCGCCGAGGCGATGCTGGCGCTGGTCGTCATCGACCACGTGCTGATGGACCGCGCGCAGTGCGGCGACGTCGAGCTGCCCATCCCTGCGATCGCCGCGCATCGCTCTGACGCGGGCTGAAGCCGCGACCGCGCCTGCACGCCGGCGCGGTCCCCGTCCGTCCCCCGACTGCCTCATGGCCCGATCCACCGCCCCGTCGGCCGTCCCGGCGACGCCGGACGGCGCCCGCGTGCTGCGCGCGAGCGCGCTGCTCGGCTGCGCCTATTACGGCAGCATCGGCCTGTTCAACCCGTTCGCGCCGCTCTGGTACAAGTCGCTCGGCCTGCCGGTGGTGGCGATCGGGCTGCTGGTGTCGATGCAGAGCTGGACCCGGCTGTTCGCGCCCTACCTGTGGGGCCTGGTGGCCGACCGCAGCGGCCGGCGCGTCGAGCTGATCCGGGCCGCGGCGCTCGCCTGCTGGATCAGCGCCTGCGGCCTGCTGCTGGTGTCGCCGAGCGGCAGCGGCGCGTCGGTGCTCGGGCTGACGCTGGTCGTGTTCCTGATGTACTTCTTCAACGCCTGCGTGACGCCGCTCAACGAGGCGCTGATCGCGCATGAGCTGGCCACCAGCGGCGGCATGGATCCGAAGCGCTACGGCCGGGTGCGGTTGTGGGGTTCGGTCGGCTTCCTGGCGACCGTCGTCGGCGGCGGCTGGTGGTTCGACGCGGCCGGCATGGCGGTGTTCCCGTGGACCATCGTCGCGGGGCTCACGACGCTGGTGATCGCCGCCTGGCGGCTGCCGCGGAGAGCCGCCGTCCAGCACGACGCGGCCGCGCCGGTCTCCATCGCCGCCACGCTGCGCCGACCGGAAGTCGGCTGGTTCTTCCTCGGCATGTTCTTCACCGTGCTGGCGCACACCGCCATCTACGCCTTCTACAGCCTCTACCTGGACCGGCTCGGTTACGGGAAGGGGCAGGTGGGGGCGCTGTGGGCGGTGTCGGTCGCGGCGGAGATCGCCTGGTTCGCCTTCCAGGGCCGCTGGGTCCGGCAGCAGCACCTGCATCACTGGCTCATCGTCGCGGCGCTGCTGGCGGCGTTCCGGCTGGCCGGCACCGCCGGCCTGGGCGCGAGCCTCGTGGCGATGGTCCTGCTCCAGTGCTGCCACGCGGTCACCTTCGCCGCGCAGCACACCGCCTGCATCGGCCTGATCGGACGCTATTTCCCCGGCCGGCTGCAGGGCCGCGGCCAGGCGCTGTACGCGGTGCTGGGCTACGGGGTCTCGGGCGTGCTGGGCAGCCTGGGCGGCGCCTGGCTCGCCGAAAGTCATGGCTACGCGGCCTGCTTCTGGGCCGCGTCGGTCGCCGCGCTCGTCGGCGCGGTCTGTCATTGGCGCTGCGCGAAGCGCGATCCGCTGCAGGCGGCCTGAGCGCCGCCGCCCGGCCCGGCGCTATGGCCGCACCGGTTCCGAAAGCCAAAAGGCAATCGGGTGCCATCGCCTTCTTCTGCGCTTTCGTCGCTCCGACTAGCAATTTGTCGTTGAGACGGCCGATTTCAGTCCCAGAGATAAGCAGGCCATGACGCACAAACAGCAGTTCGTCGCGTCTGTCTCCCGCATCAATTTGGGGATTCCTACACTCCGCCGCATTCAAGGATCATCGAACCGGTGATCCCGTGTCGACGGATGGGGGAGATCATGCGCAAGCAATGGTGGTTGGGTGGCGTGGCGGTGGCCGTCCTGGCGGGCGGCGCCGGCGTGTACGCCACGAGCGGGAGCAGCGCTCCGGCGGCGAAGAAGGACGCGGCCAAGCCGGCCCTGGAGTTCCAGGCGGGCGAGGTCATCAAGCCGACGATGGCGCCGATGCCGGGCCTGATCGAGTTCTCCGGCCCGCTGGTCGCGCCCAATACCGTGATCGTCCGCGCCAAGGCCTCGGGCAGCCTGGACCGCCTGACGGTGGGCGAGGGCAGCCGGGTCAAGGCCGGCCAGTCGCTGGGCCAGCTGGACCTGGAGGAACTGCGCCACAAGGTGGCCGAGCGCAACGCCAGCGTCGAATCGGCCCGCGCCATGTACGAGCAGTCCGAGCGCCAGTACAAGGCCAACCAGGGCCTGGCCTCGCAGAACTTCATCGCGCCGACGGCGCTGGACAACTCCCGCGCGCAGCTCGAGTCCGCGCGCGGCCAGATGCTGTCCGCGCAGGCGCAGCTCGGCACCAGCGAGGTCCTGCTGCGCCAGGCCGCGCTGATCTCGCCGATCGACGGCATCGTCGCCAAGCGGCACACGTTGCCCGGCGAGAAGGTCGCCGCGGAGCAGCAGGTGCTGACCATCGTCGACCTGTCCAAGCTGGAGCTCGCCGGCCTGGTCGGCACGCACGAGGTGGGCAAGCTCTCGCCCGGCATGACGGTGCAGGTGAAGGTGGAGGGCAGCGATGAGCCGGTGACGGCCCGCATCGCCCGCATCGCGCCGGCCGCCGAGCCCGGCACCCGCTCGATCGGCGTGACGCTGACGCTGGACAACACCGGCGAGCGTTTCCGTGCCGGCCAGTACGCCGTCGCCCGCGTCGAGCTGCCCGACGACAAGCCGCGCCTGACGGTGCCGTCCACGGCGGTGGGCGCGGTGTCCGGCCAGGAACATGTCTGGCTGATCGAGAAGGGCATGCTGGTGCGCCGCATCGTGACCACCGGCCGGCGCGATCCGCGCGAAGGGCGCGTCGAGATCCTGGCTGGCGTGACGCCGCAGTCGCAGGTGCTGGGCGCGCGCTTCGACAACCTGAAGGAAGGTGAGCGCGCCGAGATCCGCGCGCCCAAGGCCAGCATGGCCAGCGTCGCCGCGAGCGGCGCGACCGCCCAGTAATCGCCGTCCGGGCCCTGCGGCGGCGGCGCCGCTGCCGCGCCCGGGGCCCGGCGGAAAGAACGACAAGAACGGCCGACCGCCGGTGCCGCGCGCGTCTGCCTGGCCCGACCGGCCCGACCGGCCACGACCGAACCGAACCCTCGAAGGGAGCTTCCCATGTGGATGACCCGTGTCTCGATCCGCAACCCCGTCTTCGCCACCATGGTCATGGTCGCGTTGTGCGTGCTGGGGCTGGTCGCCTATTCCAAGCTGGGCGTCGAGCAGTCGCCCGACATCACCTTCCCCGGTGCCCAGATCGACATCCAGTACCCGGGCGCCTCGCCCGAGGCGGTGGAGCGCGAGGTGGCCAAGCCGCTCGAGGAGGCGCTCAACACCATCGCCGGCGTGGAGCGGGTGCAGTCGCGCAGCTTCGAGGGCCGGATGCAGGCCTCGGTCGAGTTCTCGCTGAACGCCGACATGAACCGCGGCATGCAGGAGATCCGCGACCGCGTGGCGCAGGCCCAGGCGCAGTTTCCGCGCGACGTGAAGCCGCCGATGGTGCAGCGTTTCCAGACCGAGAACGCGCAGCCCATCATCGTGGCCGCGCTGATGAGCCCGGACCGCACGCTGCGCGAGCTGTCGATGATGGCCGACCTGACCGTCTCCAAGCGGCTGGGGCGCGTCGAGGGCGTGGCCAAGGTGGACGTCGGCGGCATGGCGGTGCGCGAGGTTCGCATCGACCTGGACCCGACCCGCTTGCGCGCCTTCAACATCACGCCGGCGCAGATCTCGGCGGCGCTCAACGCCGCCAACACCGACGCGCCGGTGGGCCTGATCTCCAACCGCTTCGATGACGCGATGCTGCGCGTCGAGGGCAAGGTCAAGGATCCGAAGGAATTCGCCAATGTCGTTGTCGGCCGCCGCGGCGACCTGCCGCTGACGCTGGGTGACCTCGGCACGCTCAGCGAGCGCGAACGCGAGCTCGACAGCATCGCCCGCATCAACGGCCAGCCCGCCGTCACCTTCAACATCTTCAAGCAGCAGGACGCCAACATCGTCGCCACCGGCGAGGCGGTCAAGGCGGCGGTCGAGGAGATGCGCAAGACGCTGCCCAAGGACATGGAGCTGCGGCTGGTCTACGTCAACAGCGACTTCGTGAAGCATTCGCTGGACGGCCTGCGCCACACGCTGATCGAGGGCGCGCTGCTGACCATCGCCATCGTGTTCCTGTTCCTGCACAGCTGGCGCTCGACCATCATCACCGGGCTGACGCTGCCGATCTCGGTGATCTCCAGCTTCATCGCGATCTATGCCTTCGGCTTCACGCTGAACTTCATGACGATGATGGCGCTGAGCCTGTGCATCGGCCTGCTGATCGACGACGCCATCGTCGTGCGCGAGAACATCGTGCGCCACGTCGGCATGGGCAAGGACCACCACCGCGCGGCCGAGGACGGCACCAACGAGATCGGCCTGGCGGTGATGGCCACGACCTTCGCGATCTGCGCGGTGTTCGTGCCGGTCGCCTTCATGGGCGGCATCGTCGGCAAGTTCTTCTATCCCTTCGGCATCACCGTCGCGGTGGCGGTGCTGGTGTCGCTGTTCGTCAGCTTCACGCTCGACCCGATGCTGTCCTCGGTCTGGCCCGATCCGCCGAGCACCTACATCAAGAAGGTGCCGGTCATCGGCCACCTGGTGCGCGCGACCGACCGCGGCATGGACCTGCTTCACGACGTCTACGAGAAGACGCTGCGCTGGGTGTTCTCCGGCCGCCGCTACCGGATGCTGGTGCCGCCGCTGCCGGCCTTCGGTCGCCCGTTCGGGCCGGACGGCCAGCGCCTGAAGAGCGCGCCGCGCCGCCTGCGGCTGGCCACCATCACGCCGCGCGGCATCGTGACCGGCTCGGGCATCGGCAGCTTCGTGCTGGCCCTGCTGCTGGTGCCGGCGGTGGGCAGCGAGTTCCAGCCGCAGATCGACCAGGGCTTCACCCACCTGACGCTGCGCATGCCGGTGGCGACCAGCCTGGAGCGCGGCGAGGCCAAGGTGCGCCAGGTCGAGGAGATCCTGGCCACCTTCCCCGAGATCAAGACCGTCGCGACCGTCGTGGGCAGCAGCGGGGAGGGCATGGCCACCGGCCGCAACCAGGCCAACCTGGACATCGCGCTGGTCGACCGCAAGCTGCGCAAGCGCACCCAGATGCAGGTGGAGGACGCGATCCGCGCCGAGATCGCGCGCATCCCCGGCGTCGAGGTCAGCGTCGGTTTCAACCGTCCGGTGTGGGTGACCATCCTCGGTTCCGATCCGGAGGTGCTGACCCAGGTGGCCAAGGACTTCGCCGAGAAGGTCAAGAAGATCAAGGGCGCGGTGGACGTGGACACCACGGTCAAGCCGGGGCTGCCGGCCTACGCGGTCAAGCTCAAGGACTCGGCGGTGCGCGAGCTGGGGCTCAACGCGGTGCAGGTGGCGTCCTCGCTGCGGGCCTACGTCAACGGCGACATCGCGACCTACTGGACCACGCCCGACGGCAACCAGGTCGAGGTGCTGCTGCGCCTGCCCAAGGCGCAGCGCCAGAGCATCGAGCAGATGCGCAACCTGCCGGTGGCCTTCGCCCGCGACGGTTCGCCGATCGCGCTGGAGCAGGTCGCGACCATCGAGCCGGTGTTCAACCCCGAGGTGATCCGTCGCCAGAACCTGCAGCGCCGCGAGGCCGTCTACGCCGGCGTGCAGGGCCGCCCCGGCGGCGACGTCAACGCCGACGTGCAGAAGCTGATCAAGGAGACGCAGCTGCCGCCGGGCATCAGCTTCATGGTCGACGGCGACGGCAAGCAGCAGGCGGAGGCCTTCAACGGCCTGCTGATCGCGATGGGGCTGGCGCTGATCTTCATCTACATCGTGCTGGCCAGCCAGTTCGGCAGCTTCGTGCAGCCGATCGCCATCATGGCCTCGCTGCCGCTGGCGATGATCGGGGTGATGCTGGCGCTGCTGCTGTGGAAGACGACGCTGAACGTGTTCTCGATGATCGGCCTGGTGATGCTGATGGGCCTGGTGACCAAGAACGCGATCCTGCTGGTGGACTTCGCCAACCATGCGCGCAAGGATCAGGGTCTGTCGGTGCCGGAGGCGCTGCTGCAGGCCGGCCTGACGCGGATGCGGCCCATCATCATGACGACCGCGGCGATGGTGTTCGGCATGCTGCCGATGGCGATCGCGCTCAACGAGGGCGGCGAGATCCAGGCGCCGATGGGCCGCGCGATCATCGGCGGCGTGATCACCTCGACGATCCTGACGCTGGTCGTGGTGCCGGTGATCTATTCCTACCTGGTGAAGGGCCGCAAGACCTTCGCGGCGGCGTCGACGCCGACCGACGCGGACCTCGACGCCTCGGCGGATGACCGCTCGGCGGGCCCGGCGATCGGCCCAGGCACGCCGACGCCAGGCATCGCCGACTGAGGCCGCACGCGCGACGGGCCAGGCGCCCGTCGTGGATGGCACGGACGCCGGATCGGCAACGATCCGGCGTTGTCGTTCATGACGGTGCCTAGCAGCTCTCGCGCAGGACCAGCTCGAAGCCCAAGTCCAGGCAGGGCTCGGGGACCGCTTCGTTGCGCATCAGCGCGACCAGCATGCGTGCGGCCTCCAGGCCGATCTCGCCGCGTGGCGTGCGCACGGTGCTCAGCGGCGGCAGCATCTGGCCGCCGCCGGTGAGGTCGTTGAAGCCGGCGACGGCGACGCGCTCGGGCACCCGGATCCCCAGCCGCAGCGCCTGCAGCAGCGCGCCCTGGGCCAGGTCGTCGTTGTTGAAGAAGATCGCGTCGACATCGGGCACGGCCTGCAGGACGCGCTCGAACATCGCCGCGCCGAGCGCGAACGACGACGGTGCCGCGTCCATGAACTCCAGCGCCGGATCGTGCGCCGCGCCCAGCGCTTCCCGATAGCCCTGCGCGCGCTGCAGCGTGCGCGGGTCCAGCTGCGCTGCGGCGAAGGCGATGCGGCGATAACCGCGCCGCATCAGCTCGGCCGTCATCGCGTGACCGGCCGCCTGCTGCGAGAAGCCGACCGAATACAGGCCCGGCTCGCCGCGGTTCTCCATCACGTGGACGCAGGGCACGCCGCTGCCGTGGATCAGCGCCCGGGCCGCGTCGGTGCGGTCGAAGCCGGTGACCAGCAACCCCGCCGGACGGTTCATCAGGTAGGTGCGCAGCAGCGCCTCTTCTTCCTCGGGGTGGTAGTGGGTCACGCCGATCAGGCTCTGGTAGCCGGCCGCCAGCAGCGTGCGCTGCGCCGCGTCCAGCAGGTCGACGAACAGCGCGTTCGACAGCAGCGGGATCAGCACCACCACCTGGTTGCTGCGCGAGGATGCCAGCGCCCGGGCCGCCGGATCCGGCACGTAGCCGAGCTGGGCGACGGCCACGGTGACGCGCTGGACCAGCTCCGCCGCCACGCTGCGCTCGCCGCGCAGCGCGCGCGAGGCGGTGATCGGGCTGACGCCGGCGGCCAGGGCGACGTCTTGCAGCGTGGCCCGGCCGGTGGCGCGGCGGCGTTTGGAGGAGGGCGGGTTCATCGGCGGGAGGATAGGGCTATCCCCCTGCGTCGCCAGCCGGGTCGGACCCGAGGCCTGTGGCCCGGCGAACCGCGGCCGCGCATCGATCGACGCGCCCCGAAACTACGCGTAATCCCTCTCCTGGTGCCTGGATGCACCACCTAAGATAGCGCTATCCCAATCGTCGGACGCCCGCCTTGGCGTCCGACCGGACCGGGAATTTCCTTGCGTGACGAGGACCGACGGCGATTCCGGACTACCGCTCGCCGTCTCTTTTCAGCCAGTGGGATAGCGCTATCCGATGACTTCGCCGACCGCCACCGCCGCTTCGATCCCGGGCCCGATCCCGGCCACGGCCCTTGTCGTCATGGGGGTCGCGGGCTGCGGCAAGACCAGCGTCGGCGAAGCGCTGGCCCGCGCGCTGGGCTGGGGCTTCATCGAGGGCGACGCGCACCACGCGCCGGCCTCCATCGCCAAGATGCAGGCCGGCCAGCCGCTGGCCGACGAAGACCGCTGGGGCTGGCTGGACCAGCTCGGGCAGATGCTGCGCACGCAGGCGCCGGTGGTGCTGAGCTGCTCGGCGCTCAAGCGCGCCTACCGTGAGCGGCTGCGCGCCGCCTGCCCAGCGGTGCGCTTCGTCTACATGGACATCGACAAGCCGCTGGCGCTCCAGCGCGTGGCGGCGCGGGCCGACCGCCATTTCTTCTCGGCGACGCTGGTGGACAGCCAGTTCGCCACGCTCGAGCCGCCGACCGGCGAGCCGGGCGTCGTGACCGTGCCGGCGGCGCTGCCGCTGGACGAGCAGGTCGGGCGCGCGCTGGCGCTGCTCGCCGTGCCCCCCTCCCAGGAGATCGACGCATGAGCATGTCCGACCACGATCCTTCCTCCGCGGCCGGCGCGGACGCCACCGCGCCGCGCTCGCGCCTGCTCCTGGCCGGCGAGGCCGCGATGGCGCTGTGCCTGGGCGTGATGGCGCTGGCGGTGTTCGTCAACGTCGTGCTGCGCTACGGCTTCGGCGGTGGCATCGCGGCCAGTGAGGAGCTGTCGCGGCTGCTCTTCGTCTGGATGGTCTTCATCGGCGCCACCGCCGCCTACCCGCTGGGCGAGCACATGGCCTTCACCAGCCTGCTGCTGCCGCTGCGCGGCAAGCCCGGCGCGCTGCGGGCGGTCACCGGGGTGATCCGCCTCGCGGTCATCGCCGCGGCGGGCCTGGTGGGCTGGGGCGCCTGGCAGCAGGTGGTCGTCGGCATGGACAGCCGCTCGGTGGTGTTGGGTTATCCCACCGCGCTGCTGCCGCTGCCGGCGCTGCTGTCCTGCGCCGCCATCGCGGCGATGGCGGCCTGGGAGCTGGTCCGCGGCAAGCCGCTGGACCTCGAGCACGAGTCGGACGTCGAGTAAGGACGGGGCAGGTCGATCATGAGCAACGAGGCACTGTCCTTCATCGTCTTCGTCGGCGGCATGGTGCTGCTGATGGGCATCGGCATCCCGATGGCCTTCGCGCTGGTGCTGACCGGCGCCGGCATGGCCTGGGCGCTGGAGTTCTGGGACACCCAGCTGCTGGCGCAGAACCTGGTGGCCGGCATCGACAGCTTCCCGCTGCTGGCCGTGCCCTTCTTCATCCTGGCCGGCGAGCTGATGAACGCGGGCGGCATCAGCCGCCGCATCATCCAGATGGCGCAGGCCTGGGTCGGCCACATCCCCGGCGGGCTGGGCTTCGTGGCGATCGGCGCCTCGGTGCTGATGGCCAGCATGAGCGGCTCGGCGCTGGCCGACACCGCCGCGCTGGCCACCATCCTGCTGCCGATGATGCGACGCCATGGGTATCCGATGGCGACCTCCGCCGGGCTGATCGCCTCGGGCGGCATCATCGCGCCCATCATTCCGCCGTCGATGCCGTTCGTGATCTACGGCGTGACGACCAACACCTCGATCTCGGCGCTGTTCCTCTCGGGCATCGTGCCCGGGCTGGTGATGGGCCTGGGGCTGCTGGTCGCCTGGAAGCTGCAGCTGCGCAGGATCGACCTGCCGCCGGGCACCGCGCTGCCGATGCGCGAGCGGCTCAAGGCCACCGCCCAGGCCTTCTGGGCGCTGCTGATGCCGCTGATCATCATCGGCGGCATGAAGACCGGGGTGTTCACGCCGACCGAGGCCGCGGTGGTGGCCGCGTTCTACGCGCTGGTCATCAGCTTCGTCGTGCACCGCGAGATGGGCCTGCGCGACTTGCACGGCGTGCTGGTGCGGGCGTCCAAGACGACGGCGATCGTGATGTTCCTGTGCGCCGGCGCGCAGGTGGCGAGCTACATGATCACGCTGGCGGACCTGCCGGGCGTGCTCACCGGCTGGCTGGGCGGGCTGATCGAGTCGCCGCGGCTGCTGATGGCGCTGATGATGCTGATCCTCGTGGTGATCGGCACGGCGCTCGACCTGACGCCGACGATCCTGATCTTCGCGCCGGTGATGCTGCCCATCGCGGTCAAGGCGGGCATCGACCCGGTGTACTTCGGGCTGATGTTCGTGCTCAACGGCGCGATCGGCCTGATCACGCCGCCGGTGGGCACGGTCCTCAACGTGGTGGCCGGCGTGGGCCGGCTGTCGATGCACCAGGTCATCAAGGGCGTGAATCCGTTCCTGCTGACCTACGCGCTGATCCTCGTCCTGTTCACCGTGTTCCCCGAGCTGGTCATCGCGCCCGTCAAGTGGATGCGCTGACCGGCCGCGACCCTTCCCTGATCCTCAGCGACCCTCGTACCCAGGAGACAACCATGAGCTTCAAGACCCGCCGCAACACCCTGGCCGCCGCCGTCGCGCTGGCCGCCGTCGCGCTGAGCGCGGCGCTGCCCGTGTCATCGGCGCAGGCCGCCGACATCAAGCCGCGCCTGATCCGCTTCGGCTACGGCCTGGCCGAGAACAGCAACCAGGGCCGCGCGGTGAAGGTCTTCGCCGACGAGGTGGCGCGGCTGTCGGGCGGCAAGATGAAGGTGCGCGCCATCGGCGGCGCCGCGCTCGGCCCGGACACCCAGATGCAGCAGGCGCTGATCGGCGGCGCGCAGGAGATGATGGTCGGCTCGACCGCCACGCTGGTGGGCATCGCCAAGGAGATGGCGCTGTGGGACACGCCCTTCCTGGTCAACAACGTGCGCGAGGCCGACGCGCTGCTGGACGGCCCGGTCGGCGACAAGGTGCGCGGCAAGCTGGCCGACAAGGGCATGGTCGGCCTCGTCTACTGGGAGAACGGCTTCCGCAACCTGACCAACAGCAAGCGCGCGGTCAACCGGCTGGAGGACCTGGACGGCATCAAGCTGCGCGTGATGCAGAACAACGTCTTCCTGGACAGCTTCAAGCAGCTGGGCGCCAACGCGGTGCCGCTGCCGTATTCGGAGCTGTTCTCGGCGCTGGAGACCAAGGCGGTCGACGGCCAGGAGAACCCGTACAACACCATCCTGTCGGCCAAGTTCTACGAGGTGCAGAAGTACCTGACGGTGACCAACCACGTCTATAGCCCGTGGATCGTGACCGTGTCGAAGAAGTTCTGGGACGGCCTGTCCAAGGACGAACAGGCGGTGCTGCAGCAGGCGGCGATCAAGAGCCGCGACTTCGAGCGCAAGGACACGCGCGACGAGGCCGCCAAGGCGCTGGCCGAGCTCAAGGCCAAGGGTATGGCGGTCAACGAGCTGAGCCCGGCGGAGACCGCCCGCATGCGCGACAAGCTGACCCGCGTGAATGCCGGTGTGGCGACGCAGGTCGGCATGGACCTGTGGAACGAGACCCAGGGCCAGTTGGCCAAGCTGCGCGGCGGCAAGTGAACGGCAAGTGAGCGGCACGTGGGCAGCGCGTGAGCGACAGGTGAGCGGCAGCTGAGCGCCCAAGGACGGCTCGTCACGGTATAGGCTGCGGGTTCCGACGCGACCGGCGTCGCTTCTCGACCGCTTCATCCATGACGACGTCTTCCCGCCCGCCCCGCCGCGGCTCCCGTGCCTTGCCCGCCACCGATCCCGATGGCATCGGCCCTGCCGGCGGTGCCGGCGCCGAGGGCGTCCTCGAGGTCCCGATGCGCACGCGCGCGCCGGTCCCGGCCCAGGAGGCGCCGCGTTCCATCGACCTCGCGCTGCAGGGCGGCGGCTCGCACGGCGCCTTCACCTGGGGCGTGCTGGACCGGCTGCTCGAGGACGGCCGGTTGCGCATCGACGGCGTGTCGGGCACCAGCGCCGGCGCGATGAACGCCGCGGTCATGGCCACCGGCTTCGCCCGCGGCGGGGCGCTCGGCGCGCGCCAGGCGCTGTCGCGCTTCTGGCAGGACGTCTCGGGCGTGCCGGCCTGCTTCGGCGTCGTCGGCGAGACCAAGGGCCCGGAGGAGGCCGCGCGGCGCGAGACGCCGGCCTGGGTCTTCAACCGCAGCGCCTGGCCCGGCATGGCGGCCTGGGACGCCTGGCTGCGGCTGTGGAGCCCTTACCAGCTCAATCCCTTCAACCTCGATCCGCTGCGGGACATCGTGCGACGCCATGTCGATGTCGACGCGCTGCGCGAGGGACCGATCAAGGTCTTCGTCACCGCCACCTCGGTGCGCACCGGCCAGCCGCGGGTGTTCAGCGGGGAGGACCTGGGCATCGAGGCGCTGATGGCCTCGGCCTGCCTGCCGCACAGCGCGCAGACAGTGGTGATCGACGGCGAGCCCTTCTGGGACGGCGGCTTCTCGGGCAACCCGGCGCTGTGGCCGCTGGTCTACGGCACCCACTCCGACGACGTGCTGCTGATCCAGATCAATCCGCGCGAGCACGCGGGCATTCCCCGCACCGCGTCCGAGATCGACGACCGCATCAACGAGATCACCTTCAACGCGAGCCTGGTGGCGGAGCTGCGCGCGATCGCCTTCGTGCAGCGGCTGCTGCGCGACCGGCGCATCGATCCGACGCGCTACAAGCAGATGCGGCTGCACCGCATCGCCGACGAGGACGGCCTGGCGCCCTTCGGCGCGTCGAGCAAGCTCAACACCGACCCGCGGCTGCTGACCACGCTGTTCGTGCTCGGCCGCGAGGCCGCCGACAAATGGCTGACGACCTGCGCGCGGCACGTCGGCCACGACAGCACGCTGGACATCGGCGAGGTGTTCCTGGCCAATCGGGTGCGCAACGCGCGGCCGGCGGTCAAGGCGCCGGTGAAGGCGCCGGAGAAGGCAGTGGCGAAGGCGCCGGGCAGGGCGGGTAAGGGCGGCAAGGCCTGACCCTGGGACGCAGGGTCGACGGTCGACCGGCGGCGGCGGACTTTGCCGTCCGCGGCGCGACACCGCGACCGCCGCGAGGCCTTCGAGATCAGCTCAACCGCCGAAAGCGCAATTCCTCGATCAGCGTGTCGTTCCCCACCGTCTTGACGCGCTGCTCGACCACCTCGACGCGGCCGTCGGCGGCGAGCTGGCGGATCTCGCGCGCGGCGCTGTCGAAGACCAGCGGATGCTCCAGGCCGGAGCCGGCGTGCGGCAGGTCGACAAGTTCCCCGGGGGACGAGTCGAGGAACACGGTCATGGCGATCGAACTCATGCTGGACCTCACGAGCTGGACGAACACGGCGCGACTTTATGCGGCATCGCAGCAAGTGCAAGGGCCTGACCCTGGCATTTCATGACTTGGATTCGGTCACCGCACCTGCCGGCATGCTGCGGCCGGTGTTGACTGCCGGTCCTCGTCGAAGCGCATCGCGTTCCAGCCATGGCGGCCCCAGTACCGCCAGTCCTGCACCATCACGTCGACGGGCAGCTTGCGGCGCGGAACTCGCGCAGCGTGTCGACGATCTCTCCGACGAATGGAAGCGTTTACGGCAGTGGATGTAGCCGTAGCTATATTGGTATTACCAGTCTACGTGGATAAGTTGTCTGGCCTTACCAATACAAACACCTAGAGAGCGCCGAGGGATCCGCGGTCATCCTGCCGGGGCCGATCACTCCGCAACCGCACCCCCTTGAGCACGACATGACCCCCTCACGACGCCCCCTTTTCACCCGCCGCAGCATGCTGGCCGCAGCCGCGGCGCTGCCGCTCGCTGGCGCTTCTGGCCTGACCGCCTCGGCGCCGCGGCGCGCGCAGGAGCGGGCCGACCATCTGCTCTGGTATCGGCGTCCCGCCACGCGCTGGGAGGAAGCGCTGCCGCTGGGCAATGGCCGGCTCGGCGCGATGGTCTTCGGCCGCGTGGGTCAGGAGCGGTTGCAACTCAACGAGGACACGCTGTGGGCAGGGGCCCCGTACACGCCCGACAACCCCGAAGCCCTGGCCGCGCTGCCCGAGGTGCGTCGCCTGCTCGACGAAGGCCGCTACAAGGAGGCCACGGACCTGGCCAGCGCCTGGATGATGGCCCGCCCGCTATGGCAGATGGCCTATGGCTCGCTGGGGGACCTGCTGCTCGACTTCGACGGCGCCGAGGCGCCGCGCACCTACCACCGCGAGCTGGACCTGGACACCGCCATCGCCACCTTGCACCACGAGAGCGCGAGCGTCTCGATGCGGCGCGAGGCCTTCGTGTCCGCGCCCGATCAGGTCGTGGTGCTGAACCTGCAGGCCGCGCGCGGGCGCATCGCCTTCGAACTCGCCTGCCGCGGGCCGCGCAAGGCGACGTACGCCAGCCCCGATTACCAGGGCTCCGCGACGGTGCTGGTGGCGGACCAGCCGGTCGACTGGATGCAGCGCGAAGAGGCTGGCTTCGAGCAACCCGATCACGTGAAAGTTGCCGACGACCAGGGGGCCTTGCTCGTCACCGGCCGCAATGAGGCCGGCCCCGACACGGCCCCGGGACTGACCTACGCGATGCGCGTGAAGGTCGTCACCGACGGCCGCGTCGAGGTGACACCCGAGGGCCGGCTGCGCGTCAGCGGTGCCCGCAACGCGACGCTGTTGATCGCGGCCGCCACCAGCTACGTCAACTTCCGCGACACCAGCGGCGATCCCGTCGCCACGGTGCGCCGGCACACCGTGGCCGCAGCCGCCAAGCCCTACGCCGCGCTGCGCCGCGACCACGTGCGCGACCACCAGTCGCTGTACCGCCGCTTCACGCTGGACTTGGGTCGCACGCCCGCCGCAGGGCGGCCCACCGATGAGCGAATCGCCGCCGCCGAGAAGTCCGACGACCCGGCACTGGCCGCGCTGTACCTGCAGTACGGCCGTTATCTGCTGATCGCCTCATCGCGCCCCGGCACGCAGCCGGCCAACCTGCAGGGCATCTGGAACGAGGGCGTGAATCCGCCCTGGGGCAGCAAGTACACGATCAACATCAACACCGAGATGAACTACTGGCCCGCCGACGCGGCGGCGCTGGGCGACTGCGTGGAGCCGCTGCTGCGCATGGTGGAGGAACTGGCCGTCACTGGCGCGCAGACCGCCAGGACGATGTATGGCGCGCGTGGCTGGGTGGCGCACCACAACACCGACTTGTGGCGGGCCGCGGCGCCGATCGACGGCCCGCTGTGGGGTCTGTGGCCCTGCGGTGGCGCCTGGCTCTGCAACACGCTGTGGGACCACTGGGATCACCAGCGCGACGCCGCGCTGCTCAAGCGGCTGTATCCGCTGCTGGAGGGCGCTTCACAGTTCTTCCTGGATACGCTCGTGAAAGACAAGGAGGGCCGCGGCCTCGTCACCTCGCCGTCCATCTCGCCCGAGAACTGGCATCCCCACGGCTCATCGCTGTGCGCCGGCCCGGCGATGGACCGGCAGATCCTGCGCGACCTGTTTGACCGCACCGTGCATGCCGGCCGGCTGTCGGGCGCCGATGCGGACTTCCTGGACCGCGTGGCGGCCGCGCGCTCAGCGCTGGCACCCGACCGCATCGGCCGGCAGGGGCAACTCCAGGAGTGGCTGGAGGACTGGGATGCCGGCGCGCCGGACCAGCAGCATCGCCACGTCTCGCACCTGTACGCCGTCTATCCGAGCAGCCAGATCAACCCGCGCGACACCCCCGAGCTGCTGAACGCGGCCAAGACCAGCCTGCGACAGCGTGGCGACCTGGCGACCGGCTGGGGCACGGCCTGGCGGCTGTGCCTGTGGGCGCGCATGGGGGAAGGCGACCATGCCCACCAGGTGCTGAAGACGCTGCTCGGGCCGCAGCGCACCTACCCCAACATGTTGGACGCGCATCCGCCATTCCAGATCGACGGCAACTTCGGCGGCACCGCCGGCATGCTCGAGATGCTGGTGCAGTCGTGGGGCGGCGAGGTCCACCTGCTGCCCGCGCTGCCCCAGGCGTGGCCCCGGGGCACCGTGCGTGGCATGCGCGTGCGCGGCGGCCTGGACCTGGACATCGAATGGCGCGACAGCCGTCCCGTTCGGCTGTCGCTTCGGGGGCCGGCCGGTACGAAGGTCCTGCTGCGCCACGGAGGTCGCCGGATGACGGTGGTGCTGGATCACCGGGGGCGGGCGACCCTCGACGGCCTAGCGTTCTCCCGCGAGTCGCAACCCGGGATCGGCTAGTCCAGGGCCCAGCCGCCCAGGTGCGACGCGGCAGGGCGATGCCGGTTCACATCCCGCGGCAGCGGGGTGCGTTGATGCCGCGACGCCTAGGTCGGCGTAGCCACCTTGAACCGCGCGATCGCCTCCGTCAGCGCCATGGCCTGCTGGCGCAGGCTCTCGGCCGCCGCGGCGCTTTCCTCGACCAGGGCCGCGTTCTGCTGCGTGCCGCGGTCGATCGCCGCCACCGCCTCGTTCACCTGCACGATGCCCTGGGTCTGCTGCTCGGTGGAGGCGTTGATCTCGCCCATCAGGTCGGTGACCTTGCGCACCTGTGACAGCACCTCGCCCATGGTGCGGCCGGCTTCCTGCACCAGCACGCCGCCGGCGTCGACCTTCTCGACGCTGTCCGAGATCAGCGTCTTGATCTCCTTGGCCGCCTGCGCGCTGCGCTGCGCGAGCGCGCGCACCTCGCTGGCCACGACCGCGAAGCCGCGGCCCTGTTCCCCGGCGCGCGCCGCTTCCACCGCGGCGTTCAGGGCCAGGATGTTGGTCTGGAAGGCGATCCCGTCGATCACGCCGGTGATGTCGCCGATGCGCTTGCTGGAGCCGGTGATGGCCGCCATCGTGGTGATGACCCGGTCCACCACCTCGCCGCCCTGGCCGGCGACCTGCGCCGCGGCGTCCGCCAGGCCGGTGGCCTTGCGCGAGGTCTCCGCATTGACCTGCACCGTCTCCGTCATCTGCGCCATCGAGGACGCCGTCTGCTGCAGCGCGCCGGCCTGCGATTCGGTGCGGCTGGACAGGTCCTGGTTGCCGGTGGCGATCTGTGTCGACGCGGTCGCGATGCCGTCCGCGGCCTGGCGCACATTGGTGACCATCGTCGACAGGTTGCCGCTCATCGCCTTGAGCGCCGTCAGCAGCTGGCTCAACTCGTCGCGGCCCTCGACCTGGATCTCGTCGCGCAGGTCGCCGTCGGCCACCGACTGCGCGACCTGGATCGCGCGGTTCAGCGGCCGGGTGACCGCGCGGCTGATCAGCCAGCCCAGCAGCCCCGCCACGCCGGCCGACAGCAGCGCGGTCGCGATCAGCAGCATCCGGTCCTGCGCGAACAGCGCGGTCGCGGCCTGGGTCTCGGCGGTCGAGCGCTCGTCCTCGTAGCGGATGAAGTCGCCGGTGGCCGTCAGCAGCGCCGCCAGCAGCGGCCGGCATTCCGCGTTCATCTTGCTGATGGCCTCGTCGCGTTGGCCGTCCTTGGCCAGGCCCACGATCGCCAGCGCGACCCGGCCGTACTGCTGCTCGATCGCATCGACCTTGTCGAAGAGCGTCCGGTCCTGCGCGGTCGCGTCGGCCGCGGCGGCCAGGTGCCGCTTGAGCCGGTCCAGCGACTGCTGCACCGCCTCATGGGAACGAGTGACCGCCTCCAGCTCCAGCGCGCGGTCCTGCGGCGTGCTCACCAGCACCAGGTTGCGCGCCGAGATGGCCCGCGACTTCGCTGCGGATTGCAGCTCGACGACCAGGCGCTCCCGCGCCGCCACGCCCTGCAGGTAGGTCTCGACGCGCGAACTGGACTGGTTCAGCCAGTGCAGCGCCGCGCCGGCCACGGCGGCGACGATCACCGCCATCACGCCGAAGCCCGCCCACAGCTTGGTCTTGACCTTGAGATCTGAAAGGTTCATTGGTGTTCCCCCTGAAAGATGCCCGGGCCGTCATCGCAGCCTGTCTGATCTTCGGCGTTGGGTCGCGACTTCTCAAGAAGCACCCGGCGCAAGGCGGTGTGCGGCGATTGCCTACACGGCGAAGGCGTGGGCCAGCCCGGCCACCTCGCGCTCGAAGACCATGCGCTCGCGCAGCACCGCCTGCCGCGCCGGGCGAGACAGCTCCAGGTAGAGCTCGAAATCGCGCATCAGCCCGGCCGCGCCGGCAAACACCTGGTCCACCTGGTCGGGCTTGAAATAGCACTCGTCGGGCAGCGCGTAGTCGCGCGCGGCGCCCACGTCCAGGGCGAAGACGCAGCAGTCGCGCATCAGCGCCTCGCGCGCCAGCCGGTCCTTGCCAGGGAAGGTGCCCAGGTCGATGAAGAGCTTGCTGCGCCCCAGCGCCTCGTAGACCTGGGCCCGCGTCAGGCCGCGGATCAGGTGGACCTTGCAGCCGTTCTCGCGCTCCAGCCGAGCGGCGATCGCGCCCACGTCGTAGACCACCTTGTGGTTGGCGTTGAGCGCGATGTCGGTCTTGGCGGCGGTCTCGAAGACCGGCTCGCCCGCGGCCGGCACCGGCTTGCCGGGCGTGTAGTCCGACAGCGGCAGCGTGCGGGTGCAGCCCAGCGCCTGGATGACGTCGCGCGCGTAGCCCGACTGGTAGGTGTGCAGGACGCGCTCGCTGCGCAGCAGGTTGAGGTTGATCTTGTTGACCGACAGGTACTCGAAGGCGTTGTCGATGCTCAGCCACCAGACCATCGGCTTGCAGGGCTGGAAGTAGCGCAGCCAGTGCACATAGGTCTCGGCCAGGACGACGCAGGTGTCCGGCGTCATCGCGATCTCCTCGGCCAGCCGCACCTGGTACTTCTCGTAGTCGGCGACGGTGTTGGGCCGCGGCTGCAGCTTGAGCACCGTGCCGGCGCCCAGACCGTTGCGGCGGAACAGGTCGTCGACGGCCGGCAGGTCGGTGGGCAGCACGTACCAGACGCGCGCGTCGTGGCCCTGGCGGATCAGCGAATCCGACAGCTGGTGCAAGGCCTCCGGCCCGCCGGTCTGCACGCCGTGGGGAATCAGGATGACGATCTGCTGCTTCGCGTTCATCGGTGGCCTTGTGGGTCTCGTGTCGTTCTTGGAAAGAAGGGGCGGGGCTGGGCGCGGGCGTTCAGGACACCGCGTTCAATGCCGCCAGGCGCTGCTGGAGCTTCTCGGCCGTGGCCGGGGACACCGACTGGAAGCCGGGCAGCAGGAAGCCGCTGCGCGTCTTGACGATGCGGTCGGAGAGGTGGTCCAGCAGGAAGTCCGGCATCTCGCGGTAGACCGTCGGCAGGTGGAAGATGCCGTGGAAGCCGAAGGTCGGGTAGGGCACCGCGGGGAATTCGACCGAGAAGTGCGAGGCGATCGCCTTGGGCGCGAAGCGGCAGCCGGCGCGCTCCAGCGTCTCGCGCATCGTGCGGCAGATGTAGAGGTCCTCGGCCTCGGTCGGGTCCGGGTAGTCCAGCTGGGCGACCGCATGCACCAGCCGCCGGGAGCGCCACGAGAAGCCGCCGTTGCCGACCTCGTTGACCTCGTAGTTGGGCCAGGGCGCGCCGATGTAGTCGTAATGCAGGAAGTGCGGCGAAAACTGATCGGCGTTGAGCACGAAGCCGTCGTACTGGATCACCAGCACATGGTCGGCGCTGAGGTGCTTGGCCAGTTCGCGGGTGATCAGCAGGTTGTACTCGGCGATCGAGCGCAGCGTCGGCACCGGGATCACCGGCAGGCCGGGCCAGAGCTCCGGCTTGTCCGAATAGATCAGCACCTGGCTGAAGGGCAGGCCCTGCAGCTCCATCTGCCGCATGCTGTGCAGCAGCGCCTGGCGCGCCAGGACATGCAGGTCGGTGTCGACGATGGCGACGGCGATGCTGGGCTTGGCAGTGCTCATGTCACATCAGGTCCAGCAGCTGCTTCGTGACCGTACCCCAGGAGAAGCGCTGCGCCAGCCGCTGGCGGGCGGCCTCGCGGCGCGGCGCCGGCGTCAGGCGCTGCTCGACCACCTGCAGCATGGCCTCGCGCAGGTCGTCCAGGTCGGGCACGACGAAGGCGCCGACCGGCTGCGGCGCGTCGGCCGCGGTGCCGGGACGGCTGTGCAGGCGGTGGCAGAGCTCGGGCGGGGTGAAGTCGTCGGTGGCGCCGCCGCCGCTGACGATCACATGCGTGCCGCAGCCCATCGCCTCCAGCACCGGCAGGTTGAAGCCTTCGGCGCGGTAGGGGGAGACATAGGCGTCGGACAGCGCGTACAGCGAGCGCAGCTGCGGCAGGTTCAGGCTGGTCGACAGGATGGAGATGCCGTCGCGCACCTGCGGCGCGTTCAGCGCCGGCGCCCGCGTGGCCAGCTCGGCGAAGAGGCGCTCGACGCCGATGCCGTACAGCCCCTGGTGGTCCTTGAGGATCAGCCGCACCGGCAGGCCCTGCAGGCGCAGCTCGGCGAAGGCCAGCAGCAGCAGGTCGATGCCCTTGTTCCAGGTCGCCACGCCGACGTTGCTGAACACCGTTTCGTGCGGCTGCATGCCCAGCGCCGCGCGGGCAGCCTGGCGCTGCTCGGGCGTCATCGGGAAGAAGGTGTCGGTCTTGTAGCCGTGCGGCACGACCAGGACCTTGTCGGCCTCGAAGCCGTAGTCCACCAGCCGCGCCTTGGACCAGCGGGTCGGCGTGACGACGAAGTCGTCGCCCTGCGTCAGCGCGGCGGGCGGCATCTCGGGCGGGTCGAAGCTTTTGCCGGACAGGCCGAACTCGGTGACGACGAAGGTCGCGTTGCGGCGCGCGGCGGCCGGATCGCCCAGCCGCACCGGCGAGGCGATGCGCAGCCGCACATCCATCACCCGGTCGCCGGGGTCGGGCAGGGCGTCGATGATGGCGCGCTCCTCGGGCGCGAAGCCCGAGTCCAGCTTGCTCTTGTCCCAGTGCGGCATGAAGAAGGGCGCGTCCCGGTGGAACAGCTCGAACCGCGGGTCCTTCACCATCTCCAGGATCTGGTTCTGGTTGACCATCGCGATGGAGTGGTTCACCCCCCGCCAGCCCTCGATGCAGAGTGTCTTCATCCGGCCGATTGTGTCCCCTCGTCCCGGGGGGCATGCGCCGATAAGGGGGATGGCTCCGGCCCAGTCCCGCGCTCAGGGGTCAGAGCAGCGGGACCGCGCCGTCCTCTTCCAGCCGCCGGGCGGTGGCCTGCAGGGCCGCCATCGCGGCGTGGTGGACCGTGGCGGCGGTCTCGTCCGGCGCTGCCGCCGCCCCAGGCGCCGCTCCGGCCGCGGCGCCAGGGGCGACCGTCGCCGAGCTTGCCGCGGCGGCCGCCGCGGCCGTGTGCGCGGCGTCGGACAGCAGGGCGGTGGTGGACGCCGAGGGCGCCGCCAGCAGGTCCTCCGCGGCCAGGTGGGCCCGGGAGGCCGAGCCCGTGACCTCGGTCGCGGCGTCCGCCGTGCCGTCGCTGGCCTTGGCGAACCAGACGTCGCCCATCTGGTGGGTCACGCCGTCCGCGGTCTTGTAGCCCGAGATCAGGCCCACCAGGTTGCCGTGATCGACGGTCGCGCTCGAGCGGGCGGCCAGGTCCAGCTCGACGATGCCCAGCTCCGACAGCGACTTCAACTCGCCCGCGTCGGTCTTGCCGTTGCCATTGGCGTCGGCCCAGATCCGCAGCTGCGAGAAGGCGGCGTCCTGCGCATTGAGGACGTGATCCGCGTTGGCGTCGAGCGCCTGCATGGCCTCGTAGCCGTTGGCCGCGCGATGGCCGTTCGCCAGCAGGGTGCCGCTGCCGAAGAGCTCGCCGCCGGAGTCGATCTGGCCGTTGCCGTTCAGGTCGCGGGCCAGCAGCCCGTTGCCCTGCGCCATCCAGCCCCACTGCTGGGCATGGCCGGTGTTGTTCATGTCGAAGCTCACGCCCTGCGCCGCGGACACCGTGCCCAGCCCGTGGCCGTCCAGGTTCAGCAGGATGGGCGTGGCCAGGAACAGCGCGTCGAGCTGCGCGCCGCTCATCGCCTGCAGCGCCTCGGTGCTGAAGGCCAGCACCTGGTCCATGTTCAGCGCGGCCAGGTCGCGGGTCTCGAAGCCGACGATCGCGTCGGTGCCGATCGCATGGATCTGGTCCAGCGTCAGCGCCCGGGCCTGGTCGCGGCTCAGCGCGGCCAGATCCTCGCTGGACATCGCCGCGAAGCCCTCGGACGAGATCGCCGCCACCTGCTGGGAGCTCAGCGCGGCGACCTGGTGGCTGTCCAGCGCCGCGATCGCGTCCGAGTTCATCGCCGCGAGGGCCTCGGTGTGCAGGCCGCGCAGCGTCTGCGTCGACAGCCCGTGGACCTGGTCCGAACCGAGCGAGGCGAAGACCTCGGTCGACAGCGCGTTCAGCGTCGCCGTCCCCAGCGCCCGGAAGGCCGACGAGCTCAGCGCCGCGTAGTCCTCGGTGCCGAAGCCGGCCAGCTGCGCGGTCGTCATCTCGGCCAGCTGCAGGCTGGTCATGGCGTGGACCTGGTCGGTGGTCAGCCCGGCGAAGTCGCCGGCGTCCATCACCCGGATCGCGCGGCCGGGCAGCAGGGCCACGTCCTGCGCGTCCAGCGCGGCGATCTGGTCGCTGGTCCAGGCCAGCACCTGCACGTTGGTCAGGCCCAGGATCTGGGCCGTGCCCAGGGCCTGGATCTGCTCGGTGGTCATGGCCGCCGCCTGCTGGTAGCTCAGCGCGCCGACCTGGTCGGGCCGCAGCGCCGCCACCTGGTCGACGCTCAGCAGCGCGATCTGGTCGGAGCCCATCGCCTTGAGCGCCGTCGTGTGGAGCACCGCCAGGTCCTGGGTCTCCAGCGCCGCGAGCTGCGTGGCGCTGAGCGCCGCCAGCTGCGACGAGCGCAGCGCCGCGAACTGCAGCGTCGTCAGGGACGCCAGCGCGGTCGGATCCATGGCCGCGATCTGCAGCGAGTTCAGCGCCGCGATCTGCTTGACCGACAGCGCGCCGATCTGGTCCAGGTCGAGCGAGCCGAACTGGTCGCTGCTCATTCCCAGCAACGCCTGCGAGCCCAGGCTGGCCAGCTGCGCCGTGCCCAGCCGGTCGATCTGGTCGGCCGTCAGCCCCATCAGTTGCCTGGAGCTCAGCGCCGCGAGCTGCGCGTTGCTCAGCGAGGCGATGCTGTCGCCGTTCATCGCGGCGATCTGGGTCGAGCTGAATCCGGCGAGGGCGCGGGTGGTCAGGCCGACCACGTCCTGGAACTCCAGGTTGGCGATCTGGTCGGTGGACAGCGCCGCCAGCTGCCGGGACGAGAAGACCGAGAACTGCGCCGAATCCAGCGCGTTCAGGTCGACCTGTTCCAGCGCAGCCATCTGGGTCGTCGTGAGCGCGGCGACCTGGTTGGTGCGCAGCGCCGCGAACTGGTCGGGCACCAGGGCGTTCAGCTGCTCGGTCGTGAAGCCCTGCAGGGCCTGGACGCTCAGGCCGCGCACGCCGTCGGTGGACAGCGCGTCGATCTGGGCGGGCGTCAGCGCCGCGACCTGGCCGGTGCCCAGCAGCGCGGTCTGCGCGCTGCCGAAGGCGCCGACCTGCTCGCGGCTCAGCAGATGGATCTGCTCGGTGCTCAGCGCGCTCAGGTAGACCGGCTTGACGGCGGCGAGCAGCGCTGGATCGAGCGCGCCGATCTCGTCGGTCGAGATCGCCGCCAGCTGGAAGGAGGTCAGCGCGGCGAAATGGGTGCCCAGCGCATTGAGGCTGTCATGGTCCAGCGTGCGCACCTGCGCCGTGCTGAGCGCGGCGAGCTGACCGTCGCGCAGCGAGGCCAGGCCGGTCGGGCCGAGCGCGTCGAGCTGGTCGGCGCTCAGGCCACGGATCGCCAGCGTGCTGATGGCCTGCAGCGAGGCCGGGGCCAGCACCTGCAGCTGGGCCGGCGTCAGCGCCGCCACCTGCGCCGCGGTCATCGCGCCGGTCTGCCCGGTGCTGAAGGCGGCCACCAGGGTGACGTCCAGCGCCTGCACCTGCGCGCTGCTGAGCGAGCGGATCACCGTCGCGTTCAGCGCGCCGAAATCCTCCGGCTCCAGTTGCGCCACCTGGTCGGTCGTCAGGCCGCGGAACTGCGCCGAAGTGAGCGTCGCGAACTGCGCGGTGCTCAGCGCGTTCAGGTCCTCCGGGCTCATCGCCGCGAGCTGCGCCGTGCCCAGCGCGCGGATCTGGCCGCTGGTCAGCGCCTGCAGCTGGTCCGAGCTCAGCACGCCGAGCTGGTGGTCGGTCAGTGTCGCGATCACGCGGGTGGACAGCGCCTGGATCGCGCCGGTGCCCAGCGCGGCGAGCTGTTCGTCGCTCAGGTCGCGCAGCTGCGCCGTCGTCAGCGCGCCGGTCTGCGCGCCGCTCAGCACGGCCAGCTGCTCGGAGCTCAGCGAGGCCATCTGCGCCGGCGTGAGCCCGCGCAGCGTCGCGCTGCTCAGCGCGGCCAGGTCCTCGGTGCCCAGCGAGTGGAACTGCTCGGTCGTCAGCGACTGCAGCTGCTTGGAGCTCAGCGCGGCCAACTGCGCGGTCGACAGCGCGGCCAGGTCGTCGGTGTCCAGCGCGGCCAGCTGGCGCGTGGTCAGCATCGCGATCTGCAGCGTCTTGAGCGCGCCGAGCTGCTCGGCGCTCATCGCGCCCAGCACCTCCGGCTTCAGGCCGATCAACGCGCTGCTGCTGAGCAGGCGCAGCTCGTCGGTGCTGAAGGCGGGCAGCTGCTCGCTGCCCACGCCGATCAGTTGGGTCGAGGTCAGGCTCTGCACCTGGCGCGAGCTGAGCGCGTCGAACTGGTCGGACGACAGCGCGCCGAGCTGCGCCGAGTTCAGCGCGCGCAGGCCCTTGGTGCCGATGGCCGCCAGGTCCTCGCCCTCGAGCGCGGCCACCTGGGCCGTGCTCAGCGACTTGATCTGCAGCGTGTTGAGCGCGCCGGCCTGCTCGGTGGTCAGCGCCACCAGCGCGTCGGTGCCCAGCGTGCGGAACTGCTGGCTGGTCATCGCGGCGATCTGGCGGCTGTCCAGCGACTGCACCGCGTCCGAGGACAGCTGCGACACCGCGGCCGTGGTCAGCCCGCGGATCGCGCCGGTGCTCAGCGCCTGCAGCGCGTCGGTGCCGAGCGCGCTGAGCTGGTCGCCGCTCAGGCCGCGGGTCTGGTTGCCGCGCAGCGCGCCGATCTGGGCGGTGCTGAAGGCGTTGAGCTGGTCGACGCTGAGCGCGCCGATCTGCACCGTGTTGAGCACCTGCATCGAGGCGGTGCTGAACACGGCCACCTCCTCGGTGCTCAGCAGGCCGATCTGCGCGCTGCCCAGGCCGCGCACCTGCACCGAGGACAGCGCCGCGATCTGCGCGCTGTCGAGCGCGCTGAACTGGTCGCTGTCCATGCGGCGCAGCCGGTCCACCGTCAGCGCCGGGATCTGCGCGGTGGTCAGCGCATGGATCTGGTCGGTGGTCAGCGCGGCCAGCGAGGCGGTGGTCAGTGTCCGCAGCGCGCCGGTGTTGAGCGCCTGCACGTCCTGCAGCTCCAGCGCCGCGAGCTGGCCCGAGGCCAGATAGTTGAGCTGCCGCGCGGTCAGCGCATGCACCTGCAGCGTGGTCAGGCCCACCACCTGGGCGGCGCTCAGCATGGCCCACTCCGGCCCGGTCAGCGTGGCGAGCTGCGCGGTGGTGAGGGCTGCGATCTCCTCGGGAGTGAGCGATCCGACGTCGAAGGTGGCCATGGGGGTGGGAGGGGACTGCTGGAACCTGGCGGTCTGTCGTTTGCGGCCCACGCCGGCGGGGCGCGCGGGCGAGGGCCGCAAACGGCAAACCGGGGGCGCGAGGCCCCCGGTTCCGGACTGCCGCTTAGATCAGCGGAACAGCGCCGTTCTGGTCGTCGTCATGCAGCTTCTTGTAGGCCGCGCTGAGCACGTCGTGGTTGACCGCGTCGGTGGACGCCGCGGTGGTGGCCGCCGTGGCCGCCGTCGCGGTGTGCGCCGTCGCGCCGCCGAGCAGGTTGGCTTCCGGCTGGGCGAGCAGGTCGCCCAGCTGCGGCGCGGCTTCCCGCGTCGTGCCATGGACCTGCTGCGTCGCGCCGTCCTTGGTGAACCACACGTCGGACATCTCGCTCGTCGTGCCGTCCGCCTTGGTGTAGCTGGACACCAGGCCGATCAGGTTGCCGTGATCGACGTCCGTGCCCTTGGTCGCGCCCAGGTTCAGGTCGACGATGCCCAGATCGGTCAGCGACTTGAGTTCACCCGCGTCGGTCTTGCCGTCGTGGTTGGCGTCGACCCAGACCTGCAGGTGGCTGAAGTCCGCATCCTTGGCGTTGATGTGGCCGTCATGGTTGGCGTCCAGCGAGGCGAGGGCGGCGAAGCCGTCCAGGCCCTTGCGGCCGTTGACCGTGGTGCCCGAGCCGAAGAGCTCGGCGCCGCTGTCGATCGTGCCGTTGCCGTTGCGATCCATCACCAGCAGGCCGTCGTTGCCGCCGACCCAGCCCCACTTGTCGTTGTGACCGGTGGCGTTGAGGTCGAAGTGCACGCCGTCCTTGGCCGCCAGCGTCTGGATGCCGTTGCCGTCCAGGTCCAGCATGATCGGCGTGGCCATGAAGTGGGCGTTGATCTGCTCGTCGCTCCAGCCGGCCTTCTGGTCGGAGGTCATCGCCAGCACCTGCTCCATGCTCATGCTGGCCAGGTCCTGCGTGTCCCAGCCGATGAACTGGTCGGAGGTCATCGCCACGATCTGGTCGGTCGACAGGCCCTGGATCTGCACCGAGGTGAGCGCGTGGATGTCGCTCGAGTCCAGCGCCAGGATCTGGTCGGTCGTGAACGCATGCAGCTGCGACGAGGTCATCGTCCCGAAGTGCGTGCTGGTCAGCGCGCCGATGTCGTCCGTGGTGATGGCCGCGATCTGGTCCGTGCCCAGCGCGCGCAGTTGCGCGGTGCTGAATTCATGGACCTGGTCGCTGGTCAGCGCCGCGATCTGGTCGGTGCTGAAGGCGTGGATCGCCGCGGTGCTCAGCGCGTGGATGCCAGCGGTGGAGATCGAGGCGATGTCGGCCGTCTCGATGCCCGCCACCTGCGTCGCGCTCACCGCGCTCCACTGCTGCGAGGTCAGCGCATGGATCTGATCCGAGCTGAAGGCCTCGAAGTCCGCCGAGCCGAAGGCCACCAGGTTGCCGCTGGCGATCGCCGCCAGGTCCCCGGTGTCGATCGCCTGCACCTGGTCGGTGGTGAAGGCGCTCAGCTGGGCCGAGCTCATCGCCACGACCTGCGTCGAGGTCAGCGCCTGCACGTCGTCGGTGGCCAGCTGGCTCACCTGCAGCGTGCTCAGCGCGGCGACCTGCTGCGTGGTCAGCGCCGCGATCTGGTCGGAGCCCAGCGCTTCCAGTTGAGCGCTGTCCAGCGAACGGATCGCCAGCGTGCTCAGGCTGCGCAGGTCGGCCGACTCGAAGGCCGCCATCTGGTCGGTGGTCAGGCCGTCGACCTGGGCCGAGCTCAGGGCCGCCGCCTGCGACGAGCTCAGCGCCTGGATCGCGTCGGTGCTCAGGGCGCCGATCTGGGCCGAGCCCAGGGCCTGCAGCTGCGCCGAGCTCAGCGCGGCGACGTCGTCCGTCGTCATCGTCGAGATCTGCGTGGTCGTCAGGGCCTGCAGCTGGCTGTTGCCCAGCGCGCGGATCTGGCCGCTGGTCAGCGCGTTCAGGTCGTCGCTGCTCAGGTTGGCGATCTGCGCGGTCGTCAGCGCGGCGACCTGGACGGTCGTCAGCGCGGCGATCTGGTCGGAGCCCAGCGCCTCGATCTGGTCGGTGCCCAGGGCGCGCAGGGCGACCGTGGACAGCGAGCGCAGGTCACCGGTCTCCAGCGCGGCCATCTGGTCCGTCGTCAGGCCCTTGACCTGGGCCGAGCTCAGCGCGGCCACCTGGACCGAGCTCAGCGCGATCACCGCCTCGGTGCTCAGCGCGCCGATCTGGGCCGAGCTCAGCGCCTGGACCTGTTGCGAGCTCAGGGCCGCGACGTCGGCGCTCTCCATCGTGGAAACCTGCGTGGTCGTCAGCGCGGCGACCTGCTGCGTCGTCAGCGCGCGGACCTGGGCGCTGGTGAGCGCGTTCAGGTCGTCGCTGGCGAGCGTGCTCACCTGGCCGGTGGTCAGCGCGGCGACCTGCGTCGTCGTCAGCGAGGCGACCTGGTCGGAGCCCAGGGCGCCCAGCTGGTCGCTGGTCAGCGCACGCAGCGCCACCGTCGACAGGGCCTTCAGGTCACCCGATTCCAGGGCGGCCATCTGGTCCGTGGTCAGGCCGGCGACCTGCTTGCTGGTCAGCGCGGCGACCTGCGTCGAGCTCAGCGCCACGACCGCTTCGGTCGTCAGCGCGCCGACCTGGTCGGAGCTCAGCGCGGCGACCTGGTTGGTGGCCAGCGCGGCCACGTCGGCGGTCTCCATCGTGCCGACCTGCGCGGTGGTCAGCGCGGCCACCTGGGCGGTGCTCAGCGCCTTGACCTGCGCGCTGGTCAGCGCGTTGAGGTCGTCGCTGGTCAGGTTGGCGACCTGGCTGGTCGTCAGCGCGGCGACCTGCTGGGTCGTCAGCGCGGCGACCTGGTCGGAGCCCAGCGCTTCCAGTTCGGCCGAGCCCAGCGACGCGATCTGACCGGTGGTCAGGGCGCGCAGCTGGCCGGTCGTCAGCGCGGCGAAGTCGTCCGTCGCCAGCTGGCTGACCTGCGTGGTCGTCAGCGAGGCCACCTGCGCGGTGGTCAGCGCCTGGACCTGGTCGGAGCTCAGCGCTTCCAGCTGGTCGCTGCTGAGCGCTCGCAGGGCGAGCGTCGACAGCGACTTCAGGTCCCCGCTTTCGATCGCGGCCATCTGGTCGGTGGTCAGGCCGGCGACCTGCCTGCTGCTCAGCGCGGCGACCTGGGCGGAGCTCAGGGCGACCACGGCGTCGGTGCTCAGCGCGCCGACCTGGGCCGAGCTCAGCGCGGCGACCTGGTTGGTGGCCAGCGCCTGCACGTCGGCGGACTCCATCGCGGCGACCTGGGTGGTCGTCAGCGCGGCGATCTGCTGCGTGGACAGCGCCTTGATCTGGCCGCTGGTCAGCGCGTTCAGGTCATCGCTGGTCAGGTTGGCGACCTGGCCGGTCGTCAGCGCGGCGACCTGCTGGGTCGACAGCGCGGCGATCTGGTCGGAGCCCAGCGCTTCCAGCTGGGCCGAGGTCAGCGCCTGCAGGGCGTTGGTGGACAGGGCCTTCAGATCGCCCGTTTCCAGGGCGGCCATCTGGTCGGTGGTCAGGCCGGCGACCTGCTTGCTGTTCAGCGCGGCGACCTGGGCGGAGCTCAGGGCCACCACGGCGTCGGTGCTCAGCGCGCCGACCTGGGCCGAGCTCAGCGCGGCGACCTGCGCCGAGTTCAGCGCGGCGACGTCGTCGCTGGTCATCGTCGAGACCTGGGCGGTCGTCAGCGAGGCGACCTGCGCGGTCGACAGCGCCTTGATCTGCGCGCTGGTCAACGCGTTCAGGTCATCGCTGCTCAGGTTGCTGACCTGGGCGGTCGACAGCGCGGCGACCTGCTGGGTCGACAGCGCGGCGATCTGGTCCGAGCCCAGCGCGTCGAGCTGGTCGGTGCCCAGCGAACGCAGCGCGGCGGTCGACAGCGACTTGAGGTCGCCCGTCTCGATCGCGGCCATCTGGTCGGTCGTCAGGCCGGCGACCTGCTTGGTCGTCAGCGCGGCGACCTGCGCCGAGCCCAGCGCGACGATCGCGTCGGTGCTCAGGGCGCCGACCTGGGCCGAGCCCAGGGCCTGCACCTGCGCGGTGGTCAGCGCGGCGACGTCGTCGCTGGTCATGGTCGAGACCTGCGTGGTCGTCAGCGCGGCGACCTGCTGCGTGGTCAGCGCCTTGATCTGGCCGCTGGTCAACGCGTTGAGGTCATCGCTGGACAGGTTGCTGACCTGGCCGGTGGTCAGCGCGGCGACCTGCTGGGTCGACAGCGCGGCGATCTGGTCGGAGCCCAGCGCATCCAGCTGGTCGGTGCCCAGGGCGCGCAGCGCGACGCTGGACAGCGACTTGAGGTCGCCGGTCTCGATCGCGGCCATCTGGTCCGTCGTCAGGCCACCGACCTGCTTCGTGGTCAGCGCGGCGACCTGCGAGGAGGTCAGCGCGACGATGGCCTCGGTGCTCAGCGCGCCGACTTGCGACGAGCTTAGCGCGGCGATCTGGTTGGTGGCCAGCGCGGCCACGTCGGCCGTTTCCATCGTGTTGATCTGGCCGGTCGTCAGCGCGGCGACCTGCTGCGTGGTCAGCGCCTTGATCTGGGCGCTGGTCAACGCGTTCAGGTCATCGCTGGACAGGTTGCTGACCTGGGTCGTGGTCAGCGCGGCGACCTGCTGGGTCGTCAGCGCGGCGACCTGGTCGCTGTTCAGCGCGTCGAGCTGGGCGGTGCCGAGCGCGGCGACCTGGGCGGTGCCCAGGGCACGCAGCTGGCCGGAGGTCAGGGCGCCCACGTCATCGGTGGCGAGCTGGCTGACCTGCGCGGTCGTCAGCGCGGCGACCTGCTGGGTCGTCAGCGCCTGGACCTGGTCGGAGCTCAGCGCCTCGAGCTGGTCGCTGGTCAGGGCGCGCAGGGCGACCGTGGACAGCGCCCGCAGGTCGGCCGATTCCAGCGCGGCCATCTGGTCGGTGGTCAGGCCCGCGACCTGCTTGCTGCTCAGCGCGGCGACCTGGCCGGAGCTCAGGGCGATGATCGAGTCGGTGCTCAGCGCGCCGACCTGCGACGAGCTCAGCGCGGCGACCTGCTGGGTCGTCAGCGCCGCCACGTCGGCGGACTCCATGGTGTTGACCTGGCCGGTGGTCAGCGCGGCGACCTGCTGGGTCGACAGCGCCTTCACCTGCGCGCTGGTCAGCGCGTTGAGGTCGTCCGAGGACAGGTTGCTGACCTGGCCGGTCGTCAGCGCGGCGACCTGCTGGGTCGTCAGCGCGGCGACCTGGTCGGAGTTCAGCGCATCGAGCTGGTTGGTGCCCAGCGCCCGCACGGCGGTCGTGGACAGCGCCTTCAGGTCACCCGTTTCCAGGGCGGCCATCTGGTCGGTGGTCAGGCCCGCGACCTGCTTGCTGCTCAGCGCGGCGACCTGGTTGGAGGTCAGCGCGACCACCGATTCGGTGCTCAGCGCGCCGACCTGGGCCGAGCCCAGCGCGGCGACCTGCTGGGTGGACAGCGCCTGCACGTCGGCGCTTTCCATCGCGTTGACCTGGGCGGTCGTGAGGGCGGCGACCTGCGCGGTGCCCAGCGCCTTGATCTGGGCGCTGCCCAGGGCGTTGAGGTCGTCGCTGGTCAGGCCGGCGACCTGCGCGGTCGTCAGCGCGGCCACCTGGACGGTGCTCAGCGCGGCGACCTGGTCGGAGCCCAGCGCATTGAGCTGGTCGGTCGACAGGGCGCGCAGCGCGGCGCTGTTCAGCGCGCGCAGGTCACCGGTCTCGATGGCGGCCATCTGGTCGGTGGTCAGGCCCGCGACCTGCCTGGTCGTCAGCGCGCCGACCTGGGCGGAACCCAGCGCGACGATCGCTTCGGTGCTCAGCGCGCCGATCTGGGCCGAGCCCAGCGACTGCAGCTGCGCCGTGGTCAGCGCGGCGACGTCGTCGCTGGTCATGGTCGAGACCTGCGTGGTCGTCAGCGCGGCGACCTGCGCGGTCGACAGCGCCTTGATCTGGCCGCTGGTCAGCGCGTTCAGGTCGTCGGAGGACAGGTTGGCGACCTGGGCGGTCGACAGCGCGGCGACCTGCTGGGTCGACAGCGCGGCGATCTGGTCGGAGCCCAGCGCGTCCAGCTGGTCGGTGCCCAGCGCGCGCAGCGCGGCGGTGGACAGCGCCTTCAGGTCACCCGTTTCCAGGGCGGCCATCTGGTCGGTGGTCAGGCCGGCGACCTGCTTGGTCGTCAGCGCGCCCACCTGGGCGGAGGTCAGGGCGGCGACGTTCTCGGTCGACAGCGCGCCGACCTGGGCCGAGCCCAGCGCGGCGACCTGCTGGGTCGACAGCGCCTGCACGTCGGCCGATTCCATGCCGTTGATCTGGCCGGTGGTCAGCGCGGCGACCTGGGCGGTCGACAGCGCGCGGATCTGGGCCGAGCCCAGCGCGTTCAGGTCGTCGCTGGCCAGCGCCTGCACCTGCGCCGTCGTCAGCGCGGCGACCTGGGCGGTCGTCAGCGCGGCGATCTGGTCCGAGCTCAGGGCGTCGATCTGGCTGGTGGTCAGGGCGCGCAGCGCGTTGGTCGTCAGCGCGCGGACGTCCACCGTCTCGATGGCGCCGACCTGGTCGGTCGTCAGGCCGCCGACCTGCTTGGTCGACAGCGGCGCGACCTGCTGCGAGCTCAGCGCGGCGATGTTCTCGGTGGACAGGGCGCCGACCTGGTCGGAGCTCAGCGCGGCGATCTGCTGCGTGGACAGCGCCTGCACGTCGGCGCTTTCCATCGTGTTGACCTGGGCGGTCGTCAGCGCGGCGACCTGCTGCGTCGACAGGGCCTTGATCTGGCCGCTGGTCAGCGCGTTCAGGTCATCGCTGCTCAGGTTGCTGACCTGGGCGGTCGACAGCGCGGCGACCTGCTGGGTCGACAGCGCGGCCACCTGGTCGGAGCCCAGGGCGCCGAGCTGGTCGGTGGTCAGCGCGCGCACGGCGGCGGTGCCCAGCGCCTTCAGGTCGCCGGTCTCGATGGCGCCCATCTGGTCGGTGGTCAGGCCCGCGACCTGCTTGGTCGACAGCGCGCCGACCTGCGAGGAGGTCAGGGCGACGATGTTCTCGGTCGACAGCGCGGCGATCTGGTCGGAGCTCAGCGCGGCGATCTGGCCGGAGCTCAGCGCCTGCACGTCCTCGCTGGTCATGTTGGCGATCTGGGTGGTCGACAGCGCCGCGATCTGGGCGGTGCCCAGCGCGCGGATCTGCGCCGAGCCCAGCGCGTTCAGGTCGTCGCTGGACATGGCCTGGACCTGGCCGGTGGTCAGCGCGGCGACCTGGCCGGTCGTCAGCGCGGCGACCTGGGCCGAGCCCAGCGCGTCGAACTGGTCGGTGGTCAGCGAGCGGATCGCGGCGGTGGACATGGCGCGCAGGTCCTGCGTCTCGATCGCGCCCATCTGGTCGGTGGTCAGGCCCGCGATCTGGCGGGTCGACAGCGCGGCGACCTGGGTCGAGCTCAGCGCGGCGACGTTGTCCGTCGACAGCGCGCCGACCTGGGCCGAGCCCAGCGCGGCGACCTGCTGCGTGGTCAGCGCCTGCACGTCGGCGCTTTCCATGGTGTTGACCTGGGCGGTCGACAGCGCGGCGACCTGGGCGGTGCCCAGCGCGCGGATCTGGGCCGAGCCCAGCGCGTTCAGGTCATCGCTGGACATCGCCTGGACCTGGCCGGTGGTCAGCGCGGCGACCTGGCCGGTCGTCAGCGCGCCGACCTGGTCGGAGTTCAGCGCGTCGAACTGGTCGGTGGTGAGCGAGCGGATCGCGGCCGTGGACATGGCGCGCAGGTCGCCGGTCTCGATCGCGCCCATCTGGTCGGTCGTCAGACCCGCGATCTGGCGGGTCGACAGCGCGGCGACCTGCTGCGAGCTCAGCGCCGCGACGTTTTCCGTGGACAGCGCGCCGACCTGGGCCGAGCTCAGCGCCTGCACCTGCTGGGTGCTCAGCGCCTGGAC
This sequence comes from Mitsuaria sp. BK037, assembly GCF_014193045.1. NCBI lineage: Bacteria > Pseudomonadati > Pseudomonadota > Betaproteobacteria > Burkholderiales > Sphaerotilaceae > Roseateles > Mitsuaria sp. BK037. Next base: position 1,813,510 of record NZ_JACHYS010000001.1, on the reverse strand, counting down.
GTCGGCGCTTTCCATGGTGTTGACCTGGGCGGTCGACAGCGCCGCGACCTGGGCGGTGCCCAGCGCGCGGATCTGGGCCGAGCCCAGCGCGTTCAGGTCGTCGCTGGCCATCGCCTGGACCTGGCCGGTGGTCAGCGCGGCGACCTGGCCAGTCGTCAGCGCGCCGACCTGGTCGGAGCTCAGCGCGTCGAACTGGTCGGTGGTCAGCGAGCGGATCGCGGTCGAGGACAGCGCGCGCAGGTCGCCGGTCTCGATGGCGGCGATCTGGTCGGTCGACAGACCGGCCAGCTGGCGGGAGGTGAGGGTGGCGACCTGGGCCGAGCTCAGCGCGACGATCGCGTCGGTGGACAGCGCGGCGATCTGGGCCGAGCTCAGCGCGGCGATCTGGGCGGTGGTGAAGGCCTGGACGTCGGCGGACTCCATGCCCTGGACCTGGTCGGTCGACAGCGCGGCGATCTGGGCGGTGCCCAGGGCGCGGATCTGGCTGCTGCTCAGCGCGTTCAGCTCATCGGTGGACAGCACGGCGACCTGGCCGGTCGTCAGCGCGCCGATCTGGCTGCTGGACATCGCGGCGACCTGGTCCGAGTTCAGCGCCTGGACCTGGTCGGTCGACAGCGCGCGCACGGTGGCGGTGGACAGCGCCTTCATGTCGTCGGAGCCGATCGCGGCCATCTGGTCGGTGGTCAGGCCCTTGACCTGGGTCGAGGTCAGCGCGCCGATCTGGCCGGAGCTCATCGCCTCGATGGAATCGGAGCTCAGCGCGCCGATCTGGGCGGAGCTCAGCGCGCGCACCTGCGCGGTGGACAGCGCCTGCACGTCGGCGCTGTCGACGCCGGCCAGCTGGTCGGTGGTCAGCGCGGCGATCTGCTGCGTGGTGATGGCGCGGATCTGGTTGGTGTCCAGCGCGGCGATTTCATCGCTGGCCAGCTGGCGGATCTGCTGGGTGGACAGCGCGTTGATCTGGGCGGTCGTCAGCGCGGCGACCTGGTCCGAGTTCAGCGCGGCGACCTGATCGGTGCCCAGCGCCTTGACGGCGGCGGTGCTCAGCGCATGGACGGCGTCGGAGCTCAGCGCGGCGGCCTGGTCGGAACTCAGCGCGGCGGTCTGGGTGCTGGTCAGCGCGGCGGCCTGGCCGGTGCCCAGAGCGGCGACGCCCTCGGTGGCGAGGGCGGCGACTTGCTGGGAGCTCAGGGCCTTGATCTGCTCGGTCTTGAGCGCCTGCAGGTCATCGGAGGCCAGGCTGTTGATCAGGCTGGTGGAGATGGCGGCCACCTGCTGGGTGCTCAGCGCCCGGATCTGGTCCGAGGCCAGCGCGTTCAGGTCGTCGGACTCCAGGTTGCGGACCTGCTGGGTGGTCATCGCGCCGACCTGGCGGGTGGTCATCGCGCCGAACTGGTCGGAGCCCAGCGCATTGAGCTGCGCGCTGGTGAAGGTCTGGACCGCGGCCGTCGACAGGGCGCGCAGGTCGTCCGACTCGATGGCGGCGATGTTGGTCGTCGTGAAGAACGACACCGCCCGGGTGCCGAGCGTCGCGAACTGCGAGGTCGTCAGCGCCTGGAACTGTTCGGTGGAAAACGCTGCCCAGTCTTCGCTGGTCAGGCGCGCCAGGGTCGTCGACGTGAGGGCGGCGATCTGGTCGGTCGTCAGGTTGGTAATCAGCGATGCCATCTTTGGAACTCCGTGAACCTATGGGGGCGGATGCGCCCATAGGCGCGAGGTGATTTGGGTCAGCTTTGGCACCCGACTTCCGGATGCCGTCATCCGGTTTTCGGACGCGGAATGACGAACTTGAGCTAGCCCAGAAATGTTATTTGCCCACCGCTTAACGTGAACGGAACAAAAGGGCCGGGAGTCGGCCTCAGTTCACGGTTACAGACGGCGCGTAAAGCCCGCGAACGCGGGGGAGGGGATGCTTGCCGCGGCAAGGTTTCCGGGGCCAATGAGCGAACGGTCGTTCACTTGTCGCGGCCGGGACATCCAATGGTGATCGGCACTTAGGCGCGACTCTGAAGCACGCGGAGCCCGGGTTTGCCGCGGTGGTGAGGCCGGCGTGAGCCTCTTGGATGGCTGCAACAAGATGTGAGTCGTGTGAACGAACACCGCTGCCGGGTGGGCCCGGGCGGGGGAGCCGAGGACGCGGAAGGTGTCGTCCGTGACAAGTTCACGGGTTTTCCGAGGGCCCGGAAAGGTGGTTTTCGGGGGTTATCTCAAATACACCGGGAATATCGCCGGTGAATTAATGCCGAGGGATTTTCACGGCGGCCCCGCGTTCGCGCGCGCGCCTAATCGGCAGCGCGGCCGGTGGCCTTGAGTCCATTGTCGAAGTGACACCGGACCAGCCGCGCCGCCCGGTCGGCATCGCGCTCGAGCAGCGCCGCCAGCATCTCCCGATGCTCCTGCAGCGACTCCTGGAGCCGCCCCTGCTTGAACAGCGAGTGGTGGCGGTTGAGCTTCATCACCCGGCGCAGGTCCGTGATGATCTGCATCCGCCAGCGGTTGCCGTCGATCTCGATGATGCGCAGGTGGAAGCGCTCGTTGGCGGCGAAGAAGTGCTCGCGGCCGGCCTCGCCAGCGGCCAGGCTTTCCTCGAGGGCCTGGTGCAGCTGGCGAAGTTCCGCCAGCTCCGGGTCGGTCGCCGTGCGGGCCACGACCGCGGCGGCGTCGCTCTCCAGCAGGGACAGCAGCTGGTAGGCCTCGCGCACGTCGCGCTCGGACATCTCGGTGACGTAGGCGCCGCGGCGCACCCGCATCGTGACCAGCCCTTCGGAGGCCAGCACCTTGAGCGCCTCGCGCATCGGGGTGCGGCTGATGCCGAGTTCGGCGCAGAGCTTGAGCTCGTCGATCCAGCTGCCGGGCTCGAGCTCCTTGGCGAAGATGCGCTGGCGCAGCCGCTCGGCGACCTCCTCATAAAGAGGAGCGCGGGGAGCGAGCGGTGCGGTGAGCGGGCCGTTGAGGGGCATGGCGCGGGAGTGTAGCGAATCCGAAATTCATAATTATGAATTCGCACCACGCTATGATCCGCCGCTTCCAGGAGTCCCCCATGTCGAACGAACACAAGGTCCCCTCCGCCGCGCCGTCCGCCACAAGCGGGACGAACACTCCCCCGGAGTTCGCGCCGGCGACGCTGGAGCAATGGCACAAGGCGGCGGCGAAGTCCGCGCCCGGCGGGGACCCCGCCACCCTGAACTGGCACACCCCCGAAGGGCTGGTGGTCAAGCCGCTCTACACCGCGGCCGACACCCGCGACCTGCCGCACGCGGACACGCTGCCCGGCTTCGAGCCCTTCCTGCGCGGCCCGCAGGCCACGATGTACGCGGTGCGGCCCTGGACCATCCGCCAGTACGCCGGCTTCTCGACCGCCGAGGAGAGCAACGCCTTCTACCGCAAGGCGCTGGCCGCCGGCGGGCAGGGCGTGTCGGTGGCCTTCGACCTGGCGACGCACCGCGGCTATGACTCCGACCATCCGCGCGTGACCGGCGACGTCGGCAAGGCCGGCGTGGCGATCGACTCGGTGGAGGACATGAAGATCCTGTTCGACGGCATCCCGCTGGACAAGGTCTCGGTCTCGATGACGATGAACGGGGCGGTGCTGCCGGTGCTGGCCGGCTATGTCGTCGCGGCGGAGGAGCAGGGCGTCGCGCAGGCCCAGCTCAGCGGCACCATCCAGAACGACATCCTCAAGGAGTTCATGGTCCGCAACACCTACATCTACCCGCCCGAGCCGTCGATGCGCATCATCGGCGACATCATCGAGTACACGGCCTCGCACATGCCGAAGTTCAACTCGATCTCGATCAGCGGGTACCACATGCAGGAGGCGGGCGCGAACCAGGCGCTGGAGCTGGCCTTCACGCTGGCCGACGGCAAGGAGTACGTCAAGACCGCGATCGCCAAGGGCATGGACGTGGACGACTTCGCCGGCCGGCTGTCCTTCTTCTGGGCGGTGGGGATGAACTTCTATCTGGAGATCGCCAAGATGCGGGCCGCGCGGCTGCTGTGGTGCCGGATCATGAAGGGCTTCGGCGCGAAGAACCCCAAGAGCCTGATGCTGCGCACGCACAGCCAGACCTCCGGGTGGAGCCTGACCGAGCAGGACCCCTACAACAACGTGGTGCGCACCACCATCGAGGCGATGGCGGCGGTGTTCGGCGGCACGCAGTCGTTGCACACGAACTCGCTGGACGAGGCCATCGCGCTGCCGACCGAGTTCAGCGCCCGCATCGCGCGCAACACGCAGCTGATCATCCAGGAGGAGACCCACATCACGAACGTGATCGACCCCTGGGCCGGCAGCTACATGATGGAGTCGCTGACCCAGGACATGGCCGACAAGGCCTGGGCGATCCTCGAGGAGGTCGACGCCATGGGCGGCATGACCAAGGCGGTGGACTCGGGCTGGGCCAAGCTCAAGATCGAGGCCAGCGCCGCGGAGAAGCAGGCGCGCATCGACAGCGGCAAGGACGTGATCGTCGGCGTCAACAAGTACCGGCTGGCCAAGGAGGATCCGGTCGAGATCCTCGAGGTCGACAACGTCAAGGTGCGCGACAGCCAGATCGCGCGCCTGCGGAAGATCAAGGCCACGCGCGACGGCGCGAAGGTGCAGGCCGCGCTGGCGGCGCTGACCGAGGCCGCGCGCTCGAGCACCGGCAACCTGCTGGACCTGAGCATCCAGGCGATCCGGCTGCGGGCGACGGTGGGCGAGGTCTCGGACGCGCTGGAGGCGGTCTTCGGCCGGCACCGCGCCGACACGCAGAAGGTCACCGGCGTCTACGCGGCGGCCTATGACTCGGCCGAAGGCTGGGCCAAGCTGCAGGACGAGATCGCCGCCTTCGCCGAGGAGCAGGGCCGCCGGCCGCGGGTGATGATCGCCAAGCTCGGCCAGGACGGGCATGACCGCGGCGCGAAGGTTGTCGCCACGGCCTACGCGGACCTGGGCTTCGACGTCGACATGGGGCCGCTGTTCCAGACGCCGGAGGAATGCGCGCGCCAGGCCATCGAGAACGACGTGCACGCCGTCGGCGTGTCGACGCTGGCGGCCGGCCACAAGACGCTGGTGCCGGCCATCATCCAGGCGCTCAAGGAGCAGGGCGGCGATGACATCGTCGTGTTCGTCGGCGGCGTGATCCCGGCGCAGGACTACGACTTCCTCTACGAGGCCGGCGTCAAGGGCATCTACGGGCCCGGCACGCCGATCCCGGCGAGCGCCAAGGACGTGCTCGAGCAGATCCGCAAGACGGTCGCGGCCTGAGCGGAGCGGATCGCGTGAACGCGCCGCTCCCTTCCGACCTCCCGGAGCACCCGCTGGCCGCGCCGCTGCTGGGCGAGCCCGGGCCGGCCCAGCGCCGCGCGATGGCCAAGGCCATCACGCTGCTGGAGTCGACCCGCGCCGACCACCGCGCGCAGGCCGACGCGCTGCTCACCGGGCTGCTGCCGCACACCGGGCGCTCGCTGCGGCTGGGCATCTCGGGTGTGCCGGGCGTGGGCAAGAGCACCTTCATCGAGGCGCTCGGCCTGGATCTGATCGCGCGCGGCCATCGCGTCGCGGTGCTGGCGGTGGATCCGTCGAGCACGGTGTCTGGCGGCTCCATCCTGGGCGACAAGACGCGCATGGAGCGGCTCTCGATGGACCCGCGCGCCTACATCCGGCCCAGTCCGTCCAGCGGTACGCTGGGCGGCGTCGCGGAGAAGACGCGCGAGGCGATGCTGGTCTGCGAGGCCGCCGGCCATGACATCGTGATCGTCGAGACGGTCGGCGTCGGCCAGAGCGAGACGGCGGTGGCGGGCATGACCGACATGTACTGCCTGCTGCAGCTGCCCAATGCCGGCGACGACCTTCAGGCGATCAAGAAGGGCGTGATGGAGCTGGCCGACCTGGTCGTGATCAACAAGGCGGACCTGGACGACGCCGCGGCGACGCGGGCGCAGGCGCAGATCACGTCCTCGCTGCGGCTGTACGGGCTGCATGGCCGGCCCGACCACGCCCATCACGACACGGCGATCTGGCATCCGCGGGTGATGCGGATGTCGGCGCTCAAGGGCGAGGGCGTCGACGCCTTCTGGCGCGCGGTGACCGAGTTCCAGGCGCTCCAGCAGGCCAACGGCGCTTTCGAGGAGAAACGCCAGCAGCAGGCGCTGGCGTGGATGTGGGAGCGCATCCAGTCGGGCCTGAAGCAGCAGTTCAAGGCGGCGCCCGCGGTGCGCGGCGCGCTCGAGGACATCACGGCGCGGGTGCTCGGCGGGCAGCTCGCGGCGTCGACGGCGGCGCGGGAGCTGCTGGCGAAGTTTTCCGGAGACAGGAATCCCGAGGATTCAAAGGACCAACGACATGCATGACATCCAACAGATGCTCGAGGACAAGCGCGAGCAGGCGCGCCAGGGCGGCGGCGAAAAGCGCATCGCGGCCCAGCACGCCAAGGGCAAGCTGACCGCTCGCGAACGGCTGGACCTGCTCTTCGACGACGGCACCTTCGAGGAATGGGACATGTTCGTCGAGCACCGCTGCGTCGACTTCGGCATGGCGGACAACAAGATCCCGGGCGACGGCGTCGTCATCGGCTACGGGATGATCAACGGCCGGCTGGCCTTCGCCTTCAGCCAGGACTTCACCGTCTTCGGCGGCGCGCTGTCCGAGGCGCATGCCGAGAAGATCTGCAAGGTGATGGACCAGGCGATGAAGGTCGGCGCGCCGGTGATCGGCCTGAACGACTCGGGCGGCGCGCGCATCCAGGAGGGCGTGGCCTCGCTGGGCGGTTATGCCGAGGTGTTCCAGCGCAACGTGATGGCGTCGGGCGTGATCCCGCAGATCAGCATGATCATGGGCCCCTGCGCCGGCGGCGCGGTGTACTCGCCGGCGATGACCGACTTCATCTTCATGGTGAAGGACAGCAGCTACATGTTCGTCACGGGCCCCGAGGTGGTGAAGACCGTGACGCACGAGGAGGTGACGGCCGAGGAACTGGGCGGCGCCTCGACGCACACGGCGCGCAGCGGCGTGGCGGACCTGGCCTTCGAGAACGACGTCGAAGCCATCCTGATGCTGCGGCGCTTCTTCAACTACCTGCCGCTGAACAACCGCGAGAAGGCCCCGTGCCGCCCCAGCGGCGATCCGGGCGCGCGGCTGGACCATTCGCTCGACACGCTGGTGCCGGACCACCCGAACAAGCCCTACGACATGAAGGAGCTGATCCTCAAGGTCGTGGACGACGGCGACTTCTTCGAGCTGCAGGCCGAGAACGCGAAGAACATCCTGACCGGCTTCGCCCGCATGGAGGGGCAGACGGTGGGCATCGTCGCCAACCAGCCGCTGGTGCTGGCGGGCTGCCTGGACATCAAGAGCAGCATCAAGGCGGCGCGTTTCGTGCGCTTCTGCGATGCGTTCAACATCCCGGTGATCACCTTCGTCGACGTGCCGGGCTTCATGCCGGGCACCTCGCAGGAGTACGGCGGCATCATCAAGCACGGCGCCAAGCTGCTCTACGCGTATGCGGAGTGCACGGTACCCAAGGTGACGGTGATCACGCGCAAGGCCTATGGCGGCGCGTATGACGTGATGAGCTCCAAGCACCTGCGCGGCGACGTCAACTTCGCCTGGCCCAATGCCGAGATCGCGGTGATGGGCGCCAAGGGCGCGGTGGAGATCATCTTCCGCGAGGACAAGAACGATCCGGCCAAGCTGGCCGCGCGCGAGGCCGAGTACAAGGCGCGCTTCGCCAACCCGTTCGTGGCCGGCGCGCGTGGTTTCATCGACGACGTCATCCAGCCGCACGAGACGCGCAAGCGCATCTGCCGCTCGCTGGTGATGCTCAAGGACAAGCAGCTCGAGAACCCGTGGCGCAAGCACGGGAACATCCCCCTCTGACCGGCGCGCAGGAGACGCAGAACATGTTCAAGAAGATCCTGATCGCCAATCGCGGTGAGATCGCGTGCCGCGTGATCAAGACGGCGAGGAAGATGGGCATCGCCACGGTGGCGGTGTATTCGGAGGCGGACAAGGACGCCCGCCACGTGGCGCTGGCCGACGAGGCCGTGCTGCTGGGTCCGGCGCCCTCGCGCGAGTCCTACCTGGTGGCCGACAAGATCATCGCCGCGGCGAAGCAGACCGGCGCCCAGGCCATCCATCCCGGCTATGGCTTCCTGTCGGAGAACGAGGACTTCGCGCGCCGCGTGGAGGAGGAAGGCCTGGTCTTCATCGGGCCCAAGCACTACTCGATCGCGGCGATGGGCGACAAGATCGCCTCGAAGAAGCTCGCGGGCGAGGCGCAGGTCAACACCATCCCCGGCCACAACCAGCCGATCGAATCGCCCGACGAGGCCGTGGCCATCGCCCATCGCATCGGCTACCCGGTGATGATCAAGGCGAGCGCGGGCGGCGGCGGCAAGGGGCTGCGCGTCGCGTTCAACGACAAGGACTGCCACGACGGCTTCACCAGCTGCCGCAACGAGGCGCGCGCGAGCTTCGGCGACGACCGCGTGTTCATGGAGAAATTCGTCGAGTCCCCGCGCCACATCGAGATCCAGGTGCTGGGCGACGCACAGGGCAACGTGGTTTACCTGTGGGAGCGTGAGTGCTCGATCCAGCGCCGCCACCAGAAGGTGATCGAGGAGGCGCCGTCGCCCTTCATCAGCGAGGCCACGCGCCGCGCGATGGGCGAGCAGGCGGTGGCGCTGGCCAAGGCGGTGAAGTACCAGAGCGCGGGCACGGTGGAGTTCGTGGTCGGCAAGGACCAGTCCTTCTACTTCCTGGAGATGAACACGCGGCTGCAGGTCGAGCATCCGGTCACCGAGTGCATCACCGGGCTGGATCTGGTCGAGCTGATGATCCGCGTCGCCGCGGGCGAGCCGCTGCCGTTCAAGCAGGACGAGATCCGGCGCGAGGGCTGGGCGATCGAATGCCGCATCAACGCGGAGGATCCGTTCCGCAACTTCCTGCCGTCGACCGGCCGGCTGGTGAAGTACCAGCCTCCGGAGACCTCGATGGAGGCGGCCGGCGAGGCGCGCTTCGGCGTGCGCGTGGACACCGGCGTCTTCGACGGCGGCGAGATCCCGATGTTCTACGACTCGATGATCGCCAAGCTGATCGTGCACGGCCGCGACCGCGACGACGCGATCGCCAAGATGCGCGAGGCGCTCAATGGCTTCGTGATCCGCGGCATCTCGAGCAACATCCCGTTCCAGTCGGCGCTGCTGGCGCATCCGGACTTCCGCTCGGGCGACTTCAACACCGGCTTCATCGCGCAGCACTACGGCAGCGGCTTCCACGCCGAGGACGTGCCGCACGACGATCCGGACTTCCTGGTGGCGCTGGCCGGCTTCATCCGCCGCAAGGCCCGCGAGCGCGAGGCCGGCATCACCGGCCAGCTGCCGGGGCATGAGGTCCGCATCGAGCATGACTATGTCGCCGTGGTCAGCGAAGGGCAGGGCAGCTTCCGGCGGTATCCGCTCAACATCACCGAGTACGTCGGCGCGCAGGGCGAGGCGCTGATCCACGTCGGCGCCGAGGGCGCGGATGGCGTCGAGGGCCGCGGCCAGGCGCAGGGCGGCGGCAAGTCCTACCGCATCGTCAGCACTTCGCGGCTGAACGACACGCGGCTCTTCGGCACCGTGAACGGACGGCCCTTCGTCGCCCAGGCCGAGCGCGGCACGCCGAGGGCGCCGCTGGCGTATCGCATCCAGCACAACGGGCGCGCGATCGAGGTGACGGTGCTGTCGCCGCGCGCGGCGGAGCTCCACCGGCTGATGCCCTACAAGGCGCCGCCGGACACCAGCAAGCTGCTGCTGTCGCCGATGCCGGGGCTGCTGGTCCACATCGCCGTGCAGCCGGGGCAACTGGTGCAAGCCGGCGAACGGCTGGCGGTGATCGAGGCGATGAAGATGGAGAACATCCTCACCGCGACGCAGGACGTGAAGGTCGCCGAGGTGCTGGCCAAGGTGGGCGAGAGTCTGGCGGTCGACCAGCCGATCGTGCGTTTCGAATGAAGGGGCAGGCCATGACCGCATCCGCAACGACGACCGCAACGACCACCGCATCCACGACCGCCGCGGCGAAGCCCTACCGCATCCTCGGCATCCAGCAGATCGCGATCGGCGGCCGGGACAAGACGGCGCTGCGCCGGCTGTGGGTGGACGTGCTGGGGCTGCAGGTCACCGGCAACTTCGTCTCGGAGCGCGAGAACGTCGACGAGGACATCTGCGCCATCGGCAGCGGGCCGCACAAGGTCGAGGTCGACCTGATGCAGCCGCTGGATCCGGAGAAGAAACCGGCCGTGCATGCGACGCCGCTGAACCACGTCGGCCTGTGGGTCGACGACCTGCGGAAGGCGGTCGAGTGGATGACGGCCAACGGCGTGCGATTCGCGCCGGGCGGCATCCGCAAGGGCGCGGCCGGCTACGACATCTGCTTCATCCATCCGAAGAGCAATGACGAGTTCCCGATCGGGGGCGAGGGCGTGCTGATCGAGCTGGTGCAGGCGCCGGAGGACGTGGTGAAGGCGCTGGGAGGCGGCTGAGCGCGGCGCGTCCATGGCCGCCATTCGTCGAGCCAGGGACGCGGCTCTACGACGATCCGCTGCTGTCCGCTGAACAGGGAGGGCTCGTGGTCCATGAGCTGATCGACCTGCTTGCGCAGCACGGCAGCGCGTCCAATCCTGCGCTGGCAAGAGTCGCTTTGAAGCTGATGACGTTTTTCAGCGTCGCGCATCGAGCGGGGCTCGACGTACGCGGACACAGCGATTGAGAGCCAGGCCCAAGGAACAGCGCGTGACGCGCGATGTGCTCGGGCTCACCCGCAGATTCCAGAGGTCGATAGAGCTTATCGTCGCGGCGATCGAAGGTGTGATCAGCTACGAGCTGCGAACTGACGCTTTACCACTGCGACGGTCGGGCAATTGTTGCTCGGGTCATGCTGCAGTCTCCCGGCGACCGATGCAGCGCTGAGATCATGCGAAGGCGGGGGCATAGACGAGCTACCCGACGCAACATCGACCTGCTTGTGGACCTGGGTTAACGAGAGGCACTGCCGAGGTCCGGTTAGTCAAGAATACAAAAAAGCAAATTCTAAGAGGCAGCTTCTTGTCATCGGACAGTCTTATCCAAGGGAGGATAAAATGAATGGATTAGTCGCGACTCGAAATACATGCTTCGCAATAATATCGGCGATCGAGAGCGATTTTCGATCTCTCTTTATTGCGCTCGGTGATCCAGCAGATCTTCTCCCTTTAGATGTTAGAGAGAGCGCTGCCAGACGTAGAAATCTGGATGTCCGACTGGAAGGGGACTCAGCGGCGGTTTCTGATGTGGACTTGCTTCCCTATATCGACTTCGCGGATGTCGCGAAGATCACGGAGTCGAAAATCGCAAGCAGACACGAAACTCAACGAACGTGGCTTGTCGACGCCGCTAAGCGATTGGTCGCTCTTGCGCCGGCTCGGAATAGAGTTTGCCACTCTAGGCCTTTAGAGATGGAGGACCTACCTGGACTGGTTGACTTTTCTGATCATCTGCTGAGGCAAGGTTGCCCTTTTCCATTTTTATCTTTGTCGCAGGTTCGGGAAAGGCTCGGAGAAGAACCCGGTTTCGTCTTTACCCTGCAAATCCCGTCGTACTGGACGGAACGGGCCAAGATTCACCATAATCTTCCGATTCCAGAGTTTGATGAAACGGGGTTTGTTGGTCGGCAAGCTGACAGAATGCAAGTTCTGAAGCTTCTAAAGTCACATTATCCAGTTGTGACAATTGTGGGTGAGGGGGGGATTGGGAAAACCGCCTTGGCGTTGCGTTGCTTGTATGATGTATTGGACGCTCCAGACGGCTTTGATGCAATAATTTGGGTTTCGTTGAAATCAACGACTCTTACTGCGGCGGGTGTACGTCAACTGAATGGTGCGATCACCTCTACGCTCGGGCTGCTGTCTGAGGTGGCTAAACAGCTTGGTGCCACAGTTTCTGCAAGGTCAGAAGAGGAATATATAGACGAGATTATAGAATATCTTGGGCTATATAAAATTCTGATTGCAATTGACAACCTGGAGACAGTTTCTGTAGGGCCATTGCGCGATCTCCTTCTGCGCGTGCCCTCAACCTCCAAAGTCCTTCTTACGTCTAGAGTAGGTCTAGGTGAGTTTGAAGCTAGATACGCTCTTCAAGGGTTGGAAGACAAAGCTGCCGTAGTCCTAATGCGGTCACTTGCGCGCGTTCTGGCGGTTGGTGCGTTGCAAAAAATGGATGATGGCAATCTCAAAGGCTATTCCAAGAAGCTGTTTCACAACCCTCTTCTCATTAAGTGGTTTGTGGCGGGGGTGGCTCGAGGTGCTGACGCGAATTCTCTTGTTGCGAGCGGTGGTACGGAATTCTCCGCGGCCATCGCTTTTTGCTTTCAGAACTTGTATGAGCGCCTCGGCGATCCCGAACGCGCCGTCGTTGCTTGTTTGGCCAGCGCAAGGCGTCCACTCACCTCAGCTGAAATGCATTTTTTGATGCCTGAGTTGTCTGCGCTGGACTTGGAGGTTGCGCTTATTGCTTTGCACAATTCCAGTATTGTTGTTCGAACCAAAAATGGTACTGATGGATTTGAATATTCACTTTCTGATTCAACAACTGGATTCGTGGGGCGACATGCTCCGCCAAATCAAGACTTCTTTATGAAGATTCAGGCTAAGCTGCAAGATCTTCGAATTGTTTTGGTCCAGGAGTCGGTTCGCGAAAGTAGGTATGAACTCGACCCATTTTTCGTTAGAAGTGGTGAGGGACGAGATGAGAGGATTTGTGCCACCTACTTGCGTCGTTCGCTCGACGGGTTGCGCAGAGGAGACTTTGATTATGCTCGGCGAGAGGTGGTCGAGGCTCGGCGCTTGGCGCCCCAAAGTGGTGAGGCAGCGCGTATTGCGGGACTTGTCGAAGAAAGGTCGGGAGATTTCTATCAGGCATATCGCTATTATGACGAGGCGGTAGATTTGGATGCGAGTTCGCGCATATCTAGGTATTGCTTTGGTATGTTTCTCATGAATAATATGGGCGAGGTTGATGGAGCAATGCTTCAGTTCGAGGCGGCACTGAAATTGGATGAAAAGAATCCAACGCTTCTGACTGCAATGGCTATGGCGCTTACTAGAATTGGTCAGTTTTCAAAGGCTGCCACAATTCATGAGGAATTGCTGGCTTCGATCGCAACGCGGGAGCGGCGTTGGCGACTAACGGGGGTTGACCAAGCTGCCGACTGTTATCGCCGGTGGGGTTTTCGTGCGTGGGAGCAGAAGGAGTACTCAGTTGCGCAGGGACACTTTCGCAGAGCGATGACAATCATCGAAAACTCGGCGGCTCTCGGCGATGTAGATGACAAGCTCCTAGGCACCGTTGCGAAAATTCTTGGCGATGGTCTGTCGCGTCGCGAGTTCTCGGAGCCCGTTGGCTATGTGGAATTCTTAGTTTCGAGTGCAGAAAGAATTCAAATCGCGAGTGGTAAAAAGTCAATTCCGTTTATGTCTGGCGGATGGGCAGCTCTGAAGAATATCGAGTGGCTCCCGGCACTTCGCGCTAGGCTTATGAGCCTAGACCGTGATCATACGGCCGCGCGTGAAATTAATGAATCGATTGGATCGGGGGCAGGGCGCGGAATTGATCATGATGGACGGCGCCGCGGCACGGTTCACAACCTCCAAGTCAGCTTCGGATTCCTCGTGGAAGGAGATGGATCGCGATTGTTCTTCCATAAGAATTCGCTTCGCCCGGAGTTGCCTTGGGAGGATCTGAGGGCCGGACAGCAAGTGATGTTCTCTCTGGGTGAAAACGAGAAGGGCCTATGCGCGATCGATATTGGATTGATTAGTTAGAGCATGTAGCGATGGTCTAGCCACGGAGCTTCTCAACGTGCAGACCGTCCTACCGGACTAGCACCGGGCAGCAAGCCAAATCGGGAGAAGGTTAAAAGCTTCGTGCGTGCGAATGGCTCGGTGGCGTCGAGCGGCATGGACCCACCGCTGCAAGCACGTGGGGACGCACGCGACGAATGCCTTCGTACCCTCTTGCCGGCGTTGTTAGTTAGATCCGTTACCGGCGTTACGGGCAACGCGCCACCTGCGGCTGCAGCGGGTGGCGAGGGCGCGTCAGTCGACCAAGATGTTCCGGTTCTTCAGCGTCAGGTGGATCTTGTCGCCGACCGTGTCCTTGTTGAACGGCTTGACGATGTAGCCGGTCGCGCCGAGCTGCGCGGCGCGGATGATGTCTTCCTTGCGGCCCTCGGCGGTGACCAGCAGCACCGGGATCGTGCGCAGCGAGTCGCCTTCGGGCCTGGTGCGCAGCGCCTCCAGCAGCTGGAAGCCGTTCATCACCGGCATGTTCACGTCGCTGAGCACGAAGTGCACCGGCTCGCCGGACTCGGCCGACAGCTCCAGCTGCCGCAGCGCCGCCTTGCCGTCCTCGGCCTCCAGGATCTTCTTGAAGCCGAGCTCGCGCAGCAGCCCGGAGATGATCCGGCGCATGGTCGAGAAGTCGTCGACCACCAGGAAACAGAATTCTTCGCGCTTGATCGTCGTGACCATCTGACACCTCTTCAGGCGGGGAATCGTAGCGCGGCAGGATCCGCGCCCGAGCGCCCGGCGCGCGTCACGCGACCTCGTCCAGCAGCGCGCCCAGCATCGACGTCGCCGGCGAGCGCCGGCCCACCGGCTCCTCCTCGGCGCGAGCCGTCGTCGGTGCCGTCGGCGGGGCGCTGCGGGCCGCGGCCTTCGCCTGGGCGGCTTCCGCGGCCGCCTTCTGGATCTGCGCGATCTGCTCCATCACCATCTGCATCTGCGTCTGGAGCAGCTTCTGGCGCTTGTCCTTGGCGGACGCGTCCATCGTCGAATCGGTCGCCAGGTCCTTCATCTGCTTCTGCAATTGCTTGAGCTGGGCCTGCAGGCGGGCGATCTGCGCATCGCTGCCCGACCCCGAAGGCGCGGACGTGGACGATCCGGCGGGGGCGGCGGCGGTGGGAACGGCGACATGCATGGAAACTCCTTCGGCAACCCTCGGGATATCGACCGCCGGGGGCAGGTCTTGAGCGTCGTCCGGGCGCATGCCGCGCAGCGTGCCGGCGCGCCTGTCGCCGCGAGGGGCAAGCCCGTGCGGGTAGCATCGCCGGATGAGCGCCACCCGTCCCGATCCCGTCGCCGAGCTGTTGCGGCACGCCGCCACCACCTACATCGCGCCGCGCTTCCGCCGCCTGGCGGATGACGACGTGATGCAGAAGGCGCCCGGCGAATGGGTCACGACGGTGGACCGGGAGGTCGAGGCCTTCCTGACCCCCGAGCTGCGCGCGCTGGTGCCGGGCTCGCGCGTGGTCGGGGAAGAGCAGTGCGCGGAGACCCCGGAGCTGCTGGACCAGCTCGACGAGGGTCAGGTGTGGCTGGTCGATCCGCTGGATGGGACCTTCAACTTCATCTCGGGACGCGAGCCGCTGTCGTCGATGGTGGCGCTGCTCGAGGATGGCGTGGCGGTCGGCGCCTGGATGCTCGATCCGATCGGCGGCGTGCTGCACCACGCGCGGCGCGGGCAGGGCGCCTGGCGCGAGGGCGAGCGGCTGAAGGCGGCGCCGGGACCCGGGCTGCGCCGCGCGGTCGTCAAGACGCGCTTCCTGCCGCAGGAACATCAGGCCCGCGTGGCGACCTGGCAAGGCGTCGAGATCCTCCCGGGCTTGAACTGCGCCGGCGCGGAATACCCTGCGCTCGTCGAGGGCGCCTTCGACGCGACGCTCTACTGGCGCAAGCTGGCCTGGGACCACGCGCCCGGCACGCTGTTCGTCACCGAGGCGGGCGGCGTCGCCGCGCGGCTGGACGGCACGCCGTACCGCGCGGGCGACCGCGAGCCTGGGTTGCTCGTGGCGCGCAGCCCCGAGGTGTGGGACGAAGCCGCGGCGGCCTGGAGGGCCTGACCGAGCCTGCGCCGTCGAACGCCCCGAGCGGGGAACGCCGATTGCCGCATCGCCCGTCGATGACGGCCTCGCTCGCTTCCCTGGACATCGCCCGCCGGCTCGATCGGCTCCCTTGGTCACGCTGGCACTGGCGCGTGGTGCTCGCGCTGGGCGTGGCCTGGGTGCTGGACGGCCTGGAGGTGACGCTGGTCGGCTCCGTCGGCGCCGTGCTGGAGCGACCTGACACGCTGGGGCTGTCCGCGGTGCAGGTCGGCTGGTCCGGCTCGCTCTACCTGGCCGGCGCGATCGTTGGCGCACTGGTCTTCGGGCGCCTGTCCGACCGGCTCGGCCGCAAACGGCTGTTCCTCGCCACGCTGGCCGTCTACGCCGTCGCGACGCTCGCCACCGCCTTCTCGACCGATTTCGCGTTCTTCGCGCTGTGCCGCTTCGTCACCGGCCTGGGCATCGGCGGCGAATACGCCGCCATCAACTCCGCCATCGATGAACTGGTGCCCGCCCGCGTGCGCGGCCGCGTGAACCTCGCGATCAACGGCAGCTTCTGGATCGGTGCCGCGCTCGGCGCCGCGGCCAGCCTGCTGCTGCTGCATCCGGACGTGCTCGGTCCGGTGCGGGGCTGGCGCGTCGGCTTTGCGATGGGGGCGTTGCTGGCGGTGGCCATGGTGCTGGTGCGCCGTCACGTGCCCGAAAGCCCGCGCTGGCTGCTGCGCCACGGCCGCGTCGAGGAGGCGCAGCGCATCCTGGCCGACATCGAGGCGCAGGTCGCCGCCCAGCACGGTCCCTTGCCCGAGGTGCCGCCGGTCGCGCGCCGGGAGCACCGCCGCGCGGTGCCCGACCTGCGCGAGGTGCTGCACGTGCTGCTGCGGCGCTATCGGACGCGCAGCGCCGTGGCGCTGGCGCTGATGCTGGCGCAGGCCTTCTTCTACAACGCGATCTTCTTCAGCTATGCGCTGGTGCTCACCCGCTTCTATGGCGTCGAGGACCACCGCGTGGCGCTCTACATCTTCCCGTTCGCGCTGGGCAATGTGCTGGGACCGCTGCTGCTGGGGCCGCTCTTCGACCGCGTCGGGCGGCGGCGGATGATCGCGCTGACCTACGGACTGGCTGGCGTGGGCCTGGCCGCCACGGGCCTGGCCTTCGTCGCGGATGTGCTGGACGCGCGCTCGCAGGCGCTGTGCTGGTCGGCGGTGTTCTTCTTCGCGTCCGCCGCCGCGAGCTCCGCCTACCTGACGGTGAGCGAGGTCTTCCCGCTCGAGATGCGCGCGATGGCGATCGCGATCTTCTATGCGGTGGGCACCGGGGCCGGCGGCTTCGCGGCGCCGCTGCTGTTCGGCTGGCTGGTCGAGAGCGCCCAGCGCGGCCAGGTGGCGATCGGCTACGGCATCGGCTCGGCGCTGGTGATCGTGGCCGGCCTGCTGGCGCTGCGTTTCGGTGTCGACGCCGAGTGCAAACCGCTGGAGGACATCGCGCCGTCGATGGACGGCGCGCACGATGGGGGCGACGGGCTCGAGGGCGTGTCGCGCGACGCGGTCGCGCGTCGTTAAGCCGCCGGGCGGATCAGCGCTGGCCGAACCAGCGCCGCACGCGGCGCTTCCAATCCAGCCACTGGCGATGGCGCGAGCGGTCGATGCGCTTGACGTCGATCAGCGTGAACTCACCGCAAGCCGACATCGTGTGCAGGCCGCTGAGGAACCCGGGATGCGCGAGGTCGCCGGTGAAGGTGGCCGGCAAGGCGCGCACCTCGACGGCCTGCGGCGTGAGCCGGTCGAAGCGCAGCCAGCGCGTCGCGCCGCCGTAGCTGGTGCGGCTGTCCTGCACCGGCAGCGTCACCCGGCCGTCGACGTCGACGAAGGGGGTGCCGGCCGGACGCGCGCCGTCATGCGCAGACCTCACCGGATTCGCCGGGTGAGGCGTCCAGGGACCCCGCAGCGTGTCGGCCCAGGCGACGTGCAATTCGCGCTGGTCGCGCTTGTCGGGCCCGATGACGGCATAGAACATCCACCAGCGCCCCTCATGCCGCAGCAGCGAGGCATCGACCGCATGCACGCCGGGCAGCAGCGCGCAGACCCGTTCCCAGCGCTCCCAGCGCTCGGCGCCATCCACCGCGCGGTACAGGGCCACCTCGGCGGCCTGGCTGGACTCCGGCACCATCCAGACCTGGCCCTCGTGCTCGAAGACGAAGGGATAGGAGAGGTGGAAGGGCTGGCGCAGCACCGGCTTGGGCGCGCTCCAGGCGCCATCGGCCAGGTTCAGCGTGAGGCGCTGCAGGTCGGCGCGTTTGGTCCGGTAGTCGAAGTGCTCGACGAAGACATGCAGCGCGTCGCCCTCGCGCAGCGCGAAGGGGTCGGCGTAGTAGCGCCAGTCGCCGGCTTCCGGCATCCAGACGATGCGGTCGCGCAGCTCGCGCAGGCGCTCGGGGCTGAGGCGGTCCAGGCGCTCGGGGACGACGCCGACGGTCCAGAAATCCGACTTCGGCCGCTTAACCACGGGCGTCTTCCACGCTCAGTCCCGCGAGGTCGTGGATCTTGACGCCCTGGCGCGCGAGCGCCTCCTGGTACAGGCCCAGCGTGGCCCGCACCGCGCTGGAGCGGTCGTAGCGGTCCATGTCGTAGTCCACCGGGCGGCGGGCATTGCGGGCGCGCTCGGCCAGCGCGGCGGCGATCGCCTGGCCCATCGCCACGGCGTCGTCGACCGGCACGATCGCCGACTGCGCCGGGTCCAGCATCTCGCGCGCGCCCAGCGTGGCCGTCGCCACGATCGGCAGCCGCGCGCGCATGGCCTCGAGGATGGCCAGCGGGAACTGCTCCTCGCGCGACGAGGACACGTACAGGTCCATCTCGCCGAGCAGCTCGTCGACGTTCCAGCGGAAGCCCAGCAGGTGGATGCGCCGGTCGTCGCCGCGCAGCGACTCGAGTTCCGCGCGCTGCGGGCCTTCGCCGATCAGCACCAAGTGGGCCTGCGGCGGCGCATGGCGCTGGAAGGCCTCGATCAGCGTGTGCATGCCCTTGGCCGCGTGCAGCCGGCCGACGCAGCCGATGACCGGCGCGGCCGCCGGGATGCCGAGCTCCTGCCGCAGCGAGCCCGAGGGCGCCTTCGCCGCGCAGGACGCGGGACTGCGTTCCGGCGCCCAGTTGTAGATGACGCGATGCATGCCGCCGAAATCCTTCAAGTGACCGACCTGGGCCGAATTGACGCACACCAGCGCGTCCATCCGCGCATGGTGGTGCGCCTTGTAGCCCACATGGAGCGTGCCGACCCGCACCCGGTCCCGGGCCGCCGCCACCGCCTTGCAGGCCGGGCCCAGGTGGCCGTGGACGATGTCCGCGCCCAGCCGGGCCGCCAGGCGCCGCACGCGCACCCCGCGCAGCACCGGCAGGCGCAGGCCGTGGAAACGCACGCGCTGGTCGAGCGCATGCCGGACGGCCGAGCCGGCCGGGCCGATCACATGGACGGTGTGGCCCAGCGCCGCCTGGGCGTTGGCCAGGTCGACGCAGTGATGCTCGCCACCGGCGATGCGAGACGAGAAGACCACGTGGACGATGGAGAGTGCGCGCATGACGTCGAAACGGCAAAAAAGCTAAGAAACGTTTCGAGTCTATTTCTTAACAATCAGCAATATGGACGGCACTTCCCCTAGTCGTGGGGTGTACGGGTAGCGCATGTGCAGCAGGTGTGCGCAATTCCCGGTGGGGCATTAACGGCTTGTGAACACCTGACCCTCGGTCGGGCGGCGGACGGGGCGTCGCGATGAAACCTTAGGTAACCGGCGCCGGTGGTTCCCGGGCAGCGGGGACGGCGCGACGAAGCGCTGTTTCCCGGGGATGAACTGCAGGGGGTGACCACCTGCATGCAGGGTCATTGAAGTTAAGCTAGCGCGCCCTTTTTGCGGCTTGCGCACGAAGGACATTTTTTTACGACCTTGTCTTCTCCGCCGGAGCCCGCTTCATGTTGCGTTTGTCGCTGATCGCCGTTGTCGCCGCGTCCCTGCTTGCCGCCTGCGGCAAGCCTTCCCCCGACAAGCAGGCATCGCCCGCCGCCGCCGCGGCCAGCGCGCCCAGCCTGCTGGTGGCGCCGGAGGACGTGCAGACGCTGGGCGTGAGCGAATACGCCAGCGGCCCGGTCATCACCGGCTCGATCCAGCCGGAGCGCCGGGCCGACCTGCGCGCCGAACTGCAGGCCGTCGTGCTGCAGGTGTTCAAGGAGAACGGCGAGCGGGTGAAGCGCGGCGACCTGCTGGTCCGCCTGGACGACACCGCGATCCGCGACACGGTGCAGTCCGCCGACGAAGCCGCCCGCGCCGCCTCGCAGAGCTTCGAGCAGGCCGAGCGCCAGTACCAGCGCCTGAAGACGCTGCAGGCCCAGGGCATGAGCTCCATCCAGGCGATGGAGGACGCGGAAATCCGCCGCAACAACGCCCAGAGCGACCTGGTGGCCGCCCGCGCCCGCGTGGCCACGGCGCGCCAGCAGCAGCAGCGCACCGAGGTGCGCGCCCCGTTCGACGGCGTCGTCAGCGACCGCAAGGTCTCGCCGGGCGACTCGGCGCAGATCGGCAAGGAGCTGATCAAGGTGATGGATCCGGCGTCGATGCGCTTCGAGGGCCTGGTTTCCGCGGACCGCATGGCCGAGCTCAAGCTGGGCCAGACGGTCTACTTCCGGGTCAACGGTTATCCGCAGGTCGACTTCCAGGGCAAGGTGCGCCGCATCGCGCAGGCCGCCAACGCGAGCACCCGCCAGGTGGAAGTGCTGGTCGACTTCGCCGGCGCCCAGCAGCCGGGTGTGGCCGGCCTGTACGCCGAGGGCCGGGTGCAGACCAACAGCGTATCGGCGCTGATGGTGGCCGACGGCGCGCTGGTGCGCGAGGGCGACAAGGCCTTCGTCTGGCGCGTGGACGGCGGCAAGGTCGGCAAGTCCGCGGTCCGCCTGGGCGCGCGCGACGACCGCCAGGGGCTGTACGTCGTCACCACCGGCCTGAAGCAGGGCGACCGCATCCTGCGCCATCCCACCAGCACGCTGATCGACGGCCAGCGCGTCGAGTTGACCAAGGCCGCCGTGCCCATGGCCAGCGGCGCCGGGACCAAGTCCGCCGCGCCCGCCGGCGCGGCGCCGGACTTCGCGGCCTCCGCGGCCTCGGGCATCTGACGACCGGCCGGACTCGAGGAGACTTCCGCCATGTTCCTGTCCAATTTCTCGGTCAAGAAGCCGATCTCGATGGTGGTCATCATCATCGGGCTGATGGCGCTGGGCCTGCTGGCGCTGTCCAAGCTGCGCGTCAACCAGATCCCCGACGTCGAGCAGCCGCTGCTGGTCGTGGGCATCACCTACCCGGGCGCCTCGCCCGAGACCGCCGAGCGCGAGATCATCAACCGCATCGAGAAGTCGCTGAACAGCATCTCGGGCGTGACCGAGGTGCGCTCGACCGCGAGCGAGGGCTACGCGCAGCTGCTGCTGATCTTCAACTTCAACAAGAACATGATCGAGGCGGCCGATGAGGTCCGCAACGCGATCGCCGCGGTCCGGCACAAGCTGCCGCTGGAGATGCGCGAGCCGGTGCTGCAGCGCATCGATCCGTCGGCGCAGCCCATCATGCAACTGGCGTTGTCGTCGAGCTCGCAGACCCACGCGGAGATCTCCCGCCTGGCCGAGGACCAGCTCGCCGACCGCTTCCGCGCCATCTCCGGCGTGGCCACGGTGACGGTCAACGGCTCGTTGAACCGGGAGCTGTCGGTGCTGCTGAGCGCGCAGAAGCTGCGCGAGTTCAATGTCTCGGTGACCGAGGTCGTCAACGCGCTGAAGATGCAGAACACCACCGCGCCGGTGGGCAAGGTGCGCGGGCTGATGGAGGACCAGTCGATCCGGCTGCTGGGCCGCATCGAATCGCCGAGCGACTTCAACCAGATCGTGGTCAAGCGCTCCGGCGGCGAGCTGATCCGCCTGGGTCAGGTCGCGACGGTGCAGGACGGCTTCGCCGAGCAGACCGGTTTCTCGGTGCGCAACGGCCATCCCAACGTGGGCCTCTCGGTCACCCGCTCGCGCGACGCATCGACGGTGACGGTGGCCGACGCCACCCGCAAGCTGGTCGAGGAGATCAACGCCACGCTGCCCAAGGGCACCAAGCTGGAGGTGACGCAGGACGGCGGCCGCGACGCGCAGGACAGCCTGAACAACGTGATCCACGCGCTGGTCTTCGGCGCCGGCCTGACGGTGTTCGTGGTCTATGTGTTCCTCAACTCGTGGCGCTCGACGCTGATCACCGCGCTGTCCCTGCCCACCTCGGTGATCGCGGCCTTCATCGCGGTCTGGCTGTGCGGCTTCACGCTGAACTTCATGAGCCTGCTGGGCCTGTCGCTGGCCATCGGCGTGCTGATCGACGATGCGATCGTGGTGCGCGAGAACATCGTGCGCCACATGGAACGCGGCGCCGACCGCCGCACCGCGGCGCTCAAGGGCACCGCCGAGATCGGCATGGCCGTCGCGGCGACGACCTTCTCCATCGTGGCCGTGTTCATTCCGGTGGCCTTCATGCCGGGCGTGTCGGGCGAATGGTTCCGGCCCTTCGGCCTGACCGTGGTGGCCTCGGTGCTGGTGTCGCTGTTCATCTCCTTCACCCTGGACCCGATGCTGTCGGCCTACTGGGGCGACCCGCCCGGTTACCACCATGCGAAGAAGACCGGCGTGTCGCGACTGCTGCAGCGCTTCAATGACTGGTTCGACCACCAGGCCGACCGCTACGGCCTGGTCATCGAGTGGGCGCTGCACCACCGCCGCTGGATGGCCTTCTTCGCGGCGGCGAGCTTCGTGCTGGCGATCGTGCTGCAGTCGACGCTGGGCGGCTCGAGTTTCCTGCCGGCCTCGGACTCCGGCACCATCGCCATCGAGGTCCGCACGCCCGCGAGCTCCAGCCTGGAATACGCGCGGCTGAAGATGGCCGCCGGCTCCGCGCTGGCGCGCCAGCTGCCCGAGACCAAGGCGACCAACGAGTACGTCAACGTCAGCGGCGGTCGCATCTACGTGGACCTGGGCAAGAGCACCGAGCGCAAGCGCAGCGCCGCCGAGATCGCGGCGGACCTGCGCACCCGCGTGGCCCGCCTGGTCGGCGCCGAGTACGTGGTGCTGGACGACCTGAACAACGGCGCGCAGAAGCCGGTGCAGATCCGCTTCCACGGCGCGGAGTCGCGCAAGCTGATGGAGATCACCACCGAGTACATGGCCAAGCTGCGCAATGTGCCGGGCGCGGTCGACGTCGGCCTGTCGGAGCAGGATCCGCAGGACGAGCTGCAGATCGAGATGAACCGCGGACTGGCCAACTCGCTGGGCATCTCCGTCGGCGACGCGGCCAATGCGCTGCGCGTGGCCTTCGCCGGCGTGGAGGTCGGCGACTGGGTTGACCCCAGCGGCGAGACCCGCGACGTGGCGGTGCGCCTGGCGCCGGAGGACCGCGTCGACGCGAGCAACATCGAGCGCCTGCCGATCGCGGTGAGCGGTGCCGGCGTGATGGTGCCGCTAGAGCAGATCGCGACGGTGTCGATGGGCAAGGGCCCGGCCAAGATCCAGCACTCGGACGGCAAGCGGATGATCGCGGTGTCGGCCAACGCGCATGGCCGCTCGCCCGGCGAGGTGACCAAGGACGCGGTCAAGCTGGCGCGCTCGATCAACTTCCCGCAGGGTTACGGCATCGAGCTGGCCGGCGCGTCCAAGGACCAGGAAGAGGTCTTCGGCGCCATGTTCATCGCGCTGTTCTCGGGCATCGGGCTGATGTACCTGATCCTGGTGATGCAGTTCGGCAGCTTCTCGGCGCCGATCGGGGTGATGTATTCGCTCAAGCTGTCGCTGATCGGCGTGGTGGTGGCGCTGCTGCTGACCAAGGGCACGCTGAACCTGATGAGCTTCATCGGCATCATCATGCTGGCCGGCCTGGTGGCGAAGAATGCCATCCTGCTGCTGGACGCGGCGCGCCAGGAGGAGGCCGCCGGCGTGCCGCGCGAGGAAGCGCTGATGCATGCGGGCCGCAAGCGCTTCCGGCCCATCCTGATGACCACCTTCGCGCTGGTGGCCGGCATGCTGCCGGTGGCGGTCGGCGTGGGCGAGGGCGGCGAGTTCTACCGCCCGATGGCGGTCGCCATCATCGGCGGCACCATCACCTCGACCTTCCTGACGCTGCTGATGGTCCCGTGCTTCTACGACAGCATCCAGCTCTTCTTCGATCGCCTGATCGAGCGCTTCCCGCGCCGCGTCGAGCGCTTCAGCGCGGCTGGTGCCTGGGCGATCAGCATCTTCCAGACACTGCTGGTCGGGCTGGCCTTCCTGACCTGGGTGCTGTTCGTGTTCTGGGTCCTGGAGTGGCTCTACCGGCGCGTGAAGCCGGCGCCGCGGGCCGACGCGGTGCCGGTGGGCGCTGACGACTGATCCGCGTCAGCCGCGTCGAACGCGGCGCCACCATGGGCCGCGGGAGACCGCCGGCCCGTCGTCGCTGGCGCCTTCGTAGGCGCGCGCGGCGGGAGCGTGCAACTCGACCTGCGTGCCGATGCCGGCCTGCGAGTCCAGCCGGTACGCGACGCCCGCCAGTTCCGCGCGTTCGCGCATGCCCGACAGGCCCCAGTGGCCGGGGCGACCGCCGCGGGCCTTCACCTCGTCCGGCACACCGACGCCGTCGTCGCGGACGAACAGCGTGAAGCCGCCGTCGCCATAGCGGAGCGCGACCTCGATGCGCCCGGCCTGCGCATGTTGGAAGGCGTTGAAGATGGCCTCGCGCGCGATCAGGCAGATCGACGCCGCCAGCGCCGGCGCCAGCGGGCGCGGCGTGCCTTCGACGGTCAACACGAACGCCGCGCCGTGGGTGTGGGAGAGCTCGCGCCCCAGCGCCTCCAGCGTCTGCTCCAGCCGGTTGAGGTCGGGCGGCGGCAGGCGCAGGTCGGTGACGCGGTCGCGGCCTTCGATCAGCAGCGCGTCCGCATCGACCAGCACGCGCTCCATCGCGGCGCGTTCGGTGCCGGGCAGCCGGCGCGCGATCGCCTCGAAGCGCAGGATCAGGCCGTAGACGCCCTGCAGCAGCGTGTCGTGCAGGTCGCGCGCGATGCGCTCGCGTTCCTGGATGCGGGCGGCGAGGCGGTCCTGCTCATGCACGCGGCGCTGGCGGGCGCGCAGCGCGGCCAGGCCGGCCAGGAGCGCGATGCCGATGGCGACCGCCGCGACGCGGAAGCCCGCGTGCTGCGTCAGCGTCGGCGCGATCTCGAAGCGCAGCGCGGCCGGCGTGGCGCTCCAGGGGCCGCGGTCCTGGGACGCCTCGACGCGGAACTCGTAGGTGCCCGGGCCGAGGTTGGTATAGAACGCGCGGCGCCGCGCGCCCGCGTCCTGCCAGTCGCGGTCCTGGCCGACCAGCCGGTAGCGGAAGCGGGTGCGCTCGGGCTGGGCCAGGCTGATCGCGGTGTAGGCGATCTCCAGATCGCGGGTGCCGGGAGCCAGGCGCAACAGGCCGTCCGCGCGGGCCGCGACGGGCTCGCCATGCACGGACAGCTGGTGGATGTCCACCGCCGGGGGCTTGGACTCGCCCTCGGGCAGGCGCCGCGGATCGATGCGCACGACGCCGTTGCTCAGCGAAAACCACAGCAGCCCGTCCGGCGTGCGGGCCGCGGTGCGCAGCGGCCAGGACTGTTCGGCGCGACCGGTCAGGCCGTCGAGCAGGTCGAAGCGGCGGCCCGCCGGGCGCTGCGCCGCCTCGGTGGTGCTGGCCAGCGCGCGGCGCACCTCGTCGGCGCGCAGTCGCGTGATGCCGTTCGCGCCGTTGATCCAGAGCTCGCCCTCCGGCGTCTCGACGAGGCCCGACACGCCCTCGAGCGCATCCGCGTCGGCCAGCCGCAGCCGGGGGAAACCGGGCTCGGACAGCAGCTGAACGCCGCGCTCGCCGCCGACCCACAGGTGCGGGCCCTGGCGCGCGATGACCTTGATCGCGCCGATCGCCAGGCCGTCGGCCGCGGTGAGGCGGGTGGTCTGGCCGGCCTCGTGACGCAGCAGCGTGCCGTCGGAGTAGCCGATCCAGACCCGGCCCTGCGCGTCGCTGGCGATCGCGTCGGGGCCCTTGCGCGGGAAGACGCCCGAGCCCGACAGGCGCGTGGTCTTGCCGTCGGCGTATCGCATCAGCCCGTAGCGATGACCGTTGAACCACAGCGCGCCGGTGGCGTCCTCGGTGATCTCGAACACGGCGGCCCGCCAGGGCTCGCCATCGGGCGTGGGGACGGGCACGAAACGGCCGTTCTCCTGCGTCCACAAGCCGGTGCGACCGCCGGCCCAGAGCCGCTGGCGGCTGTCGACGAAGACCGAAGTGAAGGTGGTCATGCCCGGGTCGGTGGGCACGGCGCGGGGCGTGGTCTCGCCGGGCGCGAGGCGCTGGATCGAATCGCCGGCGGCGACCAGCAGCCCGCCGGACCCGTCGACCGCCATCGCGATGCTGGCGCCGCGGTTGGGCAACTCCACGCGATCGACCGCCGCGCCGCGGAAGCGGTCCAGCCCGCCGTTGGTGCCGACCCAGATCGCACCGTCCCGGTCCTGGAAGACACGCATCACCAGCGGGCCGGACAAGCCCTTGTCGGTGCCGAGGAACTGGGGCCCGGCGTCGTCCGCCGGATCGATCCGGTTGAGCCCGTCCTTCGCGCCGTACCACAGCCGGCCAGCGCGATCGAAGGTCGGCACGAAGAAGCTGCGGGGCACCGGCACCGGCGTGGTGGCCGTCCCGATCATGTCGGTGGTCACCACGGCGGCCGAGCCGGCCTTGGCGCCGCCCGCTCCGGTCATGGCGCCGGCGCCTTCACCCGGCAGGGGCAGGCGGAAGAAGCCGCGTACGGCGGGCGAGATGTCGTTGGCCCAGGCGCGGCCATCGGGCCCGATGGTCAGCTGGGTCTGACCCAGCGACGGCACGTCGGAGGCGACGAAGCGGGCGCGGCCCGCGGGCCGGACGAAGACGGTGCGATCGGTGACGCACCAGACGTTGCCGGCCGCGTCGACCGCCACCGACAGCGCGATCGGCGCCTGTCCGTTGCCATCGTCGAAGCCGGAGCCCGGGTCCATCGCGACCCAGCCGGCGCCCTGGCGCTTGAGCAGCGAGCGGCCGGTGGCGACCCAGAGCGTGCCGTCGCGCTCGGCGGCGAAGGCGCGGGTGGAGGTGACGAAATGGCCGGTCGCCGGCTCGACCTGGACGATGCGCCCATGGCGCACCAGCGCGAGGCCGCCCTCCAGCAGGCCCACCCACAGGCCGTTGTCGGCGGTCGCGAAGAGCGACAGCACCTGGCGGCTGGGCAACTGCTCGCCGGCGATCGCGTCGAAGCGCTCGAAGCGCAGGCCGTCGAAGCGGAACAGGCCGTTGCCGGTGCCCAGCCAAAGGTAGCCGTCGCTCGTCTGCGCGATCGCCATCACCGGCCCCGGCATGCCGTCCTTCAGGCCCCAGCTCGTGTGCTGCAGATGGGCCAGGGGCTGCTCGGAAGGCGTCGAGGACTGCGCATGCGCGGCCGGGCCGGACAGCGTGAGGGCCAGGGCCAGGGCCAGGGCGATGGCGTGTGGCCGGCAGACGCGCGCGGCGGACAGCGAGCCACGCGGGCGCGGCGATGGCATCAAGGGCGAGTTCGGGACGGACATCGAGACGGAGAGACGGGAAGGCACGCGCAAGCGCGAGGATTGTGCCCGCGCGGCCAGCACGATCCGTGCAAGCGCCGGTGACTGGCCTCTCTAAAGGAAAGCGCTCGCCGAAAGCCCCCGGGGAAAGCGCTCGGGAGAAGCGCCCGGGGGAAGCGCCGCGCGCCTTCAGACCACCCGGCCGGGGTTCAGCAGCCCGCGCGGATCCAGCGCCTGCTTGATCTGGCGCATCAGCTGCAGGGCCACCGGGCTCTTGCGCTGCGCCAGCTCCTCGCGTTTGAGCTGGCCGATGCCGTGCTCGGCCGAGATCGAGCCGCCGTGCGCGGCCACCTGGTCATAGACCAGCGCGTTGACCGCCGCCTCGTGCGTGCGCAGGAAGTCCGCGGGCGCGACGCCCTCCGGCGCCTGGACGTTGTAGTGCAGGTTGCCGTCGCCCAGATGGCCGAAGTCCACCAGCCGCGAGCCGGGGAAGCGCTCGGCCAGCAAGCGGTCGCAGCCTTCGACGAAATCGGGGATCCGCGACACCGGCAGCGCGATGTCGTGCTTGATGTTCAGGCCTTCCTCGCTCTGCGCCAGCGGAATGGACTCGCGCAGGTGCCACATCGCATGGCTCTGCGCCAGCGTCTCGGCCACCGCCGCGTCGTCGATGACGCCGCGCTCCAGCGCGTCCTCGAGCAGGGCCTCGAACTGCGCGCGGGCATGGGTCTCGCCCTCGCTGTCCGACAGCTCCAGCAGCACCGTCCACGGCCGCGGGCCCAGCGGCTGCGTCAGCTGCGGGAAATGCTTGCCCACCAGGGCCAGCGACAGCGCGTTCATCACCTCGAAGCCGGTCAGCGCCGCGCCGCAGCGCGCCTGCGCCAGGCCCAGCAGCGCGACCGCGTCGCGCAGCGTGTCGCAGGCGGCCAGCGCCGTCATCCGCGCCAGCGGCAGCGGATGCAGCTTCAGCGTCGCGGCCGTGATCACGCCCAGCGTGCCTTCCGAACCGATGAAGAGGTCGCGCAGGTCGTAGCCGGTGTTGTCCTTGCGCAGGCCGGACAGCCCGTCCCAGACGGTGCCGTCCGCGGTCACCACCTCCAGGCCCAGGCACAGCTCGCGCGCGTTGCCGTAGCGCAGCACCTGGGTGCCGCCGGCGTTGGTCGCCAGGTTGCCGCCGATGGTGCAGCTGCCTTCGGCGGCCAGGCTCAGCGGGAAGAGCAGGCCGGCGTCCCGCGCCGCCTGCTGCACCTGCTGCAGCACGCAGCCGGCGTCGACGGTCATGGTCAGGTTGGCGGGGTCGATCTGGCGCACGCGGTTGAGCCGCTGCAGGCTCAGCAGCAATTGCGTGCCGGAGTCGTCCGGCACGCCGCCCCCCACCAGGCCGGTGTTGCCGCCTTGCGGGACCAGCGGCACGCCGTGCTCGCGCGCCAGCGACACGATCGCCGCGACCTGCGCGGTGTCGGCCGGCCGCACGACCGCCAGCGCGCGACCCGCATAGCGCTTGCGCCAGTCGCGCTCGTAGCCGGAAAGGTCGTGCTCGCCGGGCAGCAGGACATGCGCCTGGCCCAGGCAGGCGCGCAGGGCGTCGATCAGCGCGGCGCTCATGCGGCGTCTCCCGTCGATCGGGCCTCGGTCGCGCGCGCCTGCGCCAGCCGCAGGCGGATCTGCGCCGCGCAGGCGATGAAGATCGTCAGCGACAGGGCGACCTCGATCCACCCCAGCGCCATGCCGGCGCCGCCCTCGGAGGTGCCGCGCACCAGGCCCTCGGTCATGTAGAGCCAGATCATCAGGCTGACCCAGCGGTAGGTGTAGAGCCGGTAGCGCCACAGGCCGGGCAGCGGCAGCAGCAGCGGCAGGGCCTTGATCGCCAACGTGCCGCGGCCGGTCGGCGCGAGCCACAGTTCCCAGGCCAGGCAGACCAGCGCCAGCGCCAGCGTGGCGAGGAATGCGACCTGGCGGCTGCCGCGCTCGCGCGCGGTCGGCTCGGTGCGGGAGGTCGGGGGGCGGGCGGTCGTCGAGGTCGTCGCGGTCGCGGGCGGCGCGGTCGGTGTCATCGCGAGGCGATCCGCGGGGCGGCGGCGAGGGTTGACATGGCTGGCATCATAGCCAGCATGTTGAGGGAACCTAGCAGTGATCAGGCGCCGCCGCAGAGCTGGCGCGAGGGCATCCGCGAGCTCGCGCGCGAGCTGTTGACCTGGCCTTACGCACGCACGCTGCGCCTGTTCGTGCAGCGCTTCCGGGAGGAGCGCCTGGGCCTGACCGCCGGCAGCCTGACCTTCACCACGCTGATCTCGCTCGTGCCCCTGCTGACCGTGGCGCTGGCGCTGTTCACCGCGTTCCCGATGTTCTCCAGCTTCCAGTCGGCGCTGGAGAAATACTTCCTCAAGTCGCTGATCCCCGACAACATCGCGCGCCCGGTGCTGATGTCGCTGACGCAGTTCGCGGCCAAGGCCAACCGGCTGGGCGTGGTCGGCCTGATCGTGCTGGCGGTGACGGCGCTGTCGCTGATGCTGACGATCGACCGCACGCTCAACCAGATCTGGCGCGTGCAGCGGCCGCGTCCGATCGCGCAGCGGGTGCTGGTGTACTGGGCGGCGATGACGCTGGGCCCGCTGCTGCTGGGCGGCAGCCTGACCGTCACCAGCGTGCTGATCACCTACAGCCGGGACCTGGTCGACAACATGCCGCGCGGCCTGGTGGTCCTGCTCAACAGCGTGGACCTGGTGGTGCTGTGGGGCGCGATCGCGGCGCTCTTCCATTACGTGCCCAACACCGACGTGCGCTGGCGCCACGCGCTGACCGGGGCGGCCTTCGTCGCGGTGGCCTTTCACTTGGCCAAGCAGGCGCTGGCCTGGTACGTGAAGCAGGTGCCGACCTATTCGACGCTCTACGGCGCCTTCGCGGCGGTGCCGATCTTCCTGATCTGGATCTACGTCGGCTGGTCGATCGTGCTGCTCGGCGCGATCCTGGCGGCCAATGCGCCGGCGCTGGCCGGCGGCGTCAGCGTGCGCCGCAACCGGCCCGGCATGCAGATGGCGCTGGCGCTGGACGTGGTGCGGGAGCTCGAGGCCGCGCGCGCGGGCGGGGAGTCGGGGCTGTCGATGCTGGCGATGTCGCAGCGCATGAGCGTCGATCCGCTGCAGCTCGAACCGGTGCTCCAGCAGCTGCAGAAGCTGGACTGGGTCGGCCGCCTGGAGGAGGAGGGCGCCCAGCGCGTGGTGCTGCTGTGCGAGCCGGCCTCGACGAGCGCCGAGCCGCTGGTGCGCGCGCTGCTGGCCGAGCGCCAGCCGGGGCTGGCGGCCCTGTGGGAGCAGGCCGGCTGGGGGCGCGCCACGCTGGGCGCGCTGATCGAGCGGCCGGTGCCGGTGGCTAGCGCCACAGCGTGACGGCCGCGCCGCCGATCACCGCCAGCAGGGCCACGATCGAATAGACCGCCCGCCGGTAGGGCGGCTTGGGCCGCGTGGCGCCGGTGGGCTTCATGCCGTACTTGGGCGTCGCGCCCAGCGGCAGCGCGGCCTTGTCGATCAGCGGCTGCGCGCGGTGCTCGCGGGCGCGCTGCTCGGCCACGCGCAGGCGCGCCGAACCATCGAGCAGCTGGAGCTGCTTCGCCTGGGTCTCGGTGTCGACGGTGGCCGGCTGGGTCGGGGTGGGGATGTGGGGATGCTTCTCTGAAAACGAGCGTTGCTGCATGTGGACTGCCTTGACTGCAATACGCTCCCTCGCCTCCGCGAATCGGGCGATTGTCTCGACCACGACGCGCGGGTCAAGTAACAGGAGGTGATCCGGGGCGTTCGCCGCGATCAGGCGTGCAGCACCACGAGCAGCGCCGTCGCCGCCTTCTTCGACAGGTTGCGGATCGCGTGTGCACCGTCCACGGCGTAGCGCGCGGTCTCGCCGCTCTTGACGAGCTGGCGGCTGCCGCCGGCCGTGACCTCGAGCTCACCGGCCAGCACGCTCAGGTGCTCGCGGGAGCCGGGCTCGTGCGCGGCGGACTCGAGCGCGCCGCCGGGCTGCACCGTCAGCTCGTACCACTCGAAGTTGCCGGCCAGGTCAATGGGGCCGAGGATGCGCAGCCGGCACAGGCCGTCCGGGCTCGACAGCGCTGGCGTCGCGTGCGAGGCGACCACCTCGATCGGCGGCGCGGCGGGCCGCTCGCCACCCAGCAGCTCCGACAACTCCACCCGCAGCGCATTGGCAAGCCGCCACACCACGGCCACCGTGGGATTGGCCTGGTTGCGCTCGATCTGCGAGAGCATGGACTTGGAGACGCCCGCCCGCCGCGACAGCTCGTCCAGCGACAGGCCCTGGGCTTGCCGCAGCGCCTGCAGCGTCGCGCCCACGCGGGGAGGTTCCAGTTTTTCGGAAGGATTGGTGGACATGGGCGGCGGGCGGGGAGTTCCGGGGCGGAAGGCGGCGCCTTGACCGGCCTCCGCTCTTCCTTGATACTGCACGGCTGTTCGATATAACGAACGCGTTCGATTTAACGGATTGTGCCGCAGGAGCACCGCATGACCAACATCGCCTCCCCGTCCACCGACGACTTCTATCGCCACCTGCAGAACGAGCTGCAGGGCATCCGCGACGCCGGCCTCTTCAAGAGCGAACGCATCATCACCAGCCCGCAGGGCGCCGTCGTCAAGACGCGAGACGGGCGCGAGGTCCTCAACCTGTGCGCCAACAACTACCTGGGCCTGTCCTCGCATCCGAAGGTGGTGGAGGCCGCCCACGAGGCGCTGCGCACCCATGGCTACGGCCTGTCGTCGGTGCGCTTCATCTGCGGCACGCAGGACATCCACAAGGAACTCGAGCAGCGCCTGGCGCGGTTCCTCGGGACCGAGGACACCATCCTCTACGCCGCCGCCTTCGACGCCAACGGCGGGCTGTTCGAGCCGCTGCTGGGCGAGCAGGACGCGATCATCAGCGACGAGCTGAACCACGCGTCCATCATCGACGGCATCCGCCTGTGCAAGGCCAAGCGCTTCCGCTACAAGCACAACGACATGGCCGACCTGGAGGCGCAGCTGACCGCGGCCCGCGCCGCCGGCGCGCGTCACGTCATGGTCTTCACCGACGGTGTGTTCTCGATGGACGGCACGATCGCGCAACTGGACAAGATGCGCGAGATCACCGATCGCTTCGGCGCGCTGCTGGCGATCGACGAATGCCATGCCAGCGGCTTCATGGGCAAGACCGGCCGCGGCACCCACGAGTACCGCGGCGTGTTCGGCAAGGTCGACATCATCACCGGCACGCTGGGCAAGGCGCTGGGTGGCGCGTCGGGCGGCTTCACGACGGGGCGCAAGGAAGTGATCGAGCTGCTGCGCCAGCGCTCGCGGCCCTACCTGTTCTCCAACACGGTGGCGCCGAGCATCGTCGGCGCGTCCATCGCCGTGCTGGACCTGCTGGAAGGGAGCACCGCGCTGCGCGACAAGCTCGAGGCCAACACCGCCTTCTTCCGCGAGGCCATCCAGCAGGCGGGTTTCCAGATCAAGCCGGGCACGCATCCGATCGTGCCGGTGATGCTGTTCGACGCGGTCAAGGCGCAGCAACTGAGCGCGCGGCTGCTGGAACTGGGCGTGTACGCGGTCGGTTTCTTCTATCCGGTGGTGCCCAAGGAGCAGGCCCGGGTGCGGGTGCAGATCTCGGCGGTGCACGAGCGCGAGCACCTGGAGCGGGCCGTCGCCGCGTTCGCGCAGGCGGGCCGCGAGCTGGGACTGGTGAAGTAAGGCGCTGAGAAGAAGATCCCCATGACGACCAAGATCCTGTTGATCGGCGCGAACGGCCAGATCGGTTCCGAACTGGCGGTGGAGTTGGCCAAGCGCCATGGCAACGCCAATGTCATCACCAGCGACGTGGCCCCGCAGGGCCGCGTGCCGCAGCTGACCCACGAGATGCTGGACGTCACCGACGCGGCGGCGCTGGCGGCGGTGGTCAAGCGCCACGGCATCACGCAGATCTATCACCTGGCCGCGGCGCTGTCGGCCACGGGCGAGAAGCATCCGATGTGGGCCTGGGACCTGAACATGAAGGGCCTGCTGAACGTGCTGGAGCTGGCGCGCACGGCGAAGCTGGAGCGCGTGTTCTGGCCGAGCTCCATCGCGGCCTTCGGACCGCAGACGCCCAAGCAGGCCACGCCGCAGACGACGGTGATGGACCCGACGACGATCTACGGCATCTCCAAGCTGGCCGGCGAGGGCTGGTGCCGCTGGTACCACGCCAACCACGGCGTCGACGTGCGCAGCCTGCGTTATCCCGGCCTGATCAGCTGGAAGACGCCCCCGGGCGGCGGCACGACCGACTACGCGGTGGAGATCTTCCACGAGGCGCTCAAGCATGGCCGCTACACCTGCTTCCTGAAGGAGGACCAGGCGCTGCCGATGATGTACATGCCGGATGCGCTGCGCGCGACGATCGAGCTGATGGAGGCGCCGGCGGAGCGCATCACCGAGTGGGGCAGCTACAACCTGGCGGGCGTGAGCTTCACGCCGGAGCAGATCGCCGCGTCGATCCGCCGCCGCATCGCGGGCTTCACGATCGACTACGCGCCGGACTTCCGCCAGAACATCGCCGCGAGCTGGCCGCAGTCCATCGACGACAGCGTCGCGCAGCGCGACTGGGGTTGGAAGCTGGGCTACGACCTGGACGCGATGGCTGACGACATGCTGGCCTCGCTGAAGGCGCAAGCCGAGCAGAGCGCCTCGGCCGCCCAGGCAGCACAGGCCTGAGGACGTAGAGTCACGGGCTGTCTTCGTTGCCCTGAACACACCGTGTCCCGACTCGCCGCCGAATTCCAACGCCTCTACGCCGCCGGCCCCGATGGTGCCTCGCGCGCGCTTGTGCTTGATGTGGGGCGCCCGTCGGACTGGGAGTTGCTTGCCAACGTGTGGCGCGGCGTGCAGCTCGACCTGGCGCTGCCCGCGCCGGGCATCGCCATCGAGGGCGAGAACAGCTATCAGCTGTGGTTTTCGCTGGAGCGCGGCTGCGCGCCTGAGGCGGCCGCCGCCTTCTTCGAGGGCCTGAAGTCCCGATACCTGGCCGGCATCGCGGGCCCGCGCATTCGCTGCCTGACGGAGCCGCCGGTGGTGCCGGCCGAAGTCCGGGAAGGGCAATGGTCGGCGTTCGTCGCACCGGACCTCGCGCCGGTGTTCGTCGAGGCGACGTGGCTGGACATCCCGCCCGGCGCCGAAGGCCAGGCGGATTTGCTGAAGTCCTTGAAGTCGATAACGCCGCAGGCGTGGGAAGCGGCGCTGGCGACCCTCGCGCCGCGCGGCCCGCAGGACGACGGCGCGCGCCCTGACGGGCGCTCGGACCGCGCATCGACCGGCGAGGCGACGCCGGAAGCGCCGCGGGCGATGTCGACGCCTGCCGTTCAGTCAACCATCCCGACGAACTTCACCGACCCCCGCACCTTCCTGCTGCACGTCATGAACGACGCGACGCTGCCGATGGCGATGCGGATCGAGGCGGCCAAGGCCTTGCTGCCTGAATCGGGCAAGTCCTGACTGGATGCGGGCAGCGCCGGTCCGATGTCGGCATCGACAGGTCAATGACCCGGGCCTCCCACCGCGACAGAGTTCCAGCTCGGCTGCAACTCATCGAGGAAGGAGATTCAGATGCCTGTTAGGTTCATCGTCAGCGAGTACAACTTGCTCTGGGAGGCGCTGAAGCTCTACGAGCGCCATCTGCAGCAGGCGTCCTCCGCGGCGGAGAGTGAAGATGCGCAGATTCTGGCCGACGAGAAGCTGATCAAGCTCGCGGCCATGTTCAAGGACGTGCAGGCCGGTGCAAAGGACGATTGGGGACTGACTCTGAATTGATCTTCATGTGCCGGGCGCCCTTGGCCGTGCGAGAACCCTGCGCTCAAAAGCGGATCTTCCCGGTCCAGATGTCCTTGTACATGACCCAGTCGCCCATGAAGCTGTAGAGCGGGCGCTTGAACGAGGCGGGCTTGTTCTTCTCGAAGCCGAAGTGCCCCACCCAGGCGAAGGCGTAGCCGCACAGCAGCCCGACCAGGATGAAGCCCCAGCGCTGCGTCGCGAGCGCGTAGGCCAGGAACGCCAGCCCCAGCGTCGAGCCGACGAAGTGCAGTCGGCGGCAGGTGCGGTTGCGGTGCTCGCCGAGGTAGAAGGGATAGAACTCGGCGAAGCTGCGCATCGCCTTCACGCGGTCCGCGCCGGCGTCCGAGTCGCGCGGCGCGTGGGGCAGGGGGCTGGTGCTCATGGGCGTCTCCTGGCGCGGCCCTCGCGGGGCCGTCTGCGGGTGAGGGACTCACCGTACGGCGCTCAGCCGAGCGCCGCCTTCAGCGCATTCAACATCCCTTCCGGCGCCTCGGTCATCAGTGAATGCCCGGCCGGCAGCGTCTGCACCCGCGCGCCCAGCAACTCGGCGAGTTGCTTCGCCGCCTTGGGCGGCGTCATCGCGTCCTTCGCGCCAAGGATCAGCTCGGTCCGCACGCCGGCGGCCGTCAGCGTCGCGGCGGCCTGCGGCGCACCCTGGTAGCGATCGCAGACCAGGAAGTCGTGCTCGAACAGGTTGCCCCGTTCGCCGTAGCCATCCTGCATGCGCTCCATCAGCGCGAGGTTGCCGCCGTGCAGCCACGCGCCCGGTCCCGGATAGGACGGCTTGCCGGCGGTCGTCGCATGCGAGAACGCGTTGACCATGGCCATCGCCGCCCGCGGCCGCTCGCGCGAGGTGGCCAGCAGCGCGTCCGAAACCTTCATCGGCCAGGCCGTGCCGACCATCGCCAGCCTGGCGATGCGCGCCGGGCGCCGTGCCGCGGCCTCGAGCGCGATCAGCGATCCCATCGAGTGCCCGACCAGCGAGACCGCGCCGTCGGCCGTCACGCCGGCGGTGTCCAGCAGCGCGTTGATCCAGTCGCCGAGCGCCTCGACGTCATCCAGCGCCGGCCCGGCGCTGCGGCCGTGGCCGGGCAGGTCCACCGCCAGCACGCCGCGCCCGTGGTGGGCGAAGTAGCGGGCCAGCAGCGTCCACACGCTGTGGTCGTGCAGCGCGCCGTGGATGAACACGACGACGGGCAGCGTCGCGTCGAAGCGCTTGCCGCCGGTGTAGGCGTAGGCCGCGCGGCCTTGGACGTTCAGCTTCATCGCGCTCATTTGGCGGCCACCTTCAATGCGGACTTGAGATCGGCGATCAGGTCCTCGGGATCCTCCAGGCCGATCGACAGCCGGATCGTTCCTGCGCCGATGCCGGAGGCGGCGAGCGCCGCGTCGTCCATGCGGAAATGCGTCGTCGAGGCGGGATGGATCACCAGCGAGCGCGCATCGCCGACATTGGCCAGGTGCGAGAACAGCCGCAGCGATTCGATGAAGCGCCGGCCGGGCTCGCGGCCGCCCTTCAGGTCGAAGCTGAACACCGCGCCGGCGCCCTTGGGCAGCAGGCGCTGCGCCAGCGCGTGGTCGCGGTGCGAGGGCAGGCCGGGGTAGTTGACGCGTTCGACGATGTCCTGCGATTCGAGGAACTCGGCGATCCGCTGGGCGTTGCTCACGTGGCGCTGCATGCGCAGCGGCAGCGTCTCGATGCCTTGCAGCATCAGCCAGGCGGTGTGCGGGCTCATGCAGGCGCCGAAGTCGCGCAGGCCTTCGCGGCGCGCGCGCAGCAGGAAGGCGCCCACCGTGCTTTCCTCGCTGAACACCATGCCGTGGAAGCCGTCGTAGGGTTCGCAGAGTTCGGCGTAGCGGCGGCGGTCGCCGCTGGCCGCGTGGGCGCGGTCCCAGTCGAAGCGGCCGCCGTCGACCAGCAGCCCGCCCACCACGGTGCCGTGGCCGCAGAGGAACTTGGTCGCCGAGTGATGGACCAGGTCGGCGCCCAGCGCGATCGGCTGCTGCAGGTAGGGGGTTGCGAAGGTCGCGTCCACCAGCAGCGGGCGGTGGGCGTCGTGGGCGATCTGGGCGATGGCGGGGATGTCCAGCACGTCCAGTCCCGGGTTGCCCAGGCTTTCGCCGAGCAGCAGCCGGGTCTCGGGCCGGATCGCCGCGCGCCAGGCGTCGAGGTCGCCGGGCCGGACGAAGGTTGTCGAGATGCCGAAGCGCTTGAGCGTGTAGTGCAGCAGATTGTGCGAGCCGCCGTACAGCGCGCTCGAGGCCACGATGTGGTCCCCGGCGCTGGCGATCGTGGCGATGGCCAGGTGCAGTGCGGCCTGGCCGCTGGCGGTGGCGATGGCGCCGACGCCGCCGTCGAGTGCGGCGATGCGTTCCTCCAGCACGGCGGTCGTCGGGTTGGACAGCCGGGAGTAGACGTGTCCGCTGCGCTCCATGTTGAACAGGCCGGCGGCCTGTTCGGCGCTTTCGAACACGAAGGAGGTGGTCAGGTGCAGCGGCACGGCGCGGGCGCCGGTGCTGGGGTCGGGCGCGGCGCCGGCGTGTAGCGCCAAGGTATCAAAGCCCGGGTCGGAAGGACCTGACATGGGTGGTCTCCTGCTTGTGATGCGGTGAGGTGAGGTCTGGCGCCGGGCATTGTGTGCTATGTTGGCGGCCAACTTTTCCTCACGTTTTTCTCAGGCGACCATGAAAGTCTCCGACATCCTGCGCGTCAAGGGCAGCACGCTGTTCACTGTCTCTCCGGACACGCCGCTGGCGCAAGCGGCCGAGACCATGGCCGAGCGCGACATCGGCTCGCTGGTCGTGATGGAGTTTGGCGACCTGGTGGGCATGCTCACCTTCCGCGAGGTCATCCAGGCGGTGGTGGGCAATGGCGGGAGTGTCGGGACGCGGCTGGTGCGCAGCGTGATGGATGATGCGCCGCTGACCTGCACGCCGGAGACCGAGATCGACGAGGTGCGGCGGATGATGCTGGGTCGTCACGCGCGCTACATGCCGGTGCTCAATGGCAAGCAGTTGATGGGCGTGATTTCGTTCTACGACGTGGCCAAGACGGTGGTGGATGCGCAGGATTTCGAGAACCGAATGCTGAAGGCCTACATCCGGGACTGGCCGTCCGAGGACGGCGCCCAGCCCTCCTGACGCGACTCGCGCACAAGAAAAAACGCCCCGCTTCCACGGGGCGTTTGTCTTTGCCCACCGCGCCCTCGGTCAAGGGGCAGTCGTGCGCGGCGAGACAGATGTGATGCCTGCCGCGGTGTCCGGCTGGGATGCGGGGCTAGGCGCAGACCGGAGCCATAGCGGCGCTATGGCGAGGATCTGCAACGCCGCCCCGCGCCCAGCCGGGCGCCGCGGCGGGCGTCACATCCAGGCGACGCCATAGTAGTCGTAGACCTTGCGGCCGTACTCGTCGGTGTACTCGGGGCGGTCGGTCTGGGCGTAGCGTGGGGCCTTCTCGAGCTGGTCTTCGCGCAGGGGGACGACGTAGCCGTCGAGGCTGGTGTCGTACTTGAGCATGTTCCAGGGGATGGGATAGCGGTCGGTGCCGATGCCCATGAAGCCGCCGAACTCCAGGGCTGCATAGCGGACGAGTCCCGAGCGTTTGTCGATCACCAGGTTGTCGATGGTGCCGAGCTTGTCGCCGTTGCCGTTGTAGACCTTGGTGCCTTCGACGCGATCGGAGGCGATGGTGGTGCTGGCCATGAGGGGGTTCTCCTAGTCAGTTGCGATAAGGGGAAGGAGGCAAATCGCGTGCCGCGCTCCTCCCAGCCACCCGCTCACCCGCCCCTCGCCCGTACGCAACTCGACCGGGAATTTCCCTTGCCTGAACAAGGGAACCCTTCACCGCCGCGCCGCGGCCCTCCCGCATGCCCAAGCTGCCCACCGCCGTCCGTGAAGCCGTCGACATCGTCAGCGAGGCCGCGCAAGGCTGGAGCGACGACAACGCGCCCAGCATGGGCGCGGCGCTGGCCTACTACACGCTGTTCTCGATCGCGCCGCTGCTGCTGATCGTCATCAGCGTGGCCGGGCTGGTGTTCGGCGAGCAGGCCGCGCGCGGCGAGGTGATGGCGCAGCTCTCCGACCTGCTGGGCACGCAGGGCGCGATGGCCGTGGAGGACCTGCTCAAGCGCGTGAACCGGCCCGACGAGGGTGGCTGGGCCGCCGCGATCGGGACCGTCGTGCTGCTGGTGGGCGCGACCTCGGTCTTCGCCGAGCTGCAGAACTCGCTCAACCGCATCTGGAAGGCGCCGCTGGCGAATAGCGGTCCCGTCTGGAAGAGCCTGCTGACGCTGCTGCGCAAGCGGCTGCTGTCCCTCGGGCTGATCCTCGGCCTGGGTTTCCTGTCGATGGTGTCGATGGTGGCCAGCGCCGCGCTGGCGGCGATCAGCAAGTGGTGGACCGGCTGGCTGGGCGCGGAGTTCGTGCTGCTGGCGCAGGTGCTGAACGCCACGCTCGCCTATGCGCTGATCACCGTGATGTTCGCCGTCATCTACAAATGGGTGCCGGACGTGCCGGTGCGCTGGCGCGACGTCTGGGTGGGCGCGCTGATCACCTCGGCGCTGTTCAGCCTGGGCAAGACGCTGATCGGGCTCTACATCGGCCGCAGCGGCGTCAGTTCCGCCTACGGCGCGGCGGCGTCGCTGGTGGTGATGATGCTGTGGGTCTACTACTCGACGCAGGTCTTCCTGATGGGTGCCGAACTCAGCTGGGCCTTCGCCAAGCGCCACAGCCTGCGGGAGCAGGCGGCCGCCACCGCGGCGCGGGCGCTGCAGGCTCGCTGAAACCTTTGTCGGCGCGGTGCCGACGCCGCGCCGACGTCCCGTAGCCGTTCCCCTGACGACCCGTGGATGCCCGATGAACACGGGGATTCCGGCCATCAGGTCCGTCGACGCCGGCATGAGGTTTGCCTTGATCCCTTGTGGATTCGGCGGCATGGGCCGCCGGGTTTGTACAACCGGCGAAACGCCTGAAAGGAAGTGCCATGAACCAGTATGGGCAACGAGGCAGACAGGATCAGCGTCAGGACAACCAGTGGGGCCAGGGCGATCGCGATCGTTCGCACTACGGGGCGCAGACGGGCAGCCAGCGCGGCCAGGACCGGTCGCGGGAGGACCAGCAGGCGGCCTACCAGGGCTCGAGCTTCCAGGCCGACCCGGATGACTCGCGCGGCGGCAGCTACGGCGGCGGTTACGGCGGCAGCTATGGTCAGGGCCGTGACGAGCGCGACGACTACCGCCAGGACTACCGCAGCCACGGCGACTTCCAGAGCCAGGGTGGCTACCGCGGCGGCTACGAGAACGAAGGTTGGGGCGGTGATCGCGGGCGCTCGATGAGCGGCAACTACGGCGGTGGCAGCCAGGGCGACAGCGGTGGCTACGGCGGCTACAGCGGGTCCGGCGATTACGGCAGCCGCAGCTATGGCGCGTCCAGCGGCTACGGGCGTGACAGTACCGGCTCGGGCGGCTATCGCGACCAGGGACCGCGCCATGAAGGCTGGCGCGAGGACGCCGGTCGCCGCGGTGACTATGGCGGCATGGCCGGCTCCAGCTCGAGCAGCAGCTATGGCGCCTCGCTCGGCGAGCATTACGGCGGCAGCCAGGACGCGCAGGGTGGCGGACTCGAAGGTCGCGGTTATCCGGGCAGCCAGCGTGGCGGCTATGGCGGCCAGTCCGGCGGCTACGGAGGGCAGTCTGGCGGTTATGGTGGCCAGTCCGGCAGCTATGGCGGTTCGGGTGGTTCGGGCAGCTACGGCGGTTACGGCGAACAGGGCGGCGGCTACGGCGCCCAGTCGCAGCGCCGGCAGCATTACGACCCCGACTACGAGCAATGGCGCGCCGAGCAGATGCGCAGCCTCGACAACGACTATCACGGCTGGCGCCAGGACCGCTACCAGAAGTTCTCCGAGGACTTCAACAAGTGGCGGTCGGAGCGCTCCTCGCGGCAGGGCTCGTCCAGCGGCACCGGATCCTCGTCGGGGCAGTCGATGAGTTCGCAGGACACCAGCGACTCGACGCGCTTCGGGCAGGGCGGCAACACGCTGGGTAGCGGCACCGGGACGCACGAGAGCGGCCAGTCCACCACCAGCGGGTCGTCCAGCCTGTCCAGCGCCTCCACCGGCGCCACGCCCGGCGCATCCAGCAGCACGACGCCGGGCTCGTCCTCCGGTACCTCCTCGGGGGCGTCCTCCAGCAAGACCAAGTGAGGCCGCGATGAGCCGCGCGTCGCGGTGACGCGATCAGCGCGGCGGTACAACGGAACGGCAGCCGAACGCGAGCGGGCGATCACGCGGCAGACCGCGTGGATGCTTGTTGTTGGTCCGGCATGCCGCTTGCCGCGCGAGCCTCATGATCGCGACGAGCCTCGAACAGCGCGCCCGCCCGCCGAGCCCTCCCGGACTGGGCGAGGCGGGCGTTCCCGTGCTCGACGGCGCGGCGCCGGTCGACGCGCGCTCGCTGGCCGAGGCGCGCCATCGCCGCTGGTGCAACGTGCGCCGCGTGCTGCTGGTGCGGCTCGACGGCGTCGCCGGCGTGCTGGCTTCGACGGCCGCCTTCGCGGCCCTGCACGAGACGATGCCGTGGACGCAGCGGACGCTGCTCGCCGCGCCGGAGGCCCTCGTCCTGCGACCGCACCTGCAAGCGGTCGACGAACTGCTCACCTTCAACGCGCCCTGGACCGCCGACGGCGCCGCCGCGCTGAACGCAGAACCGTCCACCATGCGCGGCGATGCCGAGATGCACCTGGTGCGCAAGCTGCGCCGCAGCCACTTCGACGCGGCGGTGCTGTTCGCGGCTTCCTCGCAGGCGGCGTTGCCGGCGGCGCTGCTGTGCCGCATGGCCGGCATCCCGCTGACGCTCGCCCAGGTGCGCGAGCCGGCGCACGGGCTGCTCAGCGACGAACTGCTGGGCGACGACACCGCCCAGGACGACACGCGTCGCCAACTCGATCTCGTCGGCCATGTGGGCATGCGCACGGCGGACGAGCGGCCGCGGCTGCGCCTGCTGCCCAAGGACAGCCACCAGATGCGGAACGCCTTGCAGCAAGCGGGGTTGCGCTTCGGTCAGCGCTACCTGCTGGTGTGCCCCGGCGGCGGCGGCGCGCGGCACTGCCCGATGGCGGCCTACGCCGCGGCCGTGGACGTGCTGATCGACACCTGGGCCGACGACACCGCGGTGGTCCTGTGCGCGCTGCCCGGCGACGAAGCCGCGCTGGCGGAATTGCGCGCGGCCATGCCCGCGCGGGGACAGGTCTTGCCGCCGGTGTCCTCCATCGGCGAACTGGCGGCGCTGGCCGCAGACGCGCGCGTGATGATCGCCGCGGACGACCTGCCGCTGACCGTCG
This sequence comes from Mitsuaria sp. BK037, assembly GCF_014193045.1. Taxonomy (NCBI): domain Bacteria; kingdom Pseudomonadati; phylum Pseudomonadota; class Betaproteobacteria; order Burkholderiales; family Sphaerotilaceae; genus Roseateles; species Mitsuaria sp. BK037. The sequence goes on along the minus strand of NZ_JACHYS010000001.1, from coordinate 1,770,841 downwards.
CCGCCGCCGCGCGAGTGCCGGCGGTGCTGCCCGGTCAGGCCTTGCGACGGGAGATGAGCCCGCCCTGATCGTGGCGGGGCTGTCCCGTGTTCGCGAGGTCGGCGGCGGGCCGGAGCGCCACCTCCTGATGTCCCGAAAAACGGTGCGAAATCGTCACCGAACGTTCCGCCGGGCACGGCGCTTGCCCTGGTCGCGGGCCGCGCGCGGACGTGCGGCGCCTGCGCGGCCGGACGGATGTCCGCGCCGCGCTCGATCCCCGGATCGACACCCCGTTTTTCCATCACAGGAGGTTTTTCATGCACCTGCGCAAGCTCGCCTGGGCGATGCCGCTGATGCTGGCCGCGACCGCGGTCCAGGCGGACAGCTCCGGCAGTTTCCTGGAGGGTGCCAAGCTCGCGGCGCTGAGCCGACCGGAGGCCGCGGCCCCGGCGCACAGCCCCTCCCACCGCCACCCGGCCGCCGTCAGAACCGCTGCTCCAGCCCAGACGCCGGTCTTGCAGACAGTCCCCGCGCCCGGCCCGTCCGCCGCCATCGACACGGAAGACGAGCCCGCCGACGCCACCTTCGAGATCCGCAACTTCCTCACCCTGGTCGTCGCCTTGGCCTTGGTGGGATGGATCCAGCGTCGCCGCCGGGATGTCTGACCCGACCTTCCCTTGGCCGGCACCGGCGCGGTCCGCGGACCGCCTCCCGGTGCCGTTTTCGTGCGCCATTGTTCGAATGTCGTGCGTGCCTGGTTGTTGATCGCCAGGTCGTCACCGGAATTTTTTTCAAATGAGTTCAGGCAGGGGCTGGCAAGCCGGCCGCTTGCTGCAAGAATGAGTTATCCGGGTTCGACAGACATTCATCACGAATCGTCGAATCCCCACGCCCAGGCGTGTTCCCCCCACACACAAGGATGTACCGGTGACCCATGCGTTGATCGTGGATGACGATGTCGATTCCGTCGCCACCCTGCAGGAACTGATTGCGAGCGAGAAATTCACCGTGTCGGTGGCCCACACCTTGCGCGATGCCCGGAGGCACATCGCGCTGCAGCAGCCCGATGTCGTGCTGCTCGACCTGCAACTGCCCGACGGCAACGGGATGGAGCTGTTCCAGGACCCGCAGCTGGTGGCCAATTCCGAGGTGGTGCTGATCACCGGCCACGCCAGCCTGGACACCTCCATCCAGGCGCTGCGCATGGGCGCCGCCGACTACCTGGTCAAGCCCATCAACATCACGCAGCTGCAGGGCGTGCTGTCGCGGGTGATGAAGCCCGCCGCGCTGCAGGCGGAGGTGTCCGAGCTGAACGCCAACCTCGCGCAGAGCGGCCACTTCGGCCTGCTCTGGGGCCGCACCCAGCCGATGCAGCGGATCTACGAGCAGATCTCGCGCGTGGCCGGCACCAGCGTGTCGGTCTTCATCAACGGCGAAAGCGGCACCGGCAAGGAGTTGGTGGCGCAGACCGTCCACGACCTCAGCCGCCGCCGCAAGAAGCCGTTCCTGGCGGTCAACTGCGGCGCCATCTCGCCCAACCTGATCGAGAGCGAGATCTTCGGCCACGAGAAGGGCGCCTTCACCGGCGCGGACAAGCAGCACGAAGGTTTCTTCGAGCGCGCCAGCGGCGGCACGCTGTTCCTGGACGAGCTCACCGAGATGCCGATGGAACTGCAGGTCAAGCTGCTGCGCGTGCTGGAAACCGGGCGCTTCATGCGCGTGGGCTCGACCACCACGCTGGATGCCGACGTGCGGGTGATCGCCGCGTCGAACCGGCCGCTGCTGCAGGCGGTGCAGGCGGGCAAGCTGCGCGAGGACCTGCTGTACCGCCTCAACGTCTTCCCGATCGAGATGCCGCCGCTGCGCGACCGCCTGGACGACGTGCCGCTGCTGGCCGACCACTTCCTGCGCCAGATCGCGGCCAAGGAAGGCAAGAACAAGCGCTTCACCGCCAAGGCGCTGGCGCAGCTGCAGACCTACCACTGGCCCGGCAATGTGCGCGAGCTGCGCAACGCGGTCCAGCGCGCCTACGTGATGGCCGCCGGCGACATCGTCGACGAGCAATGGCTGCCCAAGGGCGAGGGCGCCGAGATCCCGGCCACGGCCGCCTCCGCGGCGGCGGTGACCAGCTTCGGCGCGGCGCCGGGGCAGCCCGCCGCGGCGCCCGCGGTCCCGACGCTGGTCGCGGGCTCGGGCGAGTCGTCCGGTCCGTCGATCACGATGCCGCTGGGCAGCTCGATGGCGCAGGTCGAGAAGGCCTTCATCCTGGCCACGCTGCAGCACTACAAGCATCACAAGGAGCAGACGGCGGCCGTGCTCGGCATCAGCCTGAAGACGCTCTACAACCGGCTCAAGGAATACGCCGCGGAGGACGCGGCGGCGGCCGACAAGGCCGCGCAGTAACGGGCGGTCGCACGCGCGATCTCGGCTCGTCGCGCGGCCCGGCATGCGCCCTGCCTGGGGAAGGCAGGAGGACGAGCCGATGGGACTGCGCTGGGTCTGTGACGATGAACCGGGACTGCGCCGCGTGCGCGCGGCCCGCGGCTTCCGGTATGTCGACGCGGACGGGCGTCCGGTGCGGGACGAGGCCACGCTGCGGCGCATCCGCGCGCTGGCCATCCCGCCGGCCTATGTGGATGTCTGGATCTGTCCCCGCGACGACGGACACATCCAGGCCACGGCGCGCGACGCGCGCGGACGCAAGCAGTACCGCTATCACGCCGACTGGATGGCGCTGCGGGGCGAGAACAAGTTCGGCCTGCTGCTGGACTTCGGCCATCGCCTGCCGCGGCTGCGCCGCCAGGTGCAACGCCGCCTGCGCGACGGTGGCCTCGATCGCGAGCGGGTGCTGGCGGCGCTGGTGCGGCTGCTCGATCGCACCTGGATGCGCATCGGCCATCGCGAGTACGCGCGCAGCAACGGCTCCTACGGCCTGAGCAGCCTGTTGTCGCGCCACGTGAAGGTCAAGGGCGACGCGCTGCTGCTGAGCTTCCCCGGCAAGAGCGGCGTGCGGCACCAGCTCGCCGTGCGCGACGACCGCGTGGCCGCGCTGGTGCGGCGCTGCCGCGACCTGCCGGGACAGGAGCTCTTCGGCTACGAGGACGAAGCCGGCATCGCGCATCGCATCGATGCCTCGGACGCGAACGACTGGCTCGCCGAGGCGGGCGGGCCGACCTGCAGCGCCAAGGTGTTCCGCACCTGGCATGCCAGCGTGCTCGCGCTGGACCTGCTGCTGGCGCATGCGCGCGCCGGCACCGCGCCGGTCGACGCGCAGAAGCAGACGGTAAAGGACGTCGCCGCGCGCCTGGGCAATACCGCCGCGGTCTGTCGCAAGTCCTACATCCATCCCGCCGTGCTGGCCTGGGCGCAGTCGGACCAGTTGGCCGCGCTGCCGACGCAGCGCTGGACGCAGTCGCCCCCGGCGCTGCCCGGACTGAGCGTCGCCGAACGCCGGCTGCTGGGGCTGCTGCGGACGCAGCCGCGCGTGGCGATCGCTACGCCGATGCCGGCGCCGTCGGCGCGGGCGCCGCGCCCGCGGGCCTCGACGGCGACATCGGCAGCGACGACAAGCCCTTCGGCGCGCCCGCAGCGGCCGCCGCGCCCGCCGCGTCGAAAGGGTCCAGCGGCGGCTCCTGCGCGTCAACGGTCCACGCGGACGCGTGCGCGCGCAGCAGGTGATCGCACAGCGACGGCCAGTCGCTGAAGACGCCGTCGGGCTCGCGCAGTGGCGAGCGCCGCCAGGTGGTTTCGCCGCCGGTGTCCAGCAGCAGGCCGGACGCGCCGGCGCGATGGCCGGCCTCGACGTCGTCGAGCAGGTCGCCCACCATCGTCGACCGCGCCAGGTCCAGGCCGTGCGCCCGCGCGGCGCGGGTAAGCATCCCCGGCGCGGGCTTGCGGCACAGGCAGCCGGGCCGGCCCTGCGCATCGGGCGCATGCGGGCAGACCGCCACGTCGTCGAGCGTCACGCCGAAGTCGTCCTTCAGGCGCCGCACCAGCGCCGCCTGCAGCCCGGCGAACTGGACCCGCGTGAACGCGCCGCGGGCGATGCCGCTCTCGTTGGTGACCAGCACCAGCGCCAGCCCCGCGGCCTGCAACCGGGCGAGCGCCTCGCCGGCGCCCGGCATCAGGCGCAGCCGCGCCGGATCGGTGATGGCGCCGTCGTCCGGGACCGTCAGCGTGCCGTCCTTGTCGAGGAAGACGGCGGGACGCAGCCGCGCGCGCGCCGGCCTGCCGGCAGGCGCGCGGGAAAAGTCGAGGTCGTGTAGGGAGAGGGTGGCGAGGGGGGCGTCGAGCCAGACAGTCACGAGGGCAGCCTCCGCGGCGCGTTCAGCGCATCCAGCCGTAATCGGTCTGGCGCGGCGCCAAGGACTGCTTGTGCCGCGCCATCATGCCGGCCTCGCGGCGCGCCGGGCCGTCGGCGGCCGGGTCGATGACGACGCCGGCCTGAACGGACGGTGCCGTCCGTTCGGCGCCCAGGTGCTGCCCGCCACGCGGCGGCGGCAGCAGCTCGGCCAGGCGGTCCAGCGTCTTGCGCACGTCCAGCGGCTTGGCCCAGAGCTCGAGGAAGCCCGCGCCGAGCGCGTCGAAATCGGAATCGGCGGTCACCGCGATCGCCGGCACCTGCGCCCAGCCGCGCCGCATGCGCAGCAGCTTCAGCAGGTCGGAACCGTGGCAGTCGGGCAGGTTCAGGTCCACCAGCAGCAACGAGGGCTGCAGCCGCGCGCTCAGGCGCCAGGCCGGCATGCCGGCCTCGGCCACATGCAGCCGCAGGTCGCGGCGTTGCTCGAACATCGCCTCCATCACGATGACGTTGAGCGGGCTGTCTTCGATGTACAGCACCGACGTGAGACCGTCGTTCATCGTTTCGCTCCTTCCCTGGTCCTTCAGTTGGTCGCGAAAAAGGGCAATCCTCGTGCCCGGATGCGTCCCAATCCTTGGGGATGTCACGCATTCGGCTCCAGCGGTGTAACCGCCCGACGACCGATCCGTCAACGGTCCTGACACGATGTCGGGGGCTTGGGATTTCGTGCTTCGCCATCCGGAAAGGCGAAGCGCGCGATGGGTACGAGGCTTGCCTTGCCGAGGAAGACTCGCCACTCCAAGGAGCCCGTCATGGCCACGAGTACCCGAGCCGGCGCCGCCGGCGGCAGCGACGACGACCGTCCCACCAGCTTCGGCGTCCACAAGCCGGTGGACCACCTGGTGATCAGCTTCCCCGGCGCCGCCGAGGCGGGCCAGGCGCGCGCCGCGCTGGCGGCGCACGGCATCGCCGAGGCCGACCTGCACGCGGTGGACGATCGCGAGATGGTGAAGCTGGTCGAGCGCGACCTGCGCCATGCCAGCCCGCTGGCGGCGATCGGGCAGGAGATCAACCTGCTGCGCAGCCATGGCGAGCTGGCCGAACGCGGCTACCACTTCCTGGTCGTCAAGGCCAAGGACGATGCGCAGGCGCGCGAGATCGCCGAGATCGCGCGTCGCAACCGGGCCGAGCGCGCCCAGTATTACGGGCACTTCATCATCGAGGAGCTGCTCGAGCCCGAAGGCGGTCGGCCGCAGGTGGCCGAGTCGCCGCACCGCGGCCTGGACGCTCATCCGAAGCCGCCGCTGCCACGCTGAATCGCGCCTGCGAATGACGGCACGCGGCTTGCCGTCACCCCGATTACTGTCCCGGCACTCCCGCCGCCCTCGTGCACGACGAAAGGAAATTTCCCATGAGCACCACGCCCAACAACGAGAAGAGCGACAAGTCCGTGCCGTTCACGACGGCCGACGACGCCGCCAAGATCGCCAACGGCAGCGCGCCGTCCAGCACCGCCGCGGTCGACCTGGTGAATCGCGTCGCCGACAAGGCCCACGCCACCATCGACCGCCTGGCGACGACCGCCGCGCCGAAGGCGCAGCAATTGCAGAAAAGCCTGGAAGACACGAACGAGCTGCTGCACGAGCGCGCCGACCGGCTGCGCACGACCGGCAACGAGTGGTGCGACAGCCTGCGCGCGAACGTGCGCGAGCATCCGCTGATGGCCGTGGGCACCGCGCTGGCGGTGGGCCTGCTGATCGCGCGTCTGACGCGCTGAGCCCGGCGCGCCCATGAGCGACGTGCCGCACGGCTCGCCGTCCTTCCCGCCCCCGTTCCCGCCACCCTTTCCGCCGCCGCCGTCGCCGCCCTCCGGGGCGCCGCCGGGCAGCGCCGCCGACGCCTCGCCGGGCGCCGCGGTGCCGCCGGGCGGGCAGGGCTGGATGGGCGAGATCCAGGGCATGGCCCGCGCCGCGCGCGGCATGCTGTCCGGCCGCTTGCTGCTGCTGGCGCTGGAGCTCCGCCGGGCCCGGCACGGGCTGGTCAGCCTGGCGATCCTCGGCGTCGTGGCCGCGATCGCCGGCGCGACCGCCTGGCTCGCCCTGTGGGCGCTGCTGGCGGCGCTGGCGGTGCACCTGGGCCTGAGCTGGCCCTGGGCCTTCGCCGGCATCCTGGCCGTCAACCTGCTGCTGCTGCTGTGGGTGGTGGCCGCGATGAAGGCGCTGGCGCCGATGCTGGCGCTGCCGGCCTCGCGTCGCCAGTTCCACTGGCTGTTCAACGATCCGATGGATCCCGAGGCACCGAGCGCCGATGGCCACACCTCAACCCCGCCCTGATCCCCGCCGCATTCCCGACGTCCCCGATCGCGAGCTCGCGACGGAGACGATCGAGGACTTGAACCTGCGCATCGAAATGGCCGAGCTGCGGGTGGTCCGGCGCGACCTGGAGTTCCGCCTGCATTGGGAGGCGCTGCAGCAGCGCGGCAAGGCCGTGATGGTGCCGAGCCGCTGGCTGCTGCCGGCCCTGGGCACCGGCGCGAGCTGGCTGTTCTGGCGCCTGGTGCGGGGCAAGCGCCGCCGTCACGCGCGACATGAGCGCGGCGGGCGGCACGACGCGACCGCGCGGACCTTCCACGCCCATGATCGCGACGCGGCCGCCGGCCCGGCGCACGAGGGCGGCGGCGGCCGGCCGGAACTCGGCATGCTGCAGCTGCTGACGGTGCTGTGGGGCCTGATGCCGACGCGCGTGCGCGGCCGCCTCGGGCCCGAGGTCACGCAGCTGCTGCTGGGCGTGATCGCTGGATTCCTCCAAGGCCGCAAGCAGCAGCGCGAGGAAGCGCGACAGGCGCAGGGCGCGGCGGCGGGCGGCGCGTCAGACCGCGATGCGGCCCAGGATGAAGCCGCGGCGCCGTCTCACGGTCGGCGCCAAGGCCCTCGCCAGGACCCACGCTGAAACGACGAGGAGCGCGCCAGCGGCGCGCTCCCGTGCGGTCCGGGGAGGGCTTACACCTTCTCGGCGTTACGCGCCTGATCGCGCAGCAGCTTGATCTGGTCGTGGTTGCGCAGCACGCCGGCCAGCTGGCGCTGCACCACTTCCAGCACGCCGGCCGGCAGGGGCTTCTGCGCGGCCTTGCGATAGCGGCCCACGGCGGCGTCCTCGCCGCGCTCGCATTCCTCGAGCATGGCCTTGTCGCTGTAGCCGGTCAGGGTGCCCTTGACCGCGACCCAGCCGCGGTGCATCGCGCCGCTGGTGCTGCCGTCATCCTCGGGGGTGCCGCCGTGCTGCCGCACCAGTTGCTGCAACTCCGAGCAGGCTTGGCGGCAGTCCGCCGCGCGCTGCGCGAAGACTTCGCGCAGGCTGGTGCTCTTGACGTGCTCGGCGCAGCTGAGGAAGCCGTATTCGCCGTCCTTGCAGGTCTCGATCAGGGTGTTCAGCTCGTCGATGACATCCTTGTTGTCCATGGCAGTCCTTCCGTTGGGGAGTGGAGATGCCTGGATTCAGCAAGTCACATACCCGTGGGCAGGCCCATCGCGCGCCGCAGCGCCTCCAGGATCTGCGACGGCGAAGCCGGCTTGCGCAGCACGATGAAGGAGGACTCGGCGGTGAGCGCCTCGCTGTAGCCGCTGATCAGCACCACCGGCAGGCCCGGCCGGCGCTTGCGCAGCTCGCGCGCCAGCGCCTGGCCGTCCATCGAGCCGGGCATCACCACGTCCGACAGCACGACGTCCACCGCCGCGCCGCTGCCGAAGAGTTGCAGCGCCTCGTCGGCGTCCTTGGCCGTCAGCACCTGGCACGAGAAGCTGCGCAGCAGGCTGGCGGTGACGCGGTTGAGCTCCTCGTTGTCCTCGACCAGCAGCACCCGCGCGCCGGCCAGCGCGTTGGCGCGCGTCTCCGGTTGCGCCACCTCGTCGCGGGCGCCGCCGCCGGCGGACGCGTTGCTGCGCGCGGGCAGCAGCAGGGTCACCGTCGTGCCGGCGCCCAGCTGGCTGGCGATGCGCGCGGTGCCACCGGCCTGCACGCAGAAACCCAGCACCTGGCTCAGGCCCAGGCCCGTCCCCTTGCCGACCGGCTTGGTGGTGAAGAAGGGCTCGAAGACGCGCACCAGCAGGTCCTCGGGAATGCCGGGCCCCCGGTCGGAGACGCTGATGGCGACGTACTCCCCGGGCGCCAGGTCCTGGACGTCGCCCGGCGCGGCGCGGCCGGCCTCCAGCGTGATCTCGCCCATGCCGTTGGTCGCGTCGCGCGCATTGAGCGCGATGTTGATCAGCGCGAGCTCCAGCTCCGAAGGGTCGACCCGCACGCTCGGCAGGTCCGGCGCCATCGTCATCGTCAGCTGCATGCGCTTGCCCAGCACGGTGGCCAGCAGCTCGTTCATCTCGCCGAGCGTGGAGCGCAGGTCCACCACCTGCGGATGCACCGGCTGGCGGCCCGCCACCCGCAGCAGGTGCTGGGTCAGCCGGCTGCCGACGTCGACCGAACGCATGATCGCGCCCAGCGGCATCGCCAGCGATTCCGCATGCGGGCTGCGCTGGATCAGGTGGGCGCTGTTGCTGATGACGCCCAGCAGGTTGTTGAAGTCGTGCGCGACGCCGCCGGTCAGCCGGCCCAGCGCCGCCGTGCGCTGCGAGCGCGAGCTGAGCTGCTCGGCCTCGCGGGTGCGGTCGATGGCCTCGTTGACGCGGTCCTCGAGCTCCGAGCGCCCCTGCCGGATCGCGACGCTGGCGTCCGCCAGCGCCAGCGCGACCTCGTCGCACTCCAGCATGCCGGTCTTGGGCGCGCGCACCGGCTCGCCGGCGCGCAGCTCGCTGGCGATCGCGCTGAGCGCGTGGATCGGGCCGGAGATGCGCCGGCTGATCCACAGCGCGCCGAACATGCCGACCAGCACCAGCAGCAGCGCGCCGATGGCGATCGGCTGCAGCGCGGTGCGGCCGCCCAGCCCGCCCATGCCGCTGTCGCGCGGCACCGCGGTCACCACCGTCCAGCCCTGCGGCGACTTGGTGAAATAACCGACCACCGGCTTGCCGTCCAGGTTGACCGAGTCGAAGCGCGCTTCCTCGCGCGTGGCCATCAGGCGCCGGAGATCGTCGGTGCCGGGGCGGCCGGCGTAGCTGATGCCGCCCGGGTGGCGGGCGACCACCGTGCCGCGGCCGTCCATGATCGTGGCGGTCCAGTCGGGCGGGAGCCGCTGGGCATCGATGATCTGCTGCATCTCCTGCGGCAGGACGCTGATGCTCATGTTGAGCCAGACATGCCCGCCGCGCTCGATCGGCTGGACGATCTGCGCGCGCAACTGGCCGGTCGCGGGGTCCGGCCCGAGGTCGCCGATGACGGCCTGCTCGATCAGCGGGACGGCCTCGCGGACCAGCACCGGGCGCGAGGCGGCCGTCGTGGGCAGCTCGAGGGGCGCTGGCGCTGCGGCGACGGCTGCCGGGCCGGTCACCGCCAGCCCCGGTGCGGACGCGGCGGCCGCCGGCGCGAGCGGCGTGTCGGGCACGCGGCCGCTGGCCAGGCGGGTGCTGAAGAGCGTGCGGCCGGGCGCGTTCAGCTCGACCCAGCCCGACAAGCCCTGCATCGCGCGGCGCGACTGCAGCTCCAGCATCGCCAGGTCGTCCTGCGGGACCTGCGGCGCGCTGTCCAGGATCTGCGACAGCGACAGCACCCGCGCGATGCCGGCGCGGCGCGCCAGTTCCTTGTCCACCACCATCGAGAGCGCGCGCGTGCTGTCGCGCATGTGGCGCACGGTGGCTTCCTGCTCGTCGCTCCAGGTCCGCCAACTGACCCACAGCGCCGCGATGATGCCCGGCAGCATCACGGACAGGACGAGCACGAGCAGGCGGGAACGGATCGGCAAAGGCATGGGCGGTGCGGCGGAGGAACGGTCATGCCGCCGCGGCCAGAGGCCGGCGGCGCGGACGCGGGAGCGTCGCGGCGGCAGATTATGGGCGGTGCTGTTCAAGGGCGTCGGGACGGGCCGCCGGGGCGGCGCCGTCGAGGGAAGTCACGGGCGACGTCGAGGAGGGCGGGACCGCCGAGACGGCGGCCGGCGACAAGGGCGTCGACGACAAGGGCGGCGGGCGCAGCAAGCTGCTCAGCGGCGGGCAGGGCCGGTCGCTGCCGCGCAGGTAGACCGCGACGGGACGCATGTGGCGGTTGCGCTGGCTGATGCTGCGCAGGCAGATCAGCAGCGGCACCGCGAGCACCGCGCCCGCGACGCCCCAGAGCCAGCCCCAGAACATCACCGACAGCAGCACCGACAGCGGGTTCATCGACAGCCGCTTGCCGATCACCATCGGCGTCACGAAGTTGGATTCGATCCCGTGGATGCAGAGGTAGGCCAGCACCGGCGCGCTCATCGCCGCGAAGCCCGCGTCGCCCAGCGCCGAGGCCAGCGAGGCGGCCAGCAGCAGGCCGCACATGATCAGCGGCCCGAGGTAGGGAATGAAGTTGAGCAGCCCGGCCAGCGCGCCCCACAGGCCCGGGTTGGGCAGGTCTACCATCCACATCGTGCCGGCCACCACCAGCCCCATGCCGACGTTGATCGCGGTGACCGAGGCCACGTAGCGCGAGATGTCGCGCTGGGCGGCGCGCAGTCCTCCCAGCACCATCGCGCGCAGCCGCGGGCGGTGAGGCAGGAGCTCGATGCAGCGCGACAGCACCCAGTGCTCGGAGGCCAGCAGGAAGTACAGCAGGATGGTCGTCGCCGCGGCCGACACCAGGAACTTCAGGCCGCCGCCCAGCACCTGCGCCGTCAAGGCGACGCCTTCGCTGGCCAGGCGGTCGCGCACCGGGTCGGCGGGCGGGGCGGGCGCGCGGCCGGCGCTGCGCCGCTCGACCGGCGGGCCGAAACCCGGAATCGACGCGCGCCACCGGTCGACCCGGTTCAGCGCCTGCGTCACCGCCTCGGGCGCGCGCTGCCACCATTGCGCGGCAGGCTCCGCGAGGAGCGCCACGCTCAGCACGCTGCAGCCCACCACGGTCGTCACCAGCATCGCGGCGCTCACCGATTCGGGCATGCCATGGTGCCGCATCGTCCGCACGGCCGGCGCCAGCACGAAGGTGAGGATCAGGGCCACCAGGACCGGCAGCACGATGGCGCTCGCTTCCTTCAACAGGAAGACCAGCGCGATCAAGAGGAGGCCCCGCGTCGCCCAGCGGCGCATCGTGGTCGGGGGCAGGGTGGCGGCTCGCAAGATGTAAGGATGACGGAGGGACGGGGCTGTCGGACGCTCGAAGCAAGCCCCGGGCCAGCCGTCGTGCCGCTCGCGTCCATGACCCGAGGGCGCGCGGGACCCAGGCACGGTACGGGTGGTTACCCGCCCAACGGACTGGAATGGCGCGCCGGCGAGCGGGCACGACCACGCCGGCCATCGGTAAACGGTGCCGAAAGCCTTGCTCGATCGAGCCGGTGAAAGAGGGCCCGCGACCTTGCGGGACGCCGCGGACCGGCGCGCGAGCGATGAATCCGAGGTCGCCGTCGCGTCCGACCAATTCGCCGGCAGGCCCCGTGCCCAGTGGGTTTGCGGCTTTCGGGCAGGCACGCCGGATGACGCCGGCTCCGCGATGTGAAACCGTCGCGGCGAGGTGGCATGGTCCTTGCGCAGAAGGACCATCAGGCCGGTTCGCCGGCACTGCCTGCAACCCGTTCCCGTCCTCCGCGGCGGGGACCTCCGGAACCGGTTGCGGGCAGTTTCATCCTCTACCGGACAGGAGTCTCACAAGTGGGAGCAATGGAACTCAGGCACGAGCACAAGCAGTCGCAGACACTGTCGCCTCGCCTCCAGCATGCCGTGCGGCTGCTGCAGATGTCCTCGCTGGATTTCTCCACCATGGTCACCGACATGCTGGGGCGCAATCCCTTCCTCGAAGTCACCGAGGGCTCGGATGAAGCCCTGCCGCTGGACGCCGACGTGCCGGTGGCGCCGTCGCCGGTGATGGCCGAAACCCCGGAGCCGCTGCCGGACGATCGCGAGATCTGGCGCGCGGAGAGCTCCGGCTCGATGCGCCGCGCCGAAGACGGCGAACTCAGCGCGCTCGAGATGACCGCCGCGCAGACCTGCCTGCGCGAGCACCTGCGCAGCCAGCTCAACGTGCTGCGGCTGTCGCCGCGCGACCTGGTGCTGGCCACCATCGTGGCCGAATCGGTCGACGACGACGGCTACCTGCGCAGCTCGCTGGAGGAGCTGGCCGCGGTGGCCCAGATGCAACCGCCGGTGGCGCTGGAAGAGATGCAGATCGCGCTCAAGCGCGTGCAGGCGCTGGACCCGCTGGGCGTGGGCGCGCGCAGCGTCGCGGAATGCCTGCTGCTGCAGCTGCCCAAGATCGAGGACGCCCGCAGCCGCCGGCTGGCCGAGCGCATCATCACCCAGCACCTGAACCTGCTGGCCTCGCGCGACATTCCGGCGCTGGCGCAGTTGCTGGATGTCAGCGTGGCGGAAGCGGAGGCGGTCTGCCTGAAGCTGCGCCGCTTCGATCCTCGGCCGGGCTGGCGCTACGAGACGACGCAGGCCGCCTACATCGTGCCGGACGTGCTGACGACCAAGGTGCGCGGCCAGTGGCGGGTGCAGCTCAATCCGGCGGTCATTCCCAAGGTGCGGATGAACCAGGTCTATGCGGAGCTGTTCCAGCGCCATCGCCAGCAGGGGCATGCCGAGATGGCCAACCACCTGCAGGAGGCGCGCTGGACGATGCGCAACATCGAGCAGCGCTTCTCGACCATCCTGGACGTGGCCAGCGCGATCGTGCGCCGGCAGCGCCACTTCCTCGAGTTCGGCGCGATGGCGATGAAGCCGCTGGGGCTCAAGGAGATCGCCGACGAGGTCGGCATCCATGAATCGACCGTCTCGCGGGTGACCAACAACAAGTACCTGGCGACGCCCACCGGCGTGTACGAGCTCAAGTACTTCTTCTCCCGCGCGATCGTGAGCAGCAACGGCAGCGCCTGCTCCGGCACGGCGATCCGCGGGCTGATCAAGGACATCATCGAGGCCGAGCGGCCCGAGAACCCGCTGTCCGACGCCGAGATCACGCGCCAACTGGCCCGCCAGGGCCTGGTGGTGGCGCGGCGCACGGTGACCAAGTACCGCCAGATGCTGCGCATCGACGCCGTTGAGCGGCGCCGCCAGCACAGCTGACGACCGACGATCAATCCCGAGGCGCGATGGAGACAAGGACAGGGCCCGAAGAGGCCCTGTTTTCATTGGCGCGTGCCGTGCGGTCGCGCGGTGCGCCGTGGAGGCGCGGTGCGGTGGTCAGCCGCCGCCGCGGCGCGTGGGGCCGGAGGGCGCCGGTCCGGGGACCAGCCGGTCGCGCCGCTCGGCATCCAGGCCGGGTGTGGTGCGCAAGTCGGTATCGACCTGCCCCTGCTGGAGGTCGTCGCCCGCCTGGCCCATGACTTCGCGCTGGCGCTCGCCCGCGGCGCCGGTACCGTGGCTGCCGGTCGAGTCGCCGCGCACGCTCTGGTCGCGTTCGTGCGGCAGCTGCATATCCTCCTGGTGCTGTGGCTGCGCGTCGGGCGCCTGCGTGCCCGGCGCGACCGGCGCCTGGTCCAGCAGGCGCCGCGGTTGCGACGCGTCGCCGGGCGACGGACGGGTCTTGCTGTCGGCCATGTCGGTCTCCTGATCGTGGAATCACTCCCCGTCCGGCAAGCGGGCGGCCCGGCGTCGGAACGGGACTTGCCGGTCCGGGCCGCATGCAAGCCTGGAAGACCCGATTCAACGTCCTCGATGCCGACCTGCTGTTGTGGGGTCAGTTGTTGCTCGGCGCACTGGCCGTGGTGGCGGGCGCGCTCCTGCTGCACGCGATCCTGCGGCCGATCGCGCTGCGGCTGACCCGCTTCTCGCCGCTGCTGACCGCGGTGGTGAAACGCTGCGACAACCCCGCGCGCTGGGCATTGCCGCTGATCGGCCTGCTGATCGCCGCCCAGGGCGTGCCCGATACCGTCGCCGGCATCGGCGGCGTGCAACACCTGCTGGGCGTGCTGACCATCCTCGCGCTCGCGGCCGTCGGCGCCGGGGCGATCACCGGCGTCGCGCAGGGCGTGGCGCTGATGCATCCGGCCGACGTCGAGGACAACCTCGCGGCACGCCGCATCCAGACCCAGACCAAGGTGCTCGCCCGCGTGGCCAAGGGCGCGGTGATGCTCACCGCGCTGGCCTTCGTGCTGATGACCTTCCCCCGCGCGAAACAGGTCGGCGCCAGCCTGCTGGCCTCCGCCGGCATCGCCGGCCTCGTCTTCGGCCTGGCCGCACGCACGGTCTTCGGGAACCTGCTCGCCGGCCTGCAGATCGCCATGGCCCAACCCATCCGGCTCGACGACGTGCTCATCATCGAAGGCGAATGGGGACGGGTGGAGGAAATCACCTCCACCTACGTCGTGCTCAAGGTCTGGGATGAACGCCGGCTCGTCATCCCGCTGCAATGGTTCATCGAACACCCGTTCCAGAACTGGACGCGCACCAGCGCCAGCATCCTCGGCACCGTCATGCTGTGGGTCGACTTCACGCTCCCAGTCCAGGATCTGCGGGAGAAGGCCATGGCGATGTGCAAAGCTTCAACCCATTGGGATGGGCGCGTCTGCGGCGTGCAGGTCGTCGAGACCACCGAGCGCACCATGCAGATCCGCGTGCTGGTCAGCGCGAAAGACTCCGGGAAAGCCTTCGACCTGCGATGCGAGTTGAGGGAAGGGCTCATCGCCTGGCTGCAGAAAACCTATCCGCAGTCGCTGCCCAGGGTGAGGGCGCTTGTGGAAGACGTGCCAGCGCCGGCGGCACCCGTCATCAAACCCTCGTTGCCGCCGTCGCCGGCGCCTTGAAGGCGGCTGGTTCTGCGGAGACCGAGCGCCGCTCAGTCCGACCGGGTCCCCTTTTCTCCATCTCCCTCCTTTGGCGGCCGCCCCGGCCGCCAAATTCCCTCCTTAAGTTCCGAAAAGGGGACCCGGTCGGACTGAGCCCGTTGCACCGACGTCCTGCGACGTCACGTGCGGCGTCAGGGGCGCGCGTAGGAGCCGGAGCTGTCGAGGTGCGAGAGCATCAGACGCAGGACTTCGTCGATCTCCGACTGCTCCTGGAGGTAGTAGCGCGCGTGGCTGTGGTCCAGGCGAGGACCGATGCGCACCGTCACCCAGTCGTCGCCCGCACGCTCGAAGGCAGGCTCGTCGTTGGTGTCGTCGCCGACGTAGAAACCAGCCTCGGCACCGTAGCGGCGGGCCAGGCGCTGCATGGCGTCGCCTTTGTCCGGCGCGTTCTCGACCAGGATGTTGACCACGCGCTTGCCATGCTCCGCCTCGACGCCCGGCGGCAACTCGCGCATGAGCGTCGCGATCGCCTCGCGCGCCAGCACCGGGTCGGGCGCCAAGCGGTAATGGATGGCGAGCGAGGCGCCCTTGTCCTCGATGGTCGCGCCCGCGTCGGCCAGCATCGGCGCGAGGCGCCGCGCCCGTTCCCGGAAGGCCTCGAGCGTGGTGACCAGGCGCGGGTCCGGGCCGTCGAACTCGTCCTCCGCGCCGTGGTTGCCGACGATGTGCGTGGGCTTGAAGCCGAGCCGGTGCCGGACGTCCAGGACCTGGCGGCCGCTGACGACCGCGATCGGCACGCGCTCCGCGAGCCGCGCGAGCAGGGCCGCCGTGCGCGCCGGGATGCGCGCCTCGTCCGGATGCATGACGATGGGCGCGAGCGTGCCGTCGAAATCGAAACCAAGCAGCGGTCGGCGGGTCATGAGGCGGGCGAGCGCGGCGCGGCCCTCCGCGTCGAGCAGGTATCGCACCGGCTTCATGGCGTGAGGGCCTCCTCGCCGGACTCGCGCGCACGGCGCTGCACGCGCCGCGTGATGCGCTCGCGCAGCCGCCACTGGCCGGCGTCCGTCAACATGCGGCCGGCCCAGCGGTAGACGTTGAACTCGCGCACCGTCATGCGCAGGCTGGCCATGCGCTCGCGCTGCTCCTGCGGCGGCATGGTGGCGGCGCGGTGCAAGGCATCGGTGGTTTCCTCGACGTGGTACGGGTTGATGACCAGCGCCTCCGGCAGCTCGCGCGCGGCGCCAGCGAAGCGGCTGAGGATGAGCACGCCCTGGTCGTCGTCGCGCGCGGCGATGAATTCCTTGCAGACGAGGTTCATGCCGTCGTGCAGGCTGGTGACGACGCACATGTGGGCCGCGCGGTAGAGCTCCATCAGGGCCGAGTGGTCGTGGTGCTCGGCCAGCAGCAGCACCGGCTTGTAGCCCGCGCCGCCGAAGCGCAGGTTGATGCGCTCGGTGACGCGGTGGATGCGGTCCTGGAACTCGCGGTATTCCTCCAGTGCGCTGCGCGTGGGCGCGGCGACCTGCACGAGGACGAAGCGGCCCTGCCACTGCGGGTACTTCTCGAGCAGGCGCTCGACCGCGTGCAGCCGCTCCAGGATGCCCTTGGTGTAGTCGAAGCGGTCGACACCGACCGCCATGACGGTGTCGGGCGCCAGGCCCAGCCGCTCGAAGACCGCCGCGCGCGCGTCCGCCGGCGAGGGCCAGCCGGCGCGCTCCTCGTCGGTCGGCCAGGCGATGGAGATGGGGTAGCTCTGCACCAGCGTGGGCTCGCCCTGGTAGCTGATGGTGGAGTGCTCGTGCTCGATGCGGGCCTCCAGGTAGCGGTCCACGGTCTCGGTGAAGTTCTTGCAGTGGAAGCGGGTGTGAAAACCGAGGATGGTGCTGCCCAGCATGCCCTGCAGCAACTCGCGCCGCCACGGGCAGATGCCGAAGGACTCCGGGTTGGGCCAGGGGATGTGCCAGAAGGTGATGATCGTCGCCTTGGGCAGCTTCTCTCGCACCATCGCCGGCAGCAGCGCGAAGTGGTAGTCCTGCACCAGGACCACGGGGTCGTCGCCGCGCGCCTCGGCCACGACGGCGTCGGCGAAGCGCTGGTTGACCGCGCGGTACTGCGCCCAGTCGGATTCGCGGAAGACCGGTCGCACATGGGCGACGTGGCACAGCGGCCAGAGGCCTTCGTTGGCGAAGCCCTGGTAGTAGCCGCGCTCTTCCTCGTCGCTGAGCCAGATGCGGCGCAGCACGTACTCCTGCGTGTCGGGCGGGACGGCGACGCGGTCGTTGGCGTCGACGACGTCCTGGTCCGCGCTGCCGCTGCCGTGCGCGATCCAGGTGCCGGAGCAGGCGCGCATGACTGGCTCGACCGCGGTGACCAGGCCGCTGGCGGGCCGGCTGACCGAGATGCCGCCCGGGCCGCGCTGGTGGATGTAGGGCTCGCGGTTGGAGACGACGATGACCTGGTCGCCGCGCAGCTGCGTGCGCAGCAGGCCGCGCAGGCGGTCGGGGTCCCAGGGCGTGAGCGGGCCGTGCTCGCGGTAGAGGTTGTCCTCGAGTTCGCGGATGTGCTGCCGGATCTCGACCTCCAGCGGCTGCAGCTCGGGCGGCGCGGTCTGCGGGCCACTGCCGTCGGAAGCGGCGCCGCCCAGCAGCGGCCGCACCAGGCCCTCGCCGCGCAGGATCGCGCGCATGCCGGAGACCCAGCCGCGCCAGCTCAGCTGCGCCACGACCATCGTGATGCCCGCGACCGCCAGGCCCAGCACCGTGATGAAGATGATCATGTAGCGCCGCGTGTCCAGGCTGCGGCGGTCGGGCAGGCTCAGGTCGTGCAGCAGCACGAGGCGGTCGGAGTCGGCCTGCTGCGGATTGACCGGGAAGACGCCCACGTGCACCGCGCCGCTGGCCAGCTCCAGCCGCGGATCCTTGCGCGCGGCGGTGATCTCGGCCTCCTTGCAGCCCAGCGTGTCGGGGAAGCCCTTGGTGCTGAGCACCTGCGTGCCGTCGGCCGCGCACATGGCGATGCCCACCAGGCGCTCGTCGAGCACGCCGCGCTCGAGCAGGTTGCGCAGGCGGTCGCGCTTGGCGGTGGGATCGATGTCGGCGATGGCGACGGAGAGGGTCTTGGCGACCATCTCGCCGCGGGCGCTCAGGTCGCGCGAGAACCAGCGCAGCGTCATCCGGTCCAGCAGCGGCAGCGCCAGCAGCGCCGCGACGGTCAGCGTGATCAGCAGCGGAACCAGGAAACGGATCTGGAGATGCAGCGACTTCATGCGCGGCTGCCTGCGCGTCGGGGCGCAGGGTCTGCCAGGACGTCGAAGTCCTCGTCGTAGTCGCCGTAGTCGCTGTCGTTCTCAGCGTCCGCGCTGGCGCGGGGATGGTCGCGCAGCGCGTGCATGCCGCCCAGCGCCAGGCCGGCCGCGAAGCCGCCGTAGATCATCAGCAGGCTCATCGCCGAAGGCGGGCGCGTGCCGGCGGCGGTGGCGCGTTTGTCGGCGCCAGGGGTGAGCACGCTGGGCGCGACGACGCGGTCGACGCCGACGGCGACGGCCGTGAGCAGCAGCGCGTCGGTGACGGCGTTGCCGCGGGTGGGGCGGTCACGCAGGGCCCGCAGGCGGTCGTAGAGCGCGCCCCACACCAGGCCGGTGGCGGTGTGTAGCAAAAGGTTGGCGGCGGAGGATTTCAGCGGCGGACGGCCGACGCGGTACTCGGAACGACCGACCAGATGGGCATGGTCGGACCGGCTGCCGCGCAACAGCGCCAGCCCCGAGAACAGGCTGGCCAACACGCCGTCGGCGCATGCCCGGCGCAGCGCCGGGAGCAGCAATGCATTCAAAGGCGACTCCTGTGACAGAGGGAAACAAGCCCCTGTCATTGGCAATCGCCGTGCCGCCCGATGCTGGTGCGCGCCTCTCTCCGAACGCGCCGCCCGCGATTCGCCCGCTCGCCCAGCCGCCCGAAGTCAGTTGATGGCGGTGGGCGGCGGCATGTAGGGCGGCTCGCGCACCGGGATCGGGTTCTCGCCAGGGATGGGCGGGTCGATGACGTCGGGCGGCTGGTCGTCCGGCTCCGGCGTGGGGCCGTGCGGCGGCGGCGGCACGAAAGGCACCTCGTTCGGATGCGGCGGGCTGGGCGGCACCGTGTGGGCGTGGAGCGGCGGAGCGAATGGCGTCATGAGCGGTCCTTGTGTCGCACGGGTGCCTGCAAGCGGCGCGCCCGGTTTCAAGTGGCGGCTTCGCCGCCATGGAGGCGCGCAGCCCGGTCCGGCGCTTGCCGAATCCCGGCATCGACGACCGTTCCCAAGGAGTACCCCATGACGACGAAGACCGCGAAGGACACCGTGGAGAAGCAGCAGCACGTGCAGCATCAGCAGGACGTCAAGGACCAGGAGAAGCAGGCCAAGGAAGCCGGCAGGAAGTCCTCGAAGGACGAGCCGGTGCAGGCCGGCGCGCGCGAGCAGCCCAGCCGCTTCCCCACGCAACACCTGGACAAGCCGGGCGAGGAGGGCGATCTCGACCTCGCACCGCGTTTCCTGGCGCCGGACTACCGCGGCAGCGGCAAGCTCGAGGGCATGACGGCGATCGTCACCGGCGGGGACTCCGGCATCGGGCGCGCGGTGGCGGTGCTGTTCGCCCGCGAGGGCGCGGACGTGGCCATCGTCTACCTCAGCGAGGACGAGGACGCGCGCAAGACCGCCAGCCATGTGGAGGCCGAGGGCCGCCAGTGCGAGCTGATCAAGGGCGACGTGCAGGACCGGGAGTTCTGTCGGCAAGCAGTGCAGAAGGTCGTGCAGCGCTTCGGACGGCTGGACGTGCTGGTCAACAACGCGGCCTTCCAGGAGCACGCCGAGACGCTGGCCGACCTGACCGAGGAACGGCTGGAGCTGACCTTCCGGACCAACATCTTCGGCTACTTCCACATGGCCCAGGCGGCCCTGCCGCACCTGAAGCAGGGCGCGAGCATCATCAACACCGGCTCGGTGGTGGGCCTGCGCGGCAGCGCGACGCTGCTGGACTACGCCTCGACCAAGGGCGCGATCCATGCCTTCACCAAGTCGCTGGCGCAGAACCTGCTGCCGCAAGGCATCCGCGTCAACGCGGTCGCGCCCGGGCCGGTGTGGACGCCGCTCAACCCGGCCGACTCGCCCGCCAAGAAGGTGTCCGAGTTCGGCGCCACCAGCGACATGAAACGCGCCGCGCAGCCCGAGGAGCTGTCGCCGGCCTACGTCTACCTCGCCTCGCCCGTGTGCTCGGGCTACGTGACTGGCATCGTGCTGCCGGTGACCGGCAGCGTGGGCGCCATTTGAGGATCAGCCCGACGCCGCCTTCCATGCCGCCTTCGACCTTGGCTCCGACGCCGGTTCCCCCAGCGCGCTCCGAGCGGCGCGCCGGGGGGGGCGATGCGCGGCCGCTGTCCCCGGATCGGGGACGGCACCGCGATTGCCCGGAGCCTGTCGAAGGCGGTTCCCCGCCCGCGCCACCCGCCCTCCGGAAGTTCCAAGGAGACCCGCCTCATGAACGACAAGGCCTTCGAGACGCCCTGGCACCTGGTGTGGTGCGCCGACGTCGCGAGTCAACGCCTGCTGCATGTCAGCGCCTCGGTGGAAGGGCTGCTCGGCCTGACCCCGCAGTCGCTGCTCGACGACCCGATCCAGTGGAACCACGCGGTGCTGCCGGCCGATGCCGGCGAGCTGCCGCGGCCGTTCTGCGCCGACGATCTGCCGCATGGCGACGGGCATGTGCGCGAGTACCGGATGATCGGCGCCGACCTGCACCTCTACCGCGTGCGCGACCGGCGCTTCCGCCGCCGCGATCCGCTCAGCGGCGAGTTGCGGACCCTGGGCGTGATCGAGGCACTCGGCGAAGCGCCGCTCGATGCGCAGGCGCTCGGGGAGTCGTCCTGGCAGCAGTTGTGGGAGGGGCCGGACGCCGCCTCGCCGCCCGCGCCAGGCCCGACCGAGGCGCCGAAGCGCTCCGAAGAAACCGCGCCCGCGGAGCCGCCCGCGCCCGGCCCAGAGCAGGCGCCCCATGAGCATCCGGACGATCCAGGCGTCCACCCCGACGGCCCCCGGCGCTATCACGACGACCACGCCACGCCGGCCAGGCAACGCCTGGCGCAGCCGCTGGCGGAGTGCCTCGAGCAAGGGGAACCGGCATGAGAGCCCATGTCCTGCCGAGGACCGAGTTCCGCGCCGACCTGATGGCGCGGGATGAGGTCGTGGCCCTCCTGATCGACGACCACCAGCGCGCGCAGCACGCCTTCCACCAGTTCGACCGGCTCTGGGCGCTGGGGGACCACGAGTCCTGCGAGGCGCTGGTGCGCCGCACCTGCGCGCTGCTGACGGTGCATGCGACGCTGGAGGAAGAGCTGTTCTACCCGGCGGTGCGCAAGTGTCCGGAGGTCGGCGCCGTGGAGCGCCGGCTGATCAACGAGGCCGAGATCGAGCACCTGGTCGTGCGCATCCTGATGTCGCAGTTGCGGCGCATGCGCGCGGACGACGCGCAGTTCGCGCCCCTGGTCGGCGTGCTGGGCCGCTACGTCAGCCATCACGCCAAGGACGTGGAGCAGGGCATCCTGCCGCGGCTGACGCACGCCTCATCGGTGGACTGGTCGTCCCTGTCGACCGCGCTGCGGCGCCGTCGCGACGAGCTGGAACGGCAGTGGCGCGACGAACTCGCCCAGGAGAGCGCGGAATACGAGCGGCAGCAGGACGCCTGAGCGTCCATGGGCCTCAGCCCGAGGCCGCCTCGCCGTCGTGGCGTTCGGCCATGGGGGCCGTCGGGGATGCCTGTGCCGTCTGGACAGACTGGGCCGTCTGGGCCTTTGCGGCGGTGCGTGCCGCGCGTCGCGCCAGCGATGCCACCAGCTCATGCGCCTGGAAGTGCGCCAGCAGCCGCTGCTTCTGCTGCGCGGTCAGCAGGGACGCCTCGATCATTTCGGGCCAGTGCGCGAAGGCCGCCTTGACGCAGCGCGAGATCGCCTGCTCCGCCGGCTTGACCGGGATGCGCAGCCGGTCGCAGAAGGCCTGCAGCAGCGCCGGCGACATCGACTGCGGCGCCGTCGCCGCGCCTTCGGAAGCCCGCGCGGCCCGCGGCAGGTACTCCGGCGGCAGGATCAGCAGCGCATGGCCGCGCAGGCGGTGGTACACCGCGTAGGCGACCAGGTCGTAGGCCGGCGAGAACGTCGGCGTGAGGCCGTCGAGGTAGCGCACGCCGAGGTTCTTCAGATGCATGTCGGCATTGCCGACCATCTCGTTGACCACCAGCCGGCGCAGCAGCTCATGCACCGCCGGCTGCCCCATCGAGGGCTCGGCCATCAGCACCGCGGCGATGTCGAGGTAGGTCACCGGGCGTCCGTCGGGGCCACCGCCGTACTTGTCCTCCGGCATGCGGCCCAGGATCTGGGCGAAGTCCTCGACGTGGATGCGCCCGGCCGGCGAGCGGTCGAAGCGCGTCACCGCGAGGAAGCGGGTCTGCCCCGTCGCGTCGCCGAGGTCGTAGCCATGCGGCAGGCCCAGGCGCTCCAGCGGCTCGAGCGCCGCGTCGCAGGTGTCCACGCCGGCCGCGCGCGCCAGGCGCAGCGTCAGGTCCTCGACCTCCGGCAGCAGCGGCTGCCCGACGACCGGCAGCTTGGCGATGATGTGGGTGTCGTGGTCCTTGGTGCGGCCGACGTAGCGGTCGCCATCGCGGATCACGCCGAGCTTGGGCTGCACGCCCGACAGCGACACGCCTTCCTCGAGCGGATCGGCGGTGACCGACATCTCCAGCGCGTCCTGGCCCTGGGTCACGTAGCGGGCGAGCTCGTCCCGCGACAACGCCACCGGCAGCGCGTGGACCTTGCCGGGCAGATCCTTGCCGCACGCGGCCAGCATCTCGAAGTGGTCGGTCGGGGCGCACTGGCGCAGCGCGGCGACGTGGTCGCGGAAGACGCCCTCGGGCAGCAGGTTCTGGAAGAAGGCCGGCAGCAGCCAGCCGTTCTTCGCGGAGTGGCGACCGTTGAAGCTGGCGGACCGGATGTCGCGCCAGACCGCCGCCTGCGCCTGCGGCGTGGCCGCGCGCATCGACAGCGACAGCGTGGGCATGACGGCGCCGGCGCGCGCGACCAGGTCCTCGTCGGCGACGAAGCGGTTGGTGACCGCCGCACCGGGCAGGGCGTACTGGAACAGCACGCCCAGGCGGAGCTCCCCCAGGTGGATGGCCAGCGCCTTGACGTTCATCGCGGCCCCTTGGCGGCGGAGGACCCGGCGGGCGCGTGCAGCGCGTCCAGCGCCTCGGTGACGACGGACCGGACCGGCGGGCCGAGTTCCTCGCCTGCGCCCAGTGCCCGCGCCGCGCCCTTGGGCACCAGCAGCAACTCCAGTCCCAACCGGTCGGCCAGCGCCATCAGCGTGGTGAGACGGAAGTCCTCCTCGCCGCTGAGCACATGGGTCAGCGTGCGCGGCGACACGCCGGACGATTCCGCCAGACGCGCCTGCGTCCAGCCGTTGCGCTTGGCGGCATCGCGCAGGGTGCCGGCGATTTCCGGGAGGGTGAGCATGGTAATGAATTGCTGATCGATGGTTAAACCGTAGTTTATTGCCAGATCGGCTTCAAGAGATTGGCAATATATTGCGCATAAAAATGAAAATGGCACCCAAGTGCCATTCTCCAATGCCGCCCTCGAAAGGGAAGGGCGCGACGGCGCCCGATGCGCGGCTCCTCAGCGGGAAGCCGGCGTGCTGGCCGCGCCGGCCGCGGCCGGGAAGGCCGCGCGAGGCCCGGCGGCGCCGGCCGCCGTCACGCGCCAGATCGCGTTGCCGACGTCGTCCGCCACCAGCAGCGCGCCCTGGCGATCGATCGCCACGCCCACCGGCCGGCCCATCGCCTGGCCCTTGGCGTCGAGGAAGCCGGTCAGCACGTCGATCGGCATGCCGCTGGGCTTGGCGCCGACGAAGGGCACGAAGACGACCTTGTAGCCCGCGGGCACCTTGCGATTCCAGGAGCCGTGCTGGCCGATGAACATGCCGTGCGCATAGTCCTGCGTGAGCTTGTTGCCATCCGCCGAGGCCAGCCCCAGCGAGGCCGTGTGCGCGCCGACCGCGTAGTCCGGCACCAGCGCCTGCTCGACCAGCTCCGGCCGCTGCGGCTTGACCCGCTCGTCGACGTGCCGGCCGTACCAGCTGTAGGGCCAGCCGTAGAAGCCGCCGTCGCGCACCGAGGTGATGTAGTCGGGCACGAGGTCGTCGCCGAGCTCGTCGCGCTCGTTCACCGCCACCCACAGCGCCTTGCTGGTGGGCTCCCAGGCCAGGCCCACCGGGTTGCGCAGCCCCGAGGCGAAGACGCGCGAGGCGCCGCTCTGCAGGTCGATCTCCAGGATCGCGGCGCGACGCTGCTCGTTCTCCAGGCCGTTCTCCGCGATGTTGCTGTTGGAACCGATGCCCGCGTAGAGCTTGGTGCCCTCGGCATTGGCGATCAGGCTCTTGGTCCAGTGGTGGTTGATCGTGCCGCCCGGCAGGTCCGCCACCTTGACCGGCGCGCCGGCCAACCGGGTCTGCCCGCTCGCGTAGGGGAAACGGACCACCGCGTCGGTGTTGGCGACGTAGAAGTTGTTGCCGATCAGCGCCATGCCGAAGGGCGAGTTCAGGCCCTCGGCGAAGGCGAAGCGCTGGTCGGCGACGCCGTCGCCGTCGGTGTCGCGCAGCAGCGTGATGCGGTTGGCGCTCTTGGGCGTGGCGCCGGCCTTCTTCTGGAACTGCTTGGTGATCCAGGCCTTGGGACCCTTGCCGTCGTCGGGGCGCTCCGGCGCGTTGGTCTCGGCGATGAGCACGTCGCCGTTGGGCAGCACGTGCAGCCAGCGCGGGTGGTCCAGCTTGTCGGCGAAGCGCGTGACCGCCAACCCGGGCGCCGCCTGCGGCTTGCCGCCGGCGGGCCAGCCGACCGCCTTGGCGACCTTGACCGTCGGCACCAGCGTCCTTTGCGGCTCGGGCAGCGTCGGGTTGGGCCCGTAGCCGGGCGGCGTGGCGGTCTGCGCCTCGAGCGCGAGCACGGCCTGATGGCCGAGCGCCGCGACGGCGGCGAGGGCCGTCAGCGCGAGGCCGGCGGCGGCTGGGCGCGCGAGGCGCCGGAAGGTGTTGTCGTTCATGCGGACTCCAGGCGGGATCGGTCCGTGCGCGGACCGGGACGCCGCGTCCGGGCGCGGCACCTCGTGCGGTCCAGCAAGCGAGGTGCCCGGACCTGGCGCGCGTCGCACGCCGCTGGCATCCCGATTGCTCCCTCGGGCGCCGGGCCGCGTATCGTCGCGGTCCGTCATTCACCGGGGACTTCATGCGATCGACGAGGGAATGGATAGGCGCCGCGGCGCTGTGGGGATGGGGACTGGCCGTGGCGCAGGGACAGCCGGCCGCGCTGCCGGCGGTGGTGGTCACCGGCAGCACGTCCGAGCGCGCGCTGCAGGACGCGCCTTACGCGGCGTCGGTGGTCGACGCCGACACGCTGCGCGGCGCCGGCCCCGGCATCCATCTGTCCGAGGCCTTGAATCGCGTGCCCGGCCTCACCGCCAACAACCGACAGAACTACGCGCAGGACCTGCAGCTGTCGTCGCGCGGCTTCGGCGCGCGAGCCCCGTTCGGCGTGCGCGGGCTGCGCCTGTACACCGACGGCATCCCGGCCACGATGCCCGATGGCCAGGGGCAGGTGACGCACTTCGACCTGGCCTCCGCCGCGCGGGTGGAGGTGCTGCGCGGGCCCTTCACCGCCCTGTACGGCAACAGCTCGGGCGGCGTGATCGCGCTGGTGAGCGCGCCGGTGCGCGAGCGATTCGCGGAACTGGACCTGGACGCCGGCAGCGCCGGCCTGCGCCAGACGCGGCTCCAGGCCGGCACGCCTTTCGGCGACGGCTGGGAGGCGCGACTGGGCGCGTCCCACCTGGAGACCGACGGCAGCCGGCCGCACAGCGCGGCCAGGCGGACGCTGGCCAGCGGGCGTCTGGCCTGGACCGGCGCGCGCGACCAGGTGCTGATGCTGCTCAGCGACATCGACCAGCGCGCGCAGGACCCACTGGGACTGACCGCCGCGCAGCTCGCCGCCGATCCGGACCAGACCGCGGCGTCGGCGACGCAGTTCAACACCCGCAAGAACGCCCGGCAGACGCAGCTCGGCCTGCGCTGGCGTCATCAGTTCGAAGCGGCAAGTCCCCTGGCGGAAAGCGTGCTGACGGCCTATGCGGGCCGGCGCGCGGTGACGCAGTGGCAGTCCATTCCGGTCGCCGCGCAGACGCCGCCGGGCAGCGGCGGCGGCGTGGTCGACTTCAGCCGCGACTACGACGGCATCGACGCGCGGGCGCTGTGGCGCGTCGGCGCGGCGACGCTGGTCACCGGCGTGAACACGGAACGCCAGGAGGACGACCGCCAGGGCTACGAGAACTTCGTCGGCAGCGGCGCGGCCCAGCGCCTGGGCGTCACCGGCGCGCTGCGCCGCGACGAGGGCAACGAGGCGATCACCCGTGAGGCCTACGCGCAGCTGGAACTGCCGCTGACGGCGACGCTGGACGCCAGCGCCGGCCTGCGCGCCGGTCGCGTGCGCCTGGCCGCGCGCGACCGCTTCCTGAGCAACGGCGACGACTCGGGCGCGATGCGCTACCGCTACGCGACGCCGGCCGTCGGACTCGGATGGCGACTGACGCCGGCGCTGCTGCTGCATGCCGCAGTCGGCCGCGGCTTCGAATCGCCGACGCTCAACGAGTTCGCCTACCGGGCGGACGGGCAGGGCGGCTTCAACGCGGGACTGCGGCCGCAGGAGAGCACGCAGCAGGAACTGGGCGCCAAGTGGCGCGCGGGGACGGTCTCGCTGGACGCCGCGGTGTTCCATGTCGCGACGCGCGATGAGATCGGCGTGCTGTCCAACAGCGGCGGGCGGTCGAGCTTCCAGAACGTCGGTCGCACCCGGCGCAGCGGCGTGGAGCTGGCGGGCAGCTGGGACGCGACGCCGCGCTGGCGGGCCCAACTGGCGCTCGGCACGCTGAAGGCGCGATACCGCGATGGATTCCTGACCTGTGTCGGCACGCCCTGTCCATCCGCGAACGTGGCGGTGCCCTCAGGCAATCGCATCGCCGGAACCAACGGCGGCAGCGCCTACGCCGAGCTGGCCTGGCGGCCCTTCGAGACGGCGCGCGACGGCGAGTGGGCGGTCGAATGGCGCGGCGTCAAGCGCACCGCGGTCAACGACCTCAACAGCGAATGGGCCGCCGGCTACGGCGTGCTCAACCTGCGGGCGCGTCACGGCTGGACCGTCGGCGCGCTGCGCGCCGAGCTGACCGCCCGCATCGACAACCTGGCCGACCGTCGCTACGCCGGCAGCGTGATCGTCAACGACGGCAACGGCCGCTTCTACGAGCCGGCGCCGGGCCGCGCCTTCTGGCTGGGCCTGTCGCTGCGCGCCGCGCCGCCGGGCGGCGGCTGATCCGGCGCCGGGTCGCGGCGCGCCTCAGCCCACGTCCGCGCGGGTGATCTGCGCCACCAGCCGCATCAGCAGCGGCGGCTTGAGCGGTTTGGCCAGGTGGGCGTCGAAGCCGGCCTGCAGCGCCTGCTGCCGGTCCACGTCGCGCGAGAAGGCGGTCAGCGCGATCGCCGGCAGCCGCTCGCCGGGCGGCTCGAGGCCGCGGATGTCCCGCACCAGGTCGTAGCCGTCGCGACCCGGCATGCCGATGTCGCTGATCAAGAGGTCGAAGGCGTTGCCGGCCAGGGCCAGCAGCGCCTCGTCCGCGCCGTGGACCACGGTCACCTGCGCGCCGCGCTCGCCCAGGATCAGTTTCAGCATCGCGCCGGCGTCCACGTCGTCGTCCACGACCAGCACCCGCAGGCCCGGCAGCACGATCGCCGGCGCGTCGCCGGTGGCGGCCTCGCCGAGGGCGCCGAAGGCGCTCAGCATGCCGGGGCCGGTGTCCACGTCGGGCGGCGCGTTGTCGGCACCGGGCAGCCAGAAGCGGAAGGCCGCGCCGCGCCCACGCCCTTCGCTGTGGACCTCCACCCAGCCGCCATGCGCCTCCACCAGACTCTTGACGATTGCCAGCCCCAGGCCGAGCCCGCCGTGCTGGCGGCTGCTGGCCGCGTCACTCTGGGTGAAGCGGTCGAAGACATGGGGCAGGAACTCCGGCGCGATGCCCTGGCCCTCGTCGCGGACCTCCACGCGCACGCCGCCGTCGGCGGCTCGCAGCGTCAGGGTGATCGTGCTGCCGCGCGGCGAGAACTTGGCGGCGTTGCCCATCAGGTTCCAGATCACCTGCTGCACCCGCCCGCTGTCGGCCAGCAGTGGCGTGGCCTCGTCCCGCAGGTCCAGCGCCAGCCGGTGGCCGCTTTCGTCGAGCGTGTGCTGGACCACCGCCGCCGCCTCGCGCAGCACCGCGCCGGCCTCGACGCGCTCGCGCGCCAGCGGCAGCTTGCCGATGTTGAGCCGGGACATGTCCAGGATGTCGGTGATCATCCGCGCCTGGATCGACACGTTGCGGTCGATCGCCGCCAGCCCCTTGACGAGCAGCTCCGGCGGGCTGTGCCGCTGCAGCACGTGCGTCCAGCCCATGATCGCGTTCAGCGGCGTGCGCAGCTCGTGCGACAGCACCGCGATCAGGTCGTCCTTCATGCGCGAGAGCCGCTCGGCCTCGCCGCGCGCGACGCGCTCGCGGTCGAGCAGTTCCTGGCGCTGCCGCGCCAGCAGCTGGCGCTGCGAGATGTCCGAGGCCATCGCCATGCAGATGCCGGGCTCGATCGGCGGCGAGGCGGTCCATTCGACCGGCACCGCGCGGCCGCCGCTCGAGCGCAGCGGGAACTCCGCGCGCGCGCCCTCGCTGCCGAGCATCGCGATGAAACCGCGCGCGGCGCCTAGGTCATCGCTGGCGACGAAGTCGGTCAGCGGGCGGCCCGCGACCGCTTCGCCCTGGTCGGCGCCGAGCCCCAGCAGCGCCAGCATCGCGGGATTGGCTTCCAGCAGCGTGCTGTCGCCGGCCCGCAGCAGGCAGATGCCGATCGGCGCCTGCGCGTAGACGGCGCGGAACTTGGCCTCGCTGCGCCGCATCGCCTCTTCGGCCTCGCGGGTGCGCACCAGCGCCTGGATGGTGGACACCAGCACCGCCGGCTCGACCGGGTGGGTGAGGTAGGCATCGGCGCCGGCGTCCAGGCCGCGGACCTTGTCCTCGTCGGTGAGGTAGGCGGCGGTCAGGTGGATGACCGGCATACGGAAGGTGCTGGCCTGGGCGCGCAGGCGGCGGCACAGCTCGAAGCCGTCGATGTCGGGCAGGTGGATGTCCAGCACGACGGCGGACGGCCGCTGCTCCGCGGCGCGCAGCGCCTCGGCGCCGGTGGCGGCTTCCAGCGTCGGGAAACCGGCCGCGTTGAGCAGCCGCACCGTGGTGTAGCGGCCCACCGGATCGTCGTTGACGACGAGCAGCCGGTGCCGCGAGCGGTCGATGGCGTGGGGCTCGCTCATGCGTCGGGCACTTCCCTGACTGCGTTGGCCTCCGCGTCGGTGGGCGCTTCGGTCGCGCCGGTCGCGCCCGGCAGCTGCAGCGGCAGCGTCACCGAGAACACCGACCCCACGCCCGGCGTGCTGCTCAGCGCGACGCGGCCGCCGAGCAGCTCCGCCAGCCGCTTGCTGAGCGACAGGCCCAGGCCGGTACCGCGCAGGCGCTTCTGGATCGGCGAGTCGATCTGGGCGAAGTCCTGGAAGATCGCGCCGTGGAATTCCGGCGCGATGCCGATGCCGGTGTCGCGCACGGAGAAGGTGACCTCGTCCGCGCCGTCCGGACCGTCGCCCACCACCGCGCTGACGCGCACCTCGCCCTGCGCGGTGAACTTCAGCGCGTTGGAGATGAAGTTGCGCAGGATCTGCGACAGCTTGGCGTTGTCGGTGAAGAGCTGCGAGACGCCTTGCGGCTCCTCGAAGACCAGCTGCACCTCCGGGTTGACCAGCACCGGCTTGAACATGCCGCGCAGCGCCGCGAACAGGTCGACCAGCTCGAACCAGGCCGGCGAGATGTCGATGCGGCCGGCCTCGACCTTGGCCAGGTCGAGCAGGTCGTTGACCATGTCGGCGAATTCCTCCGACGTGGTGCGGATGAAGTTGATCTGCCGTTCCTGCTCCAGCGTCAACGGGCCGTCGATGCGGTCGAGCAGCAGCCGCGTCAGGCTGCGGATCGACGAGATCGGCGTGCGGAACTCATGGCTCATGTAGGCGAGGAAGCGGCTCTTGAGCTCGGTCGCCTGGCGCAGCTGCTGGGCCTGCGTGTCCAGCTCCGCGTACAGCGCCAGCACGCCGCGGTTGGTCTCGTCGAGTTCGCTCTGCAAGGCCTCGACCTGGGCGCGGGCCGCGGCCAGCGCGGCCTGCAGCGCGGCGACATCCGGAGCGATGGTCGTGGTGTCGTTCATGGGCGTCATGCGCGTTCCAACTGTGACAACTGTCCTCACTGTCTCGCTGTCCTCACGGTCCTTCATCGTCCGTCATGGTCCTTCATGGCGGCGCACCACGACGACGGTCGCGTCGTCCCGTCCGCGCAGGTGGTCCCGGGCGATCCATCCGGCGATGACCGCCGGGTCGGCCTGCAGCAGGCCGGGCGTGTCCGCCAGCGACCAGCGGCTGACGATGCCATCGGAGTGCAGCACCAGCACCGCGTGGGGCGGCCAATCGTAGACCACATCCTGCAGGCGTCGCACCTGCAGGCCGAGCGTGCCGTGCTGCGATAGCAGCGAGCGGTCGGCCACGCCGGAGATCAGGCGCCCGATGACGTTGCCGGCGCCGCCGAAGCGCAGCGACGCGCCGCCTTCATCGAGCGCGACCATCGCGGCGGCGCAGCCGCGCGTGCTTCGCAGCGGCTCGTGCGCGCTGTCCAGGAAGGCGGCCGGCGAGGCCAGCAGGCCCGGCGCCGCCTCGCCCAGCAGCGCCATCAGCCGATCCGCCGCCGTGGCCGCGTCGGGCCCGTGCCCGAGGCCGTCGGCCAGCGCCAGCGACCACTGCGTGCCGTCGCGGCGCAGGGCCCAGGCGTCGCCGCTCACCGACTCGCCGGGCGCCGCGAGCGACAGCCCGGCGATGTCGAAGGCCGCAGGGCGCGCGGGCACGGACGTGCGCTCGCCCCGCACCGCGAGGCGGGTGGCGATGACCGTGCCCCGGCCAGGCGCCGAGAACGCGCCGAAGCGGTCGGCCTGGCGCCGGATCGCGCCCAGGCCCGTGCCGGACGAGCCGCCGGTGCTGTAGCCGTCGCGCAGGCAGCGCTCGAGGTCCATGCCGTCGCCCTGGTCCATGGCCAGCACCTGCACGGCGGGCGGGCCCCCATCGCGCGCGACGTCGGGGCCGACCAGCAATTCGGCCTTGCGGCCGGGGCCGACGTGCCGGACCAGGTTGGTGCCGAGCTCGGTCACCACCAGGGCCAGCCGGCCGGCGGCGTCCGCGTCGAAGCCCAGTTCGGTGGCCAGCGCCTGCGCGGCCCGCCGGGCCTCGCCCACCTGACTGACGTCGTCGATGGGGAAGCGACGAAGCGGACGCATGGCTACTTCCAGCGCGTGATCGTCACGCGCGTGCCGCGTCCGGGCCCGGACTCGATCTCGAAGTCGTTCACCAGCCGCTTGCTGCCGGACAGGCCCATGCCCATCCCGTTGCCCGAGGTCCATCCATCCTTCATCGCCAGCTCCAGGTCCGGAATGCCCGGCCCCTGGTCGACGAAGGCAAGTTGCAGGCCCGTGCGCACGCCGGCCTGGACGAACTGCCAGGCCATCTCGCCACCGCCGCCGTAGATCAGCGTGTTGCGCGACAGCTCGCTGGCCGCGGTGATCATCTTGGTCTGGTCGACCAGGGAGAAGCGCAGCTCCTGCGTCAGGCGCCGCACCAGCTGGCGCGCCAGCACGATGTCGGACTCGACGCGGATCGGCAGCGCGCCGGCGGACTCAGCGGCCGGCACCGGGCGGCTCCTCGATGTCGTCGGTCGATGCGGCCTCATCCTCGTCCAGCCCGGCCTGCGCCAGGGCGTCGGCGCGGCGCAGCAGCGCCATGCCCCGCTCGACGTCCAGCGCGGTGCTCACGCCCGGCAACGACAGGCCCAGCTCCACCAGCGTGATGGCCACCGCCGGCTGCATGCCGACGACCACCGAGTTGGCGCCCAGCACCCGGGCGATGCCGGAGATGCCGGCCAGCATGCGGCCGATGAAGGAGTCGACGATCTCCAGCGCGGAGATGTCGATCAGCACGCCGGTCGCGCCGGTCTCCTGGATGCGGTTGGCCAGGTCGTCCTGCAGCGCCATCGCGGTCTGGTCCTGCAGGTCGACCTGGATGGTGACCAGCAGCGTCCTGCCCATGCGCAGGATGGGGATGCGCGTCGTCATGCGGCGCCGCCCGTGCCGGCCGTTCCGCTCATGGCGCCCGGGGCGGCCTTGGCCCTGGAGACGACGAAGCCGGCGCGTCGCATCGCCAGCGCCAGCGCGTCGGCCAGCGTCGCCTTGGTCGTGATGCCTTCCAGGTCGATGCCCAGGTGCACGATGGTCTGCGCGATCTGCGGCCGGATGCCGCTGATGATCGCGTCCGCGCCCATCAGCCGGATGGCGGTGACGGTCTTGAGCAGATGCTGCGCGACCAGCGTGTCGACGGTCGGCACGCCGGTGATGTCGATGATCGCCAGCGCGGAGCCGGTCTCCACGATGCGCTGCAGCAGCGTCTCCATGACCAGCTGGGTGCGGCCGCTGTCGAGCGTGCCGATCATCGGCACCGCCAGCACGCCGTCCCACAGCTTGACGACCGGGGTGGAGAGCTCCAGCAGCTCCTGCTGCTGGCGGGCGATGATGTCCTCGCGGCTGCGCTGGTAGGTGCTGACGGTGTGCTGCGCCATGTGGTCCAGCAGCGAGGACACCTCCCAGGTGGCGTCCACGAGTGCGGCCGGCTGGTCGCTGAAGCGGCGTTGCAGGCCGGCGAACAGCGGCTTCTTGAGCGCCAGCACGAAGCGGCTGGTGTCGGCGGCGGTCGATCCCTGGGCGGCGCGCGAGCGCGACAGGCTCGCCAGCACCTCGCGCAAAGGCGCCCAGGGCGCATCGTCGAAGTTCTCGGTGTTGCCGGTGGCGCGCACGCCGGCGAGGAGGGCGTCCAGCAGTTCGCCGGTCTCGCGGCCTTCGCTGGCCAGCGCGCGGCCGCTGGCGGCGAGTTCGGCCTGCCATTCGGCGAGCACACGGTCGCGTTGGGTGGACAGGAGATCTTCGACGGCGGCGCTGTTCTGTTTCATCGGGTCCTCTTGGGCGCGGTTGACGCCGTGATGCGGGGAGAAGGGTGCGCGGGATGGCGCGGCGGCCGCGATCGTACTCTGCCGACCTCACCCGCTCCGGCGTCACGGGGCGAGGATTGGGGGCGGGTAAGCCCTGGGGCGAAATGGGCATGCCGTTTGCCCAGTGCCCCTGTCAGACATTCAAGACCAACGATTGGGAGAACGACGTGGCCGATGAGATCAGCGTGCTGGTGGTGGACGACAAGCCGCAGAACCTGCTCGCGATGAAGGCGCTGCTGGCCGACTCGGGGCTGCGCGTGTTGACGGCGGAATCTGGTCCCGCCGCGCTCGAACTGCTGCTGGTGCATGACGTGATGCTGGCCCTGCTGGACGTGCAGATGCCGGGCATGGACGGCTTCACCCTGGCCGAGCTGATGCGCGGGGCGGAGCGTACCCGGCACGTGCCGATCATCTTCCTGACCGCCGGCTCCCAGGAGGCGCAGCGCAGCTTCAAGGGCTACGAGGCCGGCGCGGTCGACTTCATCTACAAACCGGTCGACGCGCATGTGCTGCGCAGCAAGGTCGCGGTCTTCGCCGACCTGCACCGCCAGCGCCTGATGCTGGCCGAGCGCATCGTCGAGCAGGAACGCCTGGCGCGGGTGAACGCGCTGATGCTGGGCGCGCTCAGCCACGACATCCGCAGCCCGCTGTCGGTCATGATGCTCAACGCCGAGCTGCTGATCCGCCAGACCGAGTCGCCCTCGCTGCAGAAGGCCGGCCAGCGCGTCAAGGCGGCGGCGACGCTGCTCGGGCGCCAGGTGGACCACCTGGGCAGCCTGGCGCGGCGGCCCTGCGAGCTGCTGCAGGTGCAGCCGGTGCGCAGCGACCTGGCCACGCTGGCGGCACAGCGCCTGGACGTCGAAAGCAACCAGGCGGTGATGTGGGTGCCGCCCGCGTTCGAACGCGTCGGCGACACCACCGGCGACTTCGATCCGGAACTGATGGCCCAGGCCATCGACCGGCTGATCATGCAGGGCGCCACGCATGCCGGCGACTGCGGGATCCGCATCCAGGTCGACGGCGCGGCGCATCGCTCGCTGACGCTGCGCATCAGCTTCGATCGCGTGCTCGAACCCGAGGCCGCCATCCACCTGTTCGGCGGCACCGAGCCGGTGTCGGGCATGTCCTCGGCCCTGGTCGGCCCGGGGCTGGAAGAGCCCGAGCGCGTGGCGCGCGCGCATGGCGGCTCGCTGATCGGCGCGTCGCGGGCGCGGCAGGGCACGATGTTCGAGCTGCTGCTGCCGCGGCTGCAGTCGGAACGTTGAGAGGCCCCGATGCGGCGTGGCGTCCTACAGCCCGGGCCAGCGCGGCCCGACAGACCCCGGCGCGCCGCTGGACCACAGTGGAGGCATCGCATCAACACGATGGGGATCGTCATGAAGCCTTGCAGCTCCCGCACGATGAAGGCGGCCGTCGCGGCCGCCGCCTGCGTCCTGGCCGGCCAGGCGATGGCCGACATCACCTTCTACGAGGACGAGCAGTTCCGCGGCCGCACCGGCGGCATCGACACGCAGGTGCGTTTCCTCAAGGAGATCGGCTTCAACGACCGCGCGTCCTCGATCGAGGTGCGCGGCGAGCGCTGGGAGGTCTGCGAGGACCCGGACTATCGCGGCCGCTGCCGCGTGCTGCAGCCGGGCAGCTACCCGTCGCTGCGCTCCATGGGCCTCGACAACCGGATCAGCTCGGCGCGGCGCGTGGACGAGCGCGCCGAGGTCGGCCGCGACCGCTACGGCCCCGAG
The DNA here is from genome assembly GCF_014193045.1 of Mitsuaria sp. BK037. Classification (NCBI taxonomy): domain Bacteria; kingdom Pseudomonadati; phylum Pseudomonadota; class Betaproteobacteria; order Burkholderiales; family Sphaerotilaceae; genus Roseateles; species Mitsuaria sp. BK037. Next base: position 1,735,780 of record NZ_JACHYS010000001.1, on the reverse strand, counting down.
CCGCAGCCCACCTACTACCGCCGCGGCGAGGAGACGCTGTACCAGGCGCAGGTGGTGTCGGTGCGCGCCGTGATGGGCAACGGGCAGCAACGCTGCTGGATCGAGCAGAAGGAAGTGCGGGACCGGCCCAACGTCGGCGGCGCGGTGATCGGCGGCGTGCTGGGCGGCATCCTGGGCCATCAGTTCGGCGGCGGCAGCGGGCAGGCGGTGACGACCGCGGCCGGCGCGATCGGCGGCGCGGTGGTGGGCAGCAACGTGAACCGCAACGACGTGCGCAACGTGCAGCGCTGCGGCGCGGCGCCCAACGGCGGCAACCCGCAGTACTGGGACGTGACCTATCGCTTCAACGGACAGGAGCACTACATGCAGACCCGGCAGCCGCCGGGAGCGACCGTGACGGTCAATGCGCGCGGCGAGCCGCGCGAGTGACCGGCCAGGGTCATCGACAGCCCCCCGAGAGGATCCCGGGGACCGGCCGGGACGAGGGCGCGCTAGCATGCGCCCCCGTCCCGGCCGCCCCGCTTTCTCATTCATGCATTCATGAACACCACGACGACTTCCGGCCCCCTCGCCAGCGCCACCGGCGCCACCAGTGCCAACAGCGCGAACCTTGGCGGCGCGCTCGCCCGCCGCCATGAATGGCTCCCGCTGCCCACGCTGCTCGGCTTCGCGCTGGCGGTGCTCACCATCGTGGTCGTCGCCGCCTTTTCATGGCGCACGCAGCGCACGCAGGCGGAGGCCGCCGATGCGATGGCGCGCACCCTGGCCGTGCAGGAGCAGATCCAGGCGCTGGGCTCGGCGATCAAGGATGCCGAGACCGGCCAGCGCGGTTTCCTGATCACCGGCCTGGACAACTACCTGCTGCCGTTCAACACCGCGCAGGTCACGCTGCCGGCCGCGACCGAGCGCCTGCGCGCGAGCTTCCAGAACTACCGTTCGCAGCTGGCCCGGCTGGAGCTGATCGAGCAGCTCGTCAAGGCCAAGCTGGGCGAGATGGAGGAATCCATCGCGATGCGCCGCAAGGGCGACGGCATCGGCGCGGTGACCGTGGTGCAGGGCGACCGGGGGCGGATCCTGATGGAGCGCATCCGCACGCTGCTGGGCGAGATGGAGCGCGAGGAGCGCGATCGCGCCGCCGAGCGCCGCGCGCTCTGGGACGCCGCCGTCCAGCAGACGGCCGGGATGATGTGGGGCGGCTCGGCGCTGCTGCTGGTGCTGACGGCGGTCGCGGCCGCGCTGAGCGCGCGCGCCCATCGCGCCGCCCGCACCGAGGAGTGGCTCAAGGCCGGCCTGGCCGGCCTGGGCGTGGAGTTGCAGGGCGACCCGCATGTGGAGCGGCTCGCCGACGTCGCGACCAGCTTCCTGGCGCGCTGGACCGACGCCCGGGTGGGGGCCTTCTACGTCACCCAGGACGACGGCAGCTACCTGCGCGTGGGCGGTTATGCGTTGCCGGTCGCGGCGGAGGGCGAGTCCGCGCCCGTGGTGCGCGGCGGGGACACGCTGGTGGGCCAGGCGGCGCGCGATCGCCGGCCGGTGCATGTCACGCGGCTTCCGGCCGACTACCTGCCGGTCAGCTCCGCGCTGGGACGGGCGACGTCGACCGAGCTGCTGATCGCGCCGGTCGGCGTGGACCGGCGCCTGCAGGGCGTGATCGAACTCGGATTCCTGCATCACGTCGGCGAGGCCGAGCGCGAGCTGCTGGCGCGGGTGGCCGAACCGCTGGCGATGGCGCTGCGCGCCGCCAAGGACCGCAGCCGGCTCGAGTCGCTGCTCGAGGAGAGCCGCCGCCAGGCCGAGGAACTGCAGATGCAGCAGGAGGAGCTGCGCGCCAGCAACGAGGAGCTGGAAGAGCAGGGCAACGCGCTGCGCGACTCGCAGCTGCGGCTGGAGAAGCAGCAGACCGAGCTCGAGGAAAGCAACACCCAGCTCGAGGAGCAGGCGCGCCAGCTCGAGCTGCAGCGCTCGGAGCTGACCCAGGCCCAGGCGCAGCTGACCGACCGCGCCGAGGCGCTGGAGCGTTCCAACCAGTACAAGAGCGAGTTCCTGGCCAACATGAGCCACGAGCTGCGCACGCCGCTGAACTCGACCCTGATCCTGGCCAAGCTGCTGGCCGACAACAAGGACGGCAACCTGAGCGAGGAGCAGGTCCGCTTCGCGCAGACCATCAGCTCGGCCGGCAACGACCTGCTGGCGCTGATCAACGACATCCTGGACCTGTCCAAGATCGAGGCCGGCAAGGTCGACATGCAGATCGACCGCGTGTCGCTGCCGCGCCTGCTGCAGCAGCTGACCCAGGTCTTCGCGCCGATCGCCGCGCAGCGCAACCTGGCCTTCGGCCTGCAGCTGGCGCCCGGCGCGCCCGAATGGATCGAGACCGACGAGGCCCGCCTGGGCCAGATCCTCAAGAACCTGCTGTCCAACGCGCTGAAGTTCACCGAGCGCGGCTCGGTGCGCATGGAGGTGGGCGCCACCGCCGACGGCCGCATCGCCTTCGCGGTCACCGACACCGGCATCGGCATCCCGGCGCACCAGCAGGCGCCGATCTTCGAGGCCTTCCGGCAGGCCGACGGCAGCACCCATCGCAAGTACGGCGGTACCGGGCTGGGCCTGTCGATCTCGCGCGACCTGGCGCGGCTGCTGGGCGGCGACATCCACCTGCGCAGCGCGCCCGGCGAGGGCTCGACCTTCAGCCTGGTGCTGCCGCCCACGCACGAGCTGCCGGCCGACGGCCAGGTGCAGCGTCCGCTGTCGCCGGCGCAGGCGCCGATCACCGCGCCGCCGGCCATCGCCGCCTTCCAGGCCTCGCTGCCGGCGGACGGCGAGGCGGAGGAGGGCGCCGACGGCCTGGCGGTGTCGCTGCTGCGCGAGCCGGCGCCCGCCGCGCCCGAGCCGCGGCTGCCGCAGCTCGACGACGACCGGCTCTCCTGGGTGCCGGGCGACCGCGCCATCCTGGTCATCGAGGACGACCCGCGCTTCGCGCTCATCCTGCGCGACCTGATCCGCGAGATGGGCTTCGTCTGCCTGATGGCGCACACGGCCGAGAACGGCCTGTCCGTCGCCCAGCGCTATGCGCCCAGCGCGATCCTGCTGGACATGAACCTGCCGGACCACTCCGGGCTGGGCGTGCTGGACCGCCTCAAGCGCGAGCCGCTGACGCGGCACATCCCGGTGCACGTGATCTCGGTGGCCGACTACACCCACGAGGCGCTCGAGCGCGGCGCGGTCGGGTATGCGCTCAAGCCGGTCAAGCGCGACGAGCTGGAGATCGCGCTGCAGCGGCTGGAGGCCAAGTTCTCGCAGCGCCTGCGCACGGTGCTGGTGGTCGAGGACGATGCCCGGCAGCTCGACAGCATCCGCCACCTGCTGGCGGCGGACGAGGTCCGCATCCATGGCGTCTCGACCGCGGCCGAGGCGCTGGAGGCGCTGCGCCAGTCGACCTTCGACTGCATGGTCATGGACCTGAACCTGCCGGACATGAGCGGCTACGACCTGCTCGACCAGATGGCGCGTCAGGACGACGTCGCCTTCCCGCCGGTGATCGTCTACACCGGCCACACGCTGTCGCCGCAGCAGGAGCAGCAGCTGCGGCGCTACTCGCGCTCGATCATCATCAAGGGCGCCCGTTCGCCCGAGCGGCTGCTCGACGAGGTCACGCTGTTCCTGCACCAGGTGGAAGCCCAGCTGCCGCCCGAGCGCCAGCGCATGCTCAAGGAGGTGAGGGCGCGCGACAACATGCTGGAGGGGCGGCGGGTGCTGATCGTCGAGGACGACGTGCGCAACATCTTCGCGCTGTCGGCGGTGCTGGAGCCCAAGGGCGTGAAGGTGGAGATCGCGCGCAACGGCCGCGAGGCGCTGGAGCGGCTGGCCGCGCCGCTGCAGGGACCGGGCGCGAAGGCGCCGGTGGACCTGGTGCTGATGGACATCATGATGCCGGAGATGGACGGCTACACCGCGATGCGCGAGATCCGCGCGCGGCCCGAGCTCAAGCGGCTGCCGATCATCGCGCTCACCGCCAAGGCGATGAAGGACGACCAGGAGAAGTGCATGGCCGCGGGCGCCAACGATTACATCGCCAAGCCGCTGGACATCGAGAAGCTGCTCTCGCTGGTGCGGGTCTGGATGCCGCGCTGAGGACGACCGGCCGATGGCGCAAGCAGCCCCCGAGCTGGACATCGAGGTCCGCCTGATCCTGGAAGCGATCTACGAGCGCTACCACTACGACTTCCGCGACTACGCCGGCACCTCGCTGCGCCGCCGCCTGAAGGCGGCGATGCAGCGCTTCCACTGCGCCAACCTGTCGCAGCTGCAGGGGCGGCTGCTGCGCGAGGCCGAGGTCTTCCGCTCGGTGCTGGCCGACCTGACGGTGCAGGTCAGCGAGATGTTCCGCGACCCCGAGTACTTTCGCGCGCTGCGCGAGCAGGTCGTGCCGGTGCTGCGCACCTTCCCGTCGCTGCGGATCTGGGTGGCGGGCTGCAGCGGCGGCGAGGAGGCCTATTCGATGGCGATCCTCATGAAGGAGGAAGGGCTGCTGGAGCGCACGCTGATCTACGCGACCGACATCAGCCACGAGGCGCTGGCGCAGGCGCAGGCCGGGGTGTACCGGATGGACCAGGTGCCGCTGTTCTCGGAGAACCACCGGGCGTCGGGTGGGAGGGGCTCGCTGTCGGAGTACTACACGGCCGCCTATGACCATGTGCTGATGGACAAGGCGCTCAAGGAGCGCATCGTCTTCAGCGACCACAGCCTGTCCACCGACAGCGTCTTCGCCGAGGTCCAGCTGGTGTCCTGCCGCAACGTGCTGATCTATTTCAATCGCGCGCTGCAGGACCGGGCGCTGGGCTTGTTCAGCGAGGCGCTGTGCCGCAACGGCTTCCTCGGCCTGGGCGCGCGGGAGACGCTGCGCTTTTCCTCGCATGCCGGCGATTTCGTCGAGATCGCGGCGCGTGAGCGGCTCTATCAGAAGCGGGCGCGTTGAAGACCCTCACCCCAACCCTCTCCCGCAAGCGGGCGAGGGGGTCGTGTGGCCTTGTGGTCGTGCGGCCGCGCGGGAGCAGCGATGGGGTTTGCATGTCTGGGCTGCGGGTCCGGCCTTTGCCGAACTGTCTGCATCGACCCCTCGAGGTCTTGCAAGGAGTACCCAGATGGCCACCAGCAGCATCCTTGGCGGCGTGCCCGCCCCGTCGCAGTCCAAGGGACGCGGCACCGACTCGCTCGGCCCGAGCGACAGTTCCGACAGCGGCAGCGACGTGCTCGGCGAACGTCCGCTGGCCACCGGGACGGACGATCCGGATGAACTGGGCGCGACGCCCGCCGATCCTTCCAGCGATACCGACCGCTTCGGCACCGGCGAGCGTGGCTCGGCCACGCCGGGCCGCGCGACGGACGCCGCCGACATCCTGCCGGACCGGGTGAGCCGCTCGCCGGCGATCGAGGACGTGGACGCGTCGATCGACGTCGAGGACCTGGCCAGCGGCGACGATCCGTCCGCGGGGCCGGATCCGGAGCATAAGGACGATCCGTCGGCCTGAAGCGCCGGTGGAGAGAAGCCGCCGGCAGCGCGCAAGCGCCGCCGGCGCCGCTCAGCCGCGGCCGGTGCGGATCCGGCGCGGCGAGGCCCGCCGTGCGCCGCGCCCAGGTGTCGCCGACGCGGCGCGCGTGCGGGCGGGCGTGGCATCGGTGGCAGAGGTGCGGACGTGGCGATCGGTGGGCATCGCGGCTCGAGGGCAAGGAGTGTGCCCGTCCCGCGGCGATCGATGGCGATCGCCATCGCGCATGGCGCGCGTGGGGTGCGGAGCTACGACGCTCAGAGCGCGCCGATGATCAGCATCGAGGCGAGCACGCCGCCCGCCAGCGCGATGAGCCACAGGCGCAGCGGCGCAGGCTCCTGGCGCGGGCGGCGCTGCTGGTGGCGGTGCGTCAGGAAGCAGGCCACCGCGGCGCCGCCGGCCAGCAGGAAGACGAGCGCGAAGCCCAGTCCCTCCACCGAGCGGTTGTGATGCAGCGCCAGCGCCAACACGATCTGGCCCAGCATCAGCCCGGCGACGCCGGAGGCGGCGGTGGAGGTCAGGGCGGCGGAAGCGGCGGAGCGGGCGGGCTGGGACATGGCGGGCGAAGGGGCGTCGGAAGCGATGCGCGATTGTCCGGTGCGGCCGCGCCGATGCGGCCACGGAAAAGCGCCGGGCGAGCGCAGTAATTCGCGCCGAGGCGCATCGACGCATGCAAGCGCAGGCCGCGCATGCCGATGCGGGCCACGCATCCCGATGCAGGTCGTTGCAGGCTGCACGTGCCGATGCACATCGACGCATGCCGACGCACCTTGACGCGTTGGCGCCGCAGCGCGACTTGCCCCCGATGGCATCGGGGATGTGGCCCGTCGCGCACACGCGGCATCCCGCGAACGCGGGGGCGTTCCAGGCACGCCGGGGGCGGTTCGTCGCACCTTCCGGGTACAGCCCCCGGGAGGGGCCGTTTTTATGTGGGTGGACGTACAGACGCTCTCTGGGGCGCCTGGGGACACTGCGCCGTCCGCGATTGGCGGACATCTTTCTATCGGAGCAACCACCATGACCCTGCCTTTGCTCTCCCGCAAGCCTGTGGCGTTCCAGCGCACCCTGCTGGCCATCGCCCTGGCCGCCGTCAGCGCCAGCGCTTCCGCGCTGCCGCAATTCACCTGGGACCCGGCCACCGCCGGCCTGAACGGCTCGGCCTTCACCGCCGACAACCTGCTGGTGTCGAACTACTCGACCATCACCTTCGGGGCCGGCAACACGTTCAGCGAATCGGGCTACCTGGCCATCAGCGCCGCCCAGCTCGGCGGCACCACGCTGCCGTCCAACGGCCTGAACTCGGACTACGGCTTCTACATCCAGTTCAGCGGCAACGGCACGCTGACGCAGGCCGGTGACCCGGGCTCGGTGTCCACGGTCGGCACGCTGACCTCGCTGACCTACACCCTGTACGGCTACAACGGCACCTCGTCGTTCGGCTTCGCGGGCAACACCCCGACCGAAAGCGCGGCCGGCGAAGTGGCCCTGGCCAGCGGCTCGCTGGTGCTGGGCACGGTGGCGACCACGCCGCTGGGCGACGGCACCTTCAACCCCTCGGCCAATGCCAAGCTGACGCTGAACTGGCTGGTGCCGGGCTTCCAGACCTCGCTGCCGGTGTATGACCTGGCGCTGACCTCGTTCTCCAACACGACGTCGCAGGTCGAGCCCTTCGCCGGTGGCTTCCGCATCCGCCAGGGCGGCGGCTCGATCAACTTCGCCGCCGCCGTGGTGCCGGAGCCCTCGACCTACGCGATGCTGATCGCCGGTCTGGGTGCCATCGGCTTCGTGGCGCGCCGTCGCGGCCGCACGGAGAAGTGATCGTGCGACCGGTCCCGCCCGGGGCTGGTCAGGTCCAGGGTCCGGATCTCGAGGGCATGCGGGTGCCCGCAAGCGCCGGACCGACACGCGCGACACGGCGACGGTGCGGGCCGGCACCGTGGCGCGCGGCACGGAGCGTTCAACAGGCGCTCGACGACGCCCCGTCCTCGACGGGACGTCCGCTGCGATGCTTTGAAGCGATGCGAAGAAGCCCTCAGGCCTGCACGGCGACGGGCGCGAAGGTGGCAGAGGTGGCCGCGTTCACGCCGTCCGGGTCCTGGGGCAGCAAGCGCTGGAAGTCCTGCTTGAGCAGGGCGTAGCACTCGCAGGCCCGGGCCTCCAGCCCCGGTCGATCCAGCACCGCGATATGTCCGCGGGAGTAACGGATCAGGCCGGCGGCCTGGAGGCGCTGGGCGCTCTCGGTGACGCCTTCCCGGCGCACGCCCAGCAGGTTGGAGATCGACTCCTGGGTGACCGACAGCTCGTTGTGACCATGTTGGCGGTCCAGGCACAACAGCAGCCAGCGGCACAGCTGCCGCTCCAGCGAGTGATGACGGTTGCAGACCGCGGTGTGCGCGATCTGCGAGATCAGGGACTGCAGGTAGCGCAGCAGCAGTTGCGTCGACCCGCCGGGCCGCATCAGTTCCTCGCGCACCAGCGACACCCGCATGCGGAAGGCCAGGCCGGCGCGCTGCACGACGGCGCGGCAGGCGGGCGATTCGCCGCCCATCGCGGCCGCCAGGCCGGCGGCGCCCTCGGAGCCGATCATCGCGACCTGCGCCGAGTCGCCCGAATGCGTGGTGTGGATCAGCGACACGATGGCCGTGATCGGGAAATACACATGCGTGGCGGGAGCGCCGGCCTCGAACAGCACGCGCCCCTTGAGCAGCTCGACGGTCTCGAGCTGTCCGGACCAGCGGGCCTGATCCTCCTCGGGCATCTGCACGAGCAGGAGATTGGCGCGGGGCTGGGACGCGGAAGGAGTTGCGGCAACGGGCAGGGACATCAAAAGCTCCAGGAACTGGACATCGTTCCAACCGGACAAGACGGCAATCACCGTGCCCGCCGCGGTAAACGCGGGTGTCCGTTTGTGCCAAGCTGCGTCCTCGCGCAGCCCATGCGCCGTTTGCGTGCGCTGGCGCACCAGTTTCCACATGCCTGCCGCACAGCGAACTAGGGGGAGGTCCTCCCGGACGGTGTCCCGCTTCCTATAAGGGCGAGGCGCCGGCCTGGACGCGGGCGCGCTTCAACGACTCCACACCGAGGACGACATCCATGAATCGATTCTTCTGCCCGCTCGCGGGCGTCGTGCTGGCGCTGTCCGCCGGCGCGGCGCGGGCCGAGAGCATCCTGTTCGTCGGCAACAGCTTCACCTACGCGCAGGGCTCGGCCGTGATGCAGTTCAACCCCGGCTCGGTCACCGACCTGAACGGCACCGGCATCGGCGGCATCCCCGCGCTGTTCAAGGCCTTCACCGTGCAGGCGGGGCTGAACTACGACGTGAGCCTGGAGACCGTCGGCGGCAGCGGTCTGGACCTGCACTACAACACCAAGATGGCGTTGATCGACAAGCCCTGGGACCGCGTGGTGCTGCAGAGCTACAGCACGCTGGACGCGTCCGATCCCGGCAATCCGGCCAAGCTGATCCAGTACTCGGGCCTGCTGGCCGATGCGCTGCATGCCCGCAACGCGGACGTGAAGATCAACCTGATGGCGACCTGGTCGCGCGCCGACCAGACCTATCCGCCCAGCGGCGCCTGGTACGGCGAATCCATCTACCAGATGGCCCGGGACGTCTACGCCGGTTATCAGCAGGCGGACCTGGCGTCGGAGCACATCGACGGCGTGATCCCGGTGGGCCTGGCCTGGAACCGGGCGATGGCGCAGGGCTTCGCGGACGCGAATCCCTATGACGGCATCGACCCGGGCACGGTCAAGCTCTGGGCCGACGACAACTACCACGCGAGCCGCTTCGGCAGCTACCTGGAGGCGCTGACGATCTTCGGCCGCATCACGGGGCTGGACCCGCGCAGCCTGGGCGCGACGGAGACGGCCGCGGCGCAACTCGGCATCTCGCAGGCGCAGGCCACGGCGATGCAGCAGCTGGCCTTCGAGCAGCTGGCGGCGCCGGTGCCCGAGCCGTCGAGCTGGGCGATGCTGGCCGGCGGCCTGGGGCTGCTGGCGTGGTGGCGCCGGCGGCCTCAGGGCTCGCGCGTCTCCAGCACGTAGCCCATCCCGCGCACCGTGTGCAGCAGCGGCGCCTCGAAGGGCCGGTCCAGCTTGGTCCTCAGGCGCCGCACGGCGACCTCGACGACGTTGGTGCCGCTGTCGAAGTTCATGTCCCAGACCTGCTCGGCCAACTCCGTCCGTGACAAGACCTGGCCCTGGCGCCGCAGCAGCAGCGTGAGCAGGCTGAACTCCTTGGCCGTCAGGTCCAGCCGCTGGCCGGCGCGGTGGGCCTTGCGGCGCAGCAGGTCGAGCTCCAGGTCGGCCAGCTTCAGCACGGTGGCCTCGGCCACCGGCGTCGCGCTGGCGCGCCGCAGCAGCGCCTGGATGCGGGCCACCAGTTCCGAGAAGGCGAAGGGCTTGACCAGGTAGTCGTCGGCGCCGGCCTGCAGGCCGCGCACGCGGTCCTCGACCTCGGCCCGCGCCGTCAGCATCAGCACCGGCAGCGTGCGGGTGTGGTCCTGCTGGCGCAGCGCGGCCAGCACGGCCAGGCCGTCGATGCCCGGCAGCACGCCGTCGAGCAGCACCAGGTCGTAGGCGCCTTCGCTGGCCTGGTGCAGGCCGTCGACGCCGTCGCGCACCAGGTCGACGACGAAGCCCTCCTGCGTGAGGCCGCCGCGCAGGTATTCGCCGAGCTTGTCCTCGTCCTCGATGACGAGCAGTTTCATCGCCGCCCTCCCTGGCAGGTCATGGTCGCGTGGCCCCGGATCGGGGGTGTGAGGACACCGTCAAGGGCCCGGGCCCGCGCCTAGAATCGCGCACCATGCCCGACCGGACCCCGACCTCCACCGCGCCGCGCGCCGGGTCCGTCAGCGGCAAGTTGCGCGCCATGGTCTGGCTGATCGTGCTGCCGACGCTGCTGCTGTCGGTGATCGCCGGCATGGCGGTCTTCCACACCGAACGGCGCGCGGCCGTCGCCGCCGCGACCGAGACCGCCGAGGCGCTGAGCCTGGTCACCGACCGCGAGATGGCGGTGCGCACCGCCTTGCTGCAGGCCCTGAGCGTGTCCCCGAGCCTGGCCGAGGGCCGGCTGGCGCAGTTCCATGGCGAGGCCACGCGGCTCGTGGCCGGCACGCCCAGCACCATCGTGCTGACGGCGCCGGACGGCCGGCAACTGCTCAACACCCGGGTCGCCTGGGGGCAGCCGCTGCCGGCGGCTGCGGCTTTCCCGGGCGGCATCGACACGCGCCGCCGGCTGATCGTCTCCAACCTCTATCTCGGTCCGGTTGACCGTCGCCCCAGCTTCGCGGTGCGGGTGCCGGTGACCGTGGCCGGCCAGGCGATGTTCCTCGGCCTGGGCAGTCCGGTCAGCGAGATGCAGCAGATCTTCCGCCAGCAGCCGCTGCCCGCCGGTTGGCTGGGCGTGGTGCTGGACGGGCAGGGCGCCGTCATCGCCCGCACGCGCGAGCCGGAACGCCGCGTCGGGCAGCGCGCCACCGGCGACATGCTGGACGCCCTGGCCCGCGCCGACCGCGGCGTGGTGGACCTGCGCACGCTCGACGGCGAGCCGGTCTTCACCGCCTTCAGCCGCGCGCCGGACTCCGGCTGGGTGGTGCTGATCGGTCTGAGCCAGGCGGAGCTGGCCAAGAGCGCCTGGGCCGCGTTCGCGATGATGCTGGCGCTGTCGCTGGTCTTCATCGTGCTGGCGCTGGTGCTGGCACGGCGCATGAGCCGCGCGATCGCCGAGCCGCTGCGCCGCCTGCGCAAGGACGCGATCCGGCTGGGCGGAGGCGGCACGCTCGAGGAGGTGCGCAGCGGCATCGACGAGATCGACATCGTCCAGCGCGCCCTGGCCGTGGCCAGCCGCGAGCGCGCCGGTAGCGAGCAGCGCTTGCGCGAGGAGGTCGACACCGCCGTCGCCCAGACCCGCAACGCGCAGCAGACGGCGCTGCGCAGCCAGAAGCTGGAGGCGCTGGGCCGCTTGACCGGCGGCATCGCGCACGACTTCAACAACCTGCTGCAGACGATGACCACCGGGCTGCAGCTGGCGCGTCGGCTGAGCAGCGATCCGCGCGCCGACAGCGCGCTCGACGCCTGCCAGCGCGCCACGTCCAAGGCCGCGCAGCTGACGCGGCAGCTGCTGGCCTTCGGTCGCCAGCAGGTGGGCCATGAGACCGTCATCGACCTGCGCCGCCAACTGCCCGAGCTGATGGCGCTGGCCAGCGGCGCGGTGGGCAGCGCGGTCGAGGTCACGCTGGCCATCGACGAGGCGCTCTGGCCGGTGCGCACCGATCCGGTCCAGCTCGAGCTGGCGGTGCTCAACCTGGCGCTGAACGCGCGCGATGCGATGCAGGGGCGTGGCACGCTGACGGTGTCGGCCCGCAACCGCGTGCTGGCCGAGGGCGACCCGGTTGGCCTGGCGCCGGAGCTGCAACCGGGCGAGTACGTCGCGATCGCGGTGCGCGACACCGGCGACGGCATGACGCAGGAACAGATGGAGCGCGCCTTCGAGCCTTTCTTCACCACCAAGCCGGTGGGGCAGGGCACGGGCCTGGGGCTGGCGCAGGTGTATGCGCTGGCGCGGTCGGCGGGCGGCACTGCCGGCATCGTCAGCAAGATCGGCCTGGGCACCGAGGTGACGCTGTGGCTCCCACGCTCGCATGGGCGGATGGAGGACCCGGCGTCGCCGGTGCCCGCCGGTCCGGCCGCGGAGCGTCGCCATGCGGGCACGGTGCTGCTGGTCGAGGACGAACCCTCGGTGCGCGAGCTCACCGCGCAGGCGCTGGAGGAGCGCGGTTTCACCGTCAAGACGGCGCCCTCGGCCGACCATGCGCTGGACCAGCTGCGGGCCGGCCTGAGCGCCGACGTGGTGCTGACCGACATCGTCATGCCCGGCGCGCGCAGCGGCGTGGACCTGGTGCGGACCTTGAAGGTGCTCAAGCCGACACTGCCGGTGGTGCTGGCCAGCGGCCATCCGGTGCGCATCGAGGAGGCGCCGAACGTGCCGCTGGTGCCCAAGCCCTACGACATCGACAGCCTCGCCGCGGTGCTGGCCGAGGCGATGAATCCGACGCGCGAGGACCTCACGCCGGCTTCGGCAGGTCCTTGAGCAGCTTGTCGAGCGTGATCGGATAGTCGCGGATCCGGACGCCGGTGGCGTTGTGGATGGCGTTGGCCACCGCCGCCGCGACGCCGCAGATCCCCAGCTCGCCGACGCCCTTGGCCTTGAGCGGCGAGGAGACCGGGTCGGTCTCGTCAAGGAAGATCACTTCCTGGTGCGGGATGTCCGCATGCGCGGGCACCTCGTAGCCGGCCAGGTCGTGGTTGACGAAGAAGCCGCGGCGCTCGTCGACATGCAGTGCCTCCATCAGCGCCGCGCCCACGCCCATGGTCATCGCGCCGATCACCTGGCTGCGCGCCGTCTTCGGATTGAGGATGCGCCCTGCGGCGCAGACCGCCAGCATGCGGCGCACGCGCACCTCGCCGGTGTAGGCGTCGACGGCGACCTCGCAGAAGTGGCCGCCGAAGGTGGACTGCTGGTACTTCTTGTCGAGGTCGCCGAACTCGATGCGGTCCTCGGCGGCGATGCCCTCGGCGCCGGCGATCTCGCCCAGCGGCAGGCTGCGGCCGCCGCCGCGCAGCTGGCCGTCGGCGAAGACGGCGTCCTTGAGGTCGATGCCGGCGCGCCGGGCGACCGCCTCGCGCAGCGCGACGCAGGCGGCGTAGACGCCCGAGGCCGAGCTGTTGCCGCCCCATTGCCCGCCCGAGCCGGACGACACCGGCAGCGCCGAGTCGCCCAGGCGCACGACGACCTGGTCCAGCCCCACGCCCATCATCTCGGCCGCGGTCTGCGCCAGGATGGTGTAGCTGCCGGTGCCGATGTCGGTCATGTCGGTCTCGACCGTGACGATGCCGCGGCGGTCCAGCCGCACCCGCGCGGCCGACTTCATCACCAGGTTGTTGCGGAAGGCCGCCGCCACGCCCATCCCGACCAGCCAGCGGCCGCCGGGACCTTCGCGCCGCTGGCCCGGCGGCGTGCGCCGGTTCCAGCCGAAGCGCTCGGCCCCGGTGCGCAGGCATTCGCCCAGCCGGCGCTGCGAGAACGGCCGGTCGGGCTGCTCCGGATCGACCTGCGTGTCGTTGAGCAGGCGGAACTGGATCGGGTCCATGCGCAGCTGCTCGGCCATCTCGTCGATCGCGATCTCCAGCGCCATCAGGCCGGGCGCCTCGCCCGGCGCGCGCATCGCGTTGCCCTCCGGCAGGTCCAGCACCGCCAGCTTCATCGCGGTCATGCGGTGCTCGCCCGCGTAGAGCAGGCGGGTTTGGGCCACCGCCGTCTCGGGCGAGCCGCCGGGCAGGTCGCCCGACCAGCTCTCATGGCCGATCGCGGTGATGCGGCCGTCCTGGCCCGCGCCGATGCGGATGCGCTGCAGCGTCGCCGGGCGGTGGGTGGTGTTGTTCATCATCAGCGGCCGCTGCAGCGCCACTTTGACCGGACGGCCGGCCGCCTTCGCGCCGAGCGCGGCCATCAGCACGTCGGCGCGCAGGAAGAGCTTGCCGCCGAAACCGCCGCCGACGAAGGGCGAGATCAGCCGCACCTTGTCGCGCTGCAGGCCCAGGGTGCGCGCCAGGTCGCCGCGGCCCCAGTCGATCATCTGGTTGGAGGTCCAGACGGTGAGGCGATCGCCTTCCCAGACCGCCAGCGTCGCATGCGGCTCCATCATCGCGTGCGACTGGTCGGGGGTCGTGTAGGTGTGATCGATGCGCACCGGCGCGCGGGCGAAGGCGCCGTCGAAGTCGCCGACCCGCGTCTCGGGCGGCGTGCCGCCGGGGCCGTCGTCCTGCTTGGGCGGCTTGGCCTGGTCCTTGGCCTTGGCCAGGCTGAAGGCGCCCGGCTCGGGCGTGTACTCGACGCGGATCAGCGCGGCCGCCGCGCGCGCCTGCTCGAAGCGCTCGGCGACCACGACGGCGATGGCCTGGTGGTAGTGCGCGATCTCCGGTCCGCCCAGCAGCGCGGCGGTGTTCATCCGGCCCTTGCCGAGCTTGCCGGCGTTCTGCGCGGTCACGACGGCGAGCACGCCGGGCGCCGCTTCCGCGGCCTGGACGTCGATCCACGCGATGCGGCCCTTGGCGATGCCCGCGCCGACGACGACGCCGTAGGCCGCGTCCCGGGCGACGTCATGGCGCTCATAGGCGTAGGGCGCGGTGCCGGTGGTCTTGCGCGGCCCGTCGATGCGGTCGCTGGGCCGGCCGACGATCCGCAGCTGGTCGATCGGATTGGTGGTGGCGGGGGTGTCGAACTTCATGCGGTCCTCCCGGTGAGCCGGGCCTGAGCCAGGACGGCGGCGAGCGTGCGCTCGACCAGCGGCAGCTTGAACGCGTTCTCCGCGGTCGGTGTCGCGCCGGCCAGCAGCGCCTGCGCGGCGGCGGGCACGCCCTGGCGCAGCGCCGTCTCGGCGCGTTCGACGCGCCAGGGCTTGGGCGCGATGCCGCCGACGGCGAAGCGCGCGGCGCCGCCGTCGCGCGGGATCACCGCGGCCACCGAGACCAGCGCGAAGGCATAGGACGCGCGGTCCCGCACCTTGTGATAGAGCTGCGTGCCGCCGAGCGGCCGCGGCAGGGTGACCGCGGTGATCAGCTCGTTGGCCTCGAGCGTCGTCTCGATGTGCGGTGTGTTGCCCGGCAGGCGGTGGAAGTCGGCGATCGGGATGCGCCGCGCCTGGCCGTCGGGCCGCAGGGTCTCGACGGTCGCGTCCAGCACCCGCATGGCCACCGCCATGTCGCTCGGATGCGAGGCGATGCAGGCGTCGCTGACGCCGATCACCGCCAGCGGCCGGCTCATGCCGGCGATTGCCGGGCAGCCGCTGCCGGGCTGGCGCTTGTTGCAGGGCTGGTCCGTGTCGTAGAAGTAGGGGCAGCGGGTGCGCTGCAGCAGGTTGCCGGCGGTGGTGGCGCGGTTGCGCAACTGGCCGGAAGCGCCGGCCAGCAGCGCGCGCGACAGCACGCCGTAGTCGCGCCGCACGCGGGCGTCCGCCGCCAGGTCGGTGTTGCGCACCAGCGCGCCGATGCGCAGGCCGCCCTCGGGTGTCGGCTCGATCCGGTCCAGGCCCAGGCCGTCCACGTCGACCAGGTGGACGGGCGCCTCGATCTGCAGCTTCATCAGGTCGAGCAGGTTGGTCCCGCCGGCGATGAAGCGCGCGCCGGGCCGCGCCGCCGCCGCGGCGACCGCGGCGGTGGGCGAGGCGGCGCGCTCGTAGGTGAAGGGCTTCATGCGGGCCTCCGCTCGCCGGTGCCCGGCACGGCGACGCCGGCCACCTCGGCCATCGCGTCGATGATGTTGGAGTAGGCGCCGCAGCGGCACAGGTTGCCGCTCATGCGCTCGCGCAGCTCGTCGATGGACAGCAGCGGACGGGCCTGGAGGTCGGGCGTGACGTGGCTGGGCAGGCCGGCCTTGATCTCGTCGAGCACCGCCACCGCCGAGCAGATCTGGCCCGGCGTGCAGTAGCCGCATTGGTAGCCGTCATGCCGCACGAAGGCCGCCTGCATCGGATGCAGCCGCTCCGGCGTGCCCAGGCCCTCGATGGTGACGACCTTCGCGCCCTGGTGCATGACCGCCAGCGTCAGGCAGGCGTTGACGCGCCGGCCGTCGAGGTGGATGGTGCAGGCGCCGCACTGGCCGTGGTCGCAGCCCTTCTTGGTGCCGGTGAGCTGCAGGTGCTCGCGCAGCAGGTCCAGCAGCGAGGTGCGGTTGTCGACGTCCAGCGTGTGGGACTGGCCGTTGACGTCGAGCGTCACGCGGGTGGTGGCCACGAGGTTCTCCTGAGGGCGCGCGCCGGGGCGCGACGGGGTCTGCGCGGCCGCCTCGAGGGGCGCGCCGGCGGCGACCGCGGCTGAGGCGCCCGCGCCGGCGATCAGCAGGCCGCGGCGCGAGATCGCCCCGGGGTCAGCGTCGCACGGGGCGGCGTCCGGGGGAGACAGGGAAGACGCGAGGTCCGGGTCGACATCCATGCTGGGCACTCCTGGCGGGTCGGATCGGGAAACTGCCCAGGCAGCAATCCTTGTTCCCGGCGGTGGGCGGAGCACCCTCGGCCGCTCGGCGCGCCGCTCAACGGTGCGCCTGGAGCCACTCCTCGACGGCCTTGGCGCTGGTGCCGACCGCGTCCACCGCGTGCCGCAGCAGTTCCGGCGAGACACCGAAGCGCTCGCCCCAGTAACGCAGTTCGTAGTCGTCCTGCACGTTGACCCGATGGCGGTCGCTGGTGTGCGGGCTGGAGGTTTCCTCGGTCATGACGATCGCTCCCTGTCGGTCACGGTATCGCTGTCGCTGCCGCTATCGCTGCCACCGGCCCGCGGCCGCGTGGCCGTCGCGCTAGGACCGCCGCGGCGGCACCCGGCTGCTGTCCTCGCCGTCCAGCGTGGCGCCCGGGTCTTCCTCCCCGGCGACCGATTCGTCGAACGAATGGTCCGGCACCGCCGGTGGCCCGGGGTCTCTCGGCCGCTGGCCCGCGGGCGCGGCGCTGTCGGTCCCCGGTTCGGGTGCGGGGCTGGAGGGCGTGTCGATCGCGTCCACCGGCGTGGGCGCGTCGGGGCCGACGGAGGTCGCCGGCGAGTTCGGTGCGTTCATGGCGTTCCCTGGCATGCTGCTGGCCGACACCACGCGCCGCTTGCCGGCGCGCTTGGCCATCGTCATCGCCGTCTCGGCGAGCCGCATCAGCGCTTCCGCCTGGCGGCCATGCAGCGGGGCAAACGCGATGCCGATGCTGGCCGTGATCGCCGCATGATCGCCGTCGGGCAGGCGGATCGGCTCGGCGATGGACGCCAGCATGCGGCGCAGCGCCGGCTCGGCCTCGTGCTCCCCACGCAGCGCGGTCAGCAGCAGGGCGAATTCGTCGCCGCCCATGCGCGCCACCAGGTCGTGGTTGCGCACGCCGGCCTGCAGGCGCTGCGCCACCACCCGCAGCACCACGTCGCCGGCCTCGTGGCCGAACTGGTCGTTCAGCTCCTTGAAGCCGTCCAGGTCGACCCAGCACACCGCCACCAGCCCGACCCGCTCGCCCAGCAGCGTGAGCGCGCCGGCCAGCCGCTCGGTGAAGCGCACCCGGTTGGGCAGGCCGGTCAGCGCGTCGTGCACCGCCAGGTGCCGGGCGGTGGCTTCGCTCTCCTTGAGCGCGGAGACGTCGATCATCATCCACAGCGACTCGTTGCCCGACACCGACGCGCCGCTCAGGTCGATCCACACCGGCGTGCCGTCCTTGCGCCGCATCCGCAGCTGCTGGCGGTAGCGCCGGCCGGACTCGATGGCCGGGTAGGCCGCCTCGCCGACCTCGCGGAAGCTGGCCTCGTCCAGGTAGAGCTGGCGGGTCGGCTGGCCGAGCAGCTCGCCGGGCGCATAACCGAACAGCGACGACAACGCGCGGTTCTGCCACACGACGTTGCGGCCGCGCAGGCGCATCATGCCGACCATGTCGTTGTCCAGCATCAGCGCCTGCTCCAGCGCCAGCTGCTGCAGGCCGGTGGCGGCACGGCGGTCGCGGCGCTGCTGCAGGAACACCAGCACCGAGCAGCCCAGCACCGTCAGGATGACCACCGCCGCGAGCGCGCCCTGCTGCAGCACCTCGCCGCGCCAGGCGGCGAGGAAGTCGGCGGTGCTGGCGCCGGTGAAGATGGTCAGCGGATAACCGCGCACCTGGCGGTAGCAGGTGATGCGCTCGATGTTGTCGAGCCTGGTCTTGGTCATGTACCAACCCTGCTGCGGGTTGGCCGCCATCTTGCGCATCAGGTCCTCGGACACGATCACGTCGCCGACGCCGCGGATCGAATGCGGCTCCGCCGCCGAGTAGCGCGCGATCAGCCGCTGGCTGCGGGTGCGCAGCGAGATCGCGCCCTCGGCGCCGATGGTCAGGCCCTTGAAGCCCTCGATGAAGTGTTCGGTCGAGAGCGTGGTGTAGACGACGCCGGCGAAGCTGCCGTCCCCGGCCTCGAGCCGGCGGGCGACGACGATGCCCCACTTGCGCAGCACGCGGCCGAACAGCGGCTCGGAGATCACCACGCCGTCGCTGTCGCGGGCGCGCTGGAAGTAGTCGCGATCGCCGACGCTGACGCTGCTTTCCTCGGCCGCCAGGCCGTAGATCACCTGGCCATGCGCGTCGGTCATGCGGATCGCGTCGACCTGCGGCAGCAGGCTGCGCTGGTCGGCCAGCGCGCGTTCCATCGCGCGCTTGAGCGCCTCGGGACCGCCGCCGGTGCGGCGGTACTGCAGCGCCAGCGTCTGCAGCGCGTTGTCCACCTGCTTGAGCTCGGCGCCGATCTCGATGCTGAGGCTGGCGGCCAGGTTCTCGGTGGTCTCGCGGGCGCGGGTCAGGTCGGACTCGCGGCCGGCCTGCAGCGCCAGCCAGGTCGCGGCGACGATGGCCGCGGCGATGACGAGGTTGCCCACCGCCAGCCACAAGGCCAGACGGGTCAGCGAGCGGGGAACGTAGGGGGGCAGGCGGTCCATCGGCGGCACGGGGACGAGGCGGCCATCCTAACCGCGCCGACCCCCCGCCGGTGGTCAGCCGAAGATCAGCCGGCCGTCAACTCGCGCTCCAGGTCGTGCAGCACCTGGTAGCAGGGCAGCACCTGGGCGACGCTGGCGACCGGCTCGCGGCCCTCGCGGATCGCGGCGACGAACTCGCGGTCCTGCAGCTCGATGCCGTTCATGGACACATCCACCTGGCTGACGTCGATGATCTCGTCCTTGCCGGTGACCAGGTCGTCGTAGCGGGCGATGTAGGTGCCGGTGTCGCCGATGTAGCGGAAGAAGGTGCCCAGCGGCCCCTCGTTGTTGAAGGACAGCGACAGCGTGCAGATCGCGCCGTTGGCCGCCTGCAGCTGCAGGCTCATGTCCATGGCGATGCCCAGCGTGGGGTGGATCGGGCCCTGCAGCGCGTGGGCCTTGACGATCGGGCTGCCGCACTGCCAGGCGAAGAGGTCCACCGTGTGCGCCGCGTGGTGCCACAGCAGGTGGTCGGTCCAGCTGCGGGCCTGGCCCAGCGCATTCATGTTGGTGCGGCGGAAGAAATAGGTCTGGACGTCCATCTGCTGGATCCGCAGCTGGCCGGCCGCGATGCGGCGATGGAGCCACTGGTGACTGGGATTGAAGCGGCGGGTGTGGCCGCACATGGCGACCAGGCCGGTCTCGCGCTGGCGCCGCACGACGGCCTCGCCCTCGGCCAGCACGTCGCACAGCGGGATCTCGACCTGCACATGCTTGCCGGCGTCCAGGCAGGCCAGCGTCTGGCGGGCATGCAGCTGCGTCGGCGTGCAGAGGATGACGGCGTCGACGTCGTCGCGGGCGAGCGCCTCGTCGAGCTCGGTCGTGGCGTGGTCGATGCCGTACTTGGCGGCGGTCTCGCGGGTCTTGTCGAGGTCGCGGCTGATCAGGGACACGACCTCGACGTCGTCGATGAGTCGCAGCGCGTCGAGGTGCTTCTGGCCGAAGGCGCCGGCGCCGGCCAGCGCGATGCGCAGGGGAGTGGACATGGAAGGCTCCAGTGGGGCGGGGCTCCGATGGGAGCCCCGGGGATCGCGGGGGATCAGGGGTTCTCGAGGATCAGGTGGCCGACCGCCGTGTTGGAGGCGGGCACGTGATAGAAGCGGTGGGCCACGCGCGGCGTGCGGGGCGGGGCGTCGAGCCCGGGAAGGTCCGCGAGGTCGCTCATCGCGCCGCGCGCGATCAGCCACATCACCAGCTCGATGCCCTCGGAGCCGGCCTCGCGGACGTACTCCAGGTGCGGCATCTCGGACAGGCCGCGCGGGTCGGCGATCAGGCGGTCCATCCAGGCCTGGTCCCAGGTCTGGTTGATGAGGCCGGCACGCGGTCCCTGCAGCTGGTGGCTCATGCCGCCGGTGCCCCAGACCTGCACCTTGAGCGGCGCGTCGAAGCTTTCCACCGCGCGGCGGATCGCCTGCCCCAGCTGCAGGCAGCGCCGGCCCGAAGGCACCGGGTACTGCACCACGTTGACCGCCAGCGGGATCACCGGTACCGGCCAGTGCGCCGCGCCGGCCGGCTGCTCGCCGAACATCAGCGACAGCGGGACGGTCAGCCCGTGGTCGACCGTCATGCGGTTGACCAGTGTCAGGTCGAAGTCCTGCTGGATCACGCTCTGCGCGAGGTGGGCGGCCAGCTCGCCATGACCGAGGACCGGCGGCACCGCGCGCGGCCCCCAGCCTTCGTCGGCGGGCTCGTAACGCTCGGCGGTGCCCAGCGCGAAGGTGGGGATCATGTCCAGGCTGAACGCGTTGGCATGGTCGTTGTAGACCAGCACGATCGCGTCCGGCCGGTGCGCGTCCATCCAGCGGCGCGAGGCCTCGTAGCCCGCGAACAGTGGCTGCCAGTAGGGATCCTGCGTGCGGCCCTGGTCCATGGCCACGCCGATGGCCGGCACATGGGAGGTGTAGACGGAGGCGGTGATGCGCGCATGCGTGCTCATCGGGTATTTCCCTTCGTCGCGCCCCGGGTGTCGCCCGCCGTCGCCTGCTTCGCATCCGCGGAGGCCGCGTCGTCCACCCGCTTGCGCCGCGGCGTGCCATCGGGCTGGCGCCCGCCGGCCAGCATCATGTCGCGGTAGTCGGTCTCGGTCATGCCGGTCATGCCGGCGGCCATCTGCTGGTAGCTGCGGCCGTCGGTGGCGCCGATCTTGGCCAGGAAATAGATGTTGCCGCCCAGCCGGATGCACTGGTTGAGGTCGCGCGCCAGCACGGCCTCCTTCTGCGCCGGCGTCATCGGCCATTCGTCGAGGTAGGCGCGCTCGTCGGCCTTGAAGCGCGCGCGGTTCTCGGCCTTCATCAGCGACATGCAGAACTGGTTGAGCCAGTAGCCCTTGCGAGCCTGGTCGGCATCGAAGATGGTGGTGCCGGGGATGTCCCGGTAGGGTTTGTCGATCGACATCGAGGTCTCCTGGAAACGGTTCGCCATCGGGCGCATCTGGCTCGTCGGGTTCATCAGGCTCATCGAGATGAGGCCTCCGGCCAGTACAGCCGCATCGGGTTGTCGACCAGCAGGCGCTGGCGCAGCGCGGCGGTGGGCGCGATGCGCGGGATGAGGTCCACCAGCAGGCCGTCGTCGGGCATGTGGTCCTTGAGGTTGGGATGCGGCCAGTCGGTGCCCCAGAGCACGCGGTCCGGGAACTCCTCGACGACGCGGCGCGCGAAGGGGATCACGTCGCGGTAGGGCTCGGTCTCGCCGTCCAGCGCCGGCGGGCCGCTGGCCGAGAGCCGCTCCGGGCAGGTGACCTTGCTCCAGACGAAGGGATGCTCGCGCAGGAAGCGCAGGAACAGCGCGAACGCGGGGCCGTCCACCGGCTGCGTCACGTCGGGCCGGCCCATGTGGTCGACCACGACGGTGGTGGGCAGCGCGGCGAAGAAGTCCCACAGCTCGGGCAGGTCGGGCGCCTCGAAGTAGAGGACCACGTGCCAGCCCAGCGCCTTCACCCGGTGGGCGATCTCCATCAGCTCGTCGCGCGGGGTGGAGTCGACCAGGCGCTTGACGAAGTTGAAGCGCACGCCGCGCACACCGGCCTCGTGCAGCTCGCGCAGCTGCGCGTCGGTGACGCCGCGTCGCACCGTGGCCACGCCCCGCGCGCGGCCGCCCGAAGCGCGGCAGGCATCGACCATCGCGCGGTTGTCGTCGCCGTGGCAGGTGGCCTGCACGATGACGTTACGGCTGAAGCCGAGCCGGTCGCGCAGCGCGAAGAGCTGGGCCTTGCCGGCGTCGCAGGGGGTGTATTTGCGCTCGGGCGCGTAGGGGAACTCGGCGCCGGGACCGAAGACGTGGCAGTGCGCGTCGACGGCCCCTTCGGGCAGCTGGAAGCGCGGGGTCGACGGGCTCGGGTGCCAGTCGAGCCAGCCCGGGGTCTTGTCGAAGCCGCCGGTGGTGGGGAGCGTCATCGCGGGGTCCTTGTGGAGGATCGGGGAAACCAGGGAATCGAGGAGCCGGAAATCGGAAGCGGGAACTCGGCGGCCGGTGGCGAGGTGCAGCGCTCAGCCGTGCGGCGGCAACCGGGGCTTGGCCAGGTGCGCCAGCAGCCGGTCGGCCTCGGTGCGCCAGTCGGGGCTGCGGCCGAAGGCCGCATCGCCGCGCTGGCCGAAGAGGCCGTCCTCGGCCAGGTCGGCCATCCAGGCCTGGCGCTCGGCGGTGCCTTCGGCGCTCCAGGGCGTGAGCCCGGCGTCGCGGACGGTCTCCGCGACCTCGCGCACCTCCTCGCTGCGGCGCCGGCCGTGCTGGATCACGCGCTGGAAGAAATACGCGGCCTGCTTCTCCCACTCGATGCCGGGGAAGGTCTCCTTCAGCGAGGCCAGCACCGCGTCCTCGACGCCGTAATGGCGGGCGGCCGTGAGGCTCTCGATGACCATGGCCTCCAGGCCCTTGATCATGACGCTGCGGCACATCTTGGTCGCGCTGACGATGCCGAGCTCCGCGCTGCCCACGCTGGCGGCGAAGCCCAGCCGCGCCAGCAGCGGCGCGATCGCGTCCGCATGCGGGCCTCCCAGCAGCAGCGGGACCTTGATCCGGTAGGGCGGCACGCTGGTCATCACCGCGCCCTCGACATAACGGCCACCGGCCGCCTGCACCGCCTCGGCCGCCTCGCGCTTGGCCTTGGGCGAGGCCGAGTTGAAGTCCAGCACGAAGGTGCCGGGCCGCAGGCCCGCGGCGGCTGCGCGCGCCGCGTCCAGCGTCTGGCTGGCGGTGACGGCGCTCACGATCAGGTCGGCTGGCGTGGCCACCATCGTCGCCGACGGGCTGAGCCCGACGCCGAACTCCACGGCGTGCTCGCGCATGGTGTCGGCGTCGGCGGACGGTGACTCCAGCTTCAGGTCGTAGGCGTTGACGGCGACGCCGACGGCGCGCAGGTCCTCGGCCAGGATGCGCCCGACCTCGCCGTAACCGACGAGGCCCACGCGCAGTTCGTCCAGCGACGGCGGCTGGCCCTGATCGTTGGCGGCGGTGCTCATGTCAGTCCAGCGAGAGGTTGAAGCGCTTGATCAGCGCGGCGTACTTGGCCGACTCGGCGGCGATGAAGCCCATGTACTGCTCCTTCGTGGTCGGGAAGACGTCGTAGCCGAAGGTGACATAGCGCTCGCGGATGTCGGGCTCGGCCAGCGCAGCCTCGATGTCGCGCTGGATGCGCTCCTGCACCGCCTTGGGCAGCCCGCGCGGCGCGGCGATGGTGGTCCAGCCGGTGGCCTCGTAGCCGGCGGGGCCGCCGGACTCGGCCACGGTGGGGACGTCGGGGAAGGCCGGGTGGCGCTTCGGGCTGGTGATGGCGATGAAGCGGATCTTGCCGGCCCGCTGCAGCGGACCGGCCGTCGCCATCGTGCCCAGGGCGAAGTTGAGCTCGCCGTTGGCCACGGCCGTGTAGAGCATCGACGTCTCCTTGTAGACGACGTGCGTCATCTGCGTCTGGGTCATCGCCTCGAGCTGCGCCGCGCCCAGGTGCACCGGGTTGCCGACCGACCAGGAGCCGTAGTTCAGCGCGCCGGGATGGGCCTTGGCATCGGCCACGATGTCGCCGACGGTCTTGTACTTGCTGTTGGCCGACACGCCGACGAAGAAATAGGCCTTGAACAGCGGCGCGATCGGGTCGAAGTCCTTGACCGGGTCGTAGGGCAGCTTCTTGAACAGGTGCGGATAGATGACCAGGTGGGCGTTGTCCAGCTGGATCAGGTCGTGGCCGTCGGTGGCGCCGCGCTTGAAGGTGTCGATCGCGATGAAGCCGTTGGCGCCGGGCTTGTTCTCGACGATCACCGGCTTGCCCCACTTCTTGGACAGCTTCTCGGCGACGACGCGGGCCACGGTTTCCGGACCGGCACCGGCCGGGAAGGGCGTGAGGATGCGCACCGGCCGGGTCGGCCAGTCGGTGGCGGGCGCGCTGGCCTGCGCCGTGGCGAGGCGGGGCAGGGCCGCGGCGAACAGCGCGGCGGCGGCCAGGGCCAGGACTTGCCCGCTGCGGGCGAGGGCGGTGCGGCGGGCGCGAAGGCGGAGTGCGGTCATCGTCGTTGTCTCCAGGGGCGTCGATCGTCGGCCTCTGCGGGGCGGGCCGTTCGGGGGAGGGGGACTGCGTTGGGGACTGCGGGGGACTTCAGAGGGACTTCAGGGCGACTTCAGGGGAACTGCGGGAACCAGGGACGGCGGGCGGACTGGCCGGATCAGTCGATGTAGCGCAGGCCGGCCTTGGCCAGCGGCTCGCGCATCTTGTACAGGTCCAGTCCGAGCACGCCGGCGGCGAACTGGTCGCGCTTGGCGCCCTCGTTGGCCTCGCGGGCGGCGGCGGCGTCCAGCGTCTTGGACGCCATCGCGGCGGGGACGCAGACGATGCCGTCGTCGTCCGCGACGATCACGTCGCCGGGATGGACCAGCGCGCCGGCGCACACGACCGGGATGTTGACCGAGCCGGGCGTCGCCTTGATCGTGCCCTTGGCCGAGATGCACCGGCTCCAGACCGGGAAGCCCATCTCGTTGAGCGTGCGCACGTCGCGGACGCCGGCGTCGATGACCAGCGCGCGAGCGCCGCGCGCCTTGAAGGAGGTGGCGAGCAGGTCGCCGAAGTAGCCGTCGCTGCACTCGGCGGTGACGGCGGCGACGACGATGTCGCCCTCGCGGATCTGCTCGGCGGCGACATGCAGCATCCAGTTGTCGCCGGGCTGCAGCAGCACGGTGACGGCGGTGCCCGACACCGACACGCCGGTCTGGATCGGCCGCATGTAGGGCTTGAGCAGACCGACCCGGCCGAGCGCCTCATGGACCGTCGCGGCGCCGAAGTGGCCGAGCGCGTCGGCGGCCGTGCGGTCGGCGCGGGTGATGTTGCGGTAGACGACGCCGAGTTCGTACATGGCGGATTCCTGGTGGGCGGTGGACGGTGGGCGGTAGAAGGGGGCTCGCTTCAGGCCGCCGGCGTGGCCAGCCCGAGTCGACGGCGCAGCGCGTCGTGGTGGGCCGAGGCAAAGTCGTCGACGACCCGCTGCGCGGTGGCGGGTTCGCCGCTGTTGGCGGCGACGGCGGCGGTGAAGCGGGTGACGATCTCCAGGCCGGGCGGCATCGGGCCCAGCAGCGTCACGCCGGGATGGCCTTGCAGCTCGCTGAGCTGCTGGAAACCCAGGTCGACGTCGCCACCGGCGACCATCGTCGCGACGGGGACGCCCGCGGGCGACTGGCGCAGGCGCGCGGCCAGCGCGTCCTTCAGGCCCCAGTCCGCCAGCAGGGCCAGCAAGGCCTGGCCGCTGGGGCCGGTCGAGTAGCCGATGGCGCGCGCGTCCAGCAGCGCCTGGCGCAGCGCGCCGGCGCTGTCGACGGCGGGCCGTGCCTGTCCCTCGGGTGCGGCGACGTACATCGGCGAATCCGCGATCGGCCGCAGCGAGCCCGCTCGCAGGCGACCGGCGGCCGCCAAGCGCGCCATCGCGTCGGCGGCCAGGACGACGAGGTCGACCGCCTCGCCGGCCTCGACGCGACGCGCGGCATCGAGGCCGCCGATCGACTCGAAGCGGATCTCCAGGCCGTGCGCGGCGGTGTAGGCGGCGGACAGCTCGGCCAGCAGCACGCGGGTGGCCATCGAGGAAATGCCGGCGAGGGGGGCGATCACGTAGGTGGTTCCGTTGGAGGTCGAGGTCGGAGGGGCGGGGAGGGATTGCGGCGGATTCTGGTCCGGCCGGGCCAGACGATCCAGTTCTAGCTTCCACTAGCTGATATTCCGATCGGGCATGGACCGGATGGTCCGGCCATGCCGGATCGTGAGAGCATCGCCGCATGAACCTGACCCAGCTGGAAACCTTCGTCCATGTCGCCGAACACGGCAGCTTCAGCAAGGCCGCGATGGTGCTTGGCGTGGCGCAGCCGGCCCTGAGCCGGCAGGTGCGGGCGCTGGAGACGGAGTTGCACGAGACCCTGCTGCTGCGCAACGGGCGCGGCGTGGCGCTGACCGAGGCGGGGCGGCGGCTGCTGCAGCACGGGCAGGACATCCTCAACCTGGTGAGCCACGCGAAGGACGACCTGCGCTCGCGCCGCAGCGAGCCGGTGGGGCAGATCACGATCGCGATGCCGCCGACGCTGGCGCGCTTGCACACGCTGGCGCTGATCCGGGCGTTCCAGGCGGAGATGCCGCAGGCGCGGCTGACGATCATGGAGGGTTTCTCGGTGCACCTGACCGAGTGGCTGCTGACCGGGCGCACCGACCTGGCGCTGGTCTACAACCCGGAGCCGCTGCCGGCGCTGGAGATCCTGCCGCTGCGCCGCGAGCGGCTGTGCCTGGTGAGCCCCAAGGACCAGGCGCCGGCGCGGCCGCCGACGCTGTCGCAGCTGTCCCGCTATCCGCTGGTGATGCCGCAGCGGGGGCATATCTTCCGCGCGCTGATGGAGCAGGCGGCGGCGATGGCGGGCGTGCAGCTGGACGTGCGCTGGGAAGTGGCCAGCGTGCCGGCGATCCTGGACTGCGTCGCGGCGGGCATCGGCCACGCGGCGCTCGGCGAGGACGCGCTGCAGATCTACGAGCGGCCGGAGCGTCTGGTCACGACGCCGTTCGCGCGGGCGGACATCCAGAGCACGCTCTGCCTGGTCACCCCGACCAGCAAGCGCGCGACGCCGCTGATGCAGCGCACGGCGGCGGTGCTCATGCGCATGGTGGGGGACGGCGCGGGGCCGTTGGGGAAAGAGCGAGCATGAGCATCAGTGGCGGATGGAGTGCATCCGTCAGGTCGCCCATGGCGCTTTCCTGGCCATGAGCCGCTGGAAGCCGGGGTTCTCGTCCAGCGGGCGGTCGAGCAGCGCCTGACAAGCGCTCAGTTGCGCCTCGTCGAGGCCGAACGTGGCCCGGTGCAGCAGCGTCGCTTCGGAAGCATCCAGGATGGCATCCATCAGAAAGGCCTCGCGTGATTTCTCCGCCGCGGCGGCGGCGCGGTCGATCAGTTCGCAGACTTCCGCGGGCAGGCGCAGGCCGATCGTGTCTTCGGCAGGTCGGGGACCTCCCGACTGTCCAAGCGGGGACGGGAATTTTGCGAGCGCCGGAGCGCTCGATCGGGCATCGAAGGGGAGGGTGGTCATGATCAAGTGGCAAGTCAAAGGGCGAGGGGTCGATATGCTGGTGCGCGGAATGCGGATCGGCAAGTCGGCCCGGCAGGGGCGCGACGTGATTGCTGCACTCGATTGATCTGCCTCAATGCACGACGCGACGGCAGTCATGCTCGCGGAAAGCAGGTGCGCTTGACCATCGCTCTGAATGGGCGGGAAGAGAGGGCCCGCCAATGGGGGATCGCGCGGGGGAGCTCGATAGCCGGCGCAGGCACAGCGGTTGCCACGCAAAGGCATCTGCCGGCGGCGCTCCCGGGCGCCGGCCGGGATCGATTCACAAGATGCCGGAGATCCGCATGATCAGCACCATCCTGCTTGTCGTCCTCATCCTGCTCCTGATCGGCGCGCTGCCCGCCTGGCCGCACAGCCGCGGATGGGGCTACTACCCCAGCGGCGGCCTGGGCCTGGTGGTGCTCATCCTGGTCATCCTGCTGCTGATGGGCTACATCTGACCGGTCGGTCAGCGGCCACCGGGGCGCTCACGCCCCGTCAGCGGGCCGGGCGCTCAGGCGCCCGTCCATGGCCTCAAGCGATCACGCGCCTAGCAGCGACTGGCCGCATACGCGCAGCACCTGGCCGGTCAGCGGATGCGCGGCGGGCGAGGCCAGGAAAGCGATCGCTTCGGCCACGTCCGCCGGCGTGCCGCCTTGCTTGAGCGCATTCAGGCGGCGCCCCGCTTCCCTCACCATCAGCGGCATGCGCCGTGTCATCGCGGTCTCGATGAATCCCGGCGCCACGGCGTTGATCGTGCCGGCGCGTTCGGCCAGAGGCGCGGCGCGTGCCGCGACGTAACCGATCAACGCGGCCTTCGACGCGCTGTAGTTGGTCTGCCCGGCGTTGCCGGCGATGCCGCTGATCGACGACAGGCAGACCTCGCGGACGCCCGCGTTCAGCAGGCCCGCTTCGTCCAGGCGCGCATCGATCGCCAGGATCGCCGCGAGGTTCACCGCCATCACGGCGTCCCATTCCGCCGTCGACATCCGCGCCAGCGTGCGGTCGCGGGTGATGCCGGCGTTGTGTACCAGCACGTCGACGCCACCGACCCGGCGCACGGCATCGACCAATTCGTCGACCGTGCCCGCCGCGGTCAGATCCGCGGCCAGTAGCGGGCCGTCGATCTCGCGCGCCACCGCCTCCAGCGGCTGGCGCGCCGCCGGCACGTCGACACACAGCACCCGCAGCCCGTCACGCGCCAGCCGACGCGCGGTGGCGGCGCCGATCCCGCCCGCGGCGCCGGTCACCAGCGCCACCGGCTGCGGCCGGTCAGGCGCGGGCGCCGCCTCCTTGCGCCAGGCGAGCACCTGTCCGGACACGTAGGCCGAGCGGTCCGTCGCGAAGAAGCGCAGCGCGCCCGCCAGCGATTCGGCCGACGCCGCGCCTTCGCCCAGCACCAGCGCATTCGCGGTCGCGCCGCGGCGACCGATCTCCTTGGCCAGCGCGCGGATGAAACCCGACACCGCCTGCAGGCAGGCGGCTTCGGCCGCACTGGCCGCGCCGGACGAGCTCAGCGCGAGCACCCGGCCACCGGGCGCCAGCCGCGAGACGCCGAACTGCGCCTGCATGAACAGCGCCTGCAGCGCGGCGACATCGCGGCAGCCGGTGGCGTCGATGACCAGCGCGCTTGCCGGTGCATCACCCGCCGCCGTGCCGCCTTGCGCGGCGATGGCCGTCAGCAGCGAGGGCATCGGCGCCGCGCTCCCCGGCGCGATCACGCTCAGGAGACGTCCCGCCAGTTCCTGGTCCCGCCAGGCATCGTGGCGCCGCAGGAGCGGCACCGGCTGCGGCAGGCCGAGCGCGCGTGCGACGCGGCGACCCAGGGGATGTTGGACGAAGGAGAGCAGGCGATCGGTCATCGGGGCGAGGCGGGCGGGGAACTCGTCGAGGCGGACGGCGTCGACGCACGCGCGCCGGTGGGGGCCGCCTCGGGCCGGCGCGCAGTGTAGGCGGCCGCGCGCCGGCCCCCGGTCAAGGTGAACCCGATGCGCGTCTCCCCGTCGCCGGACCGCGCGAACGGCGCGCCGCCATGCATGCGCGCGATCGCGTCGACGATGGACAGCCCCAGGCCCAGATGCTCCCCGGACGGCCCGGTGCCGACCGCCTGCGACTCGCGCGAGGACTCCGCCCGATAGAAGCGGTCGAAGAGCCGCGGCAACCGGGCCGCCGGAATCACCGGCCCGAGGTTGGCGACCCACAGCCGGACGACGCCGCCTCGAACCGGCTCGATGCCCACGCGCAGCGCGCTGCCCGGCGTCGCATAGCGGGTCGCGTTGCCGATCAGGTTGGACAGCGCGCGCTTGAGCAGCGCCGCATCGACCTCGGCCGCGCCGTCGCCCTCGATGCGCAGGGACAGTCCGGCTTCGTCGAGCGCGGCATCGTGATAGTCCGCCACCTCGCGCGCCAGCGCCGCCAGGCTGTCGACCGCTTGACGCCGCGCGCGCTGGCCGCCGTAAGCGCGCGACAGGAAAAGCATGTCGCCCACGATGTCCTGCATGCGATGCAGTTCATCCAGATGACCGCCCAGACGATCCGCGACGGCCGGCGGCAGGCCGCCCTCGCGCAAGGTCAGTTCGGTGCCGGCGATCAGCGTCGCCAGCGGCGTGCGCAGTTCATGCGCGACGTTCGCGCTGAAGGCCTCGCGCTGCGCGCAGGAGCGCCGCTGCCGCTCGAGCATCGCGGTCAGCTGGTCGACGCGTTGCCGCATGGCGCGGAGCAGGCCACCCGCGCTGCGCAACGATGACAAAACGGTCATCCGCATGTCCGCCTCGTGTCAGCGCGGGCTGCGTAGAGTCGATCCCAAGGCGTTTGAAAAGCGCGCCGACGCAGCGAGATCCGCTCCGCGGCAACGCGATGGATCACGCGTGCTGGACCACTTTCAACCGAAGGAGTTTCACCATGCATCACTTCAAGAAACTGTCGATTCCCCTGGGCGCCGCGGCCCTGGCCGCCGCGCTGGCCGTGCCCGCATTCGCCCAGGTGGAGGAAGAGATCGTGTCCGGGCCCAAGTCCCGCGACCAGGTGATCGCGGAGCTGGAGCAGGCCCGCGCGGACGGCACCCTGGCTCAGCTGCAGGGGGAGCACAGCTATGCGCCGGACTTCGATGAAGCCCGCGGCATGGACGTGCAGTATTCGAATCACCAGGCCGATGCCGATGTGACGGTGGGCATGTCGTCGGACACCAGCAGCGAAGTGCGCTTCTCCGCACCAGCTGCGGGTGGCAAGACACGTGCCCAGGTCATGGATGAGCTGGAACAGGCTCGCGCCGACGGGACGCTGGAGCGTCTGTGGAGCGAGCAGGGGTATGCGCCGGAGTTCGAGGCGGCGCGTTCGTCCACTCGCTGATCGCTCCCTCAGATCCCGCACCGGCCGTGACGATCCGCTCGTCGGGTCCGACCGGAACCGTGCTGGCCTGATGGACCGCAGGATGGACTTCGGATGACCCGACCCGTACCGAACGGTCATCCCACTTCGAGCAACGGGGTTCCCGCATGGGAACCCCGCTTTCGTTTTCGCACCGGAAATTCTGAGGCGCTCAGAACCGCCTGACGTCGAGGATGGCTTGCGCGAACGCCTTCGGCGCTTCCTGCGGCAGGTTGTGGCCGATGCCACCGCGCAGGTCGCGGTGCTCGTAACGCCCGCTGAACTTGGGTCGATAGGCCGCGGGCGACGGATGAGGCGCGCCGTTGGCATCGCCCTCCAGCGTGATCGTCGGAATGCCGATCACCGGCGCCGCGCCGATGCGGGCCTCGATCGCATCGAAGCGCGGCTCGCCCTCGGCCAGCCCGAGGCGCCAGCGGTAGTTGTGCACGACGATGTCGACATGGTCCGGGTTGGAGAACGCGGCCGCGCTGCGAGCGAAGGTCGCGTCGTCGAAGCGCCATTGCGGCGAGGCCAGCTGCCAGATCAGCCGCGCGAAGGCCTCGCGGTGTTGCTGGTAGCCCAGGCGGCCGCGCTCGGTCGCGAAGTAGTACTGGTACCACCATTGCAGCTCGGCCGCCGGCGGCAGCGGCTGCTGGTTGACCTGTCGGCTGACCAGCAGGTAGCCGCTGACGGACACCAGCGCCTCGCAGCGCTCCGGCCATAACGCGGCCAGGATGCCCGCCGTGCGCGCGCCCCAATCGCAGCCGGCGACCAGCGCCTTCGGAATGCGCAGCGCGTCCAGCAAGGCGATGGCATCGCTGGCCAGCGCGCCCTGCTGGCCGTTGCGAGGCGTGCCGGCCGACAGGAAGCGCGTCGTGCCGTAACCCCGCGCGTAGGGAACGATCACGCGATGTCCGGCCGCGGCCAGCAGGGGCGCGACCGCCTCGTAGGTATGGACGTCATACGGCCAGCCATGCAGCAGCAGCACCGGCGGGCCGTCGGCGGGGCCCGCTTCGACGTAGCCCACGCGCAGGTCGCCGGCGTCGATCTCCTTCAGGACGCCGAAGGCCGGCGAAACGGCGATCGGGGATCCGCTGGCGCCGGACGCGTCACCTGCGGGCGCGGCGGTGGCGGCCCGGCTCAGGCCGGTCGGGACGGCAACGGCGGTGGCCGCGGAAGCGGCGCTGATCAGGAAGCGGCGGCGGGGCAGGAAGGCCTCGGTCATGTCGGTCTCCAGGGTGTGGTGGCGAAGGCCCCAGTGGACCGGGCGGATGTATCGCCGGCTTGTCGACCTGCCGGCCGGGGTGCATGCCGGTGTCGCCCGGGCGCCAGCAGATACAGCGGCATACAAACGCGTCGTCCGCTGCGATTCCTGACATCGATCAATCCCGCCGCTGGCATGCGAGGCCCCGCGTTCCTAGCCTGCGCGGACCGGGCGCGCGGGGCGTCCGCGACCGGGGCAGGGCCCCAAGGAGGAGTCGATGAAGGACGTGTCGCTGGACGAGGTCGTCTACTTTCCCTCGCTGCGGACGCAGCCGGCGGAACTGCTGGGCCTGCGCGAGCTCGATCGGGCGCGCAAGCGCCGCATGCTGCCCTTGCTTACGCTGACGCCGACGCCGCGGATGCCCGCCCTGGTGGACTTCCGCCATGCCGCCCGGCAGGCCGAAGAGGTGATGCGCTCGCTGCCCTACTTGGTGGACCTCGGCCGTGCGCCGTCCGAGCATGCCGCGGCCTGGCGGCAACTGGTCGATCCGGCGCAGGGTTTCCGGCTCTGGCGCGAGTTCGTCCAGGACCATCCGGGCGCGCTGCCCGTGGTCCAGGCGCCCGACGGTGCCAACCCACGTGCCGTCGCGCAGCAGGCGGTGGACATCGAGCGCGAGTTCGGTCTGGTCGTCTTCCGCCTGCGCGGCGCGGTGCCCTTGACGAGCGGCGTCGAGCTGGCGCTGGACCAGCTCGACGCGCCCGGGCGGGCGCTGGTCGTCCTGGACTTCGGGACCGAGCGGGACTGGCTGCTGGGCTGCGCGGGCAACGCGCGTGACCTGGTGCTGCGCTGGCGCGCCAGATGGCCTGAGTTGCGCGTCGTGGTGATGGGCAACAGCTTTCCGTCCGCGGCGCAGGCCGTGGGCCGCGCGCCGACCGGCGAGTTCCCGCGTTCGGGGCGCCTGGCCCTGCTCGAGCGGGAATTGCATCGACGGGTGGGCGCCTCGGCGCGGGTCGCTTATGGCGACCATGGGGCGGTCCACGTGCCGAGCGAGCCTGGCGCCGAGTGGCCGCCGGGCCTGGTGCGGATCGATTACTCGCGGCAGGGTGAATGGCGTTTCGAACGACGACTGCGATCGACCGTCGACGAGGCCAGCCAGGAGGCGGCGTCGGCGATCGTCTCGGGCGCGCCGGGCTTCGGGGAACGCGGCCTCTGGGGCGAGCACGCGATCCAGGAGGCCGCGAACGGCCGGGCCTTCGCGCGCGGCCGGGAGGAGTGGACCGCCGTGCGTGTCAACCTGCATCTGGCGACGCAGGTCGACGAGATGATCGAGGAAGCGGCCGCCTATACTCGCGCCCCATGCGCCGCTGGTTCGCCGTCTTCCTGCTGATCCTGGTGCCGCTCCAGCTGAGCTGGGCGGTGGCGGCGACCTATTGCGGGCATGAGGAAGATCCCGCCGCCCGTCATGTCGGGCATCACGAGCATCGTCATGAGGGCGAGCATCGGTCTGGCTCCTCGCCGGAGGCCCCATCCGCCGACGCCGCCAAGGCCACCCATCTGCCGACGCCCTGCGTTGACGACGACTGCGGCTTCTGCCATCTGGGGCACACCCAGCCGGTGGCGAGCACGCCGCTCGAGCTGCCCGCGGTGAACGGGCCGATCGCTCGCGCCGCCGCGCCCGAGTCCTGGTCCTCACGCGGCCCCGACCGCCGCGAACGCCCCAATTGGCGCACCGCCTGAGCGGCGGGCGCCTCCCCCTTCCCTGATCCTCGACCGCCTCGGCCTGGCCGAGGCCTCAGGCGCTCGCCGATTCCCCGTTGATCCCTTTCCTGCCCGCCGCTCCACGCGGCGGCGGGCGCAACGCCGGAGTCTCCGATGCGCAAGTTCCTGGTGCCGCTGTGCAGCGCGGCACTGCTGTCCCTTCTTCCCCTGGCGAGCCGGGCCTCGTCCGGTCCGGCCACCGCCGGGCCTTCGTCCGATGCCGGATCTCCACCCCCAGCCGCCTCGCCGCGGCCCGACACGCCGCAGCCGCTCTCGCTGGAGGCCGCCATCGAGCGCACCCTGGGCGCGCACCCGCGGCTGCGCGCGGCCGCCTTCGACGTCGAGGCCGCCGACGGCGCGGTGCGGCAGGCGGCCTTGCCGCCCAATCCCACGCTGAGCCTCGAGCAGGAGGACACCCGGCGCGAGACCCGCACCGTCACCGTCCTGCTGAGCCAGCCGCTGGAGATCGGTGGCCAGCGCGCCGCCCGGACCGAATGGGCCCGGCGCGGTCGCGACCTGGCGCAGGCGGAACTCGACGCCGTGCGCGCCGAGCTGCGCGCCGAGGTGGTCCAGGCCTTCTTCGCTGCCTTGCTGGCGCAGGAGCGCCTGCAGAGCGCCGAGGAGTCGCTGCGCATCGCGGGCGACGGCGCCGGCGCGACCGCGCGCCGCGTCGCGGCCGGCAAGTTGTCGCCGATCGACGAGACCCGCGCCCGGGTCGCGGTGTCGACGGCGCGGATCGAATGGCGCCAGGCGCAGGCCGAGCAGCTCGCTTCGCGGCATGCGCTGGCGGCCGCCATCGGCGTGGAGGAATCCACGATCGGCGCGCTCGACGGTCGCGCGGACGCGCTGCCGCCGTTGCCCGATGCGGCCGAGGTCGGCCGGCGGCTGGCCGATGCGCCGGCGCTTCGCCGGGCTCGGCTGGACGTCGAGCAGGCCCAGGCCGCCTATGACCTGGCGCGCACCCAGCGCATCCCCGACCTGACGGTGAGCCTGGGCGCGAAGCGCTCGCAGGAGATCGGCCGCAGCCAGGCCGTCATCGGCGTGTCGCTGCCGCTGCCGCTGTTCGATCGCAACCAGGGCGCGCAACGCGAGGCTCACAAGCGCCGGCAGGCGGCCGAGCAGCGCGCCGAGGCGGAATCGCAGCGCCTGCGGGCCGAGGTGCTGGCCGCCGCCGACGAATTGAGGGCCCGGGCCGACGAGGTCGAGGCGCTGCGCCGCGAAGTGCTGCCCGGCGCGCGCGAGGCCTACACCGCCGCGAGCCGCGGCTTCGAGCTCGGCAAGTTCGGCTTCCTGGACGTGCTCGACGCGCAGCGCACTTGGCTGCAGGCGCGGACGCAGCTCCTGGACGCGCTGGTCAAGGCCTACCGCGCCCAGGCTGAACTCGACCGGCGCCTCGGCGCCCCCGCCCAGCAACCGTGAGAACGACGATGAATTTCAACAAGCAAGACGACAAGACCGCCTCGGGCCACGCGCTGCCGAAGCGGCAACGGATCGCGATCGCGGTGCTGCTGGCCATCGGCCTGGGCGGCGGCGCCGCGATCCTGGCCTCGGGGCCTGCTTCCTCGCCCAAGGGCCACGGCGAGCACGCCGAGGACGGACACGATGACCACGGGCATGACGAGGCGCCGGGTGCGCGGCCGGCTGCGGCGAAGGATGAGCACGGGCATGCGGGCTCGGCCGCAGCGCCCGAGACCGTCGCCATGAGCGAGGCGCAGGTCCAGGCCGCCGCGATCGCGCTCGAGGCCGCCGGACCGGCGACCCTGCGCGCGACCACCCGCCTGCCGGGCGAGATCGGCTTCAACGAGGACCGCACCGCGCATGTGGTGCCGCGCGTGGCCGGGGTCGTCGAGGCGGTGCCGGCGGCGCTCGGCCAGGCGGTGCGCAAGGGCGAGCTGCTGGCGGTCATCGCCAGCGCGCAGGTGTCGGACCAGCGCAGCGAGTGGCTCGCCGCGCAGAAGCGGCTGCAGCTGGCGCGCACGACCTTCGAGCGCGAACGCCAGCTGTGGGAGGAGAAGATCTCGCCCCGCCAGGACGTCGACGTGGCCGAGCAGGCGCTGCGCGAGGCGGAGATCGCGGTCGCCAACGCGCGCCAGAAGCTGCAGGCCGTGGGCGCGTCGCCGACCGGCGGCGCGCTCAACCGCTTCGAATTGCGCGCGCCTTTCGATGGCGTCGTCGTCGAGAAGCATCTCGCGCTGGGCGAGCAGGTCAAGGAGGACGCCAGCGCCTTCGTGCTGTCGGACCTGCGCACCGTCTGGGCGCGGATCGACGTGCCCGCCGCCGACCTGGCCAAGGTGCGTGTGGGCGCGCGCGCCGTGGTGCGCGCCACCGCCTTCGAGCAGTCGGCGCCGGGCTCCGTCACCTACGTCGGCGCGCTGATCGGCGGACAGACCCGCACGGCGCAGGCGCGGATCGCCTTGTCGAACCCGGACGGCGCCTGGCGACCCGGCCTGTTCGTCGACGTGGACCTGGTGACCGGCGAAACGTCGGCGCCGGTCACCGTGCCGGCGGAGGCGGTGCAGGTCGTCGAGGACCGGCCGGTCGTCTTCGTGCGGGTGGCCGAGGGCTTCGCCGCGCAGCCGGTGAAGACCGGTCGCGCCGACGGGCAACGCATCGAGGTCCTCGAGGGCCTGAAGCCCGGCACACGGGTCGCGACGCGCAATGCCTTCGTCATCAAGTCCGAGGCCGGCAAAGGCTCGGCGACCCATTCGCACTGACGGAGGCGGCATGTTCGAACGCATCATCCGATTCGCCATCGAGCACCGCTGGCTGGTGCTGCTGGCCGTGCTGGGCATGGCGGCGCTGGGGGTCTTCAGCTACCAGAAGCTGCCGATCGACGCCGTGCCCGACATCACCAACGTCCAGGTGCAGATCAACACCGGCGCACCGGGCTATTCGCCGCTGGAGACCGAGCAGCGCGTGACCTTCCCGGTGGAGACCGCGATGGCCGGGCTGCCGGGGCTGAAGCAGACCCGCTCGCTGTCCCGCTACGGGCTGTCGCAGGTCACGGTGATCTTCCGCGACGGCACCGACATTCATTTCGCGCGGCAGCTGGTCAACGAGCGGCTGCAGGCCGCGCGCGAGCAACTGCCCGACGGCCTGACGCCGGCGATGGGGCCGGTGTCCACGGGCCTGGGCGAGATCTACCAGTGGACCCTCGAGGCCGAGGAGGGCGCGCGCAAGGCCGACGGCACGCCCTACACGCCGACCGACCTGCGCGAACTGCAGGACTGGGTCGTCAAGCCGCAGCTGCGCACGGTGCCGGGCGTGACCGAGGTCAACACGATCGGCGGCTTCGCGAAGGAGTTCGAGATCGCGCCCGATCCCGGCCGGCTGTCCTCGCACGGGCTGACGCTGGCGGACGTGGTCGCGGCGCTGGAGCGCAACAACGCCAATGTCGGCGCGGGCTACATCGAGCGGCGCGGCGAGCAGTACCTGATCCGCGCCCCCGGCCAGCTGCGCGGCCTGGCCGACATCGGCCAGGTCGTGCTGCGCAGCGACGGCGGCGTGCCGGTGCGGGTGCGCGACGTGGCGCAGGTGGGCATCGGCAAGGAACTGCGTGGCGGCGCCGCGACCGACAACGGCCGCGAGGTGGTGCTGGGCACCGTGTTCATGCTGAGCGGCGAGAACAGCCGCAGCGTCGCGCAGGCGGTGGACCGCAAGATGAAGGCGGTCGCCACCACGCTGCCCAAGGGCGTGCAGGTGGTCACCGTCTACGACCGCACGGTGCTGGTGGACAAGGCCATCGCCACGGTGAGGAAGAACCTGGTCGAAGGCGCGGTGCTGGTGATCGCGGTGCTGTTCCTGTTCCTGGGCAACCTGCGCGCGGCGGTGCTGACGGCGATGGTCATCCCGCTGTCGATGCTGTTCACCTTCAGCGGCATGGTCAGCCAGAAGGTCAGCGCCAACCTGATGAGCCTGGGCGCCCTGGACTTCGGGATCATCGTGGACGGGGCGGTCGTGATCGTCGAGAACTGCGTGCGGCGGCTGGCGCATGCCCAGGCGCGGCTGGGCCGGCCGCTGACCCGCGGCGAGCGCTTCCACGAGGTCTTCGCCGCGGCGCAGGAGGCGCGCCGGCCGCTGCTGTTCGGGCAGTTGATCATCATGGTGGTGTACCTGCCGATCTTCGCGCTCACCGGCGTGGAGGGCCGCATGTTCCATCCGATGGCGGTGACGGTGGTGCTGGCGCTGCTGGGCGCGATGATCCTGTCGATCACCTTCGTGCCGGCCGCGGTGGCGCTGTTCATCGGCGACAAGGTCCAGGAGAAGGAGAGCCGCCTGATGGCCTGGGCGCATCGCGCCTACGAGCCGCTGCTGGGCCGCGCGATGGCGGCGCGGCCGGTGGTCATCACCGGCGCGGTCGTGGCCGTGGTGCTGTCCGCGCTGCTGGCCACGCGGCTGGGCAGCGAGTTCGTGCCCAGCCTGGACGAGGGCGACTTCGCGGTGCAGGCGCTGCGGCTGCCGGGCACCAGCCTGACGCAATCGGTGGCGATGCAGCGGCAGCTGGAGGCGCGGCTCAAGCAGAAGTTCCCGGAGATCGAGCGGGTGTTCTCGCGCACCGGCACGGCCGAGATCGCGGCGGACCCGATGCCGCCCAACATCTCCGATGCCTACGTGATGCTCAAGCCGCGCGACCAGTGGCCCGAGCCCCGGCGCACGCGCGAGGCGCTGATCGAAGCCGTGCAGGCGGAACTGGCCACGCTGCCGGGGCAGAACTACGAGTTCTCGCAACCGATCCAGCTGCGTTTCAACGAGCTGATCTCGGGCGTGCGCTCGGACGTGGCGGTGAAGGTCTTCGGCGACGACATGGCGCAACTGGACGCGGCCGCGGCGCGCATCGCCGCGGTGCTGGGCGGGATCGAGGGCGCGACGCAGGTCAACGTCGAGCAGACGACCGGCCTGCCGGTGCTCACGGTGGACATCGACCGCGAGCAGGTTGCGCGGCACGGGCTGAACCTGCTGGACGTGCAGGAGCTGGTGGCCACGGCCACCGGCGGCGCGATCGCGGGGACGCTGTTCGAGGGCGACCGGCGCTTCCCGGTCGTGGTGCGCCTGCCCGAGGCGCTGCGCACCGACCTGTCGGCGATCGAGCGGCTGCCGGTGCCGCTGCCCAAGGGCGCGGACGGCGCGGTGCGTTTCCTGCCGCTGTCGGCGCTGGCGAAGTTGTCGCTGGCGCCGGGGCCGAACCAGGTCAGCCGCGAGGACGGCAAGCGCCGGGTGGTGGTCAGCGCCAATGTGCGTGGCCGCGACCTCGGTTCCTTCGTCGCGCAGGCGCAGCGGGCGGTGAGCGAGCAGGTGGTGCTGCCGTCCGGCTACTGGCTCGGCTGGGGCGGGCAGTACGAGAACCTGCAGTCCGCCAGCGAGCGGCTGCGCGTGGTGGTGCCGGTGGCGCTGGGGCTGGTCTTCGCCTTGCTGTTCGCGATGTTCGGCAATGCGCGGGACGGCCTGCTGGTGTTCTCGGGCATTCCCTTCGCGCTGACCGGGGGCGTGCTGGCGCTGTGGTTGCGGGGGATCCCGCTGTCGATCTCGGCGGCGGTGGGCTTCATCGCGCTCAGCGGCGTGGCGGTGCTCAACGGACTGGTGATGATCGCCTTCATCCGGCAGTTGCGGGAGCAGGGCCGACCGCTGGACCTGGCGATCCACGAGGGCGCGCTGACGCGCCTGCGGCCGGTGCTGATGACGGCGCTGGTGGCCTCGCTGGGCTTCGTGCCGATGGCGCTGGCCACGGGCACCGGGGCGGAGGTGCAGCGGCCGCTGGCGACGGTGGTGATCGGCGGCATCCTGTCGTCGACGGCGCTGACCTTGCTGGTGCTGCCGGTGCTGTACCGGTGGGCCTACCGGCGCGATGAGCCGGCGCAGGCGCAGGCGCCCGAGCTGCTTGATCAGGGTCCGACGCGGGACCCGGTGGCCTCCTGAGGCGGGCGCTCCGACCCGGGCGTCGGGAGACGACCCGGGTGGCGGCGCGCTGCCCCGCATCGGAGGCAGTGCGCTGCCTTGTCGAAGTCGGCGTGAGGCGATCTCGACACATGAGGGCCATGGCACGCGTTGGGCTGGATTCCTAGAGTGGGCAGCTCAATTTGGAGGCCGCCAGGAGACTCAGGTGCCGATGACCCGCATGGAGATGAATGGCCGGATCCTCGTCCCGAAGGAGATCCGCAAGGCCACGGGCGCGAAGCTGGACACGCGGTTCTTCTGGGAGCTGCAGGAAGACGGGAGCGTGCGCGTGACCGTCAAGGCCGCTCCCGCGGTCGTGGTCGTGGAGCCGTGGCCCAGGCGCGATGAGTCGTCCCACGACGAAAGAGACGACAACCCACCCGCCGCGATCTGATCTGTGTCCTCATCGACGACCGCACCGCGTGCGGTCGTCCGTTTGACAAGCCCCGGCTCAGGCAGCGGCGAAGCGATGCAGTGTCACGCTGCGATAGACCTCGCCGGGTCGCAGGATCGTGGACGGCCAGTCGGGGCTCGCCGGTCGGTTTGGCGAGTCCGGGTGGTGCTGCGTCTCCAGGCAGAGGCCATCTCCCTGCCGATAGAAGGCGCCTTCGCTGCCCAGCAGGCTGCCGTCCAGGAAGTTGCCGGAGTAGAACTGCATCGCCGGCTCGGTGGTCAGGACCTCCATGCTTCGGCCCGAGACGGGATCGCGCAGCCGCGCCGCCAGGTGCAGTCGACCATCGAAGGGCGCGTCCAGCACCCAGTTGTGGTCGTAGCCCTTGCCGCGCTGCAACTGCGGATGCGCTTGGCGCAGCCGCGACTCGATCACCCGCGGTTCACGGAAGTCGAAGGGTGTTCCAGCCACCGTCGCGATCGCGGTCGGAATCAGCGCTTCGTCCACCTCGCAATAGCGGCTGCCGAAGATCTGCAGCTCATGCCCCAGCACCGACCCGCGACCCGCCAGGTTGAAGTAGTCGTGATGCGTCAGGTTGACCACCGTCGGCGCATCGGTCGTGGCTTCGTACTCGATGGCCCAGCCCATTTCGTCATCGAGCCGGTACCGCACCACCGCCCGCAGCCGGCCCGGGAAGCCCTGGTCGCCCGCCGGGCTGTCGAGCTCCAGTCGCAGGCAGCTGTCGCTCTCGGCTTCGGCCCGCCACAGCAGGTGGCCGAATCCGCGCGGGCCGCCGTGCAGGCAGTTGCCGCCGTCGTTGGCCACCAGCGTGTGGCGTTCACCGTCCAGCCGGAAGGTGGCGCCCGCGATTCGGTTGCCATACCGGCCGACGATCACGCCGAAATGCGGATTGCGCAGCACGTAGTCCTCGAGCGTCGGCAGGCCCAGCACGACGTTGGCCGATTCGCCCCGCGCATCCGGCACCTCCAGCCGCGTGACGATGCCGCCATGGGTGATCGCCGACAGCCGCAGGCCGCGCCCGTTGTCCATCGTGAATTCATGCACCGGCCGGCCGTCGGGCAGGTGGCCGTAGACCCGCTGTTGAATCGCTGTCATCGTGTGTTGAACCGGTGAGGAACCTGGCCGCGATGGCCGTGTGGATCGAGCTCGAACAGCGCGCCGGCCAGCGGCTCGTGTTCGCATTGCCGGCGCGCGGTCGTGACGAAGAGCCGGTCCAGCGCCGGCCCGCCGAACACCGGACAGGTCGGCTGCGAGGCCGGCACGGACAGGCGCAGTGTCTCGCGGCCTTGCGCGTCGAAACGGATCACCACGCCATCGCCCCAGATGGCCGACCACAGGCCGCCGTCGGCATCGACCGCCGCGCCGTCCGGCTCGCCGCCGTCCATGGGCAGCTGCGCGAAGACGCGGCGCTCCCCGAGCCGCCCGTCGGCGTGGTAGTCCATCGCCCAGATCGTGCGGGTGGGGGAGTCCGTGTAGTACAGCGTGCCGCCGTCGGGACTGAAGTTCAGCGAGTTGCCGACGATCCCCGGCGGCAGCGGCAAGCGCTCGATGGCCAGACCGCGGCCGATGCCGACGCCCGCCATGGCCGCGCGGTAATAACCGCCCACCACCGCGCCGTGCGGGTTGAACATGCCGAACACGAAACGCCCCTGCGGATCGCAGCGGCCGTCATTGATGCGGGTGCGCGGCTCATCGGCCTCGACCGGCGTCAGCGGTCCGACCTCGCCGGTGGCCAGGTCGAACATCGCCACGCCCGAGGCCAGCCCCAGCAGCAGCTGCCCCGGCTGGTCGCACAGCGCGAAGCTGCCCAGCGGCTCCGGCATCGGCCATTCGGTGATCTCGCCGGCCAGCGCCGGCCCGCCCGCCTCGCGGGTGGCCGAGGCCTCGGCCCGCCAGCGGAAGAGACGCTGGTTGTCGATGTCGGTCCAGTACAGCGCCTGCTCGCGCTCGCACCACAGCGCGCATTCGCCGAGCCGGTCCCGCCCGTTCACATGCACGCGGGCCGCTTCCGCCGCTCCGGCCGCGCCGCGCGGGGCGGCGGCCGTCGATGCCAGCCCGGCGCTCATGCCCAGCCCCCGTCGACGATGTAGTCCTGCGCGCTGCACATCGCGCTGTCGTCCGCCGCCAGGAACAGCGCCATGGCCGCGACATGGTCCGGCATCAGCGGCTGCTTGAGGCACTGGTTGGCGTCGATCTCCTTCTTGGTCTCGTCGTTGACCCAGAGCTTGAGCTGCTTCTCGGTCATCACCCAGCCCGGCACCAGCGTGTTGACGCGGATGTTGAAGGGCCCGAGGTCGCGCGCCAGCGAGCGCGTCAGCCCCTGCACGCCGGCCTTGGAGGTCGTGTACGCCGCCATGCCGCCCTGCATCAGCATCCAGCTGAAGGAACCGAAGTTGATGATCGAGCCGCCGCCCAGCGCCTTCATGTCCGGCGCCACCGCCTGCGCGGCGAAGAACTGGTGCTTGATGTTGACGGCCATCGCCTGGTCCCAGAACTCGGGCGTGACCTCATCGAGCGGATGGCGCTTGTCGTTGGCGGCATTGTTCAGCAGCACCTTGAACGGGCCGCCGAGCTGCTCGCGCAGCGTCGCGATCGCGGCGCGCAGCTGCGCGATGTCGGTCAGGTCGGCCGCGACGAAGGCGCAACCCGGCAGCCGCGCCGCGAGCTCGCGCCCGGCGTCCGCGGCGATGTCGATGAATCCCACCCGCGCGCCCTGGGCGGCGAAGCGCTCGACCAGCGTCGCGCCGATGCCGGTCGCGCCACCGGTGATGAGCACGCGCTGCTCGCGCAGGCTGGGATAGAGGGCGCTGGTCATGGTGTCTCCGTCGTTGTCGGACGCGAGTGTCGCGCCCTTGTGGGTGTGTCGTGGTGCTGATTCTATAAGTCTGACTATTTGAGAAGTGAAGAAGCCATGAATGAGGGTTTGCACCGATACGTGAATCAATAAAGTAATACTTTAATTCGATCCAACAAGAATCACCGATCCTCTGGAGACAAGATGAGCCTGAGCTTCCCCCGGCCCTACAAGGGCGTGTTCCCGGTCGTGCCCACGACCTTCAACGCCCAGGGCGGCCTCGACCTGGAAAGCCAGAAGCGCTGCATCGACTTCATGATCGATGCCGGCTCCACCGGCCTGTGCATCCTGGCGAATTTCTCCGAGCAGTTCGTGCTCGGCGACGACGAACGCGCGGTGCTGACGCGCACGATCCTGGAGCATGTCGCCGGTCGCGTGCCGGTCATCGTGACCACCACCCACTACAGCACGCAGATCTGCGCGGAGCGCAGCCGCCTGGCGCAGGACCTGGGCGCGGCGATGGTGATGGTGATGCCGCCGTACCACGGCGCGACGCTGCGGGTGGGCGAGGCCGGCATCTTCGAGTTC
Organism: Mitsuaria sp. BK037; assembly: GCF_014193045.1. Taxonomy (NCBI): domain Bacteria; kingdom Pseudomonadati; phylum Pseudomonadota; class Betaproteobacteria; order Burkholderiales; family Sphaerotilaceae; genus Roseateles; species Mitsuaria sp. BK037. The sequence continues at coordinate 1,692,109 of NZ_JACHYS010000001.1, read as the reverse complement.
TACGCGCGCCTGTCCGATGCGATCGACATCCCCGTCATGATCCAGGACGCGCCGATGTCGGGCACGCCGCTGCCGGCGCCGTTCCTGGCCCGCATGGCCAAGGAGATCGAGCAGGTCCGCTACTTCAAGATCGAGACCGCAGGCGCCGCCAGCAAGCTGCGCGAGCTGATCGCGCTGGGCGGCGAGGCGATCGAGGGTCCCTGGGACGGCGAGGAGGCGATCACGCTGCTGGCCGACCTGGATGCCGGCGCCACCGGCGCGATGACCGGCGGTGCCTATCCGGACGGCATCCGTCGCATCGTCGATGCCTACGCCGCCGGTGACCGCGAGACCGCCGTGGCCGAATACGGCCGCTGGCTGCCGCTGATCAACTACGAGAACCGCCAGGGCGGCATCCTGACCGCCAAGGCGCTGATGAAGGAGGGCGGCGTGATCGCGTGCGACGCACCGCGCCATCCGTTCCCGACGATGAACCCGCAGGTGCGGGCCGGCCTGCTCGACGCGGCCCGGCGGCTCGATCCGCTGGTGCTGCGCTGGGGCCGCTGAGTCCCGCCTTCTTCTCCCTCACTTCCAGACCCGCCGAGACCCGGCCAGAGCCGCCCAGAGCCGCATAAGGCCGTGAGCGACGCCGGGTCAGCAAGGACCGTCATGAGCGCCATCCCCGAATTCAAGAACTACATCGCCGGCGAATGGGTCGCCGGCGTGGACCAGCGACCCAACATCAATCCGTCCGACACCAGCGACGTGATCGGGCTGTACGCGCAAGCCGACGCCGCGCAGACCGAGGCCGCCATCGCCGCGGCGCAGGCCGCGTTCCCCGCGTGGGCGGCGAGCACGCCGCAGCAGCGCTTCGACGTGCTGGACGCGGTCGGCAACGAGCTGCTGGCGCGCCGCGAGGAGATCGGCCGGCTGCTATCGCGCGAGGAAGGCAAGACCCTGCCCGAGGGCATGGGCGAGACGCACCGCGCCGCGATGATCTTCAAGTTCTTCGCCGCCGAGGCGCTGCGCTGCGGCGGCGAGACGGTGGCCTCGGTGCGTCCCGGCGTGTCGGTGGACGTGCTGCGCCAGCCCGTGGGCGTCGTCGGCCTGATCGCGCCGTGGAACTTCCCGATCGCGATCCCCGCCTGGAAGATCGCGCCGGCGCTGGCCTACGGCAACACGGTGGTCTTCAAGCCGGCGGAGCTGGTGCCGGGCTGCGGCTGGACGCTGGCGGACATCCTGTCGCGCACCGCGCTGCCCAAGGGCGTCTTCAACCTGGTGATGGGCGCGGGCTCGCAGGTCGGGCAGACGCTGGTCGACTCGCCGCGCGTCAAGGCCATCAGCTTCACCGGCTCGGTGGGCACCGGCCGCCGCATCATCGCCGCCTGCGCCGCGCGCCAGGCCAAGGTGCAGGCCGAGATGGGCGGCAAGAATCCGCTGGTCGTGCTCGACGACGCCGACCTGGACGTGGCCGTGAACTCGGCCGTGCAGAGCGCCTTCTTCTCGACCGGCCAGCGCTGCACCGCGTCGAGCCGCATCCTCGTCACCGAGGGCATCCACGACCGCTTCGTCGAGGCCGTCGTCGCCAAGCTGGGCACGCTGAAGATCGACCACGCGCTCAAGGCCGGCACCGACATCGGCCCGGTGGTCGACCAGCGCCAGCTCGAGCAGAACCTGCGCTACGTCGACATCGCGCAGCGGGAGGGCGGCACGCTCGCCTTCGGCGGCGATGTGGTCGAGCGCGAGACGAAGGGCTTCTACCAGCGCCCGGCGCTGATCACCGGCACGACCAACGCGATGACGATCAGTCGCGAGGAAGTCTTCGGCCCGGTGGCCAACGTCGTGCGGGTGCGCGACTACGACGAGGCGCTGGCGCTGGCCAACGACACCGAGTTCGGCCTGTCCGCCGGCATCTGCACCCGCTCGCTGAAGCATGCGAGCCACTTCAAGCTGCATGCGCAGGCCGGGATGGTGATGGTCAACCTGCCGACCGCCGGCGTCGATTACCACGTGCCTTTCGGCGGCACGAAGGGCTCGAGCTATGGGCCGCGCGAGCAGGGCACCCATGCCCGCGAGTTCTACACGACGGTCAAGACCGCCTACACCTTCGCCGGCTGACCATGCAAGGCGCGCAGCCCCGTCATCGTCCGCATCGACCTGCGCGTCGGGCCTCGCTCGCGCAGGCGGCCAGCGTTGCGCTGACGGTCTCGCTCGCAGCGGCGTTGACGGCGGGCTGCGCGGCCATCGCGCCGTCCGGCGTGTCGTCGGGCGGCGACCGGCAAGCGGCGGAGCTCGCCCCCGGCGCGCATGACCCGACGCTGATCGAGCGCGACGGCGTGCTGCACGTCTTCACGACTGGCAACGGCATCCAGCACCTGCGCTCGGAGGATGGCCGCCGCTGGTCGCGCCTGGCGCCGGCGCTCCAGCAGGCGCCGGCCTGGTGGGCCGAGGCCGTGCCCGCGCATCGCGGGCTGGACGTCTGGGCGCCCAAGGTCTTCGCGCTGCAGGGGCGCTACTGGCTGCTGTACTCGATCTCGACCTTCGGCAAGAACCGCTCGGCGATCGGGCTGACGAGCAGCGCGTCGCTGGACGGGCCGTGGCGCGACGAGGGCCTGGTCGTGAAGAGCGTCGAGGGCGACGACTTCAATGCGATCGATCCCGACCTGTTCATCGATGACCGCGCGGCGGGCGGCGATGGCCGGCTGTGGCTGAGCTACGGCTCCTTCTGGGGCGGACTCCGCCTGGTGGAGTTCGACCCCGCCACGATGCGGCCGACCGGGCCGACGCGCTTCATCGCGCGCGGCCGCGGCAAGGACGGCGTGGGCCGCGGCGACGCGATCGAGGCGCCGACGATCGTGCGGCATGGCGAGTGGATCTACCTGTTCGCCTCGCACGACTTCTGCTGCCGCGGCACGGCCAGCACCTACAACATCCGCGTCGGCCGCGCGCGGTCGGCGACGGGCCCTTTCCTCGACCGCGACGGCCGGGCGATGCTGGACGGCGGCGGCACGGTGGTGGAGCAGGGCGCCGGGCGCTGGATCGGTCCGGGCCACCAGGACGTGGCCGGCCGCTGGATCGTGCGTCACGCCTATGACGCCGAGGACGGCGGCAAACCCAAGCTGCGCATCGACGCGCTGCGCTGGACCGAGGACGGCTGGCCCCAGCTGTAGGCGAATTTCATGCGGCCGGAGAAGATCGACACGATCCCCGGCCTTCCCACCAGGATTCAGGAGACATTCCGTTGGCAGCCCTCAAGCTGGAGCAGATCGGCAAGCGCTATGGCGCGGTGCAGGTCATCCCCGACCTGTCGCTCGACGTGGCGCCGGGCGAGTTCATCGTGTTCCTCGGCCCGTCGGGCTGCGGCAAGACCAGCCTGCTGCGCATGATCGCCGGGCTGGAGGAAGTGACGGCCGGACGCATCCTGATCGGCGGGCAGGACGTCACCCATGCGGCGCCGGGCCTGCGGCAGCTGGCCATGGTGTTCCAGCACTACGCGCTGTATCCGCACATGACGGTGCGCGACAACCTGGCCTTCGGCCTGCGCAACATCAAGCTGACCGAGGCCGAGATCGACCGCCGCATCCAGGAGGCGGCGCGGATGCTGGAGCTCGACGCGCTGCTGGCGCGCAAGCCGGGGCAGCTGTCCGGCGGTCAGCGGCAGCGCGTGGCGATCGGCCGCGCGGTGGTGAAGGAGCCGGCGATCTTCCTGTTCGACGAGCCGCTGTCCAACCTGGATGCGGCGCTGCGCGGCCGCACGCGGCTGGAGCTGGCGCAGCTGCACCGGCGCCTGGGCGCGACCATGGTCTTCGTCACCCACGACCAGATCGAGGCGATGACGCTGGCCACCCGCATCGTGGTGATGAATGCCGGCCGCATCGAGCAGGTCGCGCCGCCGGCGGAGCTTTACCGCCGGCCGGCGACGCGCTTCGTGGCTGGGTTCATCGGCACGCCGGGGATGAACTTCATCCCGGTGCGGCGGCTGGCCGATCGGCAGGGACGGGCGGTGGTCGAGCTGCCGGGCGGCCAGGAGATCGGGACGCTGGTCGAGGCGGCGGTACCGGGCAGCGAGCTCACGCTCGGCATCCGTCCCGAGCACCTCGTCACCGCGGCGCGCGGTCCGCTGCCGGCGCAGGTGGAGATGGTCGAGTTCCTGGGTGAGCGGACCCTGGCGCATGTGCGGTTGGTCGACGGCACCCGCGCGATCGCCACGGTCGCGGGCGTGTCGCCGACGGCCGGGGAGACGGTGCAGCTGGACCTCGCGATGGATGAGGCGCATCTCTTCGACAAGCAGGGACTGGCGCACCACGCGTCGGCGCAGGGAGCGGCGGCATGAGTCCAGAGGTCCCTGCGCGGTCCTCCGTCGGATTGCGCGCCTCGCGCCCGGCGCATGCGCTGTTCGTGCTGCCCTTCGTCGCCGTTTACGCGCTGCTGCTGCTCTGGCCGCTGGCCAAGGGCTGGTTCATCAGCTTCCACGACCACGACCTGCTGTCCAACGACAGCTTCTTCATCGGCTGGCAGAACTACCGCGAACTGCTCGCCGACGACGTCTTCCACCAGGTCGTCTGGAACACGATCCGCTTCGTGCTGCTGAGCGTGCCGGTCTTCGTCGGCCTGTCGCTGATGCTGGCGCTGGCGCTGAACCGGCCGGGCAAGCTGGCCGCCTTCCTGCGCGCCGTCTTCTTCTGCGCCAGCGTCTTTTCCGTCACGCTGATCACGCTGGTCTGGCAACTCGCGCTGATGCCCGAGCGCGGCCTGATCGCGCAGGGCAGCGCCGCGCTCGGCCTGCCGCAGCTGCCCTGGCTCACCAGCGACCTGCTGGCCCTGCCCACGCTCGCGCTGGTGACGGTGTGGTGGATCATCGGCCTGCCGATGATGCTCTTCCTCTCGGCGCTGCAGCAGATCCCGTCCGACGTCTACGAGGCCGCCGCGCTGGACAACGCCAGCCGCTGGCGCACCTTGACGCATGTCACCTTGCCGGCGCTCAAGCGCACGGTCGCGCTGGTGGCCGTCATCGAGGTGATCCGCCAGTTCCAGGTCTTCCCGCAGATCATGCTCATGACCAACGGCGGCCCCAACAACACCACCCGGCCCATCGTGCAGTTCATTTACGAGCAGGCCTTCATGCAGCTCTCGCTGGGCTACGCCACCGCCGCGTCGCAGGTCCTGCTGGCGGTGATGCTGGTCGGCGTCAGCGTGCAGATGTGGCTGGAGCGGCGCGAAGCCGCGCAAGGAGCGCGTCGATGACCCCGATGTTGCGCAAGGGCTGGTTCGACCGCGCGGTGATGGCCGCGCTGGTTCTGCTGGCCGCGTTGTGGATGCTGCCGCTGCTGTGGGTGCTGGCGCTCTCGTTCAAGCCCAACGAGCTGCTGATGGTCCGCACCGACGTCTTCCTGGCGCCGCCCTACACCCTGGCCAACTACGCCGACATCCTGCAGACCTCGGCGGTGTTCCGCTGGCTGGGCAACAGCGCGCTGGTGGCGGCGCTGCAGACGCTGGGCGTGCTGGTGCTGTCCTCGCTGGCGGGTTACGGCTTCGCGCGCTGCGAGTTCCCGGGCCGGCGCTGGCTGTTCCCGCTGGTGCTCTTCGGCCTGGCCGTGCCCTCGCAGAGCGTCTTCATCCCGCTGCACCGGCTGTTCTCCGACTGGGGCCTGCAGAACACCTACGCCGGGCTGGCGCTGCCGGGACTGGCCGCGCCGTTCGGGGTCTTCCTGATGACGCAGTACTTCAAGGCCGTCCCGATCGACCTGGAGGAGGCGGCGATGCTGGACAACGCCTCGCGCTTCAAGACCTTCTTCAAGGTGGTGCTGCCGCTGACGCTGCCGGCGCAGGCGACGCTGGGCATCTTCACCTTCCTGGCGTGCTGGAACGATTACCTCTGGCCGTTGGTCATCGCGACCAAGCCGGAGATGTACACCTTGACGCGGGGCCTGGCCTCCACGCAGACCAACTTCGCCCAGTCGGAGGGATTGGGCTTCCTGATGGCGCAGGCGGTCTTCGCCGGCGCCCCGGTGCTGATGATTTATCTCTTCTTCCAGAAGCATCTGGTGACCGCCGTCGCCGGGACGGGCCGCTCATGACCGCGCAGCCCACCGCGCACGCCGCGCACGCCGCGCATGCTCAGGCCCGCCGTCAACGAGCGCTGCTGGGGCCGGAATGGGGCTTGGGGGTCCAGGAGGGATCCCCCATGCCCCGTGGAGAGCCCGCGCCAGGCGTTGCGAAGTCCTTCGCGCGAAGGGCGGCCGCCTTCGCCATGGCCACCATCGCGGCCTTGATGTCGACCACGTTCCTGACCAGCTGCGGCGACAACCACGCCGAGCCCGCGCCCAAGACCGAGATCACGCTGATGCGTTTCTTCGGCAGCTGCGACGCCAAGTTCGGCGCGGTGAACGACGCGAGCCAGGGCGTTGGCGAATGCGGCATCGTGACCGCGATGGTCAACGAGTTCAACGCCACCAACACCGACGGCATCCGCGTGAAGACGCAGACGGCCGAGTGGGCGCCGTACTATGACCAGCTGACTGCGCGTCTGGTGGCCAAGGACATCCCGACGGTGGCGGTGATGCACGAATCGGCGCTCGGTGACTACGTTCGCCGCCGCCTGATCGAGCCGCTGGATGCGTCGCTGCCGGCGCTGGGCATCGACGTGAACGACTTCACCGACCATGCCCGCCGCGGCGTGACGCTGAACGGCCAGATCTACGCGCTCCCCTTCGATACCTGGGCCTGGCTGTGGCACATCAACACCACGCTGATGGGCCAGGCCGGCCTGATGGGCGCGGATGGCAAGCCGCGCCTGCCGCATTCGCCGGACGAGTTGCTCGCGATGGCGCGCCAATTCAAGCAGCGGACCGGCAAGCCGCTGTTTGCCTGGGCGATCGTGAAGGAGACGGCGGCGACCAACCGCACCTTCCAGACGCTGATCGCGCAGCAGGACACGAAGCTGTTCAGCGACGATGGCCGCCGTATCGACATGCACCAGCCGCAGGTGGTCAATGCGCTGTCGCTGATGCAGCGGCTCTATGCCGAGGGGCATGTGAAGCCCAACCTCGACTACGGCGCGGCCAACCAGGCCTTCCTCAACGGCGAGGCCGGTGTCGTGGTGGTCGGCACCTGGACGATCGACCAGTTCCTGCGCGAGGCCCGCAAGCCCGAGTCGCCGCTCAAGGGCGGCTACACCGTCGTGCCGTTCCCGCAGCTGTACCAGCGGCCGGCGGTCTTCGCCGACGGTCACAGCTGGGCGCTCTTCAAGGGCGGCGCCGCCACGCCGGAGCAGCATGCGGCGGCGCTGAAGCTGCTGCAGTTCATCTGGCAGCGCAGCGCCGAATGGGCGCGCACCGGCCATCTGCCGGTGCGGCGCTCGGTGGCGCAGAGCGCGGCCTTCCGCGCGCTGCCGTTCCGCGAGAACCTGGCCGAGATCACCCGCACCGGCGCGTCCATGCCCAGCAGCGTGCCGACGCAGCGGGCGGTCGAGCTGCTGATCGGCGAGGACGTGAGCAACCTGCTGGTGTCCGGCAAGCCCATCGCCGAGGTGCAGGACGACGTCGAGAAGCAGGTCAACAAGGCCTTGAAGAAGGTGAGGCGCTGAGATGACGTTCCCGAATGCCGCTGCTGCCGGCGCCCACGCCGGTACCGCATCGCCCGGCGCCGCGGGCGAGGGCTTCCCGGCCGCGCTGACGGTGCACCGCGACTTCGCCATCGGCGCGCTCGATCGTCGCCTCTTCGGCGCCTTCGTCGAGCACCTGGGCCGCTGCGTCTACACCGGGATCTTCGAGCCCGGTCACCCGACCGCCGATGAACAGGGCTTCCGCGGCGACGTGAAGGCGCTGGTGAAGGAGTTGGGCGTCACGCTGGTCCGTTATCCGGGCGGCAACTTCATGTCGGGCTACGACTGGGAGGATGGCGTCGGGCCGCGGGACCAGCGGCCGCGCCGGCTGGACCTGGCGTGGTACTCGACCGAGACCAACCAGGTCGGCACCAACGAGTTCATGGCCTGGTGCGAGGAACTCGGCCTGAGCCCGATGTTCGGCGTCAACCTCGGCACGCGCGGCATGGACGATGCGCGCCGCTACCTCGAGTACTGCTGCCATCCCGGCGGGACGGAACTGTCGGACCGGCGCCGCGCGCACGGCGTCGAGCCGCCGCATCGGATCCCGCTCTGGTGCCTGGGCAACGAGATGGACGGCCCCTGGCAGATCGGCCGCAAGACGCCGGACGAGTATGGTCGCCTCGCGCAGGAGACCGCCAAGCTGATGCGCATGCTGCAGCCCGGCATCGAGCTGGCGGCCTGCGGCTCGTCGGCCTTCGACATGCCGACCTATGGCGAGTGGGAGGACCGCGTGCTGTCGCATTGCCATGACGAGGTCGACTTCGTCTCGCTGCACAGCTATTTCGTGAAGCCCTTCGCGCCGGACGGCGTGCTGCCGCCCGGTGCGGACACCAGCACCGAAAGCTTCTTCGCCCAGATCGAGACCAACGCGCGCTACATCGAGGCGACCGTCGCGATCGCCGATGCGGTCGCGGCGCGGCGGCGCTCGAAGAAGCGGCTGATGCTGAGCTTCGACGAGTGGAACGTCTGGTACCGCGCGCGGCACGGCCATCACCTGAAGCAGGGCGGCTGGCCCGAGGCGCCGCGCTTGCTCGAGGAGGTCTACACCGTCGAGGACGCGCTGCTGGTCGGCGGCATGCTGTGCATGCTGATGAACCATGCGGACCGGGTGAAGGTGGCCTGCCTGGCGCAACTGGTCAACGTGATCGCGCCCATCATGACCGAGCCCGGCGGCCCGGCCTGGCGGCAGACCATCTTCTGGCCCTTCGCGCTGGCCTCGCGCTTCGGGCGCGGCACTGTGCTGCGGCCGTCGATCGCGTCGCCGACCTATCCCCATGTCAAGGAAGGCGAGCTGCCCTACCTGGTGGCCAGCGTGGTCTGGAACGAGGACGACGGCACGCTCGCGGTCTTCGCGCTGAACCGTCACCTTGCCGCGCCGATGGACCTCGCGGTCGCACTGCAGGGCCTGGGCGGCGACGCCGGGCTGGCGCTCGGCGAGGCCTGGGAGCTCCATGACCTGGACCTCCACGCCACCAACACCGTCGACCTGCCGGACCGCTTCCAGCCGCGCGCGCTGGGCGGCATCTGCGTCGATGGCGACACGCTGCGCGCGACGCTCCGGCCCGCGTCCTGGAACGTGATCGTCCTTCGTCCCCGCTGATCACCGGCTGCCTGGCCTTCGTCGATCCTCCTTCTTCCTCCTGTCGCTCCCATGTCGCTGAACTGGTCCCATCCGCTGATTCCCCAACGCGCCGATCCCCACCTGTCGCTGCACGACGGGCGCTACTGGTTCACCGCCTCGGTGCCGGGCTTCGATGCGATCGAGCTGCGCAGCGCCGCGCGCATCGAGGACCTGCCCGAGGCAGCGCCGCGGATCGTCTGGACCCGCCATGCGCAGGGGCCGGCGAGCTGGCACATCTGGGCGCCCGAGCTCCATCGCGTCGACGGCCGCTGGCTGATCTACTTCGCCGGCGGCGAGCGCGACGACATCTGGAAGATCCGCATGCATGTGCTGGAGAACGCACATGCCGATCCCACGCAGGGCGAATGGATCGAACGCGGCCAGATCCACACGCCGCTGGACGACTTCGCGCTCGATGCGACGACCTTCCGCCATGGCGGCGAGCAGTACCTGTGCTGGGCGGAAGCGGATCGCGCGCGGCAGGGCAAGACCAATCTCTACCTGGCCACGCTGGCCAATGCCTGGACGCTCAAGAGCGCGCCGACCCTGATCAGCGAGGCGGTGCTGCCGTGGGAGCGGGTGGGCTTCGCCGTCAACGAGGGGCCGGCCGTGCTGCAGCGTTTCGGCCGCGTGCTGGTCGCCTACTCGGCAGCGGCGACCGATGCGAACTACTGCATGGGGCTGGTGTGGGCCGATGCCCAGGCGGATCTGCTCGATCCGTCGGTCTGGCACAAGTCGCCGACGCCGGTCTTCGCCAGCGCCAACGGCCAGTACGGTCCGGGCCACAACAGCTTCACGACCACGCTGGATGGCCGCACCGACCTGCTGGTCTACCACGCGCGCAGCTATCGCGACATCGTCGGCGACCCGTTGCACGATCCCAACCGCCATGCGCGCGTGCAACCCTTCGGCTGGCGCGCGGACGGGCTGCCGGACTTCGGCCAGCCGCAGCCCGACGGGCCGGTGCAGGCGGTGGACGCATGACGACGGGTCGACGCGCGAGGCGGCGGCCGGCGCTGCGCCAGGGCGGCTGCCTGCAACGCCTCGCGCCGCCCGCCAAGGGAGGATTTGTCGCGAGTCTCCCGGCCGGCCGCCCGTGATAGCCTGCCGCCCGATATGAAGACCCGCGCCGACCATTCGACCTACAGCCCGCGCTCCCGCCGCGCCGAGGGCAAGAGCCAGCACGGCCGCATCGTCAGCGAGCTGGGCCTGGCGATCGTCTCGGGCGAGCTCGGCCCCGGCGACCGCCTGCCGCCCGAGCAGCAGCTGCTGGACCGCTACGAAATCAGCCGGCCGGTGCTGCGCGAGGCCATCCGGGTGCTGGTGGCCAAGGGGCTGGTGGTGTCGCGCCAGCGCGCCGGCGCGATCGTGCGCCCGCGCAACGAGTGGCATCTGCTCGACCCGGACGTGCTGTACTGGCTGATCCAGTCCAAGCCGCAGACGGAGTTCCTGAACACGCTGATGGAGGTGAGGCGGGTGTTCGAGCCGGCCGCCGCCGCGCTGGCCGCCAAGGCCGCGACGCCGGACCAGCTCCATCGCATCGAGGAAGCCTTCGACGGCATGGCCGCGGCCACCGACACCGAGGAACTGCTCGAGCCCGACCTGGCCTTCCACCGCCACATCGCCGAGGCCACCAACAACGACCTGATGGCCTACATCGGCAACATGCTCTCGCTGGCGCTGCGCGAATCCATCCTGCTGAGCAGCCAGCTGCCCAACACCCATGAGCTCTCGCTGCCGCGCCACCAGGCCATCCTGACGGCGATCCGCAATCGCGACCCGCTGGGCGCGCGCCAGGCCACGCTGGTGCAGCTGCAGGAAACCGGCGACGACCTGAGCAACGTGCTCTCCGCCAAGGGCATCGTGGACCTGGCCTGACCGACCCCCGACGCGATGGACGACGCTCCCAATCCCAACTGGTTCCTCCGCGCGCGGCTGAAGACGCGGCAGCTGCTGCTGCTCATCGCGCTGGACGACCACCGCAACATCCACCGCGCCTCGGAGGCGCTGTGCATGACCCAGCCCGCCGCGTCCAAGCAGCTCAAGGACCTGGAGGACATGCTGGAGGTCAAGCTCTTCGAGCGCCTGCCGCGCGGCATGGTGCCGACGCTGTTCGGCGAGACCATGATCCGGCACGCGCGCATGGCGCTGACCAGCCTGGCGGCGGCGCATGACGACATCGTCGCGCTCAAGAAGGGCCTGACCGGGCAGGTCGAGGTCGGCGTGATCATGACGCCGGGCATGTCGCTGCTGCCGCGCGCGATCGCGCGGGTCAAGGCGCAGGCGCCGCTGCTGCGCATCGGCGTGCAGATGGAGACCAGCAAGGTGCTGCTGGACCAGCTCCAGCGCGGCGTGCTCGACTTCATGATCGGCCGCATCCTCGAGGAGGACAGCGTGTCGGGCCTGCAGTACGAGGAACTTAGCGGCGAGCCGGCCTGCGCCGTCGCCCGGATCGGGCATCCGCTGCTGCTGCGCGACGACCTGTCGCTGGCCGACCTGGCCACCCAGGCGTGGATCCTGCCGCCGCCCGGCAGCGTGCTGCGGCATCGCTGGGAGCAGATGTTCCGGCGCGCCGCGATCGAGCCGCCGGCCGATGCCGTCGACACGACGGCGCTGCTGGTGATCACGGCGCTGCTGCAGCAGACCGACGCGCTGCATGTGATGCCCATCGAGGTGGCGCGCTACTACGCCTCGCTGAAGGCGCTGGCGATCCTGCCGATCGAGCTGCCCTGCAGCATGGACGCGTTCGGCATCATCACGCGCGAGGGGCACCTGCTGTCGCCCGGGGCGCGGACGCTGCTGCAGGAGGTGCGCGGCGTCGCCAGGGAGCTCTACGCGCGCTGAGACGCTGACGGGCCGAGGGGCTCAGCCCCGGCAACCCGGCGAGGGATTCGCGGCGGGACCGGCGTCGGTCTGCGGGATGAAGCGGATCGTGCCGTCCGGGTTGTAGTGCAGTTCCTCGATGGCGACGGAGCGGCGGAACTCGCCGCCACCGGGCAGCTTGGCGTTGTGATACGCGATGTAGCTCTTGCCGTTGAATTCGAAGATCGCCTGATGGATCGTCGGCGTCCCTGCGTTCTTCGCCATGATCACGCCGCGCGGCGTCCACGGGCCGGTGGCCGACGGGCCGGTCATGTACGCCGTCTCCTCGGGGAAATGCTGCGAGTAGGACAGGTAGTAGGTCGCGCCGTGCTTGTGCAGGTAGGACGCCTCGGTGAAGTCCTTGACCGGCACGACGTCGATGGCGCCGGCCAACGCCGTCATCGACGGCGCCAGCTTCGCGACCTTCAGCACCGTGTTGCCGAAGTAGAGGTAGGCCTGGCCGTCGTCGTCGACGAACACAGCCGGGTCGATGTCGTCCCAGGCGATGTCGGTCTGGGTCGTCATGTCGTTGGTGACCAGGGCGGATCCGCGCGCGTCCTTGAACGGGCCGGTGGGGCTGTCCGAACTCGCGACGCCGATGGCGAAGCCGGGGACCGTCGCATGCTCGACGGTCGTGTAGAAGAAGTAGGTCGGCTTGCCGTCGACCACCCGCCGGGTGATGTCCGAGGCCCAGGCGCGGCCCTTGGCCCACTTGAAGTCCAGCGCCTTCATCGGCGAGCCGTGGTCGGTCCAGCGCACCAGGTCGCAGCTGGAATACACCCGCCACTCGTTCATCACGAAGTCCTTGCCATCGGGCTTGGCTTCGTCATGGCCGACGTAGAGATAGACGCGGCCCTTGTCGACCAGCACTGCGGGATCGGCGGTGTAGAGCTGGGGGAAGAGCGGGTTGGCGGCTCGCGCCGGCGCGGCGGTGATCGCGAGGGCGGTGACCAGCGCGGCGGCGAGGCAGGACCTGAACGCGGAGGGATTCATGCGGGAAGGAATTGAAGGGTTGAAGTCGGACGCCCGCTCAGGCCTGGCCCGCGGGCCGCGCCAGCAGGCGCTGCACGACGCAGAACACGAACAGCAGCGCGCCGATGACGATCTTGGTCCACCAGGAACTGAGCGTGCCGTCGAAGGCGATCAGCGTCTGGATCACTCCCAGCACCAGCACGCCCGACAGCGCACCGGCGACGTAGCCATAGCCGCCGCTGAGCATCGTGCCGCCGATGACCACCGCGGCGATCGCGTCCAGCTCCGCGCCCTGCGCATGCAGGCCGTAGCCGCTGAGCATGTAGAACGCGAAGAGCAGGCCGGCGAGGGCGGCGCACAGGCCGCTCAGGCCGTACACCATCAGCTTGGTGCGCCCGACCGGCAGGCCCATCATCAGCGCCGACTGCTCGTTGCCGCCCAGCGCGTAGACGGCGCGCCCGAAGGCGCTGCGGTGCGCCAGCCAGATCCCCGCCACCAGCACCGCCACCGCGATGGCGGCGCTGGGCGAGATGAAGCCGCCGGGCACCGCCCATTGCGTCTGGGACACCAGCACGAAGGTGGGATCCTCGATGGTGATCGAATCGACGCTGATCAGGTAGCACAGGCCGCGCGCGAGGAACATGCCGGCCAGCGTCACGATGAAGGGCTGCAGCCGGAACGCATGGATGAGCGCGCCCTGCAGCACGCCGAAGGCCGCGCCGCCGCCGAGCACGAGCGCGATGACGGCCCAGGCCGGCCAGTGGGCGTGATGCAGCAGCCAGGCGGCGACGGTCGTGGCCAGCGCCAGCACCGCGCCGACCGACAGGTCGATGCCGCCCGACAGGATCACCAGGCTCATGCCGACGGCCAGCACCAGCAGGTAGGCGTTGTCGATGATCAGGTTGAGCATCACCTGCGGCGCGGCGAAGCCGGTGTAGTGGGCGCCGCCGGCGGCGATCAGCGCGAGCAGCAGCACGACGGTGACCTGCGCGCTGAAGGCGGGTTGGCGGAGCCAGCGCTGGAAGAGGACGAGGGGAGTCATCGGGCGCCTCCGCGCGGGGCGAGCCGGCGCAGCATCGGCCGCAGCTCGCTCGATTGCAGGATGCAGAGCAGGAACACGACGATGGCCTTGACCACCATGTTCACCTCGGGCGGCACGCCCAGCGAGTAGATCGTCGTGGTCAAGGTCTGGATGATCAGCGCGCCGATGAGCGCGCCGGCCAGGTGGTAGCGGCCGCCGGCCAGCGAGGCGCCACCCAGCGTCACGGCCAGGATGGCGTCGAGCTCCAGCAGCAGGCCGGCGTTGTTGGCGTCGGCGCTCTTGATGTTGGACGCGATCATCAGGCCGGCCAGGCCCGCGCAGCCGGCGGCGAAGACATAGGTGCCGAAGATCAGCGTCGCGGTGCGCAGGCCCGCCAGGCGCGATGCGACCGGGTTGAGGCCCACCGCCTGGATGAAAAGGCCCAGCGCGGTCTTGCGCAGCAGCGCGATGGTGGCAAGCGAGAGGGCCGCCACGACCCACAGCGACACCGGCAGCCCCAGCAGGTAGCCGCCGCCCAGCACGAAGAAATCGTCGCGGTAGACGGTCAGGATCTGGCCGTCCGACAGCAGCTGCGCCAGGCCGCGGCCCGCCACCATCAGGATCAGGGTCGCGATGATCGGCTGCAGCTTCAGGCCGGCCACCAGCACGCCGTTCCAGACGCCGCAAAGCAGCGCCGCGCCCAGCGCACCGGCATAGGCCAGCACCAGGGGCTGGTCACCGTTGACCAGCATCGCCGCCACTGTGGCGGCGATCGCCACGACGGCGCCGATCGACACGTCAATCCCGCGCGTCGCGATCACCAGGCTCATGCCCAAGGCCGCCAGCATCAAGGGCGCAGCACGGTTCAGGATGTCGATCAACGGGCCGTAGAGGTGGCCGTCCTTGATCTCCAGGTGCCAGAAACCGGGCAGCAGGATCACGTCGATCAGCAACAGGATCGCCAGCGCGGCGATCGGGCGGAGCAGAGGGTGCTCGGCCATGAGGGCGAAAACGCGTCGACGCTTCGGCGTCGGGAGAGCGCTCAGGGGGAGGGCGTCTGTCACGGGAGTCTTTCGATTCATGCGCTCTGGCATTCACTGCCGCGGTCCGGGCGTTGGCCGCCAGTGCATGGGGCCTTGGCGGCAAGCGCCAAAACCCCACGCACTGCCGTCCCCAACCACCACCTTCCTTCAACGGTTTTGCTACCGAGGACCATCGGCGGCGATCACTTCGAGGACCGAGCGTTCGTCGAGCTGGCCCCGTTCGTAGGTGCCGATCGCGCGGCGGTCGCGCAGGACGACGACACGATCGCTGCAGCGCAGGACCTCGGGGAGCTCGGACGAAATGAACAGGACGGCCATGCGGCGGTCCTCGTCGTTGCCCTCGGCACACAGGCGACGGACCTCGTCCATGATCTCCTCCTTCGCGCGAACGTCGATGCCGCGCGTCGGCTCGTCCAGGATCAACAGGCGCGGCTGCGTCAGCAGCCAGCGAGCCAGCAGCGCTTTCTGCTGGTTGCCGCCGGAGAGCAGACCGATCGGCGTCTCGATGTCCGCCGTCTTGATGCCCAGGCGCTGGACGTAGTCGGCAGCAATCGCCTGCTGGCGCTTGAGCGGGATCGCTCGCCACCAGCCTTGCCGCGCCTGCAGCGCAAGCACGATGTTCTCTCGGACCGAGAGCGCCAGCACCGCGCCCTCGAGCTTGCGGTCCTCGGAGCAGAAGGCCAGGCCGCTCGCGATGGCCTGTCGAGGGGACGCGAAGCGTTGCCGCTGGCCGGCGATCTCGATGTCGCCGGCATCGGCGGTGTCCGCGCCGAAGAGCAGCCGCGCTGCCTCGGTGCGGCCCGATCCCAGCAGGCCGCACAGGCCCAGTACCTCGCCCTCGCGGATCTCCAGGTCCAGCGGCTGCAAGCCGCCGCGGCGGGCGAGGCCGTGGGTGATCAGGGCCGGCGTGGTGGTCTGGGCGCAGGACGCGGGTGGTGCCGTCGAGGCCGCGTGCGGGCCCACCATCTTCTGGACCAGTTCCAGGCGGCCGAGGTCGCGGGCGAGGTACTCGCCCTCGGTGCGGCCGTTGCGCATGACGGTGATGCGGTCGGAGACGGCGTAGACCTGGTCCAGGAAGTGGGTGACGAAGAGCAGGGCCATGCCCTGCTCGCGCAGCCGGCGCATGACGCGGAACAGGTGCTGGACCGCGGCCTCGTCGAGGCTGGAGGTGGGCTCGTCGAGGATGAGGACGCGCGCCGAGATGTTGAGCGCCCGTGCGATGGCCACCATCTGCTGGATGGACAGCGAGTAGCGCGCCAGCGGCGCGTCCACGTCGATGTCGAGCTCCAGTTCCGCCAGCAGCTGGCGCGAGCGCTCGCGCATGCGGCGCCAGTCGATCTGGCCCCAGCGCCGCGGATAGCGGCCGATGAAGAGGTTCTCCGCCACCGAGAGGTTAGGGACGAGGTTGACCTCCTGGTAGACGGTGCTGATGCCCAGCGCCTGCGCGTCGGCGGTGGAGCGCGGCGCGATGGGCGCGCCGCCGAGTTCGATGCGGCCGGCATCCGGCGCGTAGAGGCCGGTGAGGACCTTGATCAGCGTGGACTTGCCGGCGCCGTTCTGGCCCATCAGCGCGTGGATTTCGCCGGCGAAGAGCCGCAGCCCGACGCCGGACAGGGCCTGCACGCCGGGGAAGCCCTTGTCGATGCCGGCGAGCGAGAGCAGCGGAGCCGGGGCGTCCATCAGTACTTGCGGTTGGGGAGTTCCTTGGCCGCGACGTCGGCGGTGAAGACGCCTTCCTCGGTCGTGATGCGCTTGGCCACCGGCTTGCCGGCGACGACATCCTTGGCCAGCTGCATGAGCTGCGGGCCGAGCATGGGGTTGCACTCGACGGTGACGTTGAGCTTGCCGGCGGCCATGGCCTGGAAGGCGCCGCGCACGCCGTCGATGGAGACGATGGCGATGTCCTTGGCGGGCTTGAGGCCCGCTTCCTCGATGGCCTGGATGGCGCCGATGGCCATGTCGTCGTTGTGAGCGAAGAGGACGTGGATCTTCTTGTCCTTGGCCTTGAGGAAGGCCTCCATGACTTCCTTGCCCTTGGCGCGGGTGAAGTCGCCGGACTGCGAGCGCACGATCTTCAGGCGAGGCTCGGCCTGGATGATTTCCTCGAAGCCACGCTTGCGGTCGAGTGCCGGCGCGGAGCCGACGGTGCCCTGGAGCTCGACGATGTTGACCTCGCCGGTGGGGGCGTTCTTCTTGGCCCAGTCGACGAGCCAGCGGCCGGCCTTGCGGCCTTCCTCGACGAAGTCGGAGCCGATGAAGGTGACGTAGAGGGAGGGGTCGCTGACCTTGACGGCGCGGTCGGTGAGGATGACCGGGATCTTGGCGTTCTTGGCTTCACGCAGGACGGTGTCCCAGCCGGATTCGACGACGGGGGAGAAGGCGATGACGTCGACCTTCTGGGCGATGAAGGAGCGGATGGCCTTGACCTGGTTTTCCTGCTTCTGCTGGGCGTCGGCGAACTTGAGGGTGATGCCGGCCTGCTTGGCGGCGTCCTTGATGGAGTTGCTGTTGGCGGTGCGCCATTCGCTCTCGGCGCCGACCTGGGAGAAGCCCAGGACGAGCGGCTTGTCGGCGGCGAAGGCGCTGTAAGCGGTGCCGGCCAGCGACAGGCCGAGCGCGGCCATGGCCAGCAGATGACGACGCGTCGTCTTCATGGTCGTTGTCTCCTCGTTGATGTTGCTGTGGAGGTCACGCCGATGGCCGGCGCGCCTCGTGAGGTGACAGCGATCGTAGGGAGGCCAGGGATGTCGGACCAATCACATTTCTAGTGCCGGCGATGTCCTGATCGATATCACTCCGTGAGATCCCCGCCCAGATCCACTCCCTCTCCCCCGAGGGACGGAGAGTGGAGCGAGTGAAGAGAGCAATAGGGAGAGCAAGGGGGGCGATCCAGGATTCACTCCCTCTCCCCCGAGGGGGAGAGGGAAGGGGTGAGGGGGCTCGATGCAGTCAGCGGGCGTCGGCGTGAAGGCAGTGTTAAGGTCCGCCGATCTCCTCGACAGACGGACGCGCGCATGACGAAGCAGAAGACGGCGAGCCCGGCCGCCACGGGCGTGCTGCTCGCCGGCGGCAATCCCCAGATCCCGAAGGGCCACGGCGACGCGCCGGTGCAGGCCTACATCGCGGCCCTCACGGGCTGGAAGCAGACCGTGGTCCGGCGCCTGGACGCGCTGGTCACCGACGCGGTGCCCGAGGTCCGCAAGGCGGTGAAGTACAACTCCCCGCTCTACGGCACGGACGGCGAGACCTGGTTCCTCGGCATCCATGTGATGACGCGCTACGTCAAGGTGGCGTTCTTCAACGGCAGGTCGCTGGATCCGATGCCGCCGGTCGAGTCGAAGACCGCGCATGCGCGCTATCTTCACGTGAGCGAACAGGACCCGCTCGACGAAGCCGTCTTCATCGCCTGGGCGAAGGCCGCGAGCGAGTTGCCCGGCGAGAAGATGTAGGGGGATGCGCCCGGCAAGCCGAACTAGTCGCGACGACTCGAAGCGAGATTGGCATTGATCCAGGACGCCACGTCGGTAACAGGGATGGCGCGGTGCTGATTGAATGTGCCGCTCTTCTCCCATGCCACACCCCGTCCTTGGGCAAAAGCCGCGCGGTACTTTCGCATCATGTTGTTCGGGTCGCGCGCCAGCTCGTCCAACAGGTACTGCTCTGTCCACTCGTGGCGGCTGAAGGGGCGGCCCAGGCCCGATTGCAGCTTGTCGGCCACCTCCGCATAGGTGACGGTGTCGCCTGCGAGGTAAACGATCTCGTCGCGGATTCGAGGCTCGGAGAAGACGACCTCGGCCGTCAGTGCGCCGATGTCGTCCGGTGTCGTCAGCGTCACCGCGGTGTCGAGGCTGCCCAGGGCATGGACGGCATTCGCTTGGAGATCCACCACGCCGAACTCGGGCTCGAACAGGTAGCTCATGAACATGCCGGTCGAGATGATGACCCACTCCGTCTCTTGCTGGCCGCGCAGCAACTCGCGCACATCCAGCTGAGCATCGAAGATGTCCTGTGGACTGCCTCGGCCGATCACGTCGAAATCGACGCCGAACTGCCAGGGGAAATACCTTGGGATGCGGGCCTGCAGGGCGGCTCGCGCCAGCTTCATCGGCGTGTCGATTCCCGCGGCGTAGCCTGCGCAACCGATGACCGTGTCATAGCGCGCGAAGACCGTGGCGAGTTCATCGATGGAGCTCTTCACGAGGTCGCCCACGACGATCTCGATGCCCAGGTGTCGAATCTCCCCGATATCCCGCTGCTTGCCCGGATCGTTGGATTCAACAGCGCTCGCGCGCAGCAGCACGCTGATCCTGGCACCCTTCACGTCCTTCGCCCGGCGAGCGAGATGGCGCAGCACAGGCAGGCCGAGCTCTCCGGCACCGAGGACGAGGATGTTCTGAGACGTAGCGTTAGGATCGGATCGGTTCATCGTGTAGGCCACTGCAAGGAAGTGGCGCCAGTCTAGTCACGCAGGAGCGCGGACGTAAGAAGGCACACGCGTGATACCGAGGGCTGAACACTGTGAACAGAGACGAAATCCTTCAGTATTCGCAGACCGTGTGTGACGGTCTGCGAGATGACGACGACGGCGTGCGGCGCGAGGTGCTCGCGCATGCCGGAAGTCGTTGGTCACTCGGCGTGGTGCACACCCTCGGTGTGTATGGCAGGCTTCGCCACGCCGAGATCGGCAGGCGCATGCACGGGGTGACTCAGCGCATGTTGACGCTCACCCTGAGACAACTCGAACGCGACGGCTTGGTGCTTCGTCACGACTTTGAAGAGGTGCCTCCCAGAGTCGAGTACGAGCTCACCGACATGGGCATGGAGCTGCTGGTTCGCATGGTCCCGCTGTGGACTTGGATCGTCGGGAACGCGGACCGCTTCCGAGAAGCGAGGCAAGACTTCGACAGCCGGCACCGTAACACCGGCGCCTAGCCGGTTTCATCGCCTCACCCCGCCCACGCCTGCAGATCCTCATACGTCGCACAAGCCCCGCCGCACAGGATCACCAGCACGTTCCGGGCGCCCTGCAACACGGGCACCGAGCGCTTCAGCGCGGCGGCGACCGCCGCGCCGCACGCCGGTTCGACGATCAGTCGATGCTCCTTCGCCACCGTGAGGCAGGCTTGCACCGCCTCCGCGTCGCTGACCGTGGTCGCCGTGACCGGATGCCGTTTCGTCCACGCGAAGGCCTGCTCGCTGACGCGGCGTGCGCCCAGCGAGGTGGCGATGCTCGTGATGGCGTCCAGCGTGACGAGCTCTCCCGCGGCGATCGACGCGTTCAGCGACTCCGCGCCAATGGTCTCCACCGCCACCAGCGGCACGTCCTGCCATCCGACGGCGTGCATCCCCTGCAGCACGCCGCTCATCAGCCCGCCGCCGCCGACCGACAGCACGACCGCGTCGGGCTTGGGCATTTGCGCGGCGGCCTCCTCGATCATCGTGGCGTGCCCCTCCCACAGCAGCGGGTCGTCGAACGGATGGATGAAGGCATCCGTCGGCTGGCGCATCGCTATCAGGAAGTCATTGGCCTCCATCCAGCTCTTGCCGTGGACGATGACCTCCGCGCCCTGGCGCCGGATCAGCGTCTTCGGCCATTCGCGCGTGGTCTCGGGAACGACCACCACCACCGGCAGCCCGAGCCGCCTGCCCGCATGCGCGACCGCCATGCCCGCATTGCCGCCTGATGACGACAGCAATCGCTTCGCGCCGCGCGCCGCATGGACCTCGCAGGCATGGCCGACGCCGCGCAGCTTGAACGAGCCGCAAGGCTGCAGGGCTTCGAGCTTGAGCCAGACGCGTTGATCGGCGGTGCTGAAGGCGTCGGAGTCGACGGTCGGGGTGGTGATGTGAATGGCCATGGGGCCGCATCGTAGGGCAGTGACCGATCAAGCCCCAGGAGTCGCTACCATCGCGCCCACATGAACGCTCTCTTCGAACGCTCCTGGCGGCGCGCGTGGTCCGCCCTGGTCGGACCCGGCGCCGGAACCCGCGGCCCGGACGGCCCGGACGGCATCGCGCTGCGCGATGAGCTGCTCGCCTGCTATGCCGAACCGCAACGCCGCTATCACACGCAGCAGCACCTCGAGGAATGCCTGGCGCTGCTCGAGCAGGTGCGCGATCTGGCGGAGCACCCCGAGGAGGTCGAGATGGCGCTGTGGTTCCACGACGCCATCTATGACGTCAAGGGATCCGGCAACGAGGAACGAAGCGCCGAATGGGCGCACCGCGCATTGACCAGCGCCGGCGCGGCGGCCGCGGCGGCCGAGCGGGTGCGGCAGCTGGTGCTGGTCACGCGGCACGACGGCGTGCCGGGCAACGTCGACGAGCAGGTGCTCGTGGACATCGACCTGGCCATCCTCGGCGCCGAGCGCCCGCGCTTCGACGAGTACGAACGTCAGATCCGCAATGAATACGCGTTCGTGCCCGGCTTCCTGTTCCGCCGCAAGCGTCGACAGATCCTGCGCACATTCCTCGACCGGCCGGTGCTGTACAGCACGGCGATGCTGCGCGAGCGCCTCGAGGCACGCGCCCGCGAGAACCTGCGCCGGGCGATCGGCTGAACGCCCCGGCGCGGCGCCATGGCTGGCGCTCAGCGTGCCGCCATCGCGACCGCCTGCGGCGTGTTGCGGAAGCTGATCGCGAGGCGGTTGTAGGTGTTCATGAGGCCGATCGCGATCGTCAGGTCGACCAGTTCCTTCTCGCTGAACACCGCATGCGCCGCGGCGAAGTCGGCATCCGGGACGCCGGTGCTCGCCACGCGCGTCACCGATTCGGCCCAGGCGAGCGCCGCGCGCTCCCGGGCATCGAACAGCGCGCCGCCTTCCTCCCAGGCCTGCACCAGGGCGAGCTTCTCGATCGGCACGCCCTTCTTCAACAGGTCGCGGGTGTGCATGTCCAGGCAGTAGGCGCAGTTGTTGATCTGCGAGATCCGCAGGAAGACCAGTTCCACCAGCGCGGCGGGCAGGCCGCTCTGCGTTACATAGCCGTAGACGCCGCCGAGCGCCTTGACGCCGGCGGGCGAGACCTGGGTGTAATCGAGACGTTGGGTCATGAGGGACTCCTGAAGGGGTAGGGCGGCATCGCCCGAGGCGGGGACGGTGACGCTGCCAACGGACCGCGTCATCGATGAGCGCCATTCTTCGCCGCCAGTGGTGCAATGCGAAGGCCCAAGATTCGCAAGAATCGCTGTACTACGAGCCAATACCTTTTCGTCTCGCCGTCTCGCGGTTTCGCGGTTTCGCGGTTTCGCCACTGCCGTCCCGTTCCGTGCCATCCCCTTGCCCCGCAGGCCTCCGATGACCTCCACGCCGCACCCGCCACTGCCGCTCACGCTCGACAAGTCCGCGGCCACGCCGCTCACCGACCAGATCCATCGCGGCATCTCGGCGGCGATCGAGCAGTCGGTGCTGACCCCTGGCATGCGGCTGCCGTCGTGGATCGACCTCGCGGCCCAGTTGGGCGTGTCGCGTGGCACGGTGCGCGTCGCCTACGAGAAGCTCGCGGCGGACCAGCTGATCGAGGCCTCGCGCGCCGCCGGCACCCGTGTCGCCGAGCGGCCGTCGCGGGCGCGTGGCAGCGACGAAGCGCTGGACCCGGGCGCCTTCGTGTCGATGTATCGCGAGCTGACCGGCGGTCCCGGGCTGTTCCAGCCGGGCATTCCCTCGCGCGACAGCCTGCCGGCCAAGCTGATGGCCCGGCTCCGGACGCGCGCGCTGGCGGCGGAGATCAGCGGCGCGGCGCTCTATCCCGACCCTCGCGGCGAACTGGCGCTGCGGCGCGAGATCGCCGGCTACCTCGCGGTGGCGCGCGGGCTGGTGTGTTCCCCCGATCAGGTGCTGGTCACCGGCGGCTACGCGGCGGGACTGGGCCTCGCCCTGCGTGCGCTCGGTCTCGAGGGGCGTCGCGCCTGGATGGAGGAGCCCGGCTTCTTCTTCACGCGCCACGCGCTCGAGCTCGGGCGGCTGACACCCGTTCCGGTACTCGTGGACGAGGAAGGCCTGGATGTCGAGGCCGGTTGGCGCGACGCGCCCGATGCGGCGCTCGCGGTGGTCACGCCCGGGCAGCAGGCGCCGCTGGGCGTGACGATGTCGCTGCGACGCCGGCTGCGGTTGCTGGACTGGGCCGCCAGCACCGGCGGCTGGATCGTCGAGGACGACTACCTGAGCGAGCTGCAGCTGCAGGGCCGCGCCGCCCCGGCGCTGGCATCGCAGGATCGCCACGGCCGCGTCCTCCACATCGGCTCCTTCAGCAAGACGATCGATCCGCGGCTGCGATTGGGTTTTGTCGTCGCGCCGGCGTCGCTGGCGGCGCGCCTGGGTGAGGTGGCCGCCTGCCTGGCGCCGCCCCCCGGACCGGCGGCGCAGCTGGCGGTCGCCGCGTTCATGCGCGACGGGCACTACCTGCGCCATCTGCGCAGGACCAAGCGGCTGTACCTGGCGCAGCGCGAGGGGCTGCTGCGGGCGCTGCGCGATCGCGGCCTGGGCGGCAGCCACCCGGCCGCGCTCGCGGTTCTGGTGCGCACGCCCGACGGTGTGTCCGACCTGGCGGTCGCTCGCGCGCTGTTCGCCTTCGGCATCGCGCCGGCGCCGCTGTCGGTCTGGTTCGCCCGGCCGGCGCAAGCCCGGTCGGGATTGATGCTCAGCGTGGCCACGGCCCCGGCGACGCAGGTCGAGCGCGCCTGCGACCGCGTGGTCGAGACACTGGCGCGATTCGCCCCGGCCGGGACGGCGCGGCGGCCGGCCACCTGAGGCGCACATCGCGCTGACCGGCGACCGGTCGACCCGCAAGGCACGAGCCTTGCCGCAGTGCGGGCTTCGTCAGCCAAGGAGTCCCCATGAACACGTCACCTCCCTGTCGTTCCGACCTTCCGCTGGGCGCCGCGGCCGGCCTGGCCGGCGGACTGATCGGTGCCGCGGCGATGACGGCGTTCCAGGACCTGCTCGCGCGCGTGGGCATTACGTCCGGCGTGCGCGGCTGGCCCTCCACCGAGCGGGCCGCCGATCGGCTCGCCCGCCTGGGCGGCCGCCGGCTGCCGTCACGCCATCGGCCAGCGGCGGGCGAGGCGGTGCACTACACGGTGGGATCACTGGTCGGCGGCCTCTACGGCGCCGTGGCGGAACGCCAGCCGCAGGCCGCCTGGGGGCGGGGCGCTGCCTTCGGCATCGCCACCGCGACGCTGCTGGACGAGGGCCTGGTGCCCGCCATGCGCTTTGGCGATCCGGTCACGCGGGCGCCGGTCCAGTCGCATCCCTATTCGTATGTCTCGCACCTCGTCTACGGCGCGTTCACCGAGGCCGCCCGCCGCTGCTTCCGCCGGCTCTTCGGCGATGCGCGAGCCGGCGCGGCGGTGATCCGCCAGGCGAAGGCGCGACGTGTCGCGATCGTCACCCGCCCGGTGGCGGACTCGCGTCGGACGCTGACCATGGCCTTCCTGCTCGGTGCGACCGCGGGACCGCGCACCAGCGCGCCGCTGGTGACCGCGAGCTGGGCGGCCAAGCTCAGTTGGATCGACCTGAAGGACTCCCCGCTGGCGATGCTCGGCACGACGCCCGCGGTGGCGCTGACCACGCCGATGGCCCTGGGCGAGCTGATCGTCGACAAGCTGCCGTCGACGCCCGATCGCACCGATCCGCCCGGCCTCGCCGCGCGCGCGATCAGTGGCGCGATCTCCGGTGCCGCGCTGGCGGGTGGGCGTTCATGGCCGGCGGCGCTGGCCGGCACCGTGGGCGCCGTCGTGTCGACCTACGCCTGTCACCGGCTGCGCCAGCGCCTGTCGCGGGCGCTCGGCCACGACGCCCCGGTGGCTGCGGCCGAAGATCTGATCGCCTTCGGCGGCGCGACGCTGCTTTGCCTTGCATCGCTCGGCCAACAAGCCGACACCGCGCGGCTCGATGCGGCCTCGACTGAGGACTACGACGACGCGTTGGCGGCCCTGGGCTGGCCGCACAGCTGAACGGCTGGCGTCAGACCATCACCGCGATCAATCCCCCGCAAGCGACCATCGCGCCGAGGTAGATCCCCCACGCCAGCCACCGCGCTGTCCGGCGAGGCTCCGTCGCACCACGCGACAGCATCGCGCCCGCGGCCGACAGGCCGATCGCGATCACGGCCGCCGCGAGGAGATTGCGGCCTTCGCCAAGCGCATCGCTGACGTCGAGCCAGACCGCCGACGCCACCGCCGTCACGAGGAGCAGGCTGGTCGCGCGGATCTTGTCGAGCAAGCTGACCGGCGGATCAAAACGCGGCTGTCGCAGCCGGGCTTCGTCCGGAGGCGCGAAGGGCGCGAGTCCGGGCGGCGCCCAGCCGGGCGACTTGAACAATAGCCGCGCCCGATCCAACCAGCGCGGCGTGGCCCGCGCGCGGTCGAGCAACTCGCCATAGAACTGCCCGACGGCCTGCAGCGGATGCCAGCTTCGCAGCGGCTTGACCGTCCCGTAGACGCAGCGCTCGGTCTCCTCGGCGAAGGTGCCGAACATCCGGTCCCAGATCACCAGCACCGCGCCGTAGTTCTTGTCCAGGTAGCCCGGATTCACCGCGTGGTGTACCCGGTGGTTGGAGGGCGTCGAGAACACGCGGTCGAGCCAGCCGAGGCGGCCGATGTGCTCGGTGTGGATCCAGAACTGGTACAGCAGCACGAACAGCCCGGCGCCCAGGTACAGGTCGACCGGCAGCCCCAGCAGCGCCATCGGCAGGAAGAAGGGCGCGCCCATCACCGCGTAGAAGCTCTCCTGGCGCAGCGCGGTCGTCAGGTTGAAATGCTCGCTCTGGTGATGCACTGCATGCGCGGCCCAGAACAGCGCGCTCTCGTGGCTGACGCGATGCAGCCAGTAGTCGCAGAAGTCGTAGACCACGATCGCGACCACCCATCCCCACGCGCCCGACCAGGTCGAGGCCGGCAGCAGCGCCAGGTGCGGCAGCGCCCAGGCGTACAGGCCGCTCTGGAACAGCGGTGTCACCGCCGCTACGGCCAGGCTCAGCACGCCCTGGCTGAGGCTGCTGATCGAGTCCGGCAGCCGGTAGCTGTCGCGGCCGGTGAGCCGGCCCCACAGCCATTCGAGCGCGATGCAGAGCCCGAACAGCGGGACGGCGATGAGGAGAACGCGGTGCATGGCGGGCGGTGGCGGCAGTCGGTGACGGGCGCAGTGACGGAAGCAGTGACGGCGAGCAGTGACGGCGAGCAGTGACGGCGAGCGGTGATGAGAGGCAGTAACGAGGGGCGGCGGGAACGGACCTGCGATTGCTCAGAAGCGATGCCACAGGCTCAGGATGAAGGTCTGCTGCGACTTCGAGTTCGTCAGCGGGGAGCGCGCCGCGTCGCCGACCAGGCGCGCGTTGAGCCACTGCCCGCTGACGGACCAGCGCTCGGAGAACTTGTGCTCACCGCTCAGCGCCACGCTCCAGTCCATCATCCCGGCGCGCGGGCGCCACTCGGGCAGGCCGCTGGCGAGCGACTCGCCGGGGCCGACGCCGTAGCTGCTGCGCAGGTGCGCGCCGTTGGCCGCGGTCGCCGCCAGCGTCACCGCGATCAGGTCGTCGCCGACGGGGAGGCCGGAGGTGATGCCAAGCTCCAGCAACTGCCCGTCGTGATGGCGGGCGCTGCCCCAGGACAGGCCCGATTGCAGCAGCAGCCACGGCGTCGCCTGGACGTTGGCGAAGGCCTCGGTGGTGACGCGCGGGCCCAGCCGGTCGATGCCGTTTGGCGTGAATCGCGACGGGCGGCCGAACTGCGGCCAGAGCCGGGCGCCGACCTGCCAGGTCCTGGCGGCCTCGGCGCCGGCGAGCAGCGGCACGAGGTTCCAGCCGATGCCCAGGTCGGTCGACACGAAGGCGCCGCTGGGCGCGAGGTATTCCAGCGCGGGCAGGAGGTCGTCGCTGCGCGAGCGGCTACCCGGCGCCGACGGCCAGCTGTGGGCGGTCGCCCCGCCGGACCAGCTCGCGGCCTCGGGCGGTGCGTCCATCAACACGAGGCTGCCGGCGGCCCAGCATCCCGCCGAGCCGGCCATGAGGCCGGCGCCAAGCAAGGGGAGGGTGGCTCGCGCGGCGCAGCGGAGGGCGGCGGCGCCGCGCGCGGGCGGGCAAGGGACGGAGCGGCGCATGGACGAAAACAGGTTGCGGGATTCTAGGAAGAGGTCCCCGCCGCAACCTTGCGGCAATCTGTCGCCGCGAACCGACCCGTTCCCGCCTCCCGGTCGCTCCGGTTGTCCGATGCGCTCGATCCGTCCGGGCCGCCTGGGTCGTCCGAGCGCCTGGAAGCGCCGTCAGTGCGCCGGCGCGCTGGCCCGCAACAGCCGCAGGTCGTAGATCCCGCCGGCGATCGAGCCGGGCTCCGCGACCAATCGCACCCGCACGGCGCCGTCCGCCGCTCGCGGCCAGTCCTCTGGCAACGGGAAGTCGCGGCTGTAGATCTCCGCGCCCGGAGCCCGGTCGGTGGCCTCGTCCGCGCGCAGCGTCAGATCCGCCAGCCGCCGGTCGTTGACCCAGACCGAGAACCGGCGGCCGTCATCCAGCGCCGAGAAGGCCAGCCGCAGCAGCCGGCCCTCGCGCTTGGGATCGTTCAGGCGATAGCTGAACCATGCGGTCGCATGGCGCCAGCGGTGGCCCTTGTTGAGGCCGGTCTCGATGCCCTCGCCAGCGAAGCCGTGATCGCTCTCGGGCTGCTGCTCGCCGGGCGCGACCGCATCGACGGTGCGGGCCTGCAACGCCAGCCGTTCGCGCTCTTCCAGGGCCAGTCGCTCGCGGCGCGCCTTCGCCTCGGCCGGCGTGCTGCAGGGCCAGTACAGGACATAACGCGAGTCGTGCACGCGGAAGAAGGGCTCGAGCACAAGGTCCGGCATCGGCGCGCCATCCGGTCCCTGCAGCAGCGAGCCGGCGCTGAAGCTCAGCGAGCGGCCCGGCACCGGCGCGAGCCGTCCGCCGAAGTCCGCTTTCGCGCTGACGAACTGCGGCGTCTGCGCCAGCGGTACGAGCGCGCCCTGCGCGACGTGGTCCATGCGCGCCTCGCCGGCCCGGTACTCGAGCCGCTCGCCGGCGATCGGCACGGTCCGCGCCGCGAGCACGATCGGGCCGTGCAGCACCGCGACGAAGTCGCTGCGCGTGGGCAGGGCCTCGAGCGTCGTGCGCATCGGCAGGCGGACCTCGACGACATCGCCGGCGCGCCAGTCGCGCGTCAGCGCGACATAGCCGCCCGGCTGTCGGTCCGCGGCGCTCAGGGCAAGCGCTTCGCCGTTGACCTTGACGCGGAGCGCGCCCGGCGCGAGCCATCCAGGATGCCGGATCTTCAGCGTGAAGCGGGCCTGCGTTGGCGCCTCGTCGATGACGATGCGCGTCGTCGACTCGTCGGGGAAGCGCGTGCGCTGCGTCAGCCGCAGGCCGCGCTCGCGCCAGTCGAGGGACGAGGCCACGAAGAGATTGATGAACAGCACCGGCGCGGCCTCGGCATTCGATCCCTCGTCGCGCGTGTAGATGAACTGCCCGTGCCGCGCGTGGCTCTCCAGCCCCGAGCCGACGCAGCACCACATGCCGAGATCGACCTGCGAGTACACCCGGTAGTGGTTGGGCCGCATCGGCGTGAAGTACACGAAGCCGCCCGCCGGATGCTGCGACGCCAGCACATGGTTGAACAGCGCGCGCTCGTAGTAGTCGGCGTAGCGTGCGCGCTCCTCGTCGCCGGCCGCGTGCGCGTGCAGCAGCTCGGTGAGCTTGAGCATGTTGTAGGTGTTGCAGGTCTCGGGACCTTCCACCTCGTCGAGCATGGGCTGGAAGTCGGTCAGCGGATGGAAATGCTCCCTGACGCTGTTGCCGCCGATGGCGACGCTGCGACGCTCGCGCACCGTGGTCCAGAAGAAGCGCGCGGGCGCCAGCCAGTCCTTGTCCGCCGCGCCGGGGTCGCGCTCCTCGGCGATGCGGGCGAAGCCGATCACCTTGGGAATCTGCGTGTTGGCATGCAGCCCGGTCAGCGCGTCGCGGGGCTCGCGCAGCGGATCGAGGATCGCGCGGTGCGAGAAGCGCTCGGCCAGGCGCAGGTAACGCGCGCCACCGCTCATCGCGGCGATGTCGGCGAAGACCTCGTTCATGCCGCCGTGCTCGGCGCGCATCAAGTCCTGCAGCTGCGCGTCGCTCAGCGGCTCGAGCAGGGCCAGCGCCCAGGCGCCCAGGTCGATCAGCATCTCGCGCGCCAGCGGCTCCTGCGTCAGCTGCCACGCGTCGCGCAGGCCGGCGAAGGTCTTGTGCAGGTTGTACCAAGGCACCCAGCGCCCGTTGACGGAGAAGCTGTCGACCTTGAGCTCCCCACGCGCGACCTCGCGCCAGGCGGCCTTGCCATCGGGGATGCCGCCGAGGTAGCCGTCGCCATGGGCGAGCTGGCACTGGCGGAGCTCGCGCAGCACCTCGACGAGCCGGCGATGCACCTGCGGGTCGCCGGTGGACGCCGCCATCATCGCCAGCGCCGACACGTAGTGCCCGCCCATGTGACCGTCCAGGCCGCTGCTCTCCCAGTTGCCGTAGGACGGCTTGGGCTGCGGCAGGCCGGCCTCGCGCCGGAAGGGCGCGAGCAGCCGGTCCGGATCGAGCGCCATCAGGTAGCGCTGGTCGACGTCCTGCGCCGCCTTCAGCGGGCCGTCGAGCAGCCGCACCTGCGACAGCGGCACGCGGGCGGCGGTCGACATGGCCTCGGTCGCGTGGCGCCGTGTGATCGCGGAAGCGGCGTCCTCGGGGGCGGACGCCGGCATCGCGCCGGCCCGGGCCATCGCATCCGTCGCGAGCAGCGCGCCGAAGGCCGGACCGAGGAGCGCGCGGCCCGGGCCGCCCATCGCCGCTCCGGCCGCGCTCGCGACGCCGCAGGCGCACTGGCGCAGGAAGTCGCGTCGCATCAGTCGCCCGCGCGCGCGGCCCAGAGCGACACGCCGCCGCTCGACTGCGCAGTGAAGGTCACGACGAAGGCTCCGGCCTTGGAGTTCCACTGCCGCGACAGCACGCCGGCGAAGGTCCCGCCCGCAGTGCCGCTGCCGCTCAGCGTCAGGCTGATGCGGTTGTTGCCCTGATGCGTCCAGGTCCCGCTCGCGCCGCCGCTGACCGTGCCGTCGCCGCCGAGCTTCACCGCGATGGCGCTCTTGGACACGGCCGTGATGTCGAGCCCGTGGTTGATCAGCTGGTAGCTGCCCGCCGTCTCGGCGGCGCCGATCGCGGCCGTCACCGCCGGCGTCGCCAGCGACAGCGGCGCGTAGCGGAAGGGCGCGGCGACCAGCCAGTCGTCGGCGTTGAGGAACATCTCGTGCACGCGGACCTGGTGCAGTTCGCCGGTGCCCGGGAACCGGGTGTGGAAGATCAGGAAGTACTGCCCGGTGCCCGCGTCGAAGTAGGCCGAGTTGTGCCCCGGCGAGACGTAACCCAGCGGCGTGCCGGTCTCCCCGGCCGCCAGGCTCCACTGGTGGCCGCCCATCAGCTTCTGTCCGTGCGGCGCGATGCTGGCGTCGTCGAACAGCGTGCCCGCGGCGCCCTTGACGGTGGCCATGTCGGTGCCGCGTCCGTCCAGATACGGGCCATCGGGATTGCGCGAGCGCGACACCCGCACGTTGTAGCCGCCGTTGGCGTCCAGCCCGCCGAAGCTGCTGAACAGGTAGTAGTACTGCGAGGCCGGGCTGTAGAGCACGTAGGCGCCCTCGATGCGCGCATGGTTGCCGCCCATCAGGTGCTTGCCGTAACCCTGGCCCGCGAGCGGCAGGCCGCTCGTCTTGTCGAGCTCCAGGATGAAGAGCCCGCCCGAGTACGAGCCGTAGACCATCCAGAGCCGACCGGTGGCGTCCTTGAAGACGTTCGGATCGACCACGTTGGGATGCACGGTGGCGTCGTAGATCGTGCCGTCCTCGCTGGGCAGGCCCCACTGACCGGACTTCAGCAGGATCTGCTGGTTCACGTAGGGACCGGTGACCGCGTCCGCGATCGCCACGCCCAGCGCTGAGCGCGGCGAGTCGCCCTTGCAGGCGCAGTAGTACATGCGGAACTTGCCGTCGTCGAGCCGCGCGACATCGGGCGCCCACAGGTCGGTGACCTGCGCCCAGGCGAAGGTGTCGGCCAGCGCCGTCGTGACCTTGTTGAACAGCGGGTTGGCGTCGTTGACGCCGTCGGCGACCGGCGTCCAGTTCATCAGGTCGGTGGTCTTCGCCGCCGCGAGGTGCGAGCCGAACACGAGGAAGCTGCCGTCCACGCGGATCACCGACGGATCGTGCACCGAGATCTCGGTGAACGGGATCGCGGCCTGCGTCGGAGCGGGCGCGGGTGCTGGAGCCGGCGCAGGGGCCGGAGCCGGAGCCGGCGCGGGACTCGGCGCCGGTGCCGCGCTGACGTCGACGCTGGACGACCCGCCACCACCACCGCCGCATCCGGTCAGGACGAGCGCCGCCGCGCCGCCCTGCGCGAGCAGGGTGCGTCTGTTGAGGGTGCTCATGCTCAGCCCTCCAGCGCGACGACGACGATGGACTTGGGCGGCAGCGGCAGGCTCAGCGCGCCGTCCTTCGCCTGCGCCTCGTAGGCCTTGGGCTTGACGGCCTCGGGCTTGGCGAAGGTGTTCTCGCTGTCCATGGCCTCGGCGCTCAGCACCTGGCCGACGGCGCGGCGCGCGGCGGCGCCTTGCACGGCCAGCTTCACCGTCTGCGCCTCGCGCGGGTTCACGTTGATCAGCGCCAGGTAGAGCTTGCCGTCCTTGCCGCGCGCGGCCGACGCGCTCACCGCCGGCAGCGACTTGCCGGCCAGCGCGTACTCGGGATTGCCGCTCAGCGTCGCCGGCAGCGTGGTCGCATCCTGGAACGGCGTGTACAGCGCGAAGGCGTGATACGTGGGCGTCAGCACCATGCGGGTCTTGTCCGTGTGGATCATGGCCTGCAGCACGTTGACCATCTGCGCGATGTTGGTCATGTGCACCCGGTCCGCATGCGCATGGAACATGTGGAAGTGCAGGGCGGCCAGGACCGCGTCGCGCAGCGTGTTGCGCTGGACCAGGAAGCCCGGGTTGGTGCCCGGCTCCGGGTCGTACCAGCTGCCCCACTCATCCAGGTAGAGGCCGATGCGCTTCTGCGGGTCGTTCTTGTCCAGGACCGCGATGTTGGCGGCGACGGTCTTCTCGAAGTCCTGCGTGTAGGACAGCAGCGAGATCCACTCGTCTTCCTTGAAACCGGCCGCCGATCCCTTGCCTTCCCACTTGCCGCTCGGGAACACGTAGTAGTGATGGCCGATCGCGTCGAAGTTGAACTTGATGTTCTGCGTCGACAGCACCTCGGTCCAGCGCGTGTCGTTGGCATTGCCGCCGCTGGCGATGAACTTCGGACGGTTGTTGTCCGGCGTCTTCAGGAAGGTCGCGACCTGACGGTACTGGTTGACGTAGTACTCCGGCGTCATGTTGCCGCCGCAGCCCCAGGCCTCGTTGCCGACGGCGAAGTAGCTGACCTTGAACGGCTTGTCGCGGCCGTTCTTGCGGCGCAGCTGCGCCAGCGTGGAGTTGCCCTCGGCCGTCATGTACTCCAGCCACTCGGCCATCTCCTGCGCGCTGCCGGTGCCCAGGTTGCCGTTGACATAGGCCTCGGCGCCGAGCTGTTCGACCAGGTCGAAGAACTCGTGCGTGCCGACGGCGTTGTTCTCGGCAACGCCGCCCCAGTGCGTGTTGACCTTCACCGGCCGCTTGCCGCGCGGGCCGATGCCTTCGCGCCAGTGGTACTCGTCGGCGAAGCAGCCGCCGGGCCAGCGCACCAGCGGCACGTGCAGCGCCTTGAGCGCGCCCACCACGTCCTTGCGCCAGCCGCGCACGTTGGGGATGTTGGAGTCGGGCCCGACCCACATGCCTTCGTAGATGCCGGTGCCCAGATGCTCGGCGAACTGGCCGTAGACATTGCGGTGGATCACCGGACCGGGCTTGCCCGCATCGACGGTGAGCTGAACATCGGCCGCGTGCGCGCTCCAGGCGAGCAGGGCGCCCGCGGCCAGGCCGAAGGCCGTCCTCTTCATGGTCATGCTTGTCTCCAGGTGTCGTTATCGTTTCGTCGGCACTCTGCGGTGCCGAAACGACGAAGGACCGTTCCCGGTCCTTCGTTCTTCAGTCCACGCGCACGGTCAGTGCGAGTGCCGCGGCACCGCGGAACCGCGGCAGCCACGCAGGAAATCGAAGTCGCAGCCCTCGTCGGCCTGCAGCACGTGCTGGACATAGAGCTTGCGGTAGCCGCTCTGGTCCGCGGGATCGGGCTGCTGCTTCGCGGCCCAGTCGGCCAGGCGCGCCTGCAACTCCGCGTCGCTGATGTCCAGGTGCAGCCGGTTGGCCGCGCAGTCGAGCTCGATCCAGTCGCCCTCGCGCACCACCGCCAGCGGGCCGCCGGCCTTGGCCTCCGGCGCGACGTGCAGCACCACGGTGCCGTAGGCGGTGCCGCTCATGCGGGCGTCGGAGATGCGGACCATGTCCTTGATGCCCTGCGCCAGCAACTTGGGCGGCAGGCCCATGTTGCCGACCTCGGCCATGCCGGGATAGCCCATCGGGCCGCAGTTCTTCATGACGAGGATGGAATCGGCGTCGACCTCGAGGTTCGGATCCATGATCCGCGCCTTGTAGTCGTCGAAGTCCTCGAACACCACGGCCCGGCCGCGATGCTGCATCAGCGCGGGCGTCGCCGCCGACGGCTTGAGGACCGCGCCGCGCG
The DNA here is from genome assembly GCF_014193045.1 of Mitsuaria sp. BK037. Classification (NCBI taxonomy): domain Bacteria; kingdom Pseudomonadati; phylum Pseudomonadota; class Betaproteobacteria; order Burkholderiales; family Sphaerotilaceae; genus Roseateles; species Mitsuaria sp. BK037. The sequence continues at coordinate 1,658,331 of NZ_JACHYS010000001.1, read as the reverse complement.
GCGCGAGGTTGCCGCGCAGCACGCAGATGCCGCCGTCCTCGATCAGGGGCTTGGCGATCGGGCGGATCACTTCCTCGTCGTAGATGGGCGCGTCGTGGCAGTTCTGCCAGAGCGTCTTGCCGTTGACGGTCAGCGCGTCCTTGTGCGGCAGCAGGCCGTTGTCGCCGAGCCGGCGCAGCACGCCGGGCAGGCCGCCGGCGTAATAGAACTCTTCCATCAGGAAGCGGCCCGAGGGCAGCAGGTCCACCAGCGTGGGCGTGCCGCGGCCGATGCGGGTCCAGTCCTCCAGCTCCAGCGGCACGCCGATGCGGCCGGCGATCGCCTTCAGGTGGATGACCGCGTTGGTCGAGCCGCCGATCGCGGCGTTGGTGCGGATCGCGTTCTCGAAGGCCTCGCGCGTCAGGATCTTGGAGAGCTTCAGGTCCTCCCAGACCATCTCGACGATGCGCATGCCGGAGAGGTGCGCCAGCACGTAGCGGCGCGCGTCGACCGCCGGGATCGCGGCGTTGTGTGGCAGCGAGGTGCCCAGCGACTCCGCCATGCAGGCCATGGTCGAGGCCGTGCCCATCGTGTTGCAGGTGCCCGCCGAGCGCGAATGGCCCGCCTCGGCGGCGATGAAGTCGTGCATCGAGATCTCGCCGGCCTTGACCTGCTCATGCAGTTGCCAGACGGCGGTGCCGGAGCCGATGTTCTTGCCGTTCAGCTTGCCGTTGAGCATCGGCCCGCCGGTGACCACGATGGTGGGCAGGTCCACGCTGGCCGCGCCCATCAGCAGCGCCGGCGTGGTCTTGTCGCAGCCCACCAGCAGCACGACGGCATCCATCGGGTTGCCGCGGATCGATTCCTCGACGTCCATGCTGGCCAGGTTGCGCGTGAGCATCGCGGTCGGGCGCAGGTTGGACTCGCCGTTGGAGAACACCGGGAACTCCACCGGATAGCCGCCCGCTTCCAGGATGCCGCGCTTGACGTGCTCGGCCAGCTTGCGGAAGTGCGCGTTGCACGGCGTCAGCTCGGACCAGGTGTTGCAGATGCCGATGATCGGCTTGCCCTCGAACTCATGGTCCGGGATGCCCTGGTTCTTCATCCAGGACCGGTACATGAATCCGTTCTTGTCCTGGGTCCCGAACCATTCGGCGGAACGCAGCTTGATCTTCTTCTTGGCCTCGGTCATTGCAGGTAGTGGGTGATGTCTCCGTGAGCCATGCTAGGGAGACAGGTGATTCGGATCCAATCAAAACTTCCGGGATTCCGATATCGAATCGGATATCACGCCAATCCGGCGTCGCCGAAGTCGGGCATGCCGTCCGCGGTCCATCCCAGGTGCTTGACGAAGGTGTGGCGATCGGGGTTCCAGAGCGGATCGCCGACGATCTCGGTGTAGGTGCGGGCGTGATAGACGAGCAGTACCGTGCGGCCGTCCTCGTCCAGCGCGAAGCTGTTGTGCCCCGGGCCGAAGATCGGCTGGGTGGGGCTCGTGGTCAGCACCGGCGCCGGCGACTTGGTCCAGCTCGCCGGATCCATCGGATCGGCGGACTCGTCCATCCACAGCAGGCCCATCGCGTAGTTCTCGTCGGTCGCGCTGGCCGAGTAGCTGATGAAGACCTTGCCGTGGCTGTGCAGCACCGACGGGCCCTCGTTGACCAGGAAGCCGCGGCATTCCCAGTCGAACTCCGGCTTGCTCAGCATCACCGGTGCGCCGGCCAGCTGCCAGGGCGTGCGCATCGGCGCGATGTAGAGGTTGGAATTGCCCGGGATGTCGAGCGCCTTCTGCGCCCACAGGTAGTAGAGCTGGCCGCGATGCTCGAAGGTCGTCGCGTCCAGGCAGAAGGTGTCCATGCCGGTGTCGATCTGCCCGAGGAACTCCCACTCGCCGGCCATCGGATCGGGCGACCGGTTCCGCAGCGCATACATGCGGTGCTGGAACAGGCCGCCGACGATCTCGCGGCTCGGCGCCGCCGCGAAGTAGAGGTACCAGGCGCCCTGGCGGAAATGGAGTTCCGGCGCCCAGATCAGCTCGCTCCAACGCCCCGTGTCCGGCTTGCGCCAGACCACCCGCGGCGTCGCGTGGGGCAGGTCCTGCCACGCGTCCGCGGCGCGCAGCTCGATGCGGTCGTACTCCGGCACCGAGGCGGTGAAGAAGTAGCGCGCGCGGCCGGCCCCGTCCACGTGACGGGTCAGGTGGGGATCGGCCCGCTGCGGGATCAGCGGGGTCAGGACTTGCGGGTCGTCGAGCATCGCGGCGGGATCAGAGCTTCCAGCGCAGGCCCACGGCCACGGTGCGGTCGTAGTAGCGCACGTCACGCACCAGCGACGGGTCCTTGTCGAAGTAGTCGTGATAGGCCTGATTGAGCAGGTTGGTCACGTCCAGCGACACCGTCATCTGCTTGGTCAGCTCGTAGCCCAGCGACAGGTCCAGGGTCTTGAGCGGCGCCACCCACAGCTGGTGCTGGGTGCTGCGGTACGGCGACTCGGCCAGGAACTTGTCGCGCCAGTTGTAGGCCAGGCGCGCGTAGATGCCGTTGCGCTCGTACATGCCGACGATGTTGTAGGCCTTCTTGGACTGGCCGAGGAAGGGGCCGTCGGTGCCGTCGGGCTGCGTCTGCTTGCCCGTCATGAAGGTGAAGTTGGCCTCCATGCCGAAACCGCCCAGCCAGCCCGGCAGGAAGTCGTAGAACTGGCGGTAGCTCAGCTCGTAGCCATGCAGGTTGGCGCGGGTGACGTTGATCGGCTGCGTGACGTTGTAGGGCACGCCGTTGATCGTCGTCTGCGTCGTCTGCGTCATGACGCGGTTCTTGAACTTGTGCTCGAAGACCGTGCCGGTGACCGAGCCGGTCTTGGCGAAGTAGTACTCGAGCGCCACGTCGGTGTTGTTGGACTCGGTCGGCTTCAGGTTGGGGTTGCCGCCGGCCAGGGTGCCGAAGGTGACGCCGCCGCCGGGAGGCGTGTTGGTCTGGCCCGGGTTGTAGTCGACGAAGTTGGGACGCTCGATCGTCTTGCCCCAGACCAGGCGGCTGACCAGGCGCGGGGTCAGGTCGGCGCGCAGCGACAGCGTCGGCAGCGTGTCGGTGCGCGAGGTGTCGACCAGCACCGGCGTGATGACGTTGGTCGACGCGTCGCGGGAGTTGCCGCGCAGCGTCTGCTCGGTGCGGACCACGCGCAGGCCGGCGACGCCGGAGACCGGCACGCCCCAGGCGTCGAAGCCGAACTTGGCGCGGCCGTAGAGGGCGCTGGTCTTCTCCGTGTCGTCGAAGAGCGTCATCGGGTCGTACGGCGTCAGCGCCGTGCTGCCGGTCAGCATCTGGCGGAAGGCCTCGCCGTTGTCGAGCAGCCAGTCGCGGGACGCGAAGACGTACTGCTTCACGCCGAAGTCGCCGTAGGTCCTCGGCGAGACCTCGTAGATGCCGGGGAAGTTGGTCAGGGTCTGGCCCACCGCCGAGAACGAGGTCGTCCACGGCATGTTGGTGTTGATCGACATCGCGTCGCGCTTGGCCAGGCGCACGCCGGTGCTGAGCTCCTTCAGGAAGCCGTCGCCCATGTCGTAGTCGGCATCGGCGCGCCAGTCGGTGGACTTGCCCTCGCGGCGGCCGCGCACGTCGACGCCGCCGTTGACGCGGAAGTTCGCGGCGTCGGTCAGGTCCAGGCCCGGGTAGTCGATGTAGCCGCCACCGCCTCGCACCGCGGCGACGGTGCTGGTCGGGCTGTAGCCGGTGTCCAGGATGCGGTTGACCCAGTCGATCACGCTGCGGGTGCGGGCCAGTTCGGTGCTGACCTTGAGGCGGTCGGTCAGGCGCCAGTTGCCGCCCAGCGCCAACTGGTTGTTGCCGACCTCGTCATGCTTGGCCTGCGTCGAGGTGAAGCCCCAGCCCGGGTAGTTGGTGTTGGTCGCGGTGTCCAGGTTGTCGGTGCCGGGCTTGGTCGTGATGACGGTGCCGGGCACCGGGCGCCAGGCGCCGTCGTTGAACATGCCGATGCCGCCCACCAGGAAGGACAGCTGATAGCGATGGTCGATGCGGGTGCCGAAGCCTTCGAGGTAGATCTCCGAATCCTTGTTGGGCTTCCACTGCAGCGCGAAGTTGCCGGCGACGCGCTTGCGGTCGCCCAGCGCGAAGACGCGCCCCATCGAGTCGGTGCCCAGCACCGGGTTCGCGCGGCCCGGCACGACGATGGATTCCGGGTTGCCGACGAAGCCGGTCTCGTCGTGGTACTGCCCGCGCTGGTAGGACAGGCCGATCAACGCGCCCATCTCGCCCAGGTCGGTCTTCCAGCGGTTGGAGGCCATGCCGGAGATGTCCGGGTTGTTGGTCTTGGCCTTGTCGCGGTGCTCGCCACGGGCCGACAGCACCAGCTGCGCGTCCTTGAAGTCCAGCGGGCGGTTGGTGCGCACGTCGATGACGCCGGCGGTGCCGCCCTCGGGCAGCGCGGCTTCCTGGGTCTTGTAGACGTCGATGCGCTTGAGCATCGTCGCGGGCACGTCCGACAGGTACAGGCTGCGGCCCGAGTCCGAGAAGAATTCGCGCCCGTTGAGCAGCGTCACCACGCCGCCCAGGCCGCGCACGATCACGCCGCTGGCTTCGCCGTTGTTGCGCTGGATCTGCACGCCGGTGACGCGGCCCAGGATCTCGGCGACGTTCTTGTCGGGGAACTTGCCGATGTCCTCGGCGACGATGGAATCCACCACCTGGTCGCTGTTCTGCTTGATGGTCTGCGCCGATTCGGCCGAGCGGCGCATGCCGCTCACGACCACGGTTTCCAGCTTGGTGTCGTCCGACTTCTTCTCGTCGGCCGGGGGCTGGCTCTGCGCCTGGACCTGGATCGCCGCCCCGAGGAGGGCGGCCGCGGCCACGGTGGTCCGCAGCCCGAAGGGAATCTTGCTCATGTTGTCTCCGTCGTTTTTCTGGCGTGTCAACCCGCTGACCGGGCGACTCCACAACCGCCGTGGGGTTGTTGTCGAGCGGAGCAAATGCTAGGGAGCCGGGTGATCCCCGGCCAATCACATTTTCCAGTTGGCCAATGCTATTTCCGGCATCAGGGCAGGCCCCGATATCGCCCGCGCGGCGGATGGGCGTCCCCACCGAACAGGGGGTGGCGTGGACCGGCCAAGACCTATAAATAGGGAATAGGGAAGGGGCCTGACAACGTTGACGAATCGCACCAGCAACATGTCGTCACAAGTGTTTCGGGCGCAGCCCCTCAGGGTTCCCCCTGAAGAGGGGGCGACGCAAGTGACCATCGGCCTATCATGCGGGCCTTCTCCGGTGATCAAAGGGTGACGACGGCCGAACCGGAGACGATCGGTCAGTCAAAGAAGGGAGGCCCTATGGAAGCAGTGTCCGTTGCCCGTGCATTCGAGGCGGCAGGAAATGGCGGCTACACGATGCCCGCGCTCAAGCGCCGCGTGTTGCTGGTCGACGACCACGAACTGGTGCGCGCGGGCATCCGCACGCTCTACCAGACGCTGGACGAGATCGACATCGAATGGGTCGAGGCCGCGTCGCTGCAGGAAGGCCTGCTGGCCTATGGCGAGCGTGGCGCGGTGGACGCGGTGCTGCTGGACCTGAACCTGGGCGACTGCAAGGGCCTGCAGGGCCTGCGCCAGTTCATGGAAGCCTTCCCCGACGCGCGCGTCGTCGTGTTCAGCGGCACGCAGGATGAATTCGTCGTGCGCCAGGCGCGGGCGCTGGGCGCCGTGGGCTACCTGCCCAAGGGCGCGCTGATGGCCGAGATGCGCAGCACGCTGCGCACGCTGCTGGCCGAGGGCCAGCGCCATCGCTCGACCCAGGCCGGCTCGCTGTTCCCGCGCTTCCCGTCCTCCGCCATGTATGACCGCGTGGCCGAACTGGGCCCGCGCCACCTGGAGATCCTGGAGCTGGTGCTGTCCGGCTGCAGCAACCAGGAGATCAGCAACTCCACGCAGCTGTCGCTGGGCACGGTGAAGAACTATGTGTCCTCGCTGCTGCTGGCGCTGGACGTCAAGTCGCGCTCGCACATGATCAGCCTGTTCCGCTGACGAGGTGGCCACGGCTCACCGAGGCGATCACCCGGGCGAGGAACGCGCGCCCGACACCACCTTTCCGCCGACCGAGATCCTCATCGACTCGCCGGGCGTCGACGACGTGCCGGCGAGCGCCGTTTCTGGCGGCCCGCCCCGCCGCGACGGCGGTCACGGGGCCGCCGGCCCAATGAACTCGCCCCCCGCCGCGACGCCCACGAGCCCACCCTCGGGAGGGATGTCGGGCGGGACACCGGACGAGGAGCCGCCGGCGCCTCCCCCGCGCCAGAAGCGGTCCCGGCGCGCGCCACGTCCCAGCCTGTTCGTGGCCGTCGCCGGCGCCGCGTCCGCGACCGACGAGGCCGTGCAGGAAGGCCGCCGGCGCGAACGCCGCGCGATCGCCCGCCGGCTGCAGGATGCCGGCTTCGACGAGGCCTGGAGCCACTGGCCGTGGCTGCTGATCGCGGTCGCGGTGCCGCTGGTGTCGGCGCTGCTGCGCGGCACGCCGACGACCGGGATGATCGTCTGGATCATCGGCGTCATCGCGCTGGCGGTGGGCTGCGTCTTCACCGCGCGGTCGATGTCCTACCGCGGCGCCAAGGTCGACGCACGCACCGGTTTCAGCGACCGGGATGGGCGACGCCTGCTCTACCTGCAGGCCGCCGGCTGCCTGGGCCTGCTGTGCCTGCACCCCTGGCTGGCGGAGTCGCCGGGATCGCGCGGCCTGCTCACCGGTCCGCTGCTGGCCGCGACCGCGGCGGTCGTGGGCGTGCTGCTCGCGCCGATGGGGCGCTGGGCGGCGGTGATTGCGCTGCTGCCGGCCTCGGAGGGCGTGGCGCGGCTGTTCGATCCGGCGGCCCGACCCGGTGCCGGGCCGGTGTGGTTCCTGGCCGCGGCGGTGATCGGCGGCCTGGCGCTGCTGGAGCATTACCGCTGGCAGCGCGCCAAGCGCCTGCTGATGGAACAGGACCTGCACGTCAGCACGCTGGAGCAGGACCGCGACGGCGCCATCCGCGCCGACCAGGAGAAGAGCCGCTTCCTGGCCATCGCGAGCCACGACCTGCGCCAGCCGGTGCATGCGCTGGGGCTGTTCGCGGCCAGCCTCGAGCGGCGGCTGCAGGGCACCGAGGAGGAGCCGCTGATCCGCAACGTGATGCGCTCGATCGAGGGCCTGGAGCGCTCCTTCAACGCGATGCTGGACATCTCGCGGCTGGACGCCGGCACGGTGGAGCCCAACCTGCAGCACTTCCCGCTGCGCGACCTGTTCCGGCGCCTGCACATGCATTACGCCGGCCAGGCGGAGGCGTCGGGCCTGGGCCTGCGCTTCTCGCCGGGCGGCAAGTCGGTGACCAGCGACCCGCAGCTGCTCGAGCGCATCCTGGGCAACCTCATCCAGAACGCGATCAAGTACACGGAGGAGGGCGGGGTGGTCGTGGTGGCCCGCACCACCGAGGAGTCCCTCAACCTGGAGGTCTGGGACACCGGCATCGGCATCAAGTCCAGCGACCTGCCGCGGATCTTCGCGGAGTTCTACCAGGTGGGCCAGAGCGAGCGCAGCCGCACGCAGGGCCTGGGCATGGGGTTGGCGATCGTCAAGCGCCTGGCGCATCTGCTGGGCTACCGGCTGATGGTGGCGTCGCGGCCGGGGCGCGGGACGATGTTCCGGCTGAGCGTCCCGCTGGGCGGGCTGCCCGAGATCCCCGAGTTCACCACCGCCGCGGACACGGTGCCGATGCCGGTGATGGAACCGCGCTCGGTGCTGGTGATCGACGACGAGGAGTCGATCCGGCTCGGCCTGCAGCTGCTGCTCGAGGAATGGGGCTACGAGACCATCATCGCGGCGACCGCGGGCGAGGCGGCGGATGCGGTGCGGGCGCGGGCGATGCCGCCCGACCTGATCCTGTCCGACCTGCACCTGGGCGACGGGCCCGACGGCATCGCGGCGATCCGCGCGGTGCGCGAGCTCTGCGCGCTGCAGGTGCCGGCGATCCTGGTCACCGGCGACACCAGCCGCGAGGAACTGCGCCGCGCCACCGAGAGCGGCCACACGGTGCTGTTCAAGCCGCTGCAGCCGCGCAAGCTGTTCAACGCGCTGCGCGGCATGGTGTCCTGAGCGCCTGACTTCGTGCGCCCTCGCCGGGGGCGACCCTCGCGCGCGGTCCACGCCGCGCCGCCTACAGTAACGGCCTCTTCACGCCCTGCCGAAGATGTCCGCCGACACCGCCTCCACGAGTTCCTCCACGGCCTCCGCCTCGAGCGCCCCGGTCCCGACACCCCGCCGCCTGTCGGCGGCCGCCTGGGCGCTGCGCATCCAGTTCTTCGTCTCCGGCGCGTTGTTCGCGACCTGGGGCGTGCACGTGCCGACGGTGAAGGCGCATTACGGCCTGGGCGAGCAGTCGCTCGCGATTGCGATGCTGGCTTCGGGCGTGGGCGCGCTGCTGGCGCTGACGCAGGCGGGGCGGGTCGTGGCGCGCTTCGGCCCGCGCGGCGTCGCGGGCGTGACCGGCGTGCTGTGCGCGGCGGGCGTTTCGCTGCTGATCGTGCCGAGCGCCTACCTGGGACTGGTGCTGCTGCTGGCGCTGTTCGGCGCGACGGCCAGCCTCTTCGACGTGTCCATCAACGCCGAGGCCACCGAGATCGAGCACCTCGCGGCGCGGCCGCTGATGAGCGGCTTTCACGCGATGTTCAGCCTGGGCGGCATGGTCGGGGCCGGCGTCGGCAGCCTGCTGCCGCTGCTGGGCTGGGCGCCGCAGACGCATCTGCTGGTGGCCTGCGGCGTCGGCATGGCGCTGATCGTCGGCGCCTGCGCGGCGATGCTGAAGATGCGGACCGAGCCCGGCGAGAAGCAGCCGCTGAGCCTGCCGCGCGGCGTGCTCGCGCTGATCGGCACGCTCGCGGCGCTGGGGCTGATCGCCGAGGGCGCGATGTACGACTGGAGCGTGCTGTTCATGAAGCAGGAGCGGGCCAGCGATGCCAGCGTGTCGGCGCTGGGTTACGCGAGCTTCAGCCTGGCCATGGCGCTGGGCCGCTTCGGTGGCGACTGGGTGCGGGCGCGTGTCGCGCCGGTGCCGCTGATGGTCGCGAGCGGGCTGCTCGCCGCGGCCGGCATGGCCACGGCGCTGCTGGTGCCGGTCGCGCCGGCGGGACTGCTGGGCTTCGCGCTGGTGGGCCTGGGGCTGTCGAATGTCGTGCCGGTGCTGTTCAGCGCCGCGTCCAAGGTGCCGGGCGTCAGCGCGGCGCACGGCATCGCGGCGGTGTCGTCGCTGGGCTACCTGGGCATGATGGCCGGGCCGCCGCTGATCGGGATGATCGGGGAGCACTCGTCGCTGACGGCCGGGCTCTCCTGCGTGGTCTTCTTCGCGCTGATCATGGCGATCAGCGCCAACCGCGCGCTGGGCGTGACCCAGCAGCGCGGTGCCACCGGGGCGCCCGCAGGCGCCGCGGACTGAAGGCGAGGCAAGGGCGCCGAGGCGCCAGGGAGCGAGGGCGGGCACGACCGCGAGGCTTGTAGGCGATCGCCTGACAGCCGCATCGGGCGATGTCCTCCGCGACGATGCGCCGTTGCCCTCGTGCCCGCGGATGCGGACCTCCGTACAGTAGATCCTGACAACGGAATTCGAGCTTCCGTTGTTCATGCTTCTCTCTCGCATGGTCCGTCTTTTCCCTCTGCAGACGGACGAACTTTCGGCCCCGGTCTCACGACCGGGGCCTTTTCTTTTGGCGCGTCCAGGCGATCGTCCGGCCTGCCTAAGATGCGCGCCATGGACAGCACGACAACGACGCAGCGCCTGCGCATCGACTGGCGCGGCCGGCCGACCGACATCGACTACGCCTGGGTCAACGACACCGCCCGCGGACCGGCCGGCGCGCCGGCGCCGGTGATGGTGTTCCTGCACGAGGGGCTCGGGTCGATCGCGATGTGGCGCGACTTCCCGGCCCGCCTGTGCGAGGCCCTGGGCCTGCGCGGCCTGGTGTACTCGCGGCCCGGCTACGGCCGCTCGACGATGCGGGCCCCCGATGAGCGCTGGACCCCGGACTATCTCCACCGCCAGGCGCATGAGGTGCTGCCCGCGGTGCTGGCCGGCCTGGGCGTCGACTCGCCGCCCTGGCTCTTCGGCCACAGCGACGGCGGCTCCATCGCGCTGCTGCATGCGGCCCGCCTGCCCACCGCGGGCGCGGTCGTCGCAGCGCCGCACATCGTCGTGGAGTCGCTCTCCATCGACGGCATCCGCGACACCGTCGCGGCGTATGAGCGCGGCCCGCTGCGCGAGCGCCTGGCGCGCTTCCATGACGATCCCGACTCGCCTTTCCGAGGCTGGAGCGACTGCTGGCTCAGCCCCGCGTTCCGCGACTGGTCGATCGTCGAGGAGATCCGCGCGATCCGCTGCCCGCTGCTGGCGATGCAGGGCGTCGACGATGAATACGGCACGCTCGAGCAGATCCGCGGCATCGCCCGCGCGGTGCCGTGGACGCGCCTCTTCGAGATCCCCGCCTGCGGACACTCGCCGCACAAGGACCGGCCCGCGGAGGTGATCGCCGCGGTCCGCGACTGGCTGGTCGAGGTCGGCCCCGGCGCGCCGCGCTGAGCGGTGTCGCGCGGGTCCGGGAGAGAGCCGCTCAGACCGGCAGCAAACCCATCGTCATCGCCTTGAGCGTCGCGGCGGCGCGCGTGCTGCAGCCGAGCTTGCGGAAGGCGCTTTCCAGATGGGTGCGCACGGTGGCCGGGCTGATGCCCAGGACCTTGGCCGCTTCCTTGTTGCTCTCGCCGATCGCGATGCGCGCGAGCACCTCGGTCTCGCGCGCGGAGAGCGTGACCGTCGCGGGCGAGGGCGCGGTGGGCGTCACGCGACGCGGTTCGGCGCCGCAGACGGCCGCGGTGGCCTGCGCATCGAGCCGGCCCGCCGCCACTTCGACCTGCAGGGTCGCGCGCGCCGCGTCGACGTCCAGCGCCGGCGCACCGGGCCGGGCGGTGCGCGCGGTGACCCAGGCGGCCGCCGCCGCGAGCACCCGCGCCGGTACGGGGATCGCCGCGCCGGACGCGCCCCGGAACGCGCCCGAACCGTCCATGCGCTCGTCGACGAAGGACGCCAGTTCGGCCTCCTCCTGCAGCGCGGTCAGTCGCCGGGCGGCGCGGCCGGTCCAGTAGGGCATCAAGCGCAGGCGCTCGCGATCGGCTTCGCCGAGGCGGCGGCCCTCGCTCCACAGCGCGTTGGGCACCGACGCCCGTCCGATGCCATGCAGCAGCCCGGCGCGGTGCAGCCGCGCCTGCGCCGGCTCGTCCAGGCCGAGCGCGGCGCCGGCCGCGCGGGCGGCCTCCGCGACGCGCCGCGACAAGCCGGTCATCCAGGGCAGCTTGAGATCGATGACGTCCGCGACGAGCTCCAGCGGCGTGTGCAGCGCGGCCAGCGCGCCGTTCAGGTCGGGCGCGTTGCCGGGCGCTCGCCGACCGGGGGCACCTTGGGCGCCGCGTTCAGGGCCGGCCATCGAGCTCGCCATCGCGGCGTCACCCACGGCCTCATGGGCGCCTTCGTCGAGCGCCGCCATCCAGTCGGCCGCGTGTCGCGTGGACAGCGCCACCAGCGCCTGCGGGTACTTGGCGTCGGCGCGCTCGGCGATGTGCCGCAGCGCCGCCGGCAGCCCGTGGACGCGGCTGAAGATCTCCAGGTCGCCGGCCAGCGCGACGGCGAAGACGACGGCCGGCACCGCGTCGCCGCGCAGGCCGGCGGGCTTGCCGCGGCCGTCCCAGGTTTCGAAGAGGTGATGCATCGCGCGCTCGATGCCCGCGGGCAGGCCCAGCAGCCGGGCGATCTCGCCGGCGACCTCGCAGTGGATCAGCGCCGCGTCGCCGAGCGTGCCGGCCAGCGCCGAGGCCTCCGCGGCCGAGCCGTTGGAGAGCATCGCGTCGCGGCCGCCGACGTCGTCGCCCATCAGCACCGAGAACTCCGGCGCGTTGGCCGTGCAGCCAGACCAGCGCAGCAGCGCGACGCAGGTCGCATGGCCGGGAGCCTCGTCGGCATCGCGGCCGAGCGCGAGGCCTTCAGCCCGGGCGGCCTCGGCGATGCGGGTCGCCAGCCAGGCGGCGCGGGTCGAGTGGTCGACCGGCTGGCCCATGCTGAGGTCGCCGACGAAGGCGAGTGCGCGTACGGCATCGAGCACCGGCACGCGCGAACCCGCCGGCGCCGGGGAGGGCGTCGACGGGATTGACGGAGAGATCGGAAGAGAAGCAGCGGTCACGGCATTCCAGGAGCGAGGTCCAGCGCACCGCGGGCCGCGCACGGGGCGCGTCCGGCGCGCCTCGCCGGCGTGGCGCACCTTGCGTGCTCGGCGCGCTGGGCTGGCCCGCGGTCGGCGCGGACCTTACCGGGATTGCCGGACGGCGTCCAGGATGAGCCTGGCGACCGCTTCGGGCTGCGATTGCTGCGGCACGTGCGAGGTGCCGACCCGGGTCACCTTGGCGCCGGCGCGCTGCGCCATCGCGGCCTGCGCCTCGGGCGCGATCATGCGGTCGGCGCTGGCCAGCAGGTACCAGGACGGCTTGGTCTTCCAGGCCGCGACCGACACCGGCTGCTCGAAGGCTTTGGCCTGGATCGGCCCCTGCGTCGCCGCCATCACGGCGGTGGTCGCGGCCGGCAGGTCCTGCGCGAAGTGGTCGCGCATGCCGGTGGGGGTCAGGCTCAGCCAGCCCTGCGCGTCGGCCTTGAAGTGCGCCAGGCCGGAGGGCGTCGGGAAACCCTTGCCCTGCTCGGCGGTGTTCTGGCCGACGTCGGGCGCGAAGGCCGCGATGTAGACGAGCGCGGCGACCTTGTCCGCGGCGCCGGCCTCGGTGATCACGGTGCCGCCCCAGGAGTGGCCGACCAGCACCACCTTGCCGGGCTGCGCGTCGATCGCGCGGCGCGCGGCGGCGACGTCGTCGGCCAGCGAGCTGAGCGGGTTCTGCACCGCGGTGACCTGCACGCCTTCGCGCTGCAGCAGCGGGATCACCTTGGCCCAGTCCGAGCCGTCGGCGAAGGCGCCGTGGACGATCACGACCGAGGGCTGCGGCGCCGGCGTGGCTGCGGACGCGAGGCCCGAGGCGGCGAGGGCGGAGGCCGCGGTGGCGGCGACGAGGAGGCGGCGGGCGATGTTCATGGGGAAGCTCCTGAGGACAGTGGAGGGGTGTTGGAACAGGGCTCCACTGTCGCGAATCGAGGCGCGCGCCGGTATCGGACGAATGTCCGAGGGCACCGTGCCGGTGAGATTCGCACCCGCTGCCCATCCGGATTTACGCGGAGCTCGCCACACTCGCCGACGGGCGAGTTGCGAGGCGCGTGGTTTGCGCATCGCGCGCCTTGGGCGGCTGGCGCCATGTCGTGCCGCCACGCGCGCGGTGGCCCGCCGCAGGCACTTCCCGTGACGATGCGTTTGCGCGGCCGTTTGCGTCCGCGTGCGCGACCGGACCGGGCAAGTCCTGTCCCCGTCATGGCGACCCGCGTCCCCACACGCCTTAGGGAAACAACCACCCCCGCACCGGGGGGGAGGCACGGCCCGACCCCCTCCTGCGAACCGTGACGGGAGTCACAGAATCGACCCGCCCGAAGGCCGCCCTCCCGCCGGCCGACAGCAGTCGCGGCGGCGTCCGTCATCCCGGTGCGCCGCCGCTCGAGTCCAGGTGGTCATCCCACCTTCATCCCGAAGAAGGACGCAGCAATGTTCAAGAAAGTCTGTTTGGCCGCGGCGGTGTTCGGCGCGATGGCGTCGGCCCATGCCGAGCAATACATCCTCATCAACGAAGGCTTCGACACCACGGTCGTCAACGGCGGCACGGTGCTCGCCCCCGACCGCCTGGGCGCCGCCGACTGGCGCTTCATCAACCTGAATTCGCCGTCGGGCGCGGTGCCGGGCTGGACGCAGGGCCTGGAGTCCAATTTCCCGGCCCAGGCCGGCGCCGGCGAATCCTTCCTGCAGGCGCGCTGGGCGGCCGGTCCGGACGGCGGCTCGCTGGGCAGCTGGCTGATCACTTCCGCCTTCTCGACGGCCTTCGACACGCAGGTCTCCTTCTGGGCCCGTGGCGGCGTCGACGGCAACTACGCCGACGACCTGACCTACGGCCTGGTGGACGCGGCCGGCGACCTGGCCAGCCTGCTGCCGGTCGCCACGATCACCGCCACCCTCGGCGAGTGGAGCCGATACACCTTCACGATCGCGGGCCAGGGCGCGGGCTCGAGCGCGCGCTTCGCCCTCGGCCACGTCGGCGCCGTCGACACCTCCGACATCGCCGCCGTCGACAGCCTGGTGGTGGCGCAGGTGCCCGAGCCCTCGAGCTGGGCGCTGGCCGGCGTCAGCCTGCTGGGCCTGATGGCCGCCCGCCGCCGTCGCGCCGCGCGTTGAGCGCCGACGCGCGCTTCCCGTTTCCCGATCCCTCCGAGTCATCTCCGCAAGGACAACGACCATGATCACCCGCATCTCCCTGGGCCTGGCGATCGCCGTGGCCCTGCCGCTGGCGGCGCAGGCTCACGAAGCCGCCGCGCCGGCGACTGCCGCCCCCGCCGCGCCGTCGGCACCCTCCGCCGCGCCCGTCATGGCGCAGGAGTCCCTCGTCGTCGTGCGCGACGCCGAGACCGGCAAGCTCCGCCCGGCCACGGCCGAGGAACATGCCGCGCTGCAGGCGCAGCTGCCGGCCGCCAAGGCCCGCGTCGCGCTGCGCGCGGTGGCGCTCTCGCCGCAGATGAAGCTGCACAGCAGCGGTGCCACCGGCATCCGCGCGACCGACGAGATGGCGAGCCAGTCCGTCGTCGTGCGCGGTCCCGACGGCAAGCTGATCGAAGCCTGCTTCGCCAGCAAGGAAGAGGCCGAGGCCTTCATGAAGAGCGCCGCCGCCGCCAAGTCGGCCCTGCCCACGGAGTAAGCCATGCCCAAGACCTTCAGCTTCAAGCAGACCCTGCTGCGCTCGGCCGTCGTGGCCGCCCTGTGCGGCGCCGGCCTGGCGCAGGCCGCCACCATCGTCATCCAGAGCCGCGATCCGGCCGGCGTCGGCTTCAACGACACGACGCCGGTCGCGCCGGTGGGCGGCAACCCGGGCACCACGCTCGGCGAGCAGCGCATGTTCATCTACCGCTACGTCGCCGACGTGTGGGAACAGGCGCTGGAGAGCGACGTGACCATCACCGTCAGCGCCGCCTGGGAACCGCTGGCCTGCACCGCCTCGTCGGCGACGCTGGGCAGCGCCAGCGCCTGGAACTTCTGGTACGGCTTCCAGGGCGGCGCGCCCGACACCTGGTATCCGCAAGCCCTGGCCAACAAGCTGGCCAAGGTCAACCTGAGCGAGGGCCAGCCCGACACCACGGGCTTCAACAACGTCGACATCAAGACCCAGTTCAACATCAACCTGGGCAAGGAAGGCTGCCTGACCGGCTCGCCGTTCTACCTGGGCATCGACGGCAACTTCGGCAATGGCGTGAACTTCGTCGAGACGCTGCTGCATGAGCTGGGCCATGGCCTGGGCTTCAGCGTGCTGTCGGTGCAGACCTCGACCGGCAAGCGCATCAACCGCGCCGGCACCGCCTACACCGACGACGGACTGCCCAGCATCTGGGAGCGCTTCATGTTCGACAACACCCAGGGCAAGACCTGGCTGAACATGACGAGCGCGGAGCGCAAGGCCTCGGCGGTGAACCCGCTGGGCCTGGCCTGGGTCGGGCCCAACGTGGTCGCCGGTGCCGGCATGCTGGCGGCCACGCCGGTGCTGAAGGTTGCGACCGCGGCGCCGGGTTATTCGGGCCAGTACCCCTACGGCACCGCCTCCTTCGGGCCGGCGGTCGGCAGCGGGATGACGCTGGGGTCGATCTCGACGATCGCGCCGGACACGGTCGGCGCGGGCCAGGGCTGCCTGCCGTTCAACGGCGCCGACACGGCCGCTAGCGCCGGCAAGGTGGTGGTGATCGATCGCGGTACCTGCGGTTTCGCGGTTAAGGCCAAGAACGCGCAGAACGCCGGCGCGATCGGCGTGATCATCGCCAACAACGCCGCGGGCGCCGCGCCGGGCCTGGGCGGCAGCGATCCGACGGTCACCATCCCCACGATCAGCGTGTCGCAGGCCGACGGCGTGAAGCTGCGCGCCGCCATCACCGCCTCGGTGCCCTACGGCATGCGCGGCAAGGTGGGCTACGCGACCGGCTCGCTGACGACCGACCCGAGCCGCCGCGCCGGTGCCGACGCGCTGGGCCGGCCGCTGCTGTACACGCCCAACCCGCTGGTGGGCGGCTCGTCGGTGTCGCACTGGGATGTCTCGGCCTCGCCCAACCTGCTGATGGAACCCAACATCAGCCCGGACCTGGGCCTGGTGCTGGTGCCGCCGAAGGACCTGACCAAGTCGCTGCTGAAGGACCTGGGCTGGTAAGCCTTCCGGCGACCTGACGCCCCTGAAGCCCGGCGCTCGCGCCGGGCTTCGTCGTTCAGGGGGACTGAATGGCTGGGAGGGCCGTCTTCAGGGGGACGATGTCGCCCGAAAAGGCGATGCCATCCGCGATGCGGACGCCTGACGGCCCTGGCGTCGAGGCGGTTGCGTCTTCAAACAGGCGGGGGTGCCGGACTGGCTGATAATCGCGGCCCCGGCTCGCCGGACCCTGGTTTTTTACTGGAAGCATTGATGAACAAGAGTGAACTGATCGAAGGCATCGCCACCAAGGCGGGCGTCACCCGTGCCGTGGCCGCGACCGCCCTGGACGCGACCCTGGAAACCATCACCGAAGCCCTGGCCGCCGGCGACCAGATCGCCCTGGTCGGCTTCGGCACCTTCAAGGTGAGCGAGCGCGCCGCCCGCACCGGCAAGAACCCGGCCACCGGCGAAGCGCTGGACATCCCGGCCTCCAAGGTCGCCAAGTTCACCGCCGGCAAGGCGCTGAAGGATGCGGTGAACAAGTAAGCCTCCCGGCGCTTGTCTCGCGACAACGCCCGCTCCTGCGATAAGCAGGGCGGGCGTTTCTGTTTTCTGGACCGCCGCGTCGGGCTTGACCTCGGCCTGGAGCTACGACGCCGGGACGTCTGGGGGCCTTGAGGCGGAGCCGCCTTTTCCGATGAAGGCCAAGGGCGGGCTGGCAGCGAGGACCTCAGCCCTCGCGGAAGAACTTCAGCGCAGCCAGATCCGGGAAGGCGGTGGGCCGCTTGGCCTGCGTCGCCGCGAACGCCTCCATCAAATTCCTGTTCTGCCAGATCGCCGCCTGCAGCCAGCCCATCTGCTGCAGGCTGTCCTTGACGCCGTGATCGCGCGCGTAGTGGATCGCCTGCTTGCTGCCCCACACCGCCACCGGTGGCTTCTGCGCGATCTCGCGCGCGCACTGCAGCGCGGCCTCGACGCACTCGGCCGGCGTCGCCAGGACATCGTTCACCAGCCCGACCGCCAGCGCCCGCGCCGCCGGCAGGCGGCGGCCGGTGTAGGCCATTTCCTTGACCACCCCCAGCGGGATCAGCTTGGGCAGGCGCTGCAGCGTGCCCAGGTCGGCGGCCATGCCGATGTTGATCTCCTGGATGCAGAAGAAGGCGCCAGCCTCCGCATAGCGGATGTCGCAGGCCGCCACGAGGTCCACCGCGCCGCCGATGCAGCCGCCCTGGATCGCGGCGATCGTCGGCACGCGCAGGTCGTCCAGGCGGTTGAAGGCCTGCTGCATGTCGGCCAGCAGGTCGACGATCGCGGCACGCCCCTCGGCGCTGCGGTCGTCGAGCTGGATGCCGCCGTTCTGGAACACGTCCAGCGACATGCCCGCGCTGAAATGCCGCCCCGTCGAGGAGATCACCAGCGCCCGCAGCGTGGGGCTGCGATGCAGCTGGTCCAGCACCGTCTCCAGCTCGCGCCACAGCTGCGGCGACATCGTGTTCATCGCGTCGGGCCGGTTCAGCACCAGGTGGCCGACGCCGGCGTCTTCGGTCAGGGTGAGGCATTCCATGCGGGTCTCCTTGTTCCGTCCCTGCCGTCGGGCGGGCAGGGGACGGGCCATGCTAGCGGCAGACCCCGCCGCGCCGCGTCATCGAGGCGACGCGACCAGCTCCTGCGTCGGGCCGAAGAACTCGTAGCGCAGCTGCGCCTCGGGCACGCCGAGCTGGCGGCCGGCGCGGTAGACCGCCTGCATGAACGGCTTCGGTCCGAGCAGGTACAGGTCGACGTCGCGGTCCTCGGGCAGGTGGCGCGCCAGCAGCGCATCCGTCACCTGGCCGACCTCGTGCGGCTCGTCGCCTTCGCGCGGCGCGTCGTAGACGTACATGGCCTCGACGTTGCGGTGCGCCGCGGCCAGCAGGTCCACGCGCTCGCGGAAGGCGTGCACGCCGCCGTGGCGCGCCGCATGGATGAAGCGGATCGGCCGGCCGCTGGGGGCCGCCGACTCCAGCATCGCCATCGCCGGCGTGATGCCGACACCGCCGGTCACCAGCAGCAGCGGCCGGGTGGCTTGCGGGTCGAGCGTGAACTCGCCCGCCGGCGCCTGGACCTCCAGGCGCGCGCCGACCTCGACGCGGTCGTGCATCCAGCCCGACACCAGGCCGCCGTCCTCGCGTTTGATGCTGACGCGGTACCAGGGCTTGCCCGGCGCGTCCGACAGCGAGTAGTTGCGGCGCACCGTGCGGCCGTCGATGTCCAGCACCAGCGTCAGGTATTGCCCGGGCTGGAAGGGCGGGAGCGGCTGGCCGTCGACCGGCTCCAGGTAGAACGAGGTGATCAGCTCGCTCTCGCGCTCCTTGCGCGCGACGACCATCGTGCGTTGGCCGCGCCAGCCGCCCGGCAGCGCGGCGGTGGCGGCGTAGGCCTGCTCTTCGGCATCGATCAGCAACTGGGCGAGCGCGCCGTAGGCCTCGGCCCAGGCGTCGATGATCGCGTCGGTGGCCACCTCGGCGCCCAGCACCTCGCGGATCGCGCGCAGCAGGCATTGGCCGACGATCGGGTAATGCGCCGGCTGCACGCCCAGCGCCACATGCTTCTGGACGATGCGGGGCAGGGCCGGGGCCAGTTCATGGACGCGGTCGATGTGGCTCGCGTAGGCCAGCACCGCGCCGGCCAGTGCGCGCGCCTGCGTGCCCTCGGCCTGGTGCGCCTCGTTGAAGAAGGCCTTCAGCTCGGGATGCTCGGACAGCATCACGCGATAGAAGTGGCGCGTGATCTCCTCGCCGCGCGACTTCAGCAGCGGCACCGTGGCCTGGATCAGGGCGATGGTCTGGGGCTTGAACATGAGCGTCGGAACTCCGGATTCGTTGAGGATGCCCGTCAGCAATCAGGAATCGTGCCAAGCATGCGGCGTTGGCAGTGGCGCTGCAAGTCATTGAGCCGGCTGGGGTTTCCGCGCTGCACGGCGGATGTGTGGTCGGAATGACCGAGAATCCGCCGCTGTCGAACAGACAACGAAGGTGTCGAAATGACAACGGAAGCGCGGTTTCGCCAATTGCTCGCTGCGGTGCGCGGCCTGGTCCGCTGCGACGCGGCCGCGCTGCTGCGCCTGTTGCCCGAAGAGGGCGAGCCGGTGCTGCAACCGGTGGCCGTCGACGGACTGGCCGAGGAAGCGCTGGGCCGGCGCTTTCCGGCGGCTGCCCATCCGCGCCTGGCCCGCCTGCTGGCCAGCGGCGAGGGCCTGCGCTTCGCCGCCGACGCCGGCCTGCCCGATCCCTATGACGGCCTGCTCGAGCACCAGCAGGAACTGGAGGCCGTCCACGACTGCATGGGCGCACCGCTGCGCGTCGACGGCCGCGTCTGGGGCCTGGTGACGCTGGATGCGCTCGATCCCCACGCGTTCGACGAGGTCGGTCCGCAACGGCTGGCGGCGGTCGTGCGGCTGCTCGAGGCGGGCCTCGCGGCCGAGGACACGATCGCGACGCTGGCCCAGCGTGCCGCGCGCGAACAGGCGCTGGCGCGCGCAGTGCGGCGCGACAGTCCGCGCGAGCTGCTCGGACGCAGCGCGGCGATGGTCCGCCTGCGCGGCGAGATCGACACCGTCGCGGCCTCCGACCTGACGGTGCTGATCCTGGGCGAGACCGGCGTGGGCAAGGAACTCGTCGCGGAGCGCCTGCATGCCCGCTCGACGCGCCAGGACCGGCCGCTGGTGCAGATCAACTGCGCCGCCTTGCCCGAGACCCTGGCCGACAGCGAGCTCTTCGGCCACAAGCGCGGCGCCTTCACCGGCGCGGTGGCGGACCGCGTCGGCAAGTTCGAGCTGGCCGACGGCGGCACGCTGCTGCTGGACGAGGTCGGCGAGCTGCCGCTGCCGGTGCAGGCCAAGCTGCTGCGCGTGCTGCAGAGCGGCGACGTACAGCGTCCCGGCAGCGATCGCGTGCAGCGGGTCGACGTGCGGGTCCTGGCCGCGACCAACCGCGACCTGCGCGAGGAGGTCGCGCGCGGGCGCTTCCGCGCCGATCTCTATCACCGGCTGTCGGTTTATCCGCTGCGCGTGCCGGCGCTGCGCGAGCGCGGCCGCGACGTGCTGGCCCTGGCGGGCAGCTTCCTGGAGGAGAACCAGCACCGGCTCGGCGCCCGCAACCTGCGGCTGTCGCCGGCGGCGTCGCAGGCGCTGCTCGCCCACGACTGGCCGGGCAATGTCCGCGAACTCGAGCATCTGATCAGCCGCGCCGCGCTCCGCGCGCTGGCGACGGCCGGGCGCGGCGGGCGATGGATCGCGATCGAGCCGGAGCACCTCGGCCTGGGCGAAGGTGCATCGGTGACTCGCCCTGCGCCCACCGATGACGGCGCGGATGCCGGTCGGGAGCCCCGAATGCCCCGTGACCCGATGGCCTCGGCGGTCGATGCTGCGACGGACGCCACGGGGCCGGGCCTGCGCGCGGCGACCGAGCAGTTCCAGCGCCGCTGGATCGAGGAGGCGCTGCGGCGCCACGGTGGCGCGATGGCCGCCGCGGCCCGCGAGGCCGGCATGGATCGCAGCAATTTCCTCCGTCTGGCCAAGCGGCTGGGCGTCGGCGTGGCGCGATAGAGTCGGCCGCTCAGGGCAGGTCACGGACTCACGGGACAGTGAGGCGGACGAGGTACGGGATGACGGCTGACAAGCCAGGAAACGACGGACAGGACCGAGAGGGCGACGACGTCGCGCGCCTGCACCAGGCGGGCGACGAGGCCTATCGGCGCCTGGTGGAGGGCGTGCTGGACTACGCGATCTTCCTGCTCACGCCGTCCGGCCGGATCGCGACCTGGAACGCGGGCGCGCGGCGCATCAAGGGGTATGAGGCGGACGAGATCATCGGCCGGCATTTCTCGGTCTTCTACACCCAGCCGGACATCGACGCGGCCTGGCCCGACGCGGAGCTCAAGCTCGCGCGCGAGCACGGCCGCTTCGAGGACGAGGGCTGGCGCGTGCGGCGCGACGGGTCGACCTTCTGGGCCAATGTCGTGATCACGGCGATCAAGCATGCGGACGGCGACCTGCTCGGCTACGCCAAGGTCACCCGCGACCTCACCGCGCGCATGGAGCAGGAGCGCGAGCGCCGCCGCATGGCGGAGCTGGTCGAGGAGAGCCGCCGCATGACCGAATTCATCGCGGTGCTGTCGCACGAGATCCGCAATCCGCTGGCGCCGCTGACCAACGTGCTGTCCCTGCTGGACCGCGAGACGCTGAGCCCACGCGCCACCTGGTGCGTCGAGGTCGCGAGCAAGCAGGTGCGGCAGATCAACCGGCTGGTCGAGGACCTGCTCGACGTCAGCCGCGTCACCACCGGGAAGGTGCGCCTGACCATGACGCCGCTGGAGCTGGGCGAGGTGGTGCGGGAGGCCGTCGAGGGCATGCGTCCGGCGGCCGAGGCCCGCGAGCATCGCCTGCAGGCCACCTGGCCGACGCAGCCGCTGGCGGTCACGGGCGACCGCACGCGCTTGATCCAGCTGGTGAGCAACCTGCTCAGCAACGCGATCAAGTTCACGCCGCCGGGCGGCACGATCGCGCTGACGCTGCGGCGCGACGACGATGCGGCGGTGATCACCGTCGTCGACAACGGCATCGGCATGACCGCGCAGACGCTGGCCCATGCGTTCGAGCCCTTCTCGCAGGGCGAGGAGCATGCGCGCGGTCACGGCGCGCATGGGGCGCACGGCGGCCTGGGCCTGGGGCTCGCGCTGGTGCGCAGCATCGCGGAACTGCATGGGGGCGGCGCGGCCGCCCACAGCGCGGGCAGCGGGCAGGGCGCGTCGGTGTCGGTCCGGTTGCCGCTGAGCGCCGACCCGCTGGCGGACGAGCCGGCGCACGCGATGAAATGACAAGGGCCGCGGCATCGCGCCGCGGCCCTGGGTCGCGCCCGGCGCCCGAGGCGCCGAACCGATCGCGGCGACTCAGCGCGCCGCGTCGATGCTGGCCGACGTGAACGCCGGATAACCGGCCGGGCGGCCGTTGTTGAGGTTGGTCAGGAAGTTGCTGTCCTTGACCGGCACGTTGGCCGAGCCGTAGTCGAAGCCGTTGAGCAGGCCGCGCATCGTCGCGTTGCTCACGCCGTCGCCGGTCATCGCGGTCCAGCTGACGATCGCCGGCGTGAGCCACTGGCCATACGGGTTCTCGGCGGCGATCTCGTCGGTGCCGGCGAAGCGCATCGCATGCGTCAGCGCGCCGTCCTTGTGATAGACGAAGCGCACGTGCCCGTTCTGCACGGCCAGCGTGCCGACCGCCGCGTTGGTCAGGTCGCCATGCGCGCTGTAGCCGGCATGGGTGACCACGCCATTCGTGGTCCAGATCGCCGCGTGCTCCCAGTCGTGGCGATGACCGCCGCCAAGCGCCGTCACCTGGTCCTTCAGGAAATACAGCGCGTAGAAATGGCCGCAATAGACGTTGCCGCCGCTGGTGACGCAGGCGTGGCGATGCAGCGTGTTCGCGTAGTCCAGGAAGTCCGCGCGGCGGCAGCCGGCGGTGATGCCGCCCGAGGTCTTCAGTCCGCCGTTCTGCTGCCCGCTGCGGCTGACGCCGGCGCTGGGCAGGCAGCCGTCGGTGTCGAAGTCGAACAGCGGATAGGTCGCTGCGATCGACACGTTCGCCGGCCAGGCCGCCGAGAGGGCGGGGAAGTCGTCGGCCCATGCCGACGGCGCGGCGACGACGGTCGACAGGACCAGCGCGGCGGCGGCGCTCAAGCGTCTCATGCGATTCATGCGCTTCGTGTGGTTCATGCGCTTCATGCGGTTCATGCGCTTCATGCGGTTCATGCGATGTCCCCTCGTGCTCAGTTGATGCGGATCTGCAGACCGGTGGCCGTGTAGGTCGGCGTCGCGGTGAAGCCCTCGACCACCACCTTGTCGAACTTGCCCTTCAGCGTCGCCGCCTGGATCGCCACCACGGTGTCGCCACTGCGCGGCACCGTGCCGGCCTGGAACTTCACCGTCAGCGTGCCGCCAGCGATCACCACGTTGCCCGCCGCGGTCAGGCTGCCGGCGTTGGCGGCGCCCAGGTGCAGCTCCAGCGCGCCGGTCGCGAGCTGGGTGTAGTTCACCACCGCCACCGGCGTGGCCGCCTGCGTCATCAGCGTGCCGGTGTCGACGTAGACATCGCCGGTGCCCAGCGCCTTGGCGCTGTCGGCGCGCAGCACGCCGCCCGAGACCTGCGTGCCGCCGGTGAATGCATTCGCGCCGGCCAGGGCCAGCGTGCCGCTGCCCAGCTTGGTCAGCTTGCCGGCGCCGCGGATGTCGTTGCGCCACACATCCAGCGCCTGGAAGCCGCCTCGGGCCGCGTCCATCGTGACGCTGACGTCGCCATCGAAGGCGCCGTAGCCATCGGCCGCGGCGAAGAGGTTCAGCCGGCCCCAGCCCTCGGCATCGTCCATGACCGGCGTGCCGGAGGCCAGCGCGGTCGTCTTCAGCACCACGCGGCGCTGGTCGGCGCTGAGGTAGGGCAGGCGGGTCTCCAGCAGCACCTCCGCGCCCTTGGGCACGACCGCCGCCTTGGTGGTGGCGGCGATCGGCGCCAGGCCGAAGGTCATCAGGCGCAACACCGTCGCCTTGTTGGTGGCGTAGTCGGCGTAGGGGTCCTGCGCCAGCGGCAGCGAATGCGCATAGGCCTGCAGCGCCGCGGCGTCCTTCGCGCCGACGGCGGCCATCAAGGCCGTGCGCGCCTGGTCGTAGGCGGCCTGACGGCCGGATTTGTTGGGATCGGTCGCCAGGTTGGCCGCCGCGGCCGCCACGCCCTGGATGCGACCGCCGATCACGTCCAGCGGCGAATGCATGCCCGCGTAGATGCGGTTCTCGCCCAGCACCAGGGCACGGGTGACCATCTCCTGGTAGCGCTCGGGCACGAGGTAGGCCATCGCCAGCGCCTTGCGCACGGCTTCCGCGCTGTGGCCGCTGACGAAGCCGCCATCGGTCGTCGGCGTGCCGCTCTTGGCCGGCTCCAGCGCCGGCACCACCTTGACGCTGGCGCTCCAGCGCCAGGGGCGGGCGTACTTGTAGAAGCGCTTGGCCGGCTCCGTCGACGCGTTGTTGCCGATGTTGGCCACCAGGTCGATCGCCGCGCCGAAGCCGTGGCTGTTGGCGCTGCCCGCGTTGCCGATGTCGTTGCCCTTGTCGTTGTAGAGCACCGTGGTCGCGTCGGCCGCGATGTCCGTGATGGTGGTGCTCTGCTCGCTGAGCGTGCGCCAGGCCGTCGTCAACGGGCCCATGCCGTCGCTGATGCTGTAGCCCTTGCCGCGGCGATCGTCGAGGTAGGCGGCCAGCTCCTGCGCCGGCGTGCGGCGCGCGGTGGCATCGACGACGTACTGCACGTTGGCGGCATGGACCGCCGCGTTGAGCACCTTGCCGTCGGTCGCGTCGCCGGGCAGGCCGCTCCAGCTCGATGCGGCAACGGCCGCGAAGCCGTCGCGTGCCGGGGCGCTCGCGCCCGCGTCGACGAGCAGCGTGCTCGGCTGCCAGATGTCCAGGAAGCCCGACACCACGCGCACGCCGGCATTGGTCTGCAAGGTGGCGTAGCGCGCGTCGCCGCGCTGGTTGCTCGCGATGTTGTCGATGAAGGGCGGGACCTGCGTCTCGTCCTGCACCGCGGCGCTGTCGGTGGTGCCCAGGCCCTTGGGCGCGGCGGGGATGACCAGCGGCTGCTCCGGGCTGTCGTCGTCGTCGGAGGAGCAGGCGCCGAGCAGCAGCGCGGGCACGAACACGGGGAGCAGGGCGAGCAGCAGCGGGCGGCGCTTGGCCGGGAAGGCGGAGAGAGACATCGGTGGTGAGACAAGCGGGTGGGAACGGCGGCGGACTCTAGGGGACCTCGATGTCGTGCCGATGACAACGCAGTCATATGGCGTTACCCATTCTCACCAGGGCTTGCGGACGAAGCCGGGACACTGCGGCGGTCCGGTGGGGCAGACCACGGATTCACCAGTGTTCATCGAGGTCAACGGGGGAATCGTCATGACATCACGGCTTGCGGCGCAGCGCCGCGCGTTTCTGTCGCTGCTGGTTGGCGGCTTGCTGGCGGGCTTGCAGCTCACCGCCGCGGCGCAGGGCAACTACCAGCAGACCCACACCGGGCAGGGCACCTTCTACGGCTACGGCGGAGGCGGCAACTGCTCCTTGCCCAAGCCCACCGACATCCTGACCGCGGCGATGAACACCGCCGACTACAACACCGCGCAGGCCTGCGGCGCCTGCATCGAGGTGACCAACCTCAACACGCAGCAGAAGGTGGTGGCACGCGTCGATGACCGCTGCCCCGAGTGCGCGCCCGGTGACGTGGACCTGTCGCAGGAGGCCTTCGCGAAGATCTCGCCGATCGAGGCCGGACGCATCCCCATCAGCTGGCGCTACGTGTCGTGCAACGCGCGCTCGGCCAAGCTGTTCTTCAAGGAGGGATCGAGCCAGTGGTGGGCGGGGGTGCAGGTCCGCGATCACGCCGGCCCGGTGGCCTCGCTCGAATACCGGCCCAGCAGCGGTGGCGCGTTCACGACGCTCGGCCGCGAGATGTACAACTACTTCATCGCCCCGAGCGGCATGGGCCCCGGCCCCTACGACATCCGGATCACCGACGTCTTCGGCCAGCAGATGCTGGCCCCGAACGTGACGCTGGCGGTGACGACGGAGATCGACCTCGGCCAGCAGTTCCCGCTGGTCCTGCCGGCGGCGGGCTCGGGCGGATCGTCCGGCGGCGGCGGCACGCCGACGACGCCGACGACGCCCGCGCAGCCGGCCACGGTCAGCATCAGCGTGGCCAACGACTGGGGCCAGGGCTACTGCAACAACGTCACCGTGGGCAATCCCAACGCGACGCCGCTGAACTGGACGGTGTCCTTCCCGGTCGTCGGCGCGATCTACACCGCGTGGAACGCGACGGTGTCGCAGAGCGGCACCAGTGCGACCGCGGTCGGCGTCAGCTGGAACCAGACGCTGCAGGCCGGCGCGACCACCTCGTTCGGCTTCTGCGCCAACCGCTGAGCGGCACGAGACGGGCGGGGGCCGGCCCGGCGCGATGACCCTGACCGGTCAGAACGCCCAGCCGGCCTGGACCCAGACGCGCACGGCGCGGTCCGGCTCGGACTGCGCCCGCTCCGCGCCGTGCCCGGCGATCGAGAGCGTCCAGTCCATCGTCCGCCAGGTGCCGCGCAGGGCGGCGCCGTAGCTGTGCAGCGTGCGACGGTTGTCCGTCGGGAGGAAGGGCGCCTCGTTGAGCCGCACGCCGCCGGCGCCCAGGAACACGCTGGGAATGAAGGCCGGATTCGCCGCGTAGTAGAGCTCGCCGGACGCGAGCCAGCCCTCGTCGCCGACGGCCTCGCCCGAGGGGTAGCCGCGCAGGCCCTGCACGCCGCCGAGGACGAACTTCTGGTACGAGTCCAGGTTGCGCGAGGCGAGCTGCCCGCTGGCCGCCATCAGCACGCCCCAGCCGCCGCCGAGTCGCTGGTTGCGCTGCAGGTCGAGGTTGAGCGTGCCGTAGCGCCCCGCGGTGCGCGCGCTCAGGCTGTCGATGAGCGCCGCGTCCGGCGAGCTGAAGCCCAGGTGCCCGCGGCCGACGCGCAGCGCGATCCGTGTATCCGCGCCGGCGGCGACATCGTCCCGCAGGCCGAGCATCAGCTGCAGCGTGCCATGCGTCGCACGCTTGCCGGTGGCGGTCCCGGTGGCGCGGATCTCGTCGTTCAGGCGACGGCGCTCGAGGCTGGCCTGCGCGGTGAGGTTGAGGGCGGTGCTGCGGATCAGCGGATAGCTGAGCTGCCATTCCGCCACGTTGGCTTGGCCGCGCGCGTCGAGCTCGGCGAAGGACGAGCCCAGCGCGTACTGGGTGCGCGTCACGCTCAGCCCCGTGCTCCATCCGCCGTTGCCGAGGGGGAGCTGCGCGGCCAGGCGGCCGTAGTAGAGGTCGCCCTCGCTCGCGAGCAGGCGGGCGCTGATCGATTCGCCGTGCCCGGTCGGGCTGTCCAGCACGATGGACCCACCGGCGCGGCGCTGGCCGGTGTAGCGCGAGCCGTGGTTGTCCGCCTCGATCCGGCCGCTGACCAGAGGGGCGGGTTCGGACTCGATCGAGATCGTCGTGTCCCCGGGCTGCGCGCCGGCCTGCAGCCGCGCCTTCAACCGGGCGCCGGGCAGGTCGGACAGCAGCAGCAGCGTGCGGTCCACCTGCGCCTGGTTCAGCGGCTCGCCGAGCGGGATCGCGGTCATGCGGGCCTCGAGGACCGAGGCGTCGATGCGGCTGCCGGGGGCCACCTGGACACGCACCTCGGCCAAGCGGCCTTCGATCACGCGGATCTCGACCTCGCCATCGCGGATCGTCTGCGGCGGCAGGACCGCGCGTGCCAGGAACCAGCCGTGATCGCGGTAGTGCTCGGTGATGCGGGCCGCGCCGCGTGCGAGCTCGTCCAGCGTCCGCGTGCCGTCGTTCAGGTCGGCGACCAGGGCCTCCAGGGCCTCGGCCGGGAACAGCCGCGCGCCGGTGACGCGGACGCGGCGCACGGGAATGGGGGTCGCGTCTCCGGACGCCGAAGCCTGGGCAGGATCGTCCGGGCGACGGGGCAAGGCGATGTCGCGCGAGGGGGCGGTGAGCTGGCTGGGCGGCGCGCTGGCGCGATGGGCGGTGTCCGCCATGGGCAGGACGTCCGCCTGGGCCTGCTGTGCCATCAGGAGCAGCAGCGAGGCCTGGACGAGGGTTCGATGAGCTGGGGGTGTGTCGCGCGGGCGGCGGATCATGAGGGGTTCGTCGTCGGACCCGCCGACTCTATCGCACCGACTCCGGCGGCAGATCGCGGGTCTCGACCGAGAGCGTCCCGGTCCACCAGCGGCCGATGCCCACCGTCGCCGGTTCCAGGTGGTCCAGCGGTGCGGAGGTCATGGTCCGGGCCTTCCAGAACAGGTCGGCGAGCGCCGAGAGGTAACGCGACGCGGCCTGCTCCGAGCCGGTCGCGATCAGGCCGGCGCTGGCCGGGAAGACGGTCAGGACGCCCGGCGCATAGCGGATGTCGTAGTTGCGGCTGGACAGGCCCGTGGCCGACACCTCGTAGCGTCCGGGCGGGGACGATGCCGTCGCGCCGGTGAGGTAGCGCAGCGTGCCGGACAGGTCGCTGGTCGCGGCCGTCTGGCCGGCGACCAGGCCGGCATAGGTCACCGAGAACGCCGGGTCGGGCCGGCCGATGAGCCGACTGGCGTCCGTGACCGAAACCAGCAGCGGCGCGGGCTTGATCTCGTAGCTGTGCCCGGGCGTCACGGTGACGAGGTAGCCGAGGCGGTCGGCCAGCGTGCCCGGCTGGACCGCGTAGCGGCCGCGGTCCTGGCCGGGCGCGCGGTCCAGGCTGCCGGTGAGGATCATCGCGGCGCTGTCGCCGTGCCGCTGGCCCGCCACCGTGTAGGCGATGCCGGGATCGCTCAGGCCGCCGTCGTAGACCTTGGTGTTGGCGCCGTCGGTGGGCGTGACCGTGAGCGAGGGGCGCTCGCGGTACAGGACGTAGGTGCTGCCGTCGCCGATGCCGATCGCGCCGGGCGCGTCGCCGGCCTGCCGGCCATAGCGGAAATTGCCGCTGCCGTCGGGCGCGCGCTCGGCGAGCGTGCCCGCCAGCCCGGTCCCATCGAGGCTGCCGGTGTAGACGGAGAGCAGGCGGCCGGGGTCCAGGCTCAGCGTGGCGGTGCTGATCACGTCGCCACCGGCCGCATCACCGCGCGCGCGAGTGGCGCCGGCCGACAGGAGGAGGTCGCCACCGGTGACGCGCCAGGTCCCGGAGGCGGTCAGGTCGCCGGCGGTCGTCCTCAACGAGACATTCCCCGTGGCACCGACGCCATCGACGGTCATCGCCTGGCCGTTCACGACGGCAAGGTTGCCGGCGTCGACGACGCGCAGCGTGTGCAGGGCATTGAGCGGGTCCTGCAGCGTGACGGCCCCGCCGCCGGCATTCAGCGTCGTGGTGCCGCCCACCGCCAGCGCGCCCAGCTGCGAGACACCGGACGCGGTCAGGTCCAGGTTGCCGCTCACAGCCGAAGCGCCGACGACCAGGGGTCCGGCGGCGGCAACGCTGGCGTCGGCGGCGGTCAGGCTCAGCGTGCCGCCGAAGTGGTTGTCCGGGCGGGGCAGGGCGATGTTGGCGCCACCG
Source organism: Mitsuaria sp. BK037 (assembly GCF_014193045.1). Lineage (NCBI taxonomy): Bacteria > Pseudomonadati > Pseudomonadota > Betaproteobacteria > Burkholderiales > Sphaerotilaceae > Roseateles > Mitsuaria sp. BK037. The sequence goes on along the minus strand of NZ_JACHYS010000001.1, from coordinate 1,628,870 downwards.
GCGTCCAGCGTGGCGGGACCGGTCACCGAGACGGCGCCGACCTGCTGGATGCCTGGGGCGTTCACGCGCAGCGCGCCGCCCGCGGACGAGGGCGCGAAGGCCAGCGGGACGCTGGTGTTGAGCAGCACGTCGCCGCTGGTGAGGCTCACGGCGCCAGTGAACACGTTGCCGGCGTCGGCCAGCGTGATCGCCGAGGTGCCGCTGCTCAGCGTCGAAGTCCCGGCGACCGACAGCGCTCCGGTCTGCTGCAGCCCGGGCGCGCTGGCCGTCAGCGAGCCGCTGAGCGTCGATGCGGCGAAGGTCAGCGGCGTGTGGGCCACGATCGTCGCGTCGCCGCCGGTGAGGCTCAGCGCGCCGCCGAAGGTGTTGCCGACGTTGGCGAGCGTGACGGCCGAAGTGCCGCTGTCGAGCGTGGACGGACCCGCGACCGACAAGGCGCCCGTTTGAAGCAGACCCGGCGCGCTCGCGATCAGCGAGCCGGTCAGCGTCGACGCTCCAAACGTGAGAGGCGCGTTGGCGGCCAACGTCGCATCGCCGCCCGTGAGACTCATCGCGCCACCAAACACGTTGGCGCCGTTGACGAGCGTGATAGCCGAGCTGCCGCTGTTGAGCGCGGTCGTGCCTGCGACTGAGAGTGCGCCCGTCTGCAGCAGCCCGGGCGCACTCGCAGTCAACGAGCCGGTCAGCGTCGATGCTCCAAAGGTCAGCGGCGCATTGGCGGCCACCGTCGCACTGCCAGCCGTGAGACTCATCGCGCCGCCAAACGCGTTGCCGCCGTTGACCAGCGTGATGGCCGAGCTGCCGCTGTTGAGCGCGCTCGGGCCGGCGATGGAGAGGACGCCGCTCTGCGAGATGCCCGACGCGGTGGCGTTGAGGCCACCGCTCAATGTCGAGGCCGCGAGCAGCAGCGGCGTGCTTGAACTGATCGTCGCATCGCCGCCGATGAGGCTCACGGCGCCGGTGAACACGTTGCCGGTGTTGGCCAGCGTGATGGTCGACGTGCCGCTGTTGAGCGTCGTCGTGCCTGCGACCGAGAGCGCGCCCGTCTGCAGCAGCCCGGGCGCGCTCGCGTTCAGTGAGCCGGTCAGCGTCGTCGCTCCAAACGTCAGGGGCGCATTCGCCGCCAACGTCGCATTGCCAGCCGTGAGGCTCATCGCGCCGCCAAACGCGTTGGCACTGTTGGCCAGCGAGATGGCCGAGCTGCCGCTGTTGAGCGCGCTCGGGCCGGCGATGGAGAGGACGCCGCTCTGAGAGATGCCCGGCGCGGTGGCGCTGATGCCGCCGCTCAAGGTTGAGGCCGCGAGCAGCAGCGGCGTGCTTGAGCCGATCGTCACATCGCCGCCGATGAGGCTCACAGCACCGGTGAATACGTTGCCGCTGTTGGCGAGCGTGATCACCGATGTGCCGCTATTGAACGTCGCCGTGCCGGCGACCGAAAGCGCGCCCGTCTGCAGCAGGCCGGGCGCGGTCGCGTTCAGCGAGCCGGTCAGCGTCGACGCTCCAAACGTCAGCGGCGCATTCGCTGCCACCGTCGCATCGCCAGCGGTGAGGCTCATCGCGCCGCCGAACGCGTTGGCGCCGTTGGTCAGCGTGATGGCCGAGCTGCCGCTATTGAGCGCGCTCGTGCCTGCGACCGAAAGCGCGCCTGTCTGCAACAGCCCGGGCGCGCTCGCAGTCAACGAGCCGGTCAGCGTCGACGCTCCAAACGTCAGCGGCGCATTCGCGGCCATCGTCGCATTGCCAGCGGTAAGACTCATCGCGCCGCCAAACACGTTGGCGGCGTTGGCGAGCGTGATGGCCGAGCTGCCGCTGTTGAGCGCGCTCGGGCCGGCGATGGAGAGGACGCCGCTCTGCGAGATGCCCGGTGCGGTGGCAGTGAGGCCACCGCTCAAGGTCGAGGCCGCGAGGAGCAGCGCCGTGCTGGAGTTGATCGTTGCGTCGCCGCTGGTGAGGCTCACGGCGCCGGTGAACACGTTGCCGCTGTTGGCCAGCGCGATCGCCGACGCGCCGCTGTTGAACGCGGTCGTGCCTGCGACCGAGAGCGCACCCGTCTGCAGCAGCCCGGGCGCGCTCGCAGTCAACGAGCCGGCCAGCGTCGATGCGCCAAACGTCAGCGGCGCATTCGCGGCCATCGTCGCATTGCCGGCGGTGAGGCTCATCGCGCCGCCGAACGCGTTGGCGCCATTGGCCAGCGTGATGGCCGAGCTGCCGCTGTTCAGCGTGCTCGCGCCGGAGACCGAGACCGCGCCGCTCTGCGAGATCCCGGGCGCCGTGACCGTCAGTGCGCCGCTGATGCTGGACGCCCCGAAGGTCAGCGCCGCGCTGTTGCGCAAGGTCGTGTCCGCCGCCGTCACCGCGACCGCGCCCGAGAAGGCATTGCCGGCGTTGACCAGGCTCACCGTGTTGCCCGCGCCGGCCGCGGTCATCGAGGTCGCGCCACCGATGTGGAAGTAGCCGCCGAAGGTGGTGTCGTCGGCCACCATGCCGGCGGCCGTGGTGATGCTCAGCGCGCCGGGCACGATCAGCCCGCCCTTGTTCCACAGCGCGCGCCGCGTGGCGACCTGGCTCTCGGCGCTGATCTGCAAGGGCGCCAGCGTCAGCACCGACAGCGTCGCCGGGCCGCCGATGTAGAAGCCGGTGTAGCCGCTGACCGTGTCCAGCGCCTGCGCGGAGATCTGGATCGGGATCGCCGCCGGCGCGCTGAGCCGGACGGCGGCGGTGCCGGATCCCCAGACGCCGTCGCCCCCCGCGTTGCTGCCCGCGATGTGCAGCGCGCCGGTCGACGCGGTGATGTCGACCTTGCCGTCGAGCTTCACCGCCGCGTTCCCATTGCTGGTGCTGGCGGCGCCGCCGACCGTCGTGTTCGTGCCGTTGATCGTCACCGACCCGCCCGTCAGCGTGACCGCGTTCGAACTGCTGCCGATCAGCGCCACCGTGGATTGCTGGTTCCGGTAGGTGCTCGCCGACGGATTGGAGGCGGTGCCGGTGATCGTCAGCGCCCCGGCGGTCGACAGCGCGTCCAGCGCGCCGAGCGTGACCGCGCTGCCGGACCAGGTGGCCGTGTTGCCGGTCGCGGTCCCGGCCAGGGTGATCGCGCCGCCGCCACTGCTGCTCAGGGTGTTGCCCCCGTTGAGGTAGACGCCGATGTTGCCGGTCGAGAACAGCGGCGCGCCATTGGCGTTCGTGCCGGTGACCGTCGCGATGCCGCCGCTGGTGCCGTTCACCGAGATCGACCCGGCGGCGGTGCTGAAGCTGTTCGAGCGCAGCCAGACGCCGATCCCGTTGCCGCTGCCGGCCTGCGTCCCGGTGATCGAGATGCTGCCCGCGCCGGCGGTGGTCCAGACGTTGGTGCTCAGGTCCACCGCCGCGGCCGTGGCCGCCGAGGCGCGGTTGGCGGTGACCGTGATGTTGCCGCCGTTGGCGTTGATGTCCAGGAAGCGCAGGCTGATCGGGCTGTTGCCCGAGGTGGTGGTGGTCGCCGCCGCGCTCATCGACACGTTCAGCGCGCCGCTGGTGCTGGTGATCGTGCGATGCGTGCCCGCGCTGGCATTGGTCGTGATCCGGCCATCGGCCACCAGGCTGAGCGTGGCGGCGCCGCCCGCGGTCTTGGCGATGTTGCCGTTGATCGCGATGTTGCCTTCCTGCGCGCCCGCGCCGACGGTGCGGATGGTGACGTTGCTGCCGCTGTTGAGCAGCGTCTGGATGCTGTTGACGCTGACCAGCGAGCCGCTCGCGCTCGGCGTCCAGATCCCACCGGAGAAGCCGCCCCCGGTCTGCGTGCCGGTGGAGATGGTGACGTTGTACGGGTCCAGCAGCCACAGGCCGCCGCTGGAGACTTCGACATCGATGCCGGTGGTGTCCAGCACATGGCCGGAGGTCTCGATGCGACCGCCGGCGCCGCCTTGCGGTCCGCCGACGGACTTCAGTCGGCCGAAGACGTTCGCGACCTCGGTGCCCCAGACGACGATCTCGCCGCCGTCGCCCCGCGTGGTGGCGCTCGCGTCGATGGCGGCCGTGGGCGCGACATAGGCGGCGGTCGCATTCGGCGACGGTCCCGCGCCCTGGAAGTTGCCGCCGACCAGCACCTGGCCGCCACCGCCGGCGCCGCGGGCGTCCAGCCGCGCGCCGTCGAAGACGCCGACCTTGTCGCCCAGCACGCGGATCGTGCCGCCGACCCCGCCGGCCTCCGGCGCGCTGGCGTCGAGTCGCCCCTCGACCCGCGCGACGCCGGTGGCCGGGTCGGCGATCAACTCGATCACGCCGCGGTCCTGGCGCACCGTCCTGGCCTGCACGACGCCCGACGCGTTGACGACCGACTCGGCCAGCCCGTCCAGCCCCTTGGCGGTGAGCACGACATGGCCCCCATCGGCGACGATCAGCCCGCCGTTGGCGGCCAGCGCCTGGGCCGCGCCGCGGCTGATGGTGTAGCCCAGCGGCCGGCCATCGGCCAGCGTCAGCGAGACCGCGGACGCGCCCGCGAGCAGCACGCTGCCGCCGTCCGCGTTCAGCGTGCCCGCGTTCTCGACCTTGGCGGCGATCAGCGCCAGCTTGCCGCCGGCGCCCGCCTGGATCGCGCCGCGGTTGACGACGCTCGCGGCGCTGTCGCCGGAGAACGCATGACGCCCGGCCTCGAAGTCCGCATTGCTCAGCTGCAGCGTGCTGGCGACCAGGCTGCCGACGTCGACCCGCGCGCCGCGGCCGAAGAGCACGCCGTTCGGATTGAGCAGGAACACGGTGCCGTTGGCGCTGAGCTCGCCCAGGATGCTGCTGGGTTCACGACCGGTGACGCGGTTCAGCGCGATCGCGCCGGGGCCGGGCTGGATGAAGCGGACCGATTCGCCGGCGGCGATGCCGAAGCTGGTCCAGTCGATCGCCAGCCGGGGCGATTGCTGCGTGATGGTGGTGGTGCCGTTGCCCTGGACGATGCGGCCGTTGCCCGCGGTCACCTGGCCGCCGCCCGGCGCGGCCGCCGCGGACGGCGCCAGGGCCGCGCCCGCCAGCAGGATCGCCGCGGCGCAGGCCACCGGCAACGGGGCTGGCAGCGGAGCCGGCGGGGCACTTCGATGCGGAACGCGCGGAACGTGCTTGTTCATGGGCGGGCCTGCAGACGTGACGTCGCATTCTTACGCAAGTGCGGCGGAATCAGCCATCCAGGGCCTGCCGCACCAGGTCCGCCTGCTGCTCGCGGTGCAACACGGCCGACGCGGTCGCCCCCGCCGCGGAGGGCGCCCGCGAGACCTCGCGCAGCGTCACGCCGGCCGGCAGCAGCGCCGACAACTCGTCGCGCACGAAATGCCACGCGCCTTGGTGCCGGGTTTCCTCCTGCGCCCAGACCGCGATCTCCAGGCCCGGATAACGCCGCAGCACGGCGCCCAGTTCATCGCTCGGGAACGGGTAGAGCCGCTCGACGCGCACCAGCGCAATCTCGGCCGCCCGCTCGGGGGCGTACACCGACATCGCGTCCCGTCCGTCGCGCAACTCGTAATGCAGCTTGCCGCTGCACAGCACGACGCGCCGCACGACGGCCGGATCGGCCGCGACCTCGTCCAGCACGGGCTCGAAGCGACCGTCGGCGAGCATCCGGACCGGCGTCTGGCTGCGCGCGTCGCTCATCAAACGGGTCTTGGGCGTGAGCACGATCAGCGGCTTGCGCCGCGGCGTCATCGCCTGGTCCAGCAGCAGGTGCGCGTACTGGGCCGAGGTCGACGGGCAGGCGACGCGCAGGTTGTCCGCGCCGCACAGCTGCAGCATGCGGCCCAAGAAGGCGTTGGACTGCTCCGGCCCCGCGCCCTCGTGCCCATGCGGCAGCAGCAGCGTGAGGCCGCTGGGCAGGCCCCATTTCTCCTCGCCGCAGCTGATGTAGTGGTCCAGGAAGATCTGCGCCCCGTTGACGAAGTCGCCGAACTGCGCTTCCCACACGGTCAGCGTGTCGCGGGCCTGCACGCTGTGGCCGTACTCGAAGCCGAGCACCGCCTCCTCGGACAGCAGGGAGTTGTGGATCTCCAGCCGCGCGCCGCGTCGCGCCGCGGGTGCGAGCGGTGTCCAGCTCGACGGCGCGGTGTCGGCCTGGTTGTGCCAGACCGCGTGCCGATGCATGAAGGTGCCCCGTTGCACGTCCAGCCCGGACAGGCGCAGCGACACGCCGGCGCGCAAGGCCGTCGCACAGGCGAGCGCCTCGGCCGTGCACCAGTCGACGCCCAGGTGCTCGTCCGCCGCGAGGGCGCGTCGACGCACCAGCAGCGCGGCCAGCATCGGATGCGGCTCGAAGCGCGGCGGCGGCGTCGTCAGCAGCGTCAGGGCGAAGCGCACGGCGGCCGTCGTCAGCGCGGCCGTGGGCTCGCCGTCCACGGGCGAGGGCGCGGCGACGCTCCCGGTCCGTTCGGTTTCCCGCACGGCGTGCGCGGTCGCGTCGTGGCCGAGCGGCCGGGCCATCGCGGCGGGAAGGTCGCGAACCGGCCGGCCCGGCGCCGCGTCGGGATCGAAGCGGTCGCCGGTGGCCGCCAAGGCGCGTCCCTCGGCGACCGACAAGCGGCCATCGGCCACCAGCCGGTCGGCGTAGAGCGCGGTCACGCTGGCGCGACGCGCCAGGCGTCGATACAGGGCGGGGCTGGTCAGCGCGGGCACGTCGTGCTCGGAATTGCCGTGGCGCCGATAACCCACCAGGTCCAGCACCACGTCGGCCGCGAAGCGGGCGCGATAGTCCACCGCCAGGCGCGCGGCCTGCAGCACCGCCTCGGGATCGTCGGCGCCGACGCGCAGCACCGGCGCATCGATCATCCGGACCGGATCGGTGCAGAAGCGCCCGGCCATCGGGTCCATCCGGTTGGGTTCGGTGAAGCCCAGCTGGTTGTTGATGACGATGTGCAGCACGCCGCCGACCTCGTAACCCGGCCGCAGGCCGAGCGCCAGCGTCTCCATCACCACGCCCTGGCCCGCGAAGGCGGCGTCGCCATGCAGCACGACGGCGATGCTGCGCTCACGCCCCGGGCCGTCGGCGCTGCGCGCCGCGCGGGTCCGGCCGAGCACCACCGGATAGACGCTCTGCAGGTGGGACGCGTTGCTCGCGAGCGCGACCCGCAATTCGCCTCGCGGGGTGTGCAGCCAATAGTCGCCGCCCAGCTGGTGGACCAGCTCGCGCTGGCGTTCCGGATGGACCGGCTCGGTCGCGAAGTGGTCCAGCAGCTCGGCGACCGGATGCCCCAGCAGGGTGGCGAGCAGGTTGACGCGCCCGCGATGCGGCATGCCCATGAAGACCTGGTCCACGCCCTGCGCGGCCGCCGTCTCCAGCACCTGCTCGAGCAGCGGCAGCAGCGCCTCGCAGCCTTCGAGCGAGAAGCGCTTGGCCTGCGGATGCAGGCGCGCGACATGCCGTTCCCAGGCCTGCGCATTGGCCAGGCGGCGCAGCAGCGTGGCCGCCTCCGGACCGGTCAGCACCGGCCGGTCCGACTCCATCCGGCGCTGCAGCCAGTCGCGTCGCTCGGCGCTGCGCACGGCCGAGGCGTCCAGCGTCAAGGTGTCGCAGTAGATCGCCCGCAGCCGGGCGAACAGCGCTTCGACATCGGTCGCGCCCATCACCGAACCGCCGTCGCCGGTCAGCGCATCGCCCGGCGCCAGGCCGAAGTCGGCAGGGCGGGGCGGCCGCACCCGCGAGCTCGTCGCCAGCGGGTCGAGCAGCGCATGGCGGTGGCCGTCGCGTCGGAAGGCCTCGATCAGGGCCGTGACGGCGGGGCGGGGCGCGTCCGTGCCCACACGGAAGGAACTCATGGGAGGTTCGCGCCGGGTCTGCTCACTCCAGTGCGGCGACGAAGCGGTAACCGACGCGGTGGTAGGTGCGGATGATCTCGACCGAGGGCGGCAGCGCCCCCTGCAGCACCGCGCGGATCCGCGCGATCGCCATCGCCAGCGCGCCGGGCTGCACATCCTGCTCGCCCCAGACCACGTCCAGCAGCTCGTCGGCGCTGACCACGCGGTCGCGGTGCTCGATCAGGTGGACCAGCAGGTCGAAGGGGCGCGGTTGCAGGTGACGCGACTGGCCGCTGACAACGATGTCACGACAGGCCGGCCGAACCATGCATTCACCGAAACGCCAGCTGGCGTCGGAGAAGGGCACCGAGGGTCGAAGAGGGGGTTCCGCGCGGCTGTCCGCATCAAGGCCCGTCGGGAGGAAAGCCGCATGACGCGGTGGCACGGCAATGAACATCGTGGGATCCTGAAGAGCTACTGCGAGCGTGTAGGTGAAACTCTACAGGACGATGCAATGAAAAACCTGTGCAGGAATCCGCACTTTTGCCACTTCGTGTAGTCGAACAACTACGTACCGTAGGGGGACGGTGGCGCCGCGGGCGTGCCGGGCACGACGCGCAGTTCGACCACCGTGCCCTGACCGGGTGCGCTGTGGATCGACAGCGTCCCGCCCAGCAGGCGGGCCCGCTCATGCATGCCCATCACGCCGTAGCCGGCGGGCCGGCCACCGGGGTCGAAGCCGCGACCGTCGTCGCGCACCGTGAGGATCCACAGGCCGTCGTCGAAGGACAGCGACAGGGCCGCCCGGGTCGCGTCGGCATGACGGCGCACGTTGTTGAGCGATTCCTGCGCGACGCGGAACAGCTGTGTGGCGGCCTCGGAGCCCAGCTGGCCGGCGCCCGCCGCGACGGCCACGTCGCAGGGCAGGCCGGTGTCGCGGCTGAACTCGGTGCCGAGCCAGCGGAAGGCCGCTTCCAGGCCGCCATCGAGCGCCGGCGGACGCAGTTGCGAGACCACCGCGCGCACGGCGGCGACGAGCCGGTCGACCCGCTCATGCAGCAGGTCCAACTGGCCGGCGTCGATCGAGGCGGTGGCCCGTGCGGCGCGCGCGCGCATGACGGCGATCTCCAGGCGCAGCGCCGCCAGCTGCTGGCCCAGCTCGTCGTGCAGCTCGCGGGACACCCGGGTGCGCTCCTGCTCGAGCGCCAGCGCGTTGTGCTCGCTCAGCCGGTGCAGCGCCTCGCGCGAGGCCTGCAGCTCGGCCGTGCGCTCGTCGATGGCCCGTTCGAGCGTGCGCCGGCGCGCCCGCGCGCGGCGCTGCGTCCACAGCGTCAGCGCCCACCAGAGCGCGCCGAGCAGCGCGAGGTAGGTCAGCCGCATGCCGGGCGAGTTCCACCACGGGGGCGCGATGGTGAAGGGCAGCACCAGCTCCGGCCCCGGTGGCTCCAGCGGCACGCGGCCGGCGGCGCGCAGCGTCAGCACATGCCGGCCCTCGTCCATGGCGCCGACGTCGATGGACGCGCCCTCGACCGTGCGCCATGGCGCCTGCGGCGACAGCCGGTATTCGATGCGGCGGTCGCGCGGCAGCGAGAGCGTCGGCGTGCCCAGCGTGATGCGCAGTTGGCGGTCGGTCCAGGGCACCGGCGCGGTCGGCGGCCCGCTGAACTGGTGGGTGCCGAATTCCAGCCGGTCCACCCGCAACACGGCGGGCGGGCCCGGCGGCGGCGGCCGCCGGCGCACCCGCGTCGCGCCGCCGCTGGTGCCGATCCAGGCGTCGCCGGCGGCGTCCAGCAGGAAGCTGTCGTCATTGACGTCGTTCCACACCAGGCCGCTGTCGCGGTCCAGCAGCCCCAGCCACTCGCCCTGCGGGCCGAGGCGGAAGACACCCCGTCCGGTGCCCAGCCAGATCTCGTGCCCCGGACCGCGGACCACCCACATCGGATCGGCCCCGCCGAAGGACGCCTTGGGGATACGCCGCTGCAACTGCGCGCGGTCGCCGGACAAGGTGTAGGTGGCCACGCCCCGGTCGTCCGACGCCCACAGCGCGCCGTCCGCCACCGTCGCGGTGTAGGCCGTGAGCACCCGGTCCTGCTCGTCGCGCAGCGGCACCCAGGCGTCGCCTTGCGCGCGGAAGACCTGCCACCGGACGTTGATGAACCAGTCCGTCGTGCCGTCGCTGAAGACCGAGATGGCCGGCTCGCCGCCGGGCAGGTCGGCGGCGACCGGCTCGCGCTTCACGCCGCCCCGGGGCTGGGGGATCAGCCGCTCGATCCGCGAGCGGCTCGTGACGTAGAGCTTTCCGCCATGCCCGGCCAGCAGGCCCAGCAGCGCAGGCTCGGTGAGCACGCGGCGGGCCGTCGTACCGCCCGCCTTGATGGTGTTGAGCTGGCCGCGGTCCAGCCACCAGAGGTCGCCCGCGGCATCGATGGCCGCGCCCGCCACGATGCCGGCAACGCGGGGCGCCGTGGCGGCGGAAGGGGGCAGCGGCTGGAAGCGGCGGGCCGCGGCGTCGAACCAGGCCAGGCCCTCCCGGGTGATGGCCCAGTGACGGCCACTGCGGTCCTGCAGCAGGCGGAAGACGACGTCGGACGGCAGGCCCGAGGCCCGGCTCCAGTGGTCCACGTCGCCGTAGCCGATCCAGCGATGGAAACCCTGGCCGGACGCGCCCAGCCACAGCGCGCCGTCGCGGTCCACCAGCAGGCTGCGCACGGCCGAGTCGGGCAGGCCGTCGTCGCGGGACCAGGTCTGCCAGGCCCGGCCGTCCCAGCGGGCGATCCCGGTCGCCGCGGCCATCAGGATGCCACCGCGGGGATCCTCGATGAGGGGACTGCTGGCCTCCCATTCCTGGTTCACCATCGGCGCCTCGACGGTCTCGAAGCGCTGGGCGCCGGGCGCCAGGCGGGCCAGGTGGCTGCGACCGCGCGCCCACAGGCTACCGTCCCGGCCGACCAGCAGCGTCGCCCAGGTTTCCGGCGGCAGGCCCTGCGCGGCGGACCACAGCGTCACCGCCGCCTGGCGTCGGTCCCAGGCGCACAGGCCGTCGCCGCAGCCGAACCAGAGGCGGTCGCCAAGCCGCCGCAGCGGGATCGTCTCGACGTAGCCGGCCGCCGGCGGGCGGTCGAGGGCAGCCACGGGGAGGGGCTCGGCGCGGACCGTGGACGGTCCGGCATCGCTGACCGTGGCCGTCCAGAACCGATGGTCGCGATCGACCGCCACCAGCACGCCGCGCTCGTCGACGTCGAACTGGCCGTCGAAGGCCACGTCCAGCGGCTGGCCGTCGGCGCGCCGGATCTCCACCCAGTCCGCGGCCTCGCCGCCCTCCGGGCGTGCCGCGTCGCTCGACGGGCGCCGCAGGAACAGCCCCTGGTCGGTGGTCAGCCAGAGCCGGCCGAGCCCGTCGACACGGCCGCCCCAGATGCCGTTGCCGACGGCGGCCGGCAGCGGCTCGCGATGGACCCGGAAGCCGTCGAAACGGAACAGGCCGTTCTCGGTGCAGATCCACAGCACCGCGCGCCGGTCCTGCGTGAGGCAGGTGGGGGTGAGGTTCTGCAGGCCCTCGCGCTCCTGGTAGGAGGCCAGCACGATGCGCTCGGCGCGCGCGGGCAGGGGCAAAAGCACCGCCAGCAGCGCCAGGGCGAGGGAGGCGACGACAGCGAGGAGCGGGAGACGCGCCCGGCGCGAGGCGGCGGGTGGGCCGCTTGAGGGGAGCAGGTCGAGCAGGCGCCGCGCCGGCGACACGACCGGGGCGAGCCCGGTCGCGTGCTCAGTCGACGATGCCATGGCGCACGGCGTATCGCACCAGGTCGCTCAGGGAGGCCTGGTCCAGCTTGTCCATGAGGCGGGTCTTGTAGGTGCTCACCGTGTTCGGCGCGACCTGGAGCGCGGCGGCGATGTCCACCAGCGACTGGCCGCGCACCAGCGCGACCAGCACCTGGCGCTCGCGCGGGGACAGCGATTCCAGCGGCTCCGGCGCTTTCGGTTCCTGGCGGATCAGCGCGGCGCTGAGCGAGGGGTCGACGTAGCTGCGGCCGGCGGCCACGTGGTGCATGGCGTCGATCAGCAGCTCGGTGGAGATGTCCTTGGTCAGGTAGCCGCCCGCGCCGGCCTCCAGCGCGCGGCGCGCGATGTGCGGATCGGCATGCATGGTCAGCACCAGCACCGGCAGCTCGGCATGGGCGGCATGGATGCGCTGGATCAGCTCGACATCGGTGCAGCCCGGCATCAGCAGGTCCAGCAGCAGCAGGTCGACGCCGCCCTGCGCCAGGCGGGCCATCACCTCGTCGGCGTTGGCGGCCTCGCCGGCCAGCTCGATGCTGTCATCGAGCTCCAGGACCTTGCGCAGACCCTCGCGCACCAGCGCATGATCGTCCGCGATCACCACGCGGGTCTTGGCGGCGGGGCTCACCGCCAAGCCCCCCGGTCGCGCGCGGCGGGTCCGCGGGGATGCGAGGCGGATCGCGGGAAAAGAGCCGCCCGCGCAGGGCGCGGGCAGGGGCGGTCGCTGGATATGCTGGGTGTCATCGTCAATGCACGAACTTGCCTCCGGGGCCGATCATTGTCATCTCAACCCGATGGGTGCCGGCGTGGTCGGTGGGCGAGTAGGAGATCCGGTAGCCGCCCGCGTCCCAGCCCTGCATCGACTCGAGGGCGGCGATGAGCCGGGCGCGGTTCGGTTCCTTGCCGGCGCGGCGCAGTCCTTCGGTGAAGACCTTGGCGGCCAGGAAGCCCTCCATCGACCCGAAGCTGCGGTGCGGCACGCCGGCGCGCTGCAGCGCCTGGTTGTACTCGCGCTGCAGCGCGGTGCCTTCACCCCAGGGGAAGGGCACGACCTCGGAGATCCACACGCCGCTGCCCTCGCCGCCGAGCTCATCGGCCAGCGACTTGCCGCCGACGTAGGAGGTCGCGACGAACTGGCCGGCGTAGCCCTGCTTCTTCATCGTCTTGATGAGGGCGGCGCTCGAGGTGTAGGAGGCGATCAGGATCACCGCCTGCGGATGACCGGCGGCCAGCTTGCGGGCGACGTCGGCCACCTCGGTGGCGTCGCGCTCGACGGCGGCCATGCCCACGTTCTTCACGCCGCGCTGCGTCAGCGCGCGTGTCACCGACTCCAGCGCCGCCTTGCCGAAGGCGTCGTCCTGATGGAGCACCGCGACGCTGCGCAGGCCGCTGGTCGAGAGCTGCTCGACGATGTAATCGGCCTCCTGGTTATAGCCGGCGCGCACATGGAAGATCTGCCGGTTCAGCGGCGTGCGCAGCGCCTCGGCGCCGGTGGACGGCGCGAACAGCGGCACGCCCGCCGCGGTGGCGACCGGCACGGCCGCCAGCGTCGTGCCGGTGCCGACGGTGCCGAACAGCGCGAACACGTCGTCCTGCTCGATCAGCGCCTTGGCCTGGCGGGCGGTCTCGGCGGGGTCGTAGCGATCGTCGCGGGTGCGCAGCTCGACGCGATGGCCGTTGACGCCGCCGCGCTCGTTGAGCGCCTGGAAGTAGGTCCGTGCGCCCAGGTTGTATTCCTCGGCCAGCTTGACCGACGGGCCGCTGAACGGCGCGACCTGGCCGAGCAGGATGGTCCCGGTGACCGCAGGATCGGCCGCGGCGGCGGCGCCGGCCACCGCCATGGTGGAGAAAAAGACACCCAGTGTGGAGAACATGCGCATGGCAAGACTGCTGGTTGGAAGGGGTGGCCGCAGCTTACGGAGGGACCGCGCCGCAGACATCACCGAGCGCTGACGCCGCGTTCACCGGCGCGGAAATTTGCCCGGAAGACCGCCAGCCGCACTGCCGCACTGCCGCTCAGCGCCCGAGGTGCAGCTTGAAAGCGCCGACGAGCTCGGTCAGCCGGCGCGCCTGCTGGCTCAGGCTGTCCGCGGCGGCGGCGGATTCCTCGACCAGCGCGGCGTTCTGCTGCGTCACCTGGTCGAGCACGTGCACCGCCTTGCTGACCTCGCCGATGCCCAGGCTCTGCTGGCCGGTGGCGGTGCCGATCTCGGTGATCAGCTCGGCCACCTGCCGGATCTGCCGCACGATCTCGTCCATCGTGGTGCCGGCGCCCTCGACCAGGCGCGACCCGGTCTCGACGCGGCTGACGTTCTCGCCGATCAGCGCGCGGATCTCCTTGGCGGCGGTGGCCGCGCGCTGGGCCAGCGTGCGCACCTCGCCGGCCACCACCGCGAAGCCGCGGCCCTGCTCGCCGGCGCGCGCCGCCTCCACGGCCGCGTTGAGCGCCAGGATGTTGGTCTGGAACGCGATGCCGTCGATGACGCCGGTGATGTCGGCGATCCGGGTCGAGCTGGCGCTGATGTCGCGCATCGTCGCGACGATCTCGGCCACGGCCGAGCCACCGCGGGTGGCGACCTCGCTGGCGGTGGCCGCGAGCGCCGTGGCGTTGCGCGCCGAGTCGGCGCTGCGCTGCACGGTGGAGGCGACTTCCTCCATCGCCGCGGCCGTCTGCTCGAGGCTGGAGGCCTGCTCCTCGGTCCGGTGCGACAGGTCCATGCTGCCGGTGGCGATCTGGGTCGAGCCGGTGGCGATGGACTCGCTGCTCAGCCGCACCTCCCCGACGATGCGCACCAGGCTGTCGTTCATCGAGCGCAGCGCGGCCAGCAGCTGGCCGGTCTCGTCGAGTGCGCCCACCGCGATGGTGGAGGTGAGGTCGCCGGCGGCGACCGTCTCGGCCACCCGCACCGCCTGGGCGATGGGCCGGGTGATCGAGCGCGTGAGCAGCACGGCGATGCCCACCGCCAGCAGCACCGCGATCACCGACAGCACGATCATCAGCGTGCGGGCGCCGCGGGCCAGCGCCGAGGCCTGCGCGCCGAACTCCTCCATGCTCTCCGCCTGGGTCTCGACGAAGCGCTCGACGGCCTCCAGGTAGACGGTCTGCAGCGGCAGGATGTCCGTCACCAGGAGCGTGCGGCCCTCGTCGACCTTGCCGGCCTTGATCAGGTCGACCAGCTGACGCTCCTTGTCCTTGAACTTCGCCCGGCCCTCGACCAGCGCCTGCAGCGCCGCCTTGCCGCGTTCGCTGTGCACCGTCGCGCCGAGCTGGTCGATCGCGCGACCGACCAGCGGCAGCGAGGCCTCGAGCTTGGCCAGCTCGCTGTCGACGATGGCGCGGTCGGACACGATCAGCGCGGTGCGCATCGCGCGGAGCTGCTTGTTGACCTCGTTCTCGACGGTCTGGGCCAGCTGCACCTTGACGAAGCGGTCATGCAGGATGACCTCGGTGTTGGCGTCCACCGCGCTGATCTTGGTGACGCCGATCACCGCCAGCACGATCAGCAGCGCGATCACTGCCGCGAAGCCGCCGGTCAGGCGGACACCGATCTTCAGGTTGCTGAATGCGGTCACGATGGTCTCCCTCGTTCGATGAGAGGGTTGTATCGCATCGGCAGGCCATCGCGCCACCGCGATAGCCCGCGTTCAGATCGGCGATTCGGCCAGGGGGAAGGGCGGGAAGGCGCTGTCGCAGGCCCGCGGTGCCTGGGAGCCGGCGCGCTGGTCGATCAGCTTGAAGGTCGACGACGCCGCGAAGGGGATCGTCACCGGTCCGGGGCCCAGCGTCAGGGTCGCGTCATCCGGCTGCGTGGGGCCGCCCTTCTTGCCGTCGGCGGTGAGGAAGCTCGTCGAGTCGAAGACGACGTTGTCCAGGGTCATCTTCAGCGGGTTGACGACGCTGCCGTTGCGATAGCCGCGGAAGACCAGCTTGCCGGCGCCGAACTTCGCGCTGCTCAGCACATGGATGTTCTGCAGCAGGATGTCGTTGATGTTGGGCGCGGTGCTGTGGTTGCCCGAGCTGTAGTAGGGCGTGAAGATCAGCGGCTGCTTGACGTTGCGCATGCAGACGTTGGCGAAGATCATGTTGCTGACCGTTCCGCCGACGCTGTCGTAGGTCTTGATGCGCAGGCCGTTGACCTGCGCGTCGTCGAAACCGTCGATGCTGAGGTCGTCGACCCGCACCTGGTTCACGCCTTGCGTGGTCTCGCTGCCGATCGACATGCCATGGCCGTGGTACAGGTCGTTGTGGGCGATGTAGATGTCGGAGGCCGGCGCGTCGGCGGCCTTGATCGCGATGTGGTCGTCGCCGGTGCTGATCGACGAGTGCGCGATCCTGACCTTGGAGCTCTCGACCACGTCGATGCCGTCGGTGTTGGCGGCGGTGGCCGGGGTGAAGCAGGTGCTGGGCTGGGTGGCGGCGACGTCGGGGTTGGGCGTCGTGCCGGCGGCGCAGGCGTAGTTGGGCTTGGCGTAGGCCAGCGACGGCGCCAGCACCTTGGTACCCCAGGCCACGAAGCCGGTCAGCCCGCTGACGACGACATGCGCGTTCGGCGAGTTGAGCAGCGAGATGCGATAGAGCGTGAAGTTGCTGCCGCCGATCAGGTTGACCAGGCGCGGATTGTTCTGCTTCTTGCCGGTCGCCTCCAGCAGGTTGGCGACGTCCCACCAGGTCATCTTCCCGGCGTTGGGGCCGGAGGTGAGCACCGCGCCGCCGCGTCCGTCGATGCGGCCGTCGCCGACGATGCGGCTGTTCGCGGCATTCTTCAGGCGGATCAGCGCGTTGCACGACTTGCCGTCACCGCCGGCGGTGCCGCAGCGGCCGCCGCCGTTGTCGAAGTCCTTGGGGCTGCGGGACGCGAAGAGCGTCACGTTGCTGTCGACCCACAGCGTGACGCCGCTGTTCAGCACCAGCGGTCCCGACAGGAAGGCGTTGGCGTTGCCGCTGGCGACCAGGCGCACCGCCTGGCCGGCGGGGCAGTGATTGATGGCGTCCTGGATCTGGGCGGTGTCCGGTTGCGAGTGCGTGGGATCCGCGTCGACCGAGCTCGGCAGCAGGCCGCCGGTCTGCGTCAGCGAGGCGGTCAGGGTCTTGCACACCTCGGTGGCGGTGGGCAGGCGCGGTTCGGCTGGCAACGTCGGATTGAACGAGGCGGCGTGCGCCGCCGGCAGGGCGGCCGCGCCAAGCGCGGTGACGGCCGCGAGGTGGCGGATCGAGCAGGACAGGGACATGGGATCCTTGAAGTCGGTGCGCCGGCTGCGGTGGGGCCGAGGCGGGCGCGAAGCATTGATCGGGGGCCGCAGCTTACGGAGGAGTCGCCACGCAAACATCACCGAGTTCGCACCGTCGCGTCACCGGCGTGGAAACAGGCGGTATCGGTGGATGCACCGCTTCGCAGGGCGCGCCCCTTCGCTAAGCTCGCTGGCGACCATGACCGCAGGAGACGACATGAGGAATGCATGGGGCGACGTCCCCGAGGCCGACGAGGCGCGGGCCTCGGCCCGGACGGCGCGCCGGCCGCGGCTGCGCACGGCGCGTGCGGCGTTGGCGGTGCTCGCGCTGGGCCAGGCGCTGGGCGCGGCGGCCGATTGCGGCCCGGCCGCGCTGGGCACCTCGCGCGTGCTGACGCTGCCACGTGAAGCCGCGGCCTACGGTCGCTCGCAGCACGGGCCACTGCCGCTGCAGCCGGGCGAGGTGGTGATCACCTTCGACGACGGGCCGCGGCCGGCCTCCACCCCGCTCGTGCTCCAGGCGCTGAAGGCCGAGTGCGTGCGTGCGACCTTCTTCATGAACGGCGAGCCGATGCTGGCCGATGCGGCGCTCGCCAGGGAGGTGAAGGCGCAGGGGCACAGCGTCGGCCTGCACGGCTTCCGCCATCCCCACTTCGCGTCACTGCCCGCATCGGAGCAGCTCGGCGACCTGCGGGCGGCCGAGGCCGCGTACCGCGAGGTCTTCGGCGGCCGGGCGGCGGCCTACCGCTTTCCCTTCCTCGAGGAAACACCGGTCCTGCGCGAGGCGCTCGCGGCCTCGCGCTACACCGTGATGTCGGTGGACCTGGGCGTCGAGGACTGGGAGCCCCAGAGCGCCCAGCAGATGGCCGACAAGCTCGCGCAGCGCCTGGGCGCCTCGGGTGGCGGCATCGTGCTGCTGCACGATGCGCAGGACCGCACTGCCGCGGCGCTGCCGCTGCTGCTGCGCACGATCAAGGCCCAGGGCCTGCGCGTGGTGCACCTGCAGTGGCGCGAGGAGTAGGTCCCCCGCCACGCGTCATGCGGCGCGGTCGGGCGCCTGCACTGCCATCGTGGCGAAGGCCACGCGGTTCCTGCCGTCGCGCTTGGCCTCGTAGAGCATCTCGTCGGCCCGGGCGAGGCAGGCCTCCGCGGGCGCGCTGCCGTCCGGCACCCAGGCCACGCCGATGCTGGTGGACACCGGCAGGGGCGTGCCGTCCTCGACGATCCGCAACTGCTCGACGCTGGCCCGGAGTCGCTCGGCGATGGAGCGCGCCACCGCCTCGGTGACGTTGGGCGTGTACACCAGGAACTCCTCGCCGCCGGTGCGGGCCAGCAGATCGGACTCGCGCAGCTGCGCCTTCAGGCAGCTGGCGAAGGCCACCAGGACCGCATCGCCGGCGGCGTGTCCGTACTGGTCGTTGATGCGCTTGAACCGGTCCAGGTCCAGCTGGAGGACCGCACTGTGGCCTCGCAGCTGCTTGGGCAGGCGCGTGCCGAGCCAGCGGCGGTTGCCCACGCCGGTCAACGGGTCCGTGTCCGCCAACTGGGCGAGGCGCACTTCCGCGCGCTCCTTGGAGATGGTGGCCACCATCAGGGCGATGCCGAAATGGCAGAACATCTGCACGAAGAACGCCAGCGAGAAGCCGGCGCTGCCCGCGGTGCCATTCAGGATGAACACCAGCCTGAGCGTGTAGACGCCGCCGCTGAGCGCCAGGAGCGCCGCAAGCAGCCGGCTCGATGGCAAGGCCTCGAGGCGATGATTGCGCAGCATCTCGTGGGCGCTGCACGCGAGCGACAGCACGGCGGCCGCATGGAACACGCCGGCGCGGCTCAGGTTGTCGCGGGGGAATCCGGTGACCAGCCCCACCAGAAAACACAGCAGCACCGGCGTCAGCAGGAGCCCCCAGTGGACACGGCGGCGGCCGCTCATCGCGAGGATGCCGGCGAGGAACACCGCATAGCCGGCCGTGCCGAGCAGCAGGCTGCCGTGCGTCCAGACCGCCGCCGGCAGGGCGGCTTCCTCGCCGTTCCAAGCCAGGGCGGCTCCGGCGGCCAGCATGAGGTAGGCGATCGCCAGCGCCATGAGGCCCTCGGGGCGGCATGAATTGCGACGGACGTGGACGATGGCGAACGCGCCGGCGAGCAGGGACGTGTTGTAGAACAACAGGACGGTCGGCAGATCGAGACGGGACAGCATGCGGGGACTCGGCCGGCACACGAGCGGCCGGGTGCGCGGGTCTGGCGGTTGAGGACCACCCCGCGCAGGCCGGCCATCGGTATCGAACCTCGGTGGCTGTCGCCGGGGCAGGCGATCGTGGGGCGGTCCGCATCCCGAGGGATGGGCCGCGCCCCGCGCGCATTCTCGTCGCAGAAGCTTGCCGATGGACGACCGGGCGCCGCGGCGACCCGCCGCCGCCACGCGTCCGATGCTGCCTGCCGCTCAGCGCAGCGGGGCCGGATTCGCCAGGTAGGCCTTGAACAGGCGGGCGAACTGGCCGCCGTCCGTCGTGATGTTGACCGAGCCCGCGCCGCCGCCGCTGAACACGATCGCGAACACGCCGTTGGCGGTGTACTCGGTCGGGTGGGTCAGCATGTACTGGACGTGGTTGTCGCGGTAGTGCCCCCAGGTGCCGCCGGGCGTGGATGAGGGCACGCCCATCGGCGTCTGCCAGAACAGGATGGGCAGGTTGCCGAGCTTGCCCTGCACGGCGACCCATTGGGCGAGGTCCTGATGGAAGTTGGGCGTCGCCACGTTGTTCTCGTCCCAGTAGAACGGCCCGTTGCCACGACCGGCGCACTCGGACGGAGGCGGCGAGACCTCGAAGCAGCCAGCATCGCGGTCGCTGGTCTGGGCCACCATGAAGTCGGCCTTGTCTGCGCCCAGCTTCAGCATGAAGTTGCCGACGGTGGTGGCGTCGCGGCCCCAGAAGGACGGCGGGAAACCGATCCGGGCCTTGGGCGCGTAGGTCCGTCCCAGCGCCAGCAGGCAACCCGCCATGCCGACGGCGTTGTCCGGCTGGTTCGCGCATTCGGCCACCTGGCTCACGCGCGCCGGCACCTTCGTCGGGTCGCCGCCCGGGGCGCCGGTCAGCACGAAGCCCCAGAAATCCGGCTCCAGGTTGACCAGCGTGGGCAGGTTGGTCGCGCCGATCTTCTGGTACATGAGCTTGACCTGGGCCCAGTAGGGGGTCATGAAACTCGCGTCGTTGATCGCGGCCAGGTTGCCCTCGCCCCGGCTCGCCATCTGGTAGAGCGTGAACATCGGCACCGCGCCGACGGCCGACACGTTCGCGGCCGTGTAAGTGACATAAGCCCCGTCCGGGCTGTTCCAGGTGGGCCACGCGCCGCCACCGACACCAACCAGGTAGGTGTCGATGATGTCGGGACGGATCTGCTGCGTCGTCATCTCCGCGATCGGGTTGCCGGCGCCCAGGCCGCCCAGCAGCCGGTTGGCCGTCCCCAGGGCCGTGGTGATCGAGATCGCAGGCGAAGGCGAAGGCGCGGGCGCTGGTGCGGGCGCCGGAGCGGGCGAAGGTGCGGGCGCCGGAGTGGGTGCTGGTGCCGGCGCCGGGGAAGGTGCTGGGGCCGGCGCGGGGGAAGGTGCTGGGGCCGGCGCTGGAGCGGGCGAAGGCGAGGGCGCGGGCGAAGGCGAAGGCGAGGGCGAAGGCGAGGGCGAAGGTGCCGGTGCGGCACCAAGCGGCGGTGCCGGCGCGTCGGTCGCCGGCGATGAGGCCGATCCGCCGCCACCGCAGGCGGCGAGGCCTGCCGTCAGGAGGGCGAGCGCGAGCCGCTGGACCGCGGGCGTGGCGTTCGGGATGGACGACATGGGTTCCTTTCGAATGATGTGAAGCGTCATGCGCGCGCGGCGGTGACGGGTCCGTTGCAAGTTGGTTGCATCGCACTGACGAAATTTGTCAGCGTTGTCATCCAAGGCGGCCAAGGAATGTCAGACGCGGCTCGGACGGAGCCGCTTTAGGCGCCTCGCGCGTCGTGCGCGCGAAGGAGTGCAATTCGCGGGCCAGCACTTGCCCATCGACAGCGAGGGCTTGTGCGATTCACCCCGGCTTGCCTTGACGCTTGCGCCAGGCCTCGATCACCCGCGCGGCGAGCGCGTCGGCCTCGCGCTGCTGGTCGGCCGTCAATGGCGGCGGCACCGCGCCCCACTGGGCCATCATCTTTTCCGTGTCCGCCATCGCATCGCGGCTGGCCTTTTCCATCTCCGCGCCCGACATCAAACCCTGGATGCGAAATTGCGCTTCCTTGTAGGCCTGCCGCTGGACCTCGGTGATGCCCATCGCGCCTGGACTGAAGGCGAAGCTGAAGGTCACCAGCGCCATGAAATCGCCGTCCTCGGCCGTCTGGCGCGCCTCGCGCTGCAGTTGCCCGCGCAGCGCCGGATCGATCGGCTGCCGGTTCGCGTCCAGCCATTGCAGGTAGGGCAGCGCGGCCTCCTTGACTCCGCCGTCGTGGGCACGCTTGAGCAGCTCGCCCTGGCGCGCGAGCGTGGCCGCATCGAAGACCTGGCAGTGGCGCTGGAAATCCTGCGAGCGGCGGATCCACTCCTGGCTGGACAGGCCCGTGATCCGCTGGAGCTGCCGACCCGTCGCGGACGGCTGGTCGCGCTCCCTGTACTGGTGGTCCACCATCGCGTCCGCGCCCTGGCAGGCGGAGAGCATCATGGCCGCCTCCATCATGTCCTTCGGCGTCCCATGGCCGTCCAGCGCCAGCTGGACCCGACGCAGCGCGTCCTCTGGCCAGCCGGGCGCAGGAGGCGGGGCGCTCGTCGAGCCGGGCGCCGACGAGGCGACCGCCATCACGGCCGATGCCGCCTCCGTCTTCGCCGCCGGAAGCGACGAGCCGGGTTCATTCGTGGGCGAGCTCGCCGCCGTCGCCTTGGCGGGGCCAGCGGCATCACTGGGCCGGCTCGACAGCCACCCGCCGGCAGCCAGCAGCAATGCGCCGATGACCACGGCCAACGCCATGTGGCGACGCGGCCGATCCGCTCGCGAGCCCTGATTCGATGCCATGCCGATGTGTCCTTCCTTCGTTCGAGCCTGCCCGGGCCGCGCCCAGGCGATGGCGGCCGGACAGCGTAACGCCGTGGACCGGTGCGACGCCCGCTCAGAACGCCGGCAGTCGCGCGCGGCCGGTGACCTGCAGGGTCAAAGCCTGACCCGGCGCGCGCACGCCGGTGATCGCCGGCACCGGTTGTCCTCCGCCGATCCACAGCCACACCGGCCCGGCCTCCACGACGCGCTGCCCATCGGCCTGCACGACGCTCATCGCCTTGGCGTCCAGATCGACGCTGAGCCGGCGCGATTCGCCGCCGCGCAGCACGACCCGCCGGAAGGCCACCAGCGTGCGTTCCGGCGCGAGGGCACCGGGGCGCCGGGCATAGACCTGGACGACCTCGGCCGCCTCGCGTCCGCTCTCGTTCTTCAACAGCACCGACAGCCGCGTGCCTTGCCCGGCCCGGACCCGGGGGCTCGCGAGCCGGGCCTGTGCATAGCTGAAGCGCGCGTAGCCCAGCCCATGGCCGAAGGGGAACAGCGGCTCGCCCTTGAACCAGCGGTAGGTGCGCCCCTGCATGCCGTACGCCTTGAAGGGCGGCAGTTGCTCGGCCGACCGGTAGAAGGTGACCGGCAGCCGGCCGGACGGACTGAAGTCGCCGGCCAGCAGCTCCGCCACCGCCTGACCGCCTTCGCCGCCCGGATACCAGGCCTGCACGATGGCCGCGGCCTGCGATGTCGCGGCGCCGAAGGCCATGGCGCTGCCGCTGAAGTTCACCAGCACCAGCGGGCGGCCCAGGCCGGCCAGGCGCTCCAGCAACTTCTGCTGCGGTGCCGGCAGATCGATCCGGGTGCGGTCCCCGCCCGCGAAACCGGGCGCCAGCACCGTCATCTCCTCGCCTTCGAACTCCCAGGTCAAGCCGCTGGCGAAGACCACCAGGTCGGCCTCGCGCGCGGCGGCCAGGGCGGCCTCGTCACTGGCGCCGGGCCGGCTCCACTGCAGGCGCTGCTCGCCTTCCCAGCCGGTCTGCAGCGCCTCCACGCGCAGGGCGTAGGTCCGCCCCGCCTCGAGCTGCACGCCGCGGGTGCTGGTGGGCCAGGCGATGTCCCACAGGTCCACCACCCGTTCGCCGTCGATCCAGACGCGGTAGCCCCGGTTCCCCTTCAGCCGGAACAGATGCTCGCCACTCTCGGCGGCGCGCACGAAGCCGCTCCAGCGCGCCGATTCCTGGCGGTCATGCGCGTCCGGCCAGCCCCATCGGAAGCGGGCTTGCGCCTCGACCGTCGACGAGATCGGCGGGCCCTCGAGCTGGAGATTTGCGAAGCGCTCGAAGCTCAGCCCGGGGCGGGTGCAGGCGGCGTCGGCACACAGCCGCTCGGCCGGCAGGTCTTCCAGCGGCGGCGCCACCCAGCCCGTGCCTTCGACGAAGTCGATCCGGGCATCCGGATAGCGGGCCTTCAGGCCGGCCAGCAGGGTGACCGGCCGGGACGGCGTCCCGTTGTAGTTGCCCACCAGCGCGTCGACGCTGTCGGCGTTGGGGCCGATCACCGCGATGCGCCGGGGCGGCGTCTTCAATGGCAGCAGCCCATCGTTCTTCAGCAGGACCAGCGAGCGACGGGCCGTCTCCAGGTTGAGCGCGCGATGCGCGGGCGTGTCGAACTCGTCCGCCGTGATCCCGGCGAAAGGCCCTTGCCCAGGCGGGTCGAGCAGGCCCAGGCGCAGGCGCACGTCGAACAGCCGATGCAGCGCCCGGTCGAGGTCGGCCTCGGCCAGCAGGCCCTGCCGCACGGCCGCCACGGTGGTGATGGGCGAGGCGGTGCTGTTGCCGCCGAAGTCGCAGATCAGGTCGGTGCCGGCGCGCACCGCCAGGGCCACGGCGGCCTCGGGCGTCTTCACATGGTGGTGGGCGCTGTCCTGGTGGATGTCGGCCACCGCGCCGCAGTCCGACACCACATGCCCCTGGAACTTCCATTCCTCGCGCAGCCGCTGCCGCAGCAGCGGCTCGCTGGCGCACGCGGGCACGCCGTCGACCGCGTTGTAGGCGCACATCACCGATTCCGCGCGGCCTTCGGTGACCGCCGCATGGAAGGCCGGCAGGTAGGTGTCCACCAGGTCGCGCGGCGAGACCCGCACGTCCTCCTTGTGGCGGTCGGCCTCGGGGCCGCTGTGCACCGCGAAGTGTTTCACCGCCGCGGACACGCGCGGATGCCGCGGGTCCGGTCCCTGCAGCCCCTGGATGAAGGCCACGCCCATGCGCGCGGTCAGCGCCGGGTCCTCGCCATAGGTCTCCTGGCCGCGGCCCCAGCGAGGGTCCCGGAAGATGTTGACGTTGGGCGACCACACCGTCAGGCCGCGGTACAGGCCGGAGGAGCCGTCGGCACCGACGGTGCCCCGGAACTTGGCGCGGAACTCGATGCCGATGACTTCGCCCACGCGCTGCACGAGCGGCGTGTCCCAGGTCGCCGCCAGGCCGATGGCCTGGGGGAACACCGTCGCCACGTCGGCGCGCGCGACGCCGTGCAGGCCTTCGCTCCACCAGTTGTAGGCCGGGATGCCGAGCCGCGGAATGCCCGGCGACTCGTGCTGCACCTGGCTCGCCTTCTCGGCCAGCGTCATCCGCGCCACCAGCGCCTGCGCCCGTTGCATCGAGGGGCTCGGCGGCGCACCGGTGGCGGCGGGCGGCGGTGCGTCCGCGAGCGGGGACGCGGTGGGGGCGGCCGCGACGCCGGTGGTCGACGCGCACGCCAGCGACGTGGCCAACGACGTCGCCAGCACTGTGGTCAGGGGCGGGGCCAGGACCGACATCGCGCGCCGACGCCAATCCGTCGAGGCTGCAGGCAGGGGTGTTTCAGCAGGCATGCCGTTTCAGAAGGCGTCGATCGTCAAGGTCGTGGTCGGCAGCCCCTCGCCGCGCGCACGCAGCGTGGCCGGGCCGCTCGCGCCGGTGGATTGCAGGATCACCTGCGCCTGCCCGTTGAAGACCCGGCGCTGCCACGGCGCGGCCGGCGTCGTCGCCCGCAAGGTGACCCAGCGCTTGCCGCCTTGCGCGTTGTCGGTCATCGCGCGCAGGCCGCCGGCCGGCGTGGGGAAGACCAGGGCGAGCGTGTTGCGGTCGCGCAGCTGCGCAGGATCCAGGTCCACCACGCCGAGGCCCTGCTCGAGCCTCGGCGTCACGGCCCGGCCGTTCACGTAGACCAACTGGCCGGCGCCCAGGTCGCCGATGAACAGCGTTGACCGCTCACCCGCCGCCGTGGTCGGGCGCGGGAAACTGGCGCGCACGAGGTTCCAGGCGCTGTCGGCAGGCTGCTGCTCGGGCGGCACCCATCCGAAGGGCTCGCGCCAGCCCGTCGCGCCGGTGTCGGCGATCAGCGCGGCGGCGTCCTCCGGCCGCTCGATGCCGCGATGCCGCCATTCGGTGAGCGGCACGAAGCGGTGGCGCTCGGCCGGCTTGTCGGCCTCGTGAGAACCCGGATCGCCGTTGCCCATCCCGATCAGCCGCGCGGCGCCGTCGACTTCGAAGTCGATCCGCTGGCTGGCCGTAGGCACGACCCGGCCCTCGCGGTCGACCACGTTGACCGTGACCAGCGCCACATCGGTGCCATCGGCGCGGATCTTCGCGCGGTCCACCGTCAAGCGCACCGCCGCGCCATCGCCGGTGGTGGCCACCGTGTCGGAGGCGACCCATTCGCCGCGCCTGTAGCCGCGCGCCACCAGCGTGCCCGGCTCGTAGGGCACGCTCCACTGCAGGTGCCCGTAGCGCTGCAGCGTCTTGCGGCCCAGCGAGCGACCGTTGAGCAGCAGCTCCACGTCCTCGGTGTTGCCGTAGACGCGCACGTCGATCGGCTGGCCTTCGCGGCCCGGCCAGTTCCAGTGCGGCAGCAGGTGGACCATCGGCTCGGTGGTCCAGGCGGCCTTCAGGTAGTAGCCGCTGTCCTTCAGCGCCCCGGTCGTGTCCATCATCCCAAACTGGGACGAGATGGCCGGCCAACCGAAGGGCGTGGTCTCGCCGCGATAGTCGAAGCCGGTCCAGACGAACATGCCGGCCAGGAAGGGCCGCTCGGCATTGAAGCGCCAGGCCTCCTCGATGGTCGAGGTCGACGCGCCGCCCGATCGCCGGTCATAGGCGGCGACCTGCACCCGCGCCGCGTCGTCGGCGTAGACGCCGCGGGTGGCGTAGGTCAGGCCCTCCTCGGTCACGACCATCGGCCGCTGGGGGAAGCGGCGGTGCATCGCGTCGATGTCGTGCTGGCCCTTGTAGTTGAAGCCGATCACTTGCGAGCCGACCGAGGTGCCCTCCGGCTGGCCCGAGCTGGACGCCGCCAGCGTCGCCGGGCGGGTGGGATCCAGGCGCGCCACGATGGCCTGCATCTCCCGCGCCAGGCGCGTGCCGATCTCGGTGTTCTCGATCGCCCATTCCTCGTTGCCCACCGACCACAGGATGATGGACGGATGGTTGCGGTCGCGCCGCACCATGCGCTCGAGCTCGTCGCGGATCTGCGGCGCGGTGCCCATCATGCGGTGCTCGTCGATGACGAGGATGCCCAGGCGGTCGCAGGCGTCCAGCAGCTCCGGCGTGGCCGGATGGTGGGCCGAGCGGATCGCGTTGACGCCCATGGCCTTGAGCATCCGCAGCCGCGCGTCATGCATGGCGTCCGGCAACGCGATGCCGATGCCGGCATGGTCCTGGTGGTTGTTGGCGCCATGCAGCTTGACGGGGCGGCCGTTGAGGAAGAAGCCCTGGTCGGCGTCGAAGCGGATCGAGCGGATGCCGAAGGGCGTGTCGTAGCGATCGACGACCCGGCCGTCGCGGCGCACCCGCGTCGTCAAGGTGTAGCGCTGCGGCGTCTCCAGCGACCACAGCCGCGGCATGGCCACCCGCAGCGTCGCGCCGCTCGTGAAGGCGGCATCGGCGGCCACCTGCCGCGCCGGCACGGCGGTGCGCGCGACGACGCGGCCGTCCGGGTCGCGCAGTTCATGTTCCAGCGTGAACGAGGCCGCGCCCTTGCCGTCGTTGCGCACCGTGGTGTCGACGGCGACTTCGGCCCGCTGTCCCGCGACGGTCGAGCGCACGAAGGTGCCCCAGTGGTCCACATGCAGCGGGTCGGTCTGGGTGAGCCAGACATGGCGATAGAGGCCCGCACCCTCGTACCACCAGCCCTCCTGCGTGGTGGCGTCCACCCGCACGGCGACGACATTGCGGCCGCCGTAGTTCAGGTAGTCGGTGAGGTCCACCCGGAAGCTCGAGTAGCCGCTGGCCTCGCGCCGCAGGTAGTGACCGTTGATCCAGACGACGCTGTCGCGGAAGACGCCGTCGAACTCCAGCGCGATGCGCCGACCCTGCGCCGACGCCGGGATGGCCAGCTCGCGCCGGTACCAGCCGATGCTGTTCTCGGGGAACGCGCGGCCGATCGCCTTCGAGCCATGGGGCGAGCTGCCGCGCTCGCTGAACGGCAGTTCCACCGCCCAGTCGTGCGGCAGGTCGACGCGGCGCCACGGCCGGTCGTCGAAGTCCGCCGCGGCGGGCCCGTCGCCGAAGCCGGCCTTGGCGAAGAAGAAGGCACGCGTGCCATGGTCGAAGTCCTGGGCCGGGTCCCAGGCATGGCCCAGCGCGAAGCGCCAGCCGTCATCGATGCGCACGCGTTGCCGGACATCGTCGGCCGCGGCGGGGCCGGCGATCACGAACATCGCCAGCGCGAGCAGCCAGGAGGTGAGCAGTTGTCGTCTCATGAGGAGGAAGGGCTCGGGCGGCGCGCTCGATCGCGCCGTCCGGTGGTGGGACCTCGCGAGGCCGGCTGGCCTCGCGAGGGCTCGATCGTCAGTTGGCCGGCTTGCCGATCACCCGCACTTCGCTGAGCGCGGCGGGATGGTCGGGCGTGACGGCGGGGAAGCGGATGCGCAGGAAGCGCGCGGCGACCACCGGCTCGAACAGTGCGAACTCATAGCTCTTCCGACCGGCCTTGGCCTCGCCGACCTGGCGCCAGTCGCTGGCGTTGTTGCTGATCTCGACGACGAAGTCGGGCGCCCGGTCATCGGGCAGGATCACCGACAGCCAGTGCAGCGTGTACAGGTTCTCCAGGTCCACGGCCCAGAACGCCGGACCGTCCTTCGCGGCCGCGCGCCACGCGGTCTGCAGCTGGTCGTCGTTGGCCAGCGGCGCCTCGTGGCCGGGCGCGGAGCCGCTGGTCGAGGTCGGCCGGCTGATGGTCACGTTGATCGGGTCGCCCTCGAAGGCCTTGCGGGTGACCGGTGGATAGGCGATGACCGGCTGGTCCGGCGCCAGCGGCGATTGCCCCGGGATGAAGGGATCGGGCCCGGTGGTCGTGATCTCGATGCGCGCCGGCTTCAGGCCGGGCGAGCTCGCTTCGATGACGCTGCGCCCGGCGAAGTAGGACCGGAAGCTGATCGCGGCCTGGCCGTCGCGGATGGCGACCAGGGACTGGTGGCTGAAGCGGATGCTGCGGCCTGTCGGGAACTTGCCCGGACCGCTCACGATGGTCAGCGTCACGTCCGGTGAATTGCTCAGCGCGCGGCCCGCCTCGTCCTGCACCGACACCACCAGCTGCGCGTCGTCCAGGCCTTGGGTGCCGTGGATGACGGTCTGGCTGGCCGCCAGGTGCAGTTGCGCAGGCTTGCCGTCGACCGGCCAGACCGGCGGCGGCACGCCGGCGTAGGCGTTGCGATACCAGTGGTACTGCCGCTTGGGCAGGCGGAAGTAGTCGATGAAGCCCATCGAGCCGAACTCGATGGAGGCGATGGAGCCATGGTCGAAACCGGCCCACAGCGCCTCGCCCGAGCGCCACGGGTAGCGCCAGGCGTAGGTGGGCGAGCCCGGGGCGCTCGGCGCGGCGCCGGCCTTGGCCTTCTGGTCCGGCGTCTCGGGCATCAGGCCGAAACCGGGCTCGTACTCCCCCGGGCGGTCTACCATCGTGGACCCGTACTCCGACACGATGGACGGCACGCCCGGATCGAGGAAGAGCGTGGCGCCGTCGCCGTTGTAGCCGGCCACGTCGCCGAGTTTGTCGATCTCGCCGCGCTGGGCGCCGCCGATGGCCACGGGGCGCGTCGGATCGATGCGGTGGAAGAAGGCCACCTCGCGCCGCAGGAAGTCGCGCATCGCCGGCATCGCCTCGCCCTTGGTGAAGAAGGGCTCGTTGCTGGCGCTCCAGAGGAAGACCGACGGCCGGTTGCGGTGGATGCGCACCATCTCCTGGACCTGCTGCAGCACGCTGGCCTCGAAGGCGGGGCGATCGGCCGGGTCCGGCGGATAGGCGCTGGACAGCCAGTTGCCATCGGCGCCGAAGCCGCCGATGCCCCAGAAGGGCGCCTCCGACCAGAACAGCAGGCCCAGTTCGTCGGTCGCCTGCGTGAAGGCTGGCGAGTGCGGGTAATGCGAGCCGCGGATGAAGTTGAAGCCGGCGTCCTTGATCATCCGGACGTCGCGGCGCGCGGCGCCGTCGGTCACGCCGTCGCCCCAGCCGGCCTGGTCCTGGTGCACGTTGGCGCCGACCAGGTAGAGGTGCTTGCCATTGAGGAAAAAGCCGCGGTCGGCGGTGAACCTGAGGCTGCGGATGCCGAAGGGCGTCTCGAAGCGATCGACCGGCCGACCGTCGACGTACAGACGGCTGATCATGCGGTAGAGATGCGGATGGTCGGGGGACCACAGCCGCGGGGTCGGGATCGCGGGCATCGTCTGGTCGTAGGTGACGGTGGTGGCGGCGGGCACGCTGCGCTCGCTGCGCCGCGAGGCCACGCGCCGGCCGGTCGCGTCGAGCACCTCGGACACCAGCGCGACCCGGGCCGCGGCGCGGGGGCGGTCGTTGCGCACCTCGGTCTGCACGCGCACGGTGGCGCGTTCGTCCGACACCTGCGGCGTGGTGACGAAGGTGCCGTACCACGCGACATGGATGGGGTCGGTGATGACCAGCCGCACGTTGCGATAGATGCCGCCGGAGAACACATGCTCGCCGGCGCGAGGCGCGACCCGCGCGTTCCATTCGTTGTTCACCCGCACGGCGACCAGGTTGGCCCCCGGTGTCGCGAACGGGGTGATGTCGATGCTGAAGCCGGTGTAGCCGCCGACGTGGCGGCCGGCGCGCTGGCCGTTGACGAAGATTTCGGCGTCCTGGAAGACGCCGTCGAACTCCAGCGAGACACGCCGACCCGCGACGGACGCGGGCAGCGTCAGCTGCTTGCGGTACCAGCCATGGCCGACATAGAAGCCGGTGCCCAGGAAGTAGGGCTCGGAGAACGAATGCGGCAGATCCACGCGGCGCCAGTCCGCCGTGTCGCGGTCGATGGCCTGGCCATCGGCCGGGTCGCCGAGCGTGAAGGTCCAGTCGCGGTTGATGAGCTCGCTGGTGCGCTCGCTCGCCGCAGCCGTGGTCGTCGCGGGGACAGCGGCGGTCGCCGCGCGCGCCAGCGGCGCGAGCAGGGCGGCGCACAGCGCGATGGCCAGGACGGGCAGGGTGGTCATGGGGCGGAAACAGGGGATCGGCGTGGTCATCGAGTGGATCTTCCGGCGCCTTGCGCCAGGTTCATGAGTCTGGCGAGGTAGGCGTGATGCGGAGGCAGCGGCGCGACGGCGCGGGCGATGGCCTCGCGACGCTGCCGCAGGATGTCGCGGGCGTGGTCCAGCGGCAGTTCCTCCAGGACCGGGTCGGTCCGCTGCGGCCAATGCCGCATGCCGGCGTGGATCGCGAGCCAGCTGGTCTCGTCGAAGCCCTCGTCCTGCTGCTGATGCAGCACGCCGTGATGGCGCCAGAGTTCGATCTTGTAGGCCAGGGTCTCGGGCAGGTCCATCGTCGCCATGTCGCGCCAGAGCGCGCTGTCGCGGCGCGCGGTGAGGCAGTAGTGCAGGAGGATGAAGTCGCGGATGCGGCGGAACTCGCGCGTGCCGCGCGCGTTGAACGCGTCGATCGCCGCCTCGTCGATCGGCGCCTTCGCTTCGAGCAGCGTCATCAGGTGGGCCAGGTTGGTCTGGATGAGGAAGATGCTGGTGGACTCCAGCGGCTCCAGGAAACCCGAGGAGAGCCCGAGCGCCACGACATTGCGGACCCAGAAGCGCTCGCGGTGACCGGTGCTGAAGCGCAGCAGCCGCGGCTCCGCCAGCGGCTTGCCGTCGAGCTGCGCCATCAGCTGCGCGCGCGCGGCGTCCGGGTCGATGTACCGGCTGCTGAAGACGTGGCCATGGCCGGTGCGGCTCTGCAGCGGGATGCGCCACGCCCAGCCGCCCTCCAGCGCGGTGGCGCGGGTGTAGGGCGTCAGCGCCTCGCCGACGCGCTCGCAGGGGCAGGCCCAGGCGCCGTCGACCGGCAGCCAGTGGCTGAAATCGACGAAGGGCTCCTTCAGCGCGCGCCCCAGCAGCAGCGAGGCGAAGCCCGAGCAGTCGATGAACAGGTCGCCCTCGACCTCGCGGCCGTCGGCCAGGCGCAGCCGCTCGACGTCGCCGTCCTCGCGCCGGAGCACCTCGACGATGCGGCCCTCGATGCGCCGTGCGCCCCGGCGCATCGACCACTCGCGCAGGAAGGCCGCATACAGCATCGCGTCGAAGTGGTAGGCGTACTTGTAGGGCGCGCCGCCGTCCTCGTCGGGCACCACGAAGCGGCCCTGCATCGCCATCGCCGTGGGCAGGCATTGCTCGCCGAGCTCGCCCAGCGAGGCATCGGCCGCGCGCCGGTACTGGCCCCACAGCATGTAGGGGCCGAGCAGGCTGCCGAAGTTGCCGAAGGTGTGGAAATAGCGATCGCCGATGCTGTGCCAGTCGCGGAACTCGATGCCCAGCTTGTAGCTGCCGTGGGTGGCGTGCAGGAACTCCGCCTCGTCGATGCCGATGCGCTCGTTGAAGGCGCGGATCGAGGGGAAGGTCGCCTCGCCGACGCCGATGATGCCGATCTCCTCGGACTCGACCAGCGTCACCGACCAGCGCCCCTGCCGACTCGACGCCAGCGCGGCGGCGGTCATCCAGCCGGCGGCGCCGCCGCCCACGATCACGATGCGTTGGACCATCTGCTTCTCCTCTTTCGCAAGCCGGCGCCGACGCACGCGCGCAGCCTCGCGCGGGCGATGCCAACGCCACGATGGCCTCGCCCAATTTTTGGTATTACCACTTTGCCATGATGTTTTGTTGGTCAGACCGGTAGATACCCTGTTCCTCGGGGGCGAGGGCTCCCCCTATAAAAGGCCCACAAGGACAGGAGTCGCGTTTTCGCGCGCAGGGAGCCATGGCACAACATCCGTACGGCGGCGAGGTCCGCCGGCAATACCAGGTCGTGGCCGACCGGGTCCGCGTGCTGATCCGCGATGGGGCCTACCTCGCCGGCGCGAGGCTGCCGGGGGAACGCGAGCTCGCCCAGCAGCTCGGCGTGTCGCGTCCTTCGTTGCGCGAGGCGCTGATCGCGCTCGAGATCGAGGGCCGGATCGAAATCCGGGGCGGCTCCGGCGTCTATGTCTGCGCCGCGCCGGAGGAGCTCGGCGCGACGCCGACGCTCGGGGAAAGCCCCGCGGAGCTGATGCATGCGCGGGTGGTGGTGGAAAGCGCCGTGGCCACGCTGGCGGCGGCGCGGGTCGACAAGGCCTCGCTGGATCGCGTCCGCGACGCGCTCGAGGCGATGCGCGCCGATGTCGCCGCGGGGCGCAAGCCGGTCGAGGCGGATCGTCGCTTTCACGTGAGCATCGCCGAGATGAGCGGCAATCTGGTGCTGGCCGGCGTGGTGGGGACCCTGTTCGACGGGCGCCACGGCGCGATCTCCACCCGCATGAGCGGTCGCATCGAGTCGGTGACCCCACCGTGGCGGGACGCGCTGGACGAGCACGAAGCCATCCTGCGCGCGCTCGAGTCGCGCGATCCGCAGGCGGCCTAGGCGGCGATGTGCCGTCACCTGCTCGCGGCCCACGACCGCTGGGCCGGCGTGTCCGACTGAAGCGCCTTGCGGCGCGGCGACGACCGGCCCGCGCGCCAGGACCGGCGGGCGGGTCTGGCCTCCGCTGGCGGTCAGGGCGCAGCCGACAGCGTGACGACGGCGATCGAGGCCGGCGGCAGCGTCAGCGTCAGGCCGTCCTTGCCGGGCAAGGCATCGAACGGGACCGGCACCACCGCGCGGGGCTGCGCCACGGTGTTGTGGGCATCGATCGCGGGGGCGGTCAGCAGCCGGCCGTGCGCCGCGCGCTTCAGGCCGGTGGCGAGCTGCGCCGGCTGCTTCGGATCCAGGTTGACGAGCGCCAGAACGACCTGGCCGTCCGGCGTGCGGGCCGCGCTGACGTCCACCGCCGGCAGCTCGACATCGGCGATGCGGAAGCGGGGCGTCGTCAGCGTGGCGCGCAGCGGCGTCGCGCCGCGGAACGGCCGGTACAGGTCGAAGGCGTGATAGGTCGGGGTGAGCACCATGGACGGGCCGTCGGTCAGCACCATGGCCTGCAGCACGTTGACCATCTGCGCGATGTTGGCCATCCGGACCCGGTCGGTATGGCGATGGAAGACATTGAAGCTGAGCGCCGCGATCAGCGCGTCGCGCAGCGAGTTCTGCTGGTGCAGCGCCGGCGCGCCGGGCGGCGTGTCGTACCAGCTGCCCCATTCGTCGACATACAGGCCGATGCGACGCGTCGGGTCATGCTTGTCCATGATGCGCGAGACGGCGGCGATGCGGCCGTCGATGCCCATGGCCGACTTCAGCGTGCGCGCCCAGGCGGTGGCGTCGAATCCGGTCGCCGCGCCCTTGGCGGACCAGTCTCCGGGCATCGTGTAGTAATGCAGCGTGAACGCGTCCATGTGCTTGCCCGAACGCGCCATCAGCACCTCGACCAGCTGGTCGTTGCCTTCCCCATCGCCGGAGGCCACGCGCACCACCTGGTTCAGGAAGGTGGCGTAGCGGTTGTGCAGGTCGGACTGGTACTCGCCGCGCATGTTGCCGCCGCAGCCCCAGCTCTCGTTGCCGACGCCGACGTACTTGACCTTCCACGGCTGCTCGCGGCCGTTGCGGCGGCGCTCCTCGGCCAGCGTGGAGGCGCCGTCGGCGGTCATGTACTCCAGCCACTGGCTCAGCGCGCGCGGCGGCATCGAGCCCATGTTGCCGGCGAGGTAGGCCTCGCTGCCGAGCTGCTCGGCCAGGTCCATGAACTCGTGGGTGCCGACGCGGTTGCTTTCCGTGCCGCCCCACCAGCGGTTGACCCGGACCGGCCGTTTCGCCGGATCGCCGATGCCGTCGCGCCAGTCGTAGTCGTCGGCGAAGCAGCCGCCCGGCCAGCGCATCACCGGGATGCCGACCTGTCTCAGCGCCTGCACGACGTCATTGCGCCAGCCCCGGGTGTTGGGAATGGGGGACTCCGGGCCGACCCAGAGGCCGCCATAGACGCCGGTGCCCATGTGCTCGACGAAATGGCCGTAGACGGCGGGGTCGATCGCCGGGCCGGCGGCGTCCTGGCCGAGATCGAGGCGCGCCTGCGCCGGCGCGGTCGGGGCGGTCTGGGCCGGGGCCGCCGTGGTCAGGAGGGTGCAGCTCAGCGCCGCGAGGGAAAGCAACTGCGTCATCTGTCTCTTCTCATGGCGCTTGACGCCTGGGTTCTTGGGGATCCGTCGAATCGGGAGGCCGCTTGAGAGCGCTACCATTGGTCAGTCCACTTGAGAGCGTTGGGAAGAGCATGGCCATGCCACACCGCGGCGGCGAGACCCGCCGGCAATACCAGTTGGTTGCCGACCGCATCCGGTCCCTCATCGAGACCGGCGGCTTTTCCGCCGGGGCGCGCCTGCCGGCGGAGCGGGAACTGGCGCTGCAGCTGGGGGTGTCGCGACCCTCGCTGCGCGAGGCGCTGATCGCGCTGGAGATCGAGGGCCGGATCGAGATCCGCGGCGGCTCCGGCGTCTATGTGACCAGCGTCCGCCCGCTGGCGGACAACGGGACGCCGTCCCTGGGCGACAGCCCGGCGGAACTGATGCACGCGCGGCTGGTGCTGGAGAGCGCCGTGATCACGCTGGCCGCGGCCCGCGTCACCAAGGCGGGACTGCAGCGCGTGCAGGAAGCCCTGGACGCGATGCGCGCGGAACTGGCCGGCGGGCTCAAGCCGGTGGAGGCGGACCGCCGCTTCCACCTGAGCATCGCGGAGATGAGCGGCAATTCGGTCCTCGTCGACATGGTCGGATCGCTCTTCGATGGCCGCCACAGCCCGCTGTCGCTGCACATGAGCGGCCAGATCGAGTCGAACGACACCTGGAAGGACGCGCTGGCCGAGCACGAGGCCATCTACCAGGCGCTGGAGGCCCGAGACCCGCAGGCCGCGTCGGCGGCGATCTGCCGTCACCTGATCGCCTCGCATGCGCGCTGGACCGGCGATGCCGCGGAGATCCCGTCGCGCGGCGCCC
This sequence comes from Mitsuaria sp. BK037, assembly GCF_014193045.1. Taxonomy (NCBI): domain Bacteria; kingdom Pseudomonadati; phylum Pseudomonadota; class Betaproteobacteria; order Burkholderiales; family Sphaerotilaceae; genus Roseateles; species Mitsuaria sp. BK037. The sequence continues at coordinate 1,593,760 of NZ_JACHYS010000001.1, read as the reverse complement.
TGATGCTCTGAGCCGCGGCGCTCACATCACCGCCCCGAGCTGCCAGGGCACGAACTCGTTGTCGCCCAGGCCGTGTTCCTCGCTGAGGGTGCGGCGGCCCGAGGCGGTCTCGCGCATCAGCTGGAAGAGCGCCTCGCCGGCCTCGGCCACGGTCTGCGTGCCGTCGACGATGCCGCCGGCATTGAAGTCCATGTCCAGCCGCATGCGCTCGAACAGCGTGGTGGTCGTGGCCAGCTTCAGCGAGGGCGTCGGCTTGCAGCCGTAGGTCGAGCCGCGGCCGGTGGTGAAGCAGATCAGCGTGGCGCCGCCCGCCACCTGACCCGTCGCCGACACCGGGTCGTAGCCCGGCGTGTCCATGAAGACCAGACCGCGCGCGCGGACCGGCTCGGCGTACTCGATCACGTCGTTCAGCGGGCTGCCACCGCCCTTGGCGACCGCGCCCAGCGACTTCTCCAGGATGGTGGTGATGCCGCCCGCCTTGTTGCCGGGCGAGGGGTTGTTGTCCAGCCGCGCGCCGTGGCGCGCGGCGTACTGCTCCCACCACTGCAGGCGGTCCAGCAGTCGCCGGGCGACCTCGGGCGACGCGGCCCGCGCGGTCAGCAGGTGTTCGGCGCCATGGATCTCCGGCGTCTCCGACAGGAGGGCGGTGCCGCCATGGCGCACCAGCAGGTCGACCGCGGCGCCCAGCGCGGGATTGGCGCTGATGCCCGAGTAACCGTCCGACCCGCCGCACTGCAGCCCCACCACCAGCGCCGACATCGGCACCGTGCTGCGGCGCGCCAGCCCCGCCTGCTCGGCGAGCTCGCGCACCAGCGCCTGGCCTTGCTCGACGGCTTCCCGGGTGCCGCCGGCCTCCTGGATGGTCAGCAGGCGCAGGCGTTCGCGGGTGGCCGCCGGCAGCGCCTGGACGAGCGGCTCGATCTGGTTGACCTCGCAGCCCAGGCCGACCAGCAGCACGGCGGCGAAGTTGGGATGCGCCGCATAACCGCGCAGCGTCCGCTGCAGCAGCACCAGGCCGTCGCCCTCCGCGCTCATGCCGCAGCCGCTGCCGTGGGTGATGGCCACCACGCCGTCCACGCCCGCCGGCAGGCCCGGCCCCTGGAAGACCTGCGCGATCGCCTTGCAGACGGTCGCGGAGCAGTTCACCGACGCGATGACGCCGATGTAGTTGCGGGTGCCGACGCGGCCATCCGCGCGCCGGTAGCCCTCGAAGGTCGCCGCCGAGTCGACGGGCATCACGGCAGCCGCGGCGTCCGCGGCCTGCGCCGCCGCTCGCGGCGGCATCACCTCGGCCATCTCGAGGTTGTGCCCATGCACGTGGGCGCCGGGCTCGATCGGCGCGCTGGCCAGGCCGATGGGCTGGCCGTACTTGAGCACCAGCTCGCCGCGCCCGATCGCGCGCAGCGCGACCTTGTGCGCGGCCTCGATCGGCGCCAGCACTGGCAGCGTGGGCCCGTGGGGGCGGGCGATGCGTGCGCCGGCGGGCAGCGCGAACCGCGCGACCGCGATGTTGTCGTCCGGATGCAGGACGATCAGCGCCGAGGCCGGCAGGGTCCCTGGATCCACGGCGGCGCCTTCGCCCGGCGATTCAGTCGACATGGAACACCTGCTCCATCGCGGCCCAGTGCTCGCCCTCGGCCCGGCTGTCCAGCGGGCGCTGGCAGGGGCCGCAGAAGGTCCACCAGCGCTGGGTCTCGGGGTCCGCGGCGATGGCGGCCATGTCGGCCGCATAGTCGCTGCCGTGGTACTCCCAGTAGCTGAACAGCAGGTGCTCCGGCTCGCGCAGGAAGATGCTGTAGTTGCGCACGTTCGACGCCGCCAGCCGGGCCAGCACCGCCGGCCAGACGGCCGCGTGCAGGCGCTTGTATTCGGCGATGTGCTCCGGCGCGATGCCGATCACCATGCCCATGCGTTCCATGTCCTGCCCCTTGATCACGAGGTCCTGAGGGCGGTCCGCAGCCGCGACTGGGACAGCGCCGGCACATGCCGCCGCGCCAGCTCGACCACCGGCAGCAGGCGGCGGGCCTTCTTGCTCGCGTGGTGCTGCGCGATGTCGGCGAGCCGGTGCTCGAGGAAGGGGTTGAGCAAGCGGTCGCGCAGGCCGTCCAGGTAGACGAGCGCCTCATCGCCTTGCCCGAGCGCCGCCAGCACCGGCAGCACCTCCTCCTGCCAGGTGTCCTCGAGCGGCTGGCGCAGCGCGGGGTCTTCCATGGCCTGCCGCACCGTCATGTCCGGCGCCCGGTCGAGGACGCGCCAGAGCTCCGCCAGCATCGTGTGGCCCAGGTTGAGCAGGAAGAGCTTGAGCCGTTCATGGCGCGCGAGGTCCTCGGTCACGATGAGCGCCGGGTGCCGGCACGGCAGCTGCAGGCCCGGCTGGGCCTGCACGGCCCACAGCGCATAGGGCTCGGCCACCGCGCCGACCGGCTCCAGGGCCTGGGCCACGATGCGGTCGACCAGCGAGCTGGCCCAGACGACGTGGCCGAGCAGCCAGTCGATGAAGGCCGGCGGGCAGTGCCAGGACCGCGCCAGGGCCACCACCAGGTCGCCCAGGACGGCGCCGTTGCGCGAGACCAGCTCGCAGGGCAGCAGCGTCAGCCCGGCGTCCGGGGCCGCCTGCCAGCGGTCGTGCAGCAGCACCAGCAGCCGGGCCGGGAAGGCCTCGGGCGCGGGCGCCGCGTCGGCCAGCAGCGCCGGGCCGTCGCGCAGCGACAGCGCCCAGCCCTCGTCGCCGGTGTTGGACACGATCACTCGCACCGGTCCGCGCACGCGCTCGCGCACCGCGGGCCAGTCGGCGGCGGCATGCAGGACCTCGCGCACCGAGCGGCAGGTGCGCTGCATCTCCACCGGCACGCCGCCGACCAGACCGCGCAGCACGACGGGAAACCCCTGCGCGCGGGCCAGTTCCCGCGCGCGGCGGGTGCTGGCCGGATGGTCGGTGCTCTGCACCACGGTGATGCCGCCCAGCGCGTCGCCGGTCTCCGCCGCCTCGCTGACGAGCAGGTCCACATGGGCCTGCAGGAAGCGCCCGGTGCCGAATTGAAGGATCGGCGGCGCACCGTCCAGGCCAGGGCTCAGCATTCGACCAGCGCCTTGATCACGCCTTGCCCGGGATCGAGCAGGTCGGGGAAGCGCGCCGGCAGGTCGCCCAGCGCCAGGCGATGCGTCGCCAGCGCGGCATGCGGCACCTGGCCCGCGCGCATCGCGGCGATCACGGTGTCGAAGTCCTCCATCGTGGCGTTGCGGCTGCTGAGCAGCGTGGCCTCGCGCTTGTGGAACTCCGGATCGGAGAAGCGGATGTCGCCCTGCACGATGGACAGCAGCACGTAGCGGCCGCCATGCGCGATGAAACGGAAGCCGCGCTCCATCGCCTGCGGATTGCCGGTGGCGTCGAACACCACGTCGAAGAACTCGCCGTCGGTCAGCCGCGCGAGTTCGGCCTCGTCGCCGTCGCCCAGCGGCACCGCGGCCGCGATGCCGGCGTGGGCGCGCGCGACCTCGAGCCGGTCCCGCCGGCTGTCCAGCGCCACCACGGTGGCGCCGCGCAGGGCGGCAAACAGCATCGCGCCCAGCCCGATCGGACCGGCCCCCACCACCAGCACGCGCTGCCCGGCGCCGACCTCGCCGCGACGCACCGCGTGCGCCCCGACGGCCAGGAACTCCACCATCGCGGCCTGGTCCAGCGTGAGGCCGTCCGCCTTGCCGACGAAGCGGCGGGGCAGGCAGAGGTACTCGGTGAAGGCGCCGTCGCGATGCACGCCCAGCACCTGCATCTGCACGCAGCAGTTGGACTTGCCCTGCCGGCAGGCCCGGCAGCGGCCGCAGGACAGGTAGGGCATCGCATACACGGTGTCGCCGGGCTGCAGGCCGCTGTCGGGATCCGCCTCCTCGACCACGCCGGACAGTTCATGCCCCATGACCCGCGGGTAGGCGAGGTAGGGCTGGTGGCCGGTGAAGATGTGGAGGTCGGTCCCGCACACGCCCACGCGGCGGACGCGCAGCAGCACCTCGCCGGTTTGGCGTTGCGGCTTGGGACGATGGTGGACGGCAAGGGTGCCCGGGGATTCGCAGAGGACGGTCAGCATGGCGTGAGGCGGTAGAGGGCGGCGGCATTGCCGCCAAACAGGGCATCCAGGTCGGCGGCGGCCGGTGCGGGGTGGAGCTGGCTGGCCAGGCGCTGCGCCTGGTGCCACCAGGGCGCGTAGTCTGCGGCCAGGCGCAGCACGGGCCAGTCGCTGCCCCACAGCAGCCGGCGCGGACCGAAGAGCTCCCACAGCGCCTGCACGTAGGGCCGCAGCGCCGCGTCGTCGAGGCGGTCCCCCGCCTCGGTCAGCAGGCCGGAGACCTTGCAGTGGACCTGGGGCAGGGCGGCCAGCGCGGCGAGGTCGGTGCGCCAGGGCTCGAGCTCGCCGCGCGCGATGAAGGGCTTGGCGGCATGGTCGACGACCAGGCGCAGGCCGGGATGGCGCCGGGCGAAGCGGCCCAGCGCGGGAAGCTGGCGCGGCAGCACCAGCGCGTCGAAGACCAGGTCGTGCCGCTGCATCGCGGCGGCCGCGGGCGCGCAGGCCGGATCGTCGATCCAGTCGTCCCGCGGCAGGTCCTGCAGCATCGGTCGCAGGCCCCTGAGCGCGGGGTCGCGCGCCAGCTCGTCGATCTGCGCCGCGGCGTCGGTCGCCTTGAAGTCGACCCAGCCGACCACGCCGCGCACCCAGGGCGTCCGCGCCGCGACGGACAGCATCCAGCGCGTGTCCTCGACGCTGGGCAGCGACTGCACCAGCACCGTCGCGTCGATGCCGCAGGCGCGCAGTTGCGGCTCGAGGTCCTCCGGGCCGAAGTCCCGGTGGATGGCCGCCAGCGACGGCGGCGGCCATTGCCCCTCGCGGTCGGCGAGGCGCCAGAAATGCTGGTGGGCATCGACCCGCATGTCAGCCCGCCCCCGGTTCGTCCGGCAGCGGCACGCCGGCATGGATCAGGCCGCGATCGCGCAAGGCGTGCCACAGCGCGCCGGGAATCGGCTGCCGCATCCAGTCGACGTTGCGCCGCACCTGGTCCGGCGAACGCATGCCCGACAGCACGTTCGCCACCGCCGGATGGGCCAGCGGGAACTGCAGCGCGGCCGCCGGCAGGGGCACCTCGAATTCGGCGCAGACGGCGGCCAGCGCCTCGGCGCGCTCGCGCACCGCCGCCGGCACGGCGCCGTAGTCGTACCTGGCCTGGCCCGCCAGCAGCCCGGAGTTGAACGGCCCGCCAATGAGGACGTCCACGCCGTCCGCCACGCAGCGGTCCATGAAACCGAGCGCCCCCTGTTCCAGCAGCGTGTAGCGGCCGGCCAGCAGCACGCAGTCGATCGGCGCGGCCGACAGCGCATCCCAGGCCACCTCCCATTCATTCACCCCCAGCCCGATGGCCTGCACCGCGCCCTGGTCGCGCAGCGACTCGAGCGCGCGAAAGCCCCGGCCCTGGGTGAGCGCGCGCCAGTGGCGCCCGTGCTGCTGGCCGTGGGTGGCGCGGCCGATGTCATGCACCAGCAGCAGGTCGATGCGCGCGCCGCCCAGGCGCGCCAGGCTGTCCTCGAACGAGCGCATCACGCCGTCGTAGCTGTAGTCGAAGACGGGGCGGAAGGGCAGCGGATCGGCCCAGCCGTCGCTGCCGGGCTGCACGCTCGCGTCGGGCCGCAGCAGGCGCCCCACCTTGGTCGAGAGCACCAGCCCGTCGCGCGGCCGTCCGGCCAGGAAGGCGCCGACGCGGTGCTCGCTGCGCGTGTAGCCGTAGAACGGCGCGGTATCGATGCAGCGCAGGCCGGCGTCCCAGGCCGCCTGCAGCGTCGCGGTGGCCGTGGCCTCGTCGACCGCGTCGTAGAGCCCCGCCAGCGCGGCCGCGCCCAGGCCCAGGGGGCTGGCGCGCAGGGCCTGGCGCAAGGGACGGTCCGGTGCGGGCATGACGGCGGCTGCGCGATCGGCGAGGGGCGGGGGCGCCAGGGGCGAAAGCACGACGGTCATCAGTAGAGGACCGCCCGGGCCTCGGGCGATTGCAGGTTGGTCTTGTTGACCCAGACCACGCCGGTGTCGCGGAACTTGGGCACCGGCTTGCGCTGCAGCAACTCGTCCACCGTCTTGACGCCCAGGTAGCCCATGCGGAACGAGCTCTGCACCGCGATGCCCTCCAGCGTGCCGTCCTGGACGAACTTCTGCAGGTCCTGGTTGCCGTCGAAACCGATGGCCACCACCTGGCCGGCGCGACCGCTCTGCACCAGCGCGCGGCCCATGCCGACCGCGGTCGGCTCGTTCGCGCCGAACAGGGCCTTGAGGTCGCGATGGGCCGCCAGCACGTCGGTGGTCTGGTTCATCGCGGTGGCCATCTGCGACTGCGAGTAGTACGGGCCGACGATCTCCAGCTTCGAGTGGGCCTGCAGGTAGCGCTTGAAGCCGCCGACACGGTCCGCCTCCGAGCCCGCGCCGGCCACGTAGGACATGAGCGCCACCTTGCCGGTGGTGCCGACGCGCGCGATCAGCGCCTTGGCGCAGAGCTCGCCCGCCGCGATGTTGTCCGTGGACAGGAAGGACTGGTAGTAGGTCTTGCCGGCGTCGGACACCCGGGAGTCGATCAGCACCACGGGGATGCGGGCCTCCCACGCGCGCTTGATGGCCGGCACCAGCGCATCGGGGTCGGACGGCGCGAGCACGATGCCCGCGACGCGGCGGTTGACCGCGTTCTCCACCAGGTTGACCTGGTCGGCGACCGCCGATTCCGACGCCGGGCCGGAGAAGGTCAGCGTGTGGCCGGTGGTCTCCTTGATCGCCGCGTCGGCGCCCTTGTTGACGTTCTGCCAGAAGCTGGAGTTGGTGGTCTTGACGATGACGGCGATCTCGCCGGCCTGGGCGCTCGCGCCCAGCAGCGCGAGGCCGGCACCGAGCAGCGCGCGCCGCAGCGCACGGATCGCAAAGGGAGCGAGGGACGAGGGGATGCGGGGCATGCGGGTCTCCTGGTGGGATGTGCCGGTCTTGCGCCGGTGTTCTGCGCCGGTCTTCAGCGCCGGTTGCGGAGCTGGTCGATCCACACGGTGAGGAGGATGACCAGGCCGATGATGATCTGCTGCGAGAACGCCGACACGCCGTTCATGTTCAGGCCGTTGCGCAGCACGCCGATGACGAAGGCGCCGATGACGGTGCCGGACACGCTGCCCACGCCGCCGCTCAGCGAGGTGCCGCCGATGACCGCGGCGGCGATGGCGTCGAGCTCGTACATCACGCCCTCGTTGGGCTGCGCGGTCACCAGGCGCGACATCAGCACGCAGCCGCACAGGCCGGCCAGGGCGCCGGAGCAGGTGTAGGCGAACATCGCCACGCGCGCCACGTGGACGCCCGACAGGCGTGCGGCCTCGGCGTTGGAGCCCACCGCATGCAGGTGCCGGCCCAGCAGCGTGCGGCGCAGCAGCAGCCCCACGATCACCGCCAGCGCCACCATCAGCAGCACCGGGTAGGGGATGCCGGGAAAGATCACGTTGGGGAAGCCCTGCGCATCGATCTCCTCGATGCGCCACAGCGCGCCGTTGCCCAGCACGCCGAAGGCCTCGCCCAGGCCAGAGACGGCGCGCGCGTCGGTCAGCTGCAGCGCCAGGCCGCGCGCCACCAGCATCATGCCCAGCGTCGCGATGAAGGGCGGCAGGCGCAGCCGCGTCACGCAGAGCCCGTTGACGGCGCCGCACAGCCCGCCCACCACGATGCCGGCGGCCATCGCGGGCGCCACCGGCAGGCCCTGCTTGACCAGCAGCCCGGCCGTCACGCCCGACAGGGCCAGCACCGAACCTACCGACAGGTCGATGCCGCCGGTCAGGATGACCAGCGTGGCGCCCAGGCCGAGGTAGACGATGGTGCTGACCTGCAGCGACACCGTCATCGCGTTGCCCACGCTGAAGAAGGCGTTGCTGGTCAGCGAGAACACCAGCACGAGCGCCAGCAGGCCGGCCAGCGCGGCGAACTTCTGGAGCAGGTCTTTCTGTCGTTCGTTCATGGGGCAGTCGTCTCGGGCGCCGCGTCCGGCGCTGGGGATGGGGAAGCCGGGCCGACCGAGGCCAGGTGCATCACGTCCTGCTGGCTGCTGCCGCGCGTGTCCAGCACGCCGGCGATGCGGCCCTGGCGGAACACCGCGATGCGGTCGGTCAGGCCGAAGATCTCGGGCAGGTCGGAGCTGATGAGCACAACGCCGACGCCCTGGGCCGCCAGCTCGTCCATCAGCGCATAGATGGCGTATTTCGCGCCGACATCGATGCCGCGCGTGGGCTCGTCGAAGACGATCACCCGCGCCTGGCGGAACAGCCACTTGGCGATGACCACCTTCTGCTGGTTGCCGCCGGAGAGCAGCCGCGCGATCTGGTCCGGCGAGGGCGTGCGGATCTGCAGCTGCCGGATGAAGCGCTCGGCGGTCTCCCGCTCGCGCGCCGCGTCGATGAGGCCGAGCCCGCGGGTCAGCGCGCCCAGGTTGGCCATCGTGATGTTGTGGGCGACGCTCATGGCCACCGCCAGACCGTGGGCCTTGCGGTCCTCGGAGACATAGGCGATGCCGGCCTCGATCGCGTCGCGCGGGCAGCGGATGTCCAGGGCTTGTCCGCCGAGCTCGATCTCGCCGCCGTCCAGCGGGTCGGCCCCGAAGAGCGCGCGGGCGGTCTCGGTGCGACCAGCGCCGACCAGGCCCGCGAAACCCAGGATCTCGCCGCGCCGCAGCTCGAAGTCCAGCGGCCCGAAGACGCCGTGGCGCCGCAGGCCGCGCACGCGCAGCAGCACCTCGTCGACCGGCTGCCGCGTGGCCGGCGGGAACTGCTGGTGGAGCTCGCGGCCCACCATCAGGCTGACGATCTCGTCGATCGAGGTCTCGTGCCAGTGGCGGGTCGCGATGTACCGGCCGTCGCGCAGCACGGTGACGCGGTCGGCGATGCGCTCGAGTTCATCGAGCCGGTGCGAGATGTAGAGGATGCCCACGCCCTCGCGCCGCAGCTCGCGCACGACCTGCAGCAGCCGCGCCGCGTCGGCCTCGCCGAGCGAGGAGGTCGGCTCGTCCATGATCAGCAGCCGCGCCTGGAGCGACAGCGCCTTGGCGATCTCGACCAGCTGCCGCTGCGCGATCGGCAGCGTCGCGACCAGGGCGTCCGGATCGATGTCGGCGCCCAGCCGGGCCAGGCAGGCGCGCGCGCCGTCCCGCTGGCGCTGCCGGTCGACGAACCAGCCGCGCCGCGGCTCGCGGCCCAGCCAGATGTTCTCGGCCACCGTGAGCTGCGGCACCAGGTTCAGCTCCTGGTGGATCATCACGATGCCCAGGCGCTGCGCATGCGCGAGGCCCTCCAGGCGCACCGGCTCGCCATCGATGCGCAGCTCGCCGTCGTCGGGCGCATGCACGCCGCTGAGCACCTTCATCAGCGTGGATTTGCCGGCGCCGTTCTCGCCGCAGATCGCATGGACCTCGCCGCGATGGACCTCCAGCGCGACATCGGCGAGCGCGACGACGTTGTCGAAACGCTTGCACACGCCGCGCATGCCCAGCAGCGCGGGGAGGGCGGGGAGGGGGGACGTGTCGGGCAGCGCGTTCATCGGCGCAAGCCTCCCATCGCATGCGGCCGGGCGGCGTATCTCATGGCGCGGCCTTCGCCTGGCCGCGTTCGAGCGAAACCCGCCCGATGAGGCCCGAGGGTTGGCCCGGCTGCGCGCGCACCAGCACGGTCATCGTGCGCCAGCCCGGTCCCTGGGCCAGCGGCAGGCGCAAGGGGCCGGGCGCCGGCGAGGTCTTCTCGCCGATCTTCACGCCATCGACCCAGACCTCCGCCTGGCCCGCGATCTCCTGGAACAGCAGCTGGCCCTGGCCATCGTTGCGGTCGGCGCGCAGGCGCAGCGAGGCGCGGTAGGCGCGCCAGGGCGCGGCCTCCGCCACCTGCCGGATCGGTGGCTCGCCCCAGCCCCAGCTGTTCATGTCGTTCTCCGCCAGCACCTGGTTGGGATCGGGACGCGTGGCCTGGGGCGGCGAGATGCGCCAGCCGCCGACGCGGCTGATCGCCTCCGCGGCCGGCGCCGACGGGACCCGCGCCGGGCGCACGTCCAGCACCAGCTCGGCGGCCGCCAGCCCGTCCGCCGTCGCGCGCAGCCGCAGCGGTCCCTGGCCGTCACGGTCGGTCTGGAGGATCGCCTGCGCCAGGCCGTTGAAGAGCGAGCGCTCCGGCGCCTTGGACGCTTCATGCGAATTGGGATCGCCATTGCCGACGCCGATCAGGCGGCCGCCGCCGGTGGTCTCGAAGCGCACCATCAGGTTGGCGGTCGGCACCGGGCGGCCCTGCGCATCGACCGCGCTGACGGTCACCGCCACCGCATCGCGGCCGTCGCCGGCCAGCGTGGCGCGGTCGGCGGCAAGCACCAGGCGGGCCGGGGCGCCGCTGGTCTCCACCAGGTCGCGGGCCAGTTCACGCGGGCCCTCCAGCGCGACGGCCTCCAGCCGGCCCGGCGCGTAGGGCAGGTCGACGCTGACGATGCCGTCGCGGTCCGCCGCCTGCTCCGCGACCGTCTGGCCGTTCAGCAGCAGGCGCACGCGCGGCGCGTTGGTGGCGACCATCACCTTCACCGGCTGACCCTCGCTGCCGGCCCAGTTCCAGTGCGGCAGGATTTTGACCACGGTGCGGTCCTTCACCCATTGCGCCTGCCGGATGTAGAAGGCTGCCTTGGGGAAACCGCACAGGTCCAGGGCGCCGAAGAAGGTCGAGGCGCTCGGCCATTCGAAGGGCGTGGGCTCGCCGTGGTAGTCGAAGCCGCTCCAGACGAAGCCGCCCGCCATGAACGGCCGCTGCGCGATGTGCCGCCAGGCCTCGCGATGGGTCTGGCCCCAGGACGAGGGCTCGTCGTCGTGGCTGCCCAGCACCTGCGCCTGCCGGTCGCTGCGCCAGGCGCCGCGCGTCATGTAGGCGGAGGTGTCCTCGGAACTGAACATCGGCCGGCCCGGATGCTCGCGGTGGTAGCGGTCGTAGGCATGGACCTGGTAGTTGACGCCGACCACGTCCAGCACCTCCGAGGCGTTGCGATCGGCGAAGAGGCCGTCGTGCATGCCCGCGGTGACCGGCCTGCTCGGGTCCAGCCGCTTGATCTCGGCGGCCATGCGGCGCGCCATCTCGCGGCCTTGCCAGGTGCCTTGCAGCGGCTCTTCGTTGAACAAGGACCAGAGGATCACGCTGGGCCGGTTGCGGTCGCGCCGCACCAGCCAGGTCAGCTGGGCCATCGCGTCCGGGCTCGCACTGAAGTTGCGGTTCTCGTCCATCACCAGCAGGCCCAGGCGGTCCGCCAGGTCCATGACCTCCGGCGCCACCGCGTTGTGGGCGAAGCGCACCGCGTTCACGCCCATTTCCTGGAGGCGGCGCAGGCGGAATTCCCAGATCGCCGTCGGCACCGCGACGCCGACGCCGGCATGGTCCTGGTGGATGCACACGCCCTGCAGCTTGAGCGCTTCGCCGTTGAGGAAGAAGCCCCGCTCGGCATCGAAGCGCAGCGTGCGGAAACCGGTATGCAGCTCGGTGGCGTCGATCTCGCGCAGCGGGCCGGCGCCGGGTTGGCGCAGCACCGCCCGCACGCGATACAGCCGCGGCGATCGCGGCGACCAGAGCGCGGGTTGCCGGATGTCCAGCGTCAGGCGCGCGGTGGCCGAGTCCAGCGCGGCGACGCGAACGCGGGTCTCCTTCCGGGCCACCACGGCGCCGTCGGGGCCGGTCACCTCAAGCGACACGACCGCGGCCCGCACGGCCTCGCCGGTGTTGTCGACCTGCACCTCGACCGGCAGCGTCCAGCGGCCGTCGCGCTGCACCGGATTGGCGTAGAGACCGTCGGTGGCGATGTGCAGCGGGTCGCGCTTGACCAGCCAGACATGGCGGTAGATGCCGGCGCCTTCGTACCACCAGCCTTCCTGGGCGTCCGCGTCGACGCGCACCGCGATGCTGTTCACCTCGTCGCCGTAGCGCAGGTAGGGCGTGATGTCGATGGCGCGGCCGTTGTAGCCGGACCAGTTGCGATTCACCACGATGCCGTTGACCCACACCGTGCTGTGGGTCGCGATGCCGTCGAACTGCAGTTCGATGTGGCGGCTCCGGTCGGACTCCGGCAGCTGCAGGTAGCGCCGGTACCAGCCGATGCCTCGGGCGCGGTAGCCCTGCGACGCGTTCTCTTGACGGTCGAAGGCGTTCTCGATCGCCCAGTCGTGCGGCAGGTCCAGCCGGCGCCAGTCGGAGTCGTCGAACTCCGCCCCACCGGCGCCGACGACGCCGCCCGCCTTGGCCTGGTGGTAGCTCGCGCCGTGTCCCTTGACCGGCTGCGGCGGCACTTCGCCGCGGTGGAACAGCCAGCCGGCGTCCAGCGACAGGCGCTCGCGCGGCCCCTCGGCGCGCGCGGTAGCGGGCAGCAGCGCCGCGATCGCCAGGCAGGCGATCAACAGCCCATGAACCAGTGACGCAGGGCGCGTCATCGTCTTGAACATCTTGTCTCCATGACGAGGACCGCGGCGCCGGAAAGGCGGCGGTCCTTCGAGGCTCTGACGGCCGTTGATTTGGTCTTACCAGTTTCTCAAAATCTACTTTCGGTCTTACCGGTGAAAACACCGAGCCGACGGCTCAGCCGCGGAAGCGATACCGCTCCAGCGACTCGGGTTTCATCGTGATGGAGAAGCCCGGAGCGGTCGGCAGCAGGTAGGCGGCGCCACGCACGACGCAGGGATCGACGAAGTGCTCGTGCAGATGGTCGACGTACTCGATCACCCGGTCCTCGCGGCTGGCGGAGACGCACAGGAAGTCGATGACGGAGAGGTGCTGCACGTACTCGCACAGGCCGACGCCGCCCGCATGCGGACACACCGGCAGGCCATGCTTGGCCGCCATCAGCAGCACCGCCAGGATCTCGTTGACGCCGCCCAGGCGGCAGCTGTCGATCTGCACCACGTCGATGGCGCCGCGCATGATGAACTGCTTGAACAGGATGCGGTTCTGGCACATCTCGCCGGTCGCGACCCGCATCGGCGCGATGGCCTCGCGGATCGCGCGATGGCCTTCGACGTCGTCGGGGCTGGTGGGCTCCTCGATGAACCAGGGCCGCGCGAAGGCCAGGTCCTTCAGCCAGTCGATGGCCACCGGCACGTCCCACACCTGGTTGGCGTCGATCATCAGGCGGCGATCGGGCCCGAGCACCTCGCGGGCGATGCGCAGGCGGCGGATGTCGTCCTCGCGGTCGCGGCCCACCTTGAGCTTCACATGGCCGAAGCCGGCGTCCACCGCCTCCTGGCACAGGCGTCGCAGCTTGTCGTCCGGGTAGCCGAGCCAGCCGGCCGAGGTCGTGTAGCAGGGATAGCCCTCGCGCTCGAGCTGGGCCAGGCGCTCGGCCTTGCCCTCGGCCGCTCGGGTCAGCAGCGCGAGCGCCTCGTCCGGCGTGATGCAGTCGGTGAGGTAGCGGAAGTCGATGCAGCGCACCAGCTCCTCGGGGCTCATGTCGGCGACCAGGCGCCACAGCGGCTTGCCCTTGGCCTTGGCCCACAGGTCCCAGACCGCGTTGACGACGGCGCCGGTGGCCAGGTGGATCGCGCCCTTGTCGGGTCCGATCCAGCGCAGCTGGCTGTCCGAGGTCACGTGCCGCCAGAAGCGCCCCATGTCGGCGGCGATCCAATCCAGGTCCAGGCCGACGACGAGATGCCGCATTGCCTCGATGGCACGGCAGCACAGGTCGTTGCCGCGCCCGATGGTGAAGGTCAGACCGTGGCCCTCCAGGCCCGGCCGGTCCGTCTCGAGGATGACGTAGGCGGCCGAGTAATCCGGATCGGGATTCATCGCGTCGGAGCCGTCCAGGTGGGCCGACGTGGGGAAGCGCACGTCGACGGTGCGCAGACTGGTGATGCGGCTCATGGGGCGGGGTGAGGTGGCGGGCTTCAGGCGGCGACGGTGCGCTGGGTCTGCGTGCCCAGTCCGGCGATGCCCAGGCGCATCGTCTGGTCGGGCCGCAGGTAGACCGGCGGCTTCTGGCCCAGGCCGACGCCGGGCGGCGTGCCGGTGGAGATGACGTCTCCCGGCTGCAGGCTCATGAAGCGGCTCAGGTAGCTGACGATCTGCGCCACACCGAACACCATCGTGCGGGTGTTGCCGTTCTGGTAGCGGTGCCCGTCGACCTCCAGCCAGAGGTCCAGCTGCTGCGGGTCCGGGATCTCGTCCGCGGTGACCAGCCAGGGGCCGAGCGGCCCGAAGGTGTCGCAGCCCTTGCCCTTGTCCCATTGGGTGCCGCGCTCGAGCTGCCATTCGCGCTCGGACACGTCGTTGACGACGCAGTAGCCGGCGACATGCTTCATCGCGTCGGCTTCGTCGATGTAGGCGCCGCCCTCGCCGATGACCACGCCCAGCTCGACCTCCCAATCCGTCTTGACCGAGCCCCGCGGGATGCGCACCGGGTCGTCGGGACCGCTGATCGCGCTGGTCCATTTGGCGAAGACCACCGGCTCCTGCGGCACCGGCAGGCCGGACTCCGCGGCGTGGTCGGCGTAGTTCAGGCCGATGCAGATGAACTTGCCGACCTGGCCGACGCAGGGACCGAGTCGCAGATCCCGCTGCGGCGTGCCCGGGACCCGGGGCAGGGTGGTGGGATCGAGCTGGCGCAGCAGCGACAGGCCGGCGGGGGTCAGCACCTCGCCGGCGAGGTCGTCGATGTGTCCGGAGAGGTCGCGCACCTGGCCGTCGGCGTCCAGCAGGCCGGGGCGTTCCTGGCCGGGCGGGCCGTAGCGGAGCAGTTTCATGGCAGTCCTTGCGAGAGAGGCGAGAGGGGCGAGAGGAAATCGGAGGGGCGGCTTGAAGGCCAGAACGGCCCGAAGGCCTGTCGGCCTGGCGACCGGGAAACGGCGACGGCCACGGGGTTCAGATCGTGACGCCGCCGTCGACGCTGACCGCCTGGCCGGTGATGAAGCGGGACGCATCGCTGAGCAGGAACACCACCAGCGGCGCGATGTCGTCCACCGTGGCCAGGCGTCCCATCGGCTGGCGCGCGATGAAGTCGCGCTCGGCCTGCACCGGATCGGCGGCCGCGGCGATGCGTCCGCGCAGCGAGGGCGTGTCCACCGTGCCGGGGCACAGCGCATTGCAGCGCAGGCCCTGCTTGACGAAGTCGGCCGCGACCGACTTGGTCAGGCCGATCACCGCCGCCTTGCTGACGCCATAGACGCAGCGGTTGGGAAAGCCCTTCACCGAGGACGCCATCGACGCCATGTTCAGCACCGAGGCGCTGCCACCGGGGCGCGCCGCCTCGGCCAGCATGCCGGGCAGGAAGGCGCGCAGCATGCGCCACATGCTCTTGACGTTGAGGTCCATGCTGAAATCCCAGGCCGACTCGTCGCAGTCCAGGACCGAGCCGTGATGGACGAAGCCGGCGCAGTTGAAGAGGCCGTGCAGCGGCGGCAGCTCGCGCGCCAGGGACTGGATGGCGGCGGCGTCGCGCACGTCGAGCGGCGCGGTCCGCAAGCGGGACGAATCTCCGGCGTCTTCGCGCAGGCTGTCCAGGCCAGGGGCCGCGAGGTCGGTGGCAATCACCTCGGCGCCCGCCGCGAGGCAGGCCAGTGCGCTCGCGCGGCCGATCCCTTGGGCGGCTGCGGTGATCAGCACGGTCTTGCCAGCGAGGGAGCCAGCGGCGGAAGAGGGCGGAAGGGGCAGGTTCACGGTCGAAATCCGGCCAAGAGGTCTGACCAGTTTATGCCAGACAGGGTTGTCACCCCCACCCGGGAACTACCCTTGATTCGTATCGTTTCAAATTGGTCCGACCGGATGGGTGGCCTGTCGAGCGGCGATCCGCCTTCCCGCGGCGGGCGGGGCCGGGTAGGGCGGGCCCGGCAAGGATTCCGTGTTTATGCCGGTAAGACCGAATGAAGATGTTGCGATACTGGTCAGTCCACATCCGGGATGCAGCCCATGACCTTCCGCTCCTTCGATCCCCTGCCTGGCGCGCTGTCGGGCGCGCTGCTGAGCGCGCTCGTGCTGGCCCTCGCGCCCACCGCGCAAGCGCAGGACGCCGGCCCGGTGACACCGGACGCGGCCCGCGCCAACTTTGCCCGGCCGATCGTGCTGGCGGCCGACGATGTCCGCTCGACGCCGCCGCCGCCGCGAGGCTTCGACGAAACGCGGCCCGGCGTCGTACCGGGCCGGGTGGAGACGTTCAGCTACGAGTCGGGCGTCACCGGCGGGCGGCGCCAGGCGCTGGTCTATCTGCCGGCCGGCTACACGCGCGAGCGCCGCTATCCGGTGCTCTACCTGCTGCACGGCATCGGCGGCAACCAGCACGAATGGACCGGTTACGTGCGGGCCAACGCCGTGCTGGACAACCTGATCGCCGACGGCAAGGCGGTCCCGATGATCGTGGTGATGCCCAATGGCCGGGCCCTGCCGGACGACAGCGTGCCGCCGCCGGATCGCGTCTTCACCGAGGCCAACGCGGCCGGCTTCGCGAAGTTCGAGCGCGACCTGCTGGACTTCCTCATTCCCGCGGTCGAGGCCGCCTACCCGGTCCGGGCGGACGCGCGGCATCGCGCGCTCGCGGGGCTGTCGATGGGCGGCGGGCAGGCGCTCAACATGGGCCTGGGCCATCCGGAGACCTTCGCCTGGATCGGTGGTTTTTCCTCCGCGCCCAACACGCGGGCCACGGCGGAGTTGACGCCCGATCCCGGCGCGCTGCGCCGGCAATTGGCGCTGCTGTACCTGTCCTGCGGCAACCGGGATGGCTTGATCAGCGTCTCGCAGCGGGTGCACCGGGACCTGCTCCGGCAAGGCGTTCCCCACCAGTGGAACGTCGACGCCAGCGGGCACGACCGCGAGAGCTGGAGCGACAACCTGTACCAGTTCTCGCAGCGGCTCTTCCGATGAACCGCCGTGCCGCCCGGTGGCGCCGGGTCGCTCAGACCTTGAGGCCGCGCTCGATCTCGGTCAGCTTGTAGCGCGCCAGGGCCAGGTTGCCCTTGGCCCGGTCCAGCACCAGATAGAGGAACAGGCCGGCGTTGTTGGGCACCAGCCGGATCAGGTGGTACTGGTCCGCGAGCGTGATCAGGATGTCCTCGATGCCGCCCTTGCGCAGGCCCAGCGCTTCCATGGTCTGCAGCTTGGCGCGCACCACCTGCGTGTTGCCGGCCGCGGCCAGTTCGAGGTTGAGGCCGGAGCCCGCCTGGGCCAGGCACATGCCGCTGCGGTAGTCCACCAGTGCGGCCGACATCGCGCCGTCGATCGTCATCGCAGCCGACATCGACTGCTGCAGGTTGTTGCTCATGGGTACTTTCGTGAGGTCAGGGGGAGGGAAGGCGGCCGGGCCCTGCGGGGTCGGCCAACGGTCGAGTTCGTCGATGAGGACGAACCACAGGGTTTCCGCGCTGCTGTCGGGCAGGCGGTAGAGACGCCGGGCGTCGTCGCTTCGCGGCACCATCGATCGCAGCGCCGATTCCTCGACGAGGGCGTTGGGCGCCAGCAGCGCATGGATGCGGGGCACGCCGGCATCGACGGCGCGCTGGAAGACCTCGGTGGCGGCCCGGACCGAGCCCGGCCCCACCAGCAGGAAGAGGGCGTCCGGTCCGGCGCCGGGCGAGAGCTCGTCCAGGTGCCGGGGCGGCTTGACCCACTCGAGGGCCGGCCCCGACGGCGAGGCGCCGGGGCGGACGATCCGGCGCCCGTCGCTGCCCGGCGAGGTCGAGGTACCGGCGCATTGCGCCAGGGCCTGGTCGCCCAGGCGCGCCGTCAGGTCAACGACGCGGATCGCGGGTCGGGTCATCGCTCGTTCCTGTCGTCGAATCCGGAGGGTGAAGGTGCGCGGTCATGTCCGTGGGCCTCGGACGTCGATCGGGTCGCGCGACGAGGAAAAAGATGCGTTGGTCGGATTGTCCCGAGCCCTCCCCGGCATGCCTTCACTGACCCGTCACTGGCGTCCCACCGGGGGCTGCGGGCAGTGCAGGACGCGCGTCCGACCCGTGCGCGGTGCGCGCTTCGAGGCATTTCTTCACTCGGCCGCGCGGCTCGGTGATGTCGCCGGCGTGCGCTCGGACGTCGGCTCGGTAAGCTCGCCAGCGAAGACGACAGCCGGAGACGACATGAGGAACGCATGGAGCCGCGCGATGGTGCGCGGCGCATGGCTGCTGGCGTCGATCCTCGGATCGTCGGCCGGCTTCTGCGAGCAGATGAACCTGCGCGAGCTCGGCCAGCCGGACGGCCTGGGCAACCTGGCGCTCAACGCGCTGCAACAGGATGCGCAGGGTTTCCTGTGGGCCGGCACCGAGAACGGCCTGTATCGCCACGACGGGCAGCGCATCGAGCGCGTCGCCACGCAGGAACTGCGGCGGGTGGCCGCGCTGGCCAGCGGCGGCGGACACCTGTGGATCCTCTCCGACACCGGCACCTGGTGGTGGCACGACGGCCGGCTGGAGCGCGTGCTCCCCCGGACGGCGAAGCTGCCGCAGGACGTGCCGATGGCGATCGCCGCGCGCGGCGACGAGGCCTGGTTCGTCACCTTGGGCGGGCTGCAGCACGTGGTCGTCGACCGGCAGACCGACAGCTGGTCCTCGAGCCCGGTGATGACGGCCGAGCAACTGGCGCGTCATCCGGAGATGGGCCGCCTGGCCAGCGTCATGCTGGCGCGCGACGGCGCGCTGTGGGCGGGTTGCGGCGACGCCATCTGCCGCTGGCATCGCGGCGAGCTCAAGCGATGGGATGCGCGCAGCGGCGTTGCGCGCCAGCAGTGGCATGCGCTGCTCGAGGCCAGCGACGGCAGCGTCTGGGCGCGCTCCACGCAGGCGACGCTGCAGCTGCCCGCGGGCGCCGAGGCCTTCGTCGACCGGACCGCACCCAGCGACCGCGGCGATCCGATGCATCGCTATCCGCTGGTCGAGGATGCCGCGCACCGCATCCTGACCGCGTCGCAGCTGGGCGTGCTGCGCTGGCAGGGGCAGCAGTGGCAGTCCTTCGGCAAGCGGCAAGGCCTGCCCGGCGACGGTCGCGTCCACGCGCTGCTGAGCGATCGCGAAGGCGGGCTCTGGCTCGGGCTGCGCGGCACGGGGTTGCTGCAGTGGCGCGGCTACGGCCGCTGGGAGAGCTGGACCGATGCGGACGGCCTGCCCAGCAGCGTGGTCTGGACGATGCAGCGCGACGGGGAGGGGCGTGGCGCGCTGCATGTCGGCACGGGACGGGGCCTGGCGGCGTTCGACGCGGCGCAGGGCGTGTTCCGCCAGGTGCCGCTGCCGCACGCGGGCGACCTCTTCGGGCTGGTCCCCGATGGCCAGGGCGGCCTGTGGGCCGCCACCGATGTAGCGACCTTCCACCACGTGCGCGACGGACGAGGGCTGCCGGGCCCGATCACGACGCCCGGCGGGACCGAGGACGGCTTCCTCTGGGCGCTGGCCTCGAAGGACGGCGCGCTCTGGGTCATCACCGCCGGCAAGCTGCATCGCTGGCCCGAGGCGGGCCGAGGCCCGGTGCAGGCGGTGCCCGGCCCCCCAGGCAATGCGCAGGAGCATTTCTACGACGCCTGCGAGACGCCCGACGGCACGTTGTGGCTCGCCGGGGCGCGTGGGCTGGCCCGACGCCGGGCAGGCCAATGGCTGTCGTCCCTCGCGGTCGAGGACGGGGTGACCTACGTCGCCTGTGGCGAGGACGGCACCGTCGTCGCGGCCAGCGAGGCCGGCCAGGCCTGGCGGGTGCGGACGCCAGGGGCGGCGAAGCCGTCGCTGGAAAGCCTAGACGCCCCCGTCCTCAAGGGCCGGATGATCGTGTCCCTGCTGATCGACAGCCGAGGCTGGCTCTGGCTCGGCACCGACGCCGGGCTGGTGGTGCACGACGGGACGCATTGGAAGCTGCTGGATCGCTCGCAGGGGCTGGCCTGGAACGACACCTCGGGCCACGCGCTGTACGAGGACGGCGACCGGTCGATGTGGATCGGCACCAGCCGCGGCTTGTCGCGCCTGATCGATCCCTCCCAGGTCTTCGCGACGGCCTTGCCGCGCCCGGTGCTGATGTCGGCGACGCGCGGCGCCGGCCAGGTGCCGATGCAGGACGGCGAGACGCTGGCCTGGTCGCGGGACCGGATCCACCTGCGGGTCGCGCCCCTGCAGTTCAGCGACCCCCGGGTGCGCGTCGAGTACCGCCAGGTCGGACGCGACGAGGGCTGGACCGCGGTCGCGACACCCGACATCGACGTGGCGGGCCTGGAGCCCGGGGCGATCCAGATGGAGGTGCGGCTCGCGGATCCTGAGACCGGTCGGTACTCCGCGACGACGAGCTTCGGCTTCACGCTGCAGCCGCCCTGGTGGCGACGGGCGTGGGCGACGGCGCTGGGGCTGGTCGCGCTGCTGGGGCTGTCGCAGGGCTGGCACCTGTGGCGGCGCCGTCAATGGCGGAGCCAGCAGGCCCGGCTCGAACAGTTGGTGGGCGAGCGCACGCGCGAGCTGGAGGCCTCCCGCGCGCAGCTCGAGGAACTGGCCAGCCGCGACGCGCTGACCGGGCTCTGGAACCGGCGCGCCTTGACGGAGATCCTCCAGCGCGAGGTCGTGCGGGCCCGCCGCGAGCGCACGCCCCTGACGCTCGCGATCGTCGACATCGACCACTTCAAGCGGGTCAACGACACCCACGGCCATCCGGCCGGGGATGCGGTGCTGAAGGACTTCGCCGGCCGCCTCGCCGCGACGGTGCGGCCCTACGACGCGGTGGGACGGCTGGGCGGCGAGGAGTTCTGCCTCGTGCTGCCGGGGCTGGACCTGGCGCAGCCGGAGGATAGACAGCGCCTGCGCCGCATGCAGGTCGACGTCAGCCGCGCGCCCACCGTGATCGGCGTGGTGACCAGTTCGTTCGGCGCGGCCATGCTGGGCGTCGACACCGGCGACGGCGAGCAACTGCTGGAAGCCGCGGATCGCGCGCTCTATCAGGCCAAGCGCGGCGGACGCAACCAGGTGGCGTTCCACGAGGCGTCGCCGGCCCAGCCGGCGGAACCGGTGGGAGCGGCGACAGCGGCGCCGCCAGAAGTCGCCGTGGTCGCGGCGGAGCCGGTCGCGCAGGCCTTCGCGGGCGAAGACGACGCCGCCATCACGGCCGGCGGCCGTCGGTGATCCGTCGCCCCGGGGCGGTCCTCAGCGCGACGCGGCCGGCGGCTCGAGCCATTGCAGGCCGAGCTGCTCGCCGATGTGCGTCTGGAGGGTCCCCAGCGAAACCGGCTTGGTCAGGAACACGTTGACGCCGGCCCGCAGACAGGCGGCGCGGTGCTCGGCCGTGGCCGTGGCCGAGATCGCGATCACCGGCACCGTGGCCGTGTCGGGATGGCGGCGCAGCTGGCGCGTGGCCTCCACGCCGTCGGTCGTCGGCATCATGCTGTCCATCAGGATCAGGTCCGGACGGAAGCGGCTCACCGCCGCGGCCAGCTCGGCGCCGTCGCTGGCCTGGGCCACCTGGAAGCCGGCGTCCGACAGGAAGTCGCACAGCAGCGCGCGGTTGGCCGCGACGTCGTCGACCACCAGCACGCGCCGGGGCGCGCCGAGGTAACGCGGCACGCCGGGCGCGATCTTCGGCGTGGCGTCGGCCTCGGCCTCGGTGGGCGAGAGCGGCAGCTCCAGCTGGAACCGGGTGCCGACGCCGAACTCGCTGCTCACCCGCACCTGCCCGCCCATGTCGGTCACCAGGGCCCGGGTGATCGCCAGGCCCAGCCCGGTGCCGCCGGCGCGGCGCTGCGCGGCGCCGACCTGCACGAAGGGCTCGAAGATGCGGTCCAGGTCCTCGGGGCGCATGCCGATGCCGGTGTCCTCGATGTCCAGGCGCAGCCGCACCTGGTCCGCCGCGAGCGGCTCGGCGCCCGCGCGCAGCGTGATCGTGCCGGCGTCGGTGAACTTGATGGCGTTGCCCAGCAGGTTCAGCAGCACCTGGCGCAGCCGGCGGCCGTCGGTCAGCACCGTCGCCGGCAGGGCGCTCGCGGTGTCGAACACGAAGGCCAGCTGCTTCTCCTCCGCCTTGATGCGCATCAGGTTGACGACCGATCGCAGCAGCTCGGGCAGGTTGACCGGCGCCAGGTCCAGCTCGGTGCGGCCGGCCTCGATGCGGGCCAGATCCAGGATGTCGTTGATCAGCGCCAGCAGGTGCAGCCCGCTCTGCTGGATCGTCTCCAGGCCGCGCGCCTGCCGGGCGCTCAGCCCGCCTTCCATGCTCAGCAGCTGGGCGTAACCCAGGACGCCGTTCAGCGGCGTGCGCAGCTCGTGGCTCATGCCGGCGAGGAACTCGCTCTTGGCGCGGTTGGCGGCCTCGGCCGCATGCCGGGCGGCCCGCTCGGTCTCGAGCATGCCCTGGTGCAGGTCGGTCGCGGCGGCGCGCGTGCGCTCCTGCTCGTCGAGCTTGGACAGCAGGCCCTGTACCTGGCTTTCGACCACCGTCGGGCCAAGGCCCAGCACCTTGGAGATCTCCTCGTACGCATTGCCCTGGGCGATGAAGCGCAGCAGGCCGATTTCCGCCGGCGTGAGCGCATCCACGGGGATCTGCGCGGCCAGCTCGAAGGAGGTCTCGGAGGGCAGGGCCATGCGCCCGGCATGCACGGCGCGGATCGCGTCCAGCAGCTCCTTGTGCAGCGCGTTCTTCAGCAGGTAGCCCAGCGCGCCGGTCTGCAAGGCCTGCTGCGCCTGCGCATCGTCGACATAGGTGGTGAGGACGATGATGCGGGCGTCCGGGAATTCGGCGCGGATCGCCGCGATCGCGTCCAGCCCGCCCATGCCGGGCATCTGCAGGTCCATCAGCGTGACGTCCGGACGATGGGCGCGGAAGCGCTCGATCGCCTCGCGGCCGTTGGACGCCTCGGCCACCAGCGTCATGTCCGGCTCCACCGACAGCAGCGTGGCGATGCCCTGCCGGACGATGGGGTGGTCGTCGACGCAGAGCACCTGGATGCGGCTCGATTCTTCAGTCATGCGGGATCTCCCAGGGCGGGCGTTTCTTGAAAGGGAACCACGACCGGGCTGACGCGACGGGACTATAAGCCCGCGCCGCCGGCACGCTGAACTCCACTTCGGTGCCGGCCCCGACGCCGCTGCGGACGGTGAGCCGGCCGCCCAGCAGCTCGGCGCGCTCGCGCATGCCGCTCAGGCCGAAGTGCCCCTCCTTGCGGCCCGCCTGCAGGACCGTCGGGGCGATGCCCCTGCCGTCGTCGCGCACCCGCACCCGCAGTTGCCGCGGGTCATGGCGGATCTCGACCTCGACCTGCGTCGCCTCGGCATGGTGGAAGGCGTTGCGCATCGCCTCGCCCGCGATCAGGAAGGCCTCGTCGCGCACGACCGGGCTCAGCGGCCGCGGCGGGCCTTGGACCTCGACCTGCGTCGCGGGCGCCGGGCCGTGTTCTCGGGCCAGCGCCTGCGCGGTGGCGCGCAGCGCCTGCGCGAGGTCGTTCGCTGGGGCCGCCGCGGTCCGCAGGCCCTGCACCGCGTCGCGGCCTTCGGTGATGGCCTCGGCGACCTGGTCGATCGCGACGGCGAGGACCTGCCTCGATTCGCGCGGCCGGTCGGGCAGGAGGTTGCAGGCGGCCTGGAACTGCAGCAGCAGCCCGTTGAAGCGCTGCAGCAGGGTGTCGTGCAGGTCGCGGGCGATGCGGGTGCGTTCGGCCACGCGCGCCTCCACCGTCGCCTCGAGCTGCAGGCGCAGCCGGCGCATCCGCATCCGCATCCGGACCTGGAAGACGCTCACCACCAGGAGCCCCAGCAGGAGGCCTGTCAGCACGCGGAACCAGGTGGTCTGGTGGAAGGCCGGCTCGATCGAGAACGCCAGCTGCGCGCCGTCCTCGTTCCAGATGCCGCTGTTGTTGGCCGCCTTCACCTGGAAGCGGTAGGCGCCGGGCGGCAGGTTGGTGTAGCTGGCCTGGCGCCGGTCGACGACCTCCTGCCAGTCGGTGTCGTGGCCGTCCAGCCGGTAGCGGAAGCGCGTGTTCTTCGGGTCGACCAGGCTCAGGGCGGTGAACTGGATCGTCATGTCGCGCACCTGCGGCGGCAGGCGCAGGCCCGGGGCGACGGCGTAGGCGGTGTGGTCCGCCACCAGCGACTCGATGTGGACCGGCGGGGGCAGCGGATTGAAGGGCAGCCGGGCCGGGTCCAGCACCTGGGCATCGGCGCCCGAGACCATCCACAGCCGGCCATCGCCGGCCTTGGCCACCGGGGGATTGAAGTAGGCCGGCGTCAAGGCCAGCAGCGGCACGCCGTCCGCGGCACCCCAGGTCTTGGGCGCGACGCGGTGCGCGGGATCGGCTTCCCACGCGGCCAGGTCCTCGCCCAGGATGCGGATCAGCCCGCAGGCCGTGTACAGCCACAGCGCCCCGTCGTCATCGACGACCGACCAGTGGATGGTGTTGCAGGGCAGGCCCTGGCCGACGCCCAGCGTGGCGACGCGACCGTCCTTGATGCGGCTGAGGCCGCCGTCCTCGGTGGCCGCCCAGACCGTGCCGTCGGCCGCCAGGCGCAGGCCCGCCACATGGCCGGCGCCCAGGCCTTCGGCGGCGGTGTAGGTGGCCAGGACCTTGCCGTCCTTGACCCGCATCACCCCGCCGTCCTGCCAGAAGGACAGCCACAGGCCGCCCCGGTCGGCGACGATGACCTTGGCCTGCTGGCGGCGGCCGAAAGCGGACCAGGGCAGGCTCTCGACGAAGCGCCCTTGATGCAGCCGGATCAGCCCCTCATTGCCCGAGAGCCAGAGGTTGCCGGCGTCGTCCCCGGTGATCGAGTAGATCTCCCGGCCGGGTACGCCGTCGACGCGGACAAACCGTTCGGCCGGCTGGCCGGGCGCCGCACGCGCCCCCCGCGGCGGTGCCAGGGACGCCAGGCCCGCGGCGGTGCTGGCCCAGAGCCGCCCGTCGTGGTCCTCGTACAGCGAGTGCACCCGGGCGTCCGGCAGCCCCTGCGCCTCCTTGTAGACGGCGATGGCGCCGTCCTTCCACCGGGCCAGGCCGTCGTCGGTGGCGACCCAGACGCTGCCGTCCCGGCTCGCCAGCACCGACCGCGTCGCCTCGTTGGGCAGGCCCTGCGCCTTGGACAGCGTGGTGACGGGCAGCTTGCGGAAGCGGTCCACGCCCTTGTCGCTGCCGTACCAGATGTTGCCTTCGCGGTCCTCGAACAGGCTGCAGGCGATGTTGCCGGACAGGCCGTCGGACCGGGTGAAGGCGGAGGCCTGGTCTTCGCGCACATGCAGCAGCCCCAGGCCATCGGTGCCGATCCACAGGCCGCCGTCGCGGGCCCGCAGCAGCTTGTTGGCCAGGATCTGGCGATCGGGCAGCAGTTCCGCGGGCCGGGTGGCGCTGCGCAGCGGATAGGGGGCGAGCCGGTCGCCGGCGGGGCGCTTGAGCCCGGCGCCGCGGACGCCGACCAGCAACTGGCCGTCGGCGGTCTCGGTCAGGTCGCCCAGGCGCTGGCCGGACGCGTCGATGCGCTGCGGCGTGCCGGGCCGCCAGCGCCACAGGCCCGAGTCCGCGCTGGCCCACAGGTCGCCCGAGCGATCCTGCGCCAGGCTCCACACGAAGGTGCCGAAGCCGCCCTGCGCGTCGTCGCAGCGGGCCTGTCCGCCGCGCACGGCGCAGAGCCGGCCGGGGGGACCGAGCAGGCCGGCCCAGACGGTGCCCTCGCTGTCCTCCAGCAGGGAGGTGACGAGCCCGCCGTCGGTCTCCGGATAGCGGGTCAGGCGGCTGCCGTTCCAGCTGACCAGACCGTTGAAGGTGCCGATCCAGAGCGTGCCGTCGCGCGAGACCAGCAGGGCGTAGGGATTGCTCGGCAGCGAGGAGCCTTTCGGCGGCTGCCAGGGCACGAAGCGCAGCCCGTCGAAGCGGAAGAGGCCGTAGGAGCCGCCCACCCACAGGTAGCCGTCATGGGTCTGCGCGAAGGCGAAGACCAGCCCGAGCTGCGCGCCATCCCGCGCGGTCCACGAGGTGTGGGCGTACTGGGAGATCTGCGGCGCGGCGTCGGCCGCCCGGGCTGCGGAGGGGGCGCCCAGCAGCCAGGCCCAGGCCAGGAGCAGGCAGAGGATCAGCGGCGGGAAACGGTGGCCTTGCAGGCGACTCACGAAGGGTCCTTCGCTGCCTGTCGCGTCGGCGGCGTGGCCCGACTATCGCATCGGCGCGGGCGCGCGTCCCCACCACGAATGGGCGGAGGGCGTCGGGGAAACGCCAATCCGGTCACAGCGCCAGCCAGGCCACCAGCGGCGCGCACACGGCCAGGAAGGGCAGGCTGATGCGGTGGAACTCCTTGAGCGCGCCCGGCGCGCGGGCCAGCCGCAGCGCGATCAGGTTGGCCATCGAGCCCGCCACGAAGCCGAAGCCGCCGACGTTCACCGCGATCGCCAGCACGGCGACGTTGGGGACCGCGTCGGCCAGCACCAGCGTGGCCGGCACGTTGCTGATGACCTGGGAGGCGCCGATGGCGGCCAGGTAGGCCGCCATCGGCTGGTCCAGCGGCAGCCCGCGCAGCAGCGCCGCCACCTGCGGCAGGGCCGCCAGCTGGTGCAGCACCACGAACATCAGCGCGAAGGTCGCGAGCAGCGCCCAGTCCAGCTTCATCAGCACCGGGCGGTGCCACAGCGCGTAGATCGCCAGGACCACCGCGAGCGCCGGCGCCCACTGGTGCAGCTCCAGCGCCAGCACGAAACCCACGAACAGCGCGCCGGACAGCGCGAGCAGCCCGGGCCGGGTCGGCGTGCGGCGCGTGTCCGCGGCCAGCTTGATCGGCGCGCGCGGCATGGTGATCAGGATCGTGGCCACCAGCAACAGCAGCATGAGGCCGACGGTGGGCGCCATCATCGCGATGAAGCCGCCGAAGGACTCGCCGGACTTGTGCCAGAGATAGAGGTTCTGCGGATTGCCGATCGGCGTCAGCGAGGAGCCGGCGTTGACCGCCAGCGCCTCCAGCGCGACCAGCCGCGCCAGCGGCAGGTGCGCCTGGGCGGCCAGCTCGCGGGTCAGCGGCACCAGCAGGAAGAGGCTGACGTCGTTGGTGACCAGCGCGGCCAGCGCCGCGGCGACCGCGCACAGCAGCAGGGCGAGCTGGCGGGCGCTGCCGGTGCGGGCCAGCAGCGCGCGCGCGGCGGACTGGAGCACGCCGCTGCGTTCCACGCCCTGGGTGATGGCCAGCAGGCCGGTCAGGGCGCCCATCGTCTGCCAGTCGATCAGGCCCAGCCAGGCCTGTGGCGACATCGGCCGCAGCACCGCGAAGACCACCGCCGCGAACAGCAGGAACCACAGCAGCTTGTTGCCGCCGGGGCCGAGGTCGTGGTCGCCGGGGCCGGCAGCGGCGGGAGCAGGGGAAGGAGAGGGCGGCGGAGGCGTGGAGATCGTCATGAAGCGTGGGACGGGCAAGGGTGGCCTGAGCCGAAAGCCGCCGATTGTCCTGCACGAACGAGGCGGCGATCGCCCCCGCGTCCCGTCCTCGCGGTGCCGGATCAGCGCGCGGGCGTGAGCCGCACCATGATCACGCCGTGCGAGGCGACGGTGCCGCCGTAGCCGCCCGCCACGCCCTTGGCGACCCGCTTGCTCCACAGGTCCTTCACGTCGACCTTCTGGTCGACCGGCAGCTTGAGCTGGGCCCAGTCCACGCGCATCGCGGCCGGGGCCTGGCCGCGGTTGAACAGCACCACCGCCAGGTCGCCGCCCCGGAGCGGGCGCGACCAGATCTCGAGCTCGCCCTGCTTCCAGATGCGCTGTCCCTGCCGGCCCAGCGGGTCCTGGTCGACGGCGATGACGTCGGCGTTGGTGAGGATGCGCAGCGTGTCCGCGTCCATCTTCGACAGGTCGTTGCCGGCGATCAGCGGCGCGGCCAGCATGGCCCAGAGCGAGAAGTGGGACTCGTACTCGGTGGTCGTCATCCCGCCGTTGCCGACCTCCAGCATGTCGGGGTCGTTCCAGGCGTTGGGGCCGGCATGGGCGGCGCGCTCGACCTGCATGTCCAGGATGTCGGTCATGCCGTGCGACCAGTCCTTCTTGCCGGACCACGCATCGAAGATGTCGCCGGTGGTGCGCCACAGGTGGCCGACGGTGGGACCCCAGCGCTCGGGATGATCGGTGCCCCATTCGCAGATCGACAGCACGATGTCGCGGCCCGATTCGCGCAGCGCCTTGGCCATGATGGTGTAGGCCGCCTCGGCGTTGCGGGGGCCGGTGTGGCACCAGTCGTACTTGAGGTAGTCGACGCCCCAGCGGGCGTACTGGCGCGCGTCCTGGAACTCATGGCCCGCGCTGCCGGGACGGCCGCCGCAGGTCAGCGAGCCGGCGTCGGAATAGAGCCCGAACTTGAGGCCCTTGGCATGGACGTAATCGGCCAGCGCCTTGATGCCCGACGGGAAGCGCTCGGGGTCGGCCTGGATGTTGCCGTCGGCGTCGCGGCTCTTCTGCCAGCAGTCGTCGATGACGATGTACTGGTAGCCGGCGGCCTTCATGCCGGAGGCGGCCATCGCGTCGGCCTGCTGCCGGATCAGTTGCTCGCTGACGTTGCAGGCGAACTTGTTCCAGGAGTTCCAGCCCATCGGCGGCGTCGGCGCGAGATTGGGCTTGGGCGCGTCGAGCTTGAGGGTTTCGTGGGCGTGGGCGGGCAGCGCGGCCGTGGCGATCACGGCGACGAGCGCCAGCGCGGCGCGTCGGAGGAAGGGAGGCATGAACAAGGTCCTTTCAGTAAACGGATCGCGCGGGCACGGCCCGCGCGTGGCGATGGGGACGGACAGGGCGCGACGGCTCAGCGCCCGTAGCGGCGGCCGGCCGAGGCCAGCGGCCAGTTGTCGGTGCGCAGCGGCGGCAGCGGCAGGCCGTCGCCGCCGACGATGTTGGCCTCGCCGGGGTTGTCGACCCAGGCGTAACGCGCCGCCACCGGCGCCACCACCGCGTCGCTGCGCAGCACGATGCGATCGCCGTCGAAGCGCGCCTGCGCCGGCGCCCAGCGGCGATCGGCGCCGGCCAGGTAGAAGCCGCGCAGCGGCTCGCCGGCCCGCGTGGTGCGCAGCCCGCCTTCGGTGCGGTCGAAGCGCAGCTCGAACTCGGCGCCGCGGGCCTGACCACCGATCAGTCGCGGCCCCATGGCCGGCGCGTCGCGCAGGCCCAGCTCATGCATCGCGACGGCGGCCAGGCGCTCGCCCACGGTGCGCTTGTTGCGTGGATGGATGTCGATGGCGTCACCGATGTCGATCGCGGTGGCCATGCCGGTGTGCGGCAGGGCGAGCGCGGCGGCCTGGCTGCCGCGCAGCTCGGCGAAGCCGTTGCCGTCGGGCCGGTTGTCGGCCAGCGGCCGCCAGGCGGCAAGCTGCACGAACAGGAAGGGCAGGTCCGGGTCCCCGAACTGCTGGCGCCAGTCCTGGATGAGGCGCTTGAAGCCGTCGGCATAGGCCGCGGCGCGTCCTGCGTTTTCTTCGCCCTGGTACCAGAGCACGCCACGCACCGACAGTCCCTGCAGCGGCGCGATCAGGCCGTTGTGGCCCAGCGCCGGCGCGTTGTTGGCGACCGGGCCGGCCGCCGGCGCGAGCTTCTCGACGCGGGCACGCCAGGCACCGACCAGCGTCACCGGACCTGCCGCCGTGTCCAGGCGCAGGTCGGCGGCATCGCCGTAGATGCCGCCGCCGCCGCCGTTGTCGGTCACGCGCACGGCGATCCAGTTGGCGCCCGCGCGCAGCACGCCAGCGGGCACGGCATAGCGCCGGGACAGCTCCCAACCGCATTGGTCGCCGATGCGCTGGCCGTTGATCCAGACCTCGTCGCAGTCGTCGACCTTGGCCAGATGCAGTTCGGCCGCGCCGGCCGCCTGCGCCGCGGTCAGCTCGACGCGCTTGCGCATCCACACGACGCCGTCGACATCGGCCAGCCCCTGGCCTTCCCACGCGCCCGGCGCCTGCAGCGTGGGCCACTTGGCGTCGATGTCGCCCGCCGCGTTCCAGCCCGAGGCATCCACCCCCGCGAGCGACAGGCCGGGCTGCCAGGCCGCTACCCGCCGCTGCAGCTGCTGCCCCAGCACGGCGCTGAAGGCGGCGTTGTCCGCGGGCAGCGCCCGCACCGTCGGCGCCAGGTCCGGGTCGCGCAGGGCGGCGCCACGGCTCATCCAGGTCTCCAGCATGGAGCCGCCCCAGGCGGTGGCGATGAGGCCGATCGGGATGCCTTGCACCGCCTGCATCCGGCGGGCGAAGTGGTAGCCGACCGCGCTGAACTCGCCCACGCGTCCGGGCTCGGCGACGACCCAGGGCGCCGGCGCGATCTCCGCTTCCGGCCGCACGCTGGCGCGCAGCGGCACCCGCAGCTGGCGCAGTCGCGCATCCTGCGGCGACGCCACCTCCTGCGGGCCGGTGTCGGTCTGCGCCAGCGGCCATTCCATGTTGGACTGGCCGCCCAGCAGCCAGACGTCGCCGATTAGGATGTCCTCCAGCGTGACGGTCTGGTCGCCGGTCACCTGCAGCCGGTGCGGACCACCGGCCGGCAGCGGATCCAGCTGCACGCGCCAGCGGCCATCGGCGCCCACGCGGGTGGTGGCCTCGCGGCCGCCCAGTGTCACGGTCAGCGACTGGCCGGGCGTGGCCTGGCCCCAGAGGCGCAAGGGACGGTCGCGCTGCAGCACCATGTGCTCGCCGAAGACCTCGGACAGGCGCACCTCGGCCTGGGCGGTGGCGGCCAGCAAGGCCAGGATCAGGGGAAGGACGGTCTGCTTCATGGACGGGAGGAAGGGGAATCGATGAGGGCGTTGCCGCGGGAGTCGATGCGGGAGTCGATGCGGGAGTCGAAGGACAGAGCCAGGGCCCGACCCTGGTACTGCACGGTGCGGGTCTGCTCGACCCGGTCGGGGGTGGCCATGACGCGCACCCGCAGCGTGCGATGCGTCACCAGGCCGGGGAAGCGCCCCTGACGGGCGCCGATGTGCAGCGTGCGGCGGGCATCGTCCCAGCGCAGCGCGACGGTGGCGCGCTCGCCGCGCTCGTAGCGGTAGGTCTCGCCGTCGTCCTCGTACAGGACGAAGCGGCCGTCGGCGCCGGGATAGACGCGGATCTCCCACGGTGCGCCGGCGTCCTGGCCGGTGTGCTCGACCACCGGCCCCAGGGGCACGATGGCGCCGGCGCGCACGAAGAGCGGGAACTCGTCCAGTGCGTAGTCGCGCGCGACGCGGCCGCCGCCGGCGTGGCGCTGGCCGGTCCAGAAGTCCGTCCAGTCGCTGCCCTGCGGCAGCAGGGTTTCCTGCCGGCGGTCCAGCCGGCCCTGCATCTCGACCAGTTCGCGCGCCTGGGTCGGCGTGCGCCAGGCCAGGCGCAGCAAGCGGCCGCGCGTCTCCTGGAAGTAGTCGATGCGCAGCTTCAGGCGCTGGCCGGCGCGCAGCGTCAGGCGATGGCCCTTGAAGCGCGGAGGGCCGAGGTTCCAGTCGTCGACGACCAGTTCGTCGTCCAGCCACAAGCGGAAGCCGTCGTCGCCCTCCAGGCCGATCTCGTGATCGCCGCTTTCGGCGGCGATGAGCTCGCCCGTCCAGCGCGCCGAGAAACGCATCAGCCCGCTCAACCCCGGCGGCACGCTGCCCAGCGGCGGATCGGGCCAGCGATGCTCGATCACCGTGTCGACGGTGCGGCTCGCCGGCTTCTCGAAGTCCATGCCGTCGAAGTACTCGAGCAGCAGGCCGCCCTGGCCGTCCGGGGTGCGCAGCTGCGCGGCCGGCACGGTCGCGGGCGGCGGCAGCACCGCATGGAACATCGGGCGCGTGATCGGCTGCACCAGGAAGGCCGGGCCGAACATGTAGGTGTCGTCCACCTTGCGCAGCGCGGCCTGGTCCGGGAAGTCCATCGCCAGGCCGCGCATCATCAGGGTGCCCTCCTGCGTGGCGCGCCAGGCCAGGCTGTAGAGGTAGGGCAGCAGCTGGTAGCGCAGCTCGGCGGCGCGGCGCAGCGAGCCGTACACCGCCGGGTCCAGGGTCTTGAACAGGTAGGGCTCGCGCTCGACCGAGGTGCCGTGGATGCGGTAGATCGGATTGAAGATGCCGAACTGGTTCCAGCGCGCGTAGAGCTCGCGCCAGGCGGGATTGCGCTCGCCGTCGGCGAAGTTCACGAAGAAGCCGCCGGTGTCCTGCGACCAGTAGGGCAGGCCGGCCATCGCGACGTTCAGCCCGCCGGCGATCTGCGCGCGCAGCGAGGCCCAGCTGGATTCGGTGTCGCCGGACCAGGGCAGGGCGGCGTAGCGCTGCTGGCCGGCCCAGGCCGAGCGCGTCAGCGTGAACACGCGCCGGCCCGAGGGGCCCGCGGCGCGCTGGCCTTCGTAGACGCCGCGCGTGGTCAGCAGGCTGTAGACGTTCAGGTAGCGCGTGAAGTCGCCCATCGCGTTGCGGCCCAGGCGCTTGATGTCGGCCTCGACCTCGGCCGGATCGTGCGCCGCGCCGCCGACCTCGACCTCGGTGCCGTCCATCCACAGCGCGTCCACGCCGACGTCCAGCAGGCCCTGCTTGACGTGCTTGAAGTAGATGCGCCGCCCGGCGGGGCTGAAGGCGTCGTAGATCCGCGCGCGCTTGGAGATCCAGTGCAGTGGCTCGAAGCGCAGGTGCTGCGCGTCGAGCTCACGGGCCAGCGCCGTGTCGTTGCCCACCGACGGCCAGATCGACACCATCAGCCGCGTGTGCAGCGGCCCGTGCAATTCGCGCGTCATCGCGGCCGGATCGGGGAAGCGCTCGCGGTCCCAGACCATGCCGCTCCACTTGCCGTCCCAGACCCCGTCCTTCTCGCCGCCCCAGTACTGCCAGTCCTGAACGATGGTGTCGAGCGGGAAGCCGTCGGCGCGGAAGTGCCGCACCACGTCCAGCAACTGCTGCTGAGTCTGGTAGCGCTCCTTGCTCATGAAGAGCCCGAACGCGGACTTGGGGAACATCGGCGCGGCGCCGGTCAGCTGCCGGTAACCGGCGATCACGCCGTCCATGTCGGTGCCGGCCACGAGGTAGTAATCAGCCCCGGCGGGCGCGCTCTCCGCGCGGAAGGTCGCGCCCTGCGGCCGGTCGCTGAAGCTCATCTTCGAGTAGACGTCCCACAGCAGGCCCCAGCGGCGCGTCGACACCATGAACGGCACGACGATGCCGATGTTGGTCTGCACCATCAGGACCTCGCGGCCGCGGTAGTCCATGTAGGGCTCGTTGTACTGGCCCAGGCCGTACAGCGACTCGTCCGGCGTGAGGCTGAAGTGCTGGGCGAGCGCATAGCTGGGACTGCCGGCGATCTCGACCTGCTGCAGCTCGGTGGGCGCGCGCTCGCGCTCCCGGGTCAGCAGGCGGCCCGCGCCGTCGAGGAAGGTCAGCGCGCCACTGTGCTTGTCCACGAGGACCTGCACGCCGGGCGCGACCACGCGCAGCGTGTCCGCCTCCTCGCGGACCTCGAGGGCCACGGGCCTGGGCTTGGCCACGACCACCAGGCTGGGCTGCGCGGTATGCGCCGCGCCTAGGTGCGCGGTGATCCGTACCAGGCCCGGGCCGTAGAACAGCACGGCCTTGGTCAGGCTGTCGACGCGGAACTGCACACCCTCCGCGACACGCCGCCAGTGGAAGCCGTCCGCCGGCCCGTCCATTGGCAGCGCGCGCAACTGCCCCGCGGCATCGAGCGCGGAGGGCAGCAGCGCCGCGTTCGTCGCGGCACTGGCGGCACTCGCTGCGGTAGCCAGCGGGCCGGCCGAGGCCAGCGCCATCAGCCCGAACACATCGCGGCGTCTCATGTCAGTGCGTCCTCCTTGGCGTGGGCGGGCGTGAACGCGCGCGTCCTCACGGCGCCGGCTCCAGGATCACGGCGGCGCCGCCGGCCGCGGCCAGCGACAGCGTCAGCACATCGGCGTTCGTCACGCTGCGCGTGCTGCGACGGACCTCGCGCACGACCTCGCCGTCCTGCCAGATCGTCGCGCGCCACCGGCCGGGTGGCAGGAAGCGGAGCGGGACCTTTTCAGTGCGGGCGCGTTCCGACGTCATCGCGCCGAGGTACCAGGCCTTGCCGCTGCGCCGCGCCAGCACGATGTCCTCGCCGGGCTCGCCGGCGAGGAAGCGGGTCTCGTCCCAGGCCGCGGGCACGCGGCGCACGAAGTCGAAGCCGGTCTCGCCGCGGTAGTTGGACGGGTCGTCGGAGACCATCTGCAGCGGGCTGTCGTAGACCACGTACATGGCCAGCGCCTGGCCGCGGGTCGTCTGCGTCAGCGGCATCGAGGCGCGCACCTCGAAGTCCCGCGGCGTGGCGTTGCGGAAGCCGCCGGGCGTGTAGTCCATCGGGCCGGCCAGCATCCGGGTGTAGGGCAGCATCAGGTTGTGCCGCGGCGTGATGCGCCGGTCCATCTTGTTCCACTCCGCGCCCAGCACGCCTTCCTGGGTGATGAAGTTGGGATAGGTCCGCTGCAGCCCGGCGGGCACGTAGGCACCGTGCAGGTCCAGCAGCAGGTGGCGTTTGGCGGTGGCTTCGGCCACGCGCTGGTAGAAGGCGACCATGTCCTGGTCGTCCCGGTTCATGAAGTCGACCTTGATGCCCTTGATGCCCCAGCGCGCGTAGGTGTCCAGCACCTCGTCCATCCGCGGCGCCAGGTGCTCCCAGTGCACCCACAGCAGCAGGCCCACGCCCTTGTCGGCGGCGTAGCGCACCA
Source organism: Mitsuaria sp. BK037 (assembly GCF_014193045.1). NCBI lineage: Bacteria > Pseudomonadati > Pseudomonadota > Betaproteobacteria > Burkholderiales > Sphaerotilaceae > Roseateles > Mitsuaria sp. BK037. Next base: position 1,559,171 of record NZ_JACHYS010000001.1, on the reverse strand, counting down.
GGGCCGGCATGTCGATGCCGTCGGCCGCGCGGGTGATGTCGGTGGTGGGCAGCGGATCGCAGCACGGTCCGGTGCCGAAGGCCCAGCCAGCGTCCATCAGGTGGTAGGGGAAGCCCGATTCCGCCGCGAAGTCGATGAAGCGCTTGTAGGCGGCCAGGTCGGGCTTGACGCCCTCGAGCGGCCCGGACCACCAGTCCCAGGAGGTCTTGCCGGCCTTGACCCAGCTGAAGTCGCCCCGCGGCGGCGGGTTGAGGTTGCCCACCAGCTGCGACTCGATCAGCTGGCCGGCGCGGTCCGCCATCATGACGGCGCGCCACGCGGTCGTCAGGCCGGCGCTGGAGACATAGGCCGGCCCCTCGCGCTTGGGCACGCCGGACAGGCGCACGCGCAGCGCGGCACCGTCGCGCCACAGCGAGGCGCCGGTGTAGCCCTCCAGGTGCGCCTGCGTGATGGCGTAATGCGTGCGGCCCGAGGGCGTGGCGCAGACCACCGGCACGTCGTAACCCGCATCGCGCTTGAGCTCGGAGATCCGCAGCCGCTCGAAGGGCAGTTCATGCGCGCCTTCCACCGGGGTGACGAGGCAGGCCGGATCGCCGGCCGGCACGAAGGCCGTGCGCTCATCCTTCAGTCGCACCGGGCCCTGGCCCTCGAGCCGGTAGCGGAAGGCCACGCCCTCGTCATAGGCGCGCGCATCGATGAAGAGGCGCCGTCCGCCGCCCGCTTCCCGGAAGGTCAGCGTCGTGCCGAGGTAGTGGTCGCGCGCCGTGGCCGCCTTGGTCGCGACGAGCGGGATGACGCGGTCCTCCCGCGTGTCCTGGCGCAACTCCAGCGTCAGCGCGCCGAGCGGCGGCTGGCCGTCGAGCGCCAGTCCCAGCGGCGAGTCGGCGATGACCGTCTCGCCCTTGCGGCTGATGCTGAAGCGGCTGGCGTCGTCGGCGATGCGCAGCGTGATGCGCCCGTCGGGCGACGAGAGCAGGGCGTCCGCCGCCTGGGCACCGGACGCGCCCAGGGCCAGGACGGCCGCGGCGATGGGGGTGATGATCTTCATGCGGAGAAAGGGAAGGGGCCCGTCGCCGGGCCCGTTGGTCAGTTGCTGTACACCACGCCGCGGCAGCTGCCGCCGGCGTAGATCCGTCCGTAGAGGCCTTGGTCGGCCGCCATCACGCCGAGGCCGGCGTACTGGTGGGCGTCGTCGTTGTGGCGTACCCAGGTGGCGCCGGCATCGTCCGAACGCCAGACGCCCCACACGCCGTTGATCACGCCCACCACGTAGACGGCCGCCGAGTAGCTCGAGCCCGGCTTGGCCTTGCCCAGCGCGACGATGCTGGCGCCCGCCACTTCAGGCCCGAGCCAGTCCTGCCGGCCGCCCCAGATGGGCGAGAACGCGCCCACCTTGGTCCAGCTCGCGCCCGAGTCCAACGAGTGGTAGACGGCCAGGCCGTCGGCCACCCACAGGTCGCCTTCGGCGTTCGGGTTCACCGCCATCGACGACGCGCCCCACGGCGCGAAGCGCATGTTGGCGGCCACCGAGCCTTGGCTCAGCGCGAAGGTCCGGCCGCCGTCCGTCGAGACGTAGACCTTGGCCGGGGTGTAGGTCCACCACGCGCCGCCCGAGTCGTAGGCATAGACCTTGTTGGCGTTCCTGCGGTCGGCCACCAGGCGATAGCTGCGCGGCACGCCGCCGACGACGGTGAGCGCCGGCAGGTTGGTGGCCGTCCAGCTGTTGCCGTTGTCGGTGGTGTAGGAGGGCACCGAATCGGCCGGCGCCCAGACGACGCGGTTGCGCGCCAGCACGGCCAGGTTGGACGCCTGGTTGATGTTGGCCGCGGCGCCCGCGGGCAGACGCGCGAACGGTGCCCAGCTGCGGCCGCCGTCGCCGGACCAGTAGCCGGTCCCGACATGGCCGCTCGCGGTGCTGGTGACGTTGGCGTTGGCGATGTAGTTGGGGTCGGACCAGGCCATGTCGGCGGAGTTGCCGTTGCTCCACTGCTTGTACGGGCTCAGCGTCGGTGTCGTGCCGAGGTCGGTGTGGACCCAGGTGCCGACATCGCCCGAGTTGTTGATCAGCGTGTAGGAGGCGCCCGCCGGCGGCGTGGCCAGGCTCAGCGTGCAGGTCTCTTCCAGGCCGTTGACCGCGAAGTTCCAGCTCGGTGTGGACGAGGACGCGTTGCGCGTCTCCCAGATGCCGCCGCCGAAGACATGCAGCACGCGATCGCGGTTGAAGGGATCGATCTCCACGTCGTCGATCCAGCCGGAGAAGCCGTCGCTGGCCGGTGTGTGCGGCATGGTGGCCGCGATCTCGCGCCAGTTGCGGCCGCCGTCGTCGGACAGCTGCACCACCTGCTGGCCGCTGTAGTTGCCCCAGGTGCCGCTCACGCCCAGCGCGATGCGCGCCGTGGCGCCGGTGCCGAGGACCGACAGGCCGCCGTAGCCGGCGCCATCGTTGCTGTTGAGCAGCGTCCAGGTGTTGGCGTTGCTGGCGTCGTACCTGTAGAGCCGCGCGGGGCCGGCGTCGCCCGGGCCGGCGCCCTTGGTGAAGAGCAGGTACAGCGCGCCGTCGGCGGTGCGCACGATGTGGGGGATGTGGAAGCCGGACACCGGCGTCGCGACCGGCGCCCAGGTGGCGCCGCCGTCGACCGACTTGTAGAGGTTGGACCCCAGGCCGGCCGCGTTGACGTAGTCCGGCGCGATGGCGGCCCACAGGGTCCGCGTCGGCGAGCCGCTGCCCTTGGTCGAGGTGTCGAACACCAGGTGCTCGACGCCCATGACCTGGCCGCCCAGATTGTTGATCTGGTCGGCGGTGAGCTTTGTCGACGACAGCCCGCTCACCTGGGCCCAGGTGCGGCCGGAGTTCACGCTCCTCCACAGGCCCGCCGTGCGCGAACCGTAGAAGAGGATCGACGGATTGTTGGGGTCGACCGACAAGCGCTCGCCGATCGCCCGGCCGTTGTTGTTGCCGCCCGCCGAGAACGGCAGGTTGAAGAAGGCCCAGCTACCGCCGCGGTTGTTGGAGATGTACAGCCGCGCGGTCGCGTCCGCCGAGGCCGACATGCCGGTGACCATGTAGACGCGCTGGTCGTTGGTGGGATCCAGGGCGATGCTTTCAACGCCGTGATGGAAGCCCTCGGCCGCGGTGAAGCCGTCGTTGATCGGGATCCAGGACGACGAGCCGGCGTCCCAGCGGTAGGCGCCGCCGACGTCGGTGCGCGCGTAGAGCAGGTCCCGGGCGCTCGGATGGAAGACCAGGCCGGTGACATAACCGCCGCCGCCGAACTTGGCGCTGGCCCAGGTGCCGACCTTGATCGAGAACGCCTGCTGGCTCTTGGCGCCGCAGGCGTTGGTGTGCGTGGCCGTGGCGGTGCAGGCCGCGGCGGGCTGAATGGTCTGCTCGCGGGAGGCGCCGACGGTGCCACAGCCGGTCCAGCTCCAGCTGCCGCCCGAGACCGGCTGCGGCCCCAGCACGGCCGAGCTGCCGGTCTTGAGCGTGGCCGAGGCCGTCGCCGACCAGCTGCCGCCGACATTCACGAAGGGCTTGATCGGCGTCGGCGTGCAGGTCTGCGCCATGGCGGTGGACACGCCGGCGGCCGCCAGGGCCAGCAGCAGGGGGGAGGATCGCAATCTCATCGGTCGACCTTTCAGCAACGGGCCCGGCCGGTTGTCTCCTCCGGGCGCGAGCTTGATGGAATCTGGTTACGGCCCTGTTGTGGGCGCGTGATATTCCGCTAAATCAAGGCGACGCGATGTTAGTTTGTGTATTGAATGAACTATCTAGGGGAAAGACCTCACCGGGACGGTGCGACGCACCAGCGCGGGGCACGGTGACGAGGCACGACCTCAGGCGTCCGTCAAGCGCGCGTCAGGAGATCGCCAGGCGCTCGCGTCGCGGCGCCCCCAGCGTGACGCCGGCAACGAGTTCGGTCGGCAGCACCAGGTGGCCGGGAGCGGGCAGGGGCTTGTTGCGGCGCATCGCGTCGATCCGTTCCACCAGCAGCTCGACCGCGCGGCGCCCCATGTCGTGCAGCGGCTGCCGCATCGTGGCCATCTGCACCGAGCGGGCCATCAAGGTGTGGTCGTAGCCGACGACGGAGATGTCCTCCGGGATGCGCAGGCCGCGCGCGCGCAGCGCCTCGATGCAGCCGAACGCGATGGCGTCGTTGCAGCCGAAGACCGCGTCGGGCAAGGGCCGCCCGCGGTGGCGGCGCAGCCAGGCCTCGATCGCGTCGCGTCCGCCGTCGATGGTCAGCGGCGCCCGGATCAGGTGGCCGGCGGCGGGCTTCACGCCGGCCTCGGCATGGGCGCGCAGATAGCCGTCGACCCGCCGGTTGGCGCCGGCGAAGGCCTCCGGGCCGCCCACGTGGAGGATGCGGCGATGGCCGCGCGCGAGCAACTCGCGCACCACGTCGTAAGCGCCGGCCTCGTCGTCGGTTTCCAGGTTGGCTACGCCGGCGAGGGGGCGGTCGGCGTGGACCGAGACCATCGGCGTGTGCTGCGGCAGCCAGCTGGCGTGGTCGTCCGGCAGGCGCGGGCCGAGCAGGACCAGCCCGTCGACGCGGCCGTCGCACAGGGCCGGGAGGCGGGCGCGAGCCTCCGCCCAGTCGCCCAGGGTGAAGACCACCGCGGTCTGGCCGGCGGCGGTCGCGCCATGGATGACGCCGGTGAACACCTCCAGGACATAGAGGTTGGGCTCCTCGCTCTCGAAGTTGGCGACGAAACCGATCGCATTCGTGCGCTGGCTGGCCAGCGCGCGGGCCGTGGCGTTGGGCCGGTACTGGAGCCGCTCGGCCGCGGCCAGGACGCGTTCACGGGTTTCGGCCGAGACCCGCGCCGAGCCGCGGCGACCACCGTTGAGCGCGGACGAGGCCGCCATCCCCGACACGCCGGCCGCGCGCGCCACATCCGCCAGCGTCGGCGCGTCGCTGCGGCGACGGGTCGATGGGGCCGGCGAAGCGACCGCCTCGGCAGGCGGTGGGGCCGGCGCTTTGAGGGGTGCTTTGGAGGGCGCCTTGGGGGCCTTCGACGCCTTGGCAGGCGGCTTGGCGGGCGGTTTTGGCGGCGAGGCTGGCACGGAGGAGCGGAGGCGAAGTCGTGACGGCGCGAGGCCGCGGACTGTAGCACCGGCCCTCCATCGCCTGCCGCCCCCGGACCGCGTATCGCCCGCCTGGCCGCGGGGTGCCCGATCAGGCCGGTTCGTGGCAGGGGCCGGTGGTCTCGCGCACCTCGAGGTGGATGGCCGGGACCGTCGGCGCCGGCTCGTCCATCTCGCGGCCCAGGGCGTTCAGCAGCGCCCAGGCCGCCGCCAGCCCCATCGCGAAGGTGTGCTGGCGCACGGCGGTGACGGGCGGCGTCATGTACTTCGATTGCGGCAGGTCGTCGAAGCCGACCAGCGACAGGTCTTCAGGCACTCGCATGCCGCGGCGGTGCAGCACCAGCTTGGCGCCCCACAGGGACTGGTCGTTGGCGCAGAACACCGCGGTGAACCCATGGCCGGCGCCCAGCAGCGTTTCCATCGCGGCGATGCCGCCGGTTTCCATGAAGTCGCCCTCGACGATCAGCGCCGGATCGACGCTCAGCCCGGCCTGGCGATGGGCCAGCATGAAGCCTTCCTTGCGTTCCTGGCCGTCGACCTGGTTGGAGGGCCCGGCGATGTGGGCGATGCGGCGATGCCCCAGCGCGATCAGGTGGGCCGTGGCCAGCCGCGCCCCTTCGACCTGGTCCTGGGAGAAGGAGAAGACGCCCGCCGCGTCCGTGCGCCGGCCGATGATCGCCACCGGCAGCTGCTGGGCCAGCTCGGCGAGCCGGGCGTCGCCCAGCCGCCCGCCCAGCACGATCAGGGCATCGACCTTGCGCGCCGTCAGCAGCGCGACCCGCTCCGACTCCTCGTCCGGATTCCAGTGGCCCGGCACCACGATTGGCGTGTAGCCGCTGCCGGTCAGGCCTTCGTCGACGCCCTTGACCGCGTTGGCGAAGTAGGGGCTCTCGAGCTCCTGCGTCAGCACGCCGATGGTGTGCGTGGAGCCGCTGCGCAGCCCGCGCGCCGACAGGTTGGGGCGGAACTTCAGCTTCTGGATCGCCGCCTCGACGGCGCGCCGCTTGTCCTCGGCCACGCGGGCCGAGCCGGTGAGGATGCGCGAGACCGTGGCGGGCGAGACGCCGGCCAGCCGGGCGACGTCCTGCACCGTGGCCGGCTCGGATTTCGGGCGGGTGAGGGAAGGGCTCGGATCCATGAAGAGGGAGCGCCACGGGCGCCCTGTGACGGGAACGGCGCATGATAACGATTTCGCAGCGTCCGCGAGACAGCCATCGCATGTCGCCCTAGGGGACTTCCCTCAAGAGCGTCGATTCGTGCGATGACAACGTTGACAACGCAATTCCCGTGCAGGCAGACTGCGTGAATTCGATTTCAAGCCAACGAGACAAGGCTGCGATCCGAGGCGTCGGATCGTCGACAACAGGAAGAACCATGAGATCGCTGAGGCGCCGAGAGGCCTTGATGCTGCTGTCCTGCGCCGCCGCCGGTGGAGCACGGGCCGCGCCGGCCCGGATCACCGTCGCGAGCTATCCCGACCTCGATCGGGCGCTGAAACTGGCCCTCCCGGCCTTCGCCCGGCGCCACCCCGGCGTGGCGGTCAACGTGGTGACGCTGTCGCACAAGGACCACCACACCGCGATGACGACGGCCCTCGCGGCCGGCGCCGCGCTGCCCGACCTGATCGCCCTTGATATGGATTTCTTGGGCAAGTTCGTCGACTCGGCCGGATTGGAGGATCTGTCGCGCGCCCCGTATCTCGCGGGTGGCCAAGCCGCCCGCTTCCCTGGTTACGCCTGGCGCGCCGGCGTCAACCGCCGGGGCGAGATCAAGGCACTGCCGGTGGACACCGGTCCCGGCGCGCTGTTCTACCGGCACGACCTGCTGGCGCGCGCCGGGCTGCTTGAAACCGATCTCACGCACTCGTGGTCAGGTTTCATCGAGGCCGGCCGGACGCTGCGGGCCCGCACCGGCGCCTACCTGGTCGCGCATGCGCAGGACCTCAAGGACATCCGCATCCGCGCCGGTCTGGCCGACGGGGAGGGGGTGTTCTTCGATCCGCAGGGGCGCAGCCAGGTGCAGACGGCGCGTTTCCGCCGCGCCTTCGAACTGGCCCTGCAGGCGCGCGATGCCGGCATCGACGCGCGGGTGCGCGCCTGGAGCAATGAATGGTCCGAAGGCTTCCGCCGCGGGGCCATCGCGACGCAGATGATGGGCTGCTGGCTGGGCGGCCACCTGAAGCGGTGGATCGCGCCGGAGACGGCCGGGCTCTGGCGGTCCGCGCCCTTGCCCGAGGGCGCGGCGGCGGCCTGGGGCGGCTCCTTCTACGCGATCCCGGTGCACTCGCAGCAGAAGGCGCTGGCCTGGGACCTGCTGCAGTTGCTGGCCCTGGACCGGGACCAGCAGGTGGCCGCCTTCCGCTCGCTCGACGCCTTCCCGGTGCTGCTGTCCGCGCAGGACGACGGCTTCCTGTCCGAGCCCATCGACTTCCTGGGCGGGGAGGCGGCGCGCCTGCAGTGGCGGGACATGGCGCGCCGGATTCCGGCGATCACGATCGACCGCCATGACGCCGTGGCCGACGAGGTCGTACGCAACGAACTCGACCAGGTGCTGCTGCATCGCAAGGGCATCGACCAGGCGCTGGCTGACGCGCGCGCCACCGTCGAGCGCCGCGTGCGCCGACGCGCCTGACCCGCCGCGCTTTCCCTGGAACCTCGCCCACGAGCCCTTGCATGAGCCCCCGCATGAGCCTTCGCCTCACCTGGCCGCACCGGCTGCGCATTCCGCGCCGCTGGATGCCTTACCTCTTCATCAGCCCGTTCTTCGTGCTGTTCGCGGCCTTCGGCCTGTTCCCGCTGCTGTTCTCCATCGTGCTGTCGCTGCACAGCTGGGACGTCGCCGCCGGGCTGGGCGCGATGCAGTGGGTCGGCCTGGACAACTACCTGTACGCGCTCACCCGTGACGACGGCCTGCGCGCCTCGCTCTTCAACACGCTGTGGCTGGCCGTGGTGGGCTGCGTGCCGCAGCACCTGGTCGCGCTGCCGCTGGCCTATTACCTGCACACCGCCTTCCGGCGCTGGCGCAACGGCGTGGTGGGGCTCTATTTCCTGCCCTTCATCACCTCGACCGTCGCGGTGTCGCTGGTCTTCTCGGCGCTGTTCTCCAAGGACTTCGGCGCGATCAACGCGGCGCTGCTGGGCCTGCATGAGCTGCCGCTGCTCGGCGCCTTGTTCCCGTCCACGCCGATCGACTGGGACCAGGCTGAGAACACGCGCTGGATGATCGCGATCGTGGTGTTCTGGCGCTACGTCGGCTGGAACACGGTGCTCTACCTCTCGGCCATCCAGACGCTGCCGCGCGACCTCTTCGAGGCGGCGCGCGTGGATGGCGTCAGCGAGCGCCAGACCTTCCTGCACCTCGTGCTGCCGCAGCTGCGGCCGATGATCTTCTTCGCGGTGACGCTGGCCATCATCGGCAGCCTGCAGCTGTTCGAGGAGCCCTTCATCCTGACCAGCGGCACCGGCGGCTCGGGCCAGGCCGGCAAGACCGTGGCCATGCACCTGTACTCGGTCGCCTTCACCGACGGCGACTTCGGCACCGCCTCCGCGATCGCGTGGCTGCTCTTCCTGCTGATCGCCGCCGCCACCTGGCTCAACAACCGGCTGCTCGGCCGCCAGCGCTGACGCGGCAAGGACACCTCCAATGTCGACCCTGCTTCCCCTCCATGCCGGACCGGACCGGCCCGCCCGCCTCGGCGCCCGTTGGCGGCCGATGCCCTCGGCGCGCGTGATCGGCCATGCCATCGTGCTTGCCGGCGCGCTGCTGATGTTCGCGCCCTTCTACCTGATGATGGTCTTCGCGACCCACACCAACGCGGAGATCCTCTCGGTGCCGCCGCCGCTGTGGTTCGGCGACGCCCTGGGCGACAACCTGACGCTGCTACTGGACCGGCTGCCCTTCTTCTGGCGCAACCTGGGCTGGAGCTTTTACGTGGCCGGGGCCGTCACGGTGCTGAACCTGCTGCTGTGCTCGCTGGCGGGCCATGCCTTCGCGCTGCTGGACTTCCCGGGACGGGACCGGCTCTTCGGCCTGGTGCTGGCCACCATGCTGCTGCCCGGTTTCCTCGGCATGGTGCCGACCGTGCTGACGATGGCCTGGCTGGGCTGGCTGAACGAGCACAAGGCCCTGATCGTGCCGGGCGCCTGCGGCGCGCTGGGCATCTTCATGATGCGGCAGTACATCGGCAGCACGGTGCCGCGCGAGCTCGTCGACGCCGCACGGCTGGACGGCTGCGGCGAGTTCGGCATCTTCTGGCGCATCGTGCTGCCGCTGACGCTGCCGGCGCTGGGCACGCTCGGGCTGATCACCTTCATCGGCTCGTGGAACAACTTCATGGGGCCGCTCGTGGTGATCCGCGACATGGACCTCTACACCGTGCCGCTGGCGCTGCGCGCCCTGCAGGGCAGCGGACAGACGCCTTGGGGCGCGCTGTGCGCCGGCGCCGCGGTCGCGGTGCTGCCGCTGCTGCTGCTGTTCGTCGTCGCCTCGCGGCGCCTGATCGACGGCCTCACCGCCGGCGCGGTCAAGTAGCCGCGACGCGCTCCGTCTCCCACCGAATCAACGCCTCAACGCCTCAGCGCCTCAACGCCTCATCCCGTTCCTCCCGCTTTCAAGCCCTCCAGCCTTCCAGCCCTCATGAGCCCGACCCCTTCCATGACCGACCGCTTCACCGCTTCCGACCGTCTCTCCGCCGCCGCGCTGCGTCAGCTGGGCGATGCCTTCACCTGGGGCGTCGCGACCAGCGCCTACCAGATCGAGGGCGCCGTCGATGTCGACGGTCGCGGCCCGTCGATCTGGGACACCTTCGCGAGCCAGCCCGGCCGCACCGTCAATGGCGAGAGCGGCGCCGTCGCCTGCGACCACTACCGCCGCTGGAAGGATGACGTCGCGATGATCGCGGGCCTGGGCGTCGATGCCTACCGCTTCTCCATCGCCTGGCCGCGCGTGCAGCCGCTGGGGCAGGGGCTCTTCAACGAGCGCGGCCTGGACTTCTACGACCGTCTCGTCGATGAGCTGCTCGAGCGCGGCATCGCACCGCACGCGACGCTGTATCACTGGGACCTGCCGCAGGCTTTGCAGGATCGCGGCGGCTGGGGCAATCGCGACACCGCCTTCCACTTCGCGATCTATGCCGACGCGATCGCGCGGCGGCTCGGCGACCGGCTGGCCTCGCTGGCGACCCACAACGAGCCCTGGTGCACCGCGGTGCTGGGCCATGAGATCGGCAAGTTCGCGCCAGGCGAGCGCGACCCACAACTGGCCGCGCAGGTCTCGCACCACCTGCTGCTGTCGCACGGCCTGGCAATGAGCGCGATGCGGGCCAGCGGCACCGCCTGCCCGCTGGGCATCGTGCTGAACCAGTCCAGCGTGACCGCGGCGACCGCGAGCGCCGCCGACCAGGCCGCGGCCGCCACCGAGTACGCGCGCTTCGTGCGCTGGTACATGGATCCGCTGTTCCAGGGGCGCTATCCGCAGGATGCCGGCATCGCCCACTACCCGCAGGTCCAGGACGGCGACATGGCGCTCATCCAGGCGCCGCTGGACTTCCTCGGCATCAACTACTACGCCCGCATCTGGGCCAGCCGCGACGAGCCGCCGGTGCCGCCGCCGATGGCGCTGGGCGCCACCGACATGGGCTGGGAGATCTACCCCGACGGCCTGCGCGAGCTGCTCGTCGGCCTGAAGGCGCAGTACCCGGACCTGCCGCCCATCTTCATCACCGAGAACGGCATGGCCAACGCCGACACGCTCGACCACGGCCGCGTGCCCGACCACGCGCGCATCGACTACGTGCGCCGCCACCTCGAGGCGCTGGCGCAGGCCAAGGCCGCCGGCGTCGACATCCGCGGCTACTTCTACTGGAGCCTGATGGACAACTACGAGTGGGACTCGGGGTATGCCAAGCGCTTCGGCCTGGTCCATGTCGACTACGCGACGCAGCAACGCACGCTGAAGGACAGCGCGCACTGGTACAGCGCCACGATCGCCGAGGCGCGCCGCCACGCGGCCGCGCCGGCGCAGGAGCCCGTCCATGGCTGACGTGCAGTTGCGCGGCCTGCGCAAGCGCTACAGCGGCGGCGTCGAGGTGCTCAAGGGCATCGACCTGGACATCGCCGATGGCGAGTTCACCGTGTTCGTCGGCCCGTCCGGCTGCGGCAAGTCGACGCTGCTGCGCATGATCGCGGGGCTCGAGGACATCGACGACGGCGATGTCCGCATCGGCGGACGCAGCGTGGCCGCGCTCGACGCCTCGCAGCGCGGCGTGGCGATGGTGTTCCAGAGCTATGCGCTGTACCCGCACATGACCGTCGAGCAGAACATGGGCTTCGCGCTCAAGATGTCCGGCCTGCCGCGCGCCGAGGTGCGCGAGCGCGTGGGCCAGGTCGCGGAGATCCTGCAGATCGGCCCGCTGCTGCAGCGCCGGCCGCGCGAGCTCTCCGGCGGCCAGCGCCAGCGCGTGGCCATTGGCCGCGCGATCGTGCGCCGGCCCTCGGTCTTCCTGTTCGACGAGCCGCTGTCCAACCTCGATGCCGCCTTGCGCGTGCAGATGCGCCTGGAGCTGGCGCGCCTGCATCGCGAGCTGGGCACGACCATGATCTACGTGACCCATGACCAGGTCGAGGCCATGACGCTGGGCGACCGCATCGCGCTCTTCAACGCGGGCCGCGTCGAGCAGGTCGGTACGCCGCTGGCGCTGTTCGAGCAGCCGGCGAGCCGCTTCGTGGCCGGCTTCCTCGGCACCCCCACGATGAATTTCCTGACCGTGCCCGCCATGTCGGCCAGCCCGGACGAGGGCCTGTCGCGGGCCGGCGTGCGCGTGCCGCAGACCGGTGCGTCGGCTCGTCGCCCGATGACGCTGGGCGTGCGCGCCAACGACATCGCGCTGAGCGCGCCGGAGCAGGGCCTGCCCGCCTCGATCGAGGTGATCGAGCACCTGGGCGACACCGTGATCGCGCATGCCCGCTGGGCGCCGGACCAGCCGCTGATCGCGGTGCGCCTGGCCCCCGATTCACCGCCACCGCGCGCCGGCGATGCCGTCGGCCTGCGCATCCGGACAGAGCGCGTGCATTTCTTCGATGCCGAGGGCCACGCGATCGCCGCCTGATCGGCGACCCGGCCCATTTCCCCTCTCACGTTTTTCCCGCCAACGCAGTTCCACCCGCGCCCTGGGCCCGAGGCCCGCGCCACCCGCAACCCCTTACTCCCGCCAGAGGACAACAATGACAAAGAGACAAGCCCCCCGCCAACCCGCGTCGCCGTCCACGCCCGCCCATCCCTTCGCCATCCCGCTCGTGATGGCCGCCGCGCTGGCCGTGTGCCACGGCCATGCCCTGGCGCAGGCCGCGCCCGAGACCCCGCGCGCGGACGAGCAGCCCGCCGCCGATTCCAGCCGCCTCGAGACCGTCACCGTCACCTCCAACCGGCGGCTGGAGACGGCGCAGAAGGTCTCCGGCGTGGTGCAGTCCGTCAGCGGCGACCAGCTGCGCAAGGACGGCATCACCGAGGTGCGCCAGCTCCAGGCCGCGGTGCCGGGCCTGAGCATCGCCAACCAGGAAGGCAACGTCGAGATCTTCATCCGCGGCGTCGGCTCGGCCAACAACACCGAGCTCGGCGATCCGGGCGCGGCGCCGCACCTGAACGGCGTCTACATCCCGCGCCCACGCGGGCTTGGGCTGATGTTCTACGACCTGGAGCGGGTCGAGGTGAACAAGGGCCCGCAAGGCACGCTGTATGGCCGCAACGCGCTGGCCGGCACGCTGAACATCATCACCGCGCAGCCGCGCCTGAACCAGTTCTCCGGCTACGCGCAGGGCGAGGTCTCCAACCGCAGCGGCCATGGCGCCGAGGCAGCGGTCAACGTGCCCATCGGCTCCGACGCCGCGATCCGCATCGCCGGCTACCAGAGCACCAAGGACTACGGCTTCACCAACGTGTCGACCGACCCGGTGGCGAGCCAGCTCAAGCCGGCCGGCCAGGAGAACAACCGCGCGCTGCGCCTGTCCGCGCGCTGGGAGCCGACCGAGGCGCTGCGCTTCAGCGTCGTGGCCGACACGGGCCGCGAGCGCGGCACCGGTTATCCCGGCGCCAACATCTTCAGCGCGGTGACCGCCAGCGGTCTGCGCGCGGAAGACCTGGACCTGCGCCACGTCGTGTACCGCGGCGCGCAGGGCGACATGCGCAACGACCTGTGGGGCCTGCTGGGCAAGGTCGAGGCCGACCTCGGCCCGGTCAGCGCCGAGTTCAACGCCAGCCGGCGCTCGGTGGACTTCTGGCAGCGCAACGGCCAGTCCGACGGCATCGACTGGCCGGGCCGCGACCTGTCGGCGGTCAACTACGACAACTACTCGACGCAGTACTGGCAGACGCTGTCCAAGAGCAATGTCTACGAGCTGGTGCTGCGCTCCAACGACGGCCAGTCGCCGCTGCAATGGACCACCGGGCTCTTCCACTTCAAGGAGAAGCAGGGCGTGGGCTACCTGTCGCTGGCCGATGGCGGCTGCTGCTACTGGGGCAGCGAGTTCACCATGCCCGACGTGCGCGGCAAGTCCACCGCGGCCTATCTGGATGCGACCTACAAGGTCACGCCGGACTGGCGCGCGCTCGCCGGCTTCCGGCGGACCAAGGAGAGCAAGTCGCGCTACGGCATCGGCGGCAACCTGGGCGTGGTGCTGGGCGGCGAGAACTACGACTGCTGCTACGCCACGCGCTGGGGCACGGACGGCTTCCAGCCCGCGCTGCTGTCGCGCCCCAACTTCGACATGAGCCAGATCACGACCGATGCGCAGCGGGCCCAGTTCATCCTCCAGACCTTCCTGGTGCCGGGACGCCGCGACCTGGTCGGCCAGCAGCTCGGACCGGTGGCCGATGGCTCCAACCCCAACGGCGCCTGCATCGACCGGCCCGATGTCAACGGCAATGGCCGCCTGTCCTGCCCGCGCACCAACCCGGCGACGACCAATGGCGGCTTCTCCTACGTGAACTCGTGGGACCTGCCGACCCAGCAGTACGGCAGCAGCAGCGCGCAGTACAACGACTTCCGCGTCGGCGTCGAGCACGACCTGGGCCGCGACGCGATGGTCTACGCGAAGTTCTCGACCGGGCACAAGGCCGGCGGCTTCAACGACACCTTCGCCACCTCGCCGATCCCCGAGGTCTACGGCCCGGAGAAGCTCAGTGTGCTCGAGGTCGGCTCGCGCAACGTGATCGAGCTGATGGGGCGCCGCTCGGTGGTCAATCTCTCGGGCTTCTACTACGACTACAAGAACCAGGTCTTCCAGGACCTGAGCTGCATCAAGGTCAACACCGAGGTCACGCCCAACACCTGCAACGGCTACTCGCTGGTGAACCGCAACATCGGTGCGTCGCGGCTGTACGGGCTGGAAGGCGAGCTGCGCATGCCGCTGCCGGCCGGCTTCTCGCTGGACCTGAACGCGGTGCTGCTGCAGACGAAGATCCGCAATGCGGTGGTGGCCGACGCGCGCGCCATCGACTACGGCCAGGGCGGCAAGGCGCCGCAGATCAGCCTGGCCGGCAACCAGTTGCCGCTGGCCTCCAAGGTCAGCGTGTCGGCGCGGCTGCAGCAGGCCTTCGCGCTGGGCTCAGGCCGCTTCGACTGGCAGGCGCTGCTGAGCTACCGCTCGTCCTACTACCTGACCCAGTACAACGAGCTGGACGTGGTGACCCTGGCGGGCGCCCGCACCAGCGCGCTGGCGGCCGGTTTCCCGGACCGCCAGAAGGGCTTCGCGACGCTGAACCTGGGCGTGGGCTACACGCTCAACCGCTATCGCATCGAGGCCTTCGCGGCCAACGTGACGAACGAGCAGGCCTCGACCAAGGCACTGGTGGGCTCCAGCCTCAACGTGCGCTTCCTCAACGACGCGCGCAGCTACGGCCTGCGGGTGCGCGCGGACTTCTGAGAACCCAAGAACCAAGGAGACAAGGATGACATTCCGATTCAAGCGCGCGCTGCGCGCGGCCCGGCTCATCGGCGCCATGGGCGCGATTGGCGTCGCGACCGTCGGTGCCGCCGGCACCGCGCACGCGGCCAGCTTCTTCGACGGCTTCGATGGCACCGGCGGCGCCGGGCCGGCGTGGGAGACGGCCACCTGGCACAACGGCACGCCCTTCGGCTGCGGCTTCGCCTACAGCGAGGTGTGGAAGGACGCCGGCAACATGGTGCTGAACGTCAATGCCGGCACCGGCCGCTGCGGCGAGATCCGGACCCAGCAGAGCTTCACCTACGGCAAGTTCACGACGCGCCTGAAGGCCAGCACCTTCGCCGGCGGCAACACCTCGTTCTTCCTCTACACCGGCACGGCGGGCACGGCCAGCCACTTCGAGATCGACATCGAGCTGATCAAGGGCGGCACGGTGCTGCACACCAACGTCTGGAAGGGCGGGGTGCAGAACTACAAGCAGTT
The DNA here is from genome assembly GCF_014193045.1 of Mitsuaria sp. BK037. Taxonomy (NCBI): domain Bacteria; kingdom Pseudomonadati; phylum Pseudomonadota; class Betaproteobacteria; order Burkholderiales; family Sphaerotilaceae; genus Roseateles; species Mitsuaria sp. BK037. Next base: position 1,543,664 of record NZ_JACHYS010000001.1, on the reverse strand, counting down.
CCCGATCGCGACCGGCTGGCAGACGCTGGGCTTCGAATGGCGCGAGAACTTCGTGCGCTGGTTCACCGTCAACGCGCAGGGCGGCGAGACGACCATCCGTCACCAGATCGTCTCGGTCTCCACGCCGATGCGGCTGATGCTGAACCACTGGCGTGGCGACAACAGCCCCGATGCCATCGGCTTCCTGGGCCAGTGGAACGGCGGCGGCGGCCAGGCCCAGTACGACTGGGTCAAGGTCGAGTGAGGGCAGGGGGGCGGTGGAGCGGGGCGGTGAATTCGACCACCGTTCCGCCGCCCTCGGGGCAGCGCACCGAGAGGCGACCGCCGACGACCTCGGCGCGCTCGCGCATGCCGCTCAAGCCGAAGTGGCCCTCGCGCTCGCCCCGTCGCAGCACCTCGGGATCGATCCCCTGGCCGTCGTCGCCAATCCGCAGGCACAGCTGCCGCGCGTCGTAGCGCAGCTCGACATCGATCCGCGTCGCCTGCGCATGGCGGAAGGCGTTGCGCATCGCCTCGGCGGCGATGCGCACCGTTTCGTCGCGCAGCAGCGGATGCAGCTCCTGCGGCTTGCCTTGCACCTGGACATCCACCGGCAGCGCGCGGCCGCTTTCGCTGGAGAGCTCGCGCGCGAGCGTCCGCACGGCTTCCGCCAGGCTGTTCGTCTCCAGCGTCGACGCGCGCAATCCCTGCACGGTGTCGCGACCTTCGGTGATCGCGCCGGCCACCTGGTCGATGGCGGTGTCCAGCACCCGCTTGGATTCGCGCGGGCGGTCGGGCAGCAGGTTGGACGCGGCCTGGAACTGCAGCAGCAGCCCATTGAAGCGCTGCAGCAGCGTGTCGTGCAAATCGCGCGCGATGCGCGTGCGTTCGGCGACGCGGCCCTCCAGCGTCGCCTCGAACTGCCGATGCAGTCGCCGCACGCGCAGCCGCAGCGCGAGCTGGAAGCCGGCCCAGATCAAGCCTGCGAGCACCACGAGGCTGCCCACGCGGAACCAGGTCGTCTGGTGGAAGGCGGGCAGGATCGTGAACTCGAGCTGCGCGCCGTCCTCGTTCCAGACGCCGCTGTTGTTGGCCGCCTTCACCTGGAATCGATACTGACCCGGCGGCAGGTTGGTGTAGCTGGCCTGGCGGCGGTCGACGGCCTCGCGCCAGTCGCTGTCGTGGCCTTCGAGCCGGTAGCGGAAGCGCGTGCGCAGCGGATCCGCCAGGCTCAGCGCGACGAAGTCGATCGTCATGTCCCGGATCCGCGGCGGCAGCCGCAGGCCTTGCTCGATCGGGTAGCTCTGGTGGTCGGCGGTCAGGCGCTCGATGTGCACGGGCGGCGGCACCGCGTTGGAGGGCATGTTCTCCGGATCCGCCCACAGCAGCTCGGCGCCCGCGATGAACCAGAGCTTGCCGTCGGGCTGCCGGGCTACCGGCGGATTGAAATAGGCCTGCGGGGTGACCATGAGCGGCACGCCATCCGTCACGCCCCAGGACACCGGCGAGACGCGGTGCGCCGGGTCGGCGATCCAGGACGCGAGATCGCCTCGGTCCACCCGCACCAGCCCGCAGGACGTGTACATCCACAGGGCGCCGCCCTGGTCCAGCGTCGACCAGTGGATCGTCTCGCAGGGCAGGCCGTTGGCTGGCGTCAGCGCCGTGACGCGGCCGTCCTTGATACGCTTGAGGCCCGTGGACCCGGTGGCCACCCACAGTGCGCCCTCGTCATCCACGCGCAGGCCGGTGACCTGCCCACGGCCCGGTACATGCGCGAAGCTGTAGTTCGCTTCGACCTTGCCATTCCTGACGTACGACACGCCGCTGCCATCCCAGAAGGACAGCCAGAGCCCGCCGCGATCGGCCACGACAAGCTGCGCCTGCTGCGAGTGCCCCAGCGCGGCCCACGCAATGTTCTCGGCGAAGCGGCCTTGATGCAGCCGCGCAAGCCCCTTGTTGCCGGACAGCCAGAGGTTGCCCGCGGCGTCCCCGGCCATCGCGTAGATCTCGCTGCTGGGCCCGCCGTCGACGGCGACGAAGCGCTCGTTCGCGAAATAGGCCAGCCCCGTGGCCGTGCTCACCCACAGGCGCCCCTGCGCGTCCTGGTACTGGGCCTGCACCTGTGCGGAGGGCAAGCCCTCCTGCTCCTTGAAGATGGACAGGCGACCGTCCTTCCACCGCGCCAGACCGCCGTTCGTGGCCACCCACAGGGCGCCGTCGGCGGCGGCCAGCACGGACCTGGTGACGTCGTCGGGCAGGCCCTGGCGTGTCGACAAGGTGGTGACCGGCAACTTGCGGAAACGGTCCACGCCCCGTTCGCTGCCGTACCAGACGTTGCCCTCGCGATCCTCGAAGAGGCTGCATGCGATGTTTCCGGAAAGTCCCTCCATGCGCGTGAAGCTGTCGGCCTGGCCGTCCTTCACATGCAGCAGGCCCAGGCCCTCGGTGCCGATCCACAGCCCGCCATCGCGGTCGCGCAGCAGCTTGTTGGCCTTGACCTCCATGTCGGCCATCCATTCATCGGGCTTGGAAACCTTGCGGAATCGATGGGGCACCCACTGGTCGCCGGCCCGTTCCCAGAGCCCCTTGGACGCGATGCCGGCCAGGACCTGGCCGTCGGCGGTCGTGGTGAGGTCGCCCACGCGCGCGCCCGGCACGGGATAGCGCCGCGGCGTTTCGGGGCCCCACCGCCAGATGCCGGCCTCCGCTCCCACCCAGAGCTGGCCGGCGCGGTCCTCCGCCAGACTCCAGACAAAGTTGCCGAAGCCCCCCTCGGGCGCGGCGCACTGGATGCTCTTCCCGCGGATGGCGCACAGGCGCCCGGCCTGGCCCAGCAGGCCGGCCCAGACGGTGCCTTCGCGGTCCTCGATCAGCGAGGTCACGAAGGTCTGGCCGATCTCCGGATGCCGCGCGACGAACTTGCGTCCGTCCCAGCTCGAGAGTCCATGGAAGGTGCCGATCCACAGCGTGCCGTCCCGCGAGGCCAGCAGGCTGTAGGGGCCGCTGGGCAGCACCTGGCCGTCGGGTGGTTGCCACTCGGTGAATCGATGTCCGTCGAAACGGAACAGGCCGAGCGATCCGGCGATCCAGAGGTAGCCATCGGGGGTCTGCGCCATCGCGAAGACCAGTCCCAGCGAGGCGCCGTCCCGCGCGGTCCACGAGGTATGCGCGTACTGGGCGACCTGTCGCGGCGGATCAGCCGCCAGCGCCGGGGACAGCGAGGTGCACAGCGCCGATACCAGGAGCAGCCTCGTCACGAGGCGGCTTCGACCTTGGCCTTTCGGTGGGCTCACGGACACTCCTTCGCGGCGGGCGACGCGTCGGCAGCGTATCGCGAATGCCGGCAGGCCGCATCCCGGGAGTGGTGGGGCGAGTACGCCTTCGCGCCTATTTGCGCTTGTTGTAGACGTCGACGAACACGGCGGCCAGCAGCACCAGGCCCTTGATGACCTGCTGGTAGTCGATGCCGACGCCCAGGATGGACATGCCGTTGTTCATCACGCCCATCACGAAGGCGCCGATCACCGCGCCCATGATCTTGCCCACGCCGCCCGAGGCCGAGGCCCCGCCGACGAAGCAGGCGGCGATGACGTCGAGCTCGAAGCCCAGGCCCGCCTTGGGTGTGGCGGTATTGAGCCGCGCGGCGAAGACCAGGCCGGCCAGCGCCGCCAGTGCACCCATGTTCACGAAGGTCAGGAAGGCGATGCGCTGCGTGCGCACGCCCGACAGCCGGGCCGCCTTCTCGTTGCCGCCCACCGCGTAGACGCGGCGGCCCAGCGTGGTGCGGCCGGCGATGAAGTCGTAGAGCAGCGTCAGCGCCACCATCACGACCATCACCGTGGGCAGGCCCTTGTAGGACGCCATCAGCCAGCTCATCGCGAGCACCGCGCCGGCCAGCAAGGCCTGCCGCAGCCAGAAGACCGGCCCGGGTTCCGTGTCCATGCCGTGCCGCAGAGCCGCGATGCGGTGGCGCCAGGCCACGACCACCGCCACGGCGGTCAGCAGCAGGCCCAGGCCCAGCGTCGTCGGACGCGGGTCCTCCTGGCCGAAAAGCTCGGGCAGGAAACCGGCGCTCAGCGCCTGGAAGCTGTCGGGGAAGGGGCCGAGCGACTGGCCTTGCAGCAGCGCCAGCGCCAGGCCCTTGAACACCAGCATCCCGGCCAGCGTGACGATGAAGGACGGGATGCCCAGGTAGGCGACAAACCAGCCCTGCGCGCCCCCGATCACCGCGCCCGCGAGCAGGCAGACCAGGCCGGCGGGCAGCGCGGCCCATTCGTACTGCACCATCAGCACCGCCGCGAGCGCGCCGATGAAGCCGCACACCGAGCCCACCGAGAGGTCGATGTGGCCGGCGACGATCACCAGCAGCATGCCCAGCGCCATGATGACGATGTAGCTGTTCTGCAGGACCAGGTTGGTGAGGTTGAGCGGCTCCAGCAGCGTGCCGTCCGTCAGGAACTCGAAGAGCGCCATGATCGCCACCAGCGACAGCAACATGCCGTAGTCGCGCAGGTGGCGCTTGAGGAAATGGCCGATGCCGGCGGCCCCGGCGGCAGGGGAGGAGGGGCGGGCGGTTGGCGTGACGCTCGCCGCGATCGGTTCAGACATACGCGGTCTCTCCGGCGCCGACGATGGCGCCCATGATCATTTCCTGGGTCGTGCCGGCGGCCGGGAACTCCTCCACCAGACGCCCCTCGTTCATCACGTACAGCCGGTCGGACAGGCCCAGCAGCTCGGGCATCTCGGACGAGATCACCAGGATGCCGCAGCCCTGTTCGGCCAGGCCGGCGATCAGGCTGTAGATCTCGAACTTGGCGCCGACGTCGATGCCGCGGGTGGGCTCGTCCAGGATCAGCAGGCGCGGTTGCGAGAACAGCCACTTGGCCAGCACCACCTTCTGCTGGTTGCCGCCGGACAGGTGCACGACGCTCTGGTCGACGCCCGCGCAGCGCGTGGCCAGGCGTCGACGGTAGTCCTGCGCCACCTGGTGCTCACGCGCGTTGTCCAGCACGCCGGCGCGCGAGACTTCCCGCAGGTTGGCCAGCGTCGTGTTGACGGCGATCGATTCGTCCAGCAGCAGCCCCAGCGACTTGCGGTCCTCGGTCACGTAGGCCAGGCCGGCGGCGATCGCCTTGGGCACCGTGGACACGTCGACCTCGCGGCCGTCCATCCAGGCGCTGCCGCTGATGCGCCGGCCGTAGCTGCGGCCGAAGACGCTCATCGCGAGCTCGGTCCGGCCCGCGCCCATCAGCCCGGCGATGCCGACGATCTCGCCGCGGCGCACCTTCAGGTTCACGCCCTTGACGACCTCCCGGCCCGCCTGCACCGGGTGCTGGGCGCGCCAGTCGCGGAGCTCGAACAGCAGGTCACCGATCTTGGGCGTGCGGCGCGGATAACGATCCGCCAGGTCGCGGCCGACCATCGCCTGGATGATGCGCGCCTCGCTGAGCGGCTCGCCCCGGCAATCGACGCTGAGGATGGAGCGCCCGTCGCGCAGCACGGTCAGGCCGTCGGCCACGCGCGTGACCTCTTTGAGCTTGTGCGAAATCAGGATGCAGGCGATGCCCTGCGCCCGCAGCTCCATCAGCAGCGCGAGCAGCGCGTCGCTGTCGGCCTCGTTGAGGCTGGAGGTGGGTTCGTCCAGGATCAGCAGCCGCACTTCCTTGGCCAGCGCCTTGGCAATCTCCACCAGTTGCTGCTGGCCGACCCCGAGTTCGCCGACCAGCGTGTCCGGCGACGCGCGCAGGCCGACGCGCGCCAGCAGCTCGACCGCGCGCCGGTGCATCGCCACGCGGTCGATGACGCCCCAGCGCGCCGGCTCGTGGCAGAGGAACAGGTTCTCCGCGATCGAGAGCTGCGGCACCAGCGCCAGCTCCTGGTGAATGATGATGATGCCCAGCCGCTCGCTGTCGGTGATGCCGGCGAAGCGGCGCACCTCGCCGTCGAAGCGGAGTTCGCCGCCGTAGTCGCCGCCATGGTCGGGGTGCGGGTAGACGCCCGACACCACCTTCATCAGCGTCGACTTGCCGGCACCGTTCTCGCCGCAGAGCGCATGGATTTCACCGGCGCGCACCGACAGCCGCACCTCCTCCAGCGCCGCGACGCCATGGAAGCGCTTGGTGATGCCGCGCAGCTCGAGCAGCGGAGCGGAGCCCGCGCCGTTCCCAGGAATCGGGTTCATGACTGCAAGTCCCGCGGATCAACGCAGCTGCGTGTCCTTGTAGTAGCCGCTGCCCACGAGCACGGCCTTCGCGTTGCTCGCGTCCACCGAGACCGGCTTGAGCAGCACGCTGGGCACGACCTTCACCCCGTTGTTGTAGGTCTTGGTGTCGTTGATCTGGGAGGGCGTCTTGCCGGCCAGCATCTCGTCGCTGACGGTCGCCGCCGCCTGCGCGAGCTGCCGCGTGTCCTTGAACACGGTGCTGGCCTGCTCATTCTTGAGGATGGACTTGATCGACGGCAGCTCCGCGTCCTGGCCCGAGACGATGGGGCAGGGCTGCTTCGCGGTGCAGTAGCCCGCGCCCTTGAGCGAGGACAGGATGCCCAGGCTGATGCCGTCATACGGCGACAGCACCGCATGCAGCTTGTCCTTACCGTAGAACGCGGACAGCAGGTTGTCCATGCGGGCCTGCGCGGTGGCCGCGTCCCAGCGCAGCGTGCCGACCTTGGCCATGCCCAGCTGCTTGCTGCGCACGACCAGCTTGCCGCTGTCGATGTAGGGCTTGAGCACCGACATCGCGCCGTCGTAGAAGAAGGCCGCGTTGTTGTCGTCGGGCGAGCCGCCAAAGAGCTCGATGTTGAACGGGCCCTTGCCCTGCGCCAGGCCCAGCTTGTCGACCAGGCTCTGGCCCTGCATCACGCCGACCTGGAAGTTGTCGAAGGTGACGTAGTAGTCGACGTTCTTCGTGCCCTTGATGAGCCGGTCGTAGGCGACGATCTTGATGCCGCGGTCGGCCGCCTTCTGCAGCACCGGCGACAGCGCCGAGCCATCGATGGACGCGATCACCAGCACCTTCACCTTGCGGGTGATCAGGTTCTCGATCTGGGCGAGCTGGTTGGGGATGTCGTCCTCGGCGTACTGCAGGTCGACCTTGTAGCCCTTGGCCTGGAAGGCCTTGACCATGTTGTCGCCGTCGGCGATCCAGCGGGCCGAGCTCTTGGTCGGCATCGCGATGCCGACCAGGCCCTTGTCCTCGGCGCGGGCGCCGCCGGCCAGCAGGCCCAGCGTCGCGCCGCCGGCGATCGCCAGCGTCCGGATGACTGCGACGCGGCGTTTCACATTCGTTCCAAGCTTCGACATTGCCTTGTCTCCTGGCCGGTCGTCGTCTTGAACAGACGATCTGTGCATAACCGGCCTATTTGACGATGTTAGTTCGCGCGCTGCACTAATTAATCAGAACTAACCCTGTGATGCTCAACGCGCGGACGTCGGCGGCGCGCCCGCTAAGAGGCGCTTCCCGCCACAGGTGCGGCGGTGCGCGCTCAATGCATACTCGACATCAATTGACGGGAGCATTGCGTCGCATGAAATTCGATCTCCACGACCTCATCGCCTTTCGTGCCGCCGCGGAGCTGTCGAATTTCCGCAAGGCCGCCGAGGCGGTGCACATCTCGCAGCCCGCGTTCAGCCGGCGCATCGACAAGCTGGAGCAGGCGCTGGGCGTGAAGCTGTTCGAGCGCACGACCCGGCGTGTCACGCTCACCGCGGTGGGGCGCGAGTTCGCGCGCAAGATCGGCCTGCTGCTGGACGAGCTGGACGAGACGCTGCTGACGGTGCGCGGGGTGGGCACCGGCCGGATGGGCGAGGTGACGGTGTCCAGCGTGCCGTCGACGGTCTACTACTTCCTCTCCCAGGTGATCCACCGCTACCGCGAGCGCTATCCCAAGCTGCGGGTGAAGATCCTGGACGCCAGCGCGAACGAGGTCCTGGCTGCGGTGTCGCGCGGAGAGTCCGACTTCGGGCTCAACTTCATCGGCAGTTCGGAGCCGGGCATCGAGTTCCGGCCGCTGCTCGAGGAGCGTTTCGTCGCGGCCTGCCGACGCGACCACCCGCTGGCGCGACGCCGCGAGGTCAGCTGGAGCCAGCTCGCCGCCCATGACTTCATCGCGGTGGCGAAGTCCTCCGGCAACCGGCTGCTGCTCGACCAGGCCCTGGCGCGCGTGAAGGACCGCCCCCAGCCGGTGTACGAGGCCCAGCACGTGACGACCTTGCTGGGGCTGGTGGAAGCGGGGCTGGGCGTGGCGGCGGTGCCGTCGATCGCGATGCCGGGGCCGGACCATCCACTGCTGGTCAGCGTGCCGTTGGTCGACCCGGTCGTCACGCGGCGCATCGGACTGATCACGCGTCAGGGCCGTCGGCTGTCGCCGGAGGCGCAGCAGCTGTACGACTTCCTGGCGGAGATGAAGCTGCCGCCGCGTGCGGTGCGGCGGCGCTCCCGATGATCGGCCGGGCCGATCCGGCGCCCGACCCGCAGCGCGCTGCCCGCGCCGCCCGCGATGCAGCCGCGCCCGCGTGTCAGAAGTTGTGGCGGATGCCGAGTTCGGTGCCGGTGGAGGACCGGCCCGCGGAGAGCCCCGCCGGACCGCCGGGCACGGCATAGGCCGCCACGCCATCGTTGTCGACACGCGCCACCTGGGCATAGACCGCCACCCGTTTGGAGAGGGCGTGGACATAACCGACGCCGAGTTGGCGCGCATCGTTGGCGCCGACATCGACGGCACCGACTCGCCCGGCCATGTTGCTCGCCAGCCATTGGAACTTCAGCTCACCGCGCCCCAGCGGCACCCAGGCGCCGAGCATGCGCAGCGTCTGCGCGGCATTGGCCTGCCGGAAGCGGCGCTGCGTCACGGCCAAGCGCACCACGCCGAAGTCGTAGCCGCCGCCGATCAGCGTGTCGTTGAAATCGCCGCTGACCGCGATGACGTTGTTCTCGCTTCTCACATGCGCCGCGTACAGGGACGCCGCGCCCTTCACGTAACCCAGCCGGGCCCCGATCAGCTTGTTGGCGCCCTGGACCTGCGTGCCGCCTTCCGACGCGGCCACCATCACGCCGCCCTCCAGGCCGCCGAAGCGGTCGGGCAACAGCCACTGCACCGAGTTGCTGCTGCGCACCAGCGTGTTGGGACTGCTGCCGAAGGCCGAGCGGATCGGACCAGCGGGCGCGGCGGTGTAGAGGTTGGTCGAGCCGGCCACGCCAACGTGGCTGAAGGGGTCCTGCTTGACCCACACGGTGTAGGTCGGCACGTAATCGCGGCCGGCGCGCAGCTCGCCGAGCTCGCGGCTGGCCAGGCTGAGCGTGGCGCGGCGATCCCAGAACTGGCTCGCGCTGGTCGCGGCGCCGGTGTCGAGCGCGATGCCGTGTTCCAGATGGAAGCCGGCGGACCAGCCGGCACCCAGGTCCTCGGACCCGCGCACGACGAGCCGACTGGTCGCGTTGCCGCCGCTGATCAGGGACTGGAGACGGCCGGCACCGTCGTTGCGCACGCTGCGCACCGCGGCATCGACGACACCGGACAGCGTCACGCTGCCCTGGGCGGCGGCCGCGGCGGCGCAGGTGCCCAGCGCGGTGGCCGCGGCGATCCGCAGCAGGGGGGAGGGGAGTGTCATGCGGAGGGCTCCTCGAGGCGTTCTGCTGCTCATTCGGCGGTCAACCTGGCCTTCTGAACGACGGCCTTCCATTTCGTCAGCTCGCTCTTGACCAGCGTGCCGAGCTGCTCCGGCGTGCTGGCTTCGACGTCGGCACCGTGGTCCTCGATGCGCTTGATGACCTCCTTGTCGGCCAGCACCTGGTTGAGGGCCTTGTTCAGCTTGTCGACGATGGGACGGGGTGTTCGCGCCGGCGCGAAGACGCCGTACCACTGCTGCACCTCGACGCCGTCGACGCCCGCTTCCTTGAGCGTCGGCACATCGGGCAGCAGGGGGCTGCGCCGGGGGCCGGCGACGGCCAGCGGCTTGAGCTTGCCGGCCTTCACATAGGGGATCGCGGTGAAGAGGCTGGGGAACATGAACTGTGTCTGGCCGCCCAGCGTGTCGGTGATGGCGGGCGCCGAGCCCTTGTAGGGCACGCCCAGCATGTCGACACCGGCATTGAGCTTGAAGAGCTCGGCGGCGAAGTGGGGCGCCGTGCCGTTGCCGGCGGAGGCGTAGCTGTAGCGGTCGGGTTTGGCCTTGAGCTGGGACGCGAGGTCGCGGACGTCCTTCACCGGCGCCAGGGCATTGGCGACCATCAGCGTCGGCGAATAACCCACCAGGCCGACCGGCTCGAAGTCGGCCACCGGGTCGTAGCGGAGTTTCTGCAGTGCCGGGTTCATCGCATGCGTCCCGACGTAGCCCAGCATCAGCGTGTGGCCGTCCGGCGCCGCGCGGGCGACGAATTCGCTGGCGATCGCGCCGTTGGCGCCGGCGCGGTTGTCGATGATGACCGTCTGGCCCAGCAGCGGTCCGAGCTTCTGCGCGATGGTGCGCGCCATCGCATCGTTGCCGCCGCCCGCCGCCGTCGGCACGACGATGGTGATCGTCCGCGTGGGATAGGCGATGGGGGCGACGGTTGGCGTGGCGGCGGGCGCCGCGATGGGGACGGCGAGGGCGCTGATGGCCGTGAGGGCGGTGAGAGCGGCGGTGGCCACCAGCGCCACGGGCGCGAGCAGAGTCTTCATCGGTTTGTCTCCTTCGTTGATGTCGAGAACACGTCCTCGGGCAGATGCAAGTCGCCCTGCAGGATCTTTCTGGCGGTGCGCACGAGCGCGGCGCGCTGGACCGAGGCCGCCTCGCCGTGGCCGGCGACCAGGACCTCGATGGCGATGCGTCCCTGCGGATGCAGCACGGACACGGTGCGCGTCCCGTCGCGCGCGGGCGCGCCGCTGGCAACGGTGCCGGGCAAGGCGAAGGCGGTGGCGACGCCGATCGCGCCCGTCACCGCATGGGCGGCGTGGCAGCGGCGCGGCGTGAAGTAGCGGGACGTGATGCTGTCCGGGTCGTCGCCGGCGCTCACGATCACCGGCTTGGGCACGACGCTCGCCGACACGTCGCCCAGGCCCATGGCCAGCCCGGCGGCACGACGGACCGCTTCGATGCGAGCCAGCAAGGCGGCATCCGCGTCGAGTTGGGCCGGGGTTTCGCGACCGTGCAGGCCGAGGTCCGCGGCGCGCAGCAGGACGAGCGGCATGGCGGCATCGATGCAGGTCGCCGGCAGGCCGTCGATGGCGTCGATGCGGCGGCCGGTCGGGAACAGCGATCCGGTGACCGAGCCCCAGGCATCGAGGAAGTTCAGGCGGATGGGCGCCGCGGCGCCGGCGACGCCGTCGATGCTGGTGTCGCCGGCGTAGACCACGCGCCGGCCGGGGGTCAGCACGGTCACGTCGATGCGCGAGCGGGTGTTGACGTTGAACACGCGGACCGTCGTCTCGCCGTCCTGGGCGTCGATCAGGCCTTGTTCGATCGCGAACGGCGCGACGCCCGAGAGCATGTTTCCGCAGTTCGGCCGCGTGTCCACCGAGCGCTGGCCGACGCCGACCTGGGCGAACAGGTAGTCGACGTCGCAGCCCGGTTCCTTGGACCGGGACACGATGGCCACCTTGGAGGTCAGCGAGTTGCCGCCACCGACGCCGTCGAGCTGCAGCAGGTCGCTGGCGCCGATGGCGCCGATCAGCGCCTCGTCACGCTGGCGTTCGTCGGCGGGCAGCCAGTCGCGCAGGAAGAACGGGCCTCGGGAGGTGCCCGCACGCATCAGGACGCAAGGGATGGTTCGTGTCATGGAGCGGCATGCTCGGCCATGCCGTTGATGACGTGAAGTGCATCGTTTGGATCAATAAATGCGTGGGACGCAAGGATGTGCCGGCGATTGCGAAGTGGAGCCCTTAGGCGGGAACGCGCGTTGGTGGATCACGGAACGCGAACGGAGCCAGTGAGCTCGATAACGAATGGGTCAAGGACAGCGCATGAATGCAGGTTTGAGTGATTGACAATGTGCATTATGTGATGTCACGGGGATGTGCCGATGCATTCGGCGCAGCAAGTCAAACCCTCGACCTAGGCACTCATGGCGATGGCGCACAACGATGAAGTGAGGCCTGTCATGGCGCACAACGTTAAGGTCCGACTGGCGAATCCCGAACGTGATCTCCGTGCGCAGTCATGCCGCTACGACTGCAACGGTGCTCCACCGCCCCTGAACGGCAGCCAGTGGCTCGCGGTGAAGCAACAGGCCTTCCGCGTGGCTCGACCAGACGAAAGACCAAGGCGTCGCGCATGCGGAGCACCGCGTTACCCACCGACGGCCGGTTCCCGGTTCGTCGCAAGCGCCCGAACCAGCCGTCCGTGGATAACGCTCGTCGCGCCTCGTGGCGTCCACCGAACGGGGGCTGGTCCAATGTGCCAAGCGCCCTGCCCCCGCTCACCTCTGGACAGGTTCAGCGCGTGGTGCTCAACGCCCAGATGTCTGGCTGCCGCTCCTAGCGAGCCGCTGCAGTCCGTGCACAGCAGCGTCCGGGGCTAGCACCGGCGTCAACACCGCGATGGTCTGAGCCTTACCGGCGCGGTGCGAGATGAAGTCGGCCGCTGCGCCGGAGCGGTCTCGCGCCGCCAACACCGGCTCTTGTTCGTCGGACAGTCCGCGCTTGGCTCCGCTGCCGCCTCGGTGTCGAGCCTTGCGGGCTTGCACGTGTTGGCTTTTGCTGGAGCGCAGGAAGTAGGTCTCGTCGGCCTCATCTGCCGCAGCAAAACGTGTATGACCCAATCTCATCTGCTGAGGAGATTGAGGGCACTCGGAAGCGGTGTGCCTTGATCGTCCTCCGGGATCTGGGACGCCAAGAAGTCGATGAAGGTACGAACCTTGGCAGAGAGATACTTGCGGCTTGGATAGACGGCATGCAGCGTGTTGCCGAACCGTAGGATATCGGGCAAAACCAGTTCCAGACGCCTCGCCGCGAGATCCGCCTCAACCATCCACAGCGGCAAGAAGGCAAGGCCCATGCCCTGAAGCGCCGCCAAGTGCAGGACTGTTTCGTTTTCGCTCAGCATCACCGTACGCAACGAGATTTTCTGTTGACCATTCGGGCCATCCAGCCCCAAGTTCTCGCCGATGCTGACCCCGCTGTAGCGAAGCAGCGCATGACCGTTGAGTTCAGTGAAGTCTTTGGGACGCCCCATCCGCTTGAGGTAGTGGGGCGATCCGACCAGACGGAACTCCACTTGCATCAACGGACGCGCGACGAGGCCTGAATCGAGGCGATCGCGCGTCATGGCGCGCAAGGCCAGGTCAAAGCCTTCGTCCACCAAGTTCACGATGCGACCACTAAGGTCCATGTCGAGGGATACATCGGGATGACGCCGGTTGTACTCCGCCAGCATGCTCACGAAGCAAGTGTTCGCCGTCCAAACCGGCGCACTTAGCCTGAGCGTCCCTCGCGGTGATACCGCGACATTGCTGATGGCCGCCTCCACCTCGTCCAGACCGTCGAGCGTCGACTTGGCTTGAGCGAAGTAGAGCGCGCCCGGCTCGGTCAGGCTGACATGCCGACTGGTCCGGTTGAGCAATCGGATCCCAATGCGGTTCTCCAGATGGATCACGTGCTTGCTCACCATTGCCGGCGAGAGGTTTAGGCGCTTTCCGGCGGCGGCAAAGCTCTTCAGCTCCGCCACGAGGCAGAACACCCGCAGGCTGATCATCGTGTCCATCTTCATCAATGTATCGGAAATGATCCATCAACATAACGGGTGTTGATCCACCTACAGGAAACCACGACAGTGTCGTCACCAACGAACGCAGTCTGACCGCAAGGCTCCGGGTTGCACCAAAAAGGGAATGTGAAAGTGACTGGCCCCAGGCTTCCAACCTATTTCATCAGCCATGGCGGTGGTCCATGGCCCTACATGACCGGGGAATTCCGCGCCAACATGGCCCAGCTCGAACAGTCGCTGCTCGACATGCGCATGGAGCTCAGCGACGCACCCAAGGCCGTGCTCGTGGTCTCCGGTCATTGGGAAGAGCGCGGCTTCGCCGTTTCCTCGGCTGAGAAGCCCGGGATGGTCTATGACTACCACGGCTTCCCCGACTATCTCTATCACATCCAGTACGGCGCACCTGGGTCGCCGGAATTGGCGCGACGGGTGCAGGAGTTGCTGCACGCGGACGGCATCGATGCACGGTCCGACCGTACTCGCGGCTTCGATCACGGCACCTTCAGCCTCATGAAGCCGCTCTACCCCGAGGAAGACATGCCGCTCGTCCAGCTCTCGCTCGACGCCGGCCTCGATCCGGCGCTACATCTCGCGGTCGGCCGGGCGCTCGCGCCACTACGCGACGAGGGCGTGCTGATTATCGGAAGCGGCCTCAGCTTCCACAACTTGCAGGCAATGCGCGGCACCAGCGGCTACGAGCCTGCGCGGCAGTTCGATGCATGGTTGCAGCAGACGCTGGTTCACACCTCTTCCGACGAGCGCGCCCGCCGGCTAATCGACTGGGAAGAGGCGCCCGCTGCGCGCATCGCGCACCCGCGCGAGGATCATCTTCTTCCTTTGATGGCCGCGGTAGGTGCCGCCTGGGATGAGCCGGGCACCGCCACCTATCACCAGACCGACTTCTTCGGCGGCTTCACAGCCTCGAGCTTTCGCTTCGGCGCCCCACCCGTTTCCAATCCTGCGAGGACCATCCCGCAATGAATACCACCATCTGGGCTCCGCGTGCTCTAACCGCCCTGCGCATCGTCGCGGCTCTGCTCTTCATCGAGCATGCGGCGATGAAGTTCCTGCAGTTCCCTGCACCAGTTCCAGGCATGACCTACCCGCTGCCGACGATCCTGATCGTCGCCGGAGCGATCGAGGTCATCACCTCCGTGTTGATGATCATCGGCTTCCAGACCCGAATCGCTGCATTTGTCGCTTCTGGCGAGATGGCCGCTGCCTACTTCATGGCCCATGCCCCACAAACCTTCTGGCCCGTGCTGAACATGGGCGAACCGGCGATCCTGTTCTGTTTCATCTTCCTCTACGTCGCCGCTGCCGGCGGTGGTGCCCTGACGCTCGACAACGCCCGGCGCGTCGCTGCGCAGTAGACAGCAGCCACAGGTATCCCATCCATTCCGTTGCCGCCGGAAGCCCGAGGCTTCCACCTGGCAACGCACTACTCCGGAGAACGCAATGAAAGCAGCACTTCTCAAGGCCTATGGTGGCGTCGATCAGTTCGAGATCGGTGACCTACCGATTCCCCAACCCGCTGCAGGCGAAGTCCTGATCAAGATCGCGGCCTCCGCGGTGAATCCCTTCGATCTCATCCTGCGGCAAGGCTTCATGGCTCAGTACATTCCGCTCCCGCTGCCAGCGGTACTTGGCGGAGATGCCGCCGGCACCGTGGTCGAACTGGGCCAGGGCGTCACGGGACTGGCCGTAGGCGATCGGGTCGTCGCCGACTTCGCTGCGAACGGTAAGGGAGCCCACGCCGAGTATGGTGTGGTCCCAGCCACGTCCATCGCCAAGCTTCCCGCTGAACTGAGCTTCGAAGAGGGCGCATCCCTGGTCAAGGCTGGCCTCACCGGTCGGCAGACGGTTGAAGCGCTCGGAGTCAAGCCCGGCGATCGGGTGCTGGTCTCTGGAGGCCTCGGGGCGGTCGGGCGCGCAGCGCTGCAGTATCTGAAACAGATTGGCGCAACGCCGGTTGCCGGGGTTCGCCCGGAGCGTCTGGGCGAGGCTCGCGAACTCGCGGACGAAGCGCTGGACATCACGGTGCCGCCGACCAGTGCGACGTTCGACCGCGCCATCAGTGCGGCGGGCCCGGTGGCAGGAAATCTCATCCGCCATGTGCGCGACGGCGGCAAGGTGGTGAGCATCGTTCCCGTGCCCAAGGACGTCAATCCAGGCAACCGCGTGTCCATTCACGAGCTCTATCACCGTACGGATGCCGCGATGCTGGGCGATGTGTTGGACGCGGGTGCCCGGGGAGTACTAGTCGTGCCGATCGCCCAGACCCTGCCGTTGAATCAGCTCGGCGCGGCCCACGAGGCTGTCGCCTCAGGGGCCCAGGGCAAGGTCGTCCTGAGGCACTGAACGACCGAGACGAGAGGGCGGATGCACGCAGTGCGATCTGGACGCGGTCGAAGTGCGAATGCGGCGTGTACCTCCCTTCACCGTGATCGAAGGCGGCATCCAGCACGGCGTGCTCGCGATAGAGTCCTCCGCCGTCGGCCGTACATCAACAGGCACCTAGACACATCATGTCCGACGCATCCCTGGTGGTCCAGCGACCCACTACCCAAGCCTCGCAGCTCGTGCTGCTGTTTCACGGGTTTGGCTCGACGCCATCCAACATGGCGGGC
The DNA here is from genome assembly GCF_014193045.1 of Mitsuaria sp. BK037. NCBI lineage: Bacteria > Pseudomonadati > Pseudomonadota > Betaproteobacteria > Burkholderiales > Sphaerotilaceae > Roseateles > Mitsuaria sp. BK037. Next base: position 1,527,377 of record NZ_JACHYS010000001.1, on the reverse strand, counting down.
GTCGGCCGGCAGATCGCCGCGATTGACGCGAAGGCGTTCGTGGTATCCGTCGCAGCGCCGTATCGCTCAGACTTGGGCCAGGGGCTGCAATGGATCTCGGTCACGGGCCTCACGGAAGGCAATCGTCCCGAACGCGTCGCCGCCGCATTGCCACTGTTCGTCGAGACGATCCGCCGATGGCAATCCGACGCAAACGTTCCGCCGGAAGCCACAACGCTGATCGGCTTCTCGCAAGGCGCCATCATGGCCCTGGAGTCAGCCGCAGGTGGTGGTAGTGCGATCGCTGCGCGCGTAATCGCAGTGTCCGGTCGGTTCGCCCGACTGCCCGAATTGATGGCCTCGGGTGTCACTGTCCACCTCGTGCATGGCGATGAAGATACCGTCATGGTGCCAGCCCACAGCATCGAAGCTTTGGCCCATCTTGCAAAGGCCGGTGTGCCGACATCGATTGACGTGGTTCCCGGCCTGGGCCACGGCATCGACGGACGGGTCCTGGGCCACATCCTGAATCGCGTGCCCGCCCCGGCGCGCCTGCCTTGACCAACCTTCTGAGCAACCCAACCCTGCGCGCGGGGTTGCGCGACCGCCCGTCGCGCCTTCACTTCCCAGATGAGTCCCAACGTTGGGCAAGCCCCTGGCGGCGCGGTCAGCGCCGGGGAATTCATGTCCATTCCAATCTGACCCGCTGGAGCTCACCCCCATGAAGAAGCTTTCTGTGATCGTTCTCGCCGCCCTCGGCCTTGCCGGCATCGCACATGCTGAGACCGTGACCTACAACTTCGACCCAACGCACACCTTCGCGACGTTCGAGATTGGCCACTTCGGTACCTCGACCAACCGCGGTCGCTTCAACAAGACCGAAGGCTCCGTCGAACTCGACAAGGCCGCCAAGACCGGCAAGCTGTCCGTGACCGTCCACGCCGACTCGCTGGACACCGGCTTCGCGCAGTTCACCAAGCACATTTCGAGCAATGAGATGCTGGACGTCGCAACCTACCCCACCGCGACCTTCGCGGGCGACAAATTCACCTTCAACGGCGACAAGGTGACCGACATCTCGGGCGCGCTGACGCTGCACGGCAAGACCAACCCGGTCACGCTGCATGCAGTCAACTTCAACTGCTACCAGAACCCGATGCTCAAGCACGAGGTCTGCGGCGGCGACTTCGAGGCCACGATCGTGCGCAGCCAGTACGGCGTGAACTACGGCCTGAACTACGGATTCCCCGACAACGTGCACCTGGTCATCCAAGTCGAGGCTGTCAAGCAGTAGGCGAAACCATCCTGGCTACGGCGCACGTACTTGTCGTCTAAAAGGGCATGGCTCACAAACCACTTAGATGCTTCCACGCGGAACGCACATTACGTGGCCCCTCCAACAAGTTCGTCGTCCGAGTCCCCGATGCGAGCGCGAAGCCGGGCCGGCCCGGCCTGCTCAGGTGCCGGCCGCCCGTTCTGCGGCCACCAGCCGCTTGGCCTTGAATAGGTCGCGCAGCACCCGGCTGTGGGCATTGGCCGTGCCGTCGCCGGTGGTCTCGATGCTGCAGAAGATCGCCTGCGGGTACTTCTCGGTCACCAGCGCCTGCACGCCGTCGGACACGCCGGACGACGGCATGCAGCCGAAGGGCTTGACGCTCACCACCATGTGGGCCTTGCGCGCGGTGACGCTCTGGATCAGCTTGCCGACCTCCATGTGCCCCTCGCCGCCGCGCAGGTGGTTGTCGTAGAACGGGTGTGACAGCGTCGCGATCTCGTCGAGGTTGCACAGCCGGCGCGCCGGCAAGCCGAGTACCGCCGCATACAGCGCATAGCAGCCGCGCAGGCCGGCCTCGGCGGCGCGCGCCGCCGCCAGCCGCCGCCAGGGCGACCTGCCGGCCAGGCCGTGGCGACCGCCGTCGTGCCGCGGGAGCGCCATCCGCCGCCGCGTGTCCCAGCGCATCTGCCAGAGGTTGTAGAGCAGCCAGGCGGTGACCGGCTGCACCAGCACCTCGGCGCCCTCGGACTCGAGGAAAGCCTGCAGCCGGTAGTTGCCGTCGCCTTCGGTGGTCATCGCCCAGAACTCGCCGATCACCGACACCTTGGGCTTGACCCGCGCGCGGTCCAGCTCGACCGCGTCCAGCAGCCGCCGGCATCGCCACAGCGCCGCCAGGACGCTGCCGCGCACCGCCAGCGCGTTGTGCAGCACCGCCTTGCAGCGGGCCAGCGCCGCCTGCGTCGCGCCCGGATCGCGTTCATACGGCCGCAGCCGGTAGCCCATCGCGTTGAGCACGTCGCCGGCCACCACCGCCCGCAGCAGCGCGAAGAAGAAGCGTCGATCCAGCACCAGCCCGTCGCCATCGCCGCAGGCCTGTCGCAGGCCGCCCTGCTGCTGGAACAGCAGCACGCGGAAGCCCTCGAAGCCGGCATCGCGCAGCGCCTTGCGGTACTCGGTCGCGTAGGTCCCGAAGCGGCACGGCCCGCAGGCCCCGGCGGTGACGAAGACATGCTGCGCGATGATCTCGCGCGGGTTCAGGCCTTGCTCGTCGCGCAGCCGCTGCAGGTGATGGACGAGATTGCCGACGGTGAAGTAGGTGGGATTGCACTGGCCACGGTTGCCGAACTCGCGCCCGACGCGCAAGGCCTCGTCGTCCGGCGTGCCCAGCACCTCCACCCGGTAGCCGATGCCCCGCAGCGCGCCCTGGATCAGCAGGTCCTGCGCCTGCGTCAGTCCGCCGCACAGCAGCGTCGTGCCGGCGCGCTCGTCGCGCGTGAAGGGCCGCGGCGCCGGATCGCGCCACTGCGCCACCGGCACCTCCGTCAGTCCCAGCCGCGCCCGTTCCTCGCGCTCGAAGGCCTCGAGCTCGCGTTCGATCTCGGCGGCCCGCGCCAGCTCGTCGCGCAGCCAGATCACCGGGCGGTCGCCCTCGTCCGTCAATCTCATGAGGTCCTCCGGTGGATGGTGATCGGATGCGCCTTCGAGGCGGTGTCGCAGGCCCGCCCGGTGGTCGGCTCCAGCGGCGCGAATCGCGGCACCGTCTCCTCGCCCAGCCAGGCCGCGTAGTCGCCCTCCGAGGCCGGAGCGTGCGTCGCGAGGCCAACGAGGCCGCCCTTTTCCTCACGGTTGACCTCGCCGTCACGTGCCCTCGCCCGCGCTCGCAGCTCGCGCCGCTTCGCCTCGATGCGCCGCGCCAGCTCGTCCTTGGCGGCATGAAGGTCCTGCAAGCGCTCGGCGTGGCGCTGCAGCGTATGCCCATAGGTGCGCACCCGGATCTTCAGCGAGCCCGACGGCTTGTTGGCGTCCAGGTCGTGCAGCGCCGAATACGGCGTCGCGCTCGCCGCGACGATGTTGTCGATCATTCCGTAGGTGGGCGCGTCGTGGCCGCATTTGAAGCTCGACAGGTCCAGCACCACCAGGTTGGGATGCCGGGCGGCGAACTTGGCGGCCCAGACCTTCTCGGCGCTGTTGGTCGAATAGGCCTCGGGCCAGACATCGGCCACGCCCAGCGGGTCGCCGCCCTCCCCGGCGAAGAAACGCGCCAGCCACTGCGGATCCTTCGGGATCGAGCGGATCGACAGCACCGGATAACCCAGCGCCTGGAACTCGTCGAGCACGCCATGGTGCAGTCCCGGATCCGCGTGATACGGCCGCGCCAGCAACAGGATGCCGACCCGTCCTTCGTCCTCGAGCTGCGCCAGCAGCTGCATGCCGCGGCGCTGCATCTCGCTGTCGAAGGCTCGCAGCGCCGCCCAGCCCTCGTCGACGGCGAAGTCGCTCTCGTCCCGCGTCACGCCCAGGCGCTCCCCCCAGGCCTCGAACATCTGCTGCTTCATGAAGTGGGGCTCGCACAGCGAGATCGCCGGGTCGACATAGACCACGCCCTCGCGCGCGAAATGGTCGACCTCCTGCGTGAAGGCCGCGCGCATCACCTTGGGCACGCCGGCCACGATCGGGCAGGCCGTCGTGTCGGGCAGACCGCGCACGAAGCTCGGCACATGCGTCAGACAGGGAAAGAACAGGAAGTCCAGCGGCCGCTCCCGGTGCTTCACCTTCAGCAGGTCGTGGATGTGCGCCTGCACCACCTTCGACGGGAAGCACGGATCGATCGACCCGTAGCGGCTGCCGGCCTCCCACAGTTCCTCGCTGGTGACGTCGGAGAACACGATCTGGCGCGGGGGCACGCCCAGCGTCTCGAAGTAGGCGCGCCACAGCGGCGCGGTCGAGTACATGTTCAGCACCCGCGGCATGCCGATGCGCAAGCCGGCCCGCCGCGACGCGCCGTCCGAGCGCTCGAAGCTGCGCGCCGCGCGGGCGCGCCAGGGCAGCAGCGCCGCCGTTGCCCAGCCGCGCGAGCGCCGCCCCGGATCGACGGGCGAGCCCGCCTCAGGCAGCGGCCGCGGCGCGGCCCCCGCCTTGAAGGCCAGGCCGGCCTCGTAGTCGACCAGGTTGGGGAACTGCGCCTTCAGCGACTTGCGGTGCGACACCAGCGCCTTGAGCGCGTCCTTGGACTCGACGGTCCCGTGCTCGCAGGAGAAACCGGCGATGTAGCGGCTGTTGCGGCCCTGCGGGGTCGCCGCGTCGATGAAGGTGCGACGGCAGGCGTTGGCGCAAAAGTGGCAGACGGTGCCCTCGTCGTTGCGGGACGTCCAGGCCAGGCCGATCGCCGCGTCCACGCCGACGAAGCGGCTGTGGCCGCGCCGCGCGACGATGCGTCGCGCCTCGAGCGCCGCGCCGATGGCGCCGGCCTCGCCGCAGTGCGGATGCACGCGCACGATCGCGCCGGGCACGCGCTCGACGAGGTAGTCGTGCTGCGCCTTCACCGCGGCCAGGTTGTGCTGTGTCCCGCCCTGCAGCACGAAGACGCGGCCAAGCTCCGCCAGCCGCGGCAGCTGCACGACGTACTGCCAGATGTTCTTTGGCAGCACCAGCGCGAGGCCGGCCATCAGTTCCTCCTTGCCGTAGCCCTCCTTCTGGAAGGTGACGCGGTCGGTGTCGAGGAATACGGCACAGCCGTAGTTGAAGCGCGGGCTCATCCGCGCGCGGAAGGCCAGCGCCGCGTAGTCGGAGAGCGCGACGCCGAACTGGCTCGCCATCGCCTGCAGCAGCATGCCGTTGCCGGCCGAGCACTGGTTGGACAGGCGGAAGTTGCGGATCTCGCCGCCGGCCATGAACAGCACCTTGATGTCCTGGCCGCCGACGTCGCAGACCACGTCGACATCGTCGAAGGCCTGCCGCGCCGACATCATGTGCGCCACCGTCTCGACGATGTTGGCGTCGACCTCGAGCGTCTCCTCCAGCAGGTCCGCCGCGTATCCGGTCGCGCCGGCGCCCAGCACCTCCAGCGCCGCGCCCTGCCCGGCCACGAAGCCGCGCACGCGGCGCAGGATCTCCTGCACGTCGGCGAGCGGATTGCCGCGCGAGAGCTGGTAGTCCCTGAAGAGGACCTCGCCGCCCTCGTCGACCAGCACCGCCTTGGACGAGGTCGACCCGCCGTCGATGCCGAGGAACGCGCGCACCCGCTGGCCCGGCGAGAAGACTGCCGGCACGAACGGCGCCTGGCGGAAGCGCTCGATGAAGGCGTCGCGCTCTTCGTCGCTGGCCACCAGCCCGGGTCCTTGCGCCGGCAGCACGCGCGCGCCGCGGCCACGCGCGATCGAGGCGCGCAGCGCCCCTGCGCCGGCGTAGCGGCCGATGTCCGGCGCCTCCTGCATCCCGTACACCGCGGCGCCGTAGGCCGCGTACAGCGCGGCGTTCCCGGGCACGACGACGAGGTCCTCGATCGGGACGCCCGCCGGCAGCGCGGTCCCGCGCGAGGCCCACAGCTCGGCGATGCGCTGGCGCCAGCAGGCCTGCAGGAACGGCAGGTAGGTGTTGGGACCGCCCAGCAGCAGCACGCGCGGCTGCAGCGTGTGGCCGCGGGTCAGCACCGTGAGGTTCTGCGCCACGATCGCGTCGGCCAGCGAGCACATGACCTCGGCCGACGGGATGCCGGCCTTGAGCAGGCCGACGATGTCGGTCTCGGCGAAGACGCCGCACTTGGCCGCGACCGGGTGCAGCTTGGCCGGTTCCCAGGCGAGCGCGCCCAGCGCCTCGGGCGCGAGCGCGGCCTTGAGCACGCACTTGTCGATCGTCGCGCCGGTGCCGGAGGCGCACTTGTCGTTCATCGACGCGATCACGCGCCGGTCCGCGTTCGAGGCGCCCGGCGGCGCCGGCTTGTAGATGATGATCTTGGCGTCCTGGCCGCCGAGCTCGATCACGCTGCCGACGTCCGGATGCAGCGCCTCGACGGCGAGCGTGACCGCGTTGACCTCCTGCACGAACTTCGCGCCGAGCAGCGTCGCCAGCGGCGGCCCGCCGGAGCCGGTGACGAAGGCGCGCGTCGTGTCGGCGTCCAGCTCGCCGAAGCGGGCCTCGATCGCTGCCAGCTGCGCGTCCAGCGCGTCGGCCTGCCGCGTCTCGTGGCGGCGGTAGTCGGACCAGAGGATTCCGCCGCTGGCCGCGTCGACGACCACGGTCTTGACGGTGGTGGAACCGATGTCGATGCCCAGGATCCGCGCGCCGGGCCGCATGTCGGAACGGGCCTCGGGCCGTGTCATCGCCGCCCCTCGATCAGGACGACGGCCTCGTCCGGCGGCGGCAGGCCGCGCAGCCGTCGCCACGCGAGCTGCAGGCAACGCCGCCAGGGCGCGGCCGCCGGCGCCGGCACCAAGGCCAACGGTGCTTCCTGCGCCGGCGCATCGGGCGCGGGCGCCACCGGCAGGGCCGGCGACAGCCCCAGCATCCTCACCACCTCGCGGTTGCCCACGCTGCGCTGCAGTCGCAGCACCGACCGGGCCCAGACGGCCTGGCCGCCGCGCGACGACACGGGCGGTGCCGCGAGGCGGAGCGGTTCGGGATTGAGGTCCGGCATGGCGTCTCCTCGAAAAACACGGAGGGGATCAGCGCGGGGCGTCCCGCACGATCAGGTGGTAGATGCCGCGCGCGCCGCGCAGCAGAGCCCGCGCGCCGCGCGCGCCGACCAGGTTCGCGATCAATCTGGACAGGACGCGGGCCTCCCGCTCGTCCAGGGCCCGTCCCGCGTGCGAGAGCGCGTACAGCGTCGACGGGCGGCCGTCCACCGACCCCAGCGCCTGACACGAGACGCCGAAGGCCTGCGAGGTGCGCCGCACCGCGATCGGTCCATGCGGCGCCTCTGGCAGCGACCGCAGCGACCGCAGCAGCCGCGCGACCTCGTCCGCGTGGCGCGGCGCCAGGATGCGATGCCGCGCGCGGCCGGTCAGCGCCAGCACCGCCATCCCCAGTGCCGTCGCCAGTCCCACGCCGAAGTGCCAGTCGGCGCGCGGCAGCCGGCCCTGCCATTCGCTGGCGAGCACCGCCGCCATCAACACGGTCGAGGTCCACTGCGCCTCCGAGAAGCGTCCCCAGTACGGCCGGGCCGCGTCGCCGCGCAGTTCCTCGAGCCAGATCCGCACCGCGCAATAGCAGACGACGTGCAGGGCGAGCACGCTGCCCGCCGGGGCGCCGCGCCAGGCCAACGCGCTGCCCGCCACGACGATGGCGGCGACGAGCAGGGACTCCAGCACCTGGACCGGGAACAGCCGCACGCCGACGTAGCAGGCGGGGAATCCCTCGTTGGCATGCGACTCGCTGTAGCGCACGCCCCAGTGGTGCGGCCGGCCGTGGCAGCAGCCGACCATCAGGCAGCCCTGCCGCCCGAAGACCAGGAAGGCGCCGAGCCACAGCGCGTTGAGGTCCAGCACGCGCAGCACCGGCGCGCCCAGCGCCTGCAACTGCAGCGCGCTCGTGGCCAGAATCGCGATCTCGTGGTGATAGAAGACCAGCGTCTCCTGGCCGGTGAGGACCTTGGTCGCCATCGCCAGCACGAAGGCGGTGGCCAGGCCGCTGGCCAGCAGGCACGGGACGATCCAGGGCGGCAGCCGCAGATGCCAGGTCAGCACCGACACCAGCGTCGTGGCCACCACCAGACCGACGGCGCCGCAGACCTGGAAACTCGACACGCGGCGGCCGAGGAGAGTCATCCGCGGCGGCGGGCTGGCGAAGCGGCGCGGGACGAGCATGGACGAGCCCTTTCAGCGCACTGGCCGGCGCTCGACCTGCAGTCGCCCCCAGGGCAACTCGTTGAACTGCGCCAGCGTGCAGGACGGGAAGCCATACGCGCGCACGATCGCGCCGGTGATGTTCTGGACGTGCAACACCAGCCCCCGCGACGCATGGATGTGTTGGCTGTGGACGCTCCCCAGCCCCGAGCGCTCGATGGCTTCCGCAGGCCCCAGCAACTCATCCAGCGGCCCGGCGGGCACGAGACCGGCCACCTCGATCGCCAGGATCGCCTCGTCGCGCAACCAGACCTGCACGGCATGCGGCACGCGCGGCGAGGGTCCATAGCGCCGGAAGGCGGTCGCCGTGCCCTCGAGCGGAGCGACGCCGTCCGGACCGCCCTCCCCGGGCCCGAAAGCCGCCTCCGCCGCCTGGCGTCCGCACCCCCTGGGCAAGCCCGGCCAGGCATCGAGACGACCCTCGACCAGCGCCCGCATCGCGTCGACGCAGACGGACGGCATGGGTGCATTCATCGGTTCAGCCTCCAGGTTCGATGAGAGGAGCAGCAAGACCACCAGCGCGGCGCCGGCGACGGGACGGGCGTTCATCGCTTCGGAATCAGCAGGCGGGTGCCGGCGGCCAGCGATCCCCACGACGCCGCCGGGTTGGCGTCGGTGAGCGCCGCCACGGTGATGCCGTTCTGCCGGGCGATCTGCACTTGCGTTTCCGATCCACCGGCGCCCGCCTCCACGACGACATGTTCGCGCGCGCCCGGGACATGCAAGGTGCCGGCAACCGGCGAACCGGCGCTCAGGCCCGGATTGGCGGCCACGATGTCGGCCTCCGCCACGTGGGCCGCCCTGGCCAGCTCGCTCACCGTCGCGATGCCCGCCGGCACCGTGACCAGGTCGCGGTCCGCGGCGACCACCGGCGACGCGGTGGCGCCGCCCGGCGTCAGCCCGAGGAACTCCACATGCCCCTGGAAGAAGGCCGCCTTCACGGCGCTGTCTCCCACGGCGGTACGGATGGCCGTCGCATGCTTCAGGTACTCCGCGTAGCTGCCGGCCTCGAACGGCGGCACGGTGCCGGCCGGCGGCTCGGGGAAGTGGCCGCCCTCGATGTCCGCCCGCAGCGCCGCGTTCTTCGGTGCCTTGGGAATCTGGTCGAGCAGCACTTCCTCGCTGAACATCGTGCAGAAGCCCTCCGACATGATGCGGTTGCTGGCGCCGCCGGCGGTGTGAAACACCGGATGTTCCAGCGTGTGGATGTACTCGTGGACCAGGGTCTCCCAGGCGGACCAGCGCAGCGACCGCTGCGCCTCGGAGGGCGCGCCCCCCGAACCCGGCGCGGTCCCCAGGCCGGGGCTCGTCGCCGTGCCGATGACGATCTTGCCGGTGCTCGGATCGGTCAGGGCGAAACCGAACAGGTCGAACAGCTCCAGGTCCGGTTTGTGCGCGTTGACGAAGGGCGTCAGGATCTCGGTCTCGAGGAAGGCCTGTTCCTCGCCGCCGCGCGTGGGGCTGAAGTTGTGCGGCTTCATCGCGTCGGCGCCGAAGGTCTCGGCCATCCAGCCCGCGAGATCATGCGCGTCGATCGGCAGATTGGCCAGCGCGCGCTGCGCGCGATCGTTCGCGTCGAACAGGTTCTTGCCGGCGCCCGAGGCCCGGAACGCGAAGCCATGCCGCACGCTGGACTGCGAAGGCGTCAGCGCCGCCACCGAGATCCAGTCGCCGAAGTGCCCGTCCACCACCTTCTTGGCGGCGTTGCCGGGCCCCTCCAGGTCGGCGATCGGCACCCGTGCGGTGCCCGAGACGGCATGGATGCCGGGCATCGTCGCGGTGAGCTCCGCCAGCATGGCTTGCGTCACCTTGGTCTTCAGGTCCGCCTTCAACGCGTTCTTCTGGGCCACCGTTCCCGGCGCGGCGGCGCCGGCGTCCCAGGCGGCGAGCGCCGCGCCCACGGCGGCGGCGGCGGGATGCAGTTCGCGTTGCACCTGCTGCAGCTTGGCCGCGTCCGGCGCGACGGCGCCTGCGTGAAGGTCCCTGCCCTGGGCCACGGCCGGTGCCGCGGTCTTGTCCTTGGAGCAGCGCGACAAGCTCAGACCGCTGCGCAGACGCGGCGCCACCTCGCGCGCCGGGGCCTGCCCGCCCAGCCAGTCCTTCCGCACGAAGGCCTCGGCGCTGCGATCCGCGTCGGCCTCCAGCGAGCCCGCGCGCGCCGCCGAGCCCGGACCGGGCTCGCGGGCATGGCCTTGCTGGACGACATGCGCCAGTTCATGCGCGATCAGCGCATCGCCGGCGGGCGTCCCCGGGTGGAACTCGCCGGCGCCGAAGGCCACGTGATGTCCCACGGTGAACGCACGGGCGTTGAACTCATCGGAGAGGCGGCGGCCGGGGCCGTCGTCGTGCAGCCGGACGCCCGCGAAGCTGGTGCCGAACGCGGGCTCCATGCGCTCGCGCACCGACGTCGGCAGGGGCTGGCCCGGCCCCAGTTCCCGCTGGACCGAGGCGGGCGGTCGCGTGGATTGCGCACCGCCCGGGCGCCCCTTGAAGAACATGCCGCCGAAGGCGTCGAGCAGCCCGCCACCGGCCATCGGCGAGGCGGGCATGTCCTGCGGCAGTCCGGTGAGCTCGCCGGTCGTGGCCCAGGTGCGTGCGCTGCGGCCCACCCGGGCCGACACGGCGCCGATGTAGTCGGCCGCGCGCGAGGCGCCGCGCGACTCCGGGGCGTATCGCCTCAGCGCCTGTTCAACCTGGCTGGCGCCGCGTTCCGCGTAGTACCCGAGCCAGTGATCGATCCAGGGACAGCCTTGCGAGTCCCTCCCCGTGCCGGCCAATCCGGCGTCGACCGCCTCGCACAAGGCCACGCGCAACGCGTCGAGGAACTCGCCCTTGCGCATCTGCCCCGGCTGGAGGGGACCCTCGTCATCCGCCAGCAAGGCGCCCCGCCCTTCGGCCGCCGACGGTCCGGACGCCGCCCCCTCAGGCGGGGCTTCGGCGGGTGCCGGCATCGCGGTCGCCTCGAACGAGGCGTCGGCCCCCGCCCTCGGTGCCAGCCGGATCGTGGGACTCTCCCGCGGCGCCGCGCCCCCGGCCAGGGACCAGGCCGCCCCGCCGCCCGGTCCCTTCGCCACCGCGCGCGCGACGCGGTCCGCCTCGGCTTCGAACGCGTCATCGCGCGGGCCCATGGGCTCGGTGAACCGGCCGCGCCCACCCGCGCCGAGCGACGCCCGGCCGACGCTCGACGAGGTCCTGGAAGCGGTCGGTGCCCGTTTCATGCTGCCGCCTATCTGCGCCGCCCGCCGCTGCCGCGGTTGCGGATCGCGTCGCCGCGCTCGCCCAGCGCCTTCTCCAGGTTGGCGTTGGCGCCCGGCACCGTCGATCCCGTCGCCTCGCGCAGCGTCTTGTCCTTCGGATCCCAGCCGACGGTGCGCTCGGCATCGGCCTTGGACGCCTCGACGGTGGCGTTGGTGACCCACAGGTCCTGGCCCTTGCGCGTCAGGTGAGCCAGCGCATGGCCGGCGTCGATCCGGTTCTCGACGATCGCCTCGTCGCTGGCGCGCACCGCCACGTGGAAGGCCTTCAGCGACGCGCCGGCCTGCTGCAGCAGGTGCGCGCCCAGCATCGCGAAACCGGTGCAGACCAGCGGCCGCAGGCCGAAGATCGACAGCGGCCGCGTGTACAACTCGGCCACGCCGCTGACCTTCATGTCGTCGAACTTGTCGATGACGCGGTGATAGAAGTAGGCCCCGGCGTAGCTGTCGTAGGCGTCGATGACCTCGGCGTTGCCCTTGGTCTTGAGCGCCTTGAAGAAGTCTTCGGCATTGCCCAGCGTCGGCACCGGCGAGGCCGGCTTGACCTGCGCCGCCGCCATCTTGGCCCGCACCGCGAGCTGCTGCTCCAGCACCGACGCATAGATGACGAAGAGGTCGAAACCCATCGTCTCGCGACCGTCGCCGAAGACCAGGTTGAAGTCCTGGCCCAGGTTGCCCTGCGTGCCGGCCAGGTAGGCCTTGATCTCGTCGTCGGTCGGCGCGACGGCGCGGCCCGGCGCGTTCAGCGCCTGGAAGCTGCGCAGCACGAAGAGGATGCGGCCCACCGCCGCCGGCAGTTGAGACGACCGGGCCTTCAGGTCGCGGACCAGCTCCTTGACCGAGCGCACATGCTTGCGGATCGCGTCGTAGGCGTCGTCGATGGCGCTCGCGTCGTTCTGCAGTCCGTCGAGCGCGGCGGCGATGGCATCGGTGTGTTCCTTGATCGCGGCGACGTCCAGCGTCTGGCTCAAGGCCGTCACCCGCGTGTTGACTTCGTTGGACGCGTCGATCGCGCGGTTCAGCGACAGCCGCGTCTGGTTGGCGGCCAGGCGCTGGTCCTGGCTGTCGCCGCCGGTGGCGCCGCTGGTCGAGCGCGCCGCCCTGGTCTTGGCGACGACCTCGTCGAGCTGCGGCCCGATCTCGTCCAGCGCCTGGATGCCGAAGGTCGCGTTCGCCTTGGTCAGCAGGTCGATCGCCTCGGCCACCTTGGCGGCCTCGGCCGGCGCCAGGTCCTTCACGCCCTTGATGTCGGGCACGCCCTGCTGCTTCTGCTGCCCCGTGGCCCAGGCGCTGACGTCGCGCAGGCGCTCGCCGGCGCCGGACAGCGATTGCTGGCGCTCCTGCAGCGGGGTGAGCTTGACCTTGGCCGGCGCCCCTTGCGCGCCGGGCACCGCGGTCTTGGGCTTGCTGGCGCAGCGCTGCAGGCTCAGACCCGAGCGCAGGCGCGGGCGGGCCTCGCGATGCAGACCGGACACCGAGCCAGCGTCCCACAGCGTCGCCGCCACGCCGGCGGCGGACGCATCGGCGTCGTGCTCGAGCGCCGTCGATGTGGCGCCGGAGGCCACGGGCTCGCGAGCGCCGCTGGGGGCGCCACCTGGGGCGCCTTCGCCGCCCTGTCCTTGCTGCACCACGTGCGCGAGTTCGTGCGCGATCAGCGCGTCGCCCGCCGGCGTGCCGGGCTGGAACTCGCCACCGCCGAAGGCGATGTGCGGGCCGATCGCGAAGGCACGCGCGTTGAGCTGGTTGGACAAGCGCGCCGCCGTGCCGTCGGTGTGCAGTCGCACGGCGGAGAAGCTGGTGCCGAAGGCGCCTTCCATGCGTGCGCGCAGGCCGCCGCCGAGGGACTCGCCGCGGCCCAGTTGCTCTCGCACCGAGACCGGGTCGGCCGCGTGCGCGCCGCCGGAGCGCGGCTTGAAGAACATTGCGCCGAAGCCGGCGAGCAACCCGCCGCCGCCCGCGGCGCCAGGCATCTCGTCGGGCAGGCCGGTGACCTCGCCGGTGCGGGCCCAGCGCTGCGCGCTCTGGCTGACGCGCGCGGTGACCACGCGGATGTACTGCGCGGCAGTCGGGACGCCGGCGGCCTCGGGGGCGTAGCGCAAGAGCGCGCGTTCGATGTCGACGGCGCTGCGGGTCTCGTAGTAGCCGAGCCAGTGCTCGATCCACGGGCAGCCTTCGGAGTCGCGCCCGGTTCCCGCCAGCGCCGCGTCGACCGCGGCGCAGATGCCGGCGCGCAGGGCGGCCATGAACTCGCCCTTGCGCATCTGTCCGGGGGACGCGTTGGCGTCGTCGGGCACCAGCAGCGGCGAGGCGCTCGTCGGGGCGGTGACTGCCGCGGGCTCGCCATCGCCGGGCTTGGCGGAGCGCTGGATGAGGCTCACCCCTGCCCTCTCCCGCCCCGCGGGAGAGGGGGCAAGAGAGGCAGGATCGGTCGCGGCGGACCAGCCGGACTGGCCGGGGAGCGGCCATCGCCGGCCTTGCAGCACCGCGTCGGCGATGCGGTCGGCCTCGTGCTCGGCGGGGTCGTTGGCCGGCGCGACCGTCTCCTTGAGGGACGGCACGCGCGCGGTGGCCGACGCCGGTTGCGCGGCTGCCCGGGTCGCGTCCATGTCAGGGCGGGCCGAACACGGCCTTGACCTGTTCCGCGAAGAACTTCTTGTCGCGTTCCAGGAGCGAGGGCGACGCGTCGACGCGTGCCTTCAGGTGCGCCACCACGGCCTTGGCGACCTCCGGATGCAGCGCCTTCTTCAGCACGTTGAGCTGGCGCGGCACGTCCACGTCCGGATCGTCGGTGGGATTGGGCGGCGCGGTGCCGGTCTCGGGATGCGCATAACGACGCTCGCGCAGCTCCGCGAAGATCTCGGTCTCCGCGTACTCGTAGGTGTCGAAGAACTTCTGCCGCAGCACCGGATCGGTCTTCCACTTCTTGCGCTCGGCCTCGGGCATGCGCTCCAGCGCCGCGCTCATGATCTCGGTCGCATAGGCCTTGCCGTACTCGAAGTGACCGCCGAGCTCGTGCGCCACGTTGGGCCACACGTTCTTCGCGTCCTTCTCGGCCAGCTCCACCCATTGCATGCCGACCTCGAGCTCGTCGCCGAGCTGCGCGCCGAAGTAGCCCTGCTCCAGCGCGTCCTTGGGGTCGAACTTCAGGCGCTTGCCCTTCATCACCGTCTCCAGCTCGGTGCCGGCGACGCTGGCCACGACCTTCTTCCAGGCGGCATCGGCGCGCTTCTTCCAGTCGTCCTGCACCTTGGGGTCCAGCTTGGTCCAGGCATCGGCCGGCTTGGGCGGATCGGCGGCCTTGGTTTCGCTCTTGATGATGTCGTCGACGGTCACCGTCGGCGGCGTGACCGGCGGCGGCAGGCCCGACTTCTTCGCCGCCTCCTCGGCCTCCTTGCGCTTGCGGTCCTCGGTTTCCTTGCGCTGCTTCTCGAGGAAGTCGTACTGCAGGCCGCCGAGCCGGTTGATCTCCGCCTCGCGCGCCTTCTCGGACTCGGACTTGCAGCGCTGCAGCCGCAGCCCGCCGCGCGTGGGCGGGCCGCCATGGCGCACCGGCGGGCCGGCGCTGCCCTTGCCGTGGAGCGTCGACAGCGCGCCCAACGCCGAGCGGTCGGCCTCTTCCTCCAGGCCGGGCGTTTCCCCCATGTCGCGGCCCGCGTCCGGCGCCCGCGCGCCGTCCTGCTGCGCCACGTGGGCCAGTTCATGGGCGATCAGCGCGTCGCCGCGCGGCGTGCCCGGCTGGAACTCGCCCGAGCCGAAGGCGACATCGCGGCCGATGGTGAAGGCCTTCGCGTTGAGGCGGTCCGCCGCCTGCGCGGCCGTCGCGTCCGTGTGCAGGCGCACATGGCCCAGGCCCATGCCGAGCGCGGATTCCATCCGTCCCCGCACCGGGCCCGGCATCGGCTCGCCGCTGCCCAGCCCCGCACGGACCGACGCCGGATCCGCCCATCGCGCGCCGCCGGGGCGCGCCTTGAAGAACATGCCGCCGAAGACCGCCAGCGCGCCGCCGCCGGCCATCGCGGGCAGGCCCGGCAGGTCCGGGGGCGCATCGATCTCGCCGGTCCTGGCCCAGACCTGCGCGCTGCGCCGCACGCGCGCCGTGACCAGGCGGATGCCGTCCTGCGCGTCGCGCGCGCCGCGGGTCTCGGGCGCGTATCGCTGCAGCGCGCGCTCGACGTCGCCGCTGCCACGCTCGGCGTAGTAGCCGAACCAGTGGTCGATCCACGGGCAGCCCTGGCTGTCGCGTCCCGTTCCGCTCAACGCCGCGTCCACCGCCACGCAGACATCCCCGCGAAGCGCGGCGAGGAACTCGCTCTTGCGCATCTGCCCGGGGGCCGGCTCGCCATCGTCCGCCACCAGCAGCGAAGCCGGGCGTGCCTGGGGCCCGCTCGCCGCGGACCATCCGGCCTGCTCCGGCCGATGCCAGTCGCCGCCTTGCATCACCGAGTCGGCGATGCGGTCGGACTCGCGCTCGGCGCCCTCATGAAGGGGCTGCGCGGGCGCCGCACCGGTGGACGCGCGCGCGAGCGACGACGAGTCAGCAGCGCTGCGCGTGGCTGCGGCTACGGACTGAGGCGAGGATCTTGCTTGGCTCATGACGTCACGCGGGGCCCGACGCAGAGGCGCGGGTCACAGAATCTGAATCAACTTGGTCTTCGTCCCGGTGCTCCAATGCCGCTCCTGGGCAAAGACCTTGTACCCAAGGTCGCGCGGCAATTGGCGTCTCAACTGCTTCGCGTACTCGATCGTCTTTTCCAGATGCAGCCCTTCCTCCTGACCGATCGCGCCGGGGATCTTTGCCAGGGTGCCTGGCCTGGCGGTGATATCGCCCACGATGATGGTCTTGTCCGCATGGTTGATCCCGATGAGATCCGGACGAGCCCGCTGATCGGTGAACATCGAACTCAGTCTTCGGCCACCGACCCTGGCGTCGCCAAAGCGATTCCTCGGGAAAGTCTCATAGCCTTTGCCCGCGAGCTCGGCGGCCCAGTCCTCGACCTCCATCGACTCGATGCCTGTCCCGATGCTCGCGGCGTCCTTGCCATGCCCCGCGTCCCTCGTCGCCTGAAGTTCCTCAAGCGCTTCACCGGTGTCTTGGGGCCCCTGCACACTGGAGCTCCGGACTGAACCGGACGTCCCTGTCGACGTGTTGGACGGATGCACCTTCGGCGTCCTGAGGTCGGCGACGGTCGTCGGCGTGGTGCGGGCGCCGCTGACCATGCGCGATTCCATGTTGGTCGACACCGCGCCGCCGACGCCCTTGCCCACGCCGGCCGCGGCCTGCTCGCCGGCCGCCGCCTCGCTGAAGACCGCCACCAGCGCGTCGAAGGCCTCGACCGCCTTGTCGACCACGCCCTTGAAGAACTTGAGCGCCCCATTGACCGCCTTGCGCAGCAGCGCGCCGGCCTCCAAGAACACGCCCTTGATCCATCCGAACGCCTGCACCGCCTTGCCCGCCACGAACTCCGCGGCCTTGCCCACCAGGCTGGCGCCCTTGGCGATCAGGTTGCCGATCGCCTCGCTGAACACCAGCATCAGCACCTGCGCGACCAGCGTGCCGACCACCTCCCCGATGCCCTTGCCCATCTCGTAGAAGTCCTTGCCCAGCAGGTCGAAGATCGCATGCGCCCCGCTCGCGCCCATGTCCCGCGCCTTGGACTGGGCCATCTGCATCAGGTTGTCGAGCAGTCCCGAGAACTTCTGCACCGTGCCCTTCGGATCCGTCACGAAGCTCGCCAGCGCACCGCCCAGTTCCCCCATCAACGCGTTGAGCCGGACGTTGAGCTCCGCGATCTTGCGTTGCCGTTCCGGACTCACCGCGATCCCCAGCGGCGACCACTTCGCCAGCCACTCCAGCCCGGACAGGCCGAGCCTGACCAGGCCGACCACGCCCTTGACCAGGTCGGTGATCGGGCTGACCAGGCCGATGACCAGCCCGACGAGGTACCCGCCGTAGAACCTGGCGGCGTTCCACGGCACCATCAATTCGGAGAGATGCGCCTTGGCGGCGTCGGCGCGGCCCGCGCGGACATCGGCCTTCAACCCGCCCACGAATCCCTCGAGAACCGCCTTGATGAACGGCCAGGACGCGTCGCTGGTGGCCTTGCGTCCCACCGTGTCGATCAGCCCGGTTCCCAGCGAATACGGCGCCTCTTCCTCCGGTGCGCACTGGATGCGTTGCACGGGCAAGGTCGGCACGTCGGACGCCAGCAGCGTGCGGGCATCCTGCTCGTGCGGGGAATCGGGCGCATCGACCACCGGTTCCCGCGCCGCCACCGCCCAATGCTGCTGTGCGACGTGGCGCAATTCATGCCGCAGCAAGGCGCGCCCTTGCGGCGACTCCGGCGCATACCGCCCCGCGCCGAAGGCAATGTCGCTGCCGACCGTGTAGGCCGACGCATGCAAGGCGCCGGCGGCGGCATGCGCCCCCGGTCCGTCATGCACGCGAACGTGGCCGAAACCGAAGCCATAACGCTGCGCGGCCTCCTGCTGCACCTGGGGCGGCAGGGGCCGCCCTCCCGCGCCACGCAACGCGTCGACCGCGCGCTCGGAGGGGGCCTTTCGCGTGGGCGTTCGCACGGTCGTCCTGCCGTCAAGCGGGTCGGGCCGGATCCGCCTTTGTCTTCGTCTCCGCTTTCGTCCCCGCCTCCGTCGCCGACCCGGGCTGGGTCTCCGACCGCGTGCCCTCATTGCAGTTCCACCAATACGGCCCCGTCGTTCGCAGCTGCCGCCGGCAGGCGCAGTTGTCCGGCGCGCTCACCTTGCCTTGCTCGTCCACGGTGACCTTGGCCAGCACCACCCACGGATCGGTCGGGCATGGCGGGCAATCCGGGATGGCGCCCGGTTCCGTGAACTGCGCCATCGACGGCGGCGACGCATGCGACTCCGGGCAGGCATCGAGCACGCACAGCTCGTACCCGTCCTGCCAACGCGAGAACTCGCAGCCGGTGTCGTCGCAGCCGCAGCCCACCGGCTGCACCCGCACCGGCCGCGCGGCCACCTGCCGGTAGCGCACCGCGACGAACAGCGGCGCGCCGGGATCGCGCGTGGACACGGTGCGGTCCGGGCACAGCGGGTCGATCGCGATGTCGTCGCAGGCATCGCCGCTGACCGCCGACACGCAACGGGTGCGGAGGTCGAAGCACACGTCGCGCTCGATCATGATCTCGTCGCCCTGCGGCCCGAGCAGGTAGCCCGGCTGCACCACCACGCGCCAGGCCTGCGTGCTGGCCTCGACCCGGGCGCCGCACACCACGCCCCAGCCGTGCAGGTAGCGGTTCATGCGGCGCAGCCGGTCGCGGAAGTAGTCCTGCCCCAGCGTGAGGTCGTCGGGCGTGATGAGCTGCCGGGGGAAGAAACGCGGCCACTCGATCCCGCCGCGCGCGCCGGTGCCCGATCCGCTCGTCGCGGTGCCTCCGCAACCCCCGCCGCAACCGCAGTCGCCCGAGCCTGTCGTCATTGAAGCCATGGTCGTTCCTTTCAGTACTTGCCGCCGCGCCGGGCCTGCGACTCATGGCTGAGCGCCAGCACCAGTTCCCACAGCACGTCGGCGCCGTAGACGATCGGCCGGACCGCGATGTCGATGTCCGACAGCTCCAGCGTCTGCCCCGCCGCGGGCAGATGCAGGTTGGCCAGCGTGATGCAGCCCGCGCCGGTGTCGCAGTCGCAGGGTCGGCTGACCCATTCCGCCAGCGCCTGGTAGTTCACGCTGTTGCCCTTGATCAGGCCCGGGATGTCGGCGTCCACCGGGATGTGCGGCGCCTTGCCGGGTCGCAGCACCAGCGAGTAGCCCTCCCGGATCGCCCCCGGCGCGCAGCGCGTGGCGGTGTCGCAGCCGCCGGCCATCACCGGCTCCGGATCGGTCCGGCACTCCTCGTAGCAGACCACCAGGTGCATCCAGTCGTCGTCGCAGTGGCCCTCGCCATCACGGCCACCGTTGCGGCCACCGTTGCGCTGTCCCCGCGCGGCCGCGGCGGCGTTGGCCGCGGCGCCGGTCGGCACGGGGTCCGACTCGGACTCGGCCGGCGGCGCCGCGCGCGACGGCACCGCCAGCGGCCTGGACCGCGACGGCACGACGATCTCGCGCCCCTGCTTGTCCAGCGCCAGCCCGGCCATCACGACCACGCTGTGGTCGTCCTCGCCCAGTTGCACGTCCAGCCCGCACACCACGCCGAAGCCGGCGACCAGGCGGTTGAGCATCCACTGCTTGCGCTTGAAATAGGCCTGCTCGGATTCGAAATGACGAACGTCGAGCAATTGACCGTGGAAGTAGCGCGGACGCGAAAAGCTTCGCAGCGCCTCGCATTCGACCGATTCGTCTCGCATGTGCCTTCTCCTGATGGCCATCAAAGTTGCGCCCGCGCACCCACGCGGCTGTCCACGCCCAGGCGCGCGCGCGGCTCCCCGCCCAGCACCAGCGCGCCCTCGCCCAGCGGGCCCGGCTCGGGCGGACCACCCCCCAGCAGCGTGTCCACGCCCAGGCTCGCCTGGTATCCCACCCGCAGCCCCGGCGCGATCGCGCACAGCTGCCACAGGGTGTGCGCCGGCTTCTCGCGCTCGACGATCTCCCGCACCCGCGCCAGCGTGTCGGCGCAGTGCAAGTCGCGCGGATAGAGCCGCACCAGGAAGCGGTAGGCCGCCTCCTCGAACAGCGGCGTGCCGAAGGCGTCGGACGCGATCAGCCGCGACCGGTCCAGCGTCGCGGTGCTGCCCAGCACCGCACCCTGCGGTTCCGACGCCGGCAGCACCGTGTTGAAGCCGAGCACCGAGTCTCCGCCGTCAGCCCAGGTCCCGGCCTGTCCCGGCTTGCACGAGCTCGACGGCGCCGGCAGCGCCCACCAGCCCAGCGCCTGCAGCGGTTCCTCGATCACCGCCCGCACGCCGGCCTCGTCGCGCAGCGCCTCGCCCAGCCCGGCCGCGGTGCCGCGCCGCGCATGGCGCGCCCAGGCGCCGGCGATCGACGCGCGCCGCGTGGCCTCGTCCTGGGTCTGCGACAGCGGCACGGCCAGGAACCCGGCCAGCCAGTCCAGCGCCTCGTCCGGCGCACCCGCCGGATCCAGCAGCGCCGGCAACTCGCCGGTCGTCGCCTCGATCTCGCGGAAGAAGCTCTCGAACAGGCTGAGGTAACGCAGCAGGAAGTTGTCCCGCGGCCGGTCCGGGTACAGCGACGGCGGACGCTCGCGGTAGATCCCCGGCAGGTCCGGCAGGTAGCTGGCCTGGTCGAAGTCCACGCGCGCCTGGCGCAGCACCGGCGTGCCGTGCAGGTCGTTGGCGAAGCGCGCGCCGATCCACAGCGCCCGCTGCGGCCCGGTGTCGTCCAGGTCGATGAAGAAATCGGTCACGTCGGCGCCGACCGCGCGCCACGGCGCGGCGAAGAGCCCGTCCGCCGTCGGCGGCGGCACGGGCGCGGCCAGCGCTCCCGTCGCGATGTGGAAGGTCACATGGCTGCCCGCGGGCAGGTCGATGCTGGCGTGCAGCCGGTTCCAGACGTGATCGAGCGTGTCGACGGTGATCGCGTCGCTCCACAACCAGCCTTCGGCCGCATGGCTGCCTTGCAGCGCCAGCCGCAGCGGCGCGAGGCCACCGCCAGGCGAGACCCACAACGCGCCGTCGCCGTCGCCGCCACTGCCGCCGCTTGCGCTCGCGCGACCGTCGATCGCGAGCGCGGCGACCGGCCCTTCATAGCCCGCGGCATCGCCGGCGTGGAAGAAGGACCCGTCCTGACCGCGCGACCAGACCGCGATCCGCCGCCGCCCCGGATCGCCGATGAACAGCGAATCGCCGGACACCGCCAGCGCGATGGCGCCTTCGATGCCGGTGGGAATGCTCTCCATCGGCGCGCCCTGCGGCGTGAACGCGGTGACCTGATGCGTCTGGGCGTCCAGCACCCACAGCCGTCCGTCCGACCACGCGATCGCGCACGGATGATCCGCCTGCCCGCTGGCCCGCACCGCGTCGCCGAAGGCAGGTGCCCGGTCGCCCCACGTCGTGATGCACTCGACCCGACCGTCGCCCAGGTCGGCGACGTAGAGCTGCCCCGCCTCGTCCAGCGCCAGCGACACCGGCAGCTGGAACCCCTCCAGCACCTCCACCAGCGCCAGGCTGCCGAGGTCGAAGACCTCCACCCGGTGGTTGCCGGCGTCGGCGACATACAGCGCGCCGCGCGCCGGCGCGATCGCCAGCCCCGCGGGCGCATCGAAGCGCGTCGCATCGCTGCCCGGTCCACCCAGGCACGGCACCGGGCCGATGGCGCCGAAGCAGCCCTCGATCCACGACACCACGCCCCCCGCGGGATCGGTGAAGAACACGGTGCCGCCGGCATCGACGGCCACGCCGCCCTGCGGTTGCGCGTCGGCGAGCGTCCCCAGCGCCGCGGGCAACTCGCCCTCGAACACCGGCAGCGCCGCCAGGCGCAGCGCGCCGTCGTCCCCGCGCGCGAGGCCGCGCCAATGGAAACGCGGCCACAGGCCGTCCTCGTTGAGATGACGGAAGGGTCGGAGGTCCGGTGCGCCCATGGCTTCAGCCCTCCACCCCGATCCACTCGATGCGCCACTCGTCGCGCACCTGCTTGAGCAGCTGCTTGCGGAAGTCCTCGCTCTGCGGATCGGGATCGTCCGCGCCGGGCGGCAGGCTGGCCAGCAGCGAGTCCGGCACCAGCATCGAGAACTTGAACCCGACCTTGTCCGCCGCCAGCAACATCACGAAACCGTCGACCAGGCGCACCACGTCGCGATCGCCGACGTCGAAACTGAAATCGCGCCGGCCCAGCACCTGCGCCGAGTAGCAGGGCATGGTCCGGAAACCGGCCGAGGTGGTGTCAACCACCGCCTCCAACTGCAGCCCGAAGCCCGAGGCGCCCGCGCCGGCCGCCGGCATCGTCCAGGCCGGCTTGGCGACCAGGCCGCTGGCCACGTAGGGCTGCGCGGCCGGCCGCGCGTTGCGCCGCTGCGCCAGCGACAGCGGCTGCTCCAGCCGGCAGTTGAGCACCTGCGCCCGCGCCAGGCGCAGCTGGGTGCCGTTGACGACCGCGTCGCGCAGCTTCGCATCGGTGGGCAGGTAGTCCGGCGCCGGGCCGAGCCGCACCCAGCAGAACACCGGCGTCTCGCGCAGCCGGATGGCGCCGCCGGTGGCGCCGCACGCGCCCTCGCGCGTCTCGGCCACCTCCAGCGCCTCGGTGGGATAGGACACCGTCAGGTCGAAGAACACCGGCGCGCCGAAGTCGTCGCCGGCCACCGGCGGCACCGGCTGCACCACCGCGTCGGCCAGCACGATCTCGCGGCCGCGGGCGTCGATCGCGTAGCCGGGCTGGATCGAGACCTCGCGCGCACCCTTGGTGCCGGTGGTGGCGAACCCGGCGCCGATGCCGGGCTGGTGCAGGCTCTGGTTGTGCAGCCAGCGCATCTGGCGGTTGAAGTCGTCCAGCTCCTGCAGGTCCGATGCGAACAGGCGCTGGCCGTTGAAGAAGCTGCTGCGCTCCGCGAAACGGGTGTCACCGATGAGGGCCATGATGTCCGGTTCCTTCCTCAGGGGTCAGGCGCAGGGATCGCCGGGTGTCTGCCCGGGGCAGTCGGTCACGGGCCGGAACTCCTGCTGGCAGCCGAACCAGCGCACCACCAGCCGTTTCTTCTGCGCGAAAGTCACGAAGGCGGCCGGGAAGTCGCTGTTGAAGCTGGTGATCAGCGACAGCGTCTCCGGCCGGAAGCGGTAGGCCGGCGTGGTCGCCGGCGTGACCGCGTACAGGTGCAGCTCGGCGTCGATCGGATACGGCCAGGCCCCGCGCGACTGGTAGACGCCGGTGTTCAGGTCCAGTCCGTACAAGGTCGCGATCGCGCGGCCGTCCAGTCCGCCGGCCGAGTCCATCCGCACCAGCGGTTGCCAGGTGGCCGGGAAGTCCATGGGCCGTGCCGGGTCCCAGGTCAGCGCCGCCGGCCCGACCAGCCCGCCGTCGATCCAGCCCTGGTCCACGATGCCGTCGCCCTGCGCCAGCGTGGGCCGCACCGTGACGGTGTTGCCCACGATCTGCTGCACGTAGGCGCCGTTGGAGACATCGGCGTGATGGACCAGCAGCCCCGCGACGTCGTTCGGGCCGAAGACGAGGTCGTCGGCGACATCGAGCTCCCGGGGATCGGCATCGACGCGGGTGATCCGCGCGCTGTCGCGCCAGTGCACCGTCGCGAGCCGGTCCCCGGTGGCCAACGCCCCCGGCGACCCGGACAGCACCAGGTCGACCCCGACGATCGCCACCACTTGCGCCACCGCGCTCTCCAGCGTCACGCTGCCGATGAGCGGCCAGGCCATCACGCAGTCGCCGACGGCGAAGGCGGCGGACTCGGCCAGCGTGATCCGTGTCTCGTCGGTCTGTTGCGCCACCACCGTCGCGACGCGGCCGAAGCGGCCGACGGCCAGCAGGTCCAGCCGGCGAGCCGTTTCCACCAGCGGCGACCCCAGGCCCAGCAGCGTGCCCGTCACCGCGGCCACCGATGCCGGCGGCGGCGACTCGGCGCCGTCGGCCACGCGCAGCCGCAGCACGTCCTTCACCCGCGCGGCGCTCGCGCGTCCGACGCGCACTTCGTTCGGCCGCTTGGGCTCGAAGGCGTCGATCGTCGTGGCGCAGCACCAGTCCGCCGCCACCAGCCGATCGCCCACCGCCAGTCCCAGCCCGGCGCTGAGCACCAGCGCCTTGCGCTTCTTCACGATCTTGTCGACGACCGCGACCAGGGACAGGTCCCGCATCGGCGCCACGACGTCGCCCACGGCGAACGGCGCGACGTCGCTGACGCCCACCTCGCTGCTGGCCTTCGGGACCAGGCGCTGGATCGTCAGGCCGCCGGACAGCGGCACCGCGCGCGTCAGCGTGGCCACCTCGGCCGCCGTCGGCGGCGGTTGCAGCTCGAGCTTCGCGCCGTCGCTCACCGTCACCTCGGGCGCCGTCGCCAGCGGCTGCCGGTCCGCGTCGAGCAGCACCGCCCGCGCGCCCTTGTCCAATCCCTGCGGCGCCGACTTCAGCTCCAGCTGCAGCGACTTGCCGTCGGCCGACAGCGTCGCGCGCTTGATGTCGATGGCGTCGGTCATCCGCGCCACGTGCAGCTCGTCGCTTTCCTTCCAGGCCGGCGGCGGCTGCTCCACGGTCATCCGGCCGGCGCTCACGCCGTCGATCAGCGCGACGGCGCCGTCCGAGTCCCGGTGCAGCACGTCGCCCTTCTTGATCGCCGGCGCGGCGGTGTAGTCGGCCAGCATCGCCGCGCTGTCGTCGGGCACCGTCACCACCTCGGCCAGGCGCGGCAGGTTGCCCAGCGCCAGCACGCTGTCGTTGACGCGCACGCCGTCCAGCGGCGCGGAGAGCGTCACCGTCGATCCCTCGGCCGCGGTCAGCGACACCGCTGTGCGGGCCCGCGGCCGCAGCAGCGCGATGACGTCGTTCGGCTTGAAGACGGCGGCGTCGTCGAGGTCGATCGAGAGCTGGTCGCCGGCGCCTCGCCGGATCGCCGACACCCGCGTCTGGCCGTACCAGGCGGCGACGCGGCGGCGCCCGATCTCGGCCATCAGCAGCCGGAAGGTGAAGCCGTCGACGGCCGGATCGGCCACCTCGGGGAAGAAGGCCGGCGCGAACTCGGCCTTGGCCAGGTTCCAGCTGCGCGCCTGCACGTTGGCCACATAGCGCGGCACCTCGGTGAAGCCGCTGGCGGAGGTGTCGACCCGCGTCTGCACGCCAACCACCTTGCTGACGATGCCGCCGCGGCCGTCGGGGGACTCGACGATCCACGGTTCCCAGGGCGTGCCGCCCTCGACCGTCTCGCCGCGCGCCAGCCGCGGCCGGGCCAGCGGCCGGACCCGGGGCGGGCGGAAGTCGGTCTTCAAGCCGCCGTCGTAGCGGGCCAGCACCGCGCCGTCCGGCGCCTCGTTCGCGGCGATCGGCACCCAGGCCAGTTCCACGTCGCTCTCGAGCAGGCGCGCGTCGTCCAGGACGCAGCCGGGCTCGTCGGGCACGCAGCACGTCCCGCTTCCGTTCCCGCCGCCGCGGCGCGTGGCGCGCAGGCGCAGCACCAGCCAGGCGGCCTCGGTGGGCAGCGGCACGCGGCGCGCGCGCTGCAGGATCAGCTCGCGGCCGCGGCGGTCGTAGGCCAGCCCGCAGGCGACCTCGATGCCGGTCACCTCGCCGGTCCCGTCTTCAGTCACTTCAGCGCTCACCAGGCCGAAGGCGATCCCGCCCGTCTCATGCAGCGCGCGGTTGTGCAGCTGGCGGCGCAGCGCCTCGAAGCGCTGCTGGTCGCGCGCGTCGCGGCTGCGCAGCGTCTGGCCCTGCCAGTACTGCAGCCGTTCGAGATCCCGGCGGTACGGCGTCGACATGTCAGGCCACCTCGATGTTGTGGCGGCCGGCGGCGACCAGCCAGTCCGGACGCAGGCAGACATTGCCGCAGCTCGGCGCGCAGCCCTCGGCGACGAGCTCGAGCGCGATCACGTGGTCCACGCCCGGCGTCTGGTCGATCACCTGCATCACCTCGGCGCGGTAGACGTCGCGGCCCAGCGGCCAGCCGGCGGCGTCGGGGCCGCCGCTCACCGGGTCGAAGAACCCGTCCAGCGCCGCCGACACCTCGGTGGCCAGTCGCTGGCGGTCGATGCCGTCCAGCGCCTGGACGCGGGCGCGGACCGCCACCTCCAGGTAGCCCGGTCCGGCCACGACCACGCGCGTGCCGAGGACCCGGCGCGTCTCCAGCCGCGCGGCGACCCGGTCGAGGAAGCCGCGGCTCGGGAACGGCCGGCCGAGCGGCAGGAATGGCAGCACGATCACGGTGACCATGCCAGGGGCGTTCACGCAGGCCAGGCCGGGACAGAAGTTGGGCAGCGCGATGGCGCGGGCCACGCGCAGGCCGGGCATGGCGAGCGCGAGCGCCTCGAAGTCCTCGCGGGTCACCGCGCGCAGGCGGGCCTCGCGCTGCTCGATCGCGCGACCCAACGCATGCGCCAGCGTCTCGGCCGGCGCGGCGTCCTCCAGCACGATCGGCACACCAGCGGCGATCCGCCCGATCGCGCCGGCATCCGGCAGGAACACGCGGTTGCGCGGGCTGTCGGCCAGCCCGTCGATGCGCGCGACCGCCGGCGCCGGCCGCGTCCACGCGTGGAACGCGACCATCTGGCAGCCGCGCGGCAGGACGCGACCCCGCTCGCCATCGCCGCCGACGACCTCGCCGCTGGTCGGATCGAGCGTGAAGTGGGCGTCCGAGCGCGACGAGGCGCTGAAGTCGTCCACCCGGGTCCAGGCGCGCGGATGGCCGTCCTCGACGGAGAAGAGCCGCAGCGACGCCTCGACCACCGGCCGCTGCGCGAGCGTCAGGCGTTGGGACGGCTCGCCACTGCCCGTGCCGGCGAGCGTGCCGTCGACGGCCAGCAGGCCCGGGTCGGTCGCGCTTGCCGCGGTGTAGGCGAGCACGGTGAAGACCGGCGCCTCGCCCGAGGCGTCCACCGACAGCGCGACGACCCGCCCCTGCTGCAGCGTCAGGCGCAGCGCGGCGCCCTGCCCGGGCGTGATCGGACCGCCGGTCACGACGGTGCCGGGCGCGATCGGCCAGGAGGTCCAGACCGGCGTCGATTGCTCCAGCTGGACGCCATTGAGCAGCAGCCGCCGCAGGCGCGGCGCGGCATCGAAGGCACCGTCGACCAGCCGGGCCCGCACCCAGCACTGCGGCTGCGCGACGCGGCCCAGCACGGACGCCTTCATCGCCGCGCCCGGCCGCAGCCGCAGCGCGCCGTTGAGGCTGAACGAGCGGGTGTCGTCGTCGACCTCCAGCGGCAGCCAGCGGCCGGCGGCGCCGTCGTCGGCGAAGTACTCCCAGGCCAGGCGCGCGCCGTGATGGACGAGCGGCGCGTCGATCGGCGCCTCCTCGGCCAACCGGGCCCGCTCACTCAACCGCGCCTGATCGCCCTCGATGCAGACGAACACCTGGGACCACCGCCCCGCCGGCAACGCGCGGTCGAAGCCGATCTGGCATTCCGCGCCGACCGCCGGGTCGTCGCCGAAGGCGGCGAACGGCTCTTGCCGCGACCAGGCCGCCGTCAGGTTCTGGAACCCGGCCGCGTCCTTGCGCTGCACGGCGCGCAGCGCCGCGTCGACGACCTCGACCGGCGCGGTCGTGCGCAGCGGCGCCGCGGTGGCGTCCAGCCGCATGCCGTCGAACTCGGTGCCGGCCGGCAGCACGACCGGCGACGGCCCCGCCGCGATGCGCAGCTCGCTCACCAGCGTCGCGGGCCGCGGCGGCGCGCACCGGATGTCCATCAGCGCCAGCAGGCGCCGCTTCTGCGCGTCGGTGAAGCGGTTGAGGCGGTAGAGGTCCGTCTCGGCCACCGACGCCAGCAGCTCCATCAGCGTGATGCCGGGGTCCGATGCGTTGTGGTCGGTCCACGCCGGCGCGACCAGCGGGATCAGTGCCCGGCCCTGTTCGACCAGGTCCGACCAGCGACGATCGTCGAGTTGAGGCAGGGGGATGCTCATGGCGTCACGCTTCCGATTCGTCCAGGCGCAGGACCAGGGTCCCGGCCGCCACCACCGCGTCGTCGGGCACGCGTACCGACTCGCCCTGCGGCACGCCGTCCAGGACGAGGTCGAGCGCCTCGATGTGGTCGACGCCCGGCGTGCGTTCGAGCTCCGCCGCGACGTCCGACACGTACACGTCGCGCCCCAGCGCCCAGCCGCTGCCCCCCGGGCCGCCGACGACCGGATGCAGGAAGCGCTCGAGCGTCTCGCGCACCGCGCGCTCGACCACGCCGGCCTGGCTCGGATCGAGCGGCACGATGCGGGCCGACACGCCGACCGGCAGGTAGGTCGGGCCGGTCACATGGATGCGGTGCAGCGCGGCGAGATCGGCGGGCGCGCGCGCCTCGATGTGGCGGCGCACCTGTTCGCGCAGGCCGAACGACGGCTGCGGCCGCGCGTCCAGGCTGCCCGGCACGATCAGCACCGTCACCCAGCCCGGCAGCGTCCGTCCGCCGGGGCTGCGGCCGGCGATGGCGCGCACCATCTTCACCGCCGGCGAGGCCTCGACCGCCAGCGTCTCGTAGTCCGAAGGCGTCAGCGCACGGCCGCGGTGGCGCACCGTGCGCGGTCCGCGGTCCAGCACCGCCGACGGCGCTTCGCCGTCCGCGCCGCCCTCGGCCGCGCGCGGGTTGAAGACCGCCTCGATGCCGGGCACGACGCCCAGCAACTGCGCGATCGCGCGGGCCGGCACGTTGCCGCGGGAGCCACCGCCGACGCTCATCCGGCGCACCAGGATCGCCGCTCCGGCCGGTGGCACGCGGCCCGACACGCCGTCGCCGAAACGCACTCGCCCGCTGGCGCCGTCCAGCGCGTAATGGCGGTCCGTCGGCGACGAGAAGAACAGCTGCTCGCGCCGCTCCCACAGCACCCAGGCCTCGGTGACCTGCTTGTGCCGGTTGCGGGTCAGCCGCAACGGGCCGAGCGACACGCTGGGCTCGGTCGACTCGACCGCCAGCAGCCGCTCCAGCCGGCCCAGCACGGCGCTGTCGCCCTGCCACAGTTCCATCGCCAGGATCCGCCACTCGACATTGGCGCGCGCGCCGCCGAGCTCGCGCACCTCGAGGCGCTCGCCGGCCAGCACCGGCGTCTGCGTCAGCAGGAACACCTGGTCCGGCGTGCCGTTGCTGGTGCCCAGGGGCAGGTCGTGAAGCGTGTGGCGCTCGCTCGCCCACACCGCGTTGACATGCAGGCCGGCGAAGACGGGCTCGCCCGGCGGGCCGTCCTCCTTCAGCCGGGCGCGCAGCCAGTGGCGCGGCGTGCCGAAGCGCGCCAGCTCGGCGTCGTCCGCCTGTGCCAGCACGTTGACGATGCCCGGTCGGCGCAGCGCGCCGGTCTCGTCGTCGGCCGGCGTGCGCGTCCAGGCGTCGCCGTTCCAGTACTCCCAGACCAGCGCCGGACCGGCCGGCGTGTCCGGCGCCTCGACGACGTCGACGAACAGGCCGAGCTGGTCGACCGGCGGCGCCTTGTCGAAGCCCAGGTAGAGCGCCGGGGTCAGGTCGCCGACCCGCTCGAACGGCGCGAAGGTCGTGCCGGGCCACATCGCCTCGGCGGTGCGGTCGACAAAGCGGAAATCGTTGCGGGCCAGCACGCGTTCCGCGTGGAAGGGCCCGTACTGCCAGGTGTAGCCGATCGAGAACGCGCCCAGCACCGGCGGCTGCGCGACGACGTAGGTGAAGGTGTTGACCGCGCCGCCCGCCGCGTCGGCGTTGAAGCCGACGGTGCGGCTGAAGCCGTAGGAGCCGCTCTGCAGGCGCACGCGCACCCAGCGCGCCTCCTGCTGATTGACGCTGACCGGCGCCATGTCGATCGGCACGGTGAAGTCGATGACCTCGGTGCGGTCGAGGTCGCGCTGCGAGCCGGCCAGGCTCGAGCTCACCGGCAGCGGCGCCCACAGCCGGCCGTTCCAGTACTCCCAGTCGAGCTGGTGCGCCAGCGCGGCGGAACCCGCGATGGCGCCCTGGTCCTGCGGCGACAGGCTGCGGCCGACGAACAGCCGCACCTTCGCCAGCGGCTTGCCGAAGGCCTCCTCGCTGGTGAAGTAGAAGGCCGAGCCCGGCTGCGGCTGCTGGCCCAGCGGATAGAAGGGCTTGCTGACGTCGAGCGCGGCGCCGTCGGCGAAGGCCTTGTCCGGCGCCAGGCCGGTGACCGACAGCGTCAGGTCCACGACGCTCCGAGTGGCCGACGGCGCGGGATGCGCGTGCCGCGAGGCCTGCGGCGCGGTGAAGACGATGCCGGCGAAGGCGACGCTGAACAGGTAGTCGCGCGTGAAGTTGACGTTGGCGATCAGGTAGGCGCCGGTCTTGCCGGTCGGCTGCGAGGTGTAGGCCGCGCGCGTCGGGTCCGCCGGGTCGGTCAGCCGCACCACCGCGCCCTCGACCGGCTGGCCCGCGTCATTGCGGACGATGCCGCCGAGGCTGTTGGGCGCGGACGGTACCGGTGACTCCGCCGCGATCGCGAGGATGCCCGGCGTGCCCTGCCCCGTCTGGGTCTGTGGCGCCACCGGCTGGCCGACCGCGATGCGCCCGCGCAGCGCGCCGTTGACGGTGCTGGACAGGCGGATCGTGTCGACCTCGGGCAGCGACTGGCCCGGATCGGGCGGCAGCGACTCGTCGAGCCGCGCGCGCAGCCAGTAGCCCTCGATGCCGTTCACCGTCGTCTTGCCGGCGGAAGCGCAGTCGGTCACCAGTTGGAAACTGCCGCTCTGCGTCAGACCGTTGGTGCTGTCCACATCGGTGACGACGGTGTCGACACCCTGGTCGTCGAGGTCCTCGTCGTCCTCCCCGTCCTCCTCGTCACCGGCGACGTCGCTCGTCGCCGAGCCGCGGCATTCGGTGCTGGTGTCGATGAACCCGCGCCAGGTCACGCCGTCCCAGTACTCCCAGACGATGTCCAGCGGCGTGGTCGCGTCGTGCTGCAGCTCGAACTCGACCGACAGCTTGACCCGGCCCGACAGTGCCAGCAGCACCGGATGGGACAGGTAGAGCTCATGCGGCGTCGGCCGCAGCAGCCGCGCGGCGAAGGGCTCGACCGGCTGGCCGGCGAGGTAGGCCGCGCCGTGGTCGACGTACTGGTCGCGGCCGGGCCACAGGCTCACCAGCTCCACCAGGCGGCCGGCGGTGACGCCGACGGCGCGTTCCGTCTCGAACAGCACCTGCTCGCTGCTGCCGGCCGGCGGTGGCGCCCCGACCGGCGTGCGGGCCGGCGCCGAGCCACCCGTCGCCTGGTCGGAGAGCCGGAACACGACCGGCGCGCGCGCCTCCTGCGCGGGCACCAGGCTGAGCCCGGCGACGTCCAGGAAACCCAGCTTGAGCTTGTCCGGCACCTGGCCGAGGCGTTGCGTCAGCGCCTCCAGGTAGCGGGCCGCGATCGCGGCCAGGCCGGTGCCGGCGCCGCGGTCCGCCGCCAGCCATTCCGGCGTGTAGCCGGCGCGGCGCGCGAGCAGCTGCGCCAGCAGCGCCGGCGCATCGCGGCCGTCGAGTTCGACGCGGGGCGGGGTGTTCACTGCGCCGATCCTTCCTCGAGGTAGAACGGGTAGACGAGGTTCGCATGCGAGTTGGTCGCCCGCACGCGGTAACTCATCTCGATGCGCACCTTGCCGGTGTCGGCGACATCGGCGACGGCGGTCACCGCCGTCACGTCGATGCGCGGCTCCCAGTCGACCAGCGCCTCCATCACGCGCTGGCGGATCGCCTCCAGCGTGGCGGGGTTCAGCGGCTCGAAGACGAACGCGTTCAGGCCGGCGCCGAAGTCGGGCCGCATCACGCGCTCGCCGGGGTTGGTGCCGACGATGATCAGGATGGCCTGGCGCACGTCCTCGTCATAGGCGGCGGTGGCGGTCTGGCCAGCCTCGATGCCGACCGGGAACGCCCAACCCTGGCCGAGGAAGGTGGACGGCGTCTGCGCGGCGGCCATGGCCTCAGCCCCCGATCTCGACCAGCGGGCAGCCCATCACGATGGGCGCGCCGCAGCCGCTCATGTCGCCGACGCGCGCGGCCGGCCGGCCGGCGATCAGCACCGTGGCGCTGCCCTTGGCGATCGGCGTGGGCGGGTGCGGGCCGGCGGTCGGCGGCATCGAGCAGGCGTGCAGGTCGCCGACGACCGCGGCGGGCATGCCGCCGATGAGCACCATCGCCACGCCGGGGCCGGTGATGACGCCAGGATGACCGGTGGGGTCGCCCACGCGGGCTGCGGGAGGCATGGTGTCGTCCCTCCGTCAGTTGAGCTTGATCGGCAGGCCCTGCACGCTGCAGGGACCGGCGGACTGGATGTTGACGACGCTGCCCTTGATGTCGACCTGCGTGCCCTCGAGCGCGATCTGCAGCGCCTTGAGCTCGATCTTCAGCGCCGACTGCACGGTGATCGTCTGCGTCTTGTTGTCCATCGCGATCGACAGCGTGCCGGCGGTGTTCTCCAGCTTGATCTGCAGCGGATCGATCGTGACCTTCTGGCGGGTGCTCGTGGTGATGGTGATGGACTGCAGCGCGTCGTCGAACTCCACCTCGTGGCCGACGCCGCCGGCCAGGCCGGTCTTGATCAGGCGCTTGACCAGGAAGTCGCTCTGCAGCGTCAGCGGCGGGCGGTCCCGGGTGCTCCACAGCCCGCCCAGCACGTAGGCGGCCGCCGCGTCGTTCTGCGCGAAGGCCACCAGCACCTCGTCGTCCACCTGCGGCACCCAGATGAAGCCGCGGCCCGAGCCGCCGCCCATCGACGGCAGCCGGCACCAGGGCTCCATGCCGGGGATCGACGGGATGCGCACCTGCACCCGCCCTTCCGACATCGCGTCGAAGTTGCTGGTCACGACGCCGGGCGAGATCGCGAAGCCCTCCTTCAGCGATTCGACGCCGAGGTGGTCCAGCCGCTCGAAGAGTTGTTCATCCATGGTGGGTGTTCCTGCTCCTGTCGCCGCTCACACGGTGAACTGCCCTTGCAGCCGCACCAGCCCGCCGCGCCCCTTGGGCAGCGGCACCGCGCCGAACCACACTTCCTTGCGCGCCTGGAAACTGGTGCGATAGCCGCTGCCGTCCAGCGTGTGCGTGGCCGAGGTGATGCGGTACAGGCCGCCGAACTGGTCGCCCAGCCCCTCGAGGTTGACGACGCGGCTGGCCTTGATGCGGGGGTCGCCGACGGTGCTGCCGGAACCGGTCAGCCGGTTGTTGAGCTTGGGCAGCAGCTCGGTGAGGATCTTGGACGGCGCGGTGGCGTAGCTGGTGGGTTTGATCGTGGTGACCTTGCCCGGCGCGAGCAGCTCGCCGAGCTGGCCGCCCGGCGTGATCGAGAGCTTGAACATCGCGCGGTCGTAGTCCCAGTTCAGCGCGATGGTGAAGTCCATCTTGATGCTGTCGACCCAGACCTTGGCGGCCACGCCCTCGATCTCGCCCACGGTGGTGATGCGCGGCGTGAAGTCGGTCAGCGAGGCGCCCCACTTCAGCGTCAGGCTGGGCGCGTAGTCCTGGATCAGGAACTGGAACTTGAGCACCCGGCCATGCGGCTCGGCCGTGTGGTCGATGTACATCTGCCAGCCGTTCTCCTTGGCCACCTCGCTCAGGAACTGGAAGTCGTTGACGCCGCTCTGGCGCCGCACGCCCATCTGCGCGAACTGCGGGAAGCTCAGGTAGGTGGCCAGGCCCACCAGCGTCGACAGCGTGCCGCCGACCGGGTCCAGCGCCGGGATCAGCGCGTTGGTGCCGGCCACCAGCGCCGCCACCGCCGAGTCCGGCAGCGGGAAGTTGCCCACCGTGGGGATCTTGATCGCGAAGGCGCGGTCCTTGGTGCCGACGGTGAGCCGCTGCAGGTAGTCCTGCGCGGTGAGCCGGATCATCGGGATGCCGCTGGACGGGAACGAGGGTTCCACGCCGGTGATCTCGCCGACGAAGACTTCCTCCAGCGGCCCCGGCGCATACCCGAGCGACAGCCGGAACTCGTTGTTGACCTGCAGCAGCGGATGGTCCAGCCACTGCAGCGAGGTGTTGGCGATGCTCAGCTCGACGCGGTCCGCGCCCTCCATGCCGTCGGTGTGGCTCAGGCTGACGATCGAGGCGCGCAGCGCCGCGGGGATCGTGTCGCCGTTGATGCGGATCGTGCATTCCGGGGCGAGGCGGCTCATGAGCTCACCTCCCCGGTGGCCGGATCGGTGAAGGGCAGCGCCGGCACGCGCAGCGCCTGCCCGGGCACGAGGCTGCGCGGATCGTCGATGCCGTTGACGATCGCGATCGGACGCCACAGCGCCGGGTCCTCGTAGAAGCGCCACGCGATCGACTGGAGCGTGTCGCCGCGCTGCACGGTCCAGCCCTTGCTGAAGTCGGCCGTCTGGCGGTTGACCTCCTTGGCCTCCCGCTCCGGATCGATGAACTCGCTGAAACTGACGGTGATGCGGGCCCGCGTCGGCCGGCCGTCCTCGAGGAACTTGATGAACTTCTGGTTCGCCCGCGTCAGCACGCAGCGCAGCTGCAGCGAGCCCCAGGCCACGCGCAGCACCGGCGGCGCATGCAGCTCGGAATCGATCTTGAGCAGGTCCACCACCTTCTGCGTCTGGCCGCGCACGTCGGCGCGGGTGTCGGTGGTGTCGAAGAACAGCTCCATCTCCAGCGTGCGCAGGTTGCCGTGCACGAACTGCAGGATCGGCGAGCCCAGCCCCGGGATCGCCTGCGAGGCGAAGTTGTTGTCCTTGTTGAGGCTGTACTCCTCGGGGTTGAACATGACGTCGAACTGCGCCCCGGTGTGCTCGACGGTGATGCGGGCCTTGGCCAGTGCCATCGCTCAGACCCTCCCCATCCGTTCGCGCCAGGCGACCAGGCGGCGGTCGATCTGCTGGATCACCAGGCCGGTCAGCGCGTCGACGTCCACCGCGGGCGCGGCGGGTGCCTGACGCGGCGCGCTCGGCTGCTGGCGGGCGGCGGCCTGCACGGCGGCCTTCGCCTCGGCCTCGGCGGCGCGCGCCGCCGCGCGTCCCGGCGCGGACAGCACCGCCGCGGACGGGGCCGGCGGCAGTTCCTCGCGCGTGGCGCCGCGGCGCAGGCGCATCGCGATCTGCGCCGCATGCGCGGCCGCGACCGGCGCGATCTGCCGGACCCCGGCACGCAGCACCGGCGCGGACGGCGACGCCGCCAGCATCGGCCGCGCGGTCGCCTCCCTGGCCGGCACGAAGAGCGGCGCGGCCATGCGGTGCGTCATCGGCACGCTCGCCATCTCGCCCGGATGTCCGGGCGCGCCGTCCGGTCCCGCGGGTCCGGGCCGCCCCGGGCGGCCATCGGGTCCGGCGCTCGCGATGGTCATGCGAGGGGTCTCGGCGGGCGCCTGCAGGGCACCCACGGGCATCGGCTGGCGCAGCACCATCGGCGCCGCCGGCCGGGCGCGCAGGCTCAGCGGGAAACGCGCCGTGACCGCCAGCCGCAGGTGCTGGTGGATGACCGGTCCCGCGTGCGCTTGCACGACGGTGCCGGCCGCGCCGGCGCCGCGTCGCAGCGCCATCTCGCCGGCCGCGCGCCACGCGTCGACGCGGCCATGCCGCGCGCGCAGACGCCCTGCCCATGCTTGCCATCGGTTCACGTCGACTCCTGTGGTGTCACTGAACGGCTTCGCTGTTGGCTCTGTCGTTGATCGCGGAGATCTCCTCCACCCAGCGCTGGCGCTCCTTGTGCTCGAGCAGGAGCACGTCCTCGTGCGACCAGTGGAAGTGGTAGGCGACGAAGGCTACCTCCCTGTACAGCGCGGACAGGGGGTAGCCTACGATCCCCCCGGGCTGTTCATCTCCATCGCGAACTCGTGCGCGCACTTCGGGCAGGCGGCCTCGATCGTGGCGCGGCCGCTGCGGTTGATGCGGTTGTAGAACTCCTGCAGGTAGGCCAGGTCGGCCGCGTAGAGGCCCTCGACCACCTTGGGCGTGACCTGCCCCACCGAGCCGAGCCGCGACAGCACGCGCGACAGCAGGATGATGGTCAGGTAGGCCTCGTTGCCCTGCACCCGCGGGTCGCGCAGCGGCAGGATCTCGTCGGCCGCGGTGGCCAGGCGCATCACGCCCTCGCGATGCAGGTCGCCGTCGGCATCGACATACCCCAGCGGCAGCGTGAACTCGAACTCGGTCTGGAACATGGTGCACCCCGGTTCAGGCGCGCTCGACGCGTTCGCAGCTCACCGTCAGCGCGTCCAGCGACACGTCGTTGCCCTTGGCGTTGAAGTCCGGCCCGTCGTACTTGCTGGGCCAGGCGCTGAAGAAGTTCCAGCGCACCTTCTCCTGCCCCGCGTCGTCCTGCAGGATGATCGAGCCGTTGCGTCGGTCGATGGTCCCGTTGACCGCGGCCAGGTGCCAGTCGTAGAGCTCGCGCGAGTCGGTCACGCCCCACTTGAGCGTGATGTCGGGATAGGACACCTTGCCGGGCAGCTTGCGCACGGTGGCGACCTCGCCGCCCTCGCGGTACTCGACCACCTCGATGTTGGAGCCGAAGCCGCTGCACTCCGCGAAGCCGGCCTGCACGATGCCGTCGATCTCCACCAGGAAGCGGAAGTTGCGATAGGGATCTTTTCTGGCCATGTCTGCTCTCCTCAGGCGCCGGTGTTCTGCTGGATGCGGAAGATGACGAACTCCGCGGGCTTGACGACCGCCACGCCGATCTCGGTGATGACGCGCCCGGCCTCGCGCTCGCTGGCCGGATTGGTCTCGAGGTCGCACTTGACGAAGAAGGCTTCCTTCGCTGTCGCGCCGAACAGCGCGCCGTCGCGCCACTGGTTGTAGAGGAAGTCGCTGACCGAGCGGATGATCCGCTGCCACAGCGCCGGCGAGTTGGGCTCGAAGACGACGAACTGCGTGCCCTCGTCGATCGATTCCTTCAGGAAGTTCATGAAGCGCCGCACGTTGAGGTAGCGGTACTCCCCGTTGCGGTCGCCGCCGAGCGTGCGCGCGCCGTAGACCATCGGCGAGCCGCCGAAGGGCCGGATCACGTTGATGCCGGGGGGGTTCAGGCTGACCTGCTTGTCCTTGCCCATCGGCCGCTCCAGGTCGACGATGCCGATCACGCCCTCGTTGGCCGGTGCCTTGTGCACGCCGCGCGTGGCGTCCACGCGGGCCCAGATGCCGGCCACGTGGCCGCTGGGCGGCTGGTCGATCAGCTCGGTCTCCGGCCCGGTGCCGGTGAACAGCGGATTGAAGACCTTGACCCACGGGAAGTAGATCGCGCCGTAGCTGAACTTGTCCGGCGTGGAGGGGCCGCCGCCGGGCATGGGGCCGCCGTAGATGTCGGCGGGCGTGCTGTCGGAGGCGGGCGCGTGCTCGCCGTCGAGCACGGCCACCCGGTCCTGCATCTCGAAGCAGTGGTCCATCAGCTGGACCTTGGCGGCGGTGCCCTGCGCGCCGGGCGCGGCGACGATGGCGATGTCGTCGAAGGCCTTGAGCGTCTCCAGCGGCGCCTGCAGGTTGGCCAGCCCGCCGGCCGCGACCGGCACCACGTAGCAGGTGGTGCCGCCGTTGGCGAAGAAGCCGAACACCGCCAGCGCCAGCATGCGGTTGGCGGTGGTGTGGATGGGCGTCGTCGGCGTGGCGCCGGCGCCGACGATGAAGGTGGCGAACTCACCCCAGTTGGTGAACTTCCTCGGTTTGCCGACATCGGCCGGATCGAGCCGGTCGGCCACGCCGATGAAGGCGGCCGTGCTGGTGCCCACGCCGGCGATCGGCCGGGCGACGGGCGGGACTTCTTCGACGTAGACGCCGGGTGCGAAATAGTTAGCCATCGATGCCCTCTCTCGGTCAGATCAACTGCACGTCGTAGCCCGCGACCGCGGGGGCCGGGACGACGATGGCACGGTCCCGCGTGACGGCGCCCGCCGTCACGCGCAGGGTGTAGCTGCCCGCCGCGACGGCCGACAGCGAGAACTTGCCTTCGGCGTCGGTCAGCGTGCTGCGGCCGCGCCCCAGCAGCTGGACGCCGGCATTGGCCACCGGCACCGACGCGTTGTCGCGCACCACGCCGCCGATGCGGAAGAACGGCGCTTCCAGCGCCGCGCCGTCGGGCAGCGATTCCAGGCGGATCTCGCTGGTGATGACGCTGGGATAGGTCTCGGTCTCGAAGACCTCCAGCGACACCGTCACCGACAGCAGCAGCGAGGCCTTGATCCGGTTGCCGATCGCGGCCCAGAACTCGGCCGGGTTGCGCACGCCGTCGGGCTGCACCATCAGCATCGGCAGCGGCGGCTCCTGCGCCTGCAGCGCCGGCGTCAGGAAGGCCGGCGGGATCACCGGCGAACCGGCGATCAGCTGCAGCACCTGGCCCAGCAGCTGGTGCTCCTGCTTGGGCAGGTCGGTGCCGCCGACCGGCCAGGCGGTGACCAGGTAGAGGCAGTTGGCGCGCCACGCTGGCGGCACCACGAGCGACTGGCCGCCGACCCGGCGCGTCACCGGCTCGTTGTTGCGCAGCTCCAGGTGCTCGCGCACCTCGAACAGGAACAGGTTGACCGTGGTCTGGTCGAGCGCGTACGGATCGGTCGGCCGGTCGAAGCGGATCGCCGCGTCGCGCAGCGGCGGCGCCAGCCCCGGCTGCTTGAAGAAGGCCTCCAGGCTGTCGGTGACCTCATGCAGCATGACGATCTCCCGCCCGGGCCAACGCCTCCACGCGCGCCGCGTAGGGGCCGAACTCGCTGCCGGCGACGCGCCGGCCGGACTTCTCGATCTCGCGCCGCGCGGCCCACAGCAGGTGCTCGGTCTTGAGCTCGCCGCCCTGCTCCGCCGCCAGGAAGGCCGCGGCCACCGCGATGTTCTTCACCGCGCCGCCGGGCACCTTGAAGTTGGCGGCCAGGAAACCCAGGTCCAGGTCCTGGCTGCGCGGCACCTTGGGCGGCCAGATCGATTCCCACAGCCGGCGCCGGCTGTCCTCGTCGGGGAACGGGAAGTCGACGATGAAGCCGAGCCGGCGGGTGAAGGCCACGTCCAGGTTCTGCCGCAGGTTGGTCGCCAGGATGCTCAGGCCCTCGTGTTCATCGAGCTTCTGCAGCAGGTAGGCGACTTCGATGTTGGCGTAGCGGTCGTGCGCGTCCTGCACCGTGGTGCGCTTGCCGAAGAGCGCGTCGCACTCGTCGAAGAACAGGATCGCGTTGCCCGCGCGCGCCTCGAGGAACAGGCGGTCGATGCTCTTCTCGGTTTCGCCGATGTACTTGCTGACGACCTGCGACAGGTCGATCTTGAACAGGTCCAGCCCGAGGTCGTTGGCGATGACCTCCACCGCCATCGTCTTGCCGGTGCCGGGCGGGCCGCTGAACAGCGCGCTCAGGCCCTTGCCGACGGAGAGCTTGCGATCGAAGCCCCAGTCGCCGAACACGACATGGCGAAAGCGCGCCTGGCGGCAGATCTCCTTCAGCTGGGCGATCGCGTCCGGCGGCAACACGAGGTCGTTCCAGACATGCAGCGGGGCGAGCTTGCGCGCCAGGGTGCCGGGGTCGCGCGCGAGCTGCTGGCGCGCGGCCCGGGCCAGCGCGGCCGGGTCGGGCGTGGTCTGCTCCAAGGCGGACTGGCGCGCCGCATGCGCCGTGGCGGCGGCGATCTGCGCCTCGTCGAGGGGATACCGCGCGGCGAGGTCATCGAGGGCGCGGGGATCGAGCTCGATGCGCTGGCCGCGCAGGCCGGCGGTCCAGGCGGCACGGCGGTCGCGGAAGCCGGCCGCGGCCACCGGCACCGACGCCATGCCGCGAAAGCGCGGATCGCAGGGCCGGGCGCCCGACATCACGATCACGAGCCCCGTCGCTGGCGTCCGCGCCGCGAGGGCCTGCGCCAGCGTGCCGCGCTCCGCGTTCGTCAGCGCGTCATGCCCCTGCAGGTGGACGACCGCCGACAGCAGGTGCGCCTCGCGCAGCAACAGCTCGAGCGTGGTCGCGAACTGGTCGGCCGGATCGGCGGCGCGCACGAGGTCGACGACGATCAGCGACTGCCCCAGCCGCGCCGCGAGCTTCACCGCCGCGGCCTCCTGGCCGGCACTGGATTCGCCTTCCAGGTAGAACTGCGGGCCGCTGCCGTCGGCCAGCGCCTTGGACAGGCTCAGCGCCAGCGTGTCGGCCGCCCCGCCCTCGCCGCCCTCGCCGGCCTCGCCGGCCTCGGGCGCCGCGGTGAACCGCGCCACGCCGCGCAACCGCGCGTCCAGCCAGGGCTGGCCCAGCAGCAGCCGCACCACCGGCTCCTCGAGCTTGATCGCCTGCGACAGCAGCGGCGTGCCGATCGCGCCGGCATCGCCGGCCAGTTGCACCAGCCGGTGCCGCACCAGCGGCGCCTCGGGACCGAAGCGGGCGCGCGCGAGGATCTTGGCGTCGCGCGACGCGCACAGCAGGTTGAGCACGAGGTCGACGGTGGGCCTGCGCCGCGTCACGTCGTCCTGCAGGTAGGCATAGAGCCGCTCGTAGCGCAGGTCGACCTCGGGCGCGAGCGCGACCAGCACGATGTCCAGGTCGATGGTGTCGAGCCCGAAGGCCTGCTGCAGCCATGGGAAACGCGAGCTCTCGGGCATCGGCGGCGGCGCGGCGGGCTCCACGGCGCCGGCACCCGGGCCGTGGCCGGCCAGCCACGGTTCGCCGGGCCCCTGGCGGACCAGCCGCTGCACGTCCTGCGTCGTGACGTAGAGGCCGCGATACGGCTCGGGCTGCGCGCCGGCGGCCGCCGGGACCGCCGCGGCATCGGCCGCGTTGGCGGCGCGCTCGAGCATGCGGTCCAGCCGGCCGAGCGCGGCCCACAGGCCTTCCATCTGGAAGTCCGGCGGGCGGTTCGAGGCGATGGCGGGCATGGCGGTGCGCATCCGTCAATGCCGCGCGGGCGGCAAGGCGCGATAGACGGTGCTGCCGTCGACCTGGGTGATGACCTCGATGCGGCCATCGGCCACCAGCAGCACCAGCGCCGCCTCGGCGGCGCTGCGCAGGTCGTCGCGCTGCTGCCGCACCAGCCACCAATCGCAGATGCCATCGATGGAATCGCAGGCGCCGGGATGCGCGATGACGTAGCGCAGGATCATCGCGGCCACGTCGGCGCTGGACGGAGGGGTGGTCATGCCGGCTGACCATGCGTAAACCGTGCCAGGTGGCCGGCCCGCCTCAAGTCCTTGATTTGATTGAGGCAATCGTGATCTGCGTCACATCGTCCGAGTCACCGCCGACACGGACCCGCGCGACCGCGGGCAAGGCCGCGATGCCGTCGTGGCGGGCCTCGCGAGGCCCTGTGTCGATCGCGACACGGCCGTGTCGCGATGGCACGGATGGCCCGATCGCGCCCGGGTTGTAACGGTCGTCAACATTAGGGAGGTGCTCGGCAAACGGCCTTCCGTACACTGCCTGCCGACCGATGTCAGGCCAGGGAGGCGACACGATGAGCACCCCAACCAAGGCTCACCCGGGGACGCTGGACGCGATGCTCGTGGGCACGTCCGCGGGCTTGCGCAAGGCGCTGGACCTGGTGGCACGCTATGCCGATTGCGCGGCGCCGGTGCTGGTGGTCGGCGAGACCGGCACCGGCAAGGACCTGGTGGCGCGCGCCATCCACTACCTGGGGCCGCGGCGCGATGGCGCCTTCATTCCTGTCAACTGCGGCGCGCTGCCGGACACGCTGATCGAGAGCGAGCTGTTCGGCCACGCGCGCGGCGCCTTCACCGACGCGGCGCGCACGCGCCGGGGCCTGGTGCGCGAGGCCGAAGGCGGCACGCTGTTCCTCGACGAGATCGAGGCGCTGTCGCCGCGCGGCCAGGTGGTGCTGCTGCGCTTCCTGCAGGACGCGTCGTTCCGCGCGGTCGGCGACGACCAGACGCACAAGGCCGACGTGCGCATCGTCGCGGCCTGCAACGTCGACCTGTTCTCGCTGTCGCAGCAAGGCGGCTTCCGCTCGGACCTGTTCTTCCGGCTGGACGTGCTGCGGGTGGACCTGCCGCCGCTGCGCGAGCGGCCGGAGGACCTCGACCTGCTGGTGCCGCACCTGCTGCGCGGCGTGGCGCAGACCACCACCGGGCCGCCCAAGGCGATCAGCGACGAGGCGCTGGCGCTGCTGCGATCGCTGAACTGGCCGGGCAACGTGCGCGAGCTCGAGCACACGCTGGTGCGAGCCTGCCTGAGCACGACGGCGGGCTGCATCGACGTCGACACGCTGCTCACCAGCTCACCGGGGCTGCGGGAAGCGGCGGCGCAGCGCAGTGGCGAACGCGGCTGCGCCTCCTTGCGCGAAGCCAAGCGCGCGGCGGTGGTCAACGTCGAGCGTCAGTTCGTGATGGAGGCGATGGCCGTCGGAAACGGCAACATCAGCGAGGCCGCGCGCATCTGCAACATGCAGCGGGCCACGCTGAGCAAGCTGGTGAAGAAACACGGCGACGCGCTGGCCTGCCGGGACCGCGGCGCGGCCAAGCCGGCGGATACCGGCCGGTCGCTGTACCTGACGACCACTTCGCCGACCATCCGGACCTCGAAGTGACCGGGCTGCTGGCCCTCGATAACCCGACGCAGGGCCAAGCGTGTTGGCGCGCAAAGGAGGGCCTCGGCTGCTACCGGCATGCAGCTTCCCCGATCGCCGATTCACCGCTCAGCCTCCTCCAGGTCATTCCCCGCCCCGACCAACCTCCCCCGGATCACCGCATTCACCTCGGCCCCATAGATCAGCGTCGCCGCGCTGAGGTAGAGGAACACCAGCGTGGCCACCACGCCGGCGAAGCTGCCGTACAGCAGCGCCAGCTTCCCGGCGCTGCGCAGCGAGTACGACAGCACCGCCACCAGCGCCACCCACAGCGCCGCGCCGACGACGGCGCCCGGCAGCACCGTGCGCAGGCGCTGGCGGATGTCGGGCAGCCAGCCGTACAGCAGCGCGTACAGCACGGTGAGCATCGGGAACGCGAGGCCGTAGCGCACGCTGTTGCGCAGCCAGAGCGTCTCCTTGCCCACGCCGGTGCTGCGCTCCAGCGCCTCCCACACGTAGGGCATGACGATGATGGAACTGAAGGTGAGGAGGATGCCGCCACCGACGACCACGGTGAACACCGTCACCTTCAGGCGCGCCCGCCAGAACGACAGCCCGCGCTCGATGCCGTAGGACCGGTTGAGCGCGGTGCGGACCGCCTGCATGCCGGAGGACGCGGTCCACAGCGTGACGAACAGGCCGATGGTCACCAGCGTCTGGCTGCGCTGCGCCAGCACCTGGTCGACGACCGGCTGCAAGGCGCCGCGCACCAGCGGCGGCGCGTACTCGGCCACACGCCGCGCCAGCGCCGCGGCATCGCCGGGAGCGCCGATGTACGCCGCGCCCGCGGACAGCAGCACCAGCAGCGGAAACATCGACAGCACCATCGAGAACGCCATGCTGCCCGCCTGGTTGGCGCTCTGGTGGAGCACGTAGTTGCGCACGGCCAGCAGCAGCACGCCCAGGCCAGGCGCATGAACAGCCGCATGTCGAAGTCGATGCCAGAGCGTCGGGCGTGTCACGAAGGGCTCAGTTGAAGGTCTCCGACAGGCTCACGCGCTGTCGCCAGGCGTGGTCGACGCGGCCGTCGAGCGAGCCGTCGTGCTGGGCGAAGTAGCGCGACGGGCAGTCACCGTAACAGCGCATCCACACCTTGGCCAGGTGGGCGGAATCGGTGAACCCGGACGCCTGCGCGATGCTGGTCAGCGCGCGGCCGCTGCCGAAGAACATCGCCGCGCGCTGGATCTTGGCGGCCAGCGCGTACTGCCGCGCCGTGATGCCGAGCGAGCGCACGAAGCCGCGCGAGGCCTGCGCCGCGGACAGGCCCACCGCCGCGCCCAGCGCCGTCAGGTCCAGGGACGGGTCCAGGCGCAATGCGGCCATCATCTGCCGCACGCGGACCTCCAGCGGTCGGTGCGGTGCCACGCTGTCGGCGACGCTGCCGACCAGCAACTGCACCGACGCCTGCAGGCGCCGGCCGCTCAAGGTCCGATGCGCGAAGGCCCGCGCGCAATCGCGCAGGCCGGCGAAGCCGTGGGCGTCGAGCACGCGCACCGGCGCGCGGTCGGGCCAGTGGCTGAAGGTGTTGTAGCGCGGATGGGTGGGCTCCAGGTCGATCAGCACGACGGGTTGCCCGCCCGAGTCGATGGCGCGCCAGGAAAACGGGCGGATCGCCATCAGGTGACCTCGCCACTGCTGGCCGTCGGCGCTGATGCTCAGCGGCTGCGGCGTCAGCGCGCAGGCCAGCGTCGCGGAGTGCCGGCAGACGCGCGACCGCAAGGCCGCGCTGGCGTAGATGAAGCTGTCACCCAGCAGGCCGAGGCGAGGCTCGACGGTGTCGCCAGAGGTCATGGCGGCATGCTCCCGGGCGCGCGTCGCGGCGTCAAGGCGGAACCGCACCGCGCTCCTGGTCATAGCGCACCTGGGCCCGCATCGCCTTCTCCTCCATGCTGCGCGCGGTGGAGGTGTCCTCCCGCATCAGCTCGAGGATCCGGCGCGCGACGGCA
This sequence comes from Mitsuaria sp. BK037, assembly GCF_014193045.1. NCBI lineage: Bacteria > Pseudomonadati > Pseudomonadota > Betaproteobacteria > Burkholderiales > Sphaerotilaceae > Roseateles > Mitsuaria sp. BK037. The sequence goes on along the minus strand of NZ_JACHYS010000001.1, from coordinate 1,483,106 downwards.
TCGTCCTGCGCGAACATCTGCCGCGCCGCGTCGGCGCCGAAGTGGTTGGCCCGCAGCGCCTGCATCGCCTGCAGTTGCGCGAGCCCCTCCTCGGGCACCAAGGGCGCCCTGCCCGGCGGGAACGCGGCGGCCTGCGCGCCCTGGTAGGCCTCGAACTGCGCGACCAGCTCGCGCGCCCGCGCGGCGGCGGTCGGCGTCAGCCCCGCCAGTTCCGCGTCCAGGCGCGCGGCCAGCGCGTCGCCTTCATGGAGCGCCAGCAACGCCTCGACCCGCAGCCGCATCGCCTGGTCGACGACCAGCCGGCCCTGCGCATCGGCCCGGAACACGCTGGATGACGTGCTGGCAAGGCCCGACCCCGCCGACGCCTGCGAGGATGCCGGCGACGCCGACGTCCCCTGCCCTGCGACGACAGGCGCCGTGCCGGGCGATGTCCCCGATTCGGACGACGACGCCGCGGCCGGGGTGCGCGCCCAGGGGAACACCGCGGCGGGTTCCTCCGCGGCCGCCGGGGCGAGCGCCGCGGCGGCCAGCCAGACCAGGAGGATCGCCGAGCCGAGGCCGGCGGCAAGGGCCCAGGCGATGCGCCGGCCCCGGGGTCGATCGGACGAGTGCGACATGGCGTCCTCCTGCGGCTGCGGGCTCAGTACGGGCAGTTCTGGCTGTAGCGGTCGAACACCAGCGCCGTGGCGTAGGCCTCGTGCGGCGCGCCGCAGAGGAAGGGCGAGTAGCGGCTGTCCGCGTCGACGAAGCGCTTCATCCACGCGGTGCCGTAGCGGCCGATCGGCGTGTTGGTGCTGTTGGGCGTGAAGTGGCTCGCGCCGTTGAGCTCGGCATAGGCCTTGAAGGTCGTGGCGGGCAGGCTCGCGTAGAACGGCCGCGCATGCACGGCCACCGACGCCACCGAGTCGCCATCCGCGCCGACGATCAGCGTCGGCACCCGCACCTGCGTGAAGCTGCTGCTCAGGTTCCACGGCGTCAGCGGCAGCGCGGCCTTGAGCGTCGGGTTGTTCTGCGCGGCGATCAGCGCGCCGCCCCCGCCCATCGAATGTCCCGCCACCGCCAGGCGGGTGCTGTCCACGCGGCTGCGCACCGTGCTGCTCGCGCTGTTGACGACGTGGTTGAGCGCCGCCATCAGCTGCGTGGCGCGGCTGGCGGGTTGGTCGAGCGTGGTGTTGGTGTTGATGGTGATGACCACCAGCCCGTGCGTGGCCAGGCGGCGGCCGAGCCAGGCGACGCTGGACTCCGTGGCGGTGAAGCCCGGGCTGATGGCCACGACGCCGTAGCGCCCGGTCGCGGTGGGGTAGTAGATCGTGCCGCCGCCGAAACCGCGCGCGAGCACCACGTTGCTGGTCGAGACCGCGAACGGTCCGGCGGTGGCATTGAGGCTGGCGGACGTGGGGTCCGGACCGACCTGAGCCGAGGCGCCGGCGGCCGCGAAGGTGCCGCACAGGACCAGGGCGCGCAAGGCGCGTCGCAACGAAGCTGACTGGGTCATGGTGTCTCCCTGAGTGGATGCGCCCGCGATGCAACATGCATCGGGCGAGGCGCAGTCTAGGAAGCACGGCGCGATGCGCCTTGTATGCAGCGGCGGGGTACCCCCCTAGGATCATTGAGGGAAAACCCGGAACCCCGTCGCCATACCCTGGTGCCCTGCCCTCGCGCCTCCGGCTCCGCCATCGCTCGGCAAGGGCCTCAGCGCCTGGCCGGTCGCGCCAGCGCTACTCGAGGTCGCCTTCGATGAACGGGTTGTCGGCCTCGTACTCCGCGCGGGTCTTGCGGCGATGGTCGCCCGCGAGGGGCACGGCGGCCATCGCGCGGTCGACGTAGATCTCGGACCGCAGCGGCCAGGGGCGAGCCGCATCGAACAGCCCCGGCATGAGTTCGTAGTCCTTGGGCTGGCCGGCGTCGTCGACGTCGTTGAACCAGAGGTGCGAGCCGCAGCGCGGGCAGAAGGCGCGCTCGGCGAAGGAGGACGAGCGATAGCGCGCGACCTCGCCCGTGACGGTCACGGCGGGGACGTCGGCGGTGAAACACAGTAACAGGCCGCCGGTCCATCGCTGGCACATCCGGCAATGGCAGGCGCCGACGCGCGGGTCGTGGTGGCCTGCCACGGTGATCGTGACGGCGCCACAGAGGCAATGGCCGGTGAGCGTCGAAGCGCTGGGGCTCACGGCGGAAGACGGGGCGGACTCAGCGGTCGTTGGCTGCATGGGGGTAGCTCCGGGAGGTGGCGGCAGGAAGGGGCAACCGGCGCGCCGGGGCCGGCGCCAAGGCCGACGGGCAGCCGGCGGCGTCTGCGCCCTACCGCCTCCCTGCGCCGCCCGCGGCGTTGCCTGGGGGCGGCCCGCCATCGCTCTGCTGCTGCCGATCCTTGATGAAGGCGTCCGCAGCCTCCAGACCCGCGCTGAGTTCGACCTTCTGCAACACGCGCCGCTTGTTGAGGGTCCATTCCTTGACCGGCACGTCCGGCACGTCGGTCCGGCGCAACTCGGCGAGGAGTTCGCCGCGCGTCACGCCGGTCTCGAGTCGCCCCTGCCACTCGCGCGCCCATTGCGCCATGGCGGCCGGGACTTCCCCGTTCTGCGCGAGCGTGCCCAGGGCCTGGTACGCCTCGTCCGCCTTGCCGGTCAGCGCATAGGCCAGCGCCGCGAAGCGGGTGAGCGCGTCCACGTCTCGCGCGGTCTGCCAGACGGCAATGACGCCTTGAAACGCGGCGTCATCCGGCGGGTCCGCCGCGGCGACCTCCGCCTTGAACCCTGCGAGAGCGACTTCGGGTGATCGCGGGTTCAACGCCAGCGCGCGTTGCAAGTGCTGCCGCGCCGCCTGGAGATGAGCCGCCCGGGACGCGCCTTCGCCGCGCCCCGCAAGACTGAGATGCGCCCTGCCCGCCAGGTAAGGAGCCTCGAAGCCCGTGTCGTCCTCCCGCAGGTCGGCCTCCAGCCGGGAGAGCGCCGCCTGCGGATCACCCCAGTCGATCTGCGCCCGGCTCCAGGTGAGTCGCCCTGGCCGATCCTCCGGGAACCTGGCCGCCAGCTCGGAGGCTTCCTTCAGCAGGGACTCGCCGACCTGCCGGCCCGGGCAGGACCGCAGGGCGGCGTCCACCAGCACGAACTCGCCCGCTCCCCGCGTGAGCGTCCGGAAACGGACCGGCGTCGGGGGGAGCGACTGGGGCGCACCTCGCAGCACTTCCATGCCGCGCTGGCCGTAGCGCCACATCGCCGGGCCGAGCGCCGCGCTTGTCAGGCCAAAGGCCCGTTCGAACGCCGCGGTCGGCGACGCGCCGTCACCGACGAGCCGGAGATAGCGGCTGAGGCGCTTGCGGTTGTCGTCCGAGGACAGTGCGTAGTGCGTCAGCAGCCAGGACTTCGCCTGGAACTCGAGACGCGCGCCGGCTTCGCCGCCATGGCCGTGCGCATCAGCCAGCCGATGCGCCAGCACATCCTCCCATTCGAGGTGGTACTTGCGCCCCGCCCCCAGGAACCTCAGGTAGCCGGCGACGTCCCTGGGCGCCCGCCCGACGACCGTCTGCTGCGCCGAGAACCGCACGCTGGAGAAGTACTGGGCGAAGCCATCGATGAACCACGCGGGGCTGCGGATGTCGGTATGGCGATAGAGGAAGTGCCGCGCATAGGCCTCGAAGACATGCGTCAGCGAGTCGTTCAGCGGCGCCTTCTCGAGTTGCTCGTCGTCCAGCGCGGCCATGCGTTCCAGGTGAACGCCGAAGCCCTGCACCCCCTCGGCGCAGCTGGTGTACAGGCCGACGGCATCGACCGGCACGCTGCCCGGGACCGCCCGCAGGCCCGACAGGCTGGCGTGGTAGTACAGCGTCAGTTTCGATGCCGGCGGCTCGGCCTGCGACTCGGCGGGGCCGGCCGGCAGGAGGTAGGCCCGCAGCAGCCGGTCCAGCTTCTCCAGGTTGTCCAGCAGGGGCGCGACGTCCTCCTCGCGGGTGTCCGAGTACACGACGAAATGCGGGCTCTCGGCGCGGAACCACGGCGAGACCTCCGTCTTCCTGCCGGCCACTTCGACGCGGTCCAGGTTGGCCGTGCCGGCTTGCTGGGCGCTGGCGGCGCCGGCTGAGAGCAGGACGAAGGTCGCGGTGAGCGCGACCCGGAACGACATGGGCATGACTTCGCCTTGTTGGGGTCGGGGCTTGCGCCCCGCCCTCGCCTCAGAGCTCGTACCGCCCCGTCAGGTAGTAGCTGCGTCCCGGGAAGTTCCAGCTCGCGCCCATGGCACCCGGCGTCTGCTGGAAGGTGCGACGAACCGTCACGTTGTTCAGGTTGGTCACGCTGAGCGACAGCCCGAACTTCTCCGTGAAGTTGTACGACACGCCCCCATCCCACTGCCCGAAGGCCTCCTGGTACTGCGGCAGGCCCCACCACGTGTCCTGTGCGCCGGCGCGCGCCGGATCCGCGCTCGTGCCGTTCTGGCCATTGAAGTCGACGCCGACGTTCCTCAGCACGCGGCTGGTCCAGTTGTAGGCCAGGCGGGCCGAGAAGCCGTAGCGGTCATAGCGCAGCGCGAAGTTGGCGGCGTTCTTCACCAGGCCGGGCACCGGCAGCGCACCGAAGGGCCTGCCGTTGGTGTCGCAGCCATACACCTTGAGCGCGTCGCTCGTGATCGTGCCGTTGGGCGGGCAGAACTGCACCTGGGCATCGCGGTAGAAGCGCTGGCTGCTGCCGAGGTAGGTGTAGTCCGCCGACACGCCGAAGCCCTTGGCCCAGTCAGGCAGCCGGTCCTTCAGGAAGTCGAAATGGTCCAGGTAGGTCTCGGCCTTGAGCTCGATGCCATGCACCCAGGCCCGGGCCGCGTTGCGCGGGCCCTTGATCTGGAAGGTCTGCGGGTTGCCCGCCAGGCTGTTGTAGTCGCGCGTGTAGGTGGAGTCGTAGATCACGTCCTTCACGTCCTTGTAGAAGGCCGTGACCGACACCATCTGGCCGCTGCGCGGGTACCACTCCAGCCCCAGGTCGAAGTTGTCGGACGTCAGCGGCTTGAGCTTGGCGTTGCCGGTGTTTTCGCCCGTGTAGGTGATGCGGTTGTTGGCCGTGTCGATGTTCTGCTTGAGCGACACCGATTCCTGCAGCTGGTTGAAACCCGGCCGGTACACGCTGCGGGCCGCCGCGATGCGCCCCAGCAGCTTGTTGTCGCCCGTCAGGTTGAACTTCAGGTTCAGCGAGGGCAGCACGTCGACATGATTGGCGTCGACATTCAGGTTCTCGTTGATCGGACCGAAGCGCGGCACGTCGGGCGGCGTGCGGTCGTCGTAGGTCGCGTCGAAGGTCGTATGCCCGTGCGACGAACGTCCGGTGTAGACCACGCGCAGGCCCAGGTTGCCGTCCACCGGGATCTTCCAGTCATCGAAGCCGAAGCGCAGGCTGCCGTAGACGGCATGGGTGCGCTCGGAGACGTCGCTGGTCATGTTCGGGTTCAGCCCGTAGTACAGCGTCGTGTCGTACTGGTAGTCGCTGGCGTTGCAGGTCGGGACGTTGATCTGGTTCTGCGGGTTCTTCGCGTTCTGCCCCTTCGCCCACGCCTGCGAGTCCAGGCACTGGTTGTATCGGACGTCACCGATCAGCTTGCTGTAGGTGTTGTAGTCCTTGAGGGCGCCATAGGTCGGGAACACTACGCTGGGCGGGCGGTTGCCGCCGAAGGCGGCGTAGTTGAACAGCTCCACCGGCGCGGCCGCCGCGTAGCGCGGATCGCTCAGGTAGGCGAAGTTGCCGCGCGACTTCCAGCTCTGGTCATCGTTGGGGCCGGGCAACTGGCCCGGCGTGCTGGTCTGACGCACCACCCAGGGTTCGGCGATCGACTTCCAGCCGACGCTGGTGGGGTCACCGGCATAGACCGCCACTTCGCGCTTGGAGGTGCGGTAGGTGGTGCGGAAGCCGACTCTCAGGTCGCGCAGGATCGAATCGTCGAACACGTACTTGCCGTCGACCTTCCAGGCATACAGGTCGGCGTCCCCCTTGTAGCGGCCGGGCATGACCGACAGCCAGAAGTAGTTGCCCGGATCGGCGAGGAAATTGCGCGACCGCTCGTCGAAGCCGATCTGCACCGGCTTGCTGCCGGAGGTGGTGATGTCCATGCTCGGCACGAAGGTGGCCGTCTGCACTTCCTCGCCGCGGGTGCGGAAGGTGGACTTGACCCACTGCAGGTCGTTCTGCAAGGCGAAGCGGTCGTTGACGGCCCACTGGAAATTCCAGGCCAGCTCGGCGGTGTTGGTGTGGTGCTGGGTGAACGCCCGGCTGGTGCCCATCATGATGCCGCCGTCGGCGAACTGGTTCGCGCCCTTGCCGCCACGGTTGAAGTCCGTGACGTTGCCGTTGGCATCGCGCGGCAGTTGCAACGGATAGCTGTAGTGGCCCGACACCACCACGCCCCGATCGTCGACCACCGGGTTGTCGACCCGCACGTTGTACGGCGACATGTTGAAGTTGCCATCGGCGAAGCTCGGGTAGATGTTCGAGCCGGTGTTCTCCTCCCGCGACTTCGACACGAAGGCCGTCAGCGACGACTGCATGTTGTTCTTCTTCCACTGCAGCGCGCCGTAGAAGCCCTTGCGGTCGCTTTCACCGAGGTTCTGCCCCCAGTCCGCCGCGCCGGGAACCCACACCGTCCGGCCGGGCACCACGTCGCTGCGCGGGTAGTAGGGCTGGACCTCGAGCTTCTGCTGCTCATAGGTCGAGTGGTTCATCGCCAGGTCGACCAGCGCACCCCAGCGGCCCGACTCGGCCTCCCACCTCGTCGAATAGAGCCCCGAGAGCGTCGGCGAGGCCTTCTTCGTCCGCTGCTCGTAGTTGCTGCCGAAGGAGACGACGCGCTTGGTGCCCTCGTAGTCGAACGGCAGCGCCGTGCGCAGGTCCACCTGGCCGCTGACGCCGCCTTCGATCTTTTCCGCCGAGGGGTTCTTGTAGACGTCCACGCCGGCCATCAGCTCAGAGGGCACGGCGCTCCAGCTCAGGTCGCGCCCCGGCCAGCCGGCCGAGAACATCTCGCGGCCATTGAGGGTGGACGAGCCCCAGGACAGACCGCGCACGTTGATGCGGTCGTCGCTGCCTTCGGAAAAATGCTTGGGGTCGTTGTTGGTCGAACGCAGGCGTTCGATGGTCACGCCGACGATGCGCTGCAGCACCTCGGTGATGGACTTGTCGGGCAGCTTGCCTGCTTCCTCCGCCACGACGGAGTCGACGATTTCCTCGGAGTTCTGCTTGATCTTCTGCGCCGACTGCAAGGCGGCGCGCTGGCCCTTGACGACCACGGTGCCGAGCGCGGCCGGCGCCTCGGGCTCCTTGGGGGGCGGCGTGGTCTGGGCAAATGCGGTGCTGCCAGCGGTCAGCAACAGCATCTGGACCATGCCGCGATGGACGGCGGTGGTGCGGAACTGTCTCATCGTTTTTCTTTCTGATTCGGTTGTGCGGCGCCTGGCGATCACTGGAAGGTGATCGGGCCGAAGACGGTGACGTCGGTGCTGAGCGTGTAGCCCGGGTCGGTTGGCGCGGGCAGCGTGCCGTCCGCGTTCGGCGTCGGTCGGCTCAGGTTGATGCTCGGACCGAACTGCAGGGCGCGCACGCCGAAGCTGCGGATCTGCGCCAGCCCGGCTTCCGCCGTCTGCGCGATGTCGGTGCCGCAGGTCTCCGTCACCGAGAAATTCTTCAACGGGAGGAAGTAGGCGGTGGGCGCGGCGGACGTCGGCTGCACGTTGACCGAGGCGGTGATGTAGCACTCGTCGCCGTTGGCCTTCTTCTGCAGGTTGTTCGTCTGGATGCGGACCGCCACGGCGCCGCCGCCATCGAACAGCGTCTGGTTCAGGCCGAGCGTCACGAACAGCGACTCTTCGGTCTTGAGGTCGAAGGGCAGGCGATCGCCGCTCGAGGTCTTGGGCGCGCCGATCTCGTAGTTGTAGTAGGCCCACCATCCGGCGGTGGAGCCGTCCCAGCCGCTGCCCGCCTTCTGCTTGATGTCGAACCCGAAGGTCGACGAGAAGGAAGTCACCGTCAGGTTGCAGTAGGACGGATCGGCGCCGCCGCACCAACCGGAGATGGGCACGCCGGCGCCGGTGTTGATGTCGCCGAACTCCAGCGTGCGATTGGTCGTCGGGTTGAATCCGCTCGCGAAGAAGTGCGGATCGACGACCACGCCGAGGTTCTCCGTGGCGCCGCTGGTGCTGGACAGGGTCAGCGTGCAGGTGCCCTTGGCCAGGATCTGCAGCTCGCTGCCGGCCACCGCGCAGACGGCGGGCGCGGTGCTCGCATAGCTCAAGGCGCTGCCGTCCGCGTCGGTGGTGGCCAGCGCGACGATCTGCGTCTTGCCCTGGCTCTGCACGACGGCCGGCGGCAGCGGCGACACGGCGATCACCGTCGTGCCGGCCAGGGCCTCGTGGGTGGCGTCGGCGGGTGCGGTCACCGTCAACTGGCACAGCCCGTCGCCGAGTGCCGTCAAGCTCGTGCCGCTGACGGTGCAGATCGAGGGCGTGGTGCTCTGGTAGGTCGCCGCCAGCCCCGCATCGGTCTTGCCCGACAAGCTCACCGTCGCCGTCGCGGCGCGCCGCATCACCGCGACCGGCACGACCGGCGTCTGCGCGCGTCCCAGCACCTTGAACAGCTGCCCGACCTCGTCCGCCGCGGCCCATTGCTTGCCGTTGGCGCCGGCGCCGCCGGCCTGGCTGGCGATGACGCTGCATTCGCCCTTGGCCACCAGCGTGAGCTGGTCGCCGGAGACGGTGCAGATGTCGGGCGTGCCCGACCTGAAGGCCACGGGGAGGCCTGAATCGGCGGTGGCCTTCAGCGTCACCGGCCCGGCAAGCAGCGTCGCGCCGCCGGGGTAATTGAAGCTGATGGCCTGGAACGCGCCGGAGCTGCCTCCGCCCTCGCCGCCCCCGCCGCCGCAGGCCACCACCAGGGCGCTCGCCGCGAGCACGGACAGCTTGGCCCGATGTCTCAACACCTTCTTCGTCACGTTGTGTCTCCTTTTTTTGTAGGTGGCCGGAGCGCTGCCCAAGCCTCATCAACGGCTGCTCTTCTGGTTAGACCAGAATTGCTGGATTGACCGCTAAATCATATGTTTGGCCTGACCAAATTAAGCTAGGGCAAACGCCCGGTCTGACCAACTTCCAGCAGCGACCCTGGGTTCTTTTGATGCGAAGCCGCCCCGACCGGATCGCCATGGTCGGCGGTGGTTGCGCCAGACGCTTCACGACCTCATCACATCGCCATCACGACGACGTCACTGGCGCTCAGGCGCTGCGGGCGCGTCCAAACGATGGCGAGCTCCCCATTGGGGTATGCACTGGTAAGACCAAATTCAGGTTCTGGCAAAGTGGATATACCAATTGAGCAAGACCCCGGGATGCCCCGTGGGACAGCCCCACGCATGCCCCTCCTCCGAACCATGACCTCCTGGCGCTCGCTGTTCGCCACCGCCCTGGCGATGCTGGCCTTGAGCGGCCAGGCCGAGTCCTACCGCTGGGACAGCCTGGCCATCGGGGGCGGTGGCTACGTCGCCGCCCTCGTGACGAGCAAGACCGAGCGCGGCCTGATCTACGCCCGCACCGACGTGGGCGGCGCCTACCGCTGGGAGGCCACCAAGCGTCGCTGGGTGTCGCTGATGGATGGGGTGTCCGAGGCGGACGTCGGCTGGTTGAGCGTGGACGCGCTCGCGCTCGATCCCCAGCACGGCGATGTCCTCTACCTGCTGGCCGGCGTGCCGTATTTCAGCGAGGGCAGGACCGTCGTGATGCGCTCCACCGACCGCGGCGCCACCTTCAGCCGCATCACCGACGTGAGCCACCTGCTGCGCGCCAACGGCAACGGCATGGGCCGGGGCAATGGCGAGCGACTGCAGGTGGACCCGGGCGACAGCAAGGTGCTGTACCTCGGCTCGCGTGCCAACGGCCTGTTCAAGAGCACCGACGCCGGCGTCAGCTTCTCGCGCGTCGAGGCGCTCCCCGTCACCACGACACCCAACGAGACCGGTCTCAGCTTCGTGCTGATCGACCCCACCAGCGTGGCCCGGGGCGTGGCGCAGCGCCTGTTCGTCGGCGTCTCGCGCTTCGGCTCGGTGGGCCCCAACCTTTATCGCAGCGACGACGCCGGCGCCACCTTCCAGCCGGTGCCCGGCGCCCCGTCCGGCCACATGCCGCAGCGGGCGGCGCTCGCGGCCGATGGGCAGCTCTACATCACCTTTGGCAACGGCGCCGGCCCGCATGGCGACTGGAAACAACTGACACCGCCCGAGCCCCAGACCAGCGGCCAGGTGTGGAAGTACGACGTCGCCAGCGGCCGCTGGACCGACGTCACGCCGGGGGGCTTGGACAAGCCCTTCTCCGGCGTGTCGGTGGACCCCGGCAATCCGAAGCGGGTGGTCGTCTCCACCATCAACACCTGGATGCCGCAGGGCGGCAGGAACGGCGGCGACCGGTTCTTCCTCACCACCGACGGGGGTGGCCACTGGACCGACGTGGTGGCGCGCGGCTTCGCCATGGACACTCGCGGCGTCAGCTGGGTCGCCGGTTATGCCATCCACTGGGCCGGCGCCATCGAGTTCGACACCGCCGATCCGCGCGCCGTGTGGGTGACCTCGGGCAACGGCGTCTTCCGCACCGACGACATCGACGCCACGCCGGCCACCTGGCGCTTCATGGTCGACGGTCTCGAGGAAACGGTGCCCAACGTGGCCATCAGCGTTCCGGGCGGCCCACTGCTGTCGGCGATCGCCGATTTCGACGGCTTCCGCCATCACCGGCTCGATGCCTACGCGCCCATCCACGAGCCGCGCATCGGTTCCACCACGGGCCTGGCCGTGGCGGGCAGCCGCACGGCGGTCGTCGTGCGGGTGGGCGAAAAGAAGATGTACCGCTCCACCGACACGGGCCGCACCTGGGTCGAGGTGGCCGGCATGCAGGGCAGTTCCGGGACGGTGGCGCTGTCCGCGGATGGCGTCAGCCTGCTGCACAGCTTCCGCGCCAGCGATGGCCGCCCCGTCACCGTGCGTTCCGCCGATTTCAGCCAGGCCCAGCCGACCTGGGTGCCAGTGCGTGGCCTCGAGGGCGCAGCGGTGCGGCCGGTGGGCGACCCGGTGAACCCCGCCAGGTTCTATGCCTATGACGCTGGCACGGTGCGGGTCAGCACCGACGGCGGGGCCAGCTTCGTGACCACCGCCCGGCTGCCGGCCGGCGGCTCGCCGCTGGTGCGCGTGGCGCCGGGACGCGAGGGCGACGTGTGGGTACCGCTGAAGGACGGCGGCCTGGCGCGCTCCACCGATGCCGGCCGCAGCTTCAAGACGCTCGCCGCCATCGACCGCTGCGGCGCCGTGGGCTTCGGGAAGGCCATGGCGGGTGCGTCCTATCCCACCGTCTTCATCTGGGGCGCCCCCAAGGGCGAGCCGCTGGGCGTCTATCGCTCCACCGATGCCGGCGCCACCTGGCTGCGCATCAACGACGACGCCCACCAGTTCGGTGGCCCCGGCAACGGCCAGTTCGTGACGGGCGACATGAACGCCGAAGGCGTGGTCTACATGAGCACGGTCGGCCGGGGCATCGTCTATGGCGTCCCCGCCGACGGCCCCGACGCCCGCTCCCCGCCCTGACCGACCGACCGTCGCCGATCCCTACCGCTCGGCGAGCCCCGCCAGCGCTGTGTTCCAGCGTTGCCCGTCATCTCTCACCTTCACCACGCCCCGATGCAAGCACCCAAGAAGACCCTTGGCGCGGACTGGACACGCCGCTCGTTCCTCCAGGCCTCGGCCGCCGCCGGCGCGCTGGCGGCGCCGCATCTCCATGCCGTCCCGGCCGCGCCTGCGGCGTTCGCGCCGACCTGGGACTCGCTGGTCGGCGGCTACCGCGCGCCGGACTGGTTCCGCGACGCCAAGTTCGGCATCTGGGCCCACTGGAGCGCGCAGTGCGTGCCCGAGGTGGGCGACTGGTACGCGCGCAGCATGTACCTGCAGGGCCATGGCCACTACGACCATCACGTGAAGACCTATGGCCATCCGTCCAAGGTCGGCTTCATGGAGATCCAGAACCGCTGGAAGGCCGAGCACTGGCAGCCGGAGGAGCTGATGGACCTGTACGTGAAGGCGGGCGCGAAGTACTTCGTGGCGCTCGCCAACCACCACGACAACTTCGATGCCTACGACTCGAAGTACCACGGCTGGAACAGCGTGCGCGTCGGCCCCCGGCGCGACATCGTCGGCATCTGGGCCAAGGCGGCCCGCCGGCGGGGCCTGCGCTTCGGCGTCAGCAACCATTCGGCGCATGCCTGGCACTGGCTGCAGCCGGCCTACGGCTATGACGCCGAAGGCCCGCTGGCCGGCCAGCGCTACGACGCCTTCCGCCTCAGGAAGGCCGACGGCAAGGGCCAGTGGTGGGAAGGCCTGGACCCGCAGGAGCTGTACACCGGCCCCAACATGGTGATTCCCGACGGCATCACCAGCATCAAGGCGGCCCAGGACTGGCATGAGGCCAACGACCGCATCTGGAACGAGGATCCGCCCGCCGGGAACCCCGCATTCACCCGCCAGTGGTTCCTGCGCTGCCGCGACCTGGTCGACAGCTACCGCCCCGACCTGCTGTACTTCGACAACTACGGCCTGCCGCTGGGGCAGGCCGGGCTGGACATCACGGCCCACTTCTACAACGCCAACATGGCCTGGCACGGCGGCAGGCTCGAGGCCGTGGTCAACGCCAAGTTCCTGCCGCCCGAGCGCCGCGCCGGTCTGGTGGAGGACACCGAACGCGGGTTCCGGGAGGGCATCGAGCCCCTGCCGTGGCAGACCGACACCTGCATCGGCGAATGGCACTACAACCGCTGGATCTACGAGGGCCACCAGTACAAGCCGGCCGCCGCGGTCATCCACCGGCTGTGCGACATCGTCGCCAAGAACGGCAACCTGCTGCTGTCGGTACCGCTGCGCGGCGACGGCACCCTCGATGCCGACGAGCGCAAGATCCTGGCCGACCTCGCCGAATGGATGGGCCGCAACGCCGAGGCCATCCACGGCACGCGCCCCTGGCGCCGCTACGGCGAAGGTCCCACCCGCGTCCGCGCCGATGCCGAGGAAGGCCAGCCCATGGTGTTCGGCGCACAGGACATCCGCTACACGACCAAGGACGGCGCGCTGTACGCCATCGCCCTGGGCTGGCCGGAGAGCGGCGTGCTGCGCCTCACGGCCCTGGCCCGGGATTCGGCGCTGGCGCCCGGGGCGATCGAGCGCGTCGAGGCGCTGGGCGCCGCGCAGCCGCTGAGCTTCTCGCGCACGGCCAAGGCGCTGGAAGTGCGCGTGCCGGAGGGCCTGGCCGGCTCGGCAGCCATCGCGCTGAAGATCCAGGGCCAGGGGCTGGTTTGATCACGCTTGGAGTCCTCACATGCACGCAGGCAAGACCGGCGCCGCGTTGACGCGCCGATCCCTTCTCCAGGCCACGGCCGCGGCCGGCGCGCTGGCGTCGGCGCGGGTCCATGCCGCTGCGCCTGCCTTCACGCCGGACTGGGCGTCGCTCATCGGCGGCTACCGCGCGCCGGACTGGTTCCGCGATGCCAAGTTCGGCATCTGGGCCCACTGGACCGCGCAGTGCGTGCCCGAGGCGGGCGACTGGTATGCCCGCAACATGTACGTCCAGGGCCATGCCCAGTACACGCATCACCTGAAGACCTACGGTCATCCGACCCAGGTCGGCTTCATGGAGATGAACCATCGCTGGCGGGCCGAGAACTGGGATCCCGGCGCCCTGCTGGACCTGTACGTCCGGGCCGGCGCGAAGTACTTCGTGGCCCTGGCCAACCACCACGACAACTTCGACAACTACGAGTCGAAATACCACGGCTGGAACAGCACGCGCATCGGCCCCAGGCGGGACCTGGTCGGCCTGTGGGCCGAGGCGGCCCGCCGGCGCGGCCTGCGCTTCGGCGTCAGCAACCACTCGGGCAACGCCTGGCACTGGTTGCAGACCGCCTACGGCTATGACGCGCAAGGGCCGCTGGCCGGCCGGCGCTACGACGCCTTCCGCCTCACCGTGGCCGACGGCAAGGGCACCTGGTGGGAGGGACTGGATCCGCAGGACCTGTACACCGGTCGCAACATGGTCATCCCCGATGGGTTCACCGACGTCAAGGCGGCGGCCGAGTGGCATGCCGCCAACGACGGCGTGTGGCACGTGCCGCCACCGGCGCACAACCCGGCCTTCACGCGGCGCTGGTTCCTGCGCTGCCGCGACCTCATCGACCGCTACCGGCCCGACCTGCTGTACTTCGACAACGACGGCCTTCCGCTGGGCCAGGCGGGGATGGACATCGCCGCCCACTTCTACAACGCCAGCCGGGCCTGGCATGGCGGCCAGCTGGAGGCGGTGCTGAACACCAAGGGCCTGCAGGGAGATCGCCGCCTCGCCGTGGTGGAGGACGTCGAACGCGGCTCGCGCGACGACATCCAGCCCCACCCCTGGCAGACCGACACCTGCATCGGCGACTGGCACTACAGCCGCAGCGTCTTCGAGAACCACCAGTACAAGTCGGCCGCCACGGTGCTGCACATCCTGTGCGACGTCGTGTCCAAGAACGGCAATCTGCTGCTGTCGGTGCCGCTCAAGGCGGACGGCACGATCGACTCGGATGAGCGCCAGACGCTGGAGGGCCTTGCCGCCTGGATGGCGCGCCACGGCGAGGCCATCCACGGCACGCGGCCCTGGCGACGCTTCGGCGAGGGCCCGACGGTCGTGAAGGGCGGCGCGATGAGCGAGCAGCCGGCGACGCCTTTCACCGCGCAGGACATCCGCTTCACCACCCGGGGCGACGCGCTCCATGCCATCGGGCTGGGCTGGCCGCAGGACGGCGTGATGCGCGTCCAATCGCTGGCCCAGGACTCGGCCTTCGCGCCCGGCAGCATCGACCGCGTCGAGGTGGTAGGCGCCGCGGGCAGCCTGCCCTTCAAGCGCACCCGCCAGGGGCTGGAGGTGCGTGTGCCGGAGGGATTGGCCGGCTCGCCGGCCATTGCGCTGAAGGTGTTCGGTCGCGGCCTGGCCTGAGTTCCGCCGCGACATCCAACCAGCCACAGGGGCTCTCGCCGAGCCGCTCACCATGCAAGCTCTCAAGAAAACCTTCATTGCCTGCGCGCTGGCGCTGGCGTCCCTGGGCTCCGCGTGCGCCCAGAGCGCCGAGGGCCATCCCGACTGGCCAGGCCCCGGCCAGCTCTTCGCCGGCGTGAACTACCAGCCGGTGGACCGCACGCTCGAGCAAGTCAGGCGCGATGTCGCGCTGATGAAGCAGTCCGGTTTCAAGGTCGTGCGCATGGGCGACCTGTCCTGGGACTACTTCGAGCCCGAGGAAGGCCGGTTCGACTTCAGGCACTTCGACGCCGTGATGGATGCGGTGCATGCCGCCGGCATCCGCGTCATCCTGGACATCCCCGGCCTGCCGGCGCCGATGTGGCTGCATCACAAGTACCCCGGCGTCGACATCACCAACCAGGCCGGCACGCGGCTGGCCCCCGCCGAGCGCTACATGGACAACATCGGCGACCCGGACTACCGGCGCCTGGCCATCCGCATGGCCGACACCCTGACCAAGCGCTATGCCAAGCATCCAGCCTTGCTGGCGGTGGGCTATGACAACGAGATCGGCAACGGCTTCATGTCCTACTCGGAGGCCGATCGCAAGCGCTTCGTCGAATGGCTGAAGAAGCGCTACGGCAGCATCGAAGCCTTGAACAAGGCCTGGGCCACGCAACGCTGGTCGCGTCGCATCGGCAATTGGGACGAGGTGCGCTTGCCCTACGCAGACGGCCCCGGCCCGGCAGAGCGCTACCTGGACCTGCGCCGCTTCTGGTCCGATGTGACCATCGCCACGCTCGGCGATCTGGAAGCGGTGCGCAGGAAAAACACGCCCAACAAACCAGTGCTGTCCAACTATTGGGACTGGTCGGGCCGCAAGGGATTCGACTTCCTGGGCAGCTACCGGCGGCACACCACCTATGGCGCGATGGGCTTCTATGCCGGCGACGCGATCAACGGCGGCTGGGAGGCCACGATGATCAAGGGCGGCATGAGCACGCCGACCTGGTTCAACGAGTTCGCCGCCGGCGGCGGCGGCTCCTACGGCAGCAAGGGCTGGTCGCGCATGTGGGCCCACTTCGTGCTGCTGATGGGCGGCCAGGCCGCGCTGGCCTGGACCTTCAACAGCCACCTCGGCGGCGAGGAGCAGGCGCTGATGGGGCTGATCGACCATGACGACCGGCCCTCCTGGAAGCTGGCGGAATGGGCGGCCATCGCCGCGGACTACGCCAAGCTGGAAAAGCTCGGCTTCCCGCGCCGCGTCGAGCCGCAGGTGGCCATCGCCTACTCGTTCGAGAACGTCCACGCCACCAGCCCGAATGGCCCGTCCAACACGGTGCGCCAGTACATCAAGACGCCCTACCTGAAACAGGCGCAGGGCGCCTTCGAGCCGCTGCTCAAGGACAACGTCGACGTCGCCATCATCAAGCTGTCCTACGAGGACCTGAGCCGCTACCGCCTGATCATCCTGCCCGGCATGTACCTGCTGGACCGGGCCTCGACCGAGGCGGTGCGCCAGTTCGTGGCCGGTGGCGGCACGGTGGTGATGACGGCCCAGTCCGCCAAGGTCGGCGACAACAACCAGTGGCACAACACGCCGTTGCCGGGCCAGTTGACCGATGTCTTCGGCCTGCGCACCAACGAGTTCTATGACGCGGCCGGCACCTTGACGCTCGGCGGCGAGGAGATCAAGGGCACGGTCGAGCATTACGAGGTGCTGGAGCCCTCCAGCGCGCAGGTGCTGGCGCGCTTCACCAACCTGGAGGGCACGCCGCCCGCCATCACGGTCAACCGCTTCGGCAAGGGCAGCGCGTACTACGTCGCCACGCCGGCGCAGCCGCAGATCATGCGGCCGCTGCTGCGGCAGCTCCGTGCCGAGCTCGGCATCGCAGCCGGCCCCAAGACGCCGGACGGCGTCTTCGCCCGTGCGGTCGACGGCCGCGTGCTCTACGTCAACACCAACAACGCGCCGGTCGACGTGGCCATCGACGGCGCGATGCATGGCGTGCTCAGCGGCAAGCGCTTCGACGGCACGCTGCGGCTGGAGGCACGTGGCGCGGACCTGCTGGAGCGTTGAGCGCGGGACGGAACGGCCGGACGGGAACCCGGCTTGTTTACTAAACGTCGCGAAATTGGGGCCGATTCCCTCCGGCGAGATTGACCGTGGCGAGGCGCGCCCCCTATAACGGCGCGCAAACCCTCCGGGGCGTCGGCGTTGCTCCGGCGATCCCCACGGACCCATCCTCACCATGCCCAACGCCCGCGACCTTCCCGCCCTCCCCGACTTCAGGTCTCCAGCCGTGCTGCTCGCGCATGCCCGCCGCACCATGGACTTCTATCACCCGCGCTGCATCGATCCCAGTGGCGGGATGTACCACTTCTTCAAGGACGACGGCACCGTCTACGACGCGCATCAGCGCCATCTGGTCAGCAGCACCCGCTTCGTCTTCACCTACGCGATGGCCTACCGCCACTTCGGCGATCCGGCCCATCTGGAGGGCCTGCGCCATGCGCTGCGTTTCCTGCGCGAGGCGCACCGGGACACGGCGCAGGAGGGCTACCACTGGCTGCTGGACTGCCGCGCCGATCGGCGCGAGGTGCTCGACGGCACGCGCCACGCCTACGGGCATGCGTTCGTGCTGCTGGCCTACGCCCATGCCGTGATGGCCGGCCTGGACGAGGCCCGCCCCTGGCTGGCGGAGACCTTCGAGCTGATGGAGCGGCGCTTCTGGGACGCGGCGGCCGGCCTGTATGCGGACGAGGCCAGCGCGGACTGGTCGGCGCTGTCGCCGTACCGCGGCCAGAACGCCAACATGCATGCCTGCGAGGCCCTGCTGGCCGCCTTCGACGCGACCGGCGAACGCCGCTACCTCGAGCGCGCCCACCAGCTGGCCGACAACATCACCCAGCGCCAGGCCCAGCGCTGCGGCGGCCTGATCTGGGAGCACTACGACACGCAGTGGCAACCGGACTGGCAATACAACATCGACAACCCGGCTCATCTGTTTCGCCCCTGGGGCTACCAGCCCGGCCACCTCACCGAGTGGGCCAAGCTGCTGCTGCAGCTGCAAGCGCGCGGTGACGCGCTGGAGGCGGACCTGAGCTGGGCGCTGCCCACCGCCGAACGCCTGTTCAAGGTCGCGATGGACAAGGGCTGGGACCGCGCGCAGGGCGGCCTGCATTACTCGCTGGCGCCCGACCTGAGCGTGTGCGACGCGGACAAGTATTTCTGGGTGCAGGCCGAGAGCGCTGCCGCCGCGGCGCTGCTGGCGGTCCGCACCCAGGGCGACGCGGCCTTCTACTGGGACTGGTACCAGCGGCTCTGGGCCTACAGCTGGACCCATTTCGTCGACCACGCGCATGGCGCCTGGTACCGCATCCTGGACCGCGAGAACCGCAAGCTCAGCGATGAGAAGAGCCCCGCGGGCAAGGTCGACTACCACACGATGGGCGCCTGCTACGACATCGTCCGGGCCATGGGAGCAGCCGCTCATGCATGACGCGCCGCTGATGCTCTGCGCCGGCGAGGCGCTGACCGACCTGCTGCACCAGGGCGAGGACCGCTGGGTCAGCCGCGTCGGAGGCTCGGTGTGGAACGTGGCGCGTGCGCTGGCGGCGCTGGGCGAGCCCACCGCCTTTGCCGGCGCCGTCAGCCGCGACCACTTCGGCGACGCGCTGTGGCGGGCCAGCGAAGCCGCCGGCCTGGACCTGCGCCTGATGCAGCGTGTCGATCGCGCGCCCTTGCTGGCGGTCGTCGAGCGGGGCGAGCCGCCGTCCTACTTCTTCATCGGCAACGACAGCGCCGACCTGCACTTCGACGAGCAGGCGCTGCCCGCCGGCTGGTCGCAAGGGCTGCGCTGGGCGCATTTCGGCGGCATCAGCCTGGCCCGCCAGCCGCTGGCCGAGCGGTTGGTGGCGCTGGCCGAGCGCCTGAAGCGCCAGGGCGTGGCCATCAGCTACGACCCCAACTACCGCACGCTGATGGACGCCTCCTACGCACCGACGCTGCGGCGCATGGCCGCGCTGGCCGATCTGGTGAAGGTGTCCGACGAGGACCTGCTGGGGCTGTTCCCCGGCGTGGCGCCGGACGAATCCCTGCGCCAGCTGCGCGCGATGAACCCGTCGGCGCTGTGCCTGTTCACCCGGGGCGGCGCCGGCGCGAGCCTGCTGCGCGGTGAACAGCGCTGCGACGCGCAGGCGCCTCGGGTCGAGGTGGTCGACACCGTCGGCGCCGGCGATGCGAGCGTGGCCGGGCTGCTGCACAGCCTCGCCAGCCATCCCGAGCGTGCCTTGCCGGATCACCTGCACGCGGCCCTGGCGGCTGGCTCGGCCGCCTGCCAGCACGCTGGCGCCACGCCGCCCAGCCGGCAGGCCGTCGATCGGCTGTACGAGCAGCTGCGCGCCGGGGCGGCGCTCGCGTGACGCGGCGCCCGCCATCGCGCCACGAACCGCCATGAACCCAGGGGCCGCGGCAAGGCTGCAGTTATGCTGCTCGCCCATGAGCTCGACGCGCGACAAATCCGCTCCCCTCGACCAGTCCCGCCTCGCCCACACGCTGGGCTACGCCATCGCGCGCGCGGCGGTCACCACCAACCAGCTGTTCGCTCAGGGTGTCGGTGATCCGCTGGGACTCAGGCCGGTGGAGTTCACGCTGCTGCAGCTGATCTTCTCCAATCCCGCCACCACGCAGAAGCGGCTGTGCGACCTGCTGCGCGTGCCGGCGCCGCAGATGACGCTGATCCTGGACCGGTTGCAGGAACGCGGGTGGCTCGTGCGCGAGCGCGATGCCAACGACCGCCGCGCGCTGCACCTGCGGCTCACGCCCGCGGGCACCCGGCTGGCCGAGAAGAGCCTCGCGGCGCTGCAGGACTCCGAGCAGGCGCTCGAGCAGGTGCTGACCAGCGGCGAGCGCCTGCTGCTGCAGGAACTGCTCGCCAAGGTCGCCCGCTGAGGCGGCCGAGGCAGCCGAGACGGCAGCTCGGGCGCCCTCGCCTTCGCCGCGCTTTCGTGCTCGCCTGTGCTCGCCTGCGAGGGCCTTCGCTCGTCGCCCGCTGGCGCGCTCAGGCCAGCGCCTGTTTCAAGGCCTGCGCCATCTGCGCGAGCGCCAGGCGCGCGGCCGGCACGGCGCCGGCCATGCTGATGAAACCATGCGCCAGGCCGTGGTACTCGACGACGGTGACGGCATTGCCGGCCGCGCCGAGCGCCTCGCCGTAGGCCATGGCCTCGTCGCGCAGCGCGTCATGGGCCGCGAGCACCAGCAGCGTGGGCGGCAGGCCGGCCAGGCTGGGCGCCAGCAGCGGCGCGCCGCGCCAGTCGGGCGCCTTCGCCGTGGGGCCGAAGTAATGACGGCTGAAGTAGTCCATCGTCCGGCGCGTCAACGTCGGCCCCGCGGCATGCCGCTCGCGGGACGGATAGGCGCCGTCGTGGCCGCCGGCGGCCGGCGGATAGACCAGCAGCTGGAACGCGATCGCCGGTCCGCCCGCATCGCGCGCCATCAGCGCCGTGGTCGCCGCCAGCGCGGCACCGGCGCTGTCGCCGGCCACCGCCAGCCGGGCCGGGTCGCCGCCGAAACCGCGAATCGCCTCGGCGACCCAGCCGAGCGCGGCGAAGCAGTCCTCGACGGCCGCGGGATACAGATGCTCCGGCGCGAGGCGATAGGCGGCGGAGACGACCATGACGCCGCTGTCCGCGCAGAGCTGGCGGCACACCGCGTCATAGGCGTCGAGGTCGCCCAGCACGAAACCACCGCCGTGGAAGTACAGCGTCACCGGCAAGGCACCGGCAGCGCCGCGCGGCCGGTAGACGCGGACCCGCAGGGCCTGGCCGCCGAAGCGGGCCTCGTGCGGCGTCACTTCCACGTCGGCGGGCGGCACGGTGGCAGCCGTGCAGATCTGCCGGTACAGGCCGCGGCAGGCGTCGGGCGGCAGGTCGCAGAGATCGGGCGCACCGGCCGCCTGGGCGAGCACGTGCTTCAGATGCAGGTCGAGCATGGGGTCTCCTTCAAGACGATCGAGGTGAGGTGAGGCGTCGTGTCAGGCGGGCCCGGCCGTGCTGGCCGCGCCGCTGGTGGTGGCCGCGCCGCTGGTGGTGGGCGTGTTGCCGTTCGCGTTGGCGGCGTGGGTGGCTGGGCCGGTCGGCTTGAGCAGCCAGTGGGCCAGCGCCGGCAGCAGCACCAGCGCGCCGACCATGTTCCAGACAAACATGAAGGCCAGCAGGAGGCCCATGTCGGCCTGGAACTTGATGGGGGACAGCGCCCAGGTGCCCACCGCCAGCGCGAGGGTCACGCCGGTGAGCATGACCACCCGCCCGGTGAACTGCAGCGCGTGCAGGTAGGCCGCCGAGAGGCTCTCGCCCGCGCGCAGCCGGGCCAGCATGACGCTGAGCACATACAGCGCGTAGTCCACGCCGATGCCCACGCCCAGCGCGATCACCGGCAGCGTGGCCACCTTGACCCCCATGCCCAGGCCCACCATCAGCGCCTCGCACAGGATGGAGGTCAGCACCAGCGGCAGCACCGCCACCACCACCGCCCGCCAGGAGCGGAAGGTCACCCAGCACAGCACGACGACGGCGCCGTAGACCCACCACAGCATCTCCCGCATCGCCTGCTGGACGACGATGTTGGTGGCCGCGGCGATGCCGGCCGAGCCGGCGGCCAGCATGAAGCGCTCGGAGGGCGCAACCGCTGTCCCGGACGGCCCGGACGGCCCGGCGCCACCACTCGGTGCCGTTGCGTTGGTGGAGTTGGCGGCGATGAAGGCCTCGACCGTGTCGACGACGCTGGTCAGCGTCTCGGCCTTGTGGTCCTTCAGGTAGACGTACAGCGAGAGGAAGGAGCAGCCCTGGTTGAACAGCTCGCGCGGCGCGCGGGTCTGCACGCCGCCGAGCGCGCTGTCATTGGGGATGAGTTCGTACCACTTCAGCTGGCCCTCGTTGTAGCCCACCATCGCGAGCTTGGAGAGCGCCGCCATGGAGTTGGTGGACTCCACGCCGGGCAACTGCTCCAGCCGCCAGGCGAGCTGATCGACCTTGGCCAGCGTGCCGTAGCGCGTGCACTGGTCCTCGGGCGTGGCGACCATCACGACCAGGATGTCGCTGGAGGCGGCGTAGTGCCGGGTGACGTAGTCGTTATCGCGGTTGTAGCGCGAGTCCGCGCGCAACTCGGGCGCGCCGGGGTCGAGGTCACCGACGTGCAGCCGCGTGCTGACCGCATAACCCGCCACGGCCAGCACCGCCGAAACGCCAAGCGCCATCAGCGCCGGGCCGCGTTGCGTGAAACGGTCGAGCAGGCGCCACAGGCCCGAGTTGCCCGCGGCGGGATTGAACGCGGGGTCGTCGCGCAGGCTGCGCCGGGCGGCGGCCGGGCTCACGCCCACGTAGGACAGCAGGATGGGCAGCAGCACGAGGTTGGTGAAGATCAGCACCGCCACGCCGATGCTGGCCACCAGCGCCAGGTCCTGGATGGCCTGGATCTTGATCAGCGCCAGCACGGCGAAGCCGACGGCATCGCACAGCAGCGCGGTCAGGCCCGCGACGAAGAGGCGGCGGAAGGTGTAGCGCGCGGCGACCACCCGGTGCGTGCCGCGACCCACGTCCTGCATGATCCCGTTCATCTTCTGCGCGCCATGGCTCATGCCGATGGCGAAGACCAGGAAGGGCACCAGCACCGAGTACGGATCCAGCGCGTAGCCCAGCAGCGCCAGCAGCCCGAACTGCCACACCACGGCGATGAGCGAGCAGGCCACGACCAGCACGGTGCTGCGCACGCAGCGGGTGTAGGCCCACAGCACGCCGGCGCAGATCACCAGCGCCACGCCGAAGAACACCAGCACCTGGCGCAGCCCCTCGATGAGATCGCCCATGACCTTGGCGAAGCCGGTCACGTGCAGCGTGACGACGTCGCCGTCGTACTTCGCGCGCAGCGCCTCGATCTGCCGGCCCAGCGCGCCGTAGTCCAGCGCCTGGCCGGTCTTGGGATTCACGTCCAGCAGCGGTGCGAAGACGATGCTGGAGCGCGCGTCGCCGGCGACGATCTGGCCGATCTCGCCGGAGCGCTCGACATTGGCCCGGACCTCGGCCAGCGCTTCGGGCGAGCCGTCGTAGCTGTCGCCCATGACGGTGTTGCCGTCCAGCCCCTCCTCCGTCACCGCGACCCAGCGCGTGTTGGCCGTCCACAGCGACTTCATGAAGGGCCGGTCCACGCCGGGCATCAGGTAGACCTCGTCGCTGATCTTCTGCAGCGTGTCGAGGTAGCGCTTGTCGTAGATCGTGCCCTGGCGCGCCTCGACGACGATGCGCAGCGCATTGCCCTGGCCGCCGAGGTCGCCCTTGTGCGTCAGGTAGTTGACGATGTAGGGATGCTGGGTCGGGATGGTCTTCTCGAAGCTGGCGTTGAGCGTCAGCCGCAAGGCCTGCTGGCCCAGCCACAGCGTGGCCAGCAGGCACAGCAGCATGACCCAGGGCCGGTGGTTGAAGAGCAGCCGCTCGGCCCAGGAGCCGGAGCGGGTGTCGAAGTCGTCGAGCCGGGTCACCACGGGTGGGGTGCCGGCCGGGTCGGTGGCGGCGTGCATCGTTGGTGTCAGGGAGTGGATCAGGGTGCGGGTGAGGCGCGGCGGGTACCGCGCAGGCTGGCGATTACCCAGGCGCCATCGGGAGCGGCGGCCAGGCCAGCGGCAGGCAGCGGCCCGGCGGGCGGGGGACGGCGCGTGAAGCGATGGCCGTCGTCGGTGCTGACGAAGAGCTCGCCGTTCTGCGCCAGCAGCGTGAGCTCGCCGCGGTCGGCGCGCTCGAGGCCGGCCTGCAGGCTGACCGGCGTGCCGAGCTCGACCTTGTCCCAGCTCGTCCCGGCATCGCCCGAGCGGTAGACGCTGCCGCGCAGGCCGTAGGCCAGCAGCGCGCCGCTGCGCGTGGCCAGCAGGCCGAAGAAGCTGCCCTTGTAGGGCGAGGCCAGCGCGGTGAAGGAGACGCCATCGTCGCTGGAGCGCAGCAGCAGGCCCTGCTCGCCGGCGATGACCCACGCGCCGCCAGGCCCGCCGACGGCGCGCACGCCGTACAGGTGCAGGCCGCGCGGGTTGACCGCGCGCAGCGGCAGCGGGTCCCAGGTCCGGCCGCCGTCGCGCGTGGCCATGGCCAGGCCGTAGGCACCGACGGCGATGGCCCGCTGCCCGTCGAGGGCCTCCAGATCGAACCAGGGTTTGTCGGCGCCCTCCTCCACCAGGCGCTGCGCGGCGCGGCGGCTGGCGTCATCGGTCGCGGCGGCCAGCAGTGCCTGGGCCGCGCGCAGCCCGTCCAGCTGCAGCGTCCAGGTCTTGCCGCCGTCCTCCGTCTTCAGGATGACGCCGAGGTGGCCGACGGCCCAGCCGGTGCGGGCATCGACGAAGCGCAGCGCCGTCAGCCCCGCGCGCACCGGCACCCGGGCCTGCTGCCAGGTCTTGCCGCCGTCGTCGGACCACAGCACCGTGCCGCGCTCACCGGCGGCCACCAGGCGATCGCCGGCACGAGCCACGGCCAACGTGGCCGCGCCGAGCGCCTTGGGGCTGATCAGGGCTGGTTCCGCCAGCGCGGCCGGTGCGGCCGGTGCGACCACGGCCGGCGCGGTGACCGCGGTGGGCGCCATCGGCTCGACCGGCGCGCCGGCCCTGGCGCTCACGCCGGGTGCCAAGATCCCAGTGGGCGCAGTGCCCGCACTGGGCGCGGGCGCAGCGGCCTGCGCCGAGACGGCGCTCAGCAGCGCCAAGGCGGCCAGCCTCCGCATCACCGCGCTCCTTCGTTGGCCAGTTCCTCCGGGCTGAAGAAGCTGCGCGGCAGCGGCGCGACGACCTTGTACTGGCTGGGCAGCTCGTTGCTGGCCATGTTCAGGTAGTAGGCGCCGGTCTGCAGGTCGTAGCCGCCCCAGTACATGTTGCCGACCAGGGCCGGGATGTCCGGCGCCAGCAGCGTCAGCGTGTAGTTGGTGCGCCAGAGGTCGCCCTTGGCGTCCCAGCCGTCGAACAGGATGATCTGCCAGCTGTCCTCGTCGATGTAGTACTTGCGCTTGGGCACGACGTGGCGCTTGCCCTCGGCGAGCGTGGCCTCGACCTCCCAGACGCGGTGCAGCTCCCAGCGCACCAGGCTCGGGTTGAGCGTGCCCGGCGTCACCAGGTCCGCAACCTTCGCCGAGGCCGCGCGGTTGTTGTTGTAGGGGATGTAGAGCTCGCGCTTGCCCACCAGCTTGAGCGTGTGCTTGTCGATCGGGCCGAAGAGGTTGAAGGCTTCATCGAACAAACCGATGCCCGAGGTCACCGAGTCCGGCGTGTCGTAGGCCACCGACGGCGCCTTGCGCACCCGGCGCTGCCCCACCAGGTACTGCCACAGGCCGCGCGGGTTGCTCGCGTTCAGGTTGTCGTGCGCGAGGATGGCCTCGCCGGTCTTGGAGCCGGGCTCGCTGACGGCGAACTTGCCGAGCTGGTAGTAGCCATCGAACTTCTCGAGGCTGCCCTCGGGATCGTAGAACTGCTTGCGGAAACTCTGCGTGCCGCCGGAGGCCATCGCGCGCTTGCCGTCCGCTGTCACGACCCACACGCGCACCGGCGCCTGGATGTAGGTGCCGGTCCACGCCAGGCGATGGTTCTGGAACACCTCGTAGCCATCCTTGGGAATGGGGAACGGCGTACCGCCATAGGCGCCCTCGGTGCCGTGGCCGTTATCCACGAGCTTGGCGCGCGTGGCGTTCTTGAAGGTGTTGTCGTAGACCCATTGCGGCGCGGCAGCGGTGCGATGGGTCGGATAGACCTCGATGCGGAAGTCGGGGTACTTCTTCATCAGCGCCTTCACGCCGTCGCTGAGTTTGGCCTCGTACTGGGCCATGTTCTTGGCGCTGATCGAGTACAGCGGCTTTTCGCCCGGGAAGGGATCGGGCCGGGCGTCGCCGGCCTTGAAACCCGCGGGCGCCTTGGTCATGCCGCCGTCCCAGGCGGGGATGCTGCCGTCCTTGTTGGCGCCGCGTTCGGCGCCCAGCGGGGTCAGCGTGGTCTTGAGCCGGGCGGCCTCCTCGGCCGTGACGGCGGCGAGCGCGGGACCGGAGAGCAGCATGGCGGCCGCGGCAGCGGCGGAGGCAGCAGTGGCGGCGAACACGCGCGCCGGGAGAGGGATGCGATTCATGGGAGGTCTTTCGTGGAGCGTCAGAAGGTGCGCGAGACGGCGAGGCTGACGAAGGCGCGGTCGCGCAGCGTCTGGCCGAAGGTGAGCTGGCGCGGCGAGCCGCTGCCGGCGACCAAGGTCTCGGTGAAGGTCCTGGCGGTGCCGAAGAAGTCGCTGTAGGTCAGCGCCACGTTCCAGGCGTTCTGGTACTTGCCCTTGAGCCCGATGCTGTAGTCGCCGGCCTTGGACGCGCCGCCAGCGAAGTTGGCGATGGCCGAGGACCGGCCGCCGAAGTTCCAGCCCAGGCCGATGGGGACCGAAAGGTCCAGCCCCGGCAGCACCTGGAAGTACTGCGGCTCGAAGAGCACGCGCAGCGCGAAGGCGCCCTTGGTGGTGTTCGGGTCCAGTCCGCCGATGCCCTGGCTCGCGCCATTGCTGGCGGCGAAGATGTCCTTGGTCACGCTGAGCCGGCGGTTGTAGGCCAGCTCGGCCAGCAGCGCCCCGCCCTGCCACAACGCGCCGGGCTGCAGCACGTAGATGCCCGAGGCCTGCAGGTGGGCGGTGCGGCCCACCGCGAAACACGGCGAGTCGCTGCCACCGCAGCTCAGCACCGGACCCAGGCCCAGCACGGCGGGGTCGCTGTTCAGCGGTGCATTCCAGCGCAGCGAGCCCTCGACGGCCCAGTTCAACTGGCCGATCGACGAGGTGACGCTCGCGCCGAGGGTGCGGATGTCGTCGCCATAAGCGAGATGCACATTGCCGTTGACGAAGTCGAACACCGGCACGGCCGGCGTCTTGTCGTGGTACTGCGCGGCGTAGAGGCCGAACTCGTAGTCGCTGCCGGTCGGGCTGATGCGCAGCTGCACGCCGCCCTGCCCCGAGTCGCGCGGCCGCAGGTCACGGCTCCTGTCGTAGGTCAGCAGGATGGGGCTGCCGTCGGGCGCCTGGCCGAAGTTGACGGTGCCGGTTCCGACGTAGTCCTGGTTGGAGAAGTAGCTCCCGACGCCGGGGATCTTGCTCGGCCGCCACTTGAGCTGGTAGTACGCGCCCAGCGAGAGGCCCTCGGCGATCTGCAGCGAGCCCGACACCTGCTCCACCGGCAGCAGCACTTCCTTGAACTGCCAGCCGGGCACCGACATGATCTTGGCCACGTCAACCGGCCCTTGCGCGTTGGCGATGCCGTTCTGGCCGAAGAACAGGCTCTCGCCCCATTGCAGCGTGTGGCGTCCGACGCGCACGGTGCCCTTCATGCCGGCGATCTCGCCCTTGAAGTAGACGAAGGCATCGAGGAACTCGCCGCTGCGACCGTGCTGGCGGCGCGTGTCGGGCAGGAACTCGTTGGCGGCCTGGCCGGGGAAGCCGTTGGACGTCGACACGGCGGTGCCCAGGTCGTTGCCGCCGGCGTAGACCTCGGTGCCAGCGTAGCGGTTCTTGCGCAGGTAGACCGCGTCGCGCCACGCGTTGCCGCTGAGCCGCGCGCCGAAGTTCTGGCTGGTGAGGTCGAGCTCGGCCAGCAGGTCGAAGCGGTTGGAGATCTGGCCGCGCTTGAAGTTGTGGTCGCCGTCGTCCTCGTTGACGGTGCCGGGATCGACGGCCACGTCCAGCCGCGTCAGCGCGGCGGACGGATTCTTGAGCCGCACGGCGGTGCTGTACTTGGGCGTCAGGTCCAGGCGCAGCTTGTAGTCGCTGCTGGGCAGGTCGATGTCGAAGGCGTGGGCGGCCGGCAGGGCAAAAGCTGCCGCCACCGCCAGCGCGAGGCGGGTGGGTCGGGTCATGTTGTCTCCTCGAGGGTGGTGCGGGCTCGGTGGCCCGCTTGAATGAATCAGAGGTAGGTCGAGGCCAGCCCGCCGTCGACCGGCAGGTTCACGCCGCTGATCCAGCGCGACTCATCGGCGCACAGGAAAGCGATCACGGGCGCGACCTCATCCGCCAGCGCCGGGCGCTTGATGCGGTGGGCATCCTTCTGCACGCGCTCCTCGCCGAGCATCTGCACGAAGTCGCCCAGGATGGGCGTCATCACCGGACCGGGCGCGACGCAGTTCATCCGCACGCCGTGACCGAGGAACCACTTCTGCGACTGCGTGACGGTCCAGACGATCAGCGCTTCCTTGAAGTACTGGTAGCAGGTGTCCTGCGCCACCGGCTTCTTCGCGAGGAAGGCCAGCCCCGCCTCGAAGCTGGGCGTCTCGGCCAGGGCCTTGTGCAGCGCCAGCCGCTCGGGCCATTCGGCGCCGAGGATGGACGCGATGTTGACGATGGCGCCGCCGTGATTCCCATGGGGCAGGCGCTCGATGGCGCGCGTGCACAGGTGGCGCAGCCCGAGGTAGTTGACCCGCGCCACCAGGTCCACTGGCGCGGTGCCGGGCACGCCGGCGATGTTGCACAGCGCGTCGAAGCGCTCGGGCAGCTGCTTGAAGGCGGCGTCGATGGCGGCCTGCTCCGACAGGTCGGCCTTGATGAAGCCGTCCAGCGTCAGCGCGGGCTCGTTGCGATCCACGCCGATGACGCGCGCGCCCTTCAGGCGCAGGAAGCGCGCGGTCTCGGCGCCGATGCCGGAGCTCGCGCCGGTGATGACGATGGTCTTGCCATGGAAGTTCATGCTTGTCTCCTTGTGTGTTGTCGTCTGTCTGCTGCCGCGGGCCCGCGCCGTCTCGCGCGGCGCGCGTCAGAACGGGAACTGCGGCGGCGCGTCCTTGACGGTCAGCCACTGCCAGGTGCTGAACTGCTCCCAGTCGCCGGGGCCGCCGTGCGAGTTGCCGTTGCCCGCGATGCCGGGGCCGCCAAAGGGATTGACCGCGTCGTCGTTGACCGTCTGGTCGTTGATGTGGACCATGCCGGCGCGCAGTTGCCGCCCCAGCGCCAGTGCGCGACCGACCGAGCGCGAGATCACGCCGGCCGCCAGCCCGCCCTGGCTGTCGTTGGCCAGCGCCACGGCCTCCTCGTCCGTCTTGAAGGTCACCAGGTTGACGACGGGGCCGAAGGTCTCGTGGTCGTAGGTCGGCATGCCGGGCAGCACGCCGGCCAGCACGGTGGGTTTGTAGAAGAGGCGATCGAACGTGCCGCCAGCCAGCAGCTGGGCGCCAGCCCGGACGCTGGCCTGCACCGCGGCATGCACGCGGTCTCGCTGGCGCTCGTCGATCAGCGGCCCCAGCGCGACCTGGCCGGTGGCGCCGTCGCCCACCGGCAGCTGCCGGGCCTTGGCGACCAGGCGCTCGGTGATGGCGGGAGCGATGGCCTCGTGCACCAGCACGCGGTTGCTGGCCATGCAGATCTGGCCCTGGTGCAGCCAGGCGCCCCAGGCGATGTTGCTCGCGGCCAGGTCGAGGTCGGCGTCGTCGAGCACGACCAGCGCATTGCTGCCGCCCAGCTCCAGCGAGACCTTCTTCAGATGGCGGCCCGCCAGCTCGCCGATGCGGCGCCCCACGCCGACCGAGCCGGTGAAGGAGATCATCGCGATGGCCGGATCCTCGACCAGCGCCTCGCCCACGGCCGCGCCGCCCGGCAGCACGTGCAACAGGCCGGCGGGCAGGCCGGCGGCCTCGAAGACGCGGGCGATCAGGAAGCCGCCGCTGACCGGCGTGCGCGGGTCGGGCTTGATGACGACGGCGTTGCCCGCGGCCAGCGCCGGCGCCACGACGCGCAGCGTCAGCACCAGCGGGAAGTTGAAGGGCGAGATCACCCCCACCACGCCGAGCGGCACGCGCCGCGCGACCGACAGCCGCCCCGGCGTGCTGGGCAGCACCTGCCCCTGCGCCTGCAGCGGCATGGAGGCTGCGATCTGGCAGAACGCGATGGCCTCGCGCAGCTCGTGCTGGCCCTTGGGCAGGATGGCGCCGCTCTCGCGGGTGACGAAGAGCGCCAGCTCGTCGAAGTGATCCTGGAACAGCTGCGCCGCGCGCAGGAACACGGCGGCGCGCTCGCGCGGCGGTGTGGCCGCCCAGCCCGCCTGCGCCTGCGCGGCGATGCGCGCGGCCGGCGCCACGTCGGCCGCCACGGCAACGCCGGTGCGCGTCAGCACCGCGCCGGTGGCGGGCTCGATCAGGTCGGCGGACTCGGCGGCGGCGCGCCAGCCACCGCTGTACACGTGCTCCTGCCACAGGGCGGGGTCGAGGAAGGGTCGAGAGGTCATGTCAGGCCACGCTGAAGAGGTTGAAAGGCACGAACCCGGTGTTCGCTCGCCCTCTTCCAGTGCAACGCCCGTGCCGCGCCATGCCAGGGCGGCGCGCCGCCGCGGTGCATCGATGCGCCGGCCTGGATCGTTTTCAGAGTGAAACCATCGCCCGCCCTGGGACTTTCCCTGCCCTCAATGTGAATGCCACTGTCACGGGTTATCCCGGGTCATCGATATTTATGAAATGAAAACAATTTGAGGACCCGACCCGCGGTCGACCTGCTCAATTGATCAAGCCATGACCAAGCCGCCTCGCATCTCCCTGGCCGAAGTGGCCCGCCAGACCGGCGCGATGCTGCGCCGCGGCGACAGCCGGCACTTCGTCGAGGCACAGCAGCCGACGATGGACGACCTGACCGAGTCGCTGTTCTTCTCGCCCGGCGACGGCCGCATCTGGCTCAACGACCAGCGCATGCTGCTGCTGCACAGCTCCGCCGTCGGGCACCTGCGGCGCGAGCTGATCGACACGCTGGGCCTGGAGCGCGCGCGCGGCCTGCTCACGCGAGCCGGCTACGTGTCTGGCGCGCGCGACGCGCAGCTGGTGCGCGAGCGCTGGCCGCAGGCCGACGCGGCCAACGTCTTCATGGCGGGCACGCGGCTGCATGCGCTCGAGGGCGTGGTCAAGGTGACGCCGCTGGCCTTCGACTTCGACATCGACCGCGGCACCTACGAGGGCGAGTTCCTCTGGGAGCACTCCAGCGAGGACGACGAGCACATCAGCGCCTACGGCATCGGCACCGAGGCGGCCTGCTGGTCGCAGGTGGGCTACGCCACCGGCTACGTGACCAGCCTGTTCGGGCAGCTCGTGATCTTCCGCGAGGTGGAGTGCCGCGCCATGGGCGCGAGCGTCTGCCGCGTGATTGGCCGCCATGCCGCGGCCTGGGGCGACATCAGCGAGGACCTGCGCTACCTGGAGGCCAAGGACTTCCGCCGCATCAACGCCGCCGCGGAGCCCGCCCCGTCGTCGCCGGCCGCGCCGGCCGACACCAGCGGCGAGCGAGTCAAGGAGCGGGATGGAGCGCCCCCAGAAGGCCACGCAGACCGCCAAGCCGAACGCCATGACATCGTCGGCGCCTCCTCCGCCTTCAACTCCGCCTGCCACCAGCTCGCGCGCGTGGCGCCCACCCGCGCCACCGTGCTCTTCACCGGCGAATCGGGCGTCGGCAAGGAGGCCTTCGCGCGCCGGCTGCACCGCGTCAGTCCGCGCGCGGCCGGGCCCTTCATGGCGGTGAACTGCGCGGCCATTCCGGAGACGCTGATCGAGAGCGAGCTCTTCGGCGTCGAGCGCGGCGCGTTCACCGGGGCCAGCCAGTCGCGCCCTGGGCGCTTCGAGCGGGCGCACGGCGGCACGCTGTTCCTGGACGAGATCGGCACGCTGAGCCTGGTCAGCCAGGGCAAGCTGCTGCGCGCGCTGCAAGAGGGCGAGATCGAGCGCGTGGGCGGCACGCGCGTGCTGGAGGTCGACGTCCGCGTGGTCGCCGCGACCAACGTCGACCTGCAGGCCGAGGTCAGCGCCGGGCGCTTCCGCGAGGACCTCTACTACCGCCTCAACGTCTACCCCATCCACCTGCCGCCGCTGCGCGAGCGGCGCGACGACGTCCCGCTGCTGATGGCGCATTTCCTGCGGCGCGAGGCCCAGCGGCACGGCCGCCATCCGACCGGCTTCACGCCCCGCGCCGTGCGGGCGATGCTGCACTACGCCTTCCCCGGCAACATCCGCGAGCTGCAGAACCTGGTCGAGCGCGGCGTCATCTCGGCCGAGGACGGCCAGGCCATCGACGTGGCCCATATGTTCCGGCGCGAGCAGCTCAGCGACGAGGCGCTGCTGGCCATCGGCGCGCACGGCACGCTGCGCAAGGGCGGCGCGCCGGCGCCGCGCTTGCTGGACCTGCTCGGTGAGGCGCTGCACCTCGGCAGCGCCGGCCACGTCGCGCTGGACGCCATCGAGCGCCAGCTGCTGCGCGAGGCCACCGAGGCCGAGCACGGCAACCTCGCCGCCGCCGCCCGCCGCCTGGGTCTCACGCGGGCGCAGCTGGCCTATCGCCTGCAGCGCGCGGCGCAGCCGCCAGCGCCGGCCGGCTGAACTGCGGCCATTTTGGCTGTGGCAATCAATTCATTTCAGTAATCAATCCATCGCTTGATAGCCGCCGGCGACATCGCCGCGGCCGCGCAAGCCTGCGCCGCACTGCCGATCAGGTGCCAGTGAAGCCGCTGATTGCGGTTCCGATGTCCGTGCAAACCCTGAATGTCTCACTCTTCTTTTAGTTAATACTGTTAATCATCAGCAGCCAAGCAGCTGGCCTCGCCAGACGCCCCCATGCCCGACTTCTCCGCCCGATTCGACGATCACTGGCTCCTCGACGGCGCGCGCACGCCGCTGGTGGACTACTGCGGCGCGCTGGCCGAGGTCTCGCCCATCGACCTGGGCATCAAGGCGGCCCGCGCCGCGCTGACGCGCGCCCAGGTGCCCGGCGCCGCCATCGACTCGGTCGTCACCGCCTCGATGGCGCAAGCCTCCTTCGACGCCTACATGCTGCCGCGCCACGTCGGCCTGTACGCCGGCGTACCCATCGCGGTGCCGGCCATCCTGGTGCAGCGCATCTGTGGCAGCGGCTTCGAGATCATTCGCCAGGCCGCCGACCAGATCACGCTGGGCTACGCCAGCCTGGCGCTGGTGGTGGGCGCGGAGTCGATGTCGCGCAATCCGATCTGCGCCTACACGCACCGCGGCGGCTTCCGGCTCGGCGCGCCGGTCGAGTTCAAGGACTTCCTGTGGGAAGCGCTCGACGACCCGGCCGCCAAGGTCTCGATGATCCAGACGGCCGAGAACCTTGCGCGGAAATATGGCATCTCGCGCGCCGAGGTCGATGCCTATGCCGCGTCCTCGTTCGAGCGCGCGCTGCGGGCGCAGGCCGAGGGCTTCCATGCCGGCGAGATCGTGCCGGTGACGAGCGAGCGCTTCGAGCTCGACGGCTATGAGCCGCGCGGCATCAAGCTGCCGCGCAAGGTCGCCGTCGCCGATCGCGACACCCATCCGCGCCCGTCCCCGCTCGAGGCACTCGCCGCGCTGCGGCCGGTGTACGAAGGCGGCGTGCAGACGGCCGGCAACTCCTCGGCGCTGGTCGACGGCGCGGCGGCGGTGGTCGTGGCCTCCGGCGCCCAGGTGCGCGATCGCGGATTGCGGCCGCTGGCGCGCCTGCGCGGCGCGGCGGCGGCCGGCGTGCCGCCCGAGATCATGGGCATCGGCCCCGCGCCGGCCATCCGCGCGCTGCTGTCGCGCTGCGGGCTGACGCTGGCCGACATCGACCTCTTCGAGATCAACGAGGCCCAGGGCGCCCAGACCCTGGCCTGCGCGAAGGAGCTCGGCCTGGACCTGAACCGGCTCAACGTCAACGGCGGCGCCATCGCGCTGGGCCATCCGCTCGCCGCCACCGGCGTGCGCCTGACCCTCACCGCCGCGCGCGAACTGCAGCGTCGCGGTGGCCGCTACGCCATCGTCTCCGCCTGCGTCGGCGGCGGCCAGGGCATGGCCCTGCTGATCGAAAACCCCGCTGCCTGAGGCCCCCATGAAGATCATCACCGCCGACCAGGTCGGTCCCCTCGTCAAGGATGGCGCCACCCTCTTCCTCGGCGGCCTGGCCATGATGGGCCTGGCCGAGGAAGTGCTGCAGGGACTGGAGCGCCACTTCCTCGCCACCGGCCATCCCAACCAGCTCACCACCTGGGCCTGCGGCGCGATCGGCAACGCCGGCAGCGGCGGCATGGCCCACCTGGCCCATCCGGGCATGGTCAAGCGCGTCGTCGCCGGCCATTTCGGGCAGACGGGCAAGGCCATGATGGCCCGGGTCCATGCCGGCGAGGTCGAGGCCTACAACTTCCCGCAGGGCTCGCTGTCCAGCCTCACGCGGCACATCGCCAGCCGCTCGCCGGGCCTGCTGACCAAGGTCGGCCTGGGCACCTTCGTGGACCCGCGGCAGGAAGGCGGCCGGCTCAACGCCGCTTCGCGCGAGGACCTGGTGCGCCTGGTCGAGTTCGAAGGCGAGGAGTGGCTCTTCCATCCCGCGCCGCGCATCGACGTCGCCTTCATCCGCGCCACCTATGCCGATGAACGGGGCAACCTCAGCATGGACAAGGAAGGCGTGCTGCTGGAGCAGCTCACCATCGCGCAGGCCGCGCGCGCTTGCGGCGGCATCGTGGTCGCGCAGGTCGAGGCGGTCGTAGCCGCCGGCAGCCTGCATCCCAAGAGCGTCAAGGTGCCGGGCCTGGTGGTGGACTACGTCGTCGTCGCCCAGCCGGAGAACCACCTGCAGACCATCACCACCGCCTTCAATCCCGCCTTCAGCGGCGACGTGCGCGTGCCGCTGGACCGCGTGCCGGCGCTGCCGCTGGACGAGCGCAAGGTCATCGCCCGCCGCGCCGCGATGGAGCTGCGGCCCGGTGCGGTCACCAACCTGGGCATCGGCATCCCGGCCGGCGTGCCGTCGGTGGCGGCCGAGGAAGGCGTGGCGGGCCTGCTCACGCTGAGCGTCGAATGCGGCGTGAACGGCGGCGTGCCCGCGCAGGGCGGCGACTTCGGCCTGGCCTACAACCCCGAGTCCATCATCGAGCAGTCCTCGCAGTTCGACTTCTACGACGGCGGCGGCCTGGACTGCAGCTTCCTGGGGCTGGCCCAGACCGACCGCCATGGCAACGTCAACGTCAGCAAGTTCAACGGCCGCCCGGTCGGCTGCGGCGGCTTCATCAACATCACCGCCTCGACGCCGCGCCTCGTGTTCTGCGGCAGTTTCACCGCCGGGGGCGTCGAGCTCGCCGTTGCCGACGGCCAGCTGCGCATCCACCAGGAAGGCCGCGCGCGCAAGTTCGTCGAGCAGGTCGAGCAGATCACCTTCAACGGTCGCGATGCCGCGCGCCGCGGCCAGGAGGTGCTCTTCGTCACCGAGCGCGCCGTCTTCGCGCTGCGCGAGAACGGCCTGGAACTGACCGAGATCGCGCCCGGCATCGACCTGGAGCGCGACGTGCTGGCCCACATGGAATTCCGCCCGCTGATGCGCGACGTGAAGACCATGGACGCCGGACTTTTCCGCGACCATTGGGGCGGCCTGGCCGCCGCCCTCACCTCCGCGAGCCCCGCATGAACGCCGCCACCGACTTCCTCCCCGCCAGCGGCCTGCTGGCCCAGCTCGACCTGCTGCTCATCGAGCATGCCGGCGCCGTCACGCACCTGCGCCTGAACCGCCCCGCCAAGCGCAACGCCATCAACGAGGCGTTGATGCGGCAGCTGCACACCGCCCTGCTCAACCTGCCGGCGTCGACGCGGGCGCTGGTCGTCAGCGGTGAAGGCGCGCACTTCTGCGCCGGCCTGGACCTGTCCGACCTCAGCGAGCGCAGCGTGGCCGAAGGCGTGCTGCACTCGCGCGGCTGGCATGTGGTCATGGACGCGCTGCAGTTCTGCAGCGTGCCGGTGGTGGCGGCGCTGCACGGCGCGGTCGTGGGCGGCGGGCTGGAACTGGCGGCGGCCGTCCACATCCGCGTGGCCGACGAGACCGCCTACTTCGGCCTGCCCGAGGGCCAGCGCGGCATCTTCGTCGGCGGCGGCGGCTCGGCCCGCATCCCGCGCCTGGCCGGCACGGCCTGCATGACCGACATGATGCTCACCGGCCGCGTGCTGGATGCCCACGAGGGCGAGCGGCGCGGCCTGGCACAGTACGTGGTGCCGCCCGGCGAGGCCGTCGCCAAGGCCATCGAACTGGCCGGCCGCATCGCGCAGAATGCGCCGCTGTCCAACTTCGCCGTGACCCAGGCGCTGCCGCGCATCGCCGACCTGCCGCAGGCCGACGGCCTGTTCATGGAGTCGCTGATGGCCGCCATCGCCCAGGGCGACGAAGTGGCCAAGCAACGGCTGCAGGACTTCCTGCAGAAACGCAGCCCCAAGATCGTCAAGTCATGAAGCCGCGCTACCGCCCCGTCGCCATCGGCGGCTGCCTGGACCACACCCGCGTCGAGCCGCGCGACGACGGCGGCTTCGTGCTGCGCTCGACCGAGGCGCTGGCAGCCTATCCCCGGCACATGGGCGAGCGTCTCCAGCACTGGGCGCGGACCGCGCCGGACCGGCTCTTCGCCGCGAAGCGCGATCCGGACGGCGCCTGGCGCGCTCTCAGCTACGCCGACATGCTGACGCGGGCGCGCTCGCTGGGCCAGGCGCTGCTGGACCGCGGCCTGGGTGTGGACCGGCCGCTGGTCCTCCTGTCCGACAACGATCTCCCGCACCTGAGCCTGATGCTGGGCGCGATGTGGGCCGGCATCCCGAGCGTCAGCATCTCGCCGGCCTACTCGCTGGTGTCGACCGACTTCGGCCGCCTGCGCCACATCCTGGGCAAGGCCACGCCGGGCGCCGTCTACGCGGCGGATCCCGGCTACGCGGCGGCCATCGAGGCCGTGGTCGACGCCGGCACCTGCGTGATCCTCGGCGAAGGCCGGCTCGCCGGCCGGGCCACGGAGCGCTTCGACGACCTGCTCGACACCGCGCCGGGGTCCGCGCTGGACGCCGCCCATGCGCAGGTGGGTCCGGACACCATCGTCAAGCTGATGTTCACCTCGGGCTCGACCAAGGCGCCCAAGGGCGTGATCGTGACGCAGCGCATGTGGTGCGCCAACCAGCAGATGACGCTGCAGACGCTGCCCTTCCTGGCGGAGGAGCCGCCGGTGGTGCTGGACTGGCTGCCGTGGAATCACACCTTCGGCGGCAACCACAACCTGGGCATCGTGCTCTACAACGGCGGCAGCCTCTACATCGACGAGGGCAAGCCGGTGCCGGGCCGCTTCGAGGACACGCTGCGCAACCTGCGCGAGATCGCGCCGACGATCTTCTTCAACGTGCCCAAGGGCTATGACGAGCTGGTCTCGGCGCTGCGGGCCGACACCGCGCTGCGCGACCACTTCTTCAGCCGGCTGCGCCTGGTGGAATGCGGCGGCGCGGGGCTCTCGGCCAAGACGCTGGACGCCTTCAACCAGCTTGCCGAGGCTGCCATCGGCGAACGCATCCGCCTGGCCGCGGGCCTGGGCATGACCGAGACCGCCCCGACCTGCACCTTCGCCATCCCCGAGGACAGCCGGCCCGGCTTCATCGGCTGCCCGGTGCCCGGCGTGGAGGTCAAGCTGGTGCCGGCCGGCGACAAGCACGAGGTGCGCTTCCGCGGCCCCAACGTGATGCCCGGCTACTGGCGCGAGCCCGAGCTGACGCGCGAGGCCTTCGACGACGAGGGCTACTACCGCACCGGCGACGCCGCGCGGCCCGCCGATCCCGCCGACCCGGCCCAGGGCCTGATGTTTGACGGCCGCATCGCCGAGGACTTCAAGCTGTCCACCGGCACCTTCGTCAGCGTCGGACCGCTGCGCGCCCGCGTGGTCGCGCTGGGTTTCCCCTGCGTGCACGACGCCGTCGTCACCGGCCTGGGGCGCGACGAGATCGGCCTGCTGATCGTGCCGCGCCTGGGCGAGGTCCGCCGGCTGGCGGAGCTGCCCGACAGCCTGCCCGCCGCCCAGGTGCTGGCCCATGCGATCGTGCGCGGCTTCTTCCAGGACCTGGCCGACCAGCTCTGGGCCCAGGGCACCGGCAGCGCCAACCGCCCGGCGCGGCTGCTGCTGCTGGCCGAGCCGCCGTCCATCGACGGCGGCGAGATCACCGACAAGGGCTCGATCAACCAGCGCGCGGTGCTGAGCCGCCGCGCGGCGCTGGTCGAGCTGCTGCACGAGGCCGCCGACGGCCATCCCGACGTCATCACCCCCCACCGCTGACCACCATGAACCTCACTGGACAAGCCGCCCTCGTCACCGGCGCCGGCTCCGGCCTCGGCGAAGCCGTGGCCCGCACCCTCGCCGCCCAAGGCGTTCGCGTCGCGCTGCTCGACATCAACGAAGCCGGCGCGCGCCGCGTGGCCGACGACCTTGGCGCCGACCGCGCGCTGGCGCTGCGCTGCGACATCACCGATGCCGCCTCCGTCACCGCCGCGCTGGACGCCGCCACGGCCGCCCACGGCCCGGCCCGCATCCTCATGAACGTCGCCGGCATCGGCACCGCCAAGCGCATCGTGCAGCGCGACGGCTCGCCGGCGCCGCTGGAGGACTTCGAACGCGTCGTGCGCATCAACCTGATCGGCACCTACAACATGACGCGCCTGGCGGTCAGCCGCATCGCGGCGCTGGCGCCGCTGGCCGATGGCGAACGCGGCGTCGTCGTCAACACCGCCTCGGTCGCCGCCTTCGATGGCCAGGTCGGCCAGGAGGCCTACTCGGCCTCCAAGGGCGGCATCGTCGGCATGACGCTGCCGCTGGCGCGCGACCTCGCCCAGTTCGGCGTGCGCGTCTGCACCATCGCGCCCGGCCTGTTCGCCACCCCGCTGATGAAGGAATTGCCCGAGGAGGTGCAGCAGAACCTGGCCGCGGCCATCCCCTTCCCCAAGCGCCTGGGCCTGCCCGAGGAATTCGCCGCGCTGGCCGCGCACATCGTCGCCAACGGCCACCTCAACGGCGAGGTCATCCGCCTCGACGGCGCGCTGCGCATGGCGCCGCGCTGAGCGCGCCGGTCCCGCCCCAGGTCCGTTCCCGAGGAGTTCCCATGTTCATCACCAACACCTGGTACGTCGCCGCCCGCAGCGAGGAGGTCGGCACCGACAAGCCGCTGGGCCGCAAGGTCTGCAACCACGCGATGGCCTTCTTCCGCGACAGCGCCGGCGCCGTCCGCGCGGTGGAGGACTTCTGCCCGCACCGCGGCGCGCCGCTGTCGCTGGGCCGCGTGAACGGCGACACGCTGGTCTGCGGCTACCACGGCCTGGCCATGGGCGGCGACGGCAGGACCGTGTCCATGCCCTGCCAGCGCGTGCGTGGCTTTCCGGCCATCCGCAGCTTCCCGGTCCATGAGGCGCACGGCTTCATCTGGGTCTGGCCGGGCGACGCCGCGCAGGCGGACCTGGCCGCGCTGCCGGCCTTCGAGTGGCTGGGCAACCCGGCCTTCGGTTATGGCGGCGGCCTGTACCACATCGCCTGCGACTACCGGCTGATGATCGACAACCTGATGGACCTCACCCACGAGACCTACGTGCATGCCGGCAGCATCGGCCAGAAGGAGATCGACGAGATCCCCTGCACCACGCGCGTGGACGGCGACCACGTCATCACCGAGCGCCACATGCAGGGCATCGAGGCGCCGCCGTTCTGGCGGATGGCGCTGCGCATGAACGGCCTGCCCGAGGACCAGCCGGTGGACCGCTGGCAGATCTGCCACTTCACGCCGCCCAGCCACATCATGATCGAGGTCGGCGTGGCGCTGGCCGGCCACGGGGGCTACGAGGCGCCCGACGAGGTCAAGGCGGCGAGCTGGGTGGTGGACTTCATCACCCCGGAGACCGACACCTCCATCCACTACTTCTGGGGCATGGCGCGCAAGTTCAAACCCCAGGACCCGGCGCTCACCGAGCAGATCCGCGAAGGCCAGGGCCGGATCTTCGCCGAGGACCAGGAGATGCTGGAGCGCCAGCAGCAGAACCTGCTGGCCTGGCCGCAACGCCAGCTGCTGATGCTCAACATCGACGGCGGCGGCGTGCAGTCGCGCAAAGTCATCGATCGGCTGATGGCGGCGCGGGCATGAGCGCGCCGATCCTCGCGCCCATCACGGCGCTGATCCCCGTCCGCGTCCAGGCCAAGGCCGCCGCCGCGCGGGACGTCTGCGCCGTCACCCTCGTGGCCGCCGATGGCGGCGCCCTGCCCGCGTTCACCGCCGGCGCGCATGTGGACGTCCATCTGCCGGGCGGCCTGGTGCGGCAGTACTCCCTCAGCAACGATCCCGCCGAGACCCATCGCTACGTGCTGGGCGTGCTGCTGGAAGCGACCTCGCGCGGCGGATCGCGCGCGGTGCATGAGCAGTTGATGCCGGGCCAGACGCTGCAGATCGGCGCGCCGCGCAATCATTTCCCGCTGGTGCCGTCGGCCCGTCGCAGCCTGCTGATCGCCGGCGGCATCGGCATCACGCCGCTGCTCGCGATGGCGCGCCAGCTCGCCGGCGCGGGCGCGGACTTCGCGCTGCATTACGCGGCCCGCGATCTCGAGCGCATGGCCTTCCGCGCGGAGATCGAGGCCAGCGCCTGGGCCGGCGCGGCCCGCTTCCATGTCGG
Source organism: Mitsuaria sp. BK037 (assembly GCF_014193045.1). Lineage (NCBI taxonomy): Bacteria > Pseudomonadati > Pseudomonadota > Betaproteobacteria > Burkholderiales > Sphaerotilaceae > Roseateles > Mitsuaria sp. BK037. The sequence continues at coordinate 1,442,611 of NZ_JACHYS010000001.1, read as the reverse complement.
CCCCGACCGGCTGGACGTGCCTGGGCTGCTGGCGGCGCAGGCGGCCGACACGCATGTCTACGTCTGCGGACCCAAGCGCCTGATCGACACCGTGACCGAGGCCGCCCGGGCACTGGGCTGGGCGGGCGACCGGGTCCATCACGAGTTCTTCGCCGGCGCCGAGGCACCGGCGCCGGGCCAGGACCGCCCGTTCGAGCTCGAGCTGCGCTCGGGCCGCGTCATTCCCGTGGCGGTCGGCCAGAGCGCCGCGCAGGCGCTGATCGCGGCGGGCGTCCCGCTGCTGACGTCCTGCGAGCAAGGCGTCTGCGGCACCTGCCTGACCGGCGTGCTGGCCGGCGAGCCCGAGCACCGCGACCTGTACCTCACGCCGGAGGAACAGGCGGCCAACGATCAGTTCACGCCCTGCTGCTCGCGCGCACGGAGCGACCGGCTGGTGCTTGATCTCGGTTGAGCGGCGGGCGGGCGGAGGATGCGCCGGTCACTCCTGGACGTATCGAGCCCCATGGGATGAGCCGTCGCCCCGCACTCTGCGCCGCGGCGACCTGAAAGTCCTGAGCCCCGGATGAATTGCGGCTGAATCGTCCGGAAAGTCGCAACGCGGCCGGTTTCAGGATTCTTCAGGGGGGCTCCCGCTCCGCTATCCTGCGCGCACCTCCGCGCCCGTGCGCGCCCCAGTCGCCGGCCCCCGGGCCTGCCCGCCGTCCCCGCCCCGTCCCGTCCCCTTCATGCGCGCCGCCAGCCTCAGATTCGCCGACCGCTTCGAATTGCAACCGCTGGAGCGACGCCTGCTGGTCGACGGCCAGCCCGCGACGCTCGGTTCCCGGGCGCTGGACGTGCTGATCGCGCTGATCCAGCGCGCTGGCGAACTGGTCGGGAAAAGCGAGCTGATCGACCTGGCCTGGCCCGGCGTCGTCGTCGAGGAGAACAACCTGCAGGTGCAGGTCAGCGCGCTGCGCAAGGTGCTGGGCGGCGATGTCATCACGACGATTCCCGGCCGCGGCTACCGCTTCACGGCGCGCGTCGAGGACGCAACGCACGCCGCGCCGCCGCGCACCTCGCTTCCCTCCTCGCCCCTCTCCTCGCCCCGTTCCCCGCCGCCGCCCGCGACCCTCGCCTTGCGGACCAACCTGCCGGCCGGTCTGCCGCGGCTGCTGGGCCGCGACGAGGACCTGGCCGCCCTGCTCAGCCTGATCGAGCACCACCGCCTCGTGACCCTCGTCGGCGCCGGCGGCATGGGCAAGACGCGGCTCGCGCAGGCGCTGCTGCACTCCCGCACCAAGGCCTATCCGCATGGCGTGTGCTGGGTCGAACTGGCCCCGGTCACGGACGCCGCGGCACTGCCGGGCGCGATCGCCGCGGCCCTGGGCATCCGGCTGGGCGCCGGCGAGGAGCCGCTGGACGGCCTGGCCGCCGCCCTCGCGTCCCTGACCCTGCTGCTCGCGCTCGACAACGCCGAGCACCTGCTCGATGCCACCGCGCGGATCGCGGGCGTGCTGCACGCCGCGGCGCCGGGCCTGCGCATCGTCGTGACCAGCCAGGCCCCGCTGAAGCTGCCGCCGGAACGCGTCTACCGACTGGAAGCGCTGTCCACGCCCCAGGGGGCGGTGTCCGCGGCGCAGGCGCTGAACTTCGGCGCGGTCGCGCTGTTCGTCGAACGCGCCCAGGCCGCGGACGCGCGCTTCGCGCTGACCGACGCCAATGCGCCGGCTGTGATCGAACTGTGCCGCGCGCTCGACGGCCTGGCGCTCGCGATCGAGCTCGCCGCGGCCCGGGCGCCCATGCTCGGCGTGCAGCGGCTCGCCGCATCGCTGGACGAGCGGCTGCGCCTGCTGACCAGCAGCCGCAACCGCGACGCGCCGGCTCGCCAGCAGACGCTGCGTGCGGCCCTGGAGTGGAGCCACGGCTTCCTCGATGAGCGCGAGCGAATCGTGTTCCGGCGCCTGGCCGTCATCGCGGGCAGCGCCTCGCTCGAGCTGATCCAGCAGGTGGCCGGCGACGCGCCGGGCGGCCGTCCGGTCCAGGGGCCGCTCGACGCCCAGGACCCCGTCGAGCTCGACGAGTGGGCCGTGCTCGACGCGGTGACGGTGCTGGTCGAGCGTTCGCTGCTCGTGTGCGTCGTCGGCGACGACGCGGAGTCGCCGCCGCGCTACCGGCTGCTCGACAGCCCGAGGGCCTTCGCGCGCGAACTGCTGGCGCGGTCGGACGAGGACGATCTGGTCCGCGACCGGCACGCGCGCGCCGTGGCGACGCTGTGCGAAGCCTTGCACCACGCGCGCCTGAGCGGCGAGATCGGCGTCGATGCCTGGGGAGAACGCGCCCGCGCCGACCTCGACAACGCACGCGAGGCGCTGCTGCGCGCGCAGGCGCTGGGCGACACCGACGCGGCGCTCGCGATCATCGCGATGCTGCTCTTCGCGCTGCCGCGCACGCTGCACGCTGAACGCAACGCGCTGTGCGACCGTTTCGACGCACTGGCCGGCGGCGCCCAGGGCCCGATGTGGCTGCAGGCCAGCCTCGGCGTGGCGATGCAATACCTGAACAGCGTCCACAACCCGCGCGCCCAGGCGCACATGCGGCGGATGGTCGAGGTCGCCCGCGCGCGGATCGACGCGCCCGACGGCCGCTTCCACCTGTACCGCGCGCTCGCCATGTCCCTGGCCATGCCGCCGGCCGGCCGCGAGGACGAGGACGCCGAACTGTGCGCGCTCGAGGATCCCGACTGGCCGCCGCAGCGCCTGCACTACGGCCTGATCGGCCTGATGCTCAACCGGTCCGATCCGCGGGAGCAGTTGCGCCTGGGCCACCGGATCGTGGCCAACTGCCGCGCCGGCGGCGACGCCAACCCGATCTACCTCGCCAACCTGGCCGACGCCCAGCTGCTGGCGGGCGATCCGGAAGGCGCGATCCGCACCGGCATCGCGCTGCTGGCGCAGTTGCAACCGGGCCGCGACGAGTACGGGCTCGCCTATGCCCGCCTCAACACCGCGGCCGCGTATCTCGCGCTCGGCGACACCCGCTCATTCCGCCCGCTGGCGGAGCAAGGCTGGCCGCTGGCGGCCAAGGCCGACCTGCAGCGCTACTGGTGCCAGTACCTGTCGCTGCTGGCCGCGCTCGAGGGCCGGCCGCGCGCCGCGGCCCGGCTCGCGGGCCATGTGGAGTCCGGCACCGCGGGCCTCCTGCGCTTCGGCGAGAACGAGGCCCTGGCGGGCGCCCGCGCCCAGCGGCTGGCGCGGGAAGCGCTGGGCGCGGCCGAGTTCGAGCGCCTGAAGCAGGACGGCATGCTGCTGCGCAACGCCGACATCGGCGCGCTGGCGTTCGCGCTGACCGACGTCGACTGACGGGGCCCCGGCCCTCGGCGCCGGCGCGCGAGCAGGCCCGCAGAAAGCAGGACGGCGCGCCACTGAAAAATCCTGAAACGCCACCTTGCTGAATCGTTTCGGAACGATTCAGACGGGCTTCAGGACTTTGCCGCGCCTGGCGTCGACAGTGGCGGCATGCTCTCTCCCCGTCGATTCCCGTCCCCCGCGTTGAGCGGCGCGATCCTGGCGCTGGCCGCCGGCGGCGCGTTCGCCCAGCAGGCCCCGCAAGCGCCTCAGGTCACGCCGCGCGACCTGCGTCCGCCCGAGCCCGCCGCCTCCGCCGCGCCGCTGCCCACGCCCGCGCCCAACGCCGTTCCGGCGCAGGCCCGTGCGCTGCGCGTGTCGCCCGCCGGGATCCGCGTCGAGGACGGTTTCCCCGAACTCGCCAGCGCCACCGAGGCCCTCACCGCGCCGCTGCGCGGTCAGCGCCTGCCGGTGTCGGCGTTCTACGAGCTGGCCGACGCGATCGAGGCGGCCTACCGCGAGGCCGGTTATCCGCTGGTGCGCGTGGTCGTGCCGCCGCAGTCGGTGAAGGATGGCGGCGTCTTCGCGCTGCGCGTGGTCGACGGCCACATCGAGCGCATCGACACCGCTGCCGTGCCGGAGCGCGCGCGCCATGCGGTCGAGCGCTCGCTCGCCCCGCTGCTGGGCCGCCGCCGGCTGCGCGGCGAGGAGCTCGAACGCGCGCTGACGATCGCCGGCCGCGGTCCCGGCCTGCAGCTGCGCAGCGCGCTGGGCGCCGGCCGCGAGCTCGGCGGCACGGTGCTGGTGCTCGAAGGCGAGCACCAGGCGACGGCGCTCACCGTCTCGGCCGACCGCCGCCTGGGCGAATCGCTGGGCCCGTGGCAGACGACGATCCAGCTGCGCCTCAATCAGCCGCTGCGGCGCGGCGAGCAGTTCTACAGCTACGTCTCCGGCGGCAAGGACTGGGGCACCGCCTGGCGCGACGACGCGCCGCGGCGCGTGCTGGGCGGCGGCGCGATCGTGCCGCTGAGCGCCGACGGCCTGAGCCTCAACCCCGAGTTCACCGTCTCCGACACGCAGCCACGCGTGCCCGCCGGCAGCCTGCGTTCGCGCAGCCAGCTGGAGCGCTACAGCCTGCGCCTGATCTATCCGCTGCAGCTGACACGCGCCCAGGAGATCAACCTGACCGCCACGCTCGACGCCAGCCGGCAGGTCGACTCGCTGCCCGATTTCGACTTCACGATGAGCGAGGACAAGCTGCGCGTCGGCCGGCTCACCGTCGACTGGAGCCGCAACAGCGACGCGGCCCGGCTGCGCGCCGGCGTGACGCTGTCGCGCGGCCTGCCCGGGCTGGGCGCGCGCACCGCCGCCGACCTCGCGGCGACCGGCATCCCGGTCTCACGGCCTGGCGCGAAACCGTACTTCACCAAGCTCGAGGCCAACGCGAGCGTCGAGCTGCCGCTGCCCTGGGGCTTGAACGCGCGGACCTCGGCGCGCCTGCAGGACTCGTTCGGCGGCGTGCTGCCGAGCGCGGAGCTCTTCAGCCTCGACGGCGAGGACGCGCTGTCGACCTTCCGCTCGGGCGCGATCTCGGACGACGGCGGCTGGACGCTGCGCCAGGAGCTCTCCCGCGCCTGGTCGCCGACGCTGGGCGGCGCCGGCCTGTTCCTGCAGCCCTACCTGTTCGCGGCGCTGGGCCGGCCGATGTCCGAGCTGCCCGCGGCGGGCCATCGCCTGGCCGCGTCCGGCGGCGCGGGCCTGCGCACCCAATGGCGCGGCGCCGAGCTCTCGGTCGAGGCCGGCCGCCGCCGCTACCGCCCCTTCGGCATGGACGAGTTCCAGGCCTTCGTGAAAGCGCAAGTCCAGTTCTGACGACCATGACCCGCCTCCTGCCCACCCCCTCCTCCTTCCCCGCTCTCCCCGCCCTCCCCGCGGGCTCCCGCCGAGCTCCGGTCCGGCGCCCGCGCCTCACGGCGCTGACCGCCGCGATGCTCGCCGGCCTGCTGCCGCTGACCGGTGGCGCCCAGACGGCCGCATCGCCGACGCTGCCCAGGAACGGCAGCGTCAGCGCCGGCCAGGCCGTCATCGGCGCGCCCGCCGGCCACCGGCTCGACATCCTGCAGCAGTCGCAGCGCGCGGTGCTGCGCTGGGACAGCTTCTCGGTCGGCGCCGGCAGCGCCGTCGAGTTCAAGCTGCCGAATGCCCAGGCCGCGACGCTCAACGTCGTCACCGGCCCGCTGGGCAGCGAGATCGCCGGCTCGCTGAAGTCCAACGGCAGCCTGTTCCTGATCAACCCGCAAGGCATCGCGATCACGCCGAGCGGCGTCGTCGACACGCGCGCCGGTTTCGTCGCGTCGACGCTGGGCCTGTCCGACGAGGACTTCATGGCCGGCCGGCTGCGCTTCAACGGGCGCGGCGGCACCGTGCTCAACCAGGGTCTGATCACGGCCGGCGGCGGCGGTCAGGTCGCGCTGCTGGGCAGCCATGTCCAGAACGACGGCGTCATCCTGGCCCCGCTGGGCAAGGTCGCGCTGGGTAGCGCCTCGGTCGCGACGCTGGATTTCTCCGGCGATGGGTTCCTGCAGGTCATCCTGCCGGCCGACGCGGTCGACGGCGACAGCCGGCCGCTCGTGCAGAGCAGCGGCCGCATCGCGGCTGGCCTGGTCGCGCTGCGCGCCGCCACGGTCCGCGAGGCGCTGCGCGAGGCCATCCACCTGCCCGGCGAGATCCGCGCGACGACGCTCTCCGGCAGCGATGGCGCGATCGTGCTGGACGGCGGCGCCGGCGGCACGGTGCGCGTCAGCGGCCGCGTGGACGCCTCGTCGGCCGATGCCGCGGGCGGGCGCATCGACATCACCGGCCAGCGGGTCGAGTTGGCCGGCGCGGCGCTCGATGCCAGCGGCGCGACCCGCGGCGGTCTGGTCCGCGTCGGCGGCGCCTTCCAGGGGGGCAAGGCCAGCGGCGCCCAGGCCGATGGACATGAACGCTTCCTCGACCGCTTCGGTCCACTGCCCGCGCTGGCCTCGGCCGAGCAGGTGTCGGTCGACGCCGGCAGCCGGATCGACGTCTCCGCGCGCGGCCCGCAAGGCCTGGGCGGCACCGCCGTGCTGTGGAGCGAGCGCGCCACGCGCATGCTCGGCCGTCTCGATGCGAGCGGCGCGTCATCGGGCGGCGCGGTGGAGATCTCGTCCGCCTCGACGGTGCAATCGGTCGCGCTGAACCGCCTGACCCTTGGCGCGGGCGCGCGCCTGCTGCTCGATCCGCAGGACATCGTCATCGGCGACGGCGCTTCGGTCACGCCGCCCGGCGACATCGGCTACGGCGACGCGCCCGGCACGGCGACGACGCTGAACTCGGCCGACCTGGCCGCGCTGCTGGGCAGCGGCGTCAGCGTCCGCCTGCAGGCCAGCCAGGACATCAGCTGGTCGACCTTCTTCACCGGCATCACGCGCGGCGCGGCGCCGGTGGGTGACCTGATGCTGGCGGCCGGACGCACCATCACGCTCTCGGGCGTCTTCAGCAACGGCGGCGGCCACTGGACGCTGACCGCCAACGACACCGCCGCGCATGGCGTCATCGATGCGGAGCGCGGCGCCGGCCCGGCCTCGCTGGACCTGTCGGGCGCGCGCTTCATCAACGACAACGGTCCGTTGACGCTGCTGCTGGCCGACGGCGCCGGCAACACCGAGCGCACCGCGGGCGCGCTGCGCATCGGTGCCTTCGCCGGCCAGTCGCTGACGGCGACGGTGATGACGACGGCCACGACCGGCGGCGGCTCGCCCGCCGAGTTGATCCTGCAGGGCGACGTGTCGGTGGCGGGCGCGGCCACGCTGAGCGGCCCGATCCGCGTCAGCGGCGCCAGCGAAGTCGCTGGCGGCTCCGTCACCTGGACCACGGAAGGCAGCGACACGATCCTCGGCGAAGGCGGGTTCCGTTTCGTCGAGAACGGCATCGTGACCCGGCTCGCGCGGCTGGGCGGCGTCGACGCGACGCGCGTCGCGCTCGGCAACGACACCGGCACGGCGGTCACCCGCGTCTATGGCGACGCGGAGCCGGATGCCGATCACCTCGGCCGCGCGCCGGTCCATGTGGTGCGCGGGACGCCGGCCTCGGTGGATGGGCTGTTCGCCGCCGGCTCGCTGAGCGTGACCGGCCCCGGCGTCGCCGCGCCCGCGGGCAGCGGCACGCTGACGCTGTCGGCCACCGGCTCCGCGGCCATCGACGCGGCGGCCGTCGGCAACTTCTTCGTCGACCTGAGCGCGGCGACGATGCCGCTCACGATCACGCGCCGCGCGCTGACACCGACGGTCTCGAACGGCAGCTATGTCTACGGCTCGCCGGGCGCGGTCGTGAGCCTGGCCGGCGTCGTGAACGGCGACAACGTCGCGCCGATCGCGACGCTCGGCGCGCAAGGCGGCGTCGCGATGGGCGCGAACGGCGCCGGCTACGGCTTCGCCGACCGGGTCGGCGCGGGCAGCTGGAACTTCACGCTGACCGGCCTCGGCGGCAGCGCGGCCTCCAACTACACGCTGGACCTGTCGGGCATGGTGAGCGCCCAGCTGTCGATCGCGAAGAAGCCGCTGGATTATTTCGTCGGCAACGGCTCGCAGACCTATGGCTCGACACACACGATGCCCACGGCCTTCATCGGCGGCATGCTGGCCGGCGACGACGTGACGCCGGTGGTCGGACTCTCGTCCGGCGGCACGCCCGTCGCGGTGAACGACCGCCTGGCCGCGGGCAGCTACGTCGCCTCGGTCACCTCGCTGGGCGGCGCTTCCGCGTCCAACTACAGCGTGGGCACGATCAACAACCACGACGGCGTCTATCGCGTCGACCCGAAGCTGCTGACCTGGTCGGTCGGCGCGGGCGGCGGCGTCTACGGGACGCTGGGCTCGCTCGGCGGCGCGACGCTCAGCGGCGTGCTGGCCGGCGACGTCGTGAACGGCACTGTCTCGCCCAGCGCCGATGGCGGCTCGACCGTGTTCGCGCCGGCCGCGACCACCCGCGCCGGCACCTACACCGCGATCGTGTCCGCGCTGACCGGCGCGGACGCCGGCAACTACGCGCTCGCCACCAGCGGCAACACGCCCGGGCAGTTCGTCGTCGCCCCGAAGCCGGTCACCTACACCGGCACCACGGTCGACCAGGTCTACGGCCTTGCCCTGCCCTCGCCGGTGCTCAACGGCGTGCTGGCGGGAGACGTCGTCGCCGGCTTCCAGAAGGTCGATGCGCTGCGCGTGGATGCAGGCAGCGGTCATTCGCAGGCGTGGCCGGTGGGCCAGTACGCCACGACGCTGCTCTGGCTGACCGGCGCTGACGCCGGCAACTACGTGATCGCGGGCAGCGGCAACACCGCGACGACCGTCAACGTGCTGCCCAAGGCGCTGACCTATGTCGCGGCCACCGGCAGCAACGTCTACGGCACGCCGCAGAGCGGTGCGATGCCGGCGCTCTCCGGCGTGGTCGCGGGCGACCAGGTCACGGCCGCCCCGGCGATCGAATCAGGCGGCAATCTCTGGCTGCTGGACGCGGGCTCCCGCGCGGGGACCTACACCTCGACGGTGGTCGCCGGCTCCTTGTCGGGCGCGGGCGCCGGCAACTACACGATCGCCGCGGCGGGCAACACGAACGGCACGTGGACCGTCACGCCCAAGCCGATCACCTGGAGCGTCGCGGCCGGATCGGCAATCTACGGCAATGCGCCGACCGCGTCGACCAACGTCACGGTCCTCGACGGACTGCTGCCCGGCGCGTCGGTGAGCCCGGCGCTGACCGCGCTGGACGGCAATGGCGCGCCGGTCGCCCGGCCGACGGTTGGCGGCACCTGGTGGGCGGGCGTCGCCGGTCTGAGCGGCCCCGACGCGGCCAACTACCTGCTCGCCGGCAGCGGCAATACGGCGGGCGCGCTCACCGTGACGCCGCGTCCGGTCACCTTCTCGGTGGCCAATGCGAGCTCGGTCTACGGCAACCTCGCCACGACTGGCGCGGTGACGCTGAACAACGTGCTCGCCGGCGACTCGGTCGGCTACACGGCCGCGATCCTCGCGGGCTCGACGCCGGTCACGCTGAGCGCGCGCACCGGCGCCGGCGCCTATACCGAGACAGTCACCGCGCTCACCGGCAATCCGAACTACCTGCTGGCCAGCGCGGGCAACGCGCCCGGTACGCTGACCGTGCAGCCGCGGCCGATCAGCTACATCGCGCAGGACGCCTCGTCGACCTATGGCACCGCGGCCACGCCGGGCGCGGTGACCGTGCAGGGCGTGCTGGCCGGCGACAGCGTCGGCGCCGGCCCGGCCGTCCTGCTCGCCAGCGGCGTCGCGCCCGCCGAGCGCACCGCGGCCGGCAGCTGGACGCTGGGCCTGCGCAGCCTCACCGGCGCCGATGCAGCCAACTACGTCCCCACCGAGACAGGCTCGACGACGGGCACGCTCATCGTCGCGCCCAAGCCGGTCACGGTCACGGTGCAGGGCTACTTCACGATGTTCGGCGGCTTCCACGACAGCTTCATGGACCGGGCGCTCACCTACGGGACGGGCGACACGCCGCGGGCCAGCGGCAGCATCAACGGCCTGCTGGCCGGCGACCAGGTCGCGGTGACGACCGCCACCACGCCGATCACGCGGTCCCGCACGGGGCGGCTCAACGTCGGCACCTACACCTTCAGCGCCACCGGCCTGGAGGGCGCGGACGCCGGCAACTACGTGATGGCCGCGGCGGGCAACCGCTTCGCGACGCTGAGGATCACGCCTGCCGTGGTGGCGAATGCGGCCTGGGTGCAAGGAACGGATCACACCGACGTCTCGCCCACCTACGGGTCCGCGGCCAACTACACCCTCAGGACCGAGCTCCTCAACGCCTTCGCCGGCGACGACGTCGCGCTGGGCGCCTGGGCCGATCTCCCCGGCGGCCGCTCGACCACGCTGCCCGCGCGCCTGACCCCTGGCACGTACGGCGTCGACAGCGAGCTGCTAGGCGCGGACAAGGGCAACTACGTGATGCTCCGCGCGTCCACGAGCACCTTCCGCGTCGTACCCAAGCTGCTCACGGCCGTGATCGACAACACCGCCAGCACCTATGGCGACGCGCTGCCGGCGACGGGGGGCAACCTGTACGGTGTGCTGGCGGGCGACACGGTCTCGGTGACGACGGCGATCGCTGGCGTGCCCGCCAGCAACGGGCGGATGCCTGCGGGCCAGTACGGCATCCACGCCACCGGACTGGCGGGCGCGGAAGCGGGGAACTACGCCCTGAGCCCGGAGAACTTCGGCGCGCCCGGCCTGCCGCTGTCGCGCAGCGGCCAGCTCACGGTGCTGCCGCGCAGCCTCCAGCGCGCGATGGATCCCGGCAGCCTGAGCATCACCTACGGCGACACGCTGCCGCAGTTGCGCCTGACCGGCGGCGTGCTGCCGGGCGACGAGGTCTTCATGACCAATGTCGTCGTGCCGACCCAGGTCCAGGGCCTGCCGGTCCTCGACGGCCGGGACACGGCGCTGTCCACCTCGCTGGCGGTCGGCACGTATCGCTACGTGCCGCGGCTGAGCGGACGCGACGCGGCGAACTACGTCAGCGGCGGGGATGCCGGCACCGTCACGATCGCCCCCAAGCCGGTCACCGTCACCATCGACCCGATCAGCACCGTCTACGGCAGCTACGTGGCACCGTCCGTGTCGGTCTGGGGGCTGGTCAATGGCGAGCAGAACTGGGTCAAGCCCAACTTCGACGTCGTGGGCGCGAGCGGCTTCCTGACCTACAACGACCGCAGCAACGCGGGCAGCTACACCCAGCAGGTCACCGGCCTGCATCTGGAGAATGGCTTCAGCGGCATGCCCGACTACACGAAGAACTACGTCTTCGTGTCGACCCCGGGCGCGTCGGCACCGCTGACGATCGCGCGCAAGCCGCTCACCTTCACGCCGGCCGCGAGCACCACCGCGGTCTACGGCGATGCGCTCACGCTGGGCGCGCTGTCGGGCGTGCTGCCGGGCGACGACGTCGGCGTGCGCCTCGAGGCCGGCGACGGGTTCCAGTCGCAGCAGCTCCTCAACGGCAACGGCACGCTGAACTACGCCACGCGCGTGGATGCCGGCGACCACCTCTGGAGCGCGTCGCTGACCGGCAGCCGGCGGGGCAACTACGTCGTCGATCCGATCGGCGGCCGGGTCTCGATCGCGCGACGCGACGTGATCTACGGCATCAAGGACGCCGAAGGCGTCTACGGCAACTACACCCGCGCCTGCACGCCGTCCGGCTGCACGCCGTTGCCTTACCTGCCGGGCGCGACGACATTCCAGGGCGTGCTGTCCGGCGACACGCTCGGCGGCAACGTCGCCTTCACCGACCTCACCGGCCAGCTCATCACGATCGACGGCAGCACCCATGCCGGCACCTATTTCCAGGTCCTCACCGGCCTGACCGGCGACTCGGCGAAGAACTACCGGATCGCCGACAGCGGCAGCCGGCCCGGCCTCTACAAGATCCTGCCAATGCCGCTGAGCTACACGGTCAGCAGCGGCGTGTTCCTGGGCCAGCTGTACGGCACGCCCGGCGAGGCGACGTTGTCCGACCTGCAGGGCCCGATCACCGGCCGCCTGGACATCGCGCCGATCGTCACCGCCTATGACCCCAAGGGACGGCCGGTCTCCGACCTGAGCCAGCTGACCGTCGGCCGCTACACCTTCCGGGTCACCGGCCTGACGGGAGCCGATACGCATGACTACCGCGTCGGCGACGGCCCGGCGGGGACGCTGGACGTCTTCGCGTCGAGCTCGCTGGGGCTGGGGCTGGTCGAGCCGCTGCCGACGCCGCCGGTCATCCCGACCGTCGCGCCGGTCGCCTCGCCGGCCCTGCCGGTGGCGCCGCCGCTGAACGGCCAGTTCCGCAGCAGCGGCAGCGGGCAGGAGGAGGACTTCGGACGCAACATCGACGCCACCGGCATCGTCGGCGGCGTGGCGCTCGGTCCGACCGGCGGAGGCGTCTCCGGCCGCGCCAGCGGCGTGGTGGAAGGGAGCGTCGATCTGGGCGGAGCCGACTTGTCGGCCCAGGCCAGCGGCGAGATCGCCGGCCTGGCCAAGTTCGGCATCACCGGCGTCCGGCTCGAAGCCAGCGCCGATGCGCATGTGGACGTGACCATCACCAGCGGCCCCGGCTACGTGATGTTCGGCGCGCAGGGCGACGCCTACGCGATCGGCTCGCTGGGACGCAACGGGCTGCGGATCGGCGCCGAGGCGCGCGCCGGCGTGTCGGCGCAGGCCGGCGCCAGCGGCCATGTGGACGGCCTGGGCGACGCGCATGCGGACACGACGGTCAGCACCTTCGTCTACGCCCGCGCCGACGAGCAGTACATGCTGCGCGACGGGCAGGTCGTGCAGCGCTTCGACAACGCGGTGGGCGTGGGCTCGTCGGCGGGCGTCTCGGCCGGTGTGTCGGGCAGCACCGGCTCGGTCGGCGGCGGCGCGACGGTCTACACGCCGGGCTCCATCGGCGGCACCTTCAACTACTCGGTCGGCCTGTCGGACGGCGCGATCAGCGTCTCGCTGGACCTCGGCGCGCAACTGGGCTTCGGCGGGCTGGGCCTGTCGCTGAACTTCTCCATCGACCCGATGGGACTGGCGGGCGCGATCGCCAACTCGCCGGTCGGCGATCTCGTCATCAACGCCTTCGGCATGAATCACCGGGAGCCCGACAACCATTACTCGGAGGCCGACTCGCGCCATGCGGCCTCGATCGGCGATCCGGTCGAGCGCTACAACTACCTGGCCGGCAACACCCGGTGGCGCGACCGGCCGTGGAACTACGACAGCAACCCCGACGCCCGGACCGACTGGGACAACATGCAGAACTTCTTCAACACCTACAACCAGCTGCTGAGCCGCACGCAGACCCTGATCAAGAAGGAGCAGACCGACCAGGCCCGCTTCCTGGACCTGCTGAAGACCGACCCGAAAGCGGCGATCGAGATGTCGCACAGCGGCAACTTCGTCCAGGCCAACCGCGACGAGGAAAGCGCGCTTCAGGGGCTGTCCCGGCAGCTCGGCGTGCAACTGGCCGTCGTGGACGGCCAGGTCACCTACGTCGCCGGGGGCGGTCGATGAGGAGGATGTCCATGATCACCCGTGCGGCCTGGCGGCCAGGCCTGTCCCGTGCCGCGCAGTCGCCGGTCGCCGCGCTGCTGGCCCTGCTCGCCGCGACGACCTGCGCGGCGCAGGTCGCGCCGGAGGGTCCGTTCGAGGTGTCCCTGACCGGCCAGCCGACCCGCTACCTCGTCGAGGGCGCGCCCTACCGCATCACCGGCCACGGCGGTGCCCGCTTCGGCATGAGCGTCGCCGAGCTGCGCGCGGTGATAGGCCGGGAACATCCCAAGGCCCTCGCGTCGCTGCGCGAGGACGCCGATCCGGAAACGGGCGGCGTCGCCTGGACGATCCAGGTGCCGTCGCTCGCGCCGGCGGCGCTGCCGGGCAGCTTGCGCTACCACTTCGGCGCACATGGCGGCACAGATGGCGGCACGCCCGGCGGCCGGCTGGTGGCCATCGATGCCGAATGGCGGACCGACGGCCCCGCCACCGCGGCGCAGCGCACGGCGCTGGTCGAGGCCGCGAAGGCGGTCGGCGCGACGATGGCCGGCTGGCGCTGGCCGCCGCTGGCGACGACGCGCGGCCGCCTGCTGCCCGACGGCACGCTGATCGTGTTCGCCGGCCGCGATGCCGAGGGCGCGGGCGCCGAGATCCGGCTGACCGGCGTCGATGTGGACGTCGAGCCGCGGGCTCGCACGGCCGCCTCGCCGGCACGCGCGCGCGAACACCGCGTCGCGCCGCCGGGGCCGTCGATGCTGCGGCTGCGGCTGGCGGCCGCACCGAGCCCGGCCTCCGCGCCGGCGACGGCGTCCGCCGCGTCCGCCTCCGAGCCGGGGCAGCCCGTCGCGCCGCACCGCGTGACCGGTTTCCGCTCGGCGCGCTTCGGGATGGACGAGGACGAGCTGCGCGCCGCGATCGCGCGGGACTTCGGGGGCGCGGCCGACGCGCTGCAGGTGACCGGGCACCCGACCGAGGGCACCCGCGCGCTGGTGCTGCGGCTGGCTGCGCTCGAGCCCGGTCCGGGCGCCGCGACGATCAGCTACCTCCTGGGCGCGACCTCGCACCGGCTGATCCACGTCAACGTCGTCTGGTCCACCGGCAACGCCCCCGACGAGGCCCAGCGCCAGCGCATGGTCGAGGCTGGCGGACAACTGGCCCGCTACTTCCAGCAGCTCGGCTGGCGACCGGGCGCCACCACCTCGCGCCTGGCGCCGGACGGGAGCCACGCGGTGCTGTTCGCGGGCGTCGACCCGCGGGACGCGGCGCTGGAGCTGCGCATCTCCGGCGTGCAGGTCCAGCGCCTCGGGCAGCCGGCCATCGCGCCAAGGGGGCCCGCGGTGCTGCGCGTGGCCTACTTCGCGACGAGCGCCGGCGGCGACATCGAGGCGTCGCCGCCCGGCGGGCCCTGACAGTTCTTACAGATGTCCGAAGCGGGCCGCCCTCCTCACAATGGCCCGATCCTCAGGAGGGCGTCAGCCACAGCCGCTGACCTCCCTCGGACACGTCGGCCCTGACGGCCGTCACCCGGGCTCCAGCCACGCACGCCTCCCTCCGCGAGGTCCCGTGAAGGTCATGGAACGTCCAAGCCCTCGAGCGCGCGGGTCCTGCCGACCCTCCCGTCCAGGCGCGCACGCGCCTGCCGCTCTCCCTCATCCATTCTTCAAAGGACAGTTCCATGACCTCATCGATTCGATGGACCTCCCGGCGCGCGTGGCTCCGGATCCTGTCGGGCCTGGCCCTGCTCGCGGGGGCCGCGCTGGCCCACGCGGCACCGGCGGCGCGCTCGGTGCCCAGCTGCACGAAGGTCTCGGTCAACGCCACCATCGACGTGCCCGCGGGCACCACCTGGGACGGCGTGGCGAAGTACGGCAAGTGGGTCTGCCTCGTGGGAAGCCCGTCCAACATGAAGGGCACCCAGAGCGAAAGCCAGATCCCCATGTTCAAGCTGAACAATGGGGCGACGCTGAAGAACGTCGTGATCGGCGACGGCGCGCTGGGCTCCGGCACCAACCTCGCGGCCGGCGGGGCGGACGGAGTCCACTGCCATGGCGTGTGCAACATCACCAACGTGTACTGGGCCGATGTGGGCGAGGACGCGGCGACGCTGCTCAAGCTCAGCGGCGTCACCAGCAAGCTGACCATCTCCGGCGGTGCCGCCTTCAAGGCCGCCGACAAGGTCTTCCAGCACAACGGCGACGGCACGCTGGTCATCTCCGACTTCTATGCCGACAACGTGGGCAAGCTCTACCGCTCCTGCGGCAACTGCTCGACCCAGTACGCGCGCAAGGCGACCGTCTCCGGCGTCCGGCTGGGCACCTTGAACGTGGCCGCGGTGGGCGTGAACAGCAGCTACGACAGCAAGTCCGGCATCTCCGGGCAGTACGACGTGGCCACGATCGTCGACCTGGTCTACGCCGGCTCCAAGACCCGGTGCGACACCTACGTGGGCACGGGCAAGGGCAGCGATCCTCCCAGGGACACCAATGCGAGCCACATCGCGCGCAGCTGCGTCTTCAAGTGATGCGTGGGCGCCTGGCCTTCGCGCGCTGGGCGACCCGGTCGGCGCCGGGGCCCTGGGGCGCCCTGGTCCTGCTGGCCGCCGTCGCGGGCGGTGCGGCCCTGGTCGCGTCCACCGGCGGCGATCCGGCGCTCCCGTCTTCCGGGAGGGCTCCGGTGACCGCCCTGGTCGACGCCGCCTCCGGCCCGTCGGCCAGTTCCGGTGTCGTGCCATCGACGCTGGCGCAGACCGTCGACGAGGCCGGACTGGAGGCCCTGGTGACCTCGCTGGCGCAGCGCTGGCAGCGCGAACCGCTGCCGCGACAGGGCCGGGCCGCCGATCCGGCCCTGTTGTCCGACAGCCTGTCCCGCCTGGGGCCCTGGCTGCTGCGTCGACCGCAGGCGGTGTGGTCACGCCTGCCCGACCTCGGCCCCCGCGCCCTGCCCCTGTGGACGGCGCTGCTGCTGTCCGAGCTGAACCTGGATGCGCCCCTGGCATGGCGCCACGCCCTCCAGTTGAGTCAGCGGCATGCCGCCTGGACCGGGGACATCGTGGCGCCCTTGCTGGCGCCGATGTGGCAGCGCCGCGAGTTCGAACTGCTGTTGCGCGAGCTCGATGGCCTGCCCCTGGACGCGGACCTGCGGGAGCGATGGCGGACCGACACCGCGATGCGCTGGGCCGAAGCCGCCCCGGCCCAGGCCGCGGCCTGGGCCGCGCGCGGCGGCTCGGGCACGGCGGATCTGCTCGCGCAGATCCAGGACCGCTGGATCAACCAGGACGCCCGATCGGCGACCGTCTTCGCGAGCATGCTGCCTCGCGGCGCCGGGCAGGCCCTGCTCGAGGAGTCCTTGTCGCGCTGGCTGGCTCTGGATGGCGTCGGCGCCCGGGACTGGATCCTGTCGCAGGGCAGCCAGGAAGGCTTGGACAGCGTCATCGCCGCGCATGCGACCCAGGACGAGCTGGCTCGACACCAGCCGCTGGAGGCCATCGCGCTGGTGCGGCGCATCAGCGATCCGGACCGCCGCGACAAGGCCCAATGGGCGCTGGCCCGGACGCTTGGCGAGATCGACGCCACACGCACCGACCTGATCGATCAGGCCCTGTGGGGCGCCCGGCCGCCGCACTGAAAACGGCTCCCCCTGCCTCGCTGAAGTCCCTCAGCCCAAGCGCAGCGAAGTCTCCTCGCCCGTGGTCCCCGAGAAGCGCAAACCGTGCCGCGCCGGGTCCTTGAAGTCGATCCACAGCTCGGCCTGGTGCTCGCCGTGGGTCCAGGCGAGTCGAAGTTCCTCGTCGCTCCCGCCGCGCATCTCGAACTGGCCGTTGAAGGCGGGATGCGCATTGCGCAGCTCGATCAGCCGCAACAGCTGCTGGACCACGTCCGCGCGCAGGCGTTCGTCGATCTCCGCGCGGGTGTAGTGATGGCGGTTGATGTCGCGCCCGACGCCGGTGCGCTGCAGCAGCGCCAGGTCGTTGCGCCCGGCCAGCAGGCCGACGTAGTACACCTGCGGAATGCCGGGCAGGAAGAACTGGATCGCCCGCGCCAGCAGGTAGTCGCGCTCGTTGCCGCCCAGCGCGTCGAAGAAGGTGCAGTTGACCTGGTACAGGTCGAGGTTGGAGGCCGCCGCGCCGGTGGCCAGGCGGCTCTCGCCGCGGCTGTTGCGGTGGATCCATTCGACCAGCGCATCCAGTTCCTCGGGCGGCACCAGTCCCGGCGATCCCGCGCGGTCGGCGGCGTCCGCGCCGATGTCGATGATGCCGATGCCGTCATGCGTGTCGAGCACCGTCAGCGCATTGCGCGGCCGCATGGCCGCCCACTGCTTCAAGGGCCCGGCGGTGCCGAAGGCGAAGGCATGCAGCAACAGCGGCGGCAGCGCGAAGTCGTACACCCAGTCGACCTGGCGCGCGATCTCGATCTGGCGGCGGTAGTAGCTGTGCACCTCGACCAGCACCTCGATGCCCAGCGCCCGGGCCTTGGCGCTGAAGGCGGCGATGAAGTCGAAGGTCTCCGGCATCATGAAACACGAGCGCCCCGCCCGCTTGATCGCATACCCCGCCGCATCCAGCCGGATGCTGCGGATGCCCACCGAGGCGAAGCGACGCAGGATCGCGTCCAGGTAGGCCTCGCCGCTGGGATGCTCGACGTCGATGTCGATCTGCTGCGGCGTGAAGGTGGTCCAGAAGAGGCGCCGCGCATCGCCCGCCGGCAGCATCGTCAGCGGCAGGCCGGGGCGCGGCCGGTAGACCGCGGTCAGCAGCGCCTCGTTCGCGCCGTCGGGGAACACGGCGTCCAGCGTCAGGAACAGGCCGGCATGC
Source organism: Mitsuaria sp. BK037 (assembly GCF_014193045.1). Taxonomy (NCBI): domain Bacteria; kingdom Pseudomonadati; phylum Pseudomonadota; class Betaproteobacteria; order Burkholderiales; family Sphaerotilaceae; genus Roseateles; species Mitsuaria sp. BK037. The sequence goes on along the minus strand of NZ_JACHYS010000001.1, from coordinate 1,424,402 downwards.
TCGGACGCCTCGCCGCGCGCCTGGTAGTCGAGGAACTGCGGCGACTGCGAAGACATGTGGTTCACGATCACGTCGGCCATCACGTCCAGTCCGCTCTCCGGCGCCGCGAGCGCCGCCAGGTCGGACCAGTCGCCCAGGCGCGGGTCCACCCGGGTGTGGTCGATCGGATCGAAGCCCGCGTCGGCGCCGTCGATCGGATGGAAGAACGGCAGCAGGTGCACGCCGCCGAAGCGGCCGCGCAGCGGATTGCCCTCGCCTTGCGTCAGCAGCGCCTGCAGCGCGCGCAGATCCCCGCCGCCCAGGCGGTCGACATAGGTGATGAGTTGGACTTGGTTCTTCATGGACGGTCGAGGGTGACGGGGGGCGGGAGCGACGGCGCGCGCGCGGGCGCCTTCACCCGCAGCGTCGCCAGCGCGGCCAGCAGCATCAGCGTGCCGGCCAGGCGCAGCACGTTGGCGGGATCGCCGCGCAGCACCGTGTCGTAGAGCAAGGGCAGCGTGAGCATCTGCAGCAGCATCGGGATCACGATGAACATGTTGAAGATGCCCATGTAGACGCCGGCCCGCTCCGGCGGAATGCAGCCGGCCAGCATCACGTAGGGGTTGCCCATCATGCTGGCCCAGGCGACGCCGATGCCCAGCATCGGCACGAACAGCCAGGCGCGCTCGCGCACCAGCGGCAGGCTCCACATCGCGATGCCGGCGGCCACCAGGCAGGCCGCATGCACCCGTCGCGCGCCCAGCCGGCGCGTCAGCGGCAGCATGGCCAGGGCGGCGAGGAAGGCGACGAAGTTGTAGAAGCCGCCGATCTGCCCGTTGAGCAGGCCCGCCTCGCGGAAACCGGCCGAGGACGCGTCGCTGGTGCCGAACAGCGAGCGCGCCAGGCTCGGCACGATGTAGATCCAGTAGCACATCATGGCGTACCACTGGCACAGCTTCATCCACCACAGCCGGCGCATCGTCTCGGGCATCTCGCGCAGCGCCGAGACGATCTCGCCGACGATCGCGCCCGGCGTGCGCGGCTGGGCGCGCAGCGCGTCGAGCGCGCGTGGCGTCATCGGCAGCTCCGGCACGCGGCGCACCGACCACCACACCGTCGTGAACGACAGCAGCGCGCCCAGCCCGAAGGCCACCGTCGTCGTCTGCGGGATGTGGTTGCCGCCGACCGCGTCGCGGCTCATGCCCATCGCCACCAGCAGCGAGGGCGTCAGGTAGGCCAGCGTCTGCGCCAGGCCGGTGAAGGCGCTCTGGATCATGAAGCCGGGCACGTGCTGCGACTCGTCGAGCCGGTCGCTGACATAGGCGCGGTAAGGCTCCATCGTCATGTTGTTGGCCGCGTCGAGGATCCACAGCAGCCCCGCGGCGAACCACAGCGCCGGGCTCATCGGCATCAGCAGCAGCCCCAGGCTGCACAGCAGCGCGCCGAACAGGAAGTACGGCGTGCGCCGGCCCCAGCGCGTGACCGTGCGGTCGCTGACCGCGCCGACCAGCGGCTGCACCAGCAGCCCCGTCACCGGGCCGGCCAGCCACAGCAGCGGCAGCGTGGCCTCGTCGGCGCCGAGGTACTTGTAGATCGGGCTCATGTTGCTCTGCTGCAGACCGAAGCTGAACTGGATGCCGAGGAAGCCGACATTCATGTTGACGATCTGCGCCAGGCTCAGGCGCGGCTTGATGCCGTTCATGGCTGCTCCGGTGCGGCCAGCGCGGCCCGCCAAGGGGTCGGATCGTGCATGCGCGGACCTCAGAAGTCGATCTTCAGCGTGGCGCGCAGCGTGCGGCCATTGAGCGCCCGGGCGGCGTGGCCGTCGCCCTCGATCTCGGTGTAGGCCAGCTTGTCGAACAGGTTGTTGGCCGACAGGCCCAGCATGATCTTCTCCGTCAGCGCGTAGTTCACGAAGGCATTGACCACCGCATAAGCCTTCATCGTGATGGTGTTGGCATCGTCGCCGTAGGACTTGCCGGAGCCCACCACCGCCGCGCCCAGTTCGAGGTCGCCGATGGTGTACGACGGCGCCAGCTGCCACACCAGCGCGGCCTGCCGGCGCGGCTTGTTGCCCACCAGCGCCGGGTCGTTGGCGCTGCGGATGCGGGCATGAGTCCAGGTCGCGCCGGCGGTCAGCCGCCACGGGCCGCTCGTGTACGCGCTTTCCAGCTCCAGGCCGCGGGCGCGGTAGCGGTTGGCGGTGAAGGTCCGCGTCGTGACCTCGTAGTTGCTCTCGTTGGTGCGGGCATCGAAGGCGGTGACGAACAGGCTCAGGCCGGACTTGTCGCGCCACTTCAGGCCGAGCTCGGTCTGGTCGATCTCGTTGATCGCCACCGGCACGGAGCCGTCCAGCGGATTGCCGTAGAGCAGGCGATCCGCGGAGAAGGCCACGCCGTTGCTGACGCGCCCGAACACCGCCAGGTCGCTGCTGACCGCATAGTTCACGCCGCCCGAATAGGAGGTGTGGGAGACCTTGTAGTCCACCTCCTGGCGCGAGGCCGGATCCCAGTTGCGCGTCTGGGCATTGCCGGCCAGCGTGTAGCCGCTGGCCCGCTGGCCGTCGCGGCGCACGCTCAGGTCGACGTTGACCGGGCCGCCTTCCCAGGCCAGCGCCAGGTAGGGAGAGGTCTGCGTGTACTGCACGTCGAAGGTCCGCGCGCAGCAGCCGCCCCAGGTGTCCCAACCGCTGCTCACCGGCAGCGTCGAGGGCTGTCCGGCGGCATCGACGACACGCGCGCCGTTGTTGCTGAAGCTCAGGTTGTACTGGTTCCAGAACCAGGTCTGCGCCACCTGCTGCACGCCGTTGAACAGGCCGCCGAGCACCGTCGCCGACCCGCCGGCCAGCGCGAACTTGCGGCTCAGCTTCAGATCGTTGAAGGTGTTGCCCAGGTCGTCCAGCGAGGTGTTGAACAGCGTGCCGGTGAAGAAGGCATTGCTGCCGTTGTTGCCGTTGTCCGCGGGAAACAGCGCCATGAAGCGGCCCGAATTGCTGCTGCGGCGGAAGCGGTCCTCCAGCGTCCAGCCCTGGCCCAGGTCCAGGCTGGTCTCCAGCCCGATGGCGAAGCTCTTGACCCGCAGCCCGTCGCGCGTGCTCGTGGTGACGGGATTGCCGTTCCTGTCGACGGTGGTGTCGGCGGGCAGGCCCGAGGTCAGGAAGAAGGCCTGGCGCGGATCGATGCCGGCGACGGTCCGGATCTGGCCGTTCACGACCTGCACCGGCACCGGCATCAACGAGGGCGTGCGATCGTCCAGCGCCTTGAGGTTGAGCCGCAGGTAACCGGCGTCGAAGGTCTGGGTCAGGTTGGCCTTGATCTGCCCGCCCTGCTCCAGCGTGCGGCCGGTGGGACGGCCGCCCTCGCCCTGGCGCTGGAAGCCGCCGATGTGGAAGCTGGTGCCGCGCCCCAGCGAGCCGCCGTAGTCGGCCTCCACGCGCCACAGGCGGTGATCGAGGCCGCCGGTCAGCGCCATCGATCCGCCCTGCTCGCCCTTGCCGGTCTTGCTGATGAAGTTGATCAGGCCGCCCGGCGAGTTGCTGGCCAGCGTCGAGGCCGAACCGCCGCGCACCACCTCCAGCCGGTCAATGTTGACGTCGGCGCGCAGGAACTGGTCGGCGGTGCCGAAGGCGATGTCGCCGAACAGCAGCACCGGCAGGCCGTCCTCCTGGATCTGCACGTAGCGCGAGCCGCCGGCCGACAGCGGCACGCCCCGCACGGTGATGTTGGCGTTGCCCTCGCCGCCGGAGGACTCGGAGCGCAGGCCCGGCACCGCGCGCAGCAGTTCCGCCGCGCTGGTCGCGCCGGTCTTGGCGATCTGCTCGCTGCCCATCGAGCTGATGGACAGGCTCTGCTTCATCTTGCTGGTCCTGGTCGAGGTCCCGGTCACGACGACCTGGTTCAGCGACAGCGCGTCGGTCGACGCCTCCTGAGGCGCCGCAGCGGCGGCTGGCTCGCTGGCGTGCTCATTGGCCGTAGCGGGCGCGGCGGCCGGCGGCGCGGCCTCGGGCGTGGCGGTCTGGCTCCAGGCGGCGGGGAAAGCCAGCGAGAGGGCGATCGCCAGCGGCAGCCGGCGCAAGGGCGAGGAAGGACGCATGTCGGGTGTCTCCGGTCGTTGTGCCGCACCGACCTCGACGTGGGTCGGCGTGGATCGCCGCACTGGTGGCGGCCTGCATGCATTGTGGTCGACCCGGCCGTTCATTGCAATCGATTGCAAAACAGCGAAAACCCTAAGTCCAACGCCGTGACAATCGCTGGTGGCACGTCATGATCGGCATTAAGGACCTATGGGGCTAAATGCACACCGCAGCAATGGGTGCAATCGGTGGCTATCAAATGCAATCGGTTGCATTCAGTGTTGCAGAGTGCCGTGAGGCGCACGTCCGCAGTCGAGCCTCAGCCCGTTGCGCGCAGCGAGCTGTCGCGGACGACGAGGTGGACCGGCAGCGTCAACGGCGCGACGCGCTCGCCGGCAAGCATCTGCATCAGCGCATCGACCAGCGCCTCGGCCGCCTCGGCCACCGGCTGGTGGACGGTGGTCAGCGAGGGCGTGCCGTAAGCCGCGAGCGCCATGTCGTCGTAGCCGGTGACGGACACCTCCCCCGGCACCGAGCGCCCCGCCGCGCGCAGCGCGCGCACCGCCTCCAGGGCCAGCAGGTCGGAACAGGCCATCACCGCGTCGACCTCCCGGTGCGCGGCGAAGAAGGCCTCGATCGGAACCCGCGCGGCAGCCGGCGCGAAGGAGACCGGCAGCTCCAGCGCCGGGTCGGGCGCGAGGCCGGCTTCGCGCAGCGCCTGCCAGTGGCCCTGCCGGCGATGCAGCACCTCGGGCAGCTGCGCATCGCCGAGGAAAGCGATGCGACGGCGGCCGGCCTCGATCAGGTGCCGCGTGGCGATCAGCCCGCCGGCATGGTTGTCGCCGCCGACGGTGCAGTAGAGCTGCTGCGGCAGCTCCGCGCCCCAGACCACCACCGGCATGTGGCGCGCGGCCAGTTCGTTGAGCTGGTCGTGGTGGCGCCACTGGCCGATCAGCAGCAGGCCGCAGGCCTTGCCCATCTCGACGCCGCGCACGGCCTGGTCGAGATGGTCCGCGTCGACGCGCGACAGCAGCATGTCGAAGCCGCGCGCGGTCAGCACGTCGGCGATCGCGCCGACGATGGTGAGGAAGAAGGGATCGGAGATGTGCTGGCGGGAGTCGCGGTCGTAGGGCACGACCACCGCGACGGTGCGGTTCTCCTGCAGCCGGAAGCTCTTGGCGCCGAGGTTGATGGTGTAGTTCAGCGACTTGGCCAGTTCCTCGACCCGCCGGCGCGTCTCCGCGTTGACCAGCGGGCTGCCGTTGAGGCAGCGCGACACCGTCGAGACGGACACGCCGGCCATCCGCGCGATGTCCGCCATCTGCAAGCGCCGCCGGTCGGCGGCCTCCCTCTCATCCGATTTCATGAACACGACCTTCTCGAGCGAATCGGGACGAGTTTCGCAGAAGGTCCGCGCCGCCCAGGACGCCGCCTACGATGCCGCAGTGCCGCCGCGGCGAGGCACCGCCCCACCGCGGCGGCACCGGCTCACTTCACGGTGACGGAGAAGTTCTTCGCACCGAAGTTCATGCCGCCGGCCGAGGAGGTGATCTCGAAGCCGTACTGCACATCGCCGACCACCAGGTCGCCCATCCAGCCCAGGTTCTTCAGGTAGTTGAGGATGGCGCGCACGTCCACGGTCGTGTTGTTGGTCTTCGTGGTGCGCAGGAAGGAATACACCATGTTGTTGCCGTTGTTGCCGCGGTAGACATTCCAGGTGGAGCCGCCCACCGAGACGTTGGTGTAGACGGGGATCGCGCAGCCCGCGGAGGTCCAGTTGTAGGAGATCGGCTTGACGTTGCCGCAGCCACCGGCGGTGCCGGTGTAGTTCAGCCACAGCATGATCTCGTGGGCGTTGTTGCCGACCCAGATGTCGTAGGTCGACTCCCAGGCGCCGCCCGATGGCGTGGTCGCGCTGATGGTGGACGTCAGCGTGGACAGCGAGCTGATCGTGCGGTTCACCGCGTAGCCGATGTGCGGGTAGGACTTGATCCCGCCGGTGTTGGGCTGATCGGACCAGACGCCCCAGTCGGCGTTCGAGTTGGCCCAGATGGTCTGGGCACCGGCGGCCAGGTTGCTGCAGGGCGACCAGACGTCGTTGTTGAAGCCGTAGCTGCCGTAGGTCCAGGTGGCGAAGAGATTGGGCGCCGAGCAGGAGGACGTCGCCGGCGAGGAAGCGGCCCAGGTGGCGGCCTGCGCGCCCGGTGCGGCCGCGGCCAGCGTAGTGACGAAGGCGGCTGCGAGCAGCGTGCGATGGGTGAGGTTCATAGGTCTCCGTGTGTTGTTGATGTGAGGATGCCGTGAAGACCGCGCGCGATGTCAGCGTTGTCAGCCGGCCAATTAATTCAGCCCCCAAACAATTAGTTCAACCATCGGGGTAACCCGGCGTCGGCCGCCTCCTGGATCGGTCCCGCCGCCTTGCCCATTCATCCCCGCGCAAGCAGGAATGGGCAAGACGAAAGCAGTTTCGTGCCTTGTCGGCTCCTGGGCGCCGGCGGAACAATCCGCCCCATCGAGTCGATCCTTCGATCACCGCCACGGAGCCGCAAGCCATGAACAACTTCATCCTCAACACCCCCACCAAGATCCTCTTCGGCCAGGGCCAGATCGCCCAGCTTGGCCAGGAGATTCCCGCCGACGCGCGCATCCTGATCACCTACGGCGGCGGCAGCATCAAGAAGAACGGCGTGCTCGACCAGGTCCGCGCGGCGCTGGCCGGCCGCACGGTGCTCGAGTTCGCCGGCATCGAGCCCAACCCCACCTTCGAGACGCTGATGAAGGCCGTCGAAGTGGTCAAGGCCGAGCGCATCGACTTCCTGCTGGCCGTGGGCGGCGGCTCGGTCGCGGACGGGACCAAGTTCATCGCCGCGGCCGCGCGCTACGAGGCCTCGCCGGATACCTGGGAGATCCTGCTGACCCGCGGCGCCAAGGTCGCCGACGCGGTGAAGATGGGCGTCGTGCTGACGCTGCCGGCCACCGGCTCCGAGTCCAACAACGGCGCCGTCATCAGCCGCCGGGAGACCGGCGACAAGCTGCCCTTCTTCTCGCCCTTCACCTATCCGGTGTTCGCGGTGCTCGACCCGGCGACCACCTACTCGCTGCCGGCGCGCCAGGTCGCCAACGGCGTCGTCGACGCCTTCGTCCACACCGTCGAGCAGTACCTGACCTATCCCGCCGAAGGCCGCATCCAGGACCGCTTCGCCGAGGGCATCCTACAGACGCTGATCGAGGAAGGCCCGCGCGCGCTGACCGAGCCCGAGAACTACGACGTCCGCGCCAACGTGATGTGGAGCGCGACGCAGGCGCTCAACGGCCTGATCGGCGCCGGCGTGCCGCAGGACTGGGCGACGCACATGATCGGCCACGAGCTGACCGCGATGCATGGGCTCGATCACGCGCAGACGCTGGCGATCGTGCTGCCGTCGGTGCTGGCCTACAAGAAGGAGCAGAAGCGCGCCAAGCTGCTGCAGTACGCGGAGCGCGTCTGGGGCCTGCGCGAAGGCACCGAGGCGCAGCGCATCGACGGCGCGATCGCGGCCACGCGCGCGTTCTTCGAGCAGTTGGGCGTGGGCACGCGCCTGTCAGCCTACGGCCTGGACGGCAGCACCATCCCGGCGATGATCGCCAAGCTCCAGGAACACGGCGGCACGGCGCTGGGCGAGCACCAGGACATCCGCCTCGAGGACAGCCAGCGCATCCTCGAAGCGGCCCGCTGAGCCGACGGCCTTCCCCTCGCGCGGCGCGGACGGACCTGGGTCCTTCCGCGCCCGATGTCCTTCAGATCCCATGGCGACCACCCTCAACGACAGCATCCGCCGGCGCATCGTCGACGCCGCGACCCGCTTCTCGACCGGGTCCTTCGCGACGCCCTCCCCGGTGGCCGGCGTGCGCGTGCTCTACACCGAGACGCCGCATCCCCGCACGCCGGTGCTCTACGAACCGTCGATCGTCATCGTGGCGCAGGGCGCGAAGGTGGGGCACGTGGGCGACCGGACCTTCCGCTACGACGCGGACAACTATCTGCTGCTGACGGTGCCCCTGCCCTTCGAGTGCCAGACGATCGCGAGCCGCAAGGAGCCCTTCGTCGGCGTGTCGATCGACATTGACACGGCGATGCTGCAGGAGCTGCTGATCGACCTGGAGGACGAGGACTTCGACCGGCCCGCCAGCCTCGAATGCCCCGGCGTCAACAGCGCGCCCTTCACCGAGGAGGTGCTGTGCGCGCTCGAGCGGCTGGTCGACGCGATGGACCATCCGCGCGACGCCAAGGTGCTGGGCCGGCTGATCGTCAAGGAGATCGTCTACCACGTGCTGTGCGGCGACAGCGGTGCGGCGCTGCAGGCGCTGGCCCACCGGCACACGCACTTCGCGCAGGTGACCAAGGCGCTGCAGCACATCGAGTCGAACTACGCCAAGCCCTTGAACGTCGAGCAGCTGGCCAAACTCGTGAACATGAGCGTGTCCGCCTTCCATCACAACTTCAAGGCGGTCACCAACACCTCGCCGCTGCAGTACGTGAAGAGCTACAAGCTGCACAAGGCGCGGCTGATCATGCTGAACGAAGGCGTGAAGGCCGGGGTCGCCGCCACGCGCGTGGGTTACGAGAGCCCGTCGCAGTTCAGCCGCGAGTTCAAGCGCTACTTCGGCGCCACGCCGCTGGATGAAGTGGCGCGGCTGAGGGCGCCGCGGTAAGCGGCCCGCCCTCGCCGCTTCGGGCTCACTGCCCGCCGGTCTTGCCGGCCTTGGCCTCGGCCGAGGTGCTCGCGCTGCCCTGCCCGCTCACCCGACCGCCGTCCCGGCTGGCCTGCGCGGAGCCCGAGGCCTTCGCGCTGCCACTGGCCTGCGCGCCGTGGGCGCGCTCGGGCGAGGCCGGCGTGGAAGGGGACGCCGGCGAGGAAGGCGAAGGCGCGGAAGTCGTCGTGGAAGGCGTGGAGGTCGAGCCGGTACCGCTCGTTGCCGCGGCAGTTCCTTCCGCGCTCACCTGATGGGCCTGGCCCGCCGCGTGATCCAACTGGCCGCCAGCCGCGCTGGCCGCACCCGCCGCGCGGGTGACGCCTCGTTCGGCGCGCTCGTTCAACGAGGTCGTCGCGTCGGCGGCCTTGTCCTGCGCCCGTGTCGCGAGATCCTGCGCGCGGCCGACGCCGTCCTGCGCGCGCTCCGTGGCCTTGCCGCGCGCGGCTTCGACGCCATCACCCACCCGGCCCGTCGCCTGCTGCGCGCGATCGCTCGCCTTGCCGACCGCCTGGTCCGTGCGGTCTCGCGTGTTCTGCAGCGCATCGCGGCCGCGGCTCAGGTCCGGTCGCTGGCCCAGGCCGCCCATCCCACCGAGGCTGCCGCCGATCTGCCCGCTGGCGCCGCCGGAGAGGCCGCCACCGCCGCCGAGCAAGCCCGCATGCGCCGGCTGTGCCAAGGCGCCGAGGACCGCCACCAGGGTGCCCGCCACCACGGGCCAAAGACCTTGGGTCTGCTTCGAAATTGCGTTCATGTCGATCTCCTGGTTCGAGAGCCGCGGAACCGTTCCGCGGCCTGCACTGGGAGAACGACGCGGCCGGATCGCTTCTTCCCGGCCAGTTGCAACCAATGGTTTTCAGCGCAGGTCGCCGGCGTTCACGCGCAGCGAGGCGCCGACGAGCCCGACGCCATACACATCGTCACGCCCCGGGGCGCCCAGGTCGATCGCCTCGCGCGCGAGCGCATTGAAGGCTGACGAGGACGCGGCGCGATCGGACGACGGCAGGCGCGCCGCGAGCAGCCCCGCCACCAGCGGCGCGGCGAACGAGGTGCCGCGCACCGCCGCGTAGCCACGCCCGCCGGCCTCGGCGGCGACCATGTCGGCCCCCGGCGCGGCGAAGGCGACATGCGGCCCGCGCCCGGCCTCGACGAGCACACGCCGGCGCGCGTCGACGCCCGTGACCGCGATCACGCCGGGCCATGCGGCCGGATAGAGCGGCGGCGCCGACGGCCCGTCGTTGCCGACCGGCGCGACCATCAGGAGCCCCTTGTCCTGCGCCGCCTCGACCACGCGTCGCAGCAGCGCGTTGGGCGGGCCGACCAGGCTGATGTTGACCACGCCCACCCGCATCCGCGCCAGCCAGGCCAAGCCTTCGGCGATCGCCTGCACGCCGCCGCCGGCCTGGGACCCGCCCTCGCAATACACGTCCATCGCGAAGAGGCGCCCGCGCGGCAGCGCGCCGCGGAAGCCGATCTCGGAATCGCCCACCAGCAGCGACGCCACGGCCGTGCCATGCGCCGCGGGCCGGGCCTGGCCCGCGCAACCCTGTCGAGTCAGCGCCACGTGCCGCAGCGAGGGATGGGCGGCATCGACGCCGCTGTCGATCATGCCGACGCGACGCTCGCCGGTGACGGCCCCTTCGGTCCCGATGGAGCCGGTCGCGCTTGCGCTTGCGAGCGTCGTCGACGTCGCCGTGCCCGCGTCGACGTAGACATGGTGATAGTCGTAGCTGCCCTCCGGGTCCTCGGCGCGCAGCTGCGCGATCCGCGCGGCCAGCGCTGCCGGCGAGGTTCCTGCGGACGCCCGCAGCCGCAGCCAGGCGAGGTCCAGCCCATCCAGCCGCGTCTCCTCCACCCGCTCCCACCCGTCCATCGACAGCACGCGCTGCCGCGCCTGCGTCGACGACGGCAACGCGAGCACCTCGCCGATGAACACCAGTTCGTCCGCCGCGTTGCGCTGAAGCTGGTCGGGATGGCGCCGAAGCAGCTGATCGGCGAGCCGCTCGCGCCAGCGCAGCGGATCGACCGGCGCGAGCAGTTGGCTGGTCGAGGTCAACAGCGGCTCGGTGCGACGCAGCAGCTCGCCGCCGGGCAGGCGCCCACCGCCGGGAAGATTGGGCAGACGGACCTGCGCCGACGCAGGCAGCGCCGTGATCAAGGCCGCGGCCAAGCCGAGGATCGGAAGGAATTTCAGGCTCATCGACGGATAACGTCCGGCACACGGAAGAAAATCCGCGCCGCCGTCGTTCTATTCATCAGGCATCCCATCGCATGAGCATATTGGAGTTGCAATCCGCCCTGGCCGCGCTGCTGCCCCGGCTGCGGCGCTTCGCCCGCAGCCTGACGCATCACCGCGAGGATGCGGACGACCTCGTGCAGGTGGCCGTGGAGCGGGCGCTGCGGGCCTTGGACCAGTACGAGCCCGGCACGCGCCTGGACAGCTGGATGTTCAGGATCATGAAGAACGCCTGGATCGACGAGCAGCGCGCCCGCGGCCGGCGCGCCGAGGTGCTGGCTCCCGAGGAGGCGGGTGAGCACGTCGGCGTGTCCGAGACGGGTCGGCACATCGCGCGCTTGTCGGTGCAGGCGGCGATGGCGCGGCTCCCCGAGGAGCAGCGCCTGGTTGTGAGCCTGGTGCTTGTCGAGGGCCTGCCCTACAAGGAGGCCGCGGCGGTGCTGGAGGTTCCGATCGGCACCGTCACCAGCCGGCTGGCACGGGCGAAGGACACGCTGCGGCAACTGCTGGGCGACGGCGACATCGACGCATGAGCGGCACATGAGCGGCGAAGGACAGGACATGAACGGCGCAATGGATTCCGGCCGCGAGCGCGGCCAAGACAGCGGCGATGGCGGCGAGGAGGTCGGCGGCGCAGGCCCGGGTCGGGCGCGCGGCGAGCACCGCGAGCACGAGCTCGATGCCGCGCGGACGATGGACGACGCGACGCGCGTCGCCGCCTATGTCGACGATGAGATGGACGCGGCGGAGCGCGCGCGTTTCGAGGCGAGGCTGGCGGAGGATGCGACGCTCGGCGCCGCCGTGGCGAGGGAACGGCGCCTGCGCGCGCGGCTGGGCCAGGCCTTCGATCCCGTGCTGGCAGAGCCCGTACCCGAGCGGCTGAGCGCGCTCTTCGCGAATCGCGAGTCCGCCACCGAGCCCTCACCCGTCGCGGCGCCCGGTCCGTCCGCCAAGCCGGACAACAAGGCAGGCACCAAGCCCATCGACCTCGACGAGGAACGTCGGCGTCGCCGCGGAGGTTGGCTGACCTGGGGCGGCATGGCGGCCAGCCTGGCGCTGGGCGTGTTGATCGGCACGACCTGGCTGGCGCCGCGCGGAGCGCTCGAGGTGGCGGCAGACGGCGGCTGGCTCGCCGAGGGCGCCCTCGCTCAGGCTCTGGACGCGCAGCTGTCCGGCGCGGCGGCGCCCGGTTCCTCCACCCGCGTGGGCCTGAGCTTCGTGTCGCGGGACGGTCGATACTGCCGCGCCTTCACGGTCGGCGGGGCGGATGCCGGCGGTGCCACGGCGGGCCTGGCCTGCCGCGGCGACGACGCATGGCGCGTGCGGCAACTCGCGACGATCACGGCGGGCTCCGCGTCAGCGTCCCCGACCGCATCGACATCCGCAGCGTCGGATGCCTTCCGAATGGCGGCCTCACCCTGGCCGCAAGCGCTGCTCGCCGAAATGGATCGCCTGCGCGAGGGCGATCCCTTGTCGAGCGCGGACGAGCGGGACGCCATGCGTCGCGACTGGCGGCGCTGAGCCCCTCAGCGGCGCTTGATGGCACCTTCGCGTGCAGCCCTCGCGCGGCGCGGCGTGCCTGCCGGCCGGTCACGCGACGCCCCAGCCGGGACGCCGCGATGACGGTCGACTCAAGGGAACGAGAAGTTGGTGGTCGTCGTCGCGCCGGCGGACAGCGTCAGCGGTCCGGCCGTCTTCGTCGCCAGGCCGGAACTGGCCTCCAGCCCGTACTTCGCCGCGGCGCTCGCATCCGCGCCGAAGTTCAACGCACCCAGCGGCGCGACGTACGCCGCCACCATCGGCGCGCCGGTCGGCAGCGTCATGCTGTAGGCGCCGGTGGTCGCATCGACGCCGCGTGTCGCGACCTCGATCTTTTCGCCGCCGAGCAACGTCTGGGTCGCTCGCACGCTCGCGTCGATCGGCGTGAGGCTGGTGGTGACGGTCCCGGCCGCGGTGCCGCTCATCGAGACGCCCAAACTCAGCGGCGAGGTGGCGCCGTTGAGCAAAGTGACGGTGGAGGCGGCCACGGTCAGGCCGGTGACGACGTCGGTCGTGCGTCCGGGCGCGGTGATGACCAGCGTGTAGCTGCCCGGCGCGACCGGCTGCAGCAGGAACTTGCCGGTTGAATCCGGCGCGGTCGCCTTGATGACGACCCCGCCCTGCTGGACGGACACCGTCGTCGCGCCGTTGGCCGCCGCGCTGTCGACGTAGCCGCTGACGCCCGAGACGAAGTTGGGCGTGACGGCGACGACCGGCTTGAGCAGGTACTTGCCGGAGTTGCCGGCGGTGACGACGGACTTGCAGGCGTCGAAGTCCAGCACGAAGTCGGCGAGCTGGTTGGCGGCGATGGTGATGTCGACGTTGAGCTTCACGCCGCTCTGGATGGCGCTGGGCGTGTCGAGCGCGACTTCGGTGCCGCCGGTCGGCACGATGGCGTTCAGGAAGGGATCGCTGCCGCCATTGGCGGCGAGCACGAGGCGCATTTGCGTGTAATGGCCGGCCTGCAGAGGGATCTGCCCGAGGGACGCGAGCACGCCGTTGGTCAGCGTGAGCAGGTCCACGCGCTTGGGGGTGCTGAAGTTCAGTTCCGCCCAGCCGGCGTCGGTGTCGGCGGCGGTCGAGCTCTGGTGGACGCGGATCTTCTGGATCGCGACGTTGACGTGGTCGAAGCCGCAAGTGGGGGCGTCGGTCAAGGAGAGGCCGAGGGTGCCCATGGCCGCGGCAGGTGGGTCATCGCCGCCGGAGCCGCCGCCGCAGGCGGCAAGCAAGGTGAGACAGGCGGCGGTCAAGCCGGCGGTGAGAAAGCGGGGGAACTTCATGGCGGCTCCTTGCCTTTCGGCTTCCGCCTGGACGCGAATTAAAGCCGATGGGTACGGGGAGCGTACGCCTTGCGCCTCAGCAAGGGTGATGCGAGGTGGTGGGAAGTATCACCAGATGCAACGGGGCTTGATCGAATGCGGCTGGGATGCAGCCAAAAATATTCGCTCAGACCGCCCTGCTTTGCCCACGCCCACGCTGTTGATGCGGCAGGGGCCGGTGTTAATTGAGGATTCCTCCGCAATGGAACGCTGGCAATTACCGCTAATTTCGCTAGAGAGCGCGAATATAGGCAATATCACCTAACTGAACGCCAACCTCCTCGAAGCGTCGAATCATTTCTGCCAAGAACCTCTGCCGTCGGTCTTCCTTGTCCTCTCCGTGCGTTTCTGAGAATCTGAGGCCGAAGCTTGACAGAAGATCTATTCCGTCCTTTGACAGCGCGATTTGCGGCCCTCCCCAAGCCGCTCTCCCGGCGAGCAGATCATCAAAGTCAAAAGGATTGAATTTCATTAATTCATCGGCATAGTCAAGGGGACCATTAAAACCAAGTTCACCACCACCACCAGACAATACCCCTTGCGGTAGTAGATCGAGCATTTTTGAAGCAAGCCCAGCGTAAATGAAATCAACAGCAAGCTGGCGAACTTCGGACTCTTTAAGCGATGTACCCGTCACCAAAGAACTGGGAGTGACCGTATCGCAGGTCAAATGATCCAAAAGCCAGTGTTCCAACCAGTCCATTACTTCTTGCTTCATTTTCACCCCTGCGGAAACTTGAGTTTGATGGAACTTGGATTTCCTTCCTTATTCCCAACGACACTCCATTGAAAAAGGAAATAGGAACTGGCCGCTGGTGGCCGACCAGCTTCAACAAACTGGACAATCAAGACCCACCTCGCTACTGGTCTGAAATGCCCCAATCCACGTCGCGAATATCGGGACCCAGTCTCCCTTCGTCTTTCATCGCCTCAATCGCCCGAACAACCTCGTCGATGTCATCAAGAAACCCGATTTTTTGGTGAGAATTTAGCCTCCTAGCTATCGCAAAGCGATTCACGTCCAATGAGCAAAAGAACTCCAACACGAAGTTGGCCACATTGCGTGGGACGTGATTTAAAAGAACAAGTCGCTTGGCGAGGGCAAGCCAGAATATCGGAAGTCGACCACTAGGCTGTGAAAATCCCTTCAGATTTTCATTCAACATCCACCAAACGTGATCTGAACGGTCCTCCGAATTAAATATTCTCCAAGCCTCAAGGAAGTGCTCAATTCCATACAACTCGGAATAATAACGAGTCAGCTCCTCGTACGCAAACGAACCCAAGCACTCCTCATATATTTCATCAGCTGCAGCTTTTAAGCGCGGATTTTCAAGCAACGTCAAAACTCCGATCTTCACAGACATGCAGAGTCAAAGCGGTCAGAAGACATTGAAGCACGCTTGGAGGACAACTTATTTGCCTGCACCCTTCTTGAAGTTGGGCGCGTTCCAAACTTGGTCGCGCTTGAGGTCTGCATCGCGCCCAGCGTCGGGTCATGCCCGGCGCGCATCGGTGGCCGCCAGCTGACCACCGATGTTGCGCAGGTGCCCGCTCGCCGTCAACGCCAGCATCGTGGGATATTTTCAACAGTTCCTGGAAACATTCATGGGCTGCGAAACCATGGAGATTCAAACCCTTTGAGACCGTTCTCTTCAATTTCAGGATTATCAAAAATCGCTTGAAATACAGCCTTGACAACCACTAGGCTCTTACAAACTGTTCGCGCATCCCAAGCATGATCCGATATCACTATCGGAACGTCCGAACGCTCTCCCTCGGACCATTCCAGCAAGCTCATTTTTTGATCTTCGCTATTGACGCGAGCGATTATTCTGCATGCACCTGGCTCACAATCCAGGGCCAATTGGATCAACCATGTTTCCGCCGGCTGAACGGCCGACAGTCTCACCATCCCGCCTGCATCAAAAACCGCCGACAAGGCGAAATCCACATCGGACCACTGGGGGCTCTCGCTCCTGGTCGTGAACGGAGAGTTGGACCCGCGGGCCCGCCAAGACAGTTCAAGCTGCACACTGGAACGCATATTTTCCATCCACTCTTCGCTCATTTCTTTTTCTCCACCAGTTGATTAGAACCCCGAATCCAAACATAGGTTTTCTGATCCACTGTATCAACCAATTCAAGCCTTGCCAAACCTGCCCTCTGAGCAGCAGCAACGATATTGTTTGAGTTCGAACAATACGAGCACACCGCCTCGCCACGAACAACAATCGTCATTGCCCTGTCCTGCGTCAAGTTTGCATCCAGGGCCTGCTGGATAACACCGATCTCCGCATGCGCATTCCCCATATTTGAATTTGGCGCTCCGGGAGGAATGAGATCAGCAACTATCGTAGGGCGTTTCGGATCAGCTACAGCAACCGGGCGGGCGGTCTGGTTGGTATCGAATAGGGTCTTTCCATCCACATATGCCTCAGCGGTAACTTTAATCGGAGCAGTCGCACCGGGAAGCGTCGTACCGATTCGAGGATCATTAGCTTGAGCCACCCTCAAATCACTATTCAATTTCGCCCCGGCTGCCGCGCTACTCGGACTCGGTGACGTGCCGTCGGACTTAGGGCCAGGCTTTGGGCAGCAATCCGCGTTATGAACCCAGACTTCGAGCTCACCAGCGTGGTAAGTATGATATTCCTCAACGCGAATGTTATATACCGTTGCCCGTTCTCCGGTAGTTCTCGCAGTCAGAACGACGACTGCAGAATCTGATGAGCTGACTAGTTGAGCGCCTGCTATGAGGTCGGCAGCTCGAATCCAGCCCGCGCCACCGGTGCGATTCGCCACCCAGAACGGATGTTCCTCGGTGGTCTTGAGGATTTCCTTCGCTCCGCCTTCTGCGAGCAACTCGAGTTCGACGATCGGTTGGTTCTCCGTGGCTTTGGTTGCAACCACCGGGCGCACACCCTTCTCACCTGTTCGCTCGTGGCGAGAAAGGACTCTCACGCCCGGCCGGAGCGTCTCAATGGCGCGGGGACCGTCGACAGTCAACACCGGCGTTCCTGCGACAAAGCAGAAGTCGCCCGAAATGCACTGGACAGCTGGGACGTTTTCCGTCGCCTGCCCAGCCGCCTTGACCTCTCCCTTTACCGCATTCTTCGCGAGGAGCGACTCCTCGGCGGCAAACATGCCCTTCGGCAGGTACTTCCCTAGCAGCGCCAAGGAGGCGGCCTTCGCGGCTTCGATCCCCGCAGACTTCAACGGATCTCGTTCTCCGGGATACGTCTCCGGATTGAATGAATCCAAGATCAACTGACCTTCCGAGGACACGTAACGTCCAAAGAGCGCTTTGGTGCCTTCCGTCGCTTGGTTATACGAGAGCACCGTGAGCCCGGCTCCTAACGGGACCCCTGCGCAGCTGATCATCGTTGCCGGGCATCCAACCGCAGACGCGGAAGTGAGAGTCGCGCCTCCCGCAGTGCCGACCGCACCGACCACCATGTTCAAGGCGCCACCGGTTCTCCGAATGATCTGGCCATTGCTGGTGATCGAGTCCCTAGCACCGTCCCATGTCGTGTAAACAAACTGTCCGGTGCCCTGCAGCTGCTTCAGCTCGGCCGTGTAGTACGCCCCAGCGTCCTGCATGGCCTGAAGCCGCGTCTTGTTGGCGTCGCTGTCCGGCACGCCATCCGCGCATCGGGTCAAGGCGCAAGCGGCCGCATCCAGCCGAGCTTGTTGGTCGGGCGTCTTCCCAGCCTTTAGAGCTGCGAGCTTTTTCGCCTCGGATTCATGCAACTGCCGGTTGTTGTAGTCCTGGTTCAAACCAGCCGCTGCACCGTTGACTCCTCCACCAGCTGCGGCGCCGATGCCGGTAGCCACGGCGCCAGCCGCGAGCTTGGACAACGCCGTCGCCCAATCGTTGCTGCCGTTCTCACCTCCAAGCCCGGCCTGCTTCAACGCGCCCTTGATCGAGTCCTGGAACTTGTCGAGCTCACCAGCCGCAGCCGCGCTCCCTGCAGCACCCAACGCGCCGCTGAGATCTCCAGTCACCGCACCGACCACCGCATGCAGAGCCACCCGCGACGCGCCTCCTTCCTTCCACTGCTCGTAGGCCTCCTTGTTCTGGGCCATGGTCGCAGCCGCTTCAATCTTCTTCTGCTCCGCCTCCTCCCTCATGGCGGATGAAGACTTCGGATCGTTCAGCACGGCCTGAGCAGCATCGCTCTTCAGCTTGGCATCGTCATAGGCCTTCGTCTTGGAAGCCGCGAAGTCGGCCACCTCCTTCGCCGCCTGCGCCCCAAACTCCGCCACGATCTGCGCATTCACCTTCACCTGCTGCGCGAGCTTCTGCCCATCCCAGCCCTGCGACAACTTGCCCGCAGTCGCATCGTTCGTCGCGCCGCGGTCAAGCTTCTCCAGCGTCGCCTGACTCGCCGCATCGCCGCTGGTGATCGTCGTGCTGCCCGCGCTGATCGTGCTGCGCGTCGTGCTGCGCTCGTCGCCGCTGTCCTTGAACGCACCGGCCATGCCGCCGCTCGTGCCCGCGCTCACCGTCACGGCGCTGGCGCTGAACTGGCTGCGGTTGTCGATGTCGCTGCTGGTCAGCGTGCCGGTGCTGAAGCTGTTCTTGCCCGCGTCGATCGCCGCCTGGCTGCTCGTGATCGCACCACCCTTGAGCTCGGTGTTGCCCTTCACGCTCACCTGGAAGCCGCCGTCGCCGGCGCGGATGCCGGCCTGCTCGCCCACCGCCGCATAGTCCGCGTTGACCTTGGACTGGCTGAAGTTGGCGCTGCCGCCCGCCCCGTACCCGACGGTGACGCTGCCGCCCATGCTCTGGCTCTTGGAGTCGAACTTGGCCGTGTCCTGCAGGCTCTCGATCTTGAGGTTGCCGCCGATGTCGGCCACCACCTTCGGCGCCGTCACCACCGCGCCGCCCAGCGTCGTGTCCCCGCCCGACTGCAGCGTCACCGAGCTGCCGCCCGTGACCTGCGTGGCCGAGTAGTTCGTGTCCTTGCCGTCCGCGTTGCCCTTGGACACGCTGGCACTCGCGGTGAAGCCCAGCCGGTTCTCCTTGCCCAGCGAGATGCCGATGCCGATGGACGCGCTGCTGCTCGAGTCCTTGCTGTGCTGCTCGCTGGTGTTCTGCGCGGCCAGCAAGTCGATCTTGTTGTCCGCCTTGATGAACACGTCCTGACCCGCGAGCGTGCTGCCTCGCACCGTGACGTTGGAGTCCTGCCCGCCGCCGGTGGCGATGAGGCTCAGCTTGCCGTCCGCGAGCACCGAGCTCCCCGCGGCCTGGTTCGCCTCGTTGTGCTGCGAGCTCTTGCTCTGCTGGCTGCCCACCGACAGGCTGATGCGGATGCTCTGCTCCTGCTGCGCCTTGGCCAGGTCGTTGAACTTCTGGATCTCCTCGACCGCCTGCTTGGCCTTGGAGATCGCCGTGGCCGCCGCCAGTGCCTTCATCCGGTCGTCCTGCGTCTGCGTGACGTGCTCCCCGGCCTTGATGGCGCCCATCGCCGCATCCACGCCCGGTGCGCTCAAGGACAGCGACAGCCCGCTCTGCCTGAACTTGGTCTCCGTGTCCTGCGCCGACTGGTTGCGCGCCTCCACGATGTCGATGGACTTGCCCTTGATCGTCACGTCGCCCTGCGGCGCCTGCACCTCCGAGCCCACCTGCCGGTACTTGCCGCCGGCGTAGATGTCCACGTCCCCGGCGACGCTGGCCACCACCGAGCCCTGGTGCGTCTCCTGGCTCGTCTTCGTCGCCTGCGACAGCTCCTGCTTGCCGATCGTCACCCCGATCCCGCCGCCGCTGAACAGCCCCGACTTCACCGTCTTCTTGAACTGCTCGGTATCCACCGAGTTGGTGACCCCGTCGATGGTGATGTCGCGGTCGGCGATGAGCTTGGTGCCGTTGTCCGACACCGCCTGCGCCGCGGCCAGCGTGATGTCGCGCCCGGCCACGATGTTGACCGTGTCGCCCGACAGCGTCGTGCCGATCGCGGTCGTCGTGTCCGTCTTGTTGTAGGTCGTGACCGTCTTCTTCTTGAACAGACTCTTCTTGGTCTTCTGCGTCATCTCCTCGACGACCTTGTTGGCCTCGCCGGCCAGCAGCTCGACGTCGCGTCCTGCGCTCAGCGTCACCGCGCCCTGCGCGCTGGCGATCTGCGCGGCCGTGGCGCTCAGGTCCTGGCCGGCCTTGAGCAGCACCGCGCCCTCGGCCTTGATCTCCGTGCCCACGTCCTGGCGCTGGCTTTCCTTCTTGAAGTTGGTCGCGTTCCAGACCTGGTCGCGCGAGCTCGAGGTCTGCGCCGTGCTCAGCGTCAGGTCACGTCCCGCGGCCACCATCACGCCGCCCTCGGCGCCCGCGCCCTCCGCGCCGCCCTGCGTGATCTGCACCGCCTGCAGCTGCGCGTCGCGCCCGGCCTGCACCACCATCACGCCGCCCGCGGTGAGCGAGGCCACCTGGTCCAGCACCGTCGCCTTGGTCGTGACGTTGCCCTTCACCGTGCCGCCGCTGGCCGTCGTGCTCTGCATGACGACGTCACGCCCGGCCACCAGGCTCATGTCGCCCGTGGCCGCCAGCTGCCCGCCGATGTTGCGCAGATCCTCGCGCGCCGTCAGCGCCAGCGTCGTGGCGCGCATGTCGCCGGTGTTGGCGATGTTCTGCGCCTGGATGGCCACCGCGCCGCCGCGCACACTGCCACCGTTGTTGAAGTCGCCCGTCAGCGCCATCTCCACCCGGCCGCCGGCGATCAGCGAGCCGCTGGGCAGCAGATCGCCCTCGCGCGGCACCAGGTACACCTGCGGCACCAGCACGCGCTGCGTCGTGCCGTCCGCCAGCGTCACCGTCTGCTCCACCAGCCACACCAGGTCGCTGGTGAGCTGCGTCATCTGCTCGGCGCTCAGCGCCACGCCCGGCACCAGCTGGTGCTCCTTGGCGAAGGTCGCGCCGTTGGTCAGCAGCGCGCGGTACATCGACTCGTCGTCCGCGTAGCCCGACAGGTAGCCCGTGCCGGTGAGCTGGCCGATCTGCTCGCGCACCAGGCGCTGCTCGTAGAAGCCGTCGCCCAGGCGCTTCTGCGTCACGGTGGGGTCCAGCGCCATCTGCTGCAGCAGGAAGTCGCTGGAGAGCCACTCGCGGTAGTTGGCAAAGCGCGGGTCCGTCTCGACCAGGTACTTGCTGCCGGGCTCGCTGTGCGTCTTGAACAGGCTGTTGGAGGGCAGCGTGAGGTTGGGCGGTACGCCGAACAGGCGGCCGCCGACGCTCAGGCCCGAGACCCTCAGCGCCGCGTTCTGCGCCGCGCCCGGCCGGCTCGTCGAGCCGGCTTGCGTCGTCACCTTGCCGATCTGCGTCGTGGCCTTCTGGTCAGACTGCGCGGACGCGTCGACCTGCGCGGCCGATGCGGCGCGGGCCCGCTGAAGCAGGCCGGCGAGACCGGTCCGCGCCGTGCCCTGCACCTGTTGCGTCGTGCTGTTGCCTTGCGCGGCGTCGATCGCCTGCCCATCGCGGAACTGCGTGGTCACGCGCGCGCCTTGCAGATCCTGCGCCGAGCCCGTCTGCACCGCGTCGCCATCGCGCTCGTGACGGAGCGTCGCCTCCACCTGCGCGCCCGCGTCGCCGGACTGCGCGGCGGCGATGGCGCGCTCGGTCGCGGTCGCGCCACTGCGCTGGATCGCCTGGACCACGCCGGCGCCCGCGGCGCCGTTGCCCGTCGCCACTGCGTTCGACGTGATCGCACTGCCCGCCCGCACCTGCGCATTGCCTTGCGCGTTGGCCTGCGCCGCAGCGCCCTGCTGCACCTGGCGGATCAAGCGGGTGAGGAAGCCGCCAGTACCGGCGCCACCGCTCGCGTTGGCGGAAGCACCGCCTTGCGCCTGTTGCGCCGAGGCACCGCCCCCGGTGCTCACCGCGCCAGCGCCCTGGCGCCCGCCGGGCGCTTGCGACACCTGCCCCACCACCGGCGCACCGCCTGCCAGCGAGAGATTCACCGTATGCGCCACGCCCTGCGTGTCGACGGCCGTCACCGTGTGCGGCACGTTCGTGACCTGCCCGCCGGTGATCGCCACGCCGGTCATGCCGACCACCTGGCTCATGTCGTTGTTGATCGTGCCGGCACCGATGCTCAAGGTGCCGCCCACGATGATCTTGGCCGCGAGCGACTGCGTCAGCGGCGCGCCCGCGTCATTGCCGCCGAATGCCTCCCACGAAACGATCCGGTGGGTGCGATGTGTCCGCGCGTAGTCGCTCAGCACCTCCTGCGCCGTGCGCCCGTTCATTGGAACGGCAAGGTCTTCGATCGGCCCGTTGTTGATCGAGTAGACGATGCTGACAAATCCTTCCGAGCCCGGCGTGTAGTTGCCCCACATCAGGTACGGATTCACGTTGTCGATGCGGTTGGCCGTCAGCGTCAGGTTGCTGCGCGCCTCGATCGTGGCGCCGCTGTTGAGCAGCGTGTCGCCGGAGATCGTCATGTCCCCGCCGGCGCGGATGAAGGCCGCCGAGGCCAGCGTTCCCTGACCGGTGCCCTGCCCCGTGCCCACGCCCTGCAGCACGGTCCGGTTCACGATCCCACCTGTCATCTGCAGCGCCAGCGCACGGCTGGCCTCGATGGTCGAGTTCTCGTTGAGCAGGCTCGCGCCCGCGAGCCGCAGGTCGCCGTCCGCGAAGATCAGCGCCCCGTCCGTGTTGGAGATCTCGCGCGTGAGCTGCGCATCGATCGAGCGCCGTCCCGCGATCACCGCCGCCACGCCGCCCTCGGCGCCGTTGACCAGCGCGCCACCGTCGATGACCACGTCCCCGCCGTAGATCCGGCCTGTGCCCAGGTTGACCAGCCGGTCCGAGGTCAGCAGCACGCCGTCGCCATCGATGAGTCCGCGGTTGGTGATCTGCCCCGCCGCGGTGAGCAGCGTGTTCACGCCGCTGAGTTCGCCGCTGGCCGCGTTGTCGATGCTGCTCGCCGAGATCGACAGCGTCCCGCCGCTGCGCAGCGTGCCCTGGTTGGCGAAGTTGCCCGAGACGTCGAGCACCATGTCGCCCGCCGACTGGAACTGGCTGCTGGCGCCGTAGATGAAATCGCCCACGAGCTTGACGCTCATGCCCGCGCCGCTGCTGATCTGCCCGCCGACACCGCCGGCAAGCTCGCGCAGGTTCAGCCCCATCGCGCTGCCGGACCAGATGCGCCCGCCCGCGTTGTTGAGCGACAGCGCCGACACCGACGCCCCATCCCCGATCGTCTGCGTGCCCGACGCGCCCAGTGCCCCGCCCGCGTTGTTGAGCGACTGCGCGATCGTCAGCCCCAGGCTCCCACTGGCCAGCACCTGACCGCCGATGTTGTCCAGCTGCTGCGCGCGCACGTTGACGGCGCCGCCCTGGATACCCTGCCCGGCGCCGCCGGTGTTCGTGTTGTCGATGCGGCCCGCGGCCGTGAGGTTCAGCGCGTTGCCGCCGTAGATCAGCCCGCCCTGGTTGAGCACCTGCTGCGCCGACGCGTCCAGCGTCTGCGCGCCGATCAGCCGTCCACCCTGGTTGTCGAGCGTGCCGCCCACCGACACCGTCAGCGCCGAGGCCGACAGCTCCGCGCGGTTGACCAGCTGGCTCAGGTTCACCTGCGCCGACGTGCCGGCGCTGATGCCCTGCTCGTTGGTCAGCGTGCCGGCGTTCAGCGTCATCGCGCCCTGCGCGCGGATGCCCGTGGGCGTCGTCACCGAGCCGTCGCGAGTGTTGTTCAGCGCCGCGCCATGCGTCTGCACCGAGAGGCCACCACCCGATTGCAGCAGCCCGCCGCGGTTCTCCAGCGTGCCGCTGTCCACCGTCAGCGACTGCGTCGCAAGCAGCCGGCCGCCGCTGTTGTCCAGCGTCTGTCCGCGCGCATCGATCACGACCGCCGCGCCCGAGACCTCGCCCCGCGCGTTGATCAGCGAGGCCGAGCCCAGATCCGCCGTCTGCCCGGCCTGGATCGCGCCGGCCGTGTTGTCGATCGCGCCCTGCGCGCGCAGCGTCACGCCGCCTTGCAGGCTCGAGATCCGGCCCTGCTGGTTGCCCAGCGTCGCCGCGCTCAGCGACACGCCCTGCTGCGCGAGCAGCGTGCCGCCCGCGTTCTGCAGCGCGCCGCCCGTGGTCACGCTCAGCGTGCCATCGCTGCCGGCCCAGCCGCCGCGGTTGTCGACATTGCCCGCGTTCAGCGTCATCGCCGCGCCGCTGCGCAGGCGGCCGCCCTGGTTGTCCAGCGTGCCGCCGATCGTGGCCTGCAGCGCCGAGTCGCTCTGCATCAGGCCGTTGCCGCCGTTGAGCAGGCTCGCGCCGCGCACGTCGAGCGCGCCCGCGCTGGCGACCGTGCCGCCGCGGTTGTCGATGCCGCCCGTGAGGTTGAGCAGCGCCCCGCCATTGCTGACGAGGTTGCCGCCACGGTTGTCGAGGCTGCTGCCCGACACCGTCACGCCCGTGCCCTGCGTCTGCGCGCTGACCAGCGTCACCGCGCCGGTCGCGGCGATCGTCACCGCGCCGCTCGCGAGGATCTGGCCCGAGCTGCCATCCAGCGATCCCGTCGTGACCGTCAGCGGACCGCTGCCCGCCGCCATCAGCGTGCCGCGCACGTTGTCCATCGACTGCGCCTGCAGACGCAGGCCGGTGCCGGCCGACTGGATGCGGCCATCGGTGTTGAGCAGCTGGTTGCCGATCGTCGCGGTCAGCGCGCCGGCCGCGCCGGTCTGCGTCAGCGAGCCGCCGACATTGCGCCAGTCCGTCGCCGTGATGCCGACGTTGGCACCGCTCAGCGTCGCCGCGTCCGTCGACAGCAGACCCGCGCTCGCGAGCATCAGGTCACCCGCGCCCGCGACGATCGCGCGGTCCAGGCGCAGCGCGCCCAGGCCCGAGGCGCCGGTCGAGCTCATCGACACATACGCCGCCTGCAGACGGCTGTCCTGCAGCTGCAGATCGCCGCCGCGCAGCGTCATCGCGCCCGCGGCCAGCATCGATCCGGCCGATTGCAGCGTGCCCGTCGTGCGGACCGTCAGGTCACCTTGGGCGCCCAGCGAGTTGTCCGGACGCAGGCCCGCGGCCAGCGTGCCGGCGCCCGCCAGCGCGGGCGCGTCCACGGTCAGCGCGCCCTGAGCGCCGATCAGGCCGTTGTTGGTGAGCGCCTGGCCCGCGTTCATCGTCGCGTTGCCTTGCGCGTAGATGTTGCCGCTGTTGCTCAGCGCGCCGGTCGTCGTCAACCGCGTGTCCGCGCCCGATTGCAGCGAGCCCGCGTTCGTCACCTGACTCGCGCCGATGGTCAGCGCGGTCTGCGCGTTGATCAGGCCTTGCGCGCCGTTGGTCAGCGTGCCGAGCGTCAGGTCGACAGCACGAGCGCCGAGTTGGCCGCCGGTGTTGTCCAGCGACGCCGCCTGCGCGCGCAGATCGCCGCCCGCGCCCATCGCGCCGCCGGTGTTGTCGATCGCGCCGGCGACGCGCAGCTGCGCATCGCCGCCGCTCAGCAACTGGCCGCCTTGATGACGCAGGCTGTCCGCCTGCAGCGTCACCGTGCCGCCCTGCGTCTTCGCCTGACTCAGGTCGACCGCGCCCGTCGCCGTCAGCGTCACCACGTGCGCGCCGAGGATCTCGCCGCTCGCGCCGCTCAGCGTGCCGGTCGTGAGGCTCAACCCCTCCGCACCCGCATGCACCAGACGGCCGCTCGCGTTGTCGATCGATCCCGCGTTCACCGTCAGCGTGCGGCCCGCCGCGGCGATCTCGCCGCGCGTGTTGTCCAGCGCGCCCTGCAGCGTCGCGCTCAGCGCGCCGGCCTGGCCGGTCTGCGTGACCACCCCATCGACGTTGGACCAGCGCTGCGCCGTCACCGACAGCGTGTCGCCCGAGATCGACGCCGCGCCCGTGTCCATCGCGCCCGCCGCCGACATCGTCAGCGCCCCCGACGACGCCAGCGTCGCGCGGTTCAGGCGCAGGTCGCCGGTGCTGGCCGTCAGGTCCGCGCGCTGCGCCTGCAGCTTCGCGTCCTGCAGCTGCAGCGTGCTGCCCGACAGCGTCATCGCGCCCGCGGCCACGGTCTGGCCGCTCTGCTGCAATGCGCCGCTCGTGCGCAGCGTCAGATCGCCCTGCGTGCCGAGCGTGTTGTCCGGTTTCAAACCCGCGACGAAGCCGCCGCTGCTCGCGATGCTCGCCGCCTGCACCGACAGCGCGCCCTGCGCCGCCAGCATGCCGCTGTTCGTCAACGCGCCATCGGCGGTGATCGTCAGCGGACCGCGCGCATACGCGCTGCCGGTGTTGCCGAAGGCGCCATGCACCGACAGGTCCATCGCCGCCTGCGACTGCAGGCTGCCGGCGTTGTCGAGCTGACCAGCTTCGATCGTCAGCGCCTGCGCCGAAGCGATCAGGCCCTGGCCGCCGTTGAGCAGCCGGCCCGCCGTGCTGAGGCTGACCGCGCGGCCGCCCAATTGGCCATCCGTGTTGTCCAGCGAAGCCGCGACGATGCGCAGGTCCTCGCTCGTCTGCATCAGGCCGCGCGTGTTGTCCATCGCGCCGCCGACGGTGAAGACCGCGCCGGTCTGGCTCAGCAACTTGCCGTCGCGATGGCTGAGGCTGCCCGCGTTCACCGTGATGTCGCGCGCCTGCGTCAGCGCGCCATCCAGCGTCAGCGCGCCCGGCGTCTGGATCGCCAGCGCGCCCTTGCCCAGGATCTCGCCGCCGGTGCCGTCGAGCTGCTGCGCGCTCAGCGTCAGCGTGCCGGCGCCGGCATGCAGCAGCGTGCCTTGGCGGTTGTCGATGCGCACCGCGGCGAGCGTCACGTCCGCCGCGTTGGCCGCGATCGAGCCGCCCTGGTTGATCAGCGCCTGCGTCACCGAGACGCGCAGCTCGCCGTCCGCCGCGCTCTGCGCGAGATCGCCGCCAGCGTTGCGCCAGTCGATCGCCGTGATCGACACCGAGCCCGCGCCCAGCGTCGCGCCGGAGGTGTCCAGCGCATTCGCCGCGGACAGCGTCAGGCGCTCGCCGCCAGCCACGGTCGCGCGGTCCAGGCGCGCGTCGCCGGCCAGCGCCGTCATCGTCACGCGCTGCGCCTGCACGCGGCTGTCCTGCAGCGCGAGTCCGGCGCCGCTCATCGCCAGCACGCCGCCCGCGAGCGCGGTGCCGCTCTGCTGCAGTTGACCGCTCGCCGTCAGCGTCAGGTCGCCGCGCGTGGCGAGCGTGTTGTCGGCGTTCAGGCCAGCGGCGAAGGCGCCGCTGCTGGCGATGTCGCGCGCCTGCGCGATGAGCGCGCCCTGCGCCGTCACCGTGCCGGTGTTGACCAGCGTGTCGGCGTTCAGCGTGCCATCGCCCTGAGCGCGGACGGTGCCGCTGTTGCGCAGTGCACCGCTCGCGCGCAGGTCGAGATCGCCGCCCGCCTGCATCGAGCCCGCGTTGCTCAGGCTCGCCACGTCAGCCGAAAGCTTCCCGCGCGCCGCGATCAGGCCAAGGCCCGCGTTGTCGATCGTGCCGCCCTTGAGCGTCACGTCCACCGCGCCGAGCTGGCCATCGCGGTTCGTCAGCGTGCCGGCATCGATCGTCAGGCTGCTCGCGCCGTGGATCAGGCCGCCGGTGTTGTCGAGCTCACCGCCAACGGTCAGCGCCGCCGAGCTCTGCCCGAGCAGCTCGCCGCCGCGCAGCTTGAGATTGGCCGCGTGGACCGTCACGCGGTCGCCTTGCGCCGTCGCGCCGCTCAAGTCGGCATCACCGGCGAGGTTCAGCGCCAGCGCGCCGTTGCCGGCGATCGTGCCGTTGACGCCATTCAGCGTCGTCGCATCCAGACGCAACGTGCCGCCCGTCGCGCCCGCATGAATGATCTGACCCGAGCCGTTCTCGATGCGGTTCGCCGACAGCGTCAGCGCCGTGCCATTGCCCGCGATGCGCCCGCCCTGGTTGTCCAGAACCCCGCTCAGCGTGGCCGTGAACTGGCCCGCGGCATCCGTCTGACCGATCTGGCCGCCGGCATTGCGCCAGCCGACCGCCGTGATGGCGACGCTGGCGCCGCTCATGCGCGCGCCCTCGGTGTTCAGCGTGCCGCTGCTGCGCAGGTCGAGCAAATCACGCACCGACAGCAGCGCGCGGTCCAGGCGAAGCTCGCCGCCACGCGCATTCAGCGCGATCGACGCGGCCGTAGTCTGGCTGTCCTGCAGCAGCAGCGACGCGCCCTCGAGCGTCGCGCGGCCCACCGCCTGCGCGGTGCCCGAGTGCTGCAGCGTGTGCGCCGCGGACAGCGTCAGCTCGCCCTGCGCCGCCGGCGTGGTGTCCGGCTTCATGCCGGCGGCGAAGGCGCCGCTGCTGGCGATGCTGTCCGCTCGCACCGTGAGGTCGCCCTGCGCCGCGATCAGGCCGGTGTGCGTGAGCGCGCCGCCCGCCGTCACCGTCATCGCGCCCTGCGCGTAGAAGCTGCCGGAGTTGTCGAGCGCGCCGCTCACGCGCACCGCGGCATCGCCCTGGCTGAGCAGCTGGCCCTCGCGATGGCTGAGGCTGCCCGCGTCGAGCGTGATCGTCCGCCCTTGCGTCTGCGCGCCATCCAGCGTCGCCGCGCCGCTCACGGTCAGCGCGAGGTCGCCGCTGCTGGCGATGCGGCCATCCGCGCCCGACAGCGAGGCCGCCGAGATCGCCAGCGCGCCCGCGCCGGCATGCGTGATCGCGCCGCCCCGGTTGTCGAGCTGGCCCGCGTTCAGCGTGGCCGATTGAGCGTTCGCGCCGATGCGGCCGCCCTGGTTGTCGAGCAGGCCGGCCACATCGACGCGCATCGCGCCCGCTGCGCCGGTCTGCGCGAGCGTGCCGCCCGCGTTGTGCCAATCGGCGGCCGCGATCGAGACGGAGTCGCCGCTCAGCGTCGAACCCGCCGCGTCCAGCGCGCCCGAAGCCGACAGCGTCAGCTGCCGCGTCGCCGCGACCGTCGCCTGATCGAGCGCGAGGCTGCCCGCCAGCGCCTGCAGCGACACCGAGCCCGCCTGCGTCTTGCTGCCTTGGAGCGCGAGGCCGTCGGCGCTGAACGTCAGCGCGCCACCCGCCACGGAGGTGCCGCTCTGACGCAGTTGCTGTGCGGTGATCGTCAGATCACCACGATCGCCGACGGTGTTGTCGGCCTGGAGACCCGCCGCGAAGCTGCCGCTGCTGGTCAAGGTGCCCGCCGTGATGCGGGTGTTGCCGCTCGCGGCCACGGTGCCGGTGTGATCGAAGGCGCCCGCATTCACGCGGACATCGCCCTTCGCGGTGATCAGGCCGGCATTCGTCAGCGCGGCGCGAGCCGTCACGTCGACATCGCCCGCGGCTTGCAGCTGGCCCGCGTTGTCGAGGCGATCGGCGTTCACCGTCAGGCTCGATCCCGAGGTCACCAGGCCCTGACCCGCGTTGTCGATCGCGCCAGCGCGCAGCGTGACTGCCGCGCCGCCGATCTGGCCGTCGCGGTTGGTCAGCGTCGCCGCCTGCAGCGTCACCGGGCCGCCGCCCTGGATCAGGCCGCTCGTGTTGTCGAGCGCCTGCGCGGCCGTGAGATCGACCGCGCCCTTGGCCACCAGCTGCGCGTTCTGCAGCGACAGGCTGGCGGCGTTGACCGTGATGCGGTCGGCTTGGGTCTGCGCCTGGCTCAGGTCGGCGGCGCCGCTCGTGGTCAGCGTCAGCGCGCCGTTGCCGAGGATCTCGCCCCGCGCGCCGGCCAGCGTGCCGGCATCGATGCGCAGTTCACCCGCGGCTGTGCCCGCATGGACGATGTGACCCGCCGTGTTGTCGAGCTGCTGCGCCGACAGCGTCAGCGCCGTGCCGTTGACGGTGATGCGACCGCCGCGGTTGTCGAGCGCGCCGCTCACCGTCGCCGCGAGGCGCCCCGCCGTATCCGTCTGCGAGAGCTCACCGCCGGCGTTGCGCCAGTCAGCCGCCGTCAAGGTCACCGAGCCGCCGCTGAGCTGCGCGTTCTCGGAGACGATGGCGCCAGTCGCGCCCAGGTCGAGCGCGCCGGCCGAGGCCATCGCCGCGCGATCGAGGCGCAGGTCACCCGCCTTCGCCTGCGCGGTGACGCTCGCGGCCTGCGTGCGGCTGCCTTGCAGCTGCAGCTCGGCGCCTTCGAGGCGCGCGGCGCCGCCGGCCAGCGTCACGCCGCTGTGCTTCAGCGCGCCATCGGCCTTCAGCGACAGGTCACCCGTGATGCCGACGGTGTTGTCCGCCCTCAGGCCCGCGGCGAAGGCGCCGCTGCTGTCGATGGCGCCGGCGTGCACGTCCAGCGTACCGCCCGCGGCGATGGTGCCGCTGTGCGTCAGCGTCCCCGCGTCGATCGAGGCCGCGCCCGCCGCGCGGATCACACCGGCGTTGGTCATCGCGTCGGCACGGACGCTCAAGTCGCGCGAGGCCACGATCAGGCCGCTGCCGGTGTTGTCGACCTGCTGTCCGCGCACGTCCACGCCGCGGCCGCTCAGCTCGCCGTCACGGTTGTCGAGCTGGCGCGCATCAACGCGCAGATCACCGCTGGTCGACAGCACGCCGCCCTGGTTCGCGAGCGACTGCACCGTCATCGTCAGCGCGTCGCCGGCCGTCGAGAGGCGGCCGCCCGTGTTGTCGACGCCCTGCGCCGTCAGCGTGACGCTGCGCGCATTCGTCTGGATCTGGCCCTGGCGGTTGTCGAGCTGGCCCGTCAGCGCGACGTTCCAGTCGCCGGTGCCGCTCATCGCGAGCTGGCCACCGGCATGGCGCCAGTTCTGCGCCTGCAGCGTCAGCGACGAGGCGCTCATCCGCGCGCCTTCCGTCACCAGGTCGCTGGCCGTGCTGATGCGCAGCGCATTGGAGGCCTGCAACTGCGCGCCGGCCAGGTCGATGCCGGCGGCGTCGAAGGCGGCGTCGGCGGCCAGCAGTTGACCGCGCAGCGAGAGCTCGGAGCCCGCCGACATCGCCAGCGCGCCCTGCGTGCCCACGCGGCCGTCGTTGCCCAGGCCGGCCGCGACGGTCGCGGCACTGCCCGTCTGCAGGCGCCGGGCGGCGCTCGCGTTCAAGTCGCGTTGAGCAGCGAGCAGGCCGCTCACGCTGAGGTCGCCGCCAGACGTGGCGTTCACGTTGCCGCCGTAGATCGAGCCACCGAGCACGGCGCCATCACGCGCGGAGAGCGCGAGCGCGCCGCCCGCGCGCACCTGCGCGTCGGAGGCGATCGACGCCGCATCGACGGACAGGCCGTTGCCCGCCGACAGCCGCGCGCTCGCGTCCTGGCGCAGCGCGCCTTGCAGCTTCAGCGTGACGTCCTGACCGTCGATCGACCCGCCCTGCTCCTGCACGAGCGAGCGCGCTTCCACGGAGATGCCGTCGCGTGCCGCGATCGCGCCCGCGGTGTTGACCACGTCGGCCTGGCCCTGGATCACGATGCCGCCCGCGGCGGCGTTCAGTTCGCCGCGATCGTTGCGCAGCTCGGTGCCGGCCTGCAGCGTCACGCCGCCATCGGCGGCGATGCGCGCGTCGCGGTTGTCGATGCGGTCGGCGCTCATGAGCGCGGTGCCGGCCGAGCGCAGCGACGCGCGTTGCTGGCTCAGCGTGCCATCCGCCTTCAGCGAGATCGACAGCGCCTGGACATCGGCGCCATCGAGCATCAGCTGCGCCGAGCGAGCCGACAGCGCGCCATTGGACAAGAGCGTCGCACCGGTCAGCGTGAGCGCACGGGCGTCCAGGGTGAGCCCACCGGTGCCGTACTGCTCGATGCTGGCGCCCTGGGCGCTGAAGGCATCGGCGGTGATCGTCAGCGCGGCGCCGTTGCCCGCGAGGCGCGCGCCATCGGCGGTGATGGTCGGGGCCTGCACGGCCAGACCGTCGCCCGCGAGCAGTTGGCCCAGTTGCGTCGCCGACTGGGAGGCGGTCAGCGACAGGCTGCCGGCTCCAGCGACGATCGCGCCATCCGAGGTCATCCCTGCGACGGTCGCGCTGCCGGCTTCGCCGCTCAGCTGCGGCGCCTTGACGTCCACGCTCCCACGCGACGCGAGCCATCCCGCGTTGCGCACGCCGGTGTTGGACTGGACCGTCAGCGACGGCGTGCCGTTGGCATCGGCCTCCTGCGCGTAGACGGTGCCGGTGTTGTCCAGCCAGCCATCGGCGCGCAGCGTCAGCTGCCCACCGACGATCTGCCCAGCCTGGCGCACGCCCAGGCCCGCCTCCGTGCCGACCAGCGTGATCCGCTGCGCATAGATGCCGCCCAGCGCGGTGCTGTCGAGCGCATAGCGCGGCCGCTCGCCGCTCGGCGTCAGCGCTTCGCCCGCGCCATTGCCGGCCGCCGCGCCTTCGACCGTCATCACCTGCGTGCCGGTCTGGATGCGCGCGTCCTTGGCCCACAGCCCCGCGTTGAGCTCCACCGCCCGCGCCAGCAGCGCGGTGTAGTCCGTCTGCGAGCCATCCAGCCCCTGCCCGTCGATGCGGATCAGCCCGCCCTGCACGCCGTAGCCGGCGATGCTGCCGTCGGCGTTGAAGCGCGGCGTGCCGGTGGTCAGCACCGCGGCGCTGGCGTTGATGAAGCCGCCGCCGTCCACCTGGATGCCGGCCGGGTTGGCGATGATCACCTCGGCCCGCTGCCCCGCCACTTCCACGTAGCCCTTGAGCTGGCTGGGCGCGCTGCTGTTGACCTCGTTGAGGATCACCCGCGCGCTGCCCTTGGCCAGCCACGGGTTGCCCTGCACGAAACCGCCCAGCTGCGTGCTGGCATCGGTGCGCGAGTTGTTCAGGATCACGCCCTGCCTGTCGACGTCGAACTGGCTGTAGGTGTTGCGCGAGACGCCGGCCGCGCTGGGTGTCTGGATGTTCACCTGCACCGTGCCGTTGGCGCTGTTGACCACCGTCGGCTGCTGCTGCTTCGGCGCATTCGGATCGGCCTTGACCTGGGCCAGCGCCTCCGGTGCCAGCGTGATCACCGCCCCCATCGCGAAGGCCGCGGCCAGCGCGAGCAGCGCCGGCGGGCCACGCGAGATCGCCGGCACGACCTCCGCGGCGGCCAGCGCGCGACGCGCCGGTGCCGCGCTCTCCCCGCTGCCGCCCTTGGTCTGGCTGACGGCGGTCTCGGCCACGGCCATCAGTTGGCCACGTTGCTTGTTGAAGACGATTCGGTACTGGAGACGGTTCATCGTGAGCTCAACGGAGAAATTGGGGAGCGAGGGATCCGGGTCAGCGCAAGGGCATCAACGGAAAGGCATCAACGGGAATAGGTCAGGCTGAAGCCCGCGACGACGCGGGCCGCCGGGAAGCGCGCGGGCTGCCACAGCGGCGCGCCGGCGAAGACATCGAGCGAGAAGCCCTGCGTGCGCAGGCGCGAGCCGATGACGGCGCCGGTCAGGTGGCGTCCGGCCAGGCGTTCCGCGCCGTTGCCGCCGACCAGGCCGGCGTCCACGCCCAGGTACATCGACACCGCCGGCGAGCCCTGCGGCGCGCTCAGCGGCAGCTCGGCCTCGTTGCGCCAAAGCAGGCCGTCGTCGGCGGACAGGGAGGCATCGCTGCCGAAGCCGCGCACCGTGTAGCGGCCGCCGATGGAGAAGCGGTCCTGCGGCGTCAGGCGGTTCAGCGCGAGCTGGCCGCGCAGCGAGCTGCTCAGCTGCAGCTGACGGGCGCCCAGCGGCAGCGCGCCGTTGACACTCACGCTGCCCTGCAGCAGCTTCACGCGCGAGTCGGCCTCGCCGAAGGCCTCCTCGGGCGCCTCCAGCGCGTGGAAGGCACCGGTGCCGCGCTTGAGGCTGAACTCGGCCTCGCTGCCGACGCCGCCAGCCTGGCGCTTGAGGTTGAGGCCGGCTTCCCAGCCGCCGGTGCGCCGGCGCTGCACCTCGACCTCGGTGTCGTCGATGTAGTTGCGCGAGCCGCGGCCGAACAGTTTCACGAAACCGCTGAACTTGTACTGGCCATCGCGCCAGAGCATGCGGGTCAGCTTGAGTTCGCCGTTGCTGCTGGCGCCGCGGTAGACATAGGTCTGGTTCGCACCGATGACGACCTGGCGGTAGCCGCTGCGGCTGAAGGTCACGCTCAGCAGCGCGTGGCCCCAGGGCAGCGAGTAGTGCAGCACGTGGCCGCCAGTGCCCTTGTGCGGACCGTCGCGCTCGTCGACGCGGCGCGCGAGCCAGTCGGCGTCGCGGTTCAGCGTCACATAGAAGAGGTCGTTGAGCGTCAGCGCATGGTCCAGCGAGGCGGTCAGCGCCAGCGGATAGCGGCCGGTGGCCTCGCTGCCGCTGTCGTCCAGCGACACCTGCCAGCGCCATTGGCGCCCGCCCTGGTAGCTGACGGCGAGGTCGCTGTAGCCGGGCTCGACCGTGTCGCGGGCGGGTTCGACCTGGATGTCGGCCTGCGCGCCGGGCACGCGCTGCAGGTTCTCCAGCGCCTGCTCCATGTCGCGCAGGTTGAGCACGTCGCCGGGCTTGACCGGCAGCGCGTTGGCCAGCCGCACCTGCGGGGAACTGCCCTCGCGCACGCGGATCGCGTGGACGCGTCCCGGCACCACGGTCAGGCGCAGCACGCCGGTGGACAGGTCCTGGGGCGCGGCCAGCACGCGCGTGGTGATGAAGCCTTCCTCGATCAGCGCGTCCTGCAGCCGCGTGACCAGCGTGGCCACGCCGGTGGCGCCCAGGCAGCGGCCGATCGGGGCGTCGTCGCCCTGCGGGCCGTCCAGCGCGCGGATCTGGCGGGCCATGCGGGGCTGGCCCTCGACGCCGTCCAGCTCGATCCGGGTGATGAGGAAACAGGGCGACTCGTCGTCGCGCAGGCGTTGACGTGCCGGGGGCGGGCTGGCGCGCAGGCGCACGTCGGGTTCGCGCTCCAGCGACTGGCGCTGCTGCGCCTCGCGCTGTTGCTGGAGCTGGCGTTGCGCGTCGGGGTCGACCGTGCCCGGCGGCAAGGCCTGGCCCCAGGCGGTTTCCACGCCGGCGGCGAGCGCCGCGGCCAGCGCCACCATCGCCACTGCCGGCACGCCGGCGGCCGGGCGCGCGTGCGCCCGCTTGTTCTTGTCCTGCTGCATCCCTTGCCTGCCTGTTGGGCGTTGTTTTTCTGAACCCAAGGCAGCCGGGAAGACGGCAATGCATCACGGACTGGCGCGGAGCCGTCCGGCAACCCCGCTATCTCGCGCCACGGCATCGGAGGGATGCCGGCGGGAGACCGGAAGCTTTGCGTCGCCGGCTCGCGCCGGTTTTGCCCTAGGCAGTCCGCGCCCTGTGAGATTGCTCACGAAGTGCTCGCTCGGCGGCGGACTCGAGTGAAGCACTGTATCGGAGTGCAACACGATCGACACATCGCACTTCAGGGAGGATTGACGAAGCGGCCGCGAGCCGCTAGCGCGGCTTTCGAGGCAGAAAGTCTCACGCCCGGCCCTCGCGATCAGCGCCCGGTGCCACACGGTGCGATGAGCGCCCGCCTGCCCGCTATCCTCCGGAGCTGAACGTGCGTCGCGAACCGCCGCGGCGCCTTGGCTGATCGCCGGTCCTCGTGTCCACCGATGCCCTCTTCCGCCACGCTCGCCCCACTCGCCTCGCCCGCTCCGCGCCGATCCGCGCCGATCCGGTTCGCCCGCTGGATCCTCGCGGGCCTGCTGGCGGGTGCACTGGTCGCCACGGCCCCGGCGCAAGACCTGGCGCTGACCACGCACACGCAGTCGGACGGACTCTCCAATCTCTCCGTCACCGCCATGGTCCAGCTGCCCGACGGCCGCCTGGTCATCGGCACCGAGAACGGTCTCTATCGCCACGACGGCGCCCGCATCACCCGCATCGACGCGCCCGACCTGTCGCTCGTCAACCGCCACGTCAGCTCGCTGGCGCCGGACGGTCGCGGCGGCGTGTGGGTCGGGATGATCAGCGGTGTCGCCCGCCTGGGGCCCCAGGGGCTGGAGGTGATCGACGCCGGCGGCCCCGCGCTCTCCGTGCGCCAGGGTCATCGGACCATCGCCGCCACGGCCGACGGCGGCGCGCTGGTGGCGGCAATGGACGGGCTGTACGCGCTGCGCCGGGACGGCAGCGGCTGGCGCGCCGCGCCGGCCTTCGCGCAGGCGCTGCGGGACCGGGAGCCGTCGCTGGCCGACATCCACGCGGTGCTGGTGGAGCCGGATGGCAGCTGGTGGCTGGGCTGTGGCCGGGCGCTGTGCCGCTGGCGGGACGGCGCGCTGACCCGGTTCGGCGAGCGCGAAGGCTTGAAGCCGGCGCGCTGGGGCGACCTGCTGCGCACGCGCGACGGCGCCCTGTGGGCACGCGGCCAGACGCAGGTCGCGCGCCAGGCGCCGACCACGGATCGCTTCGAGGACCTCACGCCGTCGCGCCTGGGCGACAGCACCGTGCGGCTGCACCTGCCGCTGGCGGAGGACGCACAGGGCCGCGTCCTCACCTCGAGCGACGACGGCGTGCTGCGCTGGCAGACGGGCCGCTGGACGCGCTTCGGCGCCGAGCACGGCCTGGACGTCGGCAGCGGCGTGCACGCGATCCTGCAGGACCGCGACCACGACCTGTGGCTGGGCACGGCCGGTCACGGGCTCGTGCACTGGCGCGGCTACGAGCACTGGCGCCAGTGGACCCGGCGCCAGGGCGTGCCGAGCGACGACCTCTGGACCTTCCTGGAGGAGGCGCCCGGACGGATGTGGCTGGGCACCGGCAACGGCGCGGCCCTGCTGGATCCGGACAGCGGAAGGGTGGACGTCCGGACGCCCGGCGGGACGAGCGATCAGGTCGGGGGCCTGGCGCGGGACGAGGCGGGCCAGCTGTGGATGGCGACCTACTCCGGCGAGCTGTTCCGGCGACGGGCCGGCGAAGCGTGGCAGCGCGTGGCCAAGGGGCTGCCGCTGGTGTTCGTGCTGCAGCCGGCGCTGGGCGGCGGGATGTGGGTGGGCGCCGACAGGGGCCTGTTCTTCGTGCCGCCCGCCAGCGGGGCCACTGGAACGCCGCCCCGGGTGGTGCCGGCGCCGGGCATGGCGGCCGACCGCGCGAAGTCCCTGGCCGTCTTCTCGGCCTGCACCTCGCCCCAGCGGCGCACCTGGTTCGCCACGTCGGCCGGGCTGATCGCGCATGACGAGGCCCACGGCATGACGACGCCCGCCATCGCCGGGCTGCCCGACGGCCTGTCGATAGAGAAGGTCACCTGCGGCCGCGACGGCACGCTGTGGGTCGCCTCGCGGGACCACCGGCTCTGGCGGGTGGCGAGCACCGTCGACGACCGCGGCGCCGGCAACGGCAGCGATGCCGGCGTCGGCGACGCGTGGCGCGCCGACGCGCTGCAGCCGGGCGAGGTCCTCGGCCGCCGCACGGTGATGGCGCTGCTGTCCGACCGTCGCGGCTGGCTGTGGGTGACGACGGACGACGGCGTGCTGGTCTGGAACGGCGGCCCCTGGCGCCGTTTCGACGACAGCAACGGCCTGGGCTGGAACGACTGCAACCAGAACGCGCTGGTCGAGGACGCCGCCGGCGACATCTGGATCGGCACCAGCCGCGGCGCGACGCAGGTGATCGCGCCCGAGCGGCTGCTCGACCCGGCGCGCGTTGCCCTGCACCTCACCCGCGTGACGCGCGATCAGGTGTCGATGCCGCTGGATCGCGCCTGGACGGCGGACTGGTCCGCCGGCGCGCTGGAGATCGCCTGGGCCGCGCCGGTATTCCGGAACCGCGCCACGCAGCAGGTGCGCTACCGGCTGCGCGGCCTGGACGAGCAATGGCGCACCACGGCGCACGAGGACGTCGTCTTCCCCGCGCTGCCCGGCGGTCGCTACGTCTTCGAGGCCCGGGTGGAGAACATCGACCTCGGCCTGGTGTCCGAGCTCGCCGCGCTGCCCTTCGAGATCCGGCCGCCCTGGTGGCGCAGCGCCTGGGCGCTGGCGGCAGCCGGCGCGCTGGCGGTGGCGCTGATCGCGCTGGCGCATCGCTGGCGGGTGCGCGCCTGGGTGCGGCGCCAGCGCGAGCTGGAAGGCCTCGTCGGGCGGCGCACGGCCGAGCTCAAGGCGTCCTACGAGCAGATGCGCACCCTCGCGCTGACCGACGGCCTGACCGGCGCGATGAACCGGCGCGCCATCACCGACCTGGCCGCCCGGGAGATCGCGCGGGCCCGCCGCGGCGACGCGGCGGTGACGCTGATGCTGATCGACATCGACCACTTCAAGCGCATCAACGACACCCACGGCCATCCCGCCGGCGACGCGGTGCTGACGCAACTGGTGCTGCGGCTCAAGGCCACGATGCGCGACTACGACGCGATCGGCCGCTGGGGCGGCGAGGAATTCCTGCTGGTGCTGCCCGGCCTGTCGATGGCGCAGGAGCAAGGCCGGCGCCGCGCGCAGGCCCTGCAGCGCTGCATCGGCGACCAGCCCTTCGACATCGGCACCGGCACGCCGCTGGCCGCGACCTGCAGCGCCGGCGTGGTGGGCGTACCGCCGGCCTGCGACGAGTCGCTGGAGGCGCTGGTCGCGCGCGCCGATGCGGCGCTCTACGACGCCAAGCACGGCGGACGCGACCGGGCTGTGATCGTTTCGTGATGAGTTGGTGAGCTCTCCGGCCCGCACCGCCCCGGCCCGGCCCGGGGGCCGGGTGTTGTGCGATGCCGACGGGCAGCGGTCACAGAGTGCAACGGTTGAGGCGATGACAACGGTGTCCGGCCAAGATGCGCCACGCGCTCGCGAGCGCCGCTCCGCCGCCCTCCCTTCCTCATCCGACGCAGGCCCCACCGTGATGAATTTCGACTTTGACGCGTGGCTCGCGTCGACCAGCACCCGCCGCCAATGGATGCGCCGGGCCCTCGTGACCGGCGGCTCGGCGCTGGGCCTGTCGGCCTGCGGCTCGGGCGGCGGCGGTGCCAACGAGGCCGTCTCGGCCGAGAGCACCGGCGGCGCGTCGACGCCGACCGGTGGCACCACCAGCGGCAGCACCGGTGGCACGACCACCGGCGGCACCGCGACCGCGCGCGTCTTCACCCACCCCGGCCTGCTGCACACCGAGGCCGACTTCACCCGCATGCGCACGCAGCTCGCGGCCGGTCGCGAGCCCTGGGTGAGCGGCCTTCGCGCGCTGACCTCGAGTAGCCGCGCGCAGCTGGGACGCGATCCGCAACCGGTCGTCACCGCGATTCGCGGCGGCGACGGCGAGAATTTCCGCGCCATGGTCGAGGACGTGCAGCGCGCCTACCAGCTGGCGCTGCGCTGGAAGGTCACCAACGACCCCGCCTATGCCGACCAGGCCGTGCGTTACGTCAACGCGTGGGTGAGCACGATGACCACGCTGACCGGCAACGGCGACCGCTTCCTCGCCGCCGGCATCTACGGCTACCAGTGGGCCAACGCGGCCGAGATCCTGCGCACCTACAGCGGCTGGAGCGCGACCGACCGGGCCGCCTGCCAGCAATGGCTGCTGAAGCATTTCTATCCGCTGCAGAGCAGCTTCCTGAAGGACCACAACGGCTCCAACGTCACCAACCACTGGGCCAACTGGGACCTGGTGTGCCTGGTGGGCATGCTGGCCGTGGGCGTCTTCGCCGACCGGGCCGACGTCTACCAGGAGGCGCTGGACTACTTCCACCGCGGCCGCGGCAACGGCGCCTCGCGCCACATGGTCTACGCGCGCCATCCCGGCCACATGGGCCAGTGGCAGGAAAGCGGCCGCGACCAGGGCCACGCGACGCTCAGCCTGGGCATGGCCGGCTACCTGTGCGAGATGGCCTGGAACCAGGGCGACGACCTCTACGGCGAGGACGACAACCGGCTGCTGGCCGGCGCGGAGTACGTCGCCAAGTCCAACCTGAAGGACGCCGCCGGCGCCTTCTACACGCTGCCCTTCTACCTCTACATCAACCGCCAGGGCACCTTCACCGCGGTGTCCGACGGCGGCCGGCCGAACGGCCGCCCATGCTGGGAGCCGATCTACAACCATTACGTCAAGCGCAAGGGCCTGGCCGCGCCGTGGGTCAGCGCGCTGGCCGCGCAGCTGCGGCCCGAGGGCAACACCTGGCTCGGCGACGACCTGAGCTTCGGCACGCTGACCTTCTCGCGCGACGCGGACGTGACGCGCGTCCCGCCCGCCGGGCTGCAGGCGATCGTGCGCGGCGGCGCGATCCAGCTCTCGTGGTGGGGCAGCGCGGATGCGGCGGCCCATGCGGTGATGCGCGCGCCGGCCGGCTCCTCCACCTACACCGAACTCACCCGCGTGAACGCCGGCGGCCTGCCTACCTGGACGGACAGCGCGGTGTCGCAAGGCCGGTGGCAGTACCAGGTCCGCGCGCTGGACGGCGCCGGCGCGGTGCTGTCGACCTCGGCCACCTCGACCGTGGACCTGGGCGCCCCGCTGCTGCTGAGCCTGCCGCTGGACGACGGCCAGGGCACGACGGCGCGCGACGTCGGCGGACGCCAGCGCAACGGCACGCTGGTCGGCGGCGCCTCCTGGGGCGACGGCCGCAAGGCCGGCACGAAGGCGCTGGCGCTGGACGGCGCCTCGGGCCACCTGGCGCTGCCCACAGGCGTGCTGGCCGGTGTCGGCGACGTCACCATCGCCGGCTGGGTCTGGTGGAACGGCGTGAACAAGGGCAACGCCCGCGTCTTCGACTTCGGCTCGAGCGACATCACCTATCTGACGCTGCTGGTGAGCAACGACACGATGCGGGTCAGCGTGACCAACACCAGCTACTTCGGCGAGCAGACGGTCTCGACCGGCCCGCTGGCCAAGGGCCGCTGGGTGCATCTGGCGATGACGCTCAAGGACCGCACCTGCACCCTGCACGTCGACGGCACGGTGGCCGCGTCGATCACGACGATGGACCTGGCGCCCTACCAGCTCGGGGACACGACGCAGAACTGGCTCGGCCGCGCGCAGTACGGGCAGGACCCCTACTTCAACGGCCGGCTGCAGGACTTCCGGATCTACGGCGGCGCGCTGAGCACCGCCCAGGTCCAGGCGCTGGCGCAGGGCTGAGGCTCAAGTTCGGGTTCAGGCCGCCGCGGCCGCGCGTTCCGCCCGGGACGCGGGCGCCGCGCCCTCGACGATCCGGCCGTTGGCCATGCGGATCACGCGATCGGCCAGGTGGAAGTAGCGGTCGTCGTGCGAGACCACGATCAGCAGGTGGCCCTTGTCGCGCAGCTCCGGCAGCAGCTCCGTGTAGAACAGGTGGCGGAAGGTCGGATCCTGGTCGGCCGCCCACTCGTCGAAGACCAGCACCGGGCGACCTTCCAGGTAGGCATGCACCAGCGCCAGGCGCTTGCGCTGGCCGGTCGACAGGTCCACCGTGCTGAACGCGCCGTTCTTGACCGACACCTTGTGCGCGATCTCCAGCCGCTGCAGGTAGGGCAGCGCGCGCTGCGGCAGGCTGCCGCCCTGCCCGGCCTCGGCGGCCAGGTCCTCGAACAGGTAGAAGTCCGAGAACACCGTCGTGTAGAGCTGGCGGTAGTGGTCGCGGGTCTGGTCGGTCACCGGCCGGCCGTCCGCCAGCACCTGGCCCTGCTGCGGCGCGTACAGTCCCAGCAGCAGCTTGACCAGCGTGGTCTTGCCCGAGCCGTTGTCGCCGACGACGAACACCATCTCCCCGCGCCGCAGCGTCAGGTCCACCGGCCCGAGCACGAAGGCCTCGCCGCCGTCGGGTGCCGGGAAGCCGTAGCGCACGCCGCGCAGCTCGATCGACTCGGCCAGCGCGGCCGGCTCGCCGGGCTGGTCCAGGTCCAGGAAGGGCTCGGGCGTCGCGAAGCGCGCCGACATGTCCGCGATGCGCTGGAAGGCCACCCGCGCCCGGCCGATGCCCGGCACCGCCGCCGCGATCTGGTCCAGCGGGCCCTTCAGGAACAGCAGCACCAGCACGAAGCCGCTGAGCACCGGCGGCGGCATCGTGCTGAGCGCCGCCCAGCCCAGGATCAGCGCGATCAGCAGGAAGAACAGCGCCGAGCCGAAGGCCGTCGCCAGCACGTAGGTGTTGATCGCGCGCCAGTTGATCTCGCGGATGCGGTCGACCGTGCCTTCGATCTGTCCGCCGTACATGCCGGCGCGGCGCGCGCGGTGCATGCGCAGTTCCTTGGCGCCGTCGCTGATGGCGCGGTAGGCCTTGTGCAGCTGCTCCTCGGCGTCGCGGGCCTTGTGGAAGCCCTTGATGCCGCGCGCCTGGGCCCAGGTCTGCACGCCCACGCCCACGACCAGGGCCAC
Source organism: Mitsuaria sp. BK037 (assembly GCF_014193045.1). Lineage (NCBI taxonomy): Bacteria > Pseudomonadati > Pseudomonadota > Betaproteobacteria > Burkholderiales > Sphaerotilaceae > Roseateles > Mitsuaria sp. BK037. The sequence goes on along the minus strand of NZ_JACHYS010000001.1, from coordinate 1,382,488 downwards.
CAGCAGCAGCACGAACAGCGCCGGTGACAGCCAGGCCAGGTAGCCCAGGCAGCCCAGCGTGATCGCCAGCGCGATCAGCGCCGAGGACAGCACGAAGGCGGCGTCGCTGATCATGTCCACGTCGCCGGTCAGCACCGGCATCAGGCGGTGGGTGCGGTAGCGCTCGAGGGCATCGATCGGCGCGGCCAGGATCTTGCGCGCCAGGCTCTTGCGCACCTGCGCCACCAGCCGCTGGCCGACCAGGTTGGTGCTCATGCTGGACGCCGCGCGCCCCACCAGCGCGATCGCGCACAGCGCCACGAAGGTCAGCAGCAGCCCGCCGGCCATGCCGCCGGGCCGGTTCAGCACCGCGTTGATCGTGCCCAGCAGCGCCACCGTCGCCGCGCCGGCGGCCACACCGGTCACCGCGGAGAAGGCCAGCCAGGGCAGGAAGGGCTTCAGGAGCCCGGAGACTTCGCCGGCCTTGCCGGGAGCGGGGCCCGGCGGATCGCCAGCCGGGGTGCCAGGAGCAGTGTTCATCAGCGCGGTCTTTCAGCCGCCGAGCCAGCGGCGCGGCGGACGGGTGAGGTCCTATCGGGTAGACGATCCGGCGGCGGGTTTGTTCATGGCTCACGCCGCGTAAAGGTGGCGCCGGCGGCGGTCCTCATGAACAAACGCGTGGGACGGACGTCATTCCTGCAGGCGCGTGATGGCGCCCTTCCCGCAACGAATCCGCCCCGCGCCGGCGCCCCTCCCATGCCCCTGCATCCCGATCTGGAAGCCTTCCTCGACCTGGTCAACGCCGCGAACGCCGACGGCCCGGCGCTGCACGAGTTGTCCGCCGAGCAGGCCCGCGCCGCCTACGACCGCTCGACGCTGGCACTGGACCTGCCCGGCCCCGACCTGCCCTGCGAGGCGCTGACGCTGCCCGCCCGCGACGGCCACGCCCTGCCCGCCCGGCTCTACCGCGGCGACACGGCGCCTCGCGCGCCGGCCCTGTTGTTCTTCCACGGCGGGGGTTACGTGCTGGGCGGGCTGGACTCGCACGACTCGCTGTGCCGGGACCTGGCGCGGCAGGCGGCCTGCGCGGTCCTCGCCGTCGATTACCGGCGCGCCCCCGAGCACCGCTTCCCCACCGCCTTCCACGATGCCGAGGACGCCGCGGCCTGGCTGCGCGCCCATGCCGTGGCGCTGGGGCTGGACCCGGCCCGCATCGCCGTCGGCGGGGACAGCGTCGGCGGCACGCTCGCGACCGCGCTGACCCTGGCCGCGCGCGACGCCGGCCTGGCGCAACCGGTGCTGCAGCTGCTGCTCTATCCCTGCGCCAGCGCCCACCAGGACACGCCGTCCCATCGCCGGCTGGCCACCGGCCACCTGCTGGAACAGCGCAACCTGCAATGGATGTTCGGCCAGTACCTGCGCGACGACGCGGACCGCCTGGACTGGCGCTTCGCGCCCTCGCAGGCCGCCAGCCTGCAAGGTCTGGCCCCCGCGCACCTCGCGCTGGCCGAGTTCGACCCGCTGCTCGACGAGGGCCTGGCCTACGCGCGGGCGCTGGAGGCCGCCGGCGTGCGCACCCGCGTCCAGGTTTACGCCGGCATGGTGCATGACTTCGCCCGGCTCGGAAACGTGGTCGAGGACGCCGCCACGCTGCGCGCCGACGCCGCCGCCGCGCTGGCCCACGCCTTCCGCTGAGCCGGGCGCTCCGCGCCCCCGGGCACCGCCCGCATGAACAAATCGGCGCGGCCAACGTCATTACCGGAAGACGGCGGCGCGCCGAGCGCCGCGACCACTTCCGAGGCAGTCCCATGTCCATCGCTGCGCCGGCCCTGTCCGCCGGCTCCGATCCTTCCCTCGCCAGCGCCGGCTCCCGCGCCGCCGGCCGCATCCTGAGCCGCGTCGCGGGCCAGGAGCTCGAGACCGTCATGAACGGCCCCCACCTGAGCGTGCTGCCGCGGGACGGCGGGCCGGTCAGCGCCTGGATGCTGGAGCCCGCCGCGCCGCTGCCGCTGCTGCAGCCCCGCGACGGCCTGGGCCGGACGCCGCCGGCGCTGCTCGACCTCCACCTGCCCGCGGCGCTGGAGGCGGTCTTCGCGCTGCGCCCGGACCTGCCCGCCGTGTCGCTCGGCGGCGCGTTGCCGGCCCGCTCGGGGCTGGTCGCGGGCGGCATCGCGCTGCAGCCTGCCGGCCAGCCGGCCACCGTGTCGCGGGAGCTGTTCTGGCAATGGGACCGCCTCTGGCTGACCGACCGGCGCGACCCGCCGCCCAGCCAGTACGTCTTCAGCAAGGATGGCCGCCGCCATCCGCGCCGCCCACCCAAGCCGACCGGCACCGTCTACCGCCGCCACATCCCCTGGCTGGACCAGGCCTTCAGCCTGCGCGCGATGGACGTCGAGCGCGACCTGGCCACCGTGAACCGATGGATGAACGAGCCCGCCGTCGCGCACTTCTGGCAGGAGACCGGCGACCTGGAGCACCACCGCCGCTACCTCGCCGGCGTGGCCGCAGACCCGCACACCATCGGGCTGATCGGCTGCCTGGACGAGCGGCCGTTCTGCTACGTCGAGGCCTACTGGGCCAAGGAAGACCGCATCGCGCCCTTCTACGACGCCGCCGACCACGACCGCGGCTGGCATGTGCTGGTGGGCGAGCCGGCGCTGCGCGGCCGGCCCTTCCTGACCGCCTGGATGCCGGGCGTCTCCCATTACCTCTTCCTCGACGACTGCCGCACCCAGCGCCTGGTGATCGAGCCCCGCATCGACAACCGCCGGATGATCCGCAGCCTCCACCGCTGCGGTTACGCCTCGCTCAAGGAGATCCAGTTCCCGCACAAGCGCGCGGTGCTGGGCCTGCTGATGCGCGAGCGCTTCTTCGATGACGCGCTCTGGATCCCGCGTCCCGACGACGTCGACGCGCATGCGCCCGCGTCCTCCGGCCATTCCCTCGCAGTTCCCCAATCCTGAGGCACCCATGCACATCCATGACCTGATCGGCATCGGCTTCGGCCCGTCCAACATCGCCCTGGCCATCGCGCTGGAGGAAGGTCGCGACGCGCGCCCGCAGCACCGGCCGCTGGACGCGCTGTTCGTGGAACGCCAGCCTGGTTTCGTCTGGCACAGGAACATGCTGCTGGACCAGGCGCACATGCAGATCTCCTTCCTGAAGGACCTGGCGACGCTGCGCAACCCGTCCAGCCGCTTCACCTTCCTGAACTACCTGCATGAGAAGGACCGGCTGCAGGACTTCATCAACCTGAAGACCTTCTTCCCCAGCCGCCACGAGTTCAACGACTACCTGGCCTGGGCCGCGGCGCAGTTCGAGGACCGCTGCGCCTATGGCGAGGACGTGGTCGAGGTGCTGCCCGAGCCGCGCGCCGGCGAGGTGAAGCTGCTGCGGGTGCGCTCGCGCGATGCCGCGGGCGCCGTGCGCGAGCGCCTGACGCGGCACCTGGTGGTGGGCGTCGGTGGCGCACCGCGGATCCCGGCCGAGTTCAAGGCCTTCAAGGACGACCCGCGCGTCTTCCACTCCAGCCACTACCTGGAGGCCATCGCCGGCCACGGCCAGGCGCGGCGCATCGCCGTCGTCGGCGCGGGCCAGAGCGCGGCGGAGATCTTCATGGACCTGCATGGCCGGCCGCAGCGGCCGCAGGTCGACCTGGTGATGCGGGCGCGCTCGATCAAGCCCTCGGACGACAGCCCCTTCGTCAACGAGATCTTCAACGCCGACTTCACCGACTTCGTCTTCAGCCGCTCCGGCAGCGAGCGCGAGGAGCTGCTCAACGAGTACTGGCACACCAACTACGCGGCGCCGGACCTGGCGCTGATCCAGCAGATCTTCGAGGTCTTCTACCGCCAGCGCGTCAGCGGCGAGCCGCGCCACCGCTTCCTGCGCCGCCACGAGGTGGCCGGCGTGCAGGCCGGCGAGCACGGCCTGCGCCTGACGCTGCGCGACCTGAACCACGCGCGCACGACCACGCAGGACTACGACGCGATCGTGCTGGCCACCGGCTACGAGCGCGACCGCCACCGCAGCCTGCTGGCGCCGCTGGCGCCCTACCTCGGCGACTGGGAGGTGGACCGCCACTACCGGCTGCACGCGCAGCCCGGCTTCCATCCCAGCGTCTTCCTGCAAGGCGCCTGCGAGCTGACCCACGGGCTGAGCGACACGCTGCTGTCGGTGACCGCGATCCGCTCGGGCGAGATCCGCGGCGCGCTGCACGGCGCGACCGGCCTGGACCACGCGACCGGGCGGCAGGACAGCGCCCGGCAGGCCGCATGAGCGGCCGGTCCGGGGCGCCGCGAGCCGGCCTGTGCCGGCCGCCGCCGGGTCCTTGAACGGAGGACCCGACCACGCCGACCAGCCCCTTCTCCGCGACGCGCGCCGCCACACGGGATCCGTGGCGGCGCGCGTTTTCACGTTCCGGGCGCCTCGTTGCCCACCCTCGTTCCCGTTCGCCACAACCATGAATCCTCAGAAGGATCGCGCCATGTCCCCGTTCCCGTCGCTCGCCCTGTTCCGTCCTCACCGGCTGTCGTTGGCCCTGGCCACCGCCTTCGGCACCCTCGCGCTCGCCGGCGCCGCGCCCGCGCGGGCGCAGGCCGTCGCCGCCGAGGCGCCCACCGACAGCGCGGCCGCCTCCGCCGCGGCGCCTGCTACCGCCGCCTCGGCCGCCGCATCGGGCACCGCTTCCGGCGCCGCGCTGCCCACCGTATCGGTGAGCGGCCGGTCTGCCACCAGCGAGGGCACCGGCTCCTACACGGTGCGCAGCACCGGCGCCGGCACCCGCATGCCGCTGTCGCCGCGGGAGACGCCGCAGTCGCTGACGGTCGTCGGCCGCCAGCAGATGGACGAGCAGAACCTGGACACGCTCAACGAGGTGATGCGCCAGACGCCCGGTATCGTCGTCAACCGGCGCGACGAGCGCGTGGACTTCACGTCGCGCGGCTTCTCGCTGAGCCAGATGGTCGACGGCATCCCGACGTTGGCCTACAACAATGTCTCGGCCGAGGCCAGCATGACCAGCATGGCGATGTATGACCGCGTCGAGGTCATCCGCGGACCGGCCGGCCTGCTCAATGGCGTGGGCCAGCCCGGCGGCTCGGTCAACCTGGTGCGCAAGCGCCCGACGCAGCAGTTCGAAGGCAGCGTGACCGTCGGCGTCGGCAACTGGAACCGCTACTTGGCGCAGGCCGACATCGGCGGCAGCCTCACCGCCAGCGGCGGCGTGCGCGGCCGCATCGTCGCCTCGCACTCGGGCGGCGACACCTTCATCGACAACAAGCGCCGCAAGGACAGCCTGCTCTACGGCATCGTCGAGACCGACCTCGGCGCCCGCACCGTGCTGGCCGCCGGCTTCGAGTACCAGAAGAACGACATCGACGGCGCCAACTTCGGCAACATCCCGCCCTACTACGGCAACGGCGCGCGGCTGGTGGTGCCGCGTTCCTACTCCTTCAGCACGCCCTGGAGCACCTGGAACATGGAGACCCGGCGGGTCTTCGTCAACCTGCAGCACGCCTTCGACAACGGCTGGCAGGTCAAGGCCGAGGTGGCACGGGTCAAGAACCAGCGCGAGCGCTACAGCGGCGACCTGCAGAGCACGCTGCCCACCTTCCCGATCAACGCGGCGACCAACATCGGCGTCGTCTCGCTGAGCGACAACCCGGCGGACGGCACCAACAAGTCGCTGGACGTCTACGCCTCGGGCCCCTACCAGCTGTTCGGCCGCACGCACCAGGCGGTGATCGGCTTCAACGTGAACAAGCTGGAGACCGAGATCGCCAACAACAGCGCGCTCAACACCGGCACGCGGCTGGATCGCCGCCCGGGTGGCGTCTTCGACCTCGGTGCGATCGCCAAGCCGGACTTCCTGTACCCGCGCCTGCGCCAGAACGCCGAGACCGAGGAACGCGCGGCCTATGCCTCCACGCGCCTGCAGGCGACCGATGCGCTGTCGCTGCTGGTGGGCGCGCGGGTGACCTCCTACGAGAACCGGTCCTACCAGCGTTCCTGGGCCGGCACGGCCAACGGCGCGCGGGTGGACGGCGTGCCGATCAAGGAGACCTCGGTCGTCACGCCCTACGCCGGCGTGGTCTACGACCTGACCGGCGAGTTTTCGGTCTACGGCAGCTTCACGCAGATTTTCCAGCCCAACACGTCCAAGGACGAAAGCGGCAACGTGATCGATCCGCAGCGCGGCAGCAACGTCGAGCTAGGCGTGAAGGGCGAGCACTTCGGCGGCCGCCTGAACACCGCGGTCGCGGTCTTCCGCACCAAGCAGGACCACGTGCCGGTGGCCACCGGCACGCTGCAGCCGGATGGCTCGCCGGCTTTCCGCGGCGAGCGCGGCACGGTGACCGAGGGCTTCGAGCTGAGCATGTCCGGCGAGGTGCTGACCGGCTGGCAGCTGATGGCCGGTTATGCCTACGGCACGCCGCGCAAGGCCGATGGCACGCCGCTTTCGCCGCACCTGGCCACGCGCACCGTCAACCTGGCGACCAGCTACCGCCTGCCCGGCGCGCTGAGCCGGCTGACCATCGGCGGCAACCTCAGCTACCAGAACGCCACCTCGATGGACATCGTCTCCAAGACGCCGCTGACGCAGGGCGGCTACACGCTGATCGGCCTGCTGGCGCGCTACGAGCTCACGCCGCGCATGACCGTGTCGCTCAACGTCGAGAACGTGACCGACAAGACCTACATCTGGATGAGCGGCCAGTCCGGCTACATGTTCGGAACGCCGCGCAGCACCTGGCTGCGCGGCAGCTACCGCTTCTGAGGCCGCTTCATTCGCGGCTTCATGCGCTGCCTCTCGGGCTGCTTGTCAGCCCGCTTCTGAGGCCGCTGGCGACGTCGGTGTCGGCGTCGCCACGGATGGGATCCGGTGCCGGGAGGCACCGGATCCTCCCGTTCACGCCGTCCCTGCGCGGCCCGCCACTTCCACGCAGTGGTCGATCAACGCGACCAACTGCGCCCGGAAGCCTGCGGCCAGCGCCTCCATCGTCGACGGCTTGAACATGCGGTCGCTGTAGGACCAGTTCATCGTCAACACGCCGTCCATCACCTGGCCGATCACCTCGATCCAGCAGGGCAGCGGTCCGCGCTCGTCGCGGGCCATGCCGCCGGAGTCGCGTGCGCGGCTGAAGCCCGCGCCGTCCTTCAGCGTCTGGTCCAGCTGGCCGAGGTAGTTGAACGCGATCCCCGGCTGGACCGCCGCCAGCGACGTGCGCACCGCCTCGTCGGCATGCAGGTGGCGCAGCACGCCGAAGCCGACACCGCGGTTCGGCACCGCGCGCAGGTGGCCGGACACCACCGGGATCGCCGCCGCCCACGGTTGATCGTGGCCAGACAGGCGGACCGGATAGGCACTGGTGAACCAGCCCACGGTGCGGCTCAGGTCGATGTCGGCCGCGTCGCCTTCGCGGCCGTGGCCCTCGAGCAGCACCAGCGCCTCGGGATGACCGCTCCAGGCGGACAGCGTCCGCCCGAGCGCGGTCAGCAGCAGCGCATCGATGCCGCCGCCGTAGGCCGCGGGCGCGACGCGCAGCAGCTGCCGCGTGAGCGCCGCGTCCAGCGACATCGCCGCGGTGCGGCGGTCCTGGATCCAGGCGGGGGCCTGCGGATCGTCCCGCGGCAGGTCTGGGATCGCGGCCAGCTCGCGCCGCCAGTGCGGCAGCTCGGCGGCCAGCGCCTCCGAGCCCGCCCAGCGCGCCAGATGCTCCGCCCAGGCCTTGAACGGTGCGCTGCGCGCCGGCAGCACCGGCTCGGTGCCGGCGACCAGCGCCAGGTAGGCGGCCTGCAGGTCCTCCAGCAGCACGCGCCAGGACACGCCGTCGATCGTCAGGTGATGCACGGCGATCAGCAGCCGCGCGCTGCCGTCGACATGCCGCAGGTGCAGCACGCGCCACAGCGGGCCCCGTGCGAGGTCGAGGCTGCGCTGGGCCCGGTCGGCCTCGCGGCGGATGTCCTCCGGGCTGGCGACCTCGCGGCTCCACAGCACGTCGGAGAGCGGATCGGAAGCTGTGGCCGTGGCCACGGATTGAGCGTCCTCGTAGCGCTGCGTCCATCGGCCGTCGGCGTCCTGGTGGAAGCGCAGGCGCAGGCCCTCGTGGTGCTGGGTGAGCAGCGCGATCACGCGTCGCAGCCGGTCCTCGTCGAGCCAGGCCGGCGCCCTCAACATCACCGACTGGTTGTAGTGATGACGCGCCGGGATGGGCTGCTCGAAGAACCAGCGCTGGATCGGCGTGAGCGGCACTTCACCTTCCGCGGCGACAGGCGTCGACACGCTCCCGGTCAAGCCCGTCGCCGCGCTCGCCGAGCCGCCAGCCGACATCACCATCGACGCATCCGTCGCGTCCGTCGCGTTCGACGCGGCCGCAGCGCCCGCCGTGGCCGAGCCGGCACCAGCGAAGGCGGCCGTCAGGCCCTCGATCGTCTGATGGCGGATCAGGTCGCGCAGCCGCAGTTCGAAGCCGAGCCCGGCGTTGCGCACCCGCGAGATCACCTGCAGGCTGAGGATGGAATCGCCGCCCAGCTCGAAGAAGTTGTCGCCGATGCCGACCTGCTCGATCCCCAGCACCTCCTGCCAGATCGTCGCCAGCCGCTGCTCGACCTCGGTGCGCGGCGCGCGGTAGTCGCCATCGTGCGAGCTCACCGGATCGGGCAGCGCCGCGCGGTCCAGCTTGCCGCTGATCAGCCGCGGCAATCGCGACAGCACGACCAGGTGGGCCGGCGCCATGTGCTCCGGCAGCTGCTCGGCGATGCGCTGGCGCAGGCGCGGCAGCAGCGTCGCCTCGCTCACGTCCGGCAGTGCGACGACGTAAGCCACGAGCTGCTTGCCGGACGGACTCTCGCGCGCCACGACCGCCGTTTCCAGCACGCCGGGCACCTCGCACAGGCAGGTCTCGATCTCACCCAGCTCGATGCGGAAACCGCGGATCTTGACCTGGTGGTCGGCGCGCCCGATGTACTCGATGTTGCCGTCCGCCATCCAGCGGACCAGGTCGCCGGTGCGGTACAGGCGCCCACCGGCGGCGTCGAAGGGGTCGGCCACGAAGCGCTGCGCGGTCAGGCCGGCCCGTCCCAGGTAGCCGCGCGCGAGGCCGAATCCGCCGATGTAGAGCTCGCCGACGACGCCCGCCGGCACCGGCTGCAGGTCGGTGTCGAGCACATGGATCGCGCGGTCCCCGACCGGCTTGCCGATCGGCGCATAGGCGCAGTCGAAGCCCTCGCTCGCGGCCGACTTCCAGATCAGCGGCGTGATGACGCACTCGGTCGGGCCGTAGCCGTTGATCAGCGTGCGCGGCCGCAGGTGGCGGCAGACCTTGTCGTAGGCGGCCTTGGGCATGGCCTCGCCGCCGAAGACGTACAGCTCCACCGGCGGCGCGTCGCCGCGCAGGCCGGCCCAATCGGCGATCTGGCCGAGGTAGGCCGGCGGGAAGGCGGCGTTGGTGACCTCGTAGCGATGCAGGGCCTCGCAGGTCTGCTCGGCGGTCCACAGCTCGTTGTCGCGCAGGGCCAGGCCCGCGCCCACGCACAGCGGCGTCAGCCAGCGCTCATGCGCCCCGTCGAAGGAGAAGGACATGAAATGCAGCTCGCAGGAGGCGGCGCTCATGCCGTAGATCTCCGCCGTGGCCAGGCAATGCATGGCCAGCGGTCCGTGCGTCACCGCCACGCCCTTGGGCAAGCCGGTCGAGCCGGAGGTGTAGATCACATAGGCGAGGTGGTCGGGATGGTCCGCGAGCGCGAGATTGGCGGCATCGGCATCGGCATCGTCCGCAGCCGCAGCCGCAGCTGCCGTGGCCTCCGTAGCTTCCGTGGTCGCCGCAGCGGCCAAATTTGAAGACGTCGCTGACGTCGCCGCAGTCGCCTCGCGGACCTCCTCCATCGTCACGACCTCGAGGCCCGGCACCGTCGGCAGTCGCGCGCGCAGGCCGCGCTGCGTCAGCAGCAGCGCGGCGCCGCTGTCCTGCAGCATGAAGGCGAGCCGGTCCGGCGGATAGGCCGGGTCCAGCGGCACGTAGGCCGCGCCGGCCTTCAGCACGGCCAGCAGGCCGACGATGCTGTCGAGCGAGCGCTCCAGCGCCACGCCGACGCGGGCGTCGCGCGGCAGGCCGCGACGGACTAGGTGGTGGGCCAGCCGGTTGGCCCGCGCGTTCAGCTCGGCGTAGCTCAGTTCCTCGTCGCCCAGCAGCAGCGCGATGGCCTCGCCGCGGGTGGCGGCCTGGCGCTCGATCAGGCGATGCACCGGCGCCGGCCGCGGCTCGGCCAGGCCACCACCGCCCTGCCCGAGCGCGCGCAGCGCCCGTGCCGCCGGCGCGTCCAGCCAGCGCAGCTCGCCCAGCGGTGCCGACGGGTCGGCGGCCATGTCGTCCAGCAGCGTCTCCATCTGGGCGCGCAGCCCCTCGACGAAGGCGTCGTCGAGATCGCGGCGGCTGTAGCAGTACTCGATCACCAGCCGGTCGCCGGCGACGACCTGCAGGTCCATCGCATAGCCGGTCAGGCCTTCCCCACCGATCTCGTCGAACTCGAGGCCGTACTGGCCGAGCTGCCGCAGCGCGCGGTCGATCGGTGCGTTCTCGAAGACGATGATGCTGTCGAACAGCGGCCGGCCGGAGGAGCCGGCCCAGCGCTGCACGTCGGCCAGCGCGGCGTGCTCGTGGTCGCGCAGGCGCAGGTTGGTGTCCTGCACGGCGCGCAGGTAGTCGCCGACCCGCTGGCTGGCGTCCCAGGTCACCGGCACCGGCACGGTGTTGATGAACAGGCCCAGCATCTCCTCCGCGCCCGGCAGCGTGGCCGGACGACCCGCGACGGTGGCGCCGAAGACCACCCGGTCGCGGCCGGTGTGCCGGTGCAGCAGCACGGCCCAGGCGGCCTGCACCAGGGTGTTCACGGTCACGCGCTCGCGCTGGGCGAAGGCCGTCAGCGCCGCGGAGCGCGCGGCGTCGAAACGCGAGTAGCGCTTCTCGAAGCCCGAGCGGCCGGGCGCGGCGCGGGTGGACTCGGCCAGCAGCGTCGGGCCGTCGAGGGCCGCGAGCGCCTCGGTCCAGAAGGCCTGCGGCGCGCCGGCATCCTGCCGCTGCAGCCAGCGCACGAAGTCGCCATAGCGCGGCGGCGCCGACGGCAGCGCCTCGCCGGCGTAGCAGCGCAGCCATTCCGCCAACAGGCGGGCGTCGCTCCAGCCGTCGGAGAGCAGGTGGTGGCGGGTCCACACGAGCTGGTGGCGATCCTCGTCCAGCTGGATCACGGCAACCCGCGAGAGCGGCGGGCGGAGCCAGTCGATCGGGCGCGTGAGCTCGGTGCGGGCGAAGTCGGCGATGCGACGCGCGGTGTCCGCCTCGCCGCGCCAGTCCAGCCGCGTCATGGCGCTGGGCGCCTCGCGCAACACCAGCTGCAGCGGGCGCGTCATGCCGGGTTGCCACAACACGGCGGTGCGCAGCATCGCGTGCCGCGCGACCATCACGCGCCACGCCGCTTCCAGGCGATCGGGATCGAGGTGGCGGACCTCGACGTTCAGCTGATTCACGTAGAGGCCGGAGTCCGGGGCCTCGACCGAGTGCAGCAACATGCCTTCCTGCGTCGGCACCAGCGGGTAGACGTCCTCGATCAAGGCGGGGTCGATCGGCAGCGCGGCGATGGCGGCGGCATCGAGGAAGTCGTCGAGACGACCGAGCGGTGATGCCGCATCGGGCGCTGCCGGCGCGCCGTCGTCGATCCGCTGCGCCGCAACGCCGAGACGGGCGATCGTCTGCAACTCGAAAATCTGCCGCGGCGTCAGATGCCATCCGGTGCGACGCAGGCGGGCAATGATCTGCAGGCTGAGGATGGAATCCCCGCCGACTTCGAAGAAGTTGTCGTGGCGGCCCACTCGGCTGATGTCCACGTCGAGCACGTCGGCCCAGACGGCGGCGATGGCGGCCTCGACCTCGCCCTGCGGTGCCTCGTAGGCGGCTGCCGATGCGGTATGGAGATCGGGGGCCGGCAACGCCTTGCGATCGACCTTGCCGCTGGGATTCAGCGGCAGCGTGTCGAGCACGACGATGGCGCTGGGGACCATGTACTCGGGCAAGCTGCGGCTGAGCGCCTCGCGCAGGATTTCGGTGTCGATTGCACCGTCACGCTGCACCGTCGCTCCGGGCTGCGCCAGCGCCGTCGCGTGCGCAGAGACGTATGCCACCAACCTCGCGCCGGTGGGCGCCTGCAGCGCCACGACGACGGCCTCGCGCACGCCGGGCTGGGCTAGCAACTGCGCTTCGATCTCGCCCAGCTCGATCCGGAAGCCGCGGATCTTGACTTGGTGGTCGATGCGGCCGAGGTAGTCGAGTTGACCCTCGGTATTCCATCGCACCAAGTCGCCGGTGCGATAGAGCCGGCTGCCGTCGACGGCCATCGGATTGGCGACGAAGCGCTCGGAGGTGAGTCCGGCGCGATCGTGATAACCGCGCGCCAGGCCGATGCCTCCCAGGTACAGCTCGCCCGGCACGCCGGGAGGCACCGCGTTGAGGTCGCCATCGAGCACCCAAGTCGAGATGCCAGTGATCGGCGCGCCGATCGGCACTTGGCTGCGACCGTCGTCCCGGCAGGTCCAGTGCGTGACGTCGATCGCCGCTTCGGTGGGGCCGTACAGGTTGTAGATCCCTGCCTTCGGAAGCCGGCGAAACACGGCGGCTTGCGCCTCGGCCGGCAACGCTTCGCCGCTGCACACGATGCGTTTCAGCGAGGTGCAAGCCTCGACGCCGTCATGCGCCAGGAAGGCCTGCAGCATCGACGGCACGAAGTGGATCGTGGTGACCTGGTGCTCGTTGATGAGCTCGACCAGCCGCTGCGGATCGCGATGATCGCCTGGCGCGGCGATAGCGAGTCGTGCGCCTTCCGCCAACGCCCAGAACAGCTCCCACACCGAGACATCGAAGCTCAACGGCGTCTTCTGCAGCACCGTGTCGGCCGCGCTCAGCGCGTAGGCGCGCTGCATCCACGCCAGCCGGTTGCGCAATGCAACGTGCCGATTGGCCGCGCCCTTGGGCCGCCCCGTCGAGCCGGAGGTGTAGATCACGTAGGCGAGGCTCTCGCCGTGGACCTCGACGTTGGGATTCGCGAGCGATGCATCGCTCTCACCATCGCCGACCGCCTCATCGGCGGCTTCAGCCGCACGGTCGGTGCGACCTCGCTTGTCCTGAGGGGCGTGAGCCGCGAAGGTCGCGCCGATATCGACCAGCTCGACGCCCTGCCCGACCGGCAGCTTCGCGTGCAGATGCGACTGCGTCAGAACCAACGACACGCCGCTGTCCTCGAGCATGTAGGCCAGCCGATCGGCGGGCAGCTCGGGGTCCAGCGGCACGTAGGCGCCGCCGGCTTTCAGGATGGCCAGCACGCCGACCATCATCTCCATCGATCGATCGACGGCCAGTCCCACGCGCGAGTCCGGGCGCACCCCCAGCGCGATGAGGCGATGCGCAAGACAGTTCGCGCGCGCATTGAGTTGACCGCGTGTCAGCGTGCTCTGCCCAAAGACCAGCGCCGGTGCATCCGGATCGATCGCCGCCTTGCGTTCGATCAGCCGATGCATCGGCACGGCCTCGTCAGCAGACGGCGGCACCTCGCTCCAACGCGTCAGGGTCGCAGCCTCCTCCGGCCCGATCACGCTCAGCGCATGCAAGGCTTGCCCGCCGCCCGCAGTCAGCGCGTCGACGATGCCGCGCACGGCCGCTTCCAGATAAACCTGCATCCGCGCCACACGCACCGAGCGCTCGACCTGCAGCACCAGCTCGAAGACCTCCCCGCGGTCATTGACCGAGAGCGTGAACGGATAGTTGGTCCGCTCCTTCGCGCCGACCAGCGTCATGCCGTCCCAGACCGCGTCCGCACCGTCCTCGCCGCGGCGCGGACCGCTGTGGCGATAGTTCAGCAGGCTGGAGAACAGCGGCGTGCCACCGGGCAACCCGCTGCAGCGCTGGGCCAGCGACAGCGGCGCGTGCTCGTGGTGCAGCAGGCCGGTGAGCCGCTCATGCGTCTCCCGCAAGCCCTGCGCGACGCTGCGCCCGCGCAGCTCGACCCGCAAGGGCAGCGTGTTGATGAACATGCCCATCGCGCGATGCGCCTCGTCCCCGCCCTGCATGCGGCCGAACAGCACCGTGCCGAAGACCACGTCGTCACGCCCCGCGGTGCGCGCCAGCACCAGCGCCCACGCGAGGTGGAACAAGGTCGCCGCGCTCACGCCCTGGCGACGCGCCTGCTCGCGCAACTCGGTCGAGAGCGCCGCCGGCAAGGTCAGGCGCGACTCCTCGTTCGCGCTGCCATCCAGTCGCGCGTCGACGAGACCGAAAGGCGCGGTCACTTCGTCCACGACGCCCAGCATCTGCCGGAAGAAGGCCTCGTGCTGGTCCCCGCTCACGCCTGCGCGCGCCTGCGCCACATAGCGGCGGTACGGCACCGGCCTGGGCAGCTCGGCATGACGCTGCTGGAGGATCAGCGCGATCTCCTCGATCATCAGCTTCTCGGCCGTGTGGTCGAGCGCAAGGTGATGGCTGGGCAGCTGCAGCAGCCACTGGCCACTGGGCGCATCGTGGACCGCGATGGCCCTCACCATCGGCGCGCGGCGCACGTCGATGCGGAAGGCGCGGCGATCCACGTGGGCCGCCAGCCGCTCCGCGGCACGGCCCGCGGCGCGGTCGGCCTCGTCGATCGGCAGCCATTCGAGGGTGAGCGGCGCCGCGCGGCAGACGACCTGCACCGGCTCGCGCAGTCCCTCCCACACGACGGCGGTGCGCAGGATGTCGTGGCGCGCGATGACCTGATTCAACGCGTCGATGAAGCGCGTCAACCGAGCCTCGCCGTCGAAGCGCAGCAGCAGCGAGATCACATAGGCGTCGCCCTGCTCCTGCATCAGGTGATGGAAGAGCATGCCCTCCTGCAGCGGCGCGAGCGGGTAGATGTCCTGGATGTTGGCCGCGCCACCGGGGATCGCGGCCTCGATGCGCCGCAGCTCGGCCGTGTCAAGGTCGACCAGCGGCAGCATGCCCGGCTCGAGCGCGGTGCAGCCGGCCGGGATGGTCGCCGCGTTGGCGTTGGCGTCGGGGTCTACGACGGGGACGGCCACGCCCGCCGACTGGGCCACGGCCGACGCGAAATCGGCGAGCCGCGGATGGAGGAACAAGGCCCGCATCTCCGATGTCCAACCGCACTGGCGCAGCCTCGCCTGCAACTGGATCGCGAGCAGCGAATGCCCGCCCAGTTCGAAGAAGCTGTCCCACCGGCCGACGCGCTCGACTCTCAGCAGGTCGCACCAGATCGATGCAATGGTCGCTTCGACCTCGCCTTGCGGTGCCTCGTAGGCGGCTGCCGATGCGGTGTGGAGATCCGGTGCCGGCAGCGCCTTGCGATCGACCTTGCCGCTGGGATTCAGCGGCAGCGTGTCGAGCACCACGATGGCGCTGGGGACCATGTACTCGGGCAGGGCGCGGCCGAGTGCCTCGCGCAGGACCTCGGTGTCGAGTGCGCCGTCTGGCTGCGCCGTCGCTCCGGGCTGCGCGGACGCCGTCGCGTGCGCAGAGACGTATGCCACCAACCGCGCACCGGTGGCGGCCTGCAGCGCCACGACGACGGCCTCGCGCACACCAGGTTGCGCGAGCAGCTGCGCTTCGATCTCGCCCAGCTCGATCCGGAAACCGCGGATCTTGACCTGGTGATCGATGCGGCCGAGGTAGTCGAGTTGACCGCCGGTATTCCATCGCACCAGGTCGCCGGTGCGATAGAGCCGGCTGCCGTCGACGGACATCGGATTGGCGACGAAGCGCTCGGCCGTCAGGCCGGCGCGGTCGTGATAACCGCGCGCCAGGCCGACGCCGCCGAGGTACAGCTCGCCCGGAACACCCGGTGGCACCGCGTTCAGGTCGCCATCGAGCACCCACGTCGAGATGCCGGTGATCGGGGCGCCGATCGGCACTTGGCTTCGGCCGTCGTCGCGGCAGGTCCAGTGCGTGACATCGATGGCCGCTTCGGTCGGACCGTACAGGTTGTAGAGCCCCGCCTTCGGAAGCCGACGGAACACGGCGGCTTGCGCCTCGGCCGGCAACGCTTCGCCGCTGCACACGATGCGCCTCAGCGAAGTGCAAGCCTCGACGCCGTCATGCGCCAGGAAGGCCTGCAGCATCGACGGAACGAAGTGGATCGTGGTGACCTGATGTTCGTTGATCAGCGCCACCAGCCGCTGCGGATCGCGATGATCTCCGGGGCCGGCGATGGCCAAGCGAGCGCCTTCGGCCAGCGCCCAGAACAGTTCCCACACCGAGACGTCGAAGCTCAGCGGCGTCTTCTGCAGCACCGTGTCGGCCGCGCTTAGCGCGTAGGTGCGCTGCATCCAGGCCAAGCGGTTGTGCAGCGCCACGTGGCGGTTGGCCGCGCCCTTCGGCCGCCCCGTCGAGCCGGAGGTGTAAATCACGTAGGCGAGGTTCTCGCCGTGGACCTCGACGTCGGGATTCGCTGGCGATGCGCTCAGACGTTCATCGGCGCTCTCCGCGGGGTCGATGTCGACCAACTCGACGCGCTCGCCGACCGGCAGCTTCGCGTGCAGATGCGGCTGCGTCAGCACCAGCGCCACGCCGCTGTCTTCGAGCATGTATGCCAATCGATCGGCGGGCAGCTCGGGGTCGAGCGGTACGTAGGCGCCGCCGGCCTTCAGGATGGCCAGCACGCCGATCATCATCTCCAACGAGCGCTCGACGGCCAGTCCCACGCGCGAGTCCGGGCGCACGCCCAGCGCGATGAGCCGATGCGCCAGGCGGTTCGCACGCGCATTGAGCTGACCGCGAGTCAGCGCGCTCTGCCCAAAAACCAGCGCCGGTGCATGCGGATCGATCGCCGCTTGGCGCTCGATGAGACGGTGCATCGGCACGGCCTCCGCCACCTCATCGCCATTGACGCTCAGGCGCTCCAGCCGCTTGAGCTCCTCCGGCGACATCAGCGCCACGTCGCCGACGGCTCGCTCCGGCGTCGCGCTGATCGCTTCCAGCATGGCCACGAAATGCCCCACCATCCGCTCGATCGCCGCTGGCTCGAACAGCTCCGCCGCATAGCTGAAGCTCGCGCGCACCGTGCCCTCCGCGGTCTCGGTCGTCGTCAGCATCAACTCGAACTGGGCCGCCTGCTCCCCCAGCGCGTACGGCGTCAATCGCAATCCGGGCAGCGCCATGGGCCCCTGCGCGCCCGCGCTGCCATGGTTGAACATCACCTGGAACAGCGGATGCACGCCCAGCGTGCGCTCAGGCTGCAGCGCATCCACCAGTTGCTCGAACGGCAGATCCTGATGCGCCTGCGCGCCCAGGGCCGACTCCCGCGCCTGATCGAGCACCTCGCCCAGCGACCGACGTCCGTCCACGCGGTTGCGCAGCACCTGCGTGTTGACGAAAAAGCCGACCACGCCTTCGGTTTCCACCCGCTGCCGATTGGCGACCGGCACGCCGACGCGTACCTCCGCCAGCCCCGCATGGCGGCCGAGCACCGCCTGATAAGCAGCCAGTAGCGCCATGAACAGGGTCGCCCCCTGCGCCTGCGCGCGTGCCCGCAGGCCGCGCACCAGCGCCGCCGGCAGCTCCACGCCATGCTGCGCCGCCCGATAACGCCCATCGGCCCGCCGCGGGCGATCCGTCGGCAGCTGCAGCACCGGTTGCTCGCCCCCGAGCTGAGCCACCCAGTACGCCAGCTGCCGCTCCCGCTCACCGGCCTCCAGCCAGTGCCGCTGCCACGCGGCGTAGTCGGCGTACTGGAGGGGCAGCGCGGGCATCGACGGCGTCTCGGCGCGGACCCGGGCGCCGTATTGCGCGATGAACTCGTCGACGATGACCTTCATCGACCAGGCGTCCGACACGATGTGATGCATCACGACGACGAGCACCTGCCGCCGCGCGCCTTGGCGCAGCAAGGCCACCCGCAGCAGCGGGCCCCGCTCGAGCTCGAACGGCGTGTCGACCAGCCGGCGGACCTCCGCGCGGGTGCGGGACTCGATCGCATCATTGCCCTCGCGGCCCTCGCGGCCCTCGCTGCCCTTGGCGCCCTCACCGCCCTCGCCCTCCCGCAGGTCGATCATCTCCAACCCGAAGCCGATGTCGCCGGCGGCGTGGACCCTCTGGACGACCTGTCCCTGGGCATCCGCATGGAAGGTCGTCCGCAGCGATTCATGGCGCGCCACCAGCGCCGCGAAGCTGTCGCGCATCGCGGCGGCATCCACCTCGCCTTCGAGCGTCAGCGCGCCGGACAAGTGATACGCGGTGCTCGTCCGATCCAGCGTCCACAGGAACCACTGCCGCAGTTGCGCGAACGACAGCGGGCGCGCCTCGGGCGGCGCCGGCACGATCGGCAGCATCGCGAAGTCGATCCCCTGCGCCTTGAGCGCCTGCAGGAAGCCCCGCTGCTTCTCCGCCGGCAGGCGCGCGAAGCGCTCGGCCAGCGCGCGCCGGGGATCGCCGGGCGGTGCGGTCGGAGCCTGGGCCGGGGCCGCGTGGGTCGTCGTGACCGTGTCGTTCTTGTCGAGGGTGCTCATTCAGTTCTCCCAGGTATCCAGCAGCGCGGCCATGCGATCGAGGTCCGCGCCCTGCGCGGCGGCCAGCGCCTCGCTCTCGCGCTGCACGCGCGCGGCGGCATCGGCGAGCGTCGGGCTCTCGAAGTACGCGCGCAACGGCAGTTGCACGCCAAAGCGCCGCTGCACCTTCATCTGCAGCTTCATCAAGGCCAGCGAGTGGCCACCCAATTCGAAGAAGTTGTCGTCGCGCCCGACGCGCTCCACGGCCAGCGTCTCGGCCCACAGCGCGGCGAGCGCCGTCTCCGTTTCGCCGCGCGGCGGCTCATGCGGGCGTCCGGCATCGGCCTGCGGCGCCGGCAGCGCCTTGCGGTCGACCTTGCCGTTGGGGTTCAACGGCAGCGCGTCCAGCACGATGAAGAGCCCCGGCACCATGTGGTCCGGCAGCACCCGGGCCAGGCCTTCCCGCAACGCGCGCGGATCCAGCAACTGGCCGGGGAGCGGGGAGACATAGGCCACCAGCCGCGCGCCCCCCGCCCCTTCGGCCGCGACGGCGACGGCCTCGCGCACGCCCGCCTGCAGCCGCAGCTGCGACTCCACCTCGCCCAGTTCGATGCGGAAGCCGCGCACCTTCACCTGGTGGTCGATGCGGCCGAGGTATTCGAGCTGCCCTTCTTCGTTCCAGCGGACGAGGTCGCCCGTGCGGTACATCCGCCCGCCGGTGGTGTCGAAGGGATCGGCGACGAAGCGTTCGGCGCTCGCGCCGGGCCGGCCGAGGTAACCCCGCGCGAGACCGCCGCTCAGGTAGAGCTCGCCCGGCACGCCGGGCGGGCAGAGATTGAGATCGGCGTCGAGCACGCGCGCCTGCCGGTCCCCGACCGGCTTGCCGATCGGCATGTAAGGCGCGGCGAATCGCTCGCCCGCCAGCGCGATGCCGATGGTCGGGGTGATGACGGTCTCGGTCGGGCCGTAGCCGTTGATGATGCGCGGCGGCTTCAGCACCGATTGCACGAGGTCGAGGTTGGCGCGCGACATCGCCTCGCCGCCCACCGTGTAGGACCGGATCGGCAGCCGGCTGCCGGCCTCGCCGAGCAGTTCGGCCATCTGCGTCAGGTAGCCCGGCGTGAAGCAGGCGATGGTGATGCCGTGGCGCTCGATCTCGGCGGCGGTGCGTTCCACCGGCCACAGTTCCTGGTCACGCGGCATCAGCGCCGCGCCGAAGGCCAGCGGCACCCAGGTGCGCTCGTGCGCGCCGTCGAAGGCGATGGACGCGAACTGCAGTTCGCGGTCAGCCGGCGTCATGCCGTAGACCTCACCGATCGATTGCACGTGCATCGCCAGCGGGCCGTGCGTGACCGCCACGCCCTTGGGCCGGCCGGTCGAACCGGAGGTGTAGATGACGTAGGCCAGGTGCTCCGGGTGGATCTCGACGGCGGGATCCGACTCGGCGCCGGTGAAGGCGTCCTCGCCGTCCAGCGCCAGCACCGCGAGGCCGTCGGTCGACGGTAGCCGCGCCGCGAGCGCCTGCTGCGTCAGCAGCAGCCGGATGCCGCTGTCCTCGACCATGTAGGCCAGCCGCTCGGCCGGATAGGACGGGTCCAGCGGCACGTAGGCCGCGCCGGCCTTGAGGATGGCAAGCAGCGCCACCACCATGTCCATCGACCGCTGCACGGCCAGGCCGACGCGGTCCTCGGCGCGGATGCCGAGCGCGATCAGGCGATGCGCCAGACGGTTGGCGCGGGCGTTGAACTGCGCATAGCTGAGCTGCTCGTCGCCGAAGAGGAGCGCCACCGCATCGGGGCGCTCGACAGCCTGACGCTCGACAAGGCGGGGCACCGGCGGCGTGCCGTCGAAGCGCGGCGTCGGGATGCCCCAGCGGGACAGGCGCGCGCGCGAGGCGTCGTCCAGCACGTCCAGCGCGCACAAGGCCTGCCCGGGCCGATGCGCCAAGGCATCGACCAAGCAAGTCACAGCCGCCTGCATCAGCGCGCAGACCTGGCCGGGATCCAGCGATTCATGCACCTGCGCGACGAGGCCGAAGCCTTCACCGTCGTCGTCCACCGACAGGCCGAAGGGATAGTTCGATCGTTCCTGGGCGGCATCGATCTCCATGCCGTCCCAGGCGGCGGAGGACGCGTCGCGGCGTCGGTGGGCGTGCCGGTAGTTCAGCAGCGCCGAGAACAGCGGCGTGCCGCCCACCAGTCCGCTGCAGCGCTGCGCCAGCGACAGGCTGGCGTGCTCATGACGCAGCAGCGCGGACAGCGCCGCGTGGGCGTCGCGCAGCCCCTCGGCGACGGACTGTTCGCCGACCCGCAGGCGCAGCGGCAGCGTGTTGATGGACAGGCCCAGCGCGCGCGCCGCGCCGTCGTCGACCTGCAGGCGGCCGAGCAGCACGGTGCCGAAGACCACGTCGGTCTGGCCGCTCGCGCGGCCCAGCACCAGGGCCCAGGCGAGATGGAACAGCGCCGCGACGCCCACGCCTTGTTGACGCGCCATGCGACGCGCCTGGCTGGCCAGCGGGGCGGGCAGTGCCAGTCGCGACTGTCGCAGCCGCGACCCGTCGCCTCGCACATCGGCCACGCCGAAGGGCACGGTGGGCTCGGTCACGTCGCGCAGCATCGCGCCGAAGAAGGCCTCGTGCTCGGCGCGGCTGACGCTGAGGCGGGCGTGCGCGACGAAGCGCCGGAACGGCACCGGTGCAGGCAGCTCGGCCTCGCGATCCTGCTGGATCAGCGCAATCTCCTCGACGACGCCGGCCAGCGTGCTGTGGTCCGTCACCAGGTGGTGACTGGACAGTTGCAGCAGCCAGCGACCGCTGCCGGCGTCGAAGCCGGCCACGGCGCGCAGCAGCGGCGCACGTCGCACGTCGATGCGGCCGGAGCCGGGTCGGCCCAGCGCCTCGAGGCGCTCGGCCACCGGGCCGTCCGTCGGCGAGAGCCAGACGATGTCCAGGCGGGCCTCGCGGCACACGACCTGCAGCGGTTCGTCCAACCCCTCCCACAGGATCGCGGTGCGCAGGATGTCGTGGCGCGCGATGACGCGATCGAAGCTGTCGATGAACCGGCGCAGCCGCGCTTCGCTGTCGAAGCGCATCAGGTGCGCGGTCACGTAGGCGTCGGTGTCGCGCTGCAGCAGGTGGTGGAAGAGGATGCCTTCCTGCAGCGGCGCCAGCGGGTAGATGTCCTGGATGTTGGCCGCGCCGCCGGGGATCGCCGCTTCGATGCGGCGGATCGCGGCCGCGTCGAGGTCGACCAGGGTAAGCATCTCCGGCTGGATCTCGGTGCAGTCGTCGGGGATGCAGTTGGGAGGCACGACGATGTCGAGCGGCGCCGCGTCGGCTGAGCGGGCCGCTTCGGCGGCGATGGCCGAATCCGAGGCCCTGCCCGCCTGTGGGTCGATCGACTGCGCAAAAGCCGCCAGCTCCGGATGGAGGAACAACTGCCGCACCTGAGCGCGGAGGCCGCGGCCGCGCAGTTGATCGAGCACCTTCAGCGCCAGCAGCGAGTGGCCGCCCAGCGAGAAGAAGTTGTCGCGGCGGCCGACCTGGTCGGTCGGCAAGCCCAGCACGTCGGCCCAGACCGCGGCGATGGCGGTCTCGACCTCGCCCTGCGGTGCCTCGTAGGCGGCTGTCGATGCGGTGTGGAGATCCGGCGCCGGCAGCGCCTTGCGATCGACCTTGCCGCTGGGGTTCAGGGGCAGCGTGTCGAGCACCACGATAGCGCTGGGAACCATGTACTCGGGCAAGGTCCGGCCGAGCGCTTCGCGCAGGCCCTCGGTGTCGAGTGCGCCGTCGGGCGGCGCCGTCGCTTCGGCCTGCGCGGACGCCGTCGCGTGCGCAGAGACGTATGCCACCAACCTCGCGCCGGTGGGCGCCTGCAGCGCCACGACCACGGCCTCGC
Source organism: Mitsuaria sp. BK037 (assembly GCF_014193045.1). Taxonomy (NCBI): domain Bacteria; kingdom Pseudomonadati; phylum Pseudomonadota; class Betaproteobacteria; order Burkholderiales; family Sphaerotilaceae; genus Roseateles; species Mitsuaria sp. BK037. The sequence continues at coordinate 1,360,102 of NZ_JACHYS010000001.1, read as the reverse complement.
GCACGCCGGGCTGCGCGAGCAGCTGCGCTTCGATCTCGCCCAGCTCGATCCGGAAGCCGCGGATCTTGACTTGGTGATCGATGCGGCCGAGGTAGTCGAGCTGCCCTTCGGCGTTCCATCGCACGAGGTCTCCGGTGCGATAGAGCCGGCTGCCGTCGACAGCCATCGGATTGGCGATGAAGCGCTCGGACGTGAGCCCGGCGCGGTCGTGATAACCGCGCGCAAGGCCGATGCCTCCCAGGTACAGCTCGCCCGGCACGCCGGGAGGCACCGCGTTGAGGTCGCCATCGAGCACCCAAGTCGAGATGCCAGTGATCGGCGCGCCGATCGGCACTTGGCTGCGACCGTCGTCCCGGCAGGTCCAGTGCGTGACGTCGATGGCCGCTTCGGTCGGACCGTACAGGTTGTAGAGCTCCGCCTTCGGAAGGCGTCGGAACACGGCGGCTTGTGCCTCGGCCGGCAACGCCTCGCCGCTGCACACGACGCGGCGCAGCGAAGTGCAGGCCTCCACGCCGTCGTGCGCCAAGAAGGCCTGCAGCATCGAGGGCACGAAGTGGATCGTGGTGACTTGGTGCTCGTTGATGAGCTCGACCAGCCGCTGCGGATCGCGGTGATCGCCGGGCGCCGCGATGGCCAAGCGAGCGCCTTCGGCCAGCGCCCAGAACAGTTCCCACACCGAGACGTCGAAGCTCAGCGGCGTCTTCTGCAACACCGTGTCGGCCGCGCTCAGCGCGTAGGCGCGCTGCATCCAGGCCAGCCGGTTGTGCAGCGCGACGTGGCGGTTGGCCGCGCCTTTGGGCCGGCCCGTCGAGCCGGAGGTGTAGATCACGTAGGCGAGGTTCTCGCCGTGGACCTCGACTTCGGGATTCGCGAGCGATGCGCCCAAGCGTTCATCGGCACTCTCCGCGGCGTCCATGTCGACCAAATCGACACCCTCCCCGACGGGCAGCTTCGCGCGCAGGTGCGGCTGCGTCAGCACCAACGACACGCCGCTGTCCTCGAGCATGTAGGCCAGCCGATCGGCGGGAAGCTCCGGGTCGAGCGGCACGTAGGCGCCGCCGGCCTTGAGGATGGCCAGCACGCCGACCATCATCTCTATCGATCGATCGACGGCCAGTCCCACGCGCGAGTCCGGGCGCACCCCCAGCGCGATGAGGCGATGCGCGAGTCGGTTCGCGCGCTCATTGAGCTGACCGCGCGTCAGCGTGCTCTGCCCAAAGACCAGCGCCGGTGCATCCGGGTCCATCGCCGCTTGGCGCTCGATGAGGTGGTGCATCGGCACCGCCTCCGTCGCCTCATCGCTGTTGATGCTCAAGCGTTCCAGCCGCTCGAACTCCTCCGACGACATCAGCACCACATCCCCGACGGCTCGCTCCGGCGTCGCGCTGATCGCTTCCAGCATCGCCACGAGATGCCCCGCCATGCGCTCGATCGTGTCGACCTCGAACAGTTCGGCCGCGTAGCTGAAGCTCGCCTCGATGCCGCCGGTCGGCAGTTCGGTCGTGTGCAGCGTCAGCTCGAACTGCGCTTCGCGCTCGGCCAGCGCGACCGGCTCGATCTCGAGTCCCGGCAGCCGGCGTGCCGTCAGATCCTCCCCACGAAGGTGGTTGAACATCACCTGGAACAGCGGATGCACGCCCAGCGTGCGCGCCGGCTGGAGCGCCTCGACCAGTTGCTCGAACGGCAGGTCCGGATGGGCCTGCGCGCCGATCGCGGCTTCGCGAGTCTGCGCCAGCACCCGCGCCAGCGGCATCCGCGTGTCGATGCGGTTGTCCAGCACCTGCGTGTTGACGAAGAAGCCGACCACCGGCGCGATCTCCGGCCGGTCGCGGTTGGCGATGGGCACGCCGACGCGGATCTCCGACTGCGCGGTCCAGCGGCTCAGCACCGCCTGGAAGCCGGCCAGCAGCACCATGAACAGGGTCGCGCCCTCGTCGCGGGCGCGTTGGCGCAGGTGCGCCGACAGTGCCGGCGGCAGCGTCCAGGCGTGACGCGCGGCCCGGTAGCGGCCATCGGGCCGACGCGGATGATCGGCCGGCAGCTGCAGCACCGGCTGCTCCGCGCCGAGCCGCTCACGCCAGTAATCCAGCTGGCGCTGCCACTCGGCCCCTGCGCGCCACTGGCGCTGCCACACCGCGAAGTCCGCGTACTGGATGGGCCAGGGCGCCAGCGTCGTTGCCTCGCCCCGCACGGCGGCGGCGTAGTCCGCGAAGACCTCGTCCACGACGACGCGCATCGACCAGCCGTCGGACACGATGTGATGCATCACGACGACCAGTTGGTGGCGATCGATGCCCTGCCGCAGCAGGCCGACACGGATCAGCGGACCGGTGGTCAGGTCGAACGGCGTCTGGACGAGTCGTCGCGCCTGCGCTTCGTCGGCAGGCAGGGTGAATGCCACCGCTGCAGTACTGGGTGCTTGCACCCGCTGCTCCACCGCGCCACCCTCGCCCAGCCGGAAGACGGTGCGCAGCGACTCGTGCCGCCGCACGAGCGATTCGAAACTGGAGCGCAGCGCGTCGACATCCAGCGCGCCGTGCAGCTTGAGCGCGCCAGCGATGTGATACGCGGTGCTGGTCGGGTCCAGCTGCCACAGGAACCATTGACGCTGCTGCGCGAACGACAGCGGCATGCCTGCCGCACGGGCCTCGTCGCCCAGCGGCACGACGGTGGACCGCACGCTTGAAGTGATGGACGACGCAACGGACGGCGCCATCTCAGCCCCTGCTGTGTCCGCGTGGATCTCCGCTACCACGCGCGCGAGCGCCGCCACCGTCGGATGCTCGAAGACATGCCGCGGCAGGAGGCGCCAGCCGCGCTGATGCCCCAACGCGACGACCTTGAGGCTCAGGATCGAATCGCCGCCTGCGGCGAAGAAGTTGTCGCCGCGGCCGATCCGCGCCAAGCCCAGCACCTCGGCGAACAGAGTCGCCACGGCCGCTTCAATCTCTCCGCGAGGGGCCTCGAACACGTCGGCGACCTGCGGCTCCGGCGAAGGCAACGCGCGCCGATCGACCTTGCCGTTCGGGTTGAGCGGCAGGGCCTCCAGCACGACGACCGCGGCCGGCACCATGTAGTCGGGCAACGTCCGCGCGACTTCAGCAATCACCGCAGCCGGGTCGGCCACGCGGCCCTCTCTCGCGACGACATAGGCCACGAGCCGCGTGCCGCTCGCGCCCGGCGCGGCGACGACCACGGCGTCGCGCAGTTCCGGCAGGGCCTTGAGCGCGGCCTCGACCTCGCCCAACTCGATGCGAAACCCGCGCACCTTGACCTGATGGTCGATGCGGCCGAGGTACTCCAGCTCGCCGTCGGCGCTCCAGCGCACCAGGTCCCCGGTGCGATACAGCCGCGAACCCGGCGCGCCGAACGGATCGGCGACGAAGCGCTCGGCCGTCAGGCCGGCGCGGTCGAGGTAGCCGCGCGCCAGGCCGGTCCCACCCAGATAGAGCTCGCCCGGCACGCCGGCGGGGCACGGCGACAGATGGCGGTCGAGCACGCGGGCGGTCCGGTCGCCGACGGGGCGGCCGATCGGCACGGTCGGCCGGTTGCCGAGGCGTTCCACCTCCTCGGCAGGAACGTCCCAGGCGCATGGCGTGATCACCGCCTCGGTCGGGCCATAGGAATTCACCAGGCGCCACGGCACGAAGGCGTCGCGCGCCGCGTGGAAGTCGGCGGCGGACCAGGCCTCGCCACCGGCGATGCACAGCCGCACCGGAAGCCGCCCGCCCGCGTGCTCAGCCGCAAGCTGCCGCAGATAGGCCGGCGGCAGGTGCAGCGCCGTCACGCCCTCGCGACGGACGGTGCGGGCGACCTCCTCGGTCGACCAACCGTCCCGCGGCAGCAGCACGATGGCCGCGCCGTGGATCAGCGGCGCCATCCACTGCGAGCCGGCCGCGTCGAAGCTGATCGACGCGAACTGCAGCAGGCGATCCTCGGCGGTGAGTTCGAGCCGCTTGCCGATCGCCTGCAGGTGCATGGCCAGCGGCCCGTGCGCGACGGCCACGCCCTTGGGCCGGCCGGTCGAGCCGGAGGTGTAGATGACGTAGGCGAGCTGGCCGGCCGCGAGCGCCGGAAGCGGCAACTCGTCGCACACCGAGGCGTCGGGGCCGTCCGGCTGATCGATGCACAGCGTCGGCACGCCCTCGGACACCGGCATGCGATCGAGGACGTCGGTCTGCGTGAGCAACAGCGCGATGCGGCTGTCCTCGATCATGTGGCGCAAGCGCGCCGACGGGTACGACGGGTCCAGCGGCACGTAGGCGCCGCCGGCCTTCAGGATGGCCAGCAGGCCGACGATCATGTCGAGCGAACGCGATAGCGCCAGGCCGACGCGTGACTCCGGCGTCACGCCCCGCGCGATCAGCCGGCGCGCCAGGCGATTCGCGCGCGCCTCCAGTTCCGCGCGGGTGAGCTGGCCATCGCTGGCGATGACCGCGATCGCCTCGGGCCGCGCGTGAGCCTGCAGCTCGATGAGCTCAGGGACGGTCGCGGCCATCGACGCAGGGACCGATGCCGATGCCGATGCCGATGCCGATGCCGATGCCGAGGTCGAGGTCGGAGTCGGCGCCCGCAACGTCGTCGCAGTCGCTGCGGCGACCGCCGCCTGAATCGCATCGCCGCCGCTCCATGCGTGCCACTGCGACAGCGCCGCCGGATCCAGACCACCGAGCTCGCACAAGGGCTGATCGGGGTCTTCGGCCAGCGCGCGCGTGACTTCCTCGACCGCGGCCAGCACCTGCGCCCCGATGGCCTCGGCATCGAGCGTCCGATCCACCTGCGCCACCAGCCCGAAGCCATCGCCGAAGTCGTCCACCGACAGCGCGAAGGGATAGTTGGTGCGCTCCTCGCCGTCGAGCAAGCGCACGCCGTCCCCATCGAGCACAGCGCTCACCGGCTGGCGGCGGCTGTGGCGGTAGTTCAGCAGCGCGGAGAACAGCGGCGTGCCGCCCGGCAACCCGCTGCAGCGCTGCGCCAGCGACAGCGGCGCGTGCTCGTGCCGCATCAGATCGGCCAGTCCGGCCTGCGCCAGGCGCAGGCTCGCCGCGACGCCCAGCGGCCCGACGCGCAGGCGCAGCGGCAGCGTGTTGATGAACAGTCCCAGTGCGCGCCCGGCGTCGCGCCCCGCCTGCATGCGGCCGAGCAGCACCGTGCCGAAGACCACGTCATCGCGCCCGGTCGCGCGCGCCAGCACCAGCGACCAGGCCAGGTGGAACACCGCCGATGCGCCCACGCCATGCCGTCGCGCCTCCTGGCGGATCCGGTCCGCCAGCGCGGTGTCGAGCGTCCGCCGCGCCTCGTGCACGCTGGTGCCATCGCCGCGCACGTCGATCAGCCCATAAGGCGTTGTCGGCTCCTCCACGTCGCGCAGCAGCGCGGTGAAGAAGGCCTCGTGAGCCTCGCGCCCCATCCCCAGGCGCGCGCGGGCGACCTGCTCGCGGAACGGCACCGGCGTCGGCAGCTCAGAGGCCGCGCCGCGTTGCATCAGACCGATCTCCTCGACGATGCGCTCCAACGTGGTGTGGTCGGACACCAGGTGATGGCGCGACAGCTGCAGCAGCCAGCGGCCGGGCGCGCCGGTCCGAGCCGATGCGCTGGCCCTGCCCTGCGCCGCGCCCGCGGCCGTCGCGCCATCGGTCTCTCCCACCGCCGAATCCCTCGGCGCCTCCGCAGCCACCTCCACCTCCTCGACCACCTCCGCGGCCACCTCCGCGGCCACCTCCACGGCCGTCGCGCGGATCATCGGCGCCTCGCGGACGTCGATGCGCAGCCGGCTCCGGTGAACATGCGCCTTCAGCCGGTGTTCGGCGTCGGCAGTGGCGACGGCGCCCTCCCCGTCCAGCCACTGCAGCCGCAGCGGCGCCGAGCGATGTACCACCTGCACCGGCTCCCGCAGGCCCTCCCACACGACCGAGGTCCGCAGGATGTCGTGCCGCGCGATCACCGCGTCGAGGTGGGCGACGAAGCGCTCCAGCCGCTCGCGGCTGTCGAAGGCCAGGCCGCGCGAGGTGACGTAGGCATCACCGTCGGCCTGCATCAGGTGGTGGAACAGGATGCCTTCCTGCAGCGGCGCCAGCGGGTAGACGTCCTGCATGTTGGCGGCGCCGCCGGGCACCGCCGCCTCGACGCGGCGGATCTCGTCCGGCGTCAGCGACACCAGCGGCAGCATCTCCGGCGTGAGGGCCTCGCAACCGGCGGGAATGCGGTTGGGCGGAACGATCAACTCCGACTCGACCGGCTCGATCGCGAGGGCCCGCGCGAAGTCCTGCAGCCGCGGATGGGCGAAGAGCTGGCGCACCTGCGCGCGGTGGCCGTCGCGGCGCAGCCGCTCGACCAGGCGCAGCGCCAGCAGCGAATGCCCGCCCAGTTCGAAGAAGTGATCGCCGCGGCCCACGCGCGGCACCTCCAGCACCTCGGCCCAGGCCGCGGCGATCGAGGTCTCGACCGGACCTTGCGGCGCCTCGTGCGCCTCGGACGAGGTCCGGTCCGGCGCCGGCAGCGCGCGGCGGTCGATCTTGCCGTTGGGGGTCAGCGGCAGCGCGTCCATCACGACGAAGGCGGACGGCAGCATCGCATCGGTGAGCCCACGCGACAGGCGCTCGCGCAGCGCCGCCAGGTCCGGCGGGATCCCGTCGCGGCCGGTGACGTAGGCCACCAGCCGCAGTCCGCCGATCCCATCCTGGGCGTCGACGACGGCCTCGGCGATCGCCTCATCGGCGCGCAGCTGCGCCTCGACCTCGCCGAGCTCCACGCGGAAACCGCGCACCTTGACCTGGTGGTCGACCCGGCCGAGGTACTCGAGCTGGCCATCGGCGGTCCAGCGCACCAGGTCGCCGGTGCGGTACAGGCGGCCGCCCCGCTCGTCGAACGGATCGGCGACGAAGCGCTCGGCCGTCTGTCCGGGCCGGGACTGGTAGCCACGCGCCAGGCCCAGGCCGGCGACATACAGCTCGCCAGGCAGCCCCGGCGGCACCGGCAGCAGGTCGGCATCGAGCACGCGCATCGCCGTGCCGGGCAGCGGCCGGCCGACCGGCAGCGTCGCCGCCGATCGGTCCGCGGTCGCCGCGTCCTGGGTGAGCGTGCCGACGGTGGTCTCGGTCGGGCCGTAATGGTTGAAGACGCGCAGCGTCGGCCGCAGCGCCTGGATGCGTGACAGCAGCGCCCAGGTCGTGGCCTCGCCGCCCAGGACCAGCCGTTGACGCGGCAAGGCATCGGCCGCCTCGCGGGCGCCGAGCAAGGCCTGCAGATGACTGGGCGTGATCTTGAGCACGTCGATCGATTCCCGCCGCATCACCTCGGCGAAGGCATCCGGGTCGAACGCCCGTGCGGCGGAGATCAGATGCAGCGTCAACCCCGCGCGCAAGGCGCCGAACAGCACCGTGTGGCCGAGGTCGGCGGCCACTGTCGAGACCATTGCCATGCTTGAGAGGCGGTCGTCGATGTCCAGCCGATGCAGCACGCCGTCGAGGTAGTTGCCCAAGGCGCCATGGCTGACGACGACGCCCTTCGGGCGGCCCGTCGATCCCGAGGTGTAGATCAGGTAGGCCGCCTGGTCCGGATGGACGGCGGCGGCTGTAGCCGTGGCAGTCGCTCGGCTCGATGAGCGGGCCAGGGCGGCGTCGTTGTCGTCGTCATCGGCCGGAAGCCGCATCGTCGGCACGCCGAGAGCCCAGGCCGGATCGCCGTCGCCGATCACCAGCGCGGCGTCGCTGTCCCGGAGCTGGAAGGCCAGGCGCTCAGGCGGCAGCGCTGGGTCCAGCGGCACGAACGCCGCGCCGGCGCGCAGCACGCCAAGCATCGCGACGACCATCGGGATCGAGCGGTCGAAGGCCAGGCCCACGCGCGCGTCGGCGCCGATGCTCCGATCACGCAGCCTTCGCGCCAGCGCGTCGACACGACGATCCAGCGCTGACCAGGTCAGCGCGTCGTCCTCCTGGACGAGCGCCGTGGCCTGCGGATGGCGTCGCGCGTGCAGGGCAACATGCTCATGCACTGGCACGAAAGACGAGCCGGTCAGCGCCGTTGCGCCCACGGGGACTGGCGCAGGCTTACCGAGGCCCCAAGCCGCGAGGCGCCGCAGATCGTCCTCATCCGCCAGGCCGACGGCCCCGACGATCTGGTCAGGCGCGCGCACGATGGTCTCCAGCATCGCCACGCAGCCGCGGACCAGCCGCCGTGCCGTCGCGGCCTCGAACAGGTCAGTGTTGTAGGCGAGCCGGCCGCCAACGCGCGCCGAGCCCACCTGGAAATTCATCGACAGGTCGAACTTCGCATTGACGTCCCCTTGCTCGACGAACTCGACCGTGACCTCGTCGAAGGCCAGCGCCGGCAGGTCCCCCATCTGCACGCCGAAGAGCACCTGGAACAGCGGCGAGCGCGTCGGATCCCGGCGCTCGTTGCGCTGGGCCAGCAGCAGGTCCAGCGGCAGGTCGGGATGCGACATCGCGCCCAGCGCGTCGCTCCGGATCTGGCGGCACAGCGCCCGCAAGGTCTGCTCGGGCTTGAGCCTGGCGCGATAGACATGGGTGTTGACGAAGAAGCCGATCAGGCCGAAGACCTCCTCGTCCTGGCGGCCCGCATGCGGCACGCCGACGGCGAATTCCGACTGCCGCGCGAAACGCGCCAGCAGCAGCTGCCAGGCGGCGAACAGCACGACGAAGGGCGTGCAGCGCTCGGCGCGGCAGAACTGGCGCAGCGCGGCCTCCAGTGCGGGCTCGAGCGCGAAGTCGATCGACGTGCCGCGGAACGACGGCATCGCGGGACGCGGCGCATCGGTCGGCAAGGCCAGCACCGGGACCTCGGGGCCGAGCTGCGCGTTCCAGTGGGCGAGCGCGCGATCGAACCCGCCGCGCGCCAGCGTCTCGCGCTGACGGACCGCGTGGTCCGCGTACTGCAGGCGCAGCGGTGGCAGCTGGACCGGGCCGGCCTGCCGCAGCGCCAGGCCGTAGGCCGTCGACAGGTCGGCGGCGAAGACCGGGTTGGACCACGCATCCGACACGATGTGATGCAGGCACAGCACCAGGACGTGGTCGTCCTCGCCCCGCTTCAGCAGCCGCGCCACCATCGCCGGCGCGACCGCCAGGTCGAAGACGTGGTGGAGCGTGGCCTGCACCTCGCGCGCGATCGCCTCCTCGCGCGCCTGCGGCGCGAGCGCCGAGACATCCGTCTGCCCGAGCGTGAACGCGACCTGCGGCTCGGCCACGGCCATCGGCAGGCCGTCGCGTTCGAGGAAGCGGGTGCGCAGGATGGCGTGGCGCGCGATCACCGCCTCGAAGGCGCGCTGCAGGGCCTCGGCCCGCAGCGGGCCGCGCAGGCGCATGACGCGTGGCAGGTTGTAGGCGGTCATGCGCTCGCCCAGGCGCTGCAGCACCCACAGCGGCTCCTGCGTGAACGACAGACGGACCGCCTCGCCGTCGGCGACGCGGGCGGTGGGTGGCGTCGCGGCGACGCCCAGGTCGTCAGCGGCGGGCACGGGCGGGAGGGTCATGTCGTTCATGGGTGCAACAGAGGGATCAGGGGGACGGCGTCGCGGTCTCGGAGGCCGTGGTCTCGGATGTCGCTGTCTTGGATGTCGCTGTCTGGGGCCCTGCGGTCTCGGACGTCTGCCAGTCGGTGGCGGCCAGGCGCTCGAAGCCCGAGGTGTCCCAGGGGCCGGCGCGCAGCGCGGCGGCCAGCTCGGCCACGGTCGGGTGGTCGAAGACCAGGCCGGGCTCGATCTCAATGCCCAGCAGCTTGCGCAGGCGCGCGACCAGGCGGATCACCAGCAGCGAATGACCGCCGAGCTCGAAGAAGTCCTCGTCGATGCCGATCGGGCCGCGGCCCAGCAGCAGGCCCATGCCTTGCGACAGGACGGTCTCGAGCGCGTCGCGCGGCGCGCCGGCGGATGCGGCCTGGACAGAGGCCGTCGGGCCGCTCGTCCCGTTGAGCGCGCCGAGCGCGCCAGGCACGACGACGGATGATGTCGATGTCGGGTTCTTGGTCGAGGGCGAAGTCAGGGCGGTCGCCACGAGCGTCGCGATGGCCGCGCGATCGAGCTTGCCGTTGGGCAGGCGCGGGAAGTCGTCGACGAGCATCACCCGTGCAGGGACCATGTGCGAGGGCAGCAGCGACTTCAGCGCCTCGCGCAGGCCGCCGAGGCCGACGTCGACGCCGGCGCCGTCCTCCGTCATGGCGACGCAGGCGGTCAACTCGATGCCGCCGGCGCCTGGGATCCCGAGCACGACGGCCTGGCGCACGCCGGGCAGCGTCAGCAGCGCGCCCTCGACCTCCGCCGGGTCCACGCGGAAGCCTCGCAGCTTCAGCTGATGATCCGCGCGTCCGATCAGGCGCAGGCCGCCCTCGGCCAGCACCTGCGCGACATCGCCGGTGCGGTAGAGGCGCTCGCCGGGATGGAACGGGTCGTCGACGAAGACCCCCGGCACCTCGCGACCCAGGTAGCCGCGGCACAGCTGCGGACCGCCGACATGGACCTGCCCCTGGGCGCCGGCCGGCACCAGTCGCATCGCCTCGTCGAGCACATGGACCCGGGTGTTGGGCAGCACCTGCGTCAGCGGCAGCGCGTCGGCGCCTTGCGCATCGGACGGGCGCACGCGGTGGACCAGCACGCCCACCGTGGTCTCGGTCGGGCCGTAGTGGTTGTGGATCACGGTGCCCGGCGCGAGGCGCCAGATGCGCTCGATCAGCGCGCGAGGCGCGGCTTCTCCGCCGAGCACCACGGTGCGCGGCAACCGCGGCGACCGGGCGTCCAGCAGCGCCTCCAGGTGGGACGGCACGATCTTGATGGCGTCGATGCCGCGCCCGTCGACGAAGCGGGCGAAGGCGTCCGCGTCCCGCGTGTCGGCGTCCTCGGCGATGACCAGGCAGGCGCCGTTAAACAGCGCGCCGAACAGCGCCGTGTTGCCCAGGTCGGCCACCACCGAGCTCGTCAGCGCCCAGCGGCGGCTGGCCGCCAGGTCCATCGCGGCCGAGCTGCCGACGACGTAATGGAGCAGCTGGCCATGCTCGATGGCGACGCCCTTGGGCTGGCCGGTCGAGCCCGAGGTGTAGAGCACATAGGCCAGATCGCCCAGTCCCGCGACGCTTGGCGGCATGTCGGCGTCGAGGGTGCACAAGTCGAGCGCCGGCTCATCTGCGGGGCTCAGGCCTTCGCCGGCGAGGACCGCCGCGCGGCAATGGAGCGCCACGTCGACCGCATTCGTGCCGCCGAGCGATGCGGCGTGCAGCACCAGCGCGGGCCGCGCGTCGGCGAGGAGCGCCTTCCGACGGACTTCCGGCCAATGGGGTTCCAGCGGCAGATACGCCGCGCCGGCGCGCCACGTCGCCAGGATCGCGACGATCAGGTCGGCGCTGCGAGGCAGGTTCAGCGCCACGAGCGCGCCCGGCGTCACGCCCAGCGAGCTCATCGCGCGGGCGAGCCGGTTGGCCCGCTGGTTGAGCGACCGGTAGTCGAGCGTCTCACCCTGCGCCTCCACGGCGGGCGCCTGTGGCGACAGCGCGGCCCACTCGGCGACATGCTGCGAGATCGTGAGCGTGCCCACGTCGCGTCGCTCGCCGCGCCAGGACAGCAGTGCCGCCCGCTCCGCCTCGCCGACGGGATCCAGCATGTGCATTGCCGCGTGGGGGTGGTCGAGCGCCGCGCGGAGCAGCGTATTGAACTGCCACAGCAGCCGCTCGACGGCCGCGCGTGAATGGCGCGTCCCGTCGGCGCTCAGCACCAGTTCCGGGCGCGGACCCCAATGCACATCGAGCGAGAGCGCGACATCGCTCTCCGGCAACTCGACGTCCGGAGCGGACCAGCCGGCTGCGGGCGGCACGGCCTCGCGCCAGCCGAAGATGGCCTCCCGATGCGCCGTGGTCGGTGGAGCATCGACCGGCCAGTACTCCTGGGCGTCCACGTGATTCGTCGCGATCGCCGCGCAATGCGCGAGCCAGTCGGAGAAGCGGGCCTCCGGGCGCGGCGTCATCGCCATCGGCAGGACCTTCTCGAAGAGGCCCATGCCGCCGCGCATCAGGTCGTAGTCGACGCGGCAGTCGTGCCGCCAGCCAGCGACGAATGGTTCGAAGCCGTTCAGACGCGCGAGGAGCAGCAGCCACACCGCGTGCAGCAGCCGTTCGGGTCCGGCCGCGCTGGCGCCGCCGTCGCCGTCGCCGTCGGCATTGGCATCGGTGAGACGGCGAACCAAGTCAGCCGGCAACGCCGCGCGAGCCTGGAGACGCCCCGCTCGTGGTGCGAGCGGCTTGGCGAGCCGAGGTGCCTGCCAGTCGGCGACGTTCAGCGCTCTCACGACACCCACGGCGCCCGTGGTGCTCGCGGCGACCGCGTCATCCGCGGTGCCAGCGAAGTGACGCTGCCAATAGGCATTGCCCGCCTGAGCCCCGTCGTCGCTCGCGAGCTCCGCGCGCCAGTCGACGTACTGCGCGTATTGGAAGTGCTCGGTGCCGATCGCATCGGCGGTTGCGATCTCGGCCACCCGTGCGAGCAGCGCGATCAGACTCCCGGCGTCGACCACCAAGGCGCTTGCGTGGACCGCCAGCACATGGCGCGCTTCACCGAGTCGCGCCAGCCCCGCGCGGACTACGCGCCCCTCATCGATCGCCAGCGGCGTCGCGAGTGCGCCCAGCCACGTGTGTAGCGCGCTGGCGCCCTCATCGCGTCCATGCCGCCCGCCCTGGCGTCCGTCCGCTCCGTCGGCCGTCGAATCGGCCGTGGAATCGGCCATGTCCGCGTCGCGCAGATCAGCGCCCTGCCAATCCAGCGCCGGTGTCGCGGGCAGCGACCATTGCCGCAGGCCGCGATAACCGTCCACGGCGCCGAAGGCCGTGCGCAGCAGGTCGTGCTCGGCCACCGCCTGCTCGACCGCCCGCCTCAGCGCGACGACGTCCAGCGGGCCGTCGATGCGGACCCACGCCGTCAGCGCCGCCGACGGATCCGCCAAGGCAACCGCCCGCTGCTCGGGGCTCAATCCGCTCGACGCCAGCGCGGCGGCGGCGATCTCGGGGGTGTGGACCGCGTTCATCGGATCACACCTCCCCGCCCAGCGCCGCGCGATCGAACATCGCGCCCATCGCCACGACGATCTTGCGCGGTCCCTCGTAGGGATCGCGCGCATGTGCCGCCAGCATGTTGTCCAGCATGATGACGTCGCCCTGACGCCACTCCAGCCGCACCGCGCAGGCCTCGTAAGTCGCGCCGACGACGGCCATCGTCGCGTCGGGGATCAGCGAGCCGTCGCCGAACATCACGTGTCGCGGCATCCGCTCCGGCCCCACCAGCCCGAGCAGGTCCTCGCGCACCTGCGCCTCCAGGCAGCTGACGTGATGCAGCTGCACCTGGTTGAAGAACACCCGTTCCCCGGTCAATGGATGCTTGACCACCGCCGGGCAGCGGGTGCGCGTCTGCAGCGTGTCGGCATCGAGCCAGCGGAAGCCGGTGCCGGCCAGCGTCAACCGCGCCTCGACCTCGGCACGGTCCGTGGTCTTGAAGAAGTCATGCCACGACACGTCCAGCCGCGGCGTGAAGGTGCGGACGTACAGCAGCCCTTTGCGCTCGAATTCGTCGACCAGGTCGGTGGGCAGGCGCCGCAGCATCTCACGGCAGTCGACGATGGGCGTCGCGCCGCCGACCGGCGACGGCAACTCGCAGAAGAACCACTGCTTGCGCGGCCAGCGCTCCAGGTGCGCGCTCTCGTTGTGGAACAGGATCATCTGCCGCTCGGGGTACGGCGTCGACCGGTAGGTGTTGCGACCGCCCTCCTTCTTCGGCAGGTCGCCATAGCCGCCGAACAGCTCGGGCTCGATGGTTTCGGCGAAGGCCTCGAACTCCTGCGGCGTCCGCAGCCCGAAGCCCCGCATCAGCAGGCCGCCATGCGACAACAGCAGCGACTCGATGGTGTCGCGATGCCGGCGCGCCCAGGCGACGGCATCGATGTCCGGACTGGTGGCCTCGACGATCAGCGGGAAGCGGCGATCCTCGGCCAGCGTGGACAGGCGCACGGCCGGCAGCGCGGGCACACCCGGCAGCGCGGCGACACCCGGCAGCGCGGCCATGGCGGGCGCGCCCGCCATGGCCGCCGTCGCTGCGCCCTTACCGAGCTTGGACAGCTTGTCGAGTTTGCTCAGCTTGTCGAGCTTGCCGGGCTTGTCGACGGCGGGCATGGGGAGGGAAGTCATGGTCGGCTCCTTGAAAGGCGGAGGAGAAGCAGGCGACAGGGCGCCCGGCACGGCGTCGAGCAGCGCGTCGATCGCCGCATCGGGCGCGGCCGCGGCGGCGCGCAGCAGCACGCGCCAGCCTTGCGCGAAGGCCTCGACGCTGGCGCGCTCGTACAGCGCCGCGGCGAAGACCCATTCGGCGCGCAGGCCGTCCGGCGTGTCGGTCACGAAGACGGCCAGGTCGAACTTCGAGGTGGCCGGCGGGCGCGACTCGAGTCGCAGGCTCAGCCCCGGCAGGTCCGTGCGCCCGGCCGGCGTGTTCTGGACGACGAACAAGGTCTGCACCAGCGGTCCATGTCGCCGCGTGCGCGGCACGCCGGCCGCGTCGACGATCTGGTCGAAGGGCATCGCGGCATGCTCGAAGGCGCTCAGGCTCAGGTCCCGCACCCGCGCCAGCCATTGGGCGAACGTGCCGCCGCCCTCGCGTCGTGAGCGCAGCGGCACGACATTGACGAAGAAGCCGATCAGGTCCTCGATCTCGGGCCGGTCGCGCCCCGCGACATCGGTGCCGATGACCAGGTCGTCGCTGGCGGCGCGGCGGTGCAGTGCCGCGAGGAAGGCCGCCAGCATCACCGCGAACGGCGTGCTGCCTTGCGCGCGGGCCAGTTGCCCGATGGCGTCGGCTTCCGCGCGCGGCAGCATCAGCTCGATCGCCTCCCCGGCCATCGACGCCACGGCCGGTCGCTCGCGGTCGGGCGGCAGCGTCGACAGCACGGGCGCGCCGCGCAGCGTCTCGCGCCAGTGCGCGGCGAGCGCGGGAAGCGCCGCAGCGAGCTGGCGCGTCTGCCAACTGGCGTAGTCGGCGTACTGGACCGGCAGCGGCGACCAGGCCGGTGGCCGGCCCGCCTGGCGCGCGGCATAGGCGGTGGCCAGGTCGCGGACAAAGACGGCCACCGACCAGCCGTCGAAGACGATGTGATGAACGCCCAGCAGCAGTGCGTGGCGCTCGGGCGCCAGCCGCAGCAGCGTCGCGCGCAGCAACGGGCCGTCGGCGAGCTCGAACGCGATGCCCGCCATCGCGGCGAAGGCCTCGTCCAGCATCGCGGACTGGCGAACCTCGGGAAACGCCGACACATCCGTCAGCGGGAGTTCGAGCGCGAACGGCGGCCGCGACACGGCCAGCGGCTCGCCGTCGTCGTTCTCGGGATAGACGGTGCGGAGCACCTCGTGGCGCTCGACGAGGTCGGTCATCGCCGCTCGCAGCGCTGGCAGGTCCAGCGGCCCGGACAGATGCAGCGCGGCCGTCATGTTGTAGGCCGGATGGGCCTGGCGATCGGCGCACGGCGTCAGCCGCTCGACCAGCCACAGCCGGCGCTGCGCCGGCGACAGCGGCATCGTGGCGCCCCGCGCGATGGGGACCAGCGGTGCCGATGTCGGCATCGCCTCGCCCCCCTGTCGCAGCGCCTCAGCCTCCTGCCGCAGCGCCTCGACCCGCGCGGCCAGTGCGGCGAGCGTCGGCCCCTGGAACAGGTCGCGCAGGGCCAGGCTCACGCCGAACCGCGCCGTCACGCGCGACGCGAGCCGCGCGGCGGTCAACGAGTTGCCGCCGACGGCAAAGAAGTGGCTTCGCCGAGTCAGGCGAAGGTCGCCGGCATCCTCGAGCACCTCGTGCCAGATCGCGGCTAGCGCCTGTTCGGTGTCGGTCAACGCCGCATCGCGCCCTGCATGGGTTCCGGCGTGAGGTCCCGTATCGCGCTTTGCATCGCTTTCCGCGTCCAGCATTGCGTCGGGCGCTGCATGGGGCGCTGCGTCGGATGCAGCGTCGAGCCTCCGAGGATCGGTGTCCTCCGCATCGACCGTGAAGCGCCCATTCGCATGCACCGCGTAGGCATCGAGGCTGCCGTCCTGCCAGCCGCGACGCGCTGCGCTGCGCTGGATCTTGCCGCTCGATGTCTTGGGCAGTCCGCCGGGGTTCAGCAGGACGGTCACCCTCGGCGCCTCGCCGCAGACCTCGCCGACCACCGCCGCGATCGCGGCGACCAGCGCCTGCGGCGTCACCGCTTTGCGCGTGGCGCGGGACACCTCGGCCGCGACACCGATCGCGTCGCCCGTCGGGCCGGGCACCGCGAAGGCCGCGATGCGGCCCTTGCGAACGAGATCCAGCCGGGTCTCGAGCGCGGCCTCGATGTCCTGCGGATAGAGGTTGTGGCCGCGGACGATGATCAGGTCCTTGATGCGGCCGGTCACGTAGAGCTCGCCGTCCAGCACGAAGCCCAGGTCACCGGTGCGCAGCCAGCGATCCGGCCCCTCCTCCACGAAGGTCTCGGCGCTGGCCTCCGGCCTGCCCCAGTAGCCCATCGCGACGCTGGGACCCTTCACCTGGATCTCGCCGATCTCGCCCGCGCCACGCACCGCGGCGCTGGACGGATCGACGATCCGCAAGGCGTGATCGGGCGCGACGGCTCCGCAGCCGACCAGGCGCTGGGAGCCGACGTCAGTGGCAACCTCCCCATCCTCCGGCAGCGGCTCAGCGATCCCCCGCTTCAAGGCCTCGCTCGAGAAAAGCCGCGACACCGCGCCGTGCGTGCGCTGGCTGCCGGTCACCAGCAGCGTCGCCTCGGCCAGCCCGTAGCTCGGCGTGACGGCACGCGCCGCGAAGCCGCAAGGAGCGAAGGCGGCCTGGAAAGCCGCGACGGTGTCGGCGCGAACCGGCTCGGCGCCCGACAGCGCGATGCGCCAGGCGCTGAGGTCCCAGGCTGGCGGCGCGTACCGGTCGGCGCGCGCGACGCGATCGGCGCACAGGCGATAGGCGAAGTCGGGACCGGCGGCCACCGTGCCGCGATAGCGGTGCATCGCGTCCAGCCAGCGCGTGGGTCGCGCGAGGAAGGCGGCCGTGGTCATCAGCACCAGCATCCCGCCAGCGTGCAGCGGCTGCAGCAGGCCGCCGATCAGGCCCATGTCGTGGAACGGCGGCAGCCAGCTGACGTAGACGTCCCGCGCGGTGGTGCCCAGCGTCGCCTGGATCGCGATCTCGTTGGCCATCAGGTTGCCGTGGCTGACCATCACGCCCCTGGGCGTGGACGTCGATCCGGACGTGTATTGCAGGAAGGCGATGTCGGCGGGTCTCGGACGGTGCGGACGCCACGCATCGGCGCGTTCGGCGGGGATGTCGTCGACGGCCAGCAGCCGCGCGGCGCCGGGCGCCGCGACGTCCTTGACGCCCTCGATGCCCTCGATGCCCGCGATGCCGGTGAAGACGCCGCCGTCGATGTCCGCTCGCGCGGCGAGGACTGCCGCCGCGCCCGCGTCGCGCGCGATCGCCCCGAAGCGCTCGAGGTGCTGCGGCCGGGCGGGCTCGGGCGGGAACACCGGCACCGCGATGAGGCCGGCGTACAGGCAGCCGAGAAAGGCGACGAGGTAGCCGTCCGTGCCCTCCAGCGCCAGCAGCACCCGCGCGCCCGGCGGCAGGCCGGCGTCCTGCAGCGCGGCAGCAACCGCCCGCGCGCGGCGCGCCAGCTCGGCGTAGCGCACGGGGCGGTCTCGGCCGTCGAGGCCGCCGTCGTTGAGCATCACGAGCGCGATGTCTTCCGGCCGCATGCGCGCGAGCTCATCGACGCGGTCGACGAGGGTCTCGGACGGCATTCCGGACGCCGTCGAGGCAGGCGCAGACAAGGCTCGCGGCGCGGCCATCGCGGCGTTATCCATCGCGGCGTTGTCCGTCGCGGTGGGGTCCGCCACGGTGGCCGGAGGAATCGGAGGAGCCGGAGAAAGGGACGAAAGGCTCTGCATCGCGGCAGTCATGTCGCGCTTCTTTCTGTGAGGAGGTCGGAGCGGCGGCGCCCGGCTCACCCGGTTGAACCGGACGGCCGCGCGCTCACGCGAAGGCGTCGGTCGCGGGGACGGCGCGCGCGCCGGCGGCGCTCAGGTGGCGGGCCAGCGCGGCCAGCACCGCGCCCTCCTGCTGCCGCACGAAGAAATGGCCGCCGTCGAACCAGTCCAGGGTCATCGGCAGCGTGGACTCGGCCGACCAGGCGGCCAGCCGCTCCGGCGCGATCTCGTCCTGGCGACCGGCCAGCACGTGCAGCGGCACCGGCAAGGGCGCGCGCGCCTCGTGCCGGTAGCTCGCGCACACGCGGTAATCGGCGCCCAGCACGTCCAGGGTCAGCCGCAGCAGTTCCGCGTTCGCGAAGACCTCTTCCGGCGTGCCGCCCTGGCGGCGCAGGTCGGCCACCAGCGCGGCCTCATCGCCGATCACGCGCTCCAGACGCGCCGTATCGCGCCGCGACGGCGCCGCGCTGCCGGAAGCGATCAGCGCCAGCGGCAGGCGCACGCCGCGCTCGCGCAGGCGCTGCGCCAGGCCATGCGCGAGCAGCGCGCCCATGCTGTGGCCGAAGAGCGCGAACGGCGTGGCCGGCGCCAGGCGCGGCGCGAGTTCCTCGCACAGCTGGTCGGCCAGCGCGTCGAAGTCCTCGACGAAGCGCTCGCCCAACCGGCCGCCCCGGCCCGGCAACTCCACCGGCGTGATCGCGATCCATCGCGGCAGCAGGCGCCGCCAGCGCAGGTACATCGTGGCGCTGGCGCCCGCGCAGGGCAGGCACAGTAGTTGGACGGCCGTCTCGGACATCGATCACTCCGCCGCGGCGGCGCTGCCCGACTCCTGGCGCGCCATCCACTCGCGCAGCGACTTCGGACGCATGTCGGTCCAGGTGCGATCCACGAAGGCCAGCACCGTCTTCTTGTCGCCGCGCACGTCCGGCACCACGGACCAGCCGCCGGGGACCGCCTTCCAATGCGGCCAGATGGAGTACTGGTCTTCGTGGTTGACGAGAACGATGAAGGTGTCGTCTTCGCGATCGAAGCAGCTGGTGGACATGGAAACGCCTCTTGCAGGATGGGTGATGCCGGCGCCCTCCGGTCGATCCGGAGATGGCGGCTTGTCCTGTGAAGACGTTTCAGCGCGGGAGATGTTCATGGCGCCCGCGCCGACCCTCCCGGGTCAGTCGCAGGGCTCGGGCGGCGCGGTCGTGGCGGTGCCGTCGCCGCGCGAGGCGCGCGCGGGCACCTGCCCCGCGAGGTCCCAGAGCCGCGCCGCCTGCCGATGGGCGCGGCGATGCGCGGGATCCTCGGCCAGCCAGCGTTCGAGTTCGAGCCGGGCGGCGGCGTCGAAGCGCGCGCGGTCGAATTCGCGTTGCACCCACGTCCAGGCGGCTTGCCAGACGGGATCGTCCTGCTCTTGTGTCATGGTGGGTTGGCGGCGGCGTGACCCGGAGTGAAAGACCCGGGGCCGGTCGGCCCCAGGCGCGGGAGCTTACTCCAGGGACGCATCGCGGCGCGCGCCGGGCGCGCTTGCGGCGAGCGACGGGCGCGCGATGCGCGTCAGTCGTCGGCCAGCAGGTGCCGGCAGCCCGCGATCGCGCGCGCGGCGTCGGCGATCCAGGCGTTCACCAGGCCCAGCGCGCAGCCCATGCGCTTGGCGATCTCGCGCTGCGTCAGGCCCTCGAGGCGGTAGAGCTCGAAGGCCTGCCGCGTCTGCGCCGGCACGCCGGCCAGCGCCCGGTCGATCGAGCAGATCACCTGCTTGTCGCGCATCTGTTGCTCGGGTGACGCGGTGTCGGGGATGTCCAACTCATCGGCCTCCACGTCGAAGCAGCGGTAGTTCGCCTCGACGCTGTGCTTGCGGCAGTAGTCCAGGGCCAGGTTGCGCACCACCCGGCTGCAGTAGCACAGCGGCCGGTCGGCCTGCCGCGGCGACTCGCCGTGGATCAGCTTCAGGTAGGCGTCCTGCAGCACGTCGTCCGCCTGCTCGGGCGTGCGGACGATGCCCTGCGCGATGCGCCGCAGGCGCGGCCGGTTCTCGATGAAGACGTGAGCCAGCGAGGGCTCCACGCACGGGGTGGTCATGACAGGACGGCTCCCTGTGACTTCGAGGTCACCTAGATGATAATAATTCTCAACAAGGCCGGACTCTACCGTCATCCGAGCCGATCTTTCCCTTTCCCGCCGATAAAAGAGGGACATGACACAAGCGCTTCATCCGGCAACAGATCGCGTCGAGCCGTTTCCGTCGCCGCCGCCCTCGTGCTGGGAACGGCTCGCGCGGCTGGCGCCGCATCGCCTGGCGGCCATCGAGGCCTGCCTGGCGCCCGCGCCGCATGCGCTGCCCGCTGGCATCGTCGGGCGGGGGATGGATCTCGAGCGGCTGCAGGCGCTCGCGCAAGACCTGGTACCGGCGCTGGTACCGCCCGCGTTGGAGCGGGCGAGCGCCTCACGGCAGCTCGGGCACCTCGGCGGCCGGCTGTGCGCGGAGGCGGCGATGGCCGCCGCGAGCGGGCGTCGCGTCGGCATCGGCATCGGCATCGGCATCGGCGAGTCCGGTGCGCCGCTCTGGCCGGCCGATCTGGTGGGGTCGATCTCCCACACGCGCGGCGGCGCTTGGGCCTGCGTCGGGCTGCGCCCGGCATGGTCGATGGTCGGCATCGACAGCGAATTGCTCGCCGATGCCGACGCCGTGCGCAGCATCGTCGAGCTGTGCTGTACCGCCGAGGAACGCCGGCGCTGGTTCCCGCGGGCACCGGACCCGCTGCTGGCCACCCTGCTCTTCTCCGCGAAGGAGAGCGTCTACAAGGCCATCCACCCGGTGGTGCGGCGCTTCGTCGAGTTCGACGAGGTCGAGCTGGTGGCGCTCGACGCCGGCCGCGGCGCGCTGCGGCTGCGGCCGGTCCCTGGCGGGTCGCTGGCGGCGCGCTTCGACGGCTTCGAACTCACCGCCGTGATCGCCGGCGACCAGGTCCACACCGCACTGGTCGCCGGCGCCTGACGCCGGCCTCGATGCGTTGATCGAAACCCGCGCCGCGCTCGCGGCATGCGCCGATCACTGCGCCGGTCACTGCGCCGGTCACTGCGACGATTACTGCGTCTTTGCCGCCGCCACCAGCCGATCCATCGCCTGGGCCGGCGTGATCGCGTCGCTGTTCCAGAACTGGCTGACCACGTCCTTGAGCGCGCCCTCGACGGCGGCGCGGACCGCCATGCCATGCGCGATCGACGGCAGCAGCGTGCCGGCCTTGCCCGCCTCCGCGAAGTCGGCGGCCGAGGCCTTGGCGCAGTCGTCGTAGCGCGCCAGGCTCACGCCCTGGCGCACCGGGATCGAGCCCTTCTCCAGGTTGAAGGACTCCTGCACCGCCGGCGACAGGATGGCCGAGGCCATGTCGCGCTGCGCCTGCTGGTTGGCCCCGCCCTTGACCTTGAACATCGCGAAGGAGTCGACGTTGAAGGTGTAGGACTTCGCGGTGCCCGGCGCGGGCACGCACAGGAAGTCCTTGCCCGCGGTCTTGCCGGCGGCCAGGAACTCGCCCTTGGCCCAGTCGCCCATGATCTGCATCGCGGCCTCGCCCTTCATGACCATGGCCGTGGCCAGGTTCCAGTCGCGGCCCGGCGCATTGCGGTCGGTGTAGGCCTTCAGGCGGCGGAAGGTCGCGAGCGACTTCTCCATCGTCGGACTCTTCAGGCTGGCCGGGTCGAGCTGGATCAGCGCCTTGCGATAGAAGGCAGGGCCGCCGGTGCCCAGCACCACCGTCTCGAAGGTGGTGAAGTCCTGCCAGGACTGCCCGCCGTGGGCCAGCGGGATCACCCCGGCCTTCTTCAGCGCGTCGGCCGCGGTGAAGAACTCGTCCCAGCTCGTCGGCGGCTTGACGCCGGCCTTCTTCATCACCTCGGGATTGATCCAGAGCCAGTTGACGCGGTGCACGTTGACCGGCACGGCGATGTAGTGGCCCTTGTACTTCACGATGTCGCTGATGACCGGCAGCAGCAGCTCGTCCCAGCGCTCGGCCTTGGCGACGCTGTCGATGTTGGCCAGCATGCCTTCGGCGGCCCAGTCCTGCAGCAGCGGGCCCTTGATCTGCGCGGCGGTCGGCGCGTTGCCGGAGATGGCGCGCGACTTCAGCACCGTCATCGCCGCGTCGCCGGCGCCGCCGGCCACCGCGAAGTCCTTCCAGTGGTGGCCCTTGGCCTGCAGCGAGTCCTTCAGGCCGGAGATGGCCTTGGCCTCGCCGCCGCTGGTCCACCAGTGCAGCACTTCCAGGTCGCCGGCGCGCGCCGGGCCGGCCAGCGCGCCCAGGGTCGCGATCGCCGCGGTGGCGAGCACGGCGCGTCGGGTCAGGTGAATGGTCTTCATCGTTTGTCTCCTTTTGTGGTCTGGGGGTGGATCGGAAGGATGGGCAGGCGCCGTCAGTCGATGCAGCTGGTGCTGTCGCGCACCACCAGCTCGACCGGCAGGGTCACGGTCAGCGCCTCCGGCGTCGGCAGCTCCAGCAGCAGCTCGACGCCCTTGACGCCCAGCGCCGTCTTGTCCACGCGCACGGTGCTCAGCGGCGGATGGCTGACGGCGGCGCCGCCGATGTCGTCGAAGCCGATGACGGCGATGTCCTCGGGGATGCGCAGTCCGGCGTTCAGGCACTGCCGCAGGGCCACCAGGGCGGCGCTGTCGTTGAAGCAGACCACCGCGTCGGGCCGGCGGCGGCGGTCGAGCAGGCTGCGCATGGCCGCGGTGATGCCAGCCTCCCCGTCGCCCAGCTGCGGCGCGATGATCTCCAGGTCCGGGTCGGCCTGGACCTTGGCCTCGAACAGCGCCCGCCGGTAGCCGCGGGCGCGCTGCTCCAGGCTGTAATGCGCCGGCGAGCCCGAGATCAGCGCGATCGTCCGCCGCCCACTGCGCAGCAGGTGGCTGGTGGCCAGGAAGCTGCCGTGCTGATGGTCCGGGTTGACCGAGGTCATGCCGCGGCGATGCATGTCCACCAGCACCATCGGCTTGCCGCTGCGCTTGAGCGCGTCCAGCACCTCGGGCTCGAAGTAGCCGACGCACAGGTAGGCGTCGAGCGGGTGGACGCGCACCTGGTCGATCACCGGCTGCTCCGGCCCGGCCACGAGGAAGGAGAGCGACAGGCCTTCTCTCTTGCAGGCCTGCTCGGCGCCGTGGAGCACCGCCGAGAAGAAGGGGCTGGACGCCAGCGTGTTGTGCTGGCTGTGCAGCAGGAAGCCGATCCGGCGGATCTTCTTCTTGCGCAGGTGGTTGACGTCGTAGCCGAGACGCATGGCGGTCTCGCGCACGATCTGGCGGGTCTGCTCCGACAGGCCGGACTGGTTGCGCAGGCCGCGCGAGACGGTGCCGATGGACAGGCCGGCGGCCTTGGCGATATCGCGGATGGTGATGCTGCTCATGGGTTGGGGGCGATTCTTGGAAAGCCCGTTTCAAGGGTCAACGAAGTCGCACGAGTTTCCCAACTGTTTAGGACGGTTCGCTAAACACCCCAATCCTGACGACGATCGCTTCAGTTATTGACGCGATCGTGCTTCCAGCAGGACGCGGTCGTTCTCGCTCAACCCGCCGCCCAGCGCCTTGTAGAGCGCGATCGCATTGCCGATCTCCTCCCCGCGCAGGTCCAGCGCCGCCTGCCGGGCGGCGTACAGCTGCCGCTGCGCGTCCAGCACTTCCAGGCGGCTGTCGACGCCGGCCCGGTAGCGCAGCTCCGCGAGCGCCGCCCGGCGGTCCGCCGCCTGCACGACACGCTGCTGCGCCTCGGCCTGGCGCGCGTAGCGCTCCCGGCCGGACAGGCCGTCGGCCACCTCGCGGAAGGCCGCCTCGATGGCGCGTTCGTACTCCAGCACCGCGGCGGACTTGCGCAGCTCGGCCAGCCGCAGCTCCGTCCGCAACTGGCCGGCATGGAACAGCGGCTGCGTGATCTGCGGCGCGAAGGACCAGACGCCCGAGCCGCCCCTGAACAGGTCCTTCAGCCCCGGACTGGCCGTCCCCACCGACGCCGTGAGCGAGATCCGCGGGAGCAGCGCCGCGCGCGCCACGCCGATCTCGGCGTTTGCCGCCACCAGGGCGAGCTCCGCCTGGCGCAGGTCCGGGCGCCGTGCCAGCAGCTGCGACGGCAGGCCTGCGGGCAACTGCGTGATCACGGCCGCCTCCATCAGCGACGCGCCCTCGGGCAGGTCCGCCGGCAGCGGCTGGCCGACCAGCTGGGCGAGCGCATGGCCACGACGCTCGGCCTCGCGCTGGCGCGCCTCGCGGTCGGCCTCCGAGGCGGCCACCTGCGCCTCGGCCTGGGCGAGCTCGAGCGCGCCCGTCTGGTTCGCGGCCCGGAGCTGGCGGACCAGCGCCAGCGAGCCGCGCCAGTCCTCGACGGTGCGCGTGGCCAGCGTCAGCTGCGCCTGCGCGAGCCGCTCGGCGAAGTAGGCCTCGGCCACCGCGCCGACCAGCGCGATGCGCGCCGCGTCGCGTCCCTGCGCGGAGGCCAGGTAGCGCGCCAGCGCCGCGTCCGAGGACGCGCGGACCCGCCCGAACAGGTCGAGCTCAAACGCGGTGACGCCGACGCTCGCGCCCGCCTGGGTCTGCGTCGCGCGCTGGCCGCCGGCGTTGACGCGTTCGCGCGTCATCGAGAGGCCGGCATCCAGGTGCGGCAGCTCGGCCGCCTTCTGGACGTCGTACTGCGCGCGCACCATCTCGACGTTGAGCGCGGCCAGACGCAGGTCGCGGTTGTGGGTCAGCGCCAGCTCGATCAGCCGCTGCAGCGCCGGGTCGTTGAACATGGATCGCCAGCCGAGGTCGGCGGCGGTCCGGTCGCTCACCGGATCGTCCCGCAGCGGATAGGCGGCGGGCACCGGGCTGGCGGGGCGCTCCAGCGGCGGCGTCAGCGCGCAGCCGGTCAGCATCGCGGCCGCCGCGAGGGCGATGAACATCATCTTCATGCGGGCTCGCGGGAGGAATGGCGGTTGTTGTTGTCGTCGTTGCCGTCGTCGCTGCCACTGCCGGCGCGCGGGCCGGCCGGGGTCGACGCGGATCGCCCGCGCCACGCGGCGAGGCGCTCCTGCAGGCCCATCACGAAGACGAAGAAGACCGGCACGAACACCACCGCCAGGACCGTGGCGCTGACCATGCCGCCGAAGACGCCGGTGCCGATGGCGCGCTGGGTCTCGGCGCTCGCGCCGGAAGCCAGCATCAGCGGCACCACGCCCAGCACGAAGGCCAGCGAGGTCATCAGGATCGGCCGCAGGCGCATCCGCGCGGCGGTCACCACCGCGTCGACCAGGCCACGGCCCTCCTCCCGCAGCTGCTTGGCGAATTCGACGATCAGGATCGCGTTCTTCGCCGACAGCCCGATCACCGTGATCATCCCGACCTTGAAGAAGACATCGTTGGGCAGGCCGCGCAGCAGCACCGCCGCGACCGCGCCGATCAGGCCCAGCGGAACGACCAGCATCACCGACAGCGGGATGGACCAGCTCTCGTAGAGCGCCGCCAGCACCAGGAAGACGACCAGCATCGACAGCGCCAGCAGCATCGGCGCCTGCGCCGCGGACTCGCGCTCCTGCAGCGACTGGCCGGTCCATGCGACGGTGAAGCCCGGCGGCAGCTGCGCCGCCAGCCGTTCCATCTCGGCCATCGCCTCGCCGCTGGAGGTCGGGTAGTTGGCGCTGCCCGAGAGGCGCGCGGCCAGGTAGCCCTGGTACCGCGCCAGCTGCAGCGGCGTCTCGCTCCAGATCGGCCGGACCAGCTCCGACAGCTGCACCAGGCCGCCGGCGCCATTGCGCACGGTGAGCTTGAGCACGTCGTCCAGCTGCATGCGGGCCGGCGCGTCGGCCTGCACGATCACCTGCTGCATCCGGCCCCGGTTCGGGAAGTCGTTGACGTAGAGCGAGCCCATCGCCGTGGACACGGTGTCGCTGATGTCGTTGAACTCGACGCCCAGCGCCTGCGCCTTCTGGCGGTCGATCTCCAGCCGCACGCCGGTGCCCGGCGGCAGGCCTTCCGGATACACGCCGGTCACCGCGCTGCTCTGCGCCGCCAGCTCCAGCAGCCTGGCCTGCGCCGCCTGCAGCGCCGCGGCGCCCTGGTGGCCCTGGTCGACCAGCCGCATCGTGAAGCCGTAGGAATTCCCCAGCTCCTCGATGGCCGGCGGCATCAGGCTCATCACCATGCCCTCGGTGCCGGCCAGCGCCTCCTGGGCGCGCCGGGCCTCGTCGGCCGTGGTGGCGCCGTCGCGGCGGTCCCAGGGCTTCATGTTGGTGAAGGCCATCGCCGCGTTCGGGCCGGAGCCCGAGAAGCCGAAGCCCAGCACCGCCATGTTGCTGTCGACGCCGGGGCGCGTGGCCAGGTGGCGCTCGTAGGCGCGGATCGAGTCCATCGTGCGCTCGGTCGTCGCGTCCGAGGGCAGCTGGAACATCGTCATGAAGTAGCCCTGGTCCTCCTCCGGCAGGAACGAGGACGGCAGCACGCGCAGCGCCGCGACCAGCGCGCCCGACAGCGCCAGGAAGACCAGCATCATCCGCCCGCTGCGCGCGACCAGCCGCAGCACGCCGGACTCGTAGCGGCGCGTGAGCCGGTCGAAGC
Organism: Mitsuaria sp. BK037; assembly: GCF_014193045.1. Taxonomy (NCBI): domain Bacteria; kingdom Pseudomonadati; phylum Pseudomonadota; class Betaproteobacteria; order Burkholderiales; family Sphaerotilaceae; genus Roseateles; species Mitsuaria sp. BK037. The sequence goes on along the minus strand of NZ_JACHYS010000001.1, from coordinate 1,333,560 downwards.
GCCGGTTGAACCAGCCGAAGAAGCCGCGCTTCTCCTGGTGGCCGGCCGGGACGGGCTTGAGCAGCGTGGCGCACAGCGCGGGCGTCAGGCTCAGCGCGAGGAAGGCCGAGAACAGGATGGACACCGCCATCGACAGCGCGAACTGCTGGTAGATCACGCCGACCGACCCGCTGGAGAAGGCCATCGGCAGAAACACCGCGGTCAGCACCAGCGTGATGCCGACGACCGCGCCGGTGATCTCCTTCATCGCCTTGACCGTCGCCTCGCGCGGTCCCAGGCCCTCCTCCGCCATCAGCCGCTCGACGTTCTCGACGACCACGATCGCGTCGTCCACGATGATGCCGATCGCCAGCACCATGCCGAACATGGTCAGCACGTTGACCGAGAAGCCGGCCACCAGCATCACCGCCAGCGTGCCCAGCAGCGCGATCGGCGCGACGATCGCCGGGATCAGCGTGTAGCGCAGGTTCTGCAGGAACAGGTACATCACGAGGAAGACCAGCACCATCGCCTCGAGCAGCGTGTGCACGACCTGCTCGATCGAGAGCTTCACGAAAGGCGCCGTCTCGAAGGGCACCGAGTAGCTCAGCCCCTTGGGCAGCGCCGGCTTGAGCTGCTCGATCCGGTCCAGCACCGCCTGCGCGGTCTTGACCGCGTTGCCGCCCGGCGCCAGTTGCACCGCGAGCGCGGACGCCGCCTTGCCGTTCTCGCTGATGACGAAGCCGTAGGACTGCGCGCCCAGTTCGACCCGGGCGACGTCGCGCAGCAGCAGCCGCGAGCCATCGGCATTGGCGCGCAGCACGATGGCCGCGAACTCCTCGGGCGAGCCGAGCTGGCCTTCCACCGTCAGCGGCACCGTCACCCGCTGGCCCGCGGTGGCGGGCGAGTCGCCCAGCCGTCCCGGCGAGATCTGCACGTTCTGGCGCGCGATGGCGCCACTGACGTCCGACATGCTCAGCCCGTAGCCGATCAGCTTGACCGGGTCGACCCAGACCCGCATCGCCTGCTCCGCCCCGAACAGCTGCACCCGGCCGACGCCGTCGATGCGGCGCAGTTCCTCGACGGTGTTGCGCGCGAGGTAGTCGCTCAGCGCGGTCTCGTCGACGCCGCCGTCGTCGGCCCGCAGGCCGATGATCATCAGGAAGGAGGACGAGGCGGACTCGACGACCAGGCCGTTCTGGCGCACCGCCTGCGGCAGCCGGGCTTCCACGGCCTTGATGCGGTTCTGCACGTCGACCTGCGCCATCGCCGGATCGGTGCCCGGCTTGAAGGTCGCGGTGATGCTGGCTTGGCCGGAGGTGTCGGCGGTGGACTCGAAGTAGAGCAGCCCCTTCACGCCGGACAGCTCATGCTCGATGAGGCTCACGACGCCGTCGTTCATCGACTGTGGCGTCGCGCCGGGAGAGGTGGCGGAGATGGTCACCGACGGCGGCGCCACCGAGGGATAGCGGGCGATCGGCAGCTGCGGCAGCGCGATCAACCCGAACAGCACGATGAACAGCGCGATGACCCAGGCGAAGACGGGCCGCTGGATGAAGAACTGAGGCATGGGGTCGCTCCTCAGCGCACGGTCGCGGTGGAGGCGGCGGCTAGCGGCGATGCGGCCTCGCTCGCGACCACCTGGGTCCTCACGCCTTCGACCAGCCGGTCCATGCCGGTGACCACGACGCGGTCGCCGGCGCGCAGGCCGGCGCTGACGCGGTAGTGGCGGTCGACCAGCTCGCCCAGCTGCACCGTGACGCGGCGGGCCTCGCCCGTGCCCGACAGCACCCAGACCTGCGTGCCCATGGCGCCGCGCTGCACCGCCTGCTGCGGCACGCGCAGCGCCTGCTCGTAGGCGATGCTCGAGAGGCGGGCTCGCACGAACATGCCGGGCAGCAGCTCGCGGCGGGGGTTGTCGACCAGCACGCGCATCAGCACGTCGCCCGTGCCCGCGTCCACGGACATGCCCGAGAACAGCACGCGCGCCTTCAGGTCGAGCGGCGCGCCGTCGGCGCCCAGGACGGTGACGGGCACGCCGGCACCCGCCCCTTCTTCGGCCCGGCCCTTGCCGGCGATCTCGAGCCGGCGCCTCAGCGGCGCCAGCGCGGCCGCGGGCTGGCGCACGTCGACATAGACCTGGTCGATCTGGACGATGCGCGCCAGCGGCGTGGCGTCGGTCGCGGCGACCAGCGCACCCTCGGTCTGCAGGGCCTGGTCGATGCGGCCGGCGATCGGCGCCTCGACGGTGGCGAACGCCAGGTCGAGCTGCCGGCGCCGATGCGTGGCGCGGGCCTGCGCCACGTCGGCGGCGGCGAGGTCGCGCTCGGTGGTGGCGTCGTCGAAGGCCTGGCGGCTGACGGCCTCGGCACGGGCCAGCGGCGCCAGCCGATCGTGCTGCTGCTGGGCCCGCGAGAGCGCGGCCTCGGCCCGCTGGAGCGCGGCGGCCGCGATGGCGGCCTCGGCCTGGAACGGCGCGGCATTGATCGCGAACAGCGGCTGCCCGGCGCGCACCTCGGCGCCCTCCTGGAACAGCCGGCGCTGCACGATGCCGCTGACCTGCGGCCGGATCTCGGCCACGCGCAGCGCGGCGACGCGGCCGGGGAAATCCTCCGAGACGGTCAGCGCCTCGGGCTTCAGCGTGGTCACCGTCACGGCGGGCGGCGGCGCCGGCGGCATCTCGCCGGCCTCCATCCCGCACGCGGCCAGCAGGCTCGCGGCCAGGGCGCCCGCGCCGCGCCGGACCCAGGGCGTTCGATTCTTCATGTTCACGTCGCTTTCAGACTTCAGGGACAGCGGCGATCGCCGTCGCCAAGGGGCCGGAGTCTGGACAGCGTCGATGGAGGCCGGGCTGAGGAACTGTGGAGATTCGATGGAGCGGCGATCGCCGGAGGAGAATCCGCGCCCATGACGGATGCCTTCACCAGTTCCCTCGTGCTGATCGTCGAGGACGAGCCCGAGATCGCCGACATCCTCCAGGCCTACCTGGAGCGCGAGGGCCTGCGCACCGCGCGCGCCACCGATGGCCGGCGCGCGCTGGAGCATCACCTCGCGCTCAAGCCCGACCTGGTGCTGCTGGACGTGCAGATGCCGCTGCTGGACGGCTGGCAGGTGCTGGCCGCGATCCGCCAGCGCGGCGACACGCCGGTGATCCTGCTGACCGCGCTGGACCAGGACGTCGACAAGCTGACCGGGCTGCGCATCGGCGCCGACGACTACGTCGTCAAGCCCTTCAACCCGGCCGAGGTGGTGGCGCGCGTGCAGGCGGTGCTGCGCCGCGCGGGCCGGCCCAGCCGCCCGCCCGCGCCGGTGCTGCGCGTGGCGCCGTTCGAGATCGACCTGGAGAACCATGTCGCGACCGCCGAGGTCGGCGGCCTGCCGCAGCGGCTGTCGCTGACGCTGACGGAGTTCCGGCTGCTGGCCGAGATGGCGCGCCATCCACGGCGCGCCTACAGCCGCGCCGAGCTGCTCCAGGCCTGCCTGCCCGAGGGCGACGCGCTCGAGCGCACCGTGGACAGCCACGTCAGCAAGCTGCGCCGCAAGCTCGAGGACCTGGGCGTCGAGGGCGTGCCGGCCAGCGTGCGGGGCATCGGCTACCGCTTCCGGGAGGTCGAATGAATCCCGCGCCGGCGCGCCGGCGGTCGGAGCTCCCTGCCGGCGGGCTGAGCCGGCAGATCGTGCTGTCGATGACGATGGTCGCGTTCTGGCTGACGGTGCTGGTGATCAGCACCTCCTTCGCCTTCTATTACGTGCTGTCGCGGGTGCAGCCCGAGATCATGGAGACCGACTCCATGGCGTTGACGCCGCCCGAGATCGTCTGGATGGTGCTCACCACGATCGCGGCGATGGCGGGCGCGGCCTGGGTCGCTTCGCGGCTGGCGCGGCGCATCCTGGTGCCGCTGAACTCGGTGGCCGACTGCATCCAGCAGGTCGCCGCCGGCGACCTCAGCGCCCGTGCCGTCGGTGGCGACCTGTCGCTGGGCGAGGCCTCGCGGCTGGTCGAGGATTTCAACTCGATGGCCGACCAGCTCGAGCGCGTCACCCAGGAAAAGGCGCAGTGGAACGCCGCGATCGCGCATGAGCTGCGCACGCCGGTGACCATCCTGCGCGGCCGCCTGCAGGGGCTGGCGGACGGTGTCTTCGAGCCGTCCGAGGCGCAGTTCCGCAAGCTGCTGTCGCAGGTGGAGGGCCTGTCCCGGCTGATCGACGACCTGCGCACGCTGGGCCTGTCCGAGAGCGGCCACCTGCACCTGCAGATCGTCGAGACCGACCTCGCCGAGGAAGTGCGGAAGGTTGTCGACGTGTACGAGCACGCGATGGCGGCGGCGGGCCAGCGCGTCGTCCTCGACCTGCCGCCGGGCCGCGCCCACGTCGACCCGGTGCGCCTGCGCCAGGTGCTGCTGGCCCTGCTCGAGAACGCCCGCAAGTACGCGGTGCCGGGCGTCGTGCGCGTGCATGCGGGCGTGAGCCGCGGTGTCTGCGTGCTGCGCGTCGAGGACGAGGGACCGGGAGTGCCCGCGGCCGTCGCGCAGCGCGTCTTCGAGGCGTTCTGGCGCGCGGAGAGCTCGCGCTCGCGCGACAGTGGCGGCACCGGATTGGGATTGGCGGTGGTCGGCGCGATCGCGCGCGCGCATCGCGGCCACGCGGTGTGCGTGCCGTCGCCGCTGGGCGGGACGGCGATCGAGCTGACCTGGCCGGACACGCCGGCCGGGACTCAGGCGTAGGAACCGCCAAGCGTCGACGTCGACGTCGGCATCAGCGAGCGATAGAAGGCCTCGATCCGGGCGACCGCCAGGTCGCGGTCATAGGGCGACAGGTCATAAGCGACGCGTGACCGCACCCGGCCATGCCCCGGCAGGCGCAGGCCGCGGATGCTCGCCTGCAGAGCCGTGCCCAGCGCGGTGACGTCCTCCAGCGGCACGAGCGTCGCCGGCGCGTCCGACAACAGCTGCTGCAGCCCGTTCGTGCGCGTGGCCACGATGGGCAGCCCGGCGCGCATCGCCTCCAGCACCGCCAGCGGCAGGGCCTCCTCGCGCGAGGGGGAGACGAACAGGTCCATGTCCTCCAGCACCGCGTCGACGTCGTCGCGGAAGCCGAGGAAGTGGATGCCCGGATGACCCGCGGCCAGCCGCTTCAGCGCCCTCGCCTCCCGGCCCTCGCCGAGGATGGCCAGCACCGCGTGGCCCGGCGCATGCCGCGAGAACGCACGGATCAGCAGATCGACCCCCTTGCTGCGATGCAGCCGGGCGACGGTGCCGACGAGCACCTGGTCGTCGGCCAGCTTGAGCTGCTCGCGCAGGCCCGGCCGTCGCGGCGCTTCGCGCGAGGCCTTGCGCTGATCCGATCGCGGCGGCCAGTTGTAGATCACCCGCGCCGCACCGAGGTAGTCGCCGAGCGAGTCCCACTGCGCCTGGTTGACGCAGATCAGGCCGTCGAGTCGCTCGTGGTGATGGGCCTTGTAGCCGACGTGCAGCGTGCCGAAGCGCAGCGCCGCCTCGCAGCGGGCGACGGTCTTGCAGGCGGGGCCGAGGTGGCCGTGGCAGAGGTCCGCGCCCAGCCGGCGCAGCAGCGCATCCAGGCGGGTGCCGCGCCACAGCGGCAGCGCCAGCACATGGTGGTCGACGCCCGCCGGCATGGCGCGGCACAGCGCCGTGCTGCCGCGGGTGACCACGTGGACGCGGTGGCCGGCCGCGGCCTGCGCGGCGGCGAGGTCGAGCGCATGCCGTTCCGCGCCGGCCAGGCGGGACGAGAAGACGACATGGACGATGGTCAGTGGAGGGAGTGAGGGGGAAGCCATGGCGCCCAGTCTGGGACGCCTGCATGGACCCTTCGTGGACGGATCGTGGAGAGATGATGGAGGGCCCGGCCCGCCCCGGCGCCCCTCACTCGATCTGGACGTTCGCGTCCTTCACCAGCTTCGCGAATCTGCCGGTCTCGCTGCGGATCTGCGCGGCCAGCTGCTCGCTGCTGCCACCGGTCGGCTCGGCGCCGATCTCGTCCATGCGCTTGCGGAACTCCGGCGCCTGGATCACCTTCACCATCTCCGCGTTCAGGCGGGCGACGATGTCCCGGGGCGTCGCCGCCGGCGCCAGCACGCCGAACCAGGTGCCGATGTCGAAACCCTTGAGCCCCGCTTCCTCCAGCGTCGGCACGTCGGGCAGCGCGCTGGAGCGCCGGGCCGTCGTGACCGCCAGCGCGCGCAGCTTGCCGGCCTTGATGTGCGGCAGCACCGGCGTGATGGTGTCGAAGGACATCTGGATCTGCGCGCCGAGCAGGTCGGTGGCGAGTGGGCCGCTGCCCTTGTAGGGCACGTGCAGGAGCGTGGTGCCGGTGGCGTTCTGGAACTGGGTACCGATCAGGTGCTGCGCGGTGCCGTTGCCGTTGGAGCCGTAGCTCCATTGGCCTGGATGGGCCTTCACCGCCGCGACCAGCTCGGCCACCGACTTCGCCGGCGTCGCGCCCGCATTGACGACCAGCACGTTGGGCACGAGCGCCAGGCCGGTGATCGGCACGAAGTCCTTCTGGAAGTCGTAAGGCAGCTTCTTGTAGACGCTGCTCGCGATCGTGTGGTGGACCGCGCCGATCAGCAGCGTGTAGCCGTCCGGCTTGGCCTTGGCGACGTAGTCGGCTCCGAGCGTCGCGCCCGCGCCGGGACGGCTCTCGACGATCACCGGCTGGCCCAGGCTCTGCTGGAGCTTCTCCGCCAGCGCGCGGGCCAGCACGTCGGTGGTGCCGCCGGCGGGGAAAGGCACGACCAGGGTGACCGGTTTCGTCGGCCAGGGCTGGGCGAAGGCCGGCGGTGCGAGCAGCGCGGGCGCGGCGACGGCCAGGCCGATCGTGGTGGCGAGCAGCGTGCGTCGGGCGCGGTGGAGTGTCGAAAGGCTCATGGGGTCTCCTGGTCGATGGCTCTGGGGCCACTCGGGCGGGTGCGGCCCTCACCCCTGCCCTCTCCCGCAAGCGGGAGAGGGAGCAAGACAGGTGAGCGGCTGCGCGGTGCGACGCGGTGCTATGCGGCGTGGCGGAGCGCGGCGATCACCGCGGCGGTGACATCGGTGGTCTTCGCCTGGCCGCCGAGGTCGCCGGTGTGCAGCGCCGGATTGGCGGTCACCGATTCGATGGCGCGCATCAGGCGCCGGGCGGCGTCGTCCTCGCCCAGGTGTTCCAGCAGCATCACCGCGGACCAGAAGGTGCCGATCGGATTGGCCAGGCCGCGGCCCATGATGTCGAAGGCCGAGCCGTGGATCGGCTCGAACATCGAGGGATAGCGGCGTTCCGGGTCGATGTTGCCCGTCGGCGCGATGCCCAGGCTGCCGGCGAGCGCGGCCGCCAGGTCGCTGAGGATGTCGGCATGCAGGTTGGTCGCGACGATGGTGTCCAGCGTCGCCGGCTTGTTGACCATGCGCGCGGTCGCGGCGTCGACCAGCTCCTTGCCCCAGGTGACGTCGGGAAACTCCGCGGCGACCTGCGCGGCGATCTCGTCCCACATGACCATCGCATGGCGTTGCGCGTTGCTCTTGGTGATCACCGTCAGCAGCTTGCGCGGCCGCGACTGCGCCAGCTTGAAGGCGAAGCGCATGATCCGCTCGACGCCGGCGCGCGTCATGACGGACACGTCCGTCGCGGCCTCGATCGGATGGCCCTGGTGGACGCGGCCACCGACACCGGCGTACTCGCCCTCGGAGTTCTCGCGCACGATCACCCAGTCCAGGTCGCGCGGTCCGCAGCGCTTGAGCGGCGCGTCGATGCCAGGCAGCACGCGGGTCGGCCGCACGTTGGCGTACTGGTCGAAGCCCTGGCAGATCTTCAGCCGCAGGCCCCACAGCGTGATGTGGTCCGGGATGTCCGGGTCGCCGGCCGAGCCGAACAGGATCGCGTCCTTGTCGCGCAGCGCCTCCAGGCCGTCGGCCGGCATCATCTCGCCGTGCGCGCGGTGCCAGTCGCCGCCCCAGCCGAAGTGCTCGAACTCGAAGCGGAAGCGATCGGTCGTGGCGGCGAGCGCCTCCAGCACCTCGCGGCCGGCGGGAATGACTTCCTTGCCGATGCCGTCGCCGGGGATCGTGGCGATGCGATAGGTCTTCATGGGAATGGGTCTCCGGTCTCGTGTCCAAAGCGGCCTCAGGTGAGGCGTCTCGGGATCGACTCTAGGGAGCGGCGACTGCCATGGATCGCGGCTACATTCAAGCCGTCCTTAACCTGGATTCAACAATCGGAGGGGCCATCGGCATGGCATCCAAGACCTCGCCGCGCAGGGAAGCCGCGGCCATGCCCGTGGCGGCGATCGCACCGGCGGACCTGAGCTTCTTCTCGACGCTGTGCAGCGCCGGCAGCCTCAGCGCCGCCGCACGCGAGCTCGGCATCACCACCGCCGCGGTGAGCAAGCACCTGACGCAGATGGAGGGCCGGATCGGCACACCGCTGCTCAGCCGCACGACGCGCCGCATGAGCCTGACGCAGGAAGGCGAGCTCTACCTGGACCATGCGCGGCGCATCCTGGCCGCGATCGACGACCTGCAGGAGCTGCTCAGCGCCAGCGGCGGCACCGCGAGCGGCCTGCTGCGGGTGAACGCGACGCTGGGCTTCGGCCGCACGCACATCGCGCCGCTGATCTCGAGCTTCGCGCGCCAGCATCCGAAGCTGCAGGTGCAGCTGCAACTGTCGGTCAATCCGCCGCCGCTGCACGAGGACGCCTTCGACGTCTGCATCCGTTTCGGCCCGCCGCCCGATGCGCGGGTCATCGCACGGCGGATCGCGTCCAACCGCCGGCTGCTGTGCGCGTCCCCCGCCTACCTGGCGCGGCATGGCACGCCGAAGACGCCAGCCGAGCTGGTGCGTCACGACTGCATCGGCATCCGCCAGGGGGAGGAGGCCTATGGGCTGTGGCGACTGAGCGCGCGGCGCGGCCGCAAGACGGTGACCGAGGCGGTGAAGACGCGCGGCGCGCTGACCACCAACGATGGCGAGATCGCGGTGAACTGGGCGCTCGACGGTCACGGCATCCTGATGCGCGCGGAATGGGACATCGCGCGTTTCCTCGCCAGCGGGCGCCTGGTGCAGGTGCTGCCCGACTGGGAGACGCCGGACGCCGACATCTATGCCGTCTATCCGCAGCGCGTCCAGGGAACGGCCCGGGTCCGGCAATTCGTCGAGCACCTGGCGCAGGCGTTCGGAGCGCTCACTCGCGCAGTCCATGAGCCCGATGCGCCGGTCTGTCGCGCGACGGCCGCGTGACGCTGCGGCCAGCGCTATGGTGCCGCCCTGCCGCGTTGATCCGGCGCGGTGTTGCGACCCAAGGAGTACGTCATGAGTTTCTTCGGCTTGCTGTGCTGGCTGGTTCTGTTCGTGCTGTGCTGGCCGCTGGCCTTGCTGGCGCTGGTGATGTGGCCGATCGTGTGGCTGCTGACGCTGCCGTTCCGGCTGATCGGCCTGAGCGTCGAGGCGGTCTTCGCCCTGCTCAAGGCCATCCTGTTCCTGCCGGCCCGGGTGCTGGGCTGGCGCGAGACACGCTGAAGGGCTCCGCCGTGGAGCCGCGGCGACAACGATGGCCGCCATGCCTAGCATCGACGGCCGCGACGATCAAGACCGCCGGCCCGTCGTCTCCCGCAGCCCCATGGGATCTTGGGAATGCCGTGGCCCGGCCTCAACTGGCAGGCTTTCGCTTCACATGGCAAGGGGCAGACGATGAGCGCACATGGACTTCTGGACCAATTGCTGAGATCCGGACGTGACCTGCTCGAAGGCCGCGGTGGCGGCATGAGCCGCGGCGGATCGGGCGGGCTCGGCGGGCTGGGCAGCCTGGGCGACCTCGCCAATCTCGGCGGCCTGGGCAAGCTCGGAGCCGGCGCGGGTGCGGCCGGCGTGCTGGGTGCGCTGCTGGGCAGCAAGCGCGGCCGCAGCTACGGCGGCAAGGCCTTGAAGTACGGCAGCATCGCGGCGCTCGGGCTGATGGCCTACAAGGCCTACACGAGCTGGCAGGCGCAGCAGCAGGCCCAGGGGGCGAGCGCCTCGGGCGGCGCAGGCGCGGCACGGCCGGGCGGATCGACCGCTTCGGCGACGTGGACGCCGGGCGCCGTGGCGGCTGAACCGCGCACGCTGGACCGCGTGCCGCCAGCGGAGGCGGAGCAGCACAGCCGCGCGGTGCTGCTGGCGATGATCGCGGCGGCCAAGGCCGACGGTCACCTCGACGACCGCGAGCGCGAGCTCATCGAGAACGAACTGGCCCGCCTGGACGGCGATGCCGAGCTGCGCCGCTGGCACGAGGACGCACTGCGCCGGCCACTCGATCCGGCGGCCGTGGCGCAGGCGGCCACGACGCCGGAGATCGCTGCCGAGATGTACCTGGCGACCCTGCTGATGGTCGACGAGACCAGCTTCATGGAACGCGCCTACCTCGACGAACTCGCCCGGCAGCTGAAGCTGCCCGACGGCCTCAAGGCGCAGCTCGAGGCGCAGGCACTGCAGTCGTGACGCTGGCGCGCCGGCCGCCGATCGCCATCCACGGCGAGGGCCGGCGGCTCGCGCGCAATCAGTAGTGGACGACCGAGCGGATCGACTTGCCTTCGTGCATCAGGTCGAAGGCCTCGTTGATGCCGGTCAGCGGCATGGTGTGGGTGACGAAGGGCGCGAGCTGGATGTCGCCGCGCATCGCCTCCTCCACCATGCCCGGCAGCTGCGAGCGGCCCTTCACACCGCCGAAGGCCGTGCCTTTCCAGGTCCGGCCGGTCACCAGCTGGAAGGGGCGCGTCGAGATCTCCTGGCCCGCGCCCGCGACGCCGATGACGATGGACTGGCCCCAGCCGCGGTGCGCGCACTCCAGCGCCGCGCGCATCACGTTGACATTGCCGATGCATTCGAAGGAGTGATCGACGCCCCAACCGGTCATCTCGACGATCACCTGCTGAATCGGCTTGTCGTGGTCCTTCGGATTCACGCAGTCGGTCGCGCCGAAGACCTTGGCCAGCTCGAACTTGGACGGGTTGGTGTCGATCGCGATGATGCGGCCGGCCTGCGCCAGCTTCGCGCCCTGGATCACCGCCAGCCCGATGCCGCCCAGGCCGAACACGGCCACCGAGTCGCCGGGCTGCACCTTGGCGGTGTTCTTCACCGCGCCCAGGCCGGTGGTCACGCCGCAGCCGAGCAGGCAGACCTGCTCGGGGTTCGCTTCGGGATGGACCTTGGCCAGCGACACCTCGGCCACCACCGTGTACTCGCTGAAGGTCGAGCAGCCCATGTAGTGGTAGACCGGCTGGCCCTGGTAGGAGAAGCGCGTCGTGCCGTCGGGCATCACGCCCTTGCCCTGGGTGGCGCGCACGGCGACGCACAGGTTGGTCTTGCCGGACTTGCAGAACAGGCACTCGCCGCATTCGGCGGTGTAGAGCGGGATGACGTGGTCGCCGGGCTTGACGCTGGTGACGCCCTCGCCCACCTCGACGACGATGCCCGCGCCTTCGTGGCCGAGCACGGCAGGGAACAGGCCTTCCGGATCGTCGCCGCTGAGCGTGAACGCATCGGTGTGGCAGACGCCGGTGTGGGTGATCTTCACCAGCACCTCGCCCTTGCGGGGCGGCTCGACATCGATCTCGACGATCTGCAGCGGCTGGCCGGCTGCGAAGGCGACGGCGGCACGGGATTTCATGAGAGGGCCTTTCGGAGGAACGGAATGAGCACGCGCCCCGGAGGGCGCGACGATGCGGGGCAGTCTATACCCCGAGCCTTCCGGGCGCGCCTGCGCGCCGCCCCCAAGTGCGCGCCGCATGCGCCTCGCGCACGACAGCCGCCTTCCGGCGCGTTCCGTTCCTCTTTCCGCTGTGCCCGGCCTGCCGGCCCGCTCAAGCCTTGCCCGGCTCCGCCATCCGCCGGTGCTGCTCGGCCAGCACCCCGGCCGGCGTCACGTTGGCCAGCACGGCCTGCAGCTTGTTCTTCCAGCCGGCCAGCACCGCGCTCTCGCCGTCCTCCATCGCCTCGTAGCCGGTGCGCGCGACCTCCTCGGGCGGCTGCTTGCGCTGCGTCCCGACCTTGGTGTCCGTCAGCTCGGCGCGCTCGAAGAACTCGGTGTCCGTCGGCCCCGGCATCAGCACCGTGACCGACACGTTGGTGTCCTTCAGCTCGTTGCGCAGCGCGTAGGCGAAGGAATCGATGAAGGCCTTGGTGCCGTTGTAGACCGCCTGGAAGGTGCCCGGCATCAGGCCCGCGATCGAGCCGGTGATCAGGATCTTCCCGGCATTGCGGTCCCGCATCGACCGCCCGACGCGCTGGATCAGGTCGAGTGTGCCGGTGATGTTGGTGTCGATGACATGCCGCACCGCATTGAAGTCCTGGTCCAGGAAGGCATGGCCCAGGCCGTGGCCGGCATTGGCCAGCAGCGCGTCGACCGGCCGCCCCGCCAGCGCCGCATGGAGCGCGTCCACGCCGCCGGGCGTCGCCAGGTCGGCCTCGATTGCCTGCACCTGCGCGCCCTCGGCCTGGCAGGCGGCGACGGTGTCGTCCAGCGGCCGGTCCGCGGCGATCAGCAGGTCGTAGCCATGGCGGGCGCATTCGAGCGCGAGCTCGCGGCCGATGCCGCTGGACGCGCCGGTCACGACGGCCAGCGGCCGTCCGGAGGTGTCGTTCATCGTGGACTCCTTGGAAACGTGGATCGGAAGACGGCTCAGCTGAGCCCGAACGGCGTCAGCACCACCTTGCGGCAGTCCTCTTCCTTCTTGTTGAAGATCTCGTAGCCGCGCGCGGCCTCGACCAGCGGCATCCGGTGGCTGACGATCAGGTCGGGCTTGAGCTCGCCGCGCTCGATGTGGCGCAGCAGCTCGGGCATGAAGCGCTGCGCATGCGTCTGGCCGCTGGTGAAGCTCAGGCCCTTCTCGAAGGCGTCGCCGAACAGGAAGCCGTGGATGAACCCGGCATAGACGCCAGGCACGCTGACGATGCCGCCGCGGCGCGTCGCCGCGATCGCCCAGCGCAGCGAGGTGCCGCTGGAGCCCTCGAGCTTGAGCGTCGACAGCACCGTCTCCACCGTGCTGCCCTTGGCCTCGAAGCCGACGGCGTCGATCGACGCGTCGACGCCGCGGTGGTCGGTCTGCTCGATGATGAAAGCCGCCGGATCGTCGATCTGGTCGAAGTCGATCGGCAGCACGCCGTAGGTCTCCTTGGCGAAGGCCAGCCGGTAGGGATGGTGGTCCACCATGAAGATGCGCTCGGCGCCGAGCAGCCGCGCGCTGGCCGCCGCCATCATGCCGACCGGCCCGGCGCCGAAGATCGCGATCGTCGAGCCCGCCGTCACCTGCGCGTTCAGCGCCGCCTGGTAGCCGGTGGGCAGGATGTCGGACAGGAAGAGCACCTGCTCGTCGCTCAGCTGCGTGTCCGGGATCACCAGCGGGCCGACATCGGCCTTGGGCACCCGCACGTACTGCGCCTGGCCGCCCGGATATCCGCCGTACAGATGGCTGTAGCCGAACAGGCCCGCGCCGGCGCGGATGTCCTTCTTGTTCAGGATCGCGCCGCGGCCGGGGTTGGTGTTCTCGCAGGCGGCGAACAGCTTGCGGCCGCAGAAGAAGCAGTCGCCGCAGGAGATGGTGAAGGGCACGACCACCCGGTCGCCTCGCCGCAGCTTCGTCACGCCGCGGCCCACCTCCTCCACCACGCCCATGAACTCGTGGCCGAGGATGTCCCCGTCCTTCATGTCAGGGATCTTGCCGCGGTAGATGTGCAGGTCGGACCCGCAGATCGCCGTCGCGGTGACGCGCAGCAGGATGTCGTCGTCGGCGGCGAGCACCGGATCGGGCACCGTCTCGACGCGCACGTCATGGGCACCGTGGTAGGTCAGGGCAAGCATGGGAAGCCTTTCTTCATCGATGACAGCGGGGTTTGCACCGAATCCGGCAACCGCAGGGCCCGCCGCGAGCGGGCTTCTTCCAGGCCAGCGGCGCCTCCGATCAGCACGCCGCGATGCGGGTCGGCATTCGCTGCCGACGCGTTGACGGCAAGGAAGCGCGTCCCCGCCGCCCGGCGGTGTTGCAGGCACCGCCTTTGCCTCGACGAGGTGTCGCCGAAAGGCGCTTCGGAGCGATGGATTCGATGTTCGACCTGCAAGTCAGTCCCTGGGAACTGCTGGCGCGCGCCGCGCTGATCTACTTCGCGCTGCTGATCATGGTGCGGCTCTCCGGCAAGCGCACCGTGGGCCAGTTCACACCGTTCGACCTGCTGGTGGTCATGCTGCTGAGCGAGGCCGTCAGCAATGGCCTGAGCGGCGGCGAGGAGTCGGTGACCGGCGCCTGGATCGTGGCCGGCGCGCTGATCGTGATGAACGGCCTGATGGGCTTCTTCGGCTCGCGCAGCCGGCGTGTCGAGCGGCTGCTGGAGGGCTCGCCGGTGTTGATCGGCCGCGATGGCCAGTGGTTTCCCGAGGTGATCCGTCGGCACCGCCTCAGCGACCTGGACGTCGAGAAGGCGCTGCGCGAAGCGGACTGCTCGCTCGCCGACGTCAAGATCGCCATCCTGGAAAGCGACGGCAGCATCAGCATCGTGAAGAAGAAGTGACGCCGGCCGTCGCAGGGCGGGCCCGCCCGGGCCCGCCGCGCATGCTCAGTGCGCCTGCTGCTGCTCGGCCATCAACTCGTCCTTGCGCTGCTGCAGCCGCTCGCCGAGCTCGGCCAGGTCCAGCCCGGCTTTCTTCGCCTTGGGGAACATCTCGTTCTGTTCCTCCTTGACGTGGTGCTTGACCCACTCGCTCATGACCTTGACCTTGGCGTCGTAGTCCTCGCCATCGGGCTCGACGCCCTGCACCGCCGCGATCAGGTCCTTGATGCTCTGGTGCTCGACGCGGGCCTCGGGGACCAGCTCCTTGTCCTTCAGCGCGGCCTGCACCTCGGGATAGAAGATCTCCTCCTCGATCTGCGCATGCACCGTCAGGGCCGTGCAGATCTGGGCGACGAGCTGCTGCTTCTTGGCGGCCGAGCGCGACTTCTCGAACTGCTCGAAGAGCTCGCTGACCTCCTTGTGGTCGGCGCGCAGCAGGGCGATGGCGTCGGGCGTCTTCGTCCGGGCCGTGGTGGCGCGCCGCGCGGTGGTTTTCCGGCTCGAGGCCGCGGTCGTGGAAGAAGGCATGGGGATTCTCCTGGCTGTGGATGTGCTGGGATGACGCGCCACACGGCGCGCCGGAATCTCTCGATGGCAAGCGTGATGCCCAGCATGCCGGGCACGCGCGGCGCGGGTATGCGCCTTGCTGAACGAAGGTCCGACTTTTCCTTCCCCCACCGGACACCCCGATGAGCAGCCGCTTCCTGACTCCCGACCTCGCCCAGGCCGCGCTCGACGCGATCACGCCGGCGATCGCCGCCCAACTGGCCTCGCCGGAGGTCAGCGGCCTCGGCGTCCTGCACCTGGTCGTGCTCGATCCTTCGGTGCCCTGCGGCGACGGCGCCTCCGAGCCGCGCTTGCTGCTGGAGCACTCGATCGGCGACCGCGCCCGCTGGGACGTGGACTACGCCGACTACGCCCGCCGCAAGGCGCTGCTGTCCTGGCGCCACCGGATGGACAGCCGGCGGCTGCAGCTGCTGGAGCCGCACCGCCTGAGCACCGACGACGCGGTGCTGTGGGGCGGCGTCTGGCTGGACGGCCTGGTGGTCGCCGCCAGCGGCGCCTTCCCGATCTGGGACGAGTGCTTCTCGATGATGGCCGCGGTCCAGCTGCGCGCCCGCGCCTGGATCGCCGCCGAAGCGGCGCGCTGACGCGCCGCGCCCCTGCCCGTTCCCCTTACCCGTTCTCCCTGTCCGATTCCACCCACCCTCCGCCGGAGTTCCCCATGATCGACAGTCCCTCGACGGCCGCGTCCACCGCGCCGGCCACCGTCCCCTCCACCACGCCCGCCGCGGACGCCGCCAGCCTGCACGGCCAGGTCGCGCTGATCACCGGTGGCAGCCGCGGCCTGGGCGCCGCGATCGCGCAGACGCTGGGCGAAGCCGGCATGCGCGTGCTGATCGCCGACATCGACCTGGGCCGCGCCCGCGACCGCGCCGCGCTGCTGGCCGAGCGCGACATCGAGGCGGTGCCCGTCGCGCTGGACGTCTCCGACCCGCGCCAGTGCGAGGAGGTCGTGGCCAGCGCGGTGCGCGACTTCGGCCGGCTGGACGTGCTGATCAACAACGCCGCGGTGGACGTCACCGCGCCGCTGTCGGAACTGGCCGTCGAGGACTGGCAGCGCGTGCTCAACACCAACCTCTCGGGCCCGCTGCTGATGACCAAGTACGCCTCGGCGCGGATGCTGACGCAGCCGCGCGGCGGCCACATCGTCAACATCGCCTCGACCGCCTCCAAGCGCGCCTGGCCCAATGCCAGCGCGTACCACGCGACCAAATGGGGCCTGCTGGGGCTGTCGCATGCGCTGCACGCCGAGCTGCGGGACAAGCAGGTGCGGGTCTCCGCCATCGTCGCCGGCGGCATGCGCACGCCCTTCCTGCTGGACCGCTTCCCCGGCATCGACGAGAGCAAGCTGCAGGACCCGATGAACGTCGCGCGCGCGGTGCGCTGGGTGCTGCAGCAGCCCGAGGGCACGGTGATCCCGGAACTCACCGTCCTGCCCACCCAAGAGACCTCCTGGCCGTGACCACGCCGCCCGACCCCATCAGCATGCTGCCGGTGCAGGACCTGGACCTGAGCGCGGCGCCCGGCGAGCGCCTGCCCGCCGGCGCGCTGCGGCCCTGCCTGTTCATCGACAAGGACGGCACGCTGATCGAGAACGTGCCCTACAACGTCGACCCGGCGCAGCTGCGCTTCATGCCGGGCGCCGGCCAGGCGCTGGTGGCGCTGGCGTCGGCCGGGCTGGCGCTGGTGATCGTCACCAACCAGAGCGGTCTGGCGCGCGGCTACTTCACCCGCGCCCAGTTCGCGCAGCTGCAGGACGCGCTGCTGCGGCGCCTGCGCGACGAGGCCGGCGTGCGCATCGACGACGTGCTGCTCTGCCCGCACGAACCCGATGCCCAGGGCCGACCGGCCTGCCTGTGCCGCAAGCCGGCGCCGGGCATGCTGATCACCGCCGCGCGGCGGCACGGGCTGGACCTGACGCGCTCCTGGATGGTGGGCGACACGCTGGACGACGTCGAGGCCGGCCGTCGGGCCGGCGCGCGCGGCCTGCTCTTCGACAGTGGCGGCGAGACCGTGTGGCGGCGCTCGCCGCTGCGCGAGCCCGAGGCCGTCTTCGACAACTGGGCGGCGCTGGCCGCCCACGTGCTGGACGAGGTCGCGACCGGCGCGGCGCCAGCCGGGAGACCGACATGATCGACAAGTGGGACAGCTCGCTCAAGTGCGTGCCGCCGGAGCGCCTGCGAGAGATGGCCGCGCGGCTGGCGCGCCCGCTGGTGTTCACCAACGGCGTCTTCGACATCCTGCACGCCGGCCATGTGCGCGGCCTGGAGGCGGCCAGCGCGCAGGGCAGCAGCCTGGTGGTCGCGCTCAACAGCGACCGCTCGGCGCGCGGCCTGGGCAAGCGCGGCGATCGGCCGTACCACAAGCTGGAGGACCGGGCGCGCGTGGTCGGCGCGCTGGCCTGCGTGTCCTGGGTCACCTGGTTCGACGAGCCCACGCCGCAGGCGCTGCTCGAAGCGCTTCGGCCCGATGTCTACGTCAAGGGCGGCGACTACCGCGTCGAGGAGCTACCGGAGACGCCGCTGGTGCGCAGCTGGGGCGGGCGGGTCTCGATCGGGCCCTACCTGCGCGGCCATTCGAGCACCCAGTTGATCGAACACCTGCGGGCCCCGGCGCCATGACCGCGACCACGCTCCCCGAACTGGCGCCGCCGGAGGTGCTGATCGTCGGCGACTGCATGCTGGACGTGTACCTCGAGGGCGCGGTGCATCGCATCTCGCCCGAGGCGCCGGTGCCCATCCTGCGCCTGCATCGCCAGTCGCAGCGGGCCGGCGGCGCCGCCAACGTCGCGCTCAACCTGGCGCGGTTGCGGTGCCCCTGCACCGTCAGCGGCCTGGTGGGCACCGACACCGCCGGCGCCTGCCTGGTCGCGCTGCTGGACCAGCCCGGCATCACGCAGCGCTTCGTCCGCGGGCCGGCGATCGACACCATCCAGAAGATCCGCATGGTGAGCCAGCGGCAGCAGCTGCTGCGCATGGACGTCGAGTCCGAGCCGCCCGCCGCCAGCGTCGACGAGCTCACGACGCTCGCGGGCGAGCTGGCCGCGCGCCACCGCTGGATCCTGGTGTCCGACTACGCCAAGGGCGCGCTGCGCCAGGTGCAGACGCTGATCGAGCGTTGCCAGGACCTGCCCTGCCGGGTGCTGGTCGACCCCAAGCGTAAAGACCTGGAGGCCTATCGCGGCGCCTGGCTGATCAAGCCCAACCTGGCCGAGTTGCGCGAGGCCGTCGGCGACTGGCGCGAGGAAGACGAGCTGTGCGAGCGCCTGGCAGCGCTGCAGCGCCGCCTGGACATCGACCATGTGCTGCTGACGCGCGGCGAGCAGGGCATGAGCCTGTTCTCCCGGGACGGCACCTGCCTGCATGTGCCCACCGAGGCCCGCGAGGTCTATGACGTCAGCGGCGCCGGCGACACCGTGCTGGCCGCGCTGACCTGCTTCCTGGCGCGCGGCGCGTCGCTGGAGGACGCGGTGCGCGCGGCCAATCGCGCGGCCGGGCTGGTGGTCGGCAAGTTCGGCACCGCCTCGGTCACGCTCGAAGAACTAGGAGTCTCCGCATGAGTGCGCTTCCCCATCCCCTGCCCCATCCGCTGCCGCGCCCGGCCCGGCGCCCCGCCACGACGCCGCCGCGCGTCGATCCGGACGCGACCTTCCTCGAAGGCCTGCGGGCGCATCGCGCGCTGTTCGACCGGCTCGACGCGCTCGGGCCCGACATCGCCCGCGCCGCCACGCTGATGAGCGACACGCTGCGCGCCGGCCGCAAGCTGATGCTGATGGGCAATGGCGGCTCGGCCGCCGATTGCCAGCACCTGGCCGCGGAATTCACCGGCCGCTTCAGCCGGGAACGCGCGCCGCTGGCCGCGGTGGCGCTCACCACCGACAGTTCCGCGCTGACCTGCATCGGCAACGATTACGGCTTCGAGCAGGTGTTCTCGCGGCAGGTCGCCGGACTCGGCGCGCCGGGGGACTGCGTGATCGGCATCTCGACCTCGGGCAACTCGCCCAATGTGCTGCGGGGTCTCGCGCAGGCGCGCCAGCTCGGCATGACGACGATCGGCCTGAGCGGCCGGGACGGCGGCGCGATGCGGGAGCTCTGCGACCTGTGCCTGGTCGTGCCGCACAGCGACACCGCGCGCATCCAGGAGGCCCACATCTTCATCGGCCACACCTGGTGCGCGCTGGTCGAGCAGGCGCTGCTCGCGCCGTGACCGGAGGCCCGCTGACCGAGCGCCCGTTCCGCTCCTTCTGGATGGGCGGCTACGAAGGTGCCGACCACGTCAACGGCCGCGGCGACGCGCTCGACATGGTCCGCGCCACCGGCCACGACCGGCTGCTGGTGCGGGACTACCGCGAGGCGCGCCGGCTCGGCCTGCGCTGCGTGCGCGAAAGCGTGGGCTGGCGCCTGAGCGAGCGCGCGCCCGGGGCCTGGGACTTCAGCCGCGCCCAGTGCATGGCCCGGACCGCGCGGCGCGAAGGCCTGCAGGTGCTGTGGACGCTGATGCATTACGGCGTGCCGCCCGACCTGACGCTGCTGGACGATGCGCTGATCCCGCGCTTTGCCCGCTTCGCCGCGGCGGCGGCCGCCGCGATCCGCCCGCTCTGCCCAGGCCCGCGCTTCTACACGCCGATCAACGAGATCAGCTTCCTGGCCTGGGCCGCCTCGTCCTCCGACGCGATGGGACCGGCGGGCGCGCCGCGCGAAGTCGGCGCCCGCGAGGACTCGCGGATCAGCGGCTACGCGATCAAGCGCCGGTTGGTGCGGGCGGCGCTCGCCGGCATGGACGCGATCCGCGAGGTCGATCCGCAGGCGCGCTTCCTGCACATCGATCCGGTGATCCACGTCGTGCCGACGCAGGACACGCCGGACCAGCGCGCGCTGGCCGAGCAGGTGGCGTCCTACCAGTGGCAGGCCTTCGACATGCTGGCCGGGCGGCAGGATCCCGAGCTCGGCGGCCATCCGGCGGCGCTGGACTGGATCGGCCTCAACCACTATCACAGCAGCCAGTGGGAGGTGCCCAGCGAGAAACGACTGGCCTGGCACCTCGGCGACCCGCGGCGGCAGCCGCTGTCCGCGCTGCTGGGGCAGGTCTGGGCGCGTTATGGCCGGCCGCTGCTGGTGGCCGAGACCGGCCACATCGGACGCGGTCGCGCCGACTGGCTGCACGACATCGCCGGGGAAGCACAGCGCGCGCTGCGCGCCGGCGTGCCGCTGGGCGGCGTCTGCCTCTATCCGATGCTGGACCGGCCCGACTGGTACGAGCCCGCGCGCTGGCACCGCAGCGGGCTGTGGCATGTGCCGCGCGACGCGCGCGGGGCCGCAGCGGGACGACGCCTGGTGCGCCCCTATGCCCGCGCGCTGGCCGACTGGGACCGTGGTCGGCGTGGTGCGACGGCGCTGGCGACGCCCGACCCGGTGCTCAGGCCACGGTGACGCTGCGCATCCCGAGCACGCCGCGGAAGTGCTCGATGGTGCGGCGCAGCCCGTCCTCCAGCGCCACTTCCGGCTCCCAGCCGAGCAACGCCTTGGCGCGGCCGATGTCGGGGCAGCGGCGCTTCGGGTCGTCCTGGGGCAGCGGCCGGAACACCAGTCGCGAGCGGCTGCCGGTCAGGCGCAGGATCATCTCGGCCAGCGCCAACATCGTGTGCTCGCCCGGATTGCCGACGTTGATCGGCCCGAGGTGCGCGCCGTCCATCAGCAGCAGCAGCGCCCGCACCGTGTCGTCGACGTAGCAGAAGCTGCGCGTCTGCAACCCGTCGCCGTAGATGGTGAGGTCCTCGCCCTGCAGCGCCTGGACGATGAAGTTGCTGACGACGCGCCCATCGCCGGGCCGCAGCCGCGGGCCGTAGGTGTTGAAGATGCGGGCCATCCGCACGTCGACGCCGCGTTCCTGGTGGTAGGCCATCAGCATCGCCTCGGCGCAGCGCTTGCCCTCGTCGTAGCAGGAACGCGCGCCGTTCGGATTGACATGGCCCCAGTAGTCCTCGTGCTGCGGATGGCACTCGGGGTCGCCGTAGACCTCGCTGGTGGAGGTGTGCAGCAGCCGCGCGCCGGCCTGCTGGGCCAGCTCCAGCAGGCGCCAGGCGCCCAGCACGCTGCTGAGCACGGTGTCCACCGGCGCGGTCTGGTAGTACGCGGGACTCGCCGGGCAGGCGAGGTTGAAGATGCGGTCCGCCTGCGCCATCTCCGGCGTCGGCTCCAGGCATACGTCGCGCCGGTGGAAGGTGAAGCCCTTGTGGCCGAGCAGCTGGTCGAGGTGGCCGATGTCGCCGGTGCTCAGGTTGTCGACGGCCATCACCCGATGCCCGCGGGCGAGCAGGCGTTCGCAGAGATGGCTGCCGACGAAACCGGCCGCGCCGGTGACCAGGATCGTGCGGGGGGTGTCGATGGCGTCGTTCATGTCGTGACCTCATGGAGAAGCTGCATCCAGTCCGCGACGAAGCGGTCGATGTTGAATCGTTCCCGCGCCAGCTCGCGGCCGCGCTCGCCCCACTCGCGGGCCAGGCCCGGATCGCGCAGCAGCCGCGCCATGGTGTCGGCGAGCGCCTGCGGCCGGTTGTCGATGAAGCCGTTCTCGCCGCTGCGGATGACGGTGGCCAGCTCGGTGGTGGCTAGGCCGACGACCGGCTGGCCGATCAGCATCGCCTCGATCAACGCCAGGCCCAGGCTGGTGTAGCGGACCGGATGCAGGAAGAAGCGGTGCGAGGCCATGTGGGCCGGCAGCTCCAGTTGCGAGGCCTCGCCCCAGCCGCCCGGCAGCGCCTCGCTGCCCATGCCCACCAGTGTCAGCGGCACCCGCTCGAGCAGTTCCCGGTACAGGTCGGCGCCCAGGCGGCGGCCGCGGCGCTGCAGGTGGTTGACGACCACCAGCCCGCGCTCCAGGTCGCCGCGGTAGACCGCCTGCGTCAGCGGCCGCACGCCGTGCTCGACCACGCGGGTCGGCGTCCGGCCCGCGTCCCACATCAGCGCGTTGAAGTGGGTGCAATGGACCAGCATCGCGCCGGGGTCCTGCACCCAGTGCAGGGTGTCGGTGGGATGCTGCTGCGGCGGGTCGTGTTCCAGGTAGACACGCGGCAGCCGCTGCTGCGCCTCGCTGAGCCAGCGCGGGCGGTCCTCGTCCCAGCCGGCGCGGTGCTGGTACAGCACCAGGTCGAAGGGCATGGTCGCGATCTGCTCGAGCGGCGCCTCATGCACGTTGTCGCCCCAGGGCAGCGCGCCGACACGGCCCACGCGGCCCGGCGAGCCCGCCGGGTCGGTCACCAGGAAGAAGTCATGCGGAACCTGCGTGAGGTTGTAGAGGTAGTTGCCGTGGACGTGCCAGGTCAGGATGCGCAGGCGACGGGGCATGGTGACCCTCCTTGGAGATCGCGACGGATGGGATGGATGGCGCGGACGAACGCAGCAGGTCTTCCAGCGCCTGCAGCACCTCGAAGACCGACAGCGCATGCGCGCAGGCATGGCCGTTCGGGCATTCGGGATAGGCGCAGGGACGGCAGGGCGCGGGCTTGGCCAGCACCCGGTGCCGGGCGCGGTCCGGCGGCGCCCAGCGCATCGGCTCGCTGCCGCAGGACAGCACCACGCTGGGCACGCGCAGCGCCGCGGCCACATGCGAAACGCCGGTGTCGTTGCACACCAGCACCCGCGCATCGCGCAGCAGCGCGCCCAGGGTCCACAGCGTGGTGGCGCCGGACAGATCGGTGACCGGCACGCCCAGCGCGGCGAGCATCGCGGCGAATTCGCCGGTCAGCGGACGTTCGGCGGCGGTGCCGGTGAGCACGATCGCCAGGCCGGCGTCGTGCAGCGCCTGGGCCACGGCCGCGAAGCGGCGCAGCGGCCAGCGCCGCGACGCCAGCTGCGCGCCCACGTGCAGGCAGGCGTAGGGCCCCGCCTGAGCGCGACCCGGCCAGGCGCGGGCGAGCGCCGCGTCGTCCTCGTCGCGCAGCGGGAACTCGAGCGTGTCGTCGTCGGCCGGCAGGCCGAGGTGGCGGCACAGCGACAGCAGCCGCTGCGTCTCGTGGCCCAGCAGCGGCCAGGGCGCGAAGCGGGCCTCGTCGGCTGGCGGCACCCAGGCCGCATCGCTGCGAAAACCCGCGTGCCAGCGCGCGCCCAGCAGCGCGAGGAAGGGATTGGTCCGCTCGCCGCTGCCATGCAGCTGGATGGCGAGGTCCCAGTCGCTGGCGTGCATCGCGGCGAGGAAGGCGGGCAGCGCGCGCACATCGGGCTCGCGCTCCGGCAGGCCCGGCCAGCCGGGAAACGGGCGCCACTCGTCGACGCAGTCCAGACGCGACAGGTACTCGCGCGCGACCGGCAGGCCCATCAGCGCGATGTGCGCCTGCGGCCAGGCGCGCCGGATGGCCCGCAGCGCGGGCACGGCGCAGATCGTGTCGCCCAGCACCAGCGCGCGCAGGATCAGGATGCGCCGCACCTCGCCGTCGATCGACGCGGGCGCCGCAGCGGCCGACGTCGCGGACCCTCGGACGGGGCCGGTGATGGACTTCGGGCTCGCCCCCGGAAGAGGCGAACTCGCCGGAGCCGGCGTATTGGACGGAGGCGGAGGTCGCATCGCGGGCTCAGAGGAACGGCGTCCGGAAATGCCACGCGCCGCGCAGCCGCCAGTACACCGAGAGGAAGGGGATCGCGGCCGAGGTGCAGAGCATCTCCCACACATGCGGCAGCGCACGCGAGGTGGCGCGCAGACGGCGGGCGGTTAGTCGCAGGATCAGCGCGGCCGACGCGGCCAGCAGCCCCGCCGCGATCGCGCCCTCCCCCGCCACGGCCAGCACGAGCGCCGCCGGGGTCATCGCGACGATGGCGTAGTAGTCCCACGGCGGCACGCGGCGGATGCGCGAGCGGTAGATGGCCGGGTGCTTGCGGTACAGCAACGCGTCGAAGTAGACGTTGCGCTGCTGGCGCAGCGAGACGCCCCAGCGTTCGGGGCGCACCGGATGCCAGACCAGCGCGTCGGCGACGCGTCCCACCGGTCCCTGCGCCTGCAGGCGGAACTGGAGGTCGGAGTCCTCGCGCCAGGCGCGCAGGAAGCGTTCGTCGAAGCCCTCGATGCGGGCCAGCACCTCGCGCCGGGCGAAGGCATTCGCCGTCACGAATTCGGAGGTCTCCAGGCCGCGGGTCATCAGCTCATGGTCAGTCGGTCGCGCGTCGCGCCGGGCGGGAGCGCCGTCGCGGCCGATGTCGCTGTCGCCGTCGGTGGCGGTGCCGATGCCATCGGCGCCCGCGCTCGCGCTCGGCACCCTGACCTGGCCGGCCGCGGCGACCCAGTCCGGGTGCGCCTGCATCGCGGCCAGGCCGCGCGCCAGCCACTGCGGATCGGGCAGCGTGTCGTCATCGGTGAAGGCGACGAGCGGCGCCGTCGCGGCGCGCCAGCCGGCGTTGCGCGCGACCGCGGGCCCACGGCCGCTCGCGGCGCGCAGGTAGCGGATCGCCGGCGCGCCCGGCGTCGCGGCGACCCGCTCGACCTGCTCCCGGCACCGGTCCTCCTGGCCGTCGTCCACGACGATCACCTCGAAGCGATCGGCTGGCAGCGTCTGCGCCAGCAGCGCGCCCAGGCAGCGGGCCAGCAGGTCGGGACGCCGATAGGTGGGCATGACGACGCTGAGGTCGAGCGTCGCGGTTGCCGTGGGCGTCGCCAGTCCATCGGGGCTCGCGACACCGACCAACGCGTCCGCCGCGGCCGCGCCTCGCTCTGGCAGGACCGCGCTCATGCGGCCTCCCCCAGCGCCGGCTGCGGTGGCGGCACGATCGCCGCGAACCGCGCTGGCATCAAGGCGATCGCCGCGGCCGCGACCTCGCGCGGCGACACGCCGCTCAGGCAGCGGTGGTGGCCTTCGGGGCACAGGCTCTTTTGGCAGAAGCGGCACGGCACGTCGCGGAACAGCACGCGCGACGGCACCAGCCACGGCGTGTGCTGCGGATTCGTCAACGCGTACAGGTCCACGACCGGCGTGCCAACCGCGGCCGCGAGGTGGACCGGACCGCTGTTGTTGCCGATCAGCAGGTCGGCCTCGGCGATCAACGCCGCGAGTTCACCCACGCCCGACACCCGCGGCGAGAGCACCAGTCCCCGGGCGGTGGACGCCGGCAGGTCCGCCGCGGCCAGCGCCCGGACCGTTTCCTGGACCAGCGACTCCTCGCCCGGCCCGCCGCACACGACGATCGCGGGCGGGCCATCGCCCGGGCCGCCCGCGCCGGTGCTCGCCGCCATCGCCTGCCGCAGCAGGCCGGCGGATTCGCCCAGGCGGTCGGCCGGATAACGCCGCGACGGCGCGCTGGCACCCGGATGCACGACCACGAAGGGCTGGCGCGGTCCCACGCCCGCCGCGACCAGGCGCTGACGGACCGCCTCGCGGTCGCCCTCGAGCACGCGAAAGCGCAGGCGCTCATCGCGCGTGCGCAGGCCCACCGCGCCCACCAGGTCCAGTTGGCGGCGGACCTCATGGCGCATGCCGTCGCCGACCTCGTCGCGATCGGGGATCTCGTCGCTCAGCAGGCCATAGGCGCGCTCGCGGGCATGGCCCAGCACCCGGGGAATGCCGGCGAGCCGGCACATCGTCGCCGCCGGAAAGACGCTCTGCGTGCAGACGGTGAAGATGATGGCCGCGTCATAGTCCTCGTCGGCCCATTGCGCGAGGGCCTGGCGCTCCGCCCGCCCCGCCGGCAGACCACCAGCCGCCAACGGGTCGGCGCCGGCCTTCATCCACGGCGCATGGAAGCCGACGATGCGGTCCACCTCCGGCAGATGCGGCGCCAGCGCCGCCATCGACGGCGCGGCCAGCAGCGTCAGCTCGGCCTCGGGCAGCGACTCGCGCACCGCCGCCAGCGCCGGCGTCGTCATCAGCACATCGCCGAGGTTGTCCAGCCGGATCAGCAGGACGCGACGCGCCTGGCGCCATCGGGCGACACGTTCAGCCTGGACATCGGCGGCCGCCCCCGTCATCCCTGACCTCCCGAATTGGCCAGCGGCATGGCGACGACCTCGGCATGAGCCGCGTCCGTCGCGCCGACGGCGGCCAGGTGCGGCCGCGCCAAGTGCCGCACCGCCGCCGCCCCCGCACCGGCCTGGCCAGCCGCCGAGGCCAGCCGGATCGACGAGCTGCCTTGCATTGCCCGCCGCGCGGCCACCTGGGCATAGACGCCGGCCAGCTTGAAGGCGACGCCGTCCCAGGTGAACTCGCGCTGCACGCGCTGCAGCCCCGCGCGCCCCATCAGCCGAGCGATCTCGGGATGGCGGCGCAGGTCGTCGAGCCGCAGCGCCAGCAGCTCGGGGTCCTCGGGCGGGACCAGATAACCGGTGAGCCCGTCCACGACGGTGTGCTGGATGCCGCCCACCGCCGCGCCGATCACCGGCGTGGCGCAGGCCATGGCCTCCAGCGGCGTGATGCCGAAGGGCTCGTACCACGGCGTCGTCACGAAGACATCGGCGGCCAGGTAGTAGTCGCGCAGCTGGTCGCGGTCACGCCGGCCGACGAAGGTGACGCGGTCCTCGATGCCGGCCTCGCGCGCGATGCCGCGCAGCCGTCCGATCTCCGGCGTGCGGGTCTCGTCGGGCTGCGTCGATTCACCGCCGACGACCAACAGCCGCCACGGCCGCCGCTCCGGCATGCGGTGCAGATGCGCCACCGCGCGGATCACGTTGTCCACGCCCTTGCGCGGCACCAGGCGGCCGAGCTGCAGCACGATGAACTCGTCCTCGCGCAGATGCAGCCGTCGACGGGCCTGCAGCTTGTCGCCCGGGCCGAACTCCTCCAGGTCCACGCCGCAAGGCACCTGCGCGATGCGGTCGGCGGGCGCGCCGCAGTGGGCGACCAGGTCGGCCGCGTCCTGCGGGCACTCGGCGATGACGCAATCGGCCTCGCAGGCGATGCGCCGCTCCAGGTCGATGCGTTCGGCCGGGAACTTGTCGGCGTCCTTCTGATGCAGGCGCCGCACCGCGCCCAGCGCGTGGAAGGTCTGCACCAGCGGAAGGTTCAGCTGGCGCTGCAGCCGCAGCCCCACGACGCCCGACATGAAGAAATTCGCATGCACCACGTCGTAGCGCAGGCTGCGGCGCATCAGCCGCAGCGCCTCGCTGCCGAAGGCCCGCATGTAGGGCAGCAGCTGCTCCTTGGGCACGAACTCCGGCGGCCCGGCATCGATGTGGAGCACCCGCACGCCCGGCCGCATGTCAACGGCCGTTGGCAGCGCGCGCTGGTCGCGCCGGGTGAGCACGTCCACATGGTGGCCGCGCCGCGCCAGCGCCGCCGCCACATGGGACACGTAGACGTTCTGGCCGCCAGCGTCGACGCCGCCCTGCTGGGCCAGCGGCGAGGCGTGTTCGCTGATCAGCGCGACTCTCAAGGGGGCTTCGATCATGACTGCTCCTGCTGTTCGCATTCGCTTCTGGAAAGGCAAATGACATGCCGTCCGTTTGGACGGGGTTTCGCACGGCCGCTGTCCCGACGTGGCGACAGGCTCGTGTTCATCGGGTCTTTCGGCCGCCGACAGTGCCGCCGGCCATGCGCGGCTCGCGCGCGACCGTCAGCGCCGATGGGGCGGCGGTGGCCGGCCGCGCGAGGAGGCGCATCCGCTCGGCCAGCCGCTGCAGCGCCTCATCGAGCCGGTGATGCCGCTCCATCCGCGTCCGCGCGGCCTGCCCCATGCGCTGCCGCAGCTCATGCAGCGTCAGCATCTGGTGCATGCGGCCGGCCAGGTCTTCGTAGTCGCGCGGCGCCACCAGCCAGCCGGTGCTACCGTGCGCGACGATCTCCGGCACCCCGCCGACGCGCGTCGCCACGACCGGCAGACCGCTGGCCATGCCCTCCATCAGCGCCAGTGGCATCGCCTCGGAGTTGGAGCTGGACACCAGCAGGTCGAGGTCGTGGAAGACCGGGCGAACGTCGTCGACGCCGCCCATCACATGGATGCGCGCCCCCAGGCCCTGCGCCGCGATCGCGTCGCGCAGCTGCGTCTTCATCGGTCCCTCGCCGACCAGCACCGCATGCGCGTCCGGCAAGCGCTGCAGCAACAACGCCGCCGCGCGCACGAAGACCTCGGGCGCCTTCTCCGGCGACAGCCGGCCGACGAAGCCGGCAAGCAGCGCCTCCGGCGCGAGGCCCAGCGTCGCGCGCAGGCCGTCGCCCGGTCTCGGGCCGGGGCGGAAGGCCTCGACGTCCACGCCATTGGGTTCCAGGCTCAGGCGGCCGCGATCGACGCCGAGTCCGAGCGCGTGGTAATAGCTCTGGCGGCAGACGACGCTCAGATGGCTGCCGACCAGCCGATGGATCTCCAGGTCGGGCAGGATCACCTGCCGGCCGTGGATCGTCGTCATCGCCGGCACTCCGGCCAGGCGCGCCGCCAGGCCCGCCAGCAGGTGCGCATTGGGCAGGTGCGCATGGACCAGCTCCACCCGCTCGGCCGCGATCATCGCGGCCACCATCTGGATCGAGGACCAGGGCGGGTCCTCCGGCATCGGGACGACGCCGATCTCGCCGCCGACCGCGCGAATGCGTTCCGCGAAGTCGCCCTCTGACGGGCACAGCACGGTGAAGCGGAAATCGCCGGTGCCGCCCAGTCCGGCCACGAGCCGCTCCACGCAGCGTTCCATGCCGCCGACGATGCCGTTGCCGACGACCTCCAGCACATGCAGGGGCGCGGGGGTGGCCGGCGACGGCGGCACCGGGCGCACGGGACTGTCCGAGGGAAGGTCCATGGTGACGAAGCGAAGTGGAGGAAGAGAAGGCGCAGCGGCTCAGGGTCGGAGACGGCCTCAGCAGCACACCGGCCGCCACGGGCGCGGCGCGTAGTCGCCACCGCCACCGCCGCCGCCCGTGCCTGCCAGCAGGCCCGCGTGCGGACGTTCCGCGTTGGATCCGGCGTGGGTGCTCGCGTGAGCGCCGGCGTGGGTTCCGGCCGTGGCCGGCAGTCCGAGCCATGCAGCAGCGGTGCCGCTCCACAGGCGCTCGCGCGTGTCGGCGCCCAGGTCCAGCTCGTCCATGAGATCGACCACCCACTGCTTGCGCTCGCGCACCTGCGCACCGGAACAAGGCAGGAAGCAGTCGCTGCCGAACTGCAGCGAGCCGGCGCCCAGCACGTCCAGCATCCGCGCCAGCACCTCGCGCCGGTACGGCGGCGGCGGCCCGAAGGAGATGTCCAGCCGGAACTGCGCGCGCTCATGCGGCACGCCGTGGATGCGGTCGATCAGGGCGACGGCGAGCGCCTCGTCGGTCCAGGGCCAGCCCATGTGGGCCAGCGCGACCCGGGTGCGCGGATGGTCGCGCAGGGCCTCGAAATAGGTCGGCCGGCAGAAGCGGCCGGAGCGGCCGTCGATGAAGATCCCGCTGTGGAAGAGCAGCGGCAGCGCATGCTCGTTGGCGACCGCGAAGACCGGCTGCACCCGTTCCTCGTAGGGGTACCAGCCGGTCGGCACCATCTTGCAGCCCCGCAGCCCGAGGTCCTCGATCGCATGCCGCAGGTCGTCCGGTGCGTCGGGATGACGGGGATCCACCACCGCGAAACCAACGAGGCGATCGGGATGGTGGCGCACCAGCCGGGCCAGGTGCTCGTTGGCACGGCGCAGCGAGGCCGCGTCGTCCAGCGAGTAGCCATCCCCGAGGAAGGGCGCGAGCAGCACGCCGACGTCGATGCCGGCTTCGTCCAGCGTGCGCAGCACGTCGTCCGTCGTTTCCCGGCCGGTGCAATGAAGATGCGCGTCGATGATCATGCCGGGCGTCCCTCAGGCTGCGCGCAGCGAGGCGCCGATGATGGGCGCGCCAGGCGCCACCGGCCGCAGGGCCGCGGCCAGCCAGTCGCGCGCGCGCCCCGCGGCGGCGTCCCACGACGCCGCCGCGACCACGGCCGCCGCGCTGCCATGCCAGTACTCGCGCGACGCGATGTCCTCCTGCAGCAGCTCCTCGCAGGCCGCGACGAACTCCGGCGCGTCGTGCCCGATGCGGACCACGTCGCCGTACAGGCCGACCACGTCGCGGATCGGCGTGCTCACGACCGGCTTGCCGCCGGCCAGGTACTCCAGCGTCTTGGTCGGGCTGATGAAGCGGGTGGACTCGTTCAGCGCGAACGGCATCAGGCAGACATCCCAGCCGGCGAGCAGGTGCGGCAGCAGCTCGTAGCGCTGCATGCCCAGCCAGTGGAGGTTGGGCCGACGCGGCAGGTCGGCCTCGGAAATCTTCACCACCGGCCCGACCATGGCCAGTTGCCAGTCCGGTCGGGCCGCCGCGATCGCATCGACCAGCGCGAGGTCCATGCGCTCGTCGATCACGCCGAAGAAGCCCAGGCGCGGCCGCGGAATGTGGCCTTGCACCGCCTCGGCGCGCAGCGCCAGCGGGTCGTCCGGCGCGGTGCGCGGCGGCGCGAAATGGGCCGCGTCGACGGCGCTGGGCAGGCAGTGCAGCTCGGGATGCTGGCCATGCCGTGCCGCGTACAGCGCCGGGCCGCCACACAGCACCAGGTCGGCCGAGGCCATCAGCGCGCTCTCGCGCTGCCGCAGCTGCGCCGGCGCGTGCTTGAACGCGGACAACTCGTCCATGCAGTCGTACACCAGCGCGCGAGGCTGCATGCCGGCGATCAAAGGCAGGGCCATCGGCGTGTACATCCAGACGGCGTAGTCGCGCACCTCCCGCTGGGCCAGTTCGCGTTCGATCAGCGGCAGCAGCAGCGGCAGCTGCGCATCGTCGAAACCGGGGGCCGCCACCGGCGTGACCGGCACCAGCACCTCGATCGCGCCACCGGGTCCGACGCGGCGCGACTCCACGCGCGGCGGGCCCGCCGGGTCGTGCAGCGGCTCCTCGATGAAGATGACGCGGTAGTCGTTCGCGAG
Organism: Mitsuaria sp. BK037; assembly: GCF_014193045.1. Classification (NCBI taxonomy): domain Bacteria; kingdom Pseudomonadati; phylum Pseudomonadota; class Betaproteobacteria; order Burkholderiales; family Sphaerotilaceae; genus Roseateles; species Mitsuaria sp. BK037. The sequence continues at coordinate 1,302,630 of NZ_JACHYS010000001.1, read as the reverse complement.
CCGCGTCATCAGATGCTGCGGGCGTTGGAACACGAAGTCCCAGCGCAGATGCGAGAACACGAGGAGGTGGGGCTGCTGTGGCATGGAGGGTCTCTGCGGATGTCGTGAGCAACGCTTCGGCAAGCCCGCGTCCCGAGACGTTTCCGTACAGTGTTGGCCGCGTCGAAGCGCTGCTGGAGTCGCTGCTTCGTGGGACCGTCGCTCGCTTGCGTGCGACAGCGCACAGCGCTTCGCATCGCACTTGCCAACGCTGCTTTTGCCGAAGCGCTTGCCGTCTGCGATGCGGACGGAATTGCCGATGGACACGGGGATCGCGGCGATGCCGTACCGTTAGCTTCTGCGTAGGCACGAGATCCCGGGCATCCCGCTTGCGAAGAGGTCGCCGATGGACGCCACCTCCGCTCCCGCCGCCCCAGCCGCTCCGGCGGCGCCCCTCCCCGCCCCTTCGCCGACGCGCCAGGTCTTCCTCGGACTGGCACGCGCGCTGTGGCGCTGGCGCGGCCGCACGCTGCTCGCGCTGGCGCTGCTGATCCTCTCCAAGCTCGCGGCGGTGGGCGTGCCGGCAGTGCTCAAGGCCATCGTCGACCACCTCACGCCCGCGCAGCCGGCCGCGGCCGGCGCCTCGGCCGGCGCCGCGCTCGCGGTCGGACTCAGCGTGCCGGTCTGGCTGCTGCTGGGATACGCGCTGCTGCGCTACGCGAGCACGCTGTTCACCGAGCTGCGCGACCTGGCCTTCGCACGCGTGGGCAAGCAGGTGGTCAGCAGCTTCTCGGAACGGGCCTTCGCCCACCTGCTGGCGATGAGCCCGCGCTTCCATGCGCAGCGCAACACCGGGTCGCTGGTGCGCGAGGTCGAGCGCGGCACCGATGGCCTGGGCTACCTGCTGGGCGCGGGCGTGTTCACCGTGGTGCCGACGGCGGTCGAGTTCGGCGCGGTGCTGGTGATCATCCTCAGCGGCTACGGCGCCAAGTTCGTGCTGATCATCGCCGGCAGCATGGCGGCGTACAGCGTCTGGACCGGCTGGATGACGCGCGCCCGCGTCGCGCGTCAGCGCGTGATGAACGAATACGACACGCGCGCGCACGGCCTGCTGGTCGACACGCTGCTGAACTATGAAGCGGTGAAGACCCATGGCCGCGAGGACAGCGAGCGGGACCGCTACGGCAGCGTGCTGGCGCAGTGGGTCGAGGGCAGCGTCGGCAGCCAGCGGACGCTGTCGGCCCTGCACCTGGGCCAGGCGGCGATCATCGCGGTCGGGGTCGGCGCCGTGATGCTGCTCGCCGGCATCGACACCGTCGCGGGGCGGATGAGCATCGGCGACCTGGTCATGGTCAACGCCTACCTGATCCAGGTCTTCCTGCCGCTGAACACGCTGGGCTTCGTGTTCCGGGAAACGCGCGACGCGCTGCTCAACACCGAAGTGCTGTTCGCGCTGCTGGGGCGCGAGCCCGACATCGTCGACGCCCCCGGCGCACGGCCGCTGCCGGCCGGCGACACGACGCTGCGCTTCGACGACGTGCGCTTCGGCTACGACCGCCAGCGGCAGATCCTCAAGGGCCTGACGCTGGAGGTGCCGCACGGCCAGACCTTCGCGGTGGTGGGCAGCAGCGGGTCGGGCAAGTCCACGCTCGCGCGGTTATTGATGCGGATGTACGACCCGGACGGCGGCGAGGTCAGCATCGGCGGCCACCCGCTCACCGGGCTGACGCAGCAGAGCCTGCGTCAGGCGATCGGGGTGGTGCCGCAGGACCCCGTGCTGTTCAACGACACCATCGCCTACAACATCGGCTACGGCCGGCCCGAGGCCGATCACGCCGCGATCGTCGCGGCGGCGCGAGCCGCGCAGGCCGACGAGTTCATCAGCCTGCTGCCCGAGGGCTACGAGACCCGCGTCGGCGAACGGGGCGCGCGGCTCTCCGGCGGCGAGAAGCAGCGCATCGCCATCGCGCGCGCGTTCCTGAAGAATCCGCCCATCGTCGTGCTCGACGAAGCGACCTCGGCGCTGGACACCAAGGCCGAGCGCGCGATCCAGGGCGCGCTGGACGAGGTCGCGCGCGACCGCACCTCGCTGATCATCGCCCACCGCCTGTCGACGGTGGTCGACGCGGACCAGATCATCGTGATGGACCGCGGCGAGATCGTCGAGCGCGGCCGCCATGAGGAGCTGCTCGAACGCCGCGGGCTCTATGCGCAGCTCTGGGAGCTGCAGCGCCAGCAGCAGCAGACCGAAACACTGGAGCGGCGCATCGCGCAGCACCCGGTCAACGTGGCCGGCCTGCTGGTGCTGAGCCTGGACGGCCTGCGCGACACGGTGGCCGACGCCGACATCGATGTCTTCACCGATGTCGACCTGAACGTCGCCAGCGTCCATGGCGACGCCAGCCGCATCGCGCGCATCGTGCAGCTGATGTGCCTGCTGGCGCTGCGCGGCGCCACCCGCGGCCGCATGGAAGGCCGGCTGCGGCGCGTGGACCGGAGCAGCCAGTTGACGGTCGGCTTCCACGGCCGCCTCGATCCGGGCGTCGGCCCGCCGGACACGCTGGAGCTGCGCTCGCTGGTCGGCGAGGCTGGCGGTCACCTGGCGATCGATCGAGACGTGGAGGCCGGCTTCCAGCAGTACGTCGTCGACTTCCCGCTGCCGGCGCTGGCCGAGGCTCGCCTGTCCGAGGACGAGCTGCGCGCCGCGCCGCCCGCGCTGGCGCAGGCCGCGCTCGACCGCGAGGAGACGGCGCTGGAGACGGTGTTCGGCCTGGACGAGCATCCCCTGGCCGGCCTGAACGTGATGTGCGTGGACGACGACGAGGACGCGCTCGATTCGCTGGGCGCGCTGCTGGAGCACGACGGCGCGCGGACCGAGCGCCTGACCACCGGCCACGAGGCGCTGCGACGCCTGGCCGAGCGCCCGCCCGACGCGTGGCCGCATGTCCTGGTCTGCGACATCGCGCTCGGGCCGGAAGACGGCCATGCGGTGGTACGGGCGCTGCGCGACCTGGAGGCGCGGCGCGAGGTGCCGCTGGGCCGGCGCCTGCCGGCCATCGCGCTCACCGGCATGGCGCAGCCCGAGGACCGGCTGCGCGCGCTGGTCGCCGGCTTCCAGCGCCACCTGGCCAAGCCGGTCGTGCCCGAGGAACTGGTGCGGACGCTGCATGACCTCGCGCGCGTGCCCGCCTGAGCGCGGCCCTCTTCAGCTTGTCGCCGCCCTCTTCGCCCTCTTCGCCCGCCCGCCCCACCGGCCGCATCGATTCCGCCCCTTCATCCCTTCGCCCTCAACCCTCACGGAGCTTCCATGACTGCGACTTCCCCCCGACGCCTGCTGACGCTGGGCATCAATGCGAGCTTCCACGATTCGGCCGCGGCCCTGATGGTCGACGGCGAGGTGATCGCGGCGGCCGAAGAGGAACGCTTCACGCGGGTGAAGCACGGCAAGCGGCCGGTGCCCTTCACGGCCTGGGAGCTGCCTTATCACGCGATCGACTTCTGCCTGAAGGAGGCCGGCGCGACGCTCGGCGACCTGGCGCATGTGGCCTACAGCTTCGATCCGCGGCGCTTCCTCGGCGACCGCGCGCCGGACGGCCGATTCACCCTGCCGCTGCAGCCATCGGACTTCGAGGCCGGGCCCTGGGAGAACCCGTGGGACCCGCTGTTCGCCGCCTATGTGATGAGCGCGCCGCGGCTGCTGACCGACGCGGTGCCGCATCACCTGCGCAAGCGCTTCGCGGGGGTGCGGCACGCCGATGCGCCCTACCGCTGGCATTTCGTGCCGCATCACCTGTGCCACCAGGCCAGCGCCTTCCTCGCCGCGCCGTTCTCGAGCTGCGCGGTGATGACCCTGGACGGCCGCGGCGAGCAGGCCAGCACCTGCTATGGCCGCTACCGCGACCACCGCTACGAGGCGCTGGGCGAGGTCCATGTGCCGCATTCGCTGGGGCTGCTGTACGAGCGGGTGACCTCGCACCTGGGCTTCCTGCATTCGAGCGACGAGTACAAGGTCATGGCCATGGCCGCGCTGGGCACGCCGCGGTATGCGGACCTGCTGCGCGAGCACCTGGTGGTGGACGCCGACGGCCAGTACCGCACGCTGCCGCTGGACCTGACGGCGCGTTTCGGCCCGGCGCGGGTGCCGGGGTCAGCGATGGGCGAGGCCTACCTCGACCTGGCGGCCTCGCTGCAGGACGTGCTGGAGGAGACGGCGCTGCGGCTGGCGGTCTGGCTGCGCGAGCGCACCGGCGAGGACCGGTTGGCGATGGCGGGCGGCGTGGCCCTGAACTGCGTCATGAACTCGCGGCTGCGCGACGCGGGCATCTTCCGCGAGGTCTGGGTGCAGCCGGCCGCCGGCGACGCCGGCACCGCGCTGGGCGCGGCGCTGTGGGTGGACGCGCTGGCGCGCTCCGGACAGGCGGACCGCGGGGCGGATACGTCGACCGACGCCGCGACGGAGGTCGCGACGGGCGGCACGATGCACGCCAAGGCGCGCGGCAGCGAGGACGGCGCAACGAGCGCAACGGCGAGCGGAACGAACGACGGCGCCGTCCTGCTGGCCGAGCGCCGCTGGCAGATGGACCATGCCTACCTCGGCCCGGCTTATTCGGACGAGGAGATCGAGGCGCTGCTGCAGTGGGCGCAGCTGCGTTATCGCAAGGCCGAGAACGTGGCGGCCGAGACCGCCGCGCTGCTGGCCGGGAACAAGATCATCGGCTGGTTCCAGGGCCGGATGGAGTTCGGGCCGCGCGCGCTGGGGGCGCGCTCGCTGCTGGCCTCGCCGGTCGATCCGGCGATGCAGGCGCGGCTCAACGAGCTCAAGGACCGGGAGGACTTCCGGCCGGTGGCGCCCGCGGTCAATCGCGAGGACCTGGCCGACTGGTTCGAGCCGGCCGAGGCCAACGGCGGCGAGTCGCCGTTCATGCTCTTCGTCTACAACGTCAAGCCCGGACGCGGTGAGCGCATCCCGTCGGCCTTGCACACCGACCGGACCGCGCGCGTGCAGACGGTGGACGCGGCCACCAACCCGGTCTTCCACGACCTGCTCCAGGCCGTGGGCGAGCGCACCGGCGTGCCGGTGCTGGTGAACACCTCGTTCAACGTGCGGGGCGAGCCGATCGTGGGCTCGCCCAAGGCGGCGCTCGAGGCCTTCTTCAGCACCCCGCTGGATGCGCTGGTGATCGGGTCCTTCATCCTGGAGAAGTGACGCTCGGCAGCGAGAGCCGGCAACGAGGGCGGGCAACCGAGGCCGGCGGCGAGAGCCGCGCGCGTCAGTGGGCCAGCAGGTAGCGCGCCATCAGCCGCGCCTGCGTCTCGCTGATGCCCAGCGTGGGCATGGCGGTGTGGGCGTCGATCGCCTGGGGATCGCGGATCCACGCGGCCAGGCCGTCCTCGGTTGGAAAGGCCTTGCCGCCGATGCGGTCCCGGCCCGCCAGGCCGCTGAGCCGCGGCCCGTTCGAGGTGTCCGGACCAACGACGCCGGGAATCGCATGGCAGGCGGTGCAGCCGTGCTGACGGAACGCTCGCTGGGCGAGTTCGGCGTTGGAGAGCGCCGGCGTCAGCGGCGCCGGCGCCTCGACCAGCGCCCCGCAGCGCCGCGTGGACGCAGGGGCCAGGGCGGCGCCGAGGGCGGGGGCGGCCGCGACGCCGCTGCGCGAGGCGTCGCCCTGCCCTGTTCCGACCAAGGCCCGGTACTGGTCCGGCGTCATCAGCGGCAGCGCGTCGAGGAAGGCGACCACCGACCAGAGCTCGCCGTCGTCGAGGCGGTACTCCCAGGCCGGCATGCCGCTCATCTTGATGCCGTTGCGGGTGATCCAGTACAGGTCCTGGCGGCGCCAGTGCCGGGTGGCTTCGATCAGCGAGCTGGGCACCGGCTGCATGCCCAGCGCGAAGGGTTCCGGCGCGACGCCGGGCGCGCCGTGGCAGGTGACGCAGTGCTCGCGGAAGCAGGCGGCCCCCTGCATCACGCGCTCGCGGGTCAGCAGGTCGGGCGGCGGCGGATGCGCCTCCGCCCGCCGCTGCACCGCCCGCTTGAGCGCGAATTCCAGCAAGGAATGCACCGGCTGCAGATGCGGCCCCGTCGCCGATACGTCGTAAATGCCGAGCCCGACGAAGGCGGCGGCGCCGGCCAGAGCGAGCGCCGCCGCCACGGCCAGGGCCGACCCGGCGGCTTTCGCGGGGGAGAGACGGCGCGGCGGATCGCTCATGGCGGCAGCGAGGCAAGCGCGATGCCGGACCCCTGCCCGGGCAGGCACTTCGTGTGCCGGGGAGCGCGCATGCAGCGCCCTTGCCCTCCTTCCCCCGCCCTGTCCGTGAGCGCGTGTGACGGCGCACCGCTGTCCGTGCCGGTCGTCGCCCACGGGTCCGAGCCGGACGTGGCGTGCCGGCTCCGGCCGCTCGCCGGGCGCCAAGCCGGGCTTCGCATCGGCTGCGCGTTCGCCCGGCTCGCCGCCCGCCTGTCCGCCCCCGCGTCGGCGGTCCTGCTGGTGCTTGGATTGACCGGCTGCGGCCCCGCCCCGGACGAGCCGCTGCGACGCTGGCAGGTCGACACGGCGGACCTGGCGCGCGGGCGCACGCTGATGGCGCATTACCAGTGCGGCAGCTGCCATGCCGTGCCGGGCGTGCCCGGCGGCGCGCAGCGCGCGCCGGAGCTGGCGCGCTTCGGCCGGCGCAGCTACATCGCCGGGCAGCTGCCCAACACGCCGGAAACCCTGCAGCGCTGGCTGCTGGACCCGCCCGGGATGCTGCCGGGCACGACGATGCCGCGGCTCGGCCTGTCCGAGCGCGACGCGCGCGACATCGCCGGCTACCTGATGTCGCTGCAATGAGCGCGGGCGGCATGCTCCGGCCGGCCGGTCCCGAGGCGCGGGCGCTGGCGGAGGTCATGCACACGGCGCTGGGCGTCTGCGCCCTGGCCTTCGTCCTGGCGATGGGCTGCCTCGCGGCGGCGCTCTGGTGGAAGGGCCGCCGGCCGGTGGCCACCGCGTTCTGGCTCTGGGGCGGCGGGCTGGTGCTGCCGGTGCTGGTCTTCGGCGGCCTGCTGCTGCACGGCGAGCGCCGCGCGCGCGGCCTCGACGAGCCGGCCCCCGCCGGCGCATTGCGCGTGACCGTGACCGGTCACCTGTGGTGGTGGTCGCTGGTCTATTCGCCGGAGCACGGCGTCCCCGGCTTCGCCGCCGCCAACGAGCTGCGGGTGCCGGTCGGGCGACCGGTCGCGCTGACGCTGGCCTCGGACGACGTCATCCACAGCTACTGGGTGCCGGCGCTGGGCGGCAAGGTGGATCTGGTGCCCGGGCGGCTCAACCGCCTGACCTTCACCGCCGATCGTCCCGGCGTGTACCGCGGGCCGTGCTCCGAGTACTGCGGCACGCAGCATGCGGCAATGGTGCTGCAGGTCGTCGCGATGCCGCCGGCGGACTTCGAACGCTGGCGGCGCGCCCAGTCCGACGCGGCGCCGCCACCGGTCTCGCGCGCGGCCTTGCGCGGCGCGGCGCTGTTCCGCGACCAGGGCTGCATCGCCTGCCACGCGGTGCGCGGCGGCGGTGGGCCGGCCACCGCCTCGACCGCACCGGACGCCACGGGCGCGCCGGATCGTCCGCCGCTGGGGCCGGACCTCACCCATGTGGCGAGTCGGCTGTGGCTGGGCGCGGGCGCGCTGCGCAACCGCGATCCGCTGGGTGATCCCCGCACGGCGCTGCGCCAATGGATCGCCGACGTGCAGCAGGTCAAGCCCGGCGCGCGGATGCCGAGCTACCGGCACCTGCGGGCGGACGAGGTCGACGCGCTGGTCGAGTACCTCGCTGGACCGCCGCCCGGCGGCGCCGGGACCGAGCGGCCCCTGGTCGCCCTGACGCCATGACGGACACCGCCGACGCGCCCGCCCCGTCCGCGCCGCCGACGGCAACAGCGGCGGCAGCGTCACCCGCGCCGCCCGCGACGCGACCCGACAACCGCCTTCCCCGTCCGGCCGGCGAGCTGGAGCGGCTGCGCGCCGCCTGGACGCGGCCGTCGGGCTGGCGCGTCGTCGGCAGCGTCAACAACGTCTTCATCGGCAAGCTCTACATCGCGACGGCCTTCGTCTTCCTGCTGCTGGGCGGCGTGCTGGCGCTGCTGATGCGGGCGCAGCTGGCCGCCCCGTCGCAGACCCTGATCGACGCGCCGCTGTTCCAGCAGCTGTTCACCATGCATGGCACGGTGATGATGTTCCTCTTCGCCGTGCCGATGGTGGAGGCGATCGCCGTCTACCTGCTGCCCAACATGCTGGGCGCGCGCGACCTGCCCTTCCCGCGCCTGTCCGCCTATTCCTACTGGATGTACGCGATCGGCGGGCTGGCCTTCTACGCCACGCTGTTCTGGCAGCTGGCGCCGGACTCGGGCTGGTTCATGTATCCGCCGCTGAGCGGCTCGCACTACTCGCCAGGCCTGAACGCCGACTTCTGGCTGCTGGGCATCGGCTTCATCGAGATCTCCGCCATCGCCGGCGCCATCGAGCTGATCACCGGCATCCTGATGACGCGAGCACCCGGCATGAGCCTGGGCCGCATGCCGGTCTATGCCTGGGCGATGCTGGTGGTGGGCCTGATGATCGTGCTGGCCTTCCCGGCGGTGATCGCCGGTACGGCGCTGCTGGAGCTCGAGCGGGCCTTCGACTGGCCGATCTTCGACGCCACGCGGGGCGGCGATCCGCTGCTGTGGCAGCACCTGTTCTGGTTCTTCGGCCACCCGGAGGTCTACATCATCTTCCTGCCGGCGGCGGGGCTGGTGTCGACGATGGTGCCGGCGCTGGCGAGGACCTCGCTGATCGGCCGGCATGCGGTCACCGCGGCGCTGATCGCCATCGGCGCGGTCAGCTTCCTGCTCTGGCTGCACCACATGTTCACCGCGGGGCTGGGCGGGCTGGGGCTGAGCCTGGTGTCGATCTTCAGCGTCGCGATCGCGATCCCCGGGGCGCTGCAGATCTTCGCGTGGATCGGGACGCTGTGGCGCGGCCGCCTGAGGTGGACGACGGCGACCTGGTTCCTGGTCGGCTTCCTGGTGACCTTCGTGCTGGGCGGGCTCACCGGCGTGATGCTGGCGCTGCTGCCGATCGACTGGCAGGTCCATGACACCTACTTCGTGGTCGCGCATTTCCATTACGTGCTGATCGGCGGCATGGTGCTGCCGATGTTCGCGGCGCTCTACCACTGGATGCCGCTGTGGAAGGGGCGCGCGCTGTCGGAGCGGGCCGGCCGCTGGGTCTTCGGGCTCGTCTTCGGCGGCTTCCACCTGACCTTCTTCCCGATGCACCTGGCAGGCATGCTGGGCATGCCGCGCCGCGTCCACACCTATCCGGCGGGCCTGGGGCTGGAAGTGCCCAACCTGCTGTCGTCGATCGGCGCGGTCGTCATCGCGGCGGGGGTGCTGCTGTTCGTCGTCGACCTGGTCCGCAGCCAGCGCGGCCCGGAGCAATCGCACAACGACCCCTGGCGCTCGTCGACGCTGGAGTGGCTGCCGAGCGAGGCCTACGGCACCCGCAGCATTCCGCATGTCGAGCATCACGAGCCGCTGTGGCACCGGCCCGAGTTGCATGAGGAGGTCGAGGCCGGCGCGCATTGGCTGCCCGGCACGGTCACCGGTGGCCGGGAGACCTTGATCACCAGCCCGGTCCGGGCCCATCCGCTGCGCGTGGTCGTGCTGGCGGGCGACAGCCTGTGGCCCTTGCTGGCCGCGATCGGCACGGCGGCCTTCTTCCTGCTGATGACCGTCAAGCAGGTGGGCGGGACGGTGGCGGGCGGCGTGCTCGCGCTGGTGGCGATCTGGGCCTGGCTGTGGCAGACGGACCGGGCGCCGGCCGCCGAGGACGCGCAGGCGGCGGACGGCGTGCTGCTGCCACTGGGCGCATCGGGCCGGCAGGCGCCGTCGTTCTGGGGCGTGGTGATCCTGATCGTGGTGGAGGCGACGATCTTCGCGTCGATGGCCTTCGCGCACCTGCATGTCGCGATGCGCCTGGACGTCTGCCCGCCGCCCGGGGTCGGCCTGGCGGGCGTCGACGCGCTCTGGCTGCAGACACTGGGCTTCGTGCTCAGCGCGCTGCTGATGGCATGGACCGGCCGCGGCGCCTGGCGCACGCTCGTGCCGGCCTGGCGAAGCGCGTTGCTGCTGCCCGCGTTCGCCCTGGCGGCATGGGCCTTCCACGCCGGATTGAAGTCGGCATGGCCTGCCGACCGCCCCCCGACGCTGGACGCTTGGACGGGCACGCTGGCCGCGCTGCACGCGCTGCAAGGGCTGCAGATCGTGGTGGCGGCGCTGCTGGCGCTGTACTACGGCGTGCGCATCGCCAGCGGCCTGGTCCGCCCCCGCCAGCACGCCACTCGCGAATCGGTGGTGCTCCTTTGGGGGTGGATCTGCCTGCAGGGCGTGATCACGGTGTGGTGGCCGCGCTGGGTGGCTTGATCGCCGACGCGAATCGCGCCCCACCCGGGCTTCCCCCAGAAGGTGGCCCCTCTTCTCTCCCCCCTCGAGAACCAGTTTGAGTCATGGCGAAACCGGCCTCGATTTCGAGAATGGGCACCTTCCACCGGCATGGGGTCGATGACGGCGAAAGGCAGTAGCGATGTTGAAGCAAGTCGAGTGCAGGGAGGCGCCGCATTTGAGCGCGCAGCAGAGTGATCGAACCGGGCCTCGGCCCGGGACGGTGTGGGTCTACAGCAAGGGACAGTCGCCCTACGAGTTCTGTCCCTCCCGGGATCCGTGCTCGCCCAACGAGTGGCCCTACAACCTGCAGGCGCTGCGCGGCACGCCGGACCACGAGGACATCCTGGCGTGGCATCTCGGGAGGTACCACGAGTTCTCGCGCGTCGAGCTGGAAGCGCTCATGCAGCTGTTGATCCGACACGTCGGCGATCGGCAGATCAGCGTTGCCGTCTACCACGACGTCGACACGGGCCGCCGCCACCTCTGGTTCACGGTCTGGGGCTTCTCGATGGACCGCTGGAGCGAGGCGTCGACGCTGATTCAGCGGTTTGAAGACGACTGGGCCTCCAACCGGGCGCTGAGCCAGCTGCTCTGGGTGGTGGACGTCACCGCAAGCCCTGGCAGGTTCGAGGCCAGGGATCATGCCGCCGCGTCCGTTCAAGCCTGAGGCGCCTCACGCCGGGCCAAATACGCGCTCACGGGCAGCAGTCCCCGCATCCAAGGAGCCGTTGACTCCTCGCGCCGTTCATCCGGCGTGGCGGTCGTGACCGGCCGGAGACTGCCGGCCGACCGCTGCGAGACCTGGCGAGAAGGTCCTCAGACGCCGAGCAGCGACACCGCCTTGGTGTTCAGGTAGGCCTCGAGCGCCTCGGGGCCGCCTTCCGACCCGTAGCCCGAATCCTTGACGCCACCAAAGGGCATCTCGGCGGACGGCGTGGCCGGCTGGTTGATCCAGAGCATCCCGACCTCGACGCGCTGCGCGAGCAGATGGGCGTTCTTGATCGACTTGGTGAAGGCATAACCGGCCAGGCCGAAGGGCAGCCGGTTGGCTTCCGCGATGGCGTCCTCGAGCGTGTCGAAGCCGCGAATCGCCGCGATCGGCCCGAAGGGCTCATCGTTGAAGACCGAGGCGTCCAGCGGCACGTCGGCCAGGATGGTGGGCGCGAAGAAGTTGCCCGCCGTCCCGACGCGCTCCCCGCCCGTGGCGATCTTGGCGCCGCGCTCTCGCGCCTCGGCGACGATCTTGGACATCGCGACGACGCGCCGCTCGTTCGCCAGGGGCCCGAGCGTCGTGCCTTCGGCGAGGCCGTCGCCGAGCTTGAGTCCCTGCGCGTGCTTGACCATCGCGGCGGTGAACTCGTCCTTCAGGCTGTTGTGGACCAGGAAGCGCGTCGGCGAGATGCAGACCTGTCCCGCGTTGCGGAACTTCGCGCCGCCAGCGGCCTTGACCGCCAGCGCGACATCGGCGTCCTCCGCCACGATCACCGGCGCATGACCGCCCAGTTCCATCGTCACCCGCTTCATGTGGGCGCCGGCCAGCGCCGCCAGCTGCTTGCCCACCGGTGTCGATCCGGTGAAGGTGACCTTGCGGATGACCGGGTGGGGAATGAGGTAGCTGGAGATCTCGGCCGGATCGCCGAAGACCAGCCCGACGGTGCCAGGCGGCACGCCGGCGTCGACGAAGGTCTGCAGCAGCGCCGCTGGGGATGCCGGCGTTTCCTCGGGCGCCTTCACGAGGAAGGAGCATCCGGTGGCCAGGGCCGCGCCAAGCTTGCGCACGATCTGGTTGACCGGGAAGTTCCACGGCGTGAAGGCGGCCACCGGACCGACCGGTTCCTTCAGCACCAGCTGCTGTGCCGCCAGGTTGCGCGACGGCACGATGCGCCCATAGACGCGGCGGCCTTCGTCGGCGAACCACTCGATGATGTCGGCACCGGCGAGCACCTCGACCTTGGCCTCGGCCACCGGCTTGCCTTGCTCCTGGGTCAGCAGCCGGGCGATGTCGGCCGCGCGTTCGCGCAGCAGCGCGGCGGCGCGGCGCATGGTGGCGGCGCGCTCGTGCGCGGACACCTGGCGCCAGGCCTCGAAGCCCTTGCGGGCGGCTTCGAGCGCGCGGTCCAGGTCGACCTGGCCGGCATGGGCGACCTTGCCGATGACGGCACCGGTGGCCGGGTTGCGCACGTCGATGGTCTTGCCGCCGGCCGCATCGACCCATTCGTTGGCGATCAGCAGGCGGACATCGGGATAGGAAGGCGTCGTCATGGCGGGTCCTCGTGGCATCGCCCACGGGGCCGAAGCGGACGCGACGGCGGCGGGCGGGGGTGAACGATGGCGGCGACTCTACCCGCTCCCGCCGCGCCGCTGGGCGAGGCGCGGGGAGTCCGACGCCGTGCCGGCCCATTGCACGCCATGCGCCCAAACGGGCGCCGGCGCGGGATCAATCAGGCCGCTTGAGCACCTTCACCGCCCTCGCCCGCTCCTGCAGCGCGGCTTCGATGCGCCCCATGTCCACGCGCTCGCTGAACTGCCGCTGCTGCGGCGTCAGCTCGGTCCGGCGCTTGACGACGATGGCCCGCGCCTCCGGCGAGAGCGCCGCGTGGACGGCGTTGCTCGCCTGGCCCCAGCACCGGGCCTGCTCGAGCAGGCGCGGCGTCGGCAGCGTCGGCCCGACGCCCAGCAGCCCGGCGGTGGAGCTGAGGATCATCTGCCCCACGGCGGTGGCGACCTGGTCGCTGCGCAGCGACTCGGCGATGCAGAAGACGATCAGCGACTGCAGCCGGAACAGCTCCTCCCCGTTCGCCTGCGGCAGCCGCCGCACCGCGGCGTCGAGCCCGCTGGCGGTCGGCTGCATCTGGTCCAGCGTGCTGGCGTAGCGCTCGAAGCGGCGGCCGTCGATGTCGGCCACGTAGAGGTCCTTCTCCTGCAGCGTCAGCCGTACGCCGGGCGCGTTGCCGGTCTTGTCGTCGCCGGGCTTGAGCAGCACCTGGAACTGCCCGTGGCCGGGCCGGCAGATGCGGTAGAAGCCGTTGTCGAAGCGGATCAGGTGGGTTTCCTCGGTGGTCGCGTCGCGCAGCGTCGCGATCTGCCGGGCCCAGTCCGCGTTGATTCGCAGCAGGTGCATGGGGTGTCTCCCTTTCGAAGCAGACCGCAGGCTAGCCGCGCCCCCTGGCGGAGCCAGTGACCAAAGTCCGGTGCCGCGTGACCGGCCCGGGCAAGCCGATTGCCCCGCGGGCGGCACCTGCGCTGATGAATGGATCGGGATGACGGTGTCGACCGGATGGCTGTCGCGGCTTCTCGCGACATGGATGTTGGGCCTGCTGACGGCGGCATCGACGGCCTGGGCGCAGGAAGCGCCGAGCGCGCCCGTGGATCCCGACAAGGTGCTGGAGGCCGCGCGCAAGGACCTGGCCCAGCTGCAGCGGCAGCAGGACAAGGGGCTGGACGACGAGGCCGACCTGCAGGATTTGCGCAAGCAGGCGCTGTCGGTGCAGTCGCGCGCCGAGGAGGCGTCGGCGGCGCTGGAGCCGCGGCTGACCGACGCCCGCGCGCGGCTGGCCCAGCTGGGCGACGCGCCGGCCGGTGCGAAGGAACCGCCGGAACTTGCCGCGCAGCGCGCGCAGCTGGCGCGTGAGATCGCCGACACCGACGCGCAGGTCAAGCTCGCCAAGCTCACCGCCGTGGAGGCCGGCCAGGCGATCGCCAGCGCCGAGCAGAACCGCCGGATGCAGCTGGGCGCGCGGCTGGGGGAGCGGGTGCCCTCCCCGCTGCAATCGGGTTTCTGGACCGGACTGGCCCGCGAGGGGCCGGGCGACCTGGCGCGGGTGCGCACGTTCTGGCAGTCGCTGGCCGATCTCTGGCGCGCCGTGCCGGCCCGGGGCTGGCTGGTGCTGGCGGGCGCGGCGGCCCTGGTGCTGCTCGTCACCCACGCGCTGCTGCGCCTCATCGCCCACTTGTGCGCGACCCGCGTGCCGCCAGGGCGGTTGCGGCGCTCGCTTTACGCGGTGAGCCTGGTGACGCTGCGCACGCTGCGACCCGGCCTCATCGTCCACGGCCTGATGCTGACGCTGGGCGCCACGGCGCCGGTGGCGCCGGTGCTGGCCGGCTGGCTGGACACGGTCGAGGCCATCGTCTGGTTCGGCGGCTTCGTCGCGGGCCTGGGCGCCGCCGCGCTGATGCCGCGCAAGCCCTCGTGGCGCCTGCTGCCCGCGCCGGATGAGACGGCCGCGCGGCTGGCCTGGTTCCCGCACACGCTGGCCGCCGCGGCGATGCTGGGCTGGTTGACCTCCCGGACGGCGGCGACGCTGGAGATCAGCCTGGCCTGGACCGGCGCCGCGCATGCGCTGGCGGCGCTGACCTTCGTGGCGGTGCTGGCCCTGGCGGCCAGGCAGTTGCCGCGACGCGACGCGCCCGGGGACACGCCGGGAGACGAGCCCGGAAAGGCGGCTGGAAAGAGCGCTGGGAAGACAGCCGGATCGAAGGACGCCGATGGCGCGCCCCGGTCGGCCGAGCCCGCCCTCCGCCCGCTCTGGTTATCCGTGCTGCGCGCCGGCGTGTGGTTGCTGCTGACCGCCGCGGTGCTGGCGCTGCTGCTGGGCTTCGTGTCGCTGGCCGTGTTCGCGATGAACCAGTTCGTCTGGGCGCTCATCGTGCTGGGCGGCGCCTACCTGGCGAGCGCGCTGGTCGACGACCTCTTCATGACGCTGCTGGCGCCCCTGCCCGCGGTGCCCAAGCCCGACGGCAAGCCCGCCGCGGCGCCCGACGAGGCCCCGGCGCCACCGCGTACCCGCGAGCAGACCGCGCTGCTGCTCTCGGGCCTGTGCCGCATCGCGATCGCCTTCCTGGCGCTGCTGCTGCTCCTGGCGCCCTATGGCGAGGGCCCGCTGGATCTGGTGCGGCGGTCCGGCAAGGTGGCGGACGGCCTGGCGATCGGCGGCCTGACGCTGCGGCCGCTGGAACTGCTTCAGGGCCTGGTGGTGCTGCTGCTGGGTCTGGGCGCGGTGCGGGGGCTCAAGGGATGGCTGTCGACGCGCTACATGCCCACCACGCGGATGGACGCGGGCATGCGCTCGTCGGCGACGACGCTGTTCGGCTACATGGGCACGGTCCTGGCCATCGCCGCCTCGCTAACCGCGATGGAGTTCAGCCTGCAGAGCGTGGCCTGGGTGGCCAGCGCGCTGTCGGTGGGCATCGGCTTCGGCCTGCAGTCCATCGTGCAGAACTTCGTCTCCGGCCTGATCCTGCTGGCCGAGCGGCCGGTGAAGGTGGGCGACTGGGTCTCGCTCTCCGGCGTCGAGGGCGACATCCGCCGCATCAGCGTGCGCTCGACCGAGATCCAGATGGGCGACCGCTCGACGGTCATCGTGCCGAACTCGGAGTTCATCACCAAGATCGTGCGCAACGTCACCTACGGCGAGTCGCTGGGCATGGTGCAGTTCAAGCTGCCGATGCCGCTGGCCACCGACATCGACCGGGTGAAGGCGCTGGTGCTGGCCTCGTTCGAGGCGCATCCCGGCGTGCTGGCGACGCCGGCGCCCAACGTCCAGCTCGACGGCGTGGACGGGACGAGCCTGGTGCTCAACGCCTCGGGATTCGTGAACTCGCCGCGCGCCGCCTACGGCATCCGCAGCGACCTGCTCTTCGACGTGCTGGCCCGGCTGCGCGGCGAAGGCCTGCTGCCAGGCCAGCCCTCACCCGCGGCCTGAGGCGCCGCGGCGAGGGACTCACCCACCCGATCAGAACCGGTGCTGGATCCCCAGCCCGACGCTGGACTGCGAATCAGCGAAGCCGTTGTCATCGCGCGAGACGCTGACCACGCCGCCATCGCCGGACTTGGCGGTCGAAGCCACCGCGTACAGGCTGGTGCGCTTGGACAGTTCGTACTTGGCGCGCAGCGCGAAGAGGCGCGGATCGTCGGTGCCGCTGGCGCCGCTGGAGATGTTCTGGAAGTAGACGGCCGGCGTCAGGCTGATCGCCGGCGTGGCCTGCCAGGTCGCGCCCAGCCAGGTCATCGTGCTCTTGGCGTTGGCGCCGCCGGTGGCGAATTCCTTCTTGTAGACGCGCTGCGCCAGGAACAGCTTGACCGGCTTCCAGTCATAAGACACGCCCCAATGCAGCGCCTTCTCCTTGTCGTAGCGGCCGTTGGCCGCGATGGTGGCGCCATTGCGCTGGTCCACCACCAGCGCCGCCGCGAACGGTCCCGCCGTGTAGCCGCCCGCCAGCGAGAAGAAGCGCCCCGCCGAATCCGAACCGGCCACCTCGCCCAGCGCATACGTCGCGCCGAGCTTCACCGGCCCGAAGGTCCCCTGGTACTTGATCAGGTTGGACACGCCGGTGACCATGCCGTCCTTGCGCGGCAGCGTCGCGATCTGGCCGCCGGAGGTGGCCCAGGAGTAGAACGGCGCGTAGCCCATCGGGTCGAAGGGCAGCATGAAGTCGTAGGTCGTCGAGTACGAGCGGCCGACGATCACGCGCCCGAAGTCGCCGTCCAGCCCGACGTTGGCCTGGCGGCCCCAGAAAGACGAGCCTGCCGCGCCGGTGTCCATGCCAACCTCGGCCTCGAGTTGGAACACGGCCTTGAGGCCGCCGCCCAGATCCTCGCTGCCGCGCAGGCCCCAGCGCGAGGTGTTCATGCCGCCGGAGGTGACGCCGAAGCGGTGGTCGCCGGCCGCGTTCATGTGGTCGCGGTATTCCATCAGCACGTCGGCGATGCCGTAGACGGTGACGCTGCTCTGCGCGAAGGCGACGGGCGCGGCGCACAGCGCCAGCAGGCCGGCGCACAGGGCGTTCAGTCGAAGGGTGCGGGTCGTTTTCAAGAGGTCTCCTCGTTGTCGTTGATGGGGATCGGGAAAGGCAAGGGGTCGCTCAGCGCCGCAGGCCGAAGCGGGTCGCGAGCTCGGCGTACTGGCGGTTCTGGCGGTCGATGAAGGCGCGCAGCGCCGGGCCGGTCAGCGCCAGCGGGAACAGCCCGTGTTGCGCGCGGAGTTCCTGGAAGGCCGGCGTGGCCATCAGCTGGTCGAAGCTGGCCGTCCAGGCCGCGACCGCGCCGTCCGGCACCTGCGGGCCGACGTAGAAGCCCCGGATCGCGGGCCAGACGATGTCCACGCCCTGCTCCCGCGCCGTCGGCACGCCGGCCAGCGGCCCGGGCAGGCGCTGCTCGGCCAGCACCGCCAGCACCCGGAAGGGGCCGCCGGGGGCGAGCTTGTCGAAGACCTCGGACGCGTCGCCCATGTAGACCTGCACGTGCCCGCCCTTGAGCGCGGCGCTGGCCTCGCCGCCGCCCTCGAAAGCGACGAAGCGCATGGATTTGTGATCGACCCCCGCCGCCCCGGCCACGAGGGCGGACTTCACCCAGTCCTGGCTGCCGATGGTGCCGCCGGCGGCGAAGCTGATGCGTCCCGGGTCGGCCTTGAGCGCGGCCAGCAGGTCCGGCAGCGTCTTCCAGGGCGCCTGGCGTCCCACCAGCACCACGCCGTAGTCGATGCCGACGGCGGCGACCCAGCGCACGTCGTCGATGCTGCGCTTGCCGAAACGGCCGTTGGAAAGGTTGAGCAGCGAGCCGCTGGAGAAGGCGACCAGCGTCTGCGGTTCCGCGGGACGGCGGGTGACGATCTGGTCGAAGGCGATCGCGCCGACGCCGCCCGGCAGGTAGGTGATGCGCATCGGCGTCTTCGTCAGCCCGGCCTGCTGGAACGCCGCCTGGGCGAGCTTGCAGCTCTGGTCGAAGCCACCGCCGGGCTTGGCCGGGGCGATGCATTCCGGCGCGGCGTCGCCCACCGGCAACGCGGGCGGCGCGGCATGAGCCGCCGGCGCCATCAGGCCGGTCCCGGCCGCCAGGGCGGCGGCCATCAGCAGCGCGCCCGCCCAACGCCGGCCCGCCTGCAACATCGGGGTCGATCGCATCTTGTCTCCTGCGGTGATCTGGGTCGCCGTCAGCCGCCGGGCTCGCGGGAATCGCGAATCGCCGGCAGGCTCGCGCGGTCGCCCGCCACCTGCTTGCAGCGGACTCTAGGAAAGCGGCGCTTTCAGCCGGCTTTCAGCGGTTCAGGAATTTCCGATGCCGGCGACAGCGGAAGCCGCAGCGTCACGGTGGTCCCGCGCTCCAGGCCGTCGGCGTCCAGGCGCGCGGCGCTGACGTCCATGTCGCCCAGGTGCCGCCGGGCGATCGCCCGCACGATCGCCAGGCCCAGGCCCGAGCCCGGCAGGTCGACGTTGCTGCCGCGGAAGAAGCGCTCGCCGGCGCGCGGCCGCTCGTCGGCGGGAATGCCGGGGCCGTCGTCGACGACGCGGATCACCGCCATCGAGCCCGCGATGCCGACCTGCAGCGTCACCTGCCCGCCGCGCGGCGTGTAGCGCAGCGCGTTGTGCAGCAGGTTCAGCAGCGCCTCGCGCAACTGGCCCTCGTGGCCGAGCACGACGATGTCGGCCTGGCCGCAGTCGAAACCCAGGTCGATGCCCTGCTCGCGGGCCAGCGGCCAGGACTCGCGCGCGCAGCGGTCGGCCAGGCGATCCAGCGCCAGCGGCGCCATCACCACCGGCGCGGTGTCGGCGCGGGCCAGCGCCAGCATCTGGTTGGTGCGGCGCACCGTGTCGTCGATCTGGCCCTTGAGCGCTTCCAGCGCCTCGGCGATGCGCGCCGGATCGTGCTCGCGCCGCGCATATCCGACCATGGTGGCCAGCGTCGCCAGCGGCGTGCGCAGCTGGTGCGAGGCGTCATCGACGAAACGCCGGCGGCCGTCGATCAGCTCCCGCTGCCGGGCCAGATGGTGGTTGATCGCGCGCACCAGCGGCGCCGCGTCGGCGGGCACCTGGGTTTCGTCGACCGGCGACAGGTCGTCGTCGGCCCGCGCCTCGACCTCGCGCCGCAGACGGTCCAGCGGGCGCAGCGCCCAGCCGATCACCAGCGCCAGCGTGCCGGCAACGACGGACACCGTCAGCAGGTCGCGCCACATCGCCTGGATCAGCAGCGCGCGGGAGAACGCGTTGCGCGAGTTCGTGCTCTCCGCCACCTGGATGATCAGGCGGCGGCCGGGCCGCTCCGGATCGAGCTCGCGCGCCCAGGTGCCGACGCGCACCGGCTCGCCGAAGTACTCGGCATCGATGAAGCGCGGCACGCCGGTCTTGAGCGGCTGCGCCGGCAACGGCAGCCCGGCGTTGCCGATCTCGACCAGGCCGTCCTCGGTGCTGACGCGGAAATACACCTGGCCGCTGGCGGTCAGCTCGAAGAACTCCAGCAGGCGATACGGCATCTCCACCGACAAGCCGCCGGTCTCGGTCGACACGTTGTTCTCGATCGCCTTGATGGCGCCGAGCAGCGAGCGGTCGTAGGCCGAGTTCGCGGCCTGCAGCGCGGTGCCCCAGGTCAGCGCCAGCTCGACGCCGACGGCGGCCAGCATGACGGGCAGCACCAGCGCCAGCAGCGTGCGACGGACGCTGAAGCGGTGCCAGCGGGCCGGCAGCGACGGCAGCAGCGGCATCAGGCGGGCGAGCCGGCGCGCGCCCGACGCCGGCGCCGTCATGAGGCTTCCAGCACGTAGCCCAGGCCGCGCAGCGTGGTGATGCGCACCTTGCCGGATTCGATCCGGCGGCGCAGCCGGTGCACGAGCACCTCGACGGCCTCGGGCCGCACGTCCTGCTCGTCGGAGAACAGGCGCTCGAGGATTTCCTGCTTGGACATCGGCTCGCCGCTGTGCTGGATCAGCGTGCGCAGCACCGCGTGCTCGCGGGGGGACAGCGGCAGCGGTTCGCGGTCCAGGGTGAACAGCTTGGAGGCGGCGTCGTAGACCAGCGGCCCGCAGGCGAAGCGCGGCTGGTCGCGCCCGCGCGAGCGGCGGATCAGCGCGACCAGGCGGGCCTCGAGCTCCTGGATCTCGAAGGGCTTGGCGAGGAAGTCGTCGGCGCCCTCATGCAGCGTGCTGACGCGCTCCATCAGCGAGTCGCGCGCGGTCAGCACCAGCACCGGCACGCGGGAGTCGGCGTCGCGCAGGCGGGCCAGGACTTCGTGGCCGCCCAGTCCCGGCAGGCCGAGGTCCAGGATCATCGCGTCGTAGCGGGTCGCGCCGAGCTGGCCCAGCACGAGCCGGCCGTCGTCGACCCAGTCGACGACGAAATCGTTCTGCCCGAGCGCCTTCACCAGCCAGTCGGCCAGGGGCTTCTCGTCTTCGACCAGGAGGATCCGCATGGCGCGCGATGCTAGCGCGCGGACATGCGGTGGCGGCTAGTGTCTTTCCACATGCCGGCGGCGCCGGGCTGACGTCCGGTCGTCAGCCGCCTTCCGGCGATGAACCGTCCGATGGATCAGGCGCATCGAACACGCCCTTCCGGTAGGCGATGTAGTAGACGGTCAGGAAGAAGGCGAGGAAGAACACGAAGGCCGCGGCGCAATTGAGGAGGAATTCAGTCCACATGGAAACCCCTTATCAGCAAGTAGTAGTGCCCGAAGACGTTCAACACCACGAGCGCCCAGGCGCCTGCGCCACTCGCGATGCGCCAGAAGCTGGGCCGTCGGGCCCGGCGCGCGTGGACAAGCAGCGGCTCGCACCATTGGACGATCACGATCCAGATCACCAGCGAGACGAAAACCAGCGAGGGGGCCAATGACGGCAGGAATGCCCTCACCGCTTCGTTCGGGATGTTGCAGAGGATCTCCGGCCAGGTGATCGCCACCGCGCCGTCGAAGGCGAGCAGGAGCAATGCCCAGTCGGCGCCGGACGTCTTCAGGCAGGCCGGACCACGAATCGCAAGATTGAGGATCCAGCTGGAGCTGGGTGGCAACACGCCCGCCAGCCAGAACGCCAACATTTCCGGAGTCATCGCCGCCACACGCGTTGTCGAAGATGTCGATGCTAGGGCGCGGGAGCGGGAGGCGTTTCGAGGGATCCGCGTGCTTTGCGCGGTTCCAGTGGTCCGAACCCCTTACGAAAGTCGGCCAGGCTCGAATTGAAACCGAAGGAGGTCAGCCGTCGCCGGTCGGGGCGCTGCCCAACCGGTCGACGGCTGACTGATGGCGAAATGAATCGAGGGCCGATGGGCCTGCGCTCAGGCGAGGTCGCCGCGGGCGGCGTCGATCGTGGCGATCGCCTCGACGGTGTCGCCGTGGCGCACCAGCCAGCTGACCTTCTCCAGCTGGCGCAGCTCGGGGGCGCTGACCGGCAGGCGCTGCGCCATCAACTGGCGACGGGCGTCGCGCAGCAGGTGCATCGCGTTGTCCTGGTGGTCGCAGTAGAGCTCGACCTGCACCGCGCGCAGTTGCTGCTGGACCATCGCTCGTCGCTCCGATCGGCGCGCCATGTCGTCGGGATCGGTCGCGGCCTGGGCCGACGCCGCCGCGAAGGCGGCCACCATGGCGAGGATCGGGGTGGACTTGCTCATGTGCTTCTCCTGCGGTCCGGCGGGCTCCGCGCCGGTGGCGTCTTCTGCAAGGCGTCGCCGTGGGCCGCGGAGCGGGTCGGGCCGATTGCGTCAAACAACGTGTTGCCCTGGGACGTAAGGTGCGCCGGCCGGGTTAGGGAATGCTTAAGAAAACCCGCGATCACGCAAGTCGGCGCAACGACTTGGCGTTGGGCGCACCCGCCTTCACGCCATCTCCACGTCGCCGTCACGCGCGGTCGCCGGAGCCGGTTTGTATGCCACTGTGTCCAGCACCCGCCGCGACACGCGCCGCGCCAATTCGCCGCGGCGGTCACACACCGGCGATACATCGCCCCGGTGCAATGCGGACCACGCAGCAGATCACGCTGCCTTCAAGCCTTCAAAGGAGTCCGCCATGTCCACCACCACCGATCACGTCCAGGTTCTCTACACCGCCCACACCCGCACCACCGGCGGCCGCGAGGGCCGCGGCCAGTCCGACGACGGCCGCCTCGACGTGCAGCTCGGCACGCCCGGATCGTCGCGCCCCGGCACCAACCCGGAACAGCTGTTCGGCGTCGGCTGGTCGGCCTGCTTCATCGGCGCGATGGGCCTGGCCGCCCAGGCGATGGGCGTGCGCCTGCCCGCGGAGACCGACGTCGAAGCCATCGTCGACCTCAACCGCGGCGCCGACGGCTACTTCCTGAGCGGCCGGCTGCGCATCCACGTGCCCGGCCTCCCGCGCGACCAGGCCTACGACCTGATCAAGCGCGCCCACGAGACCTGCCCCTACTCCAAGATGACGCGCGGCAACATGAACGTCGGCCTGGAGCTGGTCTGAGCGCGACGCCGGGAAACCCGCCATGAAGCGCCTGGTCCTCGCCCTGCTGTTCCTGCTCGGCGGCATGGCCCACGAGGTCCGCCATCCGCTGCAGTGCACCGCCATCACCAGCGGCGGCGGCACGCGCAGGCGCCCCACCGGCGGCTCCTGAGTCGCCTCGCCCCCGGGCCGTCGACGCGCCACCCTGGCGCCGGTCCGGGGCGGGCCGCCGGTCCACCGCGCGGCACTCGGCGCCCGGCGCTCGGTATAGTGCCCGGCACCCCCACCAGCCGCGAGCGCCCCGGCCATGAGCCACGCCTCCTCCGGCCTGTCGATCCAGGCCTTCCACGATCCCCAGACCGGCACCGTCAGCTACGTGTTGACGGATCCCGCGACCCGGCAGGCCGCCATCGTCGACCCGGTGCTGGATTTCGACCTCAAGTCCGGCCGCACCGCCACCACGCAGGCCGATCGCCTGCTGGCGCATGTCGCCCAGGCCGGCCTCACCGTGCAGTGGATCCTCGAGACCCACGCCCATGCCGATCACCTCTCCGCCGCGCGCCACCTGCAGGCGCGTGTCGGCGGCCTCATCGCCATCGGCGAGCACATCCGCGAAGTGCAGGCGGTCTTCCGCAAGCTCTACAACCTGGAGCGCGACTTCCTGCCCGACGGCCGCCAGTTCGACCACCTGTTCCGCGACGGCGAGACCTTCCGCATCGGCGGCCTCGAGGCCGAGGCGATCAGCGTCCCGGGCCACACGCCGGCCTGCGTCGCCTATCGCATCGGGGACGCCGTCTTCGTCGGCGACACGCTGTTCATGCCGGACGTCGGCACCGCGCGCGCCGATTTCCCCGGCGGCGATGCGGCGACGCTGTACCGCTCGATCCAGCGGCTGCTGGCGCTACCGCCGGCGACGCGGCTGTTCGTCTGCCACGACTATCCGCCCGAGGGCCGCGCGCCGGCGTGGGAAACGACGGTGGCGGAGCAGCGCCGCGCCAACCTGCATGTCCATGACGGCGTCAGCGAGGCGGCCTTCGTCGCGCTGCGCCAGGGCCGCGACGCGCGGCTTGAGGTGCCGACGCTGATCCTGCCGTCGATCCAGGTCAACATCCGCGCCGGCCACCTGCCGCCAGCCGAGGACAACGGCGTGCGCTACCTGAAGATCCCGCTGGACACGCTTGGCCGGCAGTGAGCCGGCAGGGAGCCGGCGGTGAGTTAGCAGTGAGGCGGTATTGAAGGATCAGTGCCCGCTGGCCGGTGTGGCTTCGGCCTCGCCGTCGTGTCCGGCCCGGATCGGGAACGGCGCGAACCAGGCCAGCACGATCGGCGGGATCGAGAACACCAGCACCCAGCCGAAGAAGCTCGCGTAGTGCTGGCCGACCCCGGCGAACAGCCAGCCGCTGACGCTGCCGGTGGCCCACTTGGTCATCGCCATCACGCCGGTGGCCATCGCGTAGTGGGTCATCTTGAAGGGCCCCGGCGCGATCTGCTGCATCATGTACAGCATGTGGCCGACGGAGCCCATGCCGAAGCCGAACTTCTCGATCGCGACCACGGCGCCGATCCACCACAGGTCGGTCGGCATCGCGTGGCTCAGGTAGTAATAGGTCAGGTGCGGCAGGTTGAGCGAGATCGCCAGCAGCAGGAAAGACCGCCGCAGCGTCATCTTCGCGGCGATGAAGCCGCCCAGGAAGGCGCCCGCGATGAAGGCCACCGTGCCCGCCGTGCCGTAGATGTGCCCCAGCGCGCCGTTGTCCAGGCCGAGGCCGCCGGCGCTGCGCGGATCGAGCAGGAACAGCGGGCCGAACTTCTCGATGAAGCCCTCGCCGAAGCGATAGAAGAAGACCACCGCCAGCATCATCCAGATCGACGGCTTCTGGAACAGCGTGGCCCAGGACTGCCGCAGCGACAGCATCGCGGTGGCCAGGTCCTGGCCGTGGACCGCGGCCGGCGCGCCCGGCGGCAGCACCCGCAGGTGCCACAGGCCGAAGCCGCCCATCATCGCCGCCGCCCCCAGCATCACGGCCATCCAGCACTGCACCCAGGTCCAGTGCAGCGACGCGTGCAGCCAGCCGGTCAGCGACACCAGCAGCCCCGAGGCCACCACCGCGCCCAGGTTCCAGCACATGCCCTGCAGGCCGGCGTAACTGGCCTGCTCGCGGGGCGGCATGGTGGTCATGAACACGCCGTCGGCCACGATGTCCTGCGTCGCGGAGGCGAAACCGGTGATCCAGAAGAAGGCCAGCGAAGCGCGGAAGAAGCCGTCCAGCGGCAGGCAGAACGCGACCGCGCCCAGCGACGCCATCATCAGGAACTGCATCGTGATCACCCACCAGCGCTTGGTCCGGTAGGGTTCCAGCAAGGGCGACCACAGCGGCTTGAGCACCCAGGGCAGGTACATCTGCGAGGTGTAGAGCGCGATGTCCTCGTTGGACACGCCCAGGTTCTTGTAGAGGATCGCCGCCACCGCGCCGACCAGCACGTTCGGCAGTCCCATCGCCAGATAGAGCGACGGCACCCAGGTCAGCGGATGGCGGGCCGGCCGCGCGGGGGCCGCCGCGCCCGGATCGGCGCCCGGTGCCGCTTCCGCCAGGGCCGGCCCGGACGGCGTGCCGCCCCCGGTGATCCGGGAAAGATCTGCGCTCATCGACTTGTCTCCTTCTTGTGGGCGCGGAGCATACGACACCATGACAACGTTGTCAGCCCAGGGGAAGCGAGCATGCCTGGCCACCACCCGGGCATCCGGCCTGCCCCGCCAGGGAAATTCCAGGCAATGTTTCCGGGAGCTTCCCATGGCCTTGCTTCGTAATTTCCGGATCGGCAGGCGGCTGGCGCTGGCCTTTGCGGCGATCCTCGCCCTGCTCTGTTTCAGCGCTTGGTTCGGGACCCTGCAGATGGCCCGGATCAACGAGAACGTCCAGGACCTGAACGGCAACTGGCTGCCCAGCGTCACCCGGCTGGGCGCGATGCACGATGCCGCCAACCTCGCCCGCCGCCAGTCGCTGCGGGCCGCGCTGGTCACCGACGAGACCACCCGCGCCGCCAGCGGCCGCGAGCGTGAAAGCGCACTGCGCGCGTTCGACGAGGCCGCCAAGGCCTACGAAACCAGCATCACCGGCGAGACCGAACGCGCCCTCTACCAGGACATCCGGGCGGCCTGGACGGCCTACCTGGCGGCCGACGCCGAGCTGCTGCGCGCGGCCGCCGCCGGCGAGGCCGAGCACGCGAACGCCCGTCAACTGGCGACCGGGCGCACCACGACGCTGTTCGTCGCCGTGTCGGCCGCGATCGCCAAGGGCATCGACTTCAACCGCGCCGGCGGCGACCACGCTGCCCGGGCCGCGGCCGAGTCCTACGACCACGGCCGGCTGATCACGCTGCTGGTCGTCGCCGCCGCGCTGGCCGTGGGCATCGCGCTGGCGTGGCAGGTGACGCGCTCCATCACCTCGCCGATCGCCGAGGCGGTCAAGGCCACCGAGGACGTGGCCGCCGGCGACCTGACCGTCGACATCCACGCCGAGGGCCGCGACGAGCCCGCCGACCTCCTGCGGGCCATGGCGCGGATGGTCGGTCAGTTGGGGGCGCTGGTCGGCCAGGTGCGCGACAGCAGCGAGAGCATCGCCACCGGATCGCGCGAGATCGCCCAGGGCAATGCTGATCTGAGCACCCGCACCGAAAGCCAGGCCAGCAGCCTGCAGCAGACGGCCGCCTCGATGGAGCAGCTGACCAGTTCGGTGTCGCAGAGCGCGGCCTCGGCCGGCGAGGCCAGCCGCATGGCGGCGGATGCCTCCGGCGCGGCCAGCGAGGGTGGCCAGGCTGTCGGCGAGCTGGTCCGGACGATGCAGGGCATCAGCGATGCTTCGCGGCGCATCGAGGACATCATTGGCGTCATCGACTCGATTGCCTTCCAGACCAACATCCTGGCGCTGAATGCGGCGGTCGAGGCGGCCCGGGCCGGCGAGCAGGGGCGCGGCTTCGCCGTCGTGGCCTCCGAGGTGCGTGCGCTGGCGCAGCGCTCGGCCGGCGCCGCCCGCGAGATCAAGGGCCTGATCCAGGCCAGCGTCGACCGTGTCGACACGGGCGCCCGCCAGGCCGAGGGGGCCGGCGAGGTCATGCAGCGCGTGGTCGCCCAGGTCGGCCAGGTCGACACCTTGATCCGGGAGATTTCCGCGGCGACGCAGGAACAGAACGGCGGCATCCAGCAAGTCGGCGGCGCGGTCTCCCACCTCGACCAGGTGACCCAGCAGAATGCCGCGTTGGTCGAGCAGAGCGCCGCCGCCGCCGAGAGCCTCAACGGCCAGGCCCAGCAACTGGCCAAGCTGGTCAGCCAATTCCGCCTCCGCACCGCCTGAGCCCTCCCCCGCCCGCCGTCCTCGGTCGCAAAACCGACGCAGTACGGTCCTGGTCGGGGACACCCTCCCCGATTACCTAAGTCACGAGGCCCAACCGCCCCCACTGGCTATCCTTTCCTCCGGTCAAGAAGGACAGCCAAGATGCTCACGCCTCGTTCGGGACACCACGGATACATGCGCGCCGCTCGCCGGGGCGCCACAGGAATGCTGCTGGCGCTGGGCGCGCTCGGCCTGCTGGGGGGCTGCTCGTCGATCGACAAGCTCAATCCCTTCTCCAGCTCGCCCAAGCCCACCGAGGTGCGCGGCAGCATCCAAGCGTCGCCGCAGCTCAACCCGAGCGTCAACAAGCGCCCCTCCCCGCTGCTGGTGCGGGTGTATGAGCTGAAGTCGACCAACGCCTTCAATGCTGCCGATTTCATCAGCCTGTACCAGAAGGACCAGGCCGAGCTTGGCACCGAGATGGTCGCCCGCGAGGAAATGACCCTCCAGCCTGGCGAATCCCGGACCATCAACAAGAAGACGCTGTCGCCGGAGACCCGCTTCATCGCCGTCTTCGGCGCCTACCGCGACCTGGAGCATGCGCGCTGGCGCGCGGTGGTGCCGGTGATGGTCGGCAAGAAGCAGGACGTCCTCATCCAGGCCGACGAGCTGTCGGTCAGCGCCTCGGTCAAGCAGCCGTGAGCTGGCACAGCAAGGTCATCTGGTCGCAGGGCATGTTCCTGCTGCCCCACCATTTCCAGCAGGAAACCCGATATCTGGAGCACCTGGTCGACAGCCGCGCGCGCGCGCTCGCGCCGCATGGCTGGGGCTTCACCGAGCTGGTGCTGGACGAGGCGCTGCTGAGCGTCGGCCGGCTGGGCATCGTGCGCGCCAGCGGCATCCTGCCCGACGGCACGCCCTTCCAGATCCCGCAGGCGGACGCCGCGATGGCGCCGCTGGAGGTGCCTGCCGACCTCAAGGGCGACATGATCGTGCTGGCCGCGCCGATCGCGCGCCCGGGCACCGACCAGGTGGCCTTCAACGGCCACGATGCCGGCGAGCTGCACCGCTACCACGTCGTCGACCAGGACCTGCGCGACCAGACCAGCGCCGGCGACGAGCCCGAGCCGGTCCAGACCGGCGCGCTCACGCTGCGGCTGCTGCCGGCGCGCGAGCTCAACGATGCCTATGCCGCGCTGGGCGTGGCCCGCGTGGCCGAGCGCCGCGCCGACCAGCAGCTGGTGCTGGACCGCAGCTACATCCCGCCGCAGACCCGCATCGACGCCAGCGGCCACCTGTCCGCGATGGCCTCGCTGCTGCACGGGCTGGTGCGCCAGCGCGCGCAGCTGCTGTCCTCACGCATGGGGCAGCTGGGCAACGGCGTGTCCGAGCTGGCCGACTTCCTGATGCTGCAGGCGCTGAACCGCGCCGACCCGCTGTTCCGCCAGCATGCCGAGTCGCCGCATGTCCATCCGGAGCTGCTGCACCGCGACTGTCTGCAGCTGGCCGGCGACCTGGCCACCTTCGTGAGCGACACCCGCCTGGCGCCCGAATATCCGCTGTACCGTCACGACGACCTGCGCGGCAGTTTCGCGCCGCTGCTGGAGGACCTGCGCCGCATGCTCAGCGTGGTGCTGGAGCGCAACGCGCTGCAGATCGACCTGACCGAGCGCACCCATGGCGTGCGCACCGCCGTCGTGCCCGATGCCGACCTGCTGCGCAGCGCCAGCTTCGTCATCGCGGTCAATGCGCAGGTCTCGGCCGAGCAACTGCGCCAGCGCTTCCCGGCGCAATCCAAGCTGGGCCCGGTGGACCGCATCCGCGACCTGGTCAACCTGCAGCTGCCCGGCATCGGCCTGCGCGCGCTGCCGGTGGCGCCGCGCCAGCTGCCGTTCCATGCGGGCTTCCATTATTTCGAGCTGGACCGCGGCGGCGAACTGTGGAAACAGCTCGAGCGCAGCGGCAGCCTGGCGCTGCACGTGGCCGGCGACTTCCCCGGACTGGAGCTTGAGCTCTGGGCCATCCGGCAATAGCCGCCCCGCGCGGCGGCATGCCGGGCCTGGTCCCCGCTCCTCAGCCCTTCCATCGACAAGACAAGCAACCTCCGGGAGCCGGCATGGACCCCTCCGCGCTCAACGATCCGTTCGCAGGCTTCGACGATCAGCGCACCTTCATCAAGCCCCGCCCCGGCGGTGCGCAGGCGCCGCGTGGCGCCTCGCCCGCGCCGGACTCGGTCCAGCCCGACGCCGCTCCGCCGGCCGCCGGGCTCAACCCGCTGCTGACGCTGGCCAACCCGCTGCTGCTGCTGGTGCCGCAGCTGCGCACGACGCGCCGCGTCGACGACGTGGCCGCGCTGCGCAACAACCTGGCCCAGGGTATCCGCGACTTTGCCGCGCGCGCCGCCGCCGCGGGCATCCCGCCCGAGCGCGTCATGGCCACGCGCTACGTGCTCTGCACGATGATCGACGAGGCCTGCGCCGACACCCCCTGGGGCGGCTCCGGCGTCTGGGCGCGGCACAGCCTGCTGTCGATGTTCCACAACGAGACCTGGGGCGGCGAAAAGGTCTTCCAGCTGATGGCGCGCCTGGCCGAGAAGCCCGATGCCAACCGCGATCTGCTCGAGCTGATCTACGCCGCGCTGACGCTGGGCTTCGCCGGCCGCTACCGCGTCATCGACAACGGCCCCGCGCAACTCGAGGCGGTACGTGACCGCTTGGCGCAGATCCTGAAGCAGCAGCGCGGCGACTATCCCGCCGCGCTGGCGCAGCACTGGCAGGTCGAGCCGACCGTGCAGCGCCGCCACATCGGCTGGCTGCCGCTGGCGGCGACCGCGGCGCTGACGGCGCTGCTGCTGGTGGGCGTGTACCTGACGCTGACGCTCTCGCTGGCGGATCGCTCCGATCCGGTGTTCGGCCAGATCCAGTCGCTGCGGCTCTCGCCGCCGGTGGTCGCGCCACCGCCGCCGCCGGCCAAGCCGCGCCTGGCGCAGTTCCTGCAGTCCGACATCAAGGCCGGGCTGGTCGCGGTGCGCGACGAGGTCGACCGCAGCGTGGTCACGATCCGCGGCGACGGCCTGTTCGCGCCGGCCAGCGCGACCATCGTCCCGGAGCGCGAAGCGCTGATGGGCCGCATCGCCGACGCGCTGACGCAGGTGCAGGGCACGGTGCTGGTGACCGGCCACAGCGACAACACGCCGATCCGCACCGCCCGTTTCCCGTCCAACTGGCACCTGTCCGAGGAACGCGCCAACACCGTGCGCGAGCTGCTGATCGCGCGCCGCGTCGCCCCCGAGCGCATCCGCGCCGAGGGCCGCGCCGAGGCCGAGCCGGTGGCGCCGAACGACACCCCGACCAACCGCGCGCTGAACCGGCGCGTCGAGGTCAGTCTGATGATCAATGGCCGCGCGCCCGACGCGCCGGCGCGCGGAGCTTCGCGATGAAACGCGTCCTGGGATGGATCTTCAACCGCTGGGTGCTGCTGGCGGTGCTGGTGCTGGCGGTCGCGCTGCTGATCTGGATCGTCGGCCCGCTGATCGCCGTCGGCGAGGCGCGTCCGCTGGACACCGCGCGCTCGCGCTGGATCACCATCGGCCTGCTGGTGCTGGTGGTGGCGCTGTGCATCGCCTGGAGCCGCTGGCGCGCCAAGCGCGGCAACACGGCCGTCGTCAACCAGTTGCTGCAGCAACCGGCCGCCGACACGACCGAGCGCGAGAGCGCCGACATGCTGGCCGTGCGGGAGCGCTTCCGGCAGGCGCTGCAGCTGCTGCAGCGCTCGCGCTTCGGCGCCGAGGGCTCGGCCGGCTTCGGCGCGAAGCTGCGCTCGCGCTTCGGCGGACGTTATCTCTATGAGCTGCCCTGGTACCTGATCATCGGCGCGCCGGGGTCCGGCAAGACGACCGCGCTGCGTCACAGCGGGCTGAACTTCCCGCTGGCCGACCAGATGGGCGACCACGCGATCCGCGGCGTCGGCGGCACGCGCCACTGCGACTGGTGGTTCACCGACCGCGCGGTGCTGATCGACACCGCCGGCCGCTTCACTACGCAGGACAGCGACCCGACCAACGACAAGGCGACCTGGAGCGGCTTCCTGCAGATGCTGCGGCGCTCGCGCCCGCGCCAGCCGATCAACGGCGCGCTGGTGACGGTCTCGGTGACCGACCTGCTGTCGCGCAGCCCGGCCGAGCGCGCCCAGCATGCCGCCACCGTGCGGGCCCGGGTGCAGGAGCTGCAGAAGGACCTGGACATCCGCTTCCCGGTCTACCTGCTGGTGACCAAGGCCGACCTGCTGTCCGGCTTCATGGACTACTTCGCCACGGTGGACAAGGACCAGCGCGCCGCGCCCTGGGGCTTCACCTTCCCGCGCGCCAGCGCCTCGCCGCTGGCGGGCTTCGGCGCCGAGTTCGACACCCTCGAGCAGCGCCTGCAGGACGGCCTGATCGATCGCCTGCAGGCCGAGCGCGACCCGCAGCGCCGCGCCCGCATCTACGGCTTCCCGGCCCAGTTCGCGAGCCTGCGCGCGCTGCTGGCCGAGTACGCCGAGGGCGTCTTCGCGCCCTCCCCCTACGAGGCGCAGCCGCAGCTGCGCGGCATCTACTTCGTCAGCGGCACGCAGGAAGGCACGCCGATCGACCGCGTGCTGGGCTCGGTGGCGCGCAGCTACCAGATCGAGCATGCGGTGCTCGCGCCCAACCAGGCCAGCGGCCGCAGCTACTTCCTGAACCGCCTGCTGGGCGAGGTCGTCTTCGCCGAGGCCGGCCTGGGCGGCACGCACCGCGGCTGGGAGCGGCGCCGCAATGCGCTGGCGCTGGCCGGCTACGCGGCCGTCGCGGTCGTCGGCGTCGGCCTGCTGACCGCGTGGACGGTCAGCTACTTCAACAACCGCAAGTACCTGCAGGAGACCAGCGCCCGCGCCGAGCAGGTCCGCGAGCTGCTGCAGGCCACGCCCAACCGCGCCTCGGCCGACCTGCTGCCGATCCTGCCGGCGCTGCAGGCCACGCGCGCGCTGGCGGCGGTCGAGGACGAGGTGCCGCTGTCCATGCGCATGGGCCTGTTCCAGGGCCGCAAGATCGACAGCGCGGCGCGCGCCGCCTACCAGCGCATGCTGGGCGACGCGGTGCTGCCGCGGCTGGTGCTGCGCATCGAGGAGCAGCTGCGCCAGGGCGCCGCCACGCCGGTCACGCTGTATGAGGCGCTCAAGGCCTACGTGATGCTGCACGACCCGCAGCACTTCGACGCGCAGGCGCTCAAGCAGCACATCGAGGGCGACTGGGAAAGCACCCGCCGCGAGTTGACGCCTGACCAGCGCGCGGCGCTCGGCGCCCACCTGGATGCCTTGCTGTCGCAGGGGGGCATCGCCTCGCCGCTGCCCGAGGATGCGTCGCTGCTGACGGCGGTGCGCACGCAGCTGGCGACGCAGCCGCTGCCCCAGCGCATCTACAACCGGCTGCGCGCGCAGGGCCTGGGCACCGAGTACCCCGACTTCACCGTCGCGCGGGCCGGCGGCCACAACGCGCCGCTGCTGTTCACCCGCGCCAACGGCGCGCCGCTGACGCAGGGCGTGCCGGGCTTCTTCACCCGCGACGCCTACCTGCGCGGTTTCCAGCCGCGCGTCGGCCAGGTGACCGACGAGCTGGCCGCCGAGGAGCCCTGGGTGCTGGGCGTGGCCGCCGCGCCCAAGGATGCGCAGGCCATGGTGCGCGCCAACGCGCCGCTGGTGGACGACGTGCGCCGGCTCTACCTGAACGACTACGCCGCGGCCTGGGAGGCCTTCCTCAACAGCGTCAAGCTGCTGCCGATGGCGACGGTGCCGCAGTCGGTGGAGCGCTCGCGCATGCTGTCCGCGCCGGACAGCCCGCTGGGCCCGTTCCTGCGCGCGGCCTCGCGCGAGACCACGCTGGCCCAGCCGGGCAACGCGATCGAGAACGCCGAGCGCCGCGCCGCCGACCTGGTGCAGCAGACGCGCGAGCGCGTCGCGGGCATGTTCTCCGGCAAGCCCGGCCAGCCCGCGCAAGCCGATCCGAACGCGCCGCGCATCGAGAGCATCGTCGACGACCGCTTCGTCGGCCTGCGCAGCATGGTCACCGCGCCCCCGGGCGGCGGCAAGGCGCCGCTGGACGAGACGGTGGGCCTGATCGCCGAGGCCAACATCATGCTGACGGCGGCCGATTCGGCGCTCAAGGGCGGCAGCGCGCCGCCGCCCTCGCCGGTGCCCACGCGGCTGAAGGCCGCCGCCGCGATGAGCCCCGAGCCGCTGCGCACGATGCTGGACGACCTGGGCAGCAGCAGCGCCCGCGTGTCGCAGGGCGCGATGCGCCAGAACCTGGGCATGGAGGTGCGCTCGCAGGTCGGCGAGTTCTGCAATCAGGCCGTGGCCGGCCGTTATCCGCTGGACCGCAATTCGTCGCGCGACGCGACCCAGGCCGACTTCGCGATGCTGTTCGCGCCGGGCGGCAAGATCGACCAGCTCTTCCAGCAGAAGCTCGCGCCCTACGTCGACACGACGACGCGGCCATGGAAGTTCCGCGCGGTCGAGGGCACGCCGCTGGGCGCGGACAGCGGCACGCTGCCGCAGTTCCAGCGCGCGCAGGCGATCAAGGAGACCTTCTTCCCGGGCAGCAACACGCCGTCGCTGCGGCTGGACTTCAAGCCGATCGAGATGGACACCTCGATCCAGCAGTTCATCCTCGACGTCGACGGCCAGATCGTGCGCTACAGCCACGGCCCGCAGATCCCGACCTCGGTGCAGTGGCCGGGGCCGCGCGGCAGCTCGCAGGTGCGGGTGCAGCTGAGCCCGGCCAGCACGAGCGGCTCGTCCGGCATGGTCAACGACGGCCCGTGGGCGCTGTTCCGCCTGTTCGACCGGGTCAAGATCGAGAAGACCGCCGCGCCCGAGCGATTCAAGGCCACCTTCGAGATCGAGGGCCGCAAGGCGGTCTTCGAGGTCACCGCCAGCAGCGTCCGCAACCCGTTCCGGCTGCCGGAGCTCAACGAGTTCCGCTGCCCCGGCGGGCTGTGAGGCGCACCAGGAGAGACCGACGATGAGCGCGTTGCCCGAAGCCCTGAACACGTCCGGCGACACCGTGCCGGGCTGGTACGGCAAGGTCGCCGCCCTGGGCGACTTCGCCCAGCGGCGGCTGCCGCAGCACTGCGTGCGCCACTGCGACGCCTGGCTGTCCGGGATGATGCAGGACCTGCCCAAGGTCCTGGGCGCCCGCTGGCTCGACACCTACCTGACGGCGCCGGTGCTGCGCTTCGCCTGGGCGCCGGGCGTGGTCGACATGAAGTGGTGGTTCGGCGTGCTGATGGCCAGCTGCGACAACGTCGGCCGCTATTTCCCGCTGGTGATCGCGCAGCCACGCACGCAGCCGCCGATCGACCGCGCGGGGCTGGACCACCTGGACCGCTGGTACACGGTGCTGGCCAACGCGGCCATGCGCACGCTGGACGACACCGCCACGGTGGACTCGCTGGAGGCGGCGCTCGCGGCCGCCCCGCCCTGGCCGGCGAGCCACGCGGCGACGCTGCCCGCGCCGGAGAACGCGGTGCAGTGGGTCACCTACACCGCGCCGGCGAGCCTGCTGACCTCGGCGATGCCGATGCTGGCGGCGGGCGAGCTCATGGAGCGCCTGGCCGGCTGCACCGTGTGGTCGCCCAACCCCGAGCCCGGCCAGCAGATCGACATGCGCTGGGGGCCCGGCCTGCCCTACGTGGAAGCGTTCGCGGCGCTGCTGACGAAGAAGACCGGTTGATCAGGGTTTTCCCTGAATCGCGCGGCTCTTGAAGCGCGAGGCCCCAGTTCCTAAATCTGTGTCGACCCGCCATCCACCGATTCGGACGAGGAACTGAATCATGGCCAAGCCGCTCTCCGACACCCCCTCCCAGGCGCCGACCCGGCGCCCCGCGCGCCCGCTGCGCTCGACGCGGCTCGTGATGAGCCCGCCCCATCTCCAGGCCTATCTGCTCGCGCGGGAAACGCTGCGACGCCTGAAGTGCTCATCGCGCCCCTGCTTCGCGCGCGAGCCTTCCCCCGCCGCGACGGCAACCACGACCACGGCCGCGTCCCGTCCTGACGGGCGATAGCGCCCGCCTTGCCGCGACGGCGCGAGCGCGCGGAGCCAGGACCTCGGGCCGACCTCGGGCCGAGCCCGGCCGCGCGTCTCCAGTCGTCCGCACCACCGGTTCATCACGGGACGGCGCCTGCGCCATCCCTTTCATCGCCCCATCGATTCATCGACCAGGAAAGGAGGTCTCTCATGTTCGATACCGTGTTCCACCGCCCTCAAGGCCTGCTGGAGCAGCTCACCCAGCTGCAGCAGGCGCTGTCGCGTTCGCGCGCCCCGGACGGTCTGGCGGACAGCATCCGCTCGGCGACGGCGGGCGCCTTCCCGCCGATCAATGTGGGCCGCACCGAGCGCTCCATCGAGGTCTACGCCTTCGCCGCCGGCCTGGACGCGCAAGCCATCGACGTGACCGTCGAGCGCGGCGTGCTGCGCATCTCCGGCGAGCGCAAGCCCACCGCGCGCGACTCGTCCGACGGCGTGCAGCTCTACGCCGCGGAGCGCTGGCACGGCCGCTTCACCCGCGCCGTGGCGCTGCCCGACGATGCCGACACCGGCAGCGTGGACGCGCATTACCGCGACGGCGTGCTGCGCGTCACGGTGGGATTGCGCGAAGCCGCCCGTCCGCAGCGCATCAACGTCCAGTGAACGACGACCTCACGAAGAAAGGAGCTGTCATGTCCACCCACACCCAACTGACCCGCGCCGATGGCCCCCGCGCGGAACTGGCCTCGACCGGGCAGAACGCGCCGGCCGGCAAGCCGGCCTCCGGTCCCCGCGCGGTGGCGGAACCCGCGGTCGAGATCTTCGAGGACGCCGGCGGCATCACGCTGCTGGCCGACATGCCGGGCGTGCCGCGGGAAGCGCTCGACGTCCGGCTCGATGGCGAGACGCTGGTGATCGAAGGCGAGGCTGCGGTCAGCGCGCCGGACGGCATGCGCCCGCTGTGGGCCGAGGTGAGCGTGCCGCGTTTCCGCCGCGCCTTCACCTTGAGCCGCGAGCTCGACATGGGCCGCATCGAGGCCGGCATGAAGGACGGCGTGCTGACGTTGCGGATCCCCAAGCAGGCGCATGCGCAGCCGCGGCGCATCGCGGTGTCCACGGGCTGAAGACGCGACGCGCTCACCGCGCGGACGGGGCGCGCCCGGGCGCATGGGCACCGGCCCCGTGCGCGCCCGTCGGATCGGGGATCTGATAGACCTGTCCGCGGCGCCAGGCATCCGCGCCCGCATCGATGGGCGGCGCGGGGATGGCGCCGCGCT
Source organism: Mitsuaria sp. BK037 (assembly GCF_014193045.1). NCBI lineage: Bacteria > Pseudomonadati > Pseudomonadota > Betaproteobacteria > Burkholderiales > Sphaerotilaceae > Roseateles > Mitsuaria sp. BK037. The sequence goes on along the minus strand of NZ_JACHYS010000001.1, from coordinate 1,266,384 downwards.
GCTCGCGCTTGCGCGCGCTGACGACGCCGAATCGCTGGTCGCGCGCGGCCACCATGGCCGCGTCCGCCTGGCCGTCCGCGGTGAAGCCCATCATCAGCTGCGGCACGCCCAAGGGCAGCGACTTGCCCTCATCGGTGTGCCAGGTGTGCCAGGTCTTCCCGTAGGTGCCGACCAGCCGTTCCATCAGCTGCCGCTCGGCCGCCTCGGGAATGCCGGGCGCGATCAGTTGGCCGGACTTCACCTCATGCACATGGCTGTGCCACAGGCGCTTCTCCGCCGCCGGCAAGGCCGCGAACTGCCGGCCGCTGATGATGTATTCCACGCCCATCAGCTTCGCGTCCTTGACGTTGCCGTCGTAGATGACGCATTGGATGAGTTCCTCGTTGAGGACGGCGCAGTAGTGATGCGCCTCCATCTGCGACGCGGGTCGCCCGTTGTAGAAGTGGAAGCCGTCGAGGTAGGCATTGAGCGCCTCGATCGGCGGCTTGTCCTGCAGAACCGCGGCGCCCGCTTCCAGGACCTTCGTCGCGGGCCGCGCCGGCGCGCCGGGCGACTGGATCGGCGATTCGGTCCGGTGGTCGCCGCAGGCGGCGAGCAGCAGCCCGGTCAGGGCCGCCGACAAGGCGGTGCGTGGCCTCATCGCCAACCTCGCGACTCAGGCACCGCGCGCGAAGTCCGCCAGGCCGGGCCGGACGCGATCGGCATCGTTGCGCGTGTCGCTCGGCAGGCCGAGTTCGGGGCGCTCCTGCTCACGCAGCGACTCAGCGACCGCCGCGCCTTCCAGCGGCGTCAGAGGCGCGGGCTCGCCGCTCTCCGACGAGGCGCGCGCGCTGCCTTCGGACCGCGTGCGGTCAGCCGCCGAGGAAGGGTCGGACAAGGGAGCGTCGGACAAGGAAGCGCCTGGTGAGGACGCGTCCGTCGAGGATGCCGGAAGCGGCGCCGAGGCCGGTGCGCCGTCTTGCGGCGCACGCAGGGAACGGAACAGGTGCGCGGACAACAGCGCGACGCCGCCAGCGACGGCCAGGTGACGAAGGGACATGGAGATCTCCAGAGGGGGGCTCGCGGGATCGAGCCCTGCGTGGTACGGGCAACCCCCGTTCCACGCGCCAAGGCACGGAGAAGCGCTCAGCGCTTCTCCCCGGGCGCCGCCGGCAACGGCACCTCGACCCATCGGTTCAGCCAATCGACGATGCGCCCATGCCCGTCGAGCCGATGGGACGGTCGGCCCTGGCCCAGCGTGTGGTGGTCGCCGCCGGGATAGAGGACCATCTCGCTCGGCGTGCCGGAGCGCTTGAGCTTCACGAACATCTCCTCCGACTGGCATTTCGGACAACGCTCGTCGTCCTTGCCCTGCAGGAACAGCGTCGGCGTGTTGCCCTGCCCGATGTGCGCCATCGGCGAGAGCTCGATCATCAGCTCGCGGTTGGCGTCGGGCTTGCCTTCCATCGAGAACGGGTCGGCGTAGTAGCCGCTGTCGGAGGTGCCGTAGTGCGTCTCCAGGTTGCCCACCGGCGCGCTGACCACCGAGGCGCGGAAGTCCTCGCAGTTGCCGGTGGCATACGCGCTGAAGTAGCCGCCGTAGGACGAGCCGGCGATCGCGACCCGATCGTCCACCAGGCCCTCGCGCCGCAACGCGGCGATGGCGGCGCGGTATTGCGGCAGGTCGAGCCTGCCCCAGCACTTGCGCAGCCGCTCACTGAACCGGCGGCCGTAGCTGGCCGACCCCACCGCGTTGAGCGCCAGGATGGCCCAGCCCTGGCTGGCCAGCACCTGCCAGTAGGGTGTCGTCGGGAACTGCAGCGCCACATAGCTGGCCGGTCCGCCATGCACGTCGACCAGCAGCCGGCACGGAGAAGGCTCGCCTTCCCGCAGCAGCAGCCAGCCCTCGATCTGCTCGGTGCCGCCCTCGCCGTCCGGCACCTCGAAGCGGCGACGCTCAAGCTTGAGCGCATGCCGCTGGCGCCACCAGCCGTTGAAGTCGCTGATGCGTCGCGCCTGGCCGCCGTCGAGGTCGCAGCGGTGGGCTTCGATCGGATGGTCCATGCCTTCCTCGACATAGGCGATCACCTCGCCCACCGCCATCGCGCTCACATGACCGGCGGGCGGCTCGACCAGCGGGGTGACTTCGCCGCTGTCCACCTGGATGGACACGATGCGCTGGACGCCGCGCCAGGCCTGCACCGCGCGCAGCCGGCGGCCATCGGCGTCCCAGAACAGCGCGTTGCTGAAGAGCTCGACATCCTCGTCGGCCACTCGACGCGTTGTGCCAGTGGCCACGTCCACCGCCCACAGCCGCATGATCGCGTCGCCGCCGTTCTCGGCGCCCATGAAGGCGATCGTCGATCCGTCGGGGGAGAACGCCGGCCACGAGGCGGTGGCCACCGTGGTGGTGAGCCGCCGCGCCTCGGGAAACGGCTGCGCGGGACCGTCGAGGTCCAGCATCCAGACATCGGTGCAGTGGCTCTCGCGTTCGTCCTCGCGTCCCCGGGTGTAGGCCAGACGCCGGCCGTCGCACGACCAGGCCAGATGCCCCACGTCGTAATCGCCGCGGGTGAGCGGCGTCGCCGCCTGCGACTCGATGTCCAGCAGCACGATCTGCAGCCGGGCGCCCAGCACATAACCGGAGCCGTCCATCTTGTAGGGCAGGCGCCAGACCACTTCCGGCGCCGTCGCGGGGGCGATCGGGCGTTGCAGGTCGATCTCCCGCGTGCCGTCGACGCGCTGGTCCGGATCGACATTGACCGCGCAGACCAGCGCGAGCTGGCGGCCATCCGGCCGCCACGCCAGGTCGATCACGGTGCCGGCGAAACGCGTGATCTGGCGGGCCTCGCCGCCGTCCGCCGGCATCAGGAACACCTGCTTCGGCCCGCCATGCCGGTCGCTCAGGAAGGCGATGCGATCACCGCCGGGCGACCAGCGCGGCCGCGAGTTCTTGCTGGGCACGAAGGTCAGCCGGTTCGACGGTCCGCCGCCCAAGGGCAGCAGCCACAGGTGGGTCTGGTAGTCATCGTCCGCGCGTTGCACCGACTTCACCGCGCACACCGCACGCTGGCCGCAAGGGTGCAGGTCGAGCGACTCGATGCGCTGCTCGTTGCAGAGGTCGTCCACGGTGAAGGCGCTCGGGGCTTCGCCCATCGGCATTTCCTTTCGCTGGAAGATGAAAGGGGCCGACCCCTGCGGGCCGGCCCCTGCGCTTGCCGGCGCTCAACGCTCGTCGCGCTGCTGCCCGCCTTGTTCACGCTGCTGGCCGCCTTGCTGGCGCTGCTGCTCGGCGCGGTTCTGCGAGCCGTCCTCACGCTGCTGGCCTTGCTGGGCTTGTTGGCGCTGCTGCTCCTGGCCCTGCGAGGCCTGGCCTTGCTGGCCCTGGTTCTGACCCTGCTGGCGCTGCTGCTCGCGGTTCTGGTCCTGCCGACCCGGCTGGCCTTGTTGACCTTGCTGGTTCTGCTGGTTCTGCTGGTTCTGCTCGCGCTGCGAGCCGGAACCGCCCTGCTGGCCTGGGGTCGACTGACCTTGGTTGGATTGCTGAGTCATGGTGATGTCTCCGTCAATGGTCATTGGCACATGCCAACGACCTCTTCATTGCAAAGCCCATGCCATCGAGGTTGCGGGGCGGCAGGCGGTTGCGGACGACCGGCAGATGAACCAGTCGACTCGCGGAAATACGAGCGTTGGGGCGTCCCGCTAGAGAGAGCACGCGCGCGCGCCTCGCAGCGCGCGAACCGGCGCAAGCCCTGACCCCAAAACACTTGCCTGGACAAGTGTGTGAGTTCTGCCGCATGCCCTTCCGAACGTCGGAAACGAAGCGACGCAATTTTCCTGGCGACCGAGAACGCCGATGCCATCGACGATCCATGGCCATCGCACTCCCACCGTGGCGGCGAGACCCTCATCGCGGCGCTGGATCGGCCCTTGCCAGATCGACCTTGTCGCCATGCACGCCGGCCCCGCTTGAGGTCTGCGTGGCGCGGCGCTTCAAGTTGCCCTCTTCCCCGCCTACCGCAAGGAGATTCCATGTTCGCCCACAACAAACGTCTGCAGTACACCGTCCGCGTCCGCGAATGCAATCCGGCGCTGGCCAACCTGATGCTCGAGCAGTTCGGCGGCCCGCAAGGCGAGCTCGCCGCCGCCTGCCGCTACTTCACCCAGGCGCTGGCCGAGGACGACCCGGGCCGCAAGGACATGCTGCTCGACATCGCCACCGAGGAGCTCAGCCACCTCGAGGTCATCGGCACCATCGTTGCGATGCTCAACAAGGGCGCCAAGGGCCAGTTGGCCGAAGCGACCGATTCCGAAGCGGAGCTCTTCCGCTCGCTGCAAGGCGCCGGCAACGACTCGCATGTGACGCAGGTGCTGTACGGCGGCGGACCGGCGCTGACCAACTCCGGCGGCCAGCTCTGGAACGCCGGCTACATCGACAGCATCGGCGAGCCGACCGCCGACCTGCGCTCCAACATCGCCGCCGAAGCGCGCGCCAAGATCGTCTATGAACGGCTGATCGCGGTGACCGACGACCCCGGCGTGAAGGAGGCGCTCGGCTTCCTGATGACCCGCGAGATCGCCCACCAGCGCTCGTTCGAGAAGGCGCTGTATTCGATCAGCCCCAACTTCCCGCCGGGCAAGCTGCCGGGCAAGCCGGAGTTCGCCTCGGTCTACTACAACATGTCGCAAGGCGAAGGCGACATGCGGGGCCCGTGGAACGACAGCAAGCTGTTCCTGTACGAGTCGGCCCGCGAGCGCCAATGCGCCGTCGACGGCGGCGACGGCCAGGCCTCGGTGGGCCTGACGCCGGAGGAGGAACGCGACTGCGAGGCCATGCGCACCCGCACCGCGTCCGATCCGCTGAGCGAGCCCGTCACCGGCGTGGAGCTGGGCAGCGGGCCGACCCCGGTGGATGCGTCGAATGCGGCGATGGACAAGCCGCAGCCGTAAGCCCGACGGAAGAGGCCACGCAGGCACCCGGGCCGGGGGGGATCGAACTCCTAGGGCTCGTCCTTCGGTGAACCACCTTCGCCAGATTGCACCGGCCGGGTCGCCTCGATCTCACTCTCTTCGCTGGACTCCTCCGACTCGTCCGAGTCCACATCGACGATCGTTGCCGCGGCGGGCTGGAGCGCGCCCGGTATCGGATAGTCCGTCTCCTTCACCGGACGGCCCTCCTTGAAGAGCGCATTGTTTCCCTTCAGGTAGTAGTACTCGCTTGCTCCGTCTTGATGAAGCTTCTTTCGCGCCTTGTGGGAAGTGATCGTTCGAATCGGCTTGCCCTGGTCGTCCGTCGTGAGCTGTGGAGCTCCGCCCTGGTCCGATGAAGCCCCCTGCTGCCTGCGTGCTTTCGAAAAGGCCGCCGAGGTCTCGATGGCACTCTTGCGGCTCTCCGAGTCGTGAGGCTTCCAACCGGTTCGGGTCAGCATCTCGACCAGCTTCCTGCCAGTGATCGCGTCGATGGTGTACGCCGCCCCTGAGGTCGAGGGCGCGGCGCCATGGGCCTGCGCGTGAGCCTGCGAGATCAAGTTCCAATTGCCCTGCTTGAACGCGTGGTAGGTCGTATTGAGGCGCTCGAAGAACTCGGTCACGAAGTCCGGGATGGCCGAGTCCTTTTTGCCCAACTGAGCGACACCCATGGGTGACGCCGCAGCCGCTCTATCCGGCGAAGACCTGCCGGCGGCCTGCAACACTGGCCGATCCCCCTCTGCACCGCCAAGCACGCCGTCGACGAGCCGACGCTGCGCCTGCATGCGGGGTGACTGGTCGACAAAGGCCTGCAGCGTCCTCGCCTGGATCGGGCTGCGCTCATGCATCGCTCGCACCGGCATGCGGTCGCCCTGCGCCGCGGGGAGGTCCTGTGCCGAAGGGGCACGGTGGTGAGAGCGCTGCTTCATCGCGAACCCTTTGGCGGAAGTGATGTCGAACGCCAATCTATCCGCCAGCGTCCCGAGGCTCCATCGGCCCCTGGCTGATCTGTCTTCCGCAAATTGCCGAAAGGCCGCCCCGCCCCGCACAGGGCGCGTTGATCAGACTCGTCGCTCCCTCGCAGCCGCCTCGACGAGGTCCATCACCGCCGCGGCGAAGACGGACGGGCACTCCTGCGGGAAGTTGTGGCCGACGCCATCCACCCGCTCATGCCGCACGAGCCGCGCGAAATGGCGCGCGTGCGAGCGCGTGTCGGGCTCGACGGCAACGCCGTCCGCCAGGCCGTCGAGCAGGATGGTCGGGACCTGGATCACCGGTCGGGTCAGCAACTGCGCCTCGAGATCGAGGAAGCGCGCGTCGCCCGGGACCAGGCCATAGCGGTGGCGATAGGAATGCACGACCACCTCGACGAAATCGGGGTTGTCGAAGGCCGCCGCCGTACGAAGGAAGTCCGCCTCGGTGAACGGCCAGCGCGGCGACCACATCTGCCACAGCAGTTTCGCCATGGCCTGCCGGTGCTGCTCCAGGCCGCGCCGGCCGCGCTCGCCATGCAGGTAGAACTGGTACCAGTAGCGCGCCTCGTTGGCCGGCTCGTCCGGCGCCATCGCGTTCGGCGGATGCAGCAGGTTGTAGCCGTTGCAGGACACCAGCCCGGCGCAGCGCTCCGGCCAGGTCGCCGCGACCACGCAGGCGGCTCGTCCGCCCCAGTCGTATCCGGCCAGCACCGCGGACTCGATCCTCAGCGCGTCCATCAGCGCCCGCAGGTCGGCGCCGAGCACCGCCTGCTCGCCGGACCGCAGGGTGTCCGCCTCGAGGAAGCGCGTCGAGCCGTAGCCGCGCAGGAAGGGCACCAGCACCCGGCAGCCGCGCTCGACCAGGCGATCGGTCACCGCCTCGTAGGCATGGATGTCATACGGAAAGCCGTGCAGCAGCACGACCGCCGGCCCGTCGCGCGGACCCTCGTCCCACAGGCCGACGCTCAGGTCGCCGGCGTCGACTTGACGGACCGTCCTCATCGGCTGTCTCCAGAGGTCTGCGACTGTCTCGCGGCGCCTGGCACCGTCTCGCGCCGGCTCCCGCGACGGCGCGCTCGCGCCCCGCGCTCAGAGCGGCATCCGCCGCGTCGACTCGTCCTCTTCTTCCTCCTCCAGCGGGACGGGTCCGGAGTCCACCGCGGTCTCGTCCGTGGCCGTGCCGGCCGCGTCCGCCGGGGCCTCGGCGGCCACCGCCAGGGCCGGCTCGCCGACCCACAGCGCGATGGCGCTGAAGTTGTCCTGGTCCGGCAAGCCGCGCTCCTCGATCACCGCGCGCATCGACGCCAGCCAGTCGTCCGGCGAGGCGGCCGCGCGCAGCGTGTCGTGGATCAGCGTGTCGCCCGCGCTGCCCCACCAGCCGTCGCTGCACAGCAGGAAGACGTCGCCGTCCTGCAGCGGCTGCGGCGAGGTCGTGTGGGGATGCAGTTCGTCCTCGATGCCCAGCGCGGCCACGAGGTGGTTCTTGTGCGGGTGATCCTCGGCCTGCTCCGGCGTCAGCAGCCCGGCCTCGATCAGCATCTGCACCACGCTGTCGTCCTGCGTGATCGTGTCGATCTGGCCGTCGCGGATGCGGTACAGGCGGGAGTCGCCCACATGGGTCCACAGCGCGAAGTTGCGCTGCGCATCCACGCACAGCGCCACCACCGTCGTGTGCATGCGGTCGCGGCCGGTGCCCTCGACGCCGCGACGCACGTCGTCGTGCGCGGCCAGCACCGCGCCGGTCAGCAGCTCCGGCCGCCACGGCAGCGTGGCGTCGCCCAGGCTGGTCTGCATCCGGTGGACGGCGCGCCGCGCGGCCTCCGCGCCATTGCGGTGGCCGCCGGCGCCGTCGGCCAGCACGGCATACCAGCCGGGGCCGTTCTCGTGCGCCACGATGGCGTCTTCATTGTTGGCGCGCGCGCCTTGTTCGCTGCAGGCGGCGACCCGGATCTTGAGCATGGTGTGAACGACGTGTAGGACGATCGGCGGGGCTCAGGCCCCGCTCTGCTGTGGTTGTGCGTGCGGCGCGACCGGCGCCGGGCCCTGGCCGTGCTGGCTCAGGCGCTCGAGCTGGTCTTCGTAGGCCTCCAGGAAGGCCTTGCCGAACAGGGTGTGGAAGTCCTCCTGCGCCTCGTCGCGGATGGATTCGAAATGCTGCAGGTAGAGCTCCCAGAGCTTGGCCTTGCGGTTCATCGCCAGCACGCTGTCCAGCACCGAGCGGCTGGTCAGCTTGGCCTCCAGCGCCGAGGGCTGGAAGCGCGTCAGCACGCCCTCCAGCGCCGCGCGGGTGCCGGCCATGGTGCCGATGGTGTGGCCGACCAGGTCCCGCATCGCGTCCTGCATCGCCGCCGGGCCGGGCAGGAAGCCGCGCACCGGCGGCTGCAGCAGCTGCTCGAGCGCCGACTGCGCGTCGGGCGAGAACTTCAGCGGGTTGTTGTCGCGCGAGCGGATCACCGTGACCTGCGCGCGCAGCTCGTGCTTCGTGGCCGCGCGCACCGCCATCATGCGCAGCGCGCCGTCGACCGAGGCATTCAGCAGCTGGCCGATGACGCGCATCAGGTCGGCGTTCAGGCCTTGCGGCGGCGCGGCCATGCGCACGCCCGCGCCTTCGCAGAAGGCCTGCCAGAGCGCGGCGGTATCGGCGGGCTGACCGGGCGCGGCGGTCGCCGACGCCGCCGGTTGCGGCCGGGCGAAGGTCGGCGGCGGCGCCACGGCCGGCGGCGGCATCACCGGGGGCGGCGTCACTGGAGGCGGCATGACCGCGGCGGGCGGCATGACCGGCGGCGGCATCACGGCCACCGGCGGAACTGGCGGAGGCAGCGGCGCCGGTGCCGGGCCGCGGACCTCCGGCGGACGGAAGGACGAATGCAGCGCCGGCGTGTGGTCCGGCAGCGCGGGCGTCTGCGGCTCGGTGTTGGCGGCCGGCGCCGCGGCGCCGAAAAGCGCCAGCGGATCCGACGGCAGGCCGTCGCGCGCGCCGGTGTCGGCGCGCGGCGCCGCGCCGGCCATGAAGCCGGCCAGGGGGTCCGCGCCCGGGGCCTGCAAGCCGAACAGGTCGTCCAGCGAGCGGTTGTTGTCGCCCGGCACCAGGTCGGCGAAGGCTCCGCCGAAGCCCAGGTCGTTCGAGGCCGCCGGCGGCGCGATGGGCGCGGGCGGCGGCGCCAGGTCCAGGCCGCCGAAGGGGTCGAACGCGGCCGGGCCGGCGGCGCTGGCGGCGGACGCTTGGCGCGACGGCGGCGGCGGGGCGAAGGGATCGAAGTCGTCCGGCAGCAGCATCGGTCCGGCCGGCGCGGGCGTCGGGGCGGGCGGCGGGGCCGCGAACGGCGAGAGATGCGGCGCCGGGGCCGGCGTCGCGGCGAACAGGTCGGCCGGCGTCGGCGCGCCGCCGAACAGGTCGGCGAACGGGTTGGAACTGGACAGCGCGGCGGGCGCCGAGGTCGCGCCGCCCAGCGGCGTCGGCGGCGCCGGGATCGGCATGGGCATGGGCCCAGGCGCCGGCATGACCGGACGCGCCAGGTCCGGCGCCCGGCGGATCACGGTGGCGCCGCTGTCGTCGCCGGCCTCGTTCTGCACTTCCAGCAGGTAGCCGCCGATGCGGACCTGGTCCAGGTGGCGCAGCGGCACGGCCTGACCCTGGGCGACCGGTTGTCCGGCGACGGTGATCGGATTGGCGCTGCCGACGTTGCGGATCACGAAACCGCCGGCGTCGGCGCTGATCTCGGCCTGCTGGCGGGAGATGTGGCGCTCCGGGTCAGGCAGCGCCATGGTGTTGTGGTCGGCGCGACCGATGGTTCCCCCGGTGGCGTCGAAGCGCGCGGTGATGGGCTGCGTCAGGGGCAGGTCGTTGAGCGACACCGCGCGCAGGGTGAGGGTCATGATGCTGCCTTTGGGACCTCGAGAGACTGGCATGGGATGTTTGCGTGACAAAGGTCCTGCTTCAATGAACGAAAGTCACCTGCGGGGGGCTTGTCGCTGTTTCATACTCCACCCCGCTCGAATCCCGACGTGATGCCGATGTCGACCACTTTCCGTCCCGACGCCCCGACCGCCTCCCCCTCGATTGCCGCCGCGCTGCGAGGTGGTGCGCCATCCGCCCTGTCGGCCGTCTCGGTGCTGCTGCTGAGCCTGGCCCTGGCGGCCTGCCAGACGCCCGCGCCCGCGCCGCCGCCGCCCGAACCGGTGGTGACGGCGCCGCCTCCGCCGCCCCCGCCGCCGGAGCCGGTCCCGCCGACGCCCGCCGAGCAGGCCCTGGCGCAGAAGACCGCGATGCAGTCGATCGAACTGCTGGAAGCCGGCCAGGAAGACCAGGCCCGCGCCGAGCTGCAGCGCGCGCTGCAGCTGGATCCCGGCAACAAGCTGGCCAACAGCCTCATGAAGCAGATCACCGCCGACCCGGTGGCGCTGCTGGGTCGCGAGTCCTTCGCGTACACGGTGCAGTCCAGCGACACCCTGTCGCGGATCGCCGGCCGCTTCATGGGCGACATCTACGCCTTCTACATCCTGGCCCGCTACAACGACATCCGCGTGCCGCGCCAGGTCGCCGGCGGCCAGGTGCTGCGCATCCCCGGCAAGCCGCCGGCGGGTCCGCTGTATCCGCGCCCCTCGGCGCGCCCCGATCCGAAGGCCACCGCGCCGGCGGCGCCGCCCGCGACCGTGGCCGCCGCTCCGGCGCCCGCCGCCCCGCCCGCGCCGCCGCCGGTGGCCGAACTGTCGCCCGGCGAGAAGGCCATGCGTGCCGGTGATGCGCACGAGCGCGCCGGCCGCATGGACAAGGCGCTGGAGGAGTTCCGCCGCGCCGAGGCCGCCGATCATCCCGGCGCCGCCGCCCGCATCGAGGCGCTGCGCAAGAAGCAGATCGCCCGGGCGACGCTGAATGCGCGCACCGCCTTCGCCAAGCAGGACCTGGCCGGCGCGATCCGCGGCTGGGACACGGTGCTGCAGCTCGACCCGGACAACGAGCTGGCCAAGCTGGAACGCCAGAAGGCCGTCACGCTGAAGGCCAAGGCCGACCAGCTGAAGTGACACCGCGCCGCTGCGACGGCGTCGGACACCCCAAGGAAGAGGCGCCGCGTGCGCCTCTTTTGCATGGGCGCTCGCCGGCGGAATCCCCTCGCAGGCGGCCGGTGATGCGAGAGCTGGATGACTCAATTACTGTATATTCATACAGTTTTTTGTCATTCCCGCGCGCCCCATGGACCTCGACCGCAAGCTCGCCATCCTGGCCGACGCCGCCAAGTACGACGCCTCCTGCGCATCCAGCGGCACCGACCGGCGCGATTCCGTCGGCGGCGCCGGCATCGGCTCGACGGAAGGCATGGGCATCTGCCACAGCTACGCGCCCGACGGCCGCTGCATCTCGCTGCTCAAGATCCTGCTGACCAACCATTGCCAGTACGACTGCCTGTACTGCGTCAACCGGTCGTCGAGCAACGTGGCGCGGGCGCGCTTCAGCGTCGAGGAGGTCGTGCGGCTGACGCTGGACTTCTACCGCCGCAACACCATCGAGGGCCTGTTCCTCAGCAGCGGGATCATCAAGAGCCCCGACCACACCATGGAGCAGGTGGTGCGGGTGGCGCAGACGCTGCGCGAGGTGCATGACTTCCGCGGCTACATCCACCTCAAGACCATCCCGGATGCCAGCGACGAGCTGCTGCGCCGGGCCGGCCGGTATGCCGACCGGCTCAGCATCAACGTCGAGATGCCCACCGAGGCTGGCCTGAAGCAGCTCGCGCCCGAGAAGGACACGAGCGCGATCCACCGCTCGATGGGCCGGCTGAGGCTGCACATCGACGAGGCCCGCGAGGCGCGGGCGTCAGCGGGCGGATCGACCGGCGGGTCCACGGTCGGGTCGACCGGCGAGGCGCCGATCCGCGTGATTCCGGGCGCCGCGCCGCGCCCCGCGCGGCCGCCGCGCTTCGCCCCGGCGGGCCAGAGCACGCAGATGATCGTCGGCGCCGACGACAGCGACGACCGCAGCATCCTGCGCAGCAGCGCCGCGCTCTACGGGCGCTTTCGCATGCGGCGCGTCTATTACTCGGCGTTCAGCCCCATTCCCGATGCCGCGCGGGCCCTGCCGCTGAAGGCGCCGCCGCTGGTGCGCGAGCACCGCCTCTACCAGGCCGACTGGCTGATGCGCTTCTACGGCTTCGACCACGAGGAGATCGTCGACGACGGCACCGGGCTGCTGCGGCTGGACGTCGATCCCAAGCACGCCTGGGCGCTCGCCCATCCGGAGCGCTTCCCGGTCGACCTCAACCAGGCGCCGCGAGAGCTGCTGCTGCGGGTGCCCGGCCTGGGCGTCGGGTCAGTCGACCGGCTGATCGCCGCCCGTCGACTGCGCCGGGTGCGGGCCGAGGACCTGCGCCACATGAAGCTGCCGCTGCGCCGGGTGTTGCCTTTCGTCATCGTCGACGGTCATCGTCCTGGCGCGGCACCGCCAGCCCCGACTCGCGCCAGTGGGGCAGCGGACGCGGGCACGGGCACGGGCGTGGTCGGGGGCGTTGTCGCGGGCGCTCCCACGCAGCTGGGGCTGTTCGGATGATCCGCGTGCGGCTCGACGGGCCGGTCGACTTCGACGGCTTTCGGCACGCTGCCCGGCGCCTGGTGCTGGACGGCGTAGCGCCGGAGACCGTGGAGTGGACCACCGGCGAGGACGGCGGCGACCTCTGGTCGACTGCGGAGGACGTCGATGCGACCGATGCGAGCGATGCGAGCGAGCGCGTCGCGAGCGCCGCGTTCACGGTGCCGGCCTCGTTCCTGTCGCTGTGCCGGTCCGCCCTGCTGCATCGCGAGCCGCGCCGCTTCGAGCTCCTGCATCGCCTGCTGTCGCGCCTGAGGACCGATGCCGCGCGCTGGCACGACCGTTTCGACGAGGACCGCCGCCACGCGGAGCGCCTCGCCCGCGAGGTGCGGCACGAGATCCACAAGACCCATGCCTTCGTGCGCTTCGTCCCGGTCGAGGACACCGACGGCGAACGCCTGGTCGCCTGGTTCGAGCCCGAGCACCATGTGCTCGAGGCCGCCTCGCCCTTCTTCGCGCGGCGCTTCGCCAACCTGCGCTGGACCATCCTGTCGCCGCGCGTCTCGATGCACTGGGACGGCGTCCGGCTGTGCGCTGGCCCGGGGGCTCGGCGGGAGACGGCGCCGCCGCCGGACGCTGGCGCGGCGCTGTGGCTGACCTACTACCGCAGCATCTTCAATCCGGCGCGCCTGAAGCTGGCCATGATGACCCGCGAGATGCCGCGCCGTTACTGGGCCAACCTGCCGGAGGCCGCGCTGATCGAGCCGCTGGTCGCGCAGGCTGACGACCGCGTGCGCGACATGCTGGACGCCGGCCCGACTGAGCCCCGGCGCATCCGTCCGATCGCGCTGCCACCGCGTGGCTCGACGACGTAACGCCCGTCACTCCGATGAGCGGCCGCGCCGACGCCAGGCGCCGCTAACATCCGCGCCGCCATCCTTCTCGGCGGCCTGATGCCGCTGCTCCGCATGACCGACACCACGCCGCGCAACTTCGCCATCGACTGCCTGCGTGGCGTGGCCATCCTGCTGGTGGTGGTCCACCACCTGGCCCTGCCCTTCCGCCTGCCGCTGGCGCCCAGCCTGGCCGGTGCCTGGCTGCCCAAGCGCCTGATCGACGCGATCAGCTTCAACGGCTACGAGGCGGTGTTCATCTTCTTCGTGATCTCGGGCTTCCTGATCACGACCCGCCTGCTGGCGCGCGATGGCGACCTGCGGCGGGTCGACCTGCGCGCCTTCTACCGCGCCCGCGCCACGCGCATCCTGCCGCTGCTGCTGGTGATGCTGGCGTTGCTGTCGACCCTGGCGCTGCTGGGCGTGCCTGGTTTCGCACCGGGCGAGCGGCAGTCGCTGGCCGGCCTGCTGGGCTCGGCGCTGAGCTTCACCTTCAACTGGTATGAAGGCCGCACCGGCTGGGCGCCGGCGGCCTGGGACGTGCTGTGGTCGCTGTCGATCGAGGAGGTCTTCTACGTCGGCTTCCCGCTGCTGTGCCTGGCGCTGCCCCGGCCGCTGCTGGTGGCGGTGCTGGTGGCGCTGGCGCTCGCCCTGGTGCCGCTGAGGGCGCTGGTCCCGCCGAGCGACGAGGTCTGGTGGGAAAAGGCCTACCTGCCCGGCATGTCGGCGATCGCCTGGGGCGTGCTGGCGGCGCTGCTCGCGCGGCGCTGGCGGCCGGGCGCGCGCGAGGCCCGCCTGCTGGCGGTGCTCGGCGGCGTCGGGCTGCTGCTGGTGATCGGCTGGGGCGAGCTCGTCCACCGCCATCTCTTCAAGGGCGGCATGTACGTCCTGTGCGTCGGCACCGCCGCGCTGCTGGTCGCCGCGGTCGCTCACCCGCCGGCGCCACGCCGTGGCGGACGCTGGCTCGCCCGTCTGGGCGAGCTCAGCTACGAGCTCTACCTGAGCCACATGCTGGTCGTGCTCGCCACGGTGGCGCTGTATCGCGCCGTGATGGGCGCATCGCAGGCCTGGACCTTCGCGGTCTACGCGCCGGCGGTGGTGGCCTGCGTGCTGCTGGCGGGGGTGCTGGAGAAGACCGTGTCCGCTCCGCTGCTCCGCCGCTGGCGCAGCAGCAGGAACAGCCCGCCGAGCGTCAGCATCGCCCAGGTCGCCGGCTCCGGTGCCGGAACCGCCGACGGCGCGGCGGACCGGGCGTGATCTGAGCCGGACGCCGAGGACCCTGGCAGGCGCATCGTCCTTGTCCCGCACTCCGGGGGCGCGGCGGGCCGTCGACGGAAAAACGAATGACGCCGGCGCGCCGGGCGGATAAGAACGCCGTTTGCCCTGACCGGCGTCATGCCGACCCACTTCAAGGAGCCTCCATGGAAGTCCAGCAACTGCACCGCGGACGCCTGATCGACCACCTGCAGCTCGTCGTGCGCGACCTGGCCGCGAGCCGCCGCTTCTACGAGGCGGTCCTGCCGCCGCTGGGCGTGCCCATCGGTGGATCGGGCGACGACTATTTCTGGGCCGACGAGCTGTTCGTGTCGACCGCGAGCAGCGATGCAGCGCAGGGCCAGCTGACCGGGCGGCATCACCTGGCCTTCCAGGCCCGGGACCGCGCGGCGGTCGATGCCTTCCACAAGACCGCGCTGGCCAACGGCGGCACCGACAACGGCGCGCCCGGCGAGCGCCCCTATCACCCGGGCTACTACGCGGCCTTCGTGCTGGACCCGGACGGCAACAACATCGAGGCCGTGTTCCACGGCGAGGCGCAGCGCAGCGCGCCCTCGGTCACGGTGACGTTCTAGGCGTCGGGGCGCGGGCGACCATCTGCGGCGGCCTTCGGCGGCGGCCGTCGGCCAACGCCGATGCCCGCGACTAGCGCTTGTCGACCTTGTTCTTCGCCGCCGCGGCCGGGCCCGCCGCGGCGGGAGCCTTGGCGGCCGACTCGTCGATGAGCTGGCGCATCAGCGCGGTCGCGCGCGCGTTCTTCGGATCGACGCGCAGGCACTTCTGCAGCAGCATCACCGCGCCGGACTTGTCGATGGTCGAGATCTTCTCGGCCTTGCGCACGTAGAGGTCGGCCAGCAGCCGCTTGGCCGAGGGATCGTTGCGGTCCTGCGGCGCGCGGCGCTCGAGCAGCCGGATCGGCTCGTCGAGCTCGCCCTGCGCGGCCAGCATCGCGATGTGCTCGAGTTCGTTGCGGTCCGGCCCGGCCGACGCCGCGGCCGGGGCCGCGTCCTTGCCCGACGCACCCGCCGCCTGCGCCTTGGCGGCCGGCTTGGCCGCCACCGGCGGGCTCGCCTTGCGCAGCGTCAGCCGCGTCGGCTTGCCCAGGTAGCTCTTCTGGTTGCGTTCCTTCTCCAGGCCACGCAGCGCGTCGGCGGCGGCCTCGTTGTCCGGCTGCAGCGCCAGCACGCCCAGGTAGGCCGTGCTCGCGCCGTCCAGGTCGCCGCGCTTCTGCGCCGCCCGGGCCTTCTCGAGCCGCTCGCTCACGCCGCTGTCGATCAGTTGCCGCGTCGCGGCCAGGCTGTCGCGGTAGCCGGCGTTGTCGGGCCGCAGGACGGTCAGCGCTTCCCAGGTCCAGGCGGCCTCGGCCAGCTGGCCGTCCTTCACCTGCTCCTGCGCGCGCGACACCTGCGCCTGCTCGAAGGCCGTGGGGGGCGAGCCGGCCACGCCTTCACCGCCGCGCAGCGCGCCGCTCGGGCCGCTGCTGCAGGCCGCCAGCGCGGCGGCGGCCAGGAGGACTGCGAGCGCGGCCCTCATGGCGTCTGTCCAATGCGGCGGCTGGTCTGCAGCCGGGCCTTGAAGGCCTCGAGGTCGTGGTCGCCGAAGATCATCGTGCGGCGCAGCATCAGCGGCTGCGCGTAGAAGGCGTTGCCGCCCGGGTTGACGGTCACCGCCAGCGTGTACTTCTGACGCGTCAGCGTCTCCAGCACCAGTTCGTTGGCGTCACCGTAGGGATAGGCGTAATGGCGCACCTGGTCCTTGGTGTTGAGCTTCTGCTCGATCAGGTCGCGCGGGCCGGCGGTCTCGCTGTCGAGGTTGCGCTTGTAGCGCTCGTCGTTCTCGCCGGCGGTGCGCTCGATCAGGTTGCGGTGCGACTTCGAATGGGCCTGGATGTCCATCAGCCCCGAGGCCTGCATCTCCGCCAGCTGCGGCCAGCTGACCGCGTCGCCGCCGGCGCCGACGAAATCGGTGTAGACGAACATCGTCGCAGGCAGGCCCAGCTTGCGCAGCACCGGGTAGGCGAACTTGTAGACCGACTCGTAGCCGTCGTCGAAGGTGACGACGACCGCCTTGGGCGGCAGCGGCTCCTTGCCCTCGAGGTAGCCGGTCAGCTGCGAGAGCTTGACGACGCGGTAGTCGTTCTTCGCCAGCCATTCCATCTGGGCGGCGAAGCTGGCCGGGGAGACGGCCATCTTGCCGCCGGTCGTGCCCAGGCGGTGGTAGCAGAGGATGGGGACGGTCTGGAAGCTGCCAGCGCGCACGCCCACCGGGTTCATCGGCTTGAGCGGGACGATCAGCGGCTGGCCGGGATCGGCCTTGGTGACGCCGGCGTTGGCCTCGCTGATCTGCCAGTCGCGGTCCTCGCTGCCCAGCAGCCGGGCGGCGATGCCGCGCAGGGATTCGCCGGCGACGGGGACGTAGATCAACAGCCGGTCATTGCGGGCGATGACCTCGCCGTGAGCGGCGGCCGCGGCGGGCGGCGGGGTCGGCGCGGGCTCGTTCAGCGGCGGCGTGCCGGTGGGGGTCGTGACGCAGGCGGTCAGGGCCAGCGCGGCGAGGACAGCGGCGATGGCGGAGTGCATCGGCCGTCGGCCCTCACCCCTGCCCTCTCCCGCCAGCGGGAGAGGGGGAAAGAGAGAGGGAAAGAGGGAGGCCAAGCGAAACGCGGACGGTCCGGCCCCCTCTCCCGCTGGCGGGAGAGGGTTGGGGTGAGGGCCATTCATCGGGGGGAATCCTTTCACGCTCATCGGGCGACGCTCAAGGCTGCTTCGGCGCATCGGCAGCGTCCGTCCCGGCAGGCACCGGCGGCGCGGGCTGGGTCTGTTCGTCGGACGGCGCGGCGGCCTGGCCGTTCACGGACACGGCGGCCTGCGCGGCCGCTGCCGCGGCGGGCGTCTCGGCCGCCGGCGCGATCCCGGCGCCACGCAGCCCGGAGCGCCGGCCGATCGTCGTCGGCGCCTCCGCCTTGGCGGCGGACGCCGCCAGCGCCTGCTTGTCCTGCAGCGCCTGCGCCATGCGGTCGAAGGCGGCGTAGAGCAGCCCGAACTCGTCCTTGCGCTGCTCGCGGATGCGGAAGTCGACGCGGCCGCGACCGATCTCGTCCAGCGCCTCCACGACCAGCTTGATCGGCCGCGAGAACCAGTTGGCGACGAAGAACATCGCGATCGCCACCGCCAGCACCGTCGTCACCGCCAGCACCGCCATCAGCGTGCGCGACAGCCGCGCGACGCTCTCCAGCGGGCGCTCCGGCAGGCCCAGCGCGACGCGACCCACGGTCTTGTCCTGGAAGGTGATCGGCGAGTCGAAGCCCAGCACCGCCGCCCCGCCCGCGGCGTGATACCGCGTGCGCTTGACGCCGCCCTGCTCGCCCAGCAGCTCGCCGGGCGGCGCCTGGTAGGGCTTGCCGACCGCGTCGGGCTGGCTGGACGCGGCCACCACGCCGGCGCGATCGATCACGGTGACGCTCTCGAAGTCGCGCGTCTTCATGATCTCCTGCAGCGACACGTCCACCGACACCCAGTCCTCGCCCAGCGCGGCGGTGGCGTTCTGCGCCGCGATGAAGCGCGACAGCGCCGTGCCGTAGTCGGCCACCTGCTGCATCAGCGCGGCGTTCTGGCGCTGGCTGATGATGGAGCCGCTGACCGCCATCACGATGGCGACGATGCCGGCCATCATCGCGGCCCACTTCACCCGCAGCGGGATCAGCTTGGAGCGGTTCTTGTTGCGCGCTTCCTCGTCGATCTCGTTGAGCACCTTGACCAGCGCGTCAGCCAGCTCGGCGCCGGTCTGGAAGCGGTTGTCGGGCGCCTTGGCCAGGCAGCGGTCGACGACGCGGCGCAGCGACGCGGGAATCTCCGGCCGCAGCTTGTTCAGCGGGGTCGGGTCGTCCTTGGCGATCTTGAGCGCCAGGTTGACCACGCTGTCGCCGGTGAACGGGCGCACGCCGGTGAGCATCTGGTACAGCACGATGCCGACCGAGAACAGGTCCGAGCGGCCGTCGATCTTCTCGCCGTTCATCTGCTCGGGCGCCATGTACTGCGGCGTGCCCAGCACGTCGCCGACGCGGGTGCGCTGCTCCCCCTTCGTCGACTCCATGTGGGCGATGCCGAAGTCCATCACCTTGATGTCCAGCGTGCCGCGCACGCGGGCGATGTTGCCCGGCTTGATGTCGCGGTGGACGATGCCGCGCTTGTGCGCGTAGTCCAGCGCGCGGGCCAGCTGGATGGCCATCACCACGGTGTCGCGGATGGCCAGCGGCTGGCCGGGCTCGAGCAGGTCGGCCAGCGGCTCGCCGTCGAGCAGCTCCATCGCCATGTAGGGACGGCCGTCGACCTCGCCCACGTCGTGCACGGTGACGATGTTGGGATGCGACAGGCCGCCCGAGGCGCGCGCCTCGCGCAGGAAGCGGGCGCGGTACTCGTCGTCCTCGCACAGCGAGGCATGCAGGAACTTGATGGCCACATCGCGGCCGATGCCCGGGTCGTGGGCCTTGAACACGCTGGCCATGCCGCCTCGGCCGATGCGGTCCAGCACCTGGAAGCGGCCGACCTGGCGCACCGGCGCGTCGGCGCTGGCCTTGGCGGCGGCCAGCGCGCCGCCGGGCAGCGTGCCGGTGGACGGTCGCCCGATCGGCGTGGGTTCGGGCGGCAGCGCGCGCATGGCGGCCACCGCCGCGACGGCGTCCGGATCGAGCACGGTCTCGGCGAACTCGGACGCGTGGAACTCGGAATCGCCCGCCTCCTGCGCGGGCGGGACGGCGGGCGCGGCGGGCGTGGCCACCGGCGGCGCGGCGGGCGCCTTGGCGGCCGGGGCTCCGACGGCCGCCAGGCTGGCCGCCGGCGCGATCACCGTCTCGTTGCCGGTCGCGGCGATGGCTTCGACGGGCTTGGGCGCGGGGGTGGGCGCCACGGTGGGCGCCGGCTTGGCCACGGGAGGCAGCGCCCCGGCGGGCACGATGACGGTTTCGTTGTCGTTCACGGAAATGGTGGCGGCTGGGGTGGCCGGGGCGGCGGGAGGATCGATCGGAGCGGCGGCGGGCGCGCTGGCAAGGGGCGCCGCGGGGGCGGTCGCCACGGGGGACGGGCTGGGCGCCACCGTGGGCGCTGGAGTGGGCGCCGGCGTGGACGAGGAGGCGGCGGGCTCGGCCGACTCGCGCGGCATCAGCAGCGCCGCGGGCGCGATCACGGTGTGGTCGGTGTCGACGGGGATGTCCGCGGGCTTGCGGCCGGCGCGCATCGAGAAGGTGTCGGGGAAGGTCGGGTCGATGAAGCTGACGTCGCGCTCGTGCTGGACGGTCTCGGGACCGTCGTCATGGTGGGGCGGCTCGGCGGTGGGCGCGACGCGGTTGGCGGCGGTGTCCGGCGGCATGCGCTCCAGCGGCGCGGCACCGGCCGGCAGCGGTGCCGGCACGATGCGGGTCGCGTCAGGATCGAGCGTGGGATCGTCGGCGGGAGCCGCCGGCGCGCTGCCCGGCTTGGCCGAGCGGGGATTACCTTCTGATCGTGACATCGAACGCCTCGCCGCGGCGAGGATCGCCGCCCAGCCCGCATCCTCCGTGTCACGGGGATCGGGGGCAATGAACGAAAGTCACGAGGACGCTGTGGCAGAGCCGCGCAGGCCCTGCAGGTCCTCCAGGCGCCCTACCCGTCGACGTCCACCCGGAGCCAGGCCTGGGGATCGATGAAGCGCTGTAACCAGGCGTTCATGACGTCCTCATCGGCCAGCTGGCCGTACATCGGCGAGCAGCTGGCCAGCAGCGCCGGCTTCAGCGCCTGCGCCACGGTCACCAGCGGCGCCAGGGATTCGTCGGCATGGATGTCGCCGCGCAGCGGTGCCGCGCCAGCCGCCACCATGGTGGCATCGCGTCCGCGATGGACGAACACCTCGGCACCGGCCAACCCGGCCAGGGCCGCCGGGTCGATGCCATGCGCCGCCGCGAAGCCATCGCCGACCAGCGTCAGCCAGTTGACGCCGGGCAGCCCGCGCAGCGCATCCCACTGCAGGACCGCGGGCTCCAGGATCTGGATCGCCCAGCACCGGCGCGCCAGCGCCACGACGTGGCGCGCCGCCATGTAGGCCGAGCCCTCCACGACGTCGAAGCACCAGCCCGCCGTGCCCCACAGCACCGGCAGGTGCGACAGGCTCCAGCGTGCCACCTCGGCGATCTGCCGGTTGGACGCGTCGTCCGGGAATTCGAAGATCAGGTGACTGGCCCGCTCCATCCCCATCGCCGGCCCGAGGTCGGCGATCTGCAGGGACATCGCGGTCCGGCCATGCTTGCCGTCGCCCGCGAAGGCGACGCAAGCCGCCGGATCGACGCCCGCTCGGCGCGCCCAGATGCGGCCGGAGCCGCCGGCCGGAGGCAGCCGCCACTGCGTCTCACCGCCCCGCCGGAAACGGTTCAGGTGCGCGGCGAAGGGCTGCTCGCGCAGCAATTCCCACAGGGTGTCGGGATCCATGTCCTGCCGGCTCAGGGATCCACGCACGAACACCGCCAGCTTCAGCCGGACGTCGACCCGGGCCTGGGCCCGGGCCACTTCCATCAAGGTCTGCAGGGCGGCCAACATCGCTCAGAACTTGCTGCGGGTCCAGGGCGTCGCGGCATTGGCCGGGTCATGGACGATGAACTGCATGCGCGGCGCGGCCGGCTCGGTGAAGAACACCCGCCCGCGCCCCTCGAAGGCACCGGCGGTCTTGAAGTTGTCCTTCACGACCTGCACGTCGCGCCCGACCAGCTCGGCCACGCCGTTCCAGATCGCGAACAGCAGCCGGTCGCCCAGCACCGCCACGTCGTTAAGCGGCAGCGGGTAACGACCGAATTCGGTGAAACCCGCCGCGCTGCCATGCAGCAGGCGGCCGCCCTCGCCGGACGCGCAGAGCATGACGGCGCGCTCGGGCAGCAGCGCGATGCCGCCCAGCGTCTCCCCAGGGCCCGGCGTGCCGGGGATGGGCAGGTTGCGCCATTGCTGGCCGTCGAAATGCAACAGGGTATCCACGGCGCCCACGGCGTACACGTCGTCACCGGCGTGGCCGCGGATCGTGCGGATGGTCTGGTCGGCGGAGCCGTCGCCCGCCCGGGTCTGCGTCCACGCCTTCCCGTTCCAGTGATACAGGTGCCCGCCGCGCGTCCCCACGTGGACGTCCGAATCCCCGCTGCCCCAGATCGCGGTGATGTTGGGCACCAGCCCCTTCACGCTGTCGCGGGGCAGCGTCGAGACCGTCCAGGCGGGGCCGCCGTTCATCACCTCGTAGTCCAGGTCGCCGCCCGGCGCGGCCCAGCCGGTGGCGGCGGTGGTGGCGACATGGCCGTCGGCGCTGCCGACCCACAGCTGGCCCGCGGGCGAGGCCCACAGCACCCGCAGCGCGTCATTGGTGTTGAGGATGGGCACGGCCGGATCGCCGGCCTTGCTGCCCGGCGCCAGCCGGTACAGGCTGCCCACGGCCGCGCCGATGTCCTCCGGCGGATACGACAGGCCCATGAACACGAGGCCGTCGGCCGTGTCCACGACCTGGTTGATTTCTTTCTGCAAGAGGGACTCCTTCGAAAACGTCTAGTGTCGCCGTGCCATCCGAGGCGGTGTTACATGATGTCGACGTCCATGTTCACCGCCTCCGCCTCGGCCTTCTGGGCCTTGGTCGCGGCCCAGGGATTGCGCAGCGGGGTCTCCGGCTTGACCGGCGGATCGAGCTTGGCGAACGACTCCGCGGCGGCCAGCGCGATGCACTCCGCCGCGGCCGCGATCAGGTTGTCGCGGTCGAGGTCGGGCCGATTGATCGTGCGCGTCGGCTTGCCCCGGGACAACGCATCCTTCGCGCCCTGCTTGTACTGCTCCATCCACTCGCTCATCGGCGCGTTGCGATTGGCCAGGTCGTTCTGCTGGGAGAACTGGCGCATCTGGTCCGTCAGGATCTTGTGCTCCATGCCTTCGCTCTGGCCGTCGCCGGCCATGAAGGTCAATGCACCGCCGGTGCTGTAGCCCTCGCAGCCGGGGAACTTGGCGCCGCCTCGACCCAGGTCGTGCATCGCCGAGGTCGGCAGGATGTGTTCCGCCTGGTAGCCGTCCTTGGTCCCGACCATCTGCGAGTGGCTGCCGAATTCGATCGGCGGATCGAAGCACGCCAGGATCTCCGAGCACTTCATGTCCGCGATGGCGCCGGCACCGCCGGCCTTCATCACCTTCAACTGAACCATCGCGGCGCTGGTACCCATGGCCTCACATCTGGTTGCCCATGCCGGAGCTGCCGGTGTAGACCACCGCCTTGCCCTCGAACTGGACGTTGGGACTGCCGTCGATGATGAAGGCGGAGGAGCCGATCTTCAGGCTGACCACTTCCTTCTGCGTGCCCGGCTGGTTGCCGATGCAGTCGTGCACGACCGCGTCAACGTGGAAGGTCGGCTTGCCGCCGATCTTGACGCCGCGCGTGTCGCCATCGAGCTTGCCCGAGCCCACCGGCGTGGTGATCGGATACGGGATCGGCACCGGGCTCGGCGCCGCGGGCGTGAGGCACACGCTCGGATTCATGTAGACGATCACGTGGTTCGTCGACTCGCCGGCCACCTCACGGAAATTCGCGTTGACGCTCATGCGGTCACCTCCCGATGCTCTGCCGCCCGCGGCCGTGCGCCGGCCGCCGCCGGATCGCCCGCCGCCAGCAGCAGCGCGCCGCGCGCGCCGTCATCGGCGCCGGCCGCCAGCACCGCGAACTCGTCGCGCGCCACGCCGTGGGCCCAGTCCTGCAGCACCAGCGCCGCCATCAGCGGCAGCGCCGCCGCGCCGACGTCGCCCAGCTCCTTGAGCGGCAGGCGCAGGTCGGTGCCCGGATCGAGCACGTCGCCAAACCGCGCGATGACGTTCTGCACCTCGCGCGTCGCATGGCGTTCATGCGAGGCGTCCAGCGCCCACAGCGCGCAGCGCCGGCCCGTCGCCCGCAGCGGCGCCACCGCCGCCTCCAGCGCCTGCGCGAAACCGTCCGAGCGGCACGGCCCGTCGCTGCCCACCGGATGCGCCTCGCGCCCCAGCCCGAGCCCGGCGACCCAGCCGTCCTCGCGGCCCTCGTGCGTCACCATCGCGAAGGCCGCCGCCTCGCCCGGACGCACGCCGTCCACGTTCTCCATCGTGAGCAGCCGTTCCCTCTGCTGCAGCGCTTCCAGCGTCGGCCAGTGCAGCAGGCTGTCGACGCCGCCCCAGATCACCTCGCGCCGCGACTCGGCCAGCTGCAGCGCACGCGCCATCGCGATCGCGCCGGCGGCGCGTCCGAACGGGAAGGCCTCGATGTCCGCGCCGGCGAAGGGCGGCGGCAGCGCGGTCGAGAGACGCTGCACGAAGTCGCGGCCGGCGACATTGAGCTCGTAGCTCTGCGGCTCCAGCGCGAAACGCGCCGGCAATCCCAGCAGCAGGATCGGCGGCCGATCGGGCCGCGGGTGCGCCTGGGCCGCGCGGCGCCGGCTGACGCCGATGAGCGCGTGCACCGCCAGCGCCAGCAGCCGCTCGCGGGCCGGCAGGTCCGGCGGCAGCGCCGGCGAGGCGCAGCCCATCACCCGGCGCCCCTGTCCGTCGACGAAGTCGGTCAGCCCGATCCCGGACACCCCGGCGCGCAGCAGCAGCGCAGTTTCGGACAGCGTCTCGCCCAGGCAGGTCACCGCCTCCGCATGGGCCAGGCCGGCGCGCCAGCCGGACGTTTTCTGGGAGGCGCTCATTCGATGTACTCCTTGGCTTGCACCGTGATCGAGGTGAAGTGACCCCGCATCTTGGCCGGGCAGCGGAACACCGCCCGCCAGACCATCTCCAGCATCAGCGCGTCGCTGTCGACCACCACCGTGTCCAGGTGCGGGCGTCGCGTGTCGGGCTGGCCGTCGACGATCGCGTCGATGCGCAGCAGCTGCCGGGGCAGCGCGAAATCGAGCAGCGCCTGGGCATGCACGCCGGCGATGCGCACCGCCTCGCCGCCGCGCAGCGGCTCCTCGAAGACCAGGCCGGGCGCGGCGCAGTGTTCGTGCTCGGGCCGGTAGTCCGACGGCCGGGCCGGATAACCGCCCGAGAGCCAGGCCGCGTCATGGGTGCCGGCGTGCGCGCGGCGCGGCGCGAAATGCCGGCCCAGTGGCGCGCAGCCCGCGGGGGTGTGGCGGCCGCCGGCGCTCGTCACCGGCTCGCCCGAGGTCTCGATCTGCGGCGCGGGCCGTCCCACCAGCGCCTCCGGATGGCGGCTGATGCCACTGCCCACGGGGTTGCGGGCCTCTTCCACCGGTTTGGCCGGGTCGCTGAAATCGGCGCCGCCGTAGGCCCTCGACCAGGCCAGCGGCGTGCGCTCGAGCGGGCCGCTCTCGCCCGGTCCGATGCCGCCGAACTGCCGCACCCAGACCCGCGGGCCGTGGACGCGCAGCAGCTTGACGCGGTCGCGCACCCGGATCCCGACGTCCATGGCCGTGGCGGCCTCGCCGCCCAGCGGCGGCACCGCGTGACCGCTGAGCACGAAGTCGGTCCCGGGCTTGGGCAGGCCGTAGTCGCCCGGCAGGCGCAGGTCGGCGATCGCCGGATCGCCCCAGGGCTCGTCGCCCAGGCGGATCTCGCGCGGCGCCTCCGCGGCGCGCAGCCCGCCGCCCGGCACGATGTCGTAGCTGGCCTTCACGAGCACGAGACGCGCCTCGGCGCCGTCGCGGTCGAGGATGGGCAGCACCTGCGCGTGGTGGCCGCTGTGGTTGTAGAAGGCGGGTTCGTCCATGGGCGCTCGACGACGATCAATGCGGCCCGTCGGCGCGCGAAGCGCCGGCGTCGCGCGCGTCATGCGCCTCGCGCGCATCCCGCGGCACCATCGCGTCCGCGATGCGCTGCAGCGAGGCCTCCTGGGCCGCGACGAAATCGAAGGGGCTGAAACGCGGCGCCTGGCCGCGCGAGGCCGCGACCAGCTCCAGGTACTGGTCCTGGCGCACGGCGCGCGACCAGCCCGGTCCGCGCAACCGGGCCAGCAGCACGCCGGCACCGAGCGGCCGGCCACCGCGCACGCGCAGGTCCGCCGGCGCCTGCGCGATCCGCCGCCACCAGCCGGCGCTGTCGCCGTCCGGCGCCGGACCGGCGATCGTCGCCAGCGCCTGGGCCGCCAGCTGGCGCTCCTCGTCGTTGCGCAGCGGGTCGTCGTGCAGCGCCAGCAGGTCGGGGATCAGCGCCGGCAGGCCCAGCACGCCGGCGGCGCGCGCGGCCTGCCAGCGGTCGGCATTGCGCAGCATCGCGCGCAGCAGCACGGCATCGCCGGGATGGCCGTGCATCGCCATGGCCGTCAGCGCGTCGGCCCAGCCCGGATCACGGGTGGCCATGCGCGTGGCCTGGCCGTGCAGCGCGGGCAGGCGCAAGGCCGCGCCCAGACGCAGCGCGGCCCGCGCGACCGGCTCGGCGGGCGAGTGCGCCGCCGCCAGCAGCAGCGGCTCGCAGCGACCGGGATCGAACTGATGCGCCGGCGCGCCGAGCGCGGCGGCGACCACCGCCGGCGCCGCGTCCCGCATCGCCGTCTCCCAGGCGCGCTCCGGCAGTTCCCAGCGGAAGGCCAGCACGCGCGCGGCCGCGGCGCGCAGCGCCGGCGATTCATGGCCCAGCCAGGGGCTCAGCAGCTCCGGCAGGTCGGTCCTCGGCGACAGCGACAGGGCCTCGACCGCATGCGCGCCCTCCTCCGGATGACGGCTCACGGCGGCCTCGAAGATCCGCTGCATCGCCGGCCACCAGCGGTCGCCCGCCACGCAGCCCAGCACCAGCAGCGCCGCGAAGACCCGGCCGGGGTCCGGCAGGTCCGGGTCGATGGCCAGGGCCGCGACCTGGTCGAGCGCCTCCGCGCCCAGCCCGATGATCGCGTTGACCTGGGCCAGCAGCCGGCGCTCCGAGTCGATCGGCGTGCGCCAGTGTTCGTCCGGTTGCGGGGCCCGGTAGGCGCGCAGCACCGCGACCAGGTCCAGGCATTCCTCCGCCGCGCGGCGCCGGAACGCCGCGGTGCCGCCGGCCTCGAAAGGCGACGGCGCCTCGCCACCGGACGGCCAGGCGCCGCGCCAGCCGGGCTGGGCCGGCACGCGCAGCGAGGGCGCCGGCGCGCCGACGGCGCCGAGGTCCAGCAGCCGGGGCTGGTCGATCATCAGGCGCCGGGACGCCGCGCCGGCGCCGGCACGGGAGGCGCCGGTCGGCGCGGCCGGTCCGGCCGCCGGCATCACGAGGGCGGAGTTCACGATCGCCGCGCTCAGTTCATCTTGATCATCGGCGCCAGCAGCCGCAGCAGCCGGCGGCTGCGCGTGGCGAAGCTGGCGCAGACGATCTCGACGTCGCCGTCGGCGCCCAGGCGCAGGCGGGACTGGCCGTTGCGCAGCACGATGTCGCCGCGCGCCTCGAGCACCAGCGTCTCCGGCCGATCGGCGAAGGCCTTGGGATCGGCCACCGGCCGCGCTTCGGCCAGCTGGCGCCCGATGCGCCCGAGCACGATGCCGCCGCCGGCGCCGTCCTGCCAGACAAGCACCGCGTCGCCGCCGCTGCAGGCGGCTCCGGGCGCATCCGGCTGGAGCAGCTCGCAGCGCAGCAGTTCGCCGCCGGGCAGCCGCACGCGCAGGTGGCCCTCGTCGTCCACCTCGGCCACTTCACCGCGGCACAGCGCCTGCGGTTGACCGATGAGCGGCGCAAGATCGAAGGGGTTGGACATCGCGCCTCCTTCAGCTGTTCTGGTTGATGTTGGGCGAGCCCTTCAAGTCGAGGTTGCCCCCGGCCTTGATGCCGATCTTGCCGCTGCCCTGGATGGTGATGCTGGTGCCCTTGAGCGTGATGTCGCCGCTGCTCTTGAGGATCAGCTGGGCGGAGCCGCACTTGAGCACCAGCTCGGACGCCGCCTCGACGCCGGCCTTGGCCTTGCTGTTGACGCTGTAGTCGCCGCCCGACTGGAAGCTCATCGTCGAGCCCGACTGCGCCGAATAGCTGGCGCCCGCCTTGTGGCTCATCTTCGCGCCGGCCTCGTGGTTCATGTGGGTGCCGGCGGACACGGCCTTGCTCAGGCCCACCTGCTCCGAGCTCAAGCCCCCCACCGCCACCACCTTCGCGGCGCCGACTTCCTGCATCAGCGTCGCGCCGATGGCCTGGTTCATCGCCGCGCCGACGGTGAGCGCGTAGGCCGCGCCGATGGTCTCCGCCTTGAGCAGCGCCACGGTGACCGTCTGCGTGCTGCCGAAGCTCTGCGTGTCCGCCGCGCCCACGGTCAGCGTGCGCGTGGCGCCGATGCTCTCGACCTGGTTGGCGCCGACCGTCAGCGTCTCGTCCACGCCCACGGTCTTGCTGCGGTTGCTGCCCACCGTCATCGTCTGGTTGGACCCGATCGAGATCGTCTGGTCCACGCCGACCGTCTGCGTCTGGTTGTTGCCCACCGTCTCCGCATCGTCGACGTCGACGGTGTCGGTGCGGTTGTTGTGGATGGTCGAGGTCTGGTCGTGCTCGATCGTCGTGGCCATGTCGTACTGGCCGTGGATGGTGATCATCTCCTTGCCGGCGGTGTCGTCCATCGACAGCTCGTTGTAGCCGGCGCCCTTGTGGGTCTTGGACTTGATGCCGCTGATGACGGCGGCGGCCGGCAGGCCGTAGGGCGGCATCTGCTCGGCGTTGTAGACGCGGCCGGTGATGAGCGGCTGGTCCGGATCGCCCTCGACGAAGTCGACCACCACCTCCTGCCCGATGCGCGGGATGGACACGCCGCCCCAGCCCTTGCCGGCCCAGGGCTGCGAGACGCGGATCCAGCACGAGCTGCTCTCGTTGCGCTTGCCGCGGCGGTCCCAGTGGAATTGCACCTTCACCCGGCCGTACTTGTCGGTGAAGATCTCCTCGCCCGACGGCCCCGTGACGATCGCGGTCTGCGGGCCGGGCGCCATCGGCTTGGGCGTGCGGCGCTCGGGACGGAACTGCTGGTCGGCGGGAATGGCGCTGAAGCGGCAGCGCAGGTCCGACTCGCCGGAGGCCGATTCATTGGCGGCCTGCCGCATCTGGATGGTCGTGCCGGTGACCAGGTACTTGGCGTTCTGGTCGTCGCGCGGATGGCGCTCCAGCGACAGCAGATGGCCGGTGCGCACGCCCTGCGCGTTGGTGTCGCCGTCGAAGCGCGCGTAGGCGGTCTGGATCTCGTCGAGGCGGTCCTCCGCGTACTGCGCGCCGTCGCCGGCCTGCAGGTAGCCGCCGGGATAGTCGAAGACCTCGCCGTCGGAGAGGTCGTAGTCGCGGGTGCGGTCCTGCTGCTTCTCCAGCGAGCTGGAGGGCCGCTCGAAATCGAAGTCGGTGATGACGACCTTGCCGGGCTTCAGGCTCTCCTGCGTGATCCAGGCGTCGACGTACTCCAGCTCCGGCGGCACGTTGGCGGAGCTGCCGTAGAACGGCAGCGACTCGCAGCCGGGGGCGCAGTCGTGGGCCGAGGCGGCGTCGGTCAGCACCAGCGTGTGGCCGGCCTCGTCATGGGTGAAGTACCAGTAGATGCCCTCGTTCTCGAGCAGGCGGGCGACGAAGTTGAAGTCGGTCTCGCGGTACTGGACGCAGTAGGTCCAGGGGCGGTAGGCCCGCATCAGCTTGAACTCGTGGCGCGCGACGGGGTGGTCGTCGAAGACCGCCCGGACGATGTCGGGGACGGTCATCTCCTGGAAGATGCGGCAGTCCGCGGTGCGCGTGAGCAGCCACAGCCAGGGCCGCAGCGTCATCTGGTAGACGGTGTGCCGGCCCTCGAAGCCGGTCTGCGCGAAGCGCGTGACGTAGCCGGCCAGCTGGCGCGGCGCGTCGTCGCGCAGCGCCATCGTCAAGGTGGCGGCCTTGCCGAGCAGCTCGGCGGCGCGGATGTCCTTGCGCTCGCTCAGCAGCGTGAGCGTGGTCTCGCCGAGGTCGCTCAGCGCCTCGCGCGACGCGCAGGCGTGGACACGCAGGACGTCGTCGCCGAGCGCGGTCTTGAGGCGGAATGGACTGGCCATGGGCGGACCGGAGGGGACCCGGGGAGTGGTGCTTCACGGTAGGCCGGTGCGAGGAGCGCCGGAAGCGACCAAAGTCATTCGCGCGACGCGCCCTTGTAAAGGGGTGAATCAGCCGGCGACGGCGTGTCACCAGTGTGGGTGACGCCACAGACGCCGCCGGCGGCGCGCGCTACGGTGCCGGGCGGGCGACGCCGCCGCGCCCTCCCCGCCCGCTCGGTGGGTTCACCGGCAGACGTTGGTGTCCACGGCGGAGCCGTCCCACAGGCGCTTCAGGTTGTTGTACTTGTCGAGCGAGACGGACTGCCAGTCGTCCTGCAGGATGCCGCCGGTGTCGCCGGAATTCGGATTCCAGGACCAGTAGAAGAAGTTGCGCACGCCCTTGCACTTCAGCCAGTCGACGAACTTGACCTGCCACTGGCGGTCCTTGTCGGTGAAGCGTCCGCCGAATTCGCCCAGCACCACGGCGTTCTTGCCCATGAAGCGGCCGAGCTGGTTCTGCCAGATGGCCGGCATGTTGTTGGGGAAACCGGTGCCGTCACCGAAATAGGGTTGGCCGCTGACCGACGGGCCGTAGATATGGGGCGACAGGACCAGGCGGTTGCCCGGGATCTTCGTCCCGTCGATCGGATAGCAGGACGAGGGCTCGATGTTGCCGCCCCACCAGTGGGCATCGGGGTTCTCGCAGCGCCCGCCGTTGTCGGACACGCCTTCGACGAAGACCAGCAGCTTGGCATTGGTGGCGAGCACCGCGCTGCCGGCGCGCTCGGCGGCGAGCTTCCAGTCGTTGTTGATGTCGCCGGTGCCCCAGAAGGCGCCGCTGCCGCCGGTGCTGTGCGGCTCGTTCTTCAGGTCGATGGCGAAGACGTTGGGCACGTTGCGGTAACGATCGGCGACGAACTGCAGGTCGGCGACCCACTGGTCCAGCGTGTAGCCGGGAATCTGCGGCGTCGTGGAGATCGCGTTGCAGTCGGGCCGGTGATGGTCGAGCAGGACATAGAAGCCGCGCGTCGCGAACTCCGCGACGATGCGGTCCAGCACCTGCAGCGGCGTCTTGTTGGCCAGGTCGGGGTTGACGCTGGTGTTCAGCGCGCCGCTGGGGCGACCGGTGGAGCGCAGCGTCGCCGGGCAGAACGGCAGCCGGACCGCGTTGAAGCCCAGGTCCTTCATCTGGCCGATCATGTCCTTGTAGTTGCGCTGCCACAGGCCGTGGGCGACGAGGTCCGGCGTCTCGAAACCAAACCAGTTGACACCGCGGATCGACACCGCGACGCCCTGGCTGTCGAGGATGCGGCCATCGGTCGCGACGCTGAACGGCAGCTTGAACTGGCCCGTCGAGGGGACGGAGAGGTCGCTGGAGGGCGCTGGCGCTGGCGCTGGCGCTGGCGCTGGTGCCGGTGCCGGTGCCGGTGCCGGTGCCGGTGCCGGTGCCGGAGCCGGAGCCGGAGCGGGAGCCGGAGCGGGAGCCGGAGCGGGCGCTGGTGCCGGAGCGGGAGCCGGTGCCGGCGCACCGGCCTCCGAGATGCGGAAGGAGGCGCTATTCGGCGCGGTGCCGGTGCCGCAGAAGCCGACCTCGAAGCTCTGGCCCGGCGCGACCGGCGAGTTCCAGCTGGTGCCGGTGACGGCGAAGGTCGCGCCCGACTCGAGCTTGAAGGTGCCGTTCCAGGAGCCGTTCATCTGGCCGCTGGGCAGCTCGAAGCGCAGCGTCCAGGCGCCGCTGGGGGTGGCGCCGGGATTGCGGACGGTCGCCCGCGAGCAGAAGCCGCCCGACCAGACGTCCTGGGCCACGTTCAGGCTCAGGGCCGCATAGGCGGGCGCGACGGCCCCGAAGGCCATCGCCACGAGGCTGGCACGCTGAACGAAGCGACGAGGAACTGGATGCATGACGTTGGCCCATGAAGTTGAGGGACAGGGAACGCCGGCAGTGTCGAAGCCTCGCCCGCAAGGGCTGGTGAGAATGGGTAACGCCGTATGACTACGTTGTCATCTTCGCCACAGCGGCGCGTTCCGGCGGCGAGTCCGGGCGGCGCGCGCGGCGGGTCAGAGCGACAGCGGCAACGCGACGGTGAGGGTCAGCACGGCGCCGTCGTCGGCGTAGTCGGCGGTCAGCTCGCGATCCTCGAGCTGCCACTGCTCCCACTCGACGATGCCCTCCTCCTCTTCGCCATCGGACGGCGTGCCGTAGGCGGCGAGCGCCTGGTCGCGCGTCTCGACCGGTGTCGATGCGAACGGCGCGTCGCCGGCATAGGGCTCGACTTCCTCGCTGCCCTCGGGGTAGTAGAAGAGCGCGCTGAGCACGTGGGTGCCAGGCCCCAGCGGCTCGCCGAAGTCCACGGCGTGGGTTTCACGCGGGGTGAAGGACATCACGACGCCGAGTTCCTTGAGCAGGACGAAGCCGGCGCGGATCTCCTTCTTGCGCTTCTGTGAGAGCTCGGTCGGCGCTGGTGCGCCGGCGGGCGTGGTGTGCGCGAGGATCGCGGCGATCAGCGGCGCGTCGACCTCGGTGAGGCCGAGCAGGCGGGGGAGCTCGGGGAGCGACAGGGGGGCGGTGGCGTGGGTGTCGGTCATGGAGGCGAACGATAACGCGTCGCGGCGCTCACCAGGCGGGTCCGGCGATGAGGATGGAACTCAGGCAGTCCTCGCGGCGCTCGGCGAAGCCGAAGCCCAGCTTGCCCCAGGGCGTGGGGCGGGACCAGTGGGTTTCTTCGTTCAGGGAGGCACCGCGGGGATGGCCGGTGATCGCGAGCCCCTCATGGCGACGAAGCACCTCCGCGCGCGGCACGCAGGAGCCATCGATCTTCAGCACGAGACCCCAGGCGTTTGACGGATCGCGCCGGCTCACGCGCAGAAAGGCTTCCTCGATCCGCACGCCGTCTGCGAGCGTCACCGGCCCGCCAAAGAAGCCATCGGTCCAGGCGTTGTGAATGTCGCGTTGAACCACCGGGGAGTGCAGCGTGGAGGCCAGCTTCGGCGCATCGAGGGGCGCCTGCCCCACCAGGAGCGAGAGCACGGCCCAGAGGTCCAGGGTGAGGTCAGTTGTCACGTTGCATCGGCCGCGCGGCCGCAAGGAAGGCGGTGAAGGAATCGGCGATGAAACCGATGTGGTCGTAAGACATGGGACACGGGATGTGGAAGGTCGAGAGGAAGAAGACCTGCCCCGCCAACTCCCCCTCAACGCCCAACAAGAACAGCGAATTGCCGGCGTCCATGCCGATCGGTAGCAGGCCCGGCGGATGGAGATGCTTGTTCCAGACGATGTTGTCGTCCAGGTCGCATCCGCCCTTGTACGGCGATTCAATGTCCTTGCCTGCGAAGATGCTGAAGGTGCTCTCCAGATCGCACCGATCTCCGTAGCTCTTGGCTGGCTTCCCTTCCCAACCCACATCGAACTCGACAGCCCGGAATCGTCCGTCCTCGTTCTGGAACATCGGCGAAGAGCCTCGGTGCGCCAGCAGATACGCCGCATAGTCGGCGGGCAGCTTCAGCTGATTGCGTCCCTCGAAAGCGAGGATGTCCGCACGAGTGATGACGGGGTAATCATGCGCGAAGGGGAACGCCAGCTTCCAGCTCATGTGGAGTGCCTTCGTTGAATCCGAACCTGGAATCCGCGCCGCGCAGGCGAAGCCAAGACGATCGGCGCCAAGATCAGCGACTCGGCGAGCCCTCGGCCCAGGTCTCCGCGACGAACTCCCCCCAGAGTGCGGGCAGCTCCACCACTTCACCCTGGTTCGGATCGCTCACCCCGGCGCCTTCGATGTGCATCGGTCGCAGCTTGACGCGTTCGTTCGGCGCCGCATCGAGTGCAATGTCTTCAACCACGGCCGCCTGGACACAGAGTCCTTTGCGCCAGCGCAGCAACAGGGGCAGATCCGGCGGAATGAATTCCCCAAGGAACTCTTGATGGTCCTCCAGATCAAGCCACATCCACGCCACTTGCGACGGCATGCCCGCCTGACAAAGCGTCTCGAACGCCGGGCGGAGGCGCTTGCATTTTTCACACCAGCCCTCCGCACCGATCACCACGAGCAGTTCAGCATCCTCCCGTGCGAGGTGTCGGCCGAGTAGCTCGGCATCGTTCCAAGGATCAAACGCAGGCATGCTCAGGAGATTCCCAGGGATTGAAGCGTCGACCGCTGCACGTCGGGTCGCGCTCGGATGTTCAACTCCGCCTCGGACTGGATTCGATTCAGGGCATTCGCCGCAACAAATCGCAGCCCCTGCGGCAAGTCGGCTTTGGGGTCAACGATCTGCTTGAGTTCGTGTTCCCCCGCCGGGCGGCCCAGCAGTGCTCGTCTGCCATCACCAAGCCGCAGTCTGTTCATCGGATGCGCTGCCACCCGATCACGATCCGGCAGCACCAGCCCAAGGTCCGCATCTCTGCGTCCCGGCGTCATACGTGCATCGAGGTCCAAAGGCGGCTCGTCGAGCGCCAGTCCCTCAGCCAACAGGTCAACGCCGGTGAGACAGTGCCAGACCCATCCAGCCCAGCGCGCCTGTTCGTCGTCCGCCATGCGATGCACAACAAGATCGAGCAGCGCGATGTCGCCATGGTGAAGCATCGCTGTCAGTCCCACCCGGGGGGGAAGACGCTGCACCAGCTCACGCATTCCCGGATGCCCAATGGGCGCCAACTGCGCCAGATGGCGGACCCATCGATTCAATCGGCGATCGGCTTGAACGAGATCCCATCCACTGGCGCGCTCGCGATAGGCCACCTGCTCGGCCACGCATTGCCAGAGGCGCGATGCGGCAGCCATTCGGTGTTCGTCCGCCTCGGCGTCCAGAAGCCGGGCAAGCGCGATGCAACTCTCCGCGCGCACGGCGAGCGCTTCGTCAGCGCAAAGGCGTTGGAGTGCCGGGATCATCGCGGCGTCTGCACACCGACAGGCGGCAGCACGCACGTGAGGAGAAGCATGGACAACGAAGGCTTCAAGGTCGGCGACGGTGCCTCGCATCAAGACACTGCCTCGCAACGCGATGACAAGGTCTACGGGGTCGGAGAGGCCGGTGACTGTGGCCAGCCATCGGCGGGTCGCCGCTGGTGATGCCCAGGCGAGCGCCGATACGGCCCCGCGCACCAGAAGATCCGGCCGGAGCCTGACCTGTCGAAGAACTGCCTCGATCGCGGCGATGCGTCCCTCCCCCTCCAGCGACAGCGCCGCGACGCAGGCGACGAAAGCCTCTCCAGGCTTGCGCCACCGCTCAAGCGCTTGCAGCGCCATCGCCGCTGCCGCTTCTTTCCCAGCTCGCACGCCCTCGAGATGGGCGGTGAGCAAGGCAGCGAACTGCGAAGCCCGTTCGGCGCCAAGCTGCGGCGAATCGATCGATCCATCGAGTTGCGACCAGTAGAACGCCGCGTCCTCAACGTGACGCCGCACCACCACCGCGATGATCGGCGGCCGCTCCTCCAGACGCAGCACTGTGCTCATCCGCCCTGGGCCTGGCGAGCCAGCTCGGCGATGCTGAAAAGGCGTGACCACGACTGACCATCATGCAGCGCAGCGCCGTAAGCGCCCGCCATCAGCATCACTCCGTCAGCGACGGAAAGATTGCCCGCGCAGTTGGTGATCTCAATGGGGGCCTGGCTGGGCTGCAGCCGGCCTTCGTGTATCTCCCAGAGGCCGTAGTCGTTCGTCGCGTAGACGCGGTCCTTGAACCAGACCATGTCGCGGAACGGCAAGCTCAGATCGCCTTGATGAATCATCATCCACTGATCACCGCGACCGCGATAGACCGTACCCGACTGCGCGCCGATGTAGACATACCCGTCTTCGCCACAGCAAACCGATTCGATCCACATGTTGGATGGGAAGGCGATCTTGTGCCATGCAGTCCCGTCATAGCGCCAGACGTCGCCTTTGCCACCCGCCGCGTAGATATCGGATTCAGAGAAACCGTCGAAATCCTGGAAGCCGGTTTCGCCGCGGCCTTCTGGCGGCAGAGGGCCGACCTCCTCCCAGTGCTCGCGGCCAGTACGCTTGAACAGGCTACGCGGGCTTCCGCAGCCAAACAGCCAGCCGTTCAATTGCTTGATATTGCGAACGCTCCCACGCTTGGGGCCTTGTCCCATGCCACCCGGGATCTTCCTCTCGGTTTCGGACGCGCCGCTACCCTTGACGTATACCTGTCCGGAGCGATCCACACAGACGTTCTGGAATAAGGGCTTGAGCGAAGCCCCGGCCATCAATCCCGCAAAACCCTCCAGATGATCTGCCCCCCATCGATCCTCGTCGCGGAAATAGCAGATGTAGCGTGTTTTCAGTTCTTCCTCGAAAGGCCTTGGCTTGGCGTCATCCCAATCCTGCAGTGCAATGAACACCAGAATGTTGCGGTCCCGTAGCACTGCATCCCGGATGCCGAACCCTTCGAAGTACGCCTTGTAGTCCTCAATTCGCAGCAACACACTCTCCTTAACGGCTGCCAGTATTTCCGCCTGTCGCTCCGCCGCCCTTGCCGGACGCGGCCGAGAGAGACTTACCGGAGCACTTGTAATGCGCGTCGAGTTGGGCTTGCAAGCATTTGCGGCTGCAACCGGACTCCGGAAATGTCTCGTAGAACGCCATCATCGCCTGTGTCCGGTAATCGGCGTATGAGATCTGATTCGTTCCGCGCCGTTCCTTGTGTTCGCGCATTCGACGATCCAGCACATCGTGGAGCCTCTGGTGCGACCCACCATGGCTGTTGCCGGTCCCCTCCGCACAGACTGTTGGAGCGGCTTCGTAGTCATAACCCGGGCACCCGGCATCTTTGACGGCCGCGTCTGGTATGAGGTGATGTCCGGTTTGGCCTGGGCAGCAGCCGTCGCCCGACAGGTTGTTAGCCTTCCCTTTAGGAACCAGGGAGCAGCGTCTGGCTCGCATGCAGGGATTGAGCTTCGCCGCGCCGGCCATGAAGTCCGCGATCGCGCGTTGCGGATCAGCCTTTGCCTGCTGGCCCAGTCGTTCCAGTTCGTTACCAACGCTCTTGAACTCCTTCACCATGTCATCCAAGGCACCGAGTTCTTGATAGGCGTTGTAGCCGGTCTTTGCGACATCCCAGCCTGTGCTCGCCATATCCCAAAGATTCCAGACTGTCGCAATTCCCTCGGTCACGAGTCCTCCGACACCGCCTACGGCGGCACCGCTCGCGCCAACAAACCACCTCGTCCCTGCTCGCGCCGCAGATTGACCGGCCTTCTTCTTGGCCATGTCGATCGCTTCCTGTTTGAGCTTCTCCTTCGCCGCGTCCATCGCGGATGCTAGCTTCGTGTCGACAACCTCGGCCAAGTCGTCCTTCAAGCTGTCCAGCTTCTTCAAAAACTCATCATGCGAATTCGGCCCCGGCGGAATCCACAGGAAATCGCAGTGATCCGCCATCCAGGACTTGTTGTCGGTCCCTCCCTTGCTCAGCGTTCCGCTGTGATTCTTGTACTTCGATCCCAGCAGCTTCTTGAATGTGGGCCGCGACTTTGGCTTCGTGTCGTCATCCTTCGCACAGGCCTTTTCGATCTTCTCGAAGTCCTTCTTGCACGCGGCCGCGACGGCGGACGAATCCTTGTAATACGTGGTGGGCGTGTTGGCGCTCATTCCCGGTCGCTCCGTCGTCAGCCGTGGTTGTGAGTCATCGGGTCAAAATGCCGGCACACGTTGAGTCCCTCGACTTTCACGTCCGGCGACCAGTCCACGAAGTACGCCTTGCCTTTGATGACGCCGCTCGACACGCCTTTGGCGAACTGCTGCGTCGCCGGCTCGTTGCCAGTGCTGTTTGCCAGGAAGGACTTGTCGCGCAAGGCGAGCGGCGTGCCGCAGATGAAAACCGTACTGCTGCCCTTCTGCAACTGGTTGGAGAAGGCCGTATTGGCATAGACGATCACGACTGGACCGGCGCTCGGCGCCGGTGGGCTCCAGCACGGGTCGACGGCGACCTGGGACGTTCCGTCCGCAGCCTTGGAGCAGACCTCCGAGCCGTTTGCAAAGACACGCGTGTCCATTTGCTTCCTTCAAGCCGCCATCGGCAGGGTGCCGACGACGATTGCGCAGCGCAGACCATCGTCCTGCGCGAGATGAATGAGACCAAGCTGTCCGGGACAGAACGCCGGCCGATTGGAAAGGTAATGGAGCAAGGCAATTCCGACCACGCCGACACTGACTCCCACATCACCAATTTTGTCGGCCAGCGTAATCAGCACAGGCGACCGATCAGGATCGACATCCGCCATCAGACGCGTCATCGCATTTGCGGCGTCGCGCACCAGGAACGTCTCACCGTTTTGGTCCGAGAGACGGTAGTCGACATCGGCCATCGTCACATGCGCGGCTCCCAAGGCGGCACGGACAGCCCTTGTCAGCCCCTGCGACCGATTGGGAAGCCCGTTGTTCCACCGGGCCGCTTCTTCCGCGCCCCCCCAGCCAAGCAATCGGAAATCGGCCTGGCCGACGATCCCGGCAGGCCCGGGGCGCAATGGGTTTTCCAACAACACCGCCGCAGCGGCCTCGCCCGGCGTGAAGCCATCGCGATCCGAGCCCGGTACCCGCAGACGTTCTTCCTCGACCATCCGCTCTATCAACTGCACATCCAGGAGGCTGTCCGCCGACACCAGCAGCACACGTCCTTCTGGTGCGTGCTCCAGTAGCGCCGCGGCTTGGTCCAAGGCCCTGCTCAGGCCCGCTTCGCCAAACGGCAGCACGCGCGTGGCATTGGAGAACTGCAAGCCCAAAAGATTGGCCACCGCTTCGGGTAGGCCGTCGACGGTGATGTCGCGATCCTCCAGCGCCTCCGCGGTCGGCGTAAGCAGCAGCAGTGCGCAGGATCTGGCGATACCAATCAGGCCCTCCTGCGTAAGGCCGGGATATGCGTTCACAAGGCAGTCCCGGACGGCCCAAGCGGCCCAATGTGCCAATCTCGACACACCCCACACCCGCCCCGAGGGCAACGCAGCGACAGGGATGGGCACTCCCGTATCGGTAAGAAAACCGGCTGTACCGAACGCATCGAGATTGGCGGCAATAGCCGGCCCCGCGGCGGCAAGTTCGTGGCCCAGGGCGCAACAGACGCCCGCCGAGACCACGCGCAGTTCAGAACGCGCTCGATCCATCAGTCGACCTCCTCGAGGTCGCCTGCCAAAGCCGGCGCTTTCGCCTCGCCACATCCCACGCAGGCGCCATCCGCCTGACCCGACGCCTTCGCCGCCCACCAGGCTTCATCAACCGGTCCAACGGTGACCGCGCTGAACTCCTGAATGCGGCGCCGGATGGGAGTAGCGACGCGCCAGACCGCGGTGAAACGTCCTCGTCGTCCGGTCTCTTCATCAATCACCGCGTCTGTCTCGAAGAACAGGGTGTCGACCACCGGTTTCAAACGCTCCTGCGAATAGTCCGTGCGCAGGATGCGGACTGCAGGTTGGTCGAGCTTCGGAAGAAAGAAGCGCCGCTCGGTTTCGCCGGCGACATGTGGCATCAAGCGCGTGAGGACGACCTCCTCGCCACCGACCGGATATGGCATCTGCTGGTCGGGCGGCGCCACCTGGTTGAATGCTTCGTCGAAGTCGTCGGGCAGGAAGGGGAAAACCTCACGGCGCCAATGCTCGTCATAGGTGCCGGAGAAAGTCTTGCGCGGCATCCAATGCCGACCAATGGGCCCGAAGGACTGACTTCGATGGGAGCCATCGGGCCGGCGCACCGGATCATCGACGGCCTCCAGCGTCGGCAATGGTTGTCCAACCATCTGCCGCAGCGTATCCGGTCCTGCGAAGCCCAGTCCCACGGGATTGGACAGCAACGACTCGGCATGCCGCCCGCCGTCGTCGGACCAGCGCGTTCCTCCGAAGGCCAGGCTGTAGCGGATGGGCATGCGATCGAAAGGCGCCGGCGCCCCAGGCTCCAGGGAAGCAGACCAAACGCGCGGGCCGATCACCCGCACCTGCTTGGCAAGCGCGCCTACCTGCCAGCCTGCGAGCAGCGTGGTGACCGGCGCGCCGGCGGCGCTATACGCAGTGGCGTCGAAGATCACGTCGCACTGCGGCTTGTAGCGGGCCGCATCGGCGCCGTACCTCATTGCGCTCTCGCCGGGATCCCCAAAGTAGTCGTCTGTTGAGACGATGGGACGAGGCGCCAGCGGCCGCGGCCGCTGTCCCCATTCGGGGATGCTCCACGTCGCCTTCGCGATGACCACGAGATGCTCCCTGCCGCTCGCATCCAGCGCCACCGAGACATCGGTGGCCAGATGCTTCGACCCTACGTGTACCTGCATCTCTGCGCCACCCTCAGTTCACGTGCACCGACCCGCCGACGATGCGCTGCGTCGCGCTCGCATGACTCGTGATGTAGGTCCCGCGGAGCTGGATGCGGCCATCGGCCGTCAGCACGATGCACGCCTCACCACAGCGCAACTCAAGCTCTTCAGCGGCCTCGATCACCTCGCGATGGCCGTCGACCGTGATTTCGATCCCTTCCGGCCGGGCCTCTGGCTGCCGATCCGGCAGTTCCAGGGAATGCTCCGACCCGGCGCCATTCCAGAGCAGCCCCAGCACGATGGCCGAGCCGTCCGCAAGGACGCTCAGCGCCACACCTCGCCCCTCCTGCGCCGGTGTCAGCGGCACGAGGCTGTGAGCGACGCCCACCACGCCCAACCCCGGCACCAGCGCCGCGCCCGCCGAACCCATCACGGGTGTCGTCTGCAGCGT
Organism: Mitsuaria sp. BK037; assembly: GCF_014193045.1. NCBI lineage: Bacteria > Pseudomonadati > Pseudomonadota > Betaproteobacteria > Burkholderiales > Sphaerotilaceae > Roseateles > Mitsuaria sp. BK037. Next base: position 1,226,168 of record NZ_JACHYS010000001.1, on the reverse strand, counting down.
GCCGATGACTACCTGGCCCGGCGCCGGCAACGCCGCCACCTGCGCCCCTTGGCTCAGCAGCGCATGGAACGGGGATGCCTCCTGTGAGGCCTCCTCGGCGCCATGCGCCGGAAAGTCGACTCGCTCCACGTCAGTTCTCCAGGATCTTCTTGCCCTTCACGGTCACCTCGCCGTCAGCGTTGAACGTCTGTTCGGCGGTGGTACCCAGGCTGAAGCTGTGGCCATTGATGATGATCGTGCCGTCCTTCTTCATCGTGAGGCTCGCCTTGCCAACATTGATGGACAGCTCGTCGCCGGCGGTGATGGCGTAGCTCTTGCCAACGTTGGTGCTCTTGTTTTGTCCGATCTGCGCGGTCTGACTCAATGCGACGGTCGTGTTCATCATGGCGCCGACCGTCGTCTGATAGCCCAGCCCGATCGTGAGCGCCTTGCCCAGCCCGATCGTCTCCGCCTTGGCCAGCGCAACCGTCTCCGTCTTCATTCCCCCGATCGTCACCGACCGGTTGTCCCCGATCGAGATCGTCTCGTTGAGATCCACCCGCTCCGTCCGGTTCTGATGCACCGTGATCGTCTCGTCCAGGTCGACCGTCTCCGTCCGGTTCCCCTTCACGAACACCGTCTCATGCCGGTCGATCGTCTTGGTCCGATCCCGGCCGACCCAATGCGTCTCGTCGTTCTCGACCTCGATGTCCTGGTTCTTCTCCGCGTGGATCCACAGCTGCTCGGCGCCCTGCTTGTCCTCGAAGCGGATCGCGTTGGCATTGCCGTAGCTGCCGCCCTTGGTCGAACGCGTCAGGAAGCCGCTCTGCGTCGCATTGGCCGGCAGGTCCCACGGCGGCAGGTTCTCGCCGTTGTAGGTGCGGCCGATGATGATCGGCGCGTCCGGATCGCCCTCGATGAAGCCGACGATCACCTCCTGCCCGATGCGCGGGATGTGGATGCCGCCGAAGTTGGACCCCGCCCACGGATGCGCCACGCTCACCCAGCACGAGCTGCGCTCGTCGCGCTTGCCCCGCCGGTCCCAGTGGAACTGCACCTTCACCCGCCCGAACTTGTCGGTGTGGATCTCCTCGCCCGCCGGCCCCGTCACGATGGCCGTCTGCGGCCCCGACACCAGCGGCTTGGGCGTGCGACGCCCCGGCCGGAACTGCTGCTGCGCCGGGATGCAGCTGAAGCTGCAGCGCAGCGAGGTCTCGCCCGAGCCCGATTCATTGGCCGCCTGGTGCAGCGCCAGCTGCGTGCCGGTCACCAGGTACTGCGCGTTCTCGCTGTCGCGCGGATGCCGCGTCAGCGCCAGCAGGTGGCCCGTCTGCACGCCCTGCGCATTGGTCGTGCCCTCATAGGTCTCATGGCTGCTCTGCAGCTCGTCGAGCCGGTCCTCCACGTACTGCGAGCCGTCCCCGGTCTGGATGTAGCCGCCCGGGTAATCGAAGATCTCGCCGTCCGACAGGTCGTAGTCGCGCTTGACCATCTGGCTGGTCTCCAGCGCGCTGGACGGCTTCTGGAAGTCGTAGTCGGTGATGACCACCTTGCCGGGCCGCACGCACTGCGCGCCGCTCCAGCCCTGCACGTACTCCAGCTGCGGCGCGCCCTGCGATTCCGAGCCATAAAACGGCAGCGACTCACACCCCGGCTTCGCGTCATGCCCGCTGGCCGAGTCGCACAGCACCACTTTGTGGCCGCTCTCGTCGTGCTCCACGTACCAGTAGATGCCTTCATGCTCCAGCAGCCGCGCCACGAAGTTGAAGTCGGTCTCGCGGTACTGCACGCAGTAGTTCCAGGTCCGGTACGGGCGCAGCAGCTTGAACTCGTACCGCGCCACCGGATGGTCCTCGAACACCTGCTTGACGATGTCCGGCACCGACATCTCCTGGAAGATGCGGCAGTCCGCGGTGCGCGACAGCAGCCACAGCCACGGCTTGAGCTGCATCTCGTAGACGCAGTGCTTGCCCTCGAAGCCCCGCTGCGCGAAGCGCGTCACATAGCCGCTGAGGTGGCGCGGCGCGTCCTCGCGCAGCGCGATCGTCAAGGTCGCCAGCTTGCCCAGCAGCTCGGAGGCCAGGATGTCCTTGCGCTCGCTCAGCAGCGTCAGCGTGGTGTCTCCTGCCTCGCTCAGGCCCTCGCGCGAAGTGCAGGAATGCACGCGCAGGACGTCGTCGGGCAAGGCGGTTTTGAGGCGGAACGGTGAGGCCATAGGTCTTCCAGGATCTCCCTGGCCGACACGGTAGGGGGCGCCTATCGCGCGCAAAAGAGGCGAAAGTCACTTTGGCCGCCGCCCTGCGCCCGTTACCGTCCATCCTCCCCATCCGCATCAGGGGCAGGACTTGCGCTGCCCGCGGCCTCCGGGGTCGTATCCAGGAGATTTCCATGCCTGCCTGCCGCATTCCCGGGCCGCTTGGCGCCGGCGCCAATTGCTTCGACATCGACGACGGCACCCTGGTGCGCGCCGCGTCGCCGCTGCCGGCCCCGGTCGGCACCGCGCCGCGAGACAAGCCGCCGGCCATCGATGACGACACCCGCGCACTGGCCGCCGTCGCTTATGGCGAGGGCTCGACCGGCAACGTCTACGAGGAGATGGCCGCCATCGCCAACGTGCTGGTGCGCCAGCAGAAGGCCCGCGGCTACAAGACGATCAGCGCCTTCATCAAGGCCGACAAGACCTTCGCCTTCGCCGCGCATGACGGCAACCAGCGCCACGGCAAGCTGATCAAGGCCAGCGCCGAGGAGATCGCCAAGGACGCCGGCATGAACGACGCCGTGCGTGGCGCGCGCAATGCGCTCGATCCCAGTGGCACGGACTACTCGAACGGCGCCTACTTCTGGGACGGCGCCGACATCAAGTCCAACTACGACAAGCATCCCAAGGTCAAGGCCGGCATCCACATCACCGACCCGAAGCACAACATCTACGACATCAAGGACAAGGACGTCCCCGGCGAGGAGTGGTGGCGCAACGCGCAGGGGCAGAAGACGAAGCTGCGCGGCAAATGGGATTACAAGTACGAGTCCACCGCCGCGTATGGCGGCACGATCTTCTGGAAGTACAACGCGGACTTCGTGAAGGCCACCAACAACAAGGAATACGACTGATGCGCCCCCAGCGTCCCGTTGCCCTCGCCGCGATCGCCCTCGCCTGCTCGGCCTTCGCCGCCTGCGCCGCCCAGGCCGACGCCCTGGCGAAGAACGCCACCGAGCTGCGCGACCTGCTCCGCGGTCCAGCCACGGCGGCGACGCTGACCCCGATCAAGACCGAAGGCTGGTGCGGCCCCCAGGGCTGCTTTATCGATGCCGGCGAGTTGCGCATCGACCGCGACAAGGGCGGGTTCGCCCGCGCCGAGGGCGGCCAGCGGCTGCAGGTCGTCGAGCACAAGGCGCCGGGCGGCGACGCCCTGCCCGATCTGGACTGGACGCCGACCGACGCGTACCGCGTGATGGCGGGCGGTCAGCGCTGGGGCAGTTGCCTGGAGTTCTCGCACGCGGGCGTGGGCAAGAGCGGCACCTTCCAGCGCTGGACCAGCGTGGTGCTGGTGCCCTTCAACGGCACGGCGCCGGGCGCGACGGCGCATCGCTTCGTCGGGTACTGGACGGGCTGCGACTCGCTGGTGTCGGGCGCCACCGCGGGCGCGCTCACGCTGCGGGTGGTCGAGCGCTCGGAGCCGAAGGCCGGCAAGCCGCTGCGGCTGGTCGCCTACCAATGCAGCGCGCGCGGCTGCGAGGGCCAGGTCGATCGCCGCACGGTCAGCGGGGAGCCGGGCAACGCCCAGGATGGGACCTTGACGATCGGCCAGCCCTGAGCGTCACGGCGCGGATCAGGCCGCCGGCCGGCGCCCCAGGATGATGATCGCCATTCCCACCAGGCTGACGGCCACGCCAATCCAGTCGGTGGGCGTGGGCTTGACCTTGTCGACGAGCATCAGCCAGACCATCGCCACGCCGATGTACACACCGCCATAGGCCGCGTAGACGCGGCCCGCGGCGGTCGGATGCAAGGTCAGCAACCAGGCGAAGAGCGCCAAGCTGCCGGCCGCGGGCACGAGCAGCCACGCGGACTTGTCCTGCTTGAGCCAGAGATACGGCAGATAGCACCCGACGATCTCGGCGACGGCGGTGACGACGAACAGCAGGAAGGTCTTGGCCAGTTCCATGGCTCAGCGCTCGCCGATCACTTCGTGGAAGTGGATGACGAGCCGCTTCGAGCTTGCGCCGCAGCGACTTCGGGTACTCGCCTCGCGGTCGCTGCCGAAAGTTTCGAAGATGTCTTCATACGAGCTCGATACCGCCGGTGCTCACGCGAGCAAGTTTCCGGCTTCAATCGAACCCGTACTCGAAATCCCCATCCTTCACGTTCAGCGCGACCTTGGTGATCGTCTGCCCGTTGGTCAGGCGCGTCAGGTATTCCCGGCTGATGCGCGGCAGCACCGTGTTCGTCAGGATCGCGTCCACCACCCGGCCGCCGCTCTCGACCTCGTTGCAGCGGCTGATGATCAGCTTCACCACGTCGTCGCCGAAGCTCAGCGGCACGCCCAGGTTCTCGCCCACGCGCTTCTGGATGCGGCCCAGTTGCAGACGCACGATCTGGCCCAGCATCTCCTCGCTCAGCGGGTAGTACGGGATCGTCACGAGCCGGCCCAGCAGCGCCGCCGGGAACACCTTCAGCAGCGGCTCCCGCAGCGCCTTGGCGATGCCCTCCGGCTCCGGCATCAGCTCCGGATCCGCGCACAGCTTCATGATCAGGTCGCTGCCCGCGTTGCTCGTCAGCAGGATGATCGTGTTCTTGAAGTCGATGTAGCGGCCCTCGCCATCCTCCATCCAGCCCTTGTCGAAGACCTGGAAGAACAGCTCGTGCACGTCCGGGTGGGCCTTCTCGACTTCATCCAGCAGCACCACGCTGTACGGCCGGCGGCGCACCGCCTCGGTCAGCACGCCGCCTTCGCCGTAGCCGACATACCCCGGCGGCGAGCCCTTGAGCGTCGACACCGTGTGCGCCTCCTGGAACTCGCTCATGTTGATGGTGATGACGTTCTGCTCGCCACCGTAGAGCGCCTCGGCCAGCGCCAGCGCCGTCTCGGTCTTGCCCACGCCCGAGGTGCCCGCCAGCAGGAACACGCCGATCGGCTTGCTCGGGTTGTCCAGCCCGGCGCGCGACACCTCGATCCGCTTGGCGATCATCTCCAGCGCATGCCGCTGGCCCACCACGCGCTGGTTCAGCGTGTCGGCCAGCTGCAGCACCGCCTGCAGCTCGTTGCGCACCATGCGGCCGACCGGGATGCCGGTCCAGTCCTGCACCACCGCGGCCACCGCCTGCTCGTCCACCTGCGGCAGGATCAGCGGCGCATCGCCCTGCAGCGTCGCCAGTTCGGCGCGCAGGCCGTGCAGCTCGCTCAGCAGCGGACCGCGCTCCTCTTCCGAAGGCGCGCCCTCGCCGTCCTTGCGCAGCAGCGCGTGCAGCTCCAGCACGCGGTCGACCATGCCCTTCTCTTTCAGGTGGCGCGCCTCGAGCTCCGCCTTGCGCGTCTGCGATTCGTCCAGCGCCGCCGCCACGCGCTGCTGGCGCTCCGCGACGTCCATCCCGATGGCGCCCTCGCGCGCGATGATCTCGCGCTCGATCTCCAGCGCCTGGATGCGGCGCTGGCAATCCTCCAGCTCCGCCGGCGTCGCGTGCTGGCTCACCGCCACGCGCGCGCAGGCGGTGTCCAGCAGGCTCACCGCCTTGTCCGGCAGTTGCCGTGCCGGGATGTAGCGGTGGCTCAGACGCACCGCGGCCTCGATGCCCTCGTCCAGCAGCGCCACGCGGTGATGCTTCTCCAGGATGGAGGCCACGCCGCGCAGCATCAGCACCGCCTTGTGCTCATCGGGCTCGGGCACCTGCACGACCTGGAAACGCCGCGTCAGCGCCGGATCCTTCTCGATGTGCTTCTTGTACTCGGCCCAGGTCGTCGCCGCGATCGTGCGCAGCTTGCCGCGCGCCAGCGCCGGCTTGAGCAGGTTGGCCGCGTCGCCCGTGCCCGCCGCGCCGCCCGCGCCGATCAGCGTGTGCGCCTCGTCGATGAACAGGATGATCGGCTTGGGCGAGGCCTGCACCTCGTCGATGACCTGGCGCAGCCGGTTCTCGAATTCGCCCTTCATGCTGGCGCCCGCCTGCAGCAGGCCGATGTCCAGCATGTACAGCGACACATCCTTCAACTGCGGCGGCACGTCGCCCTGCGCCAGGCGCAGCGCGAAGCCCTCCACCACCGCCGTCTTGCCCACGCCCGCCTCGCCCGTCAGGATCGGGTTGTTCTGGCGCCGGCGCATCAGGATGTCGACGATCTGGCGGATCTCCTCATCGCGGCCGGCGATCGGATCGATTTCGCCATTGCGCGCGCGCTCGGTCAGGTCCACCGCGAAGCGCTTGAGCGCCTCCTGCTTGCCCATCGCCGCGGGCGCGATCGCGCCGCTCGCGTCACCGGGCGCCGCGCCTGGCTCGGCCGCGCGCATCGCGCGCTCGGGCGAGCCTTCCAGGATCTGGTTGAAATGCTCGCTCAGGTCGTCGACCGGGATCTTCTCGAACTGCTTGGACACCGACAGCAGCACGTTGCGCATCGACGCCGTCTTCAGCAGCCCCAGCACCAGATGGCCGGTGCGCACCTGCTGGTCGCCGAACATCAGCGAGCCGTAGACCCAGCCGCGCTCGACCGCGTTCTCGACCCAGCTCGACAGGTCGGTGACCGACGTGGCGCCGCGCGGCAGCCGGTCCAGCGAGGCCATCAGGTCGGCCGACAGCTGCGCCGCGTCCAGCCCGTAATGCTTGACGATGCGATGCAGGTCCGAGTCCGGCGTGTTGAGGATCTGGTACAGCCAGTGCTGCAGCTCCACGTACGGATTGCCGCGCAGCTTGCAGAACACGGTGGCGCCTTCGATCGCCTTGTAGGCCAGCGGATTGAGCTTGCCGAAGAGGCTGGTGCGGGCGATTTCAGTCATGACGATGCTCCCTGTGATGCCGGCGGCGTGGCCCGCCCCTTCACCCGCTGTCGCGGATGCAGGTGCAGGTCGCCCCGGTCGTGACGATGCGGACGGCCGCCCGAGCGGCCCGTCCAGGATGTGAAGCCCAGGCGCGCGCGGCCGCTCAGCGCCGCGGCGGGCACCTCGTCGCGGCGCAGCACCGGCTGCAGCTCCCATTGCAGGTTGTGGCCGACGTACTGCCGGATCCAGTCGTTGAGCGGTCGCCACGCGTCGCCGTCGGGCAGGAAGCCCTCGTACTGGCGCAGCGTCAGCGGGCCCAGCACGACGCGGAAACGGTACTGCCGGTCCCAGGCCTTGTTGCCGCAGGCGGTGTCGACGCCCAGCCGCGGCAGCTCGCGGCCGATGCGCTCCGGCCGCTGGCGCGCGAAGCCCAGCCGCGTGCGCTCGCCATCCTCGACGGGCAGCCAGTGCGGCACGTGCTGCTCGATGCGCACCGGCACCCCGAAGTGCAGCGACAGGATCTTGGCCAGCCCCTCGGCATGCTGCGCCCGCCCGCCGTGCAGTCCGGCCTGGAACAGGCGCGCGGTCTGCGGCAGCGAGTCCGCCGGCCGCTGCGCGCTGTCCAGTCCGGTGGCGGCGCCCAGCCAGGCGGCATAACGGTCCGTGGCCGGCCGGTCGTGCTGCACCGCGGGCTGGGACTGGGCCCAGGCGCGGTAGAAGTGCAGCAGCAGCCGGTGATGGAAGACGTCGAGGAAGCGGCTCAGCGTCGGGTCGCCGCGCTGATGCAGCCGCTCGCGGGTGTACTCGGTCAGATGCAGCGGCATCGGCCCCTGCGGACCGAGCAGCCCGAAGAAGCGCACGCCCAGCCGCGGCGCGGGGTTCTGCCCGCGGGTCAGGCTGGCCAGCGCCGCCGGCGCGAAGTCCAGCTCGGGCTCCTGCCCCAGCCGGATCGCCTCCTGCGACGGCCGCAGGCCGCGCCCCAACCGCGGCACATCGGGCGTCAGACCCTCGATGCGGCGCAGCAGCGCGAAGAAGTCATGGGCCCAGGGCGTCGCCTCCACGCTCTCGAAGAGCGCGCGCAGCGCCGCGTCGTGCTCGCCCCGCCGCGCGGGACGACGCGCCAGCAGCGCGGCGGGCGATGGCTCCGCGCCCGCGTCCTCGGCGTCGCTGACCGCGGCGCTCGCGGCCGCCGCAGCGCCCGGCACCGCGCCTCCCGCGGCGGACGGCGCCTGGGCGTCGTCCGACCCGCCGGCGTCGCGCACGTTCATGGACGGCTCCCCGGGGAGGCGCGTCCGTCGCGTTCCGTGCGCTGCGCGCGGCCCTCGGCATCGCCGCCGATGCGCGGCGCCCAGCGCTTGACCTGGCCGCGCTGCGGCGTGCGCAGGCTCAGCTGCGTGAAGCTGTTGATCGCCGCGTGGCGGGTGAAGTAGCGCTCCAGCACGCTCGCGAACAGATAGGCGCTGTGGCCCTGGAAGGCCAGTTCGTCGAGCTCCAGCGTGATCTCGGTGCCCGCGCCGAAGCTCAGCGGACCGGTGAACGGCAGTCGCCGCACGACCGGCTGGGCATCGACGCCCCGGACGCCCTCCACCTGACGCAGCCAGGCCGGATCGCTCGGCGGGCCGTACAGCGCCAGAAGGCGGCGCAGCGTCGCCGCGGCCTGCGCGGGCGGCTCGTCGGCCCAGGGCAGTTGCTGCTGCGTCAGCAGGCCGACCAGGCTCCAGCCCGCCTCGCCCACCGGCTGGCGGTTGACCGGCCGCGTCGGGCCATGCACCGCCTCGACCTTGAGCACCGGGCCCGCCGCGTCCAGCCGCCAGGCGCCGGCGCCGTTGTGCGGCAGCAGCATCGGCAGGTCGCGGTTGGTCACCAGCGCCGAGACCGACAGCTGGCGGATGTCCTCGCGATAAGGCGCGTGGCGCGGGTCGACCAGCGACAGGAAGACCTCGTCGCCGATGTAGCCGGTGCGCGGGCCCTGCTCCTTCTGGCGCGTCGACAGCAGGCGCGGCTCGCGCCGCACCGTGTAGAAGCCGGGCGCATCGGGCGGCGCCTGGTGGTAGGTCGCGTACAGCGGCTCGAAGCCCTGCTGGCCCAGCGCCCCGGCCCCGTAGCCGGTCACCGACTGCAGGCTGTGGATCTCGTAATCCATCGGCCGGGTGCGGTCCGGGACGACGTGGTATTCCCAGCTGCCGGTGCCGAGCTGGATGCGGTCCAGCCGCTTGGGGAACAGGTTGATCGCCGGCGTGCAGTGCAGCGAGACGCTGTCCACGTCGACCATCGCCTCCAGCGCGCCGTCGCCGCGGCTGAAGAACAGCACGATCTCGAAGCTCGTGCCCTCCACGCGCGCCAGGCGCTCGGCGAGCTGGTCGATCTCCAGGAACAGGAAGCGCCGCGGCATCGCGGCCAGCTCCTGCATCAGCCGGCAGCCGGAGAAGTTGCGGTGCGTCTCCGGCAGCAGCGCCTCGTCCGGCGCGAAGCCCAGCGGGCGGATGCTGGCCGCGGACCGCCACTGCGCCGGCACCGCCGGAGCGTCGATGCCCTCGCCGGTGACGAAGCTGCCCAGTGGCGCGCCCAGCGCCAGCTCGTGCAGGCGATAGGCGACCTCGTCGGGCGCGCTCAGGTAGAGCGCGAGCCGGTCCAGCCCCAGCTGGCGCACCGGAATGCCGCCGCCGGTCTTGAGCCGCAGCCGCAGCCCGCCGCGACTGCCGGCGGCATCGGGCAGGCGCGACATCGGCAGGTCGGGCGCGTGGCTGAAGTACTGGACGTCGTCCAGCGTCAGCGGCCACAGCGTCACGTCGTGCGCGGTGCGGAACTCGCAGCGGGTGTCCTGGCCGCGCGGCACGCCGGACTGCAGCACGCTGCCCCGCGGCACCGGGTGACCCTTGGAGAGGTTGGGGTCGGTGGGATCGACGCCGAAGCGCGCGATCATCATCGACGGCACCGGCGCCAGGAAGTTGGGGTAGATCGACTCCAGCAGGTGGGCGATCAGGCGCGGATGCTCGGCATCGAGCTTGAGCTGCACCCGCGCCGACAGGAAGGCGAAACCCTCCAGCAGCCGCTCGACATAGGGGTCGGCGACCTCCGCATCCTCCAGGCCCAGGCGCGCGGCGATCTTGGGGAAGTCGCGCGCGAACTCGGCGCCGACCTCGCGCAGGTGGGCGAGCTCGTCGTTGTACAGGCGCAGCAGCCGGGGATCCATCGCGCGTCCTCAGCCCTCGCGCACCTCGACCTGCCCCGCCTCGAGGTCCATCTGCGTGCGCAGCAGGATCTCCAGCGGCACCGGCTGCGACCAGAGGTGGCCGCGGATGTCGAACTCGATCACGTTGTGGGTGTCCATGACGCTCTGCGTCTCGATCGCGCGGACCTCGAGCGTGTCGGGCAGGATGCGCGGCTCGAAACGCAGGATGGCCTGGCGGATCTGCTTCTCCAGCAGATGCACGTCGATGCGCGAGGCCAGTTGCCCCGACAGCGCCGGCAGGCCGAAGTTCAGCACGCTGTCGCCGACGCGCGCATACGGGTCGCAGGTCTTGCCCAGCGGCTGGATGGCGTTGAACAGCCAGCCCAGGTCGCGCAGCACCGCCTGGCGCAGCTGCGACTTGGTCATGACGCGGCGCTCCTCCGCCTCGACGCGGTGGAAGGGATCGTCGTCGGTGAGGCGGTCCAGCAGGGCCGGCTGCAGGCGATCGCGGGTGATCTGGGTCATGGCTCGCGCGGCGCGGATCCGCTCACTTCGCGGCGCCGGTGTCCAGGCGCCAGAAGACGACCTCGGCGAACTTGCCGTCGTTGGCCCAGGGGTCCCAGATCGTCTTGTCGCCCTTGCTCTTGGCGCCGGCCCAGCCGCCCAGCGAGGTCGACATCGCCAGCGGATACATGCCGCGGGCGCGCATGGTCTGGGACTTGCCGCCCGAGGTGTAGGCATACCCGCCGGCCGGCTTGGCCGCGCCGGGATAGACGACGATCACGTGGCCGTTGGGCTGCGTCACCAGGCCGCCGACGATCAGCTCGCCGCGACTGGCGCGCTCGGCCAGCTCGGACACCGGCGTCTCCTTCCAGCGCTTGTCGGCCTTCAGGAAGGCGACCAGCGAATTGGCGGTGCGGTACTCCTGGTCCGGGATGTAGCGCTTGATGACGTGCCACACGGCGTGGCTGCAGGAGCCGGGGTACTTCTCGTAGGCCTCGTCGGCGACCTGCTTGAGCTGGGCGGCCGTGACGGGTTCGGTGGCGGAGGGATTCAGGATGTCGGGCATGGGGAGTCCGCGGACGGCTTGGCGCCCGCTGCGCGGTAACGGTGTTCGGCCGCGTCCCAACGCAGCGCCGGCAGCGCGTAATCGCCGCCGACGGCCGGGTTGCTGACCTGGACGCGGATTTCCTGCGGCACGCCGTCACGCCACAGGCCGTGGCGCAGCGTCAATGTCCGCGGTTGATCGAAGGGGAACAGCTCGGGCAGCCCGCCGACGCAGCGGAACTCGCGGTCGACCAGCATCGGTTTGGGGAAGTCCTCCCACGGCGCGTCAGCGGCGCGGGTGGCGTAATAGGTCTCGGCGAAGACCGAGATCAGCGCCACGCGCGGCGTGTCGCCCGGCGCCGCCAGCTCGCAGCGGCGCGCCGCGTCGAGGTACTTGGCCCAGCTGACGGGCAGCTTGGCCCGGTCGGCGTCAGCCAGCGGCGTGCAGGCCTCGGGCGACAGCGCGCGCCAGGCCGCCTTCGCGGACGGCGCGGCCTTGGCCGCCGCGGTCTTCGCCGCCGGCGGCATCGATCCCGCGTCGGCGTGGACGGACGACGCGACGATGGTCCCGGCCACGGCCAGGACCGCCTTCATCGCGATCGAACGGAGCGGGGACGCCGCGGGCGACACCGTGGCCGGCACGCCAGCGGACAGGACGGACGGCGCCCGGGTGGCGCGGGACAGGAACGGACGGCAGGGCATTCACTTCCTCAATTCGATGAGACGGACATCCAGCAATCCTGCCTCGCCTTGGTCGCTCATCAGCACGCGCTGGCCGATGCCGGCGTACTGGTCGTCCTCCGATCCCGGCAGCGGCTGCCATTCGGTGCGGCGCGACAGCCAGACGCGTTCGTCGTCGAAGGCCACGCTGCGCGGGTAGCGCGTCGGGATCAGCGCCACCGAGGCGCCGCCGTTGGGGAACTCCAGGTGCGCCGCGGCCCAGACCAGGTCGCGCAGGTCGGTCGGCGGCTCGATGTGGATTTCCTTCAGCGCGGAGAACGGCACCCAGCAGTAGCGGCCGTTGATCACGGCCTCCAGCACCGGGCCCAGGCGCGAGTCGCCGTCGCACAGCCACTCGAATGCCTGGCCGTCGATCGTGCCGGCGGTGGCCGGCGCGGCCTCCAGCGCCTGCGCGCGCAGCTGCCGCGCGCCGGCCGCGTCGCCGTCGTGGTCGAGCTTGAGCGCATGCACCAGGTTCGCGACCCACTCGGCGGGTTCGCCCATCACCATGGGCGTGGTGCGGCCCTCGAAGACGGCCTCGCGCACCAGCTCGCACTTGAGCGCCTCGCGGTAGGTGTTGACCATCGCCAGCGTGCCGGCGTCCAGCTCGCCGCAGACTTCCAACTGCGCCGCCGCCCGCGCCCACTGGCCGGTCACCGCCAGCAGCTGGAACAGCATCGTGCGCAGCCTGGCGTCCTGCGGACGCTGCCGGACCTCCGCCTGCGCCGCGGCCAGCGCCTCGGTCGGGCGGCCCGCCGCCAGCAGTTCCTGCACTGCGCTCATCGCATGCTCCGTGACATCTCGTCGTTGTTGGGGTGCAGACCCGCCCTCGCCCGCCGCGCGGGAACGGGCCGGTCAGGTCAGGTCGTCGTCGAAGGTGTGGGTGCCGCCCATCGCGCCCTTGGCGTTCTGGGTCCGGTACTCGATGGAGACCTTCTGGAAGCTCATCGCGATGCGCTCGACCGGCGCGCCGTCGGCATCGCAGTCGATGTCGTAGGAGGCGATGCGGGCCTTCTCCAGCGTCAGGCAGAAGTAGTCCTCCTGCGCGCCGCCCGCCTTGCGCAGGTAGAGCTTGGCGGACTTGACCTCGTCGTTGGTCGCCACCGCGCTCATCAGCGCGGTGCTGGCGCTGTCCAGGTCCTTGGTGATCGTCAGCTGGCGATAGCTGCGGCGGCCGGTCTGCTGGCCCGCCACCGCATCGCCGGCGGCGCCCACGCCCCAGCTGAAGCCGCGCACGACGACGTCGCCGGCGTGGCCCGCCGAGGTGGATTCGCCCTTGACCTTGCCCGCCCGCTTGAGCGACAGGTCCAGGTACATGTCGGCGCTGGTCGCGCCGCCGCTGGTCATCGGATTCATCTTTCGCTCCGGCATGGACAACGGATGACGGCGTGCGCGCCAGGCGGCGCACCGTCATGCGTTGTCCGAGCGCGGCGCGGCCGGCCAGGGGCCGTCGCGCCGCGGATCCGCGAACGGAAGGCGCCGGCTCGCACCGGCGCCCCGCCGATCAACGGGTTTCGGTCGTGGCCACGTTCCAGCCGAACTTGACCGCGCCGCCCAGGCCGCCCTTGGCGTCTTGGGCCTTGTACTCGAACTCGATGTCCGCGTACGACAGGGCCACGCTCTCGCTGATCTCGCCACCGGCGGAGGCCGACGGGGCGACGTTGGTCACCAGCACCTGCTTCAGCGTGACCTTCAGGAAGTCCTGCTGGCCTTCGCCGGCCTTGCGGCAGGTCAGGACGGCCTGGTCGAAGTGCTTGCCCGAGGCGCAGGCCTTGGCCAGCACCGGGGACGCCTTGTCGTAGTAGTGCGCGAACACGAACTGGCCGGGAATGCCCTTGCCCTTGCCGGAACCGGTGCCGGCGGCGGCGGTGCTTTCCTGACGCACATCCCACGACCAGGCGAGCAGATCAATCTCGCCCTTGTGGTCCTTGTGGGTGGATTCGCCTTCGACTCCGGCGAACTTCAGATTGGCGTCGATCGTCATGGTCGGTTTCTCCTAGATGGACTCTTTGAAAAAAGTCTCCGCATCAACGCTCACCGCATGCGGAAACCGGGATTTCGGGCCCGAGGGCCCGGTTGGCTCATCGCCTCGAAAATTTCAGAACGGCGCCTTCGACAGCGCTCCCTTGGACGCGTCGCGCGTCGTTGCGCGCGATTTCTTTGTTTCCTTCGCGCGGGCCGCCGGGGCGACCCGCCGCCTCACTTGCCCTTCTGCGACGGCAGCGTCGAGACCAGCCGCAGCGAGACCGTCAGGCCCTCGAGCTGGTAATGCGGACGCAGGAAGAATTTCGACGAGTAGTAGCCGGGATTGCCCGGGATCTCCTCGACCACCACCTCGGCCGAGGCCAGCGGCTTCTGCGACTTCGTCGTCTCCGAGGAGTTGGCGGGATCGCCGTCGACGTAGTTCATGATCCACTTGTTCAGCCACTTCTCCATGTCGGCGCGTTCCTTGAACGAGCCCACCTTGTCGCGCACGATGCACTTCAGGTAATGGGCGAAGCGGTTGCAGGCGAACAGATACGGCAGCCGCGCGGCCAGGTTGGCATTGGCGGTGGCGTCCGGATCGTCGTACTCGGCGGGCTTCTGCAGCGACTGCGCGCCGATGAAGGCGGCGAAGTCGGAGTTCTTGCGGTGCACCAGCGGCATGAAGCCGTTCTTGGCCAGCTCGGCCTCGCGGCGGTCGCTGATGGCGATCTCGGTCGGGCACTTCATGGCCACGCCGCCCTCGTCGGTCGGGAAGGTGTGGGCCGGCAGGCCCTCGACCGCGCCGCCCGCCTCGACGCCGCGGATGCGGGTGCACCAGCCGTAGGTCTTGAACGAGCGGTTGATGTTGGTCGCCATCGCATAGGCCGAGTTGGCCCAGGTGTACTTGGCGTGCTCACCGCCACCGGTCTCTTCCTCGAAGTTGAACTCCTCGACCGGATTGGTCTTCGCGCCGTAGGGCAGGCGCGCCAGGAAACGCGGCATGGCCAGGCCGATGTAGCGCGCGTCGTCGGACTCGCGCAGCGACTTCCAGGCGGCGTACTCGGGCGTGCTGAAGATCTTGGTCAGGTCGCGCGGGTTGGCGAGCTCCTGCCACGAGCCCATCTGCATCAGCGAGGGATTCGCCGCGGCGATGAACGGGGAGTGGGCGGCGGCCGAGACCTTGGCGATCTCGCCCAGCAGCTCGACGTCCGGCGGGCTGTGATCGAAGTAGTAGTCGCCGACGATGCAGCCGAAGGGCTCGCCGCCGAACTGGCCGAATTCCTCTTCATAGACGCGCTTGAAGATCGGGCTCTGGTCCCAGGCCGTGCCCTTGTAGCGCTTGAGCGTCTTGCCGAGATCGTTCTTGGAGATGCTCATGACGCGGATCTTGAGCTGCTCGTCGGTCTCGGTGTTGTTGACCAGGTAGTGCAGGCCGCGCCAGGCCGATTCCAGCTGCTGGAACTCGGCGTGGTGCAGGATCGCGTTGACCTGCTCCGACAGCTTCTTGTCGATCTCCGCGATCATCGACTCGATCGAGACGATGACGTCGCTGCCGATCAGCTTGGTCTGCGACAGCGCCTGTTGCGCCAGCGTCAGCACCGCCTGCTCGACGGCGGACTTGGCCTCGTCGGTCTTGGGCTTGAATTCCTTGTTCAGCAGCGAGGCGAACTCGCCGCCTTCATATTCGATGCCCTGCAGCGAGGGCGAGGCTTGCGAGAGGATCTCTTCGGCCATGGTGCGTGCTCCGTGGGGTCCGGCTAGGGGTCTGAGGGCGCGCGGCGCTTATTGCGCGGCGGCGTCGTCGGCGGGTTTTTGGGCCGAGGCCAGGGACTTCAGCAGCGCCTCGTCCTTGACGACCTTGGCGATCAGCTGCTCGGCGCCGGCCTTGCCATCCATGTAGGTGATCAGGTTGGCCAGCTGCTGGCGCGCCTCGAGCAACTGCTTGAGGCCGTCCACCTTGCGCGCGACCGCGGCGGGCGAGAAGTCGTCCATCGACTCGAAGGTCAGGTCGACCATCAGGTTGCCTTCGCCGGTCAGCGTGTTGGGCACGGCGAAGGAGACGCGCGGCTTCATCGCCTTCATGCGGGCGTCGAAGTTGTCGACGTCGAAGTCCAGGAACTTGCGGTCCGACACCGGCGGCAGCGGCTCGGTGGGCTTGCCCGACAGGTCCGACAACACGCCCATCACGAAGGGCAGCTGGACCTTCTTCTCGGCGCCGTAGAGCTCGACGTCGTACTCGATCTGCACGCGCGGGGCGCGATTCCTGGCGATGAACTTCTGGCTGCTGGTGGCCATGGGGTGCTCCTTGAAGCGTGGATCGGGTGAAGGGTGGAAACCGTGGAGGGAAGGAAGGCGATGCGGATCACTCGCTCGGCGTGCCGGCGAGCTTCTCGATCTCATGCACGCCGTCCGGATTCAGGTCGCGCATGATTTCCAGGAAGGACTTGCTCATCAGCCGCTGCGCGCGGCGGATCAGCAGCGGTGCGGGATTGCTGGGCTCGTGGCGCTCGATCCATTCGCACACGCGCTGCAGCGCGCGGACCGCGTCGTCGCGGCTGGCGATGGTGCCGGGCGCGGCGACCGCGCCGGCCACCACGGCGCCGACCGCGAGGCCGGCCGGCGCGCTGGCGCCGTCCACAGGCGCCGCAACCGCCTCGCCGCCCTGCCCCTGCAGCTGTCCGGCGGCGGCGGCCAGCGGCTTGAACAGGCGCAGCAGCGGTGCGAAATCGGGGCCTTGGCCGGCGCCGAGCTGGGTTTCGATCGCCGCGACGATGCCTTGCGCGATCGGGAGCGATTCATGCAGCCGGGCGGCCAGCGTCGGATCGTTCGCGGCCTGCGCCGCCAGTCCGGCCATCAGGCCTTCGGGCGAGGGCACGGATTCATCGGCGATCGGATCGGCATTGCCGAGCGCCAGTTCCACGTCCCGCACCCGGGGGCCGCCGCGCTGGCCGGTCAGGCTGGCGGCGCGGAAATCGGCGATCGCGGCGGTGCCGCTGACCAGCGGCTGCAGCGCGTTCAGGCGCATCGTGGGGTCGTCGTTGTCCGAGGCGTCCAGCTGCGGATGGACATGCGCCCAATGGCGCTCCAGCAGGCCGCGGATCAGCGACAGGCCGTCGAGCGCCGCGCCGAAGCCGTGCAGCCGGGCGCCGGCGCGGGCCAGCCACACGGCCACGCGCAGGTCGCGGGTGCGCCGGGCCAGGGCCAGGGCCTGTTCGTGCACGGCGGGCCAATCCGGCTCCTCGGCCGGGATGACGGTGTCGCCGTACTGCTGCTCCGGCTTGCCGGCGCCCGCCGCTTCCAGGGCGAGGAAGGCAGGGTCGTACTCCAGGTCGGCGCCACACGGGGCGTCGTCCTGCAGCGGGGCAAGCAGCGCGTCGAGGTCGAGATCAGCCATCGCGTCGGAGGCAGCGGAACAGTTGCATGCCATGGACTCTATTGACAGCTGTAACCGCGCACAGTGGTCGAAAGTCACTTTGCCCCCCAGGGAGGCGCTCAGCCTAGGGATTGCACCGCCGCCCGCCCGCGGCGCGATCGCCACGGAACGGGCAGCCGGCGACCCTTGCCTCTTTGGAGGTAGCGCTGTTAATGCAAACGCAGGGAAACCTTAACGATGTGTTTCGGTGCGGGACAAGAACACGAACGCCCGGCCATACTCCGCCCCCGCAAGACCTGTCCCTTCTGTCAGGGACAGGTCGATCCGGCGGCTCCGCCGGTCCGCGGGCGCACGAGGCCCGCGCGACGCGTTCTCCTCGGGAGGGAGAGCGGCGGGCCGCCTCCATCCAAGAAGAGGCCCGCCCCATGAAGCCAACCCCGATGCCAGCCGCCGCGAACGCGGTCGATCCCCTGAACGCGCTCGTCGCCCCGCCGCCGCCGGACGCCCAGCGCCGTCGCCTGCTCACCCTCGCCGGCGCTGGCGTCCTCGGCGCGACGCTGTCTGCCTGCGGCGGCGGCGGTGGTGGTGAACCGGCCGCACCTGCCGCGCCCACCCCGCCCGCGCCGCCGCCGCGCGCTGTCGGGCGGCACCGTCGGCTGGTGGGTGAACTGGGCGCTCAAGCCCAATGCGGCGGTGCTCGCCCAGCCCGCCATCGCCGGCGCGATGGACCATGTGCCAATGCTGTGGAACTTCGACTTCGACACGGCGGAGGTGGTCGCCTACCTGAAGTCGCGTCCGGCCGTGAAGTCCCTGCTGGTGCTCAACGAACCCAACCTGACCGACCAGGCCAACAAGACGCCGGCGGAAGCCGCCGCCCAGTGGCCGCGGTATGAGGAGGTCGCGCGCCAGACGGGCGTCAAGCTCGTCGGTCCGGCGATCACCTGGGGCACGATGGCCGGCTACGCCGACCCGGTGGTCTGGATGGATGCCTTCATCGCCGCCTACCGCAATGCCAACGGCGGGCGCGACCCGCAGATCGACGCGCTCGCCTTCCACTGGTACGACTACGGGCTGGCCGACCAGCTCAAGCGGCTGGAGAAGTACGGCAAGCCGTTCTGGATCACCGAGATGGCCAACTGGCATGTCGGCGACGGAAGCGCGCAGGTCGACTCGGCGGCCAAGCAGAAGGCGCAGATGGCGGACATGGTCAAGACCTGCGAAACCCGCGCGGACGTGCTCCGTTATGCGTGGTTCACCGGCCGCTGGTCGCCGGATCCGCATTTCACCAGCCTGTTCGGCGCCGCCGGCACGCTGACGGAGGTGGGTCAGCAGTACAAGGCGCTGCCGACATCCTGACGCGCGATCGAGGCCACGCGGCGGACGGCGGCGGCGCGGGAACCGGGATTGCTGTCTCCCGGGCATCACCACTTCATGGAGTGATCCCCATGACCGTCATTGCCTCCTCCCGCCCGCGCGCCCTGCCCGCGATCGCCGCGATCGCCTTCGCCCTGGGCGGCGCCCTGGCCGCCGGCACCGTCGCCGCCCAGACCGCCACGACCGCGGCCGCGCCGGCCTCCGCGGCGCGTTCGCACGCGGACAGCAGCTTCATGAAGAACGCCGCCGAGTCCAACTTCGCCGAGATCGCGGCCGCCGACCTCGCGCTCAAGAAGGGCACTAGCGCCGACGTCAAGGCCTTCGCCCAGAAGATGATCGACGACCACAAGAAGGCGGATTCGGAACTGCAGACCTTGGCCGCGTCCAAGGGGGTGAAGCTCCCGACCGATGCCTCGATGGTCCAGAAGGGCAAGGCCAAGATCCTGGAGCAGCGCGACGGGACCAGCTTCGACCACCATTACGCCGAAAACCAGGTCGGCGCCCACAAGGACGCCGTCAAGCTGTTCGAGAAGGCGTCCAAGGACGCCAAGGACGCCGACGTGAAGGCCTGGGCCGCCAAGATGCTGCCGGCCTTGCAGCATCATTTGCAGGAGGCGCAGGCCCTGGAGCAGGCCACCAAGGCGGCCGACAAGAAGAAGTAAGCGCGCTTCAGCGCAGCGCGGCCAGCAGCGCCGCCTGCGCGATCCACGGGCGCCGCTCGGCGCCCGTGCCGCGTCCAGACGCGGGCGCCAGCACCGCCCGCGCGTCCAGCACCGGCACCACCGCGGCCATCGCCAGGCCGCGCATGACGGCGGCGGGCACGCCTTCGCACGCCACCGCCGCGTAGAGATGGCCCAGCAGCCGGGCGATCTCGTCGAGCGCGGCGCCCTCCTCCAGCGCCCGCGCCGGGTCCAGCATCGTGACCTGCGCGCCCAGCGCCTGCGCGGCCTCGCGCAAGCAGCGGACCGTCTCGGACCGTTCGTCACCGCAGAACAGCCCCAGTCGCATGCCGACCAGCGGCCGATGCGGCGCGCCGCGCTGCGTGGCCTGCGCGAGCTCGTCCGCGGACCGGTCCAGCGCGGTCGCGGACAAGGGCAGGACGGAGGTCGGCATCGCAGACAGCGGCGGGGCGTGATGCGGCATGGTCGACAGGCGCGGAACGCAGGCTTAGGAGGGAGGACGCGTGAGGGGCGCGAGGGGCTGGAGGGGGCCCGGCCGACACGCGTCGGCAGCGAGGTTGGGGAGCGTAGTCAGCCCGCGCCGGAAAGCGTTGATGGATGTCAAACGACGGCGGTTGGCGCGCCTCGATGCGCAGGAACACTGCGACGTCTTGAGGGTCCGTTACTGAACCGTCACCGAGGGTTCACCAACTGTTGCCGAGCGATGTCAAGGATTGGCGCAGCCGTTGCGCGCGCTTCCTAGCATCCCTTCAACGCCACCAACCACGAGACCATCATGCACAGCGCCATCGCCCCCCCCTCGAGCGACCTCTCCCGCGACCGTCTGCGCGATGCCCCGGCAGGTCGCCCGCGCATCCCCCTCGTCCCCGCCGCTTCCCGCCTCGCCGCCCTCGCGCTGCCCCCGGCCGCGACCGCCGTCTCCGAACTCCGTCCGCTGACGCGCCCCTTCACGGTGGCCACCAGCGACACCCGTCCCTCCCCGCGCGATCCCCACCAGCGCATGCTCGAAGCGATGCGCATCATCCGCGACCTCGTCCAGCCCAGCGCCAAGGTCGTGCGCGCCGGCGACATGATCTTCCGCGCCGCGCAGCCCTTCAACACCGTGTATCTGATCAACGCCGGCGCCTTCAAGCTGGTGAGCCGCAGCCTGGATGGCCGCGAGCAGATCGTCAGCCTGAAGTTCCGGGGCGACTGGCTGGGCTTCAGCGGCATCGCGCAGGGCCGCCATCCGTGCGACGCCGTCGCGATGGACACCGGCAACATCTCCATCATTCCCTACGACACCCTCACCGAGGCCTGCGCGCGCCATCCGGAGATGATGGCCATCGTCCACGAGGGCATGAGTACCGAGATCACCCACGAGCGGCAGTCGCTGATGTCGGTCTGCACGCTGGCCTCGCTGGCGCGGGTGGCGGAATTCCTCTGCGCCTGGGCGCGCAGCATGCACCAGCGCGGCCTGCGCGCCGACGAGCTGACGCTGCGCATGACCCGCGCCGACCTTGGCAACTACCTGGGCATGACGCTGGAGACCGTCAGCCGCTGCCTGTCCCGGCTCAGCCGCGAAGGCCTCATCCGCTTCGGCGAACGCGGCCGCCGGCAGATCTCGATCCCCAACCTGGAACGGCTGGAGCAGTTCGTCATCGGCGGCCTGCCGGACGCCGGCCCGGCCGCGGTCCAGTGATCGTGGCGGCGGACACGCCGCCTCCTCAGCGGCTGAGCACCTTCGCGATCGCCCGCGCCAGCGCGGTGCGGTCATAGGGCTTGGGCAGCAGCTCCCAGCCCAGGGCGGCCTCCGGGCCCGACCCCAGCAACTCGGCGGAGAAGCCGGACACCAGCAGCACCGCGATGTCGGGCCAGGCCTGCTGGACGGCCCCCGCCAGCTCCGTGCCCCGCATGCCGGCGCCCAGGGCGATGTCGCTGACCAGCAACTGCGGCCGCTCGCCGCCCTCGCCCCCCTCAACGCGGTCCGCGACCTCGCGCAGGTGCCGCAAGGCCTCCTCCCCGCTCGCGCAGGCCACGACCCGGCACCGCAGGTCGGTCAGGAAGCGCCGCGCCACCGCGCGCACTTCCGCGTCATCCTCCACCAGCAGCACCCGCAGGCCCGCCGGCACCGTCTCCACGACGGCATCGCCGTCCAGCGCGCCCTCCGGCGCGTCCGGCGGTCGGGGGAGGATCAGCGTGAGCGTCGTGCCACGGCCCGGCGTGCTGTCGATGGCGAGCGCCCCGCGGGACTGCCGCGCGAAGCCGTAGACCGTGCTCAGGCCGAGTCCCGTGCCGCGACCGGCCTGCTTGGTGGTGAAGAAGGGCTCGAAGGCCCGCTCCTTGACGTCCTCCGGCATGCCGACGCCGTTGTCGGTCACCGCGATGCGGACATAGCGCGCCGGGCCGTCCGGATCGGGCGATGTCCCGTCTTCCTCCAGTTCCCGCCGCAGCTCCGGCGGCACGACGCCCAGCGGCGCGGCCTCGAAGACCAGCTCGCCGCCCTCGGGCATGGCGTCGCGCGCGTTGATCGCGATGTTGAGCAGCGCCGACTCCAGCTGCGCCGGATCGGCCTGGACATCGGGGCAGTCGGGCGCCACCTCGATGCGGATGCGGATGCGCTGGTCCAGCGTGCGGCGCAGCATGTCGGCCAGCGATCGCATCATCGCCGCGACGTCGACGCTGGCCGGCTGCAGCATCTGCCGGCGGGAGAACGCCAGCAGCTTGCCGGTCAGCTCCGCGCCGCGTCGCGAGGCCCGCGTCGCGGCCGCCACCAGTTGCGGCGCGAAGCCGTCGTCGGTCACCGCCGGCAGGTCGGCCAGCACCTGCAGGTTGCCCTGGATCACGGTCAGCAGGTTGTTGAAGTCGTGCGCGATGCCGCCGGTCAGTTGCCCGACCGCCTCCAGCCGCTGCGAGTGATGCAGCGCCTCCTCGGTCTGCGCGCGCTGCAGGCAGGTGCCCAGCAGGTTGGCGACGGACTCGAGGAAACGCAGCTCCGCGTCGCCAAAGCGCTTGGCCTGGCGCGAACGCACCGCCAGCGCGCCGACCGGCCGGCCGCGGTCCGAGAGCGGCACCGACAGCGCCGACACCAGGCCCTCGCGGCGATAGGTGGCCGGCACGGCGAAGCGCGTCTCGCGCCCGTAGTCCTCGACGATCACCGGCCGCCCCTCGGTCAGCACGAAGCCGGGCGGCGTGTCGGGCCGGTTCGGCACCACGGCGCCCAGTCCCTCCTCGGCCAGCAGGCCGACGCCGCCGGCCACGCGCAGCGTCGAGCGGCCGGGATCGAGCAGGAACACGATCGCCAGTTCGACCTCCAGCGCCTGGGCGGCGATCACCGGCGCCTGCTGCAGCACCTCCTGCGGATCCAGCGCGTCGACGGCGATGCGGCCGAGCTGGGCCAGATGCTCGCTGTAGCGGGCCCGCTGCAGCGCCTGGCGCACGCGCGGGTACTCGGCGACGCTACGGATCGATGCCATTGTGTAGGGCAGTCCGAGCGGCTGCAGCGGACTGAGCGCGATCTCCACCATCACCTCGGAGCCGTCGCGCCGCCGCGCGACCAGCTCGGTGGCCGTGCCGCCCATCGGTCGCGCGCGGGGCGCGCTGCCGTAGGCCCGGCGATAGGCCGCGTGGCG
The DNA here is from genome assembly GCF_014193045.1 of Mitsuaria sp. BK037. Lineage (NCBI taxonomy): Bacteria > Pseudomonadati > Pseudomonadota > Betaproteobacteria > Burkholderiales > Sphaerotilaceae > Roseateles > Mitsuaria sp. BK037. The sequence goes on along the minus strand of NZ_JACHYS010000001.1, from coordinate 1,203,284 downwards.
CGGGCGGATGGCATCGGGCACCAGCATCTCGACCGGGGCGCCGACGAGCTCCTCGTTCGCGTAGCCCAGCAATTGCGACACCGTCGGATTGGCCAGGCAGATCCGTCCGCTGCCGTCGACCAGCATCAGCCCGTCCGGCGACGCGGCGAACAGCGCGCGGAAGACAGCGTGTTCCTCGACGCCAGGTGGCCAGGTCGCCATCGCCACCTCAGCCCGAGAGCGTCGAGGTCACCCTCGGCGCGAAGAGATAACCGGCGCCGCGCACCGACTTGATCCACTGGCCTTCGCCCGACTCGGCGCCGAGCTTGCGGCGCAGCCGCCCCACCTGCACGTCGATGGTGCGGTCGAAGGGGCCGGACTCCCGGCCGCGCGTCTGCTCCAGCAGGAAGTCGCGCGACAGCACCCGCCCCGGATGCAGCAGGAAGGTGTGCAGCAGGTCGAATTCGCCGGTGGTCAGCGCCACCTCGGCGCCGTCGGGGCCGGTGACCAGACGCGCCGCGAGGTCGACGGTCCAGCCCTCGAAATGCAGGCGCTCCCGGCCGGCGGACAGGTCGTGGACGATCTCCCCGCCCGGCCAGCGCGCGCCTCCCGGGGCCGGCACGCCTGGCGCGCCGGAGGCCGGCGACGCGGCACCCGATGTCGCCGACGCCCCCGCACCGGCGGCCCCATCGGGACCCGGCGCCAGTCGTCTCAGCACGGCCTTCACCCGCGCGACCAGCTCGCGCAGGTCGAAGGGCTTGGTCACGTAATCGTCGGCGCCGACCTCCAGCCCGACGACCTTGTCCACCGCGTCGCCGCGCCCGGTCACGATGACCAGGCCGCAGCGCCAGTGCTCCCGCAGCTGCCGCGCGATGACGAAACCATCCTCGCCCGGCAGGCCCAGGTCGAGCAGCACCAGGTCGGGCGGATCGTCGGCCATCAGCGCCATCAGCGCGCGCCCGGTGTGCAGCTGCGTCGTGCGGAAACCGTGGGTGGCGAGGTAACCGGCCAGCAGCTGGGTGATGTCCATCTCGTCGTCGAGGATCGCCACATGCGCGGGCGCCGGCGCGGGGGCGCTCGGCGAGGAGGACGGGGAGGTTCCGGGCGTGCTCATTGGGCTGGCATTCTAGGAGGGCGTCCCGCCCGCGGGCCGCCTGTCCGAGCGCGCCGCCCGGGCACGCCCCGACATGCGCGTCGACACACGCCTGAACGCGCGTCGGCGCGGATCAGGCGCGGATCAGGCGCGGATCAGGCGCTCGAGCGTGCGCGTCAGCCGGTCCAGGTCGATCGGCTTGACCATGTGCTCGTCGAAGCCGCTGCTCAGGGCCTTGTCACGGTCGGACGCCTGGCCGTACCCGGTCAGCGCGATCAGCCGCGGCGCGCCCGCGCCAAGCTCGTCGTGGATCAGCATCGCGAGCTGGTAGCCGTCGATGACCGGCATGCCGATGTCGAGCACCGCCGCATCGAAGCGCGAGCCGCGCAGCCGGTCCAGCGCCTCCTGCGGCAGCGTGGTGGTGACCACGTCGTAGCCGGCGTAGCGCAGCGCCAGCCCCAGCGTCTCGGCGGCGTCGCGGTTGTCGTCCACGACCAGCACCCGCCCCTGCACCGGCGGCAGCGTGTCCAGCGCCTCGGCCGCGGGGCCGGGTTCGGGCGGCGCCGCATGGATCTCGGCCGGAAGCGTGACCCGGAAGGTCGCGCCCTGCCCCGGTCCCTCGCTGTGCACCGCCACCTGGCCGTGATGCATCTCGACGAGTTGTTTCACGATCGCCAGCCCGATGCCGAGCCCGCCCTTGGAGCGGTCCAGCGTCGTCGAGCCCTGCTCGAACAGTTCGAACACGCGCGGCAGCATCTCGGCGTCGATGCCGGCGCCGTTGTCCTGCACCTCGATCACCAGCGCCTGCCCCTCGGCCCGCGCGGCGACGCGGATCTCGCCGTTCGTCGGCGTGTACTTGGCGGCGTTGCTGAGCAGGTTGACCACCACCTGCCGCAGCCGCGCGCGATCACCGACCAGGCGCAGCTCCGGTCCGACCTCGCAGGCGACCCGCAACTGGTGGTTGCGTTCCTCGAGCAGCGGGCTGACGCCCTCGATCGCGTCGCTGAGCAGGAAGGGCACGTCCACCGGCTCGCGCGACAGCTCGATCTTGCCGCGCGTGATGCGGGTGATGTCGAGCAGGTCGTCCACCAGCTTGGACAGATGGCCGACCTGGCGCTCGATGATCTCGTGCTCGCGCGAGAGCTGGCCCGTCTGCAGCCGGATCAGGTGCAGCGCCGTGGAGATCGGCGCCAGCGGATTGCGCAGTTCGTGACCGAGCATCGCCAGGAACTCATCCTTGGCGCTGGCGGCGCGCTCGCGTTCGTGATCCAGCCGGGCGGCATGCAGGCCGGTGGAGGCCAGCGTCGCCGCCGCGCGCATGAAGGCGCTCTGGTGGGCGGAGGGGAAGTCCGGTCGCGACGAGCCGAACCACAGACTGCCCGCCCGGCCCGCCGGCCCGAGGTAGAGCCGCACGACGCGCAGGGTGCCCAGCGGCGATTCGAGCGCGGTGGCGGCGTCGGCGGCGTCGGGCATCTGCCGGCAGGCGGTGATGAAGTCGGTCCAGGCATCGTGCGCGACACGCACCCCGCCCAGCTGCAGCAGCGTCGTCGGCGCGGCGTCGGGCACCAGCGGCGCGTGCACCAGGCAGACCGCGGTGCCGACGATGCGGTTGACCGCCTCGGTCGTCAGCTGCAGCACGGTGGCGGCGTCACGGCCCACCCACAGCGCGGGCAGCGCCAGCAAACCCATCAGGTCTCGCAGCGCCCGGTCGGCGGCGGACGGTTCTCTTTCTCGGGACATCGTCGTCATTCGGCACGCCGGCCTGGCGCCGGCACTGGAAGCGCCGCCGGTGCCGACCGTCCGCGGCGCCGGCCGGTGGCGCGACGCGCGAACAGCTCGCGCAGCATCTCGGCCGGCGGCGTGAAAAAGGGATTCTCGCGCAGCACGCCGCCAATCATCGTGAGCGGATGCGTCCGCAGCAGGTCCATCATGGTGGCCCCGTCCAGCGGCGCGAGGTCGTAGACGCAGATCGCCAGCTGCTGGTTCGTGTCCAGCACGCGATTGAGCCGTGCTTCGTATTCCAGCAGGTCCAGCCGGTCGATGCCGGGGCGGACCGCCCAGCCCATCTGCGCCATGACCCGCAGCCCGTCGAAGGCGCCGGACGCCGCGCCGCGCTCCGCCGTGGCGCGGTCCATCGCCTCGAGCAGGCCTTCGACGTCGAAGGCGCCCGCTTCGTCCGGCCATGGGCGCAGGACCAGCTGCCCGCGATGCTCACAGCCCGGCACGTCGATGCCGGCGGCGGCCAGCCGCTCGCGATGCTCGTCCAGCCCGTCGGGTTCGACCAGGTGCAGGTTGCACTCGTTGCGCGCCTGCGCCTCGCGGTAGAACGGCGCCAGCACCTGGCCGGCCTCCTCGCGGCTGTCAAAGAACGCGCAGATGTGGAAATGGGTGGTGATCACTGCTCTCTCATTCCATCCGGGGGCGCTCGCGCCGCGGATGTCCTCCGACCCGAGGTGTGGCGGCCAGGTAGCTGGCTCTTGTGAGTTAGGCTGGTGATGTTAGCCTTGATGAGTATGTGCGACCCGCAACCGCGCAAGGAGTGTCCCCATGGAGCCTGTCGTCCACCCGTTCTCGGCGCTGTTCGAGCAACTGGGACTGCCCGCCGCCGAATCCGACATCCGCGCCTTCATCACCCGCCACCGTCCGCTGCCCGGTGACGTGAAAGTCCAGGACGCGCCGTTCTGGACGCCGGCCCAGGCCAAGGCGCTGCGCGACATGCTGCTGGAGGACGCCGACTGGGCCCCGGTGGTCGACCAGCTGAATCTCGCGCTCCACTGACTTGACGCCCGACACGCTGCCGGGGTCGCCAGCCCTGGACGACCGGCTCGCGCGATGGGTCGGCCTCGGCGCCGCGTGCGCGGTCCTCCTGCTGATCGTGCTGTTCGCCGGCTGGGCGGCCAGCCTGCCCGGCGGCTTGCTGGCCGCGGTGCCCGCGGTCAGCCGCTTCGAACTCCGCGAGGTCGCGCCCGGCGACCCGGACGGCCGCGGCCCGGGCGGCCGGCTCGTCGAGGCCCGGGAGCGGCTCGCGTTGCCCGCGTTCATCCGCACCGACGGCGACCAGTCCTTGCACCGCGCCGTCTTCGAGATCGACCTCGACCCGTTCATCGGCCCGGAGGACGGTTTCGACCCCGCGCGCGACGGCGACGCGGCCACGGCGCACCGTCCGCCCGCCAAGAGCCTGGTGCTCTCGCAGGCGATCAACGGCGCGGACATCTACCTCAACGGCGTCTGGATCAACGGACTGGCGCAATCCAGCGCGCGGGCCCGCTTCATGTGGTTCCGCCCGCTGGTGGTGGAACTGCCGCGCAAGCTGCTGCGCCGGGACGGCCCCAACCGGATCACCCTCGAAGTGAACAGCTGGGAGCCCTACTTCACGATCGCGCCCGTGCTGATCGGGCCGGCGGATCACGCCGCCTACGTCGCCGAGTCGATCCATTTCCTGTGCCGCACCCTGGCGAACGCGTCGCGCGGCTTCTGCCTGCTGGCCGGCCTGTTCATGGTGGGCGTGTGGCTGGCGAATCGCAGCGATCCCGCCTTCGGGCTGCTGGGCGCGGCGTCGCTGATCTGGGCGGCCGTCTACACGCTGTCGCTGTGGATCTACATGCCGGCCGGGTGGCGCCCCGCCTGGCTCTGGGCCTTCTACCTGTGCGCGGGCGCGCTCAACGTGCTGCTGATCCAGTTCATCCTGCGCTACATCGACCAGCCGCTGAGCCGCCGCGCGCTGACGACGCTGGTGGCCATCTCGGCCGGGGCGGCGACGGTCTGGCCCTTCCTGGGACAGGTGGTCGAGTGGGACCTGGACATGTTCTGGATCTGGGTGCTGGTGCCCTTCCAGGCCTGGGCGATCCTGCGGCTGGCGCGCCACGCGTGGCGCACCCGCAGCAGCGACGCGGTGCTGCTGCTGGTCGTGGTGCTGGCGGCCGGCGCGCTCATCCTGCACGACTACAACGTGCTGATGCAGCTGGTGCGGCGCGCGCCCCGCGAGGACGACGGGACGCTCATGCGCCTGCTCACCGCGCCGATCTACCTGACCCACCTCGCCCTGCCGCCGCTGCTGATCGTGATGGCCCGGGTGCATCTGGCGAAGTTCCGCGTCAGCGTCGAGCATGTGCGCGAGGCCAACCGCATCCTGGCCGAAGCGCTGCGCCGGCGCGAGATGGAACTGGCCGTCAGCCACGCCCGGCAGCGCGACCTCGAGCGCGGCGAGGCGGCGCAGGAGGAACGCGAGCGGATCTACAGCGAGCTGCATGACGGCATCGGGTCGAAGCTGGTGCGGACGATCTTCAGCGTCCGGGATGGCCGCCTCGACCGCGATCAGGTCGAGCGCGGCCTGCTGGACGTGCTGCAGGGCGTGCGCGAGGTCATCAGCGAGACCGACACCACCGAGCACCGGCCGATCCAGGACATCCTGTTCGACTACGGCGTGGATCTGGACGCGCTGCTGAGCGCGCCCGATTTCCAGGTCAGCTACGACATCGAGAACGACCGCGAATGCGTGCTGCTCGGCGGGCTGTCCAAGGAGGTGATGCGGATCGTCGAGGAGAGCGTGGCCAACACGCTGAAATACGCCCGCGCCTCGCGCCTGAACCTCTCGCTGCGGCTGGACGGCGACGTCCTCGTCGTGGTGGTCGAGGACGACGGCCAATCCGCCGCCGGCCCCGCACCCGCGGTGCGGCCGGCGTTCGGCACCTCCACCGGGCAGGGGCTCATCAACATGCGCGAGCGGGCGCGCCGCATGGGCGGCGAGTACCGCTTCGAGCGCGGCCCGGACGGGGCGCGTTCGACCCTGACCTTGCCGCTGGTGGCGGCCGTCGCGGCACCGCGCCACGAGGTGGTCGCTCCTCGCTGACGAGCGCAGCCGGGCGGCCGTGGCTGCTTCGCTTTTGCGAAACGTCAAATCAAAGTGAATATTCGACGGCAAACCGGAGTCATAGCCCTTGACGCGAATATCTCCAGTTGATCCAAATCCACGAACACTCGCCTCCACGGAATATCCCGCTGGAAACTCGATCACGGCGATATAAACGCTAGCCAAGCGAGGAATTCACCATCGGAAAGGTGAATATCGGCGTCGCGCCAGGCAAGTACCGAACGCGGGCTGCGCCGCTCAATGGCCCGGCTGCAGCCGATGCCGCTCGCCCGCATGCACGTCGCAGGCCTCGGCGCAGGCGCGGCAGGCTTGCGCGCAACGCTTGCAATGGGCATGGGAATGCCGCTCGCACTCCTCGGCGCACGCCCGGCACAGGTGGGCGCACAACGCGCAGAAGTCACCGTGATGCTCGGACTCCCGGGAGAGCGCGCCCAGGGTGGCCTCGCAGAGGGCGGCGCAATCCAGGTTCAGCAGGGCGCAGGCTTCCAGGGTGCGGTCGCCGGAACGGATACAGGCGTTCGCGCATTGCCGGGTCGCGAGCAGCGCCTCGGCGCAGGCCCGCATGCAGGGCTCCAGGTCTTCAGAAGGGTTAGTCATGACGACTCCTCGGGGAAGGGGTGAAGACGGGATGTTGGCAACCGACATTCCCCGCCGGCCTCCGCTGGCCAGCACTACTCAAATTTGCTAGTCGCAATTCGGCATCCAGGGGCAGCAGATCAAAGAGTGACAAAAGGCTAGCAAATGAATGCTATTGTTGGCCGGCGAGACGAGAAAGGAAACTGAGCACCGAAGCAAAACCACTCCACGGAGTTTCCGGTGCTGACTCAAAACCCCTGCCCAGCGACGACCTGGATCCATATTCCCGGTTCGAAAACCTGGCGATATATCGCGATCGCCGCGACCCTCTCCGCCACCGCCATCCCGGCCATCGCCGACGACGCCTCCGCGGCGATCCCCGCGCCTGAAGCCGCGGCCTCGGTTGCCTCGGCCCCCAGCCAGCCTGCCGTAACGCCTCCCGCGTCCCACTGGGGCGCCGCGATGGACGACTTCCTGCTGACCGCCCTGGCCGAAGATCCTTCGATCGAGCGCGCGCGGGCCTCGATCACCGCGGCCGAGGACGGCATCACCGCCGCGAAATGGCAGTTCGGCGCGTCGCCCAGCATCAGCCGGGAACTCGCGGGCGGCACCCATCGCTATGTGAACGTGGTGCGCGTGCAGCAGCCGCTGTTCAGCGGCGGCCTGCTGACCGCCAACCTCAGCGCTGCCCGGACCGCCCTGCGCGGCAGCCAGCAGGAATTGCTCGCGGCGCAGCTGCAGCTCAAACTCCGGATCGTCCAGACTTGGGCGGACTGGGCAAAGGCGCGCGGACGCGTCCAGGCGCTCGAGACGCTCCAGGACAGCCACCGCCAACTCCTGGACATGATCCGGCGCCGCCACCTGGCCGGCGTCGCGACGAACGCCGATGCGGCGCTCGCAGCCTCCCGGGAAAGCGCCGTCCAGGCCGAACTGGCCCAGGCACGGCTCGAGGAAGGCCTGCAGCGCGACCGCCTCGCCCGCCTGGCGCGCCGCCCGGTGGAGCCGTCGCTGGGCGCGGCGCTCGATGGCGCCCAGCCCGCCCCGCCCGAGCTGCACCAGGTGCTGGACCACATCCAGCTCTCGCCCGAGATCGCGCTGGCTCGCGCCAACGTCGACCTGGCGCGCGACGAACTGGCCAAGGCCAAGGCGGCGCTGCTGCCCACCATCAGCCTGCGCCTGGAGCACCAGAGCGGCGCCTACCGGGACCAGCGCGTCGGCCTCGTGTTCCAGGCGGGCCTGCAGGGCGGCCTGTCGGGACTCGCCGGCGTCAACGCCGCGCGGGCCCGCATCGCCGCCGCGGAGGCCGCGGTCGACGCGACCGAACAGGACCTCCTGGGCAACTACCAGCTGGAATACACGCGCTTCGCCGCCGCCGGCGCGTCGCTGCGCAACGCCGAGCTCACCGCCGCCACAGGCGAAGAGGTGCTGGCGTCCTACCGCCGGCAGTTCGACGCCGGCAAACGCGCCTGGCTGGACCTGCTGAACATGGTCCGCGAAGCCCACGCCACCCGCCAGACCCAGCGCGACGCCGCGATCGACGAACGCGCCGGCCGTTACCGCCTGGGCCTGCTGCTGGGCGACGCCGCCGCTGGCGACTGACCGCCCGCAGCCTGCTTCCCCCCTCGTCGCCCCCATTTCAGGATCCGCCATGACCGCCCTCCTCTCCTCGTCGTCCGATTCGACGACCGCGCCGCCGCCCGCCTCCGACGCGCTTGCCGCCGTCCTCACCCAATGGATGCGCATCACGGGCCGGCCCGTTCCGATCGAACGCGTCCGCCAGCACGCCGCGTCGTCGGCGCTCGCGGGGGACGGCCTGGACGCGGCGCGCGAACTTGCCGGGCGCGTGGACGAGCAGACCCGATTCGTCGTCCTGCCCGAGCCCCAACGCGCCGCGTTGCCTCTGTTGTGCCATCACGCCGAACACGGCTGGCAGGTGGTGACCGCCCGCACCGCGCACGGCCTGTGGGCCTGCGCCGGCGCCGATGCCGTCCATCGCGAGCTCGTCCTCGACGGCATTGCCTGCCTCCACGCCATCGCCGACGCGGACCGTGCGCCGTCGAGCGTCACCAGCGCGCGCCGCATGATGCTCTCGCAGGTCCGCGGGCAATGGCCGATCTTCATGGAGGCCGCCGGACTCTCCCTGGTGCTGGCCACGATCGGCATCGCGATCTCCTTCTTCTCCATGCAGGTCTACGACCGGGTCATTCCGAACCAGGGCGTCCAGACCCTGTGGGTGCTGACCGCCGGCGTCGGCCTGGCCGTGCTGATCGAGTTCCTGCTGAAGCTGGCCCGGGCCTCGCTGCTGGAGCCGCGACTCAAGCGCCTGGACGTCGGCATCTCCAAGGCGCTGATGGCCCGCCTGAACGCGGTGCGCCTGGATCAGCGCCCGGGCTCGGTCGGCACGCTCGCGTCGCAGGTCCAGAGCTTCGAGTCGATCCGCGGGATCCTGTCGACCAGCACGCTGTTCCTGCTCTTCGACATGCCGATGGCCCTGATCTTCGCCCTGGTGATCGCGGCGATCGGCGGCTTCTGGATGGCGCTGCCGGCGCTGGTGCTGTTCGGCGTCACCGTGCTGACCGGCCTGCTGCGCGCCCGGCGCATCGTCCGCCTGACCGCCAGCAACCAGTCCGGCGCGAACGCCAAGACCGGCCTGCTGGTGGAAACCATCGAAGGCACGGAGGCCATCAAGGGCCTGGGCGCCGCCTGGCGCTTCGAGGCGCGCTGGGCCGGCCTGTGCGAAGTGAATGCCACGCAGAGCCTGGCCCTCAAGCATGAAAGCGACACCACCTCCTACATCGCCGCGGCTCTGCAGCAGGCGAGCTACGTCTCGCTGATCTGCGTCGGCGCGGTCCTTGCGATCGAGGGACACCTGACGCAGGGCGCGATCGTCGCCTGCTCGATCCTCTCGGGCCGCGTGCTGTCGCCGCTGGCCTCCATCCCGCCGCTGCTGGTGCAACTGGGCAGCGCCCGGGCTTCGATGAAGGCGCTCGACGCGATCTTCAAGCTGCAGGTCGACAACGAGGCCATCGAGCGCCCCATCGTTCCCGAGACCCTCCGCGGCGAGCTGCGATTCGACGACGTCGAGTTCGCCTACCCCGGCCAGAAGGACCCGCTGCGCATCGGTCACCTGCACGTCCGTCCGGGCGACAAGGTCGCGATCCTCGGCACCGTCGGCGCCGGCAAGACGACGCTGCTGTCGCTGGCCTGCGGCCTGTCCAAGCCGACGCGCGGCACGGTCTACCTGGACGGCGTGGACCAGCAGCAGATCCACGCCGGCTGGCGTGCGTCGCATCTGGCCTACGGGCCGCAGCACGCCTGGTTGTTCGCCGGCACGCTGCGCGAAAACTTGCTGTTCGGGCTGCCCGACGTCAGCGACGACCTGCTGATGGCGGCCTGCCGCAAGACCGGCCTCTGGCCCATGGTGACGCAGCACCCGCTGGGCCTGGACCGGAAGCTGTCCGAGGGCGGTCGCGGCCTGTCCGGCGGCCAGCGCCAACTGGTCGCGCTGACCCGGCTGGTCCTCGCCGACCGTCCCGTGTGGCTGCTCGACGAGCCGACCTCCGGGATGGACGACGCGCTGGAACAGTCGACGGTCCGCCTGATGAAGCAGCTCCTCAAACCCGAGGCGACCCTGCTGCTGGTAACGCACCGCCTCTCGATGCTGGCGCTGGTCGATCGCGTGATCGTGCTGACGCCGCAAGGCGTGGCGATGGACGGGCCGCGGGACGAGGTCATCGCCCGCTTGCAGGGCCGCGTCACCGCAACGGCCACCTCCCCAACGGCCGCCGCGCCCGCCGCGCCCGCCATCCGCGCCGTCGCGACGGCGCCATGACCCCGTCTTCCGGAGATCCTCATGAAACACACAAATGCGCCGCACGACGGCCAGACCCGGGTCCGCTGGACCGTCATCGCCACCGTGGCGGCCCTCGGAGCCGGCCTGTGGTGGGCCTCCCAGGCCGAGATCGAACAGGTGACTCGCGCCGGCGGCAAGGTCATGGCATCCTCCCGCACACAAGTCATCCAGGCGCCCGACGGAGGCGTGGTGGAACGTCTGTTCGTGCATGAGGGAGAGGCCGTGCGCAAGGGCGACCTGCTGGTCCAGCTGGACAACACCAAGGCCAGCGCCGCGTTGGCGGATTCGAGCGAGAAGGCCGCGGCCTTGCAAGCCTCGCTGGCGCGACTGCGTGCCGAGACGCTCGGCACCCCCTACCGCCCCGCCGGCGCCGGGGCCTTCAACGACCTGCAGCGCCGCTTGTATGAACGCCGCCAGACCGCGCTCCAGGAAGAGCTGGCGGTGCTGTCCAAGTCCGCCGACCTTGCCCGGCGGGAAGTCGAGCTGAACGAACCGCTGTTCAAGGCCGGCGACATCAGCGCCGCCGAGTTCCTGCGCCTGCAGCGCGCCGCGAACGAGGCGGCCGGCCAGGTCACCACTCGCCGCAACCGCTTCCTGCAGGACGCGCAGGCCGAACTGGCCAAGACCGAGGAAGAGCTCGCCAGCGTGCAGCAGATGCTGAACGACCGCCGCGGCAACCTCGAGCACACGGCGCTGCGTGCCCCGGTGGACGGCGTCGTCAACCTGATCACGCTGACCACGGTGGGTGCGGTGCTGCGCTCCGGCGACGAAATCATGCAGTTGCTGCCCACCGGCGACGACCTGATCATCGAAGCCCGGCTGCGCGCGGCCGACATCGGCTTCGTCCGTCCCGGCATGCCGGCGACGATCAAGCTCGACGCCTTCGACTACAGCATCTACGGCGCCCTCGACGGCGTCGTGACCTACGTCAGCCCCGACGCGCTGACGGAGCGCACGCCGCAAGGCGAGCAGCCGTATTACCGGACCCACATCCGCGTCAGCGGCAAGCGCTTCAAGGGCGCGAAGGCCGAGCGCGTCGTGATGCAACCCGGCATGACGGCCACCGTGGAGGTCATCACCGGCCGCCATACGGTGCTGGACTACCTGCTCAAGCCCGTCAAGAAGACGATGTCGGAGTCCCTCGGCGAGCGCTGAGGCACGACCCACTCCTCGATTCCACAACAAACCGAACCATCAGGGGATTCACACATGATCACTGTCACCATCATCGAAGACGACGCGACGGTTCTTCAACGCCTGATCGACGTCGTGTCCGCCAGCAGCGCCTGCCAGATCGTGGGCATCGGCCGCAACCGCGGCGAATCGGTCTCCGCGATCCTGGCCAACCGCGCCGACATCTACCTGGTCGACCTGGGCCTGCCCGACGTGGACGGCATCGACCTGATCAAGCTGATCGCCGAGAAGTGCCCCGACGCGCGAAGCCTGGTGATCAGCACCTTCGGCGACGCCAAGCACGTGATGCGCAGCCTGCGCTCGGGGGCTTCCGGATACCTGCTGAAGGAAGAGATCCAGCCCAGCCTGATCGACAAGATCATCGCCACCCACAACGGCCACGCGCCGCTGAGCCCGGCGGTGTCGCGCCTGGTGCTGGACAAGCTGGAAAGCCTGGAGACCGGCGTGAAGCCCAAGGTCGACCGCGTCCAGAAGCTCAAGGAGCTGGGCCTGGGCCAACGCGAATGGAGCGTGCTGAACCTGCTGATCGAAGGCCTGCCCATCGTGGACATCGGCAACCGCCTGTCGATCTCGCGCTTCACGGTGAACCAGCATCTGCGCTCGATCTATCGCAAGCTGAATGTGAACTCCCGCGCCATGGCGACGAGCGTCGCCCGCATGCATGGCCTGATCGACGACTGAGGCGGCTGCGGCCGGTCGCCGCACTCCCGCGAAAAAGCCGCCCGAGGGCGGCTTTTTCATGCGGTGTCGGAATGCAGTGTCGAATGCGGCGCGAGGCCGCATCGACGGCCGCGGCGCTCACAGGCGAGGCGCCTCCAGCGGGCCGGCGCGCCGCACGACGGGCTTCGCTGCGGCCGACGCTCCGTTGCGTCCACCTTGCCGCAGGCGCATGCGCAGCAGCTGCCGGCACATGTAGAACGAGGCCCGGTCGGCGTCGGTCGGCGATCTCACCCGCCCCTGCTCCTTCAGGCGCCGCTGGCCCTGCGCGAGCTCCTCGCGCAGGAGGGCGCTGAGCTGATGCTCCCGGCCGTGGATGGCGGCAAGGCCGAACACCGACAACCACGCGACCAGGACGGGGCGAGGCAGCGAGGCCAGCAGTTCCGCCAGCGACTCGGAGGTGGCCACGCTCTGCGCGGCATGGATCTCCTGCACGCGCAGCAGCCGCGCGACCAGCGAGGGATGCAGGCCCGCGACCATGGCCAGCGTCGCGGCGCAGGCGCCCGAGGCGGCCAACTGCAGAAGCTGGGCGACCACCCGTGCATCGGTCTCCGGCAATGCCGGCACGGCGACCGTCGCGGGGCGCGCGATGCCATAACCCTGGAAGAAGTCGGCACCGGCACGCAGCGCGCGCTGGTGGGCTTCATCGTTGTCGACCTTCTCCGCGATGACCGCCAGGCCAAGCTGATGGGCATGGCGGATCAAGGATCGCAACGCCAGCGGCGCGAGGCCCAGCATGTCGATCTTGGCGAACTGGGCCCATGGGGCCAGCGCCCATCGGGGATCGTCCAGGCTGACGATGTCGTCCAGCGCGAAACGGTAGCCCCGGCCATGAAGGTCCTCGATGCGCTGCATCAGGGCCGTGTCCACCTCGACCGTCTCCAGCAGCTCGATGACGCCGACGTCGGGCGTCATCGCCTCGGCGATGGGGCCCATCAGCGTGCGACCGTCCATGTTGACCAGCAGGTCCCCCAGCGGATGCTCCGCGGCGGTCGCGCTGGTCAGGAGCGCGCCGTCGATCAGCGCGTTGGACAGCACGGCGGCGGTCGCGTGGGCACCGAGTTCCGGGCCGACCGGGCCGTCATCGCCATTCCAGCGGAACAGCAACTCGGTCGCGACGACGCGGCCCGTGCGATCGATGATCGGCTGGCTGGCGTAGCGGACGTGGGGAACGTGGGGAACGTGGGAGTTGGAGCGTTCGCGCGACGGGACGGGCGGCGAAGTCGATGACGCATCGCTGACGGGGATGCGGCCGGTGTCGGAGGGGCGGGACATGACTTTCCGCGGAGTGGAAGAACAAGGCTTCATGCTAGGAATCGCCCACTCGACACCAAATAGCAAACACCTGTCATCCCTGACCACCGCCTAGCAGTTATAGGTGGGTTGCGCTGACTGGGATCAAGGCATTGCGCGGGCGCCGCGCTTGCCCCTGGCGATCACCGTCGGCCGCGCGCCCGCTGGAACTCCGGCGCGGCGCGCGCGCAACTCATCCGCCGGCCACGGACGGACCACCGCCGCGCGGGCGACATCCGCGCGGATCGGTGGGATCGGCTCCGCGGCCGTTGGGTTTTCTTATCCGGATCACAAGGAGAAACGACATGCAGATGCGACACCCTCGTCTGGCCGTGGCCGCCCTCGCGGCAGCCGTCCTGGCAGGCTGCGCCAACATGGATGAGCGCCAGCGCGGCACCGCCGGCGGCGCCGCGATCGGCGCGGTCACCGGCGCGGTGATCAGCTCGGCCACCGGCGGCAAGGCCGGCACCGGCGCGCTGATCGGTGGCGCCGTGGGCGCGGTGGCCGGCAACGTCTGGTCGCGCCACATGGAGGACAAGCGCCGCGCCATGGAGCAGGCCACGCAAGGCACCGGCGTCGAGGTGACCCGGACCGCCGACAACCAGCTCAAGCTCGACGTCCCGAGCGACATCTCGTTCGCGACCAACAGCGCGACGCTGGAGCCGCGCCTGCGCCCGGTGCTGGACGCCTTCGCCAACGGGCTCAACAGCAACCCGTCTCCGACGGTGGTGCGCGTCGTCGGCCACACTGACAACACCGGCAGCGACGCCATCAACGATCCGCTGTCGCTGCGCCGGGCCGAGAGCGTGCGCGGCTACCTGGCCGACCGCGGCGTGCGGGCCGACCGGATCGAGGTCGCCGGCCGGGGCTCGCGTGAGCCGATGGTGTCGAACGACACCGCCGAGAACCGCGCGAAGAACCGCCGCGTCGAGATCTTCCTGCGCGAGCCGCAGCAAGGCTCCGGCGGCTGAACGGCGGCGCGCCCGGTGTCGGCCGGGCGCGCCTGCTGATGGTCATCATGACGGGGGCCTCATGACGGCGCCCCGGCGGCGCCCTCCACGACGCCAGCAACGAAGAATGGCCTGCCACCCCGGCACAGGGGTGGCAGGCCTTTTCGCATCGAGCCCGTTGGAATGCTCCGCGGCCCGGTGCGAGCGACGCGGGGCGCGTCAGTGCGCCGGCTTGGTGGGCTCGGGTCCCATGTGCGGGCCGGTGCGATGCAAGGCGCCGCCCTCGCCCTCCCAGGTGGTCATTTCCTCGGGTTTCCCGTGCGAGGTCTTCAGGCGCTGCTCGGTGCGCCGCGCCTGCCATTGCCACAGCGCGTAGCCGGCCAGGCTGGACAGGGCCAGGGGGACGAGTCGTTTCATCAGCATGGTGTCGCTCCTCGGCGATCGATCAGCGCGCCGGCGCGCTGGCCTTGGGCTGGCGCGGCGGCGGCACGTCGGGCCCCGGACGCATCGGCGCGCTGGGCGGCGCCGGCGGCGTACCGGCGGCGGTCGGGTTCTCCTGCACCAGGCGTTCAATGCGCGTCAGGATGCCGCCGCTCTGCACGCTGCCATCGCGGGTGCCCTGGCCCATGACCATCATCCGGCAGTCCTCGCGGTCGGCCTCGGCGACGCGCTGGCAGCGCAGCATCGCGTTGTTGGCCAGCTCCTGCGTGCTGGCGGTGCGCAGGTTGCCGCGCATCGCCTCCTGACGGGCGGCGCCGGCCTCCTTGAGACAGGTCGCCTGGCTCTGGCCGGTCTTGCCGGCCAGGCAGTCCGCGCGCTCCTTCTCATAGGTGCGCTGGATCTCCGACTTGGAGGAACTGCCGGCGGCGAAGGCCGGCGCGGCCACCATCATCACGGCCGACAGCACCGCGCCAGCGGTCACCAGCGCGGCGGTGGACGGCGACGAGAGGGACTTGTTGAGCTTGATCATCTTGGATCCTTTCCGGCGCGGGGCGCCACGGAGTCGGACGTCGGGAAGGGAGGATGAAGCAAGGCTAGGCCGATGGGCGGGCCGCGTCTGTCGTACCGCGCCGGTGCCGTGTGTAGGACGAGTCCGGCAGCGCAACGCCGACGCCGCCGGGGCACCTTCGAGGGGGGGCCCTGCCGGGCGCGCGCTGCGGCGTGATGTCCTACATCCGGACGTGGACCCTGCTGATCCCCGCTCGCGCCGCGCGGCGCCAACATGCCCTGCAAGCGCCGCGCCGCGGCCGATCACCTGAAAGGATTCGTCATGTTGAAGTGGGCCTTGATCTTCGCCGTGATCTCGCTGGTGGCGGGCGTGCTCGGCTTCACCGGCATCGCCGCCGGCGCCGCCGGCATCGCCAAGATCCTGTTCGGGATCTTCCTGGTCATCTTCCTGGTGCTGCTGGTGCTTGGCATCACCGGCGTGAACGCGCTGCGAAAGTGACCCTCCCCCCGTTTTCCGCATCCAGAGGAGCCCGCCCATGAACGCCCCTGAACACAAGCACCTGCAGCTGGACGAGCAGGCCTTGCAACGCGCTCGCCAGCACCTGGACGAAGGCCCGGTCACGCCCAGCTACGGCCCGTGGCGCGACGACGTGATCCGCCTGCTCAACGACGCGCTGGCCACCGAGCTGGTCTGCGTGCTGCGCTACAAGCGCCACTACTTCACTGCGCACGGCCTGAACTCGCCCCGCATCGCCGAGGAGTTCCTCGAGCATGCGACGCAGGAAGCCGTGCATGCCGACCGCCTCGCCGAGCGCATCGTGCAGCTGGGCGGCGATCCCGACTTCAAGCCGGACTCGCTGACGAGCCGCAGCCACGCCGAGTACGACGAGAGCAAGGACCTCAAGGCCATGCTGCGCTCCAACCTGGTGGCCGAGCGCATCGCCGTCGAGGCCTATCGGCAGATGATCCAGCTGATCGGCGACAAGGACCCGACGACGCGCCGCATCCTCGAGGAAGTGCTCGCCGAGGAGGAGGAGCACGCCGACGACCTGGCCGACCTGCTGAGGGATTGAGCGATGCGCCGGCGCGTCGCGGCCCTGCTGCTGGTGCTCGGCGCGAGCTTCGGCCTCGTCGCCTGCGGCACGCCGCGTCCGCCGGTCAACGGCCGCGTCCCCGAACCGCCGGCGTCGGCGCCCGCGCTGACGCGGGTCGCCGCGCAGGTGGACGTCGTCGGGCCGCGCGGTCCGATGAACCAGGCCAGCCGCGAGCAGGCGCTGCGCGCGGCCGCCGCCCAGGGCAAGGCCGAGCTGCTCAAGCGACAGATCGCCGCCATGTCCTCGTTCGGCGATGTCGACCTCTACGCGGGCAATGAAGCGTCGCTGCTGGTCGACGGGCCGGCCACCTTCGCCGCGATGTTCGCGGCCATCGGCCAGGCGCGCCGGCAGATCGTGCTGGAGAGCTACATCATCGAGGACGCCGACGTCGCGCAGCGCCTGGCCGACCTCCTGCTGCAGCGCCGGGCGCAGGGCGTCGAGGTCGCGCTGATGTACGACGCCATCGGCTCGATGGGCACGCAGGACGCCTACTTCGACCGCATGCGCCAGGGCGGCATCGCCGTCTGCGCCTTCAACCCGGTCAACCCGCTCAAGCGCGCCCGGTATCACAAGATCACCCACCGCGATCACCGCAAGATCCTGGTCGTCGACGGCGAGACCGGCTTCACCGGCGGCATCAACATCAGCGCGGTCTACTCCTCCGGCTCGGGCGGCTTCGGCAGCCGGGGCTCGTCGCGGTCGCCCCGGCCGGCGGCGGCTGCCAGCGGCGCCGAGGGCCAGGGCGACAAGGACGGTGGCAAGGACGGCGACAAGGGCTGGCGCGACACCATGATCCAGGTGCGCGGCCCGGCGACGCGGGCGCTGCACACGATGTTCCGCGAGGTCTGGGCGCAGCAGCAATGCCAGGGCACGGTCACCGCGATCGAGCCGCCGGCCGGTCCGCCGCCCGGCCGCCAGTTGATGCGGGTGATCCCGTCGACGCCGCAGGACACCGAGAACCGCATCTACACGCTGCTGCTGGGCAGCATCCGCGCGGCGCAGCGCAGCGTGTACCTGACGATGGCCTACTTCGCGCCCGGCCAGGACATGGTCGACGCGCTGTGCCAGGCCGCCGGCCGCGGCGTCGACGTGCAGCTGATCCTGCCCTCGCGCAGCGACTTCTCGCCGGTCATGCACGCCGGCCGCAGCCATTACGAGCGCCTGCTGAAGTCCGGCGTCCGCATCCATGAATTGCAGGAGGCGGTGCTGCACGCCAAGACCGCGGTGATCGACGGCGTCGTCTCCACCGTCGGCTCCAGCAACATGGACTGGCGCAGCTTCGTCTACAACAACGAGGTCAACGCCGTCGTGCTGGGCGAGGACTTCGGCGACGCGATGACCCGCATGTTCGAGCGCGACCGCGCCGCATCGCAGGCCATCGACCTGCGACGCTGGCAGGACCGCGGCGTCTGGCAGCGCGGCAAGGAATTCTTCTCGAGGATGTTTGAACAATGGTGGTGAAGGACGCGCCCGCGGGCGAACCGGGCGGCATGCCGCCGGGACCGGCCCCTCGACGACATCGGCACCGGCACGGGTGGGCGATGGGCCTGCTCACGCTGCTGGCAATGCTGCTGGTGGCCATCGGCGTCTGCGAATGGCTGGGCTGGCCCTTCCTGCGCCGTCCGGCGGAGCAATGGCTGAGCCAGAAGCTGGACCGCCAGGTGCGCTTCGACGGCGTCGAGGGCCAGGACTGGCAACTGCGGCTGATCGGGCACCTGCGGCTGCGGGCGCACAGCGTCACCGTCGCCGGTCCGAGCTGGAGCACGCTCGGCGGCCCCACGCTGCAGGCGCAGGATGCCGCCCTCACGCTGCGCTACAGCGACCTGCTCGCCCTGCGCCACGAGGGCCAGGCCTTGCGCGTGAAGGCGTTGCGGGCCGGCGAGCTGGCGCTGCGGCTGGAACGCGATGTCGAAGGCCGCGCCAGCTGGCAGTTCGGCGATCAACCGCCGAGCGACACCCAGGTGCGAAAACGCCCCCGCGTCGACGGCATCCGCTTCGACCTGCTGGAGGTCCGCCAGGGCACGGCGCTGGTGGACGACAAGATCCAGCGGCTCTCGCTGCTCGCACGCTTCGCGCTGCGCGAGACCTGGACGACGGCGGAGCAGGCCGCCAGCGCCGCAGGCGCCGGGGCCTCGGGCGCGACCGCCCGACGCGCGTCGCCGGACTCGCCACCCGGCGTGGCCGCCCGCGCGGCCAGCGCCGCGGCGTCGGGCACGCGCCTGGCGGTCGACTTCGGCGAGCGCGTCGCGGGCAAGCCCAAGGGAGCGTCCGCGCCCGCTGGCGAGCCGGGCCCCGGGGAAGGCGGCCGCTATGGGGTGACGGCCCATGCCGAGGGCCACTTCCGCGACCTGCCGATCAAGGCCTCGCTGCAGACCGGCTCGGCGCTGCCCTGGCTCTCCTCCGACCCGAACGCGCCGGCCGTGCCGGTCACGCTGCGCGGCAACATCGGGCAGGCGCGGCTGAGTTTCGACGGCGAGGTGCGCGACCTGCTCGTCAGCCAGGGGCTGGCGGGCGACTACACCCTCAGCGGCCCGTCGCTGGCCGCGGTCGGCGAGCCGCTGGGCGTCACGCTGCCGACCACACCGGCCTTCTCGATGCGCGGGCGGCTTACCCGCGAGGGCACGCGCTGGACCACCGCGGTGCGGCAGGCCACGATCGGCAAGAGCCAGCTCAGCGGTGAATTCCAGTACGACAAGCCCGAGAACGCCGTGCCGACGCTGACCGGCGAGCTGCGCGGCCGCGAGCTCTGGCTGGCCGACCTGGGCCCGGCCGTCGGCGTGCCGGCCGAGCCGGGCGCCCCGCGGGCGAAAAAGGCCGCGTCGCGCGTGCTGCCGGACAAGCAGTTCGACCTGCCCTCGCTGCGTGCGATGAACGCCAACGTGAACGTGAAGCTCGCGCGCTTCGAGTCCGGCTCGGCCCTGCTGCAGGCGGCCGAGCCGCTGAACGCCCGCATCGTGCTGAAGGACGGCGTGCTGGAGCTGCGCGACATCGACGCCCGCGTGGCGCGTGGCCAGGTCGCCGGCCTGATGCGCCTGGACGGCCGCGAGCCCAAGGCCCGGTGGCAGGCGCGGTTGCGCGTCAGCGGCGTGCATCTGGAGCAGTGGCTGAACCTGGAGCGCAAGAACGGACAGCGCTGGGTGACCGGCGTGATGGGCGGACGCATCGCGCTGGATGGCGTCGGGCGCTCGACGGCGGAGCTGCTGGCCAGCGCCGACGGCCGCATGGTGCTGTACTGGACCGATGGCACGGTGTCGCACTTGATCGTCGAGGCTGCCGGTATCGACATCGCGCAGGGCCTGGGCCTGCTGGTGCGCGGTGACGACGCCCTGCAGGTGAACTGCGGCGTCGCCGATCTGCGGGTCAAGGACGGGATGGTGACGCCGCGACCGATGGTGGTGGACACCAAGGATTCGGTGGTGCTGGTCGACGGCGACATGTCGCTGGCCACCGAGCGGCTGAACCTGGTCGCCAAGGTCGATCCGAAAGACCGCAGCCCGCTGACGCTGCGCACGCCCTTGAACATCCAGGGGACATTGGGCGATCCGCGACTCAGCCTGCAGAAGGCCCCGCTGCTGCGCAAGCTGGTGCCGGCGGCGGTGCTGGGCGTGGCCGTGGCGCCGCTGGCGGCGATCGTGCCGCTGATCGACCTGGGCGAGGATCCAGACGATGAAAGCCTGCGCGCGCTGTCCGAATGCAACGCCCGGCTGGCGCCCGTGTCGAAGCGGAGGCCGGGATCGTGATAATGGGCGCCTCCCATCTGCCCACGCCCATGTCCACCGTTCCCGTCATCGATCCGACGCCCGGCACGCTGAACTGTTTCCTGGTCGAGGACAGCCCGCTCATCCGCGAGAACCTCGTGGCGACGCTGCAGGAGATGCTGGACCTGGCCGTCGTCGGCCAGGCCGAGGACGAGGCCGCCGCGCTGCGCTGGCTGCATGACGAGGCGGTCCCTTGCGACCTGCTGATCATCGACCTGTTCCTCAAGCGCGGCTCGGGCATGTCGCTGTTGCCCAAGGCCCGGCTGCTGCAGCCCGAGGCCAAGCTGATCGTGCTGACCAACTACGCCACCGTCGACATGCGCCAGCGCTGCGAGCAGCTCGGCGCCGACCGGGTCTTCGACAAGTCCAGCGAGCTCGACGAGCTCATCGCCTACTGCCTGGACCTGGCGTCGTCGAAGGCGTGAACCGCCACTGAAGTTCGCTGGTGGGCGTGAGGCCGCTGGCGCTCAGTGCGCCCCGCCCGCGTCCACCGGCGCGCCCATCTTCGGCGGGCGCTTGGTCAGCCAGACGAAGGCGATCAGCACCAGGAACAGGATCGCCGAGGCCAGGAAGATGTCGTCCGCCGCCCGGGTGAAGGCCTGCTGGTCGACCAGCCGGTTCAGGTAGGCCAGCGCCTGGTCATGGCTGAAGCCCTGGCGCTGCAAGGTCTCGATCGCCTGCGTCTCCGGCACGTCGCCCAGCGCCAGGCGCTCCGCCAGGTGATGGTGATGCAGCGTCGCGCGGTTCTCCCACAGGGTCGTGGAGATCGACGTCCCCATCGCCCCCGCCGTGATCCGGACGAAGTTGGACAGGCCCGCCGCCGCGGCGATCCGCTCCGGCGTGATACCTGACAGCGTCAGCGTCGTCAGCGGGATGAAGAAGAAGGCCAGCGCCCCGCCTTGCAGGATGGTGGGCACCATGATGGCGGCCAGGTCGGTGTCGGTCGTGAACTTGGAGCGCATGAACAGCACGATCGCGAACACGACGAACGCGAAGCTCGCCATCGCGCGCGGGTCCCACGTCGACACCTTGCGCCCCACCACCGGCGACAGCAGGATCGCCAGCACGCCCACCGGCGCCAGCGCGAAGCCCGCGGCCGTGGCGGTGTAGCCCATGTGCTGCTGCAGCCACAGCGGCAGCAGCACGACGTTGCCGAAGAACAGGCCGTAGGCGATCGACAGCACCGAGGCGCCGAACAGGAAGTTGCGCCGCGCGAAGAGCCGCAGGTCCACCACCGGATGGTCGTCGGTCAGCTCCCAGACGATGAACACCGCCAGACCCACGACCGCGATCACGGCCAGCGCGACGATCTGGTTCGACGCGAACCAGTCGAGCTCCTTGCCCTTGTCGAGCATCACCTGCAGCGAGCCGACCCACAGCACCAGCAGGGCCAGCCCGATGGTGTCGATCGGCAGCTTCTTCACCGGCGTCTCGCGCGTCCGGTAGATGCTCCAGGTCAGGCCGGCCGCGAACAGGCCGACCGGGACGTTGATGTAGAAGATCCACGGCCAGGTGACGTTGTCGGTGATCCAGCCGCCCAGCAGCGGCCCCACCACCGGCGCCACCAGCGTCGTCATCCCCCACAGCGCCAGCGCCGTGCCCGCCTTGTGCTTGGGATAACTCGCCAGCAGCAGCGTCTGCGACAGCGGGATCATCGGCCCGGCCACCAGCCCCTGGAACACCCGCGCCGCCACCAGCATCTCCAGCGAATGGGCGAAGCCGCACAGCCAGGACGCCAGCACGAACAGCAGCACGCTCATCGTGAACAGCCGCACCGCGCCGAAGCGCTGGGTCAGCCAGCCGGTCAGCGGCACCGAGATCGCGTTGGCCACGCCGAAGCTCGTGATCACCCAGGTGCCCTGCACCGGGCTCACGCCCAGATCGCCCGCGATGGCCGGCAGCGACACGTTCGCGATGGACGAGTCCAGCACATTCATGAAGGTCGCCAGCGACAGCGAGATCGTGCCCAGCACCAGGGCCGTGCCGGTCAGCGGCGGCGGCGCGGCCGGTGCGGCGGACGGCACGGGCGCCGGTGCCGCATCCATGGAAGTGGAATTGCTCATTGCACGCGCGTGGTGGTCGAGGCCGAGGTCGAGGTCCTGGCGGCGGCCGCCTTGCCGAGGTTGGCCGCGATGATGCGGTTCACCTGCTCGTCGGCGGCCTTCTCCTGCGCGTCGAAGATCGTCGTCTGCAGGCGCGGCGCGCTGGCGCCGGTCGCGGCGGCCAGCATCTGGCCGCCCTGCTCACGGACGTCGACCTGCACGTCCATCGACAGGCCCACGCGCAGCGGGTGCTCCTGCACTTCCTTCGGATCCAGCGCGATGCGCACCGGCACGCGCTGCACCACCTTGATCCAGTTGCCGGTGGCGTTCTGCGCCGGCAGCAGCGCGAAGGCCGCGCCCGTGCCGGCGCCCAGGCCCTGGACCGTGCCGTGGTACTCGGTCTTCTTGCCGTAGACGTCCGCCTCCAGCGTCGCCTTCTGGCCGATGCGCAGCTTGGCCAGCTGGCTTTCCTTGAAGTTGGCGTCAACCCAGACCTGCTGCAGGCCGACCACCGCCATCAGCGGCGCGCCGGCGGCCACGCGCTGGCCCAGCTGCACCGAGCGGCGCGCGACCCAGCCGTCCACCGGCGCGATCAGCTCGGCGCGCTGCAGCGCCAGGTAGCTCTCGCGCAGGCGGGCCGCGGCGCGCAGCACGTTGGGATGGTCCTCGACCTTGACGCCGTCCGTCAGCACCTGGTTGGAGGCCAGCTGGTCCTTCGCGGCCTGCAGCGCCGATTGCGCGGCGGCGGCCTGCGCGCGGGCGGCGGTCAGTTGCGACTGGGCGTGCTCCAGCTCTTCCTTGCCGACCGCGCCGGTGGCGATCAGCGGCTGGCGGCGGGCGACGTCGGCCTGCAGGCGCTCCATGTCGGAAGCGACGCGCTTGAGGTCGGCCTCGCGCACCTTGACCTGCGCTTCCAGGCCGCTGTTGTTGGCATACAGGGTGCGGACCTCGCGGACCGTCTGGGCCAGTTGCGCCTGCGCCTGCTCCAGCGCGACGCGGGCATCGACCGGGTCCAGGCTGACCAGCTTCTGGCCGGCCTTCACGAAGTCGGTGTCGTCGGCATAGACGGCGCGGACGGTGCCGCCCACCAGCGGCGTGATCTGCACGACGTTGGCCTGCACGTAGGCGTTGTCGGTCGTCTCGTAGCGGCGGCCGACGATCCATTCATAACCGCCATAGACCAGGCCGGCGACGATGACGGCGGCGGCGATGACGGTCAGGCCCTTCTTGCGGGCGCCGTTCTTGGCGGGAGCTTGCGTGTTGTTCGGGGGCGTTGCGCTCATGGTGTGCTCTGCGGAATGTCGTTGCGCGAAGGGCGCGGAAGTCGGAGGAAGGCTGGCGGCACGGGCTGCCGGCGTCCGGATGCGGGTTCGGTTGCTGCCTGCGGAAGCGTCCTGGCGGGACGGGCGTCAGCCGCGCCCGGCCGGCGCGGTCGGCGCGGGCGCCTCGGCGCGGCGGGGTTCGCTGTAACCGCCGCCCAGCGCGCGCATCAGGTTGATCTGCGCGTCGACGGTCAGCGCCTGCAGGTCGATGCGGCCGCGCTGCTGCAGCAGCTGGTTCTGCTGCGCGGTCAGCAGCGCCAGGCGACCGGTCAGGCCGGCGCGATGGCGTTGCTCGGCCAGCGCGGCCTGGCTGTCGGCGTTGGCCACCAGCGCGTCCTGCTGCGCGCCCTGCAGGCGCAGGGAATCCAGCGTCGTGACCTGGTCGCTGGCGTCGCGCACCGCGTCCAGCACGGCGGCGTTGTAGCTGGCGATGGCGGCGTCCTGCTCGGCAGCGCTGCCGCGCAGGTTGGCGCGCAGCCGGCCGCTGTCGAACAGCGGCAGGTGCAGCGCCGGGCCGGCGCCGTACTGGCGGCTGCCGCTCTTGAAGAGATCGTCCAGCCCGATCGAGTTCAGGCCGACGAAGGCCGTGAGGCTGACGCTCGGATAGAACTGCGCGCGTGCGACGCGGATGTCCTGGGCGGTGGCCTCGACCCGGGCGCGCGCGGCGGCCAGGTCCGGGCGGCGGCCCAGCAGATCCAGATGCGGCGCCTGGCGCCAGTCGAGCGCGGCCGGCAGCGCCGCATCCAGCGACGCGGTGGCCGTCGGCCCCTGCCCCGTCAACGCGGCGATCTGGTGACGCAACAGCGCCTGCTGCTCGCGCAGCACGACCTGCTGGCGCTGGATGTCGGGCAGCGGCGCTTCGGCCACGCGCAGGTCCTGGCCGTTGTCCAGCCCGGCGGCGCTGCGCTGGCGCACCAGGTCCAGGCTCTGGTCGCGCAAGGCCTTCTGCTGCTCCAGCAGGCGGCCTTGCGCCTGGCTGCGGGCCAGCGCGACGTAGGCCTTGGCGACGGCGTTGGACACGCTCAGCCGCGCGGCGGCCGCGTCGGCCTCGGCGGCGCGCTGCTGGCCCAGCGCCGCCTGCAGCGCGGCATCGTGCTTGCCGAAGAAGTCGAATTCGTAGCTCAGGCCGGCCTGGATGTTGGCCAGCGTCTGCACGCTGCCCGCCAGCGGCGGCGGGTAGATGCCGTGCTCGCTGAAGCGCTGGCGCGTCGCGTCGGCCTCGAGTTCCGCCGCCGGCCGCCGGGCCGCCTCGGCGTTCTCGGTCAGCGCCGCGGCGCGGGCGATGCGGGCCCGTGCCAGCGCCAGCGTCGGCGAGTTCGCGATCGCCTGGTCGACCAGCGCGTCCAGCTGCGGATCGCGGAAGGCCTTCCACCATTGCGCGTCGAGCGCCTCGGCCGGGCCGGCCTCGAGGCCCAGGCGCGCGACGGCCTCGTCGCCGTCGATCGGCCGGCCCGGCTCGGCCAGCTTGGGGATGGGCGCGCAGGCGGCGAGCACCATCAGCAGCGCCGCGCCCATGGCCAGCGCCAGCGTCGTGCGATGAAGGGATCGGGAGGTCATCGGGGGTTCCTCGGGACTGTTGTTCTTGTGAAGGGGGAGAGAGCAGCGGGAGATCGTCATCGACAGGTGCGGGTCAATCGTCCTTGTCCAGGATCGAGGTCTCGGAGCTCAGGCCCGCGTCGCGGATCGCATGGCCGTTGGCGACGACGCGCTGCAGCAGGCCGATCAGCGTGCGGAACTCGTGGTCGGTGAAGCCGGCCAGGTGATCGTTGAACACCTTGGACAGCACGCCCGGCGCGGCCGCCATCGCGCTCACGCCGACCTCGGTCAGCGACACCATCACCACGCGCCGGTCCTCGACCGAGCGCTCGCGGCGCACCAGGTTCTTCGCCTCGAGCCGGTCCAGCAGGCGGGTCATCGCGCCGCCGTCCATCGCCAGTTCACGCGCGAGCGCCGCGCTGGACATCGGGCCGTTGAAGCGCAGGCGCAGCATCGGCGCCCACTGGGCGTGGGTCAGGTCGTGCTGGCCCAGCATCTTGTCGGCCTGCAGCACCATCGACTGCTTGATCTGGCGCAGCAGCCAGCCCAGGCTGGGCTCGGAGGTGAAGCTGTCGGCGCTGTAGAAATCGGCGGGAGGCGGCAAGTTGGGGCTCATGGCTGGGCTTTCTGACTTCGGCTTTCCGGGAGGCAGGATGCGGAAAGACTTGATGACAATTATTGCTTAGGCAATGATTGCCTCGCCAATCACTGCCTGGGATGGGCTTTCTGCGGGTGGGGACTTTTCCGCCACACCGGCCCCCTAAACTGATCCGATGTCCGCCATGTCTCCCTCCTCGACGCGCCCGGGCGCCTCGACCACCCCCGCTTCGCCCCCCGGCACCGGCCCTTCGGCTGAGGCTCAGGCAAACGCCGTGCGCAGCCCGCCCCCCTTGCGGGCGATGGCGCCGGCGCTGTGGCCCTTCCTGCGGCCGTACCGGGGGCGGATCGCCGCGGCGATCGTCTTCCTGGTGATGGCGGCGGCGGCGACGCTGGTCTTCCCGATCGCGCTGCGCCAGCTGATCGACCAGGGCCTGGTCGCCGCCGACCCGGGCGAGCGGCTGATGGCGCTGCGGGAACACTTCCTCTGGCTGTTCGCCACCGGCGCGGCGCTGGGCGTGTTCTCGGCGCTGCGCTTCTATGCGGTGAGCTGGCTGGGCGAACGCGTCAGCGCGGACCTGCGCACCGCCGTCTACAGCCATGTGCTGCGGCAGAGCCCCGAATTCTTCGAGACCACCCAGACCGGCGAGGTCATCAGCCGCATCACCACCGACACCACGGTGATCCAGAGCATCGTCGGCTCCAGCCTGTCGATGGGGCTGCGCAACCTGATCATGGGCGTGGGCGCGGTGGCGCTGCTGATCGCCAGCAACCCGTGGGTGATGACGCAGGTGCTGGGCATCCTGGTGCTGGTGGTGGCCCCGGCGATGTTCTTCGGGCGACGCGTGCGCCGCCTGTCGCGGGCGAGCCAGGACCGCGTCGCCGACACCAGCGCGATCGCGGCGGAGATGCTCAACGCGATCACCGTCGTGCAGTCGCACGCGCAGGAGACGCGGGAGGCGGCCCGGTTCGATGCCGCCAGCGAGGCCGCCTTCGACACCGCCCGCAAGCGCACCCGGGTGCGCTCCTTCCTGGTCGCCTTCATCATCACCGCCACCTTCGGCGCGCTGCTGTGGGGCCTGTACCAGGGCACGCAGGCGGTGATGGCCGGCCGGATCAGCGCGGGGCACCTCGGGCAGACGGTGGTCTACGTGATCCTGCTGGTGTCGTCGGTGGCGGTGCTGGCCGAGGTCTGGGGCGACCTGCTGCGCGCCGCGGGCGCGACGGAGCGGCTGATGGAGCTGCTCGCCGCGCAGTCGCCGGTGGCGGATCCGGCCGCGCCGGTGGCGCTGCCCGCGTCGACCGGCCCGGCGCGCGTCGCCTTCGAGCAGGTGCGTTTCCACTACCCGTCGCGGCCGGACCGCGCCGCGCTGGACGACTTCAGCCTGCGCATCGAACCCGGCGAGACCGTCGCGCTGGTCGGCCCCAGCGGTGCCGGCAAGAGCACCGTGCTGCAGCTGCTGCAGCGCTTCTTCGACGTCCAGTCGGGGGCTTTGCTGCTGGACGGCGTGCCGGTGGACCGGCTGCGGCTGGCGGACTTGCGCTCGCGCATGGCGCTGGTCCCGCAGCAGAGCGTGATCTTCTCGGCCAGCGCGCTGGACAACATCCGCTATGGCCGTCCGGACGCGAGCCGCGAGGCGGTCATCGCCGCGGCGCGGGCCGCGCATGCCGACGAGTTCATCCGCCAGTTGCCCCAGGGCTACGACAGCTTCCTCGGCGAGCGCGGCGTGCGCCTGTCCGGCGGCCAGCGCCAGCGCATCGCGATCGCGCGGGCGATGCTGCAGGACGCGCCGCTGCTGCTGCTCGACGAAGCCACCAGCGCGCTGGACGCCGAAAGCGAGCGACTGGTCCAGCAGGCGCTGGACGAGGCGATGCGCGACCGCACGACGCTGGTGATCGCGCACCGGCTGGCGACGGTGCAGCGCGCCGACCGCATCGTGGTGATGGACCACGGCCGCATCGCCGAGCAAGGCACGCATGCCGAGCTGGTGGCGCGTGGCGGGCTGTATGCGCGCCTGGCGGCGCTGCAGTTCAATGCCTGACGCCCGGCGGGGCTCCCCGGCTTCTCTAGAATCGCGCCCCATGACCGCAGACACCACCGCCGCACGCCCGGTGCGCAGCCAGTACGAAGACTTCATGCGCCACGTGTACGAGCACGGCGTCGCCAAGGGCGACCGCACGGGCACGGGCACGCGCAGCGTCTTCGGGCATCAGATGCGCTTCGACCTGAACGAGGGGTTCCCGCTCGTGACGACGAAGAAGGTGCACCTGAAGTCGATCATCCTGGAGCTGCTGTGGTTCCTGCGCGGCGACTCCAACGTCAAGTGGTTGCAGGAGCGCGGCTGCACGATCTGGGACGAGTGGGCGCGCGAGGACGGGGACCTCGGGCCGGTCTACGGCGTGCAGTGGCGCAGCTGGCCCAAGGCGGGCGGCGGCCATGTGGACCAGATCGCCGAGGTGGTGAAGCAGCTCAAGACCAACCCGGATTCGCGCCGGATCATCGTCTCGGCCTGGAACGTGGCGGAGCTGGACCAGATGGCGCTGATGCCGTGCCACGCCTTCTTCCAGTTCTACGTGGCCGACGGCAGGCTGTCCTGCCAGCTGTACCAGCGCAGCGCCGACATCTTCCTGGGGGTGCCCTTCAACATCGCCAGCTACGCGCTGCTGACGCAGATACTGGCGCAGCAATGCGGGCTGGGCCTGGGCGATTTCATCTGGACCGGCGGCGACTGCCACATCTACGCGAATCACTTCGAGCAGGTGCGGACGCAGCTGGAGCGCGCGCCCCTCCCCTACCCGACGATGCACATCAAGCGCCAGCCGGCCTCGATCTTCGATTACGAGTTCGACGACTTCGAGCTGCGCGACTACCAGCACCACGCGGCGATCAAGGCGCCGGTGGCGGTGTGACACCCAGGGCGCGTTCCTGGTGATGCGGTCGGCGAACTCGCGATCAAGCGCGAACTCAGGGCGTGGGGAATGGACGCCATGCGGATCGACAACCGATTCGCATGGCAAGCGGGCGCCCGGCGATCGCCGGGCCATTGCTCATCAATACGAGTAGCTCACATACACCGCCCCCACCGGCGAGGTCGCGCGGCGCGTCAGGGGGCTCTTGCGCGCGTCGCCGAGGAGGCGCTGCGCGCCGACCATGCCGGTGATGCTCCAGTCCGATGAGAGCTTGTGCTGCCAGCTCACGCCGCCTTCGGCCATGTGGGCGCCGGCCTTGGGCGTGAACACCGCATAACCCGAGCGCGCCGACTGCGCGGCGGTCACGCCGTGATAGGTCTGCATGTACTTCTTGTCCGCCGCGTTGGCCGACACCGACAGCACCACCGTGTTCCTGCCGCCCGACAGCACCGTGGCCGCCGCGCCGAAGCTGTAGAGCGCGCCGTTGGTCCGCGCCGTGATCGGCTGCTCGGTGGCGATCTGCAGTTCGAGCCAATCAGTCACCGCATAGCCCAGCGTCAGGTGCGCCGTGGCGCTGCCCTTCACCTCGCCCATGCCGCGCAGGTACTTGCTGCCGCTGCTGCCGCCCAGTCCCTTGGTCTCCTTCTCTTCGCGCTTGCCGCGGTAGCCCAGCGCCGCGCTGTAGCTCAGGCCGCCGGTCGATCCCGCATAACCCAGGCCACGCTGCGTGCTCAGGAAGAAGCCGCTGGCATGCGCGTACTCCACCCCCAGCAACGGCGCGACGAGGTGCTCGTCCGAACCGGCATAGCGCGTGGCGACGGCCACGCCACCCTGGACGACGATGGTGGACGTCGGCGCGGATGCGGACGCCGATGCGGGTCCGGTCTGCGCCTGGGCCGCGGCGCACAGCGGCAGCAGCAGGAGGGCGGTGGTGATGGGGGTGAGGGGGAAACACTTCATGGATGTGGTCATGTCGATCATGGGAAAGAACACCGCCGCCCGAGCACTGGAGCGCCAGACGGGGCCTGGAACGCGTCGGCAGTGTCAAAGCGGTCCATGAAGCCGACCTTTTCCACGCATGAAGAAAGCATGAAGCGCCGCGCGGCGCAGCGCGTGCCGGGTCGCGGTGCTGGTCCAATGGCCGGCATGAAGATGCAGCTCATCGGGGCCTCACGCGTGCGCGACTTCACGCGCGCCCTCACCCAACCCAGCCTGGTGCGGCGGCTGCTGATCGCGCAGATGCTGCTGCTGACGCTGCTGTGGTCGGCGGGCGCGGGCTACCTGCTGAGCCAGGGCGCCCGGCCGCTGCTCGACACCCGCAAGCTCTACGAGACTATCAATGCGATCGCCGACGAGCTGGCCGACGATCCCGACCGCCGCCAGCGCGTGCTCGACCGCGCCCACGAGGCGATCGTCGAGGACTACGACGCGATCAACGACCCGCTGCCGGGCTTCGTCGTCCAGCAGCACGGGCGCATCGTGTACCGCAGTCCGAAGGCGCCCGACTTCGTCCCCGAAGGGCCGCTGGACCGCCAGTTCCCGCTGCGCCTGGGCGGCGTCGCCTACGTCGCCAAGACCATGCAGGCGCCCTCGGGGACGCGCACGACCATGTTCGCGCGCAACCAGGGGTGGAACGTCTTCATCACGATCTACTCCAAGGGCTTCTACCTGCTGCCCCTGCTGATCAGCCTGCCCATCCTCGTGGTGCCGGCCTGGCTGTCGATCCGCCTGGCGATGCGTCCCTGGAGCGCGGTGGCGCGCGAGATGGCCCGGCGCGGCCCGCAGGACCTGACCCCGCTCGCCTATCGCGAGGGCCATCGCGAACTGGCGGTGATGGTGGAGGCGATCAACGGCTGGATGCGACGCGTCTCCGACAGCAGCGAGCGCGAGCGCGTCTTCGTGGCCGACGCGGCGCACGAGCTGCGCACGCCCCTGGCGGCGATGCTGGTCAACGTCGAGGCGCTGCGCGCCGATGCGCGCGACGAGCGGGAGCGCCAGCTGATGGCCGGCGTGCTGAGCAGCGGCCATCGCGCGTCGCGCATGGTCAACCAGTTGCTCCGGTTGATGCGCAGCGAGGCGCCCGGCGCGGAGCGGCGCGAGCGCATCCGCCTCGACCGCCTGCTGCAGGACCGGCTGGCGGCCCTGTCGCCGCTGGCGTCGGCGCGCTCGGTCGAGCTGGAGCTGACCGCGGCGCCCGACCTGTGCGTCGAGGGCCAGCGCGGCGCGCTGGAGTCGCTGGTCGACAACCTGGTCGAGAACGCCGTCAAGTACGGACCGGCGGGCGGTACGGTGCGCGTCGCGCTCCGGCAGGCGGCCGGCGAGGCGCTCCTCACCGTGGCCGACGAGGGTCCGGGCATCCCGGCCGCGTTGCGCGTGCGGGTGTTCGACCGCTTCTTCCGGGACCCCGCGCAGCGCGAGCCCGGCAGCGGCCTGGGACTGTCGATCGCCCGCGCGGTGGTGGAGGGCCTGGGCGGGCGCATCGCGCTGCACGACGCGCGGGGCGGCGGGCTGCTGGTGCGGGTCGCGCTGCCAATGCCCCGGGAAGCGCGCGGACCGCGCTGAGCCCGGCGCGCTCGGAACTTCCGCTTGTCCTACACGCGCGCGCACTCCTCTCCGGCAGAGACGCGTGCGAAGCCTGGGTACCGTTCACGGCAACGTTTCAGAGAGATGCCATGACCACCAACCCGCCGATCACCGCCGCCGACCGTCTGCTCAGCCGCCCCTTCGAGCGCCCGCTCGACCCCTCGCTTGATCGCGCCACCCCGGCGTCTCAAGCCGCGCCTCGCGCCGACGAGGTCGAGCGGCAATGCTCCGCGCGGCGCCTCAGCGACGCGGCCTTGGACGCGATCGCCGAGCTGGCCGTGCTGACCGACAACACCGACGAAGCCACCCTCGAATCGGCCTGCCGCCAGGCCATCGCGCAGGATCCCTGCCACGTCGAGTCCTTCGCCCGGCTGACCACGCTGCTGAGCCGCCAGGGCCGCCATGACGAGGCGCTCGAGCTCATCGACCAGGCGGTCGGCTGGTGTGGCGACATCGCCGCGCTGTACCACTTCGCCGGGTGCGTGCTCGAGAGCGCGGGTCGCCTGCCGCAAGCGATCGCCTCGTTCGAGCAGGCCCTGGACCTCAACCCGGCGCTGGCCGAATCGCATTACCGCCTCGGCGCGCTGTGCGAGCGGCTCGGCGAGCCACGCGCGTCGGCGGCGCACTTCCGCGTCTATCGCCGCCTGGTCGACGAGAACCGCTCGAACCAACGCCTGAGCTGAAGGCGGGGCGAGATCGGTGCTGAGTCAAGCGCGCGGAGCGGGACTAGCGCCGCAGTCAGCGCCCTGCGCGAGCAGGCCGCCCGTTAGCATCCGCGCATGACCGCTTCCGCCCCATTGCCCGCCGCGGGCCCGCTGCACATCGGCATCGTCGGCTGTTCCGCCGAAGGCGCCGCCCTCTGTTACCGCACGATCTGCGCCGAAGGCGCGGAGCTGCTCGGCCCGCACGCGCACCCCGAGCTCAGCCTGCACACGCCCTCGCTGCACCGCTATGTCGAGGCGCTGGATCGCGGTGACCGCGAGGCGGTCGCGGCGCTGATGCTCGACTCCGCGCATCGTCTGCAGGCCGCCGGCGCGCAGCTGCTCATCTGCCCGGACAACACCATCCACCAGGCCTTCGACCTGGTCGAGCCGCGCTCGCCGCTGCCCTGGCTGCACATCGCGCGCGTCGTCGCGGACGAGGCGCGCCAGCGCGGTTTCCGCCGCGTGGGCGTGCTGGGCACGCAGTGGCTGGTGCGCAGCGAGGTCTATCCCGAAGCGCTCGCCGCCGCCGGCATCGAGGCGATCCGGCCCAGCGACGCGTGGCGCGACGAACTCGGCGCGCGGATCATGGACGAGCTGGTCCCGGGCCGCGTGCAGCCGGGCACCGTCGAGCGCTTCCAGCGCGCGATCGATGCGCTGCGCGAGCGTGGCTGCGACGCCGTCGTACTGGGCTGCACCGAGATCCCGCTGATCATCGGCGACGCCAACGCGTCGCTGCCCACGCTCGATTCGACCCGCCTGCTGGCGCGCGCCGCCCTGCGGCGGGCCGTCGCTCAATAGCGCTCGGGCACGAACATCTGCGGCGGCACCGGCTGGCGCGCGTAGTCGTCATGCCGCTCGCGCTCGGGCAGGCGGACCTCGGCGCGCTCCACCTCGTGGTACGGGAAGTGGTCCAGCAGGTGCTGGATGCAGTTGAGCCGCGCGCGTTTCTTGTCGTCCGCGGCCACCACCCACCAGGGCGCCTCGGGGATGTGGGTGCGTTCCAGCATCACCTCCTTGGCGCGGGTGTAGTCCTCCCAGCGCCGGCGCGACTCCAGGTCCATCGGCGAGAGCTTCCACTGCTTGAGCGGATCGTGGATGCGGCCCAGGAAGCGCAGGTGCTGCTCCTCGTCGCTGATGGAGAACCAGTACTTGATCAGCGTGATGCCGGAGCGCACCAGCATGCGCTCGAACTCGGGCACCGAGCGGAAGAACTCCTCGACGTCGGCCTCCGAGCAGAAACCCATCACCCGCTCCACGCCGGCGCGGTTGTACCAGCTGCGGTCGAACAGCACGATCTCCCCCGCCGCCGGCAGGTGCGGCACGTAGCGCTGGAAGTACCACTGCGTGCGCTCGCGGTCATTGGGCGCCGGCAGCGCGACGACGCGGCACACGCGCGGATTCAGGCGCTGGGTGATGCGCTTGATCGCGCCGCCCTTGCCCGCCGCGTCGCGGCCTTCGAAAAGGATCACCACCTTCTGGCGGGTGTGCTGCACCCAGTCCTGCAGCTTCACCAGCTCGCGCTGCAGCCGGAACAGCTGCCGGAAGTAGGCGATGCGCTCGCCGTGCGCGCTGTCGCCGTCGCCCTCGTCGAGCGCGCGCAGCGCCTCGTCCACGTGGCGGTCCTCGATCTCGAGTTCCAGCTCCTCGTCGTAGCCGTCCTGCAGGTCGCGGCGGATGCGCTCGACAAGCGCGTCGTGATCGGAGGCTGGGCTCATGGTGCGGCAAGGGTCGGAGCTGGGGACCGGCCATCATTCGCGGCGCGGGTGACGGCTTCGTGACGGACCGGAGCGCGCCCGCCTCCGCCTCCGCCTCCACCGCCTCCACGCCGCGACGCCGCGACGCCGCAAGGCCTACCTTCGTACAGGTCGCGCAGACGAGGGTCGGATGGCCGCGCGCCGCCGCGTTTGATGTGATCGCCTCCGCATTCACAGCCTCATGCGGAGACCTGATGTTCAAGAAGTCCCTTCCTCCCGCCGTGACCGACGCGGCCTCCACCCCGGCCCTGCTGGACGCGTCGACCACGTCGACCCCGACGCCGGACACGTCCGCCGCCCGCGACGCGGCGGGCCGGCGGCGCTTCCTCGCCACGTCCGCTGCCGCCGGCGCGACCGGCCTGGGTCTGCTGTCCGCGGCCGGTGCCGCGCGCGCCGCCGGTGCCGCCCCGACCGGCGCCGTCACCTTCTCCGGCGGCGACACCACCGCCCTCACCACCGCCGTCCCGATCGGCGATTTCTCCGTCCGGCGCTTCCGCATCGACATCCCCGATGCCGCGCTGGCGGACCTGCGCCGCCGCATCGCCGACACCCGCTGGCCCGACCCGGAGCTGGTGCCCGATGGCTCGCAGGGCATCCAGCTCGCGCGGCTGCGCGCGCTGTGCGACTACTGGAGCCGCAGCTACGACTGGCGCCAGGTGGAGCGCCGCCTCAATGCCCTGCCCCAGTTCATCACGCAGATCGACGGCCTGGACATCCATTTCCTCCACATCCGCTCCAGGCACGCCAACGCGCTGCCGCTGGTCATCACCCATGGCTGGCCGGGCTCGATCCTGGAGATGCTCAAGACCATCGGCCCGCTGACCGACCCGACCGCGCACGGCGGCCGGGCCGAGGACGCCTTCCACCTGGTCATCCCGTCCATCCCCGGCTACGGCTTCTCCGGCAAGCCGCGCGAACTGGGCTGGGGCCCGGAGCGCGTCGGCCGCGCCTGGGACGTGCTGATGAAGCGCCTGGGCTACAGCCGCTACGTCTCGCAGGGCGGCGACCACGGCTCGGTGATCTCCGACGCGATGGCGCGGCTCAAGCTCGACGGCCTGCTCGGCATCCACGTCAACATGCCGCCCACGGTGCCGCCCGAGCTGGTCAAGCCCATCAACGCCGGCGATCCACCGCCGCCGGGGCTCTCCGACGCAGAGCGCACCGCCTACCTGACGCTGAGCCGCTTCTTCGGCCGCAACGCCGCCTACGGCGCGCTGATGGTCACCCGGCCGCAGACCATCGGTTATGCGCTGTGCGACTCGCCGGCGGCGCTGGCCGGCTTCATGGTCGAGAAGATCATCGAGTGGACCGACAGCGGCGGCGAGCCCGAGCGCGTCCTGAGCAAGGACGAGATCCTGGACGACGTCAGCCTCTACTGGCTGACCAACACCGGCGCCTCGGCCTCGCGCTTCTACTGGGAGAACAACAACAACAATTTCAGCGCCGCGCACCAGCGCACCACCGAGATCACGATCCCGGTCGCCGTCACCGTCTTCCCGGGCGAGATCTACCGCGCGCCGCGCTCGTGGACCGAGCGCGCCTATCCGTCGCTGGCCTACTTCAACGAAGTGGACAAGGGCGGCCACTTCGCGGCCTGGGAACAGCCCGAGCTCTTCGCCCGGGAACTGCGCGCCGCCTTCCGCCGGCTGCGCTGAACGCCGAGCGCTGAACGTCCGGGCGGCGACGGGCGGCGACAAGTGGTGACAGGCGGAGCCGGACTCTCCGCGCAAGGCACCTCGTCGCCCGTAAACTCGCGACCCGGGCCCACCTCGCCTTCGCGTCGCGGGCGCCTCCCCGACGTTTCCGCCCCGCTTCGCCGCCGTTCCCCATGCCTCATCTCACCCTCATCGCCGCGCTCGATCGCGCGCGCGGCATCGGCCGCGACAACGGCCTGCTGGTCCGCCTGCCCGAGGACATGGCGCGCTTCAAGGCGCTGACGCTGGGCCACACGGTGATCATGGGCCGCAAGACCTGGGACTCCATCCCCGCCAGGTTCCGCCCGCTGGTGCAGCGGCGCAACCTGGTGCTGTCGCACCAGCCAGGACTACGGCTCGACGGCGCCGAGGTCTTCGCCACGCTGGACGCGGCGCTCGATGCCTGCGGTGCCGACGAGGCCGTCTTCGTCATGGGCGGCGCGCAGGTCTATGCGCTCAGCCTGCCGCGCGCCGATGCGCTGGAACTGACCGAGATCGACGCCCGCTTCGACGCCGACGCCTTCTTCCCCGCCGTCGACCCGCAGGTCTTCGCGCCGGTCTCGCGCGAGCGCCATCACAGCCCCGCCGACCGCGGCCACGACTGGGACTACGACTTCGTCCGCTACGAGCGCCGCCGCTGAGCGGGCGTCCTGGCCCTCGACCGCGGGCCGGTCGCGCCCGAGGCCCGACCGTCTTCCCGCCTCCTTTCCGTCTTCCGACTTCACGCCCCCCTACTCCCATGTCCGGCAATCACTTCCACGTCCACGGCCCGCACGACCACGAGCTCGAACACGCCGCGCACCACGAACCCAAGGGCCTGGCCGGCCAGTTGGCCGTGATCACCGCGGTGCTGGCGACGCTGGGCGCCTTCTTCTCCTACATGGGCGGCGCCACGCAGGCCAATGCGGGACTCTTCAAGAACAACGCCGCGATCACCAAGACCGAGGCCGCCAACCGCTGGAACTACTTCCAGGCCAAGAGCAGCAAGCAGAACCTGGCCGAGTTCGCGCTGGACCTGACCGCCAGCGACGAGCAGAAGGCGAAGTACCGCGAGAAGATCGCCCGCTACGAGACCGAGAAGAACGAGATCAAGGCGCAGGCCGAGAAGCTCGAGGCCGAGTCCACCGAATGGGACCGCCGCAGCGACGACCAGCTGCACCTCCATCACCGCTGGGCGCAGGCAACGACCGCGCTGCAGGTGGGCATCGCGCTGGCCGCGATCGCGCTGCTGACCAAGCGGCGCTGGATGGAGTACGCGACGCTGGGCGCCGGCGCGATCGGCATCGGCCTGGGCATCGCGGCCTGGCTGCACGTCTGAGCGCCGCGGCCCGGCACGACGACGCGCCGCCCGGCCCCTCAAGTTCTGCCGCGGGCGGCCGATAGCGAAGGGATCACCGTCGCCGCCACCAGAGCGACGGGACACCGCCGCCAGGGAGGCGCTTCGCATGAACTTCATCGCCTCGGCGGGCCCCGGCCTGCTGGACCGGCTCGCCGCCAGCCGCGCGGCCGCCTCGTTCCGCCCCGCGGGCGTGTCCTCGCGCGCCGCCGACGCGGTCTCCTCGTCGGCGCCATCCGCAGGCACGCGCGTGACTCTGGACGCCGCGACCGCCGACGCCGCCGTGTATGCGCGGCCCTCGGCGCCCGGCGCCGGACCGCGGCGCGTCTGGGCCAAGGCCGGTGACGACGGCCTGAGCGAGCTGATGTCGCGCAACAGCGGCAAGGAAGCCCACACGCTGTCCGACCGCTGGCGCGGTCTCGGCGGCGCGCTGCTCAAGCAGTTGGCCGACACCGGCGAGCGCTACCGCCAGACGCTGGCGGACGTCGTGCCGGCGCTCCCGGACGCCGGCGCGACCGATCCGGCCGCGAGCGCCGCAAACGCAGAAGGCACCGGAAGCGCCGACCCCGCCGCCGCGGCCGCTGCCCTGCAACAACAGGCGCTGTCCGGCGTCGCGACCAACGCCACGACGGTGAGCCTGAAGGTGCAGACCCGTTCCGGACAAACCGTCGAGCTCAAGATCGGCGTGAACAGTGGCGAATCGGGCGGCACGCGCGGCCTGCAGGTCGAGGTTTCGAGCTCCGGGCCGCTGAGCGGCGCCGAGCGCGACGCGCTCGCCCTGCTGTCCGACGGCCTGGACCGTGCCCTGGAGGGCCTGGGCGACGGCGTTCCGACGCTGGACCTGTTAGGCCTGACGGGCTTCGACGCCGACGGCGTGCTGACCGGCCTGGACCTGCGCATCGACCACCCCGACGCCTCGGCCGACCGGCCCGGCCAGTTGCGTTCGTTCTCGCTGCAACTGGGCGCCGAGAAGAAGTCGCTGTCGCTGCGCACCACCAGCGGCGAGATGGCGCTCGAGGTGGACGCCGCCGCCACGTCCCGCACGACCACCGGCGCGCCGGCGAGCGGCAGGCGCTGGTCGGCCATCGACCAGTTGCTCCAGCAGGTCGATGCCGCGGCCGAACGCAGCCACGCGGACGCGGCGATGACGAAGTCCTTCAAGGACGCCTTCCGGCAGCTGCAGGCTCCGCCCGCGGATCCAGACGAGACGCGACGCGTCGATGACACCCGGCGTCCCGATGCCGGCGAAGGGCGCGGGCGTCCGCAGGATGCGGCCTCGCTGCTGGCGGTCCGCCACGCGGCGAATACCGGGAGTTCAAGCGGCGCCGGCACTGCCGCCAAGGCCACGACCGCCGCGAAGGGCGGCGCCGTGGACGCCCTCGACCCCAGCGCGATGGCACCGATGAGCGACGGGCTGCGCGCGCAGGCGCAATCGCTGCGGAGCGGCCTGGCGGACTTCCAGGCCAGCTTCAGCGCCGATTCGCAGCGGACCAGCCGCATCGGCAGCGTCCAGGAGGCCGGCCATGCCGACTACCGCATCGGCCAGACGACCAGCGAGCGGCCCAACGCGGCGACCGGCGGCCGCTCGATCACGCAGACGCAGACCGAGACGCTGAGCGCCAGCTTCCAGAAGTCGCGCACCTACACGCTGGACCGCGCCGGCGGCAACTATGACGCCACCACCGTCGAGGACAGCAAGACCGTCACCACGCTGATCGACACGACGCGCGACTCGATCTCGCGCGCGATGCGCAGGACCGACGAGCAGCGGCGCAAGACCTTCACCGAGGTGGAGAACCACCGCGCCGCCTCGCACCAGGAATGGCCGGATCAGCGTAGCGTCGTGGAGCGCCTGCGGTAAGCGGCCGCGCGTCGCGTTGATCCAAGGCGTCGCGATCGCCGTATATCGACGCGGAACAACGAAGAGACGCTTCCCGTGGGCGGGCGCCTGAAGGCGCCTGGACACCGCGCCGCCGCCATGCCTGCCAAGCCGTCATCGCCATGAAGGGCGCCGTGCGCTCGCTGGTCATCGTGCTGGGAGACCAGCTGGACCTGCACAGCTCCGCCTTCGACGACTTCGATCCCGAATGCGATCTCGTCTGGATGGCGGAGGTGCGCGAGGAATCCCAGCATGTCTGGTCGAGCCGGATCCGCATCGCCCTCTTCCTCTCCGCGATGCGGCACCATGCCCGGGCGTTGCAGGGGCTGGGCCGACCGGTGGATTACGTGCGACTCGACGACGCAGGCAACACCGGCAGCCTCGCCGGTGAACTCCGGCGCGCGCTGGCGCGCTGGCAGCCGCGACGCGTGGTCCTGACGGCGCCCGGCGACTGGCGCGTGCTCAAGGCGCTGCGCGGGGCGGCGGCGGTCGCCGGGCATGCGATCGAACTGCGCGACGACCGGCATTTCTTCTGCACCGTGCGGGAGTTCGCCGCCTTCTCCCAGGGGCGACGGACCTTGCGCATGGAGGTGTTCTACCGGCACATGCGCCGCCATCACCGCGTGCTCATGAACGGCGACGAGCCTGCCGGCGACCGCTGGAACTTCGACGCGGAGAACCAGCGCCCCTTCCCGCCGGGCGGGCCGGCTTTCGTGCCCGATCGCGCTCGCGCACCTCCCGACGACATCACCCGCGAGGTGCTGGCACTCGTCGAGCAGGCCTTTCCCGAGCATCCGGGGTCGCTGCGGGACTTCGACTGGCCGGTGACCCGGGAGCAGGCCCTGCACGCCCTGGAGCGCTTCATCGCGGAGCGGCTGCCCGAGTTCGGCCTGTGGCAGGACGCGATGTGGCCGGGTGAGCCGTGGCTCTGGCACGCGCAGCTGGCCGCGGCGATGAACCTCAAGTTGATCGGCCCGCGCGAGGTGGTGGCCCACGCCGAGCAGGCATGGCGCGCGGGCGCCGCGCCGCTGGCCAGCGTCGAGGGCTTCATCCGTCAGGTGCTCGGATGGCGCGAGTACGTGCGGGGCATCTATTGGACCCACATGCCGGCGCTCGCCACGGCCAATGCCCTGGCGGCGGACCAGCCGCTGCCCGCCTTCTACTGGAGCGGCGAGACGGAACTGGCCTGCCTGGCGGACGCGCTGCGGCAGACGCTGCGCCTGGGTTATGCCCATCACATCCAGCGGCTCATGGTCACCGGGCTGTTCTCTCTGCTGCTGGGCGTGCGGCCCGCGCAGGTCCACGAGTGGTATCTGGCGGTCTACGTCGATGCGGTCGAATGGGTCGAGCTGCCCAACACGCTGGGCATGAGCCAGTTCGCCGATGGTGGCCGGATGACAAGCAAGCCTTATGTCGCCAGCGGCGCCTACATCGAGCGCATGAGCGGCGGCCAGCATTGCGCCCGTTGCCCCTACCAGCCCGGCGTCAAGCTCGGTCCCCAAGCCTGTCCGTACACGACGCTGTATTGGGATTTCCTGCTGCGCCACCGCACGCGCTTCGCGCGTCATCCCCGACTGGGCGCGCAGGTCCACCACCTCGATCGGCTGTCGGCGCAGGAGACGCGTGCGATCCAAACCCAGGCGCAGGCGCTGCGCGAGCGCTTCGCCCGCTGAGCCATCGCACCGGATCGGCCCGGATCGCCCTGTCCATCGGCAATGTGGGGCGCCGCACCCAGCGTAACGATTTCCCTTCCAGATGATCCGCCGCGCCGCGGGCGACGTAAGACCGTCGCGCTCCCGGGCCGGTCGTGCCGGTCCGGGCCGCCACAACCGCCATAACGTGAACCCAGGAGAACCATCATGCTGCGTCTCTTCAAATGGCTGCTCGCGGCCGCGACGGTGTCGACGATGCTCACCGCCTGCGGCGGCGACGACGACGATCCCGCGCCGATGCCGACCCTCGCCCAGGCCGCCCAGAACGGCGGCTTCACCGCGCTCACAGCGGCCGCCACGAAAGCGGGGCTGGCGTCGACGCTCGCGGACGGTTCGGTGTCCCTGACGGTCTTCGCGCCGACCAACGAGGCGTTCACGACACTGGCGACGCAGCTGGGTTTCGCCAGTGCCGATGCGATGGTCACGGCCCTGCCCGCATCGACGCTGGCCGGCATCCTCCAGTACCACGTGCTGGGCACGCGCAAGGCCGCCGCCGACCTGGCCGCGGGCGGCGCCACGCAGGCGACGCTGTACAAGTTCAACGGCAACGCCACGACGCTCAGCCTGAGCTTCACCGGCGGCGTCACCATCCAGGATGCGGCCCTCACCACCGCCCGTGTGACGGCTGCCGACGTGATGGCCAGCAACGGCGTCATCCATGCGGTCGACAAGGTGCTCGTGCCTCCGGGGCTGCTGAACATCGTCCAGATGGCGCAGGTGAACCCGACCTTCGACACGCTCGTCGCCGCGGTGGTCAAGGCGAACCTGCAGGGGACGCTCAGCGGCGCCGGCCCCTTCACCGTCTTCGCGCCGACCCATGACGCCTTCGCGGCCATCGCCTCGACGGTGAACGGACTGAGCACGCAGCAGCTCACCAACGTGCTGACCTATCACGTGCTGGGCAGCGAGGTGCTGTCGGCCAACATTCCCTTCGGCACGCCGGTCACCACGGTGCTGGGCCAGTCCCTCGTGATCAACGCCGGCACGCCGCCCACCATCACCGACTCCAGCGCGACGCCGGCCAGGATCGTCGCGGTCGACGTGCGGGCCAGCAACGGCGTGATTCACGTCGTCGACAAGGTGCTGATCCCCAACCCGCTGTGATGCGGCAGCGCGCGGCGCGCCGCGATGGAAGGGGCGCCGCCATGCAGGCAGGCAGTGCATCGAGGAGGCGGCTGATGATCGGCCTCGTCCAGTTCTGCCTGTTCCAGGCCGCCTGGTTCGCGTGCGTGCTCGGCGCGGCGCATGGTCAGGTCGCGGCGGGCCTGATGGCGGTGGCCGCGGTCGTGCTGCTGCACCTGGCCGTGAGTCCCGCCCGCGCCGCGGATCTGGCGCTGACGGTGCTGGCCATGCTGATCGGCCTCGCGTGGGACAGCGCGATGGTCCGGCAAGGCTGGGTGCAGTACGCATCGCCCGGCCCGCTGCCCCAGTTGGCGCCGATCTGGATCCTGGCGCTCTGGGCGCTGTTCGCGACCTTGCTCCGCGGGCCGCTCGCGTGGCTGCACGGGCGGCCGCTGCTGGCGGCGGTGCTCGGCGCCATCGGGGGACCGCTGTCCTACCTGGCCGCCGTGCGCCTGGGTGCCGGCAGCTTTCCTGACCCGGCGGTCGCACTGGCCGTGCTGGGCGCGGGTTGGGCGGTCATGACCCCGGCGTTGATCGAATCGGCCCGGCGCCTGGGCAGGCGGCACCCGCCGGCACCCACCGGGCCCACCTGAGCCTCTCCAGTTGGCGTCTGCAGGGCGATGGCGCGTCGGCGCCGAAGGACTGGGTACGATGCGGCGTTGCCTGCCTCATCACCTACGAGCACCATGAAATTCGCCACCTGGAACGTCAACTCCCTGGCCGTGCGCCTGCCGCAGCTGCTCGACTGGCTGGCCGCCAATCCGGTCGATGCGCTCGTGCTGCAGGAGACCAAGCTCACCGACGACAAGTTCCCGACCCTGGAGATCGGCGAGGCCGGCTACCAGGTCCAGTGGTTCGGGCAAAAGACCTACAACGGCGTGGCGCTGCTGTCCCGCGAGCCCGCCCGGGACGTCGTCAAGAACATCACCGGCTATGCCGACGAACAGGCGCGGCTGATCGCCGGCACCGTCGGCGACGTGCGCGTGATCGGCGCCTACTTCCCCAACGGGCAGGCGCTGGACAGCGACAAGTTCGTCTACAAGATGGCCTGGCTGGACGGCCTGCGCGCCTGGCTCGCCAGTGAACTCCAGCAGCACAAGCAACTCGTGCTGATGGGCGACTTCAACATCGCGCCGGAAGACCGCGACTGCTACGACCCCGCCGCCTTCGTCGGCCAGACGCACACCTCGCCGCAGGAGCGCGCGCACTTCCAGGCCTTGCTCGACCTGGGCCTCACCGACGCCTACCGGCTGTTCGAGCAGCCGCCCAAGAGCTACAGCTGGTGGGATTACCGCATGCTCGGCTTCCAGAAGAACAAGGGCCTGCGCATCGACCACATCCTCGTCAGCGAGGCGCTCAAGCCCCGCGTCACCGCCTGCACGATCGACCGTCAGATGCGCAAGCTGCCCAAGCCCAGCGACCACGCACCGGTGATCGTCACGCTCGACTGACGGCCGGCGCGCCGGCACTCCTTCACGGCGCGCCAACCCTCTCCAGGGTCAACCCGCAATGGCTTGATCTTGCTCAAGTGACGCCCTGACCAACTCATCGATGCTGTGTCTTGATCCAAGTCAAGACTTACCGTACAGGGAACGCATCGAT
This sequence comes from Mitsuaria sp. BK037, assembly GCF_014193045.1. Lineage (NCBI taxonomy): Bacteria > Pseudomonadati > Pseudomonadota > Betaproteobacteria > Burkholderiales > Sphaerotilaceae > Roseateles > Mitsuaria sp. BK037. Next base: position 1,160,166 of record NZ_JACHYS010000001.1, on the reverse strand, counting down.
GAGAACGAATCTGCCGGTCACGCAACGGGAATTCCCGTTCCCCGAGGGCCGCGCGCTGGTGTCCACCACCGACCTGAAGGGCCGGATCCTGCACTGCAACGACGTGTTCGTCGCGGTCAGCGGCTTCAGCCGCGAGGAGCTGATCGGCCGGCCGCACAACCTGATCCGCCATCCCGACATGCCGGCCGAGGCCTTCCGCGACCTCTGGGCGACGGTGCAAGCCGGACGGCCCTGGTCGGGCCTGGTGAAGAACCGCCGCAAGGATGGCGACCATTACTGGGTGATGGCCAACGTGACGCCGCTGCTGCGCGACGGCCAGCCGGCGGGCTACCTGTCGGTGCGCAGCCAGCCCACGCGCGAACAGGTGCGCGCGGCCGAGACGCTGTATGCGCGGATGAACGCCGAAGGCCAGCCGGGTCGGTCGGGTCGGAGCGAACTCGCGCTGCACCACGGCCGTCTTCGCGCGCCGCTCTGGCGGTGGCTCGCGGTCGGGGTCGTCTCGGCGCTGCGCTTGGGCCAGCGACGCGCCGCCCTGCGCGCAAGCCTGCGGGTGGCGGAGCGCCTCGCGGCCGGCGACCTGGGCGCACCACGCCCTCATGCCACCGAGGCGGCCGCGCCGCCGGGACTGCTGGATCGCGCGCTGACGCAACTGCGGGTGAACCTGCGCGCGCTGGTGTCGGACACGCAGCATGAACTCGGCCAGATGCGGGCGGTGTCGGACGCGATCGCGCAAGGCAACCATGACCTCGCCCGGCGAACCGAAGCCCAGGCGTCCAGCCTGGAGCAGACCGCCGCGAGCATGCGCCAGATCACCGACGAGGTGCGCGGCAACCGCGACGCGGCCCACCGGGCGCGCGAGGTCGCCGCGGAGCTCGGCCAGGCGGCGCGGCGCAGCGACGGCAACGTGCGCTCGGTCAACGACACGATGACCGCGATCGCCGAGGCCTCGGCCCGCATCGGCGAGATCACGCAGTTGATCGAGGGCATCGCCTTCCAGACCAACATCCTGGCGTTGAACGCGGCGGTCGAGGCCGCGCGGGCCGGCGAGCATGGCAAGGGCTTCGCGGTGGTGGCGTCGGAGGTGCGCGCGCTGGCGCAGCGCAGCACGGTGGCGGCGCGAGAGATCAAGCAGCTGATCGCCGCCTCCGGCGAGAAGGTCGAAGCGGGCACGCGCCAGACCGGCGAGGCGCGCCGCAGCATGGCGGACACGCTCTCGGCGGTGGAACGCTTCGGCGGCGTCATCGAGGACATCGAGCGCAGCGCGCAGGCGCAGCTCGACGACATCTCGCAGGTGACCGACGCCGTGCGTCAGCTCGAGCAGATCACGCAGCAGAACGTGGCGATGGTCGAGGACTTGGCGCGGTCCTCGGATCGGCTGCGCGGCCAGGCCGGCGAGGTGGCCGCGGCGCTCGGCCTGTTCCAGATGGGACGTTGAGCCGCGCGAGCGTTCAGGGCGCTCGGGGCGCTCAGGGCGTTGCTCGGGTTTGGAGCGCTCGGAGCGTTCAGGCGCTCATGGCGAGTCGCCATCGAGCTCGTCTGGATCGACTTCGCCCCGCATCAGCGCCGCGCATTCGTCGAGCAGCGCATGCAGGCGCTGCACGCGCTCGTCGCCCAGGCGCTCGTTGAGCGAGAGCTGCGCGCGCTTCCAGGTCGCCTTCATCTGCTTGCGACGCGCGTGGCCCTCCTCGGTCGCCTGCAGTTGGCGGCTGCGCGCGTCGGGCCCGGGCAGGGTCTCCACCAACCCCATCGCGAGCAGGGGCTGGATGTTGCGCGACAGCGTCGACAGATCCAGGTCCATGCGGCGCGCGAGTTCGCTCGGCTGGATCGGACCGAGCACCACGATGTGCGACAGCAGCGCGTACTGCGTGGTCTTCAGGCCGGTCTCGGCGAAATGGGCCTCGCAGTGGTTGGAGACCAGCCGCGTCACCTGGCGAAGCTTGAAATTGGTACAGCCCTTGGGCGAGATGGGCTCCGCCTGGGCGGTGCTCGCCGTGGCGGACGTCTTCGTGGCGGTGACGGACGCGTTCATGGGTCCCCTCACGTGGAAGCCTGCGGCTGTCGCAGGGATGCTTGACAGCGGAAGATTGTAGCTGCAACCATTGCAGCCACAAGTTTCCGGATGGTCTTCATTCACCCGACAGGAATGCACGATGAGCGCAGCTTTGACTCCCTCGCACGACGAAGCGCTGGCCCAGTGGCTGGACGAAGAAAAGGCGGTCCGCGCGATGCTGCGGCCCGAGCATGGCGTGGCCACGATGGCGGAGATCGCCGGCCTGAACGGCCTGCAGCAGATGCAGGCGATGCTCGACGGCAAGCTGCCGCCGCCGCCGATCGCGCAGACCCTCGATTTCACGCTGCTGCGCGTGACCAAGGGCGAGGTGATCTTCCAGGGCTCGCCCAAGTTCCGGCACTACAACCCGATGGGCACGGTGCACGGCGGCTGGTATGCGACGCTGCTGGATTCGGCGCTGGGCTGCGCGGTGCACACGACGCTGGATCCCGGCCGCGGCTATACGACGCTGGAGCTCAAGATCAACCTGGTGCGGGCGCTCAACGAGCGCGTGCCGGTCGTGCGCGCCATCGGCCGCGTGCGGCATGTCGGCCGCCAGATGGCGACGGCGGAGGCGGACCTGATCGGCCATGACGGCAAGCTGTATGCGCATGGGAGCACGACTTGCTTGATCTTCGATCCTGTGAAGCGGTGAACCAGGCAACCGGCGGCCACGGCTCTGGAAGCCCTTTTCATCGTTTCGCTCCCACCCCATCCCCGCCCTCCGAGCGGGCGGGGCAGCAGTTACCCCACCCCGGCCCGCCCCCCAAGGGGCGGGTGAGCGGCGAGGGGTCAGCGCAGCGCGCTCGCTTCCTTGGCCAGTTGGGTGATGCGGGCCCAGTCGCCCGCCTTCACCGCGTCGGCCGGGGTGAGCCACGACCCACCGCAGACCTTGACGTTCGGCAGCGCCAGGAAATCGGGCGCGGTCTGCACCGTGATGCCGCCGGTGGGGCAGAACGCCACGTCGGGGAACGGGCCGGCCAGCGCCTTCAGCAGGCCGACGCCGCCCACCGCGGTCGCAGGGAACAGCTTCAGGAACTTGTAGCCGGCGTCGCTGGCCATCATCACCTCGCTGGCCGTCGACACGCCCGGCAGCAGGGGCAGGAAATGCGCCTCGCAGGCGCTCGCCACGTCCTGCGTGAAGCCGGGGCTGACCGCGAAGCAGGCACCGGCCTGCTTGGCCGCGACCGCGTCGGCCGAGGTCCGCAGCGTGCCCGCGCCCACCAGCGCCTGCGGCACCTCGCGCGCGATCGCGGCGATCGCCTCCAGCGCCACCGGCGTGCGCAGCGTCACCTCCAGCACCTTCACGCCGCCGGCGACCAGCGCGCGCGCCAGCGGCACCGCGTCCTCGACGCGGTCGATGACGATGACCGGAATCACCGGACCGTGTTCGGCCAGGCTCAGGGTGTCCTTGATGGAACTCATGGGGTTCTCCTCGTAATCGAATCCGAATCCGCCGACGCGTCGATCCTCCGGCCTCACAGCCAGGTGACCGCGCCCTCCTCCGCCGACGTCACATTGCGCCGCATGCCGGCGAACAACTCGCGGCCCAGTCCGGCGCCGTTGTCCACCACCGCGTCCGCGGTGATCTGCGCCAGCTCGCGCCGGTCCCACTCCGCCGCCGGCACCAGCGCCGTCAGCTCGCCGCTGTTGGCGCACACCCGCACCAGGTCGCCGTCGCGCAGCTTGGCCAGCGGCCCGCCCGAGAGCGCCTCCGGGCTCACGTGGATCGCCGCCGGCACCTTGCCCGACGCGCCGCTCATGCGCCCGTCGGTCACCAGCGCCACCTTGAAACCCTTGCCCTGCAGCACCGCCAGCGGCGGCGTCAGCTTGTGCAGCTCCGGCATGCCATTGGCCTGCGGCCCCTGGAAGCGCACGACGACCACGACGTCGCGCTCCAGTTCGCCGGCCTTGAACGCGGCCTGCATCGCCTCCTGGCTGTCGAAGATGCGCGCCGGCGCCTCCACCGTGTGCCGATCCTCGGGCACCGCCGACACCTTGATCACCGCGCGACCCAGATTGCCCGCCAGCAGCTTCAGCCCGCCGGTCGGCGAGAACGGCGCGGCGGCGGTGCGCACCACCGCCTCGTCGCCGCTCCGGGCCGGCAGGTCGCTCCAGCTCACCGACCCATCCTCGGCGCGGCGCGGCAGCCGCGCGAAGGCATTCAGATCCTGCCCCGCGACCGAGGTCAGCACGTCCCCGTGCATCAGCCCGGCGCCGATCAGTTCCTTGATCACGAAGCCGGGGCCGCCCGCGGCCTGGAACTGGTTCACGTCGGCGCTGCCGTTCGGATACACCCGCGCCAGCAGCGGCACGACCGACGACAACTCGGAGAAATCGCTCCAGTCGATCAGGATGCCCGCCGAGCGTGCCACCGCGATCCAGTGGATCAGGTGGTTGGTCGAGCCGCCCGTCGCCAGCAGCGCCGCCATCGCGTTGACGATGCTGCGCTCGTCCACCATGCGGCCGATCGGCGTGTAGTCGCGCTGCGGAATGATCTTCAGCGCCTGGCGCACGGCCTCGCGGGTCAGCGCCTCGCGCAGCCCGTCATGCGGATGCACGAACGCCGCGCCCGGCACATGCAGGCCCATCGCCTCGAGCAGCATCTGGTTGCTGTTGGCCGTGCCGTAGAACGTGCAGGTGCCGGCGCCGTGATAGGCCTGGGACTCGGCCTGCAGCAGCTCGTCGCGGCCGACCTTGCCCTGCGCGTAGAGCTCGCGCACCTTGGCCTTGTCGTTGTTGGACAGCCCCGAACTCATCGGCCCGGCCGGCACGAACACGCAGGGCAGATGGCCGAAGTGCAGCGCGCCGATCAGCAGGCCGGGCACGATCTTGTCACAGATGCCCAGCAGCAGCGCGGCATCGAAGACATCGTGGGACAGCGCCACCGCCGTGCCCATCGCGATCGTGTCCCGCGAGAACAGGCTGAGCTCCATGCCCGGCGTGCCCTGCGTGACGCCGTCGCACATCGCCGGCACGCCGCCCGCGACCTGCGCCGTGGCGCCCTGACGATGCACCTCGTCGCGGATGATCGCGGGGTAGTTCTCATAGGGCTGATGGGCCGACAGCATGTCGTTGTAGGCCGTGACGATGCCCAGATGCGGCGCCTTCTCGGCGACGATGCGCAGCTTGTCGTTGGCCGGCATCGCGGCCACCGCATGGGCGACGTTCGCGCAACCGAGGCGCTGCACGCCGCGCTGGCGGCCCGCCATGCGCTCGATCAGGTCCAGATAGCGCTCGCGCGAAGCGGCGCTGCGCGCCTTGATGCGCGCGGTGACGTCCAGAAGCGTCTTGTTCATGCCGACTGCCGATGTAACTCGGCCAGGGTTAGATTGGTAACCATATTACACGCCGACGGGGTCCCACGGCCCTCCGCAAGCGCTTTCCCAGGTACAAGAGAGTTACGAAAACGCTCACCCACTGCGCGGCAGTCCACGTTCCCGAAGCGCGCCCGCCGCACGACACCTTCCGCTCTCCGCTCTCCGCTCTCCGCTCTCTGCTCTCCGCTCTCCGCTCTCCGCGCTCCGCCTCCGTTCTACGCCCTGCCCTGCGCCCACCGCTTCGTTGCAGTCAGCCCTGCTGCCGGGACGGGAGGGCGTGGGGTTTTGGCGCTGGCCGCCAAGGCCCCATGCCCTCGCGGCCAACGCACCGCCGGTTGCAGTGGGAGTGCCCCCCTATGGCAGCATTCCCCCATGATTCACGACCCTTTGGCCGAAGCCCGGCTCGAAGACCTTCCTTCCCATAGTCAAGCGCTGCTGCAAGTGGCGGAGCGTCAATGGGACCGCGAGCACGGCCTGATGATGTTCGCCTATGGCTCGCTGATGTGGAACCCTGGTTTCGAGCCCGCGCAGACGCTGGTGGCGAAGGTCCAGGGTTATCACCGCGCGCTGCGCCTGCGTTCGCTGGTGAACCGGGGCAGCGCGGAGCAGCCGGGGCTGGTGATGACGTTGTTGTCGGGCGGCAGTTGCCGGGGGTTGCTTTATCGCGTGGCGCCGCAGGACAGCGAGGCCACGCTGCATCGTCTGTGGCTGCGGGAGATGGTGGTCGGCACCTACGTGCCGCGGTGGCTGGACTGCCAGTGCGCCGATGGCCTGGGCACGCGCAAGGCGCTGGCCTTCACGCTGTCGCGGCGCAGTCCGGGCTGGGTGGGAGACCTCGCCGACGACCGATTGCTGCACATCCTGCGCCACGCGCGCGGGCGCTATGGCACGACCTTGGATTACCTGACGCGCGCCGTGACCTGCCTACGGGAGCACGGCATCCACGACCGCGCGCTGGAGCGCCAACTGGCGCTGGCTCGCTCGCACGGGTTGTGAGGCAACCGGCCGCGTCGGCTTGGGCCGCGGCTCGGCACCGCGAGCCGGCAGGTCTCAGCCGGAGCCGGCCTTGGCCCGTTTCAGCCGCCGAAGCTGCGCATGCCCAGGTCGCTCGGGCGCGGCATCGACGGATCCACCTTGAGCCGCTGCAGGTCCTCGACGGTATCGACGTCGATCAGCACGCCCGGATCGTCGACGTCCACGGCCTGCGCCGGATAACGCGCCAGCAGGCGGCGCGCGCCCTCATCGCCCTGCAGGCTGGTGAGTTCGGAGAAGAGTTCGGCGTTGAAGCCCACCGGATGCCCCCGGCGCCCGCGGTGCTGGGCGTAGGCGATCGGATCGCGCTCGATCGCATCGGCCACCGCGGCCAGGGTGCCGGGTCGCACCATCGGCATGTCGGCCGGCAGGATCAGCCACCCCGGCGCGTCCCCGGTCGCGGCGACACCCGCCGCGATCGAATGGCCCATGCCCAGCGGCGCCGGACGTCCCAGGCGGTCCTGGTCGGGCAGCACCAGCATGTCGCGCGAGGCCACATGGCGTCGGACCAGAGGCGCCAACGCGGTCGAGGTCACCACGAGCATCGGCAGGCCGGAAGCCATCGTCTGGCGCAGCGTCAGCGCCAGCACGGTGTCCCCGTTCAAGACCTGTTCCAGCTTGTGGCCCTCGCCGCGAAAGCGCTGGCCGCGCCCTGCCGCGAGCACGACGACGGCGGGTCGTCGCTGATTCATGCAAACTTCCTTCTGGTTTGGTCCCGAGTCCCCCCGGCCGCCGCTCTCTGGCACGGCTCCATGCCGGGAAGCATGCCTGCCGGAAGATGGGGCTCGCACCCGGAGTTTCACGAGTGGGAGCTTTACTTAAGGATTCGCCCGATACTCCAAAGGATGGACAAACTCTCCGACCTTCGAAAGAGCTACGAGCGTGACGAGCTCGACGAGCAGTTGGCCTCGCCCGAACCGCTGCGCCAGTTCCGCGAATGGCTCCAGCAGGCGCTGGACGCCGGCATCCCCGAACCCAATGCGATGACCCTGGCCACGGTGGGCCCGGACGGCCGGCCGTCCACCCGCATCGTGCTCATCAAGGACATCGAGGAGCGCGGGCTGGTCTGGTACACCAACTACGACAGCCGCAAGGGTCGCGAGTTGGCGGCGCATCCGTTCGGGGCGCTGCAGTTCCATTGGGTCGAGATGGAACGGGTGGTGCGCATCGAAGGACGGGTCGAGAAGGTCGAGTCCGCGCAGTCGGATGCCTACTTCGCGTCGCGGCCGCTGGACTCGCGGCTGGGCGCCTGGGCGTCGCCGCAGAGCCAGGTGATCTCGTCGCGCGCGGTGCTGGTCGCCAACGCGGCGAAGGCTGCGGCCCAGCATGGGTTGAATCCGGCGCGACCGCCGCACTGGGGCGGGTACCGGCTGGTGCCCGAGCGCTGGGAGTTCTGGCAGGGGCGCAAGTCGCGGTTGCATGACCGGCTCGTGTATCGGCTCGAGGACGGCATCTGGGTCCGGGAGCGACTGGCGCCCTGATCCTCTACTTCCACGGCCGCTGGCCCTCACCCCTGCCCTCTCCCGCAAGCGGGAGAGGGAGTGCGCAACGATTGGCCCCCTTTCCCACAAGTGGGAGGGCGTGCGGGGCGCACAGATGGCACCCTTTTCCGCAAGCGGGAGGAAGTGCGAAGCGCGCCGGTGAAGCTCCCTCTCCCGCTTGCGGGAAAGGGTGGGGGTGAGGGCCGGCGCCCGGGTCAGAACTTGACCTGCACCCCCGCGAACACGCTGCGCCCCGGCAGCGGCGTGAGCTCGCGGATGGTCTGCACGCTGCCTGCGTTGTAGGCCAGCTTGTTGGCCAGGTTGTCCAGCTTCAGGTACCACATCGCGTCCAGGTTGCCGATGTCGAAGTGGCGCGCGATGTTCAACCTCAGGATCCCGTAACCGGCCGTCGGCGTGTCCAGCGCCGGCACGCGGTCCTGGCGCCTGGCGCCGCGCAGCTCGGCTTGGATGAGCCACGGGCCGCGCTCAGCCTGGATCGACAGGCTGGCGCGCACCGGCGCCAGGCGCGGCAGCGGCTCGCCGGTATCGCGGTTGGTGCCGCGCACCAGGTCCAGCGTCGTGCCCAGCGTCAGGCCCCAGCCGGCCACCGCCGGCAGCGGCTGGCGGCCTTCGAGCTCGATGCCATGCATCCGCGCCCGCACGCCGCGGTACAGGTATTCGGGCACGGTCTCGGTGCCACCGTCCTCGCCGACCAGCTCGACGCTGCGGCCGCTCGCGTCCAGCGCGATGTAGTTCGAGAAACGCGTCTGGTAGACCTGCAGGCTCCATTTGGCCTCGCCCTGCTTCCAGTGCAGGCCCAGGTCGACCGCCTTCGCGCGCTCCAGCCCGAGGTTGACGTCCCCGACCTCGAACGCGCCCGAGGCCACGTGCACGCCGTTGGCGAAGAGTTCATAGAAGGTCGGCGCGCGCTGGCTGCTGCTCAGGTTGCTCGACAGGCTGAAACCCTGCCCCAGCTCATAGGCGCCGCTCAGCGACAGGCTCTTCGGGCTGAAGCGGCGCGTCACGGGATCACCGAAGCGCTCCTCGTCACCGCCGGTCGAAGCCACGCTGACGCGCTCGGCGCGCGCGCCCGCCTGCAGGCTCCACGGGCCGGACTTGAACTGCTCGATCAGGAACAGCGCGTTGCTCCGCGTCTTGGTGCCGGGCACCAGCGCCTCCTCGCCGAGCGCGGAGAAGTCGCTCTGGTCCCACTGCCAGCCCAGCACGCCCTGAACCGTGCCCCAGTTGCCCTGGAAGGCCGCATGCGTGGCCTCGACGCGGCCGTCCTTGCCGTCGGATTCGAAGACGGTGCCGATCTCGCCACTGCCCTCCACTTCCTGATGCTTGTAGCGGCTGCTCGCGAACTGCCAGGTCACGCGAGCCAGGCCCGGGAGCGGATCGCGCCACTCGCCGGCGGTGGCCAGGCGCTGGCGCTGCATCTGGATGCGCACGTCGGGCTCGACGGTCACGCCGTATTCGTTGTGGTAGTCCTCCACCGACACGCCGGCATAGCCCTGCGAGAACAGCAGCGAGCCGCCCACCGCGCCGCTGCGGCCGTGGGCGTCGGAGTTGCGCACCCGCGTGCTGCTGCCGTCTTCGCTGGTGAAGCGCGGCACGCGCTGGTCGTCGGCGCGACGGTCGGCGGCATCGACGTGCCAGGCGAACGCGTTGCTGCCGCCGTCGAGCACCACCGCCCCGCCGCGCTCATCGGACGCGCCGCCCAGGCGCAGCTCGGCCACGCCGTTCAGGCCCGGCTGGGCCAGGCGCGGGATGCGGTTGTCGATCGCGTTGACGACGCCGCCGATCGCGTTGCCGCCGTACTGCAGCGCCGCCGCGCCCCGCAGCACCTCGACCCGCGTCAGCACCAGCGGATCGACCGGCAGCGCATGGTCGAAGCTCAGGCTGGAGGCGTCGACCGAGGCGCCGGAGTTGCTCAGCATGCGGACGCGGTCACCGTCCAGGCCCCGCATCGTCGGGCGGTTGCTGTTGGGACCGAAGTAGGTCGAGCCCACGCCGGCCAGGCCGTCCAGCGTTTCGCCCAGGCTCGCGCCACGCTTGAGGGTCAGCGCGTCGCCGCTCAGCGCCTGCACCGGCGCGGCGAGCTCGCGCTGGCTCAGCGGGTTGCCGGTCACGACGACGACGTCGAGCTTGTGCTTGTGCGCGCGGGCCGCGCCGCCCGCGGCGGTGTCGGCATTGGCGGCGTCACCTGTGGGAGCGGCGGCATCGGCGGTCGACGCGACGGGGGCCTGCTGGGCCCAGGCGGTGCCGGCGCCCAGCGCGAGCGCCAGGGAAATGGGAGACAGGAGGAACGGGAAACGGGGCTTGTTGGCCATGAGGACACTCTCGAGCGCCGGCGGTCGAGCACCGCGGCGCGATCAGATGCTGGTGGGGATCCCGCGGGCGCGAACGCCAGCGCCGAGGCGCCTGCCGGGCGTGCCGCCGAGCGGCGCACGGCCCCGTCGAGGGGCGTGGCGCGCAGCGCGGAACGGCGCGAGCACGGCACGAGCACGGTGCAAACGGCGCAAAGAACGTCGAGGAACGACGCCGAAGCGACGCTGAAAGGACGCGGGAAAGATCGACGGAGGTGTCAGGCGCGCGGCGGACCGCGCGCGCCCTTGCGCCACAGCTGGGCCAGCGCCGCGTCGTGCGGCGCGTCCACGTCGACCGGGAGGTCCGGCGACGGCGCGGTCCAGGCGAAGGCCTGGGCGACCGGCCCCAGCGCATGGCTGAGTTGGTCGAGCAACTGGCAGTCCGGCGTGCCGGCCGCATGGCCGAAGCTGGGCGCGGGCGTGTCCTCGCCCGCCGCCTGCGCGATCGCGATGGCGATGCGCGAGGGATGGCCGGCCGACCCGTGCAGGCTGCGGTGCACCAGGCCGAGCGCCTGGAAGCCGAGCACCGCCGCCACGCACAGCCAGATCCACCAGCGCTGCTGGCGGGTCCGGAGGGTCGCGGTGGGGCGATGCATCGGCATGGGGTCCGTCGTGGGCGCGTTCAGCGCGCCGCGGGCACGGCCTGCGTGACCCGGTAGAACATGCCGTAGGGGTCGTCGTTGAGGACCGCCATCTGGCCTTCGACGGTCACGACCTCCAGCGTGTAGCGCACCGGCGTCTTGCTGCGCACTTCCACCAGGCCTTCAGGGCCGGCGGGCACGCAAAAGGAGCAACTCGTCGGCACCGACGACAGCAGGAAGTGGCTCTGCTTGTCGCCCGGCTCGAGCGGCATCATGAAACCCTGGATCTTCACGGTGCGCTTGTCCAGCGCGAGCACGCCGGAGGGAAAGGTCGGGATGACCTTGCTCTTGTCGGCCTTGACCGTGACCGAGGACAGCAGCTTCCAGCTGACGACGCCCTCGACCTCCTGCAGCGGCTTGAAGGGGCTGCGGGGATCGTGGTAGCCGGGACCCGAGCCCATCGGGATCGCGGTGCCCGGTGAGGACGCCTGGGCCTGGGCGGGATCGGCGGCGACGAGGGTGGCCGCCGCCATGCCGATCGCCAGGCAGGCGAGCGCACTTCCAGGAAGGCGCGGCATGGCGATGGCGATGACGGTTCGTGAGGACATCAGGCGTCGGGGCGTCGGCGTGAACGCGGCGTCGGCGCCGCGTGAAACGCGACATTGTGCCTCGCCTCGCCTGGCCCCCTCAACTCGCCTCGCCGATTCGCGGCGCGTTGCGCCGAGCCCGTCGCGCGGGGGCGCAGCGCTCGCCCCACTGCCCGCCGCTTGCGGTCCGCCGCTCAACGCGGCGTCTGCAGCAGCTCCGTCACGTCGAGCCGGTAACCGCGCCAGGCTGGCCAGGCCGCCGCGATCAGCGCCAGGCCCAGCGCGAGCGCCGGCACCAGCGCCTCCCAGGCCGAGACCCAGGCGCCGGAGATCCGCACCGACTGCTGCTGCGCGAGCACCGCGCCCAGCACGGCCGCGAAGCCATGGGCGAGTCCGAGCGCCAGCAGAGTCGCGAGCGAGGCCAGCATCAGCGCCTCCAGCGCGATCAGGCCGGCGACGCGCGCCGGCGTCGCGCCGAGCATCCGCAGCATCGCGAGGTCGCCCTGGCGCTCGCGCACCGCGTGCAGCAGCGCCACCAGCACCGACAGCGCCGCCGCCAGCAGCAGCACACCCCCGAAGCCGCGCAGCACGTCCACGCCCACCCCCACCATGCTCAGCAGCCGCGCGGTCTCCAGCGCCGGCACCGAGGCCTGCAGCCCCGCCTGCGCGTTGACCCAGCGCGGCAGCATCACGGCGGCCAGCGGGCTGCGGTAGCGCACCAGCACCATGCTGACCTCGAGTGCGGCGTCCGCATGGCCCCCGGTGTGCTCGTGCTCGTGCTCGTGCTCGTGCTCGTGGTCCGCGGCGTGGTCGTGATCCTCCGCGCGGTCGCGGTCGCTGGCGTGGTCGCGGTCGCTGGCGTGGTCGTCGTGGCCCCTGCCCTTCGATTCATGAGCCGACTTCGCCGCGTGCCCATGCGCCGCATGGGCCTCCCAGACCGAGGCCTGGTCCGTCAGCACCAGCCGGTCGACCACACCGCCCGTTGGCGCCAGGATGCCGGTCACTTCATAGGGCTGCTCGTGTTCCTCGCCGCCACCGGCCAGGCCGTGCGTGCCGTGGAACCGGTCGCCCGGCTTCAGCCCGGACTGACGCGCCGCCTCGGCGCCCAGCACCGCCTGCATGGGCCCGGTCCAGCGCCGGCCCTGCGCGAGCTCCAGCTGGTAGAGCGCCAGGTAGTCCGCCGTCGTGCCGACGATGCGGTGGCCGCGGAAGCTGTCGCCCAGCGAGATCGGCACCGCCTGCGCCACCAGCGGTTGCGCCTTCAACTGCGAGACGGTGGCGAGCGGGATGTTGCCCGTCGACTGGTCCAGGTGGAACACGCCCGCCAGCAGGATCTGCATCGGACTGCCCTTGGCACCGACCACCAGATCGATGCCGCCGAGATCGCGTCGCAGGCCTTGCTCCAGCTGCTCGCTGACCAGCACGACGAAACCGATCGCGGCCAGGCCCAGGCTTAGCAGCATCAGGTTGAGCGCCGTCAGCATCGGACGCGCCCAGAGGTATCGCCACGCCAGGCGCAGCAGGTTCAGCGGGGACCGGCTCATGGGGTGGCGCACGACGTCGGCGGCGGCATCGTCGCGCTGCCCATGCGCATGAGCCTCAACCGTTGCAGCGCCGGCCACTCGCTCCAGGCGGCCTCGATGCGGGCGTCATGCGAGGCGATCACCAGGCTGGCGCCGTGTTCCGTCGCCACGCGACGCAGCAGCGCCAGCGTGGCCTCACAGGCCTCGTCGTCGAGGTTGGCGGTGGGCTCGTCGGCGAGCACGAAACGCGGCGCCCGCAGCAACGCTCGCGCCAATGCCACGCGCTGCGCCTGGCCCTGGCTGAGCGCATGCGGACGTCGGTCCAGCAGTGGCGCGATGCCCAGCTCGGCCAGCAGCGCCGTGATCCGGGCGTCGTCGGGCTTGAGCCCGGCGGCGACGTAAGGCAGCGCGAGGTTGTCGCGCACGCTCAGCGAGGCGCTCAGGTGCAGGCGCTGCGGCACGAAGCCCAGATGGGCGCCGCGCCAGGCATCCCGCGCGGCCGGCGCGAGCGCGCCGACCTCCACCCCGTCCATCGCCAGGCGTCCCGCCGTCGGCGTCAGCAGTCCGGCCATCAAGGCGAGCAGCGTGCTCTTGCCGCTGCCCGAAGCGCCGCGCAGCAGCAGATGACCGCCGCGCGGCACCTCGAAGTCGGGAAAGTGCAGGTCGGCCGCGGCGGACGCCCCGTAGCGGAAGCGCAGCCCGTGGCTCGTGATCAGCGCGGCGGCGTCCGTCGACGCCATCAGCCGGCCGCCTCGTCCTTCAGCAGTTCCTTGAACTTCTTCGCGAACTTGTCGACCTTGGGCGCGACGACGAACGCGCAGTAGCCCTGCTCCGGATGATTGGCGAAGTAGTCCTGGTGATAGGCCTCGGCGGGCCAGTAGTTCTGCTCGGGCTGGACCTCGGTGACGACCTTGCCGCCATGGGCGCGCTGCGCCTCGTCCAGCACCTGCCGGATCACGCCCAGCTGCTCGGGCCGCGTGTAGTAGATGCCGGAGCGGTACTGCGTGCCGACGTCCGCGCCCTGGCGGTTCAACGTCGTCGGATCGTGGATGGTGAAGAACACCTGCAGCAGATCCTCGAGGCTGACGACGCGGGTGTCGAAACGCACCCGCACCACCTCGGCATGACCGGTGTTGCCGGAGCAGACCTGCTCATAGTTGGGCTGCGCGACCTGGCCGTTGGTGTAGCCCGACTCGACGCCCAGCACGCCCTTGACGCGCAGGAACACCGCCTCGGTACACCAGAAGCAGCCGCCTCCGAGGGTGATCAGGTCCTCGCCGGCCGGCAGGGAAACGGGATTCGGAGTGGTCGTCATGGCAGGTCCTCAAGGCTGGCGGGAAGTCTTCCCGCGACAGGCGGATTCAGATCGGGCGCGCGCCCCGGAAATCAAGCCCGCCAGCATAGGCGAGCGACGCCCGCTCACTGTGCGCTGAGCGCCAGATCCACGCGCGGCTGCCAGGGCTTGTCCTTGTCGGCGCCGCGCTCGTCGTCCTTCGCGTGCAGCTTCGGCGAGGCCAGGAACATGCGCGCGTTCGGCACGCCGCGCTCGATCAGCGCATCCCGCACCGCGACCGCGCGCTGCAGCGCCAGCTCCCGCAGCTGCTCGTCGGTGACGGTGTAGCTGTCCATCAGCAGCTCGCGCATCTGCTCGGCCGGGATGTCCTTGGTCAGGCCGACGAAGTTGCGCGGCTTGTTGGGCAGCTTGGCGTTGTCGTAGACGACCTTGAGCAGGCGCGCGCGCTGGGTTTCGTCCAGCGTCACCGGCGCGTCGGTCGCGGCGGAGGCCGCCGTCGCCGGGCCCACCGCCTGCCCCGCTGCCTGTGTCACCGCCGCCCGCCGCAGTTCCCGACGCCGCTCCGCCAGCAGCGCATCCTCGAGCCGCGCCGCCTGGGCCGCGCGGCGCTCGCCGGCCGGATCGACCCAGCCGGTGATGCTCAGTTGCAGCGCCGGGCGGTCCGCCAGCACCCGGGTCAGCGGCTCGAGCTTCCTCGCCGCGTCCGGCTGCAGCGCGGCCGTGCCGGGCTGGAATTCGAGCTGGCTCATCTCCGCCCCGCCGCCGCCGGACAGCAGCGAGAACGGCGACATCAGCGCCTTGGTCAGCAGGTTGACGATGAGCTTGACGACCAGCCCGCCGACGCTGAACTCCGGATCGTTGAGCGAGCCGCTGACTGGCAGGTTGACGTCGATCACGCCATCCCGGTCCTTGAGCAGCGCCACCGCCAGCTTGACCGGCAGCTTGGTCGCGGTCGGGCTGTCGATGCGGTCGCCGAAGGTCAGCTGGTTGAGCACGATCTTGTTGTCGGCCTGCAGCCGGCCGCCCGGCTCGATCTCGTAATGCACGCGCGTCGAGAGCTTGCCGCGCTCGATCGCATAACCGGCGTACTTGCCGGCATAGGGCGACAGCGGCGCGAGCTCGATGTCGGTGGCGCTGGCGGTGATGTCCAGCGCGAGCGGCGCCCCGCTCGGGTTCAGGCGGCCGCTGATGTCCAGCAGCCCGGTGCCCTCGACCTTGCCCTTGAGCTGCAGCGGCGCCATCTCCTGCGAGCCCGCCGAGAACGCGCCCAGCGTGCCGGTCAGTTCGCTCAGGTTGGCGCTGTAGTTGGGCTTGATGAACCGGTCGTTGAAATCGACCTTGCCGCCGTTGAGCCGGGTCTCGGCGATGCTGAGCCGCAGCGGCGGCTGCCCGGCGGCGGACGAGGCGGCCGCGGCA
The DNA here is from genome assembly GCF_014193045.1 of Mitsuaria sp. BK037. Taxonomy (NCBI): domain Bacteria; kingdom Pseudomonadati; phylum Pseudomonadota; class Betaproteobacteria; order Burkholderiales; family Sphaerotilaceae; genus Roseateles; species Mitsuaria sp. BK037. The sequence continues at coordinate 1,144,513 of NZ_JACHYS010000001.1, read as the reverse complement.
CCGGTGGCCGGCGCGGGCGCCGAGGTGGCCTGCGCCACCGTCGCCGCCACCGGGGCCGAGGCCGCCGCCGTGCCGGCCACGGCGGCCACCGCCTGCCCCTGCTCGGTCTGGTTCAGGTCGCGCAGGTTGAGACGCCCTTGCTCGTTGACGATCAGCCGGGCGTAGAACTCGTCGAGCACCGCCTGCTGGATCTTCAGGTCCGGCGTGCCGCCCGCCGCGAGCGCCAGGCGCAAACCACCCAGCTTCAGCCCCTGCCAGCTCAGCAGTTCCTCGGCCGAGCGCCGCCGGCCGTCCTGCAGACGGGCCTGGCGCAGGCGCAGGTCGGCGATCAGCAGGTCGCCGCCAGCCGCGACCGACGGCCCCTTGGGCGTCTCGGCCAGCTCGAAGCTGCCGCGCATCGAGCCCTCGGCCCGCTGCAGGTGGATGCCGATCGACGGATCGAGGTAGGGATCGGCCCAGTGCAGCGGCAGGTGCTCGGCGCTGACTTTGCCGGACAGCTTCAGCGGCGCCAGCGCCAACTGGCCGTCCCAGCGGAACGTCGGGACCTCGCGCTGGTTGCGCCGCGTGGCGTCGGGCCGGCGCAGGGTGGCGCTCAGCTGGACCGGCATGGGCTTGCGCAACTGCCGCCCGTCCCACTCGAGACCGGAAAGCTTCAGCGCCAGTTCCTGCAGGCCGATCGGCCGGGCCGGTTCGTCGTCGAGCACATGCGTGGCCAGGTCCAGCAGCGTTGCGCTGCCGCCCTCGACGGTGACCTCGGCGACCTGCGCCGTCCACGGCGCGGGGACCGACGCGGCTGCCACCTCGCGGTGCTCGGGCGCATCCAGCGTCAGGCGATCGCCCCGCGTTTCTGGCACGCGCTGGCGCGAGGCCGTCGCGGCACCCGCGCCCTGGGACGGCGCCGACGCGGCCATCCAGGCCTCCCAGCTCCATCGGCCCGCCTTGTCGCGCCCCAGATGCGCCTGCGGCGCCACCAGCGCCAGCTTGCCGGCGCTCAGCCGGCGGCTGTCCAGGAGCAGCTCCGCCTGGTCCAGGCTCAGCTGCTTGAGCGCCAGCACCGGCTGCTTGCCGTCAGCGATCTCCAAGCCGTCCAGGCTGAGCCCCTTCAGCGACAGCTTGACGTCCTCGCCGCCGGGACCGGCGCGCACGGTGCCCTGCGTCGCGAATCGGCCGCGCACGGCCAGCGGCGTCGCCGCCTTCAGGTAAGGCGCGAGCCCGTCCAGCGCCAGGTCCTTCACGGCCCAGTCCAGCGCGATGCCGGCCGCGCCGACCTGGCCCTTGCCGGAGACCGTCGCGGGCGACGCCGCGCCGTCGGCGCCCAGGGTGGCGGTGATCTCGACCGGCGCCGCCTTCGCCGCCAGCGGCCAGTTCAGCCCGCTGCCGGTCACGCTCAGGGCGTCCACCCGCCAGCGGGCGGCCGGACGCAGCGTCTCATCGGTCCAGCCGACACGGCCGCCTTCCAGCGCCAGGCGCTGGACGCCGACGCGCCACGGCGCCGCGGCGGTTCTCGAGGCACCGGCCGCCGAGGCGGCGGTTGCGCTCGCCACCGGCTTCGGCGCGGGCGCCGCCGGCATGTCCGGCAGCCACAGCCGGCCTTGCGCGTCGCGCCCCATCAGCAGCTCGGGCTGCTTCAAGGTGACCGCGCCCAGCATCACCTGCCGCTTCAGCGGCTGGACGTCGGCCAGGTCGACGGTCAGCGCCTGCCAGCGCAGCCAGTCCGCCCAGACGCCGTCGCCGGCGCCACGCTGCAGCGACAGGTCGCGCAGCGCAGTGCGGCCGCTGATCTTGACCTCGGGCGCCTGCCTGGGCGGCTGCTTGAAGTCGAGCGTCAGCTGCGTGTCGAGCCGGCCCTGCGCCAGGCGCATCGGCAGCGACTTGGGCCAGTAGGCGCGATAGGCCGACAGGTCCAGCGCGTCGAGCTTGACGGTCATGCTCGCGCTGCGGGTGTCCGCGAACGGCTGCGCCTGGCCTTCGCTCTGGAAACCCACGCCGTTCAACTGCCCGGACAGGCGCGGCTGCACATGCACCTCGACGTCCGCGTCGAGCGTCGACAGGAAGGGAATGCCCAGATGCAGCGCCTTGAGCTCATGGACCATGCCGGCGGTCCGGTCGTCCAGGCGGAATTCGCCGTCGGTCAGTTCGATGTTGTAGAGCGCCGCCTCGGCCGGGCCGTCGTCCGGCGACGGCGGCGTCTTCGGCGCCCCGGCCAGCCGGGCGAGGATGTCGTCCAGATCGGTCTTGCCGTCCGGCAGCAGCGCGACGCGCCCGCGCGGCGCCTCCACCGTCAGCGAGGACAGCACCGGCGCCAGGTGCCAGAGCGAGCGTGGCGACAAGGCCGCCCAGACACGGCGCACCTCCAGCAGCGGCGGCGCCTGCGCCGCGGGGCCGGCGATCTTCAGGTCCTCCAGCGTCAGCGCCAGCCGCCACGGCGTGAAGCTGGCGCGGCCGAGCGTCACCGTCCGGCCGAGTTGCTCCGTCGCGATCCGCACGCCCGCCCGCTCGATCCACATCGGCAATGCCACCCACGCGACCAGCAGCAGGGCCACGACGAACAGCACCAGGCCCACGAGCGCGCGCAGGACGCGCCGGGGCCAGACGGGAAGAGCGGAGAAGAACACGGGCACAGCCGGCAGGGACCGGTCGAATCGTCAAGGAAGCTGATTATGCTGGCGGGCCTCAACACCTGACACCCATCCCCGGCTCCCGATGAACGACCTGATACACGCGGTCGCTGCCTTCCTCCTGCCACCCACCGGCGCCTTTCCGCTGCTGCTGCTCGCCTGGTGGCTGCGGCATCGCCGGCGGTGGTTGTCGGGCGCGCTCTTTGCGGCCGGGCTGGTCGCGGTCTGGGTCGGCAGCACCGAACTGGGCGCGCTGTGGCTGCAGCAGCGCCTGCTCGGCCCGCAGCAGGCCGTGCAGATCCAGCGGCTCCAGGACATCCCGCCGCGGGAAAGCGTCATCGTCGTGCTCGGCGGCGGCGCCCGCCGGCTGATGCCGGAGTACGGCAGCGCGCAGCTCAAGCCGGCATCGATCGAACGGCTGCGCTACGGCATCTGGCTCTCGCGCCACACCGGCATCCCGTTGATCTTCACCGGCGGCACGCCGCGCGACGAGCCCGGGGATCGCATGACCGAGGCCGCGCTGGCCGAGCGGACCGCGGCGCAGGAGTTCGGTTTCAAGCTCGCCGCGAAGGAAGACCGGGCCACCGACACCCGCGAGAACGCGCGCTACACCGCCGAGCTGCTCCGCGGCCACCCCGTGCGCCGCGTCGTGCTGGTCACGCACGACGTCCACATGCGCCGGGCGCTGCGCGCCTTCCGGGAGGAACTGCCGCCCGGGGTCGAGCTGGTGCCGGCGCCGATGGGGCTGGCGCTGTCCGGGTTCGAATGGCGCGACCTGCTGCCGTCGCAGGACGGCACCGCCCGCGCGCGCTACCTGGGCTACGAATGGCTGGGGTACCTGGCCGGCCATTGAACGGGCCTTCCGCCGGGCCGGGATCGCGCAGTTACCCCAAATAGAAACCCCCTCCGCGCCGGGCATCCCGGACGGGAGGGGGTGGGCGGACCAGCCGCCTTTGGGGCTCCGCGGCGATCTGCCGCAGGGCTCCTGGCGCGCAGAGACTGCGCCAGAGGAAGTGCCGGAAAGGCCTGACAACCTTAGGTGGGCCATCCGGCCGATTCAAGCCGCGCCCCCTAGGAATCAGGACATTCCTAGCCCCCGAACAAACGCTGATAGAGATCCGCCGCGCGGGCCCTGTGTTCGGCCGGCATCTCGATGACGCGCCCCCACTCGCGACTGGTTTCGCCCGGCCATTTGTTGGTCGCGTCCAGGCCCATCTTCCCGCCCAGTCCGCTGACCGGCGAGGCGAAGTCCAGGTAGTCGATCGGCGTGCCCTCGACCAGCGTCGTGTCCCGCACCGGATCCATGCGGGTCGTGATCGCCCAGATCACGTCCTGCCAGCTGCGGATGTCCACGTCCTCGTCCACGATCACGATGAACTTGGTGTACATGAACTGGCGCAGGTAGCTCCACAGGCCGAACATCAGCCGCTTCGCATGGCCCGGGTACGCCTTCTTGATCGAGATCACCGCCATCCGGTAGCTGCAGCCCTCCGGCGGCAGGTAGAAGTCGACGATCTCCGGGAACTGCTTCTGCAGGATCGGAACGAACACCTCGTTCAGCGCCACGCCCAGCACCGCAGGCTCGTCGGGCGGCTTGCCGGTGTAGGTCGAGTGGTAGATCGCGCCGTCGCGCTGGGTGATGCGGTTCACCTCGAAGACGGGGAACCAGTCCTGCTCGTTGTAATAGCCGGTGTGGTCGCCGTAGGGCCCCTCCAGCGCGTGCAGGTAGCCGCCCTTCTCCTTGAGCGGGATGCCGTCCTCGCTGTGGCCGGTGAAGCCGGGCGCCGCCGGCGGGATGTGCCCCTCCAGCACGATCTCCGACGTCGCGGGCACCTGCAGCATCCGGCCGGCCTCGCCGACCTGCGTGTCGGCGACCTCCGTCCGCGAGCCGCGCAGCAGCCCGGCGAACTGGTATTCGGACAGGGTGTCCGGCACCGGCGTCACCGCCCCCAGCGTCGTCGCCGGGTCCGCGCCCAGCGCCACCGCGATCGGGAAAGGCTGTCCCGGATTCGCGATCGCGAAGTCGCGGAAATCGAGGGCGCCGCCGCGATGCGCCAGCCAGCGCATGATCAGCTGCCGGCGGCCGATCAGCTGCTGTCTATAGATACCCAGGTTCTGGCGCAACCGGGGGTTGGCGATCCGCTGCGGTCCGCGCGTCACCACGAGGCCCCAGGTCAGCAGCGGGCCGATGTCGCCTGGCCAGCAGGTCTGGATGGGCAGCTGCTTGAGGTCGACGGCCGCGCCCTCGACCACCTGTTCCTGGCAGACCGGCCGCTTGACCAGCGCCGGCTTCATGTCCCACAGCGCCTTGCCCATCTGGGCCAGCTTGCCCAGGTCGCGCATGCCGCGCGGCGGTTCCGGCTCCTTGAGCGTCGCCAGCAACTGGCCGACCTCCCTCAATTGGGTGGTCGACTCCGCGCCCATGCCCAGCGCCACCCGGCGCGGCGTGCCGAACAGGTTGGCCAGCACCGGCATGCGATGGCCGGTGGGCCGCTCGAACAGCAGAGCCGGCCCTTCCGCCCTCAGCACCAGGTCGCTGAGGGCCGTCATCTCCAGCACCGGCGACACCGGATCGGTCACCCGACGCAGTTCCCCCATGCCTTCCAAAGCGCCCACAAAGTCACGCAGATCTCGGTACTTCATAACCAAAAGTTTTGATGAACAAGGCCCATACTATTGACGGGTTATTGTTGATCCATAGAATCGCGCCCTGCCCTGGCCCCCAGGGTTATCCCGGTCTTCGCCTTGGGACGGCGAAACCGGTCCGCTGCCAATGGACGCTGGATCGCCCGTCTGTCGCGCCAAGCGCCCGGAGCCCTCTGAGAGCCCTCCGAGCCGCCGACAACGCCCGAACCGGCCCATTATCGCCACCCCCAAGGGTGCGTCCGACGAGTGAACGCGATCTGCGACTCGTCCCGCACACACCGGGCGTGGTCGGAGAAAGGAGTCGCATGACAGCGCGTTCGGACCTGCTATCCCTCCCCCGCCAGGCGCGTGCCGCCCTGGTGCTGTTCATCAAGGACATCGGCCAGGGTTTGCTGGTCGTCAGCCACAACACGCTCGCCCTGGTGGGCTTCGCCGTCGTCGCCGTCGGGCTGGTCTTCGCCAGCCAGGCCGACCTGCGCCAGCAACTGGAAGGCCAGGTGCTGGGCTGGCTCAACGCCCGCCACGAGGCGCGCGTCGAGGCTTCCGGCGACGTGCTCGCGCTGATGGCCGAGCCCGAGGCGATCACCCGCGCCACCGCGGTCGATCCCAAGGAACTGACCCGCCAGCAGGCGCTGGTCGCCAACTACCTGGCGCGCCGCTACCGCGTCGCGCCCGAGCCGGTCAGCCGCCTGGTCAAGGAAGCCTGGGACGTGGGCCAGCGCGCGCGCGTCGATCCCACGCTGATCCTGTCGATCATGGCGATCGAATCGGGCTTCAACCCCTTCGCCCAGAGCGCCGTCGGCGCACAGGGCCTGATGCAGGTGATGACGCGCGTGCACGACGACAAGTACGAGGCCTTCGGCGGCAACCTGGCCGCGTTCGACCCGATCACCAACCTGCGCGTCGGCGTGCAGGTGCTCAAGGAATGCATCCAGCGCGCCGGCAGCCTCGAGGAAGGCCTGCGTCGTTACGTCGGCGCCACCAACCTGCCCGACGACACCGGCTACGCCGCCCGCGTGCTGGCCGAGCAGGACCTGCTCAAGGCGGTGGTCCAGGGCCGCAACGTCAGCCCGTCCGCGCCGCGCCCGATCCGCGAGCCGGCCTCGGCGCCGGCCACCGGCGGCGAGCAGGTCGCGATGACCGCCGTGATGCGCTGATCCAGCCACCGCGCCTCGAAAAAACGGGTTCCTCGGAACCCGTTTTTTCATTGGCGCGTCGGCGTGCCTCCAGCCAGGAACAATGTCACGACCCGCGCCGTGCCCCGCTCCGGTGCGGCTACACTGCACGCTTCGCGCAACTGGCGATCAGGGCGCCCTGTCCGGTGATGATTCCTTCACCGCGCAGGCGTCGCCCGAGGTGGGTCACCACCGGGAAGCGCGAACGGCCGGGGTCTCCTCCGGCTGTCCGTGCCGTTCGCCTGGGCCGCCGTCGTTCCGGCATCCGTCGCCGCATCGCGCCCCGCGATCGCGCCGATGCGCCGCCGGGCGGGCGGCGCCAACCCTTGAGCCGACATCAAATCATGTTTGACCGCACCCAACAGACCCTCGCCAACGTCGACGCCGAAGTCTTCGCCGCCATCCAGCAGGAGAACCAGCGGCAGGAAGAACACATCGAGCTGATCGCCTCGGAGAACTACACCTCGCCGGCGGTCATGGCCGCGCAGGGCAGCCAGCTGACCAACAAGTACGCCGAGGGCTATCCCGGCAAGCGCTACTACGGCGGCTGCGAATACGTCGACGTCGTCGAGCAACTGGCGATCGATCGCCTCAAGCAGCTCTACGGTGCCGAGTTCGCCAACGTGCAGCCCAACAGCGGCTCGCAGGCCAACCAGGGCGTGTTCTTCGCGCTGCTGCAGCCGGGCGACACCATCATGGGCATGAGCCTGGCCGAAGGCGGCCACCTGACCCACGGCATGGCGCTGAACATGAGCGGCAAGTGGTTCAACGTCATCTCCTACGGCCTGGACGCCAAGGAGGAGATCGACTACGACGCGATGGAAGCGCTGGCGCGCGAGAAGAAGCCCAAGCTGATCATCGCGGGCGCCTCGGCCTACTCGCTGCGCATCGACTTCGAGCGCTTCGGCAGGATCGCCAAGGAGATCGGCGCCTACTTCATGGTCGACATGGCGCACTACGCCGGCCTGATCGCCGCGGGCGTCTACCCGAACCCGCTGCCGCACGCGGACGTGGTGACCTCGACGACGCACAAGAGCCTGCGCGGCCCGCGCGGCGGCATCATCCTGACCAACGACGAAGCGATCGCCAAGAAGATCAACTCGGCGATCTTCCCCGGCATCCAGGGCGGTCCGCTGATGCACGTCATCGCCGGCAAGGCGGTGGCCTTCAAGGAAGCGCTGTCGCCGGAATTCAAGGCCTACCAGCAGCAGGTCGTCGCCAACGCCAAGGTGCTGGCGCAGACGCTGATCGAGCGCGGCCTGCGCATCGTCTCCGGCGGCACCGAGAGCCACGTGATGCTGGTGGACCTGCGTCCGAAGAACCTGACCGGCAAGGAAGCCGAGGCCATCCTGGGCGCCGCCCACATGACCTGCAACAAGAACGGCATCCCCAACGACCCGCAGAAGCCCATGGTCACCAGCGGCATCCGCCTGGGCACGCCGGCGATGACCACCCGCGGCTTCAAGGAGGAGCAGGTCCGCGCGACCGCTCACCTGATCGCCGACGTGCTGGACAACCCGCATGACGAGGCCAACCTGGCCCGCGTGCGCGACAAGGTGGCCGAACTGACCCGTCAGTTCCCGGTCTACCGCTGAGCGGAGCCCGCGGCGCATGCGTTGCCCCTTCTGCGGTCACGGCGACACGCAAGTCTCGGAGACCCGCGAATCGGATGAAGGCGACGTGGTGCGTCGCCGCCGGCGCTGCCAGTCCTGCGACAAGCGCTTCACGACCTACGAGCGCGCGGAGATCGCGCTGCCCATGGTCGTGAAGAAGGACGGCACGCGCGCCGAGTTCGACATGGGCAAGCTGCGCGCGTCGATGACGCTGGCGCTGCGCAAGCGTCCGGTCAGCATCGAGCAGATCGACGCCGCGCTGGAACGCATCCAGGAAAAGCTGCTGAGCAGCGGCGCGCGCGAAATCCCGTCGACCAAGCTCGGCGAGCATGTAATGCGCGAGCTCAAGCGCATCGACAAGGTGGCCTACGTGCGCTTCGCATCGGTGTACCGCTCGTTCGAGGACGTCGATGAGTTCCGGCAGCTGATCCGGGACATCTAAGCCCCCCCAAAAGCCGGCCCCCTTCAGCGGGCCGGCTTTTCCCACCTGAAGGCGAAGCGCCGCGACGCGCGTCTCCCTAGAGTTCCTGGCAACTCTTCCGGAGACCGACGTGCCCACTGCCCTTCCCCTTCCCTTTCCCGCCCTTCCCGTCCCCGCCTCCCGCGAAGGCTCCGTGCCATCGGGCGCAGGTCGCGGCTTCAGCCTGATCGAGTTGCTCGTGTCGATCGCGATCGTCGCGCTCGCGGCGATGCTCGCCGGCCCCGATCTGCGCGACTGGCTCTGGCGCCAGCGGCTCGCCAACAGCGCGCAGGCTGTCCTTAGCGACCTTCAGCTGGCACGCAGCGAGGCCATCCAGGGCGCGCGCAACGTGATCCTGCGCTTTGGCGGCGACGAGTCCCCGGTGACCGGCAGCGGGCGCTGCTACGTGCTGCACACCGGCCCCCTCGGCGGCTGTGGCTGCCGGATGGACACCCCGCCGGTCTGCGACGCCGGTGCCCAGGCCATCAAGCAGATGCGCTGGACACGAGGCCGCGGCCAGCCGGAGGTGGTGTCCAACGTGCCGTCGATGCTCTTCAGCGGCCGCCAGGGCACCGTGTCGGTGAGCGGCACGGTCGAGGTCCGCATGGAAGGCATCGGCGCGATCCGCCACATCGTCAGCCTGACCGGTCGCGTGCGCAGTTGCGCGGCCGAGGGCACCGCGAGCCGCCTGCCGAGGTGCGCATGAGGACGCGGGGCTTCTCGTTGATCGAGATCGTGATCGTGCTGGCGATCCTGGCCGTCCTCGCCGTGCTGACGCTGCCGAGTTTCCGCGATCACGTCCTGAAGGGACGGCGCGCCGAGGCGCGGGAGGCCTTGCTGGCGCTCCAGCTGGCGCAGGAGCGCTTCAGGTCCGGCCACCCCCGTTATGCCGACCGGCTGGAGGACCTGGCGCAGTCGCCGTTGACGCGCAGCAGCCTCTACCGGCTGCGCATCGCGCAGGCGGACGCGACGCGCTACACGCTCGAGGCCATCGCGCAGGGCAGCCAGACCGGGGACCGCCGGTGCCAGGTATTGACACTCCGGCTGGAGGCCGGCGCCATCCACACCTCGGGCCGGGACGCCGGGGGCGCCGAACAGGCCGACGCCTGCTGGCCGCGCTGAAGGGGGCAAACGCATGTCCGCTCATCGTCACCCTCCGCAGCATCCCCGTGCGTCGCGAAATGCGCAGGGGATCTCGCACGGCTTCACGCTCGTCGAACTGCTGGTCGGCTTGGCCATCAGCCTGATGCTGATGGCGGGCGCCTTCACCATGGCCGGCCTTCAAGTCGGCGCCCATCACCGGTTGCTGCTGGAGCTGCAAGTGCAGCAGGAGCTGCGCGCCACCGCGGAGCTGATCCTGCGCGACCTGCGCCGTGCCGCCTTCTGGGACCGACCGCAGGAGGCCCTCTGGCAGGCCGATGCACCCGCGCCGGTCCGCAACCCCTACGCCGACCTGGACGTGGGAGAAGCCGGCACCCACGTGACCTACAGCTTCTCCCGGGACGGCAACTCGACCGGTGGGACCGGCGTGCGGGAGGTCGCCGGGTTCCGCTGGAGCGAGGGCCGCATCGACCAGTTGGTCGCGGGCCGCTACCAGCCGCTGACCGATCCGGCGCTGCTGCGCGTGCGCGCCTTCGACCTGCGGGTCGACTCGCAGGCGAAGTCGCTGGGAGACGCCTGCGCGCGCGCCTGCTCGCCGGGAACGCCGCCGCCCGCGCCGCCTCCAACCGACGGCGGCAGTGGCAGCGGTGGGGGTGGCGGTGGGGGTGGCGACGCGCCCGCTTGTGGCCCAGCGATCCTGACCCGCATGGTCGAACTGGTGCTCGACGCCGAGGCCGTTCACGATCACCGGGTCCGTCAACAGCTGACGGTGCGTGGCCTCGTGCGCAACGACGCGCTCGCGGGAGACTGCCCATGACCCGGCGCCTGCAACGCGGGCTCGGCACGCTGGCGATGTGCGTCGTGCTGCTCGGCGTACTGGCGCTGGGTGCCGCCTGGGCAACGCGCCAGTTGACGACGGCCCAGCGCGTGGCCGCCAATGACCACCGCGCCGCCACCGCCTTCGAGGCGGCCGAGGCCGGCATGGCCTGGGCGATCGCGATGCTCAATGGCGGCCATGTGGACGACAGCTGCCGGCCGGCATCGCATCCAGCCGGCCCGAGCGCCGACATTGCCGCCGCCGGCACCTCCAGCGCCTCCGCGACCGACTTCCGCAGCCGCTTCCTGGAGCTCGGCGCGGACGGGCATTACCGCGCGAAGCCCAGCGCCCCAGGCGCAGGGGGTGCGATGTCCCCGGCCTGCACGAACACCGGACCGCTCCGCTGGACCTGCCAGTGCGCGACCCAGCGCGACCCCGCCGGCGCATCACCCACCGCGGACGCACGGCCCCTGGATCCGCAACCACGCTTCACCGTTCGTTTCACCGACGCGGGCCCGGCCGGCCAGCTGAAGCTGATCGTGCGCGGATGCAGCGACCGCCGGGCCGACTGCGACGACCTGTCCGAAGGCCCCTCCGGCCTTGCCGAGGCTGCCCGGCATCTGGCCCTGCTCAGCGCCCTGCGGCTGCCGCCGCCGCAGGCGGCGACCGAAGGGCCGGGCAGCTTCCTGCGCATCTTCGGCTATCCGGCGATGCGATATCGCGGTCAGCCCGCCATCGCGCGCATGCGCTGCGACGCGGACTGCGGCGCCCCGCTCGCCCAGGCCCTGGCGCGGGGCCGTCGCCTGATCTGGATCGACGGCGACGCGCGCCTGAGCGAGTGGCCGCCGGCCGCGCTGGACGGCACGCCCCTGGTGCTGGTCGTCGACGGCCGCCTCGACCTCTCCGCGCCGGGCAGCGCGCAAGGCGTGCTCTATGCGCGGGAGGGCATCGGCTGGCACCCGCCCGTCGGCCAGGCCGCCTCCTGGCGCGGCGCGATCGTGACCGACGGCGTCTTCGACCCGGGAAAGACCGTCACCCTGACCCACGATGCCGCGGTGCTCTATCGCGTGCATCGCCAGATGGGCAGCTTTCTTCCCGTCCCCGGTAGCTGGAGCCCCACGCGATGACCGACGCCCGCGCCCCTTTCCCGCATGACGGTCGGCGTCGTCGCCGGGGCTTCACCCTGGTGGAAGCCTTGATCGCGCTGGCCTTGCTCGCGATCGGCACGGCAGCGCTCATGGCGCTCCAGGTCCGTCTGCGACTCGTTGTCGACGACATCCGGCACCAGGAGCAGGCGCTGCGCCTGGCGCGCAACGAACTCGAGCGCTGGCGATGGCGGCCCGACGGCCCGGCCCCCTCGCTGACCTGGGAGGGGCCGGCCACCGAGTTCAAGCTCGACGCGCAGTCCGCGCCCTGGCATGAGCCGATGCCGCCCGGCAGCCTTCCGGCGGACGGTCCGGCGGACGGTTTCATGGCCGACGTCCCGCCACTGCGCGCGGTCCACCTCCGGGTCCACTGGACCGATCGCGCCGGCAGGCCGCGGTCGCTCACGCTGGACAGCCTGCTGCCGGCGGAGGATCCCGCCCTCTCGGGCCTGCTTCTGCTGCCGCCCAAGGTCGCCGCTAGACTGCGCGCCATGCAAGCGCCCCGCCCCGCCTCATCCCCGCCCCCTTTCCATGCCGACACCCGGGACAGCCGCTGGATGACCGAGGCGGTGCGACTGGCGCAGGGCGCCGTCGGCCTCAGCGATCCCAATCCCCGCGTGGGCTGCGTGCTCGTGGACGCGCAGGATCGGGTGCTCGGACAAGGGCACACGCAGGCGGCGGGCCAGGCCCATGCCGAGGTCATGGCGCTGCGAGACGCGCAGGCCCGTGGTCACGATCCGCGCGGCGCCACCGCGTATGTGACGCTCGAGCCTTGCGCCCACCACGGTCGCACCCCGCCCTGCTGCGACGCGCTGATCGCAGCCGGCGTGGCCCGGGTCGTCGTCGCGCTGGACGATCCCAATCCGCTGGTCGCCGGCCAGGGCCTGGCGCGGATGCGCGCCGCCGGCATCGTCACGGACGTGCTCACGGCGGACCATCCGGCAGCGATCGAGGCGCACGAGCTCAACATCGGTTTCCTGACCCGCATGCGCCACGGCCGCCCGTTCGTGCGAATGAAGATCGCCGCGTCGCTGGATGGCCGCACGGCGCTGTCCAATGGCGTTAGCCAATGGATCACCGGCCCCGAGGCCCGCAAGGACGGCCATGCATGGCGCCGTCGCGCCGGGGCGGTGCTGACCGGCATCGGCACCGCCCGCGAGGATGACCCGCGCCTGGATGTCCGCGACGTGGAGACCGCCCGGCAGCCGCAGCGGGTGCTGATCGACTCGCGGCTGGAGCTCCCGCCGTCCGCCCGCCTCCTGGCGCCGCCCGGCGGGCTGCTCGTTTATCACGCGCTGGCGCAGGCCGGCGAACGGGGGGCGGTGCTCGCCGGCCTGGGCGCGGAACTCGTCGGCCTGGCCGATCCGGCGCGGGGCAAGGTGGACCTGGCCGCGGCGATCCACGACCTGGGCCGCCGACAGGTCAACGAGCTTCACATCGAGGCCGGCTACAAGCTCAACGGCTCGTTGCTGCGCACCGGACTGGTCGACGAACTGCTGGTGTACCTGGCGCCGACGCTGCTCGGCGAGGGCCGGGGCATGGTCGACCTGGGCGGGCTGACGGCACTCGCCCAGGCCCCCCGCTTCCGCCTGGTCGAGAGCCTGGCGGTCGGCGGCGACCTGCGCCTGCGCCTGAGACCGGCCACGAGCGCCTAGACCCAGCCCTCCTCCGGCCCGCCAGGCCCGCCCCGCCTACAATCGCGCCCATGCCTATTTCACCGATTCCCGAGCTGGTCGCCGAACTGGCGGCCGGCCGCATGGTCATCCTTGTCGACGAGGAAGACCGTGAGAACGAGGGGGACCTCGTCCTCGCCGCCGACCACGTCACGCCGGAAGCGATCAACTTCATGGCCAAGCACGGCCGCGGGCTGATCTGCCTGACGCTGACCCGCGAGCGCTGCGAGCAGCTGCAGCTCCCGCCGATGGCCACCCGCAACGGCACCAAGCACGGCACCGCCTTCACCGTGTCGATCGAGGCCGCCACCGGCGTCACGACCGGCATCTCCGCCGCGGATCGCGCGCGGACCGTGCAGGCCGCGGTCGCGAAGGGCGCCGTGGCGTCCGACCTGGTGCAGCCCGGCCACATCTTCCCGCTGCAGGCCCAGGACGGCGGCGTGCTGATGCGCGCCGGCCATACCGAGGCGGGCTGCGACCTGTCGCGCATGGCCGGCCTGACGCCCGCCGGCGTCATCTGCGAGATCATGAACGACGACGGCACCATGGCCCGTCTGCCGGATCTGGAGGTCTTCGCCCAGGAGCACGGCCTGAAGATAGGCACCATCGCCGACCTGATCGAATACCGCAGCCGCAACGAATCGATCGTGCAGCGCATCGCCCAGCGTCCGCTGGAGACGCGCGAGGGCCGGTTCGAATGCCACGTCTTCCGCGATCGCTCCAACAACGTCCACATGGCGCTGGCGCTGGGTCAATGGCAGAAGGACCAGGAGGTGCTGGTGCGGGTGCACGAGCCCTTCTCCGCGATGGACCTGCTGGACGCCGGCCGCTGCGGCCACAGCTGGCCGCTGCCGCAGGCGCTGGCGGCCATCCAGCGCGAAGGCTCGGGCGTGGCGGTGCTGCTGAACTGCGGCGAGGACGCCGACGCGCTGCTCGCGCGGCTGCAGCCGGCGACCGGCGAGGAACCGCGCCAGACCATGGACCTGCGCACCTACGGCGTCGGCGCGCAGATCCTGCGCGAGCTCGGCGTGCATCGGATGAAGCTGCTCGGCAGCCCGCGCCGCATGCCCAGCATGACCGGCTACGGGCTGGAAGTGACCGGTTTCCAGGCCGCCCAGGCCACTCCCAACGACTGCTGAATCCGAGGACCGCATGCAAGGATCTGACAAGGGTCAGTCGACCCGACTCGACGGACGCGGCCTGCGCGTGGGCATCGTCCAGGCACGCTTCAACGACGAACTGACGACCGCGCTGGCCCAGGCCTGCCGGGCTGAACTGAACCGGCTCGGCGTCCAGGACGCCGACATCCGCCACGTCACCGTGCCCGGCGCGCTCGAGGTGCCGGTGGCTCTGCAGGCCATGGCCGTCAGCGGCCGCTTCGACGCGCTGGTGGCGCTGGGCTGCATCATCCGCGGCGAGACCTACCACTTCGAACTGGTCGCCAACGAGAGCGGTGCCGGCGTGACGCGCCTGACGCTCGACCACCGCCTGCCGATCGCCAACGCGATCCTGACGGTGGAGAACGAGGAACAGGCCTGGGCCCGTGCCGAAGAAAAGGGCCGCGATGCCGGAACCGTCGCCGTCGAGATGGCGCAGCTGCTGAAAGAACTCAAGTGAACACCAAGGACACCTCCTCCCCCGCCGGCAAGCCCGCGGCCAAGAACGGCGGCAAGCCGGCCGCCAGGAAGGCGCCGGCCAAGTCGGCCCGCCGCCGCTCGCGCGAGCATGCGCTGCAAGGCATCTACCAGTGGCTGGTCACCGGCGAAGACCTCGGCGTGATCGACGCGCACACGCGTGAGCAGGACGGCTTCGACAAGGCCGACCGCGGTCATTACGACAAGGTCTTCCACGGCGCGATCGAGGAAGCGGCCGACCTGGACGCCGTGCTCGCCCGCCACGCCGACCGCAAGACGACCGAGCTCTCGCCCATCGAGCACGCGATCCTGATGATCGGCGCCTACGAGCTGAAGAACTGCATCGACATTCCGTACAAGGTGGCGATCAACGAGGCCGTTGAACTGGCGAAGTCCTTCGGCGGCACCGACGGCCACAAGTACGTCAACGGCGTACTGGACCGCGCCGCGATCGACCTGCGGCCGGTCGAGGTGAAGGCCGCCCGCGGTTGAGCGCGCGGCGCCTCAGGCGCCAAAAGCTGCAAGGGCCCGGGACGATCCGTCCGCGGGCCCTTTGTCATTGCCTGGCGTCTCAGGCCGCCGGCGTGCCGAGGGGAACCCCGGGCGTCAGCAGGCGTTCCAGCAGCTGCCGCACGCTGGCGATCTGGTCGCCGAACGGCAGTGCGCCGCGACCGCGGAAGAACAGGCCTCTCGCGGTCTCGCCGCGCAACGCCGAGGCCAGTCGCTGGTCGATGCAGAACTGACCCCAGTCCTTCAGGCCATCGCGCAGGCCGCACTGGCTCAGGCAGTCGAAGGCCAGGGTGCAGCGCTTCTTGAGCTGCGCGACGGACTGCAGGCGCGCCTCCGCGCCCAGGTACTTCTTCAGCCACGGCGTCATCACCGCCCGCGCCGGCAGGCCCGCGACGCTGCAGAACTCGACGAGGTCCTCCTCGCGCGCCTGGGCCAGCACGCGCTTGAACGACGGATGCGCATCGCACTCCAGCGTCGCGGCGAAGGGCGTGCCGAGTTGCACCGCGTCGGCGCCCAGCGATTGCAGCCGCTGGATGTCCTCGCAGCGCCGCACGCCGCCGGCGGCGATCAGCGGCACCTGGCCCTCGGCGCCCGCATCGCGCAGGAAGCGCCGGACCGCGGGCAGCACGGTCTCGAAATCGAAACGGCCATCGCCAACATCCGCGACCCGCGCCGCGCCGAGGTGCCCGCCCGCATGGCCGGGATGCTCGATGACCACGGCCGCCGGCAGCCGCTGCCGGCGCTCCCATTTCTTCCACAGCAGCGTCACGCCGCGGGCCTCGGACAGGATAGGGACCAGGGCGGTGCGCGGATGGTCCTGCGCGAGCTCGGGCAGATCCAGCGGCAGCCCCGCGCCCACCACCAGCGCGTCGATGCCGGACTCGAGCGCCGTCCGCACCGAGGACGCGTAGTCGCTCACCGCGCGCATCACATTGACCGCCAGCAGGCCGCGCCCTTCGGAGAGCCGGCGAGCCGCCCCGATCTCGCGCGCCAGCGCCTCCTGGTTGGCCTGTTCGATCACGGCCTTCTTCTCGTCGCCATCGCGCATCGACTCGCTGCGGGCCATGAGGTCGGGGTGATGCCGGCGCAGGTCCACCGACGCGATCGTGCCCCAGGCGCCCTGCCCCGCGACGCTGCCGGCGAGCCGGTGCGCCGAGACCCCCACCCCCATGCCTCCTTGGACGATGGGCAGCAGGTCGCGGCCGGCGAGGCGCAAGGGGCGCAATCCGGCGGCGCGGACGCGGTCGAGGAGCGTAGCCATGGTCATGGTCGGGGTTCCGGAAAAAACGAAAGCCCGGATGGTGGCGGCTCGGGCGCCGACGCGCCTTGACGCGGCTCAACAAGGGCCCGGGGCGCCCGGCTGCGAGCTCGTGTTGGATTCGCTGCGCCAACGTGGGCGGCCGACAACGGCACGGCCTGCCCGATACGCGGCGGTGAAACAAAACTACGACCACCACGCGGAACTTGGGCCCGGCGAGGCCGACCCTGTCCCCCACGCTGTCCCATTCAATCAGGACATGTAGCGGAACTTCGGGGTTTCACTATTCGATTCCGTAGTTTTACTTCACTAGCATCCGCCGACCTTTTGAAGGGGGACAAGGCAATGCGCATCGGAACTGGGGCAGGTTGGCGAGCGGTGCTGGGCAGCTGGGTGATCGCCCTGAGCGGGCTGCTCAGCGCGTGCGGCGGCGGCAGCGGCGAGGCCGATACGCCCCGCGCCCAGTCAGCGGGCGCAGCCGCTTCGGCCGCGAGCGAGCTCGGCGTCACCGTGCTCGCCGCCGTTCCCGATCCCGGCGGCAACGGCGGCGGCACCAGCCGCGCACGCGCCGCCGCGGTCGCCTCGCCGGACGCGCCGGCCACCTCGCTGCGCGTCCACTACCGCCGCGCCGATGGCAACGCGGCCGGCTGGCAGATCCACACCTGGGACGCGGCCCGCAGTCCCAACTGGAACGAAGGCTGGAACGCCAGCGGAAGCGACGACTTCGGCGTGTACTACGACGTGCCGCTCGCGGCCGGCAGCGGCACGGTCGGCTTCCTCTTCCACAAGGGCGACGAGAAGGACAACGGCGGCGCCGACCAGTCCCTGGTCCTGCAAGCCGGGGCCAACGAAGTCTGGCGCCTGCAGGGCGACGGCACGACCTACACCAGCAACCCGCTGGGCCAGCCGGCGCCCGACCTCACGACGGTGCGCGTCCATTACAAGCGCTTCGACGCCAACTACGCGGCCTGGGGCCTGCACCTGTGGAGCGGCAGCGGCCTGGACACGGCCGCCCTGCCGTCCGGCGTCACCATCGACCGGTGGAACCAGCCGGTGCCATTCAGCGCGATGCCGGGCCATTCGGTGGGCAGCGACGAGGTGGTCTTCGACCTGCCGGTGCTCAATCCGCGGGACGACGCCAGCCGCAAGGGGCTGGAATTCATCATCCACGGCATGCCGCCCAACGAGAACGACAAGGACGGCCGCGACAACAACCTGCGCGTCGAGTTCGGCGCGCTGACGGTGCAGAACCGCGTCGGCCAGATCTGGCTGGTCGAGGGCGACGCCACCGTCCACACCGCGCCGCCGGACCTGCGCCAGGTGTCCAGCACCGATGCGCGCGCGGTGTGGCTCAACAGGACGCTGGTCAAGTGGCCCCGCGCCAGCGCCAGCGGCGGCGTGCGGCTGTACCACTCGGCCACCGGCCAGATCGCCGTGGCCGCCAGCGCGACGGTGACGGGCGCCGACGGCTTCATCACGCTGGACGCCTTCACCGGCACCGTGCCGGAGGCCGCGGCCCGGCGCTTCAAGTACGTGGCCAGCGGCGGCGTCTTCGCGGTCCGCCCGGACGACATCGCGCGCCTGCCCGCCCTGCATCAGCAGCAACTGGTGCTGGCGCAGGTCGACGCCGACGGCCGGGTGCTGAACGCGACGACCGCCCAGATCGCCGGCGCGCTCGACGACCTCTATGCCGCCGCCTACGAGGTGCCGGACCTCGGCGCCGTCGTGGCCCGGGGGAGCACCAGCTTCAAGGTCTGGGCCCCGACCGCGCAGAACGTCCAGCTGGTGCTGACCACACCGATCGGCGCCTCCACGCTGACCCGCACGACGACGGAGTCCATGACCCGCGATGCCGCGACCGGCGTGTGGCACCTGAGCAAGCCCGGCAGCCTGCACGGGGCGACCTATCGCTACCAAGTGCAGGTGTTCGTCAAGGGCGTGGGACTGGTGCGCCAGCTGGTGGCCGATCCCTACTCGCGAGGCGTGACGCTGGGTGGGCAGCAAAGCGTGGTGATGGACCTCGACGCTGGCGCCACCAAGCCGCCCGGCTGGGACGCCGGTGCGCCGCCGGCGACGGTGAACGCGCCATCGGACCTGAGCATCTACGAGCTGCACGTGCGCGACTTCTCCATCAACGACGCCACCGTGCCCGCGGCGCGGCGCGGCAAGTACCTGGCCTTCGCCGAAACCGGCTCCAACGGCATGCGGCATCTGGCGGCGCTGGCCGCGGCGGGCCTGACCGACGTGCACCTGCTGCCGGCGTTCGACTTCGCCACCGTCAACGAGAAGGGCTGCGTGACGCCCTCGCCCACCGGTGCGCCCGACGGCGAGACCCAGCAGGCCGCCGTGGCCGCCTCGGCCGCCGCCGACTGCTTCAACTGGGGCTACGACCCGCAGCATTTCTCGACGCCCGAGGGCAGCTACTCGAGCAACGCGAGCGATCCGGTGGCGCGGGTGGTCGAGTTCCGCCGCATGGTGCAGGCGCTCAACGCGGCGGGCCTGCGGGTGGGCATGGACCTGGTCTACAACCACACGACCTCGTCGGGCCAGAGCGCCACCTCGGTGCTCGACAAGGTCGTGCCGAACTACTACTTCCGCTACAACGCCAGCGGCGGCATCGAGCGCTCGACCTGCTGCGAGAACACCGCGTCCGAGAACCTCATGATGGGCAAGCTCATGATCGACTCGGCGGTCATCTGGGCGCGCGACTACCGCATCAGCTCGCTGCGCTTCGACATCATGGGCCACCATCCGCGCGCGGCCATGGAGACGCTCAAGGCCCGCGTGGCGCAGGCCGCGGGGCGCGAGGTGCAGATCGTCGGTGAGGGCTGGAACTTCGGCGAGGTCGCCAACGGCGCGCGCTTCGTGCAGGCGGAGATGCTGTCGCTGAACGGCTCGGGCATCGGCAGCTTCAATCCGCTGATCCGCGACGCGGTGCGCGGCGGCGGTTGCTGCGATTCGGGCGCGGCGCTGCGGGCCAACCAGGGCTACGTGAACGGCTTCTTCTATGACAGCAACGGCTGGAACGCCGGCCAGACGCGCGGCGAGCTGATGTGGCAGGCCGACCGGATCCGTGCGTCGATGGCGGGCTCGATCCGCGGCTTCCAGATGCAGACGAGCTGGGACGAAATCCTGCGGCTCGAGCAGATCGACGTCGGCGGCATTCCCGCCGGCTGGGTGCTGGAGCCGGGCGAGGTCGTCAACTACGTCGAGAACCACGACAACCTCACCCTGTTCGACAACAACGTGTTCCGCCTGCCGGCCGGCACCAGCCGCGAGGACCGCGCCCGCGTGCAGGTCCTGGCCAGCGCGATCAACGCGTTCAGCCAGGGCGTGGCGTACTTCCATGCGGGCGTGGACACGCTGCGCAGCAAATCGCTGGACCGCAACAGCTACGACAGCGGCGACTGGTTCAACCGGCTGGACTGGACCTATGCCGACAACCACTTCGGCGTGGGCCTGCCGCCCGCGCGGGACAACGCCGACAACTGGTCCCTGGCGCGACCGCTGCTGGCCGACGCGGCGATCAAGCCGGGCGCCGCCGACATCGCCTGGACGCGCGACGCGTTCCGCGACCTGCTGCGCATCCGCAAGAGCTCGACGCTGCTGCGCCTGCGCACCGCGGCGGACATCCAGGCGCGGCTCAGCTTCCTGAACACCGGGTCGGCGCAGGAGGCGACGGTGCTGGTCGGGCGGCTGAACGGCGTCGGTTATCCGGGGGCCAACTTCGACGAGCTGGTCTACCTGATCAACGTCGACAAGACGGCGCATGCGCTGACACTGCCCGCGCTGGCGGGCCATGCGCTGGTGCCGCATCCGGTCCACGCGACCGGCGCGGACGCCCGCGCGCGCCAGGCCCGCTTCGACCGCGCGACCGGTCGCTTCGAGCTGCCGGCGCGCACGGCCGTCGTGTTCGTCGTTCCCGCCGCCTCAACACGCTGAACCCACGCGCTGAATCCACCCGTTGAATCCACGTGCTGAATCCCCCCCTGATTCCATCCGCCGATGAAAGTCCTCCCCATGACAAGCTCCCCTTCCGCAGCGGCCCTGGCCGCCTGGTCGCTGGCCGCGGTGATGGCGCTCGGCGCCGCCGGCGCGCAGGCAACGCCGGTCGCCATCGACGTCAGCGGCGCGCAGAGCATGGACTTGCCGGGCGATGCCGGCAACACGGTGTGGTTCGTCGACGTCGGCGCCCACGCGGCGCTGAACGCGCTGAGCTGGTCGGTCACGCTGGAGGCGTTCTCGCCGAGCGTGCTGTCGGAAATGCAGCTGAGCTTCGGTGCATCCAGCGGGCTGGAGCAGATCACCTTCGCGCCGGGCGACGGCGATTTCCTCAGCGGCACGGGCCGCTACACGGGGATGCTCGACCTGCGCGGCCTGGGCCTGAGCGCCGGCGCGGACGGCCTGCTGCGCCTGGAGTTCAGCGAGGCCTTCAAGGACCTCGCGCCCGGCGTGGCCGATGGCCGCTGGCTGGGCGGCACGCTGAGCTTCGACGTCACGACCGCCTCGGCCGTGCCGGAGCCGGCGAGCCTGGCGCTGGTGCTGGCGGGCCTGGCCGCGATGGCAGGGATCGGTCCCCGCGTGGCCCGACCCCAGGCGCCTCGCCGGCCCGGCTGATGCCGTCGGGGTGACCCGGGGCGAGCCGGCGGCGGTGCGCGCGCCAAAACTAGAATGGCGGCCGCACAGCACTTGCACCCAGCGATGAGACTCTCCGATCGCGTCCAGGCCATCGATCCCTTCTACGTCATGGAATGCGCCAAGCGCGCCGACGCGATCGCCCGCTCGGCGGTCTGCGATCCGGCGCAGGGCGGCCGGCCCATGATCTACCTGAACATCGGCGAGCCCGACTTCGGCGCCAGCCCCGCCGTCCGCGAGGCCGCCGCGCGCTTCACCGCCGCCGGCCGCATCCCCTACACCCATGCCAACGGCCTGCGCACGCTGCGCGAGCGCGTCGCCGACTGGTACCGGCAGACGCAGCGGCTGACGATCGATCCGGACCGCGTCGTCATCACCGCCGGCGCCTCGGCCGCGCTGCAGCTCGCCTGCCTGGCGCTGTTCCAGGCCGGCGACGAGGTGCTGATGCCCGACCCCAGCTACCCCTGCAACCGGCACTTCGTCGCCGCGGTCGATGCGACACCGGTGCTCATTCCCTCCACCGCCGCAGAGCGCTTCCAGCTCAGCCTGGACCGCCTGCGGCCGCACTGGACCGAACGCAGCCGCGGCGTGCTGCTGGCCTCGCCGAGCAACCCGACCGGCACCTCGATCGCGCCGGAGGAACTCGCCCGCATCCACGCCTTCGTGCGCGAGCGCGGCGGCGTCACGATCGTCGACGAGATCTACCAGCCGCTGAGCTTCGACAGCCGTTATGCGCGCAGCGCGCTGGCGCTGGGCGACGACGTGGTGTCGATCAACAGCTTCTCGAAATACTTCGGCATGACCGGCTGGCGCCTGGGCTGGCTGGTGCTGCCCGAGGCGATGGTGGGCGCCGTCGAGAAGCTCGCGCAGAACCTCTACATCTGCCCGTCCACGATCGCGCAGCAGGCGGCCCTCGCCTGCTTCGAGCCCGAGTCCATCGCCGAATACGAGCGCCGGCGCGAGGAACTGCGTCGTCGCCGCGACCTGGTCGTGCCCGCGCTCGAGGCCATGGGCCTGCCGGTGCCGGTGCCGCCCGACGGCGCCTTCTACGCCTGGGCCGACGCCTCCGGCACGGGCCTGGGCAGCTGGGACCTGTGCATGGACCTGATGACGCATGCGCAGGTCGCGCTCACGCCCGGCCGCGACTTCGGCCCCGCTTTCGGCGAGCGCTTCCTGCGGCTGTCCTTCGCCTCCAGCATGGACGACCTGCGCGAGGCGCTGGCCCGCATCCGCGTGCGCCTCGACCAGCTGAAGGCCCGCGCCGCATGAACGCCACGCCCGACGCCTCGACGACGCCCGCGCAGTCCCCGATCTTCGAGCTGGAGCTGAAGGTGCGGGACTACGAATGCGACATGGACCATGTCGTCAACAACGCGGTCTACCTCAACTACCTGGAACACGCCCGGCACGAGCTGCTCGAAACCCGCGGGCTGAAATTCGGCGAGCTCTCCCGGCGCGGCATCAGCCTGGTCGTCACCCGCGTGGAGATCGACTACAAGGGCTCGCTGGTCAGCGGCGACACCTTCGTCGTGCGCACCACGCTGCGGCGCCAGGGACGGATCCGCTTCCTGTTCGACCAGACCATCCATCGGCGCGCGGACGACCGCCTCATGCTCAAGGCGGTGGTCACCGGCACCGCGTTGAACGCCAAGGGCCGGCCCGAGTTCCCGCCCGAGATCGAGCAGGCCTTCGGGTAGATCCGCGCTTCACCGGTTGTCGCCCGCCTCCGAGGCGCTCATCTCGCGCAGCAGCGACCACGGATAGATGCCCCGGTCGTGTCCGTCGCTGAAGCTCAGCCGCAGCGCGTAGTGCCCTACCAGTTCCGCCTGACTCAGCGCGACCTCGGGGTCCCCGGCCGATGAGACCGCGCCCTTCAGCGCCGCTGCCCTGCAATGCGCGCAGCGGCAGGCCGCACGCAGGGTCGAAGCCGCCAGCACGGCCTCGCCATCCGGCCAACGCAGGCGCAGATGGCCGGCGTGGAGCTCGACCGCCTGGGGCGCGTCGCCGCTCATGACAGGCGCTGGCGCGCCAGCCTCGCAGCCTTGCGCACTTCCGGATCGGGGTCGGCGTCGGCCGCCTCCAGCGCCGGCAGCGCGCGCGGGTCGCCGATCTCGCCCAGCGCGATCGCCGCCTCCTTGCGCAGGTTGCCCGCGCGGTGGGCCAGCGCCTCGATGAGCACCGGCAGCGCCGCCCTGTCGCGCAGGCGGCCCAGCGAGCGCGCGGCGCGCAGGCGCACCTGCCAGTACGCATCCGTCATCGCCTGCCGCAAGGCCACCGCGGGTTCGGTGGCCCTGCTGCCCTCGTTGCCCCAGTTGGCTTCACCGGCGTCGATGGCGCCGTTGACGTCGTTGGCTGCGCCGGGTGCGTTCGCCGTGCCGCCTGCGTTGACGGCGTTGATGGCGTCGGCATCACCGCCATGGCCGATCGCGATCTGGCCAAGCTTGCCCAGCGTCGTCGCCGCTTCCTCGCGGACCTGCCAGGCCGGATCGCGCAGCGCCGCGCACAGGGCCGGCAGCACCGACGGCGCGTCGCCGGCCGCCGCGAGGCCCAGCGCCCCCGCCGCCGCGCGGCGCACCTCGGCGTCCTCGTCGCCGATGGCCAGGCGCGCGAGCGCTGGCAGCGCCGCCGCATGCTTCAACCAGCCCAGCACCCCCACGGCCTCGCGGCGCACCGCCGGATCGACATGAGCCAGCGCGGCCGTCGCCGGCGCCGCGGCCGCCGGCACGCGCAGCTCCTTCAGCGCGCGCAGGGCCGCGGCGCTCACGAAGCCGTCCGCATGGCCCACCCGGGGAACGAGCCGCGCGCCCGCCTCGGCGTCCTTGAGCTCGGCCAGCGACTGCGCCGCGGCCTCGCGCACTTCCGCCTCGTCCGCGAGCGCATCGGCCAGCGCCTCCACCACCTCGCCGTCGCCCCAGCCGGCGAGCGCACGCGCCGCCTCGGCGCGCAACGCCGGATCGGGATCGCCGCGCAACACGGTGACGAGGGCCGGCAGCAGCGCCTCGTCCTCGACGTCGGCGAAATCGAGCAGCGCGACGCGCCGCACGCCTGCGTCGGGGCTGGTCAGGCGTTGCCGCAGATCGGCGGAACGGGGATCGATGTCAGGGGAAACAAGGCTCATGGTCATCAGGTGGCGAAGCGCCATTGCGGCGGCAGGGAGGGCGACCCCAGCGGCGTGAGCCGCTCGAGCGCAGGCGCCCGCGCGTCGTGCCTCAGCAGCGCGAGGCACCGGCGCTTGAGCGCGACGAAGGCGGGATCGGTGAGATGCGTGGCGCGGCGCGGGCGCTCGAAGGGAACGTCCAGCGCCTCGACGATGCGGCCCGGACGCGCGCTGAGCACCAGCACCCGGTCGGCCAGGAACAGGGCCTCGTCGATGTCGTGGGTGACGAAGACGACGGTCGGCGAGAGCCGCGCCCACAGGTCCAGCAGCAGTTCCTGCATGCGCGCGCGGGTCAGCGCGTCCAGCGCGCCGAAGGGTTCGTCCATCAGCAGCACGCGCGGATGGTTGATCAGCACGCGCGCGATCTCCACCCGCTGCTGCATGCCGCCGGACAGTTCGCGCGGATAACGATGCTCGAAGCCCGCCAGGCCGACCATCCCGATCAGCTGCCGGGCCTCGCGTTCGCGCGTGGCGCGGTCCACGCCTTTCATCTTCAGCCCGTAGGCGACGTTGTCGAGCACCGTCTTCCAGGGAAACAGCGTGTGCTGCTGGAACACCAGGCCGCGCTCCGGATCCGGACCTCCGATGAGCGCGCCGTCGAGCCGCAGTTCACCGCGCGCGGGCCGCAAATGCCCGGCCAGCGCGCCCAGCAGCGTCGACTTGCCGCAGCCCGAGGGGCCCAGCAGGCAGATGAACTCGCCGGGCGCGGCGTCGATCGTCACCTCGTGCAGGACCTCGACACGCGCGCTCCCCTGACCGACCTCGATGCTGACCTGCTCGATCTGGAGCCGGCCGCCGCGTGGCGGCGCGGTCGGCGCGGTCGGCACGGCTTGCAGGGGCGGCACCGATTGCACTGTCTGCATTGCTTGCACGGACGCTGTCATTGCGCCTCCCGTTGCGGGCGATACCACGGCATCAGTCGCCGCCCGGTCCACTGGATCAGCGCGCTGCTGCCCATGCCCAGGGCGCCGATCAGCAGCATGCCGACCACGATGTTGGGATAGTTCTGCACGGTGTAGGACTCCCAGGTGAAGTAGCCGATGCCGTACTGGCCGGCGATCATTTCCGCGGTCACGAGGCAGAACCAGCAGGTGCCCATGCCGATGGACAGCCCGGTGACGATGCTGGGCGCGGCCGCCGGCACGATCACCTCGGCGAAGAGCCGCCAGCGGCGCGTGCCCAGGCTGCGCGCCGAGGCCACCAGCCGCGGGTCGACCGCCTCCACGCCATGGACCGTGTTGAGCAGGATGGGGAACACGGCGCCGGTGAAGGTGATGAACACCATGCTGCCTTCCGAGGACGGGAACATCAGGATGGCCAGCGGGATCCAGGCCACCGCCGGAATGGGCCGCAGCACCTCCAGCGGCGGCAGGAGCAGCTCGCGCGCCAGGCGCAGGCGCCCGATCAGCAGGCCCAGGCCGACGCCGGCCAGCACCGCCGCGCCGAAGCCCAGTCCGATGCGCAGCAGGCTGCTGCCCAGGTGCGCGCCGAGCTTGGGCGAGCGCAGCAGCGCCCAGGCGGCGCTCAGCACCTCGGCCGGCGCCGGCACGTTGGCGAAGGTGATCAGCCCGAGGTTCACGCGTGTCGTCGCCGACAGGTGCCACAGCGCCAGGCACAGCAGCAGCGACGCGATCGGCAGCCCGCCGCGCCGCCACCGCGCGGACCGGACACCGGCGGTCGCGTTGGCCGAGGATGTCGCCGGCGGTGTCACCGGCGAGGCCGTCGAGGCCAGGGAAGGAACGGCGCTCATGTCGTCACAGCGCCGTCGGCCCGGCCGCCTTCGCGCCGGCGAAGTCGAGCACGCGGCCGCGGTTGGCCGCCGCGTAGGCCGCGGCGGCGTCCTTCTGCAGGAAGGCGCTGAGCTGCCCCTTGGCATCGATCGCGTACCAGCTGGTCGGTGCCAGCAGCTTGATCCGGTGGATCAGGTCGTGGACGTAGACGGCGCGCGCCTTGCCGCCGGCCGCCTCGATCCGGCGCAGGTCGGCGAGCGCGTTCTCGATGCTCGCGTAGTGGCGCACCTTGGGCTCGCCCTGGACCCAGATGCCGGCGGCGCGCTGCACGTCGGTGATCGGCCGGCCGGTCGTCGCATCGACGGCCTTCAGCGGCAGCTTGTCCCGGTTGGCGAGCCGCTGCTCGTAGTCCAGGCCGGACTGCTTGAACGCGGCGCGGATGTAGCGGTCGTCGATGAAGCTGTCCGCGTTCAACGGCGAGTCGCGCCCCATCAGCTTGAGCGTCTCGATCGAGGTCCTCAGCGCCTGCCGGTACTCCGGCTTCCAGGTGAGGTCGCGCGTCTGCAGGCCCAGCGGCCCGTGGTAGAGGTAGTTCACCGCCGCGTCGATGCCGGTCACCTGCTCAATCAGCAGGCTGTACTTCTCCGGCTCGGCGGCGATCAGGCGGTCCGCCTCGAGCGCCGCGCGCAGGAAGGCGACGACCACCTCCGGATACCTGGCCGCATAGTCCGCGCTGACCAGCGAGCCGTGGTACGTGGGCGCGTTGGCCTGCGCGCCGTCATAGATCTTGCGGGCGACGCCGCGGTGCTCGAACAGCTCGACGAAGGGCACGAAGTCCGCATGCGCCTCGATCCTGCCGGCCTGCAGCGCGGGGCCGGCGACCTCGGGGGCCTGCGTGATGATGGTCACGTCCTTCTGCGGATCCCAGCCCTGCGCGGCCACCGCGCGCAGCAGCATGCCGTGGGCGGTGGAGGCGAACGGCACCGAGATGGTGTGGCCCTTGAGTTCCGACAGCAGCGTGACCTTGGAGTCGCGCGGCACCACGATGCCGTTGCCGCTGCCCAGCGTGCTGCCCGACAGCACCGTGATGAACACGCTGCGCTTGCCAGCCTTGAGGAAGGCCGCACCGTTGTTGGAGCCGGGGAAATCGGCCATGGAGCCGATGTCCAGCTTGTCGGCGACCATCTCGCTGGTGAGCGGCGCGCCGGAGGTGAAGTTCTTCCACTGGATGTCGTAGCGGACCTCCTTGTAGCGGCCGTCGCGCGGCAGGTACTTCTCCAGCAGCTTCAGCTCGCGGATCAGCAGGCCGCCGGTGGCGCAGTTGATCGTGGTGTCCTGCGTGCCGATGGCCACGCGGATGGTCTCGGCGCGGGCGCTGGCGGGCGCGCCGGCCAGTGCGACGGTCAACGCGGTGGTCAGTGCGACCGTCAGCGCCGCGGTCGGCAGGACGCTCAAGGGCTTGAAAGGCATCTCGGGTTCTCCGGTGTCAACGCAGCAGGTAGGGGATGTCGACGCGCACCGCGCCGGTCGGGCAGTCCTTCTCGCAGGGCATGCAGTACCAGCACTCGTCGAACTTCATGTAGGCCGAGCCCTTGACCAGGTCGATGGCCAGGACGTCGAGCGGACACACGTCCACGCAGACGGTGCAGCCCTTGTCGGCGATGCACTTGTCGGCGTCGACGGTCACCGGAACGGCGCTGGGATGGAAGGCAAGCGGGGCGATGGTGGTCATGCGGGAAGGGCCTCGGTGGGAGCCTCGATGGGCGTGGCGATGCGCAGCTGCCGGTAGGCATTGCGGTCGGCGTCGGCGATGGGGACGAGGTAGGGCTCGATGGCGCGCTTGAAGCTGACCATCCGGCCCTGCCCGTCCTTCATCAGCTGGGCGTGGCAGAACCACTGCGCGTCGTCGCGATCGGGGAAGTCGACGCGCGCGTGGTACAGGCCCCAGCGGCTCTCGGTGCGGTAGAGCGAGGCGCGGGCGGCCATCTCGGCGCAGTCGCGGATGGCGTGCACCTCCAGCGCCCGCATCAGCTCGTGGGGCTCGCGCGCCTTGAGCCGGTCCAGGTCCTCGCGGATGGCCTCGAAGCGCTCCAGGCCGATCTCCATCTTGCGGGTCACCTTGGGCGGCTGCAGGTAGTCGTTGACCATGCGGCGCAGCTTGTATTCGACCTGGTTGGGCGGCAGGCCGTCCTCGCGCAGCAGCGGCGCCCAGACGCGGCGGCGCTCGTCCTCGACCTGGCCCGCGTCGACCGCGGCCAGGCCGTGCTCCGCGCTGAAGCGGGCGCTGCTCTCGCCCGCCAGCTTGCCGTAGACGAAGGCGCCCAGCATGTAGTTGTGCGGCACGCAGGCCATGTCGCCGGCGGCGTGCAGGCCGGGCACGGTGGTGCGCGCGTGCTCGTCCACCCACACGCCGGAGGCCGAATGGCCGCTGCACAGGCCGATCTCGGAGATGTGCATCTCGACCATGCGCTCGCGGTAGTCGGTGCCGCGGCCGGCGTGGAAGCGGCCGCGGCTGGGCCGCTCGTTGGTGTGCAGGATGGTCTCGATGGCGGAGATGGTCTCCTCGGCCAGGTGGTCCAGCTTCAGGAACACCGGGCCCTTGCCGCCCTGCAGCTCACGGTGGAACTCCCACATCATCTGGCCGCTCCAGTAATCGCATTCGATGAAGCGCTGGCCCTCGGCGTTGGTGGTGTAGCCGCCGAAGGGACCGGTGACGTAGGCGCAGGCCGGGCCGTTGTAGTCCTTGATGAGCGGGTTGATCTGGAAGCACTCCAGGCCCGACAGCTCCGCGCCCGCGTGGTACGCCATCGCGTAGCCGTCGCCCGCGTTGGTCGGGTTCTCGTAGGTGCCGAAGAGATACCCCGACGCGGGCAGCCCCAGCCGTCCCGCCGCGCCGCAGCTCAGCACGACGGACCTGGCGCGGATCACGTGGAAGTCGGCGGTGCGGCAATCGAAGCCCATCACGCCGGCGATGCGGCCGTCCTCGGCGGTGAGCAGCCGCGTCGCCACGACGCGGTTGGTGATCTCCACGCGGGCGCGCTTGAGCTGCCGGTACAGCACCTTCTTGATGTCGTGCCCTTCCGGCATCGGCAGCACGTAGCTGCCCATGTGGTGCACCTTCCTGACGGCGTAGTCGCCGGTCTCGTCCTTCTCGAAACGCACGCCCCAGCGGTCCAGCTCCTCGATCATCGCGAAGCTGCCCTGCGCGTAGGCCATCACCGTCTTCTGGTTGACGATGCCGTCGTTGGCGATGGTGATCTCGCGCACGTACTGCTCCGGCGTGGCGTGGCCGGGAATGACGGCGTTGTTGAGGCCGTCCATGCCCATGGAGATCGCGCCGCTGCGCTTGACGTTGGCCTTCTCCAGCAGCAGCACGCGCAGCGCCGGATTCGCCTGCTTGGCCTTGACGGCCGCCATCGGTCCGGCGGTGCCGCCGCCGATGACGACCACGTCGTATTCATGTTCGAAGGTCTGCATCTCAGCGCTCCTGGCGGTGACGGTCGACGCGCAGCCGGTACTGGAAGGCGTCGGCCCGGAAGTGGAGGTATTCGAAGTCGATCGGGCGTCCCTGCGCGTCGTGGGTGAGCCGCTCGATGCGCAGCACCGGCGCGCCTTCGCTCATGCCGAGCGCCTCGGCCAGCTCGGCGTCGGCGAGCGTCGCGTCGATCTTCATGTCGGCGTGGCCCAGCGGCAGCCCGCATTCGTTCTCGAGGATCAGGAAGATGTCGCGGGTGACCAGGTCGGCCTGGGCAAGCTTGCGACCGATCGCGGCCGGCACGTAGGTGAGCTCCAGCGACACCGGCGCACGGTCGAGCAGCCGCACGCGCCGGATCTCGGCCACCGGCGCGCCGTCCTCCAGGCCGAGGCGCCGGGCGACCTCGCGCTCGGCCGCGATGAAGCGCAGCCCGCGCAGCTGGTTGAGCACCTCATGGCCCTGGGCCGACATGGACTCGGCGAAGCCCATCAGGCTGCTGACGTTCTGGAAGGCCTTGGGCCGGGAGACGAAGCTGCCCTTGCCCTGCAGCGTGTAGATCAGCCCTTCGCGCTGCAGCGCACCCAGCGCCTGGCGCAGCGTGATGCGGCTGACGCCGAAGGCGGCGCCGAGTTCGCTCTCGGACGGCAGTTGGGACAGCGGCGCGTAGGTGCCGTCCAGGATCCGGGCGCGCAGGGTGTTCTTGACCTGCGCATGCAGGGGCGCGCTGGGCAGCGCGATGAGTTCGGCCGTGTTCGGTTTCATCCAGGTCCAACCTGTCATGACGAGTTGGCGCGAAGCCTAGGCAGGCGGACCGGTGGCGCGAACCAAGATTCCCGCATATCGATATCGGATCGCGCGAGGAGACGCAGGCCGCGGCGCATGGGCGCGCGTCGTTGGGCGCGAGCGGTCACGCCCGTCGATGGGCAAGCACGAAATCGGCATGTGGCTGGCGGGATTTCGCATTTGCCGGGGCGGGAGGCCGGCCAACATAGTCGCGCCCTGTCCTGTCACCACGCCTTGAATCACCGATGCACCCGTTGAGCGCGAAGGGCCGCGGCCCGGCCCCTGCGCATGCGCCGCACCAGGAAGAGATCCACCGCCCGTCCCGCGCTGTCGCATGGCTGCTGGGACTCGCGAGCCTGGCCGCCCACGGCCAGGAAGCGCCCGGCACGGTCCTGGCGTCGGACGACTTCCGCCACGGCACCGGCGCCTGGCGCATCGAGCGGCAGTCGCCCGACAGCCTCGTGCGCGCCGAGGACGGCGTGCTGGACCTGCAGGCGAGCGCCGGACTGACGCTCTGGTATCGCCAGCCCTTCAGCGGCGATTACGAAATCCAGCTCACCGCGACGCCGCTCAAGGCGTCGTTCCCGGGCCTGCCGGACCGGGTCTCCGACCTCAACCTGTTCTGGAACGCCACCACCGCCGAGGGCGGCGATCCCGGCGCGAGGCGAGCCGATGGCGCGCTCGCCAGCTACGACGCGCTGCGCCTCTACTACCTCGGCTTCGGCGCCAACGGCAACCGCAGCACCCGGCTGCGCCGCTATGACGGCAGCGCCGCCCGGCCGCAAGTCGCCGGCTACGCCGAACCGTCGCTGGCCACCGCCGACGACCAGCTCGGCGCGCCGCCCGCGTTCGCGCGCTTGAAGGACGGCGAGGCGGTGCGTCTGCGCATCCAGTCGCGCGCGTCGCCGGGCCAGGCGGCCGAGCTCCGTGTTCTCGCCGATGAGCAACTGGTGTTCGCGTGGACGGATCCCGCGCCGTACCGCCACGGCTGGCTCGCGCTGCGCACGACGGCCAGCCATCTGCGGATCAAGGACTTCCGCGTCCTGCGGCTCTGAACAGTCCTCCCGCCCGCGCCGTCGCGACGCCGCTTCCACGAATCCTTCGCGCCGTCGTGACAACGTTGTCGCCCCTCGTCTCATTCATCTCTTTCGTCTCTTTCCACAACAAGAACCCAGGTCCCTCATGTCGATTCCCGTTCCGTCCCTTTCGCGTCCTCCGCTCGTCGCGGCCCTGTGCGCCGCCGGCCTCCTGCTGGGCGCCCATGCGGCACAGGCCGCCGCGTCAAGCGACAACGTCAACACCAACGCCAACGCCACTGCCGGTGCGAATGCCAGCGCCAAGCTGAACACCACCGTCAACGACAGCAACACCGCCAGAGCCACGTCCAACGTCACCGAACTCGACGCGGTGCAGGTCACCGGCCGCGCGAAGAAGGAGCAGCATCCGCAGCGCCCGGCGTCGGCCGTCTCGCGCGTGCGCGGCGAGTCGCTGGCGGAGCTGCATGTCGAGGACATCCAGGACCTGCAGTACGTGGTGCCGGGCCTCTACATCCAAAGCACGGACTCGAACGACACGCAGCTCACGATCCGCGGCGTGGGCGACGGCGGCGGGCAGACCAGCGGCGACCAGAACATCGGCATGCCTAGCAGCGTCGCGACCTATGTCGACAACGTCTACTTCCCGCGGCCGGGCATCATCCGCTCGCTGACCGACATCGATTACGTCGACGTGTTCAAGGGCCCGAGCGGCACCGTGTTCGGCCAGAACGCGACCGGCGGCGCGATCGACATCCACACCAAGGGCCCCGCCTTCCAGCGCGAAGGCGCGGTCAGCGTCTCGTATGCGGAGCGCAACACGTCCAAGCTGACGGCGGCCCTGTCGGGACCGCTCAGCGACAGCGCCGCCTACCGCGTCACGGCGCTGTACGCGCACAGCGACGGCTCGGTGAAGAACCTCGCCGACGGCGGCCACCTCAACGGCTACGAGCGCAAGGGCCTGCGCGCGCAGGTGCTGCTGCGGCCCAGCGCCAGCTTCGAGCTGAAGCTGACCGCGGACTACGGCGCCGAATCGGCCACGCCAGCCCGCGTCTACAAGTCGGTGGCGGACAGCTTCCCGGCGACGGCGCGCAAGATCGGCGCGAGCTACGTGGCCGGCGGCCGCGAGACCATCGTCGACGACGTCACCACCACCGCCGCCGAGCAGGGCGGCGTGTCCGCCGAGGCCAACTGGAAGCTGGACGGCGGCTACAAGTTCCGCTCGGTCACGGCCTGGCGCCATTACCGCTATGTCCCGCAGTTCGCCGACGAGCTCAGCGTGCGCATCTACGCCAACAGCGGCACGGCGGTGGACGACTCGACCTTCACCCAGGACCTGCGCCTGGAGTCGCCGCGCGGCGAGTTCTTCGACTACGTCGTGGGCCTGAGCTACTTCCGCGACAACCAGGACACCGAGGCCCACACCCGCTACGCCAGCACGGACATCGTCAACACCTACGCGGGCAACGGCTTCAAGGGCCTGGACATCGTCCGCAACGGGCACCTGGAAGACGAGATGAGCTCGGCCTACGGCCGCGGCACCTTCCACCTGAGCGATCGGCTGGACCTGCAGCTCGGCGCGCGCGCCACCTACAACAATCGCGACGCGAGCTTCGTCCGGCTCAACCGCGCCGCCTTCGATTCCGGCGACCTGCGCGTGCACAAGGTGCTGCCGTCCGCGTCGGCCAGCCTGAAATTCCAGATCGACGACGACTGGAGCAGCTACCTGTCCTACGGCTACGGCCGCAAGGCCGGCGGGATCAATGTGTCCGCGGGCGCCGCCAAGAAGGCCGGCCTCGACACGCTGCTGCTCAAGCCCGAGACCACGCGCAACGTGGAGATCGGCGTGATCGGCGCGCTGGTGCCGGACCGGCTGACGCTGCAGGCCGACGTGTTCCGCACGCAGGTGAGCGACTTCCAGACGCAGGCCTATGACGATGCCAACGCCACCAGCTACCTGATGAACGCCGGCGACTACCGCAGCCAGGGCGTGGAAGTGGCGCTGCGGGCGCAGCCGCTGGAGCGGCTGGACGTGGTGCTGAGCGGCATCGTCAACGATGCACGCTACACGGATTACCGCCGCGCGCTGTGCCCGCCCGAGATCACCGCCACCTTCTGCGACCTCACCGGCCAGCGCGTGTTCAACGCGCCCAAGCAGGTGCTCGCGCTGTCGGCGCGCTACAACTGGTCGCAGGGCGACTTCAAGCCCTACGCCTCCGCGCGCTACACCTACCGCGGCTGGACCTACGGCTCGGTCGACAACGCCGCGTCCGCGCGCGTGCCGGGCTACGGCCTGGCGGCCTTCACGCTCGGCGTGAAGCGCCCCGGCGCCGGCGGCGACTGGGACGCGGCACTCTGGATCACGAACGCCTTCAACAAGCTGTACTACACCCGTCTGAATGGCGGCAGCACGGTGATCGGTTACGTCGGCGACCCGCGCACCGTCGGCATCACCCTCGGCTACGCCTTCCGCTGAGCCATGCCGATCAGCCGACGCCATCTGCTGCGGGGGCCTGCCCTGCTGGCGCTGTCCAGCGCCGCCGCGGCCGCGACAGCCGCCACCGCGGCAAGCACGCCAGCCGGTACCGGCGGGACTGCCCTGCCCGCCCCACCCCGCGCGCTCCCCCGGCCCCCGTCCGACGCGGGAGACCTCCCCTCTGCCCCGGCGGCACCGACGCCGCTGCCGCACGACCTCGACCCGCAAGCGCTGCGCTGGCTGGACGGCGCGGCGCCGACCGGGCATGCCGGCACGGACTGGGGCTGGCCATGGCCGCGCGGCGAGGTGCGGCGCGGCCAGGCCTTCGCGCTGCGGGACAGCGAGGGTCGGCTGCACGCGCTGCAAGGCTGGCCGCTGGCCTGGTGGCCTGACGGCTCGGTGAAGTGGTCCGGCCATGCGCTGCCGCCCGCCTTGACGCCGCCGGGCGAGGCCACCAAAGCCTGGCGCATCGTTGCGCTGCCACCCGGCAAGGCGGCGCCCTCGCCCATCACGCCGCTGCGCGTGGAAGAGACGGCCGATGCGGTGATCGTCGACACCGGCGTCATCCGCTGCACCGTGCCGCGGCGCGGCGCCACGCTGGTGGCCTCGATCACGCGCGGCGGCGTCGACCTCCTGCGCGAGCTGCGCCTGGTGGCCGATGCCGACGACGCGCCCGATGACGAAGGGCCGAGGCGCCGCACGCGGCGCAGCTGCGGCGAGGTGGAGACCGTCGACATCGAGCAGCGCGGGCCGCACCGCGCGGTGCTGCGCTTGCGCGGCCGCCATCGCGTGCTCCCGGACACTGCCACCGATACCGCAACGGCCACAGCCACCAGCACCACGGCCACCGGCTCCGCTGCCGATGCCGCCGCGCGCGCGTGGCTGCCCTTCGACCTGCGGCTCTACCTGTACGCCGGCGGCGACGCGCTGCGCATCATGCACAGCTGGGTCTTCGACGGCGATCCGCAGCGCGACTTCCCGCGCGGCCTCGGCCTCATCGCCGACGTGCCGCTGCGCGACCCGCTGCATGACCGTCACCTGCGTTTCGCCGGCGCGGCCGAGGGCCCGGACGCGGGCCTGTGGGCCGAGGCCGTGCGCGGCCTCACCGGGCTGCGCCGCGACCCCGGCGCCGAGGTCCGCGCCGCGCAGCTCGAGGGCCGCGCCTGCCCGCCCGACAGCACCTGGCAGCGGACGGTGCGCGAGCTCCAGGATCACATCCCCGCCTGGGGCGACTTCAGCCTCACCCAGCACTCGCCGGATGCCTTCCAGATCCGCAAGCGCACGCGGCCGGGCCACACCTGGATCCATGCCGCCGACGGCGCGCGCGCCGCCGGCCTGGGCTACGTGGGCGGCCCGGGCGGTGGCCTGGCCTTCGGACTGCGCGACTTCTGGCAGCGCCATCCGGCGCAGCTGGAGGTGCGCGGCGCCCACACCGACACGGCGCAGGTGCGGCTGTGGTGGCACAGCCCCGACGCGCCGGCGATGGACCTGCGGCCTTACCACGACGGCCTCGGGCAAGACACCTTCGAGCAGCAGCGCCAGGGCCTCGAGCTGACCTACGAGGACTACGAGCCGGGCTTCGACACCGCGGTGGGCGTCGGCCGCAGCCACGAGATCACGCTCTTCGCGCTGGCCGCGACGCCATCGCGCGAGCGCCTGCTGCAGCTGGCGCGGCTGGTGCAGACGCCGCCGCGGCTCGTGGCCGCGCCGCGCCGCTACCTCGACACGCAGGTCTTCGGCCCGCTGTGGTCGCTGCCCGACCGCGGCACGCCGGCCAAGGCCGCGATCGAGGACCGGCTCGACAGCCTCTTCGACTTCTACCGCCGCGAGGCGGAGCAACGTCGCTGGACCGGCTTCTGGGATCACGGCGACATCCGCCACACCTACGACGAGGACCGCCACGAGTGGCGCTACGACGTGGGCGGCTTCGCCTGGGACAACTCGGAGCTCTCGCCCGACCTGTGGCTCTGGTCCGCCTTCCTGCGCAGCGGGCGGGCGGACATCTTCCGCTTCGCGGAGGCGATGGTGCGCCACACCAGCGAGGTCGACACCTACCACCTCGGCCGCTTCCAGGGCCTGGGCACGCGGCACGGCGTGCTGCACTGGAGCGACAGCGCCAAGCAGCTGCGCATCAGCACCGCCGCCTACCGTCGCCACTACCACTACCTCACCGCCGACGAACGCATCGGCGACTTGCTGCACGCGCTGCGCGACGCGGACCGCACGCTGATCACGCTCGATCCGGGACGCAAGCTGGGCGCGCGGCCGAGCGGTGCCGGCGACGGGCTGCTCGGCGTCGGCACCGACTGGGGCGCGCTGCTGGCCAACTGGCTGACCGAGTGGGAACGCAGCGGCGACCCGCGCTGGCGCGACCGC
Organism: Mitsuaria sp. BK037; assembly: GCF_014193045.1. Classification (NCBI taxonomy): domain Bacteria; kingdom Pseudomonadati; phylum Pseudomonadota; class Betaproteobacteria; order Burkholderiales; family Sphaerotilaceae; genus Roseateles; species Mitsuaria sp. BK037. The sequence continues at coordinate 1,108,197 of NZ_JACHYS010000001.1, read as the reverse complement.
ATCCGACGCGGCATGCAGAGCGTCGCCGCGATGCCGCATGGCTTCTTCAGCGCCGCCACCGCGGGTTATGAACTCGAGACCGGCGCGCTGATCGATGTCTCGGGCGGGCGCGTCGGCGCGAGCCATCTGAGCGCGGTGTTCGGGCTGACGGAGATGGTGGCCGATCTCATCGCGCTGGTCGACGTGCCGGGCTTCGAGGACGCCTGGCTGCAGTACTGCGCGCTCTTCAACGCGCCGGTCGAGGAACAGCGCCGCGCGCTGGGCGCGCCGCACGGCGGGGCCCGGGCGCTGTACGTGGGGCACTCGCGCCTGACCGCCTACGCGGCGTGGCGCCGCCGCGATCCGGCCCTGGCGCAACGCGCCTGGCGCGAGTTCCTGAGCGATCCCCGCTCCGGGCCGCTGGCGACGCGGCGCGTCGATGGTCCCGCCGTGCTCCGCCCGGTGATCGAGGCGCCCGGCCTGAGCACCAACGACGCCGCGCAATGGGCGCTGGCGGCGATCCAGAACCTCGCCCTCATCGGCGATGCCCTTCCCGAGGCGTCTCCCTGAGGCGCTTTCCCGTCCCCGGCCGACGCCTCGACATCGCTCGGGCGGCCTTCATCCACGAGGAGCAAGCATGTTGAATCCCCGATCCTGGCGCGCCTGGCTGGCGCAGGCCGCCGTCGTCGCGAGCGCGCTCGCCCTGCCCCATGCGGCGATGGCCGCGTTCAGCCTCACCACCCGCTGGGACAGCGGCAGCGCGTCCAAGGTCCAGTACGAGGTGGACACCAACGCGGGCCTGGTCCTGCGCGTCATGGCCTATGACAACGGCGCCAGCACGCAGTCCGCGGGCGACATCTCCAGCCTCGTCTACAACGGCGTCCAGTACCAGGACCCGGCGCGCGGCTCCCAGCTCAACTCGGGCTTCGACGGGCTGTACAGCAATGTCTCGGCGGTGAGCGTCTCGGCGGAGATGCTGTCTGCCAGCGGCGCGTCGACGCCGGCCTCGACGGCGCAGAACGGCGCGCTCACCGGCGGGGCCTACATCAAGATCACGGTCACCAGCAACAGCGGCAAGGGCGGGCTGCTCAAGCACTACTACCTGATCAAGGCGGGCGAGCCCCGCGTCTACATGGCCACCTATTTCACCGAGGAGCCCGACACGCTGAACATGGTGCGCTACATCGTGCGCGTGCCCATCGGCGCGCTGTCCAGCGGCCCGCCGGCGGGCGTGCCCGGTGGGCAGACCAGCGCGGGCACCTGGCCGCAGGACCTGCGCGGCACCGACACCACGGTGGAGTCGGGCGACGTGTTCGGCTTCTCCGCGAGCAGCGCCTTCGCGGGGCAGACGCGCTCCAAGCACTACGCCAACCAGCGGCTCAAGGACTGGCAGTACTTCGGCGGCCGCAACAGCGCCGGCACCGTCGGCTTGTGGCTCTACCGCGATGGCCAGGAGGGCGGCTCGGGCGGGCCGTTCTATCGCAGCCTGCTCAACCAGATCACAACCACGACCAACGAGCTGACCTATATCGTCAACTACAGCGAGGGCCAGACCGAGCCCTTCCGGCTCGGCGTGCTCAACGCCTACACGCTGATCTTCACCGACGGCAGCGCCCCGGCCGCGCCCGACACCAGCTGGTTCTCCGTGGCGGGCCTGCAGGGCTACGTGCCGCCGTCCGGTCGCGGCGGCATCGCCGGCGTGGCCTTGACCGGCACCGTCGCGGGCAACGCCTACACCGTCGGCTTCGCCAACGACCAGGCGCAGTACTGGGCCTCGGCCGACCTGGCCAACCGCGGCTTCTTCAAGTCCACCGGCATGCTGCCCGGCGCCTACACGCTGACCGTCTACAAGAACGAACTGGCGGTCTACAGCACCGGCGTGCAGGTCACCGCGGGCACCACCGCCTCGCTGAACACCATCGCCATCGACGGCGATCCGGAGGCAACGCCCGCCCTCTGGCGCATCGGCCGCTGGGACGGCGCGCCCACCGAGCTGCGCAACGGCGCCCAGGTCACGACGATGCACCCGTCCGACGTGCGCCTGGCCAGTTGGTCGCCAGGCGCCTTCACCGTGGGCAGTTCGGCCGACACGGCCTTCCCGGCGTATCTCTGGCGCGACGTGAACAGCGGCCAGGTCGTGCGCTTCACCCTGACCAGCGCCCAGGTCAAGGACGCGACGCTGCGCATCGGCATCACGACGGCCAGGGCCAACGGCCGGCCGTCGATCAGCGTCAACACCTGGAGTTCGGACACGCCGGCGGCCTCGACGCAGCCCACGACGCGCACGCTCACGGTCGGGACCTATCGCGGCAACAACACCACCTACCGCTTCGCGATTCCCGCGAGCGCGCTGGTCGTCGGCACCAACACGCTGACGATCAACGTCGCCGGCGGCGGCTCGGCCACCGGCTACCTGAGCCCGTCGTTCGCGGTCGACGCGATCGATTTCGCCCAATGAGCGCGGAGCCTCGCGGGCCAAGCCGCCGCGCACTGCTGGCGCTGGCGGCGGGGCTGGGAGCGGCGTCGTGGCGCGCGGGCCGGGCGGACGCGTCGGCCGGTTTCGCCGCGACACCGGCCGCCGGGCCCGCGCCGATGGATCGTGGCAGGACCCTGTTCATCGTCGGCGACTCCACCGTGCGGAGCGCCGGACGCCATGGCCAATGGGGCTGGGGCGAACGGCTCGCGCCGTGGTTCGACCCCCGCAAGGTGACGGTGGCCAATCACGCGATGGCCGGCCGCAGCAGCCGCAGCTTCCTGCGCGAAGGACGCTGGGCCGAGGTGCGCTCGCTGCTGAAGCCGGGCGACGCGGTGCTGATCCAGTTCGGCCACAACGACCTCGGCCGCGTCGGCGATCCCGCCGCCAAGCAGCGCGGCGTGCTGCCGGGGATCGGCGACGAGACCGTGGAGGAAGCGCTGTCCGACGGCGGCGTCGAGCCGGTCCGCAGCTTCGGCGCCTATCTGACGGCGTACCTGCGCGACGCGCGGGCCGCCGGCGCGGTGCCCGTCGTCGTCTCCCCGGTGCCGCACCGGGATCACTGGCGGGATGACGTGGACTTCGCCGACATCGGCGCCTGGGGCCGGGAGGTGGCGCGGCGCGAGGGCGGGTGGTTCATCGACCTGACGGGGGCCGTCACCGAGGCCTACCGCGCGCTCGGCCGGGCCGAGGTGGACCGGCTCTTCGCCGACGCCAACACCCACACCAACGAGGCGGGCGCGACGCTCAACGCCGAATGCGTCGCGCGCTTGCTGGGCGCCCTGCCGGACGCGGCGGGCGTGCCCCGGCCGCGGGCGCGGCCGCGCGCGTAGTCCGAGGCCGACGGTCGCGGCGTTCAGGTGCGCATGGTCTCCCCCTCGCACCACTGACACGCTTCTTTGCATGTGGCTGGTTCGCCGTTTGCCAAGGAGGCCGCCAGTCTTGTCACAATTCCCCCTTTCGATCTCGACCCGACCCTCGACCGGCCACCGCTCACCGCCGGCCTCCGCGCGCCTTCGCGCCGGGTGCCGTCCCGCGATCACCCTTCGTTGACCTCATGAACCAAGACCTCTCCATCATTTCCCTGATCGCCCATGCCAGCCTGACGGTGCAGTTGGTGATCGCCGCGCTGCTGCTGGTGTCGCTCGCGAGCTGGAGCGTGATCTTCAGCAAGCTGATCGCGCTGGGACGCGTCAAGGCGCGCAACGAGGGCTTCGAGCAGGAGTTCTGGTCCGGCAAGAACCTCAACGACCTCTACACCAGCGTGTCCAACCGCCCGGACGGCGCGCCGCTGGAGCGCATCTTCGCCTCGGGCATGCGCGAATTCCTGAAGCTGCGCGAGAAGCGCGTCGTCGATTCCGGCGCGCTGCTGGACGGCGCCCGTCGCGCCATGCGCGCCAGCTTCCAGCGTGAGCTCGACGCGATGGAGTCGCACCTGTCCTTCCTGGCGTCGGTAGGCTCGGTCTCGCCCTACGTGGGCCTGTTCGGCACCATCTGGGGGATCATGCACGCCTTCGTGGGGCTGTCCAACCTGACCCAGGTCACGCTGGCCACCGTCGCCCCGGGCATCGCCGAGGCGCTGGTCGCCACCGCCATCGGCCTGTTCGCCGCCATCCCGGCGGTGCTGGCCTACAACCGCTTCGCCCGCCAGATCGACCGCAACGCCATCACGCTGGAGACCTTCATCGAGGAGTTCTCCAACATCCTGCAGCGCAACGCCGGCCAGCCGGCGCCGGCCGCGCAGCGCTGATCCGGAGGAACGGCCATGCCCGCGATGTCCTCCCGCGGCGGCTCGCGCCGCCGCACGATGAACGAGATCAACATGGTCCCCTTCATCGACGTCATGCTGGTGCTGCTGATCATCTTCATGGTCAGCGCGCCCCTCATCACCACCGGCGTCGTCGACCTGCCCAGCGTCGGCACCGCCAAGACCCAGCCGCAGCACGTGATCCAGGTGATCGTGGGCACCGACGAGCAGCTCAAGATCAAGCTCGACGGCGACCAGGATCCGTCGCCGGTGCCGCTCAAGGCGCTGGCCGCGCGCGTCCGGGACGCGCAGAAGGGCGACGCGGCCACGCCGGTCGTGATCTCCGCCGACCGCAACGTGAAGTACGAGGCCGTCGTCAAGACGATGGACGTGCTGCAGCGCGCGGGCATCCAGCGGGTCGGGCTGGCCGTGAAGAACGGCGCCCCGGCCGATCGCTGAGATCGGGAAGCGGCCCCAGACGATGAGCAACGCGATGGACATCGCCTCCCGATTCCACCCCGAACGCGATCCGCTGCGTCCTCCGCCGGCGCCGGGCCTGGGCCGCGGCTTCAGCTTCGCGGTCGTCGCGCACGTGCTGCTGGTGGTGGCGCTGAGCTTCGGCGTGAGCTGGCGCTCGACGCCGGTGCCGGCGCTCGAGGCGGAGCTGTGGTCGGCCGTGCCCCAGGCCGCCGCGCCCAAGGAACAGCTGCCGACCGACCCTCAACCCGAGCCGCCCAAGCCGCAGCCCGAGTCGCCGAAGCCGCAGCAGCCCACGCCCCAGGAGGTCCAGGCGCAGCGCGACGCGGACATCGCGATCGCCAAGGCCAGGGAGCGCAAGCAGAAGGAAGAGCAGGAGCAGCGCGAGGCCGAGGAAAAGCGCAAACAGGACCAGCGCCGCAAGGACGAGGCCGAGCAGAAGGAGCGCGACCGCAAGGCCAAGGAAGAGCAGGCGAAGAAGGACGAGGCCAAGGAGAAGGCCGACAAGGCCAAGACCGAGAAGGCCCGCAAGGACGCGGAAGCCCGCGCCGAGGCGCAGCGCCAGGAGAACCTGCGGCGCATCCAGGGCATGGCCGGCGCCAGCGGCGGACCGACCTCGACCGGCACGGCGCTGAAGAGCTCCGGCCCGTCGGCCAACTACGCGGGCCGGATCAAGGCCCGCGTGCGGCCCAACATCATCTACGCCGACCCGGGCGGTCCGTCCAACCCCGAGGCCGAGGTCGAGGTCCGCGCCGGCCCGGACGGCACGATCGTGGCGCGCAAGATCGTCAAGTCCAGCGGCCTGCCCGACTTCGACGGCGCGGTGCTGCGCGCGCTCGACAAGACGGAGAAGCTGCCGACGGACACCGACGGCACCGTGCCGCGGGTGATGATCATCACCTTCCGACCCCGCGAGTGAACCGCAGGGGGAACGCGACGCCATAGGCGTCGGCGCCCCCGCCCTGCTCGACCGTCTCGACCCGCGCCATCCAGCCGCGCGTCATCGCCACCGGCAGCCAGGCGCTGAAGTCGAAGGCGGCGCCGGCCAGCTGGAGCGCGCACTCGAGGTCATGACCGGCCAGGAGCGCCTCGAACCAGCGCAGCGCGGCGGCGTCGATCGCCATCGCGCGGCCCTGCCAGCCGTCGCGCCAGACGACCACCGCCTCGCGCGCGCCGATGCCGAAGCTCTCCGTCGGCAGCTCGAGCAGCCCGCGCAGCAAGGGCGCGTGGCAGCGATGCAGCGCCACATGGTCCGCCAGCACCAGCCGCACCGCCGCGGCGGGCAGTCGTCCCAGCAGCACCAGCGAGCCCGGATCCCGCCCCGGCTCCGGCAGGCGCTCGACCTGATGCAGGTTCCATTCGAGGCGCGCCAGCGCGGTCCACAGCGGGGGCAGCCCGACCGCCTCGGCCTCGGCGAGCAGGCCGATGAGCGCCTCGCCCCAGGTGCCGAGGTCGCCCTGGACCGGCGGATGACGGCGCCAGCAGGTCCAGGCCAGCGAGGCGAAGCTGCCTGCCTGGTGGGCCTCCATGCGCTCGCGCAGGCGCGGATAGACCCCGGCCAGCACGCGCTCGGCGCGGATGCCGGCCTGGACGCGATACAGCCGCAGCGCCTGGGCCAGGCCGCCCGGGAGCGCCGGCAGCGCATGCAGGCCGGCCGGCGCCAGGGCCAGCGCCTCGCCCTCGGAGGCCGCGAGCAGGGTGTCGGCCAGCCGGCCCTGGCGTTCGATCAGCTTGCGCTGCCCGTTCTGTTCGTCGCTCTCATGCCGCGTCATCGTCGGACTCCTGGAACTGGATGGGGTAGCTGTCCCGGCCGCGCCGGTCCTGCCGGGGTGGCGGCGGCGCGATCACCTCGCGGTCGAAGGCCTGCTGCTCGCGGCGCGCCCGCGCGACCTCCTCCGTCAGCGTCGCCAGCGGCGGCGCCGGGCGACCGCGGTCGATCACCGTCGGGCGGGCGCCGATGCGGCCCAGCGCGTAGCGGTAGAGCGACCAGACGTCCTCGCCGACCGGATCGCCCTGCCCGCCGAAGGCCACGCCCTGCGCCCGCGCATGGCCGGCCAGGTGGTACTGGCCCACGACGGCCGGATCGATCTCGTCCAGCCAGGCGATGCCGGCCCGCACGATCGCCTCGTCCCGATGACCGCGGTTGATCGCAGTGACGACCACGCTGTCCAGGTTGACCAGCACCCCGCAACCGGTGCGCCGCGCCAGCGCATTGAAGAACGCGGGCTCGCTCAGCGTGTCCTCGTCCCACGCGAGGCAGGCCGCGATCGGCTCGATCAGGATCTGCCGCCCCAGCGCTTCCTGCGCGGTGTCGACATGGTCGGCCAGCAGCGACAGGCTGCGTTCGCTGAAGGGGATCGGCAGCCGCGCATGCAGGTGGATGGGCGCTCCGGGTCGATGCACGCGGTTGAAGCAGGCGTATTCGGACACCGCGCCCGGCCGCACCGCGTCGACCAGCTCCCTCACCTGCCGCAGGTGGCCGCCGTCGATGCCGACCGCCGAGCCCAGCCCCAGACCCGCGCCGTGCAGGCTCACCGGGAACCGGCGCGCGGCGTCTAGCAGCAGCTGGCGGGCGGCGCCGCCGGGCGACAGGAAGTCCTCGGTGAGGACCTCGAGGAAATCGATGCCGGGCGCGCCGCGGACCATCACCTCCTGGTAATGAGGCTGCCGCCACGCGACGCCCACGGCGACCGGCCACAAGGGGGCGCCGGACCTCACGATGCCGCCTTCGCGCCGCCACGGCCCTCGGCGCCGATGGACCCGGGGCCGATCCCGCTCGTCACGCGGGCCGGTGCTGCGGGGAGGTATTGCCAGTCGCTCGGCAGTTGACCGATCGCCGCCTCGACTGACAGATCTTCATGATTGTTCTGACTTGCCTTGATGAGGCCATACCACCTCTTGGTGTCGCGACCGTCAGGCGCATGGGCCGAGGTGCCCGCCGCCAGCGCGGCCGTCAGCGCGGCGAGGATGATGTGGCGTGTGGTCATGAACAACTCCGATGGGACGGGGCCTGGCCCCGCGAGGGTGGATGGATCGGCGCGTCGCCGGATCTCGTCGATCCGCCGGCCACGCGCCGGGGCCCTCAGTTGTCGACCTCTCCCGCGCGTTTGGCGTCGGGTCGGAGTTCATTGACAAGGATCAAGCGCATTGACGCCCTCGCCCCACGCCGACGACACGCTGCGACACGCCGTCCGCGCCCGTCGCCGACGGCCTCAGCCCAGCGCGGCCATCCCCGCCTGGTGCCAGGCCTGCCACGCGGTATAGAGCGCCGTGACCCACAGCAGCAGCCCCACGCCGCGCAGCAGCAGGCGCTGGCGCCGCAGCCCGGCGGCGTCGGCGGTGCCGAGCCGGCGACGCCCGCCCGCGGCCAGCCAGGCCAGCCCGCCGTAGACGCCGATCTGCGTCGCGGCGGTGACGATGCCGATCGCGCCAAGCTGCAGGGCCAGCTCGCCGCGCTCGGGATGCACGAACTGCGGCAGCACCGCCAGGCTGAAGAGGTAGGCCTTGGGATTGAGCAGGTTGGTCAGCATCGCGCCGAAGAAGGCCGAGTGCGCGCGCGGCCCGTCCGCCGGCCGCGCCTGTGTGGCGCTGGGTTCGGCGCGCATCAGGCCCCAGCCCAGCCAGCCGAGGTAGATCGCGCCCGCGATCAGCATGATCGTGAACGCGCCGGGCAGCGTCTGCAGCAGCAGGGCTAGGCCCATCGCGCCCATCGCAAGGTGGCAGAACGCCCCCGCGACGACGCCGCCCAGCGCCGCCAGGCCCGCGCGCAGCCCACCCGTCAGGCTGTGCCCGACGACGAAGGCCATGTCCATGCCCGGGATCAGCACGATGCCGAGCACCAGGGCGAAGTAGAGCGTCAGGTCGGCGGGATTCATTCGAGGGTCTCCTGGTTGGAGGGCGGCTGTGACGCCCAGGCTGCGCACGAGGCGCGAATGGCACGCAGCCTAGGGCCGATATAGGACGGATCCAGCCCTATATCGAACGCAGGCACCGTAGACTCGCTGGCATGTCGCTCCCCGCCTCCCGGATCCTGGCCCTGCTCGAACTGCTGCAGTCGCGCGGGCAGCTCGACGGCGCCGCCATCGCCGCCGAACTGCAGGTCGAGCGCCGCACCGTGCGGCGCTACATCGTGGCGCTGGAGGCGCTGGGCATCCCCGTCGACCGCGAGCGGGGCCGCTTCGGCGGCTACCGCCTGGCGACCGGCTTCCGCTTGCCGCCGCTGATGTTCAGCGAGGACGAGGCGCTGGCCCTGGGCCTGGGACTGCTCGCCGCGCGGCAACTGGGACTGGCCGACACCGCGCCGGCGGTCGCCAGCGCGCAGGCCAAGCTCGAACGCGTGCTGCCCGCGGCGCTCAAGCAGCGCCAGCGCGGCATCGCCGAGCGCGTGGCCCTCGACCTGCAGCCGGCCGTGCCCGCGAACCCCGCGGCGCTGTCGACGCTGGGCGCGGCGGCCCTGGCCCAGCAGCGCGTGGCGATGCGCTACCGCGACATGCAAGGCCGGCTCAGCGAGCGGCCGTTCGATCCCTATGGACTGGGCTACCGCGGCGGGCGCTGGTATGCGGTGGGCCATTGCGGGCTGCGGCGGGCGCTGCGCTCGTTCCGGCTGGACCGGATCGAATCGGCCGATCCGCTGCCGCAGAGCTTCGGCCGCCCGGAAGGCTTCGACGTGCTCGCGCACCTGAACGCCTCGCTGGTCGAGATGCCACGCGCCCATGCGGTGCGGGCGCTGGTCCAGGCGCCGCTGGAGGCGCTCACGCGCCAGCCGCTGGCCGCGATCAGCAGCCTGGAGCAGCAGGAGGACGGCGTGCTGCTGCGCTGCCAGGCGGATGAACTGCCCTGGATGGCGCTGTCATTCGCCGCCCTGCCCTTTCCGTTCCGCATCCTGGAGCCCGATGCGCTCGCGCGCGAGATCGCATCGCATGCGAGGCAACTCCTGACCCTTGCCGGCCAGGCGCCGGCTGCCGACTGAGCCAGCCGCTCAGTCGAGCTGGCCACCGCCGAGGCGGGCTTCCTCGGCCGTCACGGCCAGTTCGAGGGCCAGGCGCGTGGCCGCGACCAGCGTCGGCAGGGGCAGGCTGGGCGCGCCGGGATGGCGCGCCGCCTGCTCGGGCAGGTAGGGAATGTGCATGAAGCCGCTGCGAACAGGGCGTTCCTTCACCAGATGCTGCAGCCCGTAGAACAGGTGATTGCAGACGAAGGTGCCGGCGGTCTGCGACACCGACGCCGGAAATCCCGCTTCCCGCAGCCCCGCCACGATCGCCTTGATCGGCAGCGTCGAGAAGTAGGCAGCGGGCCCGCCCGGGACGACCGGTTCGTCGATGGGCTGGGCGCCGGCGTTGTCGGGGATGCGGGCGTCGTCGACGTTGATGGCCACCCGCTCCAGCGACAGGTCGCAGCGCCCGCCGGCCTGGCCGATCGCCAGCACCACCGACGGCTTCACCCGCGCCAGCGCCTCGTCCAGCCGCGTCAGCGCCTCGCCGAAGACGCAAGGCAACTGGACCGCCACCACGCGCGCGCCGCCGATCACCTCACCGTTGAGCGCCCGGACCAGTTCCCAGGAGGGGTTGATGGTCTCGCCGCCGAACGGCTCGAACCCGGTCACCAGCAGGTTGTTCATGGTCGGCGAGTCTAGCCGGGCGGACGGCTGGGGCCAGCGACGAGCCAGGCCGGATAGGCAGGCACGCCACCTGCTTATCCGAGTAGTGGGCCCACCACAAACGAGTTACTCTCCCGCCCTATATCTGCCTAGACACAGAACTCCGCGGAGACCGCCTGATGACCGACCCGTCCGTGCCGCTGCAATGGCCTCAAGCCCAGCCGTCCGCCTCGCCGGCGGCTGAGGCGGCACCGCTGTTCGAGTGGCCGACGCCTCCCTTCGCCGCCTATCCCCGGCCGCGCACCCAGCGCGAGCCGCAGGCCTGCGAGATCCTCGGCCTGAACGGCAGCCGCACCGTCGGCAAGGTGATCCTGATGGTGCCGGGCGAACGCCTGGCGCAAGTCGTGGTGCCGCCGGCGCGCAACGCGATGCCGCTGAAGTTCTCGCAGTTCAAGGCGCTCAAGCTGCTGCACGCGATCGAGGTTCCACCGCGCGATCCGGCCACCGCCAACGACCCGCTGTCGCTGGACCAGCGCCCGCGCAGCGAGTTCAAGCTGGTCTACCAGGGCGGCGAGGAGCAGAAGGGCACGACCATCGGCCACCACGAGACCGACCTCGGCCTGTTCCTGTTCCCGCCGGTCAGCGACACCAGCGACTGGGTGCGCTGCATGTTCGTGCCGCGCGAGGTGCTGGTCAGCTTCGAGGTCGGCGAGCGCATCGGCGACCTGCTGGTGCGCCAGCAGGTGGCGACGCAGGAACAGGTCGATGCCGCCGCCGGCGAGCAGCGCGACCTGCGCGACCGCCGCGTCGGCGACATCCTGGTGGCGCAGCACATCGTCTCGGCCGAGCAGCTGATGCTCGCGATCGAGCAGCAGGCCAAAATGCCGATGGTGCGCATCGGCGAAGCGCTGCTCGCGTTGGACCTGGTCACGCAGGCGCAACTCGACGAGGCGCTGGCGCAACAGAAGCAGGACCGCTCGGTGCCGCTGGGCGAGCTGCTGGTGCGCAAGGGCATCGTCACGCGCGCGCAGCTGCAATCGGCGCTGGCCCGCAAGATGGGCTATCCGCTGGTGGACGCGGACAACTTCGCGATCGAGCCGGACGCGGTGCGCAAGCTGCCGTTCTCGGTGGCCAAGCGGCTGGAGGTGCTGCCGCTGGTGCTGCGCGACGGCCGCCTGATCGTCGCGATGGAAGACCCGACGCGGCGCGACTGCATCGACGAGGTCGAGTTCATCACCCAGCTCAAGGTCGTGCCGGCGCTCGCGCGGCTGGGCTCGCTGCAGTTCGCGATCCCGACCTCCTACGAACGCTTCGGCGGCCAGCCGGTCGCCAACCGCGACGGCGGTCTGCCGCCGCTGACGATGGACTTCGAGCTCGACAGCTCCGACAAGCTGATCGAGACGCTGGAGCGCGAAGGCCAGGAGCAGGTCGCCCGCGAGGCCGCGCGCGAGGAGGAGAAGGACCGCCAGATCGAGCAGAGCGACAACTCGCTGGTCCGGCTGATCAACACCATGATCATCGACGCGCACAACCAGAACGTGTCGGACATCCACATCGAGACCTATCCGGGCAAGGAGAAGGTCAAAATCCGCTTCCGCAAGGACGGCGTGCTGCAGCCCCACCTGGAACTGCCGCACACCTACCGCAGCGCGATGATCGCGCGCATCAAGATCATGTGCGACCTCGACATCTCCGAGCGTCGCAAGCCGCAGGACGGCAAGATCAACTTCGCCAAGTTCTCGGAGCGCCACAAGATCGAATTGCGCGTGGCCACGATCCCGACCAACAACGGGCTCGAGGACGTGGTGATGCGGATCCTGGCCTCGGCCAAGCCGATCCCGATGGAGAAGCTGGGCTTCTCGGAACACAACCTGCGCGAGCTCAAGGCGGCGTCGGAGCGGCCCTACGGCATGGTGCTGTGCGTGGGCCCGACGGGCTCGGGCAAGACGACGACGCTGCACTCGGTGCTGGCCAACATCAACACGCCGGAGCGCAAAATCTGGACGGCCGAGGATCCGGTCGAAATCACGCAGGCGGGGCTGAGGCAGGTGCAGGTCAATCCGAAGATCGACTGGACCTTCGCGAAGGCGCTGCGCGCCTTCCTGCGCGCGGACCCGGACGTGATCATGGTCGGCGAGATCCGCGACGAGGAAACCGCCGAGATCGCGGTCGAGGCCTCGCTGACCGGCCACCTGGTGCTGTCCACGCTGCATACCAACAGCGCGCCGGAAACCGTCACGCGCCTGCTGGACATGGGCATGGACCCGTTCAACTTCGCCGACTCGCTGCTCGCGGTGCTGGCCCAGCGGCTGGTGCGCCGCATCTGCCCGGCCTGCCGCAAGTCCGAGCCGATGCCCGAGGCGACGCTCAACGAGCTGCTCGACGACTACCTGCATGTGTTCTCGGCCGAGAACCGGCCGGCGCGTGAGTCGGTGCTGGCCGAGTGGAAAGGCCAGTTCGGCCAGCCCAACCTGCTGCATTACCACTCGCCCGGGTGCGACAAGTGCGACCACACCGGCTTCAAGGGCCGCGCGGGGCTGCATGAGTTGCTGACCGTCTCGCGGCCGATCCGTCGGTTGATCCAGACCGGTGGGCGGGCGGAGGAGCTGATGCACCTGGCCATGGCCGAGGGCATGCGGACACTGCGTCAGGATGGCATCGCGAAGGTGCTGCAGGGGGTCACGACGCTCGGTGAGGTGCGGTCGACCAGCAACCAGTAGAAGACGCCTGCAACGGCCCGGGCGTTGGCCGCGATGGCATGGGGCTGTCGGACCGTTGGTCCTCCAGCGCTCTCCCGCGTCGCTCAGTCCACCGGACTGAGCTCGGTCGGGTTCGCCCTTGGCGGCAAGCGCCAAAACCTCAAGCCATCCCGTCCCCGATCAGCACCGTCCTTCGACGGATTTGCGACCGAGGACGCCGGATCAGGCTGCAGCCAGTTTCAGGATGGGTGCGGCCATTCGCGCCGCAGCGCCGCGATGCGCGGCCGCGAAGGCCCTCGCAGCGTCCGCCATCTCTTGCCGCTCGCTGGGCTGCGTCAGCAGCGCGAGCGCCTGCGACAGGCCCTCGGTCAGCGTGGCTACGCGGCGCGCGGCGCCGGCCTGCAGCGACAGCTCCGCTGCCTCGGCGAAGTTGAAGGTGTGCGGGCCCATGAAGAGCGGAACGCCGCAGGCGGCCGTCTCGATGAGGTTCTGGCCGCCCAGCTTCTCGAAGCTGCCGCCCAGCAGCGCGACATCGGCCAGGCCGTAGTACAGCGCCATCTCGCGCATCGAGTCGCCCAGCCACACGTCCGCCACGCCCGCGCTCAGGGGCGGCGTCGCGATGTCGCTGGTGCCGAAGGCGCTGCGGCGCGCGAGCGTCAGGCCGGCGTCCGTGACCATCGCGGCGATCTCGTCGAAGCGCTGCGGATGACGCGGCACGATCAGCAGCAGCGGTGAACCCGCTTGCGCCCTCGCCGCCCGTGCCGACTTCCAGGCCGCGAGCATCGCGGCCTCCTCGCCCTCGCGGGAGACCGCCAGCATCACCACCGGCCGGTTCAGGCCGACGCGCCAGGCGCGTCCGCGCGCGAGCAGGGCCTCGTCGGGCTGCAGGTCGAATTTCAGGTTGCCGCTGACACGCACCTCGGCGACGCCGGCCTGGCGCAGCCGGTCGGCGTCCTCGGCGGTCTGCGCCAGCGCCAGGCGCAGGCTGCGCGCCGCGGGCGCCAGCAGCGCCTTGAACTTCTCGCCGCGGCGCAGGCTGCGCGCGGAGAGCCGCGCATTGGCCAGGACCATTGGCACGCCGGCCTTCAGCGCCTCGTGCTGGACGTTGGGCCAGATCTCGGTTTCCATCAGCACGCCGACCGCGGGCCGGGTGCGCCGCAGGAATCGCCGCACCGCGCCCGGCGTGTCGAAGGGCAGCCAGCGCTGCGTGTCGCCGTCGCGCAGCAGCGCGCGGCCGGCTTCCCGGCCGGTCGCCGTGGTGTGGGTGAGCAGCAGCCGCAGGCCGGGCCGCTCCCGCCGCAGCTGCTCGATGAGCGCCGCGGCGGCGCGTGTCTCGCCCAGCGAGACCGCATGGACCCAGATCGAGCCGGGTTCGATCGCCGCGCCGAAGCCGAAGCGTTCGGCCGGATGCACCGCGTAGAGCGGCTCCTGGCGGCCGCGCAGGAACAGGCGCAGGAAGTACGCCGGCGCGGCGAGCCTCAGCACCGTGCTGAAGACGCCGCGCGCCATGCGCTCCTTGAACGAGTCCGGCGTCACCGGCAGCGAGCGCCGCTCAATGGCCCGAGGTGAAGGTGATGTCCGGCTTCACGCGCGTGAGCTGCGCCAGGACTTCCTTCTGGATGCGCTCGAGCGCCTCCTGGGTGTGGCCCTCGAAGCGCAGCACCAGCACCGGCGTGGTGTTGGACGCGCGCACCAGGCCGAAGCCGTCGTCGTACTCGACGCGGATGCCGTCGATCGTGACGATCTCCTTGGCATTCGGGAACTCGGCGATTTCCTTGAGCTTGGCCACGACCTCGTGGTGCTCGCCTTCCTTGCAGGGGACGTTGAGCTCGGGCGTGTTGACGCTGTTGGGCAGGTCGTGCAGGACCTTGGACGGGTCCTCGCTGCGCGAGAGGATCTCCAGCATGCGCGCCGCCGTGTACATCGCGTCGTCGAAGCCGTACCAGCGCTCGGCGAAGAAGATGTGGCCGGAGAGCTCGCCGGCCAGCGGCGCGCCGGTTTCCTTGAGCTTGGCCTTGGCCAGCGAGTGGCCGGTCATCCACATCAGCGGCTTGCCGCCGTGCTCGCGGATCCACGGGGCCAGGCGCTGGGTGCACTTGACGTCGAAGATGATCTCCGAGCCCGGCAGGCGCTTGAGGATGTCCGCGGCGATCAGCATGATCTGGCGGTCCGGCATGATCATCGTGCCGTCCTTGGTGACGATGCCCAGGCGGTCGCCGTCGCCGTCGAAGGCCAGGCCCAGCTCGGCATCGGTGGCGTGCACGACGCGCTTGAGGTCCTCGAGGTTCTCGGGACGCGACGGATCCGGATGGTGGTTGGGGAAGTCGCCATCCACCTTGGAGAAGATGTCGATGACCTCGCAGCCCAGCGCGCGCAGGATGGCCGGGGCGGTCGCGCCCGGAATGCCGTTGCCGCTGTCGACGACGATCTTCATCGGACGCGCCAGCTTGGCATCGCGGACGATGCGCTGGGTGTACTCGGCGATGATGTCCATCGCGGCGACGCGGCCCTTGCCGGTGGCGTAGTCCTCGGCCTCGATGCGGCGCTTCAGGTCCTGGATCTGCTCGCCGTAGACGGCGGCGCCCTTGAGGACCATCTTGAAGCCGTTGTAGTCCTTCGGGTTGTGGCTGCCGGTGACCTGGATGCCGGAGTTGCAGCCATGCTTGCCGCGCGTGGCGGCGACGTAGTACAGCATCGGCGTGGTGACGGCGCCGATGTCGACGACATCCAGCCCGGTCGACTTCAAGCCGCGGATCAGCGCATCCACCAGCGACGGGCCGGACAGGCGGCCATCACGGCCGACGGCGACCGCCTTCTCGCCGAGCTTGAGCGCCTCGGTGCCGAAGGCCTTGCCGAGGTGCTCGGCCAGCGCCTCGTCCAGCGTCGTGCCCACGACACCACGGATGTCATAGGCCTTGAAGATGGATGCGTGAACTTGCATGTGCGTCCTTGGAGGAATGGGTGATGGTTCAAAAACTGGGGCGCATTGTAGGCAGGCCCCATGCGGCGTTCGTGTAACCCGGTGCACGCAGGCAATTCGCGGACCAAGGGGCGCGCGGCCGGGCCCCGGCGGCCCGCAGGGACATGTCCGAAAACGGCCAGATCCGGCGCAGGCCGACTCCTATCATCCTGGCCATGGACTTCCTCCTCGACCCCGACCACTGCTACCCCGCGCTGCTGGCGCGGGATGCGCGCTTCGACGGCCAGTGGTTCGTCGGCGTGACCTCGACCGGCGTGTACTGCCGGCCGATCTGCCGGGTGCGCACGCCGCGCCGGGAAAACTGCCGCTTCTTCCCGAGCGCCACGCTGGCCGAGGCCGCGCGCTTTCGCCCCTGCCTGAAGTGCCGCCCCGAACTGGCGCCCGCCGCACGCCCCTGGAGCACGATGGACGCCGCCGAGGTGCTGGCCCGGGAAGCGGCGCGCTGGCTCGACGAATGCGCGCCGGAAGAGGCCTCGCTGCCCGCGCTGGCCGCCCGCCTGGGCGTCAGCGAACGGCATGTGCGGCGCGTCTTCACCGCCGTGCACGGCGTGGCGCCGCTGCAGTACCTGCAGACGCGCCGGCTGCTGCTGGCCAAGCAGCTGCTGACCGACACCCGGCTGCCGATCGCCGAAGTCGCCCTGGCGGCCGGTTTCTCGAGCCTGCGCCGCTTCAACGCCGCCTTCCAGGAGCATTACCGCCTGAGCCCGACCGCGCTGCGCAAGGGCGGCGCCGAGGCCGAGGGCGCCCGGCCCGAGCGCGCGGCGGAGACCACCGAACTGCGCCTGGACCTGCGGCCGCCGCTGCTCGGCACCGAGCTGCTGCGCTTCCTGGCCGCCCGCGCGGTGCCTGGCGTGGAGCAGGTCGACGTGGCCGGCCTGTCGCTGGCGCGCAGCGTGCGGCTGACGCGGGCGGGCCAGCCCGACCTGCTGGGCTGGGTGGCGCTGCGCCTGAGCCCGGACGGCGCCGAGCGCCCGCAGGTGCGGGTGTCGCTGAGCCCCTCGCTGTGGCCGGCGATCGCGACGCTGATGCCGCGGCTGCGCCGCTGGCTGGACCTGGACGCCGACCCGCAGGCGATCGCCGCGGCGCTCGGCGAGACCCTGGGCCCGGCCGCCGAAGGCCTGCGGCTGCCGGGCTCGCTGGACCGTTTCGAGCTGGCGATCCGCGCGGTGCTGGGCCAGCAGGTGACGGTCGCCGCGGCGCGCACCCTGGCGACCCGCCTGATCGCGCGTTTCGGCGAGCCCCTGCCCGAGGCCGCCGATGCGCCGCCCGGCGTGACGCATGCCTTCCCGACGCCCGCCACGCTGGCCGCCGCGACGGTGGACGAGATCGCCACCCTGGGCATGCCCGGACGGCGCGCGCAGGCGCTGATCGACCTGGCGCGTCACTGGCCGACGCTGGCCTTCGCGCAGGGCCGCGGCACGGTGGAGGACGCCATCGCCGAGCTGGCCGCCCTGCCCGGCCTGGGCCCCTGGACCGCGCACTACATGCTGATGCGAGGCTGGAGCTGGCCGGATGCCTTTCTGCCGGGCGACGTGGTGCTCAAGCAATGCCTGGAGCAACGCGCCGGGCAGCCGCTGCGGCCGCGCGAGCTGGTCGCCGCCGCCGAGCATTTCGCCCCCTACCGCAGCTACGCCGTGTTGCAACTGTGGCGGGAAGCCGCGCTCAAACCCCGCAAAGGAACCACGCCATGAAGACGTCCGCCGTCACGCACACCGCCTGGACCGAGGCCGACACCCCGCTGGGCCGGCTGCTGATCGCCCGCAACGCCCAGGGGCTGTCGGGCCTCTGGTTCGAGGACCAGAAGTACCACCCCGGCACGATCGACGCGCCGCGCGACGACGCCGATCCGCTGCTGCGCGAGACCGTGGCCGCGATGACGGCCTATTTCGCCGGTCGCGACGAAGCCTCGACGCCGCCGTCGCTGCCGCCGATGGCACCGGCCGGCACCGCGTTCCAGCAAGCCGTCTGGCGCGCGCTGCTGGACATCCCGTCGGGCCTCACCGTGACCTATGGCGAGCTGGCCGCGCGCCTGGGCCGGCCGGAGGCGGTGCGCGCGGTCGCGGCGGCGGTCGGGCGCAATCCGGTGTCGGTGCTGATCCCGTGCCACCGCGTGCTGGGCGCCGACGGCAGCCTGACCGGCTACGCGGGCGGGCTGCATCGCAAGGAGGCCCTACTGACAATCGAGGGCGGTCTTCCGGCTACGCTTCGCCCCTCGCCGTCCGGCCCGCCGGCACGGCGCCACGACAACAACACACCAGGGGTATCCGCGTGAAGCGAAGCGATCTGATCGAACTGCTCGTCCTGGCCGCCATCTGGGGCGCGTCCTTCCTGTTCATGCGGCTGGCCGCGCCGGAGTTCGGCGCCGTGGCCACCGCGGCGGTGCGCGTCGCCGGCGCGTCGCTGTTCCTGCTGCCGCTGCTGGGCCTGCGCGAGGGCCTCGGCGACCTGCGTACCCACTGGAAGGGCCTGCTGCTGGTGGGCGTGCTCAACAGTGCCTTCCCGTTCGCGCTGTTCAGCTATGCCGCGCTGTCGATCAACGCCGGCCTGTCGAGCATCCTCAACGCCACCACGCCGATGTGGGGCGCGCTGGTGGCCTGGGCCTGGTTCGGGCAGCGCCTGGACGGCTCGCGGATGCTGGGCCTGGCGCTGGGCTTCGCCGGCGTGGTCCTGCTGGCCTGGGACAAGGCCTCGTTCAAGCCGGGCGGCAGCGGCTTCGCGATCGTCGCCTGCCTGATCGCCGCGCTCAGCTACGGCGTCGCCGCCAGCGCCACCAAGCGCTACCTCACCGGCGCCAGCCCGCTGGCCGTGGCCACCGGCAGCCAGTTCGCCGCCGCCCTGCTGCTGGCCGCGCCGGCCTGGTCGATGCGACCGGCCGCGATGCCCAGCGCGCACGCCTGGGGCGCGGTCGCGCTGCTGGCGCTGCTGTGCACCGGCGTCGCCTACATCCTGTTCTTCCGCCTGATGAAGCGGGTGGGGCCGACCAACACGATCTCGGTGACTTTCCTGATCCCGGTCTTCGGGCTGCTGTGGGGCTGGATCTTCCTGGGCGAGACCCTGAGCGCCAGCATGGCCGCCGGTTGCCTGGTGGTGCTGCTGGGCACCGCGCTGGCGGTGGGCGTGCTCAGGCTGCCTTCGACGACGCCGCCAGCGACGTCCTGAGGATCCGCTCCGACAGCCCCGGCGCCGCGCCCGCGCAGGCCCGCGCCAGGATCAGCCCGCCGACCATGGTGGCCAGCAGGCCGATCGCGCGGGCCTCATCCTCGGCGGTCGGCGTCTCGACCACCGTGCCGTCGGGCCGGTGGGTCGCCAGTTCGTGAACATAAGCACCGATGCCGGCGCTCATGGACTCGCGCAGCAGACCGCCCTCGCGCGCCGCGTCCACGCCCAGCGCCGCCATCGGGCATCCACCGCCCGGCGCATCGCGGTGCGCGGCGCTGAAGTAGCGCTTCAGGAGCGGCCCCAGGTCGCCATCGTGCTTCTCGAGCTGCGTCGCCAGCCGGGACAGCGAGGCCTCAAAGGCCTGGTCGCAGGCCTCGGCCGCGAGCTCTTCCTTCGACGCAAAGCGCCCGTAGAAGCCGCCGTGGGTGAAGCCGGCCTCGCGCGAGATCTCCGCCAGGCCGACGCCGGCGATGCCGCGCTCGCGATATAGCTTGGACGCCGCGTCGACCAGCGCCTGGCGGTTGGCGGCCGATTGCTCTTTGGTGACTTTCATGATGCTCGGCATTGTAGGAAGCGCGCTCGGCCAGCGCGGCGACGGCACGCCGGAATCCTCGATTTTAAGTAGGGGCATCATTAAATCTGCGCTCGACTTCGGCAAGGCCGATACCATGTCGGCCATCATCAAAAACCGTCCCGACGGCGCCGCATGGCGGCCCGGCGCGGACGCCGGCACCCGAAGGAACCGCATGCCCGCCGCCGCCCTGTCCCACCGCCTGACCCATCGCGGTCTCCATTTCAGCTGGGTGATCGCCGGGCTGACCTTCCTGACGATGCTGTTCATGTCGGCCGCGCTGGGCCTGCCCGGCGCGATGCTGCAGCCGCTGGCGCAGGAATTCGGCTGGTCCACCAGCCAGATCTCGTCGGCCCTGGCGCTGCGCTTCGCGCTGTTCGGCCTGATGGGGCCGTTCGCGGCGGTGCTGATGGAGCGCTTCGGCGTGCGGGCCGTGGTCAGCGTGGCGCTGGCGCTGGTCGGCGGCGGGATGCTGATGGCCGGGCTGGTCACGCAGCTCTGGCATCTGGTCGTGCTGTGGGGCGTGGTGCTGGGACTGGGCAGCGGGATGACCGCGCTGGTGCTGGGCGCGGTCGTCTCCAATCGCTGGTTCGCGTCCCGCCGGGGGCTGGTCATGGGGATCCTGACCGCGAGCGCGGCGACCGGCCAGCTGATCTGCCTGCCGGTCGCCGCCTGGATGATCGAGCGCTGGGGCTGGCGCGCGCCGCTGCTGCCGCTGGCCGTGCTGTGCCTGGGCGTGATGGCGCTGGTGCTGCTGTTCATGCGTGACCGGCCGTCGGACCTGGGCCTGGCGCCCTATGGCGCCGAGCCGGCCTCGTCGACGCCGGCACCGGCCGCCACCGCCGCGGCCGCGGTGACCTGGCGCACGCCGTTCGTCGCGCTGCGCGAGGCGTCGACGCAGCCGACCTTCTGGCTGCTCTTCGGCACCTTCTTCATCTGCGGGCTGTCGACCAACGGCCTGGTGCAGACGCATTTCATCTCGCTGTGCGGCGACTACGGCCTGGCGGCGGTGCCGGCGGCATCGGTGCTCGCGATGATGGGCGTGTTCGACTTCATCGGCACCATCGCCTCGGGCTGGCTGAGCGACCGCTACGACGCCCGCAAGCTGCTGTGCTGGTATTACGCGCTGCGCGGGCTGTCGCTGCTGTGGCTGCCGAGCGCGGAGTTCACGCTGTACGGGTTGTCGCTGTTCGCGGTGTTCTACGGGCTGGACTGGATCGCCACCGTGCCGCCGACGGTGCGCCTGACCGCCGAGCGCTTCGGCGCGGCGAAGGTCGGCATGGTGTTCGGGTGGATCTTCGCCGGCCACCAGATCGGCGCCGCGGTGGCCGCGTACGGCGCGGGACTCAGCCGCAGCCTGCTGCTGAGCTATGCGCCCGCGCTCTACGTGGCGGGCGCCGCCTGCCTTCTGGCGGCGGGCATGGCGATGACGATCCGGCGCCGGACTGCGGCAGGCTGATGGCCCTCACCCCTCCCCGGCCAGCAGCGCCTGCAGCCCTGCCTCGTCGAGGATGGTCACGCCGAGCTCGCGCGCCTTGTCGAGCTTGGACCCCGCCTCCTCGCCCGCGATCACGTAGCTGGTCTTCTTCGACACCGACCCGCTGACCTTGCCCCCCGCGGCCTCGATCAGCTCCTTGGCCTCGTCGCGCGACAGCGTCGGCAGCGTCCCCGTCAGCACCAGCGTCTTGCCCGCCAGCGGCTGCGGTCCCGCCGGCGCGGCGACGGCGCCATCGCTCTCGGGGAAGCTCACACCCGCGGCGATCAGCTGCGCGACGACCTCCCGGTTGTGCGCCTCGGCGAAGAAGGCCGCGATGCTCCTGGCGACGATCGGCCCGACGTCCTTCACCGCGAGCAGCTGCTCCTCCGTCGCGTTCATCAGCGCATCCATGTTGCCGAAGTGCTTCGCCAGGTCCTTGGCCGTGGTCTCGCCCACCTGCCGGATGCCCAGCGCGAAGAGGAAGCGCGCCAGCGTCGTGTGCTTGCTCTTCTCGAGCGCGTCGATCAGGTTCAGCGCACTGCGATCGCCCATGCGCTCCAGCGCGGTGAGCTTGGTCACGCCGAGCTTGTAGAGCCCCGGCAGGCTCGTCACGAGGCCGCCGTCGACGAGCTGGTCGACCAGCTTGTCGCCCAGGCCCTCGATGTCCATCGCGCGACGGCCGGCGAAGTGCAGCATCGCCTGCTTGCGCTGCGCCGGGCAGAAGATGCCGCCGCTGCAGCGGTGGTCGATGCCGCCCTTCTCGCGCACCACGTCGCTGCCGCAGATCGGGCAGTGCCTGGGCATGCGGAAGTTGGGCACGTAGTGCGCGCGCCTGGCGTCCACCTTGCCGACGACCTCCGGGATCACATCGCCGGCGCGCCGGATGATCACCTGGTCGCCGACGCGGATGCCCTTGCGACGCATCTCGAAGAGGTTGTGCAGCGTCGCGTTGCTGACCGTCGTGCCGCCGACGAAGACCGGCTCCAGCTTGGCCACCGGCGTCAGCTTGCCGGTGCGCCCGACCTGGATCTCGATGCGGTCCAGCCTGGTGACCTGCTCCTGCGCCGGGTACTTGTGCGCGACCGCCCAGCGCGGCTCGCGCGACACGAAACCGAGCCGCCGCTGCAGCTCGCGGCTGTTGACCTTGTAGACGACGCCGTCGATGTCGAAGGGCAGCGCGTCGCGCTTCTCGCCGATCTCGCGGTGGAACTTCACCAGCCCTTCGGCGCCGCGCACCACCGCGCGGTCGGCGTTGACCGGCAGCCCGTAGGACTGCAGCGCGTCCAGCATCGCGCTGTGCGTGGCGGGGATGTCCCAGCCGCGCGTCTCGCCGATGCCGTAGGCGAAGAAGCTCAGCGGCCGCTGCCGCACCAGCGCCGGATCGAGCTGGCGGATCGCCCCCGCGGCCGTGTTGCGCGGATTCACGAAGGTCTTCTCGTTGTTGGCGCGCTGCCGCTCGTTGAGCTTTTCGAAATCGTCGCGGCGCATGTAGGCCTCGCCGCGCACCTCCAGCACCTCGGCCTTGGCGCCGTCGCCCCGCAGTCGCAGCGGGATCTGCTGGATCGTGCGCACGTTCTGCGTCACGTCCTCGCCCGTCTCGCCATTGCCGCGCGTGGCGGCCTGCACCAGCACGCCGCGCTCGTAGCGCAGGCTGATCGCCAGGCCGTCGAACTTGAGCTCGGCCGCGTACTCGACGGGCGCAGCCTGCTCGCCCAGGTCCAGTTCCCGACGCACGCGCGCGTCGAAGTTCTCGGCGCCGCTGGCCTCGGTGTCGGTCTCGGTGCGGATGGACAGCATCGGCACCACATGCCGCACCGGCTCGAAGCCTTCCAGCACCGCGCCGCCGACCCGCTGCGTCGGCGAATCGGGCGTCAGCAGCGATGGATGCGCGGCCTCGATCGCCTGCAGTTCCTGGAACAGCCGGTCGTACTCGGCATCGGGCAGCGCGGGCGCGTCCAGCACGTAGTACAGGTGGGCGTGATGGTGCAGCTGGTCACGGAGTTCGGCGGCGCGGACGGCGGCCTGGTCGAGGGGAAGCGAAGCCGCGGAGGCAGTGGAAGCGGGCTGGGCAGTCATCCGCGCATTGTGGCGCAGGCCGGTCGCGCGGCCGTTGGTCAGGCCGTCCCTGGACACGCTGCCGGAGGGCCGGCGGCCGGGGGTCAGGCGCCCGTGTCGGTCGCCGGCGGTGCCGCGCGGGCGATCATGACCTGGTCGACGCGGTGGCTGTCGACGTCGACGACCTCGAAGCGCCAGCCGTGCCATTCCACGACGTCGGTCCGCTTGGGGATGCGCCGCAGCATCACCATCAGGAAACCGGCCAGCGTGTCGTACTGGCCCGGGTGCGGGAAGTCGTCCACGCCCAGCGCGCGCTGCACGTCCGGGATCGGCGTGATGCCGTCGGCCAGGAAGCTGCCGTCGTCGCGGCGGATGATCTGCTGCTCCTCCTCGTCGGTGGAGACCAGCGAGCCCATCACCGTGCTCATCACGTCGTTCAGCGTGATCACGCCCACCACCAGCGAGTACTCGTTGACGATGACCGCGAAGTCCTCATGTGCCTGGCGGAACTGGGTCAGCACCTCGGCCAGCGTCAGCCGGTCCGGCACGATCAGCACCTTCTTGACCAGCGCCGGCTCGGCGCGCAGCGAGATCACCTCGCCGCGCAGCACGCGCTGGAACAGGTCGGTCGCGTCGACGTAGCCGACCACCTGGTCGATCTCGCCATCGCAGACCAGGTAGGTCGAGTGCGGCGAGTCCGCGATCCGCGTGCGCACCAGCGCCTCGTCGTCGTCGAGCGAGAAATAGACGACGCGCTCCCGCGAGGTCATCGACGACTCCACGGTGCGGGTCTCGAGCTCGAGCACGTTCTCGATCACCTGCTGCTCCGCGGCCGCGACGACGCCGGCCTGCTGGCCCGCGGCGGCCATGGCGAGGATGTCGTCATGGGTGATGGTGTTGTCCGGCGTCATCGGCCGGCCGAGCAACCGCAGCAGGCCGTCCGTGACCAGGCCCAGCGCCCAGGCGACCGGCCGCAGCAGCACGGTCAGGAACAGCATCGGCCGGATCAGCGCCAGCGCGACGCGCTCGGGTTCGTTCATCGAGAGCCGCTTGGGCAGCAGGTCCGCCAACACCACGAACAGCGTCGTGACGCAGCCGAAGGACAGCGCGAAGGCCACGCGCTGCGCGGTGTCGACGTCGATCAGCGGCCGCAGCAGCGATTCGAAGTGGGGCGTCAGCGCGCCCTCTCCGACCACGCCGGCCAGGATGGCCAGCGTGTTGACGCCGATCTGCACCACGGTGAAGTAGTGGCCGGGTTGCTCCTGCACCTTCAGCACCTGCGCGGCCCGCGGGTCGCCCTCGTCCGCCATCTGCCTGAGCTTGAGCCGCCGCGACGCGGCCAGCGACAACTCCGCCATCGAGAAGAACGCGCTGGCGGCGATCAGCAGGAAGATGAGGAACAGGCTGGAACTCAAGGCAGCTTTCGCAGTGGGCAAGCCGCCAGTGTAGCGGGCGCCCCTGCCCCGGCGCCCCGGCGCGAAGGCGCGGCGACGAGGGCCTGCGGCGCATCACGGCAGGTCCGGCGAACGCACCGCCACCACCAGCACGCCAGGCCGGTCGCGGGCGTCGCGCTCGCAGCGCAGCCACCAGACGCCGCCCTTGCGCAGCCGCCAGGGCGTCGTGTCCGCGAGCCGGTCCAGCGGCACGCCGCCGACCAGGTGGGCGAGCGCCAGTCCCAGCGTCGGCTGGTGACCCACGACCATCACCGGGGCCGTCGCCTCGGCCCAGCCGGCGGCCTCGAGCAGCGCCCGCACGTCCCGTTTGGGCGCGAGCGCGTCGCTGGATAGGACCTTGCGGCGCAGGTCCTGGACCGTCTGGCGCGTGCGCACCGCCGGGCTGACCAGCACACGGGTGTCGCGCGGCAGGTGCCGGTCCAGCCAGTGCGCCATCTCGCGGGCCTGGCGTTCGCCGCGGCCGGTCAGCACCCGCGACAGGTCGTCCATACCGGGCGCGGCGTCGGCGGCCTCGGCGTGGCGCCACAGGATCAGGTCCATCGAATCGGCCATCGGGCGGGGCTCTCCAGCGCAGGGTGCGGGTGCGGATCGGATGCGGATGCGGATGGATGGCAGCGGCAAGCGCCGCTCCCAGCACCGCCGGTTCGCGTCCCCCATCGCCGTGGCGCTCCCCGCCGTCCAGGCAGGGCCGATGCGGGTGCGCCGCTTGCTAGGCGACGCCTAGACTCGACTGCCCCTGTCCCGACAAGGGAATTCCTGCCGATGCCTGTTCTGCCCGCCGGTCCCGCCGGTATGCCCCCCGAGGGCCGCAACGACGCGGCCGCACTGGTGCCCTCCTCCCCGCCGCAGCCCGGTGCACCGGCCGCGCCGCGCCGCGAGCACTTCCTGGACGGCGGCGGCGAGATGGGCGCGCGCATGCGGGCCCTGGACTGGACCCGCACGCCGCTCGGTCCGCCGGACGGCTGGCCGCGCTCGCTCAAGACGGTGCTGCGGATGATGCTGGACTCCCGCTACGCGATGTGGCTGGCGTGGGGCCCGGAGATGACCTTCTTCTGCAACGACGCCTACCTGCCGACGCTGGGCCTGAAGCGCGAGTGGGCGCTGGGCGCGCGCTCCGAGCGGGTCTGGGCCGAAGTCTGGGATGCCGCCTACAGCCGCATCCACCATGTGCTGAGCACCGGCGAGGCGACCTGGGACGAAGGCCTGCTGCTGTTCCTGGAGCGCAGCGGCTTCCCGGAGGAGACTTATCACACCTTCTCCTACAGCCCGGTCCACGACGACGAACTGCGCGTCAACGGCATGTGGTGCGTGGTTACCGAGGTCACCGACCGCGTGATCGGCGAGCGCCGCTTGCGGGTGCTGAAGGACCTGGCCACGCGCACCGTCGGCGTGGAGCAGCAGGACGACGTCGCGCGGCGCACCTGCGAGGTCCTGTCCGACTACCCGCTGGACCTGCCCTTCACCGCGCTGTACCTGACCGAGCCCGGCGGACAGTGGGCGCGTCGCGCCGGCTGCACCGGACCGCTCGCCCACGACGCGGCCGGCGAGGCGTCGCATCGCGGCGCCGCCGAGGCCTTGCCCGAGCGGCTCGACCTGGTCGATCCGCCCGACGGCTGGCCGCTGCGCGCGCTGGTGGACGGCGCGCCGGCGCAGGACCTGCCGTCGATGGCGGCCCTGGGCGTGTCGCTGCGGCTGCCGGAGTGGCCGGAGCCGCTCGAGCGCGCGGTCCTGCTGCCGCTCAAGAGCGCCGGCCGCGAGCCGGCCGGTTTCCTGCTGGCCGGCGTGAGCCCGCGCCGGCCGCTCGACGAGGCCTACCGCAGCTTCCTCAACCTGGTCGCGGGCCAGCTCGCCGCGGCGCTGGCCGACGCCTCGGCCTACGAGGCCGAGCGGCGCCGCGCCGAGGAGCTCGCCCAGCTGGACCGCGCCAAGACGGCCTTCTTCTCCAACATCAGCCATGAGTTCCGCACGCCGCTGACGCTGATGCTGGGCCCGCTCGAGGACCTGGTGACCGCGCCCGACCTGAGCGGCCCCCAGCGCGAGCGCCTGGCCCTGGTGCTGCGCAACGCGTCGCGCCTGCAGCGCCTGGTGAACACGCTGCTGGACTTCTCGCGGATCGAGGCCGGCCGCGCGCTGGCGCGCTTCGAGGCCACCGACCTGGCGGCGCTGACGCGCGACCTGGCGAGCACCTTCCGCTCCGCGATGGAACGCGCCGGGCTGGACTTCGAGGTCGACTGCGCGCCGCTGGACCAGGCGGCCTGGGTCGACCGCGAGATGTGGGAAAAGATCGTCCTGAACCTGCTGTCCAACGCCTTCAAGTTCACCCTGCGCGGGCAGGTCACGGTGCGCCTGCGCGGCCAGGGCCATGACCCGCGGCTCGCGGTGCTGGAGGTCGCGGACACCGGCGCCGGCATTCCCGCGGAGGAACTGCCGCGGGTCTTCGAGCGCTTCCATCGCGTCGCCGGCGCCGAGGGCCGCACCCACGAGGGCTCCGGCATCGGCCTGGCGCTGGTGCAGGAGCTGGTCAAGCTGCACGGCGGACGGATCGAGGCCTCCAGCGTGCAGGGCGAAGGCTCGCTGTTCCGCGTGCTGCTGCCGCTGGGCCGGCAGCCCGCGTCGCCGGCGCGATCGGGTGGATCGGCGCCGCTCCCCGTCGCCGCGGCGGCCACCACGACCGGCGCCAATGCCACCGCCAATGCCGCCACCACTGCAGCCGCTGCTGCCACCGCCATTACCACGGGCGCGGCCACCACGACTGGCGCTCGCGCTTTCGTGGAAGAGGCGCTGCGCTGGCTCCCGGCGCCCGAGCCGGTGAGCGACGGCGAGCCCGGCCGCATCCAGGCGGGCGGTTGGGCCTCGGCCGACCCACGTTTCGCGGCGACCTTCGGCGCGCGGGTGATCGTGGCCGACGACAACGCCGACATGCGGGCCTACCTGCGCGACCTGCTGTCGCCCTGCTACGCGGTGGAACTGGCGGCCGACGGCCTGGAGGCGCTGGAGGCGGCGCGACGCGAGTCGCCGGACCTGGTCCTCAGCGACGTCATGATGCCGAAGCTCGACGGCCTGGCGCTGCTGGCCGCGCTGCGCGGCGACGCGCGGCTGGGCGGCGTGCCGGTGGTGCTGCTGTCGGCCCGGGCCGGCGAGGACGCCCGCATCGAGGGCCTGGATGCCGGCGCCGACGACTACATGATCAAACCCTTCTCGGCCCGCGAGTTGCTCGCGCGGCTGGGCGCGCTGCTGGAACTGCGCCGGATGCGGCAGGCGGCGGAAGCGGCCTTCCGGCTGCGGACGGCGCAGTTCGAGACCCTGCTCAACGAGGCGCCGATGGGCGTCTTCCTGGTCGAGCACGACGGCACCGCGCTGCGCATCCGCGAGGCCAATCCGACCGCGCGCGCCACCTTCGGCGATCCGCCGGACCTGATCGGCTCGCGCTTCGATGCGCAGGTCGAGCGCCAGTGGGGCCACCCGCTGGCCGACCAGATCCTGGCGCTGTTCCAGCGCACCCTGGAGACCGGCGAGCCCTACCACACGCCGGAGTTCGTGCAGGAGCGCAGCGACCTGGGCGTGACCGAGGCCTACGAGTGGCAGATCAGCCGCATCCCGCTGGCCAGCGGCGCGCCGGGCGTCGTCTGCTACTACCGCGAGATCTCCGCCCACCTGAGGGCGCGGCGGCGGCTGGAGGCGGCGGACCGCCAGAAGGACCAGTTCCTGGCGATGCTGGCCCATGAGCTGCGCAACCCGATCGCGCCGATCCGCAGCGCCGGCGACGTGCTGAGCCGGTTGGGCCTGCCGGACGAGCGCTCGCGCAAGATGGTCGACATCATCCGGCGGCAGGTCGAGACGCTGACCCGGCTGGTCGACGACCTGCTCGACGTGTCGCGCATCACCCAGGGCCGGGTGGAACTGCAGCTCGGGCCGGTGCTGCTGCCCGAGGTCATCGCCCAGGCGGTGGAGACGGTCGAGCCGCTGATGCGGGAGCGCCAGCACCGGTTCTCGGTGACGCTCGGCGGCCCGCCGCTGCGAGTCTGGGGCGACCAGGCCCGCTTGATCCAGTGCGTGGCGAACCTGCTGACCAACGCGGCCAAGTACACCGACCCGCTGGGCCGCATCGAGCTCTCGCTGCGCGAGGAGCGCGGCCGCGACGGCGCCCCGGGCCAGGCGCTGATCACCGTCAGCGACGACGGCATCGGCATCCCGCCCAGCCTGCAGCTCACCATGTTCGACCTGTTCGTCCAGGGCGACCGCACCCTCGATCGCTCGCAGGGCGGCCTGGGCATCGGCCTGTCGCTCGTCAAGCAGCTGATCGGCATGCACGGCGGCCAGGTCGGCGTGCACAGCGAGGGCAGCGGCACCGGCGCCCGCTTCGAGCTGCGCCTGCCGCTGATGGACGCCCGGGCGCTCAGGGCAGTCCCAGCAGCTTGAGGCCGCGCGTCAGCGTCTGCCGCGTGCCCCAGTAGTCCTGCCAGGGATCCTGCTTCTGGAAGCTGAGCCGGTCGCGCGCATTGGCGATGGTCCAGTGGTCGGCGCGCTTGAGCTCGCCCAGCTCGTCCCAGGCGATCGGCATCGACACGCCCAGGCCGGGCCGCGCGCGGGCCGAGAAGGCGCAGGCGGTGGTCTGCCCTTCCCCGTTGCGCAGGTAGTCGGGAAAGATCTTGCCGACGCGGTTGCGCGGGCCGCTCTTGGCCGAGAACTTCTTCGGGAAGGTCTCGGCCAGGTGACGCACGACGGCCTGGCTGAAGGCCTTCACCGTGGCGTGGTCGTGGCGACGGTCGAGCGGCACCACCACGTGCAGGCCCTTGCCGCCGCTGGTCTTGAGCCAGCTCAGCAGGCCCAGTTCCTTGAGCAGCGCGCGGGTGATGCGCGCCGCTTCCACCACCGCGCCGAAAGCCACGCCCTCGCCGGGATCGAGGTCGACGATGAGCCGGTCCGCGCGGTCGAGCCGGTCGTCCTGCGCGTTCCAGGTGTGGAACTCGATCGCGTTCATCTGCGTCATCTGCATCAGCGCCGCGGCGTCGGGGATCACGATGAGCTCGTCGCCCTCGACGTGCTTCTGGAAGAACAGCTGGCCCTCGATGCCGTCCGGCGCCCGCACGATCGCCACCGGCCGGCGGCCCAGATGCGGCCGCATCCATTCGATGACGCTCTCGTAGTAGCGGACCAGCTCGATCTTCGTGTGGCCGGTGGACGGATCGATCACCCGGTCCGGATGCGTGATGCGCAGCTGGCCCGACGGCGCGGCGGCGGCGGTGGCCGACCGCTTGTCCTTCGCTGTTGGGGACGCGCGCTTGGCCTCCTTCGCGGGCTTGACCTCCTCGGCGGGCTTCGCCGATTCGCGACCCACGTCGCGCGGCGCCTTGTCCACGCGCACGCCCTGGAACGAGGCGTGACGGACATGCCCGTCCGGCGTCCACTCGGCGAAGGCGACCTCGACCACCACCGTCGGTTTCACCCACCGGGCCACGCCGCCGCTGCGGCCGCTGAGCTTGGCCCAATGGCTGCGGGCGATCGTGGCCTCGTCGAAATGCGGCTGCTTGACCTCGAGCGCCGCCAGCTGCCCGTGCAGCTCGCCGGCGAGCTTGAGCGACCAGCCCGTGCCCACGCGGCCCGCATACCGCAGCGCGCGGCCCTCGTAGTAGCCCAGCAGCAGGCTGCCCAGGGCCTTCGCGCCGTCGGACCGGTCGGTGAAGCCGACGACGACGAACTCCTGCCGCTGCTGGCACTTCAGCTTGATCCAGGCATCGCTGCGCGCGGAGACGTAGCTGCTGTCGGGGCGCTTCAGGATCAGCCCCTCGAGCCGCATCTGGCAGGCCGCGGCCAGCATCTCCTCGGGCGGCACCGCGAAGTCCTCGCTGAAGCGCAGCGGCCCGTCCTCCTGCCCGGCCATCAGCGCGCGCAGCACCGCGCGGCGGTCCCGCAGCGGCACCTCGCGCAGGTCGTGACCGTTGAGGAAGGGCACGTCGAAGAGGAAGTAGACGAGGTCCGCCTGCGCGCGGCGCTTCGGATGGCCGATCGCGTTCTGCAGCAGGTTGAAGTCGGGGGCGCCGTCGTCGCGCAGCACGACGATCTCGCCGTCGAGCCAGCCGTTGTCCAGACCCAGGCCGGCGACGGCCTCGGCCAGCGTGCCCAGGCGATCGGTCCAGTCGTTGCCGCCGCGGGTGATCAGGCGCACCTTGCCCTTGTCGACCCGCGCCATCAGGCGATAGCCGTCGAACTTGGCCTCGGCGATCCACTCGCCCGGCGGCGTGGCGCTCACCAGCGTCGCGAGCTGCGGCGGCAGCTCGGCCGGCAGCCGCGCCTTGCGCGCGCGGCTCAGGTCCGGGGTGGCGGCGGTCGCGTCCGCTTCACCGGCCTCGCGCTCCTCGATCAGCCCCAGTGGATGCTGGATCACGCTGTCGGGCAGCGCGAGGGTGACGTCGTAATCGGCATGCGCGCGCTCGCGGCCGTCGTGCTTCTTGATCAGCAGCCATTGCTCGCGCTTGGCGGCATCGCGGGAGGTCCGCACCAGCTGCCACAGCCCCGCCAGCTTCTGTCCATGCAGGCGGAAGACCAGCTTGCCTTCGCGCAGGCCCTGCGCCGGATCGCCCTCGGGCTCCCAGGTGCCGTTGTCCCAGACGATGACCTCGCCGGCGCCGTACTGCCGCGGCGGGATGGTGCCCTCGAAGCCGCCGTAGGACAGCGGATGGTCCTCGACATGGATCGCCATGCGGCGCTCCTTGGGGTCGTAGGACGGTCCCTTGGGCACGGCCCAGCTCAGCAGCACGCCGTCGAGCTCCAGCCGGAAGTCGTAATGCAGGTGACTGGCCCAGTGCTTCTGGATGACGAAGGACAGCGCCTGCGGTCGCGCCGCGCGGCGCGGGGCGGTGCCGCTTCGCCGGCCGCGGGCGGCACGCGCGGACGCGGCCGGGGCGTCGTCCGGGGTGTCGTCCGGCTCGGGCGTGATGCGGAAGTCCCGCTTCTGGCGGTAGCGGGACAGCGGGTCCTGGCGGGTGGCGCTCGGCATGGCGGATCAGCGCCGGCCTCAGGCCGACTTCTTCCTGGACTTGCCACCCAGGCTGCGCTTGAGCAGCTCGGTCAGGTCGACGACGTTGCCGCCCTCCTCGCCGGCCTCGGGCGCGGCTTCGAGCGGCGTGACGGTCTCGGTCTCGCCCTCCTCCACCTTGCGCGCGATCAGCTCGCGGATCGCGGCGGTGAACTCGTCGTGGTAGTCCTCGGGATGCCAGTCGCTGCTCATCTCGTCGATCAGCTGCCGGGCCATCTGCAGCTCGCTGGGCTTGAAGCCGTGCGCGGACTTGCCTTCGGCGGGCAGGTTCAGGTCGTCGCAGGGGCGGATCTCGTTGGCCCAGCGCAGCATGCCGATCATCAGCGCCGGTCCGGCGGGCAGCAGCGCGGCCAGGTGCTCCTTGCTGTGGATCACCAGCCGCGCGATCGCGATCAGGCCGGCGTCCGACATCGCCTCGCGCAGCAGCGCGTAGACCTTGCCGGACTTGCCGATGGGCTCGAGGTAGTACGGCTTCTCCAGGTAGACGAAGGACACCTGCGTGGCCGGCACGAAGGTCTCGATCTCGATGGTCTGCGTGGTGGTGGGATAGGCCTTGCGGATCTCGTCGTCGGAGACCAGGACGTAATCGCCGTTGTCCTGCTTCACGCCCTTGACGATCTGCGTCTTGTCGATGTCCTTGCCGGTGCGCTTGTTGATGCGCTTGTAGCCGACCGGATCCATGCTGCGCTTGTCCAGCCAGTCGAAGTCGACGCGCTGGTCGCGCGAGGCGGGATACAGCGACACCGGCACGTGCAGCAGGCCGAAGCTGATGGCGCCCTTCCAGATCGCTCGCCGGGCGGCCGGCGCGTCGTCGCTGTCGCCGCGCGCCGCGCCGCGTCCCGAGGACTTGCCGTGCGCGGCATGGTCGGCATTGGAGGCACGCGTGCGGCGCGCGCCCGCGCCGGAGCGACCGGACGCACGCGGCGGCGCCTTGCGAGTGGTGCGGGTCGTGGAGGAAGAGCTTCGAGACGGCATGGGGACCTCGGCGGGGCAGCGTCCTGGGAATGCCGGAGCGGCAAATGACGCGCCCGAGCCGGCGGGCCGCGGCGGGCACCCGGCTTGCTCTGAACTGGGGATGGAAACAGCGTCCCTGCGAGACCAACATGACCCCGGAGACCCACGCCATGCTGCCTGTCCGCCCGTCCCCCGAGATGCCCGATGCGGCGACGCATGCCTCGCCGTCGGCGGCCGCGGGGCGTCGCTTCGCTGACCGGCGCGACGCGGGACGCGAACTGGCGCTGCGGCTGGCCGCTTATGCGCACCGGGACGACGTGACGGTGCTGGCGCTGCCGCGCGGTGGCGTGCCGGTGGCGGCGGAAATCGCGCGGGCGCTGGACGCGCCGCTCGACATCCTGGTGGTGCGCAAGCTCGGACTGCCCGGCCAGCCCGAGTACGCGATGGGCGCGATCGCGTCGGGGGACGTGCGGGTGCTCAACACACAGGTGATCCAGCAGCTGGCGATCAGCTACTCGGCCATCGACATCGTCACGCGGGCGGAGATGCGTGAGCTGCACCGGCGCGAGCGGCTCTACCGCGGCGACCGGCCGATGCCGGCGATCGAGGGTCGGCAGGTGATCCTGGTCGACGACGGCATGGCCACCGGGGCCACGATGCGCGCGGGGGTGCAGGCGCTGCGCGACCTGCAACCGGCACGCATCGTGGTGGCGGTGCCGGTCTCGGCGGCCGAAACCTGCCACCTGATCTCGCAGGACGCGGACGAGGTCGTCTGCGGGCAGACGCCGGAGCGCTTCCGCTCGGTCGGGCAGTGGTACGAGACTTTCGAGCAGACGACGGATGACGAGGTGCGGCGCTTGCTGGCCAACTCGGCGGAATGCCGGGCCATGGCAAAGACCTAGGCCGCGGCGAGTGCCGGATTCCCTTGCGGATTCGGGGTCGGGCCCGTTCGCAGCAGGTCGATGAAGGGGTGGGCCGCCAGAAAGGCCAGAAACTCCGCATCTTCGGTGAGCAGAGGTCGCTCCGCGCTGGCCGAGAGGTCGAGATCATCCTTGCGCGAATGCCAGATCGCATACACGCGACCCAACTGATGACGGTGAAGGACTCGTAGCTGATGCCGTGGACGAGATGCCCGTATCGGCGATATAGCTCCAAGGCGATCCAACGGGTCGATTCGTAGCTGGGTTCCAGCTTTCCCTGAAGACGGAACGCCGCACGATTACGCCCGTCGATAGGGATGAAGATCGCCGGTCGTCCCGGTGAGAACCTCACCACATGGAACTTGGAGGCCGCATCTTCGTCCCAGTAGAAGCGATCGTCATCCGCGTCCCAGAACAGCGCGCGGACCTCCATTGCGCTCGATTGAATGTTGGTCGACGTGTACATGACGGCGAAGGACTCACCGTGCCCTGGCGGGGGATCGACTCGGTTGGTACGGAACTCAACAGGTGGGGGTTCCCAATCTGCGTTGGGGTGCTGATAGGACCGCAAAAGCGTGACCGTCCCCGCATCGAGAAGTTCCAATTGGAGTTCCTGCCCACGGAACGGCGGCACGCGCACGGGCACTTGGACGTCGTCCATCAGTTCCTCCGATGCATCAGTTCGTCGTGCGCCGCGCCGAGCACGGCGCGAAGGCGGCAGGAAGCGTCCTGTGCATACAGCCATGCGGCTTCCTGCTCGATCGGCGCGTCGTACAGCCGATGTCCCAACAACACTTCCAATGGCGTCGCCCACGCCAGCATGTTGTTGGGTGCCCTGAAGAAGGAGGCGAAGTGCTGCTCCGTCATCCACGTCTGCCCGGCATCAATGGCCCCGTAGAAGCGGGCGAGGATGGCCTTCAGCGGCGCACCAGCCACCTCCGGCAATGCCTGATAGAGGCCATACAGCCGATATCGCTTGGATCGGCTGACGAAGCTGAACAGTTGCCGGTCCCGGTCCATCTGCTCGACCGTCGCCGGGCTCACCTGGAGCAAGGCCGCCAGTTGCGCTTTCGACCCGAACGTCGTAGCAAGTATGAAGACATGCGCATTGACTTCCGGCGCAGGATCACTCGGAAAGGCCAAGGCATCGATCCCGGGCATCGTGCTGGCGGGCTTCGACATTGAAACGGCTCGAGGGTCAAGAGTTTCGATCACTTCGTCATCGGTACCTCGTTACCGAGGCCGCGTCCATCAACACAGAGGTCCACCACTGTGCCGATCGCGCGTCCGTCACACGATGACCGAAATCCCTGCCAACCGAGTCCATGCCTAGAAGAACGCGCAGTCACGCCCACTCGAACTTGTGCGCGACGCCGCCATGCGGCGCTCCCATGCAAACGGGCGCCCGAGGGCGCCCGTCTTCGTCGTCGGCGAGAACCGCCGGAATCAGCTGAACAGCCGCCGCGCCACCGGACTGCCTGCCGCGAGGTCGCGCGCGGCCAGCGACTTGTAGAGCTCCGCCAGTTCCTGCCCGATGGACTGGAACGCATGCAGGTTCAGGACCTGGTTGCGGTCGTCGCAGATGTCGGCCTCGAAGTTGCGCGCCAGGTTGCGCGCCGACTCCTGCCAGGTCGCGAAGGGCTCCAGCGCCTCTGGCGTCTGCAGCACGTCCAGCGACAGCGTCAGCTCGCGCAGCGACGAGGCCTGCGGATCGTCCGCCAGCGCCGCCTGCGCATCGAAGTTGAGCGTCAGCAGCGGCGGCGCGCCCTCCTCGGCCGACGGCAGCACCAGCCGGCCCGGCATCGCGCCCGGCACGAAGCCGTGGCGCAGCGCGCCCTGCTGCACGAAGCCCAGCGTCCAGGCCGCGCCCCGGGCGCGCAGCACGATCGCCAGCTGCGCGTCGTGGCTGGCCGCGAACTGGTCGAGCTCGCGCGCCCGCGCCACCACGTCCAGCATGTCGGGGAACTCCGGCATCGCGCCGATGCCGTCCGCGAAACCCTGGATCTTCTGCACGAACTCCGAGTACTCGATCTCGTTGAGCGCGCCGCTGCGGTTGGCCATCTGCAGCCCCGCCTGGAACTCGCCGTAGCGCTGGCCCGGATGCGGCAGCTCCCACTCACCGCTGTCCGCGTTCAAGCCTTCGATCTGGAAGGGCTTGGTCCCGGCGCGCCGGCTGCCCGGCAGGTGCGACAGCGCCATCTCGCCGCTCACCGGCGAGTCCGGCGCCAGCGTCGCGATCGCGTCGATCAGCGCATCGATGCGGGTCGAGGCCTTGCGCGTGCGGGCCACCGCCGGGACGGTCTCGTCCAGCGTCCGCAAGTCCGGCAGCGGCTCCCCGTCGGCGGCGCCGTCCAGCGTCACCGGCGCCTGGCCCGGCGCGGCACCGCCGGCACCCAGGCTGGGCTCCTGACGGTCGCCCACCGGCGCGAGCGGCTCCGCGCGTCGCGGCCCCGCCTTGCGCGCGCTCCACCAGCCCTGCGCCAGCAGCCCCACCAGCACCACGCCGCCCAGCGCGGCCAACAGCGTCGTCAGGTTCCAGTCCGTCGTCATCGCTCGTTTGCTCCTGCGGCCTCGCGCGCCTCGTGCCCCACAGGCGCCGCGATCACCGTCGTCATCCTCATTGCTCGGCCATCGCCAGCGCGGATTCCATGTCCACCGCCACGATGCGCGACACGCCCTGCTCCTGCATCGTCACGCCGATCAGCTGCTTGGCCATCTCCATCGCGATCTTGTTGTGGGAGATGAACAGGAACTGCGTGATCTTGCTCATCTCCGACACCAGCCGCGCGTAGCGCTCGGTGTTGGCGTCGTCCAGCGGCGCGTCGACCTCGTCCAGCAGGCAGAACGGCGCCGGATTCAGCTGGAAGATCGCGAACACCAGCGCGATCGCCGTCAGCGCCTTCTCGCCGCCCGACAGCAGATGGATGGTCGAGTTCTTCTTGCCCGGCGGCTGCGCCATCACCTGCACGCCGGCATCCAGGATCTCGTCGCCGGTCATGACCAGCTTGGCCTGGCCGCCGCCGAAGAGGCTCGGGAACATGCGGCCGAAATGCTCGTTGACCTGGTTAAAGGTGGAGCCCAGCAGGTCGCGGGTCTCCAGGTCGATCTTGTGGATCGCGTCCTCCAGCGTGGTGATTGCGCTGGTCAGGTCGGCGAACTGCGAGTCCAGGAAGGTCTTGCGCTCGCGCGCGGCGCCCAGCTCGTCCAGCGCCGCCAGGTTCACCGCGCCCAGCGCCGCGATGTCGCGGTTGATGCGGTCGATCTCGCCCTGCAGCCCGTACAGCTTCACGCCGCCTTCCTCGATGCCCTTGGCCAGCGCCTCCAGGTCGACGTTCTGCGCCACCAGCTGCTCCATGAACTGCTGACCGCCCAGCGCGGCGGCCTGCTCGTCGAGCTGCAGCCGGGTGATGCGCTCGCGCAGCGGATCGAGCGCGCGCTCGATCGTCATGCGCTGCTCCTCGCTGCGCTTGAGGCGCTGGCTGAGGTCGTCGTAGTTGGCGCGCACGACGGCCAGCGCCTGCTCGCGCTCCATCTTCAGCGCCAGCGCGTCCTGCAGCCCGGCCTGCGCCGCGGCGTCGTCCAGTTCGGCGCGCTCCTGCGCCATGTTCTGCACCGTCTGCTCGTTGACCTGCACCTGCTGGCGCGAGGTCTCGATGCTGCGCTGCAGCTCGCCGCGCTTGGCCGCCAGCGCACGGGCGCTGAACACCGCCTCCTGCGCGCGCCGCTCCAGCACGCGCTGATGCTCGCGCGCCTCGGTCAGCTTGCGCTCGGCGTTGATCACCGACTCGTCGAGCTCGGCGTGCTTCTCCTGCGTCGCCGCGAGCTGCAGGTCCAGCTCCTCGAAGCGCGCCTCGCCCTCCATGCGGCGCTCCATCAGCGCCTCGGTCTGGGCGTCGATCTCGCCCAGCTCGTCATCGAGCTGCGTGCGCCGCGCGACGGCGGCCTCGGTCTGCTGCGCCAGGCGCAGCAGCTCGACCTGCAGTTGATGGGCACGGGCCTGCGTCTCGCTCGCCTCGCGCCGCACCACCGCCAGGCGCTGCGACGCATCGGTGTAGACGGCCTCGGCGCGGACCGCCTGGGCGCGCGACTCGTCGGCGATCAGCGTCTGCGCGCGCTGCTCGCGCTCCAGGTTCTCGATCTCCTGCGCGCGCGCCAGCAGGCCGGCGGTTTCGGAGTCCGGCGCGTAGAAGCTGACCGCGAACTGGCTCACCGCGTGGCCCTCGCGGGTCATGATGAGTTCGCCGTGGCTGAGCTTGGGGCGCTCCGCCAGCGCGTCCGCGATGGACTCCGCGGTGTAGATGCCCTCGAGCCAGTCGTTCATCAGCGCCTTCAGGCCGCTGGACTCCAGCTTGAGCTGGTCGGTCAGCGGCGGCAGCGCGCGATGCGTGTTGGCGATGTCGCCGCTGGGCAGCGAGTAGAACGCCAGCCGCGCCGGCGGCGGATCGGACGCGAAGGCCTGCACCGTCTCCAGCCGGCCCACCGACAGCGCGCCCATGCGCTCGCGCATCGCCGCCTCGAGCGCGTTCTCCCAGCCCGGCGTGATATGCAGCTGCGTCCACAGGCCCTTGATGTCCTGCAGCCCATGCTTGGCCAGCCAGGGCTTGAGCTTGCCCTCGGTCTGCACCTTCTCCTGCAGCGCCCGCAGCGCGGTCAGCCGCGCGACGATGTCGGTCAGCTTCGCGGCCTGCTGCTGCGATTCCTGCTGGGCCTGCTGGCGCGCCTCGTCGGCGGCAGGCGCTGCTTCCGCGAGTTCCGCCAGCCGCGCGTCGGCCACCGCCTGCTGCTCGTCGGCGGCGACAGACAGCCGCTTCACCTCGTCGAGCTTGTCGTGCTGCGGCGCGGCCAGGCCCTGGCGTTCCTGAGCCAAGCGCTCGCGGCGGCCGCGCAGGCCCTTGAGCTGCTCATCGACGCTGCGGCTTTCCGCCGCCAGCACCTGGATCTGCTGCTGCACCTGCGTGACCTGCGTGCGCTGCTCGTTGGCGCGCGCCTGCGCGGCGCGCACCTGGTCCTCGACCTCGGGCAGCTTCATCGCCTGGTCTTCGGCCTGGGCGGCGAGGATCTCGCTCTGCTCCTCGGCCTGCGCGATCTGGGTGGCGACGTCGTCCAGCTCCAGCTGCGCCTGCTCGGCGCGCTCCTGCCACTGCTGGTTCTGCGCCTGCAGCTCGACCAGCCGCTGCTCCAGCCGCTGGCGGCCCTCGACGACGTAGCGGATGCGCTCCTCGAGCCGGCTGACCTCCATCTGCGCCTCGGCCATGCGGCCCTGCGCGGCATGCAGTTCGTCGCCGGCGCCGTAGTGGGCCTGGCGGATGGTCTCGAGCTCGGCCTCGAGCTGGCGCAGTTCGGCCATCTTGGCCTCGAGCGCGTTGACCGCCTCCGCGTGCTCGGTCTTCACTCGCGTGGCCTCGCCGGCCGCGTCGCGGTGCTTCAGGAACCACAGCTGATGCAGCTTCAGCGTGCCCTGGTCCTGCAGGTGGCGGTAGTTGGCGGCGACCTCGGCCTGGCGCTCCAGCTTCTCGAGGTTGCTGTTGAGCTCCCGGAGGATGTCCTCGACGCGGGTCAGGTTCTCGCGCGTGTCCTTGAGGCGGTTCTCGGTCTCGCGGCGGCGCTCCTTGTACTTGGAGACGCCGGCGGCTTCCTCGAGGAACATGCGCAGTTCCTCGGGCTTGGATTCGATGATCCGGCTGATCGTGCCCTGGCCGATGATGGCGTAGGCGCGCGGGCCCAGGCCGGTGCCCAGGAACACGTCCTGCACGTCGCGCCGGCGCACCGGCTGGTTGTTGATGAAGTAGCTGGACGTCCCGTCACGCGTCAGCACGCGCTTGACGGCGATCTCGGTGAACTGGTTCCACTGGCCGCCGGCTCTGGCGCTGGTGTTGTCGAACACCAGTTCCACGCTGGAGCGGCTGGCCGGCTTGCGGTTGCCGGAGCCGTTGAAGATCACGTCCTGCATGGACTCGCCACGCAGTTCGCTGGCCTTGCTTTCGCCCAGCACCCAGCGCACCGCATCCATGATGTTGGACTTGCCGCAGCCGTTGGGGCCGACCACGCCGACCAGCTGGCCGGGCAGCTGGAAGTTCGTCGGATCGGCAAAGGACTTGAAGCCCGAGAGCTTGATCGAGTTCAGTCGCATCGGGGTGTGATCACCGGGCCGCCACAGCCTGCGCGTGATCTAAGCCTTTGATTTGATTGTGGAAACGCCCCTTGACGGGGCGCTCGATTCGCGGCGGATGATACCATCGCGCCCTTCGTCTTTTCCCCAGCCCCATGGCCAAGAATCCCTCCGCCAAGCCGGCCGCCAAGGCCGGCGCCAAGGCCGCCAAACCGACCGCCAAACCCGCCGTCGCGCCCAAGATGCGCGAGATGCCGCCCAACCCGCCCAGCCGGCCCAGCAAGGAGATCCACGTCTTCCCCAACCCGGCCCCCGAGCGCGACTACGTCATCCAGTTCCAGATCCCCGAGTTCACCTGCCACTGCCCGCTGACGGGCCAGCCGGACTTCGCGCACTTCACGATCGACATGATCGCGGACCAGTACTGCGTCGAGCTCAAGAGCCTGAAGATGTACTTCTGGAGCTACCGCGACGAAGGCGCGTTCCACGAGAAGGTGACCAACACCATCCTCGAGGACATCGTGAAGGTGACCAATCCGCGCTTCATCCGCATCACCGCCAAGTGGTACGTGCGCGGCGGCATCTACACCAACGTCGTGGCCGAGCACCGCAAGAAGGGCTGGAAGCCGCTGCCGGCGGTCGACCTGCCGGCGCACGGCTTCGAGACCGGCCTGCTGCGCTGATCCGCGCCTCGCATCCCGCACCAGGTCCCGCCGGATGGCCCTCGCCTACGACCTCGCCACGCAGTTCGTCGGGGTCGCGCTCAAGCGCAGCCGCATCGACGGCTACGGTGTGTTCGCCGCCGAGGACATCCCCGCCGGCACGCGGCTCGGATTGCTGACCGGCGAATCGATCACCGTGGCCGAGGCCCGGCGCCGCGCGCAGCAAAGCCGCCGGCTGATGCTGGTGGAGCTCTCGCCGGCGCGGGCGATCGACGCCAGCCGCTCGCAGGACGCGATGCGCTTCACCAACCACAGCTGCCGGCCCAACGCCCGCATCCAGGTCGAGGACGGCGAGGTCAGCTTCTTCGCGACCGAGGACCTGCGCCCCGGCGACGAGATCACCGTCGACTACGGCGTGACCCACCACGAGGGCCGCCTGCCCTGCCGCTGCGGCGCGCCCGGCTGCCGAGGCTCGCTCTGAGCGTCAACCCAGCGTTGTCCAGCCGAGTACGGCCGCCGCGAGGGGGCCGCCTATGATTCCGCGCATGAGCACGTCCCCCGCCTCGCCCCTGGCCGATCCCGCGGCCCCTCCCCCGGTCAACCCGCGATTGGCGCTCCTGAACCCCTACCCCTTCGAGCGCCTGCGCGCCCTGACCCAGGGCATCGTCCCCAACCCCGATTACCGCCCCATCTCGCTGGGCATCGGCGAGCCCAAGCATCCGGCGCCCAAGCTGGTCGAGGACGCGCTGATGGCCAACCTGAAGGGCCTGTCCAGCTACCCCGCCACGGCCGGCGAGCCCAGGCTGCGCGAGGCCATCGCCGGCTGGCTGCAGCGTCGCTACGCGCTGAGCCTGGACCCGGCCACGCAG
Organism: Mitsuaria sp. BK037; assembly: GCF_014193045.1. Lineage (NCBI taxonomy): Bacteria > Pseudomonadati > Pseudomonadota > Betaproteobacteria > Burkholderiales > Sphaerotilaceae > Roseateles > Mitsuaria sp. BK037. The sequence continues at coordinate 1,066,980 of NZ_JACHYS010000001.1, read as the reverse complement.
ATCCTGCCAGTCAACGGTTCGCGCGAGGCGCTGTTCGCACTGGCGCAGGTCGTGATCGATCCGAGCCGCCCGGGCGCCACCGTTGTCTGCCCGAATCCGTTCTATCAAATCTATGAAGGCGCCGCGCTGCTGGCCGGCGCCACGCCGGCCTTCGCGAACTCCGACCCGGCGCGCAACTTCGCCGCCGACTGGTCGCAGATCGACGACGCCACCTGGGCCCGCACGCAGCTGCTCTACGTCTGCTCGCCGGGCAATCCGACCGGCGCGGTGATGCCGCTGTCGGAGTGGCAGACGCTGTTCGAGCTCAGCGACCGGCACGGCTTCGTGATCGCCTCGGACGAGTGCTACTCCGAGATCTACTTCCGCGACGGCCCCGACGCCGCGCCGCTGTCGGGCCTGCAGGCCGCGGTCCAGCTCGGCCGGCCGGACTTCCGCAACCTGATCGCGTTCACCAGCCTGTCCAAGCGCTCCAACGTGCCGGGCATGCGCTCGGGCTTCGTGGCCGGCGATGCCGCCTGGATCAAGCGCTTCCTGCTCTATCGCACTTACCACGGCTCGGCGATGAGCCCGCTGATCCAGGCCGCCAGCATCGCCGCCTGGAACGACGAGGCCCACGTGATCGAGAACCGCGCGCAGTACCGCGCCAAGTTCGCCGCCGTCACGCCGCTGCTGGCCGACGTGCTGGACGTCGCCCTGCCCGACGCGGGTTTCTACCTGTGGGCGGCGGTGCCAGACGGTAACGATATTGGCTTCGCCCAGGGCCTGCTCGCTCAATACAATGTCGGCGTTCTGCCCGGCAGCCTGCTGGCCCGAGACGCCCACGGCCTCAACCCGGGCGCCGGCCGCATCCGCCTGGCGCTGGTGGCCGGACAGGCCGAATGCCTGGAAGCCGCCCACCGCATCGTCTCCTTCGCGAAGCAACTCAAGACCTCCGCCTGATCCGTCCCGCCGCGCGGCACCGCGCGTGCCGCCGGACGTGTCCCACCGACCCGAATCGATCGAATCCTCGAGATCCCCACCATGACGCAAGACCTGCAATCCATCATCGACCTGGCCTGGGAAGGCCGCGCCAACCTGACCTCGGCCAACAGCCCGGAAGTGCGCGCCGCCGTGGACGAGGTCCTGGCCCGCCTGGACGCCGGCACGCTGCGCGTGGCCGAGCGCAAGGCCGTCGGCGAGTGGACCGTGCACCAGTGGGTCAAGAAGGCCGTGCTGCTGTCCTTCCGCCTGAACGACAACCGCCAGATGGGCGCCGGCGACATGACTTTCTTCGACAAGGTCCCGACCAAGTTCGGCGGCATGAGCGACGAGGCACTGCGCGCCACCGGCGTGCGCGTGGTGCCGCCGGCCGTGGCCCGCCGTGGCAGCTTCATGGCGAAGAACGTGGTGCTGATGCCGTCCTACGTGAACATCGGCGCCTACGTCGACGAGGGCACGATGGTGGACACCTGGGCCACCGTCGGTTCCTGCGCCCAGATCGGCAAGAACGTCCACCTGTCCGGCGGCGTGGGCATCGGCGGCGTGCTGGAGCCGCTGCAGGCCAACCCGACCATCATCGAGGACAACTGCTTCATCGGCGCCCGCTCCGAGATCGTCGAAGGCGTGATCGTCGAGGAGAACTCGGTGATCTCGATGGGCGTGTACATCGGCCAGAGCACCCCGATCTACGACCGCGAGACCGACACCGTCTCCTACGGCCGCGTGCCGGCGGGCTCGGTGGTCATCAGCGGCAGCCTGCCCAAGAACGACAAGTACAGCCTGTACGCCGCGATCATCGTGAAGAAGGTCGACGCCGGCACGCGCGCGAAAACCAGCATCAACGAGCTCCTGCGCGCCTGAAATCGGGCCCACCCCCTACCGGCTTCGCCGGCCCCCTCAAGAGGGGGCGAGCCCGTGAGCCTGGCAAAGCCAGCCTCAGGGCTCCGCTTGGTAAAACGAACTATCCGCTTTGGAAGGGACGGAGATGAGCACTGGAAACATGGAGCGCATCCTGCGCCTGATGGCCGAGAAAGGCGCGTCCGACACCTACCTGTCGGCCAACATGCCGGTGCTGATCCGGATCAACGGGCAGATGCTGCAGCTGTCGGACCAGCTGCTGACGCCAGCCCAGCCGCGGGCGCTGATCTCCGAGGTCCTCGACCCGCAGCACCTGGCCGAGCTCGACGCCAATGGCGAGCTCAACATGGCGGTCTCGATTCCCAAGGTCGGCAGCTTCCGGCTCTCGGGCTTCCGCCAGCGCGGCTCGATCGCGGCGGTGTTCCGCCACATCCCGCACGTCATCCCGACGCTGGACAGCCTGACCCTGCCGCCCGTGCTGGGCAAGCTGATCACCGAGAAGCGGGGCCTGATCCTGATGGTCGGCGCCACCGGCACCGGCAAGAGCACCACGCTCGCGTCGATGCTGGAGCACCGCAACCAGACGATGACCGGTCACATCCTCACGATCGAGGATCCGATCGAATACCTGTTCACCAACAAGCGCTCGCTGGTCAACCAGCGCGAGGTCGGCCGCGACACCGCCTCGCTGAACACCGCGCTGAAGAACGCGCTGCGCCAGGCGCCGGACTGCATCCTGATCGGTGAGATCCGCGACCGCGAGACGATGACGGCGGCGATCTCGTACGCGCTGTCGGGCCACCTGGTGGTCGCCACGCTGCACGGCAACAACAGCTACCACGCGCTCAACCGGATCATGTCCTTCTACACGCCGGAGTCCCGCCCGGCGATGCTGAACGACCTGGGCGCGGGCCTGAAGGCGGTGATCTCGCAGCGCCTGGTGCGCGCCGCCGCGGGCGGCCGCGTGCCCGTCACCGAGATCCTGCTGAACACCAAGCTGATCGCCGAACTGATCGAGCAAGGCGACTTCGCCGGCGTGAAGGAGGCGATGGAGAAGTCGATCGCCGAAGGCTCGCAGAGCTTCGAGGAGCACTTCGCCAAGCTGATCACCGAGGGCACGATCACCCGCGAGGAAGGCCTGGCCTTCGCCGACTCGCCGACCAACCTGCTCTGGCGCCTGCAGAACGACGGCCCCGGCGTCAAGCCCGGCGGCCCGGGCGCGTCGAAGAAGGAAGAGCCGGCCGAGGACACCGCCAACTTCACCTCGATCACGCTGGACGTGCAGCCGGGTTGATGCCCGCCCACCCTGATCCCATGGACGACGACACCCTTGCGCTGCTCGAGCAGCTGATCGCCCGCGCGTCGGTGACGCCGCGGGATGCCGGCTGCCTGGAGCTCATCGGCGCCCGGCTGGAAGCGGCCGGTTTCGCGCTCGAACGGATGGACAGCGGACCGGACGACTTCCGCGTCAGCAACCTGTGGGCGGTGCGCCGCGGCGCCGCGGCGGAAGCGCCGGTCCTGGTCTTCGCCGGCCACACCGATGTCGTCCCCACCGGCGATCTGGCCAAGTGGAGCAGCGATCCCTTCGTGCCCACGGTGCGCGACGGTCGCCTCTACGGACGCGGCACGGCGGACATGAAGACCTCGCTGGCGGCGATGGTGGTGGCGGCCGAGGCCTTCGTCGCCGCGCATCCGGACCACCGCGGCAGCGTCGCCTTCCTGCTGACCAGCGACGAGGAAGGCCCGGCGCGCGATGGCACCGTCGTCTGCGTCGAGCGCCTGCGCGCGCGCGGCGAGCGGCTGGACTACTGCATCGTCGGCGAGCCGACCTCGGTCGAGCGCCTCGGCGACACGGTCAAGAACGGCCGCCGCGGCTCGTTGTCGGGCAAGCTGCGCGTGATCGGCATCCAGGGCCACGTCGCCTATCCGCAGCTGGCGCGCAATCCGGTGCACCAGGCCGCGCCGGCGCTGGCGGAACTCGCGGTGACCGAGTGGGACGGCGGCAACGCCTACTTCCCGCCGACGACCTTCCAGATCTCCAACATCGCCGCCGGCACCGGCGTGGGCAACGTGATCCCCGGCGAGCTGGTGGTGGACTTCAACTTCCGCTTCTCGACCGAATCGACGCCCGACACGCTGCGCCAACGAGTGCACGCGCTGCTCGATCGCCATGGGCTGGAGTACACGCTGGACTGGTCGCTCTCGGGCGAGCCCTTCCTGACGCCGGTGGGCGCGCTGTCGGCCGCGATCAGCGCCGCCATCGAGGCCGAAACCGGCGTGACCACCGAACTCTCCACGACCGGCGGCACCTCGGATGGGCGATTCATCGCCAAGCTGTGCCCCCAGGTGGTGGAATTCGGACCGCTCAATGCGAGCATCCACAAGATCGATGAATACGTGCCGCTGGACCAGATCGCGCCGCTGACGCGCATCTACCGCCGCACGCTGGAGAATTTGCTGCTGTGACGCTGTTGGAATTGATCGAGGCCCAGGCCGCCCGCCTCACCGAGGCGGGCGTTTCATTTGGGCATGGCACCACGAACGCCTTCGACGAGGCCGCCTGGCTGAGCCTGTGGGCGCTGGACCTGCCGCTGGACGCGCTGGACGCGCATGCGGGCGAGCCCGTCGACGACGCGGGCCGCGAGAAGGTGGAGGTCCTGGTCGAGCAGCGCATCGCCACCCGCAAGCCGGCCGCCTACCTGACACGCGAGGCCTGGCTGCAGGGCGTGCCCTTCTACGTCGACGAGCGCGCCATCGTGCCGCGCAGCTTCATCGCGGAGCTGCTCGCCGACGCGACCATCGATGCCTGGCTGTCGGACCAGACCACCCGCGTGCTGGACCTGTGCACCGGCAACGGCAGCCTCGCCGTGCTGGCGGCGATGGCTTGGCCGGAGGTGTCGGTCGACGCGATCGACCTGAGCGCGGACGCGCTCGCGGTCGCGGCGATCAACGTCGAGCGCCATCAACTCGGCGACCGCGTGCGGCTGCTGCAGGGCGACGGCCTGGCGCCGGCGCAGGGGGCGTATGACCTGATCCTCTGCAATCCGCCCTATGTGAACAGCGCCTCGATGGCCGCGCTGCCCGACGAATACCGCGCCGAGCCCGAACTCGCGCTGGCCGGCGGCGATGACGGCATGGACTTCATCCGCCGCCTGCTGGCCGACGCGCCGGCGCGGATGAACGAGCATGCGGTGCTGGTCCTGGAGATCGGCAACGAGCGCGCGTTCTTCGAGGCCGCCTTCCCGCAGCTCGAAGCGGCCTGGCTCGAGACCTCGGCCGGCGAGGACCAGGTGCTGCTGCTGACGCGCGAGGCGCTGGTCGCCGCCGGCTTCGGCGCCGAGGGAGCGTCCGCATGATCACCTTGCGCAACGTGGTGCTGCGGCGCGGCACCAAGGTCGTCCTGGACGATGCGAGCGTCGTGCTGCAGCCCGGCGAGAAGGTCGGCCTGGTCGGCCGCAACGGCGCGGGCAAGTCCAGCCTCTTCGCGCTCCTGACCGACCGGCTGCACAGCGACAAGGGCGACGTCGAGATTCCGCGCCACTGGGCGCTGGCCGAGGTCGCCCAGCACATGCCCGAGACCGACATGCCGGCCACCGAGTTCGTGCTCGAGGGCGACATCCGGCTGATGGCCGCCCGCCAGGCGCTGGCCGACGCGGAAGCGGCCGACGACGGCCATGCGATCGCCGATGCCTACGCGCAGCTGATGGACGCCGGCAGCCTCGATGCCCCGGCCCGCGCGCAGGCGCTGCTGATGGGCCTGGGCTTCAAGGGCACGCAGGTCGATGCGCCGGTGAACAGCTTCTCCGGCGGCTGGCGCATGCGGCTGCAGCTGGCGCGCGCGCTGATGTGCCCGTCCGACCTGATGCTGCTGGACGAGCCCACCAACCACCTGGACCTGGACGCCCTGGTCTGGCTGGAAGCCTGGCTGCAGCGCTATGAAGGCACGCTGATCATCATCAGCCACGACCGCGAATTCCTGGACGCGATCACCAAGGTCACGCTCCATCTGGACGATGCGAAGCTGCATCGCTACGGCGGCAACTACACCGCCTTCGAGTCGATGCGCGCCGAGCGCATGCTCCAGCAGCAGCAGGCCTTCGACAAGCAGCAGGAGCGCATGGCGCACCTGCAGAAATTCATCGACCGCTTCAAGGCCAAGGCCTCCAAGGCCAAGCAGGCGCAGAGCCGCGTCAAGGCGCTCGAGCGCATGGAGAAGCTGGCACCCGTGCTCACCGCGTCGGACTTCAGCTTCGAGTTCCGCGAGCCGCTGAACCTGCCCAACCCGATGCTGATGTTCGACACGGTCTCGGTCGGCTACGACACGGACGAGGGCGAGAAGGTCATCGTGCGCGGCATCGACCGCTCGGTGCTGGCGGGCCAGCGCTTCGGCATCCTGGGCGCGAACGGCCAGGGCAAGTCGACTTTCGTGAAGACGGTGGCGCGCATGCAGCGCGCGATGGGCGGCACGATCACCGAGGGCAAGGGCCTGTCGATCGGCTACTTCGCGCAGCAGGAGATGGACGTGCTGCGGCCCGATGAGGGGCCGCTGATGCACATGATCCGGCTGGCCAAGGAGGTCAGCCCGAATGCGCGCGAACAGGAACTGCGCGACTTCCTGGGCCAGTTCCGCTTCGTCGGCGACATGGTGAACCAGGAGGTCGGCAGCCTGTCCGGCGGCGAGAAGGCGCGGCTGGTGCTGGCGATGCTGGTGTGGCAGCGCCCCAACCTGCTGCTGCTGGACGAGCCGACCAACCACCTGGACCTGCAGACCCGCGAGGCGCTGTCGATGGCGCTCAACGAGTTCGAAGGCACCGTCATGCTGGTCAGCCACGATCGTGCGCTGCTGCGCGAGGTCTGCGACGAGTTCTGGCTGGTGGCCGACGGCAAGCTCGCGCCCTTCGATGGCGACCTCGACGACTACCAGCGCTGGCTGCTGGAGCAGTCCAAGGAAGCCGCGAAGCTGGCGAAGGAACAGGCCAAGCAGGCGATTCGCGAGGCACGGGCCACTGGCAAGGCTGAGGCACCGCCCGTTGCAGCTGCACCGGCCCCGGCCGTCGCGCCGCCACCCGCCGCAGCGCCAGCGCCCGTCAAGCGCGAGGACCGCAAGCTCAGCGGCCAGGCCCGCCAGAAGCTCAATGAGCAGACGCGCCCGCTGCGCAAGGAGATGGAGCAGATCGACGCGAAGATGAAGGCCTGGGCGGAGGAACGCGCGGCGCTGGAAGCGCAGCTCTCCAATCCCGGTCAGACGCCCGCGCAGATCGCCGACGCGGGAAAGCGCCTGAAGGCCATCGGCGATGAGATCGACGAAGCCGAGATGCGCTGGCTGGAGCTGAGCGAGCAAGTCGACGCCATTCAATCCGCAGGCTGAGCGCTCGCAAGGCTCAGCGATCTGCGCAGGGCTTTGCCCTCACCCCTCCCTCTCCCGCAACGCGGGAGAGGGTGATCTCACCGAGACCTTCGAACGGGTGGCGTCGAACGGGTGGCGTCGAACGGGTGGCGTCGAACGGGTGGCGTCGAACGGGTGGCTCCGAATGAGCGGCTTCGGACGGGTGGGGCTCCTTCGCGTCCCCTTTTTCCGTGCTGGCGGCGCTCGCCCCAGGCATCGATAGTTCGCCTCAACAGCGGACAAAGACCATTTCAATTGCGTGCAATTGAATTGCTCGCTACATTTCATCCCATGCCGAAGACGAACCCTTCCAGCCCCGAGGACGCCGCCGCCGTCAGCACCGCTGGCGGCCAGCCCTCGATGCCCGCCAGCACCGACTGGCTGAAGCTGGACGTTCAGCTCTGCTTCGCGCTGTATTCGACCTCGCTGGCGATGACCAAGCTCTACAAGCCGCTGCTGGCGCCGCTGGGCCTGACCTACCCGCAATACCTGGTGATGCTGGTGCTGTGGGAGACGGAGGGCCTGGGCGTCTCGGAGCTGGGACAGCGTCTGAGCCTGGATTCCGGCACGCTCACGCCGCTGCTGAAGCGGCTCGAGGCCAGCGCGCTGATCGAGCGCCAGCGCGCCCGCGGCGACGAGCGCCGCGTCGAAATCCATCTGACCGCCGCTGGCCGCGCACTGCGCGATCAGGCGGTAGGCATTCCCGAGCAACTGGCCTGCGCCAGCGCCTGCGGGCCGGCCGAGCTCGAATCGCTGACACGCCGTCTGCAGGCCTTGCGCACCAACCTGCTGACCCACCTCGCCGCAGATTCCGCCGCCGATCCCGCCGCGCTCACGGAGAGCGACGGCGAGGACGGCAACCCCTGACCCCAAGCGTTCTTTCCCCTCACCACCAAGGAGCCCCACATGGCCATCGAAAAAGCCCTCTACACCGCCACCGCCACCGCCACCGGCGGCCGCTCCGGCACCGCGCAATCGTCCGACGACCGCCTGAAGGTCCAGCTGTCCACGCCCAAGGCGCTGGGCGGCGACGACGGCGCCGGCACCAACCCGGAACAGCTGTTCGCCGCAGGCTATTCCGCCTGCTTCATCGGCGCGATGAAGGCCGTCTCGGCCCGCAACAAGGTCGCCCTGCCGGCCGAAGTCTCGATCACCAGCGAAGTCGGCATCGGCCCGCACGCCAACAAGCCGGGCGCCTTCGGCATCGCCGTGGCGATGAAGATCTCGGTGCCGGGCATGGACCGCGCGCAGCTGGAAAAGCTGGTGGCCGATGCCCACGAGGTCTGCCCCTACTCGAACGCCACCCGCGGCAACGTCGACGTCACGCTGACGATCGTCTAAGCCTTCCGCGGCGCCCGGTCACCACCGGGTCGAGCACAAAGAAAAGCGCCGGTCATGCCGGCGCTTTTCATTCGTGGGTCCAGCCGTCGACGCGTCGCTCCGTCGCGACTGACGAAGCGTCGTCGCGACGGCTGCGGTTCAGCGTTGCAGCAGGCTGAGCATCAACTCGACGCGCGCCGCCCACGGCGACAGCGCGGCGGCGGGCTCATCGCTGGCGCCCACGATGCGTCCCTGCGCGCACCGCGTCGTCCGCCACACCGGCACGCCGGCCTCCTTGAGCGCGCGCAGCGGCGCCTCGAGCGCCTGATTCACCGTGCCGTTGCCCGTGCACGCCAGCACCAGCCCCTGGAGACCGGCCGCCCGCCAGGCCTCGAGCGACCGCGCATCGGCGCCCGCATGGCTGGCGAGCACCTCCACCCAGGGCCACTGGGTCGCGTCCTCCGGCAACAGCGCCGCGCCGAGCGCCTCGCCCGCCGGCCAGTCGCGGAAGCGCCGCACGACGCCCTCCTCCACCACGGCCAGCGGCCCGGCGTCAGGCCCTGCCTCGAAGGCGTCGAGCCGGTAGCTGTGCGTCTTGCGCAGTTCGAGCCCGGACCAGACCTGGCCCGCCACGACGGCAATGACGCCTCGCACGCCTTCGCTCTCGGCAACGGCGACGGCGTCCAGCAGGTTCTGCGGACCATCCGCCTGGATGGCGGTCGCCGGCCGCATCGCGGCGGTCAGCACGACCGGCTTTTCCGGCGCCAGCACGCGCTGCAGCAGGTAGGCGGTCTCTTCCAGCGTGTCGGTGCCGTGCGTGATCACCACGCCGCGGACCTCGGGCCGGTCCAGGTGCTCCCGCACCCGCTTCGCCAACCGCGCCCAGGTGGCGTGATCCATGTCCTTGCTGTCGAGCTGCGCCAGCTGTTCAGCCTCCAGCGACTTCGCCGCCAGCGCCGGGACTGCCTTCACCAGCGATTCCACCGACAGCGAACCCGCCTTGTAGCCGACGTTGTCCGTGACGCTGCCGGAGGCGCCGGCGATCGTCCCGCCGGTGCCGATGATCACGAGGGTCTGGGGCGCGCTTTGCAATTTGTCGTCTCCTGTATAAAAATCCAGATGCTGGATGGATTCTCAGGCGGCTTTCGAACCCTCGAAGCCGTTTTGCATTCCAACCAGTCCTCCATGGAATAAAGGCCTGTGCTCGTGGATACACCGCCCAAACTCACCGCCCGCCAACAACAGATCTTCGATCTGGTCCGCGACAGCATCGAGAGCACCGGCTCGCCGCCCACGCGCGCCGAGATCGCGCAGCAACTCGGCTTCAAGTCCGCGAACGCCGCCGAGGAACACCTGCAAGCGCTCGCCCGCAAAGGCGTCATCGAACTGGTGGGGGGCACCGCGCGCGGCATCCGCCTGCCGTCGACCGCGCTGCGCCAGGTCAACCGCGCCCGGGAGCACAGCCAGTTCGCCCTGCCGCTGGCCAGCCTGGCGCAGCTGACGCTGCCGCTGGTCGGCCGCGTCGCTGCCGGCGCGCCCATCCTCGCCGAGGAACATGTGGAGCAGCACTATAGCGTCGACCCCTCGATGTTCTCGAAGGCGCCGGACTTCCTGCTGCGCGTGAAAGGCATGAGCATGAAGGACATCGGCATCATGGACGGCGACCTGCTCGCCGTGAAGAAGACCAGCGAAGCGCGCAACGGCCAAGTCGTCGTCGCGCGCCTGGGTGACGAGGTCACCGTGAAGCGCTTCCAACGCCATCCGGATGGCATCCGACTTCTCCCGGAGAACGCCGATTTCGCCCCGATCGAGGTTACGCCGGATGAGCAGTTCGCCATCGAAGGCCTGGCGGTGGGATTGATCCGCTCCGGCGGGTTTCACTGAGCGGGTACGAGTGCCGCATGGCTGCGCGAAAGACGCACACGAAAGCGGCTTCGGCCGCTGAATGCCTCACGCTGCGGCAAATTCCCAACATCGGTCCTGCGATGGTTCGGGATTTTGAATCGATGGGGATTCGGCAGCCCGCGGATCTCATCGGCGCCGATGCATTTGCGCTCTATCAGCGGATTTGCAAACTGACCGGCAAGCGCCACGATCCCTGCGTTCTGGATACCTATATGGCGGCCGTCGATTTCATGAACGGTGCCTCGCCCAGAGATTGGTGGAGTTATACCGCCCAGCGCAAGCGCGAGTATCCGGACCTCTGAATATTCCGTGGGCGTGACCCGCCTTAACCAGAATGAGACCGGAACGGGTAAAGAAAAAACCCTGCCGATTTGTATCGACAGGGTTTCAATATTGGCGGAGTGGACGGGGCTCGAACCCGCGACCCCCGGCGTGACAGGCCGGTATTCTAACCAACTGAACTACCACTCCAGATTCGACGCTGTTGAGCGCGTCGATATCATTCGCGAACAAGTTTCGCTGCAAGCCAACGGATCCATTCAGAACCGCGATGCAGCCAAGCCTTGTCAAACTTGGCGTCCCCTAGGGGATTCGAACCCCTGTAATCACCGTGAAAGGGTGGTGTCCTAGGCCTCTAGACGAAGGGGACTGAACCTTCTTGCTGTGACTCGGTCAGTGCGTACCGGCAACCCAGACTCCCAAGGAATCTGGTGGAGGTAAGCGGGATCGAACCGCTGACCTCTTGCATGCCATGCAAGCGCTCTCCCAGCTGAGCTATACCCCCGAATGCTGACGCATCGAATCGGTACGCTGCCCGAGCCTCAACTGTGTTGGCGGAGTGGACGGGGCTCGAACCCGCGACCCCCGGCGTGACAGGCCGGTATTCTAACCAACTGAACTACCACTCCAGATACTCAGAATCTTTCGATTTCTTCGCATCAAACTGGTCTCGCTTTGATTCGATCAATGACTTGATCGCTTCTCTGCGTCGATTTCGTTACTATACCTGATTTTGACAACGCTTAAATCGAGTTCCGAAGAATTTTCGATTTTCACGTTCAATCTCAGTCAGTAACCAAGCTCGAAAACTTGGCGTCCCCTAGGGGATTCGAACCCCTGTAATCACCGTGAAAGGGTGGTGTCCTAGGCCTCTAGACGAAGGGGACTGAACCTTCTTCCTTGAACCGCGCGCCACGCAAACCGAAGTTTGGTGGAGGTAAGCGGGATCGAACCGCTGACCTCTTGCATGCCATGCAAGCGCTCTCCCAGCTGAGCTATACCCCCTTTGGGGATTCGAACCGATTCGTTTCAGCTGTTTTTGAATCTCATCGGGGAGCTCGCGCTCCCCGTTTTGATTCGCCGTCTGCTGCTTCGAAGTTCGTTTCGAACAACGCGCTGTTCAAGCGAGAACGAGAGTATAGAACGAGTTTTAAACGGAACGCAAGCGGTTCAACAAAATTTCTTTGTCGAAGAGTTCCAGCACCGCATCGACCGACGGCGTCTGCGCGCGGCCACAGGCCAGCACGCGCACCGGGATGGCCAGTTGCGGCATCTTCAGGCCGTGCGCCGCGATCGTTTCCTTGATGGCGGCGCTGATGGAAGCCTTGTCCCAACTGGCCAGCGCCTCGAGCTTGTCGGCGAACGCGAGCACCGCCGGCTTGACCGCATCGGTCAGGTGCTGCGCGCGGTCGGCCTCGCTGGGCGTCACCGGCGACACATACATCGCCAGCCAGTCGGCCAACGCGACCGTCGTGCTGCAACGGTCCTTGAACAGGCCGCACATCGCCTCCAGCCGCTGCGGCGCGCTCAGGCCGCGCTTGGCCAGTTGAGCGCTCACCAGTTCCGCCAGACGGGCGTCATCGGCCAGCTTGATGTAATGCGCATTGACCCATTCCAGCTTGGCCGGGTCCCACTGCGCGGGGCTCTTGGAAATGTGGCTGCCGTCGAACCACGACACCAGCTGCTCGCGCGAGAACAGCTCGTCGTCGCCGTGGCTCCAGCCCAGGCGCGACAGGTAGTTCAGCATCGCCTCGGGCAGATAACCGTTGTCCTCGTAGGCGGTCACGCTGACTGCGCCGCGGCGCTTGGACAGCTTCAGCCCGTCGTCGCCCAGGATCACCGGGATGTGCCCGAAGGCCGGCAAAGGTGCGCCCAGCGCATTGAACAGGTTGATCTGCCAGGGCGTGTTGTTGATGTGCTCGTCGCCGCGGAAGACATGGGTGATCTTCATGTCCCAATCGTCGACCACCACCGCGAAGTTGTAGGTCGGCACGCCGTCCGGACGCAACAGGATCAGGTCGTCGATCTCGCGGTTGTTGATCGTGATGGTGCCCTTGACCAGGTCGTCCCAGCTGACATCGCCGTCGATCGGATTCTTGAATCGGACCACCGGCGACACGCCGGCCGGGATCACCGGCAGCGTCTTGCCTGGCTCCGGGCGCCAGGTGCCGTCGTAGCGGCGCTTCTCGCCGCGCGCTTCCTGGCCGGCCTTCATCGCGGCCAGCTCTTCGGGCGAGCAGTAACAGCGATAGGCGGTGCCCGCGGCGATCATCTGCTCGATCACCGCGTGGTAGCGCTCCAGGCGCTGCATCTGGTAGACCGGGCCCTCGTCGTAGTCGAGCCCCAGCCACTTCATCGACGCCAGGATCTGGTCGACCGAATCCTGCGTCGACCGCGCGACATCGGTGTCCTCGATGCGCAGCACGAATTCGCCGCCATGGTGACGCGCATAGGCCCACGAGAAGAGCGCGGTGCGGGCCGTGCCCAGGTGCAGGAAGCCCGTCGGCGACGGCGCGATGCGGGTGCGGATGGGAGAGGTCATAGCGAGTTCAAACCACGGGCCAGGTCGGCCTTGATGTCTTCGATGTCTTCGAGGCCCACCGCGACGCGGATCAGCCCCTGCGTGATGCCGGCCGCCTGGCGTTGCGGCTCGGTGAGCCGGCCGTGCGAGGTGCTGGCCGGATGGGTGATGGTGGTCTTGGTGTCGCCCAGGTTGGCGGTGATGGAGCAGATGCGTGTCTGGTCGATCACGTGGAAGGCGGCGGCGCGACCACCGTCCTCGGCCGCCCGGGCGCCGCCCTTGACGATGAAGGACACCACCGCCCCGCCCTGCCCGCCTTGCTGGCGCATCGCGAGCTCATGCTGCGGGTGCGACTTCAGGCCCGGGTAATAGACGCGCTCGACGCCGGGATGGGCCTCCAGCCATTCGGCCAGCCGCGCGGCGCTGGCGGTCTGCGCCTTCATGCGCACCGACAGCGTCTCCATGCCCTTGAGCACGACCCAGGCGTTGAACGGCGACAGCGACATGCCCACCGAACGCATCACCGGCGTGAACACCTCGTCCACATGTTTCGACGACGCGCAGATCGCGCCGGCGATCACGCGGCCCTGGCCATCGAGGTACTTGGTGCCGGAGTGGATGATGAAGTCCGCGCCCATCTTCGCCGGCTGCTGCAGCGCGGGGGATGCGAAGCAGTTGTCGACCGCGAGCAGCGCACCGTGGCCGTGCGCGATGTCCGCCAGCGCGGCGACATCGCAGACCTCGGTCAGCGGATTGGTCGGGGTCTCGGCGAACAGCAGCCTGGTATTGGGCTGCAGCGCGTTCTTCCATTCCGCCAGGTCGGTCTGGGAGACGAAGGTCGTCTGGACGCCGAACTTGCCGAACTCGCCCTGCAGCAGCTTGATCGTCGAGCCGAAGACCGAGCGCGAGCACACGACGTGATCGCCGGCCTTCAGCAGGCCCATCACGAGCAGCATGATCGCGGACATGCCCGAGGACGTCGCGATGCAGGCCTCGGTGCCCTCCAGCGCCGCGAGCCGGCGCTCCATCATCATCACCGTCGGGTTGGAGAAGCGGCTGTAGACGAAGGCCTCCTCCTCGTTGGCGAAGCGGCGCGCGGCGGTGGCCGCGTCCGGATGCACGAAGGAGCTGGTCAGGTACAGCGCCTCGGAGTTCTCGCCCCAGGGCGACGGCGGCAGGCCCTCGCGGACCGCGAGCGTGTCCAGGCGCGCGTCGGCCGGCAGGTCCACGCGCGGGATGCCCCCTTGCTTTTCGTTGGCCATCATTGGTCTCCGCCGCTCTGCAGCGCGAGGCGGCTGCGCGCCGGCAGGTCCTCCTCCTCGGGCTGCGACTTGCGCTGCGCCTGCAGCGTCGCGAAGTCCTCGGCCGACACGTCGCCGGTGATGTACTGGCCGTCAAAGCAGGAGGCCTCGAAGCCGTTCAGACCCGGACGCAGTTGGGCGACGACGCGTTTCATCGCGTCGACGTCCTGGTAGATCAGCGCATCGGCGCCGATGAACTGGCGGATCTCCTCGATCGAGCGGCCATGGGCGATCAGCTCCTCCTTGGTCGGCATGTCGATGCCGTAGACGTTGGGGAAGCGCACCGGTGGCGCGGCCGAGGCCAGGTAGACCTTGTTGGCGCCGGCCTCGCGGGCCATCTGGACGATCTCCTTGGAGGTGGTGCCGCGCACGATGGAATCGTCGACCAGCAGCACGTTGCGGCCGTTGAACTCCAGGCCGATCGCGTTGAGCTTCTGGCGCACCGACTTCTTGCGCGTGGACTGGCCCGGCATGATGAAGGTCCGGCCGACGTAGCGGTTCTTGACGAAGCCCTCGCGGTACGGCTTGCCGATGCGGTGCGCGAGCTGCATCGCCGACGGGCGGCTCGATTCCGGGATCGGGATGACGACGTCGATCTCGCTGGGCGGGATCGTCGAGATCAGGCGCTGGGCCAGCGTCTCGCCCATGTTCAGGCGCGCCTGGTAGACCGAGATGCCGTCCATCACCGAGTCCGGGCGCGCCAGGTAGACGAACTCGAACATGCAGGGGTTCAGCGTCGGGTGCTCGGCGCACTGCTGCGTGTGAATGGTGCCGCTGGTGTCGATGAACAGGGCCTCGCCGGGCGCAAGGTCGCGCGTCAGCGTGTGACCGGTGCCCTCGAGCGCGACGCTCTCGCTGGCCACCATCACCTCGCCGTCGCCCGACTGGCCGAAGCACAACGGCCGGATGCCGTAGGGATCGCGGAAGGCGAGCAGGCCATGACCGGCGATCAGCGCGATCACGCCGTAGGAGCCCTTGATGCGCTTGTGCACCGTGCCCACGGCCTTGAAGATCTGTGCCGGCGTCAGCGGCAGGTCGCGGCCGGCCATCTCCAGCTCATGCGCCAGCACGTTGATCAGCACCTCGGTGTCGCTCTCGGTGTTGATGTGGCGGCGATCGACCTCGAACAGCTCGTCCTTCAGCGCATGCGCGTTGGTCAGGTTGCCGTTGTGGACCAGCACGATGCCGTAGGGGGCGTTGACGTAGAACGGCTGGGCCTCTTCCTCGGAGTAGGCATTGCCGGCGGTCGGGTAGCGGACCTGGCCCAGGCCCACGTTGCCGGGCAGCGCGCGCATGTTGCGAGTGCGGAAGACATCGCGCACCATGCCGCGCGCCTTGTGCATGAAGCACTTGTGGCCCTGCATCGTGACGATGCCGGCCGCGTCCTGGCCGCGGTGCTGCAGCAGCAGCAGCGCGTCATAGATCAGCTGGTTGACCGGCGCCTTGGAAATCACACCGACGATGCCGCACATGGGAGGTCCTTCAATGCTCTGGAAACGGGAGGAAAGCGAAGACCCGGGCGCTCGTGACGCTCAGGCCGGAATGTAGTCGTGCAGCGCCGCCGGCAACAGCGGCCGCAGCTGCGTCAGCGCCGCCTGCAGCCAAGGCGCGGCCTGCGATTCGGTCCAGGCCTGCGAGCGCACCGCCGGTGTCATGCCGACGATGACGGTGGCCAGCAGCGCCAGCAGCACCGCGCGCAGCACGCCGAAGGCCGCGCCGCCGAGCCGGTCGATCACGCCCAGCGGCGTCGCGTGGATCAGCGCCCGGACCAGCTTCGCGCCCAGGCCCCACACCAGCAGGACGAGGATGAAGCCCAGCACCAGTCCCAGCGCATGGATCAGCGCCGGGCCGACCTTCTCCGGCGGGATGAAGCGCTCGATGAACGGGGCGACGAAGGGCGAGGCCAGGTAGGCCACACCCCAGCCCGCGATCGTCATCAGCTCGAACACCAGGCCGCGCCAGGCGCCCAGCAGCACCGAGATCGCCAGCAGGCTCAGCAGCGCGATGTCGACCCAGTTCATCGCGGTACTCCGCGACGGACAACTGGCGATCGGGGCGCGAAGCGTTCATGGCCGGGCATCGTCCTGGTCTCCGTGCCGGCCCGTCAGAGCGTCAGCACGGCCGAGGAGAGACCACCGCCGCGCACCTTCGCCGCGACCTTGTCCGCCTCGTCCCGCGAATTGAACGGCCCCACCCGCACCCGGATGCGCTTGCCGTCGGCAGTCTCGACCGCCTGCGTGTAGGTCTTCAGCCCGAGCCGCTCGACCTTGGCGCGCACGTCCTGCGCGGCCTTGCCGTCGGCGTAGGCACCGACCTGGACGATGAAGCGAGCGCCACCGGCGGCGGCATCGGGCTTGCGGTCCGCCGCGGACCGGCCTTCCAGCAAGGCCTGAGCGCGGGCGGCGTCGGCCGACCGGGTGTCGGGCTTCGATTCTGGCTTGGCTTCCGCTTTGCGCTCCGGCTTGGCTTCGGGTTTCGGCTCGGGCTTGCGCTCCGGCTTGCTGCTTTCGGGCTTGCTGCTTTCAGGCTTGGACTCGGCCCGGGTGTCCGGTCTGGACTCCGGCTTGGGCTCGACGCGCGCCGGGCGCGCCGGTTCGGCCATCGTGGCGCGCTCGTCGGGCTGCGTCGCCATGCGCGTCGGCGGCATCGCCTGGGCGACCTGCTGCTCCGGCGTCGCGGTCTGGGGCGGCGGCACCGCGCGGTCGGCGGCGGCCTGCTCGGCGGACTCGGTGATGATGCCGCGACCGGCATCGCCATCGGCGGCCGGGGGACGCGAGGTCTGGGCGGTCGGCGCCGGGATGTTCAGCGGCGCGGCGCCGTCCTTGCGCGGGATGTCGATCGGCAGGTCCACCGGGATGGGACGGGGCTGGGTCTCGAACAGCAGCGGGAACACGATCACCGCCACCCCCACCAGCACCGCCGCGCCGATCAGGCGCCGCCGGGCCCGCAGGCGCAGTTGCTGGACGTCGTCCACCGCCTCGGCGCCACCGCGGGCACGGCCACGGCCGCCGTCGCCGGAGCGCCCCCGCTCGGCACCGCGATCGCCGGCCTCATTCGCTTCGCCGCGCTTCAGGAAGGAAAGAAATCCCATGTACTCGGAAGACCTGGTTGGTGCCGCGCCGCCCCGGAGCGGAAAGCGGTCCTGGCGCATCTGCGGACAGGGCCGCCGACTTCAATCGCGACAGATTCGAATGCAGCGTTGCGAAGCGTTCAACGCGCGGTTGGCGCGGCATGGGCGGTCTCTCAGGGCCCAGCTTCCGGCTGGACGCCGCCGCCCAATCTCGGGATGCCGTGCTTGAGGATGCCGCCCACGGTGAAGAACGAACCAAAGACCAAAATTCTATCAGCGGGGTCCGCCTCGGCCGCCGCGGCGGCCAGCGCCGACGCGGGGTCCGGATGCAGAGAACTGCCCACTTCCTTCGGCGTCTGCAGCGCGCCGGCGGCGCGGGCCTCGTCGAAGCGCTGCTGGAGCGCCTGGGCGCTCGCCGCACGGGCGATCGGCAGGTCGCAGAAGTGCCAGTGATCGATCAGCGGCGAGATCCGGGCCAGGATGTTGGCCAGGTCCTTGTCGGCCATCGCGCCGAACACCGCGCGCGTTCGCGGATAGAAGCCCATCTGGTCCAGGTTCTGCGCCAGCGCCGCCACCGCGTGCGGGTTGTGCGCCACGTCCAGCACCAGCATCGGGGAGCCCGGAATCACCTGGAAGCGCCCCGGCAGCTCCACCAGCGCGAGGCCGGCCCGCACGGCCTGGGCGGAGATCGGCAGGCGCTCGTACAGCGCCTCGAACACCGCCAGCACGCCCGAGGCGTTCAGCAACTGGTTGACGCCGCGCAGCGCCGGATAGGACATGCCGCTGTAGCGCCGCGCGCGGCCGGCCCACTGCCACTGCTGGCGGTCGCCCGAGTAGCTGAAATCGCGTCCGAGCTGGCGCAGGTCCGCGCCGACGGCCTCGGCATGCGCCGCGACCGAGGCCGGCGGCATCGGGTCGGAGACGATCGCCGGCTTGCCCGGCCGCATGATGTGCGCCTTCTCGCGCCCGACCGACTCGCGGTCCGGGCCGAGGTACTCGGTGTGGTCCAGGTCGATGCTGGTGATGACGCTGCAATCGGCGTCGATCACGTTGACCGCGTCCAGCCGGCCGCCCAGGCCGACCTCCAGGATCACCAGGTCCAGCGGCTCCGAGGCCAGGCGGTGCAGGATCGCCAGCGTGGTGAATTCGAAGTAGGTCAGCGTCAGCTCGCCGCGGGCCTGCTCGACCGCCTCGAAGTGCGGCAGCAGCGAGGCCGCGTCCACCGGCGCGCCGCCGACGCGGCAGCGCTCCTGGAAGTGCACCAGGTGCGGCTTGATGTAGAGGCCGACGCGGTAGCCGGCCTGCAGCGCGATGCTCTCCAGCATCGCGCAGGTCGAGCCCTTGCCGTTGGTGCCGGCCACCATCACCACCGGCGTGTCGGCGCTAAAGCGCAGGCCCAGCCGGTCGCGCACCTCGGCGACCCGGGCCAGGGTCATGTCGATCTCCTTGGGGTGCAGCCGTTCGCAGCGCGACAGCCAGGCCTCCAGCACCTGCTGGGCATCGCCGCCCGGGGTCAGTTGCGGGATCGAGAGGTCGTTCAGGGAAGAAGTCATCGGAATGTCCAAGGCTCAAATGAAGACGGCCAGACCGGGTCCGGTCTGGCCGTGCTGAGTACCGGGACCGCCTGGTTGCGTCAGGCGACCGCGTCGGCGCTCTGGCGCTGCAGGATGGCCAGGTTGCGGGCCACGACCTCGCGCAGCTTGCGGCGGTCCACGATCATGTCGATCGCGCCCTTCTCCATCAGGAACTCGGCGCGCTGGAAGCCGGCGGGCAGCTTCTCGCGCACGGTGTTCTCGATCACGCGCGGGCCCGCGAAGCCGATCAGCGCCTTGGGCTCGGCGATGACGATGTCACCCACGAACGCAAAACTCGCCGAGACGCCGCCCATGGTCGGATCGGTCAGCACGCTGATGTAGGGGAGCTTGGCCTTGGCCAGGCGCGTCAGCGCGGCGTTGGTCTTGGCCATCTGCATCAGCGAGAGCAGGCCTTCCTGCATCCGTGCGCCGCCGGTGGCGGTGAAGCAGATGAAGGGGGTCTTCTGCTCCAGCGCGGTCTCGACGCCGCGCGCGAAGCGCTCGCCGACCACGGAGCCCATCGAGCCGCCCATGAAGTCGAACTCGAAGCAGGCGACGACCACGGGGATGCTCATCACCGCGCCGCCCATGACGACCAGCGCGTCGGTCTCGCCGGTGTTCTCCAGCGCTTCCTTGAGGCGGTCGGGATACTTCTTGCTGTCCTTGAACTTCAGCGCGTCGACCGGCAGCACCTCCTGGCCGACCTCGTAGCGCCCTTCCCCGTCCAGGAACGCGTCCAGGCGGGCGCGGGCGCCGATGCGGTGGTGGTGGCCGCACTTCGGGCAGACGTTGACGTTCTGCTCGAGGTCGGTCTTGTAGAGCACCGTCTCGCAGGACGGGCACTTGATCCACAAGCCTTCCGGCACCGTGCGGCGCTGGTCGGGGTCGGTCTGCTGGATCTTGGGCGGAAGAAGTTTCTCAAGCCAACTCATGGCGGGCTCCTATGTCTGTCGCGAAACGCGAAAGCGGGGCAGATTGCCCCGCTCAGGCGTCCAGCGCGGCGCGGATGTCTCGGATGAAGGCCGCAGCCTGGATCGCGACATTATCCCTGGATTGCACCTCGATCAGCTGAACCAGGGCCGAACCGATCACCACCGCGTCCGCATGCCGGGCCACGGCGGCGGCCGTCGCCCCGTCACGGATGCCGAAACCCACGCCCAGCGGCACCTTCACATGCCGGCGCAGGCGCGGCATCGCGTCGGCGACGGCGCCGGTGTCCAGGTGGCCGGCGCCGGTCACCCCCTTGAGCGAGACGTAGTAGACGTAGCCGCTGGCCAGCCGGCCCAGACGCTCGACGCGCTCGTCGGTGGAAGTCGGCGCCAGCAGGAAGATCGGATCCAGTCCCTTGGCCTTGAGCGCGGTGGCGAAGGCCTCGCACTCCTCGGGCGGATAGTCGACCACCAGCACGCCATCGACGCCGGCCGCCTTGGCCTCGGTGACGAAGCGCTCCAGGCCGAAGCGCTCCACCGGATTGGCGTAGCCCATCAGCACGACCGGCGTCGCGTCGTCCTGGCGACGGAACTCGCGCACCATCTCCAGCACGCGTGCCAGCGTGATGCCCTTGGCCAGCGCGCGTTCGCTGGCCTTCTGGATCACCGGGCCGTCGGCCATCGGATCGGAGAACGGCACCCCCAGCTCGATGACGTCGGCGCCGGCCTGGGCCATCGCCAGCATCAGCTCGACCGTCACGTCGGCATACGGATCGCCGGCGGTGACGTAGGGAATCAGCGCCTTGCGGCCCGCGGCGGCCAGCCGCTCGAACGTGGCCTGGATGCGGCTCATTGGGCACCTCCCTTCACGGCGTGGCCGGCCATCGAGGGCCGGTCGAAATACTCGGCGCCCGACAGGTCGGCGACGGTGCCGATGTCCTTGTCGCCGCGGCCGGACAGGTTCACCAGCAGGTGCTGGTCGGGGCGCATCGTCGGCGCGAGCTTGATCGCATGCGCGAGCGCGTGGCTCGATTCCAGCGCCGGGATGATGCCCTCGGTGCGGCACAGCCGATGGAAGGCGGCGAGCGCCTCGGCATCGGTGGCGCCGACGTACTCGGCGCGGCCGATGTCCTTCAGGTAGGCGTGCTCGGGCCCGACGCCCGGATAGTCCAGGCCGGCGGAGATCGAGTGGGTCTCGATGATCTGGCCGGCCTCGTCCTGCAGCAGGTAGGTGCGGTTGCCGTGCAGCACGCCCGGCGAACCGGCGCTCAGCGTGGCCGCGTGCTTGGGCGTGTCGACGCCCTGCCCCGCTGCCTCGACGCCGATCAGTCGCACGTCCTGATGCGGGATGTAGGGATAGAAGATGCCGATCGCGTTGCTGCCGCCGCCGACGCAGGCGATGACCGCATCGGGTTGCTTGCCGATCATCTGCGGCATCTGGACCAGGCATTCGTCGCCGATGATGCGCTGGAAGTCTCGGACCATCATCGGATACGGATGCGGGCCGGCCACGGTGCCGATGATGTAGAAGGTCGACTCGATGTGGGTGACCCAGTCGCGCATCGCCTCGTTGAGCGCGTCCTTGAGCGTCTTGGAGCCGGACTCCACCGGGACGACCTTCGCTCCAAGCAGGTTCATCCGGTAGACGTTGGGCGACTGGCGCTTCACGTCCTCCGAGCCCATGTAGACGACGCACTCCATGCCATAGCGGGCGCAGATGGTGGCGGTGGCCACGCCGTGCTGGCCGGCGCCGGTCTCGGCGATGACGCGCTTCTTGCCCATGCGGCGCGCCAGCAGCGCCTGGCCGATGGTGTTGTTGACCTTGTGCGCGCCGGTGTGGTTCAGGTCCTCCCGCTTGAGGAAGATCTGCGCGCCGCCCAGCTCGCTGCTCAGGCGCCGGGCGTGATAGATCGGGCTCGGACGGCCGACGAAATGGGCCAGCTCGTACTGGAACTCGCGGATGAACTCCGGATCCTGGCTGTAGCGGGCGTAGGCCTCATTCAGCTCGTCGAGCGCATGGATCAGCGTCTCGGCGACGAAGCGGCCACCGTAGTAGCCATGGGCGTTGGCGGTCGGCACGGGGCCGAAGCGGCCTTGCGCGTCAGGCTGCGCATAGCCGGCCAGCGGTCCCGTGACGAACGGGATCGAATCGGGGATGGTCTTGGACATGAGGGGTCCTCTATGAGGATGCCCGCGCGCTTCGAAGCGGAATCAGGCCGACTTCAGGCGGTCGGCCTCGCGCACGGCATCGCAGAACTGGCGGATCTTCACGGCGTCCTTGAGGCCCTTGGCGGCCTCCACGCCGGAGCTGACGTCAACGGCCCAGGGCCGGACCTGCCGCACGCCATCGATCACGTTGGCTGCACTCAACCCACCAGACAAAACGACCGGAGAGGGAACGCTTGGAGGCAGCAGTGACCAATCGAAGACCTTTCCGCCTCCACCGTAGCCGTCGACGAAGGCGTCGACCAGCACGGCCTGGGCGCGGGAGAAACGAGTCGCGAAGTCTAGCAAATCGAAGCCCGGCGCCATGCGCGCCGCGCGCAGATAGGGGCGCGACCAGCGGTCGCAGTCCTCGGGCGACTCGTCGCCGTGGAACTGCAGCGTCAGCGTCGGGATCGCGGCCAGCGCCGCCTCGATCGCCGCCGGCGCGGCGTTGACGAACAGGCCCACCGGCGTCACGAACGGCGGCAGGCGCCGCGCCAGCTCGGCGGCGCGCGCGACGCTCACGGCGCGCGGGCTCTTCTCGTAGAACACCAGACCGATCGCGTCGGCGCCGGCCTCGACGGCGGCATCGACATCGGCTTCGCGGGTCAGGCCGCAGATCTTGATTCGGGTTCGGCTCATGGGGCGCCAGTCTAGGCAGGTTCTCGGACGGCGAGGACTCCGCTCACGGCAACCAGTCCATCGCGGCGGTGTGCCGCGGCAGGTTCAGGTGGTCGTCGTAGGTCGGGCCGACGAAGTACAGCCCGTCCGGCGGGAAGGTCGGCGCCGCCGCGTCGCGCGAGCGCGCCGCCAGCACCTCGTCCATCCACGCGGGCGGTTTCTGTCCGGCACCGACCGCGACCAGGCAGCCCATGATGTTGCGGATCATGTGATGCAGGAAGGCGATGCCGTCGAACTCGAAGCGCCAGTAGGCGCCGCGCTTCTCGATGCGGATGCCGTGCAGGATCTTCACCGGCGAGGCGGCCTGGCACTCCGACGAGCGGAAGGAGCTGAAGTCATGCTCGCCGACCAGGCGCGAGGCCGCGTCGCGCATCGCCTCGCCATCCAGCGGGCGGAAGGTCCACCCCACCCCGCCGGCCTGGATGGACGGGCGCACGTTGGACTCCAGCAGCAGGAACCAGTAGCGGCGGCCGCGCGCCCAGTTGCGCGCATGGAAGTCCTCGCCGGGAAAGGCGGCCCACTGGATCGCGATGTCGCGCGGCAGGTAGCGGTTGACGCCACGCACCCAGGAGAAGGCTTCGCGCGCCACCGGCGAGTCGAAGTGGACCACCTGGTTGAGCCCATGGACGCCGGTGTCGGTGCGGCCGGCGCAGATGGTGCGGATCGGTTGCGCGACGAACTGCGCCAGCGCCGCTTCCAGCGCGTCCTGCACCGTGCCGCCGCCGGGCTGACTCTGCCAGCCCTTGTAGGCTTCGCCGCGATAACTCACGCCCAGCGCCACGCGCATGCAGGTCTCCGAACTCGAAAGGAAGCCGCCAAAAAGAAAAGGCGCCCGGCCAGGCCGAGCGCCTTGTCGTGAACCGGCCGCAGTTTAGCGAAGCTGGTCCAGCATCTGCTGAGCGCGATCGCGCACCGGACCGGAGGCCTTGCCGACCAGCTCCTGCAGCACGTCGCGCGCGCCTTCGGTATCGCCGATCTGGCGGAACTCCTCGGCCAGCTCCAGCTGACGCTGCAGCGCCTCGTCGTCGTTCGGGTCGATGCTGTCCAGGTCGACGCCCAGGTCATCCAGGCTCATCGTGTCCGGGGTCGACCGGGTGTCCGGCAGCGCGTCCAGGGCCGGCAGGTCGATCGAGGCGATGTCCTGGGTCTCGAACGACTGGCCCGCCTTGCCAGGGCTTGCCGGCGCGTCGGACGGCAGGTCCAGGTCGATGCTCGACAGGTCGAAGTCCAGCGACGACGGATCCTGCGCGGGCGCCGGGGCCGGCGCGCCGCCCAGGTCGTCCAGGTCACCGAGGTCGAACTCCAGCTCGCGGGCATTGGACGGGGCCGGCGCCGCCGGCGGCGTGCTCAGGTCCAGATCCATGTTCATCGGCGCCTGGCTGGCGGACGACGGCAGCGCCTGCGTGGCGGCCATGGCCGGTGCCGGTGCGGGCGGCGACGCCAGGTCCAGGTCGAGGTCCAGATCCATCAGGCTGGACGGACCGCTGTCGCGCGGCGCGGCGGCCGCGGCGGCCGCTGCGGCGCGGGCGATCGCGCCGCTGCCCGGGTGCGCGAGGCCCGCGGCGGGCAGCGTGCTGGCGTTCATCGGCTCGGGGCGCTCATCGTCGCTCTCGAACATCGTCGGCGCGCCGCCGGGCTGGTACAGCGGATTCTCCGGATCGACCTGGCGGCCGAGTTCCTGCACCTTGGTCCAGTCCTCGCCCTGCCCCTTGGTCTCGGCGTAGAGCTGCACGGCCAGTTGCTCGAAGCCCTTGATGTCGCGGCGCTTGCCGTAGACCTCGAGCAGCTTCAGGCGGATGGCCAGGCGTTCGGGATTGGCGCGCAGCGCTTCCTTCAGGATTTCCTCGGCCTGCAGGTCGCGGCCGTAGGCCAGGTAGACATCGGCCTCGGCGACCGGGTCCACGTCGCCGATCGCGTCAAGCTGGCTCAGCGAGTAGCTCATCGACGACTGGCCGGTGGTCGACGCGTCACGGGTGTCGACGCGCTGGCCGCCGCTATGGCCGAAAAAAGAATCCGGCGCCAGCCGGCTCTCGGCGAAGGCGGTCTCCGAGCGGGAAGCCGCGTCGCGGCGGGCGCGCCAGCGGTTGTAGCCGATGCCGCCGGCGATCACCGCCAGTGCCGCGACCAGCGCGGGCAGGTAGTCGCCGAGCGAGTCCAGGAAGCTGGGCTCCTCCGGTTCCGCGTGCGGCGCGGGCACGGCGCGCGGCGCCGACGCGGCGACCGGACGCGAGGCCGGCGCTTCGGCCACGGCGGCCGAGGCCGGCGCGGACGCGGCGGCAGGCGCTTCCGAAGCGGGCGGCACGTTCGCGGCCACGCTCACCGGCGGCGTCACCACCGGGGCGGGTGCTGGCGCGGGAGCAGGCGCCGGAGCGGGCGCGGGGGCCGGTGCGGCGGCGGTCGCCGTCGGCGCGGACGGCTTCGCGGCGGCGGAGAGCTTCTTCAGCTCCTCGACGTTGCGCGTCAGTTCGGCGACGCGCGCCGCCGAGTCCTTCTTCTCGGTGTCCTTGGACACCTTGGCCTCGCCGCCGGTGGCGACGTTGGGCTTGCTCAAGGTCAGCTTGTCGGGCGTGGCGGAGGTCGCCGGCTTGCGGTCCTCGACGGCCGCCTGCACCGAGCCCTTGGCCTGGCGGGCGTTCTCGTCGGGCTTGAGCGTCGGCGCGGCTTCGGCCAGGCGCTGGCGGTAACCGCCGAAGTCACTGCTCTGCGCCTGGATGACGCGGCGTGCCTCCTGCGGCGTGATCGACTGGACCGACTCGCTGCCCGGCACCGACAGCACCGCGCCGGACTTCAGCCGGTTCATGTTCTGGCCGATGAAGGCGTCGGGGTTGCTGCGGTACAGGCCGACCAGCATCTGGTCCAGCGACACGCCCGCGGGCTGGGTGCGCGAGGCGATGCGCGACAGCGTGTCGCCCGGCTTGACGGTGTATTCGGATGCGTCCGTGGCCGGCGCCGGAGCGGCCGGGGCTGCGGACGGGGCCGGTGCCGGACGCGGCGTGCGCGCGGTCACGGCCGGCGCGGGCGGCTGGTTGACCGGGGTGGCCGGCGCGGAAGACACCGGCGCCTGCGTGCGCGCGGTCGCCGGCGACGGCGCCGGGGCCGAGATCACCGGCGAGGTGGTCGGTTCGGCGGGACGCGCGACGTTGTTGCTCGGCGGATCGAACAGCAGCGTGAACTCGCGGGTCAGGCGGCCGCTGGACCAGTTCAGCTCGAGGATGACGTCGACGAAGGGCTCCTGCACCGCGCGGTCGCTGGACAGGCGCAGGTAGGGGCGTCCGTCGGAGCGGCGGGCCAACTGCACCTGCGTGTTGGCCAGCACCGCGTTGTAGTCCAGGCCCGAGGCGCGATAGGACTCCGGCGGCGCGACGCGCAGCTTCAGCGAACTCGCCTCTTCAGGGCTCAGGCTGCTGACGTCGATCTCGGCGCGCAGCGTTTCGCCGAGCGCCGACTGGACCGTCAGTTTCCCCAGTCCCAGACCCCAGGCGGAGCCCGCCGCCAGTCCCAACGCGGTGACCGCGGCCACCTGGCTCAGCGCAAAACGCGCATATGCGCTCGCATGTTTTTTCAAGGCGTCCCCCAAAGCAACAAAGCGGCCCACCCGGAGGACCGCTCGTCATGACGTATTGTTGTTGTGCGACTCATGCGCCGCGCAGGCTCCCTGCCCATCCCGCGGTAGAAAATCACAACGGTGGCAAGCATATACGCATCGTTGCTGAGGTAGCTCATGAATAACATCCATGAGCCAGCCTCGATTCACAGGTGGTTACGGCCTTGTCGCTAGAAGGCAACGCGAGCGCCGTGCTCGCTTTCCCTCATCGGAGCGAAAAAAAGCGGTGGCACGCCACCGCTTCCCGACCCCTGGCTCAGCGATCCAGCAGGATCCTCAGCATCCGGCGCAGCGGCTCCGCCGCGCCCCACAGCAACTGGTCACCGATCGTGAACGCGCCGAGGTAGTCCGGGCCCATCGCCAGCTTGCGCAGGCGGCCCACCGGGATGGTCATCGTGCCGGTCACGGCCACGGGCGTCAGGTCCTTGATCGTGGCCTCGCGGGTGTTGGGGACGACCTTCACCCACTCGTTGTCGGCGGCGATCATGGCCTCGATGTCGGCCAGCGGCACATCCTTCTTCAGCTTGAAGGTCAGCGCCTGCGAGTGGCAGCGCATCGCGCCCACGCGCACGCAGAAGCCGTCGACCGGCACGGCCGGCGAGCCGAAGCCTTCGCCCTGGCCGAGGATCTTGTTGGTCTCGGCCATGCCCTTCCACTCTTCCTTGGAGGTGCCGTTGCCCAGGTCCTTGTCGATCCACGGGATCAGCGAGCCGCCCAGCGGCACGCCGAAATTGGCGGTTTCCTCGGCCGACAGCGAACGCTGCTTGGCGATGACCTGGCGGTCGATCTCGAGGATGGCGCTCTTGGGGTCGTCCAGCAGCGGACGCACGGCGGCGTTGAGCGTGCCGTACTGGGTCAGCAGCTCGCGCATGTGCTGCGCGCCGCCGCCCGAGGCCGCCTGGTAGGTCTGCGTGGACATCCACTCGACCAGGCCCGCCTTGTACAGCGCGCCCACGCCCATCAGCATGCAGCTGACGGTGCAGTTGCCGCCGATCCAGTCCTTGCCGCCCTTGGCCAGCGCGCTCTTGATCACCGGCATGTTGACCGGGTCCAGCACGATCACGGCGTTGTCGGCCATGCGCAGCGAGGACGCGGCATCGATCCAGTGGCCGTTCCAGCCCGCGGCGCGCAGCTTGGGGTAGACCTCGTTCGTGTAGTCGCCACCCTGGCAGGTGATGATGATCTCGCAGCGCTTGAGCTGCTCGATGTCGAAGGCGCTCTGCAGCGCGGTCTCGTTCTTCGCGAACGACGGGGCGGTGCCGCCGGCGTTCGAGGTGCTGAAGAACAGCGGCTCGATCAGGTCGAAATCGCGCTCCTGCGCCATGCGGTCCATCAGCACGGACCCGACCATGCCGCGCCAACCCACCAGTCCAACCAAAGTCGTCATTTGCGTTCCTTGAAGAGGCCCGGCACTGCTGGCCGGGCATGTCGCCCAAACACCGTCACAAACCCTGGGGAGCCTGCCCGGCTCGCTTCGCCGGGTTTGTGAGTGGGGGCGAGACGAACCGGAGCGGACTAGCTCTTGATGGTTTTGGTCGTGGTAATGGCGGTCGTGCCCTTGCTGGACGCAATGGCGGCGACGACGGCATCACCCATCTCGCGCGTGCTCACCTTCTGGGTGCCCTCGCTCCAGATGTCCGCGGTACGCAGACCCTGGGCCAGCACGGACTGAACCGCCGACTCGATGCGAGCGGCGGCTTCGGGCTGGTTGAGGGAGAACTTGAGCATCATGGCAGCGGACAGGATTGTAGCGAGCGGATTGGCAATCCCCTTTCCTGCTATGTCTGGCGCGCTGCCATGACTCGGTTCGTACAGGCCTTTGTTGTTCTTGTCCAACGAGGCACTGGGCAGCATGCCGATCGAGCCGGTCAGCATGGCCGCCTCGTCCGACAGGATGTCGCCGAACATGTTGCCGGTGACGACGACGTCGAACTTCTTGGGCGCCTTGACCAGCTGCATCGCGGCGTTGTCGACGTACATGTGCTCGAGCTCGACGTCCGGGTACTGCTGGTGGACCTCGGTCACGACATCCTTCCAGAACTGGAAGGTCTCCAGCACGTTGGCCTTGTCGACGGAGGTCACCTTGCGATTGCGCTTGCGCGCGGCCTGGAAGGCGACGTGGGCGATGCGCTCGATCTCGGGACGCGAGTAGCGCATCGTGTCGAAGGCTTCCTCGCTGCCGGGGAAGTGGCCATCGACGGCGGTGCGGCGGCCGCGCGGCTGACCGAAATAGATGTCGCCGGTGAGCTCGCGGATGATCAGGATATCCAGGCCCGCGACGAGTTCCGGCTTGAGGCTGGACGCATGGGTCAGCTGCTCATAGCAGATCGCCGGGCGGAAGTTGGCGAACAGGCCCAGCGCCTTGCGCAGGCCCAGGATCGCCTGCTCGGGGCGCAGCGCGCGCTCGAGCTTGTCGTACTTCCAGTCGCCGACGGCGCCGAACAGCACCGCGTCCGCAGCCTGCGCCAGCTTGAGCGTGGCCTCGGGCAGCGGATGACCGGCGGCCTCGTAGGCGGCGCCGCCGACGGGCGCGCTTTCCATCTCCAGCGGCAGGTCCAGGACCTTCAGGACCTTGACGGCCTCCGCGACGATTTCGGTGCCGATGCCATCACCGGGCAGGACTGCGATCTTCATGGGGTCCTCAGCGAGTAATTCGGTTGTTGAGCCACGGCTTGGTGGCGATGCGTTCGGCCTCGAAGGCCTTGATCTTGTCGGCGTGACGCAGCGTCAGGCCGATGTCGTCGAAGCCATTGAGCAGGCAGTACTTGCGGAACGGCTGGACGTCGAAGGGCAGTTCCTCACCATCGGGCTTGACGACGACCTGGCGCTCCAGGTCCACGGTCAGCTGATAGCCCGGGAAGGCGAAGACCTCGTCGAACAGGCGCGCGACCTGGCTCTCAGGGAGCACGATCGGCAGCACGCCGTTCTTGAAGGTGTTGTTGAAGAAGATGTCGGCGAAGCTGGGCGCGATCAGCGCGCGGAAGCCGTACTGCTGCAGCGCCCAGGGCGCGTGCTCACGGCTGGAGCCGCAGCCGAAGTTGCCGCGCGCGATCAGGATCGAGGCGCCCTGGTAGCGCGGCTGGTTCAGCACGAAGTCCGGATTGGGCTTGCGCGAGGCCGGATCCTGGCCCGGCTCGCCGTGATCGAGGTAGCGCCACTCGTCGAAGAGATTGGGGCCGAAGCCGCTGCGCTTGATCGACTTCAGGAATTGCTTGGGGATGATCGCGTCGGTGTCGACGTTCTCGCGATCCATCGGGGCCACGAGGCCCTTGTGCACGGTGAACTTGTCCATGTGTTGCTCCTGCGTCCGGGCGCTCAGGCCAAGCGTCGCACGTCGACGAAGTGACCTTCCATCGCGGCGGCCGCGGCCATCGCGGGGCTGACGAGGTGGGTGCGGCCGCCGGCGCCCTGACGACCTTCGAAGTTGCGGTTGCTGGTCGAGGCGCAGCGCTCGCCCGGCTCGAGACGGTCCGCGTTCATCGCCAGGCACATCGAGCAGCCCGGCTCGCGCCATTCGAAGCCCGCGGCCTTGAAGATCTGGTCCAGGCCTTCGGCCTCCGCCTGCGCCTTCACCAGGCCGGAGCCCGGCACCACCAGCGCCAGCTTGACGTTGCTGGCCACGCGGCCGCCCAGGCGCTTGACCACGGCCGCGGCCTCGCGCATGTCCTCGATGCGGCTGTTGGTGCAGCTGCCGATGAAGACCTTGTCGATGCGGATGTCGTTGATCGCCTTGTTGGGCTCCAGCGCCATGTACTGCAGCGCGCGCTCGATGGCGCCGCGCTTGACGGCGTCCTTCTCCTTCTCGGGATCGGGCACGCGATCCTCGATGGACAGGACCATCTCGGGCGAGGTGCCCCAGGTCACCTGCGGGCGGATCTGCGTCGCGTCCAGCTCGACGACCGCGTCGAAGGTCGCGCCTGGATCGGAGTGCAACGTGCGCCAGTACTGCACGGCCTGGTCCCATTCGACGCCGGTGGGCGTGAAGGGGCGGCCCTTGACGTACTGGATCGTGGTGTCGTCAACGGCGATCAGGCCGGCGCGGGCACCCGCCTCGATCGCCATGTTGCAGACGGTCATGCGGCCTTCCATCGACAGCGCGCGGATGGCGCTGCCGGCGAACTCGATGGTGTAGCCGGTGCCGCCAGCGGTGCCGATGCGGCCGATGATGGCCAGCACGATGTCCTTGGCGCCGACGCCGGGCATGACCTGGCCCTCGACCTTGATCAGCAGGTTCTTCGCCTTCTTGGCCAGCAGCGTCTGGGTGGCCAGCACGTGCTCGACCTCGGAGGTGCCGATGCCATGCGCCAGCGCGCCGAAGGCGCCATGGGTCGAGGTGTGGCTGTCGCCGCAGACGACGGTCATGCCGGGCAGCGTGGCGCCCTGCTCCGGGCCGATCACGTGGACGATGCCCTGGCGCTTGTCGCTCATCTTGAACTGCGTGATGCCGAAGCGGTCGCAGTTCTTGTCCAGCGTGTCGACCTGCAGCCGCGAGACCGGATCGGCGATGCCCTGGCTGCGGTCGGTGGTGGGGACGTTGTGGTCGCTGACGGCCAGGTTGGCCGACAGGCGCCAGACCTTGCGGCCGGCCAGGTCCAGGCCCTCGAAGGCCTGCGGGCTGGTGACTTCGTGGACCAGGTGGCGGTCGATGTACAGGACGGCGGTGCCGTCCTCCTCGGTGTGCACCACGTGCTCGTCCCAGAGCTTGTCGTAGAGGGTGCGTGGCGCACCAGCGTTGGCGATGTTGGCGGTCATGGGATGGCTCTCCATCACTTCAGGAATGGCGCTTCACCGGGAAGCGCCCTTGGAAACGGGGGTCGACGAGGTCGCGGGCGAGGCCGGGGTAGAGGCCGGGGTCGAGGCGGACGCTTCGCCCCGGGCCGCCGGGCACAGCGCGTCGACGAAGCGCTGCACGACGGTGGGCAGCCGCTCCTGGCGGGCCACGCCCAGCACGTAGTCGCGCTGGGCCCAGGCTTCATCGAGCGCCAGCCGGCGGACATCGAAGACCTGGGCGAAACGGCGCGCCGGAGCGTCCGGCAGCACCGCGACGCCCATGCCGGCCTCGACCAGCTGGGCGATCGCATCGAAGCCGCGCACCTGCAGCCGCGCCTTCAGCGTGCGACCGCGGGTCATGGCCTCCTGCATCATGAGTTCCTGCGCCGCGGCCCCGCTGTGCAGGCCGACGAGGTCGTGATCTAGCAGGTCGTCGAAGCTGACCGACTCGCGCCCCGCCAGCTCGTGCGCCGCCGGCACCAGCACCGCCAGCCGGCCGGTGCGGTAGGACCAGGTCTGCAGCCGGTTGTCCAGCAGCGGCGTCGTGAAGACGCCCACGTCGGCGCGGCCTTCGGCCACGGCGGCCTGGACTTCGGCGCTGGTCTGGTCCTCGAGGCTGATGCGGATCTGCGGATGGGCCTGGGAGAACGCGGCCAGGTCGGGCGGCAGCGCCTCGGCGATCGCGCCGGCGTTGGCGGCGATGCGCAGGTGGCCCTTGATGCCGCGGGCGAATTCGACGACCTCGCTCTCCAGCGCGTGCAGCGACGCATGCAGCGAGCGGATGTGGCGGACCAGCGCCCGGCAGGCCTCGGTGGGCTCGACGCCGCGGGCGCGGCGCTCGAAGAGCTGCACGCCCAGCCGGGTTTCCAGGTCGGAAATCCGCTTGCTGGCCGCGGCCAGCGCCAGATGTTCGCGCTCGGCCCCGCGGGTGATGGAGCGGGTCTGTTCGATCGCCAACACGAGGTTCAGGGTGGTGAGGTCGAGGCGCATGGTGGGGCGGCGGCTGGGTTGCACTGTAGCCTTCGCTCAGAGAGCAAGACTCTGGGCGTTCATGATAATTCCTTCGCCCGAAACGAAAGCTCAAAAATTTTCAGCCACGGCCGTTACCGTTGTTTAGCTTGTATTGGTCTGCATCAGGTCCTATGGTGGTCCTGCTTTGGTGTGGTGTCGGGCCACTTCATCGAGGCATTCCACTTCTCAATCAGGAGACTTGCATGCAATCCCGAGCCCGAACCGCTGGCGCCTGGTCGCTGGCCGCGTTGTCGACCACCGTGACCGCGCTGACCGCGATCGTCGCCCCGAGCACCGCGTTCGCCCATGGCGCGCCCGAATTCCCGATCTCGCGCCAGTACAACTGCTTCAAGAACCCCTCTTTGCCGGCCTGCCAGGCGGCGATCGCCTATGGCGGTGAACAGGCGATCTATGACTGGAACGGGGTCAACCAAGCCAACGCCAACGGCAATCACAAGGCGGTGGCGCCGGACCTGAAGATCTGCGCCGGCGGGCAGGAGAAGTTCAAGGGCTTCGACCTGGCGCGGGCGGACTGGCCCGCCACGGCCTACTCGCCGGGCGCGGATGGGAAGTACGAGTACCGCTACAACGCGACCGCGCCGCACCGCTCGCTGAACTGGACCTTCTTCCTCACGCGCGACGGCTGGAACCCGGCGACATCGCCGCTGCGCTGGTCGGACCTGGAGCAGGTGCAGCAGCTCGGCCCGGAGCAGATCGTCACCAGCGGCAAGACCATCTACACGATGAAGCTCACGCTGCCCAAGCGCACCGGCCGGCATGTGCTGTTCTCGGCCTGGCAGCGCTCGGACAGCACCGAAGCCTTCTATGCCTGCTCCGACGTCGACTTCGGCGGCGGCACGACGCCTCCGGGCACACCCTCGGACCTGAAGCAGATCGGCCAGGTGTCGGCGGCGCAGGACCTGCCGTCGGGCAGCACGGTGAAGCTGCGCGTGTTCAACGGCGCGGGCAACGACCTGGAGACGACCTCGATCACGCTGACCGCGGCGGCGACGAAATCGGCGTGGCTCGGCCAGATCGCGACGAAGGTCAACCAGAGTTCCGCCTATCTCAAGATCGGCACGCTGCAAGGCGGCGTCGTGGTCGTGCCCGGCGGCGCGACGGTGATGGACGTGTACCTGCAGAACGCCAATTCGGGCGCGAGCTACGCGATGGACGTCCTCCTGCCGACGACGCCTCCGACCACGCCGCCCGGCACGACCTGGACCGAAGGCGCGAGCTACACGGTCGGCCAGGTGGTGAGCTACCAGGGACGCTCCTACCGCTGCCTGCAGGCGCACACGGCCTACGTGGGCGCCGGCTGGACGCCGGCGAGCTCGCCCACGCTGTGGCAGGCGCTCTGATGACCGCGCGCTGAGTCCTCCCCGCGCCGGACCGAGGCCCGGCTCGGACATTCCGAGGCCCCGCCCCGGTCCGGCGCCGGGTGCCTCGGAAGGCCCGCGGGCCGAGAGTGGCTCCACCCTTTCACGTGGAGGCTCTCACCATGGCACTGCCCACCCCGGCCGACCGCCGGCCGCTCCCGTCCTCGACCCGGGCCGCCGCGGCTCATCCTGGCACCTCGACCGGCCGCGCGCCCGCAGGACCGCCCCGCGAGCGCTGGCGGCGGCCCGCCCGGCCGCCATGGCCGCGATGGGGCCTCTGGCCGCTGGCGCTGGCGATCGCCACGGCGCTGCCGCCGGCGGTCACCTACGCCTTCACGCAAAGCGGTGCCGGGGTGGTCCTGGGCAACGGCATCCCGATGGGCCATGAATGGCTGACGCGGCTGGCGGCGCTGGAGCTGACCGGCGGCGATCCCATCATGCCGACCGACCCGCAGGACCCGCGGCGCAACTGGACGCAGGGACGGGCGAAGAACCTGGACCTGAGCGGCGCGTCGACGCAGGCCGAGCTGGCCCGGCTGCGCGCCCTGCCCTATCCGGACCAGCGCTACCAGTCGACTTACCGGTTCGTCTTCGACGCCATCCTGGGCGAGCGCTGGGTGGACCTGGGCGGCACCAATGTCGCCAAGGGTCATCTGGACCAGTTCAACTGCTTCGACGCGGTGGCGCAGGAGCCGCCGGACGTCCAGTACGACCACTTCATGCGCCGCTACGACGACCGCAACGGCGACGGCGGCGTGAATGCCGCGCAGCAGTCGCGCCAGCGCTTCGTGCGGTACTTCGTGGCGGCCGCGATGGCGCCGCGCGCGCAGATGCGGACCTGGGACGGCGGCGCCTACAGCACGTCCTACACCGTGGACCGCAACTACTACCTGATGGGCCGGGCGGCGCACCTGCTGCAGGACTCCTTCAGCACCGAGCACACGGTCCGCGACCCTGGCTCCAACCTGGAGCGCCTGCTGCAGGTCAAGAGCTACCTGTGCGCGGCCGGCTCCGAACAGCACACCCATGACAACGGGCAGTTGCTGACCTACGCGAGCGGCGACGTCATCTGGCGTCCCGGCACGCAGCTGCAAGGCGGCTGGTCCGGCTACAAGCCCAGCAACATGAAGGTGCCGGCGCTGGTCGCGCTGGAGGCCAGCAAGGACCTGTGGGCCGCCTTCATCCGCACGATGGGCACGCCCTACGGCCAGCGCGAGGCCAAGGCGAATGAGGAGGCCGAGGCGATCGCCAGGAACTGGATGAGCTTCGACGACCAGGCGATGCAGGCCTGGTACGACGAGCCGGCCCACCGCGACGCCACCTACGTGCTGGCGCAGAACCAGCGCGGACCTGGCCGCAGCGTGGCGGACTGCATGCGCGGCCTGGGCGAGCCCTCCGGCGACCAGATGGTGCGCGTGCGCGAGCTCGAGGAGGCCCGCAGGCAATGCCTGTTCAACATCGAGGCGCAGGACGGCTATGGCGACCTGGCCGATCCACAGCTGCGCCTGCCCTTCTATTGGCGGTGGAAGGACCAGAGCTGGCTGCCGGCGCCTGAGAACTGGCAGCCGCCCATCCCCGCGGCGGACAGCGGGAACCGGGTGCGCCTGCGCAGCCTGGCCAACCAGCAGACGATGACGGCGCCCGACGGACTGGTCGACAACGCCTGGCTCTACAACCGGGCCGGGACGCCGGTGGAGTTCGTCCAGGTGTCCGGCGCCGGGGGCGCCTCCTGGTTCCGGGCGGCGGACCAGAGCGACCTGTTCCTGAGCTATCGCGCCGCGACCGGCGCGGTGAAGCTGTACGCGTCGCCGGCCGAGGCCTCGTTCAGCGTGGCCCCGGCGCGAGCCGGCATGGGGCTGCGCAACCTCTACTGGAACCAGTATCTGTGGCTGTCCGGCGAGTCGCCCTACCTCACCCGCAGCGGCGATCCCAACCAGCCCAGTGGACAGTGGTCGCTGGACCCGTCGCCGCCACGCTGAGCGGCCGGCGCAGGCGCTTCAGTCGAGGAGGCCCAGCATGGACTTGCCCACCGCCTCCGCCACCTCGATGCCGTCCACGCCGGCGGACATGATGCCGCCGGCGTAACCGGCGCCCTCGCCAGCCGGGAACAGGCCGCGCACGTTCAGGCTCTGGTAGTCCTTGCCGCGCGTGATGCGCAGCGGCGAGGACGTGCGCGTCTCCACGCCGGTCAGCACCGCGTCGTTCATCGAGAAGCCGCGGATCTGGCGCTCGAAGGCGGGCAGTGCCTCGCGGATCGCGTCGAGCGCGTACTCGGGCAGGCTGCCGAAGCCCTTCTGCTGCAGGTCGGTCATCGTGACGCCCGGCTTGTAGCTGGGCTCGACACCGCCCAGCGCGGTGCTGCGCTGGCGCTTGATGAAGTCGCCGACCAGGCCGGCCGGCGCCCTGTAGCCGCCCTCGCCCAGTTCGTAGGCGCGCGACTCCCAATAACGCTGGAACGCGAAGCCATCCAGCGGATTGACGGTGCTGCCGTCCTTCTTGCCGTCCTGGCGGTAGTCCTCGGGCGAGATGCCGACGACGATGCCGGCATTGGCATTGCGCTCGGCGCGGGAGTACTGGCTCATGCCGTTGGTGACGACGCGGTCCGGCTCCGAGGTCGCCGCCACCACCGTGCCGCCCGGGCACATGCAGAAGCTATAGACCGAGCGGCCGTTCTTCGCGTGATGGACCAGCTTGTAGTCCGCGGCGCCCAGGAGGGGATGGCCGGCGTTGGGGCCGAAGCGCGCCTTGTCGATGATCGACTGCGGATGCTCGATGCGGTAGCCGATCGAGAACGGCTTGGCCTCCATGTAGACGCCGCGGGCGTGCAGCATCGTGAAGGTGTCGCGCGCGCTGTGGCCGAGGGCGACGACGACATGGTCGGCGCGAATCTGCTCGCCCGAGGCCAGCGTCACGCCGCGCACCTGGCGCTGGCCATCGGCGCCGGGCTCGATCAGCAGGTCGGTGACCTTCTGCTGGAAGCGGATCTCGCCGCCCAGGCGCTCGATCTCGGCCCGGATCTTGATGACCATGCTCACCAGGCGGAAGGTGCCGATGTGCGGCTTGCTGACGTAGAGGATCTCTTCGGGCGCGCCGGCCTTGACGAACTCCGTCAGCACCTTGCGGGTGAGGAAGCGCGGGTCGGAGATCTGGCTGTAGAGCTTGCCGTCGGAAAAGGTGCCGGCGCCGCCTTCGCCGAACTGGACGTTCGATTCCGGGTCCAGGACGCTCTCGCGCCACAGGCCCCAGGTGTCCTTGGTGCGTTCGCGGACCTGCTTGCCGCGCTCCAGCACGATCGGCCGCAGGCCCATCTGGGCCAGGATCAGCGCGACGAAGATGCCGCAGGGGCCGAAGCCGATGACCACCGGACGCGGCCGCTCGCCGGCGTGGAAGTCGGCCGGCGCATGGCCGACGAACTGGTAGCGGGTGTCCGGCGACGGCTTGATGTGGGCGTCGCCGCCGTGGCGCTGCAGCAGCGCGGCCTCGGCGGCGGCGTCGCCGACCTCGCAGTCGACGGAATAGATCAGGACCATCGCGGTCTTCTTGCGCGCGTCATAGCTGCGCTTGAAGACGGTGAAGGCGCTGAGTTGCGCGTCG
Source organism: Mitsuaria sp. BK037 (assembly GCF_014193045.1). Lineage (NCBI taxonomy): Bacteria > Pseudomonadati > Pseudomonadota > Betaproteobacteria > Burkholderiales > Sphaerotilaceae > Roseateles > Mitsuaria sp. BK037. Next base: position 1,029,615 of record NZ_JACHYS010000001.1, on the reverse strand, counting down.
GGGATGCCGAGCCGCTGCAGGACGGCGGCGCGCAGCGCCTCCTCGGGGTGGTCGAGGGGCAGGCGGAGTTCGTTGATGCGGATCATGGCGATTGATCGGGCAGCAGGGCGAGGTCGCGGCGGGCGGCCGGACGTCGCAGAAAACAAAACAGGCCCCGCCGGGAGGCATGGGCCTGTTGTCGAGTCGCTGGGGTCTTGCTCCCCGCGACCTCAACCCGAGTGCGGACGCTTGCCCGGGTTCTTCTTCGAGCGGGTGTGCGAGCCGCGCTCGAGGCTGCTCTTCTGGCCGCGGTGCGTGGTGACGGTCACGCCCTTGGGCGCGGCGGGACGGGGGGAAGCCTTGCGGTCGGCTTCGGTGACGATCTTGTTGCCCATGTTGGCTCCGGTAATGAACGAGAGACACCTGCCCGAAGTCACAGACTCGCCGGCCTCGGGCCCGAGCGGGCGACCGGTTGCCTTGAGCAGCGTCGGAAATACGGTGAAGGGCGGGAGTTTACACGCGTCGCGCGCGGCTCGGCGCGGCGGCGCGGGTGCCCGGCTCAATCCAGCCCGTGACCGCCGGCATCCAGGGCGGGCGGGCGCAGCAGGTCGGCGTCCACGCCCATGACCTCGCTGGCGCGCTCGACCGCCTGCCAGAGCGCGGCGGGCATCGCCAGGATGTCCTCCGGCGTGTCGGAGCGGGCGATCCAGGCATCGATTTCCTGGTGCTGTTCCCGCGTGATCAGGTCGAGGTTCAACATCTCGTCGATGGTCTTCACGGCGGCCTCCTTCAGTCGTGCGGGTCTCAACGGCGAGTCGCTCGCGCCAGGGTACCAGCCTCCCGCGACGCCCAAGCGGCAGTCGATCACGCATATCGCCCTGTCCATGCGCGTCCGTGCGCCGATCCCGCCAGGTCCACCGCCGTGCCGGGTCCGCCGATTGCCCGTGTTCCGACCCGCGAACGGAAAGTCGAAGGGATACGGCCATGAAACACCTCCGCATCGCCCTCATCACGGCGTCGGTGACCGTCGTCGCCGCGGCGGCCATCGCCCAGACGCAGGAACCGCCGCCCTCCTCGGCCGCGAGCCGCAAGCAGTCCGGCGTCGTGGGCCCACCGCTGGACGCGGCGCAGATCCAGCAACCGGCGGCGTCGACAGCCACGCCCGCTCCCACGCCCGCCCCTGCGGTCGCGCCGGCTCCTGTGGCTCCTCCGCCCCCCGTCGACACGCCCGAGCCCCGGCCGGAGGCCGCGGCCCCGTCCCGTGCCGAGCGCCCGACCGCCCCCTCTAGCCGCCGGGCCAGCGGCCGCGTCACCGAGGCCGCCGAGCCCGCCGGCGCGCTGCCGATACGGCCCGACCGGAACTGACCGGCCGGCGCGTCGCCCTCGACGCCCCGCACCTCGCCACACCTAACCGCATCCGCCGTCTCCCCGCCTCCACCCGACGCATGAAGCCAGCCGCGCCCTCCCCCGATTCGCAAGCTCCCGCGCCCCCCACCCCTCCACGGGACCCTCGGCCCTCCGACGAGGACGCCGTCCCGCTGCTGCTGCGCGGCTTCTCGGTGGTGCATGCCGCGCTGGCGCTGCTGTTCACCGTCATGGCCTTGCTGCTGCTGGCCATCGCGGCCAAGGAAACCTGGATGGCGCTGCACCTGGACTGGAACGACGAGGCCGCGCAGCTGGTGATCGAGGCGATGGGCGTGCTGGCGGCCGCCGTGGTGGCGCTGCAGATCGCGCAGACGATCACCGAGGAAGAGGTGATCCGCAGCGCCCACATCAGCGCGCCCACGCGGGTGCGGCGTTTCCTGTCGCGCTTCATGGTGGTGATCGTGGTCGCGCTCGCGATCGAGGCGCTGGTGGCGACCTTCCGCTCGGCGCATTCGGACTCGACGCTGCTGCTGCACGCGGCGGCGATGGTGCTGGCGGTGGGTGCGCTGCTGACGGGCTGGGGGCTGTTCATCCGCCTGAACCGCGCCGCCGAGGAACTCGAGCCCGAGGCGATGCAGGAAGCCAAGCGGGAGGATCACAAGCTCAAGTGAGCGGGTCGCCCACCGGGCCGCCTGCCCCGCCGCCCCGAGGCCCAGTTGCTCAATCGTTCTCGAACGGCATCGTGTCCAGGAAGTCCTGCGCCTCGACCTTGCGGGCGACCAGGCGCGCGCAGCCCTTGAGCCGGGAGAGGTCCTCGGTCTGCAGGCCCGGGTTCGGGTGCGCGCTGAAGCAGCACACGGTGCCGAAGATGCGGCCGTCGGACAGCACGACCGGCGCGCTCAGGTGGGCGCCGATCGGGATCGGCGTCGGGGGCAGCTGCAGCGCCTCGGCCAGCGCCGACGCGTTCGTCATCAGCTGCGGCGCGCGTCCCTCGACGATGCGCTGGCAGTAGCTCTGCTCCAGCGGCGCCGAATCGCCCACCTGCACGCCGATCTCGGACTCGCCGTCGACGAAGCGGAACACCCGTTCGCCCTCCAGGAACTCGGACACGAACACCACGTCCATGCCCAGTTGCTCGCGCAGGCCGCGCAGCACCTGGGTGATGCGCGCGTCGAGCTCCGGATCGAAGCCGTCCGAGGTGGCGGCGAGCAGCTCGGAGATGGCGACATCGAGGGACTGGGCGGTGAACGGACGGTCGTACATCGGGGCGAAGGGTTGGAAGGAGGACGGCGGAGACAGGCGGTCGATGCTACTCATCCACCGCGCGGCGTCCCCGTGGCGCCAAGGCGCGCAGGTTACCGCGTGTAGCAGGACCTCGCGGCCTCAGGTGCCGCGCGTCAGGCGATAGAGCCCCACGTCGACGCGTCCGGCCAGGAATCCCGCCTCGCAGTAGCTCAGGTAGTAGGTCCACAGCCGCTGGAACGGCAGGTCGAAGCCCTGCGCCTCGATCGCCGGCCACTCGGCCAGGAAGCGCCGGCGCCATTCCGCCAGCGTCCTCGCGTAATCGCGGCCGAAGCGGGCCTCGGTGTGGAAATCCAGCCCGGCGCGCGCCGCCTCCCGGGCCATGCGCTCGGGCGTGGGCAGCATGCCGCCGGGGAAGATGCAGCGCTGGATGAAGTCCGGACTGGCGCGGTAGCGCTCGAAGTGCGCCTCGTCGATCGTGATGGCCTGCAGCACCGCCCGGCCGCCCGGCTTCAGCCGGTCCCGCAGGGTGGCGAAGTAGGTCGGCCAGTAGGCCTCGCCGACCGCCTCGATCATCTCGATGGAGACGATGCGATCGAAGCGCCCCTCGATGTCGCGGTAATCCTGCAGGCGCAGGTCGACCTGCGCGGCGACGCCCCATTCGTCCGCGCGCTGCTGCGCGAAGGCGAGCTGCTCGGTCGACAAGGTCACGCCGACGACCTCCACGCCGCAGCGCCGGGCGAGCGTCGCCGCCAGCGTGCCCCAGCCGCAACCGATCTCGAGCACCCGCTGGCCCGCGCGCAGGTCCAGCAGCTCGACGATGCGGTCGAGCCGCCGCGCCTGCGCGGCCTCCAGCGAGGCGTCGGCCGGCGTCGCGGCCCCATCTGCGCAAGACACGTCCCCCGCAGCGGTCTCTTCACCGCCGTACATCGCGCTCGAGTAGAGCATCGAGTCGTCCAGCCACTTCGCGTAGAACCGGTTGCCCAGGTCGTAATGGGCGGCGATGTTGTGGCGGCTGCCGCGCCGCGTATTCGCATTGGCGCGATGGCGCCACCGCGAGAGCCAGCGCGCCGGGCCGCGCGTCGCGGTCACGCCGCCCAGCGCTGCCTCGTTGGCGACGCCGAACATCAGCAGCGCCGTCAGGTCGGGCGAGCTCCAGTCGTCGTCGCGGTAGGAGAACGCCAGCCCGAGGTCGCCCTCCATCAGCAGGCGCAGCACCGGCCGCCACCGATGCAGGCGGAGTTCCGCGCGCGGTCCCGGCGCGGGGCCGGTGACCTCGAGCCGTCGGCCATCGGGCCAGGTCAGCGTCAGGCGGCCATGCCGGACTCGCGCCAGCCACCGCCGCAGCGGCGCCTGCCACGCCGGGAGCGGATCGCCCGCCAGCGTGGCCGCCGACGACGGCACGTCGCGAGGCGCGGTCAGGATCGAACTGGTGTCGTGATGCATGAGGGTCTCGTGAGTCGGTCTCGTGGGTCGGTCTCGGGAAGTCGGTCACGGCACGGACGTGGGAGCGTCGTCCCGCCGCACCACGGTCAGCGGCGACGCCGGCGCGGCGGGCCGTTCATGCAGCCGCGCGCCCTTGAGCCACAGCCGCAGCGCCTCCCAATGGATGCCGGCGACGACCTTCAGCGTCAGCAGCGGATAGGCGACGAGCAAGCGCAGCAGCCGGGCGTCGGTCAGCGGCGCGCGGTGCGCATCGAGCCGGGCATGCAGCACCGCGGCGCCGTCGGCCTCATGCACGCTGACGCCGATGGACAACGACTCGCGCGGCGGCTCGATGCGGAAGCGGTAGTGCACCGCCATGCCGAGGAAGGGCGACACGTACAGCCGCTTGTCGCTGCGCTGCTCGATCAGCGGCGCGGCGCGCTGGGCCGGGTCGACTTCGATCAGGTAGCTGTGCCGTTGGCCGAAGGTGTTGTTGACCTCGTAGAGGATCGCCAGCGGCGTGCCATCCGGCGCGTCGCAGAACCACACGCTCAGCGGATTGAAGGCGTAGCCGAGCAGGCGCGGCATCGTCAGCAGCCGGACCGCGCCACCGGCGGGCAGGCCGGCCGCCGCGAGTTGCGCATCGATCCACGCGCGCAGCCCGGCCACGTCGCCGGCGCGGCCGTCGCCATGGTCCGACGGACGGAAGCTGAAGAGGTTGAACCGCCCCAGCGAGAACCAGCGCAGCCGCGCATCGAGCGCCGGCAACTCGTCCAGGTCCAGCAGCAGCGAGAACATCCGATAGCTCAGCCGATGACGCAGCGGTCGCAGCCGCTGGTGCATCACCCGGCCGAGGTAGAGCGCGGAGGCGCCCGGGGCGCTCGCGCCGTCTAGTGCGCTCATGCCACCACCCCGGCCCGGTCGGCCAGCCCGGCCGCGCCGCGCGGCAGGTGGATGCGGCCGGATTCGTCCGGCACCGACCAGGGCCGGCGCACGCCGCCCAGCCCCTCGGCCACCGCCAGGCCCGCCTGCAGGCCATCCTCGTGGAAGCCCGATCCGAACCAGGCACCGCAGAACCAGGTGCGCTGCCGGCCCTGCAGCGACCAGAGCTCGCGCTGCGCGGCGATGCCGGCCGCGTCGAAGCGCGGATGCTCGTAGACCTCGGTGCGCAGCAGGTGATCGGGATGCGGCGGGACGGCCGGATTCAGCGTCACGAACAGCGGTTGCGCATCCGGCCCCTGCGGCAGGTGCGGCTGCAGCCGGTTCATCCAGTAGGTCACCGTCGGCGCCACCTGCCCGCTTTCACCTTGGCGCGAGGCGAGGTAGTTCCAGCTCGACCAGACCGCCCGGCGGCGCGGCATCAGCGCCGGATCGCGGTGCAGCACGGCCAGGTTGCGCGTGTAGGGAATGGCCCCGAGCAGGCGCCGCTCGGCGGCGCTGGGGGCGAGCAGCATGCGCAGCGACTGGTCCGCGTGCGTGGCCAGCACGACGTGGTCGAAGGGCGCGGTCCAGGCGCCGCGCCGGGTGCGCAGGCGCACGCCGTCCGGCTCGCGCGCGACGGCGATGACCGGCTCGTCGCGGTGGATGCGGTCGGCGAAGGACTGCGTCAGGCGTCGCACGTACTCGCGGCTGCCGCCCTCGACGGTGCGCCACACCGGCCGCCCGCTGACCCGCAGCAGGCCGTGGTTCTCGCAGAAGCGGACGAAGGCGGCCACCGGATAACGGCCGATGTCGGCGGCCGTCGAGGACCAGATCGCGGCGCCCATCGGATAGAGGTGGTCGTCGCGGAACGCGCGGCCGTAGCCGCGCGCGTCGAGGTAGTCGTCCAGCGCCAGGTCGCCGCTGGCCTGGGCATCGCGCGGGGCTTCCCGGTAGAAGCGCAGCAGGTCGCGCAGCATCGACCAGAAGCGCGGACGCAGCAGGTTGGCGCGCTGGGCGAAGAGGCCATTCAGGTCGGTGCCGGCGTATTCCAGCGCGCCGCCGTCCAGGCTCACCGCGAAGGACATGTCCGACGCGCGCGTCGGCACCGCCAGGTGGTGGAACAGCGCGCTCAGGTTGGGATAGGCCGGCTCGTTGTAGACGATGAAGCCGGTGTCCACCGGCACGCTCGCGCCCCGGTCCGGCGCGTCGACCGTGTGGCTGTGGCCGCCGATGCGACCGTCGGCCTCGAAGACCTGGACGTCGTGGCGCCCCGACAGCAGCCAGGCGCAGGACAGCCCCGAGATGCCGGCGCCGACGACGGCGATGCGCAGCGGACGGCCGTCCGGGGGGCTGGGGAAGTCGGGCGGGAGGGGGTCTGGGCCGGGCATCGTCGCGTCCTGGGGTTTGGCGCTTGTACGCGAACCGATCGGATTTGGATCGCCGGCCCGCGAACCGACCCTCCGGGCGCGGCCTCGGCCGGGCGAGGGTCGCCCGCATGGCGTCGGAGGCCCGACCCGGCGATGATCCGACCCGCCGTCCGTCGCGTATCAGGGCCCATGGGTACCCCGCATCGCGACGATCCGACCTCCGCCCCGGCCTCCGCGCCGGGCGAGGCGGCGTCCCCGTCCGCCTTGCCGAAAGCCCGCCACTTGAAGATCGTCCCGCTCGATCCGGACCGCCGGTCCGCGCCCCCGCCGTCCGAGCCGGACTGGGCGGCGCTGATGCGTCGCGTCGCCGAGCAGCACGATCGGGAGGCCTTCGGCCGGCTGTTCTCGCATTTCGCGCCGCGGCTCAAGAGCTACCTGATGCGCACCGGCAGCAGCGACGCCGCCGCCGAGGAACTCGCGCAGGACACGCTGGTGACGGTGTGGCGCAAGGCGGCGATGTTCGATCCGGCGCAGGCGGCGGTGTCGACCTGGATCTTCACCATCGGGCGCCGCCTGCGCATCGATGCCGCGCGGCGCCACCTGCTGGACGGCGCCGGCGACGAGTGTTTCGAGTTTGACCGCCTCCAGGCCGACCAGCCCGACGTGGCCGACCACGCCGACGCCGCGCGCCAGGGCCAGCGGATCCGGGAGGCGCTGTCGCGCCTGCCGCCGGAGCAGGCGCAGGTGCTGCGGCTGTCCTTCTACGAGGACGAACCGCATGCGCGGATCGCCTCGGAACTGGGATTGCCGCTGGGCACGGTGAAATCGCGCATCCGGCTGGCGGTGGCGCACCTGCGCCGGCTGCTGGATCCCTGAGCCGCCCGCGCGATCGCCTCGCCCCATCAATCACGCCACACCGTTCCCATCACGCCAGCCATCACCAATCACCGCCCTTCCCCTTCTGACCGCCCGACCATGCGCCCGCCCGACATCCACCATCACCCCGCCGACGAGCTGTTGCTGTCGCTGGCCGCGGGCACGCTGCCCACGGGCATCCGGCTGGTGACGGAAATCCATCTGGAGCTGTGCGCCGCCTGCCGCGAGCGGGTGGCGATGCTGCGGGCGGTCGGCGGGGCGCTGATCGAGGAGGAAGCGGCCGCGCCGATGCGCGATGACGCGCTGGCGCAGGCGTTCGCGCGGATCGACGCGATGGACGCGATCGAGGCCGTGGCCGGCGCGGACGGGGCGGCCATTCCCCGCAAGGTGCCGGCGCCGCCGCCGCTGCCGACCGGCGCGGTGTGGCCGCGGGCGCTGGCCGACTGCAGCGCGACGCGCTGGCGCTGGATCGGCCCGGGCATGCGCTGGAGCAAGGTCAGCGTGCCCGGCGCGCCGCAGGCCAATGTCTTCCTGCTGCGTATCGGGCCCGGCAAGTACCTGCCGCCGCACACGCACCGCGGGACCGAGCTGACGCAGGTCATCTACGGCCGGTTCCACGACGGGCGCGCGCTGTTCGGCCCGGGCGACTTCGACCTGGCCGACGGCGAGGTCCACCATCAGCCGGTGGTGCAGGAAGGCAGCGAATGCATCTGCGTGGCCGCTGTCGACGGCCGGCTGCATTTCGACGGCTTCATCGCCCGGTGGTTCGGGTCGCTCGTCGGGATGTGAGGGCGGCTGTCACCAGCGCGGCGACGCCGGACGACGCGCCGCTGACGACGGCGCCCCACGCCAGGTCGATGACGGTGATGAACCAGGGCCAGTCGCGCAGCGTGGCCTGATTGGTGAAGTCATAGGTCGCGTAGGCCAGGAAGCCGAAGCAGGCGCCCTGCGCGAACGCGAGCCGCGGACGGCCGCCCCGCAGCGCGGGCGCGACCGCGAAATGCACCAGCCCGGCGACGAACAGCGGATAGAAGATCGCCACCGCGCGCCAGTCGACGGTGGCGGCCATCAGGTGACCGATGGCCGGCTGGTAGAGCGCGGCGGTCATGGTGCCGAGCCAGACGGCATCCATCGCCAGGAAGACGACCAGCGTCGCGAGGTAGGCCAGCGGCCAGCGCCAGGTGGGCGCGGCGGCAGGCAGTGGGCGAGTCGTCGTGGTCGATGCATTCATCGCGATCTCCTGGGGGTTGGTTCACGGCAGCCGATAGCTCAGCACCCGCCCGCCCTTGACCACCGCATCGAGCCCGATCCAGCGGCCATCGGACCGGTCTCGCCACAGTGTCAGCTGCTGGCGCTGCGCGGGCTTGCCGGCGGCGGCGGGCGGCGTGGCGGTGAGGCGCCAGCGCATCGCCTCGACCTCGCGGCCGGCCACCGCAAGCGAGGCATCGGGCAGGCGCTCGATGCGGACCTCGTCGACCTCGCCGGTCTGCGGATTCAGCAGGCGCTGCTGTCGCACCAGCGCCGGATGCCAGTAGGCGTAGCTCATCAGGCAGTCCGACTCGGCGACGGCCGATGCCGATGCCGATGTCGATGTCGATGTCGACGGAGCCTGCGACGATGGCGATGTGGCCGACGGCCCTCGCGCATTGAAGGTCTTGTTGACCTCCACCGGCTTGCCATCATCGTCGGTGCGGCTCTGGATCGCCTGCAGGCAATCACCGCGCCAGCGCTCGCTGGCCTCGTGGCGGTAGCGGAAGACCGTGAGGCCGAGCAGCTTCACGTCGAAGCGGGCGAGGCTCCGCACGGTACGGGCCCCGGGCTCGCCCTCGACGACGAAGCGATGGGTGCCGATCGGCTTGCCGTCGAGGCGGACTTCAAAGTCCCAGGCGCCGCTCGCGGTCGTGCGCGCGTCGGCCCCTCGAGGCGTGGGCGTCGCGACAGCGCCCGACGCCGACGCGCCGTCTGCACCGGGCGCGCCATCGGCGCCGATCGCGGCGCCGCCAATCCAGGCGGCCGCAAGGACGGCGACGCGCAGGCCGAGCCTCGGCACGAGCGTTCGGCCCGCCCTCATCGAGCGCCGCTCCGTTTCGGCGGCCACGGGATGAACGCGCTGGTGCGGGCGATGTAGTCGCGATAGGCGGGACGCCGCTCACCGATGTCCTGCTCGAGCAGCGTCACGCCGCTGACCTTGAGCAGCAGCACCGTCATCAGGACCGGCGACGCGAGGCACCAGGCTTCGGTGGTTCCACCCGCCGACACGGCCATCAGCCCCAGCCCCCACCACACGCAGCTTTCGCCGAAGTAATTGGGATGCCGCGAATAGCGCCACAGCCCGCTGTCGAGCACGCGGTCGCGGTGCCCCGGCGCGCGGCGGAAGCGGCTGAGCTGCGCGTCGGCGATCGTCTCGATGAGCAGGCCGCCCGCGGCCAGCGTGGCGCCGACGGTGTCCCAGGCGGACCACACCGACCGGCCGCCGCCGCTGGCCGCGAGCATCGGCCAGGACACGACCCAGCCGAGCACCGCCTGCAGCAGGAACACCAGCCACAGGCTCTTGAGCCCGAAGCCGGGCTGGTTGCGCGCGCGGATGGCCTGGTAGCGCGGGTCCTCGCCATGACCCCAGTTCCGCACGGTGACATGGACACCGAGCCGCAGCGCCCAGACCAGCGTGATCGCCAGCATCACCTGCGCCCGGGCATCACCGCCGAGGCTGACGACATAGCAGGCCGCCGGCGCGGTGATGAAAGCCGACCACACGCGGTCGGCCAGGCTCGCGTCGCGCCGCGTGAGGCTCACCAGCCAGATGGGCAGCGCGATGGCGACGGCGATCGACAGGCCGATGCCGGCCGCGACGGCGAGTTCGACAGCGGAAGGCGCCATGTCCATCCCCGCTCTCAGCGCCGAGGCGCGAAGAGGTAGTGGCTGACCCACCACTGCTGCCCCTGGTCGTAGGCGAACAGTTCCTCGACCGAGAGCAGGAAGAGCCGCCAGCGCTGCCACCACATGGAGGCGTCGGCGGGGCCGTAGACGCGCTCGAAGAGCGGCATCAGCTCGCCCCGGTGCGCATCCAGGCGCTCCAGCCAGGCCGCCGCGGTGCGCGCGTAATGGCGGCCGTCCCAGCGCCAGCGCTGCTGCAGCGCCAGGTCGTCCTGGCAGAGCAAGGCCAGGTCGTCGCTGGGCATCATGCCGCCGGAGAAGAAGTGCCGGCTCATCCAGTCGGTGTCATCGCGGACCTCGAAGGCATAGGGCGCCTCGCGATGCGCGAAGACATGCAGGAAGAAGCGGCCATCGTCGCGCAACCAGTTCGACACCTTGCGGAAGGCGCGCGGCCAGTTGCGCAGGTGCTCGAACATCTCGACCGACACGATCCGGTCGAAGCGCCGGTCGAACTGGCCGTCCTCGCCCCAGGACGAGAAGTCGGCCGTCTGCACCTGCAGGTTGCGCAGGCCCAGCCGCAGCGCCTGCGCTTCGATGAAGGCCCGCTGCGAGGCCGAGTTCGACACCGCCAGGATCTGCGCCGCCGGCAGGTGCTGCGCCATCCACAGGCTCAGCGAGCCCCAGCCGCAGCCCAGCTCCAGGATCGTCTGTCCATCGGCGAGCCCGGCGCGCGCCGCGGTTTCCGCCAGCGCCGCCTCCTCGGCCGCCGCCAGCGTGTCGACGCCTTCGGGCCACCAGCAGCAGCTGTACTTGCGCCGCGGTCCCAGCATGGCCTCGAACAGCGCGGGCGGCAGCTCGTAATGCTGCGCGTTGGCCTGCTCCGGCAGCACCGCCAGCGGCGCGGCGCGCAGCCCGGCCAGGAAGTCCTGCGTCAGCGCGGCCGCCGCCTCGGGGTCCTGGTGATGCGCCTCGTCGAGCCGCAGGCGCAGCAGGCGCCGGATGCCCAGCCGCACCGCGGCCTCAGGCAGCAAGCCGCGCTCGGCGAGCCGGACGGCGATCGAGGAAATTGCAGGCGCCATGGCATGCCCTTCGGGGATTGGTCTGCCGCTTGTACGCCGGGCCGGGCGACTTGGATCTCCGGTGCGCGCGGGCGCGACGGTTGGCGGGCCGTGTGGTCCAAGGCGACGGCCATCCCGCCGCCGGCCTGAGGCGCGGCGCCCACCACCGCCCGCTGGCCCTCCCCGCCTCAGCCCGCCACCACCCGTCCCTTGCCGTCGCGCTTTCCGCGCAGCATCTCGTGGTCCGCGCGCTCGATGAGTTCCTGCGCGCCGGTCGTGTCGTCGGGCGAGAACACCGCGACGCCGACGGTCGCGCCCACCGCGACGATCGCGCCGGAGCTCAGCGCCACCGGCTCGCCGATGGCGTCGACGACGCGTGCCAGCACCGGCCGCCAGTCGTCGCCGTCCACACAGGTCAGCACCAGCACGAACTCGTCCCCGCCCAGGCGCGCCGCCGTGTCCAGCGGCCGGATGTGGGCCAGCAGCCGCCTCGCCACCGTCTCCAGCAACTGGTCGCCGGCGTCGTGCCCGTGCTCGTCGTTGACGGCCTTGAAGCCGTCCAGGTCCAGGTAGCAGATCGCCACCCGCTTGCGTTCCCGCCGCGCCACGCCAAGCGCCTGCTCGATCCGGTCGTGCAGCAGCACCCGGTTGGGCAGCTGCGTCAGCGCGTCGTGGAAGGCCGCGTGCGCCAGGTGCTCATGCGCCGCCTTCATCGGCGTGATGTCCACCGCCATCGCGAAGATCTCGGTCGCCGACAGCGGCGCCGCGCCGAAGTCCACCCACACCGCCTCGCCGCCCTTGCTGCGCATCCGGATCTGCGACCGGTAGTGGCCGTGCTCCGCCAGCGCCGAATACACCTGCCGCCCGACCTCCTCGTACTGCGCGTCGTCCCAGTAAAAGACCCGCGCCGGCGCGCCCTGCAGCTCGCCGGGCCCGTAGCCGAGGATGCGTTCCAGCGCGCGATTGCGCCAGGTGATGGTGCGGTGCTCGATCTTGGCCATGGCCACCAGGTCGCTGTCGAGCATCGCCGCCTGCTCGCGCTGCAGGCGCCGCGCCTGGGTGACGTCGCGCCCGGACGAGAACACGTAGAGCTCGCCACGGATCTCGGTGACGCTGAGCTGCAGCTCGACGTCGATCACCTGGCCGTCGTCCCGGCGATGCTGCACGTCCACGCGCTGCCGGTCGCCCGCCTTGATCTTCGCCAGCCAGGCATTGATCGCCGCCTCGTCCTGGTTGACGTCCCAGCTGCCGACGTGGCGCCCCATCAGCGAGGCGCGGGTGGACTTGAGCATCTCCGCGAAGGAGTCGCTCATCTCCACCAGCCGCCCTCGCCCGTCGATGATGTGGATCCCATCCGCCGAGACCCGCATCAGCGCCTGGATGCGCTTGCCCTGCTCGGCCAGCGCCGTCATGGCCTGCTCCTCGCGGCGGTTGGCGCGCCGCACATGCCAGGTGGCGAGCGCCACCAGCAGCCAGGCCAGCGCCGCCAGGGACGCCACCGTCCAGGCCTGTTCCCGCCAGGGCTTGAAGAAGCGCTCGTTGTTCACGCCGGCGTAAACGACGAAGGGCCAGTGGTCGAGCGCGCGGTAGGCGCTGGTGCGGTCGCGGCCGTCGATGCTCACCGTGGTGACCACGCTGCCCTGGCGGGGATTCGCCGCCAGCATCTCGCGCATCCGCGCCGAGACCTTCGTGTCGCCGACCTCGCCCTGCACCGGACTGCCCGGCGCGATGCGCGCGACCAGCCGCAGGTCGTCGCGGCGCAGCGTCATCGCGTCCAGCGGCGCCAGCTCGTAGCGCTCGAAGAGGTGGCGGAAGTGGTCGACGCCGACGCTCACGTAGAGGACGCCCGCGAAGCGGCCCCGCACGACCAGCGGCCGCACGAACGCCACCACCCAGTTGCCCGACACCCGCGAGACCAGCGGACCGGTCACCAGCGTCGCGGGCTCGGCGAGCGCGCGCGCCTGGAGGAAGTAGTCGCGGTCATGGACGCGCGCCGGCGCGCCGGCGGGCAGGCGCGTGCCCCAGCGGACCTCGCCGCTGGCGTCGGCGGCGCGGAAGGCCTCGATGCCGTGCAGCAGGCCGAAGCGCGCATGCAGCACCTCGTTGAGCACCGCGTCGGGGGCGCCGCCGGGCGCGGCCATCAGCCGCTCGAGCTCGGCGCCGGTGGCGCGCAGCACCGCGTCCACGCGGCCGATCTCGGCCTCGACGTTGAGCTGCGCAACGGCGGCCAGGCCTTCGGCGACATCGCGCGCCTGCGTCGCGTAGGTGCGATGGGACGCGTCCAGCACATGCCAGACCAGCGCCGCGAGCACGAGCGCGACGGTCAGGTTGGCGCCGACGAGCCAGGCCGTCATGCGACGCCGGCGTTTGGCGGCACCGTCGACAAGGAGTTGCGGATCGGTCAGCGGCATGGCTTGCGAAGCATCGGCTCCGGCGCGCCGGGCGGGCGCTGAGCCCTGTCCCGGCTGGTCTCCCTGCGAGGTGGCCGGTCCCGTGGCCGGCCTCAGGGCCAGTCTACTGAGCCCCGGCCCTGTGACGCGATGCCCGTAAACCCGGGAATGCGGGGGGTGTCACAGCCCCTCCATCGCCCGTTCCTGGGCCTTGTCCTTGAGCGTGCCGCCCTTGGGCGCGAGCAACTCCCGCGCATTGGGGATGCCGGAGCCGGCCTGCTCGGGCGGCGGCGGGGCCTTGTAGGCCGGCATCACCGACACCGTGCCGCCCTTGACCTTCTGCTCGGCGCTGCCGCGCGGGCAGGCCTCGTTGGTGTAGAGCACCTGGCCGTCGACGACGCAGCGGCGCACACCGCCCGGGGACGGCGCCGAACCGCCACTGGGCCCCGCCGGCGTGTCGTTGCCGGTGTGCAGCTTCGGCAGCTCGACCTTGCCGGCCTGGCGCTCCAGCTCGCGCGTGGCATCGCGCAGGAACGGGATCTCGTCACGCTTCTTCCAGCCGATGACGCCGAGCACCACGACGATGACGATGAGCAGCACTGCCCGCATGAAATCTTCTCCCTGATGTCGCGCACTGCGGCGCGTTGGTTGGCGGCCGGTCCGCGCAGGACCGGCGGCTGCGCATGATATCGACGCCCGCGCTCACGGCGGCGCTGGCGCTGGCGAGCCGGCATCCTCTCGCGCCATCGCCAGAGGGAGCCCGCGGAGCGATCGCCGTCCCTAGCGTGTCGACGGCGGCGCCGACGCGCCCTTGGCCGCGGCGCGTACGGCTGCCAGTTCGCGCATGAGCCACGCCTTGCTCTCGACCGGCGAGGCGCCCGCACAACGCACCAGGTAAGGCTTGCCGCTCATGCTGCTCTTCGAGGCGCCGAGCTCGATGAACTGCTCCGCTGTTTTCACGAGCTGCTTGTCCTCGAGGTAGGCGAGCTTGCGTTCCAGGTGCCGCTTCGCGTCGGACGCCGAGTGCCAATCGCCGTTGCGATTGAACTCGCAGGACGAGGCTTGCAGTCGCCCCAGCAAGGCGGTGACCTCGGCCTTCGCCGCCGCGGGCAGTGGATCGGCCCGGCCGGCGATCGGCGCGGCCAGCGCCAGGGCGAGGAGCATCGGGATCAGGGGAGTGCGCATGGGACAGGGGGTCGAGTCAGCGAGAGGCGGCGATCTTGCCACGCGACCCGCCTCGCGGACGGCGGGCTGAGGCACACTTCGCCGCCAACCCGTCGTCCCCCTCCAGCTGTCCGGCCCCCGCGCATGACCCGTCCGAACGATTCCACCGCCACGGTCGCTTCGCCCCCGGACCGCCCCGCCCCCGTCTCCTTCCGGGAAGCCTTCCTCTTCTGGCTGAAGCTGGGCTTCGTCAGCTTCGGCGGCCCGGCCGGGCAGATCGCGATCATGCATGCCGAGCTGGTCGAGCGTCGCCGCTGGATCAGCGAGCGGCGCTTCCTGCATGCGCTCAACTACTGCATGCTGCTGCCCGGCCCCGAGGCCCAGCAGCTCGCCACCTACATCGGCTGGCTGATGCACCGTGGCTGGGGCGGCATCGTCGCTGGCGGACTCTTCGTGCTGCCATCGCTGTTCATCCTCGTCGCGCTGTCGTGGATCTACGTCGCCTTCGGCACGCTGCCGGCGGTCGCGGGGGTCTTCTACGGGATCAAGCCCGCGGTCACCGCGCTCGTGCTGCACGCGGCCCACCGCATCGGCCGTCGCGTGCTGCGCAACGGCTGGCTGTGGAGCATCGCGGTCGCGGCGCTGGTGGCGATCCTCCTGGACCTGCCCTTCCCGCTCATCGTGCTGGGCGCCGGGATCGCCGGCGCGATCGGCGCGCGCTTCGCGCCGCAGGTGTTCTCGCCCGGTGCCGCGCACGCCGCCGCGCAGGCCGGCTACGGCCCGGCGCTGATCGACGACGACACCCCGACGCCCCCGCACGCCCGCTTCACTCGCGCTCGCCTCGCCCGGGTGCTGATCGTGGGCCTGGGGTTGTGGCTCGCCGCGATGGGCACCTTGACCGCCCTGTATGGGCTCGACGGCGCGTTCACGCAGATGGGGCTGTTCTTCACCAAGGCCGCGTTGATGACCTTCGGCGGCGCCTACGCGGTGCTGCCCTACGTCGTGCAGGGCGCCGTCGAGCACCACCACTGGGCCACCGGGCCGCAGATGATCGATGGCCTCGCGCTGGGCGAGACCACGCCGGGGCCGCTCATCATGGTGGTCGCCTTCGTCGGATTCCTGGGCGGATGGAAGGAACAGGTCTTCGGACCGGACGCGCTCTTCGCCGCCGGTGCCGCGGCGGCGACGCTGGTCACCTGCTTCACCTTCCTGCCCTCCTTCGTCTTCGTGCTGGCCGGCGGCCCGGTCATCGAGGCGACCCACGGCGACCTGCGCCTGACCGCGCCGCTGACCGCGATCACCGCGGCCGTGGTGGGCGTGATCGTCAACCTGGCGCTGTTCTTCGCCGGCCACGTGTTCTGGCCGCAGGGACTGGGCGGTCCCTTCGACGCCACGTCCGCGCTGATCGCCGCCGGCGCGGCCGTCGCGCTGTTCCGCTTCAAGTGGGGCGTGATCCCGCTGCTCAGCGCGTGCGGCGCGATCGGGCTCGCGCTGGCGCTGGCGATGCCGGCGGCGTGACGGCGGCGGCGTCGAGTGCCTCGCCCATCGACGCCAGGAAGCCTTCCCGGTCGAAGCACTGCCCCTGGGCCCAGTTCTCCTCGCAGGTCCGGCCCAGCCGCTCCAGCTCCGCATCCTGCGCGTCGAGTTCGGCGCGCATGCGGGCGATCTCCTCGCGCCGCCGCTTCAGGCTGGCCTGCACCAGTTCATGTGGCAGCCGGCCATCCACTTCCTGCGCCAGCGCCTGCCGGATGCCGTCGAGCGAGAAACCCAGACGCTGCGACAGCTGGATGAACTGCAGCCGCTGCAGCGTCTCCGGGCCGTACTCGCGATAACCGTTCAGGCCGCGCTCGCCCTCCGGCAACAGCCCGCTCGCTTCATAGAACCGGATCGCCGAGGGCTTGATCCCGAGCTGTTTCGCCAGTTCCCCAATCCGCATTCAAAACCCCTTGACCTTCAACTCAGCTTGAAGCTTACGCTGGCGGCCTTCTCTCTTTCCAACCGCCCCTTTCTCCGGGCGAGTCCCTGTCCATGTCGATCGCTGCCTCCTCCGCCCTGCACTTGCCGCTGGTCCTGCCGACCGGCCAGACCTTGAAGAACCGCATCGCGAAGGCCGCGATGGAAGAGATGCTGGCGGAGCCCGGCCAAGTGCCCGGCGCCCACAGCCAGGCGCTCTACCGCCGCTGGGCCGAAGGCGGCGCCGGGCTGCTGATCACCGGCAACGTCATGGTCGCGCCCGACGCGCTGACCAGCCCCGGCGGTCTGGTGCTCGAGGCCGGCACGCCGCTGGACGCCTTCCGGGCCTGGGCCCGCGCCGCACAGGCCGGCGGCACCAAGGTCTGGATGCAGATCAACCACCCAGGCCGACAGGTGTTCGCGGCACTGGGCAATCCGGGTTACGCGCCGTCCGAGGTCGCGCTCGAGATGGGCAAGCACGGCAAGCTGTTCGCACCGGTCCGCGCGCTGACCGCCGCCGAGATCGGCGCCATCGTGGGCCGCTTCGCCGACACCGCCCGCGCCGCGCGCGAGGCCGGCTTCGACGGCGTGCAGGTCCATGCCGCCCATGGCTACCTGCTGTCGCAGTTCCTGTCGCCGCTGGCCAACCGCCGCGACGATGGCTACGGCGGCCCGATCGCCCACCGCGCCCGCCTGCTCATCGAGGTCGTGCGCGCCGTCAAGGCCGCCGGCGGCCCCGGCTTCGCCATCTCGGTGAAGCTCAACAGCGCCGACTTCCAGCGCGGTGGCTTCGACGAGGCCGACGCTCGCGCGGTCGTCGAGATGCTGAACGCCGAAGGCATCGACCTGCTCGAACTGTCCGGCGGCAGCTACGAGAGCCCCGCGATGCAGGGCCGCACCGCCGACGGTCGCACGCTGGCGCGCGAGGCCTATTTCCTGGAGTTCGCGCAAGGCCTGGCCCGGCACGCGCGCATGCCGGTGATGACGACCGGCGGCATCCGCCGGCGCGCCGTCGCCGAACGCGTGCTGGCGGGCGGGATCGCGGTGGTCGGGCTGGGCACCGCGCTCGCCTACGAGCCGGACCTGCCGACGCGCTGGATCAAGGCCGAGGCGGTCGCCGAGCCCGTCACCGTGACCTGGAAGAACAAGGTGCTGGGCAGCCTCGCGACGATGGCGCTGGCACGGCGGCAGCTGGCGCGCATGGCCTCGGGCGCATCACCGTCGCGGCGCCTGTCGCCGCTGGTGACCTTGCTGATGGACCAGTGGCGCGCCTCGCGGCTCACGCGGCGCTATCGCGCCTGGCGGGCGGCCACGGCCGTGCCGCAGCGCTGATCGGAGCGACGGGGCCAGGCGCCCCACGGACCCGCAAGAGCCCGCACGGGTCCGCACGGGTCCGCACGGGTCCGCACGGGAAGCATCGCGGCGCGCGAGCCGGACACAATGGCGGCCTCGACATCCTTCGCCGCCTGTTCGGCGCCTGCTCGTCGCCATGTCGTCTCCTTCGCCCCCTGTCCCTCCGACGCTCTCCCCGTCGCGCCCGGATCCGGCGCCACTCCCTCGGGAAATCGCGGACCGGTTGCAGCGCGCCGCCCGCCGCTTCCGCGCACCGGCGCTACCGGACTCGCTCGCAGAGGCCCGGACCCACGGGACCGCGACCGCACTCGCCACCTCGATCGAGCGCGCGCGGCAGGCCCTGGACGCCGGCTCGGCACCAGGCGACGATGTTCGCGCGCTGTTCCTCGACGCCCTCGCGCGGCACATCGCCGAGGCCATGCGGCCGGAGCACGGCGATGCCGCGCTCCAGGCGATGGTGCTGCGCCATCGCTCGCCCGCCGTGCGCGAGTTCGCCTCGCTCAATGCGCATGCGGAGGCGGACCGGCGGCAGATCCGTTCGGCGGCCAATGCGCTGGCCCATCCGGCGAAGCTGCAGGACCACCCCGCCGGCGAGATCCGGGACGGCTTGCAGCGCATGCGGCAGGCAAGCGCCGCGGCGGACTGGTCCGACGTCGACGACGCGATCATGGACCTCCTGGGCTTGCCCGAGGTGCAGGACGAGCCGGTGCTGTTTCGCAGCCTGGAGCGGATCGTCAGCGATGACGCGCTCAGGCGGCTTTGCCGGATCGAGGCGCTGGGCCAGCGGGACGAGGTGCAGCGATATCGCGCGCTGTGGGCACGGCAAGGCCCCGCGGCGGGCACCGGGCAGGCCACCGCGGCCGGCAGCGACGCGCAGCGCCGCGGCGACGCCGTGGAAGCGCTTGCCGCGCAGGCGCTCGAGGTCCTGGCCGCGCGTCTGAATGCGGAAGAGCACCCGCCGCGCTACCGCGTGGCGACTTCCTTGAAGGTGCCGTCGTCGATCCCCGGCGATCCGCGGCGCGCCAAGAGCGAGTGGGATGTCGCCCTGCTGCGGCGCCACGACGCCAGTACCTGGGACCTGCTCCTGCTGGTCGAGGCCAAGGCCTCGGCCGATGCAGCGACCACCGACCTGCCCCGGCTGCTGCGCGGCCTGCGGCTGCTGGCGCAGGCGGACCCGCGGTCGACCTATGCCTTCGCCTCGCATCAAGGCGAGATCGCCTTGCGGGGCGCCTCGCTGCGCGCCCTGCCGACCGAGGAAGACGACCTGGCCCGCGCGGTGCTCTATTGCAGCGACGCGCCGGCCGAGCAGGCACCGCGGCTGCTCAGCGCCGCGAGCCGCATGCAGTTGCTGTCGACACCGGCGAGCCTGGACTTCGCCGATCGGCTCGAGCGCGGTGCCTCGGTCGAACCCCGCCAGCTCAAGGCGGTCTGGGACCAACTGCTGACGGCGCCCGCCTTCAAGCCGGTGCTGCGCCAGCATGCGACGCTGCGGACCGTGCGCGAGCTCATGCTCCATCCGAGCGACCTGATGGCGGTGGCCCAGGACACGCCGGACTCGACCTAGTCCACCGACCGTGCAGCCCGGCTGCGAAACAATCCCGCGATCCCGCAGCCCCGCCCTGCACCTCCGCACTCCCGCACTTCCGCGATCCCGCGTTTCCAACCGAGAGAACGACCCGCCATGCCCCGCGCCTTCCTGCCCTCCTTCGCCCGGCGACTGCCGAGCCGGTCGACCTGCCTGGCCGCCTTGAGCGGACTCGCCTGCCTGACCGGCCTGGCCGTGTCGCCCGCCGCCGTCGCCCAGCCGGTGATGGCGCGCGAGAACCTCAACGCCACGCTCTGGTTCCAGACCGCGGTCGAACGCCAGGCCGCCACGCTGGCGGTCTACCGCGCCGCGACGGCCCGGCTGGGCGCGGCGCGTCGGGCCACGCGCGAGACGGCCTCGCTGGAACAGGCGGCGCAGGGCGGCTTCTCGCGCAAGCCACCGGCCATCGTGCTGGACGTGGACGAGACCGTGCTCGACAACTCGCCCTATGAGGCCTGGCAGATCCGCGACGGTCGCAGCTACGAGGAAAGCAGCTGGGCCGCCTGGGTGGCCAGCGCCCAGGCCGCCGCCATTCCCGGCGCGCCCGAGTTCATCGCACGGGCGCGCGCGACCGGCTTCCGGGTCGTCTTCATCACCAACCGGCGTTGCCCGGCCGACGGCCCCTTCGGCCCGGACGGCCTCCACGCCGCCTGCCCGCAGAAGGCGCAGACGATCGCCAACCTGAGCCGCGTGCTCGGCCATGCGGTCGCGCCCGCCGACGTGATGCTGCGCGGCGAGCGCGCGGAATGGGCGGCCTCGGACAAGACGCCGCGCCGGGAGGCCGTCGCGCGCACGCACCGCATCGCGATGCTGGTCGGCGACGACCTCAACGACTTCGTCCCGCGCGCCCGCTACGTCGAGCAGGACCACGCCGCGCGCTGGGGCACGACCTGGGTCCCGATTCCCAATCCGACCTATGGCTCCTGGGGCGATGCGCTGTCGCTCACCCAGCGCTACGCGGCCTTGAAGCCGTGGGCCGGTCCCGCGGCCGCCGAGCCCGCTACGGCAGGCACAACGGGCTCAGCGGGCACGGCGAACTCAGCGGGGACTGCGGCCGCGGCAGCCGCGGCGGCTTCCGCCGCCTCGGCTCAATAGCCGGATTCGATCCCCGGGCTCGATACCCGGGTTCGATGCCCGCCCCGACAACCGCGCTCAATAACCGGCGGCCAGCCCCGTATTGCGGCGCGGATCATTCGCGCCGTAGAACCGGTTGTTGCCCACCGGCTTCCCGTTCAGCGAAGGCGCGCCGACGATGATCGCCGCCAGGTGGTTCGCTGGATGCGGCGCACCCAGCTTGTGGCCCATGCCCTCGAGGATCCGGCGCGTGTCCGGCGACAGCGCGTAGGGCTCCACGTTCGTCAGGTCCGGCATCCACTGGTGGTGGAAGCGCGGTGCGTCCACCGCCTCCTGGACGTTCATGTCGTAGTCGATCGCGTTGATCATCGTCTGCAGCACCGCCGTGATGATGCGGCTGCCGCCCGGTGTGCCCACCACCATCACCGGCTTGCCGTCCTTGGTCACGATCGTCGGGCTCATCGAGGACAGCGGCCGCTTCCCCGGAGCGATCGCATTGGCTTCGCCCTGCACCAGGCCGTACATGTTGGGCACGCCCACCTTGGAGGTGAAGTCGTCCATCTCGTTGTTGAGCAGCACGCCGGTCTTCGCGGCGGTGACCTTGGCGCCGAACCAGTCGTTCAGCGTGTAGGTCACCGACACCGCGTTGCCCCACTTGTCGGCGATGGAGTAATGCGTGGTGTTGCTGCCCTCATGCGGCGGCACGCCCGGCTTGAGGTCCTGCGACACCCCGGCCTTGGCCGGATCGATCGCGGCGCGGATCTTGGCCGCGTAGTCCTTGTCCAGCAGCCGCTGCAGCGGGTTCTTCACGAAGTCCGGATCGCCGAGGGTGCTGTTGCGGTCGACGTAGGCATGCCGCATCGCCTCGATCTGGTAATGCACGCCCTGCGCCGAGCCCCAGCCCAGCTGCCGCAGCGGATAGCCCTCCAGGATGTTGAGCATCTCGCAGATGATCACGCCGCCCGAACTCGGCGGCGGCGCCGACACCACGTGGTAGCCGCGGTAGTCGCACTCGACCGGCGCCAGCTCGCGCGTGCGGTACTGGTCCAGGTCGGCCTGCGTCAGGATGCCCTTGCCGGCCTGGCTCGACTCGACCAGCGCCTTCGCCACCCAGCCCTTGTAGAAGCCGTCGGTGCCCTTGGCCGAGACCTCGCGCAGCGTCTTCGCCAGGTCCTTCTGCACCAGCTTGTCGCCGGGCTGGAAGGCCTTGCCCTTGTTCAGGAAGATCGCCGCGGACGCGGGATCGGCCTCGAAGTCCTTGGTCGCCGTCTGGAACATGTCGACGTCGCCCTGGTCCAGCGCGAAGCCGCGGTCCGCCAGCGCGACCGCCGGCGCGATCAGCGTCTGGCGCTTCATCGTCCCGTACTTCTCGCGCGCGTACTCGAGCCCCGACACCGTGCCCGGCACGCCCACCGCCAGGTGGCCGTGGGTGCTCAGGCCCTTCACGACGTTGCCGTCCTTGTCCAGGTACATGTTGGCCGTGGCGGCCAGCGGCGCCTTCTCGCGGAAGTCCAGGAAGGTCTTGCGACCGTCGGCGAGCTGGATGGTCATGAAGCCGCCGCCCCCCAGGTTGCCCGCGGCCGGGTACACCACCGCCAGCGCATACCCCACCGCCACCGCGGCGTCGACGGCATTGCCACCGTCCTTCAGCACGTCGACGCCGACGCGCGTGGCCAGGTGCTGCGCCGTCACCACCATCCCATTGGGCGCGGCCACCGGCGCGGCGGAGGCCGCATAAGACGGCGCGACCGGCGCGAACGCGAACGACGCGGTCGCCGCCGCGGCGCAGACAAGCAATCGGAAAGTCTTCATGAACCTGATTCCTCAACAGATGCGACCGCGCGATTCGACACCGGCCCCGGCATCGCCCGCAATCCCACGAGGCGTCAGGTCGTTACTGGAGAGGGTCTTTCAGCGCGTCGGGCACCGGCAGTGCGACGATGTCGATGCCTTCGTCCGCCAGTTCACGCGCCTCGTCGGGCGTGGCGCGACCGCGGATGCCGCGCTCCTGGGCCTCGCCGTAATGGATGCGGCGGGCCTCGGTGGCGAAGCGGTCGCCGACGTCCTCGGTGTTGGCCATCAGCGTGCGCACCGCCTGGATCACCTGCTTCTGCAGCTCGGCGGCGATCACCGGCGCGCCGGGCGGCAGCACCGGTGCGGTGGGCTCGGGGGATGGCGCCGCTGGCGCGCGCGACCGGGCCGGCGCCGGCTCGGCGGCGGAGAGGTTCAGCCGCGGGGCGCTCGGCATCTTGCGCACCTTGGCGCTGTTGCACAGCGGGCAGCTCAGCAGGCCGCGCTGCTGCTGCGATTCGAAGTCGTTGGCCGACGCGAACCAGCCTTCGAAGGAATGGCCTGTCTCGCAGGCCAGATTCAGGACCAGCATGATCGGCCGATGCTAGCGGCTCGCCGCCTCGGCCGCCGGCATCCAGTCCAAAGGCCATGCGCCGGCACGCCAGCGCTGCAGCCACAGCAGGCAGGTCAGGGTCTTGGCGTCGGTGACGCGGCCATCGAAGGCCATGCGGTCCAGCTCGTCCTCGCCCACGGCCAGCAGGTCGAGGAACTCCTCGTCGTCCAAGCGGCGCTCGCCGGCGACCAGCCCGCGCGCGAAGAAGACCTCGATGCGCTCGTCCGAATAGGCGATCGCGTTGTGCATCACGCCGGCGTAGGCCCACTCGCGCGCGGTGTAGCCGGTCTCCTCGACCAGCTCGCGCATCGCGCAGCGCAGCGGGGGTTCCAGCGGATCCAGCTTGCCGGCGGGGAACTCCAGCACCACGCGGCCCATCGGGTAGCGGTACTGGCGCTCGAGCAGCACGCGGCCGTCGTCCAGCAGCGGCACGATCACGGCGGCGCCGGGATGGCGGATGTACTCGCGCGTCGCTTCGCGGCCGTTGGGCAGCGCGATGCGGTCGCGCTTGGCATGAAGGAAGTTGCCCCGCAGGATCCAGTCGGAACTCAGCGGGGTCTCGCGCAGATGGGGATCGGCGTCGGCCGCCGGGGGAATGCCGACCACGCCGTCGGCATCGGGTCGAAGGGCCTCAGGCAGCTTCTTCGTCATCGAACTCTCGCACCTTGGACCGCGAACGGCGCAGATAGCGCCACACGAAGCCCGGGAATCCCAGCGTCACGAACAGCGCCAGCGCCGCCGCGTAGAACTCCCAGCCCTGCGGCGCGCGCTGACCCAGCCGGGCCTCCAGCCCGAAGCCGACGGCCAGCGTCGCCAGCGCCAGCAGGAAGAGTTCCAGCAGCCGCCAGCCGGCGGCCTTGGGATCGCGGCGCGGCCCGACGAGCAGGATGCGCGAACTGAGGTAAGGCAGGTTGGCCGCGACCAGCGCGACCACCAGCACCACCCACACCGAAGCGCCCTGCTCCATCCCGGGTCCGCTCAGCGCGCGCTCAGTGCGCCAGCGCGCGGGTCACGGCCTGGCCGCACAGCGCCAGCAGGCCGCCGGGCAGCAGGCCGAAGGCCAGCACCGCGATGCCGTTGAGCGACATCACCAGGCGCGCGTCGGCCGGGGCGTTCAGCGGGGCGTGGTCGGTCGGTTCATCGAAGAACATGACCTTCACGACACGCAGGTAGTAGAACGCGCCGATCAGCGACAGCACCACCGCCACCACCGCCAGCCACAGGTAGAGCGACTGGCCGGTCGTGACCATCGCCTGCAGCACGGCCAGCTTGCCGTAGAAGCCCACCGTCGGCGGAATGCCGGTCAGCGAGAACATGTAGATCGCCATCACCAGCGCATACCAGGGGCTGCGCTTGAACAGGCCGGCCAGGTCGCTGATCTGCTCGGACTCGAAGCCCTGGCGCGCCAACAGCATGATCAGGCCGAAGCTGCCCAGCGTCGTGAGCACGTAGGTGATCGCGTAGAACATCGCCGAGCTGTAGGCGTTCAGCGCATGGTTGTCCGGCTGGCCGTTCACCACGCCCGAGGCCAGGCCCAGCACGACGAAGCCCATCTGCGAGATCGTCGAGTACGCCAGCATCCGCTTCAGGTTGCTCTGCGCGATCGCGGCCAGGTTGCCCACCACCAGCGAGGCCACCGCCATCACCAGCAGCATCTGCTGCCAGTCCGTGGCCAGCGGCAGCATGCCTTCCACCAGCAGGCGCAGCGCGATGCCCAGCGCGGCCAGCTTGGGCGCGCCGCCGATCAGCAGCGTCGCGGCGGTCGGCGCGCCCTGGTAGACGTCCGGCACCCACATGTGGAACGGCGCGGCGCCCAGCTTGAAGCCCAGGCCGGCGACGACGAACACCACGCCCAGCACCAGCACGCCCTTGTTGACCGTGCCGCTGGAGATCACCTCGAACACGCGCGGGATCGACAGCGAGCCGGTGGCGCCGTACATCATCGACAGGCCGTACAGCAGGAAGCCCGAGGCCAGCGCGCCCAGCACGAAGTACTTCATCGCGGCTTCGGTCGAGATGGTGTGGTCGCGGCGCAGCGCGGTCAGCGCGTACAGCGACAGGCTCATCAGCTCCAGGCCGAGGTAGATCGACAGGAAGTTGTTGGACGCCACCATCACGTTCACGCCCAGCAGCGCCAGCAGGCTCAGGGTGAACAGCTCGCCCTTGAGCATCTCGCGCGACTCGGCGTAGGGACGCGCATAGACCAGCGTGATGATCAGCGCCAGCGCACTGACGCCGCTGAGCAGGTGGCTCAGCGGATCGACGACCAGCAGGCCCTGCATCGCCTCGGCCGGCGCGTTGCCCATCGCGGCGAAGTGCATCGCGCCCACCACCGCCAGGCTCAGCTGCGTCAGCCAGTAGGTCGGCGTGCGGCGCGGGTCGGTGACGAACAGGTCCACCAGCGCGACCACGCAGGCCAGCACCAGCAGCAGGATTTCGGGATAGACCGCGACCCAGTTCATGTCATTCATTGTGTTGGGCCCTTATTGGAGCTTGGACACCGCGACGTGCTTGAGCAGCGCGTCGACGGATGGGTGCATCACGTCGGTGAACGGCTTCGGATACACGCCCATGTAGAGCGTCGCGATCGCCAGCACGCCCAGCATCAGGAACTCGCGGCCGTTGATGTCGGTCAGGTTGCGGACGTTGTCGTTGGTCACAGCGCCGAAGTAGACGCGCTTGATCATCCACAGCGTGTAGGCCGCGCCGAAGATCAGCGCCGTGGCCGCCAGCAGGCCGATCCAGAAGTTGTGCTGCACCGAGCCCAGGATCACCATCCACTCGCCCACGAAGCCCGCGGTCGCCGGCAGGCCGCAGTTGGCCATGCCGAAGAACACCGCCAGCGCCGCGAACTTGGGCATCGTGTTGACGACGCCGCCGTAGTCGGCGATCTCACGCGAATGCACGCGGTCGTAGAGCACGCCGATGCACAGGAACATCGCGCCCGAGACGAAGCCGTGCGAGATCATCTGCACCAGGCCGCCGGAGATGCCCAGCTCGTTGAAGATGAAGAAGCCCAGGGTCACGAAGCCCATGTGGGCGACCGACGAATAGGCCACCAGCTTCTTCATGTCGCGCTGGACCATGGCCACCAGGCCGATGTAGATCACCGCGATCAGCGACAGGCCGATGATGAACCAGTCGTAGTGACGGGCCGCGTCAGGCGCGATCGGCAGCGAGAAGCGCAGGAAGCCGTAGGCGCCCAGCTTCAGCATGATGGCCGCCAGCACCACCGAGCCGCCGGTCGGCGCCTCCACGTGCGCGTCCGGCAACCACGTGTGCACCGGCCACATCGGCACCTTCACCGCGAAGGCCGCGAAGAAGGCGAAGAACAGCAGCGACTGCGCCGACATCGGCAGCGGCAGCTTGTGCCAGTCCAGGATCTCGAAGCTGCCCGACTGGCTGTACAGGTAGAGCAGCGCGATCAGCATCAGCAGCGAGCCGGCCAGCGTGTACAGGAAGAACTTGAAGGCCGCGTACACGCGCCGAGGTCCGCCCCAGACGCCGATGATGATGTACATCGGGATCAGCGTGGCCTCGAAGAACACGTAGAACAGCATGCCGTCCAGCGCGCAGAACACGCCGATCATCAGGCCCGACAGGATCAGGAAGGCGCCCATGTACTGGTGCACCCGCGTCTCGATCACTTCCCAGGCCGCGATCACCACGATGATCGAGATGAAGGCCGTCAGCGGCACGAACCACATCGAGATGCCATCCACGCCCAGGTGGTAGTGGATGTTGAAGCGCTCGATCCAGGACGCGTTCTCGACGAACTGCATCGCCGCCGTCGAGGTGTCGAAGCCCGAGATCAGCGGCAGCGTCACCAGGAAGGAGGCGACCGACGCGACCAGCGCCATCCAGCGCACCGCGCCGGCGTTGTTGTCGCGTCCGAGCGCGAGCAGCAGGCCACCGCAGACGATGGGCAGCCAGATGGAGAGACTCAGCAACATTCTTATTCTCCGCCCGCGTCACAGACCCAACAGGGCCTTGAATTGGGGCCACATGGAAGGCCACAGCTGCCAGGTCATCAGACCCACGACACCCAGGATCATGACCAGCGCGTACCAGTACAGGTGGCCGGTCTGGATCAGGCGCACCAGGCCGGCGATGCCGCCCACCGTGCGCGCGGAGCCGTTGATCAGGACGCCGTCGATGACGCCCTGGTCGCCGGCCTTCCACAGGCCGGTGCCGAGGGCGCGGGCCGCGCGGGCCAGCACGTTCTCGTTGAACCAGTCCATGTAGTACTTGTTCTCGAGGATCGTCACGATCGGGCGGAAGGTGCGCGCGATCGCGGCCGGGATCGCCGGGCTGATCATGTAGAACCAGTAGGAGACGGCCACGCCGGCCACGGCCAGCCACAGCGGCAGCGTCTGCAGGCTGTGCAGCGCCATCGCGAAGGCGCCGTGGAACTCCTCGCCCAGCTCGTGCATCGCGTGGTGGAGCTCGTGGTTCACGACGATCGCGTCCTTGAAGAACTCGCCGTGCACCATCGGGCCGATCGTCAGGTAGCCGATCACCACCGACGGGATCGCCAGCAGAATCAGCGGCACCGTCACCACCCAGGGCGACTCGTGCGGCGTGTGGTCATGCCCGTGGCCGTGGTCGTCGTGGTGGTCGTGCTCGCCCGGGAAGGGCTTGTGGTGGAAGTGCTCCTTGCCGTGGAAGACCAGGAAGTACATCCGGAAGCTGTAGAAGGCCGTCACGAAGACACCGGCCACCACCGCGAAGTAGGCGAAGCCCGCGCCCGGCAGGTGCGAGGCATGGACCGCCTCGATGATCGAGTCCTTCGAGTAGAAGCCCGAGAAGAACGGCGTGCCGATCAGCGCCAGCGAGCCCAGCAGCGAGGTGATCCAGGTGATGGGCATGTACTTGCGCAGGCCGCCCATGTTGCGGATGTCCTGGTCATGGTGCATGCCGATGATCACCGAGCCCGCGCCCAGGAACAGCAGCGCCTTGAAGAACGCGTGCGTCATCAGGTGGAACACGGCGACCGAGTAGGCCGAAGCGCCCAGCGCCACCGTCATGTAGCCCAGCTGCGAGAGCGTGGAATACGCGACCACGCGCTTGATGTCGTTCTGGATGATGCCCAGGAAGCCCATGAACAGCGCGGTGATCGCGCCGATGATCATGACGAAGTTCAGCGCGGTGTCCGACAGCTCGAACAGCGGGCTGAAGCGCGACACCATGAAGATGCCGGCCGTCACCATGGTCGCCGCGTGGATCAGCGCCGAGATCGGGGTCGGGCCTTCCATCGAGTCCGGCAGCCAGACGTGCAGCGGGAACTGCGCCGACTTGCCCATCGCGCCGATGAACAGGCAGATGCAGGCCACGCTCAGCATCATCCAGGGCTCGCCGCCGAAGGGGTTGGCGAAGCCGATCTTGGCCAGCTCGGCCGACTTGGCGAAGGTCTCGGTGTAGTTCAGCGAGCCGCCGTAGGCCACCAGCAGGCCGATGCCCAGGATGAAGCCGAAGTCGCCGACCCGGTTCACCAGGAAGGCCTTCATGTTGGCGAAGATCGCCGTCGGCTTCGTGTACCAGAAGCCGATCAGCAGGTAGGACACCAGGCCCACCGCTTCCCAGCCGAAGAACAGCTGCAGCATGTTGTTGGACATCACCAGCATCAGCATGCTGAAGGTGAACAACGAGATGTAGCTGAAGAAGCGCTGGTAGCCGGGGTCTTCCTCCATGTAGCCGATGGTGTAGATGTGCACCATCAGCGAGACGAAGGTCACCACGCACATCATCATCGCGGACAGGCCGTCGATCATGAAGCCGACTTCCATCTTCAGGCCGCCCAGCACCATCCATTCGTAGACGGTCTGGTTGAAGCGCGCGCCGTCGAGCACCGCGCTCAGCGTCATCGCCGAGAGGATGAAGGCGATCAGCACGCCCAGGATGGTGACGACGTGGGCGCCGCGGCGGCCCACCTGCTTGCCGAACAGGCCCGCCACGATGGCGCCCGCCAGCGGGGCCAGCGGCACCGCCAGCAGCAGGTTCTGGGAGAGTGTTGCAGACATTGTTTTTCTCGCTTCCCTCGTCAGCCCTTGAGGGCGTCCAGCTCTTCCACGTCGATGCTGCTGCGGTTGCGGAACAGCACGACCAGGATCGCCAGGCCGATCGCCGACTCGGCGGCCGCCACGGTCAGGATGAAGAACACGAACACCTGGCCGGCCATGTCGCCCAGGTAGTGCGAGAACGCGACGAAGTTCATGTTGACCGCCAGCAGCATCAGCTCGATGGCCATCAGCAGCACGATCAGGTTCTTGCGGTTCAGGAAGATGCCGATCACCGACAGCGCGAACAGGAACGCGCCCAGGATCAGGAAGTGGTTCAGGCTCAGCGCACCCATCACGCGGCTCCTTCGTTCTTGTCAGCCGCCGCCACGGACGGGGCTTCGACGGTGGGGGCGACCTTCACGATGCGCAGGCGGTCGGCCTTCTTGACCTTGACCTGCTGCGAGGCGTCCTGGTGGCGCGAGTCCTTGCGGCCGCGCAGCGTCAGCGCGATCGCCGCGATGATCGCCACCAGCAGCAGCACGGCGGCGATCTGCAGCGGGAACAGGTAGTTGGTGTAGATCTCGATGCCCAGCAGCTTGGTGTTGCCGAACTGCGCCATGCCGGCGATCTCGGGCGCGTTCTCGACGCCACGGAAGCCGCCCATGAGCACGGCCGCGATCTCCAGCGCGATCAGCGCGCCGACGAGGCTGGCCACCGGCAGGTGCTTCCAGATGCTCTCGCGCACGGCGGTGGACTCGAAGTCCAGCATCATCACGACGAACAGGAACAGCACCATGACGGCGCCGATGTAGACCAGCACCAGCGTGATGGCCAGGAACTCGGCCTTCAGCAGCATCCACAGGCAGGAGGCACTGAAGAACGACAGGATCAGGAACAGGGCCGAGTGAACGGTGCTCTTGGCCGTGATGACACGGAACGCGGAGCCCAGCAGCACGGCCGAGAAGACGAAGAACAGCGCGGTAGTGATATCCATGCGATTTCCTGCAAGCAGGCCGCCGGCCGCGGCGCCCTCCCCTCGCTCGCGCGAGGGTCCGGGCAGCCGCTCGACCGGTCAGCGGTACTTGGCGTCGGCCTCCTTGCTGGCTGCGATCTGCGGCTCGTACCGGTCCCCCACCGCCAGGAGCATCTCCTTGGTGAAGTAGAGGTCGCCGCGCTTCTCGCCGTGGTATTCGAAGATGTCGGTCTCGACGATCGAGTCGACCGGGCAGCTCTCCTCGCAGAAGCCGCAGAAGATGCACTTGGTCAGGTCGATGTCGTAGCGCGTGGTGCGGCGCGAGCCGTCGGCACGGACGTCCGATTCGATCGTGATCGCCATGGCGGGGCACACGGCCTCGCACAGCTTGCAGGCGATGCAGCGCTCTTCCCCGTTCTCATACCGGCGCAGCGCGTGCAGGCCGCGGAAGCGAGGAGACAGCGGCGTCTTCTCTTCCGGGAACTGCACCGTGATGTTCTTCGAGAGGAAATGCCGGCCCGTCAGGGCCATGCCCTTCAGCAGCTCGGTGAGCATGAAGCTCTTGACTAGGTCCTTGATCACAGCAGATACCTCGGATTACTTCCAGATGTTGAACGGCGACTGGATCCACAGACCCACCACGACGAGCCACACCAGGGTGACCGGAATGAAGATCTTCCAGCCCAGACGCATGATCTGGTCATAGCGATAGCGCGGGAAGGTCGCGCGCACCCACAGGAAGCAGGTCACGACGAAGAAGGTCTTGGCGAACAGCCAGAACCAGTTCCAGAAGGCCATGGTCTGCTGGATGAAGGCCGGCGTATCCATGCCCAGCAGCGACCAGGAGATCGGCGCCGACCAGCCGCCCAGGAACATCAGCACCGCCAGGGCCGACACCAGGATCATGTTGGCGTACTCGGCCAGGAAGAACATCGCGAAGGACATGCCCGAGTACTCGATCATGTGACCGGCCACGATTTCCGATTCGCCTTCGACGACGTCGAACGGATGGCGGTTGGTCTCGGCCAGGCCGGAGATGAAGTACACGAGGAAGATCGGCAGCAGCGGCAGCCAGTTCCACGACAGGACATTCACGCCGTGCGACGCGAACCAGCCCTGCTCCTGGCTGGTGACGATGGCGCTGACGTTCATCGAGCCGGTGACCATCAGCACCACGACCAGGCAGAAGCCCATCGCGATCTCGTAGGACACCATCTGGGCCGAGGCGCGCAGCGCGCCCAGGAAGGCGTACTTCGAGTTGGAGGCCCAGCCCGCAATGATCACGCCGTAGACCTCCAGCGAGGTGATGGCCATCAGGAACAGCAGGCCGGCATTGACGTCGGCGATCGCCGCGCCGGGGCCGAAGGGCACGACGGCCCAGGCCGCCAGCGCCGGCATGATGGTCATGATCGGGCCGAGGAAGAACAGGCCCTTGTTGGCGGCGCTCGGGACGATGATCTCCTTGAAGATCAGCTTCACGGCGTCGGCGATCGGCGTCAGCAGGCCCATCGGACCGACCCGGTTCGGGCCCGGACGGATCTGCGACCAGCCGATGGCCTTGCGTTCCCACAGCGTCAGGTAGGCGACGCAGCCCAGCAGCGGCAGCAGCACGGCGATGATCTTGAGCAGGCTCCAGACCACCGGCCAGACCATGCCCAGCATCGAGGCGCCGGCGTTGTAGAAGTTTTCCATGGTCGTCTCGTCCTCAGGCCTTGGTCACGGCGATCGCGCCGGTGAACGCGCCCAGCGCGGCGGTCTCGGGGATGCCGGCGGGAATGCGCACCACGTTCGCGGGCAGCGACGCGTCCAGCTGCGCGGACAGCACGGCCTCGCCGCCGTCCTGCGACACGCGCACCTGCGCGCCCTTCTCATTCAGGCCGAGGCTGGTCCACAGCGCCTGCGGCAGCGAGGCGACGGCCGCGTCACGGCCGTCGCGGGTCAGCTGCAGCGAGGTGGCGCGGCGCACCAGCGCGTCCGTCGCGTAGATCGGCACCGTCGTCAGGCGCTCCAGGCCCTGCACCGGGGCGGCCGCGGCGGACTGCGC
Source organism: Mitsuaria sp. BK037 (assembly GCF_014193045.1). Taxonomy (NCBI): domain Bacteria; kingdom Pseudomonadati; phylum Pseudomonadota; class Betaproteobacteria; order Burkholderiales; family Sphaerotilaceae; genus Roseateles; species Mitsuaria sp. BK037. The sequence continues at coordinate 997,569 of NZ_JACHYS010000001.1, read as the reverse complement.
CGACACGCCGTTGGACAGGCGGTTCGTCAGGTCCAGCTCGGAGCCCAGCGCCGCGGCGCGGACCTGCTCGGAGCTGTCGAACTCGAAGCCCTGCAGGCCCAGCAGGTTGCCCAGCACGCGCAGGATCTTCCAGCCCGGACGGGTCTCGCCGCGAGCCTTGGCCACGCCGACGAAGCTCTGCAGGCGACCTTCCGCGTTGACGAAGCTGCCCGAGGTCTCGGTGAACGGGGCCGTGGGCAGCAGCACGTCGGCGAACTCGACCACCGGACCGGTCTTGAACGGGCTCAGCACGACGACCATCTCGGCCGCGTTGACGGCCTTGGCGGCGGCGGCGGCGTTGGGGCCATCCAGCACCGGGTCGGTGTTCAGCAGCAGCAGCGCCTTGGCCGGCTGGTCGTTCAGCAGCTGGGCCGCCGAACGGCCGCCCTGCCCCGGCTGGGCCTTGACCAACTGGGCGCCGACGGTGTTCGCCGCGGCCGACAGCACGCCGACGCTGGCACCGGTCTGCTCGCCGATCCAGTTCGCCAGCGACAGCAGCGTCGCGGCCTGCGGATGCTGGATCGCGGCATTGCCCAGCAGCACCGCCTTGCGCTCGCCCGACAGCAGCGCGTCGGCGATCGCCTTGGCGGCGTCCGTCGCCTGGCCCTGGCTCGCTTGCGCCGGAGCGCTGACGCCCTTGGCGGCACCGATTGCGGTGGCGACGTTGGCCAGTTCAGCGGCCCATGCCGACGGCGCAGCGACGAGCGTCGAAGCGACCGTCATCTTCCAGTCTTCGACCGAGCCCCCCAGCGCGACGATCTGCGCGCCGCGGCGGGCAGCCTGGCGCAGGCGCTGCGCGAACAGCGGATGGTCCTTGCGCAGCGACGAGCCGACGACGAAGGCACGATCCAGCGCCGACAGCGACGCGATCGAGGTGCCCAGCCACAAGGCCTTGCCCTCGCCCGCGCGCAGCGCCGGATCGACCACGCGCAGGCGCGTGTCGATGTTCTCGCTGCCCAGGCCGCGCACCAGCTGCGCCAGCAGGTGCAGCTCTTCGACGGTGCTGTGCTCCGAGCCCAGCGCCGCGATCGACGCGCCGCCCTTTTCGGTCTTGATCTGCTTCAGGCCGTTGGCGACGTACTCGAGCGCCGTGGTCCAGTCCACCGGCTTCCACTCGCCGCCCTGCTTGAGCATCGGCGTGGTCAGGCGCTCGTCGCTGTTCAGCGCCTCATACGAGAAGCGGTCGCGGTCGGCGATCCAGCACTCGTTGACGGCCTCGTTCTCCAGCGGGACGACGCGCAGCACTTCGTTGTTCTTGACCTGGACGATCAGGTTGGCGCCGGTCGAATCGTGCGGGCTGACGCTCTTGCGGCGCGACAGCTCCCAGGTGCGGGCGCTGTAGCGGAAGGGCTTGCTGGTCAGTGCGCCGACCGGGCAGATGTCGATCATGTTGCCCGACAGCTCCGAGTCCACGGTGCGGCCGACGAAGGTCTGGATCTCGCTGTGCTCGCCGCGGTGCGCCATGCCCAGCTCCATCACGCCGGAGATCTCCTGGCCGAAGCGCACGCAGCGCGTGCAGTGGATGCAGCGGCTCATCTCCTCCATCGAGATCAGCGGGCCCACGTTCTTGTGGAACACCACGCGCTTCTCTTCGGTGTAGCGCGAGGAGCCCGCGCCGTAACCGACGGCCAGATCCTGCAACTGGCATTCGCCGCCCTGGTCGCAGATCGGGCAGTCCAGCGGGTGATTGATCAGCAGGAACTCCATCACGCCCTGCTGGGCCTTGATGGCTTTCTCGCTCTTGGTGCGCACGATCATGCCCTGCGTGACCGGGGTCGCGCAGGCGGGCAGCGGCTTGGGCGCCTTCTCCACGTCGACCAGGCACATGCGGCAGTTGGCCGCGATGCTCAGCTTCTTGTGGTAGCAGAAGTGCGGGATGTACGTCCCGGCCTTCTCAGCGGCATGCATCACCATGCTGCCTTCGGGCACTTCGACCTTCTGGCCGTCGAGTTCGATTTCAACCATAGTTCTTCTCAGCGGCTCCGATCAGGCGTGCGCCGGCGACTTCGCCGTGGCGGACGGGGACGACGCGGCGGGCGCCTTGTTCTGCTGGGCCTGTTCGATCATCGCGATGAACTCGCCCTTGAAGTGCTTGAGCATCGCGCGCACCGGCATCGCGGCGGCATCGCCCAGCGCGCAGATGGTGCGGCCCTGGATGTTGTCGGCCACGGAGTTCAGCAGGTCGATGTCCTCGACGCGGCCCTTGCCGTGGGCGATGCGCTCGATCACGCGGTGCATCCAGCCCGTGCCCTCGCGGCAGGGGGTGCACTGGCCGCAGGACTCGTGCGCGTAGAAGTAGGACAGGCGCAGCAGGCTGTTGACCATGCAGCGGGTCTCGTCCATCACGATGACGGCGCCCGAGCCCAGCATCGAGCCGGCCTTGGCGATGGAGTCATAGTCCATCGTGCACTGCATCATGATGTCGGCCGGCAGCACCGGGGCCGACGAGCCGCCCGGGATCACCGCCTTGAGCTTGCGGCCGCCACGCATGCCGCCGGCGAGCTCGAGCAGCTTCTCGAACGAGGTGCCCAGCGGGATCTCGTAGTTGCCCGGACGCTCGACGTCGCCCGAGATCGAGAAGATCTTGGTGCCGCCGTTGTTGGGCTTGCCCACTTCGAGGTAGGCCTGCCCACCGTTGCGGATGATCCAGGGCACCGCGGCGAAGGTCTCGGTGTTGTTGATCGTGGTGGGCTTGCCGTACAGGCCGAACGAGGCCGGGAACGGCGGCTTGAAGCGCGGCTGGCCCTTCTTGCCTTCCAGCGATTCCAGCAGCGCGGTTTCCTCGCCGCAGATGTAGGCGCCGAAGCCGTGGTGCGCGTGCAGCTGGAAGCTGAAGTTGCTGCCCAGGATGTTGTCGCCCAGCAGGCCGGCCGCACGGGCCTCTTCCAGGGCCGCCTCGAAGCGCTCGTAGACCTCGAAGATCTCGCCGTGGATGTAGTTGTAGCCGACCTTGATGCCCATGGCATACGCCGCGATCGCCATCCCTTCGATGACGATGTGCGGGTTGTACATGAGGATGTCGCGGTCCTTGCAGGTGCCCGGCTCGCCTTCGTCGCTGTTGCAGACGAGGTACTTCGCGCCCGGGAATTGGCGCGGCATGAAGCTCCACTTCAGGCCGGTCGGGAAGCCGGCGCCGCCGCGGCCGCGCAGGCCCGAGGCCTTCACTTCGGCGATGACCTGGTCGGCGGTCATGCCCTGCCCTTCGCCCTGGGCCAGGATCTTGCGCAGCGCCTGGTAGCCGCCGCGCGCTTCATAGTCCTTCAGCGACCAGTTCTTGCCATCGAGGCCCGCGTAGATCTGCGGGGTGATGTTGCGGTCGTGGAAGCAGGTTTCCTTGCCGGTGGCCTGCCACTTCGAGAGGTCGATGTTCGCGATGTTGGTCATCGTCCAGGTCCCTCAGTTCTTGTTGGCCGCGTGGTGGGCTCTGAGCGCGTCCACCAGCTCGTCCAGCCGTTCGGCGCTCATGAAGCTCAGCATCTGGCGGTCGTTGACCAGCATCACCGGCGAGTCGGCGCAAGCGCCCAGGCACTCGCTCTGCTGCACGGTGAAGACGCCGTCGGCGGTCGTGCCACCGGCCTCGACGCCCAGCTTCGTGCACAGGTGGTCCAGCGCCTTCTGGCCGTCGCGCAGCTGGCACGGAAGATTCGTGCAGACGTTCAGCTTGAACGCGCCCAGCTTGCGCTGGTTGTACATGTTGTAGAAGGTCGTGACCTCGTAGACGGCGATCGCCGGCATGCCGAGGTAGTCGGCGATCGCGTCCTCGGCCTCGCGGGACACGTAGCCCTGCTCCTGCTGGACGATCGACAGGCAGGCCATCACGGCCGATTGCGCCTGTTCCGCCGGGTACTTGGCGACTTCGCGCGCGAAGCGCGACTTGGTCGCGTCGCTCAAGACAAATTCAGTGCTGCTCATCGCTTCACCACTCAACGGTCAATTTCACCGAACACGATGTCCATCGTGCCGATCACGGCCACGGCGTCGGCAATCATGTGGCCCCGGGCCATCTCGTCCAGCGCGGCCAGGTGCGAATAGCCCGGCGCGCGGATCTTCAGCCGGTACGGCTTGTTGGCGCCGTCGCTGACGATGTAGATGCCGAACTCGCCCTTCGGATGCTCGACCGAGGCGTAGGCCTCGCCCTCGGGGACGCGGAAGCCTTCGGTGAACAGCTTGAAGTGGTGGATCAGCTCTTCCATGCTGGTCTTCATCGCCACGCGGCTGGGCGGCGCCACCTTGTGGTTGTCGGTGATGACCGGACCCGGATTGGCCTTGAGCCACTTCACGCACTGCTGCACGATGCGGTTGGACTGGCGCATCTCCTCGACCCGCACGCAGTAGCGGTCGTAGGTGTCGCCGTTGGTGCCGACCGGGATGTCGAAGTCCATGCGGCCGTACACGTCGTAGGGCTGGGTCTTGCGGGTGTCCCAGGCGATGCCCGAGCCACGCAGCATCGGGCCGGTCAGGCCCAGGTTCAGCGCGCGCTCCGGCGACACGACGCCGATGCCCACCGTGCGCTGCTTCCAGATGCGGTTGTCGGTCAGCAGCGTCTCGTAGTCGTCGACGTTGGCCGGGAAGCGGTTGCAGAAGTCCTCGATGAAATCGAGCAGCGAGCCCTGACGGTTCTCGTTGAGCTTGTCGATCGCCTTCTGGTTCTTGATCTTGCTGACCTTGTACTGCGGCATCGAGTCCGGCAGGTCGCGGTACACGCCACCCGGACGGAAGTAGGCCGCGTGCATGCGCGCGCCCGACACTGCCTCGTACATGTCGAAGATGTCCTCACGCTCGCGGAAGCAGTAGATGAGGATGTTCATCGCGCCGCAGTCGATGCCGTGCGCGCCCAGCCAGAGCAGGTGGTTCAGGATGCGGGTGAGCTCCGCGAACATCACGCGGATGTACTGCGCGCGCTCCGGGACCTCCAGGCCCAGCATCTTCTCGATGGCCAGGCAGTAGGCATGCTCGTTGGCCATCATCGACACGTAGTCGAGGCGGTCCATGTAGGGCAGCGACTGGATGAAGGTCTTGGACTCGGCCAGCTTCTCGGTGGCGCGGTGCAGCAGGCCGATGTGCGGGTCGGCGCGCTGGATCACCTCACCGTCCAGCTCGAGCACCAGGCGCAGCACCCCGTGCGCGGCCGGGTGCTGGGGACCGAAGTTCAGGGTGTAGTTCTTGATTTCGGCTGGCATGCTCACAGGCCCCCGTAGTTGTCTTCGCGAATCACGCGCGGGGTGATCTCGCGCGGCTCGATCGTGACCGGCTGGTAGATCACGCGCTTCTGGTCGGGGTCGTAGCGCATCTCGACATGACCCGTCACCGGGAAGTCCTTGCGCATCGGGTGGCCGATGAAACCGTAGTCGGTCAGGATGCGACGAAGGTCCTCATGACCCTCGAAGATGATCCCGTACAGGTCGAAGGCCTCGCGCTCGAACCAGTTGGCGGCGTTCCAGATCGGCGTCACCGCGGCCACCGACGGGAAATCGTCGTCAGGCGCGAAGACCTTGACGCGCAGGCGCCAGTTCTTGTTGATCGACAGCAGGTGCGAGACCACCGCGAAGCGCGCGCCGTCGTAGGCGCCGTCCTTGTAGGCCGAGTAGTCCACGCCGCACAGGTCGATCAGTTGCTCGAAGCGCAGCTCCGAGTGATCGCGCAGCAGCTTGGCGACATTGAAGTAGTCCTTGGCCGCGACGGTGATCGTGATTTCGCCCAGCTCGCGCTTGAGCGCGACGATCTGCTCGCCGAGCACGGATTGCAGCGCCGCCTGCAGGGTGTCGAGTTTCATGGTCATGGGAATCAGCCTGCTTCTGCTCAGCGAGCGATGGTGTTCTCGCGACGGATCTTGGCCTGCAGCTGCAGGATGCCGTAGAGCAGCGCCTCGGCGGTCGGCGGACAGCCCGGGACATAGACGTCGACCGGGACGATGCGGTCACAGCCCCGCACCACCGAATAGCTGTAGTGGTAGTAGCCGCCGCCGTTGGCGCAGCTGCCCATGGACAGCACCCAGCGCGGCTCGGCCATCTGGTCGTAGACCTTGCGCAGGGCGGGCGCCATCTTGTTGCACAGCGTGCCGGCCACGATCATCAGGTCGGACTGGCGCGGGCTCGGACGGAACAGCATGCCGAAGCGGTCGATGTCGTAGCGCGCGGCGCCCGCGTGCATCATCTCCACCGCGCAGCAGGCGAGACCGAAGGTCATCGGCCACAACGAGCCGGTCTTGGACCAGTTCACCAGCTTGTCCAGCTGGGTGGTCATGAAGCCTTCCTTCAATACGCCTTCGTTACCCATATCGAATTTCCAATCTTTCGAGATCAGCGGAGAAGGGCCCTCGAGCGCGCGACCGTCGCCTTGACGCCGCGTTGACGCGTTGCCCTTCCCTAACGGACACGCGCCCGAAACGGGCGCCGTGTCCTGATGCGTTCACGGGCCCGGCGCGTCGCCGCGGGCCCGCGGTCGGGTCGTCACTCCCAGTCGAGCGCGCCCTTCTTCCATTCGTAGGCGAAGCCCACGACCAGGATGCCCAGGAAGATCATCATCGCCCAGAAGCCTTCCGGACCGATCTCGCGCAGCGAGACCGCCCAGGGGAACAGGAAGGCGATTTCCAGGTCGAAGAGGATGAAGAGGATGGCGACGAGGTAGTAGCGCACGTCGAATTTCATGCGCGCGTCCTCGAAGGCCTCGAAGCCGCATTCGTAGGGGCTGTTCTTTGCCGCGTCAGGGCGACGCGGACCCGCCAGGAAGCCCAGCACTTGCGGGGCGATACCCACTCCGCAACCGACCAGGATGAAAAGGATGACGGGCAGGTATTGTTCCAGGCTCACGGCTTGCTCTCGTTTTGATGCCGGGATCGAGATACTGCCGCAGTGGGCGGCAATTCCAATTCCCAACGTGTCACCGAAGATTGGCGGGCCAGGGCCGACCAACGATTCGGCAAAAGCAACGGGCGCGCCGCCAGCGATTATCCAATCGCTCACGGACCGCGCCCGCCTAGGACTCCGGAAATTCGCACACGCCTGTCGCGTGGAGATTCCCCCGAATCCTTCAACCTGCTTGATCTGCTTCGATCCGGCTTTCCGGCTAGATCACGAAGACCATGGCAGGCCGATTTATCTGGTGCCGACGGCGAGACTCGAACTCGCACAGCTTTCGCCACTACCCCCTCAAGATAGCGTGTCTACCAATTTCACCACGTCGGCTGGTTGTCACCCTTCAGTGACTTTGTCTTGACGGCTCGCGTTTCAGACAGCCTCGAATTCTATAGCGCTTTCTGAGCGACAAAAAGAAACCGAAGCAATTTTGTCGAGGAGCTTGCGCTTGCCGCCCATCTCTGTCAGTTCGAGGCGCCCGAGGCCGCCGCCGAAGGCGCGGCCTGAGGAGCGATCGACGCACCGGGCAGCGCCGCGGCCGATGCCGGGGAGGCCGGCGTGGCGGCACGTTCCAGCAACTGCTCGCCCGCCGTCGGGCCGGCACCAATGCCGCCCTCGCGGTGGCTGCCCATGTAGGCCAGGGCCAGCGTCGCCACGAAGAAGATCGTCGCGGCGACCGCGGTCGAGCGCGACAGGAAGTTGGCGCTGCCGGTCGCGCCGAACAGCGAGCCCGAGGCCCCGCTGCCGAACGAGGCCCCCATGTCGGCACCCTTGCCGTGCTGGACCAGCACCAAGCCGATCATCGCCAGTGCCGCGATCAGCTGCACCACCAGCACCAGGTTCATCATCACTTGCATTGCTTCTTTCTCCAGGAACCTTGAACGCCGGACTTCAGCCGGCGGCGCGGCAGATCGCCGCGAAATCGGCCGCCTTCAGCGCGGCGCCTCCGATGAGGCCGCCATCGATGTCGGGCTGCGCAAACAGTTGGACGGCGTTGTCGGGCTTGACGCTGCCGCCGTACAGGATCTGCATCTGATCGGCCTTCTGCGTGGCCGCGCGCAACTGCTGGCGCAGCAGCGCATGGACCTGCTGGGCCTGCTCCGGCGTGGCCGTCAGGCCGGTGCCGATCGCCCACACCGGCTCGTAGGCCACGACGATCTCGCCGATGCAATGCGTCAGCGTGTGGATCACCGCCGCCAGTTGGCGCTTGACGACCTCTTCCGTCTTGCCGCCCTCGCGCTCGGCCAGCGTCTCGCCGACGCACACGATCGGCGTGACGCCATGCGCCAGCGCCGCCTTGGCCTTGTCGGCGACCAGCTGGTCGCTCTCGGCGTGGTAGGCGCGGCGCTCCGAGTGCCCCACGATCGCGAAACGGCAGCCGATGTCCGCCAGCATCGCCGACGACACCTCGCCGGTGTAGGCGCCCTGCTCGTGCGTGGACACGTCCTGCGCACCGTAGGCCATCTGCGTGCCGGTCAGCGCCAGCGCCGTCTCCGTGATGTACGGGAAAGGCACGCACACGGCCACCTGGGCGTTCCACGGACCCGCTTCCTTGAGGCCCGCCAGCAGCACGGCGTTCGACGCACGGGTGCCATGCATCTTCCAGTTGCCGACCACCAGTTTCTTGCGCATCAGATCAACTCCCTTGAAACCGAAAAATCCCGCGAGCGCGCTGGACGCTCACCAGCTCAGCACGATCTTGCCGATGTGCTCGCCCGACTCCATCAGCGCGTGCGCCGCGGCCGCCTCGGACGCCGGCAGTTGCCTGAAGATCACCGGCGCGATGGCACGGGACTCGAGCAGCGGCCAGACCCGCTCGCGCAACGCGCGGGCGATGCCGGCCTTGAACGCGATCGGACGCGGGCGCAGCGTCGAGCCGGTGATCGTCAGACGACGACGCAGGACCTGGCCCGCGTCGAACTCCGCCTTCACGCCACCCTGCACCGCGATGATCACGGCGCGGCCGTCATCCGCCAGGCACTGCACGTTGCGCGCGACATAGCTGCCGGCGACCATGTCCAGGATCACGTCGACGCCGCGACCGCCGGTCGCCGCCTTCACCACCTCGACGAAGTCCTGCTCGCGATAGTTGATCGCGACGTCGGCGCCCAGCGCCAGACAGGCCTTGGCCTTGTCCGCAGTGCCGACGGTGACCAGCACCGTCGAGCCCAGCGCCTTCGCGATCTGGATCGCGGTGACGCCGATGCCCGAACTGCCGCCATGCACCAGCAGGCTTTCGCCAGGCTGCAGGCGGGCGCGCTCGAAGACATTGCTCCAGACGGTGAAGAAGGTCTCCGGCAGGCTGGCGGCCTCGGCCATGCTCCAGCCCTGGGGGACCGGCAGGCACTGGACCACCGGCGCCACGCACAGCTCGGCATAGCCGCCGCCCGCGACCAGCGCGCAGACCGCGTCGCCGACCTTCAGGCCAGCGGCGGCCAGCGCCTGCGCATCTCCCGACTCGACAACACCCGCGACCTCCAGACCCGGCAGATCGCTGGCGCCCGCCGGCGGCGGATACGCGCCCTTGCGCTGCAGCACATCCGGACGGTTGATGCCATAGGCCTGCACGCGGATCAGGCACTCGCCGGCCCCAGCGACGGGGTCGGCGCGTTCGATCAGCTGCAGGACCTCCGGTCCGCCGGGCTGCGTGATGGCGATGGCCTTCATGGCAGGTCGGGTCGCGGTGCGTCGAAGCCGGAGCCGGGCCGATTACTCGGCCGAGCCTTCGCCGTGAGCCGGAGCGACCGGCGCCGCGTCGCGGTCCAGCAGCGCCTTCATCGACAGCTTGATGCGACCCTTCTCGTCGGTCTCCAGGACCTTGACCTTGACGATCTGGCCTTCGCTCAGGAAGTCGGTGACCTTCTCCACGCGCTGGTGGGCGATCTGGCTGATGTGCAGCAGACCGTCCTTGCCGGGCAGGATGTTGATCAGCGCGCCGAAGTCCAGGATCTTGGTGACCGGGCCTTCGTAGACCTTGCCGATCTCCGCTTCGGCGGTGATCTGCTCGATGCGCTTCTTGGCCAGCTCGGCCTTGTCGCCGTCGGTCGAGGCGATGGTGATGGTGCCGTCCTCGGCGATGTCGATCTGCGTGCCGGTCTCTTCGGTCAGCGCGCGGATGGTGGCGCCGCCCTTGCCGATCACGTCACGGATCTTCTCCGGATTGATCTTCATCGTGTACAGGCGCGGAGCGAACTGCGAGATCTCGGCATTGGCCGAGCCCATCGCGTCGACCATCTTCTCCAGGATGTGCAGACGCGCTTCCTTGGCCTGCGCCAGGGCGACCTGCATGATCTCCTTGGTGATGCCCTGGATCTTGATGTCCATCTGCAGCGCGGTGATGCCCGAGGTCGTGCCGGCCACCTTGAAGTCCATGTCGCCCAGGTGGTCCTCATCGCCCAGGATGTCGGTCAGCACGGCGAAGCGGTTGCCGTCCTTGATCAGGCCCATGGCGATGCCGGCGACGTGCGCCTTCAGCGGCACGCCGGCGTCGAGCAGCGACAGGCAGCCGCCGCAGACCGAGGCCATCGACGACGAGCCGTTGGACTCGGTGATCTCCGAGACCACGCGGATCGAGTACGGGAAGTCTTCCTTGCTCGGCAGCACCGCGACCAGCGCGCGCTTGGCCAGGCGGCCGTGGCCGATCTCGCGGCGCTTGGGGCTGCCCACGCGGCCCGTTTCGCCGGTGGCGAACGGGGGCATGTTGTAGTGCAGCATGAAGCGCTCGGAGTACTCGCCGGCCAGCGCGTCGATGACTTGCGCGTCGCGGTCGGTGCCCAGCGTCGCGGCGACCAGCGCCTGCGTCTCGCCGCGGGTGAACAGCGCCGAGCCGTGGGCGCGCGGCAGCACGCTGTTGCGGATCTCGATGGCGCGGACGGTGCGGGTGTCGCGACCGTCGATGCGCGGCTCGCCAGCCAGGATCTGGCCACGCACGATGCGGGCTTCGATCTCGAACAGCAGGCCGTCGACTTCCACGCCGTCGAAGGCGACGCCTTCCGCGGTCAGGGCGTCCTTGACCTTGGCGTAGGCGCTGCGGCAGGCCTCGGTGCGGGCCTGCTTGGAGCGGATCTGGTAGGCGGCGCGCAGCTCTTCCTCGGCCAGCGCGGTGACCTTGGCGATGAAGCCCTCGTCCTTGGCCGGGGCGACCCAGTTCCAGGACGGCTTGCCGGCTTCGCGGACCAGCTCGTTGATCGCGGCGATCGCGATCTTGCCCTGGTCGTGGCCGTAGGTGACGGCGCCCAGCATGATGTCTTCGCTCAGCTGGTCGGCTTCCGATTCGACCATCAGCACGGCCGCTTCGGTGCCGGCGACCACCAGGTCCAGCTTCGAGTCGATCAGCTGGGTCTTGCCCGGGTTCAGCACGTACTCGCCGTTGACGTAGCCCACGCGCGCGGCGCCGATCGGGCCGTTGAACGGGATGCCGGAGATCGCCAGCGCGGCGCTCGTGGCGATCATCGCGGCGATGTCGGCCTGGACTTCCGGGTTCAGCGAGACGGTGTGGATGACGACCTGGACTTCGTTGAAGAAGCCTTCAGGGAACAGCGGACGGATCGGGCGGTCGATCAGGCGCGAGGTCAGGGTCTCGAGCTCGCTCGGACGGCCTTCACGCTTGAAGAAGCTGCCGGGGATCTTGCCGGCGGCGTAGGTCTTCTCGATGTAGTCGACGGTCAGCGGGAAGAAGTCCTGGCCGGCCTTGGGGGCCGACTTGGCGACGACGGTCGCCAGGACCACGGTGTCCTCGATGTTCACCAGGACGGCGCCGCTGGATTGACGGGCGATCTCGCCGGTCTCCATCACGACTTGATGCTGGCCCCATTGGAAGGTCTTGGTGACCTTGTTGAACATGCTCATTCGAGTTCTCCTCAGTTCAGGGATGCGCCGCTCGCGGTGCGGCGCGGAACCGGGAGTGAAGCTGGGTTTGGCGGGATGCCATTCCAGAGCGCCTGCTTGCCCGGCCCCCGCCGGCAAGCGCATTGGAATGACACAGCAGCGCCACGTCAGCCCGACTCCATCGTCTTCTCAGGCGGCCTGCCCTGCGGGCGGGCGGCCTGACCGGCGACTGGACCGGCGGCGGGCCGTCCGGAACGCTCCGGCAGCGGCTCGCAGAAACGACAAAGAGCCTGTTGGAATCGGACCAATCAGGCTCTTTGCATGCACGCGCGACTTACTTGCGCAGACCCAGCTTCTGGATCAGGGCGGTGTAGCGGTCAGCGTCCTTGTTCTTCAGGTAGGCCAGCAGGCTCTTGCGCTGGTTGACCATCTTCAGCAGGCCGCGGCGGCCGTGGTGGTCCTTGGCGTGCAGCTTGAAGTGGGGGGTCAGCTCGTTGATGCGAGCGGTCAGCAGGGCGACCTGGACTTCGGGGGAGCCCGTGTCGTTGGCGCTGCGGGCGTTGGCCTTGACGATGTCGGCCTTGTTCAGATCGGCGATGGACATGATGCGTTCCTTGTTCCGGAATGGTTCGGAAGGTCCGCCGGGCATGGCCGATGAAGGCTGCGAGTGCGCTGACGGTTTCCGAGGATTGACTTGCGGTCACAGGTGAAACCGACCCGTGCCGTGCTGGCTGTTTCCCTGGACGGGCCAGGCAAAACAGCGCGCAGTATATACGAATCGGGCATCGAATCGGCGCTCGCCCAGAGCCGACGGCCCTGGCGCCCCGCCCGGCCGCGGCGGCGGCGATCAGTCCGGGCGGCGCATCCGGCAGGTCGAAGGCTGCGCCGCCTGCGCCGCATCCAGGTAGCGCAGGGTGCGGAAGCCGTAGCCCGATCCCTCGTTGTCGTGCGGCACGCCGGCCTCCCCGGCGCGGCGCATCACGCTGACGTACAGCGGCTGCTGGAGCTGGTGATCGGCCGCCCGCATCACGCCCTCGTGAGCGATGCCCAGCGGCCGGCCGTCGAGCTTCAGCCCCTCAAGCGCCGTCGCCACCGCCTGGGGCGAGGTCGTGCCGGCCCGCTCCATCGCGGCGACCAGCATCTCCACCATCAGCTGCATGCGGGCATGCAGGTAGTCGTGCTCCGGCTTCGGGAAGCGCTGGCGGAACGCGGCATAGAAGCGCTCCGCGTCGGGGGTGCCGACGTTGGGATGCCACTCGGCCACGGCCAGCACCCGGTCGACGCCCACCTCGCCGAGCACGCCCGGCACGCCCAGCGCATTGCCGTAGAAGGTGTGGAAACGCGCCGTCAGGCCGATGTCCTTGGCCGCCTTGATCAGCAGCGTCAGATCGTTGCCCCAGTTGCCGGTCAGCACCGCCTGGGCGCCGCTGGCGCGGATCTTGGTCGCGTAGGGCAGGAAGTCCTTCACCCGGCCCAGCGGATGCAGTTCGTCGCCGACGATGCGTAGGTCGGGCCGGCGTCTGGCGAGCATCGCCCTCGCCTGCTCGCGCAGATGCTGGCCGAAGCTGTAGTCCTGGTTGATCAGGTAGATCGTCTTCAGCGCCGGGTCCTGGGCGATCACCTCGACCAGCGCGGCCAGCCGCATGTCGGTGTGGGCATCGAAGCGGAAATGCCAGAAGCTGCACTGCGCGCCGGTCAACGCGGGATCGACGGCGGCGTAGTTCAGGAACAGCGCGCGGCGCGTCGGCTCGCGCGCGTTGTGCTTCTCCAGCGCCGCGATCAGCGCACCGGCGACCGCCGAGCTGTTGCCCTGCAGCACGACCGGGATGCCCTGGTCGGTCGCGGCGCGCAGCATGGACAGCGACTCCTCGACCGAGCCCTTGCTGTCGAATCGCACCAGCTCCAGTCGCCGAGCGCCGCCAGGCAGCCGCACGCCGCCGCGCGCGTTGACACGCTCGGTGGCCCAGACCAGGTTGCGGAACACCGCTTCGCCGCCATTGCCCAGCGGACCGGACAGGCCCTCGATCAGCGCGAGCCGGATGGGCACCGCCGGCTCGCTGATCTGGCGCAACGACACAGAAGACGGAGACCGAGACGGTGGTGGTGACGAGGACGAAGCGTTCGGCCCCGTCGTCACGCGGGTCGCTCCCGCGGCGCTCGCCATGCCAACGGCCATCACGGCGCCCAGCAACAGCGCCGCCCGCCTCGCCAGGCGCCTCACAGCGCGGCCGGGCCGTTCAGTTGCGACAGGTCCCAGCGCGGGCGGACCTCGAAGCCGCCACCGCGCGTGAGCGCCGCCATGTCGCGCTGCAGGCGCAGCGCGGCGGCGAGCGCGATCATCGCGCCGTTGTCGGTGCACAGGTGCAGCTCGGGATAGTGCACGCGCACGCGGCGCTTGTCGCAGACCGCGTTCAACTGCTCGCGCAGCCGCTTGTTGGCGCCGACACCGCCGGCCACGACCAGCCGCTTCAGCCCGGTGTCCTTGAGCGCGAGCAGCGCCTTCTTCACCAGCACCTCGACGATCGCGGCCTGCGTCGATGCGGCCAGGTCGGCACGCTGCGCCTCGGTGATGCCGCCGGGCTGCGCCTCGAGCTTGCGCACCTGCGTCAGCACCGCCGTCTTGAGGCCCGCGAAGCTGAAATCGGGCTTGCCGCTGTGCAGCAGCGGTCGCGGCAGCGCGAAGGCCTCGGGATCGCCCTGCTCCGCCAGCTTCGACAGATGCGGGCCACCGGGGTACGGCAGGCCGAGCAGCTTGGCCGACTTGTCGAAGGCCTCGCCCGCGGCGTCGTCGATGGTTTCGCCGAGCAGCTCGTAGCTGCCCACGTCGTCGACCCGCATCAGCTGCGTGTGGCCGCCCGAGACGAGCAGCGCGACGAAGGGGAACTCCGGCGGATCCTCGGACAGGAACGGCGACAGCAGGTGGCCCTCGAGGTGATGGACGCCCATCACCGGTCGATCGAGCGCGGCGCCCAGCGAGGCCGCCACGCCCGCGCCCACCAGCAGCGCGCCGGCCAGACCGGGCCCCTGGGTGTAGGCGACGACGTCGATGTCCGCCAGCGACAGGCCGGCGCTGGCCAGCACCTCGCGGGTCAGCGGCAGCACGCGGCGGATGTGGTCGCGCGAGGCCAGCTCCGGCACCACACCGCCATAGGCCTGGTGCATCGAGATCTGGCTGTGCAGCGCATGCGCCAGCAGCGCGGGCACGCCGTCGCCCGAGGCGTCCACCAGCGCCACGCCGGTTTCGTCGCAGGAGGATTCGATGCCGAGGACACGCATGGACTCAGCCGCCGCTCAATGGTTCTCTTTGGCGTGGTTGATCGAGTACTTGGGGATCTCGACCGTCACGTCGGTGTTGGACAGGATGGCCTGGCAGGACAGACGCGAATTCGGCTCCAGGCCCCAGGCGCGGTCCAGCATGTCCTCCTCGTTCTCCTCCATCTCGGACAGCGAGGCGAAGCCCTCGCGCACGATCACGTGGCAGGTGGTGCAGGCGCAGACCTGGTCGCAGGCGTGCTCGATCTCGACGTGGTTGTCGAGCAGCGCCTCGCAGATCGTCGTCCCGGACGGCGCCTCGATGGTCTTGCCCTCGGGCGCGTATTCGGGATGGGGAAGGATCTTGATGACGGGCATGGGATGTCCTTGAAGCTGGCGGTGTCGGCTCGCGCTCAGACCTGATCGATGCTGCGGCCGGTCAGGGCCTGCTGGATGCCGCGGTTCATGCGCGCGGCGGCGAAGGCCTCGGTGCCCTTGGCCAGCGCCTGGACGGCGGCATCGATGGCATCGGCATTCGCGGCCGCGTCGTCGACCTGCGCCTTGGCGAGCAGGTCCGACTGCAGCGCGGCGATCTCGGCGCGCTCGGCCTCGCTGAGCAGGTCGCCGTCGGCGCGCAGCGCGGACTGGGTGGCGAGGATCATGCGCTCGGCCTCGACGCGCGCCTCGCGCAGCTTGCGGGCGGCCATGTCGGATTCGGCGCTGGCGAAGCCTTCGCGCAGCATGGTGGCGATCTGCTCGTCGGCCAGGCCATAGCTCGGCTTGACCTGCACCGCCGCCTCGACGCCCGAGCCCAGCTCGCGCGCGGACACGCTCAGCAGGCCGTCGGCATCGACCTGGAAGCTCACGCGGATGCGGGCGGCGCCCGCGGCCATCGGCGGGATGCCGCGCAGCTCGAAGCGCGCCAGCGAGCGGCACTCGCTCACCAGTTCGCGCTCGCCCTGCAGCACGTGCACCGCCAGCGCGGTCTGGCCGTCCTTGAAGGTGGTGAAGTCCTGGGCCTTGGCGACCGGGATGGTGGCGTTGCGCTCGATGATGCGCTCGACCAGCCCGCCCATGGTCTCCAGGCCCAGCGACAGCGGGATCACGTCCAGCAGCAGGATCTCGCCGTCGGCGCTGTTGCCCGCGAGCTGGTTGGCCTGGACCGCCGCGCCGAGCGCGACGACCTCGTCGGGATTCAGGTTGGTCAGCACCTCGCGGCCGAAGAGCTCGCTCACGACGCGGCGCACGATGGGCATGCGCGTCGAGCCGCCGACCATCACCGTGCCCTGCACCTCGTCGGCGCCGACCTTGGCGTCGCGCAGCACGCGGCGCACCGCCAGCAGCGTCTTGTTGACCAGCGGCAGGGCCAGTTCATCGAACTGGGCGCGCGACACCTCGACGCTCAGCGCGCCGGCGTCGAGCGCGGCGCTCAGCGTGACGCGTTCGGCATCGGTCAGCGCCTCCTTGGCCAGGCGCGCGGCGACCAGCACGCGGCGCTTGTCGGCGGCGCTGGTGACGCTCAGGCCGGCCTGCGCCAGCGCCCAGTCCGCCAGCAGGCGGTCGAAGTCGTCGCCGCCGAGCTGCGCGTCGCCGCCGGTGGCCACCACCTCGAAGACGCCTTTCGTCAGGCGCAGCAGCGAGATGTCGAAGGTGCCACCGCCCAGGTCGTAGACGGCGTAGAGCCCCTCGCTGCCGTTGTCCAGCCCGTAGGCGATCGCGGCGGCGGTGGGCTCGTTGATCAGGCGCAGCACGTTCAGGCCCGCGAGCTGCGCCGCGTCCTTCGTGGCCTGGCGCTGCGCGTCGTCGAAGTACGCGGGCACCGTGATGACGGCGCCGAACAGGTCGTCGTTGAAGGTGTCCTCGGCGCGCTGGCGCAGCGTGGCCAGGATCTCGGCACTGATCTCGACCGGCGACTTCAGGCCCTCGCGCGTGGCCAGGCTCAGCATGCCCGGCGTGTCCTCGAAGCGATACGGCAGCTTGTCGCGGTTGGCGATGTCCTCGACGCGGCGCCCCATGAAGCGCTTGACCGAGACGATGGTGTTCTCCGGGTCCTCGGCCTGCGCGGCCAGCGCGTCGTAGCCGAACTGGCGGCGGCCCTCGGGCATCACGCGCACCGCCGACGGCAGGATCACGCGGCCCTGATCGTCGGGCAGGCACTCGGCGACGCCGTGGCGCATCGCCGCCACCAGCGAGTGCGTCGTGCCCAGGTCGATGCCCACGGCGATGCGCCGCTGATGGGGATCGGGCGACGCGCCGGGTTCGGAGATTTGCAGCAGGGCCATGGTGTCGTGTCTTGTTCTTCGGAAGTCGAGGCGGCGGGCGGCGATGCGCGCGCGGGCCTCAGGAATGCTCGAGCGCCTCCAGGCGCTGGTCGATGTCGGCGCGGAAGCGCGTCAGGAACATCAGCGCGCGCACCGATTCGGCGGCGGCCGCGGCGTCGCCCTCGTCGTCGAGCTGGCGGCCGGCCTGGGCCAGCAGCGCGCGTTCGCGGCCGGCGACCTGCTGGTCGATGGCCAGGATCGCGTCGGGCGTCTTGGCCTCGTCCAGCGACTCGCGCCATTCCATCTGTTCCATCAGGAAGGCGGCCGGCATGCGGGTGTTCTCGTTGGCCTGGATCGGCGCGCCACGCAGCTCGCAGAGATAGGACGCGCGCTTGAGCGGATCGCGCAGGCGCTGATGCGCCTCGTTGACGCGCAGCGACCACTGCATCGCCAGGCGCTGCGAGGCGGCGCCGTCGGCGGCGAAGCGGTCCGGATGCACCTTCGCCGCCAGCGCCTTCCAGCGCTGCGCGATCTCGGCGCCGTCCTGCGCGAAGCGCTGCGGCAGGCCGAACAGGGTGAAGTCGTCGTCGTCGAGTTTCACGATGTCAATGAAAAAAGCGCGGCCGAGCTGCCGCGCCGATGAAGCGGTGACCGTCAGCGCGCGCAAGACATCGCCGGGCCGCCCCAAGATGGCTTGCTGCCCCCTCGGGGGGCGGGACGGGCGTACACGCCCGTCGGGGGGCCGACAGTCAGACGCGGAAGGATTCGCCGCAGCCGCAGCGGTCCTTCTCACGCGGGTTGCGGAACTTGAAGCCCTCGTTCAGGCCCTCGCGGACGAAGTCCAGCTCGGTGCCGTCCAGGTAGGGCAGGCTCTTCGGGTCGATCAGCACCTTGACGCCATGGCCCTCGAAGACGACGTCCTCGGGGGCCACTTCATCGGCGTACTCCAGCTTGTAGGCCAGGCCGGAGCAGCCGGTGGTCTTGACGCCCAGGCGCACGCCGACGCCCCGCCCGCGCTTGGCGATGTAGCGCGTGACGTGCCGGGCGGCGGCTTCGGTCAGGGTGACGGACATCGCGCGGACCTCAGGCGGTGGCGGTCGCGGCGTCGGCGGTCTGGCCGTGCTTGGCGCGGTAGTCGTCCACGGCGGCCTTGATGGCGTCCTCGGCCAGGATCGAGCAGTGGATCTTCACCGGCGGCAGCGCCAGTTCTTCCGCGATCTGGTTGTTCTTGATGGACAGCGCTTCGTCCAGCGTCTTGCCCTTGACCCACTCGGTGACCAGCGAGCTCGACGCGATCGCGGAGCCGCAGCCGTAGGTCTTGAACTTGGCGTCCTCGATCAGGCCGGTGGCCGGGTTCACCTTGATCTGCAGCTTCATCACGTCGCCGCAGGCCGGCGCGCCGACCATGCCGGTGCCCACCGATTCGTCGCCCTTGTCGAAACCGCCCACGTTGCGGGGGTTCTCATAGTGGTCGATGACCTTGTCGCTGTATGCCATGACTGTTCTCCAACGTCGTTGTTCGGGTGTCCTGCGGATCAGATCAATGAGCGGCCCACTGGATGGTGCTCAGATCGATGCCTTCCTTGTACATGTCCCACAGCGGGGACAGCTCGCGCAGCTTGGCGACGCGGTCCTTCAGCAGCGAGACGGCGTAATCGATCTCTTCCTCGGTCGTGAAGCGGCCGATCGTCATGCGCAGCGAGGAATGCGCCAGCTCGTCGCTGCGGCCCAGCGCGCGCAGCACGTAGCTGGGCTCCAGGCTGGCGGACGTGCAGGCCGAGCCCGAGGACACGGCGATGCCCTTGATGCCCATGATCAGCGACTCGCCCTCGACGTAGTTGAACGAGGCGTTGACGTTGTGGGGCACGCGGCGCTCGAGGTCGCCGTTGATGAAGACCTGCTCGATGTCCTTCAGGCCATCCAGCAGGCGCTGCTGCAACGCCTTGATGCGGGGCAGCTCGGTGGCCATCTCCTCGCGGGCGATGCGGAAGGCCTCGCCCATGCCGACGATCTGGTGCGTGGGCAGCGTGCCCGAGCGCAGGCCGCGCTCGTGGCCGCCGCCGTGCATCTGCGCTTCCAGGCGCACGCGCGGCTTGCGGCGCACGTACAGCGCGCCGATGCCCTTGGGACCGTAGCTCTTGTGCGAGGCCAGGCTCATCAGGTCGACGGGCAGCGTCGCCAGGTCGATCTCGACCTTGCCGGTGGCCTGCGCGGCGTCGACGTGGAAGATGATGCCCTTCTCGCGGCACAGCGCGCCGATGGCGGGGATGTCCTGGATCACGCCGATCTCGTTGTTCACGAACATCACCGAGATCAGGATCGTGTCCGGGCGGATCGCCGCCTTGAGCACGTCGAAGTCGATCAGGCCGTCTTCCTTGACGTCGAGGTAGGTCACCTCGAAGCCCTGGCGCTCCAGTTCGCGCGTCGTGTCGAGCACGGCCTTGTGCTCGGTCTTGACGGTGATCAGGTGCTTGCCGCGGGACTGGTAGAAGTTGGCCGCGCCCTTGATGGCGAGGTTGTTGGACTCGGTCGCGCCGGAGGTCCAGACGATCTCGCGCGGATCGGCGTTGATCAGCTTGGCGACCTCGCCGCGGGCCTTCTCCACGGCTTCTTCCGCTTCCCACCCCCAGGCATGACTGCGCGACGCCGGATTGCCGAAATGCTCGCGCAGCCACGGGATCATCGCGTCGACGACGCGCGGGTCCACCGGCGTGGTGGCGCCGTAGTCCATGTAGATGGGGAAGTGCGGGGTCATGTCCATGGGAACGTTCTTCTTGTCGACTACTGAATCGGGTTGACGCGGACCGGAGCGGAGCGGAGGGCCGGGATCACTTGCTCATCGCATTGCCGAGCGCGAAGACGGAATTCGGCGCGGTGATGCGGATGGGCTTGACGACGGGGGTGCTGGAGATGGCGCGCTTGACGGGCGCTTCCTCGACGGTGACGCCCTTGGCGAGCTGGTCGTCGACGAGCTTGCGCAGCGTCACGGAGTCCAGGAACTCGATCATCTTGTTGTTGAGCGCGGTCCAGAGGTCGTGCGTGATGCAGCGGCCGTTGTCGTCGCCCATGCAGTTTTCCTTGCCGCCGCAGCCGGTGGCGTCGATGGGCTCGTCGACGGCGACGATGATGTCGGCGACGGTGATTTCATCGGAGCGGCGGCCGAGCGAATAGCCGCCGCCGGGGCCGCGGGTGGACTCGACGAGCTGATGGCGGCGGAGCTTGCCGAACAGCTGCTCCAGGTAGGACAGCGAGATCTGCTGGCGTTGGCTGATCGCCGCCAGCGCGACGGGGCCGCTGTTTTCGCGCAGGGCCAGATCGATCATCGCGGTGACGGCAAAACGACCTTTGGTGGTGAGACGCATCGAACTTCTCCTTGGCGCCCGTGTCGGGCTTCAGGACATGGAGGCGGCGGCTCGGCTGACGCCGGGTCGACTCACGAAGCAGGGTTTCCCCCTGCAATGTCCGAGCATTTTACTCAATTAAGAAGGAGCTTGCTCGGGTTACCCCCGACTGGCGTCGAGGGGGCCGTTCCAGGCCAGGCGCGGAACGGCGGTTTGCGCTAGAGGCCAGATGTCCAGCGGCCGGGCGGCCGGCCCGGGCGGGCCTTGGCATCCCGCGCCGCCGGATTCTCAATGACAGCGCCAATAACCCTTCCCGCAGGCGGGGTCTTGCGAGCGATCTCAGGCTCGTGCGGTCCGGGCGCGCCTCCGGTCGGCGTTCGCCAGATCGGCCAGCGGCGAAAGCAACGCCCGGTCGAACTCCTCCAGCGGCAGCCCGTCCCGAACCCGCCGCGGCCAGTCGGCATTACTCAGCGCGCCCCGTCCCAGGGCGATGAGGTCCGCCTCCCCGCGCGCCACCATCCCCGCGGCGCGGGCCGGATCATGCAGCGATCCATTCGCGATCACCGGCACCGACCCGTACCGCCGCGCCAGTGCCGCGAGGCTCGGACCTTCTCCGAAGGCCGGCTGCCAGGCCTCGAACTCGGTCGTGTGCAGGTAGTCGATCGGTGCCGCCGACAGAGCCCTGAACACCAGTGCTGCGTCGGCCTCGGCGCCGCGCCACTTGTGGCCGAAGTCGTTGACCTTGCCCTGCGACACCCGATAGCCGACCGGGAACCCCGCGCCCACCGCCTCCCGCACGGCGGCGATCACCTCGACGCCCAGCCGCAGCCGCTGAGCCAAGGCGCCGCCATAGCCGTCCTCGCGCCGATTGGTGTGCTCGGTGAGGAACTGGTCCAGCAGATACCCATTGGCGCCGTGCAGCTCCACCCCATCGAAGCCGGCCTCCCTGGCCCGCACCGCCGCCGCGGCGAACCCGTCGATCGCCGCGGTGATCTCCGCGAGCGTCATGGCTTCGGGCATGCGATACGGCCCCTCCCCTCTATAGAAAGACATCTGGACGCCCGCCGGCTGCACCGCCGAAGGCCCCTTCGCCACGGCCCGGTGCGCGTTGCCCTGGGAGATCGCACCCGCGTGCATCAGCTGCGCCACGATGCGTCCGCCTGCGGCATGGACGCTTTCCACCACCGGTCGCCAGGCGTCGCGTTGTGCGTCGTCAGCCAGCCCCGGCTGGAAGAGATATCCCTGCGAGTACGCGCGGTCGGTATAGATCCCTTCCGTGATGACCAGCCCAAAGCCGCCCGCCGCGAAGTCGGCGTAATACCGCGCCATGCGCGGTGTCGCCCGGCCTTCGGCAGTCGCGCTGACGCGCGTCATCGGCGCCACGGCCCATCGATTCGCAAGCCGCAGCGGCCCCAGGTCAACGGGGTCGAACAGGTTGGACGCCTTCATGTCAGCGCCCCTGCGCACCGGGCACTTCGGCGATCGCCTCGATCTCGATCATCGCCTCCGGCGTGTAGAGCGCCTTGATCTCAGCGATGGTGTCCGCCGGGTACGGCATCGAGAAGAACTCGCGCCGCAGGGCCACCACATCGTCGAAATGACCCATGTCGGTCACGAAGATCGTGACCTTGATGACGTCCTTCAGCCCCGCGCCGCCGGCTTCCAGCGCCCGACGCAGGTTCGCGAAGGCTTGGCGCCCCTGGGCCAGAAAACCGCCCGCCACGATGCGGCCGTCTTCCCCGGCGCCGGCCTGACCGGAGATGAAGAGCAGCCCGCCCGCCTTGATGCCTTGCGACAGCAGGTAGGGCTCATAAGGATCGGGATGGGTGATGACGCGTTCCAGCATGATTGCATTCCTTTCATTCATCGAGGCCGACGAAGCGCCGGCCTCGGGGTGAACAATAGGGAAGCACCTAGCGGGCGACAAAGGTTCAATTGTCAGCCGTAAGATGAGCAGAGTTCATTCATCAGCACCCTCCGATGGATCGTCGATCACTTCCGCTGTCCGCGCTGCGCGCCTTCGAGGCGGCCGCGCGCCTGGGTAGCTTCAAGGCCGCCGCCGAGGAACTCGCCGTGACGCCGACGGCGATCAGCCATCAGATCCGAGGGCTGGAGGAGCAATCCGGCGTCGCGCTCTTCGAGCGCCAGGTGCGCCGCGTCACCCTGACCGAGGCCGGCGCCCAGCTCTATCCCGTGCTGCGCGACGGCTTCGACGCGATCCAGTCGGCGCTTGAGCGCCTGACCCAGCCGCGCCGCCGGCCGCAGGTGGTGATCTCGGCGACCAATGCCTTCACGGTGAAGTGGCTGGTCCCGCGCATGTCCGACTTCCGCCTGCGGCATGCCGACATCGACCTGCAGTTGCAGGCGTCGGACGAGGTGGTCGACCTGCGCTCGACGGCGGTCGACATCGCGATCCGCTACGGTCGCGGCCCCTATCCCGGTCTCAGCACCGAGCCGCTGTTTGCGGACCACTTCGCGCCCGTCGCCAATCCGCGGCTCGGCGTGAGCTCGATCGAGGACCTGGCGCGCGTGCCGCTGATCTGCTTCGATTGGAAACGGCCGCAGCCGGAGAACCCGACCTGGGAGCGCTGGTTCGCCGCGGCCGGCATCCTGGGCCGGTCATCGGCCGGGCAACTGCGTTTTTCGGACGAAGGCCATGCGATCCAGGCGGCGGTCGCCGGCCACGGGATCGCGCTGGTGAGCCAGGCGCTGGTCGCCGAGGAGCTCGCCGCCGGTCATCTGGTGCAACCGTTCGGGCCGGTGATCGATGGCCACACCTATCACCTGGCCGTCAGCAGCGAGCGGGCGCCGTCGACCAGCACGCAGGCGGCCATGGTCTGGCTGAGACAGCAGGCGGCGGCGGGATCGTGAGCGGCCGGGCCTACCCGGGACCGGCAATTGCCCTCTCCGCGACTCCACACCTGGGAGACCCCCATGACCCTCACGCAAATCGAGACTGTCCGCGCCGCACGCCTGCAGCTGATCGACCTGGGCGACGAGAAAACCGCCGCCCTGCTGGCGTGGGCCCTGGAGGAGCCGTCGACGCCGCGCCCGTCGACCGAGCCTCCGCCCCAGCGGGACCTGCCGCCCACGGCTTGAAGGGTCGGTAAGGCTTGCCGGCAAGACGCCGGCGTCTATCGATCCTCGCTTTGCTTCGTTCCGATCCCTGGCCGGGATCCCTAGGCTGCGGCGCTCAGATGCCTTGCGCTCCACGCGCCCGCCGCCATGACCGTCCCGCCCGCCCCGACCGTTTCCGGATCCACCCGCCGCCGCTGGCTTGCGCAGGCCGCCGCGCTCACCGGCGCGGTCGCCCTGCCCGCCGCCCCCGTCAGCGCGGCCGAAACCACGACCCTGCGCATCGGCTACCAGAAGTCCAGCACGCTGACGCTGCTGCTCAAGTCGCGCGGGGTGCTCGAGCAGGCGCTCGCCCCGCGGCAGGTCGCTGTCTCCTGGCATGAATTCACCTCCGGCCTGCCGCTGCTGGAGGCGCTCAACATCGGCGCGCTGGACCTCAGCGCGGACGTCGCCGACGCCGTGCCGCCGTTCGCGCTGGCCGCTGGCGCCAAGCTCACCTACTACGCCATCGAGACGCCCTCGCCGACCGCCCAGGCCATCGTCGTGCGCAAGGATTCGCCGATCACCAGCGTCGCCCAGCTCAAGGGCAGGAAGGTGGGCTTCGCCAAGGGCGCCGGCGCGCATTACCTGCTGCTCGAGGCGCTGAGCCAGGCCGGCCTGTCGATCCGCGACATCGAGCCCGCCTACCTCACACCCGCCGACGGCCGCTCCGCCTTCGAGAACGGCGCCATCGCCGCCTGGGTCGTGTGGGATCCCTTCCTGGCGGCGGTGCAACGCCAATCGGGCGCCCGCATCCTGGTCGACGGCACCCGCATCGCGGCCTACCGGCGCTTCTACCTCGCGGCCACGCCCTTCGCGCAGCGGCACCCGGAGATGCTGCAGCGCGTCTACGAGGAACTCCAGCGCGCTGGGGAATGGGTCAAGAAGAACCCCGCCGCCGCGGCCGATTGGCACGCGCCGGCGCTTGGCCTGGACCCCGCCATCGTCGCCGCCGCCAATGAGCGCCGCAGTTATGCGGTGCGTCCGATCGACGCCGAGTCGCTGTCGGAGCAGCAGCGCATCGCCGACGCCTTCAGCGGCGCGCAGATCCTGCCTCGGCGCGTCGCCATCCAGGAATCGCCGGTCTGGCGCCCCGCCTGACCGGCCCGCCCGACCGCCCGACCGCCAGGAGCCCGCCGCCATGACCGTCCTGCATCCCACCGACACGATCGCCACGACCGCGTCCAACGCCACAACCGCTCCGGCCGCTTCGGCCGCCTCGTCGCCCGCATCCGCGGCCGCGCCGGTCCTGCACCCGCCTCAGGCGCCCCGCCATCCGGCGCCGCTGCCGACTCGCACGGTCGCCGACGTCCGCGCCGCGCTGCTCGCGCGGGTGGAGATCGCGCTGCTCGACGTGCGCGAGGAAGCGGCCTATGCCGAGGCCCATCCGCTGTGGGCCGCCAACCTCGCCGCCTCGCGGCTGGAGCTCGACGCCTGGGGGCGCCTGCCGCGGCGCGGCGTGCCCATCGTCGTCTATGACGACGGGGAAGGCGTGGCGGCGGCGTCGGCGCGCAAGCTGCAGGCGCTGGGCTACACCGACGTCGCGCTGCTCGCCGGTGGCCTGGGCGCCTGGCGCGAAGCAGGTCTCGAGCTGTTCCGCGACGTCAACGTGCCGAGCAAGGCCTTCGGCGAGCTGGTCGAGGCCCGGCGCCACACCCCCTCGATCCCGGCCGACGAACTCCAGCGTCGCCTCGCGCGCGGCGACCAACTCGTCCTGCTCGATGCCCGGCGCTTCGACGAATACCGCAGCATGAGCCTGCCCGGCTCGATCAGCGTGCCTGGCGGCGAACTGGTGCGACGCGTCCGCGACCTCGCGCCGGACCCGACGACCCTCATCGTCGTCCACTGCGCCGGCCGCACCCGCAGCCTGATCGGCGCGCAGTCGCTGATCGACGCCGGCGTGCCCAATCCCGTCGTCGCGCTGCGCAACGGCACGATCGGCTGGACGCTCGAGGGCCTGGCGCTCGCGCAGGGCCAGGGGCGCTCGCACGAGGACGTGCCGCTGGGCGACCTGGACGCGGCGCGCGAAGGCGCCACGGCACTGGCCCGCCGCGCGCATGCGCAGCGCATCGATGCGCGTGTGCTCGCCGACTGGCTGACCGATCCGCGTCGCTCCACCTACCGCTTCGACGTCCGTGGCGCCGACGAATACGCGCGCGGCCACCGTCCGGGCTTCCGGCACGCGCCGGGCGGCCAGTTGATCCAGGAGACCGACCACCACGTGCCGGTGCGCGGCGCGCGCATTGTGTTGAGCGACGACGACGGCATCCGTGCCTCGATGGCGGCGGCCTGGCTGGCGCAGATGGGCTGGGAGGTGGCGGTGCTGCCGCCGGATCCCGCGGCGCACACCGAGACCGGCCCGGACCTGCCGCCGCAGCCGCTCTCCCCGACCGTGGCCACGGTGACGCCGGCCGAGCTGGCCCGTTGGCGCGACGAGGACGCCGACCGCGAACAGCCGGACACGGTGGTCATCGACGTCGCGCCGAGCATCACCTACATCGTCCGGCACATCCCCGGCGCCTGGTGGAGCCCGCGCGCTCGGCTGGCTGAGGCGCTGCGCACCGTCATTCCGGCGGCGCGCCGCGTCGTGCTGACGGGCAACCTGGGCGTGCTGCCGCGCTTCGTCGCGGCCGACCTTGCCGCGGAACTGGCGGCCGAGGGTCGCGAGCTGCTGGTGCTGGAGGGCGGCACGACGGCTTGGTACGACGCGGGCCTCCCGATCGAATCCGCCAATCCCCGCCTGGCCTTCCCGCGCGACGACCGTTACCGCCGCCCTTACGAGGGCAACCACCATCCGCGCGACGCGATGCAGGCCTACCTCGACTGGGAGTACGGTCTCCTCGCGCAACTGGACCGCGACGGCACGCATTTCTTCCGCGTCATCGAAGACTGACCGAACGACATCACGGCGCACGCCCCACCCACAACAAGCGCTCAACCCGGGGGCAGCGAGCGCCGGTGGGGCCGGAAGGCTGCTGGGGGTTCCCGGACGGGATGCCCCCTGCTGCCTGGAGAGCCCGCGCTCCCCGTCCCGCAGTCAATCGAAGCCCTTCCGCCCCATCAGCGCCCAGCGCACTGCTCCCGCACCGCGCTGCTCCCCGGGGTCACTTGCCCTTGCCCGCCGAAATCGGCACGACGTTGTCGTGCACCGCCGCGCCGAACGCCTGTTCCTTGAGTTGCGAGAGTTGATCGCGCAGCCTCGCCGCCTTCTCGAACTCGAGGTTGCGCGCATGCTCCAGCATCTGCTTCTCCAGCTGCTGGATGCGCTTGCTGAGGTCTTTCTCGCTCATCGCCTCGACCTCCGCGGCCTCGGCGATGACCTTGGCGTCGTCGCGGCCCGGCTTGTCGCTGTAGACGCCGTCGATCAGGTCACGGATACGCTTGACCACGCCGCGCGGCGTGATGCCGTTGGCCTCGTTGAACGCGATCTGCTTGGCGCGGCGGCGCTCGGTCTCGCCGATGGCCTTCTTCATCGATTCGGTGATGCGATCCGCATACAGGATCGCCTTCCCGTTCACGTTGCGCGCCGCCCGGCCGATGGTCTGGATCAGGCTGCGCTCGGCGCGCAGGAAGCCTTCCTTGTCCGCGTCCAGGATCGCCACAAGCGAGACCTCCGGGATGTCCAAGCCTTCGCGCAGCAGGTTGATGCCGACCAGCACGTCGAAGGTGCCCAGCCGCAGGTCGCGCAGGATCTCGACCCGCTCGACGGTGTCCACGTCCGAGTGCAGGTAGCGCACCTTCACGCCGTTGTCGCTGAGGTACTCCGTCAGCTGCTCGGCCATGCGCTTGGTCAGCGTGGTGATCAGCACGCGCTCGTTGATCTCGATGCGATCGCGGATCTCCTGCAGCACGTCGTCCACCTGGTGCGTCGCCGGTCTGACCTCGACCACCGGATCCACCAGCCCCGTCGGCCGCACCAGCTGCTCGACGACCGCGCCCGCCTGGCGCTTCTCGTAGTCGCCCGGCGTCGCGCTGACGAAGATGGCCTGGCGCATCTTGCGCTCGTACTCCTCGAACTTCAGCGGCCGGTTGTCCATCGCCGACGGCAATCTGAAGCCGTAGTCCACCAGCGTGCTCTTGCGCGCCCGATCGCCGTTGTACATGGCGCTGAACTGGCCGATCAGCACGTGGCTCTCGTCCAGGAACATCAGCGCGTCCGGCGGCAGGTAGTCGACCAGCGTCGGCGGCGGATCGCCGGGCGCGGCCTGCGAGAGGTGGCGCGTGTAGTTCTCGATGCCCTTGCAGTGGCCCACCTCCTGCAGCATCTCCAGGTCGAAGCGCGTGCGCTGCTCCAGCCGTTGCGCCTCGACCAGCTTGCCCTCCTTGATGAAGAAGGCCACGCGCTCGCGCAGTTCCTCCTTGATCGTCTCGATCGCCGCGACCACGCGGTCGCGCGGCGTCACGTAATGGCTGGATGGATAGACCGTGAAGCGCGGGATTTTCTGCCGGATCTGGCCGGTCAGCGGATCGAAGAGCGTCAGCCCCTCGACCTCGTCGTCGAAAAGCTCGATGCGCAGCGCCAGCTCCGAGTGCTCCGCCGGGAAGACGTCGATGGTGTCGCCGCGCACGCGGAAGTGGCCGCGGGTGAATTCCATCTCGTTGCGCGTGTACTGCATGCGCGCCAGCTGCTGGATGATGTCGCGCTGGCCGAGCTTGTCGCCCACCCGCAGCGTCATCACCATCTGGTGATAGTCGCTCGGGTTGCCGATGCCGTAGATCGCCGACACCGACGCCACGATCACCACGTCGCGCCGCTCCAGCAGGCTCTTGGTGCAGGACAGCCGCAGCTGCTCGATCTGCTCGTTGATCGCGCTGTCCTTCTCGATGAACAGGTCGCGCTGCGGGACGTAGGCCTCGGGCTGGTAGTAGTCGTAGTAGCTGACGAAGTACTCGACCGCGTTCTTCGGGAAGAACTCGCGGAACTCGCTGTACAGCTGCGCCGCCAGCGTCTTGTTGGGCGCGAAGACAATCGCCGGCCGGCCCAGCCGCGCGATCGTGTTGGCCATGGTGAAGGTCTTGCCCGAGCCCGTCACGCCCAGCAGCGTCTGGAAGCTTTCGCCGTCATTGACGCCTTCCACCAGCTGCTGGATGGCGGTGGGTTGGTCGCCCGCCGGCGGGTAAGGCTGGAACAGCTGGAACGGAGAGCCTTCGAAAGAGACGAATTCGCCCTTCGGCGGCGCACCCACCTCGGGCGTCTGCGCCTCGGGCGAAGCGGACTTCTTCGCCTTGGCGGCGGGGATTGAGGGCGTGGCGGCGGTGGATCGGCTCATCAGGGTTTCCCAGGGGCAACGCTTGTTCCCTGCCTACAATCGGCGGGCTTCGCTGGGCGCGCGGGAGGCGCCTCGGGCGTCAGGACGCGACAGCGTAGCGCAGCCGGACGGGTTTCTCCCGTCGTGCCCTTCCCGCTCTTGCCAACGCACTGTCAGGAAAGCCTCCATGTCCCTGTTCGCCGCCGTCGCCATGGCCCCCCGCGACCCCATCCTGGGTCTGAACGAGCAATTCAACGCCGATCCGAATCCCGCCAAGGTCAATCTGGGCGTGGGCGTCTATTACGACGACAACGGCAAGCTCCCGCTGCTGGCCTGCGTGGCCGCCGCCGAGGCGCAGATGCAGGCGGCCCCCAAGCCGCGCGGCTACCTGCCCATCGACGGCATCGCCGCCTATGACGCGGCCGTGCAGGGCCTGGTCTTCGGCGCCGACAGCGAAGTCCTCAAGGCCAAGCGCGTGGCCACCGTGCAGGCCCTGGGCGGCACCGGCGGCCTGAAGATCGGCGCCGACTTCCTCAAGCGCCTGAACCCCGGCGCCAAGGTGCTGATCTCCGACCCGTCCTGGGAAAACCACCGCGCGCTGTTCACCAATGCCGGCTTCCCGGTCGAGACCTATCCCTACTACGACGCCGCCAACCGCGGCATCGACTTCGCCGGCATGCTGGGCGCGCTGAACGCCGCGCCGGCCGGCACGGTCGTCGTACTGCACGCCTGCTGCCACAACCCGACCGGCTACGACCTGACGCCCGCCCAGTGGGCGCAGGTCGTCGAGGCGGTCAAGGCGCGCGGCCTGGTCGCCTTCCTCGACATGGCCTACCAGGGCTTCGGCGAAGGCATCGCCGAGGACGGCGCCGTGATCCAGCAGTTCCTGGCCGCCGGCCTGGACTTCTTCGTCTCGACCAGCTTCTCCAAGAGCTTCTCGCTCTATGGCGAGCGCGTCGGCGCGCTGAGCGTGGTCTGCGCCTCCGCCGAGGAAGCGACCAAGGTCCTGAGCCAGCTCAAGATCGTGATCCGCACCAACTACTCCAACCCGCCGACGCACGGCGCCCAGGTCGTGGCCACCGTGCTGTCCACGCCCGCGCTGCGCGCCCAGTGGGAAGAGGAACTGGCCGGCATGCGGGTGCGCATCAAGCAGATGCGCGAGGCGCTGGTCGCCGAGCTCCAGGCCGCCGGCATCACTGACGACCTGAGCTACGTCACCCGCCAGAAGGGCATGTTCAGCTACAGCGGCCTGTCCGCCGAGCAGATGCAGCGCCTGCGCTCGGAGTTCGGCGTCTACGGCGTCGATTCGGGCCGCATCTGCGTGGCGGCGCTCAACAGCAAGAACCTCAAGCCGGTTGCCGCCGCGATCGCCGCGGTCAAGAAGGTCTGACCCTTCCTCGCCGCCACACTTCGATGCGCTGATCGCACGATCGGCGCTCGAACCCAGGGCCGGTACCGCCGCAAGCGGGCCGGCCCTGCGCATTTATGGCGAAATCCGCCGGTTCGAAGTCCCTGCCGCGGCCCCCGACGGCACGCCGGCGACACACACTTCCGATGGCCGGGACCTAGAATTGCTGCGTTGCACAACGGGTGCCAGCTTTCGCCTCACTCCCCCTCGAGAGGTCCGCCAGATGCTCTACCAGCTTTATGAAACCCAGCGCGCGTTGCTGAGCCCGTTCTCCGAGTTCGCCAGCGCCACCGCCAAGCTCTACAGCCATCCGCTGTCGCCGTTCGCGCACACGCCGCTGTCGCACCGGATGTCCGCCGGTCTGGATCTCATGCACCGGCTGGCCAAGGAGTATGAGAAGCCGGAATTCGAGATCACCAGCGTCGAGGTGGACGGCATCGACGTCGCGGTGCAGGAACTGGTGGCGCTGGAGAAGCCCTTCTGCCGCCTGCTGCGCTTCAAGCGCTACACCGACGACCCGGCCGTGCTGGCCAAGATGAAGGCGCAGCCGACGGTGCTGGTCGTGGCGCCGCTGTCCGGCCACCACAGCACGCTGCTGCGCGACACGGTCAAGCAGCTGCTCAAGGACCACAAGGTCTACATCACCGACTGGACCGACGCCCGCATGGTGCCGCTCGAAGCCGGTCCCTTCCACCTCGACGACTACATCTACTACGTCCAGGACTTCATCCGCCACGTCGGCGAGGACTGCCACGTGATCTCGGTCTGCCAGCCGACGGTGCCGGTGCTGGCGGCGATCTCGCTGATGGCCTCCAAGGGCGAGACCACGCCGCGCTCGATGACGATGATGGGCGGCCCGATCGACGCCCGCAAGAGCCCGACCGCGGTCAACAACCTGGCGATGAACAAGAGCTACAGCTGGTTCGAGAACAACGTCATCTACCGCGTGCCGACCAACTTCCCGGGCGCGGGGCGCGAGGTCTACCCCGGCTTCCTGCAGCACACCGGCTTCGTGGCGATGAATCCGGACCGCCACCTGAGCTCGCACTACGACTACTTCCTCGATCTGGTGCGCGGCGACGACGACAGCGCCGAGTCCCACCGCCGCTTCTACGACGAGTACAACGCCGTGCTGGACATGCCGGCCGAGTATTACCTGGACACGATCAAGACGGTGTTCCAGGACTTCGCGCTGGTCAACGGCACCTGGGATGTCGGCGGCGACCTGGTGCGTCCGCAGGACATCACCCAGACCGCGCTGCTGACCGTGGAGGGCGAGCTGGACGACATCTCCGGCGCCGGCCAGACCAAGGCCGCGCATGAGCTGTGCAGCGGCATCGACGCGAAGAACCAGTTCCACTACGACGCGATCGGCGCCGGTCACTACGGCATCTTCTCGGGCCGTCGCTGGCGCGAGAAGGTCTACCCGGTGATCCGCGACTTCATTGCCAAGTACGATGCGGCCCCGTTGCACCAGCCCGCCGCGGCCAAGCGCGCGCCCCGACCGGCGACGCGCCGTCCGCGCAAGCCGACCGAGTGAACCCCGCCCCGTCCGATTCCGCCTCCGCTGACCCGTCCGCCCCCCCGTCTGCCGGCCTGGTGGACGCTGCCTTCGACGCGCTCGTCGAAGGCCTGAACCAGGCCTTGCCGCAGACGCAGTGCACGCGCTGCGGCTATCCCGATTGCCATTCCTACGCGCATGCGATCGCGCGCGGCGAGGCCGCCATCAACCAGTGCCCGCCCGGCGGCGCCGAGGGCATCGCGCGACTGGCCGCCCTCACCGCCCGCGAGGCGCTGCCGCTCAACCCCGAGCACGGCCTCGAGGGTCCGCGCCGGCTCGCGGTCATCGACGAGGACTGGTGCATCGGCTGCACGCTCTGCATCAAGGCCTGCCCGGTCGACGCGATCGTTGGCAGCAACAAGCTGATGCATCACGTCATCGACGCGGACTGCACCGGTTGCGAACTCTGCATCCCGGTCTGCCCGGTGGATTGCATTTCACTGGCCGAGGTCACGCCAGGGCGCAGCGGCTGGTCCGCCTGGAGCCCGGCGCAGGCCGAGCGCGCCCGCGAGCGCTACCGCTGGCACGAGATCCGCGTCGAGCGCGAACGCCGCGAGCACGACGACCGCCTCGAGGCCAAGGCGCGCCACAAGCTGGATCACCTCGAGTCGGAAACCCGGCTCACCGACGCGGCCCAGATCGATCGCAAGCGGGCCGTCATCGAAGCCGCGCTGGCGCGCGCCCGGGCCAAGCGCGGCGCCTGAGCCGCCCCGCATCGCCCTTCCCCGTCCCCCCTCCGCTCGCACGCCCTGCCCGCACCGGCCACTCGCCATGAACCAGACCCAGATCCGCGAGTTCTTCGAGATCCTCCGCACCGCCAACCCGTCGCCGCAAACCGAACTCGAATACGCCAGCGTCTTCGAGCTGCTGGCCGCGGTGCTGCTCTCGGCCCAGGCGACCGACGTCGGCGTCAACAAGGCGACGCGCCGGTTGTTCGTCGTGGCCAACACGCCGCAAAAGATCCTCGAACTGGGCGAGGAGCGGCTCGCCGAATACATCAAGACGATCGGCCTTTACAAGACCAAGGCGAAGAACCTGCACGCCACCTGCCGCATCCTGGTCGAGCAGTATGGCGGCGCGGTGCCGCAGAGCCGCGAGGCGCTGGAGTCGCTGCCCGGCGTCGGCCGCAAGACGGCCAACGTGGTGCTGAACGTCGCCTTCGGCGAAGCGACGATGGCGGTGGACACGCACATCTTCCGTGTCGGCAACCGCACCGGCCTCGCGCCCGGCAAGAACGTGCTGGAAGTCGAACAGCAACTGCTGGCGCGTGTGCCGCAGGAATTCCTCGTCGATGCCCACCACTGGCTGATCCTGCATGGGCGTTATGTGTGCCAGGCGCGCCGGCCGCTGTGCGAGCGTTGCGCCGTCGTCGCGCAATGTGACAGTGCGCCGATGGCTGCGGCGCGTTGAGCGAACCCGGCCCCCTACAATCCGCGCGTCCATCCGTCAGGGAAGCCATGTCCAGCATCACCGACCTCGTCGACCGCGTGGAGCGCCTGCTGGTGCGCCACGAGGAATTGAAGCGCACGAACACGCTGCTCGAGCAGCAGGTGCAGGCGCTCACGCTGGAGCGCGACAGCCTGCGTTCGCGCCTGGCCGCGGCGCGCGGGCGCATCGATGCGCTGCTCGACCGCCTGCCGGTGGAGGCGGCCGATCTCCTCGACGGCAGCGACGGATCCGAGGCCACCGACTCTCGAAAGACGGGCGCATGAAGCAAATGGAAGTCACGATCATGGGCCAGAGCTACCTGCTCGGCTGCCCCGAAGGCGGCGAGGCCGCGCTGCAGAAGGCGGTCGCCCGGGTCGACAAGGAAATGTGCGCGATCCGCGATGCGGGCCGCATCAAGGCGCGTGAGCGCATCGCGGTGCTGGCGGCGCTGAACCTGGCCTATTCGCTGACCGAAGTCGGCGCCTCGCCCGCGGCTGGCGATGCCGCCGAGGCAGGCGCTGGCGACAGCGGTACGAGTGCCGGACAGCTGCCTGCACCGGATCTTGAAACGCTGATGAAGCGGCTCGATGAAGCCCTGGTGCAAGACGGGCAACTGCTGTGATCGCCGCGGCTCGCCGCGTAGAATCCGCTCCGTCCACTGCGTTCGCGTGAGTTTTATATTTCCTTGAACCGATGCTCTCGCGAGCAAGGGCTTGGAACATTACCTGGCTGGTGTGAGCGTCTCGCGTCAGATGAACCCGAAGCCATGTTGACCTCGCCCACCTGTACCCCTAGGGTTCAGGAATGCGGCTCACGGCTCGCCGTGGACACCTCTTCCCGAAACCGCGCCTGACCGCTCAGAGCGCGGTTTTTTCATGGTCGACGGCCGGCGCCGCGGCGCCGCCGATCTCGCGGGGTTTCACCTTGAGCACTGCCCAGCCCTCCCAGCCCACCGGCGACGCGCCGCAGTACTGGCTGATGAAGTCCGAGCCGGACGAGGCCTCGATCGATCACCTGCAGGCCGCCGGCGAGTTGCCCTGGACCGGCGTGCGCAACTACCAGGCGCGCAACTTCATGCGCGATCAGATGCGCATCGGCGACGGGGTGCTGTTCTATCACTCGTCCTGTCCGGAGCCGGGCATCGCCGGCTTCGCCGAGGTCAGCAGCACCGCCTATCCGGACGCCACGCAATTCGATCCGGCCAGCCCCTACTTCGACCCGAAGTCCAAGCCTGAAGCGCCCCGCTGGTCGCATGTGGACGTGCGCTTCGTGCGCAAGACGCGGCTGCTGAGCCTGGCGGAGATGAAGCGCGATCCGGTGTTGTCGCAGATGCGCACGCTGCAGCCGGGCAACCGCTTGTCGATCACGCCGGTCACGGCGGCGGAGTGGCGGCGCCTCCAGGCCCTGCTCGCCTGAGCGGCGGGCGACGGGGCGGGCGCGGCGGGCCCTCAGCCCATGCCGAACGGGATCGACGCCAGCACGACCTGGTTGCCGCCGCGGCGCTGGGCTTCCTTGACCGCCATCTCGGCGGCGCCCAGCAGCTCCTCCTGGCGCGACGCGGTATGCGGGAAGCTCGCGACGCCCATCGACAGGGACAGTCCGATGTCCTGCCCATGCAGCACGACGATCTGCGCATGGCACTGGCGGCGCAGCTGTTCCATGCGCGCATGCGCCGTTGCCAGGCCCACGCCCGACAGCAGCACCGCGAACAGGTCGTCGCCGATGCGGCAGGCCGCGTCCATCGCGCGGGTGTTGGCGCGCAGCATGCGCCCCAGGCCCTCGAGCAGGCGCTGGCGCGCCTCCTCGCCCAGTCCGGCCTCGGCCGTGACCGGATCCAGCGCGATCAGCACCAGCGTGAATTCGCGGTGCTCGCGCGTCGAGAGATCGATCTCGCGCAGCAACTGGTCGTCGAACTGCGCGCGCATGTAGAGCCCCGACACCTCGTCGCGGCCGCTGCCCTGCTGCAGCTCGCGCCGCATCTGCTCGAGCGACTTCTGCTGCTGCTCGAGTTGCTGCAGCGCGCGCTGCAGATGCGTTTCGCGATGGCGTTCCTCGGTCTTGTCGCTCCACAAGGCCATCACGTGTTCCTGGCCCAGCGGGAAGCGCATGACCATGAACTCGCGGCGGCGGCCGCCGATCTCGAGGCGGTGCTCGGAACTCACGACGCCGCGCTGGGCCAGCGTGGCCTGCTCGGAGCGGCGCATCGCCTGGACTTCGTCGCCGCGCATCAGGTCGGCGTCGGTCGCGCCGACGATGCCGGCCTCGATCCGGCCGAACAGTTCGCCCATGGCCGGGCTCGCGAAGACGTAGCGCCCGGTGGCCATCGACTTCACGGTCAGGCAGGCGCCGGTCGGTTCCAGCAGGCCGAGCAGGCCGGCCGCGACATGTGCCTGGGGCGTTCCCGACGACGCCAGCCAGGCATCGAAGCTGGCGGGCGCGGGCGTCGCGGCGGCGTTTAATTCCATGGGTCGGGCCGGGCCGGGGATTCCCCTGGCGGTCGAATGGTGGTGGATCGAATGTAGATGGGTGCCGGTCGCCCGGGCAAGTGCCGACCACGATCGCGGGGGCTCTCTCCCCCTAAGCTTGGGGTCAGGCATCCTAGCGTGCCGCGAGAGAGGGCCACGGCGATGCACTTCCCCCAGCGCGCCGACGCGAAGCGCGCGCGGCGGCAGCGCGTGAAAAAGTCACGCCTGGGATGAAACCGTCGGCGCGGGACGTGATGAGCGCGGGGCCCGCCGCATCGCGCTCGCAGGCGTCCGGGCACGTCGACCCGCTTCAATTTGGCGGACCGTCAAAAATGAGGCTAGAATCCGCGTTTTGCTGGCAAACCCTGCGCGTCGATTCGGAAGTGGAATCCGGATACTCCGCTTCGAAGGCAAGCCCTTCCTCGCGAACACCGAGCGCTATTTGAAGGAATTTCATGACCACCATTCGCGTCAAAGAAAACGAGCCGTTCGACGTGGCCCTGCGCCGCTTCAAGCGCACCATCGAGAAGCTGGGCCTGCTCACCGAGCTGCGCGCCCGCGAGTTCTACGAGAAGCCGACCGCCGAGCGCAAGCGCAAGAAGGCTGCCGCCGTGAAGCGCCACTACAAGCGCGTGCGCAGCATGCAGCTGCCCAAGAAGCTGTACTGATCGAAGGATCGGACCGCTTCGGCACCGGGGACCCTCGCTGAGCGCTCCCCACTGCCCGAACAGCACAGAAAGCCCGCGCAGGACGCTGCCGCGGGCTTTTTTGTCTCCGCGCCGCACCGGCCCGCGACGGCCGATGATCTCCGCGAGACCGAGAAACGCATTTCGAGAGAGAAGCAAGGAGCCCTCATGAGCCTGAAGGAACAGATCACCGAAGACATGAAGACGGCGATGCGCGCCAAGGACAGCGAGCGCCTGGGCACGATCCGCCTGCTGCTGGCCGCCGTGAAGCAGAAGGAAGTGGACGAGCGCGTGACGGTGGACGACGTGATGCTGGTGGGCATCGTCGACAAGCTGATCAAGCAGCGCAAGGACTCGATCAGCCAGTTCACCGCCGCCGGCCGGCAGGACCTGGCCGACAAGGAAACCGCCGAGCTGAAGGTGCTGGAGGTCTACCTGCCGCAGCGCCTGAGCGAGGACGAGATCAAGGCCGAGGTCGCCGCGATCGTGGCCGAGCTGGGCGCCAAGGGCCCGGCCGACATGGGCAAGGTGATGGGCGCCGTGAAGGGCAAGCTCGCGGGCAAGGCCGACATGGGCCTGGTCTCGGCCGCGGTGAAGGCCGCGCTGGCGGGCTGAGCCCCTTCCCGCCGCGTCCGCTTCCGATTCAACGACAGGAGCCTCCATGGAACTGACCGTCCAACAACTGACGCCCGATTTCTGCGTCGCGCCGCAGCTGACGCCGGACACGATGGCCGCACTGGCCGCGGCCGGCTTCAAGTCGGTGATCAACAACCGCCCGGATTTCGAGGGCGGCCCGGACCAGCCCACCAGCGAGCAGGTCCGCGTCGCGGCCGAGGCGGCGGGCCTGGTCTACCACCACCTGCCGGTGCAGGGCGGCTACCAGTCCCCGGAGGAGATCGCCGCGATGCGCGCGCTGCTCGACGAGGCGCCCAAGCCGGTGCTGGCGTTCTGCCGCTCCGGCGCGCGCTCGACCCGGCTCTTCGCCTCCGCGATGCAGCTCGACGCCTGACGCGTCCCGACCACCGCGCCCAAGGGCGCCGCAGGCCCTGGTCCCCGACCGGGGCCTTCTTTTTTCTCCCTTCCGCGGTCCTCAGGGCTTTCCCGGAACAGCGTACGAAATCAGGTCGCCGTCAGCGCTCGCTGGCTACAGTCCGCGTCTACGACAAGAAACGAGCCCTCCCCCGTCGCGGGCTCACATGGAGACCTGGATTCCTCGATGAACGCCCTGCTTGCTTTCGCCAAGGGCATCGACTGGCTGACGGACCGGTTCGGCACGCTTGCCGCCTGGGCCGTCCTGCTGTCGTGCTTGATCAGCGCCGCCAATGCGGTGATTCGCTACGGCCTGGACATCAGCTCCAACGCCTTCCTCGAGATCCAGTGGTACCTGTTCGCCGTCTGCGTGATGGGCGGCGCGGCGCAGGTGCTGCGCCTGAACGAGCATGTGCGGGTCGACATCCTCTACGCGCGCTGGCGCGGGCACGGCAAGGTCTACATCGACCTGTTCGGCCTGATCGTCTTCCTGATCCCGGTGATGGCCTACGCGGGCTGGCTGTCCTGGGACTTCTTCCTGGGCAAGCTCATGACCGGCATGCGGCCGGACGACACGATCGCGACGCTCGGCCTGGGCGGCTACCTGCACAAGCTGTTCACCAGCGGTGAGGTGTCGGGCAACGCGGGTGGACTGATCCGCTGGCCGGCCGCGCTGACCTTGCCGGTCGGCTTCGGGCTGGTGTTCCTGCAAGGACTTTCGGAGGTGATCAAGCGCCTGGGTTACCTGGCCCATCTCGTCGAGATGGACACCCACTACGAGAGGCCGCTGCAATGATCACGATGGAGCAATTCCCCCCGCTGATGTTCGCGGGGCTGATCATCATCATGCTGATCGGTTTCCCCGTGGCCTTCTCGCTGGCCGCCCTGGGCCTGGCCTGCGGATTCTTCGCGGTGAGCCAGGGCTGGTTCCCGCCGGAGTTCATGACGGCGCTGCCGCAGAACGTCTTCGGCATCCTGTCCAACGACCTGCTGCTGGCGATCCCGTTCTTCACCCTGATGGGTGCGCTGCTGGAGAAATGCGGCCTGGCCGAGGACATGCTCGATTCGATGGGCCAGCTCTTCGGTCCGGTGCGCGGCGGGCTGGGCTACTCGGTCATCATCGTCGGTTTCATCCTGGGCGCGATCACCGGCACGGTGGCCGGCCAGGTGATCGCGATGGCGATGATCTCGCTGCCGGTGATGATGCGCTACGGCTACAACATGCGCTACGCGACCGGGGTGCTGGCGGCGTCCGGGACGATCACGCAGCTGGTGCCGCCCTCGCTGGTGCTGGTGGTGCTGGCGGACCAGCTCGGCAAGCCGGTGGGCGACATGTACAAGGGCGCCTGGGGCCCGTCGATCCTGCAGGTGCTGATCTTCGCGCTCTACACCTTCGCGCTGTCGCGGCTCAAGCCGGAGCACGTGCCCGGCGTGCCCAAGGAAGCGCGCACGCTGGACGGCTGGGCGCTGTGGAAGAAATGCCTGCGCGGCATCATCCCGTCGGCGGTGCTGATCTTCGCGGTGCTGGGCTCGATGGGCGGCCTGCCCGGCATCAACACGGCGATCTGCACGCCGACCGAGGCCGGCGCGATGGGCGCGGTGGGCGCCTTCATCCTGGCCGCGTCGCACCGGCGCCTGAACTGGCCGGTGGTCCGCGAAGCCATGATCGGCACGATGCGCATCACCGCGATGGTGGTGTTCATCCTGATCGGCTCGCGCACCTTCTCGCTGGTGTTCCAGGGCGTGGAAGGCGGCAAGTGGATCGAGCACATGCTGACCAGCCTGCCAGGCGGTCAGATCGGGTTCCTGATCGTGGTGAACCTGTTCATCTTCTTCCTGGCGTTCTTCCTGGACTTCTTCGAAATCGCCTTCATCATCCTGCCGCTGCTGGGCCCGGTCGCCGACAAGATGGGCATCGACCTGGTGTGGTTCGGCGTGATGCTGTGCGTGAACATGCAGACCAGCTTCATGCATCCGCCCTTCGGCTTCGCGCTGTTCTACCTGCGGGGCATCTCGGATTCACTGTTCAAGACCGGCGCGCTGCCGCGGCGTGTGCTGTCGAGCGACATCTACCTGGGCTCCATCCCCTGGGTGGTGATGCAGCTGATCCTGGTGGCGATCGTCATCTTCTTCCCGGTGACGGTGACCGCCTTCCTGGACAAGGCCGAAGCGGTCGACATGGACAAGGCCACCGAGATGCTGCAGGGCATCGATGCCGGGCAGGCGGAACGCGTCGACCCGAATGCGGACACGAACGCGCTGTTCGGATTGCCGCCGGAAGCGGCGTCGGCGGCCTCCGCGCCGGCGTCCGAGGCCGAGGACCCGATGGAGGCCGTGCGACGCTCGCTGGAAGACAAGAAATAGCGGCGCGCGCCTCAGCGCGTCGACGGTGGCATGTTCGAGGCCTCCTTGATGCGCTGCCACGCATCCTTCACGGCGGGCTTGGCGCGCGCCCAGTCGAGCGACGACCCCTTGCGCTGCTCGCCCCAGTCGCGATGCAGTTCGGCCTCGAAATCGTCGAAGTCACGGTCCGGATAACGCGCGAACGCATCGACGCCGTAGGCATACGCCGGGCCAAAGTCGTCATGGGTGTCGCCTTGCTGGATGTACGGCCGCTTGGCGTAGTTGTCGCGCCAGTAGGCGGCCTCCTGCTCGCGGTCGTAGGCGTGGTCTCGTCGTTCGTCGAAGTCGGGCATGAGGAACTCCTGCGGTCTGGATGACCGTGAACGGCAAGTCCCATGCCCTGCCCGCTTCCCGCTGGCGGGCCGCCGCCGACGCCGGCCCGGCCCTCACTGCGACGAGACCATCTTGAGCCCGACGATGCCCACGGCAATCAGCCCGATGCAGGCCAGCCGGGCCGGCGAGGCGGATTCGCCCAGCAGCACGATGCCCGCGATCGCGGTGCCGACCGCGCCGATGCCGGTCCAGATCGCATAGGCCGTGCCGACCGGCAGGTGCTTCAGCGCCCAACCCAGCAGCACCACGCTGGTCACCATCGCCAGCACGGTGCCCACCGTCGGCCACGGCCGGGTGAAGCCCTCCGTGTACTTCAGGCCGACGGCCCATCCGATCTCGAACAGCCCCGCCAAGAACAGCACACCCCACACCATGTCGAACTCCTTGTTGAGGGCGTCGGCGCGTTGAGCGTGGCCGCCCTGCGCCGAGGCCTTGATTCACGATGGGACGGACTGTATGTTCGCCATCCTGATAGTTGAAGTCAGAATCCATCAACCCGACTGATAGATCAACCCCTCACTCGCCATCCCTCCCAAGGACCCGCCATGGCCTTCGACCTGGACAATCTCCGCGTCTTCCTCGCCGCGATCGACCACGGCTCGTTCTCCGCCGCCGCCCGTGCGCTGGGCCGGGTGCCGTCGGCGGTGAGCATGACGATCGCCCACCTGGAGGCCGAACTCGACCTGCCGCTCTTCGACCGCGCCGGCCGCGAACCCGTGCCCACGCCGCAGGCGCTCGCGCTGGTCCCGCAGGCGCGCCGGCTGGCCGAGCAGTTCGGCCAGCTCAATCGGCACGCACTGTCCATGACGCAGGGCCTGGAGCCGTCGCTGGTGATCGCGGTCGCGCCTGAACTGGTCGCGGCGACGCCGTGGAGCGACGCGCTGACGACCTTGTCGACCGAGTTCCCGCTGCTGGAGATCGAGGTGCTGACCGCGCCGCAGGCGGATGCGCTGGCGATGCTGAAATCCGGGCGCGCGCAGCTGGCGCTGGTGTTCGAGCGCCAGGGCCTGGACCCGTCCGAGCAGTTCCAGGAAGTGGCCCGCGAGACGCTGGTCGCCGTCGTCGCCGCCTCGCATCCGATGCTCGCGCGCGAGGCCTCGGCGCTGCGCGACGAGCACCTGATCGCCGAGCGCCAGATCCTGGTCGCTGGCCGCGATGCCTGCGACGTCGAC
The DNA here is from genome assembly GCF_014193045.1 of Mitsuaria sp. BK037. Taxonomy (NCBI): domain Bacteria; kingdom Pseudomonadati; phylum Pseudomonadota; class Betaproteobacteria; order Burkholderiales; family Sphaerotilaceae; genus Roseateles; species Mitsuaria sp. BK037. The sequence goes on along the minus strand of NZ_JACHYS010000001.1, from coordinate 956,147 downwards.
AAGCGGATCTCGGTCTCGCGGGTGCAGTGGCGCACCGACAGCCCGGTCGCGGCGCTGCGCATGGTGTCGGCCGGGCTGGGCTGGGCCTGGTTGCCGTCCGGTTTCGTGCGCGCGGCGCTGGCCTCGGGCGAGCTGGTCCAGATTCCCGCCGGCAACTTCACCACCGCGCTACAGCTCTACGTCGACGTGGTGTGGACGCAGACCCGGCCCCTGGGCTTGGCGGCGCGGCGCTTCGTCGAGTTGCTGAACGGCCGCTCAGGCTGCTCGGGCGCGATCGCGAGCGACCGCGCCGCGCCGGCGGCACCCGCCGCGGCCTTCAGCGCCTTCAGCGATAGCGCTCCGGATCGGGCGAGTCCGTCGGCTGCGCCACCACGCGCCGGAAAGCGGCGTTCATCGGCAGCTTCAGGTTGATGCCGGAGGGCGGCAGCGGGGACTCGAACCAGCGTCTGTAGATCGTGTGGATCTCGCCGCTGCGGTACAGGCCGACCAGCACGTCGTCGACCATGGTCTTGAACATCGGATCGTCGCGGTTCAGCCCGATCGCGTAGGGCTCGACCGTGAGCGCCCGGTCGGAGATCACGTAGTCGTCGGGCGAGACCGCCGACCCCTGCTGCGCCAGCAGGCTGCGGATGATGACGTCGTCCATCATGAAGGCGTCGGCGCGGCCACTGCGCAGCAGCTGGAAGGCGTCCGGATCGTCCAGCCCCGCGACGATGCGGATGCCCAGCCCCAGTTGCTCGTTGACCTTGGCCAGGTGCTGGATGCTGGTCGTGCCGATGGTGCTCACCACCGGCCGGCCGCGCAGGTCGGACAGGCTCTGCACCTTCTCGCCATGGCGCGTCATCAGCTTGGTCTCGGCCACGAAGATGGTCACCGAGAAGGCCTGGCTGCGGGCCCGCTCCGCGGTGTTGGTGGTGATGCCGCACTCCATGTCCAGCGTGCCGTTGCTGACCATCGGCATGCGCGTCGCCGAGCCCACCGCCACGCGCCGCACCTCCAGGTCAGGCAGCTTCAGCCGCGTGCGCAGCGAGGCGATCACGCGCTCGCACAGTTCGACGGAATAGCCGGTGGGACGCAGCTGCGCGTCGAGGTAGGAGAACGGCGCCGATGCCGGCCGATAGCCCAGGACGATGACGCCGGTCTCGCGGATGCGGGCCAGCGTCGGCCCCTCGGGCGGCTGCGCCGGACGCACCACCGGAGCCGGCTTGGCGGCCGCCGCCTGCGCGGCCGGTGCGGCCACGCCCAGGCCCAAAGCAAAACCGAGGACCGCGCCGAAACACCGCCCGCGCATCCGCGCGACAGCCTGCCCAGCGCGCACCAGGCGCGTCGTGAAAAAGGAGGCTCGCCACGCCGCGCCCATGCTCAGCCCTCGCGGTCCTCGCCGCGGCGGGGCGAGGCCTCGCCCTCCTGGCCGAGCGCCTCCGCGTCCAGCCGTCGCAGCTCGTCCATCCGGGCACCGATCTTGATCTCCAGGCCACGCGGCACCGGCTCGTAGAAGCGCTGGTCCTCGAGGCCGTCCGGCAGGTACTGCTCGCCGGCCACATAGGCGCCGGGGAAGTCATGCGCGTAGCGGTAGGCCTTGCCGTAGCCCAGCTCCTTCATGAGCCGCGTCGGCGCATTGCGCAGATGCACCGGCACCGGCCGCGAACTGTCCTGCTTGATCAGCGCGCGCACCTGGTTGTAGGCGTTGTAGACGGCGTTGGACTTGGGCGCGATCGCCAGGTACACGACCGCCTGCGCCAGCGTCAGCTCGCCTTCGGGCGACCCCAGGCGCTCGTAGGTCTCGGCGGCATCCAGGCAGATCCGCAGCGCGCGCGGATCTGCGTTGCCGATGTCCTCGCTGGCCATGCGGATCAGGCGGCGCGTGATGTAGCGCGCGTCGACGCCGCCATCGAGCATGCGCACCAGCCAGTACAGCGCCGCGTCGGGGTTGGAGCCGCGCACCGACTTGTGCAGCGCCGAGATCACGTCGTAGAACTGGTCACCGCCCTTGTCGTAGCGCCGCAGCTGCTCGCCCAGGGTGCGCTCCAGCAGCGCCTCGTCGATCTCCGCCGTGTCCGCCGGCGTCAGTTGCGCGACCGTCTCCAGCGTGTTGAGCAGCCGCCGGGCGTCACCGTCGGCATAACCGATCAGGCGCTGGGTGGCGGCCTCGCTGACCGGCGGCGCACCCAGGGCCTCGCGCCCGCGCGCCAGCAGCTCGCGCATGTCCTGCTCGTCGAGCGACTTCAGCACATGCACCGTCGCGCGCGAGAGCAACGCCGAATTGACCTCGAAGGACGGGTTCTCCGTCGTCGCGCCGATGAAGCTGAACAGGCCGGACTCGACATGCGGCAGGAAGGCATCCTGCTGCGCCTTGTTGAAGCGGTGGACCTCGTCGACGAACACGATCGTGCGCCGCCCCTGCCCGGCTGCGGCCAGGGCGCGCTCGACCGCCTCGCGGATGTCCTTGACGCCGCCCAGCACCGCCGAGATCGCGATGAACTGCGCGTCGAAGAACTGCGCCATCAGCCGCGCCAGCGTCGTCTTGCCGACGCCCGGCGGGCCCCACAGGATCATCGAATGCGGCCGGCCGCTCTCCAGCGCGACGCGCAGCGGCATGCCGGGCCCGAGCAGGTGGCGCTGGCCGACGACCTCGTCGAGCTGACGCGGCCGCAGCCGCTCCGGCAGCGGCGCGTGCTTGCCCGGCGCCCCCATGGCCGGCGGCCCGCTGGGAACGGGATCGAACTCGTCCGGGAAGAGCGACGCGTTGCTCATCGGTGCAGGCTCGAAGCTCGGTCAGGGTTGGCGCGCGATGTCCGTACCCGGCGGCGGCGTGAAGCGGAAGCGCTCGGCCGACACCTTGGCATTGGGCTCCACCGCGCTGAACTGCATCACCGATTGCTGGCCGAAGCCGTCGACGATCTCCAGCGCCGACAGCTCGCGTCCCTTGAAGCCCAGCTTCAGGCTCTGCAAGCCGCTGTCGTTGCGCCGCGGCGTCGCCTGCACCCAGTCCAGCCCGTTGGCCGCCGGCAGCGCCTTCAGCGTGAAGTCCCGCGACAGGTCGCCCCCGGCGAGCAGCGCCACCGGCGTCGCGCCCAGCGCCTGGTCCATCTGCCGAACCGTGGCCTGCTGCAGGTCCGGGTCGTAGATCCAGACCTCCTTGCCGTCGGCCACGATCAGTTGCTCGGCCGGCTTCGCATAGGCGAAGCGGAACTGGTTCGGCCGCTGGAACTCGAAGGTGCCGGTGGTGGTCTTCTTGCGCTTGCCATCCGGCGCGGTGACCGTCTGCGTGAAGCTGGCGCGGCCGCTCTTCACCTCGGTCACGAACTGCTGCAGCGCGCTCACGCCGTCGGCATGGGCCAGCGCGGCGGCCCCCAGCAGCGCCACGCCCGCGACCGCGCGGGTCGCGCGAAGGCCGCGGAGCGACAGGGAACGGAGCGATTGAAGCGAATGGAGCGGGTGGAGCGGATGGGCCATGGGATGCTCGTCGACGAGGGCGTGGATGCTTGAACGGAGCGGGAGGTGCGGAAGGCGAGGAACGCGGCGGCCGGCGCGGTTCATTCCTCCCGCTTGGGCACGATGATGTCGCGGTTGCCGTTGGTGGCCATCGACGACACCAGGCCCGATTTCTCCATCTGCTCCAGCAAGCGGGCGGCCCGGTTGTAGCCGATGCGCAGGTGGCGTTGCACCAGCGAGATCGAGGCCCGTTTGTGCTGCAGCACCACGGCCACTGCCTGGTCGTACATCGGATCGGATTCGCCGTCGCCGCCGGCGGCCAGGCCGGGCAGGCCATCGCCGCCGCCGTCCCCGTCGAGCACGCCGCCCTCGAGGATGCCCTCGATGTAGTTCGGCTCGCCGCCCTGCTCCTTCAGGTAGTCGACGACACGATGCACCTCGTCATCGCTGACGAACGCGCCGTGCACCCGCACCGGCAACCCGGTGCCCGACGCCATGTAGAGCATGTCGCCCATGCCCAGCAGCGCTTCGGCGCCCATCTGGTCGAGGATGGTGCGCGAGTCGATCTTGCTCGAGACCTGGAAGGACAGGCGGGTCGGGATGTTGGCCTTGATCAGGCCGGTGATCACGTCCACCGACGGGCGCTGCGTCGCCAGGATCAGGTGGATGCCGGCGGCACGGGCCTTCTGGGCCAGGCGCGCGATCAGTTCCTCGATCTTCTTGCCGACCACCATCATGAGGTCGGCCAGTTCGTCGATCACGACGACGATGTGCGGCAACCGGTCCAGCGGCTCCGGCTCCTCGGGCGTCAGGCTGAACGGGTTGGGGATCTTCTCCTCGCGCTCGGCCGCGTCGGCGATCTTCTTGTTGTAGCCGGCCAGGTTGCGCACGCCCATCTTGGACATGAGCTTGTAGCGCCGCTCCATCTCGTTGACGCACCAGTTCAGCGCGTTGCCGGCCTGCTTCATGTCGGTCACGACCGGCGCCAGCAGGTGGGGGATGCCCTCGTAGACGCTCATTTCCAGCATCTTGGGGTCGATCAGGATCAGGCGGACGTCGCGGGCCTCGGCCTTGTAGAGCAGCGACAGGATCATCGCGTTGATGCCCACCGACTTGCCCGAACCGGTCGTGCCGGCAACCAGGCAGTGCGGCATCTTCGCCAGGTCGGCCACGACCGGCATGCCGACGATGTCCTTGCCCAGGCCCATCGTGAGCGGCGACGCCGCGTCGGCATAGACCTGCGAGCCGAGGATTTCCGACAGCCGGATCGTCTGGCGCCGCGCGTTGGGCAGCTCCAGCGCCATGTAGTTCTTGCCGGGGATGGTCTCGACCACGCGGATCGACACCAGGCTCAGCGAGCGCGCCAGGTCCTTGGCCAGGCCCAGGATCTGCGCGCCCTTCACGCCGGTGGCCGGTTCGATCTCGTAGCGCGTGATCACCGGACCGGGCGAGGCGGCCACCACCCGCACCTCGACGCCGAAGTCCTTCAACTTCTTCTCGATCATGCGGCTGGTCATCTCCAGCGACTCGGGCGTGACGGTCTCGATGCGCGGCGGCGGCGCATCCAGCAGGTCGACCTGCGGCAGCTTGGCGTCGGCCGGATCGGTGAACAGCGTCTGCTGACGCTCCTTGATCACGCGCGTGGACTTGGGCACCTCGACCACCGGCGGCTCGATGACGATCGGGATGTGGTGCTCCTCCTCGACCAGCCGCTCGACCTCGACGATGGCCTCGCGCTCGCGCTTGGCTTCCTTGCCGACGCGCTTGTCCTCGGCGATCTCGCGGCGGACCTCGCGCTTCTCGATCAGGCGTTCGATCGAGGCGCCGATCTGCTCGGACAGCTTCAGCCACGAGAATTTCAGCGCCAGCGACACGCCGGCCACCAGCGCGGCGATCCACACGACGCCCGAACCGGCGAAGCCCAGCAGCTTCATGCTGGCCGGTCCCAGCAGGTAACCCAGGACGCCGCCGGCATGGCCCGGCAGGTACGACTCCCAGCCGTACAGGCGCGTCCACTCGAGCGCGCAACTCGCCGCCAGCAGCAGCACCAGGCCGCCGATCGCCGGCAGGCGTTCCTTCAGCGTGGGGAGCGGGCTGCCGTCGGCGCGCAGCAGGCGGGCCAGGCCGCTCAGCCAGGCGCGCAGCGACACCAGCATCAGCCACCAGCAGGAGTAGCCGAAGCCGAAGAGCATCAGGTCGGAGATCCAGGCGCCCAGCGATCCGACGCGGTTGTGCGTCGGCCCGGCGGTGCCGGCGGTGCTGAAGGCGGCGTCGGCGCGGTCATGGCTGACCATCGCGAGCAAGACCAGGCACCAGACCAGCGCGCCGACCAGCAGCCACAGCGGCGTGCGCAGCGGGCTGGGCGGCGTGGGCGCCACCGCGGCAGCGGCGGCGGCCTTCTTGGACTTGCGCGCCGGCGCGGGGCGCTCGGGCGACGTGGCGGCGTCGTCACCACCGCCCAGCAGGGAACCGGGAAAACTCATCCCGCGATTGTGACGCAAGCGCCCCGCGTCCCGGACGCGGGGTCACACGCCATGGTGAAGAAACGTTGACGCCTCAATCGTGCTGCAGGCGTTCCTTGATGACCACCGAGCCGTTCTCGAGCGTCTCGATCACGCCCTTGTCCTCGAGGTCCTTCATGACGCGGCTGACCATCTCGCGCGACGCGCCGACGACCTTGGCCATGTCCTGGCGCGACACCTTGCCGCGGATGATCTTCACGCCCTTCTCTTCCTCCGCCATGTCCAGCAGCGTGCGCGCGACGCGGCCGTAGACGTCGAGCAGCGCGAGCGACTCGATCTGCCGGTCCGCGTTGCGCAGGCGCGCGACCAGGCCGCGCAGGATGCCGTAGGCCAGGCTCGACGGCTCGGGCAGGCCACGCGCGAAATCGGCACGGCCCAGCACCAGCATGTCGGTCTGCACCTCGGCTCTGACGGTGGCCGAGTGCGGCTCGTTGTCGATGAGGCTCATCTCGCCGACATAGTCGCCGGGCTGAAGCACCGCGAGGATCACCTCGCGGCCGCGGCTGTCGGCGGTCAGGACGCGGGCCCGGCCGTTCAGCAGGATGAAGAGCGCGTTGGATTTGGTGCCCTGCTCGACGATCAACTCGCCGCGTTTGAAGCGCCGCTTGACGACGCTGTCCGCGATGGACTGGGCCTGGTCGGCGGTCAGCAGGGAGAACAAGGGAACCCTGCGGATCAGATCCAAGTTGGACAACATGGCCATGAAGGGATGCCTCCTGTCGGGGGTTAGGGTCAATCGTGGTTGTCAGGATGGCAGAGGGACCCGCCACCTAGAATGGATGCATTGTGCCAATTTGTTCACGGCTGTTCATAGGGTCAACGCTGTAACGGCCGTAGGCTGTCGACCCTTGCGTCCGCTGTGCGCATCCCCAATTGCCTGTCATGAGCCAAAACACCCGACACGCCCAACTGCTGATCCTCGGCTCCGGTCCCGCCGGCTACACCGCCGCCCTCTACGCGGCCCGCGCCAACCTCAAGCCGCTGCTGGTCACCGGCATGGCGCAAGGGGGTCAGTTGATGACCACCACCGAGGTCGACAACTGGCCCGCCGACGTGATGGGCGTGCAAGGCCCCGAGCTGATGCAGCGCTTCCAGCAGCATGCCGAGCGCTTCCAGACCGAGATCGTCTTCGACCACATCAACAGCGTCGACTTCTCCAAGCGCCCCTTCACGCTGACCGGCGACAGCGCCGTCTACACCGCCGACACGGTGATCCTGGCCACGGGCGCCTCGGCGCAGTACTTGGGCCTGCCGTCGGAAGAGTCCTTCATGGGCCGCGGCGTCAGCGCCTGCGCGACCTGCGACGGCTTCTTCTATCGCGAGCAGGAGGTCTGCGTGGTCGGCGGCGGCAACACCGCGGTCGAGGAAGCGCTGTACCTGTCCAACATCGCCAGCAAGGTCCACCTGATCCACCGCCGCGACAAGTTCCGCGCCGAGCCCATCCTGGTCGACAAGCTGATGGACAAGGTCCAGGCCGGCAAGATCGAGCTGCACCTGTTCCACACGCTGGACGAGGTGCTGGGCGACGCCAGCGGCGTGACCGGCGTGCGCATCAGGAGCACGCAGGACGGCGCGACCACCGACGTCAAGCTGCAAGGCTGCTTCATCGCCATCGGCCACAAGCCCAACACCGACATCTTCGCCGGCCAGATCGAGATGAAGGACGGCTACATCCGCACGAAGAGCGGCCTGGAAGGCTTCGCGACGATGACCAGCGTGCCCGGCGTCTTCGCCGCCGGCGACGTGCAGGACCACGTCTACCGCCAGGCCATCACCAGCGCCGGCACTGGCTGCATGGCAGCACTCGACGCCCAGCGCTTCCTGGAGCAGGAAGCGCGCTGAGCGCCGCCAGCCTGCGCGCCGCCCCAGCGGCGTCAGCATTCCAGCCGGCCTGCTCTTCCGCGGGTCGGCTCGTTTCTGCTACACTCGCCGTTTTCCTGCGCCGACAACCTGTGAAGGATCTCGACGCGGGGAAGATGGGAAACCGCCACCCTATGGCGAGGTGAGGCCGCCGCCCGCGATCCGACAGCAAGGTCGGGACGATTGGGACGGTCGCCGGATGACAAGTATCGGAGTGTCCTCATGGCACGCGTCTGCGAAGTCACGGGCAAGAAGCCCATGGTCGGGAACAACGTTTCCCACGCCAACAACAAAACCAAGCGCCGGTTCCTGCCGAACCTGCAATACCGCCGTTTCTGGGTCGAAAGCGAAAACCGCTGGGTCCGTCTGCGCATCAGCAACGCCGCGCTGCGTCTGATCGACAAGAAGGGCATCGACGCCGTGCTGGCCGACCTGCGTGCCCGCGGTCAAGCCTAATCACTGAACCAGGAGCGACACCATGGCATCCAAAGGCGGACGCGAAAAGATCAAGCTGGAATCCACTGCCGGCACCGGTCATTTCTACACCACGAACAAGAACAAGAAGACCACGCCCGAAAAGCTGGAATTCATGAAGTTCGACCCCAAGGCGCGCAAGCACGTGCTGTACAAGGAAACCAAGCTGAAGTGATTCAGCTCGCGAGGGCTGCGACAGCACCGCCCTCACCTTGAAGAAAACCCGCCAATCGGCGGGTTTTTTCATTCTGGAGCGCGGGCGACGCGCCGCCCAACTGAGCCATCCCGCGCCGCTCAGGGCGTCACGCGCGCCAAGCGGTCCTTGCCCAGCAGATCCTTGGCCATCCAGTCGTCGATCATTTTCTTCTCATAGCGCAGCGGCTCGGAGTCGAAGTAGCGGTTGCTTGCGTTCTGGTAGTCCATGTCCTTGATGTCCGCCTTGCCGGACTTCAGGACCTTGCCGTTCTCGCTGAGCGTGTAGGTGAAGCTCATCCGGGGAATGGTGACAGTGCGCAGCACCCGCAGGCGGTCGACGCGGGCCGCCGGCTCCAATTCCCCGGCCAGGTCGATGTCGGTCACTTCAATCTTCAGTTGCTTGCCCGGCAATTCGCGAGCGGCCAGCGCCTTGAAGTGATCCTCCAGTTGCTTCATTGCCGTGGTGCGATCCACGTAGTTGAAGCCGATGTCCGAAAAATTCTCCGGCTTGATGAAGCTCACCTCCGCCTGCGCCTGGGCCACCGACGCCATCGCCCCAAAACTCAGGGTCATCAGGCTGACCAGCGCGATGCGCTTGAACGGGATTGCGGCAATCATGTCAGTCTCCTTGTGTGAGGGTCCCAACAAATTATGGGCGCCCCAATGAAAAAAGGCGCCCGGTAAGGGCGCCCTTTGCATTCCTTCATCCGTCGACCGGTGACAGCCATCACCAAGACGGCCTCACCGCGGGCGACACGCGTGCCAGTCGATCAGGCGCGCACTGCGCGCAGCCCCATCGCGAAGGCCTTGAGTTCCGCGATACCGCTTTCCTCGGCCTTGCGGCACCACGCCTGGAGGTCATGCACCAGCTGCTCGGCCGACACGTTCGTGCGAGTCCACAGCTGACGCAGTTCCTCGCGCATGGTCACCAGCTTGTCCAGCACCGGGCTGGCGGCGCGAGCCCCATCCAACTGCGCCTGGAAGACCGCCGGGATCTTCTCGGCGTCACGATGCAGCCAGCGCTTGGCCAGCTTGAACTGGTGGAACTTGACACTGTGCTGCTCGCCCGCCGCCTTGAGCTTGGCCAGCTCGTCCTTGCAGGCGCCGCGCAGGCCGCGGGCATAACGCGCCATCACCTCGTAGCGATTGGCGATGATGGCTTCCAGCGTGTCCTTGTCCGCGACGGCCTTGATCTCGCCCGTCTTCATCTGCGGCGCGGTCTTGCGGACCTTCGCCCAACCGATCATCTCCATCGCGCGGATGTAGCCCCAGCCGATGTCGAATTCGAACGGCTTGACCGAGAACTTGGCCGACGTCGGATAGGTGTGGTGGTTGTTGTGCAACTCCTCGCCACCAATGATCAGGCCCCACGGGGAGACATTGGTCGACGCGTCGGTCGCCTCGAAATTGCGGTAACCCCAGTAGTGGCCGGCGCCGTTGATCACGCCGGCGGCCCAGAACGGGATCCAGACCATCTGGACGGCCCAGACCGCCAGACCGGCCACACCGAACAGCGCCAAGTCGATGATCATCATCAGGGACACGCCCCAGACCGAGCGCCCGCTGTAGACATGGCGCTCCATCCAGTCGTCCGGCACACCATGGCTGAACTTCTTGATGGTTTCCTCGTTCTTCGCCTCGGCGCGATACAACTCCGCGCCTCGGGTCATCACGGTCTTGATGCCGCGGGTGACCGGGCTGTGGGGGTCTTCCTCGGTCTCGCACTTGGCGTGATGCTTGCGGTGGATCGCCACCCACTCGCGGGTGACCATGCCCGTGGTCAGCCACAGCCAGAAGCGGAAGAAGTGGGAGGGGATCGGCCCCAGGTCGAGCGCGCGGTGCGCCTGGGCGCGGTGCAGGAAGATCGTCACCCCGGCGATGGTGATGTGCGTCACCACCAGCGTGAAGACCACGATCTGCCACCAGCTGGCGCCGGTGAAGCCGTCGATCATCCAGTTGAGGACGGCATCGTGCACAGACATCAATACGTTCATTCGGTCCTAACCCTGCTCGCGAGGAGCCAGTTGTCCACAGGAAACCACGATTGTAGGCGAGGCCCTCTAGAAATCGCCCAAATCAGACCGGCTTTCCCGCCTGCTTTTGACGCACCAGAGTTGGAATGGCCTGACATCGTGATCCATCGAACGAACTCGTAGGGCCTCGAACGCCAGCGATCCGGTTCGCAGCGTGGTTCGCCCCGGCGATTAGTTCGTCATAAGAATTACGGCATCCCAATCGGCCCGCCCGCCTTACTTCTTGCGTTCCCAGACGGCCGCAAAGAATCCGTCGCTGTGATGGCGGTGCGGCCACAGGCGCAGGTAACCGTTGTCGGACAGCGCCACGGCCTGCTCGGCGTCGACCTGCGCATGGGCCAGAACCTCCTGGGCCGGCTGCAGCGTGAAATCGGGATGGGCTTCGGAGAAGACCCGGGCGACCGCCTCGTTCTCGGCATCCAGCAGCGAACAGGTCGCATAGACCAGTCGGCCGCCCGGCTTCAGCAGGCGGGCGGCGCTGTTCAGGATCGCCACCTGCTTGTCATGCAGTTCCTTGACGCTGTCGGGCGACTGGCGCCACTTCAGGTCGGGATTGCGGCGCAAGGTCCCCAGGCCCGAACACGGCGCGTCGACCAGCACCCGGTCGATCTTGCCGGCCAGGCGCTTGATCCGTTCGTCGCGCTCATTGCTGATCTGGACCGGGTAGACATTGGACAGCCCGCTGCGCGCCAGCCGGGGCTTGAGCTTGTCCAGCCGGTGCCCGGACACGTCGAACGCATACAGCCGGCCGGTGTTGCGCATCGCGGCGCCCAGCGCGAGTGTCTTGCCGCCGGCGCCGGCGCAGAAGTCGACCACCATCTCGCCCCGCTTGGCCTCGGTCAGCAGCGACAGCAACTGGCTGCCCTCGTCCTGGACCTCGACCTGGCCGCTGGTGAAGACGTCCAGCTTCTGCAGCGCGGGCTTGCCGTCCAGGCGCAGGCCCCAGGGCGAATACGGCGTCGGCGTCGAATTGAAGCCCTTCTCCTTCAGCGCCGCCTGCACCTCCTCGCGCTTGGCCTTGAGCAGGTTCACGCGCAGGTCCAGCGGCGCGGCGGTGTTGACGGCGTCGGCCAGCTGCCAGAACTGCTCGTCGCCCAGGCGCGCCTTCAGCGGCTCGACCAGCCAGTCGGGCAGGTTGTGACGCAGCTTCTCGGGCAGCTTGGCGCGGTCGATGGACCCCACCTGCTTGAGCCACTGCTGCTCCTCGTCCTTGAGCGCGCCGCGCAGGAACGCTTCGTTGCCGGCCCAGGCGAGGATCGCCAGGCGCCGCGCCATCGGACCGCGGCCAGACTGGGCCAGGTGCTGCAGCAGCGGGCGCTGGCGCAGCACGGCGTAGGCGGTTTCGGCGATGGTGTGGCGCTCGCGCTGGCCGAGGGCCTTGTTGGCGCGGAAGAAGTCGGAGACCAGAGCGTCGGCCGGCTTGTCGAACAGCAGCAGGCTGTCCACCAGTTCGGCGCAGAGTTCAAGAAGGGCATTAGGATGCATCGCCGGATTATCCCCGAGCCTTCCCGCATGAGCGACGCCCCGCCCTCCCCCCACCCCAGCGCCGCACCCACCGCGCTCCCCTCCAGCCATGGCGCCGGCGACCCGCTCGCCCCGCTGCCCGAGGCGCCCCTCGGGCGCTACCGCCATTACAAGGGCGGCGAGTACGAAGTCCACGGCGTCGTGCGCCACAGCGAGACGCTGGAGCCGCTGGTGCTCTACCGGCCGCTGTACGGCGACTCGGGCCTCTGGGTCCGCCCCCACGCGATGTTCTTCGGCAGCGTCGAGGTGGACGGCCGCGCCGTGCCCCGCTTCGCCCGGATCGGCGACTGAGGCCCTCGCCCGCCATGCCGCTACTGCACCAGATCCAGCGCCGACCGCGCCTGCTGATCGGCGCGGCGACCGGTGCGTTGCTGGCGGCCTCCTGGCCGATGGAACTGGCCTGGCACACCCGCCTGCTGCTGGGCTGGAGCGCCGGCGTCTGGACCTACCTGCTGCTGATCGGCTGGCGGATGTTCCACACCGACGCCGAAGACGTCGAGGAGCAGGCCCGCGCCGTCGCCGACAGCGTGCCGACGGTGCTGGCGCTGGCCATCCTCGGCGGTGCCGCGAGCATGGCGGCGATCGCGCTGGAGCTCGCCCAGGTCAAGGAAGCCGGGCTGCTGAAAGCCTGGCCGCACCTGCTGGTGGCGTCGGCGACGCTGACCGGCTCCTGGCTGCTGCTGCCGGTCGAGTTCGGGCTGGCCTACGCTTCGCTGTTCCATTGCGGGCCCAAGGCGCCGCACGGGCTGGAGTTCCCCGGCGACGAAGAGGCGCCCGACTACATCGACTTCCTCTACTTCGCCGCGACGGTGGCGGCGACCTCGCAGACCTCGGACGTCGTCGTGAGTTCACGGCCGATCCGGCGGCTCGTGCTGGTGCAGGCGGTACAGGCCTTCGTGTTCAATACCGTCGTGCTGGCGCTGACGATCAACTTCCTGGCCGGCATGCTGGGCTGAGCGCCCGGCCGGCCCGGCCTCAGCTGAACATCTGCGGCTCGCCGGCGGCGTGGCGCACGCGGGCGCCCTCGACGGCCAGTCGACCCTCGACGAACCAGCGCACGGCGCTCGGATACATGCGGTGCTCGAGCCGCAGCACCCGGGCCGCCAGCGCCGCCTCGTCGTCACCGTCCAGCACCGGCGCCACCGCCTGCGCGACGATCGGCCCGTGGTCCAGCTCCGCGGTCACGAAGTGGACCGTCGCGCCGGCCACGCGGCAGCCGGCCTCGATGGCGCGCTGGTGCGTGTGCAGGCCGGGGAAGGCCGGCAGCAGCGAGGGGTGGATGTTGAGCATGCGCCCCGCGTAGTGGGCGGTGAAGCCCGGCGTCAGGATGCGCATGAAGCCGGCCAGCACGACCAGGTCGGGGCTGAAGCCGTCGATGACGCGCTGCAGCTCGGCGTCGAACGCGACGCGCGCGGCGTCGCCCTTGCCGAAGGCCTTGTGGTCGACGACCGCGGTGGGCACGCCGTGCGCCTGCGCGAACGCCAGCCCGGCGGCGTCCGGCCGGTTGCTGATCACCGCGGCGATGCGCGCCGGCCATCCGCCGGCGGCGCAGGCCTGCACGATGGCCTCCATGTTGGAGCCGCGGCCGGAGATCAGGATCACGATGTGCTTCATGGGCCGGCAGTGTAGCCAAGGGCATGGGCATGACCGGCCGTCGCGCGGGCCGTGCCTCCCTACAATCGCCCTCCCGCCGCTCGCCCGGACGGCCGCCCGCCCCGCCTCGCGGTGCGACCGTCCCGCGGCGCGGCCACCGCCCAGCCCGCCGCCATGACCGACCATCCGCCTCCCCTCCCGCGCCAGCGTGTGCTCTCCGGCATGCGCCCGACCGGCGCGCTGCACCTCGGCCATTACCACGGTGCCCTGAAGAACTGGGTGCGGCTGCAGGCGGCCTACGACTGCTTCTTCTTCGTCGCCGACTGGCATGCGCTGACCACCCATTACCAGCACCGGGAAGGCCTGGAGCAGAGCGTCTACGACATGGTCGTGGACTGGCTGGCCGCCGGCATCGACCCGGCCCAGGCGACGCTGTTCATCCAGAGCCGCATGCCCGAGCACGCCGAGCTGTTCACGCTGCTGGCGATGAGCACGCCGTCGAGCTGGCTCGAGCGCATGCCCAGCTACAAGGACCTGGTGGCGGAGAACCGCGAGCTGGCCACCTATGGCTTCCTCGGTTATCCGCTGCTGCAGGCGGCGGACATCCTGATCTACAAGGCGGCCTTCGTGCCGGTCGGCGAGGACCAGGCGCCGCACGTCGAGGTGACGCGCGAGGTCGCGCGGCGCTTCAACCATCTCTATCGCCAGCAGGCGGCGCCGCTGTTCCCCGAGCCCCAGGCGCTGCTGACCGAGACCTCGCGCCTGCCCGGCCTGGACGGCCGCAAGATGAGCAAGACCCACGGCAACGCGATCGCGATGCGCGACGCGCCGGAGGTCGTCGCGGAGAAGGTGCGCACGATGCAGACCGACCCGCAGCGGGTGCGCCGCGGCGATCCCGGCGAGCCGGAGCGCTGCCCGGTCTGGGCCTTGCACAAGGTCTATGCCGACAGCGACACCCGCGCCTGGGTGGAGTCCGGCTGCCGCAGCGCGGGCATCGGCTGCCTGGACTGCAAGCAGCCGCTGATCGAGGCGATCCACGACGAGCAGGCGCCGTGGCGCGAGCGCGCCGACGAGCTGCTGGCCGACCCGAAGAAGGTGCACTGGATCGTCGAGGTCGGCACGGAACGTGCCCGTGCAGTGGCGCGCAAGACGCTGCGCGAGGTGCGCGGCGCGATGGGCATCGACTATTGAGATGGCTGAGATGGCTGGCATCCACATCACCGACATCGAGTCCGCCATCAACTGGTGGCGCCAGCGCGCGCCGGGCGATGGCGTGTCACTGGGCCCCGAGCTGCGCGCGCTGGCCGAGGTCTACGCGCTGATGGTCTTCCACCACGAAACCGAGTGCGACGAGGACTCGATGCCCGCCCCGGCGCTCGACGCCTGGATGCGCTGGTACGACACGACGCCGGACGCACCCTGCATCGCGATCTGCTCGACCAGCCAGGGCGACGAGCTCTGCAAGGGCTGCGGCCGCAGCTTCGACGAGGTGCAGAACTGGCCGGTGTTCACGCCGGGCGAGAAACGCGCGACCTGGCGGCGGATCACGCTCGAGGGCACGGCCTGGCGTTTCAACCGCTATGCGGAGCGGGCCATCGAGCGGCGCGGCGACGCGACGCCGCTCGAGCCGGGCGCGCCGGAGCGGGACACGGCCGGCGGGGAGTCCGTTTGACCGATACCGCGGACGCCCACGACGCCGCGAATGCCGGCGCACGGGCAGCGCTGGGCGGACGGCTGCGGAGCCTGCGCCAGATCCTGCCGCTGGCTTGGCCCGTGTTCATCGGCCAGCTGGCGGTGCTCGCCTACTCCACGATCGACACGCTGCTGGTGGCGCGGCATTCCGCGATCGACCTGGCGGCGCTGGCGGTGGGCTCGGCGGTCTACACCTCGGTGTTCGTCGGGCTGATGGGCGTGGTGCTGGCGATCTCGCCGGTGGCGGGGCAGCTGTTCGGCGCCAGGCGCATGACCGAGGCCGGCGACAGCCTGCATCAGGCCGCTTGGCTGGCGCTCGCGCTGACGGTCGTGGGCGAGTTGATCCTCTGGTTCCCGCAGCCCTTCCTGGCGATCTCGCAGGTGAGCCCGGAGATCGCCACCAAGGTGCGGGACTACCTGCGCATGCTGGGCATCGCGCTGCCGGCCGCGCTGCTGTTCACGGCGTATCGCGGCTTCAACACGGCGGTGTCGCGGCCCAAGGCGGTGATGGCGCTGCAGATCGGCGGGCTGCTGCTGAAATTCCCGGCCAGCGCGCTGCTGATCGCCGGCTTCTCGGTCGGACCGCTGCAAGTGCCGCCGCTGGGCGCGGTGGGCTGCGCGATCGCGACGGCGATCGTGATGTGGAGCCAGCTGCTGATCGCGCTCGTCGTGCTCAAGCGCGACCCGTTCTATGCGCCGTTCGGGTTCGCCGGGACAGGGCTGCACCGGCCGCGCCGGGCGACGCTGGTCCGCCTAGTCAAGCTCGGTGTGCCGATGGGCGCCTCGGTGCTGATCGAGGTCACCGGCTTCACCTTCATGGCGATCTTCATCGCGCGATTGGGCACGACGCCGGTGGCCGGCCATCAGCTCTGCGCGAACCTGGTCGCGATGATGTTCATGCTGCCGCTGGCGCAGGCCAACGCCTGCAGCACGCTGGTGGCCCAGGCGCTGGGGGCCCGCGACTACGCGGCCGCGCGGCGGCTCGGCTGGCATGGGTTGGAGATCGCGCTGGTCATCGCCTTCGTGCTGGGCGGTGTGATCTTCGCGCTGCGGGAGCAGGTGCTCGGGCTCTACACCAGCGACGCAGCCATCGTCGCCGCGGCGCTGCCGCTGCTGGGCTGGCTGTGGCTGTTCCACGTGTCGGACGCCGGACAGACGGTCGCGGCCTTCGTGCTGCGCGCGCATCACATCGCGACCGCGCCGATGCTGATCTATGCGTTCGCGATCTGGGGACTCGGACTGGGCGGGGGCTACTGGCTCGCCTTCGGGGAGCATGAGGTCGAACTGCCGGCCGTCATGCAGGGCGCGCGTGGGTTCTGGAGCGCGGCGTCGGTCGGGTTGGCGGCGGCCGCGCTGGGATTGGGCCTGCTGCTGGCACTCGTGCATCGGCGGGAAGTCAGAGAGGCTTGAACTTCCCGGAGCGGGCTGCGTGGATCGTCTGAGATCCTGCGACGAGCCCCCACGAGCGCTCAGTTCAGCGGCAGCGTGATCACGAAGCAGCTGCCGCCGCCCTCCCGGGCGTCGCAACGCACCGTGCCCTGGTGGGCGGTGGCGATCTGCTTGACGAGGTTCAGCCCCAGGCCCACGCCGCCGGACACCTCGGCATGGCCAGGCAGGCGGAAGAAGGCCTCGAAAATCCGCTCGCGCATCGGCTCGGGCACGCCCGGGCCGCGGTCGCAGACCTGCAGCTCGATGCGGTCCTGGCCGGCGCGACGCACCTTCAGCTCGACCACCGGACCGCCATAGCGGCGCGCGTTCTCCAGCAGGTTGCGCAGCGCGCGACGCAACAGGCGGTCGTCGGCCCGGACCGTCAACTGGCCCAGGCCGTCCTCGACCTCCAGCTCCGCGCCGCCCTGCGCGGCCGATTCGGCGGCGATCGCGAGCAGGTCCACCGGCTCGAGCCGCAGCGACTGCGCGCCGCCCTCGAGGCGGCTGGCGAGCAGCACTTCCTCGACCAGCGCATCCAGTTCGGCGATGTTGGTGTTGATCTCCTGGCCGAGCCGCGCCCGCTGCGCTGGCGAGGCGTCGTCCAGCATCGAGAACGCCATCTTCAGCCGCGCCAGCGGCGAGCGCAGCTCGTGGCTGGCGTTGGCCAGCAGGCTCTTGTGGGAACGCAGCAGCGTCTCGATCTGCTCGGCCGCCCGGTTGAAGCTGGTGGCCAGCGCCGCGACCTCGTCCTTGCCGTTGTCCTGCACGCGGAAGCTCAGGTCCCCGGAGCCGAACTGCTCGACGCCCGACTTCAGCGATTCGAGCCGCCGCGTGAGCCGGCGCACGACCGGATAGGCGCCGCCGGCCACCGCCAGGAACAGTACCGCGAGCAACACCGCCAGCGCCTCGCCGCTCGGGCGCGGCACCCAGCCCGGCACCCAGGAGGCCGCGTTTTCCTCGCGGCGCTGCTGCTCGAGCCGGTCCAGCATGCGCTGGCGCATCTGGTCCATCTCGGTCCGGCCTTCCCGGCGCCCGGGATCACGCGGCTCGGGCGGCGGACCGTCGACGAAGGGATCACGACGCTCGCGGAAGACGCGGCGGGGTCCGCTCGCGGCGCGCGCCTCGGCCTCGAGCTTGTCCTGCCCCATCGGGCCGGACGCGCCGGGCGGACGCGCCAGGCGCAGGAACAGCAGGTGACGGCCGTCATCCAGCGGCACACGCTGCACCCGCGAGCCGGGCAGGTCCTCGCGGCGCTCGAACAGCGGCGAGGCGCCGATGCGGCGCCCGCGCGCATCCTCCAGCGCCAGGGCCATGCGCAGGCGCTGGCCCCAGTCCTCGACGGCGTCGGCCTGTTCGTCGACGGAGGCGGTCGACGGCGGCAAGGCGCGCTGCACCAGCACCGCGAGCGCCACCAGCCGCTCGGAGGCCGCCTGCTCGAAGGTGCCGCGCTCCTGCTCGATGCGGCCCTGGAACAGCCAGGCCGAGCCCAGCGCGAAGGCCAGCAACACCACCACGACGGTGACGTAGATGCGGAGGTACAGCGCCTTCACTTATTCGAGGCCTTCGGCGTCCTGCTTGCGTGCGAACACGTAGCCGGCGCCGCGCACCGTCAGCACCCGTCTCGGGTTCTTGGGGTCGTCCTCGATCACCGAGCGGATGCGGGAGATGTGCACGTCGATCGAGCGGTCGAAGGCTTCCAGCGGATGGCCCTTGAGCGCGTCCATGATCTGGTCGCGCGACAGCACGCGGCCCGGGCTCTGCGCCAGCACGACCAGCAGGTCGAACTGGTGGCTGGTCAGGTCGCAGGCGTTGCCGTCCAGGCGCACCTGGCGCGCCGCGAGGTCGATCTCCAGCCGCCCGAAGCGCAGCACCTCGTCCCCCATCGCCTGCGGCTCGGTGCGGCGCAGCAGCGCCTTCACCCGGGCCTGCAGCTCGCGGGGCTCGAAAGGCTTGGGCAGGTAGTCGTCGGCACCGAGCTCCAGCCCCAGGATGCGGTCCATCGGCTCGCCGCGGGCCGACAGCATCAGCACCGGCAGGCGGCGCCAGCGCTTGTCACCGCGCAGTTGGCGGCAGAACTCGAGGCCATCGCCGTCGGGCAGCATCAGGTCCAGCACCAGCAGCTCGAACTGGCCGGCCTCCAGCTCCGAGCGCCCTTGCGCCAGCGAGCCGGCGAAGCTCACATCGAAGCCGGCGCTGCTGAGGTAGTCGCCCAGCATCGCGGTGAGCCGGGCGTCGTCGTCGATCAGGAGCAGTCGTGGATTCATCGGGCGTTGCGAGGCGGCCACCGACCGGGCCGGATCGGCCAGGCCGCGCGCCGCGGACTCATCGAAAGACTGAAGCATAGCCGGCCTCTCGCGTTCAGCGTTCGGTGAAAGGCTGCGGCACCGGGTTGTCCGGATTCGCGCCCTGGCGGTCCTTCCGGTGCTGGCCGCGATCCTTCATGCGCTGCTTCATCTTCTCGCGCTGCTGCTTCTTGAGCTCGGCGAGCTTGGCGCGCTGCTCAGGCGTGAGCACCCGCGACGCGTCGATCATCGCCAGCGTGAGGCGCTTGGAGGCGACCTCGTGCTGCGCGGCGATCTGCTGGCGCAGTTGCTCGACCGCGTTGGCGTCGACGGTCGGCGCGGTGAACAGCGCTTCCATGCGCTCGTGCAGTTGCCGGCCGGTCTCGCGCTGGCCCTTCAGGTCGTTGTGGGCGGCTTCGAAGATCTGCTTGAGCTGGGCGCGCTGGGCGTCGGTGACCCCGGCTTCCTTCAGCAGGCGCCCCTGCATCGCGAAGCCACCGAAGTCGTGGCCGCGATGCATCGCATGCGGCGGAGGCGGCGTGTCGCCCGGGGCGGGTTGGGCCTGCGCCGCCAGCGCGCCCAGGCCCAGGCTCGCGGCCAGCGCCAGCATCGTGAGGGGTCGGGTAATGCGTTTGACCATCTCGGAATCTCCAATTCGTTTGGGGGTGAGGAGATGGTCGGCGGCGCGCGTCAATCGCCCATGGGTGCGCCGTAAAGATTCGTGAAATGAATCGCCCCCAATGAAAAACGCCCGCGACGCCTCTTGAAATCGAGGCCTCGCGGGCGCCTGGCGCGATCCGTGCCAGAGGGCGCGGATCGGGGGATGGGATGCCAGATCGATCAGGTGATCGGCTTGAAACGCACGCGCTTGGGACGCGCGCCTTCCTCGCCCAGACGCTTCTTCTTGTCGGCTTCGTACTCGTGGAAGTTGCCGTCGAAGAAGAACCACTGCGAGTCGCCCTCGCAAGCCAGGATGTGGGTGCAGATGCGGTCCAGGAACCAGCGATCGTGCGAGATCACCATCGCCGAGCCGCCGAACTCCAGCAGCGCCTCTTCCAGCGCGCGCAGGGTTTCGACGTCCAGGTCATTAGACGGTTCGTCCAGCATCAGCACGTTGCCGCCCTGGGCCAGGGTCTTGGCCAGGTGCAGGCGGCCTCGCTCACCGCCGGAGAGCTGGCCGACCATCTTCTGCTGGTCGTTGCCCTTGAAGTTGAAGCGGCCGATGTAGGCGCGCGATGGCATCACGAACTTGCCCACGACGATGTTGTCCAGGCCGCCCGAGACGTCTTCCCACACCGTCTTGTTGGCGTCCAGGCTCTGGCGGCTCTGGTCGACGAAGGCCAGCTTGGCCGTCTTGCCGATCTTCACCGTGCCCGAATCCGGCTGCTCGACGCCCTGGATCATGCGGAACAGCGTCGACTTGCCGGCGCCGTTGGGACCGATGATGCCGACGATCGCGCCCGGCGGGACCTTGAACGACAGGTTGTCGATCAGCACGCGGTCGCCGAAGGACTTGGTCACGCCTTCGAACTCGATCACTTCATTGCCCAGGCGCTCGGCGACCGGGATGAAGATTTCGTTGGTCTCGTTGCGCTTCTGGTATTCGACGTCGCTCAGTTCCTCGAAGCGGGCCAGGCGCGCCTTGCTCTTGGCCTGGCGGCCCTTGGCGTTCGAGCGCACCCACTTCAGTTCTTCCTTCATCGCCTTGGCGCGGGCGTCCTCGGACTTCTGCTCCTGCTCCAGGCGGCGTTCCTTCTGATCCAGCCAGTCGGAGTAGTTGCCCTTCCAGGGGATGCCGTGGCCGCGGTCCAGTTCCAGGATCCACTCGGCGGCGTTGTCCAGGAAGTAGCGATCGTGGGTGATGGCCACCACGGTGCCGGGGAAGCGCTGCAGGAACTGCTCCAGCCACTCGACCGATTCGGCGTCCAGGTGGTTGGTCGGTTCGTCCAGCAGCAGCATGTCGGGCTTGGACAGCAGCAGGCGGCACAGCGCGACGCGGCGCTTCTCGCCGCCGGACAGCACGCCGATGTTGGCGTCCCAGGGCGGGAGGTTCAGCGCGTCGGCGGCCAGCTCCAGCTGCAGGTCGGTGTTCTCGGAACCGGCGGCGGCGATGATGGCCTCCAGCTCGCCCTGCTCGGCCGCCAGTGCGTCGAAGTCGGCGTCCGGCTCGGCATAGGCGGCGTAGACCTCATCCAGGCGCTTCTTGGCGGCCAGCACGCCGCCGATGCCTTCCTCGACCGCTTCACGCACGGTCTGGTCGGGGTTGAGCTTGGGCTCCTGCTCCAGGTAGCCGATCTTGATGCCGGGCATCGGGATCGCCTCGCCCTCGATCTCCTTGTCGACGCCAGCCATGATCTTCAGCAGCGTGGACTTGCCCGAGCCGTTCAGGCCCAGCACGCCGATCTTGGCGCCGGGGAAGAAGGACAGCGAGATGTCCTTGAGGATGTGGCGTTTCGGGGGAACCGTCTTGTTGACGCGGTTCATCGAAAAGACGTATTGAGCCATGGCGATGGTTGTTCAGCGTTTCGTGGGTTGACCTGGGGCCCCTCGGGCGCCGGGGATCGCGGGGCGATCCAGGGGCCGGGGCGTGCATGGGCGGTGGTGGCTCGCCCGGGCAATAGGCCGGCATTGTCGCAGCTTCCGCCCATGCCCCTAAACTCGACCGCCCTTCCCCGCCCCTCCCCCGCCCTCCCGTTCACACCGAGATGACCACCATGCCGTTCCGTTCCATCTCCGTCCGTCCGCGCGCGCCGCGCGCCGTCACCGTCCGGGCCGCCCGCGCCGCGCTGGGCGCGCTGCCGCTGGCGCTGGCCCTGATCGCCGGCGGCGCGCAGGCCCAGACGCTGCGCTGGGCCAGCCAGGGCGACATGCAGACGGCCGATCCGCATTCGCAGAACGAGATCGTCACCAACGCGATGAACGGCCAGGTCTACGAGCGGCTGGTCTCGCGCGACCGCCAGCTCAACCTGGTGCCGGGTCTTGCCACCGAGTGGACCCAGCTCAAGCCGACGCTGTGGCGGCTCAAGCTGCGCCAGGGCGTGAAGTTCCACGACGGCTCGCCGTTCACCGCCGACGACGTCGTGTTCTCGATCAACCGGGCGAAGGACCCGTACTCGCAGATCAGCGTCTACGCGCAGGCGGTGGGCACGCCGCGCAAGATCGACGACTTCACCGTCGAATTCCAGCTCGACAAAGTCAACCCCATCTTCCTGCAGCACCTGGACACGCTGTTCATCATGAGCAAGCGCTGGTGCGAGCAGCACAACGTCGTCAAGCCGCAGAACTTCAAGGACAAGCAGGAGACCTACGCCGCGACGCATGCGAACGGCACCGGCCCCTACCAGATGACGGCGCGCGAGCCCGGCATCCGCACCGCCTTCAAGCGCAATCCGGCCTGGTGGGGCCAGTTCGACGGCAACGTGCAGGAGGCCGTCTACACGCCGATCGCCAACGACGCGACGCGGCTGGCGGCGCTGGTCTCGGGCGAGATCGACTTCGTGCTGGATCCCTCACCGCGCGACATCCCCAAGCTCAAGCAGACGCCGCAGGTGAAGGTCCAGGAAGGCCCGGAGAACCGCATCGTCTTCATCGGCATGGATCAGGCGCGCGACAAGCTGTTGTACGGGAAAGTGCCGGGCGACAAGAATCCGTTCAAGGACCTGCGGGTGCGCCAGGCGCTCTACCAGGCGGTGGACATCCAGACGCTGCGCACCAAGCTGATGAACGGCCTGAGCCTGCCCACGGGCGGGCTGACGCCCTCGCCGCTGGGGGCGTTCAACGACCCGCAGCTCGAGACCCGGCTGCCCTACGACCTGGCGGCGGCGCGCAAGCTGATGGCCGACGCCGGCTATGCCAACGGCTTCGAGGTCACGCTCGACTGCACCAACAACCGCTACATCAACGACGAGCGCATCTGCCTGGCGCTGGCCTCGATGTGGTCGCAGCTCAAGGTGAAGGTCAAGGTCAATGCGCAGCCGCGCGTGCTGATGTTCCCCAAGCTGGAGAAGCTGGACACCAGCCTCTACATGTATGGCTGGGGCGGCAGCATCACCGATGCCGAAGTCGCGATGACGCCGCTGATGCGCAACCGCGGCGAGAAGTCGGTGGGGCAGTACAACTTCGGCAACTGGACGGACGACAAGTTCGACCAGCTGGCCGCGCAGTCCAGCGAGGAAGCCGATCCGAAGAAGCGCGAGGAGCTGATCAAGGCCGCGCTGCGGGAGTTCCGGTCGCAGGTGCACCTGATCCCGCTGCACCGCCAGATGATCCCGTGGGCGACGCGCGCCAACGTGACGGTGGTCCATCGCCCGGACAACTGGTTCGAGCTGCGCTGGGCGTCGGTCGCCGCGAAGTAGGCGCCGGACTTCCCGCTCATCCGCCGCAGGCCACCCCCGTCTTCAGCCGCTCGGTCGAACACCCTCGCCCGCTTGCGGGAGAGGGAGGGGTGAGGGCCAGCGGCGATGGCAGTCCGCCCGCCTCTTCGTCACCTCAACGGTGGATCGAACAGATACCCGATCCCCCGCACGGTGCGGATCAAGGGTGAACTGGGGTCGTCGTGCAGCTTCTGCCGCAGCCGCGAGACCATCAGGTCCACGCTGCGCTCCAGCGCGGTGACGCCGTCGCCGCGCGCCAGATGCAGCAACTCCTGCCGCTGCAGCACGCTGTGCGGTCGCTCCAGGAACGCGCGCAGCAGCTTGTATTCGCTCTGCGACAGCACCACGCAGAAGCCCCCCGGCCCGGTCAGGCGGCGGGTCATCGGCTCGAGCCTGAATCGCCCGAACATCAGCACCTCCGCCGCATCCCCTTCACGCGGCCGGAGCAAGGCCTTGATGCGCGCCTGCAACTCGCGCGGCTCGCCGTCCTTGGCCAGCACCGCATCCGCGCCGCGCTCCAGCGCCAGCACCCGCTCCAGCGTGCTGTCCTGCTGCAGCAGCACGATCACCGGCAACCGCGAGCGCTGCCTCAAGCGCGTCAGCGCGCCCCAGCCGGCCTCCCGCGCGTCGCTCGGATCGATCAGGGCCAGGTCCACCGGCAGCAGCGGCACGCGGTCCAGCAGGGCCGGCTCGCTGCTGTCGGTGACGCGAAAGCCCCAGGCCCGCATCAGGCCGGCGAATCGCAGGCGCGCATGCGGGTCGGGGTCCAGCAGCAGCAAGTGGGTGCCGGCGGCAGGATCGGGAAACAAGGCGCTCATGGACAAGGGGACAAGTGGAAACACTGGCGCAAGACTATGCCGCCGCAACCCCGTCCGAAGGCCGATCAGCACGGACCTCGCGGCCCTTTTTACCCGCGGTTTACCGCGCCGAAACACGACTGCGGGCGCCGACATGCGCGGCTGAGCGACGGCTGTCACCGAGCTTGCGCGAAGCTGTCCGCGGCCCGTGTCGATCCCGTGAGCAACCCGTGCGGAACTTGCATCCTTCCCACTTCGGGCGGGACCCTTCCCCCGGTGGAGGGACACCCCTCGGCTACAATCCCGCCCATCACCGCGGCTCAGTCTTGCCGCGGTTTTCATTTCTGAGCTCACGCTCTCCCACGGCAGCCGAAGACTGGCGCCAGGCCTCACCGGCCGGCGTGCTGCACACAAAGCCCGTCCGGGCACGAACAAAGCAGCTTATGAGTTTTGACGCACTGGGACTCTCCCAGCCCCTGCTCCGCGCGATCGCCGATGCCGGCTACTCGACCCCCACCCCCATCCAATCCCAGGCGATTCCCGCCGTCCTGACCGGCGGCGACCTGATGGCCGGCGCCCAGACCGGCACCGGCAAGACCGCCGGCTTCACCCTCCCCGTGCTCGAGCGCCTGTCCGCCGGCAAGCCGGTGCGCGACGCCAAGGGCCGCATCGCCATCCGCGCCCTGGTGCTGACGCCGACGCGCGAACTGGCCGCGCAGGTCGAGGAAAGCGTGCGCACCTACGGCAAGTACCTGCCGCTGACCAGCATGGTGATGTTTGGCGGCGTCGGCATGCAGCCGCAGATCGACAAGCTGCGCAAGGGCGTGGACATCCTGGTGGCGACGCCGGGCCGCCTGCTGGACCACGCGCAGCAAGGCACGCTGGACCTGTCCAAGGTCGAGATCCTGGTCCTGGACGAAGCCGACCGCATGCTGGACATGGGCTTCATCCACGACATCAAGAAGGTGCTGGCGCTGCTGCCGGCCAAGAAGCAGAGCCTGCTGTTTTCGGCGACCTTCAGCGACGAGATCAAGGCGCTGGCCGACCGCCTGCTGGACAACCCGGGCCTGATCGAGGTCGCGCGCCGCAACGCGACGGCCGACACGATCGCCCAGCGCATCCATCCGGTCGACCGCGACAAGAAGAAGGAACTGCTGGCCCACCTGATCACCAAGCACGACTGGCATCAGGTGCTGGTGTTCACGCGGATGAAGCACGGCGCCAACCGCCTGGCCGAGTTCCTGGACAAGCAGGGCATCACCGCGATGGCCATCCACGGCAACAAGAGCCAGGGCGCCCGCACCAAGGCGCTGTCGGAGTTCAAGAGCGGCGACCTGAAGGTGCTGGTGGCGACCGACATCGCCGCGCGCGGCATCGACATCGACCAGCTGCCCCACGTCATCAACTACGAGCTGCCCAACGTCGCCGAGGACTACGTGCACCGCATCGGCCGCACCGGCCGCGCGGGTGCGCAGGGCGAGGCGCTGTCACTGGTGTGCGTCGACGAGGAAGGTTTCCTGCGCGACATCCAGAAGCTGATCAAGCGCGAGATCCCGC
Organism: Mitsuaria sp. BK037; assembly: GCF_014193045.1. Taxonomy (NCBI): domain Bacteria; kingdom Pseudomonadati; phylum Pseudomonadota; class Betaproteobacteria; order Burkholderiales; family Sphaerotilaceae; genus Roseateles; species Mitsuaria sp. BK037. The sequence goes on along the minus strand of NZ_JACHYS010000001.1, from coordinate 930,382 downwards.
GTGAGGTGGTGCCCGGCTTCGAGCCGGACCCGAACGCCAAGGCCGAACCGATCGTGATGGGCCGCATGGTCCTCAACGGCGGCGTGGGCAAGTCCTCGGGGTCGCCGCGTCCGGCCGGCGGCGGCGGTGGCCGTCGTGGCGGCGGTGGCAATGGCGGTCGCCCGCAAGGCCAGGGTCGTCCGCAGGGCGGGGGCCAGGGCGGACGTCCGGCGCAGGGCGCGCAAGGCGGCCAGCGCAGCGGTGGCTCGGGCAGCGGCCAGGGCCAGCAGCGCCATGCTCACGGCCAAGGCGGCCAGGGTGGCCAGGGACAAGGCCAGCGCGCCTCGTCGGGCCAGAACGCCGGCGGCCAGCGCCACGGTCAAGGCCAGGGCCAGGGCAGCCGTCATGGCAGCCAGGGCAACCGCCCGGCCGGCGCGGCGCTGACGCGCCCGAAGTCGACCTCCTGATCGGCCTTCAGCCGGCAGACCACGGCGCCGTCATCGGCGCCGTTTTCGTTTCCGCCGTCACCGGCGCCGTTTTCGTTTCCGCCGTCACCGGCGGCTGCGCCCCGCCCGGCTTGGGCATACTCGCGGCCACTCCCCATGAAGACCGCGCCCATCGTCCCCGCCCGCGTCGACTTCTCCGGCGCCGTGCCCCATGCGCCGGAGTTCGGCGACCTCTACCACGCCCCCTTCGGCGCCTTCGAGCAGGCGCGGCAGGTCTTCCTGGCCGGCAACGGCCTGCCCGGCCGCTGGGCCGGCCGCGCGCGCTTCGTCGTGCTGGAGACCGGCTTCGGCCTGGGCAACAACTTCCTGGCGACCTGGGCCGCATGGCGTGACGATCCCTCGCGCTGCGAGCGCCTGGTCTTCCTCAGCCTGGAGAAGCACCCGCTGACCCGCGAGGACCTGGCGCGCGCCCATGCCGCTTCGCCGGCGCCCGAGCTGGCTGCGCAGCTGATCGAGGCCTGGCCGCCGCTCACGCCCAACCTGCACGTGCTCGATTTCGAGGACGGCCGGGTGCGGCTGATGCTGGCGCTGGGCGACGCGCGCGAATGGATGCCGGAGCTGGTGGCGTCGGTCGACGCGTTTTTCCTGGACGGCTTCGCGCCGGCAAAGAACCCCGAGTTGTGGGACGACGCCGTGCTGCGCCAGACCGGCCGGCTGGCCGCGCCCGACGCCACGGCCGCGACCTGGAGCGTGGCGCGGCCGGTGCGCGACGGACTCACGGCCGCGGGTTTCCAGGTCGAGAAGCGGCCCGGCACCGGTGGCAAATGGGCGACGACCGTCGCGAGCTTCGCGCCGCGCCACCGCGCGCCGGCGCCACCCGGCCGCGCCGCGCCGCATCCTGCGCCGCGCGACGTGGTGATCGTCGGCGCTGGCCTGGCGGGCGCGGCCTGCGCCCGGGTGCTGACGCGGGAGGGCCTGCGGGTGACGGTGCTCGAGGCCGGTCCCACGCCGGCCGGCCAGGCCTCCGGCAATCCGGGCGGGCTCTTCCACGGGACGATCCACGCCGACGATGGGGTACACGCGCGCTTCAACCGGGCCGCGGCCCTGGCCACCGAGCGCGAACTGCGCCGGATCGCCCCTGCCCTGCCCTGGCTGCAATGGGGACTGCTGCGGGTCGAGCGCGCGCCGCAGGCGCTCGACGAGATGCGCGAGCTGCTCGTGCGCAGCGGCCTGCCGGAGGCATACATCCAGGCGCTCGACGCCGACGCCGCCGCCGCTCTGGCCAAGCTTCCCCTGGGCCGGCCCGCCTGGCACTTTCCGGGCGGTGGCGCGGTGTCCCCGCCGGCGCTCGCGGCGGCCTGGCTCGCGGAGGCGGCGGGCCGTCCCGGTTTCTCGCTGCGCCTGAGCGCCGTCGTGGCGGGCCTGCGGCGCGACGACGTCAGCGATCGCTGGATCGCGCTGGGGGCGGATGGGGCGACGCTGGCGACCGCCGACGCGGTCGTGCTCTGCGGCGGCACCGCCAATGCCGCGCTGATGGCGGAGTGGTCGGCCGGCCCGGCGTGGCCCTGGATCGCGCAGCGCGGGCAGTTGAGCACCCTGCCGGCGGATCGCTCGCCATGCGCGCTTGCCCTGCCGGTGGCCGGGCTCGGCTACGCCTTGAGCCTGCCCGACGGCACGATGTGCTTCGGCGCCAGCGCCGATGCCAACGACCCCGAGCCCCAGCTTCGCGCCGCGGATCAGGCGCAGAACCTGGCGCGCCTGGCCGAGTTGCTGCCCGGTGCCTTGAGCGACGCGCCGACACCACCCTCGCCCGCCATCGACGCGCGCGATGACGATCCGCCGCCCCTTGCGGGCCGCGTGGGATGGCGCAGCCTGGTGCCGGACCGGCTGCCGATCGTCGGCGCCGTGCCGGCGCAAGCGCCCGTGCAGCGCGCCGAGCAGGTGCGCTTCTGGCCGCGGCATCGCGGGCTGATGGTGCTGGGCGCGCTGGGCTCGCGCGGAATCACCTCGGCGACGCTGTGCGCGGAGCTCATCGCCGCGCAGCTCACCGGCGCGCCGTGGCCGATGGAGGCCAGTCTGGCCGAGGCCGTCGACCCCGCGCGCTTCGGCGCGAAGCAGCGCAGAAGCAGCGGCTGAAACAGCAGCTGAAACAGCGGCTGAAGCGGGTCACGGCCGGCTTGGTGTTCGGCCACGGTCACGTCGGCAACTCGGCCAGGTCGCGGGGTCACGGCGTCACGGCCGGGTCGGCAACTCGGCCGGCTCCGCCGCCACGGCGGCCACGGCCTCGCGACCCCGCGAGAAGGACGAAAAGTGCGGCGACATGACGGTCACGAAGGCCGCCGCCGCGGTGATCGCGCTCAGCCCGATGCCCAACCCCCACTTGATGGCACTCGCCACTGTCTGATGCATTTCCGCGCGCAGTCCGCCGATCGAGTCCTTGATCTCGGCGCGCAGCGTGCCCACCTCGTGCTTCAACTCGCTGCGAAGCGCGCCGATCTCCTGCTTCACCTCGCTGCGCAGGTCACCGATCTCCTGCTTCATCTCGCTGCGCAGGGCGCCGATCTCATGCTTCATCTCGCTGCGCAGCGCCCCGACCTCCTGCGCCAGTTGTTCCCGTGTCGCCAGCGTGGGCAGCACCGTGTCCATCCGCGTCTTCAAGGCCTGGACCTGGATCGCCAGCTCCACCGTCCCGCCACCGCTGCGATCGCCTCGCAGCCCACTGTCGATTCCTTGCATTGCCTTCTCCAGCTTCGATGACGAGTCCTGCTCGTCCCAGGCGACGACTCTGCCACCGGACGCGGCCGTCGACTTGCCAACCTTGGGGGAGCCGACGGGGGAGTGAGATCCCTCTTGCGGAGGATCAAGCGGGAACGACCGCGCGGTGACTCGGATCGGACGGAGCGGCAGCCCGCGCCCATGCGTGACGGATGACGCACCGCACACCCATTCGCCGGGCCGCGTCCCCGCCGTCATTCAAGTTCCGGGCGCCGGCGTCGATATGGAGCGGAAACGCCGTCAAGGGCGTCCCGCGCCCGCCAGGGCGCGGGTCCATCAACGCACATCGACATCTTTGGGGGACATCCATGATTCATCTCGTCGCCGGCCGATCGATCGGCCAGCGGCTCGGCGTGGTGCTGGGCCTGGTACTGCTGATCGCCTTCGTGGGCTCGGGCCTGAGCTACCTGGCGCTGGGCCGCGTGGCCGCCGAGACCGACGTGATGCTCAACCAGGACCTGGCCGCCGAGCGCGTCGCCTCCGACTGGTACCGCAACATCACCAACGGCGTGAACCGCACCAGCGCGATCGCCGTCAGCGCCGACCCCAGCCTCGCCCAGTTCTTCGCCGCGACCTCGGCCGAGTCGACCCGGCAGTCGGGCGAGCTGCAGAAGCGGCTCGACGGCTACATGGTCACGCCGGACGAGCGCCGGATGTTCGACACGCTCAGCGAGGCCCGCAAGGGCTACCTGAGTTCGCGCGACGCGGTGGCCGCCAGCAAGAAGAGTGGAGACGCCGAGAAGGCGCGCGAGATCTTCGACCGCGACTTCCAGCCCGCCGCGGGCCGGTTCCAGGAAGCGATCCAGGCCATCGTGCAGCACAAGCGCAGCCTGCTGGACGAGGCCGCCCTGCAGCTCGACGCGACCAACCGCCGCGCGCGCACGGCGCTGCTGGTGTTCTCGCTGGTCGCGCTGGGCCTGGGCGCCTGGTTCGCGGTCGCGCTGACGCGCTCCATCACCCGCCCGCTGCAGGGCGCGGCCGAGGTCGCCGACGCCATCGCCCACTTCAACCTGACCAGGCCGGTGCCGGCCGGCGGCCGTGACGAGACCGGCAAGCTGCTGGGCTCGCTGGGCGGCATGCAGGCGCAGCTGCTCAAGCTGATCGGCGACGTGCGCGGCTCCGCCGAGAGCATCGGCACCGCCAGCGCCGAGATCGCCACCGGCAACCACGACCTGAGCGCACGCACCGAGCAGACCGCCTCCAACCTGCAGGAGGTCGCGGCCTCGATGACGCAGCTGACCGGCACCGTGCGCCAGACCGCGGATTCGGCGATGACGGCCAACCAGCTGTCGAGCTCGGCCGCGGAGACCGCGCAGCGCGGCGGCTCGGTGATGGGCCAGGTGGTGGCGACCATGGGCGAGATCAGCGAGAGCTCGCGCCGCATCGCCGACATCATCGGCACCATCGACGGCATCGCCTTCCAGACCAACATCCTGGCGCTGAACGCGGCCGTGGAAGCCGCCCGTGCCGGCGAGCAGGGCCGCGGCTTCGCGGTGGTCGCCAGCGAGGTGCGCTCGCTCGCGCAGCGCAGCGCCGAGGCCGCCAAGGAGATCAAGACGCTGATCGGCGCCAGCGTCGAGCGCGTGGAATCGGGCTCGCGCCTGGTCGAGGACGCCGGCGGCGCGATGACCGAGATCGTCGCCAGCGTGCAGCGCGTGGCCGACATCATCGGCGAGATCAGCGCCGCCTCGCGCGAGCAGAGCGACGGCATCCAGCAGGTCAACGCGGCCATCGGCCAGCTGGACCAGATGACACAGCAGAACGCGGCGCTGGTGGAGGAGTCGGCCGCCGCGGCCGAGAGCCTTAAGGAGCAGTCGCAGCGGCTGGCCGGTGCGATCTCGGTGTTCCGCCTGCGCTGAGGTCGACCGCGTCGCCGCCCCCGATCCGTGAGGCGGGCGGTCGGGCGCCGATCAGAAGGTCAAGGTCTTCACGCCCTGTGCCGTGCCCAGCAGGCACACGCTTGCCTTGTTGCGGGCGAAGACGCCGACGGTGACCACGCCGGGCCATTGGCTGACCTCGGCCTCGAAGGCGGCGGGATCGGTGATCCGCAGGCCCTTGACGTCCAGGATGCGGCAGCTGTTGTCGGTCACGCAGTCCTGGCGCAGCACCGGCTCGGCGCCCATCGCGCGGAAGCGGCGCGCGATCTGCGCGGCGGCCATCGGGATCACCTCGACCGGCAGCGGGAACGCGCCCAGCACGTCGACCAGCTTGCTCTCATCGGCGATGCAGACGAAGGTCTGGGCCAGGTCGGCCACGATCTTCTCGCGCGTCAGCGCCGCGCCGCCGCCCTTGACCATGTGGCCCTGGCGGTCGATCTCGTCGGCGCCGTCGATGTAGACCTGCAGCGACTCGACCTCCGACGCGTCCAGCACCGGAATGCCCAGCGCCTTCATGCGCTCGGTGCTGCGCACCGAGCTGGACACCGCGCCGGCGATGCGCACGCCGCTGGCGGCCAGCGCGTCGATGAACTTGTCCACCGTCGAGCCGGTGCCCACGCCCACCACCGTGTCCGGCGTCACGTACTGCAATGCGGCCTGGCCGACCAGGGTCTTCAATTCGTCTTGGGTCATGGAGGGGCGAGCGACGGCTCGTCGTAGAGGGCCGGAAAACTGGCGGGAGAGGAAAGGCGGGATTATCTCCGCCGCTCAGGCGGGCGACGACCGCAGCCCGTACACCTTCCCGCCGACGAACAGGTACTCCGCCCGCAGCACCGCCGCGCCCTGCTCGCCCGGGGCGGCGAAGCCGATCACCGACACCTGGGTGCCAGGCCTGATCTCTTCGACCTGCCAGGCCTCCAGCCGCGTCAGCGGCGCCAGCTCGACCTCCCAGCGCCGGTCGCGCCGCGTCGGCACCTGCGTCTTCGCGAGCAGGGCCTCGCCGTCGACGGCGGTCGTCTGCTTGGGCAGGACCCGCTGCTTCAGGTCGGCCGGCAGCACGAGCCGCTCCGGCACCTCCAGATCCAGCTCCACATGCGGATTGCGCCAGGTCACCCTGGCCGCGCGGCCCTCCAGGTACAGCGGGCGGTCCTGGTCGAAGCCGCTCCACCCATGGTGGGCGCGGACGGCGGCGGGCATCAGGGGCGCGGCCGCGAGCGCGGCCAGCAACAGACGACGTTCCATCGAAGCCTCCTTGAAGGGCGTGAAGGACCTGAAGGACGCGCTGGCGGGAAGGACGTCAGACGAAGGCGATCCAGCGCCCGCAGATGATGACAGCGACCCAAATCCCCAACGACAGCAGGCATTGCCAGCGGCCCAGGCGGTCCTGCGCCCGCACGCCGCCGCGCCAGTGGAACCAGGCCGCGTTCAGGCCCGCCACAGCGATCAGCGCGAGCTTCACCCGCAGCGCCGGATTGACCCACAGCTCCTGCGGCTGGGTCGCGAACATGGCTGCGCCGGAGACGGCGCACAGCGCGAAGCCCGCCAGCGCCGTGGGAATCGCCAGTCGCGCCAGCGCGCCGGGATCGAGCTCGCGACGCGCGCCCAGCGCGCGCAGTTCAAAGACGAGCAGGCCGCCGAACAGCGCGCCCAGCCCGATCAAGTGCACGACCGAGAACGCGGGGTAGGCCCAGGGATGGGCCGCCAACGCCGTCAGCGTGTCCCACACGGCTCGGCACGCCGCTCACGCGCCTTGGCGGTCGCGGCGCTGGCGCACCGCGGCGGCCAGCGAGCGCAGCAGCGGCTCGGTCTGGCTCCAGCCCAGGCAGGCATCGGTGATGGACACGCCCGGCAGCAGGTCCGCCTTGGTCTGGCCCGCGAGCAGGTCCTGGCGGCCCGGCTGCAGGTGCGATTCGATCATCACGCCGGTGATGCGCGCGTCGCCACCGGCGATCTGCGCGCCGACATCCTGGCCGACGTCGATCTGGCGCTCGTACTTCTTCGACGAATTGGCGTGCGAGAAATCGATCATCAGCTGCTCGCGCAGGCCCGCCGCCTTCAGCACCTCGGCCGCCGCCTGCACCGAGGCCGCGTCGTAGTTCGGCGCCTTGCCGCCGCGCAGGATCAGGTGGCAGTCGTCGTTGCCGCGGGTCTCGAAGATCGCGGCCAGGCCCATCTTGGTCATGCCCATGAAGGCGTGACTGGCGCGCGCGGCCAGCACCGCGTCGGCGGCGATCTTCACCGAGCCGTCGGTGCCGTTCTTGAAGCCCACCGGGCAGGACAGGCCGGAGGCGAGCTGGCGGTGGCTCTGGCTCTCGGTGGTGCGCGCGCCGATCGCGCCCCAGGCGATCAGGTCCGAGATGTACTGCGGCGACAGCAGGTCCAGGAACTCGGTGCCCGCCGGCAGGCCCAGCGCGGTCACGTCCAGCAGCAGCTGGCGGGCCAGACGCAGACCCTCGTTCATGTGGAAGCTGCCGTCCAGGTGCGGGTCGTTGATGTAGCCCTTCCAGCCCACCGTCGTGCGCGGCTTCTCGAAGTAGACCCGCATCACGACCAGCAGGTCCTGCTTCAGTTCCTCGCGCAGGTCCTTGAGCAGGCGGGCGTAGTCCATCGCCTGGCCGTGGTCGTGGATCGAGCAGGGCCCCACCACGCACAGCAGCCGGTCGTCCCGGCCGTGCAGCACGTCGCTGATCTCGCGCCGCGCCGTCTCGACGACCTCGAGCGAGGCCTCGGGCAGCGGCAGCTCGTCCAGCAGCAGCGCCGGCGAGATCAGCGGGCGGACCGCGTCGATGCGGGTGTCGTCGGTGCGGGTGGCGTCGCGGGTGGCGTCGGCGGAGCCGACTTCGCGGTCGTGCTGCGGATGGTCGAGGTGCTTCATGGCGGCGGCGCGTGCCCTCTCGGACACGGAAACGCGAAAAAGGAAGCGGCGATTATCCGCCGCCGCGCAATCCCGGACATCAACCGCCCCGCTTCATCGACGCCAGCCCCACCGCCGCGGCCGCGACGACGAAACCGGCCAGCGACAGCGCGCCCAGGTGCTCGTCCAGCAGCGCCACGCCCATCAGCGCCGAGACGCCGGGGATCAGGTAGAACAGCCGCGCCACCGCCGCCGCCTGACCGCGCCGGATCATCACGAACATCAGGCTGAAGGCGCCGATCGAGTTGACCAGGCCCAGCCACAGCGTCGCGCCGATCAGCTCGGCGCTCCAGTCCGCCACGCCGGGCTCGCGCCACAGCGCCAGGGCCGTCACCGCGAGCGCCGAGACCGTCATCTGGATGCCGCTGCCGGTGCGCAGGTCCATGCCGGCGCAAAAGCGCTTCTGGTACAGCGTGCCGGCCACCAGCCCCACCAGGCCGAGCAACCCGGCGCCATAGGCCTGCCAGGCGCCACCGCCCAGGGGGCGGTCCGCGATGACCAGCGCCACGCCCGCCAGGCCGCCCAACATGCCCAGCCACTGGCGCGCGCTCAGGCGCTCGGCCAGCCACAGGTGCGCGCCCAGCGCGGTGGCCAGCGGCATCAGGCCGATCAGCAGCGCGGCCACGCCGGTGGGCAGCCCCCAGGCGATCGCGCAGTAGACGCCGGAGAAGTGCAGCACCTGCATCAACAAGCCGACCACGCCGAGGTGGATCCAGGCCCGCGGCGTCTTCGGCCACGGCGCGCCGGTCGCCGCCGACACGCCGAGCAGCACCACCGCGGCCAGCCCGAAGCGCAGCGCGAGCAGGGTGAACGGACCGGCGTGCGGCAGCGCCAGCTTGCCGGCGAGGTAGCCGGTGCTCCACAGCAGGATGAAGAGCGCCGGCAGGCTCAGCGCGACCAGCGCGCCGAGCCGATCCGCGCCCGCGGTCGACGGGGTCGGCAGAGCGCCGTGGGTGGCAGTCGTCATGGCCAGTTCCTTTCCGAAGATCAATGGACGCACTCTAGAAACGCGCCGCTTCGGACACAATCCGCTCTACTTTCGTTTTAGAGTTTCCAGATCGAGAACAATCGGAGACCGCCATGGGACGCCTGGAAGACCTGCAGGCCTTTGCCCGCGTTGTCGACGCGCGCAGCTTCTCGGGGGCGGCCAAGCTGCTGGGCGCGACCAAGTCCGCCGTCAGCAAGCAGGTCGCGCGACTGGAGCAGCAGCTGGGCACCCGGCTGCTGCATCGGACCACCCGCAGCATCAGCCCCACCGCCGAGGGACGCGGCGTGTACGAGCGCGCGCTGCGGTTGCTCGAGGAGGCGCAGGCGCTGGATGCCGAGCTCGCCGGCCAGCGCGAGCAGCCCCTCGGCGTGCTGCGCCTGAGCACGTCCACCGCGTTCGGCAACCTGCAATTCACTGCGCTGCTCACCGAGTTCTGCGCTCGCCATCCGCAGTTGCAGGTGGTGCTGGGGCTCAACGACCGCTACGTCGACCTGGCCGAGGAAGGTTTCGATCTGGTGCTGCGGCTCACCGGTCGGCCGAGCCCGGGCCTGGTCGCACGCAAGCTGGCGGACATCCGTTTCGTGCTGTGCGCATCGCCGGCCTACCTCGCGGCGCAGGGCACGCCGACCTCGGTCGCCGAGCTGGCCGACCACCGCTGCCTGCGCTTCGGCTACCTGCACGCGCCGGAGCGCTGGCGCTTCCGCCATCCGGAGCGGGGCGAGGCCGAGGTCGAGATCTCCGGCGCGCTGCGCTTCGAGAGCGGCCTGACCGCCAACAGCAGCGAATCGCTGCGCGTGGCCGCGCTCGCCGGCATGGGCCTGGCGGTGCTGCCGACCTACGCCATCGGCCGCGACCTGCGCGCCGGCCGCCTCACCGCCCTGCTCCCCGACTGGACGCCGCTGGGCGGACCGGCCGAGGCGGACACGCTCTACGCGGTCTATCTGCCCAGCCGCTTCCCGAGTCCCAAGGTCCGGGCGCTGATCGATTTCTGTGTCGAGCGATGGGGGGACGTGCCGCCCTGGGATCGCCCCGACCACCCGCCGGACGCCCCGTGAAACCGGCTCGGGCGGCGTGCCCGTCCGGGCCCGGGCCCGTTGGAGCTAGGGCGAGTCCCCCATCACCGTTCGCACGCGGAGCCTAGGCGCGGCCGGCCCGGCAAGGGCGCGATGAGACAATGCCGCCCCATCATGGCCCTCATCCCCTACGGCTTCGCCCGTCCCTTCCTGTTCGGCCTGGATCCCGAACACGCGCACGAACTGACCCTGGGCAGCATCGCCCGACTCCAGAACACGCCCGCCCAGTGCACCTGGGCGCAGGCGCGGGTCGCCGATCCGGTGACCGTCGCCGGCCTGAAGTTCCCCAATCGCATCGGTCTGGCCGCCGGCCTGGACAAGAACGGCCGCTGCATCGACGGCCTGGGCGCGATGGGCTTCGGCTTCATCGAGGTGGGCACCGTCACGCCCAAGGCGCAGCCGGGCAACGACAAGCCGCGCATGTTCCGCCTGCCGGCCAGGCAGGCGCTGATCAATCGCCTGGGCTTCAACAACGAGGGACTGGACGCCTTCATCGCCAACGTGAAGCGCTCGCACAGCTTCCGCCACCACGGCGGGCTGCTGGGCCTGAACATCGGCAAGAACGCGGTCACGCCGATCGAGCGCGCCGTCGACGACTACCTGATCGGCCTGGAAGGCGTGTTCCCGCACGCGGACTACATCACCGTCAACATCTCCAGCCCCAACACCAAGAACCTGCGCCAGCTGCAGAGCGACGAGGCCCTGGATGCGCTGCTCGGCCCGCTGCAGGCGCGCCGGCTGGCGCTGCAGGACGCGAGCGGCCGGCAGGTGCCGCTGTTCGTGAAGATCGCGCCCGACCTGGACGAGGACCAGGTGGCGGTGATCGCCGCGAGCCTGAAGCGCCATGGCATCGATGGCGTGATCGCGACCAACACGACGATCGCCCGCGATGCGGTGCAGGGCCTGCCGCATGCCGGCGAAACCGGCGGCCTGTCGGGCGCGCCGGTCTTCGAGGCCAGCAATCGCGTCATCCGCCTGCTGCGCGCGGCGCTGGGCAGCGGTTATCCCATCATCGGCGTGGGCGGCGTGCTCAGCGGCGAGGACGCACGCGCCAAGCTGCAGGCCGGCGCCGACCTGGTCCAGCTCTACACCGGCCTGATCTACAAGGGCCCGGCCCTGGTGCCGGAATGCGCCCGGGCGATGGCGCGGCTCTGACGCCGCCCCGCCTCCCGCACGACCGAAGCGCTCCCTAGGGAGCGCTTCTTTTTTTGCGCCCGTCCCACAAAAACCTGCTATCGCAAATGCGAATTACATGCATCTTGGTCATTGACAAGACGATAATGCCTCGCATTTGCAACAGCGCCTCATGCCCTCGGCCGCCATGACCGACCTCGCTCCCAGGCCCTCCCGCGCGCCGGGCCGGCTCCCGCCGCTGGCGCTGCTGTCGCGCATCGGCGCGGCAGTGCTCGGCGGCTATGCGTTCTGCTGGGGCTTCATCGCCGTCGTCCATGCCGGGCTGTATGGCCTGGGCATGCCCTTCCACGACGCCGAACACCTGGCCGCGATCCTCGGGGTGCTGCTCTACCTGGTGGTCTTCCTGTGGTCCTTCGCGGCGCGGCGTGTCGGCCGGTGCTGGGCGGTGCTGCTGGCGGGCGGCGGGCTGATGACCGGGGCGGCGGCGCTGATCCAGCGCGCGCTGCTCGCCTGACACAAGGAGCGACCCGTGTTCCAGAACTTCCGGCTCTCGATGGCCTGGCTGCACACCTGGTTCGGCCTGGTGCTGGGCTTCGTGCTGATGGTGGTGTTCTTCTTCGGCTCGCTGTCGGTCTTCGACCGCGAGATCGACCGCTGGGCGATCCCCTCGTCGCGTTTCGCGCCGCAGCCGATGCCGTCCTTCGACACCATCCTCAAGCCCGCCTTCGAGCGCATGCAGCCGGACAAGGACGCGATCGCGCTGCTCGACGGCCGCGTCGACGGGCCGCTGCCCGAGCGCTTCGAGGTCGTGCGCAACTGGGGCGCCTACACGACGCACCGCGATCCGGTGGTGTCGGTGTTCGCCGGCTTCGAGGTGCCGCGCGCGAAGGACCCGGACGAGACCGTCTTCGCCAGCCACGCGCTGGACCCGCGCACCGGCGCCGTGCTGCCGCAGGGGCAGTTGCGCGTGGGCAGCGAGTTCTTCTATCCGCTGCATTACAGCCTGCACCTGAAATGGAAGGACCTGGGCACCTGGATCGTCGGCTTCTCGGCCTTGATGATGCTGGCCGCGCTGGTCAGCGGCGTTGTGATGCACCGCAAGATCTTCCGGGAGTTCTTCACCTTCCGCCGCCACAAGACCGTGCAGCGCAGCGTGCTGGACCTGCACAACCTGACCGGCGTGGTCGCCCTGCCCTTCCATTTCTTCTTCGCGTTCACCGGGCTGGTGATCTTCGCGGGCATCTACTTCCCGGTCGCCCACACGCAGCTGCATGAGTTGCACGAGCTGCACGAGCGCGTCGAGGCGCGCGAGACCGGCCTGCCGCACGAACGCGCCGGCGTGACCGCGCCGATGGCCTCGGTGGACGCGATGGTGGCGCAGGCGCAGCAGCGCTGGCAGGCCAAGGGCATGGCCGGCGACGTCGGTTTCGTCTACGTCAGCCACGTGGGCGACGCCAACGCCTACGTCAGCGTCTATCGCGCCGGCACCGACCGCGTCGCGCTGACCGGCGAAGGCGTCCACTTCAAGGCGACCACCGGCGAGCTGCTGCGCGAGGACCCGCCGCGCAGCGCGGTGGACAGCGTCAACGAGTTCCTGACCGGGCTGCACCTGCAGCACTTCCGTCACTGGCTGCTGCGCTGGCTGTATGTGCTGGGCGGGCTGCTGGGCTGCGTCTGCATCGCCACCGGCTTCCTGTTCTTCGTCGAGAAGCGCAAGCAGCAGCATGCGAAGGCGGGCAGCGCGGGCAGCCGCGTGGTCGACGCGCTGGCGGTCACCACGGTCACCGGCATGCTGGTGGCGACGATGGCGATGCTGGTGGCCAACCGGCTGCTGCCGGAGTCGCTCGCCGACAAGGGCGACTGGGAGCGCACGGTGTTCTGGAGCGCCTGGGGCCTGGCGATGCTGCACGCCTTCGCCCGTGGCGGCGCGCTCGCGCGCGCGCGGATGAACCCGGCCTGGCGCGAGCAGTGCGGCCTGATCGCCGCCGGCGCGGTGACGGCGGTCGTCGCCAACGCGGTCACCACCGGCGACCACCTGGGACGCACCCTCGCGGCCGGCTACTGGCCGGTGGCGGGCGTCGACCTCAGCCTGCTGGCGACCGCCGCCGTGGCGATCCTCGCGGCCGGCCGGCTCGGTCGGCGGGCGAAGGCCACGGCGACCGGCCACTCGCCCGCCGTGCTGGCGACCGCGGAGGCGCGCCATGGTTGAACCGACCTGGCTGCTCACCGGTGCCGCGGTCAGCGCCGTGCTCGGCTTCGGCTGGCTGGCGCTGGCGATGGACACGCATTGGGAACAGGTCCATGGCGATGCCGCCCCGCCGCCGTCGCTGGCGCGCGCACTGCGCGTGGCGGGCGCGCTGGCGCTTGCCGCGTCGCTGGGGCTGTGCCTCGGGGCGGACCATCCGACGATGGCGGTGCTCGTGTGGCTGATGCTGCTGGCCGGCGGCGCGGTAGCGATCGCGGCTACCCTGTCGTGGCGGCCGCGCTGGCTGCGAGGGCTGTGGCCGCGCCGCGTCGCGGCGCAATGAATTTGCGCCGCCCCAATGAAAAAAGCACCGCGCCGGGAGGGCGCGATGCTTCGCAGAGGACGCCGCGTCCGATGACGCGGCGGGGCGCTCAGGCGCGACGGCGGCGGGCGGCGACGCCCAGGACGCCGATGCCGGCCAGCATCAGCGCGTAGGTGGCCGGTTCCGGCACCGCGGCCGCGACGGCATTGACCGTCGTCGACAGCACGGCGATGTTGCCGAAGCCGCTGCCGCCCAGCGAGCCGCTGGCGATCAGCTGGTAGGTGCCCGCGGCCAGGTTGGCATAGCGAAAGCCGCCCGCGCTGGCATCCAGGTCGCTCACCGCCAGGCCGCTGCCGTTCAGGCCCGCGAAGCTGAAGGTCACCGACTGCAGCGGCAACGTAAAGCCGCTGCCGAAGTCGATCGAGGTCGCGGCGAACACCGAGCCCGTCACGTCCGACGCTTGCGTCAGGGTGAAGCTGCCCAGGACCACGTCCGAGAAACTGCCGTTGGTCGGCGTGACGAACACCGGATCCAGCGTCGACGCGGCGGCGGCGCCACCGATCAGGGCCGCGGCCAGCGCCACGGCGAGAGACTTGAACTTCATGCGGCTCCCATCCCGAGAAAACGAGTTGATTCGTGAGGAAGTTTGCACTGCAGCATGCGTTCGTGTCTTGCACAAACCCGCGACTTTTGTTGCGGTGCGTCACAGCCGTAAGAAACAGGGGACACGCTTGTCCCCTGCGTGCCTGAATCGGGCACGCCAGCGTGCGTCGCCGGCGCCCCGACCGGCGCTCAGGCCGCCGTCACCCGCATTGGCTTCTGCATCAGGTCACAGGCCTTGCCCTTCTTGGCGCGCTTGCCGGCGTAACCGGCCAGGGCCATGCCCTTCAGCGGTTCCTCCTTGGCCTTGCCGCCGCGCGCCGTCCCGCTGACCAGGAGCTGGTTGGTGAAGGCCGCGACGCTCACCAGCGCGTCCTTGGCGTCCAGGTCGATCAGCGTCAGGCCGCGGCCGCCCTTGGGCTGGTGCTTGAGCTCGTCGATCGCGAAGGTCAGCAGCCGCCCCGCCATCGAGAGGCAGGCCACCTGCACCCCGGCGACTTCGCCGGCCGGCACCACCGCCGGCGGCAGCGGCCGCTCCTCGCCTTCCAGGCTCAGGAAGCCCTTGCCGGCCTTCTGGCGGCCGACCAGGTCGCCGACCTCGGCCACCAGGCCGAAGCCGCCGGTGCCCGCGAGCAGCAGCTTCTGCGTCGCCGCGCCGGCGAAGTAATGGGCGATCTGGCTGCCGGATTCCAGCTCGATCAGCGTCGTGATCGGCTGGCCGTCGCCGCGGCCGCCCGGAAGCGCCGAGACCGGCACCGAATAGGCCCGGCCATTGCTGCCCAGCACCACCAGCGGATCGACGCTGCGGCACGGGAACACGCCGTAAAGCGAGTCGCCCGACTTGAAGGCCAGCGCCGCCGGATCGACCTCATGGCCCTTGAGCGCGCGCACCCAGCCCTTCAGGCTGACGACGACCGTCACCGGCTCATCGACGATGCGCACCTCGGCCACGGCGCGCTTGTCCTCCTGGATCAGCGTGCGGCGCTCGTCGCCGTACTGCTTGGCGTCCGACTCGATCTCCTTGACCACCGTGCGGCGCAGCACCGACGGGTTGGACAAGATTTCCTCGAGCTTGCCGGCCTCCTCGCGCAGGCCCTTGAGTTCCTGCTCGATCTTGATGAACTCCAGGCGCGCGAGCTGGCGCAGCCGGATCTCGAGGATGTCGTCGGCCTGGCGCTCGCTGAGCTTGAAGCGCTCGATCAGCGCCGGCTTGGGCTCGTCGGAGTGACGGATCAGCGCGATGACCTCGTCGATGTGCAGCAGGATCTCGTGGCGGCCTTCCAGGATGTGGATGCGGTCGCGGACCTTGTCCAGGCGGTGCTGCGTGCGGCGCGTCACCGTGTTGAGACGGAAGCCGATCCACTCGGTCAGGATCTTGCGCAGCGTCTTCTGCACCGGGCGGCCGTCGTCGCCGACCATGGTCAGGTTCAGCGGCGCCGAGGTCTCCAGGCTGGTGTGCGCCAGCAACGTGTTGATCAGGTCCTGCTGCTCGATGGTGCGGCTCTTGGGCTCCAGCACCAGGCGCACCGGCGCGTCCTTGTTGGATTCGTCGCGGGCCTTGTCCAGCACCGCCAGCACCGAGGCCTTGAGCTGCAGCTGCTCCGGCGTGACCGTCTTCTTGCCGGTCTTGACCTTGGGGTTGGTCAGCTCCTCGATCTCCTCGAGCACCTTGGCCGTGCTGACGCCCTGCGGCAGCTCGGTCACGACCAGTTGCCACTGGCCGCGCGCGAGGTCTTCGATCTTCCAGCGCGCGCGCAGCTTCAGGCTGCCGCGGCCGGTGTTGTAGGCGGCGCGGATCTCCTCGGCCGAGCTGATCAGTTGGCCGCCGCCCGGGTAGTCGGGGCCCTGGATCGCGGCGTAGAGCTCGTCGTCGCCGGCGTCCGGGCGCTTGAGCAGCAGCACCGCTGCTTCCGCCACCTCGCGCAGGTTGTGGCTGGGCACTTCGGTGGCCATGCCCACCGCGATGCCCGACGCGCCGTTCAGCAGCACGAAGGGCAGGCGCGCCGGCAGCTCGCGCGGCTCGTTCTCGGAGCCGTCGTAGTTGGGCTGGAAATCGACCGTGCCCTGGTCGAGCTCGTCCAGCAGCAGCCGCGAGTAGATCGACAGCCGGGCTTCCGTGTAGCGCATGGCCGCGGCGTTGTCGCCGTCGCGGCTGCCGAAGTTGCCCTGCCCGTCCACCAGCGGATAGCGCTGGCTGAAGTCCTGGGCCATGCGCACCATCGCGTCGTAGGCGGCCTGGTCGCCGTGCGGGTGGTACTTGCCCAGCACCTCGCCGACCACGCGGGCGCTCTTGACCGCCTTGGCGCCGGTGGCGCCGGCGAAGCCCAGGCCCAGCCGCTCCATCGTGTAGAGGATGCGGCGCTGCACCGGCTTCTGGCCGTCGCTGTAGGTGGGCAGCGCCCGGCCCTTCACCACCGACAGCGCGTATTCCAGGTAGGCCTGCTGCGCGTACTGCGCCAGCGTCAGCGCGTCGCCCGACGGCGCCTGTCCGCCACCCGGCTGGCCCGGCGTCTCGAAATCAAAGGTCTCTTGCGTCATCTCTCTCATGCCGGCCTGCGCCGGTCGTTCGAATCTTCTTGGGAAATCTTCGGTCGCCGCGCCCGCTCACTCGAGCGGCGTGGCGACCATCGTCAGTTGCCGGGCCCGGGCGCCGAGGCTGCGCTGCAGCAGCGCCCAGTACAGCTCCAGCACCAGGTGCACATGGGCCTGGGTCTCGTCGATGTCGGGCATCTGCCCGCCGGCCCGCCGCACCGCGCCTTCCCCGGCGTTCCAGGCCGCCAGCGCCGCGTCCAGCCGGCCGAAGCGCCGCGTCAGGTCCGCCAGCATGCGCGCGCCGATCATCACGTTGGTCCGCGGCTCCAGCAGGTGCAGTGGCCGCCGCAGTTCCTCCGCGGTGGCGTAGCGCTGGGCCGTGGCCGGCGTGATCTGCATCAGCCCGGACGCGCCGCGCGGCGACACCGCTTCCGGCCGGAAGCCGGACTCGACCGCGATGATGGCCTTCAGCAGTTCGGCATCCACGCCGGTCGCCGCCGCGGCCTCGCGCAGGTAGGGCTGCACCGCCTTGACCTCGGGCGCGATGTCCAGCCAGGTCAGCATGCGCTGGCCGTGGTCGGTCTTGCCGGGCACGCGCTGGATGCCGCTGAGCGGCGACATCACCGGCTGGAAGCGGCCATCGACCTGCGTCGGCGCGAAGTGCGCGATGCCGTCGGCGTCCACGTAGCCCCACAGCTCCGCATGCGCCGGCGTCAGCTTGGCCGCGAAGGCCACGGCGATGCTCAGCGCCAGGCGCTTGCGCAGCCGCACGCCGCGCGTCGTGGGGCCGCGGCCGTGGCTCATGACGGCTCCAGCCCCTGCGCCACGCGCGCCTCGAACTCGCGCTTGAGCAGCGACATCACGATCAGGTCGTCGAAGCCCTCGCCCATCACGCCCTGCGCGTCGGGCAGCGGCTCGGCGCGCACGCATTCGCGCAGCCGGCCCTCCTCGACGTAGCCCTCGCTGCGATACAGCGCCTGGGCCCGCGTATTGCGGCCCTTCACATCCAGCCAGAAGCGGTGCGCGCCCAGCTGCGCGAAGGCCATCTTCTTGAGCAGCCGCACGCACACCCGCCCCACGCCCTGCCCCTTCGGACCGAGCACGATGCGCTTGAGCTCCACCGAGCGGTTGGGATTGCGACAGCCCTGCAGGATCACGAAGCCGGCGCGCTCGGCATCCAGCTCGACGATGAAATGGCGCGCGTCCGGAAAGCGGATGGCACCCTCGTGCTGCGTGCGCTCCCAGGGCGTGATGAAGGGCCGGTTGCCCGCGTCCTGCTCCACGCCGACGACGAAGTCCAGGTCGGACAGCATCGTCGGTCGCAGGGTGACGCGGTGGTCTTGCATCACGGTGCTGGCCATGTCGGCCTCAACGCCCGCCCGGCCGCCCGAAGGGCGTTGAGCGCCCCCTCGGGGGGCAGCGAACGAAGTGAGCGTGGGGGCGCATCGTCCGACGCCCGCCCGGCCGCCCGAAGGGCGTTGAGCACCCCCTCGGGGGGCAGCGAACGAAGTGAGCGTGGGGGCATAGGGTCCTCAGACGTCGACCTCGATGGCGTCGCCGTGCAGCTCCATCAGCTCGCGGCGGGCGGCCGCCTCGCCCTTGCCCATCAGCTTGTTGATGGCGCCCTCGGTGTCGGCGAAGTCCAGGTCGCCGTACTGCACCTGCAACAGGCGGCGGGTCTCGGGATTGAGCGTCGTGTCCCAGAGCTGCTCGGCGTTCATCTCGCCCAGGCCCTTGAAGCGGCTGATGCTCCAGCTGCCCTCGCGCGCGCCTTCCTTGCGCAGCTTGTCGAGGATGGCGGTCTGCTCGCCCTCGTCCAGCGCGTAGAGCTTGGCGGCCGGCTTCTTGCCGCGCGCCGGCGCGTCGACGCGGAACAGCGGCGGCCGCGCCACGTAGACATGGCCGGTGGCGATCAGCTTGGGGAAGTGGCGGAAGAACAGCGTCAGCAGCAGCACCTGGATGTGGGCGCCGTCGACGTCCGCGTCCGAGAGGATGCAGATCTTCCCGTAGCGCAGGCCGGACAGGTCCGGCTCGTCGTTCTTGCCGTGCGGGTCCACGCCGATGGCCACCGAGATGTCGTGGATCTCGTTGTTGGCGAACAGCCGGTCGCGCTCGACCTCCCAGGCGTTGAGCACCTTGCCGCGCAGCGGCAGGATGGCCTGCGTCTCCTTGTCGCGGCCCAGCTTGGCGGAGCCGCCGGCCGAGTCGCCCTCGACCAGGAACAGCTCGTTGTGCAGCAGGTCGGTGCTCTCGCAGTCGGTCAGCTTGCCGGGCAGCACGGCCACGCCGGAGCTCTTGCGCTTCTCGACCTTCTGCGCCGCGCGCTGGCGGGTCTGCGCCTGCTTGATGACGAGCTCGGCCAGCTTCTTGCCGTGCTCGACATGCTGGTTGAGCCACAGCTCCAGCGCCGGCTTGACGAAGGCCGACACCAGCCGCAGCGCGTCGCGCGAATTCAGCCGTTCCTTGGTCTGGCCCTGGAACTGCGGGTCCAGCACCTTGGCCGAGAGCACGAAGCTGGCGCGCGAGAACACGTCCTCCGCCATCAGCTTGACGCCCTTGGGCGCGAGCGCGTGCATCTCGATGAAGCCCTTGATCGCGCCGAACAGGCCGTCCTTCAGGCCCGATTCATGCGTGCCGCCGGCCACCGTCGGGATCAGGTTCACGTAGCTCTCGCGCATGACCTGGCCCTCCTCGGTGAAGGCCACGCACCAGCTCGCGCCCTCGCCCTCGGCGAAGTTCTCGCTCTCGGAGGCGGTGGCGAACTGCTCGCCCTCGAACAGCGGGATCAGCGGATCCGCCGGCAGCGACTGCATGAGGTAGTCGCGCAGGCCGCCCTTGTAGGTCCAGGTCTGCGTCTCGCCGCTCTTCTCCTGCGTCAGCGTCACGGTGACGCCGGGCATCAGCACGGCCTTGGAACGCAGCAGGTGGACCAGCTCGTTCTTCGGCAGGTCGGCGCTCTCGAAGTACTTCGCGTCCGGCCAGACGCGCACTGTCGTGCCGGTCTTGCGGTCGCCGGCCTTGAGGTCAGCCTTGCGCGTGGCCACCGGCTCGACGACGTCGCCGCCGGAGAAGGCCAGCGTCGCGACCTGCCCTTCGCGGTAGACCGTCACCTGCAGCCGCTTGGCCAGCGCGTTGGTCACCGACACGCCCACGCCGTGCAGGCCGCCGGAGAAGCTGTAGGCGCCGCCCGAGCCCTTGTCGAACTTGCCGCCGGCGTGCAGCCGGGTGAAGACGATCTCGACGACCGGCACGCCTTCCTCGGGGTGCAGCCCGTAGGGGATGCCGCGGCCGTCGTCCTCGATCGTGATCGAGCCGTCGGTGTGCTGGGTGACGGCGATGCGCTTGCCGTGACCGGCCAGGGCCTCGTCCGCCGCGTTGTCGATGACCTCCTGGATGATGTGCAGGGGGTTGTCGGTGCGGGTGTACATGCCCGGACGCTGCTTGACGGGCTCCAGTCCCTTGAGGACGCGGATCGAGCCTTCGCCGTAGCTGCCCGGTGGGTTGACTGCTTTGGTTGCCATGGGGCGGGATTCTATGCAGCGTCGGTGACGCTCCCTGACGCCGGATGGCAGGGGTCGCTCCCATGGGGGTTTCCCCTCGGAAGCGGGGCCTGCGCTGCAAGGCCGCGCGCATGCCGCACGGCGGGTGCGCGGCGGCACGTCCGGTTACCGATCGGACGCCGGCGAGCGGGAGGCGCTGTCGTAGCATCCGCCGCTTCCCGGCTTGTCGGGCCCCGCTACCGGGGGTCCGCCGCACTCCCCCACCGTCGCCCTCCCCGGTTTCATGCCCGCCCCGTCCCGCCCCCTCCACGCCGTCCGCCCCGTGCGGGCCTTGCTGGCGCCGCTCGCCGTGGCCCTGAGCGCGCTGCTCGCGGGAGGGCCGGCCCGGGCGGAGGACTTCAAGGCCAGTCCCGAGATGGCGATGGAACTGCGCCACGCGCGCTGGTTCGACGGCGAGAAGCTGCAGAGCGGGACCCTCTATGTCGAGGACGGCCGCTTCGTCGAGAAGCGCCCGCGCAAGGTCAACCGGCTGCTGGAGCTGCGCGGCCAGACGCTGGTCGCGCCGCTCGCCGACGCCCACAACCACAACCTGCAGGGCGCCTGGGGCCTGGACAAGTTCGGCCAGGATTACCTGCGCGACGGCGTGTTCTACGCCGCGATGCTGTGCGCCGATCCGGCCGCGATCGATCCGATCCGCGCCCGGATCTCGCAGCCGGAAACGCCGGACGTGCTCTTCGCCACCGCCTGCATCACCTCGTCGGACGGCCAGCCGCTGGCGATGCTGCAGTCGGGCACGCCGCCGATGACGCTGGACCAGATCGTCGACAAGGCGGTGCTGGTGATGGACTCGCCCGACGACGTGGCCAGGAAGTGGCCGCTGATCGCCGGCCGCCACAGCGACCTGGTGAAGGTCATCATGAGTTACCACGACCGCCCCGAGCTGCGCCAGCAGCCCGAGTTGCGCGGCCGGCTGGGCGTGACGCCCGAGGTCGTGGCCGAGGTCGTGCGCCGCGCCCATGCCGAGCAGCGCCGCGTCGTGGTCCACATCGAGAGCGTCGCCGACTTCGCCGCGGCGGTGCGCGCCGGCGCCGACTTCATCGCCGAGCTGCCGGGCTACTTCCCCCAGCACGGCGAGGCGCCGGAGACCCACCTGATCCCGCCCGAGGTCGCCGCGCTGGCCGCCGAGAAGCAGGTCGGCATCGTCACCGCCACCGTCGCGACGCGGCTGTTCCAGCCGGCGCCGGAGCTGCTGGCGCGGATCGAGGCGGTCCAGAAGCAGAACCTGGAACGCCTGAAGGCGGCCGGCGCGCGGCTGCTGGTCGGCTCGGACCTGTTCACCGGCAATGCGCTCAACGAGCTGCACCACCTGGACCAGCTGGGCGTGCTCGACAAGGCCGCGCTGCTGCGTCTGGCCACCGTCGACACGCCGCGGGCGCTGTTCCCGCAGCGCAAGCTCGGCTGCTTCCAGCCCGGCTGCGAGGCCAGCTTCCTGGTGCTGATCGGCAATCCGCTCGAGGACCTGGACGCGCTGGACAAGCCGCTGCTGCGCATCAAGCAGGGCCGCGTGCTGACCCAGCTGGACGACGTGGCCGCCACCGCCGGCGAGGAGAACAACGCCCTCAACGCGGCCCCCGGCAAGAAGAAGGCGACCGGCAAGAAGGCCGGCACCCGCAGCACGAAGAAGTCGACCCCGGCCAAGGGCAAGGCCAAACCGGCCTCGGGCAAGTCGGGCTGAGCGCGACCGACCAGCCCGCCCCTTCATCGACCATGCGCGCCTGAGCGCCATCCACCCCGCCCGATCGGGCGAATCGCGCCGACCCGGCCGCCCCCCGCGGGGGATGTGCGTCATTCAGGTGTCAGCCAAGCCGACCCGAAGCCATTACATTGCCCGGATGAGCGCGATCCCGACCTCCCCCTCCTCGTCCCGCACCCTGTCGCTGCAGCAGGTGCTGATCTGCGGCGCCGCGATCGTCACGCTGTCGATGGGCATCCGCCACGGCTTCGGGCTGTGGCTGACGCCGGTGACGATGGACCGCGGCTGGACGCGCGAAGCCTTCTCGCTGGCGCTGGCCGTCCAGAACATCGCCTGGGGCGCCGCCGGACCGTTCGCCGGCATGCTGGCCGACCGCTTCGGCGCGCTGCGGGTGCTGGTCGCCGGCGCCTTCCTCTACGCGGCCGGCCTGGCGCTGATGGCCGTCTCCACGACCGCCGCCGGCTTCCTGGGCAGCGCCGGCGTGCTGATCGGGCTGGCGCAGTCGGGCACCACCTACGCGGTGGTCTACGGCGTCATCGGCCGCAACGTCGCGCCGGAGAAGCGCTCCTGGGCGATGGGCGTCGCGGCGGCGGCGGGTTCCTTCGGCCAGTTCCTGATGGTGCCGGTCGAGAACTGGCTGATCGGCTACAGCGGCTGGCAGAACGCGCTGTTCGTGCTGGCGATCGCCGCCTGCCTGATCGTGCCGCTGGCCTTCGGCCTGCGCGAGCCGGCCCGGGACGCCGCCCACGGCGCGCACCACCAGAGCATCGGCCAGGCGCTGCGCGAGGCCTTCGGCTATCGCAGCTTCCAGCTCCTGATGCTGGGTTACTTCGTCTGCGGCTTCCAGGTCGTGTTCATCGGCGTGCACATGCCCAGCTACCTGAAGGACCACGGCCTGACGCCGCAGGTCGCCACCAACGCGCTGGCGTTGATCGGGCTCTTCAATGTCTTCGGCACCTATGCGGCCGGCACGCTGGGCCAGAGACTGCCCAAGCGCTACCTGCTCTCGGCCATCTACCTGCTGCGCTCGATCGCGATCCTGATCTTCCTGAACGTGCCGCTGACGCCAGTCAGCGTCTATGTCTTCGCCGCCGTGATGGGCGTGCTGTGGCTGTCCACCGTGCCGCCGACCAACGCCATCGTGGCGCAGATCTTCGGCGTGCAGCACATGTCGATGCTGGGCGGCTTCGTGTTCTTCAGCCACCAGATCGGCTCCTTCCTGGGCGTCTGGCTGGGCGGCAAGCTCTACGACGCGACCGGCTCCTACGACGTCGTCTGGTACCTGGCGATCGCGCTGGGCGTGATGGCGATGCTGGCCAACCTGCCGGTGCGCGAGTCCGCGATCACGCGCCGCCCGGTCCCGGCCGCGGCCTGAGGCCGGCCTCCGGGAACCCCACCATGACACGGCGCGCGCTCCGTCGGATCCTCGCCGGGCTGGGCGCCGCGGCGGTGCTGGCGGCGGTCTTTCTGGCCTACACGCAGCCCTCGCTGATGCAGCAGCTGGGCGACGCGATCTGGGCCTGCTTCTGAGCGCCGGCCGCGGACGAAGCCGATGCGCACCGGCAAGGGGCCACGACAGACCGCGGACCACCGCGGCGGCGAGGCGGGCACTCGGGTTCTGGATCTGACAAGGAGAACGGAGACAACATGGTCGTGATCATCACGGGCGCCTCGGACGGCATCGGCGCCGAACTGGCGCGCCAATGGGCGCGGCGCGACGGCGCCAAGCTCTCGCTGGTGCTGGCCGCGCGCAGCGTCGACAAGCTGGAACGGGTGGCGGCGGAATGCGAGGCGCTCGGCGCCCGCACGCTGGTGCAGCGCTGCGACGTGGAGTCGCAGGAGGACTGCCAGGAGCTGGTGCGCGCCACGCTCGGCGCCTTCGGCGCGATCGACGTGCTGGTGAACAACGCCGGCATGTCGGCGCACGCGCTGTTCGACCAGGTCAAGGACCTGGCCTGGTATCAACGGCTGATGCAGATCAACCTGTGGGGCTCGGCCTGGTGCACCCAGGCGGCGCTGCCCGCGCTCAAGGCCAGCCAGGGTCGCATCGTCGCGGTCTCCAGCCTGGCCGGGCTGCTGGGCATCCCCGGTCGCACCGCCTACAGCGCCACCAAGTTCGCGATGACCGGCTTCTTCGAGGCGTTGCGCACCGAGGTCGCCGCGCACGGCGTCAGCGTCACGATCGCCTATCCCGGCGTGGTCGACACCCAGATCCGCTACCGCGGCTTCAACGCGCAGGGACAGGCCTCGGGCCTGAGCAGCCTGGACGAACGCGGCGCGATGACCGTCCAGGAATGCGCGCGGCTGATCCTCGACGGCACCCTGGCCCGCGAGCGCGACATCGTCATGACGACCAAAGGCAAGCTGGGCCGCTGGCTCAAGCTGCTGGCGCCGGCGATGGTCGACCGCATGGCGCTGAAGGCGCTGAAGAAGGAACAGCGGCCCGCATGAGCACGACGACGTTCCTCGGCAGCCCGTCGCGCCCGGCCGTGGGCGGCGGCCACGGCACGGGACTGCCCAGCGACTGGGTGCTGCGCTGGTCACAGGCCTGGCGCGACCGCGACGGCCTCACCGCGCTGGACCTGGCCTGCGGCTCGGGCCGCCACCTGCGCCTGCTGGCGGGCGACGGCGTGGCGGTCACCGGCGTCGACCGCGACACGACGGCCCTGGCGGGGCTGGCCGGACTCTCCGGTCGCGTCGAGCTGATCCAGGCCGACATCGAGCAAGGCCCCTGGCCGCTCGAGGGGCGCGTGTTCGACCTCGTGCTGGTCACCAACTACCTGTGGCGGCCGCTGCTGCCGCGCATCGTCGAGGCCGTCGCGCCCGGCGGCTGGCTGATTTACGAAACCTTTACCGACGGACAGCAGACGATCGGCCGCCCCGCGCGGCCCGAGTTCCTGCTGCGTCCGGGGGAACTGCTGGACGCGGCCAACGGCCTGCGCGTGATCGCCTACGAGGATGGCTTCATCGAGTCGGAGCCGCCCGGCCCTGCGGCCGGCGGCGTCAACGGTCGTTACGTGCAGCGCGTTGCTGCCGTTCGCGACAACCGGCCCGTCGCCAGCGCGCCCACGGCGGACGCCACGGGGGCCGCGCCTGGGGTCTACCCGCGATACCGGTTGCGCTGAGCGCGGAGCCCCGGAAGCGCCCCGGCGCTTCAGTAGAATCCGCCGATCACGAGGAATCCTCAATGAACGCAATTGTTGGCAGCATCGTCGCGTTGGTCACGCCGATGCATGAAGACGGCCGCATCGACTTCGACGGGCTGCGCAGCCTGATCGACTGGCACATCGACCAGGGCACGGACGTCATCGGCGTCGTCGGCACCACCGGCGAGTCGCCCACCGTCACGATGGAAGAGAACCGCGAGGTCATCCGCGTCGCGGTCGAGCATGTGAAGGGCCGCAAGCCGGTCCTGGCCGGCACCGGCGCCAACGCCACCGCCGAAGCCATCGAGCTGAGCCGCTTCGCCAAGCAGGTCGGAGCCGACGCCACGCTGTCGGTGGTCCCCTACTACAACAAGCCCTCCCAGGAGGGCATCTACCAGCACTTCAAGGCGATCGCGGAAGCGGTCGACATTCCGATGATGCTGTACAACGTGCCCGGCCGGACCGTGGCGGACATGGCGCCGGAAACGGCCATCCGCTGCGCGGCCCTGCCCGGCGTCTTCGGCATCAAGGAGGCCACCGGCAACATCGAGCGCGCCGCCTGGCTGATCAAGCATGCGCCCCCCGGCTTCAGCATCTATTCCGGCGACGACGGCACGGCCATCGCGCTGATGCTGATGGGCGGCCGCGGCTCGGTCAGCGTCACGGCCAACATCGCCCCCAAGGCGATGCACGAGCTGTGCATGGCCGCGATCGAGGGCCGCGTGCGCGAGGCCACCGCGCTGCATTTCCAGCTGCTGCCGCTGCACAAGCAGCTGTTCTGCGAGCCCAGCCCGGCCCCGGCCAAGTGGGCCTTGAACAAGCTGGGCCGCAGCAGCAACCATCTGCGCCTGCCGCTGACGCCGCTGACGCCGGCGGGCCAGCAACTGGTCGAAGCTGCCCTGCGCGAGGCCGGCCTGCTCTAATCACCGCCGGCCGGCGCCGCCGGCGGCTCCTTTTCCTTCAGCGGCCGCGGGCCGCAGCGACCTACCTCGGAGATCTCCAGCGTGACTCGTTCCCTTCCTGAATCCGGCGCTCCCACCCCGGTGCGCGTGGCCTGCCTGATGGCGCTGGCCTCGCTGACGGCGTGCAGCACGTTCGAGAGCATCACCACCAGCGACAAGGTCGACTACCGCACCCAGGCCAAGCAGACCACCGGCCTGGACGTGCCGCCGGACCTGACCCAGCTTCCGAAGGAAAACCGCCCGACCGGCCCGATCAGCGCCGCGCAGATGGCCGCCCAGCCGAACGCGCAGCGCCAGGCGATCGGCGCCACCGCCGGCGCCCCCGTGGCGCTGGACAAGGCGGGCAACGTCGAGTTCCATCGCCTGGGCAACGCGCGCTGGCTGCACAGCGCGCTGCCGCCGGAGCAGCTCTGGCCGCAGGTCAAGAGCTTCTGGCAGGAGCGCGGCTTCACCATCGAATCCGAGGATCAGAACGTCGGCGTCATGGAGACCAACTGGGCCGAGAACAAGGCCAAGCTGCCCCAGGACTTCATCCGCAAGGCGCTGGGCTCGCTGCTGGACTCGCTGTACTCGACCGGTGAGCGCGACAAGTACCGCACTCGCCTGGAACGCAATGAGCAGGGCGGCACCGACATCTACGTGACGCACCGCGGTCTGGTCGAGATCTACACGAACTCGCAGCGCGACGAGACCGGCTGGCAGCCCCGCCCGTCGGATCCGGAACTCGAGGCCGAAATGACCTCGCGCCTGATGCTCAAGCTCGGCGGCAAGGAAGAAGACGCCAAGACCATGGTCGCGAATGCGCAGCAGCCGGCGCCGAGCTTCGCCGAAGCGCCGCGTGGCGCCGCACCGCGCTCGCTGGCCGACGTGCCCGACCAGCTGCAGATCAACGAAGACTTCGACCGCGCCTGGCGCCGCGTCGGCCAGTCGCTGGACCGCCACGGCTTCACGATCGAGGACCGCGACCGCAAGCAAGGCCTGTTCTTCCTGCGTTATGCCGACCCGAACCAGGCCGGCAAGGAAGAGCCCAATTTCTTCCAGCGCCTGTTCGGCGCGAAGAGCGCCTCCAGCGCCGTTCGCTATCGCGTGTCGGTCAAATCGGACGGCGGCAAGTCCACCGTCCAGATCCAGGACGACAAGGGCCAGCAGCAGACCGACGAATTGGCCAAGCGCATCCTCCAGTTGCTGATGGAAGACGTCCGCTGATCTGGGCGACGGACAACCGTACATCCTCAGTTTGCGCAAAACAAAATCGCCACCCTCCGGTGGCGTTTTTCATGGGCGCGAATATCCAGTCAAATACCAGCGGGCGGGCGATGTTCGCGCCGATACCTTGCGCCATGGAGGCGCCAAAGAAAAAGCCGCATGGGCGAACCCATGCGGCTTTCTCAGGACGAGAGATCGTCTTAGTTGCTGGCGGCCGAAGCGGGAGCAGCAGCGTCCGAGGCAGCAGCCGAAGCTTCAACGGCCGGGGCCGAGGCTTCAACGGCGGGAGCCGAAGCTTCCGGAGCGGGCGTCGCCACCGGAGCGGCAGCTTCTTCCTTCTTGCCGCAAGCGGTCAGGGCAACAGCGGCCAGCAGGGAGGCCATCAGAATCGACTTTTTCATACTTGTCCTCAAGTAACTTTTAGACGAACAATCAATTACCGGTAATTAATGAAGTCGTACATGATGACCAGTACGAACTTCAGCAGACCAAGACGCGAGAAACCTCGAGCGCTTCCCTCGCCTAGCCGGCAATTATAGCCACCAGTTTGTAATCGTCTTACAACCCTAGGGTGCTGCTGGCGAACGAATCGGCAGACCGTTGCTCAATTGCGTCAAACCATTCGCGCGCCATGGCTTCTTCGCGGGCATCACGCAGCGCCAGCGACGCCCGCGCCGGCGTCCACAACTTCAAGGTCAGCAATCCGGGTGCCAGCACCACGCCTTGCGGCGTCGGGGTGCTGCGGTCGCCCAAGTCCGCCGGATCGAAGGCCCGCGCCTGCACCACATGGTCGTGCAACTGGCGCCACTGGACGAAACGCGGATGGACGCGGCGCAGCGCTTCGTAGTCGAGGGCCGCGAGCAGGCGCAGCCGGCGGTGCGGCAGCGCCCAGCGATGCAGGGCATCCAGGAGCTCCGGATCGGACAAGGGCCAGGCGGCGAAGTCGGTGTCGAGCCAGCAGAGTTCCCGCCCGCCCTGCGACGCGGCAAGCAGCAGCGCTTGCCGCAGCAATTGCCGGACTTCCTCGACGGTTTCCACGAGGCCCGGTCGGAGGTTTTCCGGGATCAGGGGTTCCTGCGACATGTCGACCTCCTCAGGAAATCAGGGTAGGCGACCATGGGGCGGCGACGATCATGCCCGTTCAACCGGGCAGGATCCAACCGTCCTCGGTCCACTGATCGAGCAGGTGGCGCGCGCCTTCGCTGAGGCGGGCCACCTCGGCCACGGACAGCGTCCGCCGATCCGCCAGACGGCGCATGAGGGTCGCGTCGCGCCCGCCGGCGCGGAAGGACTGGCCATTGATGAACACGTGCGCCGCGTCGTACATCATGCGCGTGCGCGGGCTCAACCTGGCGCCCTGCCCTGGCGGCAACGCGTCTCCCGGCTCGAAGAACACCCGCGGCTTCGGCTCCGTCAGCGCCTCGCCCAGCGCCCGCTCCAGCGCAAGCGGCTGGGCCACCGCCTTGAGCACCGCTTCGCGCGCGAAGGCGGTCAGCGCCTCGGGGATTCTTCCCGGTTCGGCGGTGGCCGCCTGGCGGGGATCGACATACATCCGGTCACCGCGCGGCGCCTCCTCGTCGTCGGTCAGGCGCACCAGCAGTTCATTCGCCAGTTCGCCTCGCCAAGGCGAGCGGAAGCCGACCGACGCCGTCATGCAGTCGCCGCCGACGGCGACGCCATCGTGCGCCCAGCCCGGCGGGAGGTAGAGCATGTCACCGGGCTCGAGCACGAAGTCCTGCTCCGGCTCGAAGTCGGCGAGCACCTTCAGCGGCACATCCTCGCGCAGCGCGCCGGAGGTCGACACGCCCAGGCGGCCGATGCGCCAATGACGACGACCGCTGACCTGGATCAGGAAGACGTCATAGGAATCGAAATGCGGCCCCACCCCGCCGCCCTCGCTGGCGTAGGAGAGCATCAGGTCATCGAGGCGGGCCTCGGGCACGAAACGGAACCGGCCGAGCAAGTCGTGCGCGGCGTCGACATGCAGGTCCAGGCCTTGCACCAGCAGCGTCCACTGCGGCTTGCTCCAGGCCGGCAGCTTGGGAATCGGTCCCTGGCGCAAGGTCCAGCGATCCCCGGGCTGCTGCGCGACCAGACGCGACTCCACCTCGTCGCTGGCGGCCAGCGCCGCCAGGCCGGCACGGTCGATGGGCGGCTGCACGCCTGGCAGGGCCTGACGCACCAGCAGCGGCTGCTTCTGCCAATGGCGCTTCATGAACTGCGCCGGGCTGAGGCCGCCGAGCAGCGGCAGTCGGGCGTCGATGTCGAGCCCCGACGAGGCGGCGGCCGGCGCCGGCGGGCGCTTCGAGGAGGACGTGGGCTTGGAAGTCATGGGCAAGGATTGTCTGAGAGAATCGCGCGATGCAAATCACTGCCCCCTGCGTCGTCTCCTTGACCTGGAGACTGGAGGACGCCCAAGGCCAATCCGTCGAGGTCCTGGACCCGGCGATGGAGTTCTTCTACGGCGGCGAGGACCTGTTCGCGAAGGTCGAGGAAGCGTTGGTCGACAAGACCACCGGCGACGAAGTCAGCGTCGCGCTCGAGCCCGAAGATGCCTTCGGCGATTACGACAGCGATCTCGTCTGCTTCGAGCCGCGCGAGGTCTTCCCCGAGAACGTCGACGTCGGCATGCAGTTCGAGGGCCTGCCCGAAGGCTCCTCGACGCCCGACATGCCCGCGGACCGCATCTACACCGTCACCGAGGTCTATCCGGAGCACGTGGTGCTCGACGGCAACCATCCGCTGGCCGGCGTCGGCTTGCGCATCCATGTGACCGTCTGCGACGTGCGCGAGGCGACTGAGGAGGAGATCGAAGCCGGCACGCTCGGCGACTCGGGCTTCTCGGTCGTCAGCGGACCGGACCCGGACGAGCCGCTCCACTGAGCCTTGCAAGCCGCCCTGCAAGCCCCGCACCGCGGGGCTTTTTACTTCTGCGCGTCAAAAGGGGCCGCAGCGCTCGAGCAGGGTCGGTCGAGTCGGCGGGGGGATCGACTCGCGTGAGCAGAGGCGGCGATAGAGATCGAACACCTTGGCTTCGAGTTCGGCCGGGCTGCTGCAGGCGCGAGCGCCGATCAGCCGGGCGCGATAGTTGTGGATCTGCTCACGCACGGCCTGCGACCAGCTCCGGGTGTGCGGCGACAGATCGAAGGTGCTGGTGCGCAGCACATGCAGCCAGCCGATCAGGACCTGCTCGGGCAGGTCGGCCAAGGCCTCCGTCAACGAGGCGGGCGGCCGCAGCCGGTTCAGGTAGAGCCGGTGAAGCATCAGCAGCCGGACGACCAGCGCCGGATCGGCCGCCGCGGCCATCGCCAGCGCGTCGTGCGGCGCGCCCAGGCGCGCCAGGCGGAACAAGCGCGCCAGGACATCCAGATCGCAGCTGGGCAGCGCCCGCGGAGACTCCTCCTGAGGCGGCCCCAGCAGGTCCCCCTGGAAGTAGCGCACACCCCGGGCCTTGAGCCGCAGGTAGTCGGCCGGTTCGGTCAGCCGATCGGCGATCAGCGCCACCCCGGCCTGGCGCGCCAGGTCCTGGATCGGCGCCCACGCATCGAGCGGCGCCAAGGACACGTCCAGCTTCAGGAACGCGACCATCGGCAGCCAGGCCAGGCGCGGGTCGTCCGGCGAAGCGATCCCCGCCAGCGCGAACTGGTAGCCGCGGGCATGCAGTTGCGCGATGCGGCGCGTGGTCGACGCCTGCACCGGCACATCGGTCGGCAGCTGGATCGCGCCGAGCGCCCCGCAGAGCACGTCGGCGACCGGACTGAGCAGGGCCGCGGCATCCATGTCCACGAACAGGCAGCCGGGCCGCCGCTGCTGGATCAAGCCGCCGTCGAGCAGCGCCCGGCTGAGCAGCAGGCTGGTGGCGCCGGGGCTCGGCGGTCGCGGGGGCCGGCGCTGCCCCTCCTTCCAGCGGAAGGCGAGTTCCAGGCCCATCGGTTCGAC
The DNA here is from genome assembly GCF_014193045.1 of Mitsuaria sp. BK037. Lineage (NCBI taxonomy): Bacteria > Pseudomonadati > Pseudomonadota > Betaproteobacteria > Burkholderiales > Sphaerotilaceae > Roseateles > Mitsuaria sp. BK037. Next base: position 899,051 of record NZ_JACHYS010000001.1, on the reverse strand, counting down.
CGAGCCATCGATCACCGCCTGGCGGGCGAAGTGGACCTGCGGCGGCTGCGGCGCCATCAGGCGTTGGACCAGCGTGACGCCACTGCGGGAAGGACGGGAGGAAGGCATGGCCGGGGCTTCGTCGACTGGCCCGCGATTCGGGCCGGGACGCCAGTATTTCCAGGATCGGCCCGGCGTTCGATGGCTCAGCCCGGTGGGAATGCAGCCGCGCCCAACTGAGAGCTGTCGCGGACCGACTCGTTTCCCGGCCGCGCGTCGCCGGGCACGCGCAGCGGCAGCCGCAGCAGCGTGCGGGCGCCGCGTGGCGTGCGCTCGAAGTCGAAGCTGGCACCGATGCGCCGGGCGCGACGCTGCAGCCCGGCCAGACCGGTGCCGCCGCGCAGGGCGGAGGCGCCACGACCGGTCGCGTCGGCCGCCTCGCCCCGCCGGTCGCCGGACTGGCCGTTGTCTTCGATCACCACCTCCAGCGATTCCGCCTCGACGATCGCCATGCGGATCGACAGGCGGCTCGCGCCGGCGTACTTGATGGTGTTGGCCACCGACTCCTCGACGATGCGCATGAGCTGCTTCGACAAGTCGGCCAGCAGCACGAGCTCCAGCCCCTCGGGCACCTCGTATTCGACCTGGAAGTCGGCGCGCGTGAGCGCCTCGTCGAGGCCGCTGCAGTAGGTGAACAGGATGTCCTGGAAGGCTCGCTGCTCCCGGACCTGCGTCACCGAGATGATCTCCCGCAGGTCCGTCAGGGCCTCCAGCAGCCGCCCTTCGAGCCGTTCGTGGTCGATGGCGCGGTCGCGCACGCTGAACAGCGTCGTCACCAGCTTGGAGCCGATGCCGTCGTGCAGGTCGCGATAGATGCGGTCGCGCTCGAGCTGCATGGCGGCTTCGTTCTCCATCTCGCGCTGGCGGTTGTGGCTGATCAGCAGTTCGCGTTCGCGTTGCTGCAGGGTCTCGGTCAGGATGCGGTTGTGGTCGCGGATGCGCTTCACGTTGGCCTGGAACTTCGTCAGCAGGATCTGGGCGACGACGAACAGCAGCAGCGGCACGCTCAGGTGGCTGAGGAAGATCGGCGCCACCAGCAGGTGCGTCATCGACCAGCCGGCTTCCGGCATCGGGATCGAGATCAGGTGCTGCACCGCGTTGTGATCGCGCAGCGCGAACACCTGCGCGAGCACCGATTGGAAGAGCAGCGACATCGCCGTGCGCGAGCGGGTACGGGCGATGTGCAGCGCCAGTCGCGAACAGGCGTACAGGTGAAAGCAAAGCATGGTGGGCAGCCACCAGAGGTCCAGCCATTCCCGGCCGCGCAGCCCGAGCAGCGGATAGGCGAGCGCCGCGAACGCCGCCGTGCCGAAGAGCGCCGCGCGGCCGCGCCAGCCCAGGGGCTCGCCGACGAAGGCGAAAAGAAAGAGCGTCAGCACCGCGATCACGCCGCCCATGCAGGCGTACTGCGCCCAGGTCCACAGCGGCAACCACGCCGCCGGGACATAGGGCAGCAGCACGAGCGTGAACAGCACCGACCACAGCACGGTGGTGGCGCCCGCGTGCAGGAACACGGCGCCGTCCTTCCTGCTCGCCAACCAGGCGCCCAGCATGAACATGCCCGCCAACAGGCAGAAGACGTTGGACGCATTGGCCAGCGACGAGCCGATGAACAGGGTCAGCTCATGGATGGTGGAGATCGCATCCAGGTCGCCGATGTAGATCGGCGCGAGCTGGATCTGCGGATCCCAGGTCGTCAGCTCGACCGTCAGCTGGTTGCCCTCGGGCTGCAGCAGTCGGCGCGCCAGCGGCACCTGGAGCGGCCGGTACCACTTGCAGCGTCCGCTCGCGTTCGACTTCGGCAGGCCCGCGACCCAGACCCCGTTCAGGTAGACGTCCATCCCGTCGAGGGCCTGGCTGATCACGAGGCTGGTACCGGGGATGCGTCTGCCGCCGATCACGCCGCCGTCGGCGTCGATCTCGCAGCAGGCGGTTGGCCGCTCGAGGTAGCGGTCCAGGTCGATGCGGAATCTCACCCGCTTGAATCCCCCCGCCTGGCTCACGTCCTCGACATGGGGCAAGGCCACCCGTGGCGCCTGGACCAGGACCCGCCCGGCAAGGCGCGGCGCCTCGGGGCCCGCATCGCGCGAATCGGGCGCCGCGGCGACGACCTCCAGGTCGCGGATCGCGTCGACGTGGTAGACGCGCGTGGCGACAGTGCTGGTGGCGATCACCAGCAGCGCAACGATGAAGAAGCTCAGCCAGAAGAAGACCGTCTTCAGCGAGCCGCGGCGGGGGCTATTCATCGATCAGTCCATGCAGCCGCGCCGCGTTGGCCGCCATCGCGCGGGACTTCACGCCCAGCTTGCGATAGACGCTGCGCAGGTGCTGGTTGACGGTGTGATGGGAAATGCTCAGCCGGCGACCGATCTCCACGATGGGCAGCCCCTCGATGAGCAGGCGCAGGACCTCCCATTCGCGCTCGCCCATGCCGAGATCGCGCAGCACCTTCTCGCGATCGACCTGGGGCCGCACGTTGTTCTCCAGCATGGAGATCCGCTCGACCACCAGTTGGGCCACCGCCGGGCTGAGCGGCGCCTGCCCGTTGTGCGCGCTGACCAGCTTCTCCACCAGCGACGGCTGGATCTCGTCCTTGAGCAGGTAGCCCCGGGCGCCCGCGCGCAAGCTGCGCATCACGTGCTTGCTGTCACCGAAGGTGCTCAGCACCATGCTGCGGGATTCCGGACACCGTTCCCGCACCAGCTGGATCAGCTCCACCCCGTCGGCGTCCGGCAGTCCCAGGTCGATCAGATAAAGATCGGCCCGGTTGGCCAGAATCGCGGCCATCGCTTCGCCGCGATTCCTGGCGACACCGACCACTTCGCAGAAACTGCTATTTGAAATCACGTCCACCAGCCTTTTCATGACAGCCGGATCGTCCTCGATGATCACGACGGCGATACTCATTCCTCGACTCCTTCTCTCGTTATCCCAATGCCATGGGCGGGCACAGTTTCGCGAGCGGCAGGAAACGAGCAATCACCGAAGCAAGTAAACAAAAACTGCTGGGTGACTGGAGTCAGTGGTGATCGACGATTGGCGGTGGATGGCGCTCCCAATCCGGCTCGGGAGGAGCGCAAGCGCGGCGCCGTCGGGCTCGCAGCCAGGCGTCGGCCGAGGCGGCGAGGCAGGCGATCAGCAGCATCAGTCCGCCGCTGATCAACAGATAACCGATGACAGTAAGTTCAAATGAGGGATTCCCGGGTATCGACCGCGTGGATTTCTCGGCCAGCAGGCATCCGGCGCCGGCGAAGGCCAGACCGATGGAGATCGCGTACATATTCTTCATGACAGCAGTCCGTCTGCAGGTTTCGGCCGGCAGTGTGTCCGAGTACGCCTCACTTGCTAATAACTCACAAATGTGAGTGATCAGCCTAAATTTGCTATTCGGCGAGGATGGTCGTGAGAAAGATCATGATTGGCGAATATTTCCAACGCCGGCATTCAGCCGCCGAGTATCAAAAGACCCTGTCAAGGCTTTGAATACCGTCCATTGACGGATTCGGTGAATTCCGAAATATCCAATGACAACGGGCGCCCGAAGGCGCCCGTCAGCTGAGAAATGGACCGGTCCAGGCTCAGCGCAGGAATCGTCCTCGCGGATCGATGATGGCGATGTCGGCGTAGTTGGTGCCGGTGTGATCGGTGGTGCTGAAGTTGAGTTCCATGCCGCCCAGGTCGTAGCGCGACATGTTGTTCAGCGCGCGCAGCAGGCTGGCGCGGCTCGCGTCCTTGCCGGCGCGCTTGAGCCCCTCGACCAGCACCTTGGCGCTCGCGAAGCCCTCCATCATGGCCGGCGTGACCAGGCCGCCGCTTTCGGCCGGCTTGGCCTTCACCAGGTCGGTCAGCTCCCTGACCATCGCCAGGTTGGTGCTGCGCTCGCTCGGGAACACCTGCGACACGATGACGCCGGCGGCGTTCTGGCCCAGCAGCTGGACGAAGCCGTTGGACGCGTTGTTGGACAAGGTGGCGCCGAGGATGCGCGAGCCGGCCGCGCGCAGCGCGTTGATCGTGTCGGCGGTGATCTGCTGCGAGGCCACCAGCAGCACGACCTGCGGATCGGCCGCGATCAGCTGCTTCACCACGCCGGCGATGTCCGGCTTCTCGCGCTCGTAGGTGAAATGGGCGACCGGCTTCATCTTGCGATCGTTGAAGCCGGTCATCGCGCCGGCGACGCCATCGGCGCCGAAGGTGTCGTTGACCTGCACCAGGGCGATCCGGGTGTTGCCCATCTCGAGCAGCAGCTGGACGGCGCGTTCGGCCTCGCGCTGGTAGGTCGAGCGCACGTTGAAGACGTAGGGGTGCACCGGCTTGTGCAGCAGCATCGCGCCGGTCGACGGCGCCACCAGCGGCACCTGCGCCTTCTCCAGCAGCGGCATCACCGCCTGGGTGTGCGGCGTGCCGCGGGTGAGGAAGAGCGCGACCGCGCCCTTGTCGATCAGCGTCTGCGCGTTGGCCGCGGCGCGCTTGGGATCGAAGCCGTCGTCCAGCGACTGCAGGTCGATCTTCTGGCCGTTGACACCGCCGGCGGCGTTGACGTGGTCGATGTAGAGCTTGGCGCCCAGCGTCAGTTCCTTGACGCTGGCGGCGACCTGGCCGGTGAAGCCGGCCGTCTGGCCGATCAGGATGTCCGCGCGGGCGGCGGTGCCCAGTCCAAGGGCCAGCACCGCGGTGGCGGCGGTGGCGATGGTCGCGACGAACCGGCTCAGGGGCCGGCTCCGGGAAGGCTTGCTCATGGTGATCTGTCCCACCGGCGCGCGGTGACGGCCGGCTGTGTCTCCTGCACACCGGCGGTCAGGTCGACGGCCGGCCCCTCGGCGCCGCCACCCCCGTGTTCAGGGGGGATCAGCGCCCGGCGCGCATCTTAGCCACGATGTCCGCCACGCGCCCCTGCAAGGCCTGGGTGTCGAAAGTCAGAACGTTGCGATTCGACAGCACCTGCCGGCCGCCCACCCACACGTCCGTGACATGTTCACGCCCGGCGACATAAACCAGCTGCGCATCCGCGTGATAAACCGGCTGGCATTCGATCGAGTCCAGCGCCACGGCGACGACGTCGGCCAGCTTGCCGGCCTCCAGCGTGCCCAGGTCGCTGGCCCGGCCCATCGCCTTGGCGGCGCGCACGGTGGCCATCTCCAGCGCGGTCCGCGCCGACACCGTCAGCGGATCGCCGGTCACGCCCTTGGCCAGCAACGCGGCGGCGCGGATCTCGCTGAGCATGTCCTGGCGGTTGTTGGAGGCGGCGCCGTCGGTGCCCAGGATGGTGTTCACGCCGGCCGCTTCCAGCGCCTTCACCGGCGCCACGCCCGACGCCAGCTTCAGGTTGGAGCTCGGGTTGTGAACCAGGTGCACGCCCTGCTTCGCGACCAGGTCGATCTCGTCGTCGCTCAGGTGGACCATGTGCACGGCGATCATCTTCGCGTTCAGCAGGCCCAGCTTGTTCAGGCGCGCCAGCGGACGCTCGCCGTACTGCTTGAGGCTGCCGTCGATCTCGTCCTGCGTCTCGTGGATGTGGCAGTGCATCTGCAGGTCGTACTTCTCGGCCAGCTGGCGCAGCTGGATGAAGGTCTCGTCCGAGACCGTGTACGGCGCATGCGGCGCGCTGGTCCAGTCCAGCAGCTTCTCACCCTTGAACTGCTCGTAGGCGGCCAGGCCCTTCTCGATGTAGTCCTGCGCGTTGGCGGCGTAGCCGGTCGGGAAGTCGATCACGTTGATCGACACGCCGGCGCGGATGCCGCTGTCCACCGCCGCGCGGGCCATCGCGGTGGGGAAGAAGTACATGTCGTTGAGGTAGGTGACGCCGCCGCGCAGCGCCTCGGCCGCGGACAGCAGCGAGCCCTGGTAGGTCCAGTCCTCGCTCACCCACTGGCGCTCCAGCGGCCAGATGTGGTTGTTGAGCCAGTCCATCAGCGCCAGGTCGTCGGCCACGCCGCGCAGCAGCGACATCGCCGAGTGCGTGTGGGCATTGATCAGGCCGGGGATCAGCACGTGGTGCGGCAGCTCGACGCGCTCGGCATCGGCGTAGCGCTGGAGCGCCTCGTCGCGCGGCAGGACGGCGGCGATGCGCTCGCCCTCGATCGCCAGCGCATGCTGTTCCAGCACCGGGCTGTCGGGGGTCATGGTGATCAGCCAGCGGGGCAACAGCAGCTTCACGGCTTGGGTCGTCATCAGGTTCTCCTTGGGGCGCGGGTCGGCGCGCCGTGCATTGTCTTGAAACTCGAAGGCGTGGCGAAGGCCGCCGCCGGCGTCAGAAGATCTCGTCGAACAGCGCCAGCACGCGCGCCGCGTCGACCGCGACGCAGACCTGCTGCGACGGGTGGCCGCTCCACGGCGTGCCGGTGCCGTGCTCGTTGCGCCAGTCCTGGATGGTCTGGCCGGTGGCGATGCCCTCCAGCACGACCCGCACCGGCCCGGCGCGCAGGGTGAAGGCCTCCGGCACCAGCAGCAGCGCCGCGGCGCTCGCGTCATGGGCATAGATGCCGCCGATGCCGTCGCGCGCGTCGTAGAACTGCTGGTAGTGCCGCGTGGCCTGCCAGAGCAGGTCGCCGGCGCCCTCGCCGCGGCCGCGCAGCCTGTCCAGGTCGGCCTCGCGCATGATCGCCTCCTGCGTCACGTCCAGGCCGACGATGGTGACCGGCCAGGGCGCGGTGAAGACCTGGTCGGCGGCCTCGGGGTCGGCCATGATGTTGGCCTCGGCCACCGGCGTGACGTTGCCGCCATGCCCCTTCAGGCCGAAGGCGCCGCCCATCACGATCACGCGCCGGACCTTGCCGGCGATCGAGGGATCGTGGGCCAGCGCCAGCGCCAGGTTGGTGAACGGGCCGACGGCCACCAGCGTGATCTCGCCGGGGCGCGCGTTGACGAGGTCGCAGATCAGGCGATGCGCCGGACGCGGATCCAGCGGGCGCGTCGGCGCGGGCAGGCCAGCGGCCATGCCGCCCAGGCCGTCGTCGCCGTGCACGTGCGCGGCGTCCTTGCGGCGGCGCTTGTCCAGCAGCGGGCCGGCGGCGCCGGCGGCGACCGGGATGTCCTGGCGGTAGAGCGCGGTCAGGCCGCGCGCGTTGCGGGTGGTGGTCTCGACCGGCGCGTTGCCGAAGGCCGTCGTGACGGCCAGCAGCTCGAAGCGCGGATGACGCGCCAGCAAGGCGAGCGCGAGCGCGTCGTCGATGCCGGGGTCGGTGTCGAAGATGACGGGAATGCGGGCGGAAGCCGGGTTCGTGCTGTCCATGGGAATACTGCGCTCCAGGGTCAGGGGTTGCCGTCGGCGGAGTGTGCCGCCTTCGCGATCAGCGCGGCGAGCTCGGGCAATTCCGGCAGTTCCGAGCGGTGGGGCATGGCCTGCTGGACGCCGGCGCGGCTCACCGCGAGCGCGGCGGCCGATTGGCCCAGCGCCACCGCGCGCGCCGCGACCAGCCCTTCGGCCAGCCCGACCGCGAGGCCACCGACCAGCGTGTCGCCCGCGCCGACCGTGTCCACCGCCTCGACGCGCGCGGCGACCAGATGCAGCCCCTCGGGATGCGCGTCGCACAGCAGCCAGGCACCGGCGGCGCCCAGCGTCACCAGCACGTGACGCGGCCCCAGCGTGCGCAGATGCGCCGCGGTCGCGCGCGCGATCGTCAGTTCGTCGGCATCGCCGGGCAGCGTCACCGCGCGCGCCAGCTGCAGCGCTTCGGTCTCGTTGACGACCAGCCAGTCGCTCAGCGCCAGCAAGGTGGCCGGCAGCTCCTGCGCCGGCGCGGCGTTCAGCACCGTGGTCACGCCGGACTGCCGGGCGATCTCGAAGGCGCGCTGGATCGCCGGCACCGGCACCTCCAACTGGGCGACGACGACCCTGGCCTGGCGCAGCTGCGCCCCGCCCTGCTCGACATCCGCCGGCGCCAGGTCCGCATTGCTGCCGGGCACGACGACGATGGCGTTCTCGCCGCCCTCGCTGGCGACCATGATCACGGCCACGCCGGGCCAGGCCGCCTCGTCGCGGCGCACGGCCTGGGTGTGGACGCGTTCCGCCTCCAGCGCGCTCAGCAGGTCCTGGCCATGCTGGCGCATGCCGACGCGGCCGATCAGCGCGACCTCGGCGCCCAGCCGCGACGCGGCCACCGCCTGGTTGCCACCCTTGCCGCCGGGGGTGCCCGCGAAGGCCTGGCCGATCAGGGTCTCGCCCGGCGCGGGCAGCCGCGCGGCGTGGGCCACGAGGTCCATGTTGACGCTGCCGACCACCACGACGGTGGCCGCAGCCTGGGCTGAAGTCATGAAAGCTCCGGAGACGACGGCGCCGCGGTGCTCTCGCGCAGCACGACCTGCGGCACGAGTTGCAGGTCCTTGAACGGCGCCTGGGGATTCTCGATGCGCTCGATCAGCGCGCGGCCGGCCTCCCGGCCGAGCTCGCGGATCGAGCAGCCCACGCTGGTCAGCGCGGGATAGACGTAGCTGCCGAGCTCGATCGCGTCGAAGCCCACGACCGACAGCTGGCGCGGCACGACCCGGCCCATCTCGGCGGCGGCGCGCAAGGCGCCCATGCCCATCAGGTCGTTGCAGGTGAAGACGGCGGTGAGCTCGGGCTGTCGCGTCAGCAGCGCCTTGACGGCCTCGTAGCCGCCGGCGGTGCTGAAGTCGCTTTCGGCCAGCCATTCGGGGCGGGCCACCAGGCCGCGCTGCTCCATGGCACTGCGCCAGCCGGCGACGCGCTCGGTGGTGACCTCGAACTCGCCCGGGCCGCTGACGCAGCCGATGCGGCGATGGCCCAGTTCCAGCAGGTGGCGCACCACCTCGAAGGCGCCCAGCTGGTTGTTGACGCTGACGCGGTCGGCGCGCGCGCCCGGCACCAGGCGGTCCACCGTCACCACCGGCACGCTGGCATGGCGGAAGGTGCTGGCCAGCGCCTCGGTGTCGCCGGCCGAGCTCAGCAGCAGGCCGTCGATGCGCTTCTCGAGCAGCGTGCGCAGGTAGGACTGCTGGTGCTTGGGATCGTTGTCGGAATTGCAGAGAAAGACCGAATAGCCCGCCTGGCGGCACCACTCCTCGGCGCCGACGACCAGTTCCGCGAAGAAGGGATTGCGCACGTTGGGCACCAGCACGCCGACGATCTTGGTCTCGCTGCGCCGCAGCGAGCGGGCCACCGCGCTGGGCAGGTAACCGATCTCGTCGACCGCCGCCAGGACGCGCGCCCGCGCCTCGGCGCTGACCGGCCGCGTGTTGTTCAGCACATGCGAGACCGTGGTGAAGGACACCCCCGCCAAAGCGGCCACATCCTTGATGGTGCTCATTGGTAGATTCGGTCCCCTGCTCGTGCCAAACTGGCGTGTTCCGTCAATTGCAAACGTTTGCAGAGCATACCGCAAGCTTGACGGAAGCCGTGCTCGGGCGAACCCCGCGCACCAAATATTCAAAAGAAAAGCCCCTGGCCTCGGGCGCAGGGGCTTCGCAGCGACGAGCCGCCGGGGCGACTCGCGGTCCCGATCAGCGCTGGGCGATCGGCTTGACGTCGCGCTTGGTGGCGCCGACGAACAGCTGGCGCGGACGGCCGATCTTGTACTCGGGGTCGCCGATCATCTCGTTGAGCTGCGCGATCCAGCCGACGGTGCGGGCCAGCGCGAAGATCGCGGTGAACAGCGGCACCGGGATGCCGATGGCGCGCTGCACGATGCCCGAGTAGAAGTCCACGTTCGGGTACAGCTTGCGGGCGACGAAGTATTCGTCTTCCAACGCGATCTTCTCCAGCTCCATCGCCAGCTTGAACAGCGGGTCGTCGTGCAGGCCCAGTTCGTTCAGCACTTCGTGGCAGGTCTCGCGCATCAGCTTGGCGCGCGGGTCGTAGTTCTTGTAGACCCGGTGACCGAAGCCCATCAGCTTGACGTTGCTGGACTTGTCCTTGACCTGCTTGATGAAGTCGCCGATCTTGGCCACGCCACCCATCTGCTGGATGTCGTTCAGCATGTTCAGGCAGGCCTCGTTGGCGCCACCGTGCGCCGGGCCCCACAGGCAGGCCACGCCGGCCGCGATCGCCGCGAACGGGTTGGTGCCCGACGAGCCGCACAGGCGCACCGTCGAGGTCGACGCGTTCTGCTCGTGGTCCGCGTGCAGCGTGAAGATGCGGTCCATCGCGCGCACCAGCACGTCGTTGGGCTTGTACTCCTCGCAGGGCGTGGCGAACATCATGCGCATGAAGTTGCCGGCGTACGAGAGGTCGTTCTTCGGATAGATGTAGGGCTGGCCGATCGTGTACTTGTAGGCCATCGCCACCAGCGTCGGCATCTTCGCGATCAGGCGGATCGCGGCGATCTCGCGGTGCTCGGGGTTATTGATGTCGGTGCTGTCGTGATAGAAGGCCGACAGCGCGCCCACCAGGCCCGTCATCACCGCCATCGGGTGCGCGTCGCGGCGGAAGCCGCGCAGGAAGAACTGCATCTGCTCGTTGACCATCGTGTGGTTGGTCACGCGGCTGACGAACTCCTCCTTCTGCGACGGGGTCGGCAGCTCCCCGTAGAGCAGCAGGTAGCAGGTCTCGAGGTAGTCGCAGTTCACCGCCAACTGCTCGATCGGGTAGCCGCGGTACAGCAGCTCGCCCTTGTCGCCATCGATGTAGGTGATGGTCGAGTTGCACGACGCCGTCGACAGGAAGCCCGGGTCGTAGGTGAACTTGCCGGTCTGCGCGTAAAGCTTGCGGATGTCGATCACATCCGGACCGATGGTGCCCTTGTACAGGGGCAGATCCATTTGCGGGCTGCCGTCGGAGAACGACAGGGTGGCTTTGACGTCAGACGGGGTCATGGGCATTCCTTATGACTTCGGGGGGTTCTTGTTACTGAGGGGTCCGCAGCAGCGCGAGCACGGCATGCACGTCCGGCCGGTCCAGGTCGTCCGCCGGCTCCTTGCGGGCCAGCAGCAGGTCCAGCAGGTCGTTGTCGGACAGGTCCATCAACTGCCGCAGGCCTTCCGCGTGGAAGACGGTCAGCGCGCCTTCGTGACGTTGGAAGAACCGCTCGATGAAGAGGTCATTCTCCAACAGCCCGCGGCGGCAACGCCACTTGAGCTTGGAGAGATCCCTCTCATCGATGAGGGTGTTGGTGTCCACGGCGTTCATGCGTGTGCGCGCTGCTGTCTCGCGGTGCGGGCCTCAGACGGCGCGACGCACCATCAGTTCCTTGATCTTGCCGATCGCCTTGGTCGGGTTGAGACCCTTCGGGCAGACGTCGACGCAGTTCATGATGGTGTGGCAGCGGAACAGGCGGTACGGATCCTCGAGGTTGTCCAGGCGCTCCGCGGTGGCCTGGTCGCGGCTGTCGGCGATGAAGCGGTAGGCCTGCAGCAGGCCGGCGGGACCGACGAACTTGTCGGGGTTCCACCAGAAGCTGGGGCAGCTCGTGGAGCAGCTCGCGCAGAGGATGCACTCGTACAGGCCGTTGAGCTCGTCGCGCTCCTCGGGGGACTGCAGGCGCTCCTTCTCGGGCGGCGCTTCCTCGTTCACCAGGAACGGACGGATCGAGTTGTACTGCTTGAAGAACTGCGTCATGTCCACGATCAGGTCGCGGACGACGGGCAAGCCCGGCAGCGGCTTCAGGACGATGACGTCCGGCAGCGAGCGCAGATTGGTCAGGCAGGCCAGGCCGTTCTTGCCGTTGATGTTCATCGCGTCGGAGCCGCACACGCCTTCGCGGCACGAGCGGCGGAACGACAGCGACGGATCCACTTCCTTGAGCTTGAGCAGGGCGTCCAGCAGCATGCGTTCGTTGCCGGCGAGCTCCAGCTCGATGGTCTGCATGTAGGGCTTGGCGTCCTTGTCCGGGTCGTAGCGGTAGATCTTGAAGGTGCGCTTGATCATTTGAATGCTCCTGCGGCGCTCAGAAGGTACGGACCTTCGGCGGGACGCTCTCGACGGTCAGCGGTTGGAGGTTGACCGGCTTGTAGGTCAGGCTGTTGGACTTGGAGTGCCACAGGGTGTGCTTCATCCACTCCTTGTCGTTGCGGCCCAGCGGGAATTCCGCATCGTCCGGACCCCGCTCGTAGTCGTTGACGGTGTGGGCGCCACGGCATTCCTTGCGGGCGGCGGCGGACACGATGGTGGCCTGCGCGGCCTCGATCAGGTTGTCCACTTCCAGCGCCTCGACGCGGGCGGTGTTGAAGACCTTGGACTTGTCCTTCAGCGTGATGTTCCTGACCCGCTCGCGGATCGCGGCGACGGCGGTGACGCCCTCGTCCAGCAGCGCCTGGGTGCGGAACACGCCGGCGTGCGACTGCATCGCGGCGCGCAGGTCGTTGGCGACGTTCTGGGCGTACTCGCCGCCGGTGTTGGACTCCAGGCGGGCCAAGCGCGCCAGCGTCTGGTCGGCGGCGTCCTTGGGCAGCGGCTTGTGCGCCTTGCCGGCGGCCTTGAAGCCCTTGTGCGCCTCGACGATGTGGTTGCCGGCCGCGCGGCCGAAGACCACCAGGTCCAGCAGCGAGTTCGTGCCCAGGCGGTTGGCGCCGTGCACCGAGACGCAGGAGCACTCGCCCACCGCGTACAGGCCGTTGACCACGCTCTTGTGATCCTCGCCCTTCTGGACGACGACCTGGCCGTTGACGTTGGTCGGGATGCCGCCCATCTGGTAATGGATGGTCGGCACGACCGGGATCGGCTCCTTGGTGATGTCGACGTTGGCGAAGTTGTGGCCGATCTCGAACACGGACGGGAGCCGCTTGAGGATGGTGTCGCCGCCCAGGTGGGTCATGTCCAGCACGACGTAGTCCTTGTTGGGACCGCAGCCGCGACCTTCCTTGATCTCCTGGTCCATGCAGCGCGAGACGAAGTCGCGCGGCGCCAGGTCCTTCAGCGTCGGGGCGTAGCGCTCCATGAAGCGCTCGCCGTTGGCGTTGCGCAGGATTGCGCCCTCGCCGCGGCAGCCTTCGGTCAGCAGCACGCCGGCACCGGCCACGCCGGTCGGGTGGAACTGCCAGAACTCCATGTCCTGCAGCGGGATGTCGGCGCGCGCCGCCATGCCCAGGCCGTCGCCGGTGTTGATGAAGGCGTTGGTCGAGGCCGCGAAGATGCGCCCCGCGCCGCCGGTGGCCAGCAGCACGGTCTTGGCTTCGAGGATGTGGATCTCGCCCGTCTCCATCTCCAGCGCGGTCACGCCGACCACGTCGCCCTCGGCGTCGCGGATCAGGTCCAGCGCCATCCACTCGACGAAGAAGTTGGTGCGGGCCTTGACGTTCTGCTGGTACAGCGTATGCAGCAGCGCGTGGCCGGTGCGGTCGGCCGCGGCGCAGGCGCGCTGGACCGGCTTCTCGCCGTAGTTGGCGGTGTGGCCGCCGAACGGGCGCTGATAGATCGTGCCGTCCGGGTTGCGGTCGAACGGCATGCCGAAGTGCTCGAGCTCGTAGACCACCTTCGGCGCTTCACGGCACATGAACTCGATGGCGTCCTGGTCGCCCAGCCAGTCCGAGCCCTTCACGGTGTCGTAGAAGTGGTAGTGCCAGTTGTCTTCCGACATGTTGCCCAGGCTGGCACCGATGCCGCCTTGAGCGGCCACGGTGTGCGAGCGGGTCGGGAAGACCTTGGACAGCACGGCCACGTTCAGGCCGGCGAGCGACAGCTGCAGCGACGCGCGCATGCCGGAGCCGCCGGCTCCCACGATGACGACGTCGAATTTGCGCTTGGGCAGCGAGGTTCCGATTTGCATTTCTTACAGCCTCCAGAGCACTTGGATCGCCCAACCCGCGCAACCCGTCAACCACACCAGCGTGAACACATGCAGCGCCAGCCGCACGCCCACCGGCTTCACGTAATCCATCCAGATGTCGCGCACGCCGACCCACGCGTGATACGCCAGCGAGACGATCAGGCCGAAGGTCAGGAACTTCATCCATTGCTTACTGAAGATGCCGGCCCACAGGTCGTAGCCCAGCGGCTGGCTGGTGAACAGCACCTGCGCCAGCAGCACGAGGGTGAACAGCGCCATGAGCAGCGCGGTGGCGCGCTGGGCCATCCAGTCGCGCAGGCCGTAATGCGCACCGGTGACGATGCGCTTGCTTCCGTAGGTTGTCATTGTTGATTTGCCTCTTGGGTCAATCGTCGGGATTCATCCCGGTCGCGCGAGCCGAGCCGCGCGCCGGCGGCGGGATCAGTACAGGCCGAAGAGCTTGGCGCCGAGCGCGATCGTCAGCACGATGGACAGCACCAGCGTCACGATGGCGCTGCTCTTGCCTTGCTGCTTGCTGACGCTGTGGGTCGCATCCATCCACAGATGGCGCACGCCCGCGATGAAGTGGTGGAGGTAGCCCCAGATCAGGGCCAGCGCGACCAGCTTGATGAACCAGCCCGGCAGGAAACCGATGCCCGAGACGAAGGCCGCGGTGAAGGTTTCGTAAGAGATCTCCGACGTGAGGCTGGTGTCGAACATCCAGATCACGAACGGGAGCAGGAAGAACATCAGCAGGCCGCTGATGCGGTGCAGGATCGAGACGATGCCCGCCGGCGGCAGGCGATAGCCAACGATCTGCGTGACATGGATGTTGGTGTAGACCGGTCGATTCTTCTTGGTGGCTTGGGTGGCGTCCGTCATGTCCGACCTTGTAATCAATGTGAAACCCGAAGATTTTATGGCAACGCAACACCCCGGAAGGGTGTCCTGGGCGCATGTCGTTTTCATGCGGTGCCATGAAAACGTCATCGCCGCAACGCGAATGCATCAGTTCAGGTCGTTGCGATAGAAGTGATGAGTAGTGTTGTAGAGGCCGCGGCGCAACTCCACCGGCTTGTCGCCGTAGGTGAAGGCCAGACGCTCGACGCTCAGCAGCGGACTGCCGGGCGCCACCTGCAGCAGCGCGGCGGCGTCTTCCTCCGCCGCGACCGCCCGGATCTTTTCCTGCGCGCGAATCATCGGCACGCCGAATTCGGTTTCAAGCAGGCTGTAGAACGGCCCGCGATGCTCCAGCAGCCGCTCCGCCGTCAGCCCCTTGAACAGGGCGCCGGGCAGCCAGATGTCGTCCAGCACGACCGGCTGGCCGCCGCTGTGCAGCAGGCGGCGGATCTCGATGACCGGGTCGCCGGCGCGCAGCTGCATCAGCTTGGCGATGAAGGCCGGCGCGCGCTGGCGCTTGCAGTCCAGCAGCTGGCGCCCGAGCGACGCGGCGGCATCGCCGTCGGGCGTGAGGCGCAGGAAGCGGTATTGCTGCTGCTGTTCCGCATGGGTGGCGACGAAGGTGCCCTTCCCTTGCTTGCGGACCAGCAGGTTGTCGGCCGCGAGCTCATCGACGGCCTTGCGGACGGTGCCCTGGCTCACCCCGAAGCGGGCGGCCAGGTCCATCTCGCTGGGGATGGTCTCGCCCGCCTTCCACTCGCCGGCCTGCAGGCCCTTGAGGATCAGCCCCTTGATCTGGCGATACAGCGGGCTGAACGACGGCGCGGCTTCCGCGCGCGCCAGCTCATTGAGCGGCGTGACGGGGTGAACCGGGGCGGCGGGGGGCGACATGGGGCGCGATTCGAGCACAACTGCGGTGCGAGCGTCCATCCTCCGGGGGGGAGTCCGAGGAGATTAGTCTTATATAAGACACAAGAGTGTCAGTTTCACGCAATGGTCGCCCGCTAATTTGGGGGCGACTCCCCACACCGGTGGGCGAAGAAGACCCTATCGCGATCCGTGCCGCCACCGTGCTGGCCTACACTTGCCGCCGCTGGCGCGGACCGCGCCTCCCGCATCATTCACTCGCACTTCCCCGGAGACTTCTGATGAGCAAGAAACCCGTTCGCGTCGCCGTCACCGGCGCCGCCGGCCAGATCGGCTACGCCCTGCTGTTCCGCATCGCCAGCGGCGAGATGCTGGGCAAGGACCAGCCCGTCATCCTGCAGCTGCTGGAGATCCCGGACGAGAAGGCCCAGAACGCGCTCAAGGGCGTGATCATGGAACTGGAAGACTGCGCCTTCCCGCTGCTGGCCGGCATCGAGGCGCACAGCGACCCGATGACCGCCTTCAAGGACACCGACTACGCGCTGCTGGTCGGCGCCCGTCCGCGCGGCCCGGGCATGGAGCGTTCGGACCTGCTGGCCGCCAACGCCCAGATCTTCACCGTGCAGGGCAAGGCGCTGAACGCCGTGGCCTCGCGCAACGTCAAGGTGCTGGTGGTCGGCAACCCCGCCAACACCAACGCCTACATCGCGATGAAGTCGGCCCCGGACCTGCCGGCGAAGAACTTCACCGCCATGCTGCGCCTGGACCACAACCGCGCCGCCTCGCAGATCGCCGCCAAGACCGGCAAGCCGGTCGCCGGCATCGAGAAGCTGGCCGTGTGGGGCAACCACTCGCCGACGATGTACGCGGACTACCGCTACGCCACCATCGACGGCCAGTCGGTCAAGGCCCTGATCAACGATGAAGAGTGGAACCGCACCACCTTCCTGCCGACCGTGGGCAAGCGCGGCGCCGCGATCATCGCCGCGCGCGGCCTGTCGTCGGCCGCCTCGGCCGCCAACGCCGCCATCGACCACATGCGCGACTGGGCCCTGGGCACCAACGGCAAGTGGGTCACGATGGGCATCCCGTCGGACGGTTCGTACGGCATTCCGAAGGAAGTCATGTTCGGCTACCCGGTGACCGTCGAGAACGGCGAATACAAGATCGTCCAGGGCCTGGAGATCGACGCCTTCTCGCAAGAGTGCATCAACAAGACGCTGAACGAGCTGCTGGAAGAGCAGAACGGCGTCAAGCATCTGCTGTAAGGCGCGCGAGGGCCCGCAGGGGCCCGCGCACCGCTTCCGCTGAGCGACACTCGACGGGCCGGCCTTTCGCAAGAAGGCCGGCCCTTCTTCCTTCCAGAGTTCAACCCCTCCCGCCGTCATCGCATGAGCACGCTCCTCCACCCCGCCGACGCCCTGTTCGAAGACGGCCAGGCGCCCGTCGTCCTGCCGGTCGTCGACCATTACTGCGGCGTCGAGGCCCGCATGATCAAGAGCCTGGAGCTGCAGGCGCGGATGGGCCCGGTCTTCGACATCACGCTGGACTGCGAGGACGGCGCGCCCGTCGGCGGCGAGGCCGAGCACATGCTGCTGGTGCTGCACCTGCTCAACGGCTCGCTCAATGCGCATGGCCGCGTCGGCGTGCGCGTGCATCCGTTCAACCACCCGGCCTTCGAAGCGGACGTGGAGGCGGTCATCGCCGGCGGCGGCGAGAAGCTCGCCTTCCTGATGATCCCCAAGCCCGAAGGCATCGCGGACCTGGACCGCGCCATCGCCTTCATCGACGACTGCCTCAAGCGCCACGCGATCCGCAAGCCGCTGCCGCTGCACACGCTGATCGAGACCCACGGCGCGCTGCGCGACGTGATGGCGATCGCGGCACACCCGCGCATCGAGTCGCTGTCGTTCGGGCTGATGGACTTCGTGTCGGCGCATCGCGGCGCGATCCCGCGCTCCGCGCTGACGGTCGAGGGCCAGTTCACCCATCCGCTGGTGCGGCGCGCCAAGCTGTCCATCGCGGCGGCCGCGCATGCCTATGCGAAGACGCCGTCGCACTGCGTGGTGACCGAGTTCAAGAGCGAGCGCGCGATCCAGTCCGCCGCCGAGCGCGCGGCGCGCGAGTTCGGCTACACGCGGATGTGGAGCATCCATCCGAACCAGATCCAGCCCATCATCGATGCCTTCGCGCCGAGCGTGGCCGAGATCGACGAGGCCATCGAGATCCTGCAGGCCGCCCAGGCGGCGCAATGGGCGCCGATCCAGCACCGCGACATGCTGCATGACCGCGCCAGCTACCGCCTGTTCTGGCACCTGCTGCAGCGCGCGCATAGCACCGGACAGAACCTGCCGACGGAGGTCGCGCAGGCCTGGTTCGCGCCGCGGCCGTCGCCGCTTTGACGCGTCGACGCCGCAGTGGCGGGCCGCTCGCGCGTCGGGCGCAACAATGTGCAATCGCCCATCCGTGCAGCACTTCACGCGCCGCGGACCGCGAGGACGAAAAAGCGGCGTCACGCCTCGCGCCGCGACGCGCACAACCGGTGAAGACCCTAGCGTCGATCAACGGTTTGACACATTAAATGCGGGTTTTGCGGGACGAGGCCGCGGTGACAATTGCGCATCGCCGCCTGTCGGCGTTTGTTTTTCGGCCACCTGCATCGGCTGGTGTTTCCAGGCCCCTCTTCCCCATTCCCAGAATGCGACTGACCGCCCTCCTCCTGTCCGGCGCCGCTGCCGCCGCGCTGACCCTGACCGCCGGCCTCGCCGCCGCTCAGCCCGACCCGAATGCCGGCAGCAAGGCCGCACCGGCCAAGGCCGCGAAGCCCGCCGCCGGCAAGTCGACGGCCAAGAAGCCCGCCGCCAAGACCCCGCCGCCCCCGCCCCCGCTGCCGGAGGCGAACGAGGAGCAACTGGCCGCCGCCAAGCGCGCCTACCTCGGCCTGTACGAGTGCGAATTCAAGCAGTCCGTCACCATCGCTCCCGATGAGAAGCACGCCGGCTACATCAACGTCGGCTTCAAGAAGGACACCTTCACGATGAAGCCGGTGCTGTCGTCGACCGGCGCCCTGCGCCTGGAGGACGTCACCGGCCGCACGCTGATGGTCCAGATCGCCAACAAGTCGATGCTGCTGGACGTCAAGGCCGGCCAGCGCCTGGTCGACGAATGCGTCCACCCGGAACAGCGCGCCGCCATCGAGGCCGCCCGCGCCGCGTCGGCGCCCGCCGGCCCCGGCCTGGGCATCGCGCCGAGCGCGAACTGAGCCTCGCGCCCCGACGAAGCCGCCCTCGAGGCGGCTTTTTCACGCCCGTCCGCCACCGCTTCCCCCAGCGCGGACCTCGGGCTTGCGCACGCCGGGCTGGATTTCGCGAGCCGAAAGTACGTACAATTCATGCATACTTTCCGATTCATACCGCACCGGCGACCGGCCGCGGGCGGTCATGAAATCGCCAAGGCCGTCGCCTAATCTCCCAGGATCGCCAGGAGCCCGCATGGAAGCCACCGTCGCCGAACGAGGTCAGATCACCCTGCCCAAGGCCGTGCGGGACGCCCTGGGACTGACCAAGGGCACCACCCTCAAGGTGGAACTCGACGGGGCCCGCATCATCCTGCGCAAGAACGTCGACGACGCCATCTCCCGGGCCCGCGGCCGTTTCAAGCTGCCCGAAGGCACCTCGACCGACGACGTCATGCGCGACCTGCGCGGTCGCACGCCCGACCAGTCCTTCGACGAACCCACCGACGCCTGATCCGATGATCGCCGTCGACAGCTCCGTTCTCATCGACCTCCTGGGCGACGCCCCCGGCGCCGACGCCGCCGAGGCCGCGCTGCGCCTGGCGCTGTCCAGCGGCCCGGTGGTGCTGTGCGACGTGGTGCTGGCCGAAGTCACGGCCGGCCTCGGGCACGGCTCGGAGGTGATGGACGCGCTCGAGGAGATGGGCCTGCGCTTTCTGGCCATCGACCAGCGCGCGGCGATCCGCGCCGGCGAGATGCAACGCAAGTTCAAGCAACGGCTGGCCGACAAGGGGGCGCCTTCCGGCGCGCCCGAGGCCGCCGCCACGCGGGCGATGCCCGACTTCCTGGTGGGCGCGCACGCGATGTTGCAGTGCGACGGCCTGATCACCCGGGACCAGGGCTTCTTCCGAGACTATTTCAAGGGCCTCAAGGTCATCGTGCCCAGCGCGCCGTGACCGCCGAGACCCGCTCTTTCGACCCAAGCAGAGACCACACTGGAGTTCGCATGCTGCAAGCCTATCGCCAACATGAAGCCGAACGCGCCGCGCTCGGCATCCCGCCGCTGCCGCTCGACGCGAAGCAAGTCGCCGAGCTGATCGAGCTCATCAAGACCCCGCCGGCCGGCGAGGAGGCCTTCCTGCTGGACCTGCTGACCCACCGCGTGCCGCCGGGCGTGGATGACGCCGCCAAGGTCAAGGCCAGCTTCCTGGCCGCCGTCGCGCACGGCGACCTGAAGGTGGGCCTGATCTCCAAGGCCAAGGCCACCGAACTGCTGGGCACCATGGTGGGCGGCTACAACGTGCATCCGCTGATCGAGCTGCTGGACGACGCCGAAGTCGCCGGCGTCGCCGCCGACGGTCTGAAGAAGACCCTGCTGATGTTCGACTACTTCAACGACGTCGCCGCCAAGGCCAAGGCGGGCAACGCCAAGGCCAAGGAAGTGATGCAGAGCTGGGCCGACGCCGAGTGGTTCACCTCGCGTCCGGAAGTCGAGAAGAAGATCACCGTCACCGTCTTCAAGGTGCCGGGCGAGACCAACACCGACGACCTGTCGCCCGCGCCCGACGCGTGGAGCCGTCCGGACATCCCGCTGCATTACCTGGCGATGCTGAAGAACACCCGCCCCGACGCGGCCTTCAAGCCCGAGGAGGACGGCAAGCGCGGCCCGATGCAGTTCATCGAGGACCTGAAGAAGAAGGGCCACGTCGTGGCTTACGTCGGCGACGTCGTCGGCACCGGCTCGTCGCGCAAGTCGGCGACCAACTCGGTGATCTGGGCCACCGGCCAGGACATCCCCTTCGTCCCCAACAAGCGCTTCGGCGGCGTGACGCTGGGCGGCAAGATCGCGCCGATCTTCTTCAACACGCAGGAAGACTCGGGCTCGCTGCCGATCGAGGTCGACGTGTCCAAGCTGGAGATGGGCGACGTCATCGACGTGCTGCCCTATGACGGCAAGCTGGTGAAGAACGGCGAGACCGTGGCCGAGTTCAAGCTCAAGAGCGACGTGCTGTTCGACGAAGTGCGCGCCGGCGGCCGGATCAACCTGATCATCGGCCGCTCGCTGACCGCCAAGGCGCGCGAGTTCCTGGGCCTGCCGGCCTCGACGCAGTTCCGCCTGCCGCAGGCGCCGGCCGCATCCAAGGCCGGCTTCACGCTGGCGCAGAAGATGGTGGGCCGCGCGGTCGGCCTGCCGGAAGGCCAGGGCGTGCGTCCGGGCACCTACTGCGAGCCGAAGATGACGACGGTCGGTTCGCAGGACACGACCGGCCCGATGACCCGCGACGAGCTGAAGGACCTGGCCTGCCTGGGCTTCTCGGCCGACCTGGTGATGCAGTCCTTCTGCCACACCGCCGCGTATCCGAAGCCGGTGGACGTGAAGACGCACCGCGAGCTGCCCGCCTTCATCTCCAACCGCGGCGGCGTGTCGCTGCGTCCGGGCGACGGCGTGATCCACAGCTGGCTGAACCGCCTGCTGCTGCCCGACACCGTGGGCACCGGCGGCGACTCGCACACGCGTTTCCCGATCGGCATCTCCTTCCCGGCCGGTTCGGGCCTGGTGGCCTTCGGCGCCGCGACCGGCGTGATGCCGCTGGACATGCCGGAATCGGTGCTGGTGCGCTTCAAGGGTGAGATGCAGCCGGGCGTGACCCTGCGCGACCTGGTGCACGCGATTCCGCTGTACGCCATCAAGGCCGGTCTGCTGACCGTGGCCAAGGCCGGCAAGAAGAACATCTTCTCGGGCCGCATCCTGGAGATCGAGGGCCTGCCCGACCTGAAGGTCGAGCAAGCCTTCGAGCTGTCCGACGCCTCGGCCGAGCGCTCGGCCGCCGGCTGCACGATCAAGCTGAATCCGGCGCCGATCAAGGAGTACCTCACCTCCAACATCGTCCTGATGAAGAACATGATCGCCGACGGCTACGCCGACGCGAAGACGCTGCAGCGCCGCATCGAGAAGGTCGAGGCCTGGCTGGCCAAGCCGGACCTGCTGGAAGCGGACAAGGACGCCGAGTACGCCGCCGTCATCGAGATCGACCTGGCCGACATCACCGAGCCGATCGTCTGCTGCCCGAATGACCCGGACGACGCGAAGGTGCTGTCCGAAGTCGCCGGCACCAAGATCGACGAGGCCTTCATCGGCTCGTGCATGACCAACATCGGTCACTTCCGCGCGGCGGCCAAGCTGCTGGGCGGCCAGCGCGACATCCCGGTCAAGCTGTGGGTCGCGCCGCCGACCAAGATGGACCAGAGCGAGCTGATCAAGGAAGGCCATTACGCCGCCTTCGGCACCGCCGGTGCGCGCACCGAGATGCCGGGCTGCTCGCTGTGCATGGGCAACCAGGCGCAGGTCCGCGAGGGCGCGACGGTCATCTCGACCTCCACGCGCAATTTCCCCAACCGTCTGGGCAAGAACACCAACGTGTTCCTGGGCTCGGCCGAGCTGGCCGCGATCGCGTCCCGCCTGGGCCGCCTGCCGACCAAGGCGGAGTACCTCAAGGAGATGGGCGTCATCGATGCCGACAAGGCCAGCGTCTACCGCTACATGAACTTCGACCAGATCGAGGAATACGCGGAAACGGCGAAGTCGGTCGCCTGATCGGCCGGACCGTCGCGGACCCCGGTCCGCGGCGACGCGGGGGATGGTGAGTCCCCTGCCCCGCCAACGACAAGGGCCCGGAGGTGCGAACCTCCGGGCCCTTGTTCATGGTGAATCGACGGCGCGGACGGCGCGGGTCCGGTCCGGACGTCCAGCGGCCGCTGCTGCGCCGCTGCTCAACCGCCGATCACGCCGCAGGCGATGCGCGCGCCGCCACCGCCCAGCGGGGCCGGATGGTCGGCGTGGTTGTCGCCGCCGGCATGGACCATCAAGGCGTGGCCCTTGACCTCGTCGAGCTTGGTCAGTCGCGGCGACAGCACCGGATTGACCGCCTGCCCGTCCTGCGCGACGAACAGCGGCGGCAGGTCGCCCAGGTGGCCGTCGCCCCAGGGCTCGCCATGGCGCTTGCTGCCCTTGGGATCGAAGTGCCCGCCCGCCGCGCCGGCCGGGGTCACCGTGCCGTTGGTCGTGGCGGGCCCGCAGGACGGGTTCTCATGCACATGGAAACCATGCAGGCCGGCAGGCAACCCCTGGAGCTGCGGATAGAAGGCCAGGCCATACGGCGTCTCGACGATGCGCACCGTGCCCGCCGAGGCGCCGGCCCCATCGGGCTGCGCGATGGCGAGGTTCACCGTCAGTTCGGCGGCATGCGCGGCCGTCAGGGCGGCACCGGACACGATCAGGCCCAGGCACAGGGACTTGGCGACTTTCATTCGAAACTCCTCTTCGGATGGACGGGAAAGGCGACCGGGCCGACGACGGCCATCGGTCGGGGCACCGGCCGGTGGGACCGGCGATGCGCCCTGGGGTCGAATGATCGTGCAACGGCGTGTCGCGCGCACGCTGACGAAGCGACGCGGCAGCCGCGCAACGCGCAGGGTAGCCAATCGTCGTCCGATGCTCACTGCTTGCTCACCCCACGCTCACCCGGCCTTCACACCCGCCTCGGGATGAAGGCGAAAGCGCCACGTCAGAGCACCCCTCGCAGCGCCTCGGCCCTCGCCAGATGCACCCGCACGCGGCTCTCCAGCCAGTTGTGACGGTGGCTGCCCGGCGGCGGCGCCAGGCGGTCGAGCAATTGCGCGTAGCTCGCGCTGAGCGCCTCGAAGCCGCGATCCAGGCCGTCTTCATCGCGCGGGGCGATGGCGCCGGGCACGAGCGCCTCGATCGCCGGCGGCAGGCAGCAGCCCATCGCGGCCAGTTGGTGGGTCCGACGGAATTCGCCGGCCAGGCCGTCCACGAGCACGTCGGGACGCCGCACGCCGATGCGCCGCAGCCGCTGCTGCGCCGCCGGTGTCGCGCAGGACTGGCCGAGCTCGCGCAGTTGGACGAGCACCCGCACCCACAGCCCGCGCAGCGCCTGGCATGCCGCGTCCGCGCCCTCGACGCCGCCTTCGGACCGGCCGCTCCGCGCCGCGAGCACGCAGCGCTGGGCCGTCATGGCCAGCGCCGGGTCCAGGCGCGCAGCCCCGGCGCGACGCTCGCTTCGCGGTGCCAGTCCTTGCCGCCCGGGGCGGCGGGCCATCGCTTCGCCGCATCGCGGACGAGGTCGATGACGGCATCGAGGACAACATCGATGACCATGGCTGTCTCCTGCGGCCTGCGCCGTCTGCTTGTCGCGTCCCGGCCCGTCGAGGGACCGGGACCGGCGGCGAGGCTCCCCGCGCCGGACCTGCCGGCCGGGGGCGCCCCGCCGCCCCTTCATGGCGCGCTCATCGCGCCAGTCTTGTCACCCGCTGCTCAGGCGAGGTCGAAGCGGTCCAGGTTCATCACCTTCGTCCACGCGGCGACGAAGTCCCGGACGAACCGGCCCTGCGCGTCGGCGCTGCCGTAGACCTCGGCCAGCGCGCGCAACACCGAGTTCGAGCCGAACACCAGATCCACGCGGGTGCCGGTCCAGCGCGGCTGCCCGGTCTCGCGATCCAGGCCTTCGAACACGTCGGGGTCCTGCGCGCTCGCGCGCCACTGGGTCGACATGTCCAGCAGGTGGACGAAGAAGTCGTTGGTGAGCACGCCGGGCCGGTCGGTGAAGACGCCGTGCGACACGCCGCCGACATTGGCGCCGAGCACCCGCAGACCGCCGACCAGCGCCGTCATCTCGGGCGCACCCAGCGTCAGCAGCTGCGCCTTGTCGACGAGCAGCTCCTCGGCCGAGACGGTGAAGCGGGCCTTCTGGTAGTTGCGGAAGCCGTCGGCGACGGGCTCCAGCACCGCGAAGCCCTCGACGTCGGTCTGCGCCTGCGAAGCGTCCGTGCGGCCCGGGGTGAAGGGCACCACGACCGCATGGCCCGCGGCCTGGGCCGCCTGCTCGATCGCGGCGACGCCGCCCAGCACGATCAGGTCGGCCAGCGAGACCCGCTTGCCGCCCGTCGCCGCCGCGTTGAAGTCGCGCTGGATGGTCTCGAGCGCCGACAGCACCTTGGCCAGTTGCGCCGGCTGGTTCGCTTCCCAGTCCTTCTGCGGCGCGAGGCGGATGCGCGCGCCGTTGGCGCCGCCTCGCTTGTCCGAGCCGCGGAAGGTCGAGGCGCTGGCCCAGGCAGTCGACACCAGCTCGCTCACCGTCAGGCCGAACGCCAGGATCTGGGCCTTCAGCGCCGCGATGTCGGCCGCGTCGATCAGCGCGTGGTCGACGGCCGGCAGCGGGTCCTGCCAGAGCAGGTCCTCGGCCGGCACGTCCGGGCCCAGGTAGCGCGACTTCGGGCCCATGTCGCGGTGGGTCAGCTTGAACCAGGCGCGGGCGTAGGCATCGGCGAAGGCGGCCGGATCCTGATGGAAGCGGCGCGAGATCGGCTCATAGATCGGATCCATGCGCAACGACAGATCGGCCGTCGTCATCATCGGCGCGTGCTTGCGCGACGGATCGTGCGCGTCCGGGATCATGTGCTCGGGCTTGACGTCCTTGGCCACCCACTGATGGGCGCCCGCCGGGCTCTTGGTCAGCTCCCACTCGTAGCCGAACAGCATGTCGAAGTAGCCGTTGTCCCAGGTGGTCGGATTCGGCTTCCACGCGCCCTCGATGCCGCTGGTGGTGGTGTGCACGCCCTTGCCCGACTCGAACTGGTTGATCCAGCCCAGGCCCATCGCCTCGATCGGCGCGGCCTCCGGTTCCGGGCCGACCAGCTTCGGATCGCCGGCGCCATGCGCCTTGCCGAAGGTGTGGCCACCGGCCACCAGGGCGACGGTCTCCTCGTCGTTCATGCCCATGCGGCCGAAGGTGTCGCGCACGTCGCGGCCCGAGGCCACCGGATCGGGCTTGCCGTCCGGGCCTTCCGGGTTCACGTAGATCAGGCCCATCTGCACCGCGGCCAGCGGCTTCTGCAGCTCGCGCTCGCCGGAGTAGCGGCTGTTCGGCTTGTCGCTGGTGGCCAGCCATTCGGTCTCGGCGCCCCAGTAGACGTCCTCCTCCGGCGCCCAGATGTCCTCGCGTCCGCCAGCGAAGCCGAAGGTCTTGAAGCCCATCGATTCCATCGCGACGTTGCCCGCCAGGATCATCAGGTCGGCCCAGGAGATCCGCTGCCCGTACTTGCGCTTGATCGGCCACAGCAGGCGGCGCGCCTTGTCGAGGTTGCCGTTGTCGGGCCAGCTGTTCAGCGGCGCGAAGCGCTGGTTGCCGGCGCTGGCGCCGCCGCGGCCGTCCGCGGTGCGGTAGGTGCCGGCGCTGTGCCAGGCCATGCGGACGAACAGCCCGCCATAGTGGCCCCAGTCAGCCGGCCACCAGGGCTGGGAATCGGTCATCAGCGCGGTCAGGTCGCGCTTGAGCGCCTCCAGGTCCAGGCGCTTGAATTCCTCGGCGTAGTTGAAGTCCTCGCCCATCGGATCGGACTTGGCCGAGAGCTGTCGCAGCACCGACAGGTTGAGCTGGTTGGGCCACCAGTCGCGGTTGGTCCGCGCCACCGGCGCGCTGCCATGCCCCATCACCGGGCACTTGCCTTGTTCACTCATCGCTTCTCCAGTTGTCTTGCTGCCGGCACCGCGTCGCCAGGATGTCGAGCCCTCCTCGACGCGGTGCTTCCTGTCCCCTGGAATGTCAGGGGTGGCGCGAGTATTTGCTATCGACAATCAGAGAGCCATTTGCAATTCCTAATGGCCTGGATAGCGGCAAGCTTGGAGAAGCCGGGCCTTGGTCACAGCCCCCGCACCATCTCCACGTGCGCGATCCCGGCTTCCTCGAACACCGGCCCGCGGCGCTGGAATCCGGCGCGCGTGTAGAACCCTTCGGCGCTGAGCTGCGCGTGCAGCAGCACCTCGCGGTAGCCCTGCTCGCGGCCGGCCTGCATCAGCGCGTCCAGCACCTGGCGGCCGACGCGGCTGCCGCGCATCGGCGACAGCACCGCCATCCGGCCGATCTTGGCCACGCCCGGCACATGCTCCAGCAGCCGGCCCGTGGCCAGCGGCCGGCCCAGCCGGTTGTAGGCGACCGCGTGCGTGCAGCTCTCGTCGGCGGCGTCCCACTCCATGTCGGCGGGGATCTTCTGCTCCTCGACGAACACGGCCTGCCGGATGCGGTGCGCGTCCGCGCCCAGCGTCGCCCAGTTGCCCACGCGCGCGTCGGTCATCGGCTCGCCGCGCTCGAAGCCCAGCAGCAGCTCGCGCAGCGCCTGCGGCACCGCCTTGGGCACGCGCCCCACCGGATCGGCGAAGACATAGACCAGCTCGCCATGCACCAGGCACTCGTCGCCGCGGAACACCGCGCAGCTGACCGTCAGCGAGGTCGTGCCGACGCGCTCGGTGCGCACGCCGATGTCCAACAGCTCGTCGTAATGCGCCGAGCCCAGGTATTCGATCGTCGACTTGCGCACGAACAGGTCACCCTCGAGCGCCTGCATCGTCGGCGCGTAGGGCAGCGCCAGCGCGCGCCAGTAGCCGCCCACCGCGGTGTCGAAGTAGGTCAGGTAATGGCCGTTGAAGACGATCTGCTGCGCGTCGATCTCGGCCCAGCGCACGCGCAGGCGTTCGAAGAAGCGGAAGCGGTCGCGCGCGAGCGCGGAGGCGTTGGTGCTGCTCATGCGGAGGCCCCGGTGGGGGTCGTGGAGGTCGTGGAAGTCACGGGGGCGGTGGCCGGCGCCGGCAGGCCGAAGGCGGTCCGGAGCGCATCGGCGCAGGCGTCCAGCGCCTGCTCGGCTTCGGGGATGCTGCGACCCATCTTGATGAAGTCGTGGGTCACGCCGCGGTACAGCTCCAGCCGCACCGCGTTGCCGCGGGCGCGCAGCAGGTCGGCGTAGGCGATGCCCTCGTCGATCAGCGGATCGGCCTCGGCCAGGATGAAGCAGGCGGGCGCCAGGTCCTCGTGATCCTCGGCCTGCAGCGGCGCGAAGCGCCAGTCCTCGCGTCGCTCGGCCGGGATGTACTGGTTGAAGAACCACGCGATGGTGTCGGCGTCCAGCAGGTGGCCCTTGGCGAAGCGGCGGTGCGAGTCGGTGTCCGCATGCGCCGTCGCCCCCGGCGTGATCAGCAGCTGCAGCGCGAGCGGGACGCCCAGCTGCGCCCGGATGTCGCGGGCATGCAGCGCGGTCACCGCGGCCAGCGTGCCGCCGGCGCTGTCGCCGCCGACGGCGATGCGCGCGCGGTCCAGGCCCAGCGACGGCGCGGCCTGCGCCAGCCAGGCGAGCGCCGCCCAGCAGTCGTCGACGGCGGCGGGGAACGGGTGGTCGGGCGCCAGGCGGTAGTCCACCGCGACGACCGCCGCGCCGCTGCGCAGCGCCAGCTGGCGGCACAGGCTGTCGTGGGTCTCCAGGCTGCCGATGACGAAGCCGCCGCCATGGAAGTACAGCAGCACCGGCAGGCCGCGCGGATTGCGGGCGGCGGCATCCTCGCGCGTGACCGGGGCGTACAGGCGCACCGCGATGTCGCCGGCGGGACCGGGGATTGCCAGGTTCTCGATGCGCGGCAAGGGCGCCCGCGGCAGGTCCAGGATCTCCGCGCCCATCAGGTAGGCGATGCGCGCCTGCTTGGGCGAGAGGCTGTGGAAGGACGGGCGGTTGGCGCGGTGGATGCGCTCGAGCACCGCGGCCATCCGCGGTGTCAACAAGGTGCTACTCAACGGGAACTCCAGGGCGTAGGCTCAGCCGTTGCCGAGCCGCAATCGCGGGATTTTCCCAGACAACGCGCGCCGTCGCCGACGCGGCGCCAAGACCCGTCTTCCCCCTCGCCCACCTCCCGGCAGAAGGACTCCGCCCATGGCCCTGATCCAGTACCTCACCCACATCCACCTCGAGGTCGGCGCGCGCCGCGTGCTGGGCGCGGAATGCGCCCGTGCCGGCATCACGCGGCCGCTGATCGTCACCGACAAGGGCGTGCGCGCGGCCGGCGTGCTGGACCTGGTGATCGAGGCCTGGACCGCGTCGCCGATAGCCGCCGCCGCCCTGCCCGTCTACGACGGCACCCCGCCGAATCCGACCGAGGCCGCGGTGCGCGAGGCCGCCGCGCTCTACCGCGCCCACGGCTGCGACGGGCTGATCGCGATCGGCGGCGGCTCCAGCATCGACCTGGCCAAGGGCGTCGCGATCGCGGCCACCCACGAGGGCCCGCTGACGGCGTACGCGACCATCCTCGGCGGCGCCGGCAACATCGGCCCGCAGGCCGCGCCGCTGATCGCCGTGCCGACCACCGCCGGCACCGGCTCCGAGGTCGCGCGCGGCGCGATCATCATCGTGGACGACGGCCGCAAGCTGGGTTTCCACAACTGGACGCTGATGCCGCGCTCGGCCGTCTGCGATCCGGAGCTGACGCGCAAGCTGCCTGCCGCGCTGACCGCAGCGACCGGCATGGACGCGATCGCGCACTGCATGGAGACCTTCATGTCGGCCGCCTTCAATCCGCCGGCCGACGGCATCGCGCTGGAGGGCCTGCGCCGCGGCTGGCGCCAGATCGAGCGCGCCACCACGCATCCCGACGACCTCGACGCCCGGCTCGACATGATGGCGGCCAGCACCATGGGGGCGCTGGCCTTCCAGAAGGGACTGGGCTGCGTGCATTCGCTGAGCCACGCGCTCGGCGGGCTGATGCCCAGGCTGCACCACGGCACGCTCAACGCGGTCTTCCTGCCGGCGGTGATCCGCTTCAACGGGATGCACGATTCGATGCGGCGCGACGACAAGATCGCCCGCATGGGCCATGCGATGAACCTGCAGGAAGGCACGCCGGCCGATGAGCTGGCCGGCGCGGTCAAGGCGATGAACCAGCGGCTCGGCCTGCCGTCGGGCCTGCGCGAGATGGGTGTGACGAACGAGCTGTACGACCAGATCGTCGAGCGCGCGCTGCATGACCACTGCCACAAGACCAACCCGCGCGAGGCTTCGGCCGGCGATTACCGCCGGATGCTGGACGAGTCGATGTGACCCGCAGGCTAGCCTCGGGGGCTTTGACAACCAACCTACCAACTAGTAGAGTGCTACCCAGTTTCATGCGACTGCCTCCGCATTCATGACCATCGAGCTCTCCCCGAAAGCCGCCGAGATCGCCGCCCACACGCGGGCGCTGCTGGTCGCCGGCGGCTACAACAGCTTCAGCTATGCCGACCTGGCCGAGCGGGTGGGCATCACCAAGGCCAGCATCCACCATCACTTCCCGAGCAAGGCGGCGCTGGTGCAGACGGTGGTCGCGCGTTACCGGGAGGAAGCGCGGCAAGGGCTCGCCTCGCTGGAGCGGCAGTTCGACGATCCGCTGTCCGAGCTCAACGCCTATGCGGACTACTGGGCCGGCTGCATCCGCAGCGGCGAGCATCCCTTCTGCATCTGCGCCATGCTGGCCACCGAGATGCCGACCATCCCCGAGGAAGTGGCCGCCGAGGTGCGGGCCCATTTCCACGACCTGAACGCCTGGCTTGCGTCGGTGCTCAAGCGCGGCGTCGGGGCCGGCCAGTTCCACCTGCTCAACAGCCCCGCGATCTCGGCGCGCTCGTTCATGGCGGTCGTGCATGGCGCGATGCTGGTGGCGCGCGCGCTGGACGACCCCAAGTCCTTCGCCGCCATCGTGCAGCCGGCGATCCTCAAGCTGACCCAGCCCGCCTGACGGGCGCTGCACCGCGGGCGGCTTCGGCCGCCCTTCTTTCGCGCCATCAATCTACCAACTAGTAGATCGTACTTTCATCACCTGCTTCAACGAGGTCCCCATGCCCCACCCGCTTTCATCGCTCGGCATCGCGCACACCCTGATCAGCCTGATCCCGCTCGTCGCGGGCCTGCACGGCTTCGCGCGCTGGCGTCGCATCGAGCCGTCCACGCGCTCCGGCCAGGTCTATCTCGCCGGACTGACGCTGTCGGTGTTCACCGCCTTCGGGCTGTCGAGTGTCACCGGCATCAATCCCGGTCACGTGCTGGGCGTGCTGGCCCTGCTGGCGGCGTTCGGCGGCGCCTGGGTCGCGCCGCGGCTGGGCGCCCTCGGCCGGCTGAGGCCCTATGCGCAGACCTTCGGCCTCTCGTTCAGCTTCTTCCTGCTCCTGGTGCCCGGCATCAACGAGACGCTGACCCGGCTGCCGGTCGCGCATCCGCTGGCCACCGGTCCGGACGATCCGGTGGTGAAGGCCGCGCTGCTGGGCTGGCTGCTGGTGTTCGCGGTCGGCTTCACGCTGCAGGGGCTGGCGATCCGGGCGGAGAACCGCGCCGGCAGCCGGTGATGACGAGCTGGACCGCCGCTCGACCATGCGCAAGCGCGCGGGCCGGCGCTCAGTTGCCGGGCCGGCTCCTGGACTTGTAGCTGGAGCCCGGCGGCGTCCAGAACACCGCGCCGACCGAGGTCTCGTTCAGATGCGGCGGCAGGACGCGCGCCTCGAGCTGCTCTCGCACGCCGTCCAGGCCGGTCTCGGAGTCGATGATGTAGCCCTCCTCCAGCACGTCGCCGTAGTTGGCCTCGGTGTTGCTGACCGCCAGCTCGACCAGGTCGCCGAGCTCGCCGCCGTCGAGCGACCAGACATGCACGTCCTGGTCGGTGGCATAGGTCTTGATCCGCCACGCGGCGCCGTTGGACGCGAAGAACTGGATGGTGTCGAAGGCGTCCTCGGTCGCCGGCTCCTCGGAGTTGGCGACGTAGCTGCTCTGGATGGCGAGGCGGAAGAGGATGAGCTGGGTGGTCATGCGCGGCGGTGGGCGGGAGCGATGAGGCTGGATCGTACCGGGCGCCCGCGCGGCCGTGCGCCGCGCCGCCGTGTCATCGCGCCGCTGTGGCGTCATGGCCTCGTCGCGCTGTCAGCGTCCCGGATTACGCTCGGGGCCATGACTTGCCCTGGATCGCTCTCCCGCCGCGGCCTGCTGCAGGCCGTCCTCGTCGCCGGCTGCGCGCCGGCGCTGCTGCGACACGCCGATGCGGCCGCCGAGCCGCTGTTCGCGCTCGGCGTCGCCTCCGGCAGTCCGCGCGCCGACCGCGTGGTGCTGTGGACGCGGCTCCTCGGCGAGGCCCTGCCGGCGACGGTGCCGGTGCACTGGGAGCTGGCGCAGGACGAGGCCTTCCGGACCGTGGTCGCGCGCGGCATCGAGCACGCCGAGCCCTGCACCGCCCACAGCGTGCATGCGGAGCCCGCCGGCCTGCGCCCGGACCGCCGGTACTGGTATCGGTTTCGCGCCCTGGGGCAGCAGAGCCCGGCTGGCCGCACCCGCACCGCGCCGGCGGCCGACGCGATGCCGGCGGCCCTGCGCTTCGCCATCGCGTCCTGCCAGCGTTTCGACCACGGCGAGTACGCGGCCTGGGGCGACATGGCGAGGCAGGACCTCGACCTGGTGCTGTTCCTGGGCGACTACATCTATGAATACGCCACGCCGCACGATGCCCGCGTGCCGCGGCGCCACCATGGGCCGCAGTGCCGCAGCCTGGCCGACTACCGCGACCGCTACGCCCAGTACAAGCGCGACCCGCAGCTGCAGGCGATGCATGCGAACGCGCCCTGGATCCTGACCTGGGACGACCACGAGGTGCAGAACGACTGGGCCGGCGACGTGTCGCAGGACCTGGCGCCGGACTTCCATCAACGTCGCGTCGCCGCGGCGCAGGCGTACTGGGAGCACCAGCCCTTCCCGGCATCGATGCGGCCCAAGGGCGTGGACATCGCGCTCAGCCACCGCGTCGACTGGGGCCGACTGGCGCGGCTGATCACCCTCGACGATCGCTCCTGGCGCGATCCGCAGGCCTGCCCCAAGCCCGGCCGCGGCGGCTCCAACACCGTGAACGTGAAGGACTGTCCCGAGCTCCTGGACACGCGCCGCACGCTGCTGGGCGCGCCGCAGGAGCAATGGCTGCGCGACAGCTGGGACGCCACGCGGCCGTGGAACCTGCTGGCGCAGCAGACCCTGATGGCGCGCTTCAACCGGCAGGATCCGGCGCAGGGGCCGGGGCGCTACTGGACCGACGGCTGGGACGGTTATCCCTTCGCGCGCGAGCGCCTGCTGCGCGACCTCCAGGCCCGGCGCGTGCCCAACACAGTGGTGCTGGGCGGCGACGTCCACGCCAACTACGTGGCCGACCTGAAGCTGGACTGGGACGACGAGCGGGCGCCGGTGCTGGCCAGCGAGTTCTGCGGCACCTCGATCTCCAGCCACGGCGCGGAGCAGTCGCAGCTGGACAAGGCCCTGCCCTTCAATCCGCACCTGCGCTACGGCCGCAGCGACCAGCGCGGCTACATGCGTTTCGAGCTGAGGGCGGACCGGCTCGATGTCGAGCTGCGCAGCGTGGCGTCGCCGTGGGACGCGAAGAGCCCCGTGTCGACCGCGGCGCGCTTCGTCGTCGAGGCGGGGCGACCGGGCGCGCAGGCAGCCTCCTGAGGCGCAGCGACGGGACGCCGATCGCCCCCGCGGTGTCGCCGTGCTTCCTCGGCGCGCGAAACAAACTCGGTACACTCCGCCCCGCTCGCGGTCTCGGGGCGCTACCCCGCCCCACCCGCCGCCAGCGCCCTCCGCCACCGACG
This sequence comes from Mitsuaria sp. BK037, assembly GCF_014193045.1. Lineage (NCBI taxonomy): Bacteria > Pseudomonadati > Pseudomonadota > Betaproteobacteria > Burkholderiales > Sphaerotilaceae > Roseateles > Mitsuaria sp. BK037. The sequence continues at coordinate 865,869 of NZ_JACHYS010000001.1, read as the reverse complement.
CGGAGCGCGAGCCAGCCAAGCCCGTCCACGACGCGGCCATCCGCACAGCCAGCCAACGCCTCGATCGCGGCCTCGATGCCGCCGCCGGTCCCGTCCTCGCGGGGCCGGCTGATCTGCCGTGTCTTGCTCGCTGACGCCATGCAACGCGGATCCCTCCACCTCGTGCGCCGCGCGTGTATCGCGCCGGCGTCCCGTTGCCGTCGACGTCCATGTCCTTCCGTCTCCATCGTCGTTCCACTCTGCCGCGCCCGTGCGCGCCCGCCCAGCATCCCGTCGCTATCGCCGTGTTCATCGCGCTGAGCGTGCACGGCCCCATCACCCTTGCCCAGACGCCGTCGGCGTCCGCGTCCCAGTCCGGCGGCCCTGTGGCACCCGGCGGCACCGCCGCGCCGGCCGCGCCTGCCGATGCCGCCTCGGAGGCCGAGCCGCGCCGCATGGACTCGGTCGTGATCTACGGCAGCGTCCAGCGCGACACCGGCTTCGCGCCGACGCAGGGCATCACCGCCGGCAAGGCCGAGATGCGCCTGTTGGAGACGCCGCGCTCGATGAGCGTCGTGACCCGCGAGGTGATGGACTCGCGCCAGATCACCAACCTGCAGCAGGCGCTGCAGACGGTGCCCGGCGTGAGCCCGGTGAACTTCGGCCGTCGCGGCTTCGACGACATCAACATCCGCGGCTTCCGCTCCACCGAGTCCATCCTGATCGACGGCCTGGTGCAGAGCCCCGGCATGTGGACACGGCTGACCAGCTACGCCTACGAGCGCTTCGAGGTGCTCAAGGGCGCGTCCTCGATCCTCTACGGCCAGGTCCAGCCCGGCGGCCTGGTCAATGCGGTCAGCAAGCGGCCCGAGACGGTACGCCGCCTCGATGGCGGCGTCGACATCGGCAGCTTCAACAGCCGCACGCTGTCCGCCGACATCAACGAGCCGCTCTCCGCCAACGGCCGCACCGCGCTGCGCATCACCGCGCAGACCTCCGACGGCGACGACGCCACCGACCAGGTCTGGCGCAAGGACCGCTGGGTCTCGCCGTCGCTGTCGATCGACTTCGGCCGCGACACCGAGGTCGTGATCTTCAGCAGCTACTCGCACAGCCAGTGGATCCGCCAGCAGGGCACGACGCCCTACGGCACGCTGCTGCCCAATCCCAACGGCACGGTGGACCGCCGGATGTTCACCGGCGATACCGCCTTCGGCGGCTACGACGTCGAGCAGAAGACCCTGGGCTACAGCCTGGAGCACCGCTTCGATCCGGCGCTGACGCTGCGCCAGGGCGTGCGCTACGAGGAGGAATCGGGCACCGGCAACTTCGTCGCGCTGCAGGCGCTGCAAGCCAATCGCCGTCTGCAGAATCGCTCGGCGACGCGGCAGTACCTGGACTACGACATCCTCGCCACCGACACCTCGCTGCTCTACCGGGCGGACACCGGACCGGTCGCGCACCAGCTGGTCGTCGGCCTGGACGCGCGCCGCGGCCACAGCCGCCAGGGCTCGCGCGCCTGCACGATCGCGCCGCTGGACCTGTTCAATCCGCAGTACGGCATGCCGGCCACCTGCCCCGCCAACCTGACCGCCTTCGCGCCGTCGACGCTGACGGTGGCGGGCCTCTACCTGCAGGACCAGATGAAGTTCGGCGCCGGCTGGACCGCGCTGGTGGGCCTGCGCCGCGACCATTCGCGCGAGCGGCTCGAGGACCGCGTCCGCAACACGCAGTCGCTGAAGACCGACGCGGCCACCGTGGGCAGCGCCGGCCTGGTCAAGGAGTTCCTGCCCGGCTGGTCCACCTACGTCAGCTGGTCCGAGTCCTTCCTGCCGGTCAGCGGCCAGGACTTCGACGGCCGGGGCTTCGTGCCCGAGACCGGCAAGCAGTACGAATGGGGGCTCAAGCATGAATCGGCGGACGGTCGCCTGACCGGCTCGCTGGCGGTGTTCGACCTCAAGCGGCGCAACGTCACGACCTCGGATCCCGTCAACACCGGCTTCAGCGTGCAGACCGGCGAGCAGCAGTCGCGCGGCGTTGAACTCGAGGTGGGCGCCCGGCTCAAGGACGGACTGAGCCTGACCGCCGGCTACGCCTACACCGACGCGCGGGTCACGCGCGACAACAACGCCGCGATCCTCGGCAAGCCGATCAACCTGCAGCCGCTGCATGCCGCCACGCTGTGGGCGCTCTACAAGCCGGCGGCGCTGCCGAACTGGACGCTGGGCCTGGGTGGCCGCGCGGTGAGCCGCCAACGCGGCAACCTGCCCTTCGCGCTGCCCGGCTACGCGGTCGTCGATGCCAGCGTCGGCTACGCCGGCCCGACCTGGCGCGTCAATGCGGGCTTGAAGAACCTGCTCGACAAGGACTACTTCGACGGCGCCATCAACGCCAACGTGGTCTCGCCGGCGCTGGGCCGCACCTGGACGCTGAGCCTGCAGCTGAGCTACTGAGCTACTCAGCTCTTGAGCCTGGCGAGCACGGCAACGCTGGGCGCGGCGGACCAGGTGCTCGCGGATCAGCCCAGCGTCAGTTCCCAGGTCTCGCCGACGAGATCCAGGCCGAATCCCTGGAAGGGCTCGCTCGCGACCAGTTGGTAGCCCGCCTTGCGATAGATGTGCTTGGCGGCATCGAGCTGGCTGTTGGTCCACAGGCGCACCTGCCGGTAACCGGCCTCGCGGGCGAAGCGGTGGCACTCGGCGACGAGGCGATCACCCAATCCGAGTCCGCGCGCCGAGGGCTCCACCAGCAGCAGTCGCAGCTGCGCCACGCCGTCGATCGGCGCGCCGGTCGCCTCGTCGCGGGCCTGCACCAGCGCGACGCTGCCGATGTTGGTGCCGTCGCGCTCGGCGATCCAGCAGGCCTCGCGACGCGGGTCGAAGCGCTCGAGGAAGTCGGCGGCGATGCGCGCCACCAGCGCCTCGAAGCTCAGGTCGAACTGGTACTCGCGCGCATAGAGCGCGCCATGCCGCGCGACGATCCAGCCCATGTCGCCGGGCCGGTGCGGACGCAGCAGGAAGCCGCCCGTCGCCGGCTTCGCGCCCGGCTCCTCGAGCAGCGACTGCACGCGCCGCAGCGCCTGCAGCAGCTCCACCTGCTGGGCCTCGCCGAGCTGGCCCAGCAGCTCGCCCACCTGCTCGCGCGAGCGGCGATCCAGCGGCTTGAAGGCCTTGCGGCCGGCCGGGCTCAGCGTCAGCAGCGACTGCCGGGCGTCCGCCTCGCTGCGCGACGCGCGCACCAGGTCGCGCTCCTTCAGATGGCGCAGCAAGCGGCTGAGGTAGCCGGCGTCCAGGTTCAGCAGCCGCCCCAGTTCGGTCGCGGTCATCCCGGTTCCGGCGTCCAGATGCGCCAGCTCCCAGAGGATGCGGCACTCGGTGAGGCTGAACTCGGAATCCAGCAGGCCTTCGTCGAGCACGCCGATGCGGCGCGTGTAGAAGCGGTTGAAGCGGCGGACGGCTTCGATACGGTCACTGTCGGTCATGGCGCGCATGCTGCGCCATGTATTTGCTTTTGGCAAGCAATTGATTGCCAACGGTCCTCACGCGTTGGGCGGAGCCCCGCCACGCTTTGGCAGTTCCCCGGCGCGACGCAGGTCCTCGATCCACGCGGCGATCGCCGCGTCACGATCCGGCCCGCGGTCGCGCAGCAGCGCCGACGGGTGCAGCGTGATCAGCACGCGCCGGCCATCCTCGCGCGCGAGCCATTGGCCGCGATTGGCCAGCACCGGCACCGCATGCCCCAGCACCGCGCGCGCCGCCGTCGCGCCCAGCGCCACGATCGCGCCCGGGTCCACCGTGGCGATCTCCTGCTCCAGCCACGGCGCGCAGGCCTGCACCTCGCGCTGCGCCGGCGACTTGTGCATCCGCCGCTTGCCGCGCAGTTCGTACTTGAAGTGCTTGACCGCGTTGGTCAGATAGAGCTGGTCGCGCGGCCAGCCCAGCTGCGCGAGCGCCTCATCAAGCAGACGCCCCGCCGGGCCGACGAAGGGATGCCCCTGCAGATCCTCGCGATCGCCGGGCTGCTCGCCGACGAGCATCAGCCGCGCCACGACCGGTCCTTCGCCAAATACCGTCTGCGTCGCGCCCTGCCACAAGGGGCAGGCCTGGCACGCCTTCGCCTGCTCGGCGAGCTGCGCCCACTGGGCCTGCCGGGCGGCGCGAGCGACGCGGGCCATGTCGCTTCCGGCCCACTCAATGCCTGGACGTGCGATCCCCGTACGCCGGACGCGCCGGCCGGATCGCCGGCGCGCTGCTGCCGGCGACGAAATTGCCGGGCCGGGCGGTCAGCAATACCGCCAGCAGGTCGGTCACCTTCAGCGGCTTGTAGAGCAAGCGGTTGAAGCCCGCCGCGCCGGCGCTCTCATCGGTGATCTCGGGGCCGCCGCCGGTCAGGCAGACGTACATCACGTGGCGGCCGGCCTCGGCGTCGATGAGCTTGGCTTCGGACACCACCTCCAGGCCATTCATGTCGGGCATGTCGAAGTCGACGAACACCAGCTCCGGCTTGAACAGCTTGAGCAGCCGCAGGCCGACCCGGCCGCTGTAGGCCACCGCCGTCGCGCAGCCGTAGCAGCGGAACAACTCGCTGAGGCTGCGCGCTCCCTCCGGGTCGTCGTCAATGACGAGCACCCGCAGCGCATGAGGCGATGGTTCGGACATCGAGGTGTTCTCCCAGAGTGCAACACGACGCAACAGCCCTACCCGCGCGACAAAGCGCGTCCGGCCAAAGCCGTCCGTCGATGACCGATGAGGGCAAGCCGCGTGCCCGTACCCCCTCGCGCCAACACTCCTAAACCCAGCCCCCATGGGGGTGTACGCCCGGCTAAAGTCCACCGGTTGAGCCGCGTCGAGACGGCCGGGAGATGACCATGAGCGTCTTGGAAGAAGGGGTGGCCGTGGTCCCGGCCGAACACCTGAATGCGATGCTGCTTGCGCTCCACGCGCTGCGGCGTGGCGACCCCGACGTCCGGTTGCCGTTCCACTGGACCGGCGTCGCCGGCAAGCTCGCCGATGCCTTCAACGAGGTGGTCGAGCAGAACGCGTCGATGGCCGCGGAGCTCTCCCGCCTGCGGCAGGTCGTCGGCAAGGAAGGCCGGCTCAAGCAGCGCGCCGCCCTGCCGGAGATGCGGGGCTTCTGGGGTCAGCAGATCGACTGCATCAACGCGCTGATCGACGACCTCGTCCACCCCACCAGCGAAGCCGCCCGCGTCATCGGCGCCGTCGCCGAGGGCGACCTCACCAAGTCCATGGCGCTGGAGGTCGACAACCGCCCGCTGCAGGGCGAGTTCCTGCATACCGCCAAGACCATCAACCGCATGGTCGAGCAGCTCGGCGACTTCTCCGCCGAGGTGACCCGCGTCGCGCGCGAGGTCGGCACCGAGGGCAAGCTCGGCGGCCAGGCCAAGGTCAAGGGCGTGGCAGGCACCTGGAAGGACCTGACCGACTCGGTCAACTCCATGGCCGGCAACCTCACCGACCAGGTCCGCAACATCGCCGACGTGACCACCGCCGTCGCGCAGGGCGACCTCTCCAAGAAGATCGAGGTCGACGTCAAGGGCGAGTTCCTGACGCTCAAGAACACCATCAACACGATGGTCGACCAGCTGCGCTCGTTCGCGTCCGAAGTGACGCGCGTGGCCCGCGAGGTCGGCACCGAGGGCTCGCTCGGCGGCCAGGCGCGGGTCGAGGGCGTGTCCGGCACCTGGAAGGACCTGACCGACTCGGTCAACTCGATGGCCGGCAACCTGACCTCGCAGGTGCGCAACATCGCCGACGTGACCAAGGCCGTGGCCGCCGGTGACCTGTCCAAGAAGATCACCGTCGACGTCAAGGGCGAGATCCTGGAGCTCAAGAACACCGTCAACACGATGGTGGACCAGTTGCGCTCCTTCGCCGCCGAAGTGACCCGCGTCGCGCGCGAGGTCGGCACCGAGGGCAAGCTCGGCGGCCAGGCTGACGTGCAGGGCGTGGCCGGGACGTGGAAGGACCTGACCGAGTCGGTGAACTTCATGGCCGGCAACCTGACCTCCCAGGTGCGCAACATCGCCGAGGTGACCACCGCCGTGGCCGCCGGCGACCTGTCCAAGAAGATCACCGTCGACGTCAAGGGCGAGATCCTGGAGCTCAAGAACACCGTCAATACGATGGTGGACCAGCTGCGCTCCTTCGCCGCGGAAGTGACCCGCGTCGCGCGCGAGGTCGGCACCGAGGGCAAGCTCGGCGGCCAGGCCGACGTGCAGGGCGTGGCCGGGACGTGGAAGGACCTGACCGACTCGGTCAACTCGATGGCGTCCAACCTGACCTCGCAGGTGCGCAACATCGCCGACGTGACCAAGGCCGTGGCCGCGGGCGACCTCTCCAAGAAGATCACCGTCGACGTGCTCGGCGAGATCCTCGAGCTCAAGACCACGATCAACACGATGGTGGACCAGCTCTCGTCCTTCGCCGCGGAAGTGACCCGCGTCGCGCGCGAGGTCGGCACCGAGGGCCGGCTGGGCGGCCAGGCCACGGTGCGCGGCGTCTCGGGGACCTGGAAGGACCTGACCGACAACGTGAACTTCATGGCCGGCAACCTGACCGGCCAGGTGCGCGGCATCGCCAAGGTCGTGACCGCCGTGGCCAACGGCGACCTGGCGCAGAAGCTGACCGTGGAGGCCAAGGGCGAGATCGCCGCGCTGGCCGACACCATCAACTCGATGACGGACACGCTGGCCATCTTCGCGGACCAGGTGACCACCGTGGCGCGCGAGGTGGGTGTCGAGGGCAAGCTCGGCGGCCAGGCCAAGGTGCCGGGCGCGTCGGGCACCTGGAAGGGCCTGACGGAGAACGTCAACGAGCTCGCCGCCAACCTGACCACCCAGGTGCGCGCGATCGCAGAGGTCGCCACCGCCGTGACGCAGGGCGACCTGACGCGCTCCATCACCGTCGAGACGCAGGGCGAGGTCGCGGCGCTGAAGGACACGATCAACGAGATGATCGTCAACCTCAAGGACACGACCCAGAAGAACACCGAGCAGGACTGGCTCAAGACCAACCTGGCCAAGTTCAGCCGCATGCTGCAGGGCCAGAAGGACCTGGTGACCGTCGGCCAGTTGATCCTCAGCGAGCTGGCGCCGGTGGTCGGCGTGCAGCAGGCCGAGTTCTACGTGCTCAACATGCGCGGCGAGATGCCGCGCCTGAAGCTGATCGCCAGCTATGCCTCGGGCGGCCTGGCCACGCATGGCAAGGAGCTCGCGCTCGGCCAGGGCCTGGTCGGCCAGTGCGCGCTGGACCAGGAGAAGATCCTCCTGGCCAACGTGCCCAGCGGCGCCTTCCGCGTCGCCTCCGGTCTGAGCGAGACGGCGGCGATGGAAGTGCTGGTGCTGCCCGTGATCTTCGAGGGCCGCGTGCGCGGCGTGCTGGAGCTGGCCTCGCTGGAGCGCTTCAACCCGACCCACCAGGCCTTCCTGGACCAGCTCACCGAATCCATCGGCATCGTGATCAACACGATCGAGGCCAGCACCCGGACCGAGGACCTGCTGATCCAGTCGCAGTCGCTGGCCGAAGAGCTGCAGCGCCGGCAGCAGGAACTGCAGCAGACCAACGGCGAGCTGCAGGAGAAGGCGCAGCTGCTGGCCCACCAGAACCAGGAGGTGGAGCGCAAGAACGCCGAGGTCGAGCAGGCCCGGCAGGCGCTGGAGGAAAAGGCCGAGCAGCTGGCGCTGACCTCCAAGTACAAGTCGGAATTCCTGGCCAACATGTCGCACGAGCTGCGCACGCCGCTGAACTCGCTGCTGATCCTGTCCGACCAGCTCTGCAAGAACAGCGAGGGCAACCTGACGCTCAAGCAGGTGGAGTTCTCCAAGACCATCCATGCGTCGGGCAACGACCTGCTGATGCTGATCAACGACATCCTGGACCTGTCCAAGATCGAGTCCGGCACCGTGGCCGTGGACGTCAGCGAGCTGCGCCTGGACGAACTGCAGCGCTCGGTGGAACGCAGCTTCCGCCACTTCGCCGAGTCCAAGCACGTGGGCTTCAGCGTCGAGATGGAGCCGCCGCTGCCCAAGTCGCTGGTCACCGACGTCAAGCGGCTGCAGCAGATCATCAAGAACCTGCTGTCCAACGCCTTCAAGTTCACCCACCAGGGCCAGGTCACCTTCGCCGTCACCGCGGCCGCCGACGGCTGGTCGGCGGACAACGAGGTGCTCAACCACGCGGGCCAGGTGATCGCGTTCTCGGTGGCGGACACCGGCATCGGCATCTCGGCCGACAAGCAGCAGATCATCTTCGAGGCCTTCCAGCAGGCCGACGGCTCGACCTCGCGCAAGTACGGCGGCACCGGCCTGGGCCTGGCGATCAGCCGTGAACTCGCGCGGCTGCTGGGCGGCGAGATCAAGCTGGTGAGCGCGCCGGGCCGCGGATCGACCTTCACGCTCTACCTGCCGCAGCACTACACGCCGGCGCGCACCGCCCGTCCGCGCCCGGCCGGCGCGAAGCCGGTGGTCGATGCCGTCGACGTGGTGGACACGTCCCCTGCAGCCGATGCGGCGAAAGCGGACGCCGCGACGGCGGGCGCCGACGACGCGCCGCGCTCGCGCGCGGCGATCACCGCGGCCGAGCTGGCCGAGGCCGCGGTGCAGCGCGCCGCGGCACGCCGCGCGCCGGCCGGGCGAGCCCGTCCGGCCCCGTCCGACGCCGCCGAACCGCCGCCGCTGGAGCCGCAGCGCCCGCAGATGGACGCACCGCCGGACAGCATCGTCTTCGCCAATGTCGCCAAGGACGATCGCGAGGACATCGCCAGCGGCGACCGGGTGCTGCTGATCGTCGAGAACGACCTCGCCTTCGCCGACGTGCTGCTGGAGGCGGCGCGCCAGGGCGGCATGAAGGGGCTGGTGGCCACCACCGGCGCCGGTGCGCTGGCGATGGCGCAGGAGTTCCGGCCCAGCCTGATCTCGCTGGACATCTTCCTGCCCGACATGCAGGGCTGGCGGGTGCTGGACCGGCTCAAGTCCGATCCCGACACCCGGCACCTGCCGGTCTGCGTCGTCTCCACCGACGACGCGCGCGACCGCGCGCTGCAGGCCGGCGCGCTCGGCTTCCTGTCCAAGCCGCTGCAGTCGCGCGACGACGTGGACGTGGCGCTGCGCGAGCTGCAGCGCTACCTGGACCGGCCGCAGCGCCGGCTCGCCGTCGCGATGCCCGACGGGCCGGAGCGGATCGCGCTGCTGGCGCCGCTGGCGCATGACGTCGAGACGATCTTCGTCCGCTCGGCCGAGGAGGCGCGCGAGCTGCTGCCCGGCGTCGACGCGCTGCTGGTCGACGCGGCCAACTGCCCCTTCGGGCCGCAGGACGTGCTGGATGCGCTGGAGCGCCGGCCCGGCACGCTGCCGCTGCCGGTGGTGGCGCTGAACGCCGAGCCGCCCGCCGGCGCCGAAGCGTCCGACGAGCCGGGCGTGGCGCGACGATGGTCGCGGCCGCATGGCCTGGCGGTGCGCACCGCCGCCAGCACCGATGCGGCGCTCGCGGCCCTGGCGATGGCGCTGCACCGCGCGGCGGCCGACATGGGCGACCGCGAGGGCCAGGCGCTGCGCGACGCGCAGGAGGCGCGTTGCCCGCTGGCCGGCAAGAAGGCGCTGATCGTCGATGACGACATGCGCAACATCTTCGCGCTCGCGACCGTGCTGGACAGCCACGGCATGGTGATCGTCTCGGCCGACAACGGCCGCGAGGCGATCCGCCTGGTGCAGGAGGATCCGTCGATCGACATCGTGCTGATGGACATCATGATGCCGGAGATGGATGGCCTGGAGACCATGCAGCAGATCCGCCGCCTGCCGCGCGGCCGCGAGCTGCCGATGGTGGCGGTCACCGCCAAGGCGATGAAGGGCGACCGCCAGAAGTGCATCGAGGCCGGCGCCTGGGACTACCTCTCCAAGCCCGTCGACCCCGCCAACATGCTGACGGTGCTGCGGGGCTGGCTATGCCGCTGAGCGCCCTCTTCGACGGCTACGCGACGCCCGACGCGGCGGAGCGCGCCAGCATCCTGATCGTCGACGACCTGCCCGAGAAGCTGCTGGTCTTCGAGACCATCCTGGCCGACCTCGACCAGCACCTGGTGATCGCGCGCTCGGGCAGCGAGGCGCTGCGCGAGGTGCTGCGCCAGCAGTTCGCGGTGATCCTGATGGACGTGAACATGCCGGGCATCGACGGCCTGGAGACGGCGCGGCTGATCCGCGGCTACCGGCGCTCGGCGCACACGCCCATCATCTTCGTCACCGCCTACGCCGACGAGCTGCAGACCGCGCAGGGCTACTCGCTGGGTGCGGTCGACTACATCCTCTCGCCCGTCATTCCCGACGTGCTGCGCAGCAAGGTGCGGGTCTTCGTCGACCTGTTCATCATGCAGCAGCGCCTGCGACAGCAGGCGCTGGAGCGCATCGCGATCGCGCGCGCCGAAGCGGCGCAGCGCGCCGCCGAGGAGAACACGCGGCGCTCGATCTTCCTGGCGCAGGCCGGGCGCGAGCTGGCCGACTCGCTGGACGCCGAGGTCGCGATGCGGCGCCTGCTCGCGCTGCTGGTGCCGCGCTTCGCGCCGCGCGCGCTGCTCTGGCTGCGCGACGCCGGCCATGGCCACGAGCGCGTGCTGCGCTGCGACGCGCCGATCGCGGCCGGCGAGCCGGCGCTGTTCACCGAGGGCCGCGAGCAGATGCTCTCCGAGGTCCTCTACAACGCAACGCGCAACGCGCTCGAGCAGATGGTGCCGGCGCTGCAGCCCGGCGGGTCCGGTGCCGCGGCGGCCGCCCTGCCCGCGGCGCTGCCCGCCTTCGCGCCGTCGGTGCTGCCCGAGGACGACGAGCCGCCGCCGCGCGCGCTGCTGCGCCGCGACACGGCCAGCGGCGTCGTGCTGCCGCTCGTGGCGGGCGAGCGCGCGCTCGGCGGGCTGCTGCTGGTCGAGCCGCACCAGCCGCCCGACTGGCCGACGCTGGAGGAACTGGCCGGACGGGCGGCGATCGCCTTCGAGAACGCGCGCCTGTATGGCGCGCTGCAGGCCGAGATCGTCGAGCGCCGGCAGGCCGAGGCCGGGCTGCTCGAGGCCAGCCGCCGCAAGGACGAATTCCTCGCGATGCTGTCCCACGAGCTGCGCAATCCGCTCGCGCCGATCCGCAGCGCGATCGAGGTGATGCGCGCGCTGGTGGTGCCGCAAGCGGGCGAGGAGGCCGCCGCGCGCGCCGATCGCGACGCCCGGCTCGCCCAGGCGCTCGCGGTGACCGACCGTCAGGCGCGCCACCTGACGCGCCTGGTCGACGAGCTGCTGGACGTCGCCCGCATCAGCCAGGGGAAGATCGTGCTCAAGACCGAGACACTGGACCTGCGCGATGTCGTGCGGCAGAGCCTGGAGGCGGTGCAGTCGCTGGTGGACCTGCAGCGCCAGGAACTGCGCCTGCAGTTGCCCGACCGGCCGGCGCGGGTCCGCGGCGATGCCGCGCGGCTGATCCAGGTCATCACCAACCTGCTGCACAACGCCAGCAAGTACACCGGCCCCGAAGGCCGCATCGAGTTGACGCTGGCGCGCGACGAGCCGGCCGATGGCCATGGCGATGGCGGCGCCGCGGCGTCGCGCGCGCCGGGCTTCACGCTGACCGTGCGCGACAACGGCCGCGGCATCGCCGCCTCGCTGCTGCCGCACGTCTTCGACCTCTTCGAGCAGGGCCCGCGCGGCCTGGATCGCAACCAGGGCGGCCTGGGCGTCGGGCTGACGCTGGTGCAGCGCCTGGTGCAGCTGCATCACGGCGAGGTCGAGGCGCACAGCGACGGCCCCGGCCACGGCTCCGAGTTCGTGGTGCGCCTGCCCGCCGTGCTGGCAGACGAGGCGATGGACGCGGTGCCGCCGGAGCCCGCGGCTGCGACCAGCACCGCCCCGACCGGCGGCGCGGGGGCCGGTCGCGGCACGTCCGCGCCGCAGCCGCAGCAGGATGACGAGCCCTGCCATGTGCTGGTCGTCGACGACAACCGCGACGCGGCCGATTCGATGGCGGTGTTCCTCGAGCTGGCCGGCTTCGACACGCAGGTGGAGCTGGACGGCGCCCGCGCGCTGGACCTGGCCGCGGCCAGCGCGCCCGACGTGGTGCTGCTGGACATCGGCCTGCCCGGCCTGGATGGCTACGAGGTGGCCCGCCGGCTGCGCACCCTGCCCGGCGGCGATCGCTGCCTGCTGATCGCACTGACGGGGTACGGCCAGCAGGACGACCGTCGGCGCGCGCACGAAGCGGGTTTCGATGTGCACCTGGTCAAGCCGGCGGACCCGGATGCGGTCGTCGAACTGATCCAGGAATGGCGGCTGCGTGCGCCCGCGGCCCTGCATTCCGAGGCCACGACGCGCTGAGCCCGCGCCATGGCGTCATGAAAAAAGGGGCTGCTCCCCGCAGCCCCTCTTCCGGTTCATCGACCCCGCGTGAGCGGGGCCGCCGCGCGGCGATCAGCCGTGCTTGGCATCGAAGAACTGTTCGTCCTCCGTGGAACCCTTCAGCGCCGCGGTCGACGCCTGCGCCTCGATCGTGGTGGTGACCGCGTCGAAGTAACCCGTGCCGACCTCGCGCTGATGCTTCACCGCGGTGAAGCCCTTTTCAGCGGCGGCGAATTCAGCCTCCTGCAGCTCGACGAAGGCGCTCATGTTGTTGCGCGCATAACCGTAGGCCAGGTTGAACATCGAGTAGTTCAGGCTGTGGAAGCCGGCCAGCGTGATGAACTGGAACTTGTAGCCCATCGCGCCCAGTTCGCGCTGGAACTTGGCGATGGTGGCGTCGTCCAGGTTCTTCTTCCAGTTGAAGCTCGGCGAGCAGTTGTAGGCCAGCAGCTTGCCGGGGAACTTCGCATGGATGGCCTCGGCGAAGGCCTTGGCGAAGGCCAGGTCCGGCTTGCCGGTCTCGCACCAGATCATGTCGGCGTAGGGCGCGTAGGCCAGGCCGCGGCTGATGGCCTGGTCCAGGCCGTTGCGGGTGCGGAAGAAGCCTTCGACGGTGCGCTCGCCGGTGCAGAAGGGCTTGTCGTTGTCGTCGATGTCGCTGGTCACCAGGTCGCCGGCCTCGGCGTCGGTGCGGGCCAGCAGCACGGTGGGCACGCCCATGGTGTCGGCCGCCAGGCGCGCCGCGACCAGCTTGGCCACCGCTTCACGCGTCGGGACCAGCACCTTACCGCCCATGTGGCCGCACTTCTTGGCGGCGGCCAGCTGGTCCTCGAAGTGCACGCCCGCGGCGCCCGCGTCGATCATGCCCTTCATCAGCTCGAAGGCGTTCAGCACGCCGCCGAAGCCGGCTTCCGCGTCCGCCACGATCGGAGCGAAGTAGTCGATGTCGTTCTTGCCTTCGCTCCACTGGATCTCGTCGGCGCGCTTGAAGGTCGCGTTGATGCGCTTGACCACCTTCGGCACCGAGTCCACCGAGTACAGCGACTGGTCGGGGTACATCTCGCCATTGCTGTTGGCGTCGCCGGCGACCTGCCAGCCGGACAGGTAGATCGCCTTCAGGCCGGCCTTGACCTGCTGCATGGCCTGGTTGCCGGTGAGCGCGCCCAGCGAGTTGACGAAGGGTTCGGTGTTGACCAGGTTCCAGAGCTTCTCGGCGCCGCGCTTGGCCAGCGTGTGCTCGATCGGCAGCGAACCGCGCAGCCGCACCACGTCGGCGGCGGAGTAACCGCGCTGGATGCCCTTCCAGCGGGGGTTCTCGGCCCAGTCCTTCTCGAGGGCGGCAATTTGTTGTTCGCGGGTCAAGGTCGTCATGGTGAGCTCCTGTGGGGAATGAAGTTGCTGGAGAAAACGAAAACCGATGGGCTCAAATCTAGGCGCCTTGACCGCCGCCGTGTTGGCGTATGTCTTATATAAGACTGAATTTTTTATCCATGCAAATCAATCACTTGCAAACAGGAAACCGGATTGTGAGAGTGACTCTTCCATCATGAGAAATCTTGCGGCGGTGCAGCACGACTGCTTTTTGCATGCCGATAAACTCTTTTCATGATCTGAAATCACCCGGGCGGCGATGGGAATCCGCAGGTCGGAAATCCGGCCAAGAAAAAGGGCGCCCTTTTCGGGGCGCCCTTTTTGCGGAGAACGGTCCGGTCAGTCGAGCTTGAGCTTCTGCGTCTCGACGACCTTCTTGTAGACCGCGTATTCGGCCTTGATCTGCTCGCTGAACTGCTCCGGCGAGTTGCCGATCACGATCGAGCCGGTTTCCTCGATGCGCTTCCTGACCTCGGGCATGTCGACGGTCTTGCGCGCGGCCTCGTTGATCTTGGCCACGACCTCCTTGGGCAGGTTCTTCGGGCCGAGGATGCCGTAATAGGCCATGCGGTTGACCGGCTCCAGGCCCAGTTCCTTGAAGGTGGGCACATTGGGCAGCACGGCCAGGCGCTGCGGCGCGGCCACGGCGATGGCCACCAGGCGGCCGTCCTTGATGAACGGGAGCGCGGACGGCAGGTTGTCGAAGATCATCGGCACCTGGCCCGCGACGGTGTCGTTCAAGGCCGGGCCGGCGCCGCGGTACGGGATGTGGGTGACGAAGACGCCGGTCAGGCTCTTGTAGAGCTCCATCTGCAGGTGGCCGATGCCGCCGGTGCCGGAGGTCGCATAGCTGTACTTGCCGGGGCTCTTCTTCAGTTCGGCGATGAAGGCCTTGTAGTCCTTGGCGGGGAAGGACGGATGAACCGCGATGACGTTGGGCGTGGCCGCGAGGTTCACGATCGGCGTGAAGTCGGTCAGCGGGTTGTACGGTGTCTTCGGATTGATCGCCGGGTTGGTGGCCGTGGTGGACACGGTGGCCACGCCCAGCGAGTAGCCGTCGGGCGCGGACTTGGCGGTGTCGTTGGCGCCGATGATGCCGCCGCCGCCGGCCTTGTTCTCGACGACCATGGTCTGGCCCAGCGGACCGGCGATGTGCTGCGCGACCACGCGCGCCACGATGTCGGTGGTGCCGCCCGGCGCGAACGGGACGACCAGCTTGACCGGCTTGGTGGGATAGGACTGGGCCAGCGCCGCGGCGCAGGACAGCGTCAGCGTGCTCAGCAGCAGGCCGCGTTGGAGGATCGAGCGACGGTTCATGAGCTCCTCGTCTTCTGAAGGATTGGGGGATCGGAACAGCTTAAGTATCTCGTCGGCGCGCCCGCGCTAGCGGAACTACGTAGAGACCTCGCCGGCGGGGCGGGAAAGCGCTGGCACACTCGGACGCCCCCTTCGAGTCTTCCGATGCTGCTGCTGTTGCCTGACTTCCTGCTGATCGTCGCCGGCTTCGTGCTGTGCCGGTACACGCCGCTGGACCGCCCGGTCTGGGAAGCGGCCGAGAAGCTGGTGTACTTCCTGCTGTTCCCGGTGCTGCTGTTCAACTCGATCTCGCGCAGCAGCCTGTCGCCGGGCGACACGATGGCGCTGATGGGCGGCGGGCTGGGCGTGATGCTCAGCGGCATCGCGCTGGCCTTCGCGCTGCGCTGGGTGCCGGGCGTCGACGCGAGAACGCATGCTTCCGGCGCGCAGGTGGCCTTCCGCTTCAACTCCTTCGTCGCGCTCGCGCTGGCCGAGCGGCTGCATGGCGCGCAGGGCGTGGCGTGGATCGCGATGATCGTCGCGGTGTGCGTGCCGGTGGCCAATGTCGCGGCGGTCTATCCGCTGGCCCGGCATGGCGGGCACGGCTACCTGCGCGAGCTGGCGCGCAATCCGCTGATCGTGTCGACGCTGGCCGGCCTGGCCGCCAACCTCACCGGGCTGCGCCTGCCGGAGCCGGCGGCGATCTCGCTGCAGAAGATCGGCCTGGCGGCGCTGCCGCTGGGGCTGATGGCGGTCGGCGCGGGACTGCGGCTGGGGGCGCTCAAGGACGCGCCGTGGCTGGCGAGCGCCCTGCTCGCGATCCGGCACCTGGTGCTGCCGGTGATCGCGCTGGCCATCGGCCATGCGCTCGCGCTGCCCGCGCCGCAGGCAGCCCTGCTGCTCGCCTTCGCGGCGATGCCGACGGCCTCCAGCGCCTACGTGCTGGCCGTGCGCATGGGCGGCAACGGCCCGTTCGTGGCGGGGCTGGTGACCGTCTCCACGCTGCTGGGGATGATCGTGCTGCCGCTGTGGTTGGCGCTGGGGACCGCGGCGCGCTGAGTACGGCTCGCCGCGCGGTGGCGGCGAGCCGTCCGTTCAAGGTCGATCGCGATCGGAACACTGCTCACGCCGGGCCGATCCGCGCCGTGCGAGCCATCGACCAGCCACCACGGCGCCAACCGCGATCAGGCACTGGTCGACGAGGAATCGCGGCATCGACATCCGCGCCTCCGCGCCTGCGTCAAAGGACGCGCCGAGTCCGACGAGGAGGACGCCCAGAGCGCCCCAACCCCACGAGCGATGGCCCGTGGCCCCTCGTACGAAGGCCGCGACGTAGCAGGTGGCGCCCAATTCGAGAATCATGCATCTGCTCCTCGGGCAGGACCATCCCGCCCGCAAGCGCATCTTCCCGACTGGAGGCGCCGGGAACCATCCTGGATTCCTCGTCGCACGTCGATGCCAGACACCGACTGGAATGTCTATTTGTGCTGCGGCGCCAGCGCCCAGGCCACGGCCTGGCGCGCCAGCGCCGCGGTGGCATCGATGACTGGCGCGCCCGCCGCCGCGGCGTCCAGCACGAGGGGGATTTCGGTGCAGCCCAGCACGATCGCCCGCGCGCCGCGTGCGCACAGGGCTTGCGCGGCCCTGGTCAGCCGCTGCGCCGCCGAGTCCATGGCTCCGGCCTTCACGTCGGCGATGCCGGGCATCACCAGCTCCAGCATCTCGCCCGCCGTGGGCTGCAACCAGTGGACGCGGCGTCCGTCCGGCGACGCCCGGTTCAGGTAGAGCCCGGACGCGAGCGTCGCATCGGTCGCCAGCAGGCCGACCTTGCCGCCATCGGGCACGCGTTCCAGCGCCTCGGCGATCGCCGCGTCGACGAGGTGCAGCATCGGCAGCGCCAGCGCCCGTTCGATCTCATCGAACCAGAGGTGCGCCGTGTTGCAAGGCACCACCACCACGCCCGCGCCGGCAGCCACCAGCCGGCGCCCGCTGTCGACCATGGCCGCGAGCGGCGACTCGCCCTCGCCGCGGAACGCGGCCGTGCGGTCCGGCACCTGAGGGATGCTGCTGACGACGACCGGCACGTGCTCCTGGTCGGTCGCCGCGGGCGTGGCCTCGAGCATCTTGCGCATGAAGTCCACCGTCGCCAGCGGGCCCATGCCGCCCAGGATGCCGACGATGCCCGTCTGGGGCCGGATCGCCTCGACGGCCATCGGCGCGGCGGGCAAGGCTCCGCCCGCGCCGCGCGCCAGGCGCGGTGTGTCGTGCGTCATCGCGGTCTTACAGCGCCGGCTTGTCGGACAGCGTCTTGAGGTTGTCCTGCAGCTCGCGGCTCATCGGCGCATTGAGGTTGATCCCCTTGGGCGGGATCGGCGACTGGAACCACTTCTTGTAGAGCGTCTCGAACTCGCCGCTCTTCATCAGCTGCGTCAGCGTCGCATCCACCAGCTGCTTGAAGGCCGGATCGTCCTTGCGCAGCATGATCGCGTAGGGCTCGACCTGGACGGCTTCGCCGACCACGGCCAGCTCCGCGGGATTGATCGCGCTGGCGCGCAGGCCGTAGAGCAGGATGTCGTCCATCGCGAATGCGTCGGCGCGGTCCGACTGCACCAGCAGCGCCGATTCCGCATGGTCCTTCGCGCTGATCAACTCGAAGCCCAGTTGCTTCTCCGCGTTGAGCTTGCGCATCACCTGGAAGTTGGTCGTGCCCGTGGTCGACACCACCTTGCGCCCCTTCAGGTCGGCGAAGGACTTGATCGGCGAACTGCTCTTCACCAGCAGCCGCGTGCCCGTGTAGAAGTAGTTGATCGCGAAGCTCACCTGCTTGGCGCGCTCGCTGTTGTTGGTGGTGGAGCCGCATTCGATGTCCACCGTGCCGTTGGCCAGCAGCGGGATGCGGTTCTGAGAGGTGACCGACTGGGTCGCCACCTTCAGGTCGGCGCGGCCGGTGGTCTTGCGGACCTGCTCGACGATCCGGCCGCAGATCTCCCAGCCGAAGCCGGTCGGCTGCGCGTCCGCGCCCAGGTAGGAGAACGGGATCGAGGAATCCCGGTAGGCGACCGTGATGACGCCGGAGGCCTTGACCTTGTCGAGCGTGCCGCCCGTCTGGGCCCACGCGCCCATCGGCACGACGAGCGACAGGGCGACGACTGCACTGGAAACGAACACCTTCATGGGAATTCCTTTCTCGGGGACGCGGGGGTTGCAATGCCGTGAACGATATTGAACCTCAGCGCCCAGCGGGCATCGCGGTTGCGCTTCATCCTATAAGCTGGCCTTATGTTCCCCACGGAGACGGCGTCATGCGCCTGAAGCACATCGAGGTCTTCCACGCCGTCATGCTGACGGGATCGGTCAGCGCGGCCTCGAAGCTGCTTCATGTGACACAACCGGCGGTGACGCAGTCGCTGCAGCTGGCCGAACTCCAGCTGGGCTACGCGCTGTTCACACGCCAGCGACGCCGCCTCGTGCCCACGCGCGAAGCGCAGGCGCTCTACCCGGAGGTGCAGGCGCTGATGTCGCAGCTGGAGTCGGTGCGGCGCATGGCCGGCGCGCTGGGCAGCGGCGAGGGCCAGGGCTTCCGCATCCTGATCGTCCCTTCGCTGGCGGTGAAGGCCCTGCCCGAGGCGCTCAAGCGCTTCCGCCGCCGCTACCGCGACCTGCCCATCAGCGTGCGGACGATGCATTCGAACGACATCGCCCGCGCCATGGCGCTGCAGGAGGGCGATGTCGGCATCGTCTACGGGCGGCTGCCCCACCCCGCCCTCTCCGATGAACTGGTGGCGACCGGCCGGCTGGTGTGCGCCTCGCCGCGCAGCCGCACCGGCGCCGACCGCCGCACGACCGTCGCGCTGCAGGACCTGCTGCGCGAGCCCTTCATCCGCATCGACGAGCGCGACCCGCTGGGCGCCGTGCTGGCCGACCAATGGGCGCGGCTGGAGCTGTCGCCGCGGGCCGGCATCACCGTGCAGACCCACCACATCGCGATGATCATGGCCGAACAGGGATTCGGGCCGGCCATCATCGATTCGTTCACCGCGCAGGCCAGCGCGGGCGACCTGCACATCCGGACGCTGCTGCCGGAAGTGCCGGTCGAGGTGCGCGCGGTGCAGCCGCAGGGCTTGCGCTCGCCGCAAGCCGTGTCCGACTTCATCGCCGCGTTCAGGCAGGCGGTCGAGGGCTGAGGTCCTGCGCGAGGGCCCAGTCGATGTGCTCCGCCAGCAGCGGCGACGCGCCGGGGCGCGCCGCCTCGAGCGCCGCCCGCATCGCTGCCCGCAGCGCCGGCGCCAGGTCTTGCCGCAGCGCGTTGCCCAGCGCGACCGCGATGTTGCGGCGCCACCGCGCGTGGCCGATGCGGCGGATCGCCGAGCCTTCGGTGCGCTTGAGGAAGGTCGCCTCGTCCCAGGCCCACAGCGTCAGCAGCGAGGCGTCGCCGAGCGGCTCGCGCCATTCGAAGTCGGGCAGCGGGTTCCTGCGCGCGAACTTGTTCCAGGGGCAGGCGAGCTGGCAGTCGTCGCAGCCGTAGATGCGGTTGCCGATCGCGGCGCGGAACTCGACCGGGATCGGGCCGTCCTGCTCGATCGTCAGGTAGCTGATGCAGCGCCGCGCGTCGAGCCGGTAGGGGGCGATGATCGCCCCGGTCGGACAGGCATCCAGGCAGGCGCGGCACTGGCCGCAATGCGCGCTGACCGGCTCGCTGGGCGGCAGCGCCAGGTCCAGGTAGATCTCGCCGAGGAAGAACATCGAGCCGCTGTCGCGGTGCAGCGTCAGGGTGTGCTTGCCGCGCCAGCCGATGCCCGAGCGGCTGGCGAGTTCCACCTCCAGCACCGGCGCCGAGTCGGTGAACACGCGGTGCCCCATCGGGCCGACGCGCGCCTGCAGGCGGTCCGCCAGCTGCTGCAGGCGCTGGCGCAGGACCTTGTGGTAGTCCCGGCCGCGGGCGTAGAGCGACACCTGCGCCCGCGCCGGGTCGCCCAGCGCGGCCCACTCCCGCGCCTGCCATTCGTGGCCGATGGCCTCGGGCAGGTAATCCATGCGCGCGGTGAGGATGCTGATCGTGCCGGGCACCAGTTCGGCCGGGCGGGCGCGCTTGAGGCCATGCGCGGCCATGTACTGCATCTCGCCATGGAAGCCGGCGTCGAGCCAGGCCTGCAGGCCGGCCTCCGCATCGCTCAGATCGACGTGGGCCACCCCAATCTGTGAGAATCCGAGCTCATGCGCCCAGGCGCGGACCTCGACCATCAGCGCAGCCAGCGCGTCGGGGTCGCGGGAGGGGCTCGAGGAGGCGTCGGAGGGCGCGTCGGGCCGCGGGGTGTTGACCAAGGAATTCATCGCTGTTGAGCATTCTAGAAACCCGCCCATTCCGTTGGCCCGACGAGGCCGCCTGCGAGCGCTTCGCGCAGGCGTTGGCCCGCTGCCCGCAGATCGCGGACCTGGGCATCGAGCTCGACGGCGGCCTGGGGGCCGGCAAGACCAGCCTGGTGCGCCACCTGCTGCGCGCGCTGGGCGTCACCGGCCGCATCAAGAGCCCCAGCTATGCGGTGGTCGAGGACTACACGCCGCCCGGCCTCGGCGGCCTGCCCGCCCACCACTTCGACTTCTACCGCTTCAACGATCCGCGCGAGTGGGAGGACGCGGGCTTCCGCGACATCTTCGCCGCGCCGGGGCTCAAGCTCAGCGAATGGCCGTCCAAGGCCGCCGGCATGCTGCCGCCCCCGGACCTGCGGCTGGTGCTCGCGGTCAATGACGACGACAGCCGGGACGTCCACGCCGAGGCCCACACGCCGCGCGGCCAGGCGCTGCTCGCCGAGCTGGACCGGCAACTGGCCGCCTCGACCTCATCGTCCGCCGCGCCCGCCGCTTCCGATGCGCCGGGCACGAACGGCGCCCCCGATTGACATCGATTCGAACGAGACCGACACGCCTCACATGAACGGAGACCTGACCGGCCTGCCTGCCGCCCCCCTGCCGCACGACGCGGTGGCGGCCCCGTCCACGCCCGTGACCGCGCCCGCGTCGCGCGACCGCCGCAAGGCCCTGCGCCGCATGGGCGCGGTGGTGCTGAGCTTCCCGGCCCTGCCCGCGCTGGCCGCGGGCGTCACCGGCGCCGCCACCATCGTCGCGGTGCGCGTCTGGCCGGCGAGCGACTACACGCGCGTGACCATCGAGTCCGATCGCCAACTGGCCGCCAAGAGCTTCATGGCCGCGAATCCGGACCGGCTCGTCATCGACATCGATGGCCTGGAACTGAACGCCGGCCTGAAGGAGCTGCTCGGCAAGGTGAAGCCGGACGACCCTTACATCGCCGGCGTGCGCGTGGGACAGAACCAGCCGCGCGTGGTGCGCATCGTGCTGGACCTGAAGCAGGCGGTGGCGCCGCAGGTGTTCACCATCGAGCCGGTGGCGGCTTACAAGAACCGCCTGGTGCTGGACCTGCATCCGACGCGCGAGCGCGATCCGCTGCTGGACCTGGTGCGCGAGAAGGAAGCGGCCGAGAGCGCCGCGGCGCAGTCGGTCAACGACGCGCTGGGCGAGCTGATCGGCCGCATCGACCGGCCGCAGACGGCGGCCTCGAGCGCCGAGAGCGCCGCCAGCGCGGCCGCCCTGCCCCCGCAGCGGCCGGCCAGCGCCGTCGCGCGGATCGAGACCCCGCCGCCGCCCGCGCCGCCGCTCAAGGAGGTGGCGCCGGAGATGAGCCAGTCCAAGCTGGATCGCCTGATCGTGATCGCGATCGATCCGGGCCATGGCGGCGAAGACCCCGGCGCGATCGGCCCCACGGGCCTGCGCGAGAAGGACGTGGTGCTGGCGATCGGCAAGAAGCTGCGCGACCGGCTGAACGCCAACCCGCGCATCCGCGTGATGATGACGCGCGACGCGGACTTCTTCGTCCCGCTGGGCGAGCGGGTGCGCAAGGCGCGGCGGGTGCAGGCCGACCTGTTCGTGTCGATCCATGCCGACGCCTTCATCACGCCGAAGGCGCGCGGGGCCTCGGTCTTCGCGCTGTCCACCAGCGGCGCGAGCTCGACGGCGGCGCGCTGGATGGCGGACAAGGAGAACGCGGCGGACGTGATCGGCGGCGTCAACAGCAAGGCGGTGAAGGATGCCGGCGTGCTGCGGGCGATGCTGGACATGAGCACCTCGGCGCAGATCAAGGACAGCCTGAAGCTGGGCGGCGAGGTGCTGGGGCAGATCGGCAAGCTGGCCAAGCTGCACAAGGGCAGCGTGGAGCAGGCCGGCTTCGCGGTGCTGAAGGCGCCGGACGTGCCGTCGATCCTGGTGGAGACGGCGTTCATCTCCAACCCCGAGGAAGAAGCCAAGCTGCGCGATCCGGACTACCAGGACGACCTGGTCAAGGCGCTGGCCACCGGCATCGCGCGCTACTTCGCGAAGAACCCGCCGCTGGCGGCGAGACATCGGGCGTTGTGACGCCGAGCCGCCCGAGGGACATGCCGACGCTCTATAGCGGCACGATCGTCACGCCGGGCCAGCGCTCGGCGTAGCGTTTCGCCGCGGTCCTGTCCCGGAAGTTCTGCTCGCTGGCGCGCGTCGGGTTGCGGCGCACGACCATGTTGAAGAGGTCGTCGAGTCCGTGGGGCGCGATCACATGAATCATGTCGCCTGCGTCGAGCCAGAGTGCCACCGAGGTCGCGTATTCGGGCCAGTTGCCGACGGCTTCCTCGAGCGAGCGCAACGGCGCCACAGCGTGGCCGAAGTACGACTCGAACCAGAGATGCACTGCGGCCTGGTTCGTCACTTCCCACGGCAGCTCGGGCAGGCGTTCAGACAAACTGCGCTGGAGTTCGGCATCCCGCTCGCCACGCAGGTCCACGGGATCGAAGAACGCGACATCGACATCGGACAGGGCCGAGGGCTGCCGATGCCCGCTCAGCGCATCCCACACGAGGTTGCGAACCGCGCCGGCACCGATGCACCAGGACGCCAGGCCCAGCGAGCGCACCGCGCGCAGCGCGTCCATGAGCCAGCCGCTGCCGCGCGCGAACTCGACGAGCTGCGCGCGGTGGTCGACGCTCACTTGCCCAACTGCGTCGGCATCGGCGGCGCCACGGTGCGCTGGATCGGCTGCCATGTCTTCAGGCGCTCCATCACGTTCGCGACCGCCGCCTCGAGCTGAACGTCACGGCCGGCATTGACCGCCACCGGGTCCAGGTCCACATCGATGTCGGGCGAGACGCCTTCGTTCTCGATGCGCCATTCGCCTTCCGGCGTGAAGAAGCGGAAGAACGGCACGACCAGGAAGCCGCCATCGATCAGGCTCGGATTGGCCGAGATCCCGATCAGCCCGCCCCAGGTCCGCTTGCCGATCAGCGGCCCCAGCCCCGTGCGCTTGAACGCATACGGCATGAAGTCGCCGCCGGAGCCCGCGTCCTGGTCGATCAGCATCGCCTTGGGCCCGTAGATCGCGCCCGCGGGCGTGTCGTAGATCAGGCCATCGCGGTCCTTCCAGCTGCCCAGGTAGGCCCGGTTCAGCAGCTCGGTCACGTAGTTGGCCGCCTGGCCGCCGCCATTGCGGCGGTCGTCGACGATCAGGCCCGGCTTGTCCACCTGCGCGAAGAACATCCGGTTGAAGTGCTGGAAGCCCGGGCCGGCCGTGTCCGGCATGTAGACGTAGGCGATCTTGCCGCCGCTCAGGCGATCCACTTCCTCGCGGTTGTGGTCGATCCAGGCCCACTGGCGCAGGCGGCTCTCGGTCGAGATCGGCTCGACCGTCACGCGCCGCGCGCCCTGCCCGTTCGCGTTGGCCGACACCGTCAGCTGCACCTGCTTGCCGACCGTGTTCTCCAGCTGCTGGTACAGGTTGTGGGTGCCGTCCACCGGCTGGCCGTTGACCGCCAGCAGGTAGTCGCCCTCCTTGACGCCCAGGCCAGGCGCGGCCAGCGGCGCCTTCAGGTAGGGATCCCAGCGGTCACCCTTGAAGATCTTCTTGATGCGGTACTTGCCGTTCTCGAAGCTGAAGTCCGCGCCCAGCAGGCCCACCGCGACGCGCGCCTCCTGCACCACGTCGCCACCGCCCACGCGGTTGTGGCCCACCTGCAGCTCGCCGATCATCTCGACCAGCAGGTCGTTCAGGTCCTCG
Organism: Mitsuaria sp. BK037; assembly: GCF_014193045.1. Lineage (NCBI taxonomy): Bacteria > Pseudomonadati > Pseudomonadota > Betaproteobacteria > Burkholderiales > Sphaerotilaceae > Roseateles > Mitsuaria sp. BK037. Next base: position 841,745 of record NZ_JACHYS010000001.1, on the reverse strand, counting down.
CGGCGCTGCACGCCGGCCACCAGCGGCGCATAGCGCTGATAGACGCCTTGCCAGTCCAGGCCGTGGAGCTTGGGGTCGTAGAAGAACTCCTTCTCCATCCACCAGGTCTCGTCGAAGATCTGGCGCCACTCGGCGCGCGGGTCGATGCGCGTCTTCAGGCCCGACAGGTCGATGCTCTTGGTGTCGACCTTCTCGCGAGCGTCGGCGATTTCCAGTCGGCCGCCGCCCAGGTTCAGCAGGAGCTTCTTGCCATCGGGGCTGAGGCTGTAGTCCTCGACCTGCGGCTTCACCAGCTTGGCCTTCTTCTCCTCGAAATCGAAGCGGTACAGGTCGCCCTTGCGGCCGTTGCCGCCTTCGGCGTCGATCGAGACACCCGGCTGCTTGCGCTCCAGGTAGAACAGCGCGCCATCGTCGGCCACGCCCAGGTCGTCATAGCGGGCCGTCGCGACCGGCAGGCCGACGATGCGGTCCTTCAGGCCGGCGAAGTCGATCCGCACCGGCTTGGCCTTGGGCTTGACGTCCTTGGCGTCGTCCTTCTTGTCGGACTTGTCGGCCTTCGCGTCCTTGTCGCCCTTGTCGGACTTGTCAGCGTCCTTGGCCTCGTCCGCCTTGCCCTTGCCGTCCTTGCCTTCCTCGTCGCCCGCCTTGGGCTCGAGCGGCGACTTGCCGTCGGCGCGCAGCACCGCCGCGTACAGCCCCATGCGCAGCGAGCGCTCCTGCGTCGACATGTCCAGGCCCACCTGGGCCGGGCCGGAGTTGATCGAAGCGGCGAAGAACAGCACGTCGCCCTTGGTCGAGAACGCCGGCAGGTTGGCGTGGCTCAGGCCGTCGGTGACGGTGTGCTGCTGGCCGGTCTGGAAGTCGGCGATGCGGACCTGGCTGAAGAAGTTCTTTCCGACCACCGTGTAGGCCAGGTAGCGACCGTCGGGCGAGAAGCTGACGTCGAAGCCGGCGCGGCGCTCGCTGGTGTCGATCTTCGCGAGCTTGCCCGACTGCGGGCCGCTCAGCGGCAGCTGGTAGAGGTTGAGGTGGTTGTCCTGCAGCACCAGCCGCGCGCCATCGGGCGACCAGTCCAGCAGCGTGTAGTAGCCGACCTCGGGCAGCAGGATCTTGCGCGTGGGCTTGTTGGCGGCTTGGTCGCCGAGCTGGTCGCGGATCACCACCTGGTGGCGCATGCCGGGCTCGTCGGAGACGTAGGCGACCTGCTGGCCGTCAGGGCTCCAGATCGCATCCTTCTCGCGCACGCCGGAGGTCTGCGTCAGGTTGCGCACGACGCCGTCCTTCACCGGCACGGTGAAGACCTCGCCGCGAGCGCTGATCACCGCGCGCTTGCCGGTGGCCGACAGCGCCGCCTTGGTGACGGTGCGGGCCGCGTCCTTCCACTGCACGCGGGCTTCGTTGCTGGGCTCGTTCAGCGCGATGCTCAGGATGCGCGCGGTGCCGCCCTCGAGGCCGATCTCCTTGAGCTGCCCGCCGGCCTCGTAGACGATGCGCCCGTCGCGGCCATCGGCGCTGCGCACGTCCCAGACGGTTTCCCGCGTCAGCTGGCGCAGCGCCTTGGTCCTGGTGTGGAAGGCGAAGAGGTTGGCCGCGCCGTCGTTGCGGTCGGAGATGAAGACAACCTCGTCGCCCATCCAGATCGGATTGCTGTCGGTCGCGTTGACATGCGGGATCTGCTCCCAGGTCTTGCCCTTGGGATCGAGGATCCAGATCGGCGGCGTGGTGCCGCCGCGGCTCTGGCGCCAGCCGCTCGGGCCCGAGTAGGCCGCGCCGTTGGGGCGGTAGGCCAGGCGCGTGCCGTCGGGCGACCACACGCCCTCATAGGCGACAGCCTCCATCACCTTCTGCTCGAAGCCGCCTTCCAGCGCCACCTCGAACAGCTGCTTGCTGCGGGTGTTCAGCACCTCGCGGTTGGAGGCGAACAGCACGCGCCTGCCATCGGCGCTCCAGCCGGTCACCTGGTCCGCGGACGGATGCCAGGTCAGGCGCCGCGGCTGACCGCCGCTGGCGGCGATCACGTAGACATCGGTGTTGCCGTCGTAACCGGCGGAGAACGCGATCCACTGCCCGTCGGGCGAGAAGCGCGGCGCAAACTCCGGCGCGGCATGACCGGCCAGGCGGCGCGGCTGGCTGCCGTCGCGGTTGGCGATCCACAGGTCGCCGCCGTAGACGAAGGCCAGGTGACGCGCCGAGACGGCGGGCTCGCGCAGCAGCATCGTCACGGCGGGCGCCGGAGCGGCGACGCTCGCGGCGGAAGAAGCGGAAGCAGTCGCGGCCTGCTGGGCCTGCGTGGGGGCCGCCGCGATGGCGGCGGTCAAGCTCAGGGCCAGGGTGGCGGCCTTGCTGAGGGTGCTGAGTTGCATGGGCTTGTCGGCGGTGAAAGGCAGCGGGCGAGGATAGCCCCGTGACTTTCCCGTGACGAAGCTCACCCCCTGGGTTTGCGCGCGGGGTGCGTCGGTGTTTTCCCGGGAGCGTGGTTAGGGGGACCGCCCAACTGCCGAGGTCGAGCGCTTGGGCTTGGGGGGACCGCCTACCTGCCGAGGTCGAGCGCTTGGTCGCTGGGGCGTGGGGCCCTGGCCGCAAGGGCCAGAACCCCACGCCCCACCGCCCCCGAACGGCTCGCTGTCCGCGTCGCAGGCTCGTGGTCTGCGTCGAGCTGCGCGCTGTCGGTGCTGAAGGCTTATGCGGCGGAGGTGGACTTCGCGCGCGAGGCCTTCCATCCACCGTAGAGGGCGATGAGGCCGGGGATGATGATCATGGCCCAGATGATCTTGGAGAGATGGGTCTGGACGAAGGGGATGTTGCCGAAGAGGTAGCCCGCCAGCGTCAGGCCCACCACCCAGATGACGCCACCGGCGACGTTGTAGGCGGTGAAGCGGCTGCGGGTCATCTCGGCGACGCCGGCCACGAAGGGCGCGAAGGTGCGGATGAACGGCATGAAGCGCGCCAGGATGATGGTGACGCCGCCGTGCTTCTCGTAGAACTCATGTGCGGCGTCGAAGGCGCGCTTGTTGAAGAAGCGGGACTGCTCCCACTGGAACACCTTGGGCCCGAAGTAGCGCCCGATCGTGTAGTTGCACTGGTCGCCCAGGATCGCGGCCACCAGCAGGACGGTGATCGCCAGCGGCAGATTCATCATCCCGGTGCCGCACAGCGCACCGACCACGAACAGCAGCGAATCGCCCGGCAGGAAGGGCATCACCACCAGACCGGTCTCCACGAACACGATCAGGAACAGCAGCGCGTAGACCCACATGCCGTAGGCGGCCACGAACTCGGCGAGGTGCTTGTCGACGTGCAGGATGAAGTCGACGAGGAAGTGCATCAGATCCATGGGCGCGGATTATGGCGGGCGGTTCCATGACAACCGGTGACGAAACGCGAGGACGGACCGGATCGAATTTCCGCTCCTCCTACAATCGCGCCCCATGGATGACACCCTCGCCCCGATGGCGGACTCCGCGGCCGATCAGGGCCACGCCGTCTCCGGCGCGCGCCGCGCGATCCGCGAACTCCCCGATGAACTGATTTCCCAGATCGCCGCCGGCGAGGTCGTCGAACGCCCGTCCTCCGTCGTGCGCGAACTGGTTGACAACGCGCTGGACGCCGGCGCCGGCCAGATCCAGCTCAAGCTGATCGCCGGCGGCATCCGCTCCCTGATCGTCGAGGACGACGGCCACGGCATCCCCGATGGCGAACTGCCGCTGGCCATCAAGCGCCACGCCACCAGCAAGATCGGCAGCCTCGGCGACCTCGAGGCCGTCGCCACCATGGGCTTCCGCGGCGAGGCCCTCGCCGCCGTGTCCTCGATCGCGGAACTGGCCATCATCTCCCGCTTCCATGGCGCCCCGCATGCCTGGCGCCTGGAAGCCCGCACCGGCGAGCTCAGCCCCGCCGCCCGCGCCAGAGGCACCTCGGTCGAGGTCCGCGAGCTGTTCTTCAACACCCCCGCCCGCCGCAAGTTCCTCAAGAGCGAGGGCACCGAGCTGGCGCACTGCCTGGAAGCGCTGCGGCGCCACGCCCTCGCCCGCCCCGACGTCGGTTTCGCCGTCTGGCACGAGGGCAAGCTGGTCGACCAGTGGCGCGCGTCACCGCTGCCGCAGCGGATCGCCGAAGTCCTGAACGAGGAATTCATCGCGCAGAGCCGCGAGGTCTTCGCCGAGGTCGGCCCGATGCGCATCCACGGCCGCGTCGGCCTGCCCGAAGCCGCTCGCAGCCGCGCCGACATGCAGTACGTCTACGTCAACGGCCGCTACGTGCGCGACAAGCTGATCGCCCATGCGATCCGCTCGGCCTTCGACGACGTGCTGCACGGCCATCGCCAGCCCAGCTACGTGCTGTTCATCGACGTCCAGCCCGAGCTGGTCGACGTCAACGTCCACCCCACCAAGATCGAGGTGCGCTTCCGCGACGGCCGCGAGATCCACCAGCAGGTGCGCCGCGCCGTGGTCGCCGCGCTGGCGCTATCCCGCGCGGAGGACGGCGCGCCGGCCACGGCCGAAGGCGCTGCCGCCGGGCCGGCCGCGGACCCGGGCCGCCAGCGATGGACCGGCACGCCGGCCTGGGAGCGGCCGATGGACGGCGCGACCGCCGTCTCCGGACCCTCGTCCGGGGCGCCGTCCAGTGCGTCGTCCGACACGGACGCGCCCGGCGTTCGCGCCTACGAGCCGCCCGCGCCGTATCACGCCCCCTCGGCCCGCTTCGCCGGCCCGGAAGGCTGGCGCGCGCCGATCCCGACCCGCGCGCAGACCGCGCTCGCGCTGGAGCAGGCCGAGGCGCTCTACGCCAGCGCGCCGGCGGCCGGGCTGCCGACGGCGCCGGCCTCGTCCGCGGCCGCGCTGCTGCGCGATGCGCCACCGATGCCGCTGCCGACCAGCCAGGCCGGCGAATGGCCGCTGGGCCGCGCGATCGCGCAGATCCAGGGCATCTACGTGCTGGCCGAGAACGCCCAGGGTCTGGTGATCGTCGACATGCATGCGGCCCATGAGCGCGTCATCTACGAGCGCCTCAAGGCCGCGCTCGGCGAGACCCGCATCGACTCCCAGCCGCTGCTGATCCCGGTGACCTTCGCCGCGACGCCGGCCGAGATCGCCACCGCCGAGGCGCAGGCCGAGACGCTGCGCCGGCTCGGGCTGGACATCTCGCCGCTGTCGGCCAAGGTGCTGGCGGTGCGCGAGCGGCCGGCGCTGCTGGCCGGCGGCGACGTGGTGGAGCTGGCCCGCGGCGTGCTGGCCGAGCTGGCGCAGTTCGACGCCAGCCATGCGATCGAGCGCGCCCAGCACGAGATCCTGGCCACGATGGCCTGCCATGGCGCGGTGCGCGCCAACCGGCAGCTGACGATCGACGAGATGAACGCGCTGCTGCGCGACATGGAACGCACCGAACGCGCCGACCAGTGCAACCACGGCCGCCCGACCTGGCGCCAACTGACCCTCCGCGACCTCGACGCGCTGTTCCTGCGCGGACGCTGAGCCGTCGCCGCTCGCCCCGCCCGCTTTCCCGTTCGCATCGGCGATCCACCCTTTCACCAGAAGCAGTACCGACATGGCCACGCTCAAGCTCAACAAGAACAAATCGGCCGACGCCAAATCCGCGGACGGTCCGGACAAGGGCCCCCGCCGCGCGCCGCTGCGCGGCCAGGGCGTCAACAAGCCGCGCCCGACGCTGGCCAAGGCGCAGGCCGAACGCGCCGAACGCGAGGCTGCGTTCCAGCAGCGCCGCGCCGAGGAAGGTCGCCAGGAGCGCCGTGATCCGCGCGGCGACGACCGCCACCGCGACGCGCGCGGTCCGCAAGGCCGCGATGAACGCCGCGGAGGCCCTGGCCGCCCGCAACGCGAAGGCGGCTACGGCGATCGCGCCGACCGCGGCCCGCGCGAGGACCGCGGCGGTTTCGGCGGCCGTCCTGACCGGGGCGGCGACGAACGCCGCCCCCATGGCGACCGCCCGCAGGGCGACCGCGCCCGCTACGGCGACCGTCCACAAGGAGATCGCCCCCGCTACGACGACCGCTCGCAAGGGGACCGTTCCCGCTTCGAGGGAGACCGTCCGCGGCGCGATGACCGCGGCGACGGCCGTTACGGTGACCACCCCGCCCGCCCGCAAGGGGACCGCGGCTACGGCGACCGCAGCCACGGGGATCGTGGTTTTGGGGAGCGCGGCCATGGCGAGCGCGGCTACGGCGACCGTCCTCAGGGCCCACGCGCCTTCGGCGAGCGCCCCCAGGGAGACCGTCCTCAGCGCGACCGTCCTTTCGGCGACCGCCCCGCGGGGGACCGCGGCTACGGCGACCGCCCGCGTCGCGATGAGCGCGGCGGCGACCGTGGCGGCGACCGCTACGGCCGTGGCGCCGAGGGCTCGCGCTACGGCTCGGGCCCGGGCGCGAATCCCGGCTTCCGTCACGGCGAGGACCGGCCGCGCCGCGCGCCCGCTGGCGATCGGGGCGCCGCCCATCCGGGCGACGTCCACGCCCGCGCCGAACGCGAGGAGCGCGCCGAGCGCACCGACCGTCCGCGCCAGCCGGACGCGCCGCGTCAACCCGCACCGGTGCGCTTGGCCGATCCCGACGCCGGCGAGCGCCTGTCCAAGCGCATGAGCGAACTCGGCCTGGCCTCGCGCCGCGAAGCCGACGAGTGGATCGAGGCTGGCTGGGTCACCGTCGACGGCGAGCCCGCGACGCTGGGCCAGCGCGTCGGCCCGGACGCGAAGATCGAAGTCGATCCCGCCGCCCGCGAGCAGCAGGCGCAGCGCGTGACCATCCTGCTGCACAAGCCCATCGGTTATGTCTCCGGCCAGGCCGAGGACGGCTACGAGCCGGCGTCGGTGCTGGTCAAGGCCGACACGCACTGGGGCGAGGATCCCGCCAAGATCCACTGGGCGCCCGGCCACGGCCGCAACCTCGCGCCCGCCGGCCGGCTGGACATCGATTCCACCGGCCTGCTGGTCCTGACGCAGGACGGCCGCATCGCGCGCCACCTGATCGGCGAGGACTCCGACGTCGAGAAGGAATACCTGGTGCGCGTCGCCCTCGAGCACGGCGACGCCGGGCAGCATCCGCAGCACCAGCTCGATCCGAAGGCGATCGCGCTGCTGAACCACGGCCTCGAGCTGGACGGCGTCCAGCTCAAGCCGGCCAAGGTCAGCTGGGCCAACGAGGACCAACTGCGCTTCGTCCTGCGCGAGGGCCGCAAGCGCCAGATCCGCCGCATGTGCGAGCTGGTCGGCCTGAAGGTGCTGGCGCTCAAGCGCGTGCGCATCGGCCGCATCCCGCTGGGCCAGCTGCCGCCGGGCCAGTGGCGCTACCTCGCGCCCTGGGAGCGCTTTTGATCGAAGCGCCGGCCGCGATGGCCGCAACGGCCGCTGCGGTCGCGCCCTGCCCGCCGCCGGCGTTGCGGCCGCTGTGCCTCGCCGGGCCGACGGGCTGCGGCAAGACGGCGGCCGCGCTCGCGATCGCGGGCCGCCAGCCGGTGGAGATCATCAGCGTCGACTCCGCGCTGGTGTACCGCGGCATGGACATCGGCACCGCCAAACCGACGCCGGAAGAACTCGCCGCGGTGCCGCATCACCTGATCGACGTCCTGGAGCCGACCGCGAGCTACTCGGCGGCGCAGTTCGTCCGCGACGCGCTGCGCCTGGTGCCCGAGATCCAGGCCCGCGGCGCGCGGCCGCTGCTGGTTGGCGGCACGATGCTTTATTTCAAGGCGCTGTTCGACGGCCTGTCCGAGCTGCCGCAGGCCGATCCAGCGCTGCGCGCGCAACTCGATGCCGAGGCCGCCCGCGACGGCTGGCCCGCGATGCATGCACGGCTGGCGGCGCTGGATCCGGAGACCGCCGCCCGCCTGGCGCCGCTGGACGCGCAGCGCATCCAGCGCGCGCTCGAGGTCTGCCTGCTCAGCGGTGAGCCGATGTCGGCGCTCTACCGGCGCCAGCGCGCGCAGGGCGTCGACTGGCCGCTGATCTCCCTGGAGCCGTCGGACGCGGCGCGCGCCTGGCTGCACCAGCGCCTCGCGCAGCGCTTCGAGCTGATGATCGAACAGGGCTTCGTCGACGAGGTGCGGCGCCTGCGCGCCCGCGGCGACCTGCACCTGGGGCTGCCGTCGATGCGCTGCGTCGGTTATCGGCAGGCCTGGGAACTGCTCGACGCCAACGAGGCCGCGCCCGACTTCGCGGCCCTGCGCGAACTGGGCACCGCCGCGACGCGGCAACTCGCCAAGCGCCAGATCACCTGGCTGCGCAGCATGCCGGCGCGGCGCGTGGTGGCGGCGGAAGCGCCCGACGCGCTCGAACAGCTGATCGCGCTCGCCGACGACACCGCCACTGCCGGCGCCGACTGAGCTCGACGATGGACGTCCCCCTCCTCACCGCCACCGGCCTGACCAAGCGCTACGGCGCGCAAACCCTGTTCGAGCACCTCTCGCTGACGCTGCATCGCGGCGAGATGCTGGCGCTGCTCGGCGAATCCGGCAGCGGCAAGTCCACGCTGCTGAACGGGCTGGCGGCGCTCGAGCCGCTGGATCGCGGCCAGGTGGTGCTGCAAGGCCGCGACCTGCTCGCGCTGGATGAATCCGGTCAGGCCCGGCTGCGCCGCGAGCAACTCGGCTTCGTGTTCCAGGCCTTCCATGTGCTGCCCCACCTGACCGTGCGGGACAACGTCGCCCTGCCGCTGCTGCTGCAGGGCAAGCCCGACGCGCGCCGTGTCGAGGAGATGCTGGACGCGGTCGGCCTGGGCGCGCAGGCCCGCCACCTGCCGCGCCAGCTCTCCGGCGGCCAGCTGCAGCGCGTGGCCATCGCCCGCGCGCTGGTGCACCGCCCGGTGCTGGTGCTGGCCGACGAGCCCACCGGCAACCTCGATCCCGCCCATGCCGACCAGGTCATGCGGCTGCTGCGCCAGCAGCTGCGCGACCAGGGCGCGGCCTGCCTGCTGGTGACGCACTCGGCCCATGCCGCCGAGCTCGCGGACCGGCGCCTGCGGCTGGAGGACGGCCGCCTCGTCGAGGCCTGAAGGCGCACCGCCCGAGCCCGCCGATTGCCCGTCCCCACCGCATGAGCGCCCCGACCGTCTCCCCGCCGCGCGACACCGGCCGCCACGCCCCGCTCGCCGGCCTGCGGCGCGCCTGGGGCTGGTGGTGGCAGCTGTCCTGGCCCGCGCTGCGCCTGCAGTGGGGCCGACAGCTCGCCGCGCTGCTGACGATCGCGCTGGGCCTGGCGCTCGCGGGCGCGGTCCACTGGATCAATGCCTCGGCCCTGGCGCAGTTCGAATCGGCCGCGCGGCAGAGCAGCGCGCAGGCCGATGTCGAACTCGGCGCCACCGCCGGCGCCGCGCCGCTGTCCGACCGCTTCTTCGCCGAGCTCGCCGCGCGCGAGGACATCGCCGCGATCGCGCCCCGGCTGGACGCGAGCATCCGGTTGCAGGGACGCGACGGCCAATGGCAGCGGGTGCGGCTCATCGGCCTGGACCTGTTCCAGATCGGCGCCTTCCATCCGCAGTGGCTGCCGCGGATGGACGGCGCGGACCTCGGCCGCGCGCTGCGCGAGCCCGCGCTGCTGGTCAGCGACGCCGCCTGGACGCGGCTCGGCCTGGAGGCCCCCGCTGGTCTGCGCGTGGACCTGCCCGGCGAGCCCGCCCCGCTGCCGGTCGTCGGCCGGGTGCCGGATCGCCAGCAGGCGCTGGTGATCATGGACATCGCCTGGGCCCAGGAACTGCTGCATCGTCCGGGCCAGCTCGACGCCATCCTGCTGCGCATGGCCACCGGCCACGCGGTGCCCGCGGCCTGGCCGCCCGGCGTGTCGGCGCACGCGCCCGAGGACCAGGCCCGCCAGCAGGCCGACGACGCCCGCCGCCTGACGCGCGCCTACCGCCTCAACCTGGGCGTGCTGTCGCTGATGGCGCTGTTCGTCGGCGCGTTCATGGTCTTCGCGGTGCACAGCCTGTCGGTGGCGCAGCGCTTGCCGCAGCTGGCGCTGCTCGGCGTGCTGGGCATGAGCGCAAGGCAGCGCCTGGCGCTGCTGGTGTCCGAGGCGCTGGCGCTGGGCCTGGCCGGCGCGGTGCTGGGCCTGGGCCTGGCGATCGGGCTGGCGGAACTCGGGTTGCAGGCGCTCGGCGGTGACCTGGGCAGCGGCTTGACCGGGCTCAGCGGCGGCCGGCCCGCGCTGCGGCTCTCGACGGCGTCGATCATGGGCCTGCTCGCGCTCGGCCCGCTGGTCAGCCTGGGCGCGGCGGCGCTGCCACTGGCGCGGCTGCGCCGGCTGCCGGTCGCCCAGGTGCTCAAGGGCCTGGGCAGCGGCGGCGACACGGGCCGCTGGTGGTGGATCGGTCCGGCGCTGCTGCTGGCCGCGCTGCCACTGGCGGCGATGCGGCCGGTGCTCGGGCTGCCGCTGGGCGCGTACGCCGCGATGGTGGCGCTGCTGCTGGGCGCGCTGGGCAGCGTGCCCTTCGTGCTGCGCGCGATCACCGGCCTGCTGCGTGGCTGGGCGGCGCGGCGCGCGCTGCCGCTGCTGGCGGTGGAACGTGCCCGCGACCAGGCCGGCGAGGCCGGCCGGCTGATCGCCGGCGTGCTGGTCGCGCTGGCGCTCGCGGTGGCGATGCTGGTGATGGTCGCGAGCTTCCGCCAGTCGCTGGACCAATGGCTGAGCGACATGCTGCCGGCCGATCTCTACCTGCGCCAGACCGCCCGCGACAGCGCCCAGCAGGGCCAGCCGATGCCGCCGGGGCTGGCCGCCTCGGCCGCACGGCTGCCCGGGATCGACCGCGTGGCGGCGCAGCGCACCCGCGACATCGGCTTCACCGTGCGCGGCATGACCGGCAGCACGACGCTGCTGGCACGGCCGCTGGACCACCGCCTGCCGCTGCAGGGCGAGGCGGTCGCGCTGCCGGACGGCGTGCAGCCGGTCTACATCAACGAGGCGATGCGCGACGAGCTGCGCCTGGCGCCCGGCGACCGCTTCACGCTGCGGCTGGAGGGCCGCCAGTTGCCGGTCGCGGTGAAGGCGATCTGGCGCGACTACAGCCGCCAGACCGGCGCGGTGCTGATGGAGCGGCGCGACTGGGAACGGCTCAGCGGCGACGCGGCGATCACCGAGCTGGCACTGTGGCTGCGGCCCGGCGCCGATCCGGTGGCGGCGCAGCAGGCGCTGCGTGAGGCCTCGGGGGCGCCGGACTCGCTGGAGATCGCCTCCGCCGGCGAGCTCCGCCGCTTCTCGCTGGCGATCTTCGACCGCAGCTTCGCCATCACCTACTGGCTGCAGGCGGTGGGCCTGGGGCTGGGGCTGTTCGGCGTCGCGGCCAGCCTGTCGGCGCAGTTGCTGGCGCGCCGGCGGGAATTCGGCCTGCTGCTGCACCTGGGATTGACGCGCGCGATGCTGCGCCGACTGGTGCTGGCCGAGAGCCTGCTGCAGGCGGTGGCCGGCGCGCTGATGGGACTGATCGTCGGCCTGGCGATCAGCGCGGTGCTGGTGTTCCGGCTCAATCCGCAGAGCTTCCACTGGAGCATGGACTGGTCGGTGCCGGTGGGCCGGGTCGCGGCGCTGCTCGCGGCCAGCCTGGTCGCCACCGGCGTGACCGCCGCCTGGGCCAGCGCCCGCGCGCTGCGTGCCGGTCGGGGCGAGGCGCTGCGCGCGGTGCGGGAGGACTGGTGATGATCGGACGACGACCGCTGCTGGGCGCGCTCGGCGGCCTCGGCGCGATAGGGCCGGCCCGCGCGCAGGCCGCGTTGGCCGATGACACGCTGTCCGACGCGCCGCTGCGGTTTCCCCGCGACCATGGCGCGCACCCCGAGGCCCGCATCGAGTGGTGGTACGTCACCGGCGTGCTGCGGGTCGACGGGCGCGCCGGCGAGACGACGCGGCCGGACTTCGGCTTCCAGCTCACCTTCTTCCGCGTCCGCCATGCGCTCCAGCGTCCGTTGTCGTCGGCCTTCGCGCCGGACCAGGTGATGCTGGGCCACGCGGCGATCTCGGACCTCGGACGCCAGCGGCTGCTGCACGACCAGCAGGTGCTGCGCCACGGCTTCGCCAACGCGCGCGCCGAGACCGACGACACCCGCGTGCGCCTGGGCGGCTGGCAGCTCCGGCGCAGCGACGGCCCCGATGGACGCAGCCGTTATGCGCTGTCGATGCCCAGCGAGCGCGCGGGCTTCGCGCTCGCGCTGACGCTGGACGCGCCGCTGGCGCCGCTGTTGCAGGGCCGCGCGGGCTGGTCGCGCAAGGGTCCCGGCGCGCAGCAGGCCAGCCGCTACGTCAGCGAGCCGCAACTGGCCGGCAGCGGCCGGCTCGCGCTGCGCGACGGCGGCACGCGCACGGTGCGGGCCAGCGCCTGGCTGGACCACGAATGGAGCAACCAGTACCTCGGTCGCGGCGCCGACGCCGCGCCGGATCGGGCGGTCGGCTGGGACTGGCTCGGCCTGAACCTGGACGACGGCTCGTCGCTGACGCTGTTCCAGATGCGCGCGCACGACGGCGCGGTGATCTGGACCGGCGGCAGCTGGCGCGGCCGGCAAGGCGGCGCACCGGTCGACTTCGAGCAGCAGCTGCGCTTCGAGCCGCTGGCCTTCTGGAAGAGCCCGGTGAGCCGGGCCACCTACCCGGTGCGCTGGCGCATCCATACGCCGCGCGGCGTGCTGCTCGTCGAGGCGGCCTACGCGGCCCAGGAGATCGACACCCGGCTCAGCACCGGCTTCCCGTACTGGGAGGGCGTGGCGCGCGTGAGCGACGAGGCCGGCCGCGGGCTGGGCTGGGGCTACCTGGAGATGACCGGCTACGCCGGCCGGGTGCCGCTGTAGCGCCACCGACCACGGACGGACCGCGGGCCGATGGCCGCGGGATGGCGGACGACGGACGACGGCGTCAGGCCGGGCGCGTTCCGCTGTAGCGGTTGCGGCCGGAGGGCATCGCCGCGTAGGCGCGTACGCAGTTGCAGCCGGCGCCGCGCGCCATCGCCAGCGCCTGGCGCGCCTGCTGCAGCAGTTGGTCAGCACCCTGCTGCGGCTCGCGCCGCCAGTCCTGCCAATGGGCCAGGCCCAGGCTCGCGCTCAAAGGGAGCGACTGGCCCTGCCAGCGGTAGTCCAGCGTCGCGACGCGCGCCCGCAGCCGGTCGGCCGCGTCCAGCGCGCCCAGTGGATCGGTGCACGGCAGGTAGGCGGCCCAGACGCCGCGCGGCAGCGGCAGCAGCCAGTCGCCGCCGCGCAATTGCTGCCGCATCAGCTGGTCCAGGCGCTCGTCCAGCGCCTGCAGGCATTCCTGGCCGTGCTGCTGCTGCAGGCGGGTCCAGGGATCGAGTTCCAGCAGCATCAGCACGCCGTCGTGGCGGTGGCGCTGCGCCCGGGCGGCCTCGCGTTTGAGGCCGTCCATCAGCTGCGCCTCGTCCGCCGCGGCCACCCGCGCGGGCGGGTCGCGGCGCGTCACCCAGCGCCGCCTCAGGAATGCCCACCAGGCCCCGGGGCCCCTGTCCGAGTCTTGAGCCATGCTGCCCGCCTTCGCCGGAGATGAGGATTGATTGCAGCACAGGAGCAAGCCGCGCGCCGCCCCCTTGAGCGAGGGAGGATAGGCGCTTGCGCAAGGGCGCGTCGCGGCAGATGTAACGAATCCGGACGCGCCGCAGGGACGCCATGCCGCCGCGCGGCGGCTGCTCTAAAGTACCCGGCTGTGTCCACGCCCAGCGGCCCTGCCGCCCCGCCCGTGCACGACGCTCCAGCGCACGACCTCGCGTCCCCGCTCCCGGCCCCAGCGCCTGCGCCCTCCTCCCCGGCCGGCGACCTGCCGATGCCCGCCGTCGTCGGCGCGCTGCTGGTGCTGCTGGCCGGCCTGGCGCTGACGCTCAGCGCGATGCTGTGGAACCGCAACCGCGTCGTGGCCGAGGCCCATCGCCTGCTCGACGCCCAGATGGAGCGGCTCGAGCGCGACATCGTCCAGCGCTTCGTCCAGCCGGTGTACGGCCTCAAGGGCGCGCGCGGCGCGCTGGCCGCGCTGGGCGGGCGCGTCGACCGGCAGTCCTTCCGCGCCTACGTCCAGTCGCGCGACCTGACGCGCGAATTCCCCGGCGTGCGCGGCTTCGGTTTCGTGCCGCGGGTCAAACGCGCCGACCTGCCCGCCTTCATCGCCGCCGAGCGCGCCAACGGCGCGCCGCAGTTCTCGGTGCGCAGCCGGGGCGACGCGCCCGACCTGTTCGTCGTCGCGCACATCGAGCCGCTGTCGCAGAACTACGCGGCCTGGGGCTTCGACCTGGGCTCGGAGGCGATCCGGCGGCGCGCGATCGAGCGCGCCATCGCCACCGGCGAGGCCACGCTGTCGGCGCCGGTGCCGCTGGTGCAGGACCACGCGCACGGCCCCGGCATGCTGCTGCTGGTGCCGGTGTTCCGCGACGGCGCCGACCCGATCGACGCCGCCCAGCGGCGCCAGGCGCTGCTGGGCCTGCTCTACGCGCCGCTGGTGGCGCAGGAGATCCTGCACGGGCTCAAGGAAGGCCTGGCGGCGGCGCCGATGGATTTCCGCCTGCTGGTCGACGACCACACCGCGACCGAGGACCTGCTGCTCGACTCCAGCACCGGCATCCAGCCGCTGGATGCCGCGCCGAGCGCGCAGCCCGCCTTCGACCTCCGCGTGGTGGCGGCCGAGCGCCGGGTGGAGATCGCCGGGCGGGCGTTCCGGCTCGAGGCCGCGCTGACGACCGCCTACGAGCGCGCGGTGATCGACGCGGCAGGCTGGGGGCCGGGACTGATCGGCCTGCTGCTGACGGCGCTGCTGGCGGCCACGACCTACCTGCTGGCGGCCGGCCGGGCGCGGGCGCAGGCGCTGGCCGACGCGATGACCGAGGACCTGCGCCGCCTGACGCTGGACCAGCAGGCGATGCTGGACGCCGACGTCATCGCCATCGCCAAGCTGCGCGGCCGGCGCATCGTCTGGAAGAACCGCGCGCTGGAACAGCTCTTCGGCTACGACGCCGACGAGATGCTCGGGCTGCCGGTGCGCGAGCTCTATGTCGACGAGGACACCTTCGCGGCGCTGGGCCGCAACGCCTACCCGGTGCTGAGCCGCGGCGGCCACTACCGCAGCCAGCTGCAGATGCGGCGCAAGGACGGCAGCCTGGTGTGGATCGACCTCAACGGCGTGGCCCTGCCGGGCGAGCGCGACGTGGACACGACGCTCTGGATGATGGCCGACATCACGCAGAGCAAGGCGCACGAGGCGCGCGTGGAGCGGGCCGCCTTCCATGACGCGCTCACCGGCCTGCCCAACCGGGTGCTGCTGGCCGACCGGCTGCGCCAGGCGATGGCCGTGGCGCAGCGGCAGTCGCAGAAGATGGCGGTCGCCTACCTGGACCTGGATGGCTTCAAGGCCATCAACGACGCCCACGGCCACGACGCCGGTGACGAGGTGCTCAAGGCGGTCGCGCAGCGGCTCTCCAGCGGCATCCGGGGCTCGGACACGGCCGCGCGGCTGGGCGGCGACGAGTTCGTCGTGCTGCTGACGCCGCTGCCCGCGGTGGCCGACAGCCGGCCGGCCTGCGAGCGGCTGCTGCGCGAGATCCTCGCCCCGGTGCGGCTGTCCAGCGGCGTGACGGTGCAGGTCGGCAGCAGCTTCGGCGTGGCGCACTATCCGCTGGACGGCGTCGATCCCGAGGTGCTGATGAGCCGCGCCGACCAGACGATGTTCGAGTCCAAGCGCGCTGGCCGCTGCCGCATCCGCTGGCTCAACGGCGCGTTGCCGCCGGAGGAGCTCGACCTCTCGGCGCTGCGGCGCACGGCCGAGGAGCTGGCCGCCGAGGCCGCCGAGGCCGACGGATGACCGGCGTCATGCCCGCTGAACCGCTGAACCGCCGTACAGTCGCCCGATGACCTCACTGACCACCGCCCGGCTCCGCCTGGAGCCCATGACCGATGCGCACCTGCACGGCCTGTTCGAGATGAATCGCGACCTGGACGTGATGCGCTACATCACGGGCAAGCCCGACACGCTCGAGGACACGCAGGCGATGATCGACCGCGTCAAGGCGCGCTGGGCCGAATGGGGCTACAGCTGGTGGACTTTCTTCGAGATCGACACCGGTGAGATCGTCGGCGCCGGCTGCATCCAGCACCTGGGCCGCGACGCGGCCAATCCGCACGAGATCGGCTGGCGCCTGCGGCGCGACCGCTGGAACCGCGGCTACGGCTCGGAGGCCGCGCGCCGCATGGCCGCCTTCGCCTTCGACGACCTGCGCGCGCCGCAGCTGGTGGCCGTCTGCGACCCGGCCAACGAGGCGTCCTCGCATGTGATGACCAAGCTCGGCATGCGCTATCGCGGCGTGGAGCGCTGGTACGACAACGACGTCGCGGTCTACGGCATGACGGCGGCGGAATGGCGCGCGGCGCAGGCCGCGCGGAGCGGGCCGGCCGACCCCGCCGATCCGGCCGATCAGAGGCCGCCGACGAAGTAGCGCTTCAGGCCCGACAGGATCATCTCGACCGCGATGGCGGTCAGCACCAGGCCCATCAGTTTCTCCAGCGCCGAGACCACCGAGTCGCCCAGCAGCTTGCGGATGCGGTCGGCCAGGATCAGCGCGAGGAAGGAGATGACCATCGCGGTGAACAGCGCACCGATCCACTCGGCCACCCGGTCCGGCTGGCGCGAGGCCAGCAGCAGCACCGTGGCCATCGCGGACGGACCGGCCAGCAGCGGCACCGCCAGCGGGAAGATGAAGGGCTCGCGTCCGGTGTCCACGCCGTAGGCCGACTCGCCGGCATGGCTGAAGATCATCCGGATCGCGATGATGATCAGGATCACGCCGCCGGCCACCTCGAGCGAGCGCTCCGACAGGTGCATCAGGCGCAGGAACCCCTCGCCCAGGAACATGAAGGCCAGCAGCACCGCGAAGGCGATGCCGACCTCGCGCAGCGCGACCTTCAGCCGGCGCTCGCGCGGCACGGCCCGCATGATGGGGATGAAGATCGGCAGGCTGCCCAGCGGGTCGAGCACCAGCAGCAGCAGGATGAGGGCGGAGAGGAAGCTGTGATCCATGGGGCGCGATTCTCGCCGATGACGGCGTCGCGTTCGCTGCGGGCAGCGCGCTCTCACGCACGCTTCGTTCACGCGAATCCCTAGAATCGCAACAATTCCTCATCACGACCTCGCCGATGAACAAGTTGGACAAGAAGCCGGCTCGATCCGTTCCCGCCCCGGCGACCAGCGCGGGCCGGCCGGCTGCGGCGCCGGCGCGCCCCCGCCCTCTCGGGCCGGTGACGCTGGACGCGATCGACCTGCGCATCCTGGAAGCGCTGCAGCGCGACGGCCGCATGTCCAACGTGGACCTGGCGGCGCAGGTCCACCTGTCGGCGCCGCAGTGCTTCCGCCGCGTGCGCGCGCTGGAGGAACGCGGCGTGCTGCGGGGCTATCGCGCCGACGTGGCGCCGCTGGCGCTCGGGCTGGGCGTCACCGCCTACGTCAGCCTGAACATCACCGCGCAGGCCTTCGCCCGCGTGCGCGAGATCGAGTCGCTGATCCGCGACTTCCCCGAGATCCTGGAGTGCCACACCGTCTCGGGCGACTCCGACTACCTGCTGAAGGTGGTGGCGCGCGACCTGCAGGCGCTGTCCAAGTTCCTCACCGACAAGCTGATGCAGCTGGACGGCGTCGCGGACGTGCGGTCGATGATCTGCCTGGAGGAGATCAAGCCGCCAGCGGGCCTGCCGGTGGACTGAGGCGGCGTCGGCGCGACCGGCGCTCAGCCCCGCGGATGGTGCGCCGCGTGCAGCGCCTTCAGCCGCTCCCGCGCCACGTGCGTGTAGATCTGCGTCGTGGACAGGTCGGCATGGCCCAGCAGCAGCTGCACCGCGCGCAGGTCCGCGCCATGGTTCAACAGGTGCGTGGCGAAGGCATGCCGCAGCGTGTGCGGCGAGATCGGGCTGGTGATGCCCGCCGCCACCGCGTATTTCTTGACGATGCGCCAGAAGGTCTCGCGCGTCATGGCCTGGCCGAAACGGGACAGGAAGAGGTCATCGGTGTTGCGCGCGCTCAGCAGCTGCGGACGCGCCTCCTGCAGGTAGCGCATCAGCCAGGCATGCGCCTCCTCGCCGAAGGGCACCAGCCGCTCCTTATCACCCTTGCCGGTCACGCGCAGCACCGCCTCGCGCAGGCCGACATGCACGCTCTTGAGCGTCACGAGTTCGGTGACGCGCAGGCCGCTGGCGTACATCAGCTCGAGCATCGCCCGGTCGCGCAGCCCCTGCGCGGTGCCGACGTCGGGCGCGTCCAGCAGCGCCTCGACCTGGGTCTGGTGCAGCGTCTTGGGCACGCGCACCGGTTGCTTGGCGGCGCTGAGCTTGAGCGTGGGATCGCGCTCCAGCCGGCGTTCCCGCAAGGCCCAGCGGAAGTAGCGCTTGAACACCGACAGCCGCCGGTTCGCGGAGGTCGCCTTGCCGCCCTCGTGTCGCGCGGCCGCGTAGCCGAACAGGTCCTGCTCGCGGGTGTCGTCCAGCGCCAGACGCGGCTCGGCCGCCAGCCAGTCGGCCAGCAGCTGCAAGTCGCGGCGATAGGCCAGCTGCGTGTTGCGCGACAGGCCCTCCTCGATCCAGAGGGCCTCGATGAAGGCGTCGATCGCACGCTGGCTGCGCTCGCGCTCGGCCGAGCGCAGGGCCGGCTCACCGGGCGAGGCTTCGGGGGGGCGTGGTGCGGATGGGGTCGATCGGGACGAGGACATGCCGCGCATGATGCCAGCGCGAGGCCGCCGAAAAAAAGGGGCCCGCGCCACCACGCGCGGGCCCCACGGAGCAACCGCCACAGGCAGCGGTTGGTTGGGAGAACGGTTCAGGTCATCAGCCGATGCGCACCGGCACGAAGATCTTGTCGGCGCCGCGCTGCACCAGCAGCGCGACCGACTTCTCCGCGCCCTTGACCGCGCCGCGGACCTGCTCGACCGACTGCACCGGCGTGCCGTTGACGGCCAGCAGCACGTCGCCCGGACGGACGCCGGCACGCGCCGCGGCGCTGCCCTCGCCCACTTCCTGGATCAGCAGGCCGTCACGGGTGCCGAGCTGGCGGCGCTCCTCGGGCTGCAGCGGACGCAGGGCCAGGCCGAGCTTGGCGTGGTCGCCATCGGCGTCGCCGCCGGCCTTGGCCAGCTTCGCGCCCTTCTCGTTCGCGTCGCCGAGCGTGGCGGTGATGGTCTCGCGCTTGCCGTTGCGCCAGACCTCGATGTCCACCTTGTCGCCGGGCAGCGACTGGTCCACGAGCGCCGGCAGGTCGCCGCTGGAGACGATGCGCTGGCCCTTGAAGCCCAGGATCACGTCGCCCGAGCGCAGGCCGGCCTTGGCGGCGGGGCCGTTCTCCTCGACGTTGGCGACCAGCGCGCCCTCGGGGCGGTCCAGCTTGAAGGAATCGGCGAAGCCCTGGTTGACCTCCTGCACCATCACGCCCAGCTTGGCGTGCTGCACCTTGCCGCCCTTCTCGATCTGCTGGCGGACCTTGTTGGCCACCTCGACCGGAATGGCGAAGGACAGGCCCTGGTAGCCGCCCGACGCGCTGTAGATCTGCGAGTTGATGCCGACCACCTCGCCGCGCGCATTGAACAGCGGGCCGCCGGAATTGCCGGGGTTGATCGCGACGTCGGTCTGCAGGAAGGGCACGCGGCTCTCGTCCGGGCCCAGCGAGCGCCCCTTGGCGCTGATCACACCGGCGCTGACGCTGTTCTCGAAACCGAAGGGCGAGCCGATCGCCAGCACCCATTCGCCGACGCGCAGGTCGCGGGTCGCGCCCAGGCGCACCGTCGGCAGGTTCTTGGCCTCGATCTTGAGCACCGCGACGTCGGTCGACTTGTCGCTGCCCAGCACCTTGGCGCGAAACTCGCGGCGGTCGGTGAGCTTGACCACCACTTCCTGCGCGTCCTGCACGACGTGGGCGTTGGTCAGGATCACGCCGTCGGCGCTGACGATGAAGCCCGAGCCCTGGCCGCGGATCTCGCGGCTGCCGCCCTCGCCACCGCCATTCGGGCCACCGGGCATGCCGGGCACGCCGAAGCGGCGGAAGAACTCGTAGAACGGATCGTCCGGATCGATCTGCGGCACGCGCGCGGCGCGCGTCTTCACCGTGCCGGACACGCTGATGTTGACCACCGCCGGCCCTTGCGCCGCGGCGATCTGCGCGAAGTCGGGCATGCCCGCCGGCGGCGGCGTGAAGTTCGCCGCCGGCGCGGCCGCGTTGGCCAGCGGCGTCGTCACCGCAGCGACCTGCGCCTCACCGGTTTGCGCCGGCGCGGTCGCCGCCGAGTCCGAAACCGAGACCGGCATCACCTTGGCGTTGCGCATCGCCAGCGCACCGCCCGCGGCACCCAACACGCCAGCCGCGGCCAGCGCCCACACGAGCTTCTTCACCGGAATCATCTTCTCCACTTGTTGAGCCATCTGAACCTCCAGATTCGCTGCCGGCGGTCGGCCCGGAGGCCTTGCGCCGATTCGATGGCTCGAAGTGTGAGGAGCTTCGCTTAGGTCGCTCTTAATCGCCGTGGCCCCGCCGTGAAGCGGCGGTGGCGAGCGCCTTTCAGGCGTGCGGCAGCGCCGGCGGCACCGCGGGCGGCAAGGTTGGCGCCGCGGCCGGCGTGGCGCGCGAGAGCGGCATCGCCAGCTCCACGCGCAGGCCGCCCAGCGCGGTGCTGTGCCCCAGGCGCAGGCTGGCGCCGTGGTCGTCGGCGATGCTGCGCACCAGCGCCAGGCCCAGGCCGCTGCCCGGGGCCTGCTGGGCCTGCGCCTCGGAACGGTAGAAGCGGTCGAAGACCCGGCCGCGCTCGGCGTCGGGGATGCCGGGCCCGTCGTCCTCGACCACCAGCAGCGCCTGTCCGCCGCTGCGCTCCAGGCTCAGGTCGACGCGGCTGCGCCCGTACTTGATGCCGTTGTCCAGCAGGTTGCGCAGCAGCATGGTCAGTGCCTCGCGGTGGCCGTCCACCAGCACCGCATCGCAGCGCTCCATGCCCAGGTCGATGCCACGGGCCTGCGCCAGCGTCGCCGCGTCGATCACGCCGTCGCGGCACAGCGCATCCAGCGCGATCGGCTGCGACGGTGCCTGCGCCCTGGCACTGTCCTGCCGCGCCAGCGCGAGCAGTTGCTCGATCAGATGGGACGCGCGGTCGATGCCCTGCCCGAGCTTCTCCAGCGCCTGCGCGCGGGCGGCGTCGTCCGGCGCGCGCCGCAGCGACTGCAGCTGCAGCTTCAGCGCCGCCAGCGGCGAGCGCAGCTCATGCGCCGCGTCGGCGACGAAGTGCTGTTGCTGCTCGAAGGCCTGCCGCACGCGGTCCAGCAGGCCGTTGAGTTCGGTGACCAGCGGCTGGATCTCGGCGGGGAGGTCCTCGTCATCGACCGGCGCCAGGTCCTGCGCCGCGCGGCGCGACAGCTGCTGGCGCACCCGCTCCAGCGGCGCCAGCGAATGCGAGACCACCCACCACACGACCAGCGCCAGCATCGGCAGCATCAGCGCCGTCGGCAGCACCGTGCGCCACGCGAGCTGCCCCGCCATGCGCTGGCGCACCGCGATGTCCTGCGCGACCTGCACGACCTGGAACCGGCCCTGCACCGCGAAGACCCGATAGCGCTTGCCGCGCAGCGCGACATTCGAGAAGCCCAGCACCGCGCGCTGCGGCAGCCAGTCCGGGCCGGCCGAGCGGTACAGCGGCGTGCCGTCCAGGCCCCAGACCTGCACGATCAGGTCGATGCTCTGCTCCTCCCCCAGCGGCAGCGGCAGGCCGGTGCCCATGCCCGCGCGCAGCGACAGCGCGACCTGCTGCATCTGGTAGTCGAAGATCTCGTCGGTCTCCATCAGCGCGTTGCGATAGGCGCTCATGCCCTGGATCAGCGCGCTGGTCAGCATCGCGCCCAGCAGGAACAGCAGCAGCCGGTAGCGCAGCGAGCGCGGCAGCAACGCGAACCGGCCGCGCCGCGGCGCGTCGGGCTCCAGGCCCGCGTTCATTCCTTGGGCACGCGGTAGCCGACGCCGCGGACGTTCTGGATCAGCTCGGCGCCCAGCTTCTTGCGCAGGCCGTGGATGTAGACCTCGACGGCGTTGCTGCTGATCTCGTCCTTCCAGCCGTACAGCTTCTCCTCGAGCTGCTGGCGCGACAGGACCATGCCGGGGCGCGCCAGCAACGGCTCCAGCACCGCCCATTCGCGCTGCGACAGCGTCACCGGATGGCCGTTGGCGGTGACCTCGCGCGTGGCCGGGTTGATGCTCACGCCCATGTGCTCATAGACCGGCTCGGCGCGGCCGGCGGCGCGGCGCAGCAGCGCGCGGATGCGGGCCAGCAGCTCGTCGAGCTCGAAGGGCTTGAGCACGTAGTCGTCCGCCCCGGCATCGAGCCCGGCCACCCGCTGCGCGGTGGCGTCGCGCGCGGTGGCGATGAGCACCGGCACCGTCTGCTTGCGCCCGCGCAGGGCCTGCAGCACGCTCATGCCGTCGCGCTTGGGCAGGCCCAGGTCGAGCAGCACCAGGTCGTAGGTCTGGGATTGCAGCGCGGTGTCGGCGATCTCGCCGTCGCGCACCCAGTCCACGGCATAACCTTCGGCGCGCAGCAGCCCGAGCAGCTGCTCGCCGATCATGAGGTCGTCTTCCACCAGCAGGAGTCGCATGGGCGCGATTGTGCACGTCCGGCTGGACCGGGTCATTTCCATGACTACAATGCGCGCCTGTCAGGAGAGAGCCCCCTCGCGGGGGCCGCCGAAGGCGCAGTGGCACTGGCGATCCCACGCTGCGAACGCTCAGGCAAAAGGACTGACGAAACGCCCGAGACATCGGGCGTCCTCACTGGAGAGAGGCGGGGCGGACCACCGGTCGAGCCCGTCCACCGAAGGGGCAAGCCACCGGTCAACCACCGGCGGCCAATCTCTCAGGTAAAGCGGACAGCGAGGGCATCTCCCCCACCCGGACGTGATCGGTTCACAGTCGGGTGGTCATGACGAATGCCCTCGGAGCGAGACATGTCCGCCGATCAGAACCTGAACACGCCCCTGCACAAAACCCCCCTGCACGCGCTGCACCTGGAACTGGGCGCCAAGATGGTGCCCTTCGCCGGCTACGACATGCCGGTCCAGTACCCCGCCGGCGTGATGGCCGAGCACAAGCACACCCGCGCCCAGGCCGGCCTGTTCGACGTCTCCCACATGGGCCAGGTGCTGCTGGTGGGCGACGACGCCGCCGCCGCGCTCGAGACCCTGGTGCCGGTCGACATCGTCGACCTCGGGATGTTCAAGCAGCGCTACGCGCTCTTCACCGCCGACGATGGCGGCATCCTCGACGACCTGATGGTGGCCCGCCGCACCGACGGCCTGTTCGTGGTCGTCAACGCCGGCTGCCGCGACCAGGACATCGCCCATATGCAGAAGCATCTGTCGGGCCGCTGCGAGGTGCGTCCGCTGCCCGACCAGGCGCTGCTCGCGCTGCAGGGCCCGCAGGCGGTGACCGCGCTGTCGCGCCTGAACCCGGGCGTCGCCCAGCTGGTCTTCATGACCGGCGGTTTCTTCGAGCTGGACGGCATTCCCACCTTCGTCACCCGCTCGGGCTACACCGGCGAGGACGGCTACGAGATCTCCGTCGCCGCCGATCGCAGCGTCGAGCTGGCCCGCAAGCTGCTGGCCCAGCCCGAGGTGATGCCCATCGGCCTGGGCGCGCGCGACTCGCTGCGCCTGGAAGCCGGCCTGTGCCTGTACGGGCACGACATCGACACGACGACCACGCCGGTCGAGGCCTCCCTGACCTGGGCGATCCAGAAGGTGCGCCGCGCCGGCGGCGCCCGCGCCGGCGGCTATCCCGGCGCGGCCGTGATCGACCGCCAGTTCGCCGAAGGCGCGGCGCGCAAGCGCGTGGGCCTGGTGAGCTCGGAACGCATGCCGGTGCGCGAAGGCGCCAAGCTCGTCAATGCCGACGGCCAGGAGATCGGCGTCGTCACCAGCGGCACGCTGGGCCCGACGGTCGGCAAGCCGGTGGCGCTGGCCTATGTGCAGACGCCGTACGCCGCGCTGGGCACCGAGCTCTTCGCCGAAGTCCGCGGCAAGCGCACCCCGATGACGGTCTCTTCCACGCCGTTCACGCCCAACGGATACTTCCGCGGCTGATCCGCGATCCTGGGTCGCCTCGTCCCCCGTTCCCTCGAGCCGACGCGAGTCGTCCTCGGGATTCCCGTTCCAACCATCCGATTGCACGGAGCCTCTCCATGAGCATCAAGTACACGCCCGACCACGAGTGGGTCGACACCACCGACGGCATCGCCACCGTGGGCATCACGGTCCACGCGCAGGACGCGCTGGGCGACGTCGTGTTCGTGGACCTGCCGGACGTCGGCAAGTCCTTCGCCGCCAAGGAAGTGGCCGGCGTGGTCGAGTCGGTCAAGGCCGCCGCCGACGTCTACGCCCCGGTGTCGGGCGAGATCGTCGAGGTCAACGAGGCGCTGCGCGCCGACCCGTCGCTGGCCAACACCGACCCGCTGAAGTCGGGCTGGTTCTTCAAGGTCAAGCTGTCCAACCCGGCGGAACTCGACGGGCTGATGGACGCCACGGCCTACGACGAGCTGGTGAAGAACTCCTAATCGTCGCTCCCCTGCGCGCAAGGTCTCGTCAGGCCTGCTGCCTGCCACCGCCGCTGGCCCTCACCCCTGCCCTCTCCCGCAAGCGGGAGAGGGAGTTCGGCAGACCTTGCGCCGCAAAGAACTTCATTTCCAGGATCGCCCCGCCATGTCCGCCCTGCCCTCCTTCGCCGAACTCGAGAACGCCGTCGAGTTCCACGCCCGCCACATCGGTCCCGACGCGCACGACGAAGCGCTGATGCTGTCGGCCATCGGCAGCGCCTCGCGCGCCGCGCTGATCGACGCGATCGTGCCGGCCGCCATCAAGCGCGCCGCGAAGATGGACCTGCCGGACGCCGTGACCGAAGCGCAGGCGCTGGCCGAGCTCAAGGCCATCGCGGGCAAGAACCAGATCCTCAAGTCCTTCATCGGCCAGGGCTACCACGGCACCCTGACTCCGGGCGTCATCCTGCGCAACATCCTCGAGAACCCCGCCTGGTACACCGCCTACACGCCCTACCAGGCCGAGATCTCGCAAGGCCGCATGGAGGCGCTGGTCAACTTCCAGACCATGGTCTGCGACCTGACCGGCCTGGCCATCGCCAACGCCTCGATGCTGGACGAGGCCACCGCCGCCGCCGAAGCGATGACGCTGGCCGCACGCGTGGGCAAGAGCAAGAGCCAGACCTTCTTCGTCGCCGATGACGTGCTGCCGCAGACGCTGGAAGTCGTGCGCACCCGCGCCGAGCCGCTGGGCATCACCGTCCAGGTCGGCCCCGCCGAGGACGCCGGCAAGGCCGAGTGCTTCGGCGCGCTGGTCCAGTACCCCGGCGTGACCGGCGTGGTGCGCCCGCTGCAGGCGATCGCCGACGCGGTCCACGCGCACGGTGGCCTGCTGGTGGCCGCGGCCGACCTGCTGGCGCTGACGCTGATCGCCGCGCCCGGCGAGCAAGGCGCCGACATCGCCGTCGGCACCACCCAGCGCTTCGGCATGCCGATGGGCGCCGGCGGCCCGCACGCCGCCTACATGGCCTGCCGCGACGAGTTCAAGCGCTCGCTGCCGGGTCGCCTGGTCGGCGTGTCGGTCGACGCGCACGGCAAGCCCGCCTATCGCCTGTCGCTGCAGACGCGCGAGCAGCACATCCGCCGCGAGAAGGCCACCTCCAACATCTGCACGGCGCAGGTGCTGCCGGCCGTCGTGGCCAGCATGTACGCCGTGTATCACGGCCCGCAAGGCCTCAAGCGCATCGCGCAGCGCGTGGCCGCCTACACCGCCGTGCTGGCGCAGGGCCTGAAGGCGCTGGGCCTGACGCTGGCCCACGAGACCGCCTTCGACACGCTGCACGTGAAGACCGGCGCGCACACCGGCCCGGTGCTGGCCGCCGCCGTCGCCGCCGGCATGAACCTGCGCCGCGCGAGCGAGGACAGCATCAGCCTGACGCTGGACGAGACCACCACCCGCGCCGACGTGCAGGCGCTGCTGACCGTCTTCGCCGAGGGCAAGCCGGTGCCGGACGCCTTCGCCGCGGCCGGGGCGCCGACCACGCTGGTGCCGGCCGCGCTCTCGCGCACCAGCGCCTACCTGACGCATCCGATCTTCAACATCCACCACTCCGAGACGGAGATGCTGCGCTACATCCGCCTGCTGTCCGACAAGGACCTGGCGCTGGACCGCAGCATGATCCCGCTGGGCTCGTGCACGATGAAGCTCAACGCGACCAGCGAGATGATCCCCATCACCTGGCCCGAGTTCGCGCAGGTGCACCCCTTCGCGCCGCAGAGCCAGCTGCAGGGCTACGCCCAGCTGGACCAGCAGCTGACGTCCTGGCTGTGCCAGGCCACAGGCTACGCGGGCGTCTCGCTGCAGCCCAACGCCGGCTCGCAGGGCGAGTACGCCGGCCTGCTGATCATCAAGGCCTGGCATGAGTCGCGCGGCGACGCGCATCGCAAGATCTGCCTGATTCCCGAGTCGGCGCACGGCACCAACCCGGCGTCGGCGCAGATGGTGGGCATGCAGGTCGTCGTCACCAAGTGCGACAAGGAAGGCAACATCGACCTGGCCGACCTGAAGGCCAAGTGCGAGCAGCACAGCGCCAACCTCGCCGCGATCATGATCACCTACCCTTCGACGTACGGTGTCTTCGACACCCACGTCAAGGAGATCTGTGCGCTGGTGCATGAACACGGCGGCCGCGTTTACGTGGACGGCGCCAACATGAACGCGCTGGTCGGCATCGCCGCGCCGGGCCAGTTCGGCGGCGACGTCTCCCACCTGAACCTGCACAAGACCTTCTGCATCCCGCACGGCGGCGGCGGCCCGGGCGTCGGCCCGGTCTGCGTGGTCGAGGACCTCGTGCCCTTCCTGCCGGCGCACCGCTCGGCCGGCCTGGGCGAGAAGACCGCCATCGGCGCCGTCTCCGCCGCGCCGCTGGGCAACGCGGCGGTGCTGCCGATCTCGTGGATGTACATCCGCATGATGGGCGAGACCGGCCTGAAGGCCGCGACCGAGACCGCGATCCTGTCGGCCAACTACGTGGCCGCGCGTCTGTCGGACCACTACGACATCCACTTCAGCGGCAACATCGACGGCGTCAAGGGCGGCGGCGTGGCCCACGAGTGCATCCTGGATCTGCGCCCGCTCAAGGACAGCTCCGGCATCTCCGCCGAGGACGTCGCCAAGCGCCTGATCGACTACGGCTTCCACGCGCCGACGCTGTCCTTCCCGGTCGCCGGCACGCTGATGGTCGAGCCGACCGAGAGCGAGTCGAAGTTCGAGCTGGACCGTTTCATCGCCGCGATGATCCAGATCCGCGAGGAGATCGCGAAGGTCGAGTCCGGCGCCTGGTCCAAGACGGACAACCCGCTGCTCAACGCGCCGCACACCGCCGAGAGCCTGCTCAAGACCGAGTGGACGCATGGCTACAGCCGCGACGACGCGGCCTATCCGGTCCCGGCGCTGCGTCACGTGAAGTATTGGTCGCCGGTGGGCCGCGTGGACAACGTCTACGGCGACCGCAATCTCGTCTGCTCGTGCCCTCCGCTCTCGGCCTACGCTGACGAGTGATCAGGGTGAATCAAGGAGGCCGCTGACGCGGCCTTCTTTTTGGCCTAGCTTCTTTCAAGGCCGCACGGTCGGCGCGTCACGAGCGCGCAGAACCGGACGGCGCAAGCCCGCAAGGGAATACCCACGAGGTCCGCCATGGCAGTTTCCGTTTTCGACCTGTTCAAGATCGGCATCGGGCCGTCGAGCTCGCACACCGTCGGGCCGATGCGCGCCGCGCGCATGTTCGTGCAGCGCCTGCGGCATGAGGGCGTGCTCGAGCGCACGGTGCGCGTGGCCACCGGGCTGTACGGCTCGCTGGGCGCGACCGGCAAGGGCCACGGCTCGGACAAGGCCGTGCTGCTGGGCCTGGCCGGCCATGAGCCGGACACGGTCGACATCGAAAGCATTCCCGGCATCCTCGACGCCATCCGCAACGACAAGCGCATCGCGCTGGGCGGCGACCATGTCGTCGCCTTCGACGAGGCCCGCGACCTCGTCATGTATCGCCGCCAGAGCCTGCCGCTGCACGCCAACGGCATGCGCTGCATTGCCTTCGACGCCGAAGGCAACGAGCTGCAGAACCGCGTCTACTACTCCGTCGGCGGCGGCTTCGTCGTCACCGAGGAAGTCCTGGCCGACGGCGCCAAGCAGAAGCAGATCGCGCCCGACACCACGGTGCTGCCCTACCCGTTCAAGACCGGCGCCGAGCTGCTCGCGCTGACCGAACAGGAAGGCTGCTCGATCGCCGAGATCATGCGCCGCAACGAGCGCCACTGGCGTCCCGACGAGGAGACGCGCGCCGGCCTGCTGAAGATCTGGCGCGTGATGCAGGAATGCGTGCAGCGCGGCTGCCGCACCGAGGGCATCCTGCCCGGCGGCTTCAAGGTGAAGCGGCGCTCGGCGGCGCTGTACCGCGATCTGGTCGCGCATCCCGAAGCCGCGCTGCGTGATCCGCTGCAGGTGATGGACTGGGTCAACCTGTACGCGTTGGCGGTCAATGAAGAGAACGCCGCCGGCGGCCGCGTCGTGACCGCGCCGACCAATGGCGCGGCCGGCATCGTGCCGGCGGTGCTGCACTACTACGCCCGCTTCGTGCATGGCGCCAATGAGGACGGCATCGTCGACTTCCTGCTGACGGCCGCGGCGATCGGCATCCTCTACAAGGAGAACGCGTCGATCTCGGGCGCCGAGGTCGGCTGCCAGGGCGAGGTGGGCGTGGCCTGCTCGATGGCCGCCGGCGCGCTGTGCGCGGTGATGGGCGGCACGCCGGCCCAGGCCGAGAACGCGGCCGAGATCGGCATGGAGCACCACCTGGGCCTGACCTGCGATCCGGTCGGCGGCCTGGTGCAGATCCCCTGCATCGAGCGCAACGCGATCGCCTCGGTCAAGGCCATCAACGCGGCGCGCATGGCGCTGCGCGGCGACGGCACCCACCACGTCAGCCTGGACAAGGTCATCAAGACCATGCGGGAGACCGGCGCCGACATGATGACCAAGTACAAGGAGACCGCCCGCGGCGGCCTCGCGGTCAACATCGTCGAGTGCTGACGCGCCGGCGGCGACGCGTCAGCCGTCGTCGCCGACCGTGAACGACGCCGGGGCCGAGCCGGCGTCGCCGTCGTCCTCCAGGCCCGCGCCGCGGGCGTCCTGCACCGCGCTGAACAGCAGGCCGATGGTCATGGCGAGGCTGCACAGCAACAGCGCGGTCTTGAACAAGCTGGTAGGTTCGGTCCTCGCGGCCTTGGCGTGCTTGGTGATGCTCATGGCGGTCTCCTTTGGATCTGACGCATGGTCCGCCCGTCGATGCCGCCGAGGCAGACGCCGATGACGCATCGCCGGGTCCCGCAATGCCGTCAGCGCGCGTCGGCGATCGACCGACAGCGAGGATGTAGAAATCCGTCAGCCCCGATCGTCGTGAAGCGAAACCCCGTCTGTCTTCACGAAGCCGTCACGGGTCCTGCCACCCCCTCTGAATGGATGCGAATCCGCCATGACTGCTCACCTTGATCCGAAGCGGCGCCGCTGGCTGGCGCTGGGCGTGCTCTGCCTGGGCGTGCTGATGATCGTGCTGGACACGACCATCGTGAATGTCGCCCTGCCCTCGATCCGCGCCGACCTGGGCTTCACCGAGACCTCGCTGGTCTGGGTCGTCAACGCCTACATGCTGACCTTCGGCGGCTTCATGCTGCTGGGAGGCCGGCTGGGCGACCTGTACGGCCACCGGCGCATGTTCCTGGCGGGGCTGGCGCTGTTCACCGCCGCGTCGGCCGCCTGCGGCTTGGCGCACACCCAGGGGCTGCTGATCGCCGCCCGCGCGGTCCAGGGGCTGGGCGGGGCGGTGGTGTCGGCGATTTCGCTGTCGCTGATCATGAACATGTTCACCGAGCCCGCGGAACGGGCCAAGGCCATGGGCGTCTACGGCTTCGTCTGCGCCGGCGGCGGCAGCATCGGCGTGCTGCTGGGCGGCCTGCTGACCAGCACGCTGAGCTGGCATTGGATCTTCCTGGTGAACCTGCCGATCGGCGCGGTGGTGATCGGCCTGTGCCTGTGGCTGATCGAGCGCGCCGGCCCGACGGCGCCCGACGAGACCCTGGACTGGGCCGGCGCCGTGACCGTGACGCTGTCGCTGATGCTGGCGGTCTACGCCGTCGTCAACGGCAACGAGGCCGGCTGGACCTCGCCCCGCACGCTGGGCCTGCTGGGCGTGGCGGCGGTGCTGATGGCGGCCTTCCTGGTGCTGGAGACGAGGGTGGCGCATCCGCTGATGCCGCTGTCGCTGTTCCGGCTGCGCTCGGTGGCGGTGTCCAACGTGATCGGCGTGCTCTGGGCGGCGGCGATGTTCGCGTGGTTCTTCCTGTCGGCGCTCTACATGCAGCTGGTGCTGGGCTACGACGCGATGCACGTGGGCCTGGGTTTCCTGCCGGCCAACCTGATCATGGCGGCCTTCTCGGTCGGCCTGTCGGCGAAGCTGGTGATGAAGCTGGGCCTGCGCAAGCCGCTGTGCGGCGGGCTGCTGCTGGCGGCGCTGGGGCTGGCGCTGTTCGCGCGGGCGCCGGCGGACGGCGGCTTCTGGCTGGACGTGCTGCCCGGCATGCTGCTGCTGGGCCTGGGCGCCGGGGTGGCCTTCAACCCGGTGCTGCTGGCGGCGATGAGCGAGGTCGCGCCGAGCGAATCGGGCCTGGCCTCGGGCATGGTGAACACGTCCTTCATGATGGGCGGTTCGCTGGGGCTGGCGGTGCTGGCCAGCCTGGCGGCGTGGAAGACGGCCGAACTCGGCGCGCTGGGCGCCGCGCTGCCAGCGGCGCTGGCGGGCGGCTACCGCGTCGCCTTCGCGGTCGGCGCGGTCTTCGCGGCCTCGGGCGGGCTGCTGGCCCTGCTGCTGCGCGAGCCCGCGCCGCAGCCGGGCATGGCGGCGCCGGCCGGCCACGCCGGCTGAGGCTCTGCCGCCTCCACCTTGCCTGCGCGCCTACCGATCCTTGCACAGTTGTTCCTGGGTGTCCGGCGGCCCTCCGGAACGGGATGAGAATGCCCCTTCGTGAGGACGGACGAGGAACGTGGCAATGAGCATGAACACCTATCTGAAGGGCCGCCTGCGCAACACCGCCCTGTTGCGCAGCCAGGGACTCATGCCGCTCTACGAGGCCGTGGTCAATGCGATCCAGGCGATCGCCGACTCGGACGATCCCGACGGTGGGGACATTCGCATCGAGGTGCTCCGCACGCCCCAGCAGCAGTTGCTGGAAGACACCCGGCAGCGCCGCGGGGCGCCGCCCCAGGAGCCCATCGTCGGCTTCCGCATCATCGACAACGGCGTCGGGTTCGACGAACGGAACATGTCCTCGTTCGAGACGCTGGACAGCGACTACAAGGCCGCGCTGGGCTGCCGGGGCGTGGGGCGACTGCTGTGGCTGAAGGCCTTCGAAGCGGTCAAGGTGTCCAGCATCTTTCGTTCCAGTGACGGCAGCCTGCGCCAGCGCAATTTCTCGTTCACGCCCGCGCATGGCGTCACCGCGCAGGTGATGACCGACGCTCCTCCCGACGCACAGCCGACAACGATCATTGAACTCTGCGGCTTCGACCAGCCCTATCGCGAGGCTTCACCAAAGACGGCCACCACCATTGCCCAGAACGTCTTCGAGCATTGCCTCTGGTATTTCGTGCGCGAGGGGGGCGCACCGGCCGTCTCGGTCGTGGACGGCGACGAGGTGATCGACTTGCATGAGGTCCACGCCGCCTACATGCTGTCGTCCTCGACCAAGGAGCGAATCACGCTCAAGGGGCAGGAGTTCGAACTGACCCATCTGCGATTGAAGGCCGGCGCGGACCGCCAGCACTTCCTGGCCTGGTGTGCCGCGGGCCGCGTCGTGGAGAAGGAACCCTTGGGCGGTCGGATCTCCGGTCTCCACGGTCGGATCAAGGATCCGGAGGGCGACTTCCACTACGCCTGCTACATCACCTCGGCCTACCTGGATGGCCACGTCCGGCCCGAACGCATCGGCTTCGACCTCGAGGCCATCAGCGATGACCTGTTCTCGGCTACCGAACTCGGGATCGACGACATCCGGGACGCCGTGGTCACCCGCGCCAGCCAGCACCTGCGTGACCACCTTGAAACGAATGCAAAGGCCAGCCGGGACCGCGTGGAGCGCTTCGTCTCCGAGCGGGCACCTCGCTACCGGCCGATCCTCAACCGGATCGAGCCGGCCCGGTTGAGCGTTGATCCCGACATCTCGGACCGCGACCTCGATCTGCTCTTGCACCGTCATCTCGCGGACATCGAAGGCAGCCTGCTCGCGGAAGGCCACGAGATGATGAACCTGGGAGACGCCGAATCACCGGCCCAGTACCAGCTTCGGCTGCAGCGCTATCTCGAGAAGGTCGATGACATCAAGAAATCCGACCTCGCCAACTACGTCTTCCATCGCAAGATCATCCTCGACATCCTGGAGAAGGCCATCAGCGTCGGCGCCGACGGTCGATACGCGCGCGAGGATCTGATCCACGATCTGATCATGCCGATGCGCAAGACCTCCGACGAAGTGTTCTCGGATGGCTCGAACCTCTGGTTGATCGATGAACGACTGGCGTTCCACAACTTTCTCGCATCGGATCGGCCGCTGGCCTCCATGCCGATCACCGGAAGCATCGATGCCAAGGAGCCGGACCTGTGCGCCTTGAATGTCTTCGACCAACCGCTGCTGGTGAACGAAGGTCAGAAGCTGCCGCTGGGATCGATCGTGGTGGTGGAGATCAAGCGCCCGATGAGGAACGACGCTCGCGCCGGAGAGGACAAGGACCCGATCGAGCAAGCGCTCGGTTATCTCGAACGGATTCGCGAAGGCGGTGTCAAGACCGCGCGGGGGCGCCCCATCCCGGGTTCCGACACGATCCCCGGCTTCTGCTACGTCATCGCGGACCTGACTTCAACCGTGCGCCATCGTTGCAAGGTCCTGGGGCTGCGCGAAACCAGCGACAAGCAGGGCTACTTCGGCTTCAACGACAACTTCAGGGCCTACATCGAAGTGATCTCGTTCGACCGACTGCTCAACGCGGCCCGGGAACGCAATCGCGCCTTCTTCGACAGGCTCGGATTGCCAACACCCTGAAGAGCGGGGCGGCCGAGGCCTCACTTGTCCAGCAGCGGCCAGACGTACTTCACCGGCACCGCGTAGCTGATGCCGCTGGGCGCGCTGAGCGCCGATTCGCGGGTGCCCTTGAGGGCCACCATGTTGACCACGCCCACCACCTTGCCGGTGCGGATGTCCAGCAGCGGCCCGCCGCTGTTGCCCGGATAGGCCGTGGCGTCCAGCTGCAGGAACTCCAGCGCGCCTTCCCTCAGCTGGCGCACCGCGCGCTCGGACAGCGCATTGGAACTGGGCGCCGGCAGCGCGGCCCGGGTGATCGCGGCGATGCTGCCGCGATGCGTCGCCATCGTCACGCCCAGCGCGGTGCCGATCGGATACCCCATCAGCGCCACCGCCGCGCCCTCCCGGACCACCGGCCGGTCGCCATCGACCTCCGCCAGCGACAGCACGTCCACCAGCGCGCCCTTGTCGTCGGCCAGCTCCAGGATCGCCAGGTCGCGCGCCGCGTCGCGGCGCAGCAGCTTCACCGCCCGCAGCTGCGGCTGCCCCGACGCATTGCCGGCCGCCGGCACGGTGATCATCAGGTCCTTCTCGACCGGGTTCGGGACCACATGCGCGCAGGTCACGATGCGGCGCCCGTCCCCCACCGCGAAGCCGGTGCCGCGGAAGCCGAAGCGCGGGTTGTCCGTCGCCGCGAAGGTGCCCACCGCCACCACCGCCTGGCGGCTGCGGTCGATCAGGTCCGGCAGGGTGTTGGACATCTCCTGCGCCCGGGCCGTGCCCGTGCCGGCCAGGCCCCAGGCGCCGAGCGCGCCGCCCGCGCCCCAGGCCAGCAGCTCGCGGCGCGCCACGACGCGGGCGCGTCCGGGAGCCCGTGCGGCATCGGTCGCGTTCGGGGGCGTCGTCGAGGGGATCCGGTCGGTACTGCGGGTCATGCGGCAAGGTCCTTCGAGGTGATGCCCATCTCCAGCGTGGAGACGAAGCTGCGCCAGTGGCGGTCGGGTTCGTCGATGCGGAAGCCGTAGAAGCTGCCCTGGTCCGTGTCCTTGCGGCGCACGGCGCGGCAGGTCACATGGGCCGTCTCGCTGTGGCCCAGCTCGATCTCGACCGTGCCGTCCACCTGCAGCGGCAGTTCATGGTCGCACTCGGCCTGGAAGCCGTGGGCCGAGACCTCGATCACGTCGAGGTCGAAGTGGCCCATCTCGCTGTCGTTGGCCGCGCGGATGTCCAGGTGGCCGGGGCAGCGGATCGAGTAGCGCGGGTACTGCCGCAGCGAGCGCCCCAGGTCCTGCCCGCCGCCGCTGAGCATCGGCAGCACCGCGCGGAACTGCGCATCCTCGCGGTACACCGACCACAGCAGCGCCTTCTTGCGGTCGTCCATCTGCGCGAACACCGGCACCACGCGGTTGAAGAAATGGTCCAGCAGCGCCGGCGTCATGACCGGGTCGTTGGTGGTGTGGAAGCGGCGCTCGGGCAAGCGGATGTTGGGCAGCCGGTGGCGGAAGAAGTAGTGGTGCAGGTTCTTCACCGGCTTGCGGCCGCGGTAATGGCGCTCGAACAGCGCATCGGCCTCGTGCAGGTCCAGCGTCGCCCCGACCGCCGGCGCGCCGTTGGCAAAGTCGTACTCCGCCACCGTCTGCTCCTTGAGCCGCCGGAAGAACAGCAGCGCCTCGTACAGCTCGATCTTGTCGGGGTTCACCGCGATCACCAGGTGCCGGGTATCGAAGTACTCGGTGCAGTACTGGTGCATGAACTTCATCAGCGGGAACAGGATCGCGCCGCCGGTCTTGCGGAAAGCCGGCGCCACCGCCAGGGCCGAGATCTCGGCGATCTTGCCGCCCTTGGCCCGCACGCCCTCGAGGTCGAAGACCGACTGCAGCGGGAAGCCGAACACGCCCTCGCGCACCATCGAGATGGTGCCCACCACCACGCCGTCGTACTTGGCGCACAGCGTCGTCGTGGTCGGCAGCGCGTGATAGACGGTCACGCGCAGACCGCTCGGGTCGGGTTTCATGAAGCCGCTGCCGACATAGGCGTCGTGCAGGATGCGGAAGCAGGCGTCGAGTTCCTCCTGCGTGTCCGCCACCTTGAGCTCCAGGCGCTCCGAGGGCGACGGGTCGCAATCCACCATGCGGCGGTAGATCGCGAAGCGCATCGGCTTCGGCAGCGAGGAGAAGATCCGCCGCAGCCCCTGGTGGAACCGCTTGCGAAGACTGGATCGTCGAATCTGGCTCATGACCGTCCCCTCCCCGGGTGCGGTGTCTCCGCCGCCTCTCGGCCCGCGCGGGCGTCCGACCTCGTGGTCGACCGCCTCAGCGGATCGCGGCCTGCAGCTTTCGCACCTCGGCTTGTTGCTCGAAATTCGGTCCCAGGTCCGCCAGGCGCTTGAGTTCCGCCTCGGCATCGCCCTTGTTGCCGCCGGCCACGTACAGCTGCGCCAGGCGCAGGCGGTACGCGGGCACCGACGGCGCCTGCTTCACGGCTTCCTTCTGCACCTCGACGGCCTTGGCGTTCTGGCCCTTGGCGGCGAGGGCCTCCGCCAGCGTGTCCATGTAAGGCGGCACGTTGGGGCGGAGCTTGTTCGCTTGCTCGGCAAATTTCAAGCCCTCGTCCGCCTTGCCGGCCCGCAGGCGCAGCCAGGCGATGTTGTTGGCCGCCGCCGCGTTCATCGGATTGGCGGCCAGCACCGCCTGATAGCGCTGCTCCGCCTCGGGATAGCGGCCGCTGTTGAGCGCCACGTCGCCCAGGTGGTACTGGAACAGCTCGTCGGTCTTGTACTTGGCCAGGTAGGCGGCGGCGTAACGCTCGGCCTCGTCCTTGCGGCCGGACTCGATCAGCGTGCTGTGCAGCACGATCGCCAGCTCGGTGTTGGCGGTGGTGGCGCCGGCCTCGGCGGCCAGCTGGTCGGCCTTGCGGTAGGCGGTCACCGCGGCGGGGAAATCGCGCCGGCTGCGCGCCACGTCGCCCTCGAGCTTCCAGCCCAGGCCGAACTTGGGCTGCGCCTGCTGCAGGCCCTTGACCGCGACGAGCGCCAGGTCCGGGCGGCCCATCTGCAGGGCCTTCTCGACCACCTTGCGCGCCAGCTCGGCGTCGCCCGGGCCGATCGCCTGGGCCCGCTTGAGCGCCGCGGCCGCGGCCTCCTTGTCGCCGGCCAGCAGGTGCAGGTCGGCCAGGCGCAGCGGTCCCAGCGGCGAGCGCGGCTGCAGCGTCGCGACCTTGTTGAAGCTGCTGATGGCCTGCTGGCGGTCGCCGGTGGCGGCCTGCACCTGGCCCAGCAGGTCGATCAGCGCCGGGTTGTCCGGGCTGGCGGTGACGCCTTCCTGGGCCAGCGACAGCGCGGTCTTGAAGTCCTTCTGCTCCATCAGCAGGCCGACCGCCGCCTGGCGCGGCGTCGGGTCGTCCGGATGCTGCCGGGCGAGCTCGGTCAGGCGCTTGATCGCCACGTCCTTCTCGACCAGCTTGTGCGCCAGCTTCAGCCCCATGGTCGCCATCTCGGCGCGCAGGTTCTTCGGATCGGCCTTGAGCACCACCTCGTAGCGCTTGACGGCGTCCTCGGCCTTGCGGTCCTGCAGGTCCATGGTGGACAGGCTGTTGGCCGCAGTCATCGAGGTGGGCTCGCGCCGGACCGCCTCGTCGAAGGCGGCGCGCGCGCCGGCGCGGTCGCCGCGCAGCAGCGCCATGCGGCCGTGCAGCTCGGGCGCGGTCGAGGACTTGGGATCCTTCTTCTCCAGCGCGGCGATCGCCTGCGTCGCGGCCTCGTAGTCCTTCTTGCGCGCCAGCACGCTGATCAGCGCGATGTCGGCGGAGGTGCCCTTGTCCTCGGCCGAGAGCTTGCGCAGCGCGGCCACGCCGGCAGCTTCCTGGCCCTTCTGGATCTGGCCCAGCGCCAGGCCGACACGGCTGCGCACGTCGTTCGGATTGACCTCGGCGGCGCGGGCGAGGAAGCGCTCGGCCTCGGCGCCCTGCCCCTGCTTGAGGCGGATCTCGGCGGCCAGCGCCAGCACCTCGGCCGACGGCGCCTTGCCGTCGAGCGCCGGTTGCAGCGTCGTCATCGCCTGCTCGGCGTCGCCGCCGCGCAGCTGCAGCTGGGCCAGCGCGACGCGGGCCGACTGCGCCTCGGGCGAGGCCTGGATCAGCTTGCCGTAGTTCGCCTCGGCCTGGCGCAGGTCGCCGTTGGCCTGCGCGACGCGACCGGCCAGGAACAGCGCGCGCTCGTTGTTCGGCGCGACCTTCAGCAGCGCCTGCGCCAGCGCGGTCGCCTCCTTCACCTGGCCCGCATCCATCGCGAAGACGGCCGCGTAGTAGAAGGTCTGCGCATGCTGCGGCGCGGCCGCCTTCATCGCGGCCACCGCGTCCTTGGCCCCGGCCTTGTCGCCGGTGCGCATCAGCTGATTGATCAGGCCGGCATGGGCGCCGACCAGCTTCTTGTCGAACTCCAGCGCCTTGCGGAAGCTGGCGATCGATTCGGCCGCCGGCGCGTCGGCCAGCACCTGCAGCTCGCCCTTGAGCTGCCAGGCCTCGGCCGCCTGCGGCGACTTGGCCAGCACGCGCTCGACCTCCTCGCGCGCCTCGGGCAGCTTGCCCTCGCTGGTGAGCAGCCGCACGTTGACCAGCCGCACCGCCACGCTGTCGGGCGCCGCGCGCACGGCGGCATCGGCGGCCTTGCGGGCCTCGGCCAGCTTCTGCCGGGCGACGTAGGCGCCGACCAGCGTGGTCTGCAGGTCGGCCTCGTCGGCGGCGGTCTGCAGGTGACGGCTGCCGTACTGGCCGATCAGCTCGTCGACCTTGCCCTGCATCAGCAGCAGCCGGGCCTGCAGCGCGATCAGCGCGTCGCCGCCGAAGCCCTGCGAGCGCGCCTTCTCCGCCTCGATCGCGGCGCCGGCGACGTCGCCGCTGTCCAGCAGCGCCTTGGCCAGCAGGTAGCGGGCCTCCGCCAGCGACCCGTCCTTCTGCAGCGCGTTCTTGAGCTGGATGATCGCGGCCTTGTGGTCCTTCTTCTCCAGGTGCGTCTTGGCGGAATTCACCAGGTCCTGCGCGGATTCGCCGAGGCAGGCCGACAGCAGCAGCGCCGAACCCAGCGCCAGCGCGGTCGCGCCGCGCTGCAGGGCCCGCGGCAGGCCGGCCTGCGCGATGCGGGGAGAGCCAGGGATGGAAGCGGTCGGTGGGCGGTGCGCGGGCTTGCGGGACATGCGTGTCTCTTTCGCTGTCGGTGGGTGTCGGAGGATCGGTGCGGTGCTCAGGCCTTCATGCCTTCATGGCTTCATGCTTTCACGCCGAGACGGGACATCAGGTCGTACAGAGTCGGCCGGCTGACCCCCAGCAGGTCGGCGGCCTTGGCGATGTTGCCGTCGGTGCGGGCCAGCGCGGCCACGACAGCCTGGCGCTCGGCGCGCTCGCGCACGGCGCGCAGGTCGAGTTCGGGCTCCTCGGCGGCGGCCTCGCCGCCGGCGGGCAGCGGCAGGTTGAGGTCGTCGGCGGTGATGCGGTCGCCGTCGGCCATGATGGACGCGCGCTTCATCACGTTCTGCAGCTCGCGCACGTTGCCCGGCCAGCGGTGGCCCTCGACGGCGCGGATCGCGTCGTCGGCCAGGCGCAGGATGGGGCGGCGCTGCTCCGACGAGAAGCGGCGCAGGAAGGCATGGCTGAGCAGCACCGCGTCGCCGACGCGATCGCGCAGCGGCGGGATGTCGACGACGATCTCGGCCAGGCGGTAGAACAAGTCCTCTCGGAACAGGCCCTGCGCGATCTTGGCCTTCAGGTCCTGGTGCGTCGCGCCGACGATGCGCACGTCCACCGGAATCTCCTGGCGCCCGCCCAGCCGCTCGATGCTGCGCTCCTGCAGGAAGCGCAGCAGCTTGGCCTGCAGCGGCATCGGCAGGTCGCCGATCTCGTCCAGCATCAGCGTGCCGCCATGCGCGGTCTCGATCTTGCCGACGGTGGTCTTGGTCGCGCCGGTGAAGGCGCCGCGCTCGTAGCCGAACAGCTCGCTCTCGAGCAGCGCCTCGGGGATGGCCGCGCAGTTGATCGCGACGAAGCGGCCCTTGCGCTTGGACGCATCGTGCAGCGATTGCGCCAGCACCTCCTTGCCGGTGCCGCTCTCGCCCAGCAGCAGCACGGTGGCG
Source organism: Mitsuaria sp. BK037 (assembly GCF_014193045.1). Lineage (NCBI taxonomy): Bacteria > Pseudomonadati > Pseudomonadota > Betaproteobacteria > Burkholderiales > Sphaerotilaceae > Roseateles > Mitsuaria sp. BK037. The sequence continues at coordinate 802,493 of NZ_JACHYS010000001.1, read as the reverse complement.
TCGCTGCCGGCCACGCGCTCGACAGTGCGGCAGATGCGCTGCATCTGCGGGTCGCGCGTCAGCAGGCGGCCGGTGGGCTCGCCGTCCTGCTGCGTCAGCAGGCGCTGGTTCTCCTGCTGCAGCTCGTGCAGGCGCATCGCGCGCTCGACGGTCAGCACCAGCACGTCGGGATCGACCGGCTTGGCCAGGAAGTCGTAGGCGCCCATGCGGATGGCCCGCAGCGCGTTGCTCTGGTCGTTCTGGCCGGTGAGCACGATGACCTTGGTGCCGGGCTCCAGCTCGATCAGCTTCTCGAGCAGGCGGAAGCCCTCGGAGGTCGAGTCCTGGTCCGGCGGCAGGCCCAGGTCCATCGTGACCACCGGGGGTTTGTGGCGGCGGAACTGCAGCACGGCGCTGGCGACGTCGTCGGCCGTGACCGACTCGAAGCGGTCCATCGACCACTTGAGCTGCTTCTGCAGCGCGAGGTCGTCCTCGACGATGAGCAGCGAAGGGGGCTGGGCGCTCATGCGCGTTCCCTCCGCCGCGCGGGGCCTTGCGGGAGGGAGGCGGCGGGGCCGGCGATCGGCGCTGCGGCGGGGCTCATCGCGCCTCCACCAGGCCGGCGTCGCTGCCCGACTGGGCGAAAAACAGCGGCAGCAAGATGGTGACCTTGGTGCCTCGTCCGGGCGCGCTTTCCACGTTGATCTTCCCCCCTAGTTCCTGCAGGTACTGGTAGCTCTCGTAGGCGCCGATGCCCATGCCCGCCGCCTTCGTCGTCTGGAACGGCTTGAACAGCCGTTGATCGATGAACTCCTGCGACATGCCGCAGCCAGTATCTTCCACTTCCACCTGCGCGTGGCTGCCCACGCGCTGCAGCCGCAGCGTGACGCGGCCGTCGATCGGCGTCGCGTCCAGCGCGTTCTGCACCACGTGGCCGAGCACGCGCTCGATCCGTTCCTCATGGCCGCGCGCGCTGACCTCGTCGCGCAGTTCCAGTTCCAGGCCGCGGCCCTTGCCGACCGCCGCCGCGGCCAGACGCCGCGCAATCGCCGTCAGCGCCACGCCGCCGGCGCTGCCGTGATGCGGCTTGTCGCCCTCGCGCAGCTGCAGCATCAGCTGGCGCATCTTGTCCAGCGAGTTCTCCACCGTGTCCAGCATGTCCTGCTGGAACTCCGGGTTGTCGCGCAGCCGCTTGGCGTTCTTCATCATCAGCGACAGCTGCGTGACGATGTTCTTGAGGTCGTGCACGACGAAGGCCGACATGCGGTTGAACGCCTCGAACTTGCGCGCCTCCAGCAGCGCCTCGGCCGCCTGCATCTGCGCCAGGTAACTGGCGGCCTGCTGGGCGGCGGTGCGCAGCAGGTCGCGCACTTCCCAGTTCAGCTCCAGCCGCGTGCGCGGCTGCCCCAGGATCACCCAGCCGGTCAGCGTGCCCGCGTTGATCAGCGGCACCAGCAGCCAGTGGCGCGCATCGCCGGCCAGCGCGGCCGGCAGCGGCGCGTGCTCGTAGGCGCCGGGGTCGCGGCGCCATTCGTCCAGGTCGACGATCCAGGCGCGCTCCTGCAGCAGGTGCAGCAGCGCGGCGTCGGCGGCCAGCGGCTGGCGGTCGTCGTTGAGGTTCCAGCGCGCGGCCTGCTGGTACTCGCCGTCGGCGCCGGCCGCGGGCGCGCGGCGCAGCCACAGCGCGCCCGAGGGGCTCTCGACCAGGTGCGCCAGCCCGCGGATCACCGACTCGCCCAGCTCCGCCGGCGAGGCGCTGGCCGACAGCATCGCGGTGAAGCGCAGCCACTCCTGGCGATAGTCGTAGCGGTAGCTGAAGAAATGCTTGCTGATGTAGACGCGCAGCTTGGCGCGCAGCGAGCCCGACAGGCCCATCGTCAGCAGCGCCAGCACGCCCACTGCGAGCAGCACCTGCTGCAGCGCGCGGCCCCACTCGCCGCCGGTGTAGCGCACGTAGTAGCCGATGCCCGAGACGCCCAGCAGGTAGACGCCCACGATCAGCAGCGTGGCCGAATGGAAGGCCGCGGTGCGCGAGACATGGAGCTTGTCCAGCCACTTCTTGTGGCGCCGGCTGGCCAGCCACAGCAGCGGCACGGCCAGGCTGTGCACGGCGGCGCGCACGCTCAGCGCGTCGCCGTCGAACTGCTGGAAGAGCGAGGCCTGCGAGAACACGAACACGTCGAACGCGAAGACCGCGCCCAGGCCCAGGCAGACCGGCTTGGCATTCCAGCGCGCGTCGCTGTGGATGTTGCGCAGCATCTGCTCGAGCAGCACCAGGCCGAAGACGCCCAAACCCAGCCAGGCCATCGTCATCGGACGCTGCATCTGGGCCAGCGGCGCGTCGCCCCAGTAGCGCCACAGCGGCAGCGCGACCGCGGCCGCCACGCCGGCCCAGGCCAGCCACTGCAGCGGCCGCGCGACGCCGGCGCTGCGCGCCTGGCCGTCGTCACCGCGCGATTCGATCAGCGCCAGGATGAAGGAGAACCACGCGCCGTAGCGCAGCGCGTCGCAGATGGGCAGCAGCACCAGCGCGGGCCACTGGTGGGACCCGAGCCAGCCCTGCTCGACCGCCGCGTCCAGCCCCGCCCAGACGGCGCTGAGGAGCAGCGCGGCCTCGAGCCGCAGCGCGCGGCGCCGGTGCTGGCCGAACTGCGGCAGCACCACGACCGCCAGGGCCAGGTGCGCCAATACCGCGACGATCCCGGACGCGGTGCCGAGGTTCAGGGTGTCTGCCCACATGGATCAGGGTCCCGGCGCGCGGGCCGCGTTCCGAGGCGGGCGCGGGAACGGGACGCCGGGAGCGGGTCGCTCCGCCGTCGCGCTCAGCGCGCCCCCCGGCCCGTCAGGACCACCGCCACCGTCTCCAGCATGATCAGCAGATCGAGGAACAGCGTGTGGTTCTTGACGTAGTACAGGTCGTACTGGAGCTTCTCCAGCGAGTCCTCGATGGTGGAGCCGTATTCGTAGCGCACCTGCGCCCAGCCGGTCACGCCCGGCTTCACGCTGTGGCGCACCGCGTAGTACGGAATCTGCGCGACCAGCTCGTCGACGAAGAAGGGCCGCTCGGGACGCGGGCCCACCATGCTCATCTGGCCGCGCAGCACGTTGATCAGCTGCGGCAGTTCGTCGATGCGGACCTTGCGGATGAAGTTGCCGACGCGGGTCACGCGGGCATCGTTCTTGGTCGCCCACTGGGGGCGGCCGTCCTTCTCGGCGTCGTTGCGCATGCTGCGGAACTTGATCACCTTGAAGGTGGCGCCGTTCAGGCCCACACGTTCCTGCGTGTAGAAGATGCTGCCGGGCGATTCCAGCTTGATGAGCAGCGCGGTGACCGCCATGATCGGCGCGGTCGCCACCAGCAGCACCAGCGAGGACACCAGGTCGAAGGCGCGCTTGACGGCGCTGCGCAGCACGCCCTGGTTGAAGCCGTCGCCGAAGATCAGCCAGCCGGCGTGGACGTGGCTGATCTTGATCTGCGCCAGCGTCTTCTCGAAGTAGGTGGCCAGGTCCACGACGCGGATGCCGTAGAGCTTGCAGTCCAGCAGCTGGCGCAGCGGCATGGAGCCGCCGCGGCGCTCGGACAGCGCCACGACGATCTCGTCCACGCCCAGGCGCATCGCGGCGTCGGTCAGGGTCTCGCCGGCGGCCAGCAGCTGGTGGGCGGGCACCTGCGGATCGACCTCGTTGGGGCCCGTCAGGAAACCGACGATCTGCGCATGCGGATCGGCGGCGCGCAGGCTCTCGCTGACGGCCACCGCGGCGTGGCCGCTGCCGAAGATCAGGATCTTGGTCCGGCCCGCGCCCTGCACGCCGGAATGCGCCGCGTAGACGCGGTGCACCATCACCAGCGCGACGGCCAGCATGGCGGTCGTGGTCAGCAGGTCGCGGTGGGAGACGGTGGCGGGGATCAGGCTGAACAGGCCGTAGGCCAGTGGCAGGCCGATCAGCAGCGCGAACAGCGCGCGGGCGCAGGACTGCGTCAGCGAGCGCTTGTGGGATTGGGAATAGAGGCCGGACGCGGAGTTGATGACGAACATGCCGCCGGCCAGTGACAGGCCATAGGACGCCGCGAAGCTCATCATGTGCTCGCCGCTGCCGTGGCTCAGCGCGACCGCGAACACCGCCGCGATGATCAGGCCCAGGTCGAACAGCACCTGGATCAGGGTACGACGATGGAGGTAGTGGTTAAAAATTCGAATCATGCCCGTCCCCAAAGCTGGTCACGGCATCCTCTTGGGACGCTGTCGCCGACCCGGGTGAACCTCTCTGGACCGCTCGTCGCGAACGCCTCCCCCAGAGGAGGACCCTGTTCGCTGCGGGGGGCATCATGCCTGCGCCCCCCAGGCTTGAAAGCCCCCTGTTTGCAGGGGCGTCCGCCTTGCAATCCGACCCGGTTGAACCCGTCTCCCGTCGACCGCCGCCGGATCCCCGAATCGATCCCTCGGCACGCTGACGGAGGCCATTGTCGGTAGCGCCTCGGAGGCGCAAACCCCCTGACTGAATGCTTTGGGGGGCTCTCGTGCGGGAATGCACGCGAGTGAGGGGGTGATCCCTCGATCAGGGGACACCTGCATGTCGCCCTGCCGCCGCGCCCCGGAGAGGGCACCGCGTGCCATCCCGGCACGCCATGAAAAACGCCCACCGAAGTGGGCGTCCTTCAACCTTGCAGCGCTTGGAGGATCAGCGCACCACGGCGATCTGCTCGCGGTTGCCGCCCTTGTAGGTGTACAGGGTCAGCGCGCCGTTCTTGATGTCGCCCTTGGCGTCGAAGGCGATCGTGCCGGTCACGCCCTTGTAGTCCGAGGTCTTGGCCAGCACGGGCAGGTAGACCTTGGGGTCGGCGGACTTGGCCTTGACCATGGCGTCGACCATCACGTTGACCGCGTCATAGACGTACGGAGCGTAGATCTGGACGTCGACCTTGTACTTGTCCTTGAACTTGGTCTTGAAGGCGTCCAGCGACTTCTTCGATTCGCCTTCCACGCCGCCCGCTTCCGCGCAGACGACCTGGCTGTCGCTGATGGTGCCGGCGGACAGCTTGGGCAGTTCGGCCGTGCAGATGCCGTCGCCGCCCATGAACTTGGCTTCGATGCCCAGCTGCTTCATCTGGCGCAGCATCGGGCCGGCCACGGCGTCCATGCCGCCGAAGAAGACGACGTCGGGCTTCTTGCCCTTCAGGGAGGTCAGGATGGCGGTGAAGTCCGTGGCCTTGTCGTTGGTGAATTCACGGCCGACGACCTTGCCGCCGGCGGCCTTGACGCCCTTCTCGAATTCGTCGGCGACGCCCTGGCCGTAGGCGGTGCGGTCGTCGATGACGGCGATGGACTTGCCCTTGAGCGTGGTCACCGCGTACTTGCCCAGCGTGCCGCCCAGGTGCACGTCGTCAGCCACGACGCGGAACGCGGTCTTGTAGCCGTTGCGGGTGTACTTGGGGTTGGTCGCCGACGGCGAGATCTGCGGGATGCCGGCGTCGCTGTAGATCTTGGACGCGGGGATGGTCGTGCCCGAGTTCAGGTGGCCGACCACGCCGTTGACCTTGGAGTCCACCAGCTTCTGGGCGGCGGCGGTGCCTTGCTTGGGATCGCCGGCGTCGTCTTCGGCCAGCAGTTCGAACTTGACCTTCTTGCCGCCGATCGTCACGCCCTTGGCGTTCAGCTCGTCGATGGCCATCTTGGCGCCCAGTTCGTTGTCCTTGCCCAGGTGCGCGATCGCGCCGCTGGTCGGACCCACGTGGCCGATCTTGACCACCGCATCCTGCGCCATCGCGGCGCCGCTCGCGGCAATGGCGATTGCGCCCACGATCACATTCAGCTTGGATTGCATCTAGGAACCTCCGACTCGGGATATGTGGAATGACGTTGAGTTCTCAACGCGAGCGACCATACCCCGAAAGGCGGAGCCGTTTCCATAGTGAAAATGCTGTGAACGCGGTCACGGCGCAGGCGTTGTCGCGCCCCTGTCACCGGGGCAAACCCGGATGGTTTTCACAGGAGTGCGAAGGCGCACACAGCCCCTGCGCGAAGAGTGCGGATTTCCGCCCACCCGGCGCCCGACAAGCCCCGCCAGCGCCCTGTCCATGGGCGTCACGGCACCACGCCCGCGCGCGGCGGCACCACCGCGGCGCGATCGGTCGCGGTGAACGTTCGTGGTGATCGACGCCGGCGTTCAAGCCGACATCACGTGATGATTCAGCGTCAGGCCGAGGGCCTTGTAGGCCTTGAATCGCGCGCGTCCCGCGGCGACCTGTTCGGCATCGGTGGAGACCAGCTCCAGCACGCGCTCGAAGCGTTCGATGCCCGGCGGCACGCCCGGCTCGAAATTCAGCAGCACCCGGCACCCGGCCAGCGCGTCGAGCTGGTCCGAGAGCAGGATGGGGGTGCGCTCGCGCAGCAGCTCCGGCGTGTCGCCGCGCAGCAGCAGGTGGGGCAGGAACTCGCCGGGATCGAAGGTCCAGAGCGTCTGGTCGAGTCGCTCGAGCAGCCGCATCGGTCCCCAGACCCCGACGGTCAGCCCGGCCGCCTGCGTCTTGCGCAGCAGGCGGCAGGCGTAGACCTGTCGGTCGGGCACGCCGGTATAGAAGTTGACCTCCGTCACCGGACCCGCCCTTCCCTTGTCAGCTTCCGAGGAACGCGGAGCGCGCTCAGCGGACCTGCGACAGCACGAAGTGCGTCAGCAGGCCGACCGGACGGCCGGTGGCGCCCTTGGCGCCGCCGCCCTTCCAGGCCGTGCCGGCGATGTCCAGGTGGCCCCAGCGGTACTTCGAGGCGAAGCGCTGCAGGAACTTGGCCGCCGTGATGGAACCGCCCTCGCGGCCGGCCACGTTGGCGACGTCGGCGAAGTTGGTCTTCAGGCCGTCGGCGTAGTCGTCGTCCAGCGGCAGGCGCCAGCACGGATCCAGCGCCGTCTCGCCGGCGGCCGACAGCGCGGCCGCCAGTTCGTCGTCGCTCGCGTACATGCCGGAGCGCACGCCGCCCAGCGCGATCACGCAGGCGCCGGTCAGCGTCGCGACGTCGACGACAGCCGCGGGCTTGAAGCGCTCGGCATAGGTCAGCGCGTCGCACAGGATCAGGCGACCTTCGGCGTCCGTGTTCAGGATCTCGATGGTCTGGCCCGACATCGAGGTCACCACGTCGCCCGGCTTGACCGCGCGGCCGCTGGGCATGTTCTCGCAGGCGGCGATCAGCACGACCAGGTTGATCTTGGGCTTGAGCTCGGCCACCGCGCGCAGCGTGCCCAGCACGGAGGCGGCGCCGCCCATGTCGAACTTCATCTCGTCCATGCCGGCGCCCGGCTTCAGCGAGATGCCGCCCGAGTCGAAGGTGATGCCCTTGCCCACCAGCACGATGGGCGCCTGCGTTCTGGCGGCGCCTTCGTATTTGGCGACGATGAATCGCGGCGGAACGTCGGAGCCCTTGGCCACCGACAGGAAGGAGCCCATGCCCAGCTTCTCGATGCCCTTCTGGTCCAGCACCTCGACCCTGATGCCGTGGCTCTTGGCCAGCGCCTTGGTCTGGTCCGCCAGGTAGGCCGGCGTGGCGACGTTGGGCGGCAGGTTGGCGCATTCACGCGCCACCGCGATGCCGGCGCCGATGGCCTGGCCGCGCGTCAGGCCGGCCTTGACCGCCTTGGCCTCGTCCTTGCCGTGCAGCAGGGCGATCTTCGTCAGCTTGGACGCGGCGGGCGCGCTGGGCTTGGTTTCGCGGTAGACATAGACGGCGTCCTGGGCGGCCAGCACGGTCTGCTCGGCCAGGGACTCGGTCAGCTCGGCGCCGAAGCCGGCGTAGGCCACCGAGGCGCCGGTCGCGCCCTTGCCCTTGAGCTGGCCCAGCGCCGCGGTCAGCGCGGAACGCGCCGCCTTGAGCGTCGAACCGCTGGCGGCGACGACCAGGCGCGGGGCCTTCAGGCCGGCGGGACGGACCAGGGACAAGACCTGACCCGCCTTCAGCTCGAAGTCGCCGAGCTTGATGGCGTCCTTGACCAGGGCGGAAACGGTCTTGTCGAGCGACGCCGGCAGGCTGTCGCCGGCGACGATCAGCACCAGGGCGTCGGCGCCGTGCGACGACAGGGCGTCGAGGGACGCGAGCTGAGAGCGAAAGTCCATAATACCGAGAAGTAGATAAAGTGCCCGGATGTTATTCGATTCATCAGTACGCAAAGAACTCGCCCGCAGTTTCGGATTGGCCTTCGTGGTCATCCTGACCATCGTCGTGACGATGCTGCTGGTGCGCTCCCTCGGCATGGCGGCCAAGGGCACGGTGGCACCGCAGCATGTGCTGCTGTCGCTGGGCTACCTGGCCCTGGCCCAGCTGCCGGTGATGCTGAGCCTGTCGCTGTTCGTCGCCGTCGTCATGTCGCTGGGGCGCATGTACAAGGAATCGGAGATGACCATCTGGTTCGCCAGCGGCCTGGGCCTGACGCGCTTCGTGCGGCCGGTGCTGACGATGGCCTCGCCGGTGCTGGTGGTGGTGACGGTCTTGATGACCATCGTCTGGCCGTGGAGCAACGAGAACAGCGCCCAGCTGCGCGAGCAGTTCGAGCAGCGCAGCGACCTGTCCCGCGTCGCGCCGGGGCAGTTCCAGAGCTCCAACGACGGCTCGCGGGTGTTCTTCATTGAACGCGACCCGGCCGACGAGGCTGCGGCGCGCAACGTCTTCATCATGAACAACACCGAGCACCTGGAGTCGGTGACGACCTCGGCGCGCGGCGCGCTGCAATACAAGAACAACCAGCGCGTCCTCGTGCTGGAGCACGGCCAACGCAACGACGTGGACCTGCGCAACGGCGACAAGTCGGTCGCGCGCTTCCAGCAATACCAGGTGGTGGTCGACGACGAGGTGATGCGCGCCGACGGCAAGCGCGCGCCGAAGACGCGTCCGACGCTGGACCTGCTGGTCGACCGCTCGCCGCAGAACGACGGCGAGCTGGCATGGCGCTTCGGCATGATCCTGGGCTGCGTCAACCTGGTGCTGCTGGGCATCGGCATCTCGGCGACCAACCCGCGCCGCGCCAGCAACTGGAACCTGCTGTTCGCGCTGCTGGCCTTCATCGTCTACTTCAACCTGATCAACCTGACCCAGACCTGGGTGGTGGGCAACAAGATGAAGCTGGGGCCCGCGATGCTGGCGCTGCATGGCGGCGCCTTCGTCGTGACCATGCTGCTGCTGCTCTGGCGCGAACAGGGCGCGCGCCTGGGCGCCCCGCGCAGCGGCGTGCTGCCGGCGCCGCCGGAGAACCCGGCCTATGCCGAGACCGTGCTGGGCCCGGTCCCGGCGGGCGTGGTCATCGCGCCGGCCTCGATGTCCTCGTCCACGCCGGGAGTGCCCACATGAGAACCGTGCGGCGGCTGCTGTACCGCGACATCCTCAGCTCCTTCACCCTGGTCATGGCCGGGTTCCTGGCGCTGTTCTTCTTCCTGGACTTCATCGACGACCTGGACCGCTTCCAGCGCCTGGGCCTGGGGCTGGGGCTGGCGGTGTGGTCCAGCGTGCTGAAGCTGCCGGGCCGTTTCTACGAACTGATGCCGATCGCGGTGCTGATCGGCACCATCTTCAGCATGGCGCGGCTGGCGCAGTCCAGCGAATTCACCATCCTGCGCACCGGCGGCCTGGGGCCGCAGCGCGCGCTGGGCCTGCTGAGCGTCATGGCGCTGGCCTTCGCGGTGCTGGCCTTCGTGGTGGGCGACTTCGTCAATCCCTGGGCGGACCGCCAGGCGCAGCTGCTCAAGTCCACCGCCAGCGGCGGCGTCACGAACGCGCAGGGCGCGTGGATGAAGGACCGCATCGGCGACTTCAGCTACGCCGTGCACGTCGGGCGGGCCCGCTCGAACGGGACGATGGAGGACGTGCTGGTCTTCGAGTTCGACAGCAAGGGCGCGATGGCGACCCGGCTGACGGCCAGGAGCGCCACCGTCGACGCCACCGGCCGCTGGCAGATGAACGAAGTGCGGCTGACGCAGTGGTCGCGCGTGGCGACTCCGCTGAGCCAGCCGGCCGCCAACGCGCCGCAGCCCAGGGACCCCGCGGCGCCGCAGGACAAGCTGTCCGAGAACCCCGCCATCCACGAGGTCCTGCTGCCACGCTTCGACTGGCAGAGCCAGTTGCCGGCGGGCGTGGTGTCCGCGGCGGTGCAGCCGACCTGGAACATGTCCACGCTGGAGCTCTACCGCTACACCCGCCACCTGTCCTCGCAGGAGCAGTCCTCCGCGCAGCCGGAGATCCAGTTCTGGCGCAAGGCCTTCTATCCGTTCGCCTGCATGGTGATGGTGGCGCTGGCGCTGCCCTTCGCCTACCTGCACTTCCGCTCGGGCGGCATCAGCGTCAAGGTCTTCGGCGGCATCATGCTGGGCATCAGCTTCGTGGTGCTGAACGCGATCACCGGCCACCTCGGGCTGCTGCGCGACTGGACGCCCTGGCTGGTGGCGTCCGCGCCCAGCCTGCTCTACCTGGGCATCTCGATGGCGGCGTTCTACTGGCTGGTGCGCTATCGATGAAGGGCGGGAGCGCCGCCCGCCGGTCCGGCACCCGCCGGCCCCTGCCCCCGGCCGCGACCCGGCCGCTTCAACCGACGGAGGACTGCTGATGGACGGTCTGCTGCTCTTCGCCCACGGCGCCCGGGATCCGGCCTGGGCCGCCCCGTTCCAAGCCATCGCCGCCGAGCTGCAGACGCGGCGGCCCGACCTGCCGATCGCACTGGCCTACCTGGAGCTGATGGCCCCGGACATCGCCACCGCCGCCGGCGCCCTGGCCGCGCGCGGCTGCAGCCGCATCCAGATCGTCCCGATGTTCCTCGGCGCCAGCGGCCATGTGCGGCGGGACGTGCCGCCGCTGGTCGAGTCGCTGCGCGCGACGCATCCGCGGGTGCTGTTCGTGCTGCACGACGCGATCGGCGAACAGGCCTCCGTCATCCGCGCGATGGCGGGCGCGACGCTGGACCTCATCTCCGGCGTCACCTTGCCCGCCGATCCGCTCGACCCTTCCACCCCGACCGTGCTGCCCCAGGCCTGACGCCTGCGATGACCACGCCATGAACCTGCACCAGTTCCGCTTCGTCCAAGAGGCCGCGCGCCGCAACCTCAACCTGACCGAGACGGCCAAGGCGCTCTACACCTCGCAGCCAGGCGTCTCCAAGGCGATCCTGGAGCTCGAGGAGGAGCTCGGCGTCGACATCTTCTCGCGCCATGGCAAGCGGCTGCGCAGCATCACCGAGCCGGGGCGCCAGGTGCTGAAGTCGATCGAGATCATCATGCGCGAGGTCGGCAACCTCAAGCGCATCGGCGAGGAGTACTCCAAGCAGGACGTCGGCACGCTCTCGATCGCCACCACCCACACCCAGGCCCGCTATGTGCTGCCGGGGCCCGTCACCCAGCTGCGCCGGCAGTTCCCGCAGGTCAACATCGGCCTGCACCAGGGCAGCCCGGACCAGGTCGCCCGGATGCTGATCGACGAGACCGCCGACGTCGGCCTGGCCACCGAGTCGCTGTCGCAGTTCGAGGAGCTCGTCACCCTGCCCGCCTACGAATGGCAGCACGTGCTGGTGATGCGCGCGGAGCATCCGCTCGCGCAGGTCGAGCGCATCGACCTGGAGCAGCTCGCCCAGCAGCCGCTGGTGTCCTACCACCCCAGCTTCACCGGCCGCACCCGCATCGACCGGGCCTTCGCGCAGCGGCATCTGACGCCCAACATCGTGCTCGAGGCGATCGATTCGGACGTCATCAAGACCTATGTCCGGCTGGGACTGGGCATCGGCATCGTCGCCGAGATGGCGGTGCGCGAGGACCCGCCCGGCGGCGAACTGGTGTCGCGGCCACTGGGCCACCTGCTGGGCCAGAACGTCGCGCGCATCGCCTTCAAGCGCGGCGCCTACCTGCGCAACTACGTCTACAGCTTCGCCGAGCTGCTGTCCGACCGGCTCAACCGCACGCTGCTGCAGCGCGCGATGAGCGGCGAGGCCAGCGACTACGACCTCTGACGCGCAACAAGCGCCCACCCGACGCCTTCCCCCGATCCGATCACGGCCACCTCCAGCGCCTCCCCCGCTTCCGACCCGCCCCTTCATTGATCCCACCATGCGTGTTCACACCCCCGTTCCCGCGAGCCGCCTGCCCCAACTGGGGGTGACGGTCTTCAGCGTCATGTCGGCGCTGGCGCAGCAGCACCAGGCCGTCAACCTGGGCCAGGGCTTCCCCGACTTCGACGGCGATCCGGCCTTGCTGGATGCCGTCGACGCCGCGATGCGCGCCGGCCACAACCAGTACCCGCCGATGCCCGGCGTGCCGGCGCTGCGCCAGGCGATCGCCGCCAAGATCCAGACGCTCTACGGCCATGCGTATGACCCGGACAGCGAGATCACCGTCACCGCCGGCGCGACGCAGGCGATCCTGACGGCGCTGCTGGCGGTGGTGCATCCCGGCGACGAGGTGATCGTGCTGGAGCCCGCCTATGACAGCTATGCGCCCAACATCGCGCTGGCGGGCGGCGTGCGGGTGGCGGTGCCGCTGGATCCCCAGACCTTCCGCCCCGACTTCGACCGGCTGCGCGCCGCGCTCACGCCGCGCACGCGGGCGATCATGATCAACAGCCCGCACAACCCCAGCGGCGCGGTCTGGAGCGCGGACGAACTGCGGCAGCTGGCCGAGCTGCTCGACGGCACCGAGGTGCTGGTGATCAGCGACGAGGTCTACGAGCACATGGTCTACGACGGCCACATGCACCAGAGCGTGTCGCGCCTGCCGGAGCTGGCGGCGCGCAGCTTCGTGGTCTCCAGCTTCGGCAAGACCTACCACGTGACCGGCTGGAAGGTGGGTTACGTGGCGGCGCCGGCCGCGCTCACGGCGGAGTTCCGCAAGGTGCACCAGTACAACGTGTTCACCGTCAATTCGGCGATGCAGCACGGCATCGCCGCCTACATGCGCGATCCGGCGCCCTACCTCGGCCTGAGCGACTTCTACCAGCGCAAGCGCGACCGCTTCCGCGCCGGACTGGCGGACTCGGGCTTCGCCCTGCGTCCCTGCCCGGGCAGCTATTTCCAGTGCGTGGACTACGGCGGCCTGCGGCCCGATCTGGCCGCGCTCGACGACATGGCGATGTGCCAGTGGCTGACCCGCGAGATCGGCGTCGCAGCGATTCCGCTGTCGGCCTTCTACGGCGGCGGCAGCGACGCGAAGGTCATCCGCTTCTGCTTCGCGAAGAAGGACGAGACGCTGGACCTCGCGCTCGACCGCCTGAAGCGGATCTGAGGCCGGGCCGGCCGCGGGCGGCCCGCAACGCTCGTCAGCGGCTCTTGGCGTCTCTCGGCGGCTCGTCGTCCACCAGAGACAGGTCCAGGTCGACCGACTGCGTGAGCACCGACCGCGGGGCCGGCATGCCCGGCGGCGGCGGTGGCGACTGCCAGACCATGGTCGCCATCTGGTCCGCGTGCGCCGTCGCATCCAGCGGCAGCACGACATCGATTGACTGCCCGTCGACCTCGTGCTCCGCGCGGTCCCGGGCCACGGCGTACAGCAGCAGCAGGTCGCGGTAGGCCGGCAGGCCCAGGTCGCCGCTGTACTCCTGATGCTTGGACAGCAGGTCCTGCAGCAGGCTCATGCTGCCCTCGGCGTCCACCCAGGCGGCCTCGAGCCGATCGATCAGTTCGTCATGGGCCTCCAGCCCCTCGCCCTCGTTCAGGTCGTCGCTCCACGACGGCGCGCGCGCATGGAACTGCTCCGCGAAACGCGTACCGACGCGATCGAAGGCCTCGCGGTCGCCGCGGCGCTGGTAGAGCTCCATCAGCTTGAGGAAGGGCAGGCCGCTGGCCGCGTCGCGCTGGTTCAGGCGCGAGGACAGCAGCTCGATGGCCGCGTCATCCTGGCCCAGGACCATGAAGAAATCGACCTGCTGCTCCAGGTCGATCAATTCCTCGACGGTCACCAGGTTGCCGACGCCGCCCAGGTCGGAGGTGAACGGCGCCGGCCGCGTGTCGTCGCGATCGAACTGCAGGCTCAGCGGCTCGACCGCCTCCATGGCCTCGAGCGCGGCCAGCGCCTCCAGCGCGTCGTCGGCGGCGGTGGTCGGTGTCCGCGTCGACGCGCGCGCCGGTGGCGGCGTCAGCGGACCGGGCCGGGTCGGTTCCTCGACGGCGGTGAGCGGCATCGGGATCGTCGTCGGCGCCGACGAGGCGGGCGGCCCGTCGGTCGACAGGTGCGACATCAACGGTGCCGGCGAACTGTGCGGATCGGTCGGCGTGAAGGGCGACGGTCCCGTGGGCATAGGCGGCGGCACCGTCGCGACGCCCCGCATCTCCGCCTCGGCGTCCTGACGCGAATCGGTCAGCCAGTGCTGTTCCGCCTCGCGCCGCTGCATGCGGTTGCTGCGCCACAGCAGCAGGCTGCTCGCGGCCAGCGCCAGGCTCAGCAGGCTCAGCCCCAACACCCAGGTCGAGGACGATCCGCCCGTCTCGGCGGCCCGTTCGCGCGCGGCCTGCAGGTCCTGGCGCAGCGTGTTCATCGCGGCGAGCGTGCGCTTCTGCTCCGCCTGCAGGTCGGCGATCTGCCTCTGCATCGCCAGCACCTGCTGGCGGGCCTCCTCGGCGGCGCTGGCCGCGCTGGCGGCGGCCTCGGCCGCCAGCAGCGCGGGCGCGGGCGACTGCAGGGCCTCGGCGGGTTCGAGGCTCAATCGGGGCGCGGACGGCCGTGTCGCGCGATCTTCGCGGCGAACAGCGGCCGGCGCCGCGGCGCGACCGTCGCGCTCGGGGCCAGGGCTTGCCTGCACCACGCGACGGGAGGCGCGGCGCGGGCGCTCGGCCGCGGCGGGCCTGGGCGTCGCGGCCGCGGCCGCGGCCAATGCCGGTTCGCCCGCACTGACGGGCGCCGAAGCACGGGGCGCCTCGGTCACGCGGGCGGGCTGCCCTTCCCGCTGCGCCTGCAGCGCCGGCGACACCAGCGGCACGGTCGTCGCGCCGGCGTCGGCCATCGGTTCGGCATTCAGGCCGGGCGGATCGATGAAGGCGGTGTACTGGCGCGTCAGCCGCGCGCTGCAGCCCACGCTCAGCTGCACCGAGACGATGGGCTCGTCGATGCGCTGCACGCTGCGCAGCCGCACGCCGGTGGGACGTCCGGCGTCGCCCTCGATCTGCCAATGCAGGCCCGAGGCGGACAACGGGTTCTCTCCCGCGCTGACCTCGGCGCGCACGCAGTCGGGCGTGAGGCTCTCACCGGGATTGAGCTGGACGGGGAACAGCAGGTTCAAGGGCTGCCCCAGCGACGAGGCCGCCTGCGGTCGGCCCACGCCGAGACTCCACGCGGGCGCCGACATCACGAGGATGGCCAGCACGAGAACGCTATGCGACGGCAACACGCCGCGCGGGTCGTGATGATCTCGATCCATGCCCGCTGTCATTGCTGTTGGAGTGCGTTTCACTCTAGCACGGCGCTCCCCGGGACAAACCCGGAAAAGCGCCCCTCCTTCGCCCGCGACGCGCATCGCCCGCGCATCATGCGCGCATCGGCGCGGCGCCATGGGGCGCGCCGCGGGTCCCTCACAATAGGCCGGATGAGGTCGCGACACACGCGACCCGTCCGCATCTTTCAGGAGACGGCTGGCCTGTCACGCCAGCGACAAAGCATGAACAGCTCGGTTCTTACAATTTCCGAACGCAACAACATCGAGTCGGGGCCGTGGTTCTCCAAGCTGTCACTGCCGTTGCGCAGCGACATTCTGGCGCGCGCCACCGTGCGTCGCCTCGCCGACGGCGCGCTGATGTCGGTGCGCGGCGAACCGGCCGAGGAATGGATCGGCGTGGCCAAGGGCGCGGTGCGCGTCAGTTCGGTCTCGCTGTCGGGCAAGCAGGTGACGTTGACCTATGTCGAGCCCGGCATCTGGTTCGGCGACATCGCCCTCTTCGACGGCCTGCCCCGCACGCACGACGCCAGCGCCCATGGCGAGACCACGCTGCTGGTGATCCGCAAGCCCGACTTCAAGGACCTGCTGCAACGCCACACCGAGCTGTACGAGGCGCTGCTTCGCCTGAACTGCCGGCGGCTGCGGCTGATGTTCGACCAGGTCGAGGACCTCAACACCCGACCCCTGGCCTCGCGGCTGGCCAAGCAGATCCTGCTGCTGGCGCGCAGCTACGGCGTGTCGCAGGGCGAGGAGGTTCGCATCGGCCTGCAGCTGGCGCAGGAAGACCTCGCGCAGTTGCTGGGCGCGTCGCGCCAGCGCGTGAACCAGGAGCTCAAGGGCTTCGAGCGCGAAGGCGCGGTGCGCGTCGAGCCGACGCGGCTGGTGGTATTGAGCAAGGAGAAGCTGTTGGCCATCGCCAACCGCTGAGCGCCCGGCGACCGATCCCCCGGTCCCCGGAGCGTGTGTTTCGCATCTCACGACAACTCCAGGAGACCTTGTGGACGACGCATTCACCGGCACCCGCGCCCCGACGCATCCGATCGACGCCCAGGCGCTCGCCGCCTGGCTGGCGCGCGAGATTCCCGGCTTCGCCGGCCCGCTGACGATCGAGCAGTTCAAGGGCGGCCAGTCCAACCCCACCTACCAGTTGATCACGCCCGGCGGCAGCTACGTGATGCGGGCCAAGCCCGCGCCGGTGGCGAAACTGCTGCCCTCCGCGCACGCGATCGAGCGCGAATTCACCGTGATGCGGGCGCTGGCCGGCACCGACGTGCCGGTGCCGCAAATGCTGGCGCTGTGCGAGGACGAGTCCGTCATCGGCCGCGCCTTCTACGTCATGGCGTTCGTGCAGGGCCGCGTGCTGTGGGACCAGACGCTGCCCGGCGCGTCGAACGCGGAACGCGCCGCGATCTACGAGGAGATGAACCGGGTCATCGCGGCGCTGCATCGCGTCGACTTCCGCGCGCTGGGCCTGGAAGGCTACGGCAAGCCGGGCAACTACTTCGAGCGCCAGATCGGCCGCTGGAGCAAGCAGTACCAGGCCACGATCACCGGCCCGAACGAGGCGATGGACCGCCTGATCGACTGGCTGCCCGCGCACATCCCCGAATCGGCGCGCGACGAGCGCGAGGTCTCGATCGTGCACGGCGACTACCGGCTGGACAACCTCGTCTTCCATCCGACCGAGCCCCGCGTGCTGGCGGTGCTGGACTGGGAGCTGTCGACGCTGGGCCACCCGCTGGCGGACTTCAGCTATCACTGCATGTCCTGGCACATCCGCAAGACCGGCGCCGCGCGCGGTCTGGGCGGCGTGGACCTGGCGCCGCTGGGCATCCCGGGCGAGCTCGACTACGTGCGCCGCTATTGCGAGCGCACCGGCCGCGCCGATCCGCAGTTGGTGATGAAGGACTGGAACTTCTACTTGGCCTACAACCTGTTCCGCATCTGCGCCATCCTGCAGGGCATCGCCAAGCGGGTGGAGGACGGCACCGCCTCGAGCGCGCAGGCCCGCGAGGCCGCGGCGGGCGCCAAACCGATGGCGGAGCTGGGCTGGGAGATCGCGCAGAAGCTGTCGCGCTGAGGCCCCCGACCTTCTGCTTTGGGAGCAGAGGATCGCGAGTTCCCGGGCAGGCGAATTTCCAGGCTACAATCTGCGGCTTCGTCGGGGCGTAGCGCAGTCTGGTAGCGCATCTGCTTTGGGAGCAGAGGGTCGCGAGTTCGAATCCCGCCGCCCCGACCATTTCTCCAGAAGAGCCGCAAGGAGCAATCCTCGCGGCTCTTCGTTTTTTCAGAGTGGCGACGCGCGGCCGCGCTCTGGCGCTCTGGATCAGCGCCTCGCATCCAGCGGCACCGCCGCGGTCTCCACGAAGATCGACGGCCGGAAGCCCTCCGCGCGCCCTTCCGTCGACTTGTCCGGCTCGGCCGCCAGCACCTCGATCGCGAGCGCCGTCATCGGCTTCGCGAACAGGTAGCCCTGCAGCTCGTCGCAGCCCATGGCCACGAGCTGGTCGCGCTGCGCCGCCGTCTCCACGCCCTCGGCCACGACCTTCAGGTGCAGCACGCGGGCCATCTCGACGACCGCGCGCACGATGGCCTGCGCCTGGACGCTGGTGGCGACATCGGCCACGAAGGCCCGGTCGATCTTGAGCTCCTGCGCCGGCAGCTGGCGCAGCGCGGCCAGGCTGGAGTAGCCGGTGCCGAAGTCATCGATCGACACATGCACGCCCAGCGCGCCCAGGCGCTTGAACGCGCGGCCGGTGACCGTGGCGTGCTCCATCGCGACCGATTCGGTGATCTCGCAGGTGAAGCGCTCGGGCCGCAGGCGATGGCGCCGCAGGCCTTTCTCGAGGCGCCCGATGAATTCGTCCGAGCGCATCTGGTAGCCCGACACGTTGATCGCGACGCGCATGCGCAGACCCATCTCGCGCCAGCGCGCCGCCTGCGTGAGCGCGGTGTCGGCCACCCAGTCGCCGATCGGATCGATCAGGCCGTAGCGCTCCGCGATCGGGATGAAACGCGACGGACTCACCATGCCGAGCGTCGAATGCCGCCAGCGCAGCAGCGCTTCCACGCCGGTCACCTGCAGCGTGCGCGCATCCATCTTCGGCTGGTAGACCAGCTCCAGCTCCCGGTTCTTGATCGACTCCCGCAGCTCGCGCGCCATCGTGAGCTCCTCGCGCAGTTCCTCCTCCTGGACCGCGTCGAAGAAGGCGTGGCCGTTGCCGCCCAGGCGCTTGACCGAGCGCATCGCCGTCTGCGCGCGGCGGATCAGCCGGATCGAGTGGCCATGCTCGGGCGACATCGCCACACCCACCGACAGGCTCACCGTCACCGGCGTCGTGCCGACCAGGACCGGCTCGCCCAGCGCCTCCAGCACCTGTCGCACCAGGGCGTCGGTCTGCGATGCCGGGACCTCGCTCCACAGGGCGAATTCATCCCCCGCGAGCCGCCCGACGAGGGACCGCTTGCCGGCGAGCTGCCGCAGCCGCTCGGCGGTGCGCACCAGCAGGTGGTCGCCGTGGTCCTTGCCGTGCTCTTCGTTGATCAACCGGAAGCCATCCAGGCCGATGTAGAGCAGGCTGCCCTCGCCGCCGCGGCGCTGCAGCGCGTCCAGCAGCGCGGCGAACTCGTCCTCGAAGCGGCGCGCCGGCAGCAGCCCGGTGAGCCGGTCCCGACGCCGGGCACCGGACGCGCGGCCGAACTTTCCTTGGACCGCCATCAGCAGGACCAAGGTCAGGACCACGCCCAGCAGGACGCCCAGGAGAACCCACATCAGCGTCAACAGCGGCTCCAGATGCAGCAAGGAGGAAGTGGGGATGCTAGGCGCTGAACGCACTTTCGTGCGGCGGCAGCACCGGAATGCGGGGGCCCGTCCGATCGGCGCGCGGTCCGGGCGTGAAGAACTCGGCGTGGCGCGGGCGTCGTCCGCGCCGACGGACACGGGGTTCGCAGCCTCAGCGCGACACCCCACCCGTCAGGGCGATAGGCGGGTGGCGATCAGGGGAAACCCCATGCGAGGGCTCGTGTCAGCGCGATGTCAGGCAGGGACAATGCGCGCTGTTTTTTTGTTTCAAAAGAGCGTCCTTCCTGGTCACGAGCCTGGAGCCGGGCGCGGCAACGGGCAACCCCGGAAGAGGATCGAGCACAGCATGGCGCTACAGCATTTGACCGACGAGCAGGTGCAGACCTGGTCGCGCGCGCAGAAGGACGAGTGGTGGTTCAAGAACGTCTTCCGCGGCGACATGGCGCAGCTCTCGCTGCGTTCGGGCTTCACCGGCTTCATGCTGGGCGGCATCCTGGCCGCGACCTCGCTGTACATCGGCGGCAAGACCGGCATCAGCGTCGGCGTGGGGCTGACCTCGGTGATCCTGGCCTTCGCGATGTTCCGCATCTTCGCGTCGCTGGGCTGGGCCAAGGACTACACGATCCTGGAGAACAACTGCACCCAGTCGATCGCCACGGCCGCGGGCTACGTGGTCTCGCCGCTGTTCTCGTCGCTGGCGGCGTACATGCTGTTCGTCGACCACATCGTGCCGTGGTGGCAGATGATGATCTGGATGATCGTCATCGCGGTGCTGGGCGTGCTGGTGGCGTTCCCGATGAAGCGGCGCTTCATCAACGAGGACCAGCTCCCCTTCCCCGAGGGTCGCGCCTGCGGCGTGGTGCTGGACTCGCTCTACACCGGCGAGGGCGGCGAAGGCATGTACAAAGCCAAGCTGCTGGCCAAGGTGGCGGCGGGCGCCGCGATCTACCAGGCGCTGATCAGCGATGGCTGGATGAAGCTGCTGCAGTTCAAGCTGCTGCGCATGGACAAGTGGGCCGGCATGACCGAGCCCTGGACCTTCCATGAGCGGCTGGACCAGTACTACTACGGCATGGCGGCCAAGGCCGAGATCTGGATCCCGAAGATCCTGGGCACCGACATCCGCGCGCTGGGGCTGCGCCTGACGCTGGACGCGGCCATGCTGGGCGTGGGCGGGCTGATGGGCATCGCGGTGGCGACAAGCTGCCTGCTGGGCGCGTTCGTGAACTTCGTGGTGCTGGCGCCGATCATGATCCAGGCCGGCGACATCGTGCAGCGCGTGGCGCCCAACGGCGCGCCGATCCCGATCTCGCGGGCGGAGATCGTCAACCAGTGGTCGATGTGGTGGGGCGTGGCGATGATGGTCGCGGGCTCGCTGACGACGCTGCTGGCCAAGCCCGACCTGTTCGTGGCGGTGTTCAAGTCCTTCCGCCGCAAGCCAGGCCAGGCCGGCGGCGGCAGCGACCTGCTCAAGGACATCGAGGTACCGCTGTGGATCTCCTTCGTCGGCGTGCCGGTGATGGGCGTGCTGACGGCCTACATCGCGCACCTGTTCTTCGGCGTGCCGGTGGGCATGGCGCTGATCTCGCTGCCGCTGATCCTGGTGCTGACGGTGATCTGCACGAACTCGATGGCGCTGACCTCGTGGACGCCGACGGGCGCGCTGTCCAAGATCACGCAGTTCACGATGGGCGCGATCGACCGGACCAATCCGGCGTCCAACCTGATCCCGGCGGGCATGACCTCGGAGATCTCGTCGAACGCGGCGAACCTGCTGAGCGACATCAAGCCGGGCTACATGCTGGGCGGCAAGCCGCGTCACCAGGCGATCGGTCACGTCATCGGCGTGGTGGCGGGGGTGCTGTTCTGCGTGCCGCTGTTCTTCCTGCTGTTCGTGCCGAAGAACGCCGAGGGCCTGCGTTCGACGTCCACCATCATTTCCGAGCAGTTCTCGATGCCGGCGGCGGTGCAATGGCGCGGCGTGGCGGAGATCATCGCCAACGGGCTGCACAGCCTGCCGGCGTCGGCGCTGATCACGATGGCGATCGCGGCGGTGTGCGCGGTGGTGATCGAGCTGATCAAGATGGCGACCAAGGGCAAGTTCCCGCTGTCGTCGGTGGCGATCGGCCTGGGCGTGGTGCTGCCGCCGGAGTCGACCTTCGCGATGTGGGTCGGCGCGATGATCTTCTTCGTCATGGGCAAGGTCCACAAGACGCCGGGCACGTCGGGCTGGAAGCGCTGGGTGGATGGCTGCGAGCCGATCTGCGCGGGGCTGATCTCGGGCGCGGCGCTGATGGGCATCGGCAACGCGATCGTGAACGTGCTGATCTGATCTTCAGCTTGTCGACAGTCGATCGACCATGGATCGACTTCGAACCGTTCCCCGGCCGTCGGTAACGGCGGTTCGCATGGCACAATTCGGGCCCTTCGGAGGCGTGGGAACGCCCTCCCGGGGCCCGAAGTCCGTTCTGGACGAAGGCATCGATCGGTCTACCGATTTCCGTCTGCCCGTAGCTCAACTGGATAGAGCAGCTGCCTTCTAAGCAGCAGGTCGGGGGTTCGAGTCCCTCCGGGCAGGCCAGCGTGGCTTCGCACTCATGGCATGGCCTTGGCACCGTGCGATCACTGCTTCTGCAGTAGCGCCTTCAGGTCATCGAATGCATGCGGCTCGGAATATGAGCCAAGCTCAAAGACATCTCCGTTGGCGAGTTCGCCGGCGAATTTCCAATGGCCGTCGGGAAGTATCACCAGATAACGGCCTTCCGAGAATTCGCCTTCGCCTGTCGGGTCTCCGATTGCGACCTCGGTGTCAAAGACCGACGCAAGATGAGCGGCGAAGTTCACGCAATCCAGATCGGTCCGATCATGCGCGAGAGAAATATCGCACAGGGTTCCATATCCTTCATCCGCGTGATTCACGGAAAGCCCAAATTGCGCCCCGCCGTCGCGCATGAGAGAGTCGATGAATTCTTCCGAAGAAACAACGAGATCGGCTTCCACGCCAAAGTGCGCCGCCAGTTCACACTTGAGGCTCTCGTGAGGAACCTGTTTCCTCAAGGAAATTTCCCATAATTCCATTCTTCACTCCCGCAAATCGCTCATGGTCGGAGGCAGTGACGCGCTAACCGCCGCATGACGAAGCGCTGTCGAAGAGTCGCTGCAGCCGCTTCACGCCGGCACGATCGATATTGCCGACCCGCAGATAGGACTCCGCCATTTTCCTGGTGCCGCCCTTCATTCCTCCATCCTTCATCATGGAGGTCAGGATCTTGAATTCAGCCTGACTGATTCGAATTACCCCGGGACCCTCTTTGAGAAATACCTGCACACGGCCATTTTTCATTCTATCGTTGTGATACCCATAGGTCCTTCCTGAGGACGCTCTGAGGGTATGGCCACCGACGTCGTGCGCTTGGCCCGCTTCGATTTCCCTGAGGTCGGCGTCGACGTCCGTATGTCCGAGCGCAACGCTCTTGAGCACCTTCTTCCCGCCGTCACCGAATCGAGTATTGCTCTTGATCTTGTTGACCGAATGGGCCGGGCTCATGTCGGCCCGCGTGCCCGGCGGAAAGGGGTAGAGCCCCAACGGGTCGCTCCAACCCAGCGGATTGGGCGCAAAGGCATAGCCATTGATCCCGCCAAACAGTCCGATCGGATCCTGACCGGTGAACTGCCCAGCGATCGGATCGAAATAGCGGTGCAGGTTGTAGTGCAGGCCCGTCTCCGGGTCGCAGTACTGCCCCTGCAGTCGAATCGGATTGCTGACGACATCCACCCGGACATTGGCCTGCCCCCAGACCTCATGCGCCGCCGCCCACACCACGCGCCCGTCGTCGGCCGTCAGCCGCGTTGGACACCCGTTGAGGTCGTTGTGGTAGCGGTAGCTGCCCTCGTCGTCCAGGAGCGCCAACGGCTCGAAGCTGTCGGGGTAGTAGACGAACTCCCGCTTTGACGGCAGGCTCGTCTCCGCCAGCAACGCGTCGTCGTCCCACGCGAATCGGATCGCCTTCCCCGCTGTCTGCTTGAAGACTCTCCGCCCCATCGGGTCGTAGCCGTAGACGGTCTCGGCCTCGTCCGGCTCCGCGTCACCGAAGGTCGCTCGCCTGCGACTGCGCACCAGCCGCTGATTCGCATCCCACGCCAGCGCCAGCGTCTTCGGCTCCTCGCCGTCCAACTGCCGCTCATCGCGGCGCTCGATCAGGTTGCCCGCCGCGTCGAAGCGGTAATGCACGCCCTCGCACCAGCCCTCGCGCCGCCAGGTGCCGTCCCGCTTCACGCCCGTCGTCAGCCGATCCCCGGCCGGATCCTGGAAGAACTTCTTCAGCTTCCCCTGCGGATCGATGTGCTCGACGATCTGTCCGAGCGGGTCGTAGCGGAACTGGTCCAGGCCGTACTGGCTGTCCTTGCGGTGCGTGAGATTGCCGGCGGCGTCGTAGGCGTACTGCGTGCTGAAAAGCCACTCCGACTCGCGCCGCACGCCCTGACCGGTGAGCCGGCCCTCGGCGTCGTACTGGTACTGCCGCTCGAGGCCCGGTGCCAGCGTCTCCTTCACCACCTGCCCGTTCTCGTCCCGCTCGATCGTGATCGGCGGTTCGTCGTTGATGCGGATGGCCGTGGGCTGTCCGAGCGCGTCGTACTCGTAGGCCACCGTGTTGCCGGCGCTGGTCTCGCGCCGGATGCGACGGCCCAGCAGATCGAATCCGTTCTTGATGACGAAGTCGCCCTGCTGCTCCTCGATCAAGCGTCCCTCGACATCGAGCACCCGCTTCACCGTCACATGCTCGTTGGCGCAGCCGGTGAGGTTGCCATTCGCGTCGAAGTCGAAGGTCTCCTCGAACTGGCGTCCCGCCGCGAACGGATGCTCGAAGCGCTTGCGCCGGACCCGGCCGAGCTTGTCGGTCGTGAAGTCGATGACACGCCCCAGCGGATCGACGCTCTGCTTCAGATGCCCGGCCACATCGAAGACATACCGCGTCGCCTGCCCCCAGTAGTCCACTTCCTCGACCACGCGCCCGAGCGCATCGCGCCTGAGCTCATACATCTCACCGCGCTGGTTGCTCACGCCGATGAGCTGCTCTTCCGTGTCGTAGTGGTACTGCACCACGTGGCCGTCAGGCTGATGGCGCTTGGCGATCAGGCCTTGCCCGAAGTACTCGAAGCGCGTGCGCGCCCCGTTCTCGTCCTCGTGATGCGTCAGGTTGCCCTGGGCGTCGTAGGCGCAGCGGATGCGCGCGCCCGTGGGCAAGGTCGCCTCGACGAGCCGCCCCTTGCCGTCGTAGCGATAACGCGTGGCACGGCCCATGGGATCCGAGCGCTCGAGCACATTGCCCAGCAGGTCTCGCTGGAGCCGGGAGACATGTCCCAGCGCATTCCTCACGCTGACCAGCTGGCCATCGGTGTCATAGCCCAGCCGCGTCGTCGCCTTCAGCGCGTCGCTCACGCTGAGCAGCAAGCCGTCCGCGCTGTACTCGTAGGCCGTCACCGCGCCGAGCGGGCTCGTCTGCTCGGCCAGCAGCCCGCGTTCATCCCATCGCTGACGCCAGCTCGCGCCATTGGGATCGGTGATCGCCACCGGCTTGTCGCGCGCGTCGACCTCGATCGACATCGCGCTGCCGTCCGGCCGCGTGAGCTTCAGCAGGTTGCCGCGCTCGTCATAGGCGTATTCGGTCCGGTGGTTCGCCGCGTCCACCACCGCCGTCGTGCGGCCCACCTCGTCGTACTCGAAGATCGTGCGGCCGCCCAGCGGATCGATCTCCAGGATCGGCAGGCCGTGCTCGTCGCACTGGACCGTGGACACATGCCCCAGCGAATCGGTGATCCGCACCTCGCGGATCGCGGGCCAGTAAGCGAACTGGTAGTCGTACAGCCCGCCGTCGCCCCACGCGCGCACGACCTGCCACTCCTCGTCGCCTTCGCCGCGCTTGTCGTACTCGTAATGGAAGGACAGCCCCGTCCGGTTGGTGTGCCGCACCATGTGGCGGCCGTCGTAGGCGAATCGGTAGGGGTGGTCCAGTTCATCGCGGACCGCCGTCAGGCAGCCCTGCGCATCGTGCTCGTAGCTGACGAAGGTGTGGCTGAACTCGGCCTCGGCCACGTACAGCGAGAGCGACCGGATGAAGCGCCCGGCGTACTCGACCAGCAGATGTCGTCCGCCCGATTCGCGGATCGCGCTCAGCCGGCCCTCCACCCATTCGTAGAGCAGCCAGTTGCCGCACAGGTCGCTGACGCGGCCCAGCGGCACTTCCCGCAGCTGCCCGGTCACGGGGACCGTCAGCGACTTCGGGAAGTGATAGGTCAGATCGCCCTTGGTGCGCACCCGCCACTCGTCGCCGTGGTCGCTGAGCCGCGCGCCATCCATCAGCTCCAGCACCGCCGCCGCGTCGCCCTGCGCGGCCGGCAGCGCGGGGAAGAGTGCCGGCCCGGCATCCGGATGGAAGAACACCACGCTGCCGTCGGCCGCATCGATCTCCAGCCGCGCATCGGCCGGACTCTCCCAGCCGACGCCGCACGCCCCCACCCGCTCGCGCCCCGAGGCGTAATTGCGCACCCAGTCCATCGGGACACGCCAGGGCAGGCTGAAGTCCACCTGCTCGACACTGACCTCGCCGGTCAGGATGTTCACCGGCTCCGCGCGCAGCACCTTGCACTTCAGGAAGCCGGGGTCCATGTTCTTGAAGAGCTTCTGCCGGAACTTCTTGAAGCCCGCGCCCATCGCCTTGCCGAGCCGGGACTTGGCCAGCTTGCCCAGGCCCGCGAAGGCGCCGCGCGCGATCATGCCGGCCATCGAGATCGTCGGCGCGCCGCCCACCTTCACCGTGTTGGGGATCGCCAGGTTGAAGCTGGTGGGCAGCAGGTTGGGCAGCTTGAGCTTTTTCTTCTTCGGCCGCGGCGGGCTGGGCATGCCCGCGATCTGGCAGCCCAGCACCGGCAGCGCGAGGTAGGACAGCGGATCGCCGTCGGCCACCACGGTGGCGCTGCCCATGAACAGCTCGTCGTCCTTGTCCGGAATCATCGGCGCGAACGGGAAGCCGGGCGGGATGTGCACCACGATCGCCGAGGTGCCGGCCGTCGCGCGCTTCATGCCCATCACCTTGACGGTCGCGCCGATGAAAGGCAGGTAGTCGAAGGGATCGAACACCACCGACAGATGCGGCGTCGGCAGCGGCACCGGTCCGGCCGGCGTGGTGCACAGATGGATGTCGATGCCCAGCTGCGGGTCACCGTGCTTGGCGGAGAGATTCATGCGGCGGATCCTTGGGCGGTCGACGGCGCCGCGGCGGGGCCGATGGCGCCTGGCATCGCGATCGGCCAGGATGGACCGAACAGGCCTCGTGCCTGTTCGAACAGCTCGAGGAAGGCGGCGCTGCCGCCGGCCGCCTCGCCGTCCGCCCTCGCCTGCGCCGCATGCTGCAGCGCCTGCTCCTCGTCGAGGTGCTCGCGCTCGACCCGGCGCAACTCGGCCACATCGGCGGACGACTCCAGCGCCGCGGCCTGCTGGTCCAGACGCCCTCGCCGGCTCAGCTGCTCGCGGTCGAGGTCGCGCCGGATCGCCTCGATGCGGCCAGCGCGCTCCGGATCGACGAGCCGCAGCAGCTCGAAGCAATGCAGCGGCAGCGTCGTCATCGGCCGCGAGGCGGGCCGCAGCCCCTCGCCGACGGCCAGCGCCGGACGCCCGAAGGCCAGCGCCGCATCGGCATCGCCGGCACGCGCCAGGCAGAAGCTGCCCATGCGCAGCGCCTCCAGGCGCATCAAGGGATTGGGCAGCGCGGCGGCCAGTTGCTCGGCGGCCTGGTAGCACGGCACCGCCGCGCGCGGCTCGCCGGCCGCGATCAGCGCCGCGGCCTCGCCGAACCAGGACTGCAGCACCAGCTGACCGCCCGCCGGATGCCCCGCCTCGCGAGCGGCTTCGGCGGCAGAGCGCGCATGGCGGTAATGGTTGACGGCCTCGTCGCAGCGCCGCTCCTTGAGCATCACGCCGGCGGTGAGCAGCCGCACCGCCACCTCCTGGTCGGGCCAACCCTGCTGGCGCGCGAAGGCCAGCGCGTCCCGCGCCTTGAGCTGCACCTGGTCCGCGGAGCCCTTCTCCGCGAGCGCGAACAGTCCCGTGAGCAGGCTGCGGAACACGCCGCCCGGCCCCACCGCGGGCTCCTGCGCGAAGGTTTCCTGCGCCACCGCCCAGGCATCGAGCGCCAGCGGCTGCACCAGCACATCAGGACGATCCTCACGCGCCAGCCGCTCCAGGCGCGGCGCGCCATCGGCATCGGGCACCAGCAGGCGCACGCCATCGGGCGCGCCGGCGTCGAGCGCGCGGGCCACCCAGGCGGCCCAGGCCTCGTCGTCGGTCACGCTCGCGGGCGAGAGCACGGCGACGAGCTGCCCGAACACCGGGTGATGCCCGGCCAGCGCGGCCAGCGCGCGCATGAAGGCCGCGGCGGTGTCGGGGACCTCGTCCGGTTCGAAGCGCCAATCCGGCGTCTGCCCGGCCTGGCGCAACTCGTCGTGGCTCGCGGCGTACTGGCCGGCCAGCGCTTCCTTGAGTGCGCGCGAATAGGCGATGGACTGCTCGAACGGCGCATCGAAGACGACGAAGGTGTCGCCGCCGACGCCGCCGGTGGCGTCGCCCGCGGGCGCATGCCGCTGCATCTCGAGGAAGGCGTCGAGCAGGCGCCTGCCGCCGTCCGGCACCTGCCACAGCAGCAGGCGCTTGTCGGGCTGGTCGACGAACGCCTGCCAGTGCTGCAGCAACTCGGCGAGCCGGCGCTGCACCGGATTGATGGCCATGGCCATCCTTTCTTCAGCAGTTCAGGGAGATTTCCGTCCCGTTGACCGACACGCCACTGGCATCGACCTTGATGACGGAGCCGCCGGCGCTGATCGTGATGCTGCCGGCGTCGATGACGACGGTCGACGAGCCCACGCCCAGGGTCAGCGCGCTGGCCGAGGTGTAGCTGCCCGCGCCGGTCGCATGCAGGGCCATGGTCTCGGTGGCGCCCTGCGTCAGCGGGCCGCTCGCCTGGACCGCGAGCGGGCCGGTGACGGCCTGGCTGTAGCCGCCGGTGACGGACTGCGTGTAGCCGCCGGTCACGGTCAGGCGCTTGCCCGCGCTCACCGTCTTTTCCTCGCCCGCGGTGACCGTCTCGACGAACTGGCCGTTGACGGTGTTCTCGCGCTTGCCGTTCACGGTGTTGGTGACATCGCCATGCACGGTGCGCGCGGTCACGCCGGTGATCGTCTGCGTGTAGCCGCCCGCGGTGACCGTCATCTCATGCCCGGCGTTCACCGTCTCTGCCAGCTTGCCCACCACGCTCATCGTGCGGTCGGCATTGACGGTCAGGGTGTCGTTGACCGACACGGTCGTCGTGCGGTTGTTGTTGACCGTGTTGGTCTGGTCGTGCAGCACCGTCGTGGACATGTCGTACTGCGCATGCAGGGTCATCTGCTCCTGCCCGGCGGTGTCGTTCATCGACAGCTCGTTGTAGCCGGCGCCCTTGTGCGTCCTGGACTTGATGCCGCTGACCACCGCGCCCTCGGGCAGGCTGTAGGGCGGCATCTGCTCGGCGTTGTAGAGGCGGCCGACGATGAGCGGCTGGTCCGGGTCGCCCTCGAGGAAGTCGACGACGACCTCCTGTCCGATGCGCGGGATGGAGACGCCGCCCCAGCCCTTGCCGGCCCAGGGCTGCGACACGCGGATCCAGCACGAGCTGCGCTCGTCGCGGCGGCCGCGCCGGTCCCAGTGGAACTGCACCTTCACCCGGCCATAGGCATCGGTGTGGATCTCTTCGCCGCCCGGCCCGGTCACGGTGGCGGTCTGCGGCCCCGGCACGATCGGCTTGGGCGTGCGGCGCGCCGGCCGGAACTGCTGCGCCGCCGGGATCGCGGCGAACTCGCAGCGCAGGTCGGTTTCGCCGCTGCCCGATTCGCTCGCCGCCTGCCGGACGGTCAGGCGGGTCGACGTGATCAGGTACTGGCCGTTCTGGTCATCGCGCGGATGCCGCGTCATCGCCAGCAGCCGGCCGACGCACACGCCCTGCGCATTGGTGCTGCCCGCGAGCAGGCTGAAGGCGCTGTGCAGTTCGTCCAGGCGGTCTTCCGCGTACTGCGCGCCGTCGGCGGACTGCAGGTAGCCGCCCGGGAAGTCGAAGATCTCGCCGTCGGCCAGGTCGTGCGCATGGGCCCGCGACTGCTCGGTCAGCAGCGAGGTCGAGGGCCGCTCGAAGTCGTAGTCGGTGAGGACGACCTTGCCGGGCTGCATGCGCTGCTCGCTGGTCCAGCGGCCGATGTGCTCCAGCAGCGGCGGCGCCTGCTCCACGTTGCCGTAGAACGGCAGCGACTCGCACCCCGGCGCGCTGTCGTGCGCGCTGGCCGCGTCGCAGAGCACCAGCTTGTGGCCGCGCTCGTCATGCTCGACGTGCCAGTAGATGCCTTCGTGCTCCAGCAGCCGCGCGACGAAGTTGAAGTCCGTCTCGCGGTACTGCACGCAATAGGTCCAGGGGCGGTACGGCCGCATCAGCTTGAACTCGAAGCGCGCCGCCGCATGGTCCTGGAACACCGCGGCCACGATGTCGGGCACGCTCATGTCCTGGAAGATGCGGCAGTCCGCGGTGCGCGTGAGCAGCCACGGCCAGGGCCTGAGCGTCATTTCGTAGACGGCGTGGCGGCCCTCGAAGCCGCCCTGCGCGAAGCGCGCGACATGCCCGCTCAGCCGGCGTGGCGCCGCATCGCGCAGCGCGATGACGACGGCCACCGGCTTGCCGAGCAGGTCGCCGGCGGCGATGTCCAGCCGCTCGCTGAGCAGGCGGAGCTGGATCTCGCCGAGCTCGCTCAAGGCCTCGGTGGCGTGGCACTCGTGCACGCGGAAGGTGCCGTCGGGCAAGGGGGATTCAAGCCGGAGGGAAGCGGTCATGTCGCGCGGTGCTCGGTGGGGCCTGCATTAGAGGCAGCGCCCCCCGAGGGGGTAAAGCGACGAAAGTCACCAGCGGCCGGCACGCCAGCGCGACGGCGCCGCCAAGGGGTGACCTTCCGCATGGGCACGCCCGGGCGCGCCGGCGTCCGCCGCGGCGCCCGCGGACCGTCCACGCGTTGCGACGCGTTGCGATTCTTTCCGTCGTTTGCACCGCATACTCGCCACCGTCCGCCGCTTCCAAGCCCCTCGATGCTGTTGTCCGCGCTGCGCCAGTTCCTGACCTTGCTGCTGTCCCTGCTTCTCGCCGCCGCGCTGCTGGCCGCCTGGGGCCTGTTGATCGAACCCCGCTGGGTGGCCGCCCGGGAAGTCCAGGTTGCGGTGCCCGATTGGCAAGGCCCTCCGGGGCTGAAAGTCGCCGTCGCCTCGGACTGGCACATCGCTCACGAGTTCCGCCACGTCATGACGATGGCGCGCGCCCAGGCGGTGGTCGACGCGATCAATGCCGCGGCGCCGGACGTCGTGCTGCTGCCCGGCGACTTCATCCACGGCCGCGGCGAGGACGGCACCACGCCGGAGCAGATCGCCGCGATCCTTGGACGGCTACGCGCCCGGCATGGCGTGTACGCGGTGCTCGGCAACCACGACTGGTGGACCGACGGCCCGCGCTTCACGCGTGCGCTGCGCGCCGTCGGCATCCGGATGCTGCTCAACGAGGCCGTGCCGCTGCCGGGCACGGCGGTGTGGGTGGTGGGCGTCGGCGACCGCATGTCCGGGCACAGCGACCCGCGTCGCGCCGTGCGCGGCCTGCCGCGCGGCGCGCAGGCCCTCGTCCTGATGCACGACCCGGCCAGCGCGCTCGACCTGCCGGCACTCCCCGGCCTCACGGTCGCGGCCCACACCCATGGGGGTCAGGTGCGCGTGCCGTTCTACGGCTCCGTCGTCGCGCCCCACGGGTGGCCGAAGGACAAGACGCGGGGATGGGTCGACGTCGGCCGGCAGCCGGTCTACATCACCAGCGGCCTGGGCGTGAGCATCTACCCGATCCGGATCAACGTGCGGCCGGAGTGGGTGATGTTCACGATGGGCTCGACCAGTGCGAAGGCGCATTGACTCGTCACGCGTCACGCGTCGACGAGCCGCTATGCCACCCACAGCGCGCGGGCGGCCGGCGCCGGCGCTGATGCCGACGCGCCGCGCCGCGGACCGCCCGCCGGCCCTGCGGCCACGCCGAAATGGAGACGGCCCTTGCCGGCCCGCTTGGCCGCATACATCGCCTCGTCCGCGCCGCGCATCACCGCCGCCGTGTCGCAGGTGCCGAGGGCCAGCACGATGCCGATACTGGCGCTGATGGTCACCCGGTGTCCGCCGCCGATCGCGATCGGCCGCTCGATCTCCGCCAGGCAGCGCTGCAGCACCGCGCGCGCGCCGGCCGTGTCGCCGCTGGCGGGCAGCACGATCGCGAACTCGTCGCCGCCCAGGCGGGCCACGATGTCGTTGGCGCGCAGCGTCTGCTGCAGCCGCTCGGCCACCTGCCGGAGCACCTCGTCGCCGGCCTCGTGCCCATGGCGGTCGTTGACCGGCTTGAAGCCGTCCAGGTCGAGGTAGCAGACCGCCAGTCCCCGGTCCGCCCGCAGCGCGGCGGCCTGGGCGTCCACGAGCTTCTCCTCGAAGAGCCGCCGGTTCGGCAGCCCGGTCAGCGCATCGCGGAAGGCCATGCCGTAGGCCTTCTCCTCGCTCTGCTTGAGCGCGTCGATGTCGACCAGCATCCACAGGCTCTCGTCCTCGGAGACCAGGCTGCCGCTCAGGTCGATCCACAGCGGCGTGCCGTCCTTGCGGCGCATCTGCACCTGCGTGCGGAAGCGGCCGCCGGCCCGCAGCGCCGCGTAGCCGACCCGGCCGATGTGGTCGAAAGTGGCCTCGTCCAGGTAGAGCTCGCGCATCGACTGGCCGCGCAGCTCGCCCGGCGCATAGCCCAAGATCCGGCCCAGCGCCCGGTTGTCCCAGAGCACCACGCGGTCCTTCAGCCGCGCCATGCCGATCAGGTCGTTCTCCAGCATCAGCGCCTGCTCGCGGGCGGTGCGGTCGGCGGCCAGCCGGCCGTCATGCTCGCGCTTCTGGCCGCGGTAGAGCAGCACCGAGATGCCGCCGATCAGACCCACCATCAGCGCGACCAGCCCGGCGAGTTCCGCGCACTGCCGGTACCAGGCGCCGAGGTACTCCCCGGTGCTCAGGCCGGCGTACATCGTGAACGCGTAGCCCGGCACGCGGCGGTAGGCGGTGATGCGATCGACGCGATCCAGCGCGGTGGTCGTCACGTACCAGCCGCGGTCCGGATTGCGCTTGAGGTTGGTGCGCAGGGCGTCGGAGACGATGGCCTCGCCCAGGCCCTTGACCGAGCCGGGCTCCGACACGGAGTGGCGCGCGACCAGCAGGAAGCTGTCGTTCGTGCGCATCGCCATCGCGCCCGAGCGGCCGAGTTCCATGCCGGAGAAAAGCTGGGCGAAGTGGGCCGAGGTCAGCTCGGTCAGCACGATGCCGTCGAACTGGCCGTCCGCGTTGATCAGGCGACGGGCGGCCACGATGCACCACTCGCCGGTGACGCGGCAGCGCAGCGGCTCGGACACGACGGTGGCGTCACGGGCGCGCGCCCGGTCGAAGTAGCTGCGGTCGCCCAGGCGGATCGGCGTCGTGGACGGCGCCTCGTCGTGGACCACCACCTCGCCCGTCGCATCCGCCACCCGCAGGGCGCTGACGTGCCTGAGCAGCTCGCGCTGCTCGTCGAGCATCTGCGCCAGGACGTGGGTCCGGTCGGCGGCGTGCGCCGTCTTCGCATAACGCTCGGCCACCGTGGCCAGCGCGTTGTCGATCAGGCGCAGCTCGGCGGCGACCTCGCCGCTCATGCTCGCGGCCAGGTTCTCCGCGGTCAGCTGCGCCGCGCTTTCGTCGCCTTCCCGGGCATTGCGCAGGCTCAGCCAGGCGGCCGCGCTCAGGGTCAGCGCCAACGCCAGGTTGCCCGCCACCAGCCAACGGCGCAGCCGGGCCGGGGAAGTCGTTCCAATCGCGCGTCGATCGAGCATGGGGGTCCTTTGAGGCGGAGCCCCGGGCATGGCGATCCAGGCCGGCGGGTCCGTGTCGCCGTTGTACGGGCGTCTCGATCGGCGCGCCATCCAGCACCGGATGAACCTCGTGTAGGTCGATCCACGACGGGCGTTACCCTTTTGCCTCCGTTCGCTGTCCATTTCCGCCCTCTCCCTCCCCCGCTTCCGCCCCTGTCCCGTCCCGAGCGCCGGCGGCCACGGAGCACCAGGAGAAAACTCACGATGCACATTCCCACCCTCGAATCGGAACGCCTGGTCCTGTCGCCCCCGGACCGCCGCTGCGAGGACGCCTACCGGCGCTTCTATGCCGATGCCGACGCGTCGGGCGCCTATGGTGGCCCGCTGGCGCCGGCGGCCATCTGGTCGCGGCTGGCCTTCGACATCGGCGTCTGGACGCTGCAGGGCTTCGGCGTCTGGGCGATCCGCCGCCGCGACGAGGACGCGGTGCTCGGCATGTGCGGTTTCTGGCAGGGGCCGGGATGGCCGGTCGAGCTCACCTGGTGGCTGCTGCCCGAGGCGCGTGGACAAGGACTCGCGCTGGAAGCTTCCCGGCTGGTCGTCGCCCACGCCCATCGCGTCTGGCAGTGGCCTTCGGTGCAGACCTACATGCGCGACGACAACCACGCCGCCCGCGCCCTGGTGGCCCGTCTGGGCGGACGCCTGGTCGAGCGACGCGCCTTCCCCGATGGCGAGAGGCGCGATCTCTTCGAGATCCCTCCCGCCGCCTGAACGCGGGCCCTGCCCCTCGCCGAACGGCAGCGCACGCCGAGGCCGGGCGCCCCTCGGGCGCGTGATAGCCTCGCGCCCCATGTCCCAAGACCCCACTGTCGACGCAGCGTCCCCGACGGACGCCGCCGGCGACACCGAGCTCCCCGGCAGCACGCGCGCCCGCGCCTCGATGGCCGAGGTCCTGCTGCTGGCCAGCGTCTTCGTCATCGCGGCCTGCGGGCTGGTCTACGAGCTCGCCGCCGGCGCGCTCGCCAGCTACCTGCTCGGCGACTCGGTGCTGCAGTTCTCGACCATCATCGGCGCCTACCTCTTCGCGATGGGCCTGGGCTCCTGGCTGTCGCGCTACATCGACCGCCAACTGGTCGCGCACTTCCTGCGCCTGGAGCTGCTGGTGGGCGTCATCGGCGGCCTGATGCCGGCGGCGCTGTTCACGGTGCACAGCCTGCTGCCGCCCTCTCAGGCGCTGGCCTTCCGCGTGCTGCTCTACGGCCTGGTGCTGCTGGTGGGCACGCTGGTCGGGCTGGAGATCCCGCTGGTCATGCGCATCCTCAAGCGCCACTTCCGCCAGCGCTACGCGCTCAAGGAACTGGTCTCGCAGGTGCTCACCTTCGACTACCTCGGCGCGCTGCTGGTGGCCGTCGCCTTCCCACTGCTGCTGGTGCCGCAGCTGGGCCTGGTGCGCACCGGCCTGTTCTTCGGGCTGCTCAACGTCGCCGTGGCGGTGTGGGCGCTGTGGCTGTTCCGCGCCGAGCTGCGCGCCTGGCGCTCCCATGCGCTGACCTGCGCCGTGGCCATCGCGCTGCTGGGCGCCGCGATGGCCGGCGCCGACCGCCTCAGCACCTGGGCCGAAGACCGCTTCTACGGCGAGCAGATCGTGTTCAAGGAGAGCAGCAGCTACCAGCGCATCGTCGTCACGCAGGGCGCCGGCGGCACGCGGCTGTTCCTCAACGGCAACCTGCAGTTCCACTCGCGCGACGAGTACCGCTATCACGAGGCCCTGGTCCATCCCGCGATGGCCGCGCAGGGCGCCCCCCGGCGCGTGCTGGTGCTGGGCGGCGGCGACGGCATGGCGGTGCGCGAGATCCTGCGCTACCCGAGCGTCGAGCACGTCACGCTGGTCGAGCTGGACCCGCACATGACCACGCTGTTCTCGACGATGCCGCTGCTGCGCCAGCTCAACCAGGACGCGCTGCGCAGCCCCAAGCTGGAGATCGTCAACGCCGACGCCTTCGGCTGGCTCGAGGCCTCGCAGGCGAGCTTCGACGTCATCGTCATCGACTTCCCCGACCCCAGCAATTTCGCCCTGGGCAAGCTGTACACGGCCAGCTTCTACCGGCTGGTGGACCAGCACCTGGCGGTCTCCGGTTACGCGGTGATCCAGGCGACCTCGCCGCTGGTGGCGCCGCGCGCCTACTGGACCGTGGTCACCACGGTGGAATCGGTGGGCCTGACGGCGACGCCGTACCACGCGCATGTGCCGAGCTTCGGCGAATGGGGCTATGTGCTGGCGAGCCGCCGGCCGTGGTCCATGCCCCGGCAACTGCCGCCGGGCCTGCGCTTCCTGAGCCTGGAGAGCCTGCCCGCGCTGATGAGCTTCCCGCCGGACATGGCGCGCCCCTCGGGCCTGGAGGTGAACCGGCTGTCCAACCAGGTGCTGGTCCACGAGTTCGAACGCGAATGGGGCAAGCTGCATTGAAGCGGCGCGACCTGCTCGTGCGCGCGACGGCGGCCGCGCTGCTCCCGATGCTGTCCGCCTGCGGGCGCGATGCGCGGCCCGTCGCGGATCGCCTGGCCGAGCGGCTGGCCAGGCTGCCCGGCGGCTGGACCGGCGCGAACTGGGAACGTGGCCATCGGCTGCGCGGCGCCCTGCCCGACTGGTCGACCGCCACCGCGCCGCCCCGGCGCGCGCAGGTGCTGGTGCTGGGCGCCGGCATCGCCGGCCTGGCCTGCGCGCGGCGGCTGCGATTGCGCGGTGTCGACGTCGCGCTGCTGGACGTGGAGGACGTCCCCGGCGGCAACAGCCGCGGCCACCGCATCGGCGCCGGAGCGGCGCTCGGCGAGGGCCTGCGCTGCCCGCTCGGCGCGCACTACCTGCCCACGCCCGGGCCCGAGGCCGTCGAGGTGCGGGCGCTGCTGGAGGACCTGGGCCTGGCCCGCGAGGAACACGGCCGCTGGGTTTATGAGGAGCGCTGGCTGTGCCACAGCCCGCAGGAGCGGCTGTGGTGGCGGGACCAATGGGTCGACGGCCTGCTGCCGCCCGCGGAGTCGCCCGAGGTGCAGGCGCAGTACCGCCGCTTCGGCGAGCTGGTCGAGCAGGCGCGGCGCGAGGTCGGCTTCGCGATGCCCAGCACGCATCACGCGTGGACCGCGGCGCACCAGGCGCTCGATGCCAGGACCTTCGCCACATGGCTCGACGAACACCAGCTGACCGCGGCGCCGCTGCGCTGGTACCTCGACTACTGTTGCCGCGACGACTACGGCGCGGACGCCACGCAGGTGTCGGCCTGGGCCGGCCTGCATTACTTCGGCAGCCGCCATGGCTTCATGAGCGGCGAGGAGCGCGAGGCCGTGCTGACCTGGCCGCAAGGCAACGGCTGGTTGTCGGAGCGCCTGGCCGCGCCGCTGGCCGAGGCCTTCCACGGCGGCCGGACGGCGCTGCGCGTGCGCGAGGAACGGCACGGCGTGCAGGTGCTGGCCTGGAACGAGGCCGCGCGACGCGCGGAGCGATGGGAGGCCGACCAGATCGTGATGGCGATGCCGCTGTTCATCGCCGCGCGGCTGGTGGAGCAGCCGCCGGCCGCGCTGACCGAGGCCGCGCGCGGCATGCGCTACGCGCCGTGGCTGGTCGCCAACCTGCTGCTCGACGCGCCGCCGCTGGAGCGGCTGGGCGCGCCCCTGTCCTGGGACAACGTCGCTTATGGCGGCGAGGCGCTAGGCTACGTCAATGCCGGCCAGCAGGACCTGGATCCCAGCCGCGGACCGCTGGTGCTGACCGCCTACCGCGCGCTGCGCGAGTCGCAGCGCCGCGACCTGCTGCAGGGCGACTGGCGCGCCTGGGCCGGTCGCGTGCTGGCGGATCTCGCGCCGCTGCACCCCGATCTGCCGGAACGGCTGCAGCGCATCGAGCTGATGCGTTATGGCCACGCGATGAGCATCCCGCATCCGGGCCTGCGCGGCTCACCCGCGCTGGCCGCGCTGCGCGAGCGGGCGCAGGGCCGGCTGCAGTTCGCGCATGCGGACCTCGCCGGCTATTCCGTCTTCGAGGAGGCGTTCACGCAGGGCGAGGCGGTGGCGGCGCGGATCCAGGCCGGGGCGTCGCGCTGAGCGCGGATCACCCGCCCGTCACCGGCGGGAAGAACGCGACCTCCGACCCGTCCTTCACCGGCGTGTCCTCCGGCAGGATCTGCTGGTTCAGCGCGCAGCGGATCGCCCGCCCGCGCGCCAGCGCCTCGGCATGCGCCGCGTCGCTCGCGATCAGCGCGTCGCGGATCGAGCCCAGCGTCGCGCCGGCGTGATGCGCGATGCGCTCGTCGGTCCCCAGGGCCTCGCGCAGCGAAGCGAAGTAGCGCACGGTGATCGTCATCTCGGTCAGCTTGTCGAAGGAAATCGCGGTCCGGCCGCAGCAGCGCGGTTGGTCAGAACAGCTCGTTGAACGGCAGGAAGCGCAGCAGCTGTCCGGGCTCGACGGTGCTGCCCGGCGGCAGGTCGATCAGACCGTCGGCCCAGGCGGCCGAGCTCATCACGCCGGAGCTCTGGTTGCCGAACAACTGCAACCCGCCCGCGTCGCTGAGCTTCGCGCGCAGGAACTCGCGGCGCTTGTCGGCCTTGGTCCAGGTGAACTCGGCCGGCAGCAGGAAACCGCGCGGCGTCAGCTGCGTCGCGCCCTGCAGGCGCAGCAGCACCGGCCGCACGAACAGCAGGAAGGTCACGAAGCTCGACACCGGATTGCCGGGCAGGCCCATGAACCAGGTACGGCCGCCCTGGCTGGTCACCTCGCCGAAGGCCAGCGGCTTGCCCGGCTTGATCGCGATCTGCCAGAGGTCCAGCCGGCCTTCGCGCTCCAGCGCGGGCTTGAGGTGGTCTTCCTCGCCGACGGAGACGCCGCCCGAGCTGAGGATCAGGTCCGCATCCTTCGCCGCGTCGCGCAGCGCGGCGCGCGTGGCGTCCAGCGTGTCGGGCACGATGCCCAGGTCCCGAACCTCGCAGCCCATCGCCAGCAGCAGCGCATGCAGCGTCGTGCGGTTGGAGTTGTAGATCTGGCCGGGGCCGAGCGGCTCGCCGGGCAGCACCAGCTCATCGCCGGTGGAGAACAGGGCGACGCGCGGCCGGGACGCCACCGTCAGCGCCGCCGCGCCGGCGGTCGCGGCCAGACCCAGCGAGGCGGCATTCAGCCGCATGCCGGCGCCCAGCACCGGCTGGCCGAGGCGCAGGTCCTCGCCACGGCGGCGGATGTGCAGGCCCGCGACGAGTGGCGCGTTGATACGCACCCGGCCGAGGCCGGCGCCGCTCTCGGGCAAGGCCTCGCACATCTCCTGCATCAGCACCGCGTCGGCGCCTTCCGGCACTGTCGCGCCGGTGAAGATCCGCGCCGCCGTGCCGGGCTGCAGCGGTGACGGCACCGAGCCCGCCGCCACGCGCTGCGACACCGGCAGCACCGCGCCTTCGCCGCCGAGCGCGGCCACGTCGGCCGCGCGCATCGCGTAGCCGTCCATCGCGCTGTTGTCGTACGGCGGCACGTCCAGCGGCGACACCAGGTCCTGCGCCAGCACGCGCCCCCGCGCCAGCGGCGTCGCCACCGATTCGGTCCGCCCCAGCGGCGTCACCTGCGACAGCAGACGCTGCAGCGCGTCCTCCATCGGCAGCATCGGCGCGCGCTGCGCCACGGCGCCAGCGGTCGGAGCGGGCTTGGCGTCAGACATGGTCGACGATGAACTGCTTGACCTGGTCGACGGAGACCGGCAGCACGGTCACGCGCTTGGGGCGCGACTCCAGGTCGTCCAGCGCGGCGGGCCGCGGCGGCACCAGGCCCAGCGCTTCCTCGATGGTCGCGGCGAACTTGGCCGGCAGCGCCGTCTCCAGCACCAGCATCGGCACGCCGGGCTGGCGCTTGTCGAGCGCCACCTTCAGGCCGTCGGCGGTGTGCGTGTCGATGATCACGCCGTACTGCGCATGGCATTGGCGGATCGTCGCGACGCGGTCTTCATGGGTGCTGCGGCCCGAGACGAAGCCGTAGCGCTCGCCGATGCGCGCGCGCTCCTCGGCGGTGATCTCGAAGCAGCCCTTGGCCGCCAGCTCCTCGCCGAACAGGCGGTTCACGCGCGCCGCGTCGCGATCCAGCAGGTCGAACACGAAGCGCTCGAAGTTGCTGGCCTTGGAGATGTCCATCGACGGGCTGGAGGTCTCCAGCGTGTGCTCGGCGCCGCGCGGACGGTAGACGCCGGTGCGGAAGAACTCGTCGAGCACGTCGTTCTCGTTGGTCGCGACGACCAGTTGCTCGATCGGCAGGCCCATCATGCGCGCCACGTGGCCCGCGCAGACATTGCCGAAGTTGCCCGAGGGCACGGTGAAGCTGACCCGCTCCGCGTCGGTCTTCGTCGCCTGGAAGTAGGCCGCGAAGTAGTAGACGACCTGCGCCAGCAGCCGCGCCCAGTTGATCGAATTGACGGTGCCGATGCGATGGCCGCGCTTGAACGCGAGGTCGTTCGAGACCGCCTTGACGATGTCCTGGCAGTCGTCGAACACGCCCTGCACGGCGATGTTGTGGATGTTGGGTTCCTGCAGGCTGAACATCTGCGCTTGCTGGAACGGGCTCATGCGACCGTGCGGGCTGAGCATGAAGACCTGGATGCCGGCCTTGCCGCGCATCGCGTACTCGGCCGCGCTGCCGGTGTCGCCCGAGGTCGCGCCCAGGATGTTCAGCGTCTCGCCGCGGCGGCCCAGTTCGTACTCGAACAGCTGGCCCAGCAGCTGCATCGCCATGTCCTTGAAGGCCAGCGTCGGCCCGTTGGACAGCGCGA
The DNA here is from genome assembly GCF_014193045.1 of Mitsuaria sp. BK037. NCBI lineage: Bacteria > Pseudomonadati > Pseudomonadota > Betaproteobacteria > Burkholderiales > Sphaerotilaceae > Roseateles > Mitsuaria sp. BK037. The sequence goes on along the minus strand of NZ_JACHYS010000001.1, from coordinate 762,588 downwards.
CCAGCGCCAGCCCTGGCGCCAGCGGCTTCAGCGGCGTGATCTGCGGCGTGCCGAAGACGGCCTCGGTGTAGGTGCGATGCACGATCGCCTTCAGGTCCGCGGCCGGGATGTCGTCGATGTAGAGCGACAGGATCTCGAAGGCCAGGTCGGCGTACGACAGCCCGCGCCAGCGCGCGAGCGTCGCGGCGTCGATCCGCGGATAGGCGGTCGGCAGGTACAGCCCGCCGTCGGGCGCCAGGCCCTCCAGCAGGATGTCGCAGAAGTGGCGCTCGGTCTTGTCGCCGCGGGTGCTCAGGTACTTCACGCCAGCTCTTCCTTGCGCAGCTTCACGATCGGCGCGAGCACCGTCTCCAGCGCCTGCATCTTCGCCAGCGCCTCGCTCATGCGGCCTTCCTGCGTGTCGTGCGTCAGGATGATCAGGTCGGTCTGGCTCTCGCCTTCGGCCGACTCGCGCTGCAGCACCGCGTCGATGCTGATCTCGTGCTCGGCCAGGATGGTGGTGATGCGCGACAGCACGCCCGCCTGGTCCGCCACGCGCAGGCGCAGGTAGAACGCGGTCTGCACCTGCTCCATCGGCAGGATGGGCGTGTCGTTCATCGCGTCCGGCTGGAAGGCCAGGTGCGGCACGCGGTGGTCCGGATCGGCCGTGGCCAGGCGCGTGATGTCGACCAGGTCGGCGATCACCGCCGAAGCCGTCGGCTCCGCGCCCGCGCCCTTGCCGTAGTACAGCGTCGTGCCGACCGCGTCGGCCTGCACCAGCACCGCGTTCATCGCGCCCTCGACGTTGGCGATCAGGCGGTTCGCCGGGATCAGCGTCGGATGCACGCGCAGTTCGATACCCCGGTCACGCCGGCGCGCGATGCCCAGCAGCTTGATGCGGTAGCCGAGCTGCTCGGCGTACTTGATGTCGGTCGCCTGCAGCGCGGTGATGCCTTCGACATGGGCCTGCTCGAACTGCACCGGAATGCCGAACGCGATCGCGCTCATGATCGTGGCCTTGTGCGCGGCATCGACGCCCTCGATGTCGAAGGTCGGATCGGCCTCGGCATAACCCAGCCGCTGCGCCTCCTTCAGCACCGTCGCGAAGTCCAGCCCCTTGGAGCGCATCTCCGACAGGATGAAGTTGGTCGTGCCGTTGATGATCCCGGCGATCCACTCGATGCGGTTGGCGGTCAGGCCCTCGCGCAGCGCCTTGATGATGGGGATGCCGCCGGCCACCGCGGCCTCGAAGGCGACCATCACGCCCTGCTCGCGCGCGGCGGCGAAGATCTCGCTGCCATGCACCGCCAGCAACGCCTTGTTGGCCGTCACCACGTGCTTGCCGGCCTTGATCGCGTCCAGCACCAGCGTGCGCGCGATGCCGTAGCCGCCGATCAGCTCGACGACGATGTCGATCTCCGGATTCGCGATCACCTCGCGCGCATCCGCCACCACGGTGCAGGCGTCGCCGACGATGCTCCTGGCGCGCTCGACGTCCAGGTCGGCCACCATCGCGATCTCGATGCCACGACCCGCGCGGCCGCGGATCTCTTCCTGGTTGCGGCGCAGCACCTGGAACGTGCCGCCGCCGACGGTACCAATGCCCAGCAGGCCAACTTTGATCGGGTTCATCGTCATGTGTCTTTCAGGAGGTCGAGGGGTCAGCGGCCGTGGCGTTTGCGATAGGTGCCCAGGAAGCGCTCGATGCGGCCGACGGCTTCACGCAGGTCGTCGGTGTTGGGCAGGAACACGAGCCGGAAATGATCGGGAGACTTCCAGTTGAAGCCCGTCCCCTGGACGATCAGCACCTTCTCCTCGGCCAGCAGCTCGTAGGCGAACTGCTGGTCGTCCTCGATCGGATAGATCTTGGGGTCGAGGCGGGGGAACATGTAGAGCGCGGCCTTGGGCTTGACGACGCTCACGCCCGGGATCTGCGTCAGCAGCTCGTAGGCGAGGTCGCGCTGGCGCGCCAGGCGGCCGCCCGGCGCCACCAGGTCCTTGATCGACTGGTAGCCGCCCAGCGCGGTCTGGATCGCGAGCTGGCCCGGCGTGTTGGCGCACAGCCGCATCGAGGCCAGCATGTTCAGGCCGGTGATGTAGTCCAGCGCATGGCGCTTGTCGCCGGAGACCACCATCCACCCGGCGCGGTAGCCGCAGCTGCGGTAGTTCTTGGACAGGCCGTTGAAGGTCAGCGTCAGCACGTCGTCGGACAGCGCCGCGATGCTGGTGTGCAGGTTGCCGTCGTACAGCGTCTTGTCGTAGATCTCGTCGGCCAGGATGATCAGCTGGTGCTGGCGCGCGATCTCGACGATCTCGCGCAGCAGCGGCTCCGGATAGAGCGCGCCGGTCGGGTTGTTCGGGTTGATCACGACGATCGCCTTCGTGCGCGGCGTGATCTTGGACTTGATGTCGGCGATGTCGGGGAACCAGTCGCTGGATTCGTCGCAGACGTAGTGCACCGGATTGCCGCCCGAGAGCGCGACCGCGGCGGTGTACAGCGGGTAGTCGGGCGCCGGCAGCAGCACCTCGTCGCCGTTGTCCAGCATCGCGTTGAGCGCCATCACGATCAGCTCGGACGCGCCGTTGCCCAGGTACACGTCGTCGACCGCGACGCCGCGAATCCCCTTTTCCTGGCAGTAATGGACCACCGCCTTGCGCGGCGCGAACAGGCCCTTGGAATCCGTGTAGCCGGCCGCGTCGGGCAGGTTGCGGATCATGTCCTGGACAATTTCGTCCGGCGGCATCAGGCCGAAGGCGGCGATATTGCCGATGTTCAGCTTGATGATCTTCTGGCCCTCTTCCTCCATCTGCCGGGCCTTGTCCAGCACGGGTCCGCGGATGTCATAACAGACATTGGCCAATTTGCTGGACTTGGTGACGGTTCTCAAGATGGCTCCTGGAATACACAGGGGAAAATCGGGACCGTCGATTTAAACACAGGGTTATCGCGGGTAATCGCACGGCCGCGCGGCGCCACCCTCCGTCGCTGCCAGAATCAGCCTCAATGAAATTTCAACCCGACCAGCCGCTGGGCGGCAACATGATCTCCAAGCACGACCTGCACCACGTGTGGGTCAATGGTGTCGAGCAGGCGCACAGCGTGCTCGTCCCTTGGCAAGGGCAGCCCGAGGACTGGGACGTCACCCGCTTCGAGGACCTGACCGAAGCGCACTTCGAGCGCATCCTCAAACGCAAGCCCGAGCTGGTGATCTTCGGCAGCGGATCGAAGATCCGCTTCGCGCGGCCAGCGCTGTATCGCGCGCTGATCGACGCCCGCATCGGCATGGAGACCATGGACATCGGCGCCGCCTGCCGCACCTACAACGTGCTGGCGAGCGAAGGCCGCGCCGTGTTGGCCGCGCTGCTCATCGAGCCCTGAGCGCCCGCCGGCCGCGACCGCCCGCGGCTCCCCGTCCGACCTCCCTCTCTCTGGGAGCGCATTGGCTCGTCCAGGTCAGCCGGGGAGAGAGACGACCCATTCAACGTATAATCGCTGGCTATGCCCGCCCGGGCACATCTCTCTGAAGAACGCCACATGACGCCAGCGCTCAACAAACCCCTCCCGGACATTGAAGCTCTTGCCACGGGAGGCGTGAAGTTCACACCCCAAGCCTTTCTGGGCAAGGTCGTGGTGCTGTACTTCTACCCGAAGGACAACACCCCGGGCTGCACCACCGAAGCGATGCAGTTCCGCGACCATCACAAGGACTTCGTGAAGGCCGGCGCCGTCGTGCTGGGGGTGTCCCGCGACAACATGGCCTCGCATGACAAGTTCAAGCAGAACCTGGAACTGCCCTTCGAACTGATCGCCGACACCGAGGAAAAGCTCTGCCACATGTTCGGTGTGGTGAAGAACAAGATCATGTACGGCAAGAAGGTCAAGGGCATCGAGCGCTCGACCTTCCTGATCGATGCCCAGGGCATCCTGCGCGAGGAATGGCGCGGCATCAAGGTCGCCGGCCACGTCGACGAAGTGCTCAAGGCCGTCAAGGCGCTGAAGAAGGAAGCCGCCTGATCGACGCCGCGAGCCGGCCAGGGTCGCGGAATCTCGCATCGGACCACCGATTCCGCTGCCTCGCATCCCGGGTTTGCGCTGACTCGCGCGAGGCGCCGTCTGACAGCAACGCCGCCATCTGTCCGTCATGGGCACGCGCGGCGAGTTGTGCATAATCGGCCGCATGCCCCTGTGCCTGATCGCAGCGATTGAATCCCCAAGGACGAGCCGCACCGCCCCCGGTGCGGCTTTTTGTCTTCTGGGGCCCGCTGGCGAGTTCGAGGCCCCCGATGCCGCCGATACCTCCGGCATCGCCACCGCCCGTCAGGCCTGGGGCATGACCCCTGGTCCGCGTGGACCCAGGCTCATCACGCCAGCCCGCCACCCCCGCACATGCCACTGCCCAAGCCTCCGACCAAGCGCGCCAGCCGCCTAGATTCCGACGCCTACGCGACCGACCTGTCGCCCAGCAAACGCCCTCCCGCGCTCGAGGCCAAACCGTCCGCCACCATCGCCGCCCACAGCGCGGCGAGCCTCGCCGAGACCGCCCTGCCGGCCGCCGCCCCGGCCCTGCCGCCCGCCGCCGCGCGCTCGCGCGCCGAGCCGGTCGAGGCCCGCGGCGGCGGATCTCCGTCGCTGGCGCTGGTGCCGCCGGCGCCGGCCAAGGCCCCCGCCAGGAAGACCGCCACCGGCCGCGCCAAGGCGCGCAAGCCGGCGGGCGAGGCCAAGCTGTTCGTGCTCGACACCAATGTGCTGATGCACGACCCGATGTCGCTGTTCCGTTTCGAGGAGCACGACATCTACCTGCCGATGATCACGCTCGAGGAACTGGACGGCCACAAGAAGGGCATGACCGAGGTCGCCCGCAACGTGCGCCAGGTCAGCCGCGACCTGGACGCGCTGGCCGCCTCGCTCAAGTCGAGCTCGATCGAGGAGATGTCCAAGGGCCTGCCGCTGGAGCAGACCGGCCACCGCGAGGCCGGCGGCAAGCTCTTCTTCCAGACCACGCTGTTCGACACTCCACTGCCCCAGGGCCTGCCGCAAGGCAAGGCGGACAACCAGATCCTGGGCGTGGTGCAGGCGCTCAAGGCGCAGCAACCCGGCCGCGAGGTGGTGCTGGTGTCCAAGGACATCAACATGCGCATCAAGGCCCGCGCGCTGGGCCTGCCGGCGGAGGACTACCGCAACGACAAGACGCTGGAGGACTCCGACCTCCTCTACACCGGCGTGCAGGCGCTGCCGGCGGACTTCTGGGAGCGCCACGGCAAGACGATGGAGAGCTGGCAGCAAGGCGGCACCACCTTCTACCGGATCAGCGGCCCGCTGGTGCCGACGCTGCTCGTGAACCAGCTCATCTACCTGGAGGCGCCCGGCGCCGCGCCGCTGTACGCCAAGGTGCAGGAGATCACCGGCAAGACCGCGGTGCTGCGCACGCTGAAGGACTACGGCCACCAGAAGCATTCGGTGTGGGGCGTGACCGCGCGCAATCGCGAGCAGAACTTCGCGCTTAACCTGCTGATGGATCCGGACTGCGACTTCGTCACGCTGACCGGCTCGGCCGGCACCGGCAAGACGCTGATGACGCTGGCCGCCGGCCTGTCGCAGGTGCTCGACGAACGCCGCTACAGCGAGATCATCGTCACCCGCGTGACCGTGCCGGTCGGTGAGGACATCGGCTTCCTGCCGGGCACGGAAGAGGAAAAGATGGGCCCGTGGATGGGCGCGCTCGACGACAACCTGGAAGTGCTGGCGCGCGGCGACAGCACCGCCGGCGAGTGGGGTCGCGCGGCCACCAACGACCTGGTGCGCAGCAAGATCAAGATCAAGAGCCTGAACTTCATGCGCGGGCGTACCTTCCTCAACAAGTACGTGATCATCGACGAGGCCCAGAACCTGACGCCCAAGCAGATGAAGACGCTGATCACGCGCGCGGGTCCGGGCACCAAGATCGTCTGCCTGGGCAACCTGGCGCAGATCGACACGCCCTACCTCACCGAAGGCAGCTCCGGCCTGACCTTCGCGGTCGACAAGTTCAAGGGCTGGGCCCACAGCGGCCATGTGACGCTGGCCCGTGGCGAGCGCTCCAGACTCGCGGACTTCGCGTCCGAGGTGCTCTGAGCCTTGCCCTGCCCCATGACGACAAAGCCACCCCTCGGGGTGGCTTTTTCTTGCCCGCGAATAGGGGGCGAAGTGGGGCGCGATCAGTCCTCGGGCGTGAGCTTGGACCGCACGGTCTCCTCGGCCGCGCCCTCGTCGCGGCGCAGCTGGTGGAAGATGAACGCCGCCATCGCGGCCATCGCGCCCAGCGCCAGGTAGGTGCCGTGGAAGGCCGGCACGATGGCGGCGCCCTCGGTGCGCGCCAGGCCGTGCGAGAACAGCAGCAGGAAGGCGCTGGAGGTCGCCACGCCCAGGCTCATCGACAGCTGCATCACCACCGCCAGCAGGCTGTTGCCCGCGCTGGCGGTGCGCTCGTCGAGGTCACCCAGCGTCAGCGTGTTCATCGCCGTGAACTGCATGCTGTTGACCATGCCGAACAGGCCCAGGTGGATCGCCAGCCAGACATGCCCCACGCCGCGCGGAATCAGCGCGAAGCTGGCGATCAGCACGCCCAGCAGCAGCGTGTTGACGATCAGCACGCGGCGGTAGCCGGCGCGCTTGATCAGGCGGATGGCCAGCGTCTTGGTGAACATCGCGCCCAGCACCGAGGGGATCATCGACAAGCCGGCCTCGCTGGGCGAGAAGCCCAGCCCCACCTGCAGGAACAGCGGCGTCAGGAAGGGCGTCGCACCGCTGCCCAGCCGCGCGAACACATTGCCCAGCAGCCCGATGCGGAAGGTCGGCACGGCGAAGAGCGCGGGCGGGAACAGCGGCTCGTCGGCGCGCGTCGCATGCAGCCAGTAGGCCATCATGCAGGCCACGCCCGCCACCAGCATCACGAAGCACACGGCCACGCTGACCACGTGCTCGCCGAAGCCCTGCAGCGCCAGCGACAGCAGCATCAGCCCCACGCTGAACAGCCCGTAGCCGCCCCAGTCGAAGCGCCGGCCGAGCGGCCCCTTGATCTGCGGCATGTAGCGCCGGCAGGCCCAGGCGCCCGCCACGCCGACCGGCAGGTTGATCAGGAAGATCCAGTGCCAGCTGGCGTACTGGGTCAGCACGCCGCCCAGCGTCGGCCCCAGCAGCGGCCCCACCAGCCCGGGCAGGCTGATGAAGGTCATCACCGCGAGGAACTCGCCTTTCGGGAAGGCCCGCAGCACCACCAGCCGCCCCACCGGCACCAGCAGCGCGCCGCCGACGCCCTGCACCACCCGCGCCGCGACCAGCACGTGCAGGCTGGGCGACACCGCGCAGGCCAGCGAGCCCAGGCTGAACAGCCCGATGGCCCACAAGAACACCGTCCTCGTCCCGAAGCGGTCCGCCAGCCACCCCGAAGCGGGGATCAGCAAGGCCACCGTCAGCAGGTAGGCCACGACGGCGGATTGCATCCGCAGCGGGTCCTCGCCGAGGTCGCGCGCCATGCCGGGCAACGCGGTGTTGAGGATGGTCGTGTCCAGCGTCTGCATGAAGAACGCGAGCGCGACGACCCACGGCAGCCAGCGGCGCGTGGCGTCGTCAAGGGCCGGTCGGCCGAGCGCGTCCAGCGGTGTCGTCGAGGTGGGAGGCATGGGCGGCATCCGGCAAGTATCGAACCGGGCCAGCGTAGGATGTGCGCCTATCGCGGCGCTCATCCGGCCGCCCACGACCCATGCGCTTCTACGTTTCCGATCTCGACGGCACCCTGCTCGATCCGCAGGCCCGGCTCTCCGACACCACCCGGGCCGGCCTGACCGAGCTGCTGGCCGAAGGCCTGGCCTTCACCGTCGCCAGCGCGCGGCACGTGGTCTCGATCGCCCGCATCCTCGAGGGGCTGCCGATCTCGCTGCCGGTCGTCTCGTCCAACGGCGCCTACATCAGCGACCTGCGCACCGGCCGCCATGAACTGGTCAACGCGATGGAGCCGGCGCTCGGCCAGGCGATCTTCGCGCTGGTGCGCCGCCACGGCCTGATGCCGTTCATCGCGACGCACGGCGTCAAGGGCGACCAGCTGTTCTGGCAGGAGGTCCAGAACGAGGGCCAGCAGCGCTTCGTCACCGAGCGCCAGCGCAACGCCGATCCGCGGCTGCGCCATGTGGACCGGCTGCAGGACCAGTTGGCGGATCCGCTGGTGACGCTGCTCGTCGTCGGCCGCGCGGAGCCCCTGGAGGCGCTGCAGGCCGAGATCCTCGCCACCTGCGGCGACCTGGTGACGACGCACCTGGCCGAGGACATCTACATGCCGGGCTGGCCCTGGCTGAACGTGCACGACCGCCGCGCCAGCAAGGACCAGGCGATCGCATCGCTGGCGCAGCGCTACGCGCTGCATGAGCGCGAGCTGGTGGTCTTCGGCGACCAGGTCAACGACCTGACGATGCTGCGATCAGCGCACCATGCGATCGCGGTGTCGAATGCCAGCGACGACGTGAAGCTGGCCGCCCACCGCATCATCGGTGCGCATCACGAGGACGCCGTGGTGCATTTCATCCGCGAGGACTGGCGCGCCCTGCTGGGCCGCTGACGGCGGCGGGGCTCGCATCGCGCGAACGGCGCGCCGGCGCCCTCGCCCTCAGCACGCCATCGAACGGCCGCTCTCGGGTTCAGCCGGCGCCCGCGACCAGCTCGCGGATCTGCTGCAGGGCGGCTGGATCGTCCAGCGTGATGAGGTCGCCCGGATCGCGCTGCTCGCACACCGCCTGGATCGCGCGCCGCAGCAGCTTGCCCGAGCGGGTCTTGGGCAGCAGCTGGACGAAGCGCACCCGCGACGGCCGCGCCACCGCGCCGAGCTGCTGGTCGACGCGCTTGAGGATCTCGCCCTCCAGGGCCAGCGCCGCCTGCGGCGTCGCGGCGCGCGCCGGGTCCTTCAGCACTGCGAAGGCCATCGCGACCTGGCCCTTGAGCGCATCGGCCACCCCGACCACGGCGACCTCGGCCACCGCCGGATGGCCGGCGATGCACTCCTCGATCTCGCGCGTGCCGAGACGATGGCCCGCGACATTGATCACGTCGTCGCTGCGGCCGAGGATGAAGTAGTAGCCGTCCTCGTCGCGCAGCGCCCAGTCGAAGGTCGAGTAGACCTGCCGGCCGGGCACGCTCGACCAGTAGGTGCGCACGAAGCGCTCGTCGTCGCGCCAGACGGTCTGCATGCAGCCCGGCGGCAGCGGATACGCGATCGCGAGCAGGCCCTTCTGATTCGGCGCCTCCAGCACCGCGCCGGTCTGCTCGTCCAGCAGCTGCACGCGGTAGCCGGGCATCGGCACGCCCGGCGAGCCGAACTTCGGCGCCGCCGGCTCGACGCCGCGCGCCAGCGTCAGGATCGGCCAGCCGGTCTCGGTCTGCCAGTAGTTGTCGATGACGGGCTTGCCGATGGCGTCGGCGATCCAGCGCGCGGTGGGCTCGTCCAGCGGTTCCCCGGCCAGGAACAGCGCCCGCAGCGAGGACAGGTCGTGCCGCGTCAGGCAGGCCGGGTCCTGTTTCTTGAGCACCCGCACCGCGGTGGGCGCGCTGAACATCACCGTCACCCGGTATTGCTCGACCAGCCGCCACCAGACCGCCGCGTCGGGGCTGACCGGCGTGCCCTCGTACATCAGCGTCGCCATGCCGGCGATCAGCGGTCCGTAGACGATGTAGCTGTGGCCGACGACCCAGCCGATGTCGCTGGTCGAGAAGAAGGTCTCGCCCGCGCGGCCGTCGTAGATCAGCGCCATGCTGGTGGCCAGCGCGACCGCATGGCCGCCGACATCGCGCTGCACGCCCTTGGGCCGCCCGGTCGTGCCGCTGGTGTAGAGCGTGTAGCTGATCGCGGCCGACGGCAGCCATTCGCAGGGCACGCGCGTGCCCCACAGGCGCTTTCGCAGCGCGGCGTGATCCAGGTCACGGTCCGCGACGCGCTCGAACGGGCTCAGGCCGCGGTCGATCATCAGCACCTTCGCCGGCTTGTGCGCGGCCAGGCGGATCGCCTCGTCCAGCAGCGGCTTGTAGGGCACGATGCGCCCGTTGCGGCTGCCGGCGTCGGCACTGACGATCAGCACCGGCTCGGCGTCGTCGATGCGGTTGGCCAGCGCATGACTCGCGAAGCCGCCGAACACCACAGAATGGACCGCGCCGAGGCGGGCGCAGGCCAGCATCGCGAACGCCGCCTCGGGAATCATCGGCAGGTAGATCAGCACCCGATCGCCGGCGCGCACGCCCTGCCCGGCCAGGATCGCGGCCATCACCTCGACCTCGGCCTGGAGCTCGGAGAAGGTGTAGACGCGCTCCTGCCCGACCTCGCTGGAGACCCAGATCAGCGCCGCGTCGCCCGGCCGCGTGGCGGCATGGCGATCGACCGCGTTGTGGCACAGGTTGGTCCGCCCGCCGACGAACCAGCGCGCGAAGGGCGGGTGGCTGGTGTCACAGACCTGGTCGAACGGGCGTTCCCAGTCGATGCGCCTGGCCTGCTCCGTCCAGAAGCCGTCCGGATCGTCGATCGAGCGCCGGTACATCGCCGCATAGCTGTCGGTCATCGGGGTCTCCTCATGTCGAATGCGCGACTTCCGCACGGATCCTCGCACCGCGAGCTTTGCTGAAACTTTCGTTCACAACGTTTGGCGGAGGGCCTGTGGTCCAATCCGGGTTTTTCCTGGGAAGGGTCTCGTGGCCACGCCCGGACTTTCCCTAGCCAGGCGCTGCCCCACGGGCATTCGCGCTTGACCGGTACGGAGATGGTGCCTAGTCTCCGCGCCCAACAACGATGAGAACTGTTCGTCCCTCCCGCTCGGCTCCCTCTCGCAATTCGCTCCAGCGCGCCATGGCCGCACTGGGGCTGATCTGCGTCCTGGCGAGCGGAAGTTGCTGGGCGCAACAGTCGACGTCGTCCACCACCGACAAGCCCAAGGCGCAAGCCAAGGCCGCGCCGGCCAAGCCGGCCGCGAAGAAGAAGCCCGAAGCGAAGAGCGCGAAGACCGCCGCCAAGGCCTCGAAGGACACGAAGGCCGCCAAGCCGGTCGCGTCGAAGAACGGCGCCAAGGATCCCAAGGCCAAGGCCGAGGAAGACAAGGCGTCGACCGCCTCCGAGGCTGTCACGGACAAGGCCATCGCGGCCAAGCCGGAGGCGAAGGTCGCGGAAAAGACCGCAGACAAAGCCGCAGAGAAGACTTCGGAGAAAACCGCGCCGGCCAGGTCCGAGGCGAAAACGCCGGACGCCAAGGCCGATGCCCGCGCCGAAGCCGCGCCGCCGGCCGGCACGATGATGGGCGCCTACGGCCAGAGCCTGATGCGCACGCCGGCAGGCACCGCCGCCGCCACGACCGCCGTCGCTGGCGCGACCGCGGCGCTGGTTGCCACCGCACCGGCAACGCCTGCCCCCGTCGCCACCACCAACGCGTCCGCGCTGCCGCCCACCGCCCTGATGGGCGCCGCGGTCGGCAACGCCAATGCCAATGCCAGCGACTCGGTCGCCCGCTTCCTGCAGCAGCGGGGCATCGTCGCGCAGGCGCAGCAGATGTCGCCGAGCGCCGATCCGGCCGCGCCAGGCCTGCTGAACCAGGTGCGCGACAAGGCCTCCGACCTGGTCCTGTCGGCGATGAACTTCCTGGGCGTGCCGTACAAGCGCGGCGGCAACTCGGTCAGCAACGGCTTCGATTGCAGCGGCTTCACCCGCCACATCTTCGAGATGAGCGTGGGCCTGGTGCTGCCGCGCCGCGCCGACGAGCAGGCCAAGCTGTCCAGCCTGGTCCCGATCAAGAAGGAAGACCTGAAGCCGGGCGACCTGGTCTTCTTCAACACGATGCGCGCGACCTTCTCGCATGTCGGCATCTATGTCGGCGAAGGCAAGTTCATCCACTCGCCGCGCGTCGGCGGCGCGGTCCGCGTCGAGGACATGCGCGAGGCCTACTGGGCCAAGCGCTTCACCGGCGCCCGTCGCGCCGACCTGAACCAGGCCAACGCAGGCACCTGAACCCGCACCCGCCGCAGTCGCGGCGGTTCTTGCGCCCGCTTCCCAACGACGCTTCCCCGAAGGCAAGCCCTGACACGGCGCCTTTGGGATCCCGGCTATGCTGCGCCCCAGCGCTGACCGCCGCGATCCACCTTGTCCGCCGTCCTCGATCCCGCCTCGACACCGCTGCTGCGAGCACCCGACCAGATGGGGCAGGCCCTGCTGCTGGCCGTGCTGCTGCACGTGCTGGTGCTGCTGGTCGTGGGCAATGCGCCGGGCGGCGCCGCCAAGCCCGGCGAAGGCGTCTGGGGCCCGCTGAACGTGCGCCTGCAGGGCGACCGCTACGAGCCGGGCTCCGGCGCGCCCGCGGTCGTGCTGCCCGAGCGGGGCCCGGTCGGCGATGCGAAGCAGCCGCGCTCCGGCGGCGCGGTCCGGGAGACGCCACCGACGCCCGAGCAGCGGAAAGCCCCGGGCGCCGCTCGCCAGGGCCAGTGGCGGCAACAGCCCGGCGATGAATTGACGGGGGACGCTCCCGCGGATCGCAGCGCACCGCCGGCGGCAACGACGCCGACGCCAAAGCCCGCTCCGACACCGACACCTGCCCCACCGCCGCCCGCGCTCACGACGCCCGCACCGACTCCGGCGCGGGTGCCGGCGCCCTCGCCCACACCGGCCCCGCCGCCCGCTCCAGCCCCCTCTCCGGCCGCGGCGCCAGCGCCTTCGCCCGAGCCGGCCCCGTCGATCACCACGCTCACGACGCCCGGCGAGGCGATGACCGCGGCACCGACGCCGATCGCGCCGTCCCGCGAGGCCGCGCCACTGCGCCCCGCGGCACCGACGGACGCGCTCCAGGCGCCCTCGCCGACCTTGCAGCTGCCAGAGCGGCCGGCCCCGATCCTCAGCGAGACGCCGACCACGGTGCGGCGGATCGAGCGCGCGCCGATCGAGCGCTCGGCGCCCGCGCCGCTCCCGCCGGAACTGAAGGCACCTGCCGAACTGCCGCCCTTGACCGCCGCGCCAGCGCCGGTCCCGCGACCGGCACCCAGCCCCGCGCCCGCACCGCCGACTCCTGCGCCAACGCCGACGGCCCCGCCCACGACCACGACCACGCCCACGCCGACCCCGGCGCCCGCGGCAACGTCCACGCCGTCGGCCCAGACGACGCCTCCACAGCCAACAGCGGCGACCACGCCGTCGCCCACTCCGGCCAACCGCGTCTCGCTGGACGGCTCGACCACAGCGACGACGACGCAGCCCAGCGTCGGCGCGCCGGACGCTGGCGCGCGCGTCGGTCACGACGTGGCGACGCCCGCCTCGACGCCGCCGAACGCTCCCAAGCTGAACCTCGACATGAATCCTTCGCGCGGCCCGATGCGACCGCGCGGCTCGCCGTCCGGCGTGATCCAGGCGCTGCCCAAGCCGCCCGAGGACAAGGACCCGTTGGCCGAGGAGATGCGCAAGGCTGGGCAGCAGGACTGCCGCAAGGCTTACGCGGACAAGGGGCTGCTGGCGGTCGTCCCGCTGGTCCGCGACGCTGCGCGCGACAAGGGGTGCCGCTGGTGACCTCCGCAACCAGCGGCGGTGCGAATGCCGCGCCAGTCCCCGCCCACTTGCCGTCGGCGCAAGAATCTCTGCTATAGTCCGAGTCTTCGTTGGGGGGGTAGCTCAGCTGGGAGAGCGTCGCGTTCGCAATGCGAAGGTCGGGAGTTCGATCCTCCTCCTCTCCACCAACACATCCAGGCCTCAGAGGGAAACCTCTGGGGCCTCGCTTCATGAGGCTGCCATTTCGGCAGCCTTTTGTTTTTGAAGCGCATCTGCAAAGCTGGATGGCGCCGGCGTCCTGATCTTTGTGGGAAGACGCCGAGCCCTCTTGAACAAGCCGCCACCTGCAAGGGTCGCGGCTTTTTCTGCGGCTCAGCCGCAGGATCATGCGCTTGCGCGCTATCTCAGCGCACCAACTTCAACGCCGTGACGGTGGCCTTGCCCTTGATCATTTCCGCCTGGAACTTGACCTTGTCGCCGACCTTCAGGCCGTCGAGCATCTTCTTGTCGGCGACATCGAATCCCATCGTCATGCCCGGCATGGCCAGGTTCGGAATGTCCCCATGGCGCAGCACGATGAGCCCCTTGCCGAGGTCGACCTTGCGCACTTCCGCGTCGACGAGCGGCATGGACGCCTCGGAGGCGCCGCTCTCTGGTTTCATGGGCATGCTCATGCCTTGAGCGTTGGCTGTCGATACCGCGCCGAGCGCCAGGGCGGCGCAGAGGATGAGAGTGGCTTTCATGGATGCTCTTTTCAGAGGGCTTGGGAGTGAACGGCTTCGCCCGAGGGCGAGCCGGGTGGTGAGGAAAAGAGCGCCGACGCGAGCCGCCGGCGATGAACGAGGTACCACGCCGCAGGCATCACCAGCATGCTGAGCAGCGGCGCCGTGACCATGCCGCCGACCATGGGCGCGGCAATGCGCGCCATCACCTCGTGCCCGGCGCCCTGTCCCCAGAGCATCGGGATGAGGCCCGCCAGCACAATCGCGACGGTCATGGCCTTGGGCCTCACACGGAGCACGGCGCCTTCCCGGATGGCGGCAAGCAGCGTGTCCTGGTTGTCCGCCTCGCCGGCGGCAAGACGTCGAGACAAGGCGTTCTCCAGGTACACCAGCATGATCACGCCGAACTCGGCCGCCACGCCAGCCAGCGCGATGAACCCCACGGCCGTCGCGACCGACACGGAGTGACCCAGCAGCCAGATCAGCCAGAACCCGCCCACCAGCGAGAACGGCACGGCCGCCATGACCAGCGCCGCATGGGTCGCGTCCCGGAACAGCAGATAGAGCAGCACGAAGATGAGCGCCAGCGTCGCCGGGACGACGACCTTCATGCGCGCCGCCGCCCGCTCCAGGTATTCAAACTGCCCGGACCAGGAGAGCGCATACCCGCCAGGCAGGGCGACCTCCTTGGCGACCACGGCTTGCATGTCGCGCACGACCGAGCTGAGGTCGCGCCCCCGCACGTCGACGTAGACCCATCCCGACAGGCGAGCGTTCTCGCTGCGCAGCATGGGCGGCCCGTCCTCGATGGTGATGCGCGCCACGTCCTGCAGCAGCAGGGTCGCCCCCTTCCCGGTCACGAAGGGCAGCGTGCGCAATCCTTCCAGCGAGTCCCGGACCTCTCTTGGATAGCGGACGTTGAGCGGGAAGCGCTCGCGCCCGCTGATGACCTCGCCGACGTTCTCGCCGCCCACCGCCGTCGACACCACCGCCTGCACATCCGCCACCGACAGGCCGAAGCGCGCCGCGGCGGCGCGGTCGACATCGACGTCGATGTAGCGCCCGCCAGTCAGCCGCTCCGCCAGCGCCGATGAAACGCCGGGCACCTGCTTGACCGCGGCCTCGATCCGGGTCGTCAGGCGGTCGATGGTCTGCAGGTCTGCGCCCGCGACCTTGATGCCCACCGGCGACTTGATGCCCGTGGCCAGCATGTCGATGCGGTTGCGGATGGGCGGCACCCAGACGTTGGACAAGCCCGGCACCTTGACGGCGCGGTCCAGTTCCTCGACCAGCCTGTCTGGCGTCAGCCCGGCCCGCCACTGCTCGCGCGGCTTGAACTGGATGGTGGTCTCGAACATCTCCAGCGGCGCCGGGTCCGTGGCGGTGTCCGCGCGGCCGGCCTTGCCGAAGACCGTCGCGACCTCGGGCACCGTCTTGATGAGCCGGTCCGTCTGCTGGAGCAGCTCCGCCGCCTTGGAAACCGAAATGCCCGGCAGCGCCGACGGCATGTAGAGCAGGTCGCCCTCGTCCAGTGGCGGCATGAACTCTCCGCCCAGCCGCATCAGCGGAATGACGGTCAGGGCGAGCACGACGCCGGCGGCCGCCAGCGTCGCCTTCGGGAAGTGAAGCACTGCCTCCAGGGCGGGCCGGTAGGCCGCCATGAGGAGTCGATTCAGCGGGTTCGCGGTCTCCCTGGGAATGCGGCCTCGGACCAGATAGCCCATCAGCACCGGCACGAGGGTCACGGACAGCGCCGCCGCCGCCGCCATCGTGTAGGTCTTGGTGAAGGCCAGGGGAGAGAAGAGGCGTCCCTCCTGCGCCTCCAGCGTGAACACCGGCAGGAAGGACAGCGTGATGACCAGGAGCGAGAAGAACAGCGCCGGCCCGACCTCGCTGCAGGCGTCCGCGACCAGGGCCCAGCGCTCCTGCGTCGTCGGCGGGCGGGACCGGTCGTGCTCGAAGGCCTCGATGTGCTTGTGGACGGTCTCCAGCAGCACCACGACGCCATCCAGCGCGGCACCCAATGCCAGCGCGATGCCGGCGAGCGACAGGATGTTGGCGTTGAGGCCCTGCCATCGCATCACGATGAAGGCGACGCCTACGGCCATCGGCAGCGCAAGCACCGCCACCAGGGCCGAGCGCAGGTGGAACAGGAAGAGCACGCACACCAGCGCGACGGCGATGAACTCCTCCGAGAGCTTGAGCTTGAGGTTGTCGATGGCGCGGTCGATGAGCTTGGAGCGGTCGTAGGTCTCCACGACTTCCACGCCCTGGGGCAGGCTGGGCTTGAGCTGCTCGAGCCTGGCCTTCACCGCTTCAATGGTCGTGCGCGCGTTCTTGCCGGAGCGCATGACGACGACACCGCCGGTGACTTCGCCCTGTCCGTCCAGTTCGGCGACCCCGCGGCGCATCTCCGGCCCCAGCTGGACCGTGGCGACATCCCGCAGCATCACGGGTGTCGACCCTGACAGGCTGATCGGGATGGTCCGGAAATCGTCCAGGGTCTTCAGGAATCCGCGCGAGCGCACCATGTACTCGGCCTCCGCCATCTCGACCACCGAGCCTCCCGAGGACTGGTTGGCATTCTTCAGCGCATCGACGACCAGGGCCTGCGTGATGCCGAGTGCCCGCATGCGGTCCGGATCCAGGACGACCTGGTACTGGCGCACCATGCCGCCGATGCTGGCGACCTCCGCCACGTCCGGCACGGTCTTGAGCTCGAACTTCAGAAACCAGTCGTTCAGCGCGCGAAGCTGGCTGATGTCGGTGTGCCCAGTCCTGTCGACCAGCGCGTACTCGTAGACCCAGCCCACGCCAGTCGCATCCGGCCCCAAGGCGGCCGTCGCTCCCGAAGGAAGACGGCTCTGGGCCTGGGTCAGGGACTCGCCCACGCGCGACCTCGCCCAGTAGGGGTCTGTCTTGTCGTCGAACAGGATGTAGACGAACGAATCGCCGAAGAACGAGTAGCCGCGAACCGTCTTGGCGCCCGGCACGCTGAGCAGGGTCGTCGTCAGCGGATAGGTCACCAGGTCCTCGACCACTTGAGGCGGCTTGCCCGGATAGGTCGTGCGCACAACCACTTGCGTGTCGCCGACATCGGGCAGCGCATCGACCGGCGTGTGCAGGATCGACAAGAGCGCTGCCGCCACGAGGAAGACCGTGGCGATGAGCACCAGGAATCGATTGCCGATGGACCAGCGAATGAGCGCCGCAATCACTTGGCATCTCCCATCCGATAGACCGCGACGAGCTCGTAGTCATCACCGGCCTTCTTGAACTCGAAGCGCACCCGGTCGCCCGCCTTCACTTCCGGGAAGGCCTTGGCCCGGGGCTTGCTGAAGCCCATCGTCATCGCCGGCCACTTGAGCGCGGCAATGGGGCCGTGAGAGATGGTCAGGGTGTCGGCCTCGACGTCCTCGACCTTTCCTTCCGCCGAATAGGAGCCGCCTGCCGGAACACCGGCGCCTGCGCCAGCGTCGCTGCCGGCGGATGACGCCGCCGAGGCCTTGGGCTGTGGAGGCGCCATGGCATCGAGCACAGATTTGAGCCGCGCTTCCGAGTCGATGAGGAACTGACCGCTGGCCACCACCTCGTCACCGTCTCGCAAGCCCTCCAGCACCTCGAGCTGGTCGCCCAGGTCGGCACCCAGCTGGATGTCGCGAGGCGAGAAGCCGCCGTTGCCGTTGCGGACGATGGCGACCGCGCGAGTCCCGGTGCGGATGACCGCCTCGGAGGGCACGGCCAGGCGCGACGCCGGAGCGCCGGTGACCTGCAGACGCAGCAGCATCCCAGGGGTCAACCTGCCCGCCTTGTTGTCGACCTCGAAGCGCGCCTGCAGCGTGCGCGTGTTCGCGCTGACCTGAGGAAGGAGTTCCTTCAGCTCCCCATCGAAGGCCTGCGCGGGGTCGGCTTGCAGAACGGCCTTGACCTTCTGACCGCGCGCGAGCCGCGAGACCTGCGTCTCGGGAATCTCCGCGACGGCCCAGACCTTCTCCAGGCCCGCGATGCGAAAGAGCGTGGTGCCGGGCTGCACCTGCACGCCTTCTCGAACACCGAGCTCCGCGACCACGCCAGTGGCGGGCGCGCTGAGGGTGAAGCGGGCTTGCGCGATGCCGGTCTCCTCGCTTTGCCGGATCAGGCCGTCCGGGATGGACATGGCGCGCATGCGGTCCCGCGCGGCAGCGATGAGATCGGCGCTCACGCCGGCCCGCTTGAGCGCCAGGAGCTCGTTCTGCGGCGCCAGCCATTCCGGCGCGAAGACGGTGGCGAGCGCTTGGCCCTTGCGCACCTGCTCCATCGGCGCCCGGACGGCCAGGCGCTCCACATAGCCGGCGACTCGCGTCTGCACGGCGACGTTGAGGCGTTCATCGAACTGAACCGTGCCCACGGCATCGAAGGAGGCGCTGATGTCCGAGCGCTTGACGCGAGCGGTCCGGATGCCCAGGTTCTGCTGGATGGCTGGGCTGACCTTCACGCCGGAGTGATCGGCATCACCGGCATCTCCGGCCTCGTCCGCGTACACGGGCACGAGCTGCATGTCCATGAACGGCGACTTGCCCGGCTTGTCGAAGCGGGGGCCGGGGACCATGGGGTCGTGCCAGTACAGGACGCGGCGCTCCCCTTCAGCGGCCGAGCTGGCCGCCGGCGCGGCGGCAGTGGGGGCCGTCAGGGCGTGGCCCGTGGACCGGCCCAGAACGAAGCCGCCGCCGGCCAGCAGGCCGCCAGCGATGACCAGGAAGATGGCGGGTGCGGCGCGATTCATTGGGCGCCTCCTTGTGCAAGCGGCTTGAAGGTCAGTTGCGCCTGCGCGCGGGCAAGGTCTCGCTCGAGCGCGAGCAGCCGCTGCTGCGCTTGCACCTCGGCGTGGCGAGCCTCGAAGAGCGCGGACAAGGGCATCTGGTTCGAGCGATAGGCCGCCAACGACGCGGCGGTCCGCTGCCGTGCCGGCTCAAGCACGGCCACCCGGTAGCGCGCGATGCGTTGCTGAAGTCTGGCGACGTCGCTGCACAGCGCGCGGTAGTCCGCCGTCACGGCGCGAGTGGCTTCAGCCAGTTCCGCTTCTGCCTTCTCGACAAGGGCCAGCCTGGCGGCCGTATCGCGGTCCTGGCGCTGGGACGGCGCCACCTGCAGGGGAATGCTGACGCCGACGGAGACCATGTCCGAGTACCCGTTGCGCTGACCGTAGGAGACTTCCCAGGTCCAGTTGGGTGTGCGCTCCTTCGCGGCGACGGCCACGGCGCGCCTGGCCACTTCCACATCGCGCTGTAGGCTCGCGATGCTCGGACTTCGAGCCAGGAAGTCGTCTTCCGGCGGAATGACGAACACCGGGGGCGTGCTCAGCGAATCGGGCGCGAAGCCGACCCATCGCTGCAGATTCACTGCGGCGGCGGCCTGCTGCTGCCGCGCTTCGTCGCTCTCGTCTTGCGCCAGGCCGCCAGCCGCGGCCAGTTGCAGCACCTCGGGACTTGCACCAGTCGCTGCGGCGAATCGCGCCCGGGCGGCCTCGAACTCCTCGTGCAGATGGTGCTCGGTCTGGGTCGTGAGCTTGAGCGCTTCGCCCGCATACCAGGCGTCCACGTAGCTCAGCGCCACTTGCAGCCGGGCGTCCGCCTCGGCCGCGGCGGCCTGGACGGCCTCGCGGTCGGCCATAGCGCGAGCAGCGCTCTCGCGGGCTGCGCGCTTGTCGGCCGACAGCCACTCCTGACTGAAGCCGACGCGCTTCATCGTCATCGAGTCCCGCGTCGTGCTGAAGCGGTCCGCGCCGGTGACGGGGAGGTTGTCGACCCCGGCACGCAGCGTCGGGTCGGGAAGCTGCCCCGCGGCCCGAGCGGATTCGTTCGCGCTGGTAGCGGCCGCGCGGCCCGCCCGGGCGGCTTCCGATCGTTGCACCGCCAGGCTCAACGCCTGGTCGAAGGAAAGCGGTTCGGCCGACCCGAGGACGGGCAGAACGGCGGCAGCCAGAGCGGCTGCGCGCAAGTACATGGTGGGCATGGAAACTCCGAGGACGAACGGGAGGGCCGCCGGGATGCGGACGTGCCGCACCGGCGCCTGTCAATCGACGGAGCGGGTCAGACTCGGAGTCTGAGGGTGGAAAGGAAGAGCGGATCCGGAGGCGGTGGCAGCTCTGGCGCTTCAGCCACTGCCAGCGTGCGGGCGACCTCGGCCTCCAACACGAGGGGCAGCTCCAGCACTTGCAGCACCATCGGCAGGGAGGCCGTCGGCAGCTTCACCGCTTCGAAGGTCTTGCCCGGGTCGGCGGCGTGCTGATGGCACAGGGCCGGCTGCTGCTGGTCCATGCCGTCACAAGGCATGCCGGCTTCCATGACGGTCGTCATCGCGGCCATGTCCGCCTCTTGCGGGCAGACGTAGTTCGCCAGTGCCAGCTGTGAGAACAGCAGCGACAGCATCGCGATGAACGCGATGGTGAAGCGATGGAGGCGGCGACGCATCATGAAGTGGGGGAGTGTATGGCAACCGACGCTCGCCGTCGCCGCGCCTCGACGCCGCGAGGATCGCCGCACTCGACAATGCCTCTGCCCTCTGCCCCGTGCGCTCAACCCACCACCGTCCCCGCCGCGAAGCCCAGCACCACCCGCGTCCCCATTCCCGGCTCGCTCTGCACCTGAAGGCTGCCACCGAGCAGCCGGGCGCGCTCCTGCATGCCCAGCACCCCGAAGCCGTCCCGGCGGGCGAGCGGATCGAAGCCGATGCCGTCGTCGCCGATGCTCAACAGCCAGCCGGCGCCTTCGCGCGCCAAGCGCAGGGAGGCGCGGCTGGCCTGGGCATGGCGTCGCACGTTGGTGAGCGACTCCTGGGCGATGCGGAACACCATCGTGGCCATCGGCAACGGGATCTCGCGCGTGTCCGGATCCACCTGCAGGCTGCAGGGCAACGCGGTGTTGGACGTGAACTCAGCCGCCAGCCATTGCAGCGCCGCTTCGAGGCCGCCATCCAGCGCCGAAGGCCGCAACTGCGACACCAGACCGCGCACCGTGCTCACCAGCCGGTCGACACGACCCAGCAACAGGTCCGGATCCAGGGAATGCGCCGAACCGCCGGCGTTCTGCCGCATCTTCGCCACGGACACTTCCATCTTCAGCGCGGCCAGTTGCTGGCCCAGCTCGTCATGCAGCTCGCGGGAGACGCGCAACCGCTCCTCCTCCAGGGCATGCGCGTTGTACTCGCCCAGACGGAGCAGCGCCGCCTCCGAGTCCGCCAGCGCCGCGGTGCGCTCCGCGACGGCGGCTTCCAGTTGCCGTTGCCGCTCGCGGTCGCGCCGGCGCGACCATCGGATGGACAGCCACCACAGCAGCATCAAGGACACGGCGGCCGCGGCGCGTGCCTCGCGCGAGTTCCACCAGGGAGGAAGCACGTCGAACGCAAGGCGCATCACCGGCCCCGGTGCTTCCACGCTCGTCAGCCCGCCGGCGCGCACCTCCAGCGTGTGCTCGCCGGACTCGAGCGCGCCCAGGTCGATCACGGCGCTCTGCGAGGTCCGCCAGGGCGACTCCGCGCCAAGGCGGTATTCGATCCGCAGCGAACGCGCCCGGGAGAAGCCGGCCGTCCCCACCGCGATGCGCAGCGTGCGGTCCCGCCACGGCACCGGCTCCAACGGCGGCACCCGGGTGCTCGTGCTGCCGAACACCATGTCCTCCAGCCGCAGCGCGGGCAATGGCGCTTGCGTGTTCCCCGGCAGCAGGTGCGTCAACCCGGCGCCGGTGCCGATCCAGATGCTGCCGTCGGCGTCGGCCAGGAAAGCCGGCGTCACGTCGTTCCAGACCAGGCCGGTGCGGCGATCCAGCCGCGACCAGTCGCCCCCGGTGGAGCGGATGAAGACCCCCTGGTCGGTGCCCATCCACAGCCGCCCGTCGAGGTCGGCGTGGAGGCTGGCCGCGGCCGCGCCCCCGAAGACGGACTTGGGCAGGAACTGCAACTGGCGCGCCGTGGCCCCCGACAGCGCGTGGATGCCCAGCCCCAACGTGCCTCCCGCCCACACCGTGTGGTCCAGCACCATCGCCTGTAGCGCGTCGATCCAATCGCCCTGCGCGTCCGCCACGGGGGCCCAGCCCTCCGGCTGGTGCCGCCACAGATCCCGTCCACTGACGACGAAGTCCTCCCGCGCGCCGTCCGACAGGACGCGGATGTCATAACGCGGATCGAAGCGCCCGGCGCCGATCTTGTGGCGGCGCAGGCGCCCCTCGGACAGCTCGATCAGCTCGAGGCCGTCGCTGCCGGATGCGTAGACCCGGCCGGCCCCCTGCGAGATCGTCTGCAGTCCCGTATCGCCGGCAACGACGCGCCCCTGGTCCTCTCCGGCCTTCACGCGGATCACCTGGCCGGCGTCCACCCACCACAGGTCCCCCGCCTGGTCCACCGCCAGGCGATGGACCAGGCCGGACGGCCGGGCCGTCGGCAGCTTCACCTTGCGGAACCTGCGGGCCGCGGCGTCGAACCAGGCCACGCCGTTCGCGGTCGCCGCCCAGAGCCGGCCCTTTCCGTCGCGCGCCAGGTCGAGCACGGCCGGCGCGGGGAGGCCCGAGGCGCCGGTCCAATGCTCCGCCCGGCCGTAGCCGACCCAGCGATGGACGCCGCGCGCATTGGTGCCCAGCCACAACGACCCTTCCGCGTCGAACATCAGCCCGCGCAGCGGGGTCTCCGGCAGGCCGTCGTCCTGGGTCCACTCGCGCCAGCGTTCGCCGTTCCAGGCGGCAAGGCCGCGGGTCGTCAGGACGAGGATGAGGCCTTGCTCGTCCTCCGCCAGGCCGTTGTCGCCATACACCCACTGCCGCGCCGGCGCCGCCACGACGGCGAAGCGGGCCGAGCCCGGAGCCAGCCGGGCCAGGCGCCGGCTGCTGCGCGTCCAGAGACTGCCATCGCGCGACACGAGGAACTGGCCCCACACGTCTTCCGGCAGACCCTGCGCCGGCCCCCACTGCTGCACGCGGCCATCGCGCCACTCGCACAGCTGCGAGCCGCAGCCGAACCAGAGCGCCTCGCCGCGTTGCCGCATCGGGAGCAGTTGCTCGGGGCGGGACTGCAGCTGGGGAATGGCCATCCGCTGAACCATCAGCGAGCTGCCCAGCGCACCCGCGGCGGTGGCGGTCCAGAGGAGCCGGTCTTCATCGATGGCGTAGACCCTGCCCTGCCGGTCCAGTTCCAGCTGCTGGCCGGAGGTGACGTGCAGGTGCTTGCCGTCGGGCTTGAGCAGCTCCGTCCAGGCGGGGCCGTCCTGCCCGTCCTTGCGCCCGTCGTCGCGCACGAACACGCCCCCTTCCGTCAGGAGCCAGAGGCGGCCGCTGACGTCCACGCGAGCCCCGTATGAATACCCTCCCGCCTCCTTCGGCAGCGGTTCCGCATGGATGCGGAAACCGTCGAACCTGAACAGCCCGTTGGCGGTGCAGATCCACAGCCTCGCCCGCGGGTCCTGCACCAGGCACTGCGAGGTGAGGTTGGTCAGGCCCTGGTCTTCCTGGTAGGACTCGAGCACTATGCGCTCGGCCCGCGCGCCCTCGCCGGCCAGCACGAGCCCCGCGGCCAGGGCGGCAAGGGCCCACCCCGCGATGCGCCTGCGCATCGCGGGGGCCTTGGACGGGTCCGGGCTGACGGAACGGCTGCGGGAATCCGGGGGTCGCATGGACGAAGAAGCGCGAAAACCTTCAATCCTGCGCCCGAACTTGGCATCGTTGTCGGCCATTCAGCGACGGCGGATCGTGCGTGATTCATTGGTGATGCTTTGGACAAGGTGTCGTCAGGATCCGGCACTGCGAGCCGACGGAACCGCCGGCCCAGGCGCGGATCAGGCTTGCGCGATGGACGCGAACCGCCGTATCAGCTGCGCCAGCGAATCCATCCCGAGCTTCGCGAACAGGTTGGCCAAGGCCTCGCGCCTGGACCGAAGAGCCGACGACCCGCCACTCTGCCCACATGGCGAAGCGGCGGGCATCGGTGATGTCCTGGAGAGGATTCCGCCATTGGGGCGTCACCTGGCGTGAAGAAGATGCGCCGGCTTTCCGAGCATCCACCAAGGACTCCCCATGCACCTTCGTCTGCTTCCCCTCGCCCTCGCCTCGCTGCTCGCCTGCGGCGGCGCCTTCGCCGCCAGCGGCAGCTTCAGCACGCTCGCCTACAACGTCGCGGGCCTGCCCCAGGGCGCCTCCAGCGCGGCGGGCGACCGCGCCACCGCGACCAGGAAGATCAGCTGCTACGTCAAGGCCTTCGACATCGTCAACGTGGAGGAGGACTTCAACTACCACGCCGACCTGTACGACGCCTGCGACGACCATGCCTTCCGCACCCCGACCAGCGGTGGCGCCGGCCTCGGCAGCGGTCTCA
Organism: Mitsuaria sp. BK037; assembly: GCF_014193045.1. NCBI lineage: Bacteria > Pseudomonadati > Pseudomonadota > Betaproteobacteria > Burkholderiales > Sphaerotilaceae > Roseateles > Mitsuaria sp. BK037. The sequence continues at coordinate 738,029 of NZ_JACHYS010000001.1, read as the reverse complement.
ACACGATGAGCCGCTTCCCGTTCGACGATCTGGCGCGCGTGCGCTGGAGCGATTGCAACGGCGTCGACTGCCTCACGCCCAAGGGCTTCACGATGGCGCGCACGCGCCTGGCCGAAGGCGTCTACGTCGACATCTACAACCTGCACGCGCAGGCCCAGGTGGAGACCGCGGACCTGGCCGCGCGCCGCAAGAACGTCGAGCAGATGCTCGCCTACATCGAGTCGGAATCGGCCGGCAACGCGGTGATCGTGTTCGGCGACACCAACACCCGCTACACGCGCGGTGGCGACAACATGGGCCAGTTCCTGCGCCATGGCTTCACCGACGCCTGGATCCAGGGCGTGCGCGGCGGCAGCGTGCCGCCGGCGGGCGACGCGCTCCTGTGCGAGCCGGCCGTCACCAGCGCCAACTGCGAGGTCGTGGACAAGGTGCTGTTCCGCGGCAATGGCCTGATCACGCTCACGCCGTCCGGCTACGCGGTACGCACCGACGCCGTGGACTCGAACGGCACCGAGCTGTCGGACCATCGTCCGGTCTCCACGCAGTGGAAGTGGAGCACCGCCGACAACCGCCGCCTGAGCGACACCGTCGGCGGCCCGCACGGCACCAGCTTCAACGACGTGAACCTGCTGCCCGCCAGCCCGGCGGTGCGCCAGCTCAAGATCCGCAGCGGCAGCCGCGTGGACCGGGTCGAGGTGGTGCTGTCCAACGGCTTCCCGCTCGGACACGGCGGCACCGGCGGCAACGAGCAGGCGCTCACGCTGGCCGATGGCGAGGTGCTGACCTCGGCCAGCCTGTGCGCCGATCAGTACAAGGGACAGACCCGCATCTTCTCGGCCGCCTTCACCACCAGCGTGCACCGCACGCTGGCCGGTGGCAGCACGAGCGGCAGCTGCACCACCTTCACCGCGCCGTCGGGCTGGGCCATCGTCGGCTTCCACGGTCGCGATGGCGATGAGGTGGACAAGCTGGGCGCGGTATACGCGCCGGTGGTCTCGAACACCGGCGCCAAGGCCGCGGCCACGCGCCTGGTGAACGTCCAGTCGGGCCTGTGCATGGACCTGAACCAGTCGCGGGCCGCGGACGGCAACGCCGTGCTGCAGTCCAGCTGCAGCGGCAGCGTCAGCCAGACCTGGAACTACGACGCCACCACGGGCCTGGTGCGCAGCATGCTCGACCCGCACTTCTGCCTGGACAACGGCGGCGGCTATGCCGACGGCGCCGCCCTCGTGGTGGCGCAGTGCACCGGCAGCGCCAACCAGCGCTTCAGCTTCGATGCCACGAGTGGCCGCTTCACGCTGCGCACCGCGCCCGACCAGGCGGTGGATGGCACCGGCACGGCGGGCAGCGCCATCAAGGCCAGCCGCTACCAGGGCGCCAGCAACCAACTCTGGAAACAGAAGCCCTGAGCGCCCGGGGCGCTCGAGCGCCTCGCCACGACGAGGCACGCGGCCACGGCCCGAGGGCACGTGGCCGCGTGAGGCGCTCGGGCGCCTTACTTCACGAAGCGGGCCAGCAGCCGGATGTAGGCCGTCTGGTAGCCGTTGGACGGCTCGCTGATGGGCCAGGAGTTCAACGGCCAGCCGGTATTGAAGTCCAGGTAGGACTTCTGCGGCGGCTGGCCGTAGGGCGGCGTCGGCCGGCTCGAACCGCAGGCCGAAGAAATGCCGGGGCAGCGCGAGTCCCAGTCCCACTGGTTGTAGTTGGGCCCGCCCACGAGGTAGCCGGGCGCCGGCCCGTAGGTCGAGGTCCTGGCGTCATCCCACTTCGCGCTGCCGTCGGCGAACCACATGTGGAAGATCTGGTTCACCGAGTTCTCGGCGCCAAAGCTGGTCATGTTGGTCAGGTAGGCCTTGCCCAGCGGGTTCACGCCATGCAGGTAATGCAGGTAGTCGGCCGCGGCGGTGGCCACCTGGTCGGCGGTGTGGCGGCTGATGCCGTAGTAGCCCTCCTCCGTGAACAACGTGCCGGCGTTGGCCTTCACCCCGTTGCTGCCCCAGGTGTAGGACGAGATGTACGCGCGGTAGGGATCGGTCTGCGCGTCGATGGCGCCCCAGCCGCCGTAATCGCTGCGGCCCCACAGGTCGAGGAAGCGGGTGCGGATCGCCGTGGCGACGTCCGCCGTCGCGCCGGGCAGCGAGGCGTAGTACAGCAGGTTGCGCGCGTTGCCGGCATTGAAGGCCGACACGTACCACTGCGAGAACATCGGCGCCTCGGTGTAATGCGTGTCGACGTAGCTGCGGTAGGTGGCGTCGCCGGTGGCGGCGAACAGCTTGATCGCCGCGAACAGGCGCAGTTCCGCCCGGCCCGCGTCGTCGGTCTCCTGCTGGCCCGCGCCCAGGCCGCCGGTGCCGCGGGTGGCATCGTTGTTGTAGAAGAGGACGTTGGGATTCGCCTGCGCCCAGGCCCAGGCCCGCTTGGCGCGCGCGAGCAGGTCCGCGGCGTACGTCTTCATCGCCGTGTTGTTGAGGCCGCCGAAGACCTTGGCCGCCTCCGCGTAGGCCGCGGCGGCCGCGAGCGTGGCGGTCGTGCTGGCATCGCCGTAGTAGCTCGGACCCGTGGACGCCGACGGCGGGCTGCCATCGGCCAGCCCCACGATCGACAGCACCGAACCATCGCTGTTCTGCATGCGCGCCAGCCAGTCCGTGCCCCACTTCACTTCGTCGAGCAGGTCGGGAATGCCGTTGTAGGACTCGGGCAGGTTGAAGTCGTCGGTCCAGACCGTTGGATTCTGGATGTAGGCGTCCAGCAGGTCCTGGATGTACGCGGCCGCCCAGCTGGTGTACTTGTTGGGATCGCCCGCATCGAACCAGCCGCCGCGCAGGTCGCGCGCCGTGCCGGCGTTGTTGGGATCGAGGAAGCGCCGCGCCTGCGGGTCCTGTCCGCCCTTGAGATGGCTGGCCCCGTCGGCCCAGCCCACGCCGGCGTTGGCCACGGTCTTCTCCTGACCGGCGCGTTGGTAATAGAACATCCGCACCGCCTGGATCAGCACGTTGCGGTAGACGTTGTCGCCGATCTCGAAGCGCGCCGAGCGCTGGTTGGCGGTGGGATCGACGATCTCGTAGGTGCCGGGCGCGGTGACCTGGCTGAAGTCGAAGTGCCACACCTGGTCGCCCGAGGACTCGTCGGTCTTGAGCCCGTTCCAGTCCTGGGGCCACGCGGTGTACACGACGGCGCCGGTCGCCGCGTCGACCACCTGCAGCTGCTGGGGCCAGTAGCTCTGGTTGCTGTCGAAGCCGACCTTGGGCAGGCGCAGCACGGCCACCTTCTTCATGCCGGGCAGATAGCCGAACTGGTCGACCATGATGAACTTGCCGGCATTGGCGGCCATGGCTGGCCACACCGTGAAGTTGAAGGCCTGCGTGGTCTTGGCCCCGCAGCTGTTGGTGTAGGTCGCCGTGGCGGTGCAGGTCGCGGTGAGCTTGAGCGTCTGCTCGCGGGCCGTGCCCGAGGCGCCGCAGCCGCTCCACGACCAGTTGCCGGACACCGGTTGCGGTCCGAGCACGACCTTCGCCCCCGCGTTCAGCGAGGCGGAGGCCTTCGCCACCCAGGACGTCGTGCCGTTGACGTTGAGATACGGCGTGACCGCGCTCGGTTGACAGTTCTGCGCCCAGGCGGGCGCGCCGACGATGACCGCTGCCAGCAGCAGTCCCTTTCCAGTTGCCATGTTGTCCCCTCTTGGATTTCTGCACGGATGAGCGCCCGGACCGGCGCGCCCGCTCGACGCGGAACGAAGTGGAACGACCTTGGCTCGCGTCAGTCGGCAAGTCTGAATTGGTCTAACCAATACTTCAATAGGAAGTTTCGGTATTACCAGTTGAAACACTGATGGGGCGCTCGACCAGCCTCGCCAGCGCGGCCCGGACCTCGCGCAGCTTCGGCGGCTTGCCGAGCACCTGGTCGACATGCCGCGGATTCTCGCCGTCGTCCACCAGCCGCTGACCCCAGCCAGTGAGCAGGATCACCGGCGTGTCCGGCGACAAGGCCTTCACCGCCGCCGCGACCTGGCGACCGTCGACATGCGGCATGCCCAGGTCGGTCACGACGACCTGGAAGCCGCGGCCCGATGGACCGCCTTCCTCCGCCTCGTCGGCATCGACCGCATCGCCCTGCGCCATCGCCCGCTCCGCGTGGAACGCCGCCTCGAACGCCTCGATGCCCTCCCGCCCCGCATGGGCCGCCGTCACCGCGTGACCCTCCGCCTCCAGCGTCTCCTGCAGCGAGCGCAGCAGCAGCGGGTCGTCGTCGACCAGCAGGATCCGCAGCGGCGGCGGCTTCTCGTCCGGATCGGACTGCGGCGCGGCGAGGCCCTCCTCCGGCGCCAGCGCCGCGAAGCGCAGCGACACGCAGGCGCCCTGCCCCGGCACCTGCAGCCGCTCCTGCTGCAGGATCGCCTGCTGCGTCTGGCGCAGGTCCTCGTAGCCCTGCTGCAGCGCGCCATGGAGCTGCGCCTGGTGGCTGGCCAGGCTGACGTGCTCGCTGAGCTGCTGCAGGAATTCGCAATCGCTGCTGCTGAAGGCCTGCGGGTCCCGCCGCGCCGCCACGAGGACACCGAACACGCGGTTCTCCGACTGCAGCGGCGCGATCACCAGCGAGCGCAGCCCGCCCCGCGCCAGCCGCTGCGGGAAGGGAAACGGCACCTGCGCCGCATCGGGCTCGTGGACCAGCAGGCCGGCCAGGCACTGCGACAGGCCGTTGCCGTCGATCGACAGGTCGGCCTGCTCGGACAGCGCGAGCGACAGCGCCAGCGGCGCGCTCTTCACGCCGACGCCGGTCACCCGCAGCGTGTCGCTGGCGGCGTCGCGCAGGCAGATGCAGCTGAAGTCGACCGGCGCGTCGTCCTCCAGGCCGCGGATCACCGCCTGGAAGATGCTGCGCAGGTCCTGGCGCTCGCCGACCGCCCTCGTGATCTGGTGGAGCAGGTTCAGCCGCGCCAGCTGTTCCTTGAGCCGCATCTCGCCGAGCTTGCGGCTGGTGATGTCGCGCAGGAAGGCGCTGAAGCTCACCACGCCGTTGGCGCGGATCGCGGTGATCGCCAGCTCGATCGGGAACTCCACGCCATCGCGGCGCACCGCGCGCAGCTCCACGCGCCGGTCCAGCACCGTCGCCACGCCGGTGTCGAGGTAGCGCCGCAGGCCCGCGAGGTGCGCTTCCCGGAAGCGCTCGGGCACGATCAGGTCGGCCAGGGACTGGCCGGTCGCCTCGGCCGCGGGCCAGCCGAACACCGCTTCCGCCTGCGGATTCCAGTGCGTGATGCGTCCGTCGCCATCGATGCCGACGACCGCGTCCAGCGCCGCGTCGAGGATGAGCCGCGTGCGGGCCTCGCTCTCCGCGAGCCGGTCGCGCGAGACGGTGGTGGTCCGCAGCAGCGCGCTCATGCCGTCGAACTCGCGCGCCAGCTCGGCAATCTCGTCCGATCCCGTGCCGCCGACGGCGTGCTCCAGGTCGCCCGCGCCGACGCGCAGCATGCCCTCGCGCAACCGGGCCAGCGGCCGGGCGATGTCGCGGAAGACCAGCACCATGCTGCCCGCCACCACCACGGCCAGCGTCGCCGACAGCGCCAGCACGATGGCGAACGCGCGCCGCTGCGCCGCGGCGACCTCCTCGCGGCTGAGGTCCTGCAGCCGGAAGGCTTCGCTCATCATGAGCAGCGTCTTGCGCGCCATGGCGGCGGCCAGCCGCCCGGCCCACTCGTCCAGCACCTGCCGGTCGCCGTCGCCGGCCAGCCGCGCCCGCTGGGCCCGCACCAGTTCCGCGAAGACGGCCGGCGACTTGTCGTAAGCGACGCGGATCTGCGCGATGCCCTCCTGCTCGTCGCGCGCGTCGAAGCCCTGGGCGCGCTCCAGCGCGGCGCCCAGCGTGCGGTAGGCGCTGTGCCACTGGACCTCGACGCGCGCCTCGGGCTGGCGCGCGTACTCCAGCGTCAGGTGGCGCAGGCCGGCCACCGACTCGACCAGGTCGGCCGCGGCGCGGTTCTTGCGCACGCCCTCGGCGACCTGCTGGCCGGACAGCCCCAGCGACACCGCGATGGCCAGCGCGACCAGCACGCAGGTCGAGCCGACGATCGCGAGGCGGGTCGAGATCTTCATGGCCTAGTGGATGATCGTGACCGCGCGCGGCTTGACCGCGGCCAGACCGTCCAGGTAGACGGCATCGAGGAAGTTGGGCGCCCGCCCGGCGTCCACCATGCGCTGCTTCATCGCCCAGCGCCCCTCGTCCTCCAGCACCACCAGCAGGTGCTGCTCCAGCGACATCGAGAAGCGGCTGCGCGCCAGCAGCTCGCGGATCTCCTCCGACGGCTTGCCCAGCGCCTGCGCGACGATGGGCTCGCAGGCGGCGCGGTCGCGCTTGAGCAGCTCCTCGGCCTGCAGCAGCGCGGCGAGCAGGCGTCGCGCCGTCTCGCCGCGCTGGAGCACGAAACCGCGCAGCGAGGCCAGGTTGAAGCTGGAGTCGTAGACGCCCTCGCTCGGAAAGACCGACGCGCGGTCCCCCAGGCGCCGGCGCGCGTCGGCGACGTAGGGCTCCCAGGTCGCGATCGCATCGACCTCGCCGCTGGCGAGCGCGTCGGCCAGCTCGCGCGGCTTGCGGTCGACCACCTGGACATCGGCCCGCGACAGGCGCTCGCGCACCAGCAGCACGTCCAGGACGAAATCGCCGCTGGTGCCGGCGCTGACGCCGATGCGCTTGCCGCGCAGCGCGTCGGCGGACCAGATGCCCCGATCGGTGCGGGCGACGATGGCATGGTCGCTCTGGGTGGACAGGGTGGCCAGGATGATGACCGGATGGCCCTTGACCACCGCCAGAGCGACCGGCAACTCGGCGACGGTGGCCACGTCGGCCCGGCCGTCGAGGACCGCGTCCAGCGCCTCCTTGCCCGAGCCGTGCGGCTGCACGGTCACGGCCAGCCCCTGGCGTTCGAAGTAGCCCCGCGCATGGGCCACGAAGGCGGGCGCCGCGCCGGCATACGGCGTCACCGCGAGCACCACGGCCTGGCGCGCGCCCGGCGCCTCGGCCGGCGCCTCGGCCGGCGCCTCGGCCGGCGCGTCAGCCGGTGGTGCCGCGGCGCGATCACAGCCGGCCAGCGCCGCGGCAAGCGCGACGCACGCGACGCACGCGGCGAGCCGCCTCATGCGGCCAACCACGCGGCCCACGACGGCCAGGCGCCAAGGCGCCGCCGTCGCGGTCATCCTGTTTGCATCGGACATCGCAGCCCCCCTGCGTCTCGAAGGTCCCGGGGGATCGACGCCCCTCTCGGACAGCGACGATTAGAGGCCCAAGCCCGCGCGATGTCCAGGGACCGTCCGCGCGCCGGTCAGCCTGGCGCGGACACGTCTTCCGGTGGCTTGACGGGAATCCAGACCTCGAAGGTGGTTCCTTCGCCGGGGGCACTGCGCACCTCGATCCGCCCGGCATGCTTCTGCACGATGGAGTAGGACAGCGACAGCCCCAGCCCGGTGCCCTTGCCCACCGGCTTGGTCGTGAAGAAGGGCTCGAAGATGCGGCGCCGCACCTCCTCGCTCATGCCGGTGCCGGTGTCCTGCACCTCGACGCGGACCCAATCGCCCTCGGCCCGCGTGCGCAGGCGGATCTCGCCGCGCTGCGGGATGGCATGGGCCGCGTTGACGATCAGGTTCATGAAGACCTGGTTCAGCTGCGCCGCGATGCAGCGCACCGGCGGCAGCTGGCCGTAGTCCTTCTTCACGTCGGCCTTGTACTTGACCTCGTTCATCACGACGTTGAGCGTCGACTCGAGGCCCGCGTTGAGGTCGGCGTCCTGCCACTCGGCATGGTCCACGCGCGAGAAGTCCTTGAGGTCGTGCACGATCTTCTTGACCCGCACCAGGCCGTCGTCGCTCTCGTCGAGCAGCTGCGGCAGGTCCTCCTTGACGAAGGCCAGGTCGATGCGCCGGTCCAGCTCGCGCAGCGCGCGGTCGACGGCCTCGGGCAGCGTGCCGGGCGCCTGCGCCTGCATCGTGTCGAGCAGCTCGAACAGCGGCTCCACGTAGCCGCGCAGCGTGCTCATGTTGGAGCTGACGAAGCCGATGGGGTTGTTGATCTCATGCGCCACGCCGGCCGCGAGCTGGCCGATGGAGGCCATCTTCTCGGACTGCAGCAGCTGGTTCTGCGCCTCTTCTAGGCGGGTGTTGGTCGACTTGATGCGCTGGTAGTTTTCCTCAAGCTCGCGCTGCACGCGCCGCACCTCGCTGCGGTCCTGCAGCAACCACCAGGTCTGGGCCAGGCGGTCATGCGGATTGGCCACGTAGGCGATCATCTGGATCCACAGCGGCCGGCCGCGCGCGGAGACCATGGGCATCTCGTGCTGCAGCGACTCGCCGCGGGTGAGCACCGGATAGGCGATCGACGCCAGCGACTGGAAGTCCTCGTCGCTGGCGAAGAAGGAACGCGTCGGGATGCCGCTGGGCGAGGCGCCGTCGAGCTCGAACATCTCGTTGAACTTGCGGTTGCCGCGCACGATGCGCTGGTTGAGCGTGGTGACGATGCCCACCGACGCGTTCTCCAGGAAGGCCTCCAACTCATGGTGCGTGAGCAGCAGCTCGGCGGTGCGCTCGCTGACCAGCTCCTCGAGCTCGGCGCGATGGCGGCGCAGTTCCTCCTCGGCGCGGCGCCGCTGGGTGACGTCCTGCAGCGTCTCGATCGCGCCGATGACGTTGCCATGCGCATCCCGCAGCGGCGCGGCGGTGAAAAACAGCCAGCGTCCGCCGCCGTCCATCTGCGGGAAGAAGGACTCGACCTCATAGGCGTCGTCCACGGTCTCCGAGCGGCGGCAGCGGCCCTCGTACAGCGGGACGCCCTCCGCCTCGATGGTGCCGGCGATGATCAGGTCGGCCAGCAGCGGGCGCTCGTCCGGATAGAAGGCCGACCAGGCGTCCTGCCGCCCCAGCATGTCGAAGCGGTCGCGGCCGGTGAGCTTGGCGCAGGCGGCGTTCCAGTGCGTGACCCGGTGCTCGGCGTCGAGCACGAAGCTCGCGACCGGACTGTTCTCGATGATCTGGTGCAGCACGCGCCCCACGTCGAGCAGGCTGGTCTGCACATGGCGCATGTCGCTCAGGTCCTGCACCGTCATCACGTTAAGCCGGCGTCCGCGCAGGCTGACCGGTCGCGCGGTCAGCTCCAGCGACCGCGTCGAGCCGCTCGCCGTCAACGCCTCGATCTCGATGGCCGGCGGTGGATCGTCCTGCGCGATGGCCTGCAGGCCGTAGTGGCGCAGCGCCTCGCGCTGCTCGGGCGCGGCCCAGCCCTCGAACGGCATCGCCGCCATCGCGGCCGCGTCGTAGCCCAGCAGCCGCAGCATCGCCGCGTTGGCGTGGACGATGCCCGCCAGGTCATGCACGAGCACCGGCGTGGTCACCGCCTCCCAGGCGGCCGCCAGCTCGGCAGAGAAGTCGGCCGGCAGCTCGCCGGCCGCCGCCGGCTCGGCGAGCTGCGCTGCCATCGGCGCGGGCATCGACGCGGGGATGGCGGCGCTCATAGCTTCACGTCGCCCGGATCCTCCAGGATGAAGGATCCGTCGTCGGCCCAGTTGACATGGGTGATGCCGGGCTCCAGGCGCTCGAGCCGGCGCAGCTCCGCCTCCTGCGCGCTGATCTGGCCCTGCTGGGTGCGGACCAGGTCGGCCAGGCGGCGGTTCTCGATGACCAGGTCGCGGACCTGCAGCACCTGCCGCACCGCGCTGAGCAGTTCGAAGTCGGCCCAGGGCTTGGCGATGAAGCGCGCGATGGCGGCCTCGTTGACGGCCCGCACCAGCGCGTTCAGGTCGGCGTAGCCCGACAGGATGATGCGCTCGCAGTCGGGCTGCAGCGTGCGCAGCGCCGTCAGGAAGTCCACGCCATTCATCTCGGGCATGCGGTAGTCGGAGATCGCCAGCGCGTAGACCTGGCGCCGCGCCTGCTCCAGCGCCAGCGCGCCGTTGGCGCATTCGTCGACCTGGTAGCGGCTGCCGTCCGGCGCGCTCAGGCCATGGCGCAGCAACCGCTGCAGCGCATGGAGGATGCCGGGCTCGTCGTCCACGATCAGGATGCGTTCAGCCATGGGAGGCTCCTTGCGGGACGGTCGGGGCGGTCGGCGCTGTAGGCGCATTCGGTGCGGTCGGCACGCTCGGCGCGGCGGCCGGCCGCGCGCGCACCGGCCCGGCCTCCTCATCCGGCAGCCGGATGTAGAGCGCGAGCCGCACGCCCTCTCGGCCGGCGAACTCGCGGATCTGGCGCACCAGGCGCGCGTCGAAGACATGCCCCGCCGCCAGCAGCAGCGTGCCCTTGGGCGTCAGCAGGTCGCGCGCGAGCACCATGCCGGGCTCGACGTCCTGCGGGCTGACCTGGCGGTCGCGCGGCTTGTCCTCGGGCTCGTCGGTCAGGGCGAGCTCGAAGGCCTCGACGATCTCCGGCTCGTAGCGCGTGCCCGCGCCGCCGCGGATCAGCTGCAGCGCCTGCGCCGGGGAGAAGTGCTGCTCGGCCATGCGGCCCGACTGCGCGGCGCAGTAGTCGCTGGCCACGCTCAGCGCCTGCGAGGCCAGACCCACCGCGTTGCCCGACAGGCCGTCGGGGAAGCCCTTGCCGTCGATGCGCTCATGCTGCGAGCGCACCAGTCGCGCCACATGCTGCAGCTGGCCCAGCGGCAGCAGCGCGGCCTCGCCGTTGAGCGTGTGGCGGCGGTAGCGCGCGATCTCCTCGGCGTTCATCGTCGACACCGGCTTGCGCAGCAGCGCGTCGGGGAAGCCGATCTTGCCGATCTCGTGCAGCAGGCCGGCGCTGTGGACGTCTTCCTCCACTCGCGGTCCCAGGCCCATGCGGCGCGCCGTGCGCCGCGCCAGGTCGGCGACCTGGCGCGAGTAGCCCGCCAGCCCGCCCTCGCGCAGCTCCAGCAGGCCCGAGAAGACCTGGATGGAGAGCAGGAAGTTCTCCTTCACCTGCTCGAAGGATTTCTCCAGCATCGCGTTGACCTGCTCGATCTCCTGCGTGCGGGCGCGCACCCGCTGCGAGAGGTCGGCGTTGAGCGACTGCAGCTCGGCGTTCTGGGTCTTGGTCAGCTGCAGCAGCGCGCGATTCTCGAGTTCGAGCCGGCGGCGCGCCAGCGCGTCGTCGATCGCCAGGAGCAGCTCGCGGTCGTCCCAGGGCTTGGAGATGTGGCGCTGGATCTGGCCGCGGTTGACGGCCGCGACCGTGGCCTGGATGTCGGCATAACCGGTCAGCAGGATGCGGCCCACCGAGGGCCAGCGCTCCCGCACCTGCTCGAGGAACATCGCGCCGTCCATCTCCGGCATGCGCATGTCCGACACCACGACATCGACGGGTTCCTGGGCGAGGATCTCCAGCCCGGCCGCCCCGCCGGACGCGAGCAGCACGCGATAGCCCTGGGGCCGGACCAGCCGGCGCAATGCGCTGAGGATCGACGGCTCGTCGTCCACGAACAGGACGACGGGCTGCGCGGTCTCTTCGGTCATCTGTCGTCTCCCTGATGTGACCTGTCGCCGAACGCCCGACGAGTTTAGGCCGGGTCTTGCGTCGCGAGCCGTCGGCCGCCGTGCGATGACCCCGACGTCATCCGGGGCTTGGGGCGTGGGGGCCAGCGGAAGTCGCACCGCCGCCCTGCGCGCGCACGCCACAGCGTCGCCGCGCCCCCAGGCGCTTCGACACCTGCCCGGGCGCGGCAAAAGCCATGCCTGTTCAATGACTTGAACGAAAGACTTGAAGCGGCACTTCGCCAGCGCGAGCGTCGTCATCGGCGCCGCGCGTTCCTGAGCACGGCGTGCAGCGTTGCGCAACCGGGCCCGGGGAATCCCCTGAATCAGCGGTGGGACTCCGCGCCGCGCGATTGCGACGACGGCCGCGAGGGGTCTAGTATTGGCCGCTCCCACCCGGCCTCCGCGAGCCTCGCGCTCCGAGCCGGGAGCCCGCCGCGAGCTGCGGCCAACCGCCAACAGGAGCACCCCATGCTTGAACTGATCGGCGCGATTCTGGTGGGCGCCTTCGCGCTCACCTTCGGGGTCCTGTGCGTGGGCCCCATGGTGCTGAAGTCTGACGACCAGTAAACCCTGACGGGCACAGGGCTTGCCGCTGGGCAGGCCATGAAGTTCACCGTCCTCACCGTCAATCTCCACAAGGGTTTCGGTTTCTTCAACCGCCGCTTCATCCTGCACGAGTTGCGGGAAGCGGTGCGGGCCGTGTCCGCCGACGTCGTCTTCCTGCAGGAAGTGCTCGGCGAGCATGAACTGCACGCGGCCCGTGTCCCGACCTGGCCCCAGGCGCCCCACTACGAGTTCCTGGCCGACAGCCTCTGGAGCGACTTCGCCTACGGCCGCAACGCCGTCTATCCGCAGGGGCATCACGGCAATGCCCTGCTGTCGAAGTTCGCCATCACCCATCACACCAACCATGACGTGTCGGTGGAAGGACCGGAGCGCCGGGGCCTGCTGCACAGCGTGCTCAAGCTGGAAGGCGGCCGCCAGCTGCATGCGATCTGCGTCCACCTGGGCCTGCGCGAGTCGCATCGCCAGCGCCAGGTCGAGCGCCTGTGCCAGCTGATCGACAGCCTGCCGCCTGAAGACCCGGTGGTCGTGGCCGGCGACTTCAACGACTGGCGCCAGCGCGCGCACCGCATGCTGAGCCGCTGCGCGGGACTGGCCGAGGTCTTCGTGAAGTCCTACGGCGCGGCCGCGCGTACCTTCCCGGCGCGCTTCCCGCTGCTGCCGCTGGACCGCATCTACGTGCGCGGCGCCTCGGTGCAGCATCCGATCGTGCTGCCGCGCCGGCCCTGGTCGCACCTGTCGGACCATGCGCCGCTGGCCGCGGAGATCCGCCTATGAAGCGTCCGGACTGGACCGAAGGCAACCGCATCGAGCTGCTCGAGAACGGCGAGGAGTACTTCCCCGCCGTCTTCGCCGCGATCGAGTCGGCCCGCGAGGAAGTGCTGATCGAGACCTTCATCCTGTTCGAGGACAAGGTCGGCCTGGCCTTGCGCGAGGTGCTGATCGCCGCCGCCCGGCGCGGCGTGCGCGTGGACATGACGGTGGACGGTTTCGGTTCTCCGGAGCTTTCCGAAGGCTTCGTCCGCGGTCTCACCGAGGCCGGCGTGCGGCTGCACGTCTTCGATCCGCCGCCGCGCTTGTCGCGTCGCCTGAAGCCTTTCCGGCGGCTGCATCGCAAGATCGTCGTCGTCGATGGGACGACCGGCTTCATCGGCGGCATCAATTTCTCGGCCGACCATCTGATCGATTTCGGCCCCGAGGCCAAGCAGGACTACGCGGTGCGCGTCCACGGCCCGGTGGTGACGCAGCTGCGCCGCGCGACGCTCGAGATCCTCGGCACGACGACGACGAAGACGAAGACGAAGACGACGAAGACTGCAACAACGGAGACGACGGAGACGACGACGGCGACGTCGGCCGGCCCCGCCGCGCAGCGACGCTGGTGGCCCGGCCGGGCCCGCGAGCCGCGCGCGACGGCGTCGACCGCGCTCGGGGACCAGGCCTTGCGCGCCGGCTCGGCCAAGGCGGTCGTCGTCACCCGCGACAACCATCGCCATCGCGACGACATCGAGCGCATGTACCGCATGGCCCTGCATGCGGCGCGGCACGAGGTGATCATCGCCAACGCCTATTTCTTCCCCGGCTTCCTGCTGCTGCGGAGCATGCAGCGCGCGGCGCGGCGCGGCGTGGCGGTCCACCTGGTCCTGCAGGGACAGCCCGACATCCCCTGGGCGCGCTGGGCCGCGCGCATGGTCTACGACCAGCTGATGCGCGCCGGCGTCCACATCCACGAGTACTGCGAGCGGCCGATGCACGGCAAGGTCGCGCTGGTGGACGGCGCCTGGGCGACGGTGGGCTCCAGCAACCTGGACCCGCTGAGCCTGTCGCTGAACCTGGAGGCCAACCTCATCGTCGAGGACCGCGAGTTCAACCGCGCACTGCGCGACAAGCTGCAGCCGCTGATGCGCAGCCACTGCCGGCTGCTGAAGCTGGAGGAGACCAACGCGCACCGTTGGTGGTGGCGACTGGGCATGGGCGCGCTGGTCTTTCACGTGATGCGGCATTTCCCGCGCTGGCTGGCGCGGCTGCCGCGACAGACGCAGCCGCTGTTGCCGGTGGCGGAAACGCCGGTGGTGGTCAGCGCGCCGCAGACACCGGCGATCGAGGCCTGGCAATGGCACGCCACGAAGCAGTTGAGCAAGGAAGCCGCGGAGTGAGCCGGAACGGCCGCGGCGACGCGGCGCCGGCGCGCCGTCGCTGGCGCGGCCTGCGCGGCTGGCGCGGCTGGGGGCGCTGGCTCAGCGCCGCCTTCGCGATCGCCGTCGTGGCGCTGCTGGCCTGGGCGGCGCGCCAGATCGACTGGAACGAGGTCGGCGACGCGCTGCGGCAGCTGCCTGTGGGCGTGCTGGCCGCGGGCGGCGCGCTGTGCGCGCTCAGCCACCTGATCTACAGCGGCTACGACCTGATCGGCAAGCGCTGGACGCGGCACCCGGTGCCGACGCGGCGCGTCATGCTGATCACCTTCATCAGCTATGCGTTCAATCTCAACCTGGGCTCGCTGGTCGGCGGCGTGGCGATGCGGCTGCGTCTCTATGCCCGCGAGGGTTTGAGGCATCCCGTCCCGGCCAAGGTCCTGGCGCTCAGCATGGCCTCCAACTGGCTCGGTTATGGCCTGCTGGCGGGCGGCCTGTTCCTCTTCGGCTGGCTGGCCCCGCCGGCGGACTGGCGCATCGGCGCAGCCGCGCTGCGCGGGCTGGGCGCGCTGATGTGGACCGTCGTGCTGGGCTACCTGGCCTTGTGCGCCTTCTCGCCGCGCCGCGAGTTCCGCTTGCGCGGCCACCACTTCTTCGTCCCCAGCCTGCGCATCGCGCTGATGCAGCTGCTGATCGCCTCCGCCAACTGGCTGACCATCGGCGCGGTGCTGTGGGTGCTGTTGCAGCAGGACGTGGACTACGGCCACACGCTGGCGGTGCTGCTGGTCGCGGCGGTGGCCGGCGTCATCACCCATGTGCCGGCCGGGCTGGGCGTGCTGGAAGGCGTGTTCGTCGCCTTCCTCGGACCCACGCTCGGCGACGGCCAGGTGCTGGCGGCGCTGATCGCCTACCGCGCGCTGTACTACCTCGCGCCGCTGGCGGTCGCGGCGATCGCGTATTTCGTGCTGGAGGCGAAGGCGCGGCGCTGAACCGCAGCCCTGCTCAGGGCCCGTTGCCGTTGGCGTAGGGCAGCAGCGCCTCGACCAGCGGCTTGACCAGCTCGCGCAGCAGCAGGCCCAGTCCGCCCGCCAGCGCGATGCCCACCATCGCGATCGCCAGGCGCGCGATCAGGGGCCGATGCCCGGTGCGCACGATGAAGGACAGGCTGAACACCAGGCTGGTGAGCGATGCCAGCACCGCGCCGTTGGCCGCGACGTCGAAGCCGATCGCGCCCTGCGCCGCCATGCTCGCCGCGGCGGCCACCGCGCTGGCGCTGGACAGCAGCCCGCCGATGACGGTGACCGCATAGAAGCCGGCCTCGCCGAACTCGCGCTGCATCAGCCGGCCCACGATGTGCAGCGCCAGGAACAGCAGCCCGTAGCGCAGCGCCACCGGCAGCGAGAACGGCAGCTCCAGCTTGATGTCCGAGACATCCGCGGTCGGCGTGCCGTTGCGCTGCAGCAGGCTCAGCGCCACGAAGCCCGCCGCCGACAGCACCATCATCCCGAAGGCCGCCGCCGCGTTGACGAAGGCCAGCGGCGTGAGGATCAGCAGCAGCACCGCGTTGCGCAGCACCATCGCGGCCACCGCCACCAGCACCGCGCGGTAAGCGCCTTCGGCGAAGCGGCCGGCGGTCTCGCGGACCCGCGTGGCCATCTCGACGACGGTGAAGTTGCTGTTGACCAGACCACCGAAGAAGGCCGACAGCTCCGCGCCCTTGGAGCCATACATCTTCCACAGGATGTAGTTCACGAAGCCGATGCTGGCGATCAGGATCACCGTGACCCAGGCGGCGCGCGGCTCGATCAGCCGCCACGGACCGACCGCGCCAGCCGGCAGCGCCGGGTAGATGACGATGGCCAGGATCGCGAGCCGCAGGGCCGAGCGCACCTCGCCCTCGGTCAGGCCCATCGACAGGCCCGAGAGCCGCTCCTTCCAGGCCAGCAGCGCGGTCGTGCTCACCATCACCGCCGCCGGCGTCACCGTGTGGCCGAGCCCGCACAGCACGCCCGCCATGCAGGTCACCAGCATCGCGGCGGAGGTCGTCAGCTCCGGCCCATGGCCGCCGCGCATCGTGTGCACGTTCAGCGGGATCGCCAGGCCGGCGGCCAGGATCAGGCTCAGCAGCGCGTAATGCTCGCCCAGCGAGCCGCCCAGCGCGCCGAGCAAGGCGATGAAGCCGAAGGTCCGCAGCCCGGCCTCCTTGCCGCGCCGCTCCCGCTCCAGGCCCAGCAGCAGGCCCAGCGACAGGGCCAGCGCCAGGCGCAGGAGGATCTCGAGGTAGGGCCACTCCGTATTGGGCAGTGGCGTGGCGATGGGCAGCGGCAGTGTCATCGGGCCAGGGTACCCCAAGGACCGAACGCGCCTCAAGCCGCCAGCGCAGGGACCGCCTCGCCCTGCCCCGCCCTCGCCCTACACCGCCCAGCGCAGCATCGGCGCGGGCACCGGCACCGCCGCGTGGTCGGGCGGTGTCTCGGGCTCGCGGTCCGGCGCGCTCAGCACGCGATCGAGCAGCCGCTGCTCCAGCGCCGCGAAGGCCGCGTCGCGACGGCGCGGTCGCGGCAGGTCGATGCGCAGGTCCAGCGCCAGCCGGCCGTCCTCGATCAGCAGCACCCGGTCCGCCAGCGCGACCGCCTCGGCCACGTCGTGCGTCACCAGCAGCGCGGTGAAGCCGTGCCGCGTCCACAGCGACTCGATCAGCCGCTGCATGTCGATGCGGGTCAGCGCGTCCAGCGCGCCCAGCGGTTCGTCCAGCAGCAGCAGCTTCGGCGCGTGCACCAGCGCCCGGGCGAGCGCCACGCGCTGGCGTTGACCGCCGGACAGCCGGGCCGGCCACTCGCCCGCGCGGTCGGCCAGGCCCACCTGCGCGAGCGCCTTCAGCGCGCGCTCGCGGGCGCCCTCGCCGTCCAGGCCGAGGGCGACGTTGTCGACCACCTTGGCCCACGGCAGCAGCCGCGCCTCCTGGAACATGAAGCGCGTGGCCGACGCCTCGCCAGCCGCGAGCGTCCCCGCGCTCGGCTGATCGAGCCCGGCGAGCAGCCGCAGCAGCGTGCTCTTGCCGCAGCCGCTGCGGCCGATGACCGCGACGAACTCGCCGGCCTCGATCCGCAGGTCCACGCCGCGCAAGACCCGGCGCTCGCCGAAGGACTTGCCCAGGCCCGCCAGCGTCACCGCCTCGCCACCGGCCGCGGCGTCGCGCGGGCCGGCCAGGCCGCGGCGCGCAAGCGGCGGCAGCGGCGCATCCACCTCGGCCGGCAGCGCCGCGGGCTGGGAGTCCTGCGCATCGGCCAGGACGTCGATCTCGGTGACGCTCATCATGTCTTGCCCGTCATGTCTGATAGCCCGGATGCCAGCGCAGCCAGGCGCGCTCCAGCGCCTGAGCCGCGACGTCGGCCAGCTTGCCCAGCAGCGCGTAGATCAGGATGCCCACCAGCACCACGTCCGTCTGCAGGAACTCGCGCGCGTTCATCGTCATGTAGCCGATGCCGCTCTGCGCCGAGATCGTCTCGGCCACGATCAGCAGCACCCACATGAGCCCGAGCGAGAAGCGCAACCCCACGAGGATGGAGGCCGTCGCCCCGGGCAGGATCACCCGCCGGTACAGCGCCCCGCCGCGCAGGCCGTAGGAGCGCGCCATCTCGATCAGGTCGCGGTCCACGCCGCGGATGCCGTGGAAGGTGTTCAGGTAGACCGGGAAGAACACGCCCAGCGCCACCAGGAACAGCTTGGCCGTCTCGTCGATGCCGAACCACAGGATCACCAGCGGGATCAGCGCCAGCGGCGGGATGTTGCGCAGCATCTGGAGCGTCGTGTCCAGCGCCGTCTCGGCCCAGCGCTGCGAGCCGGTCAGCAGGCCCAGCAGCAGCCCCAGGCCGCCACCGATCGCGAAGCCGAGGAAGGCCCGGCCGGTGCTCACCACCAGGTGCCGCCAGAGCTCGCCCGACAGCGCCAGCTCCCACGCCGCCCGCGCCACCGCCGAAGGCGCCGGCAGCACCCGCGTCGACAGCCAGCCGGCCTGCGCGCTCAGTTGCCAGAGCGCCAGCACCGCCAGCGGCACCAGCCATGGGGCCAATCGCCGGAGCGCCGCGGCGGACGCGGCCCGCCACGCCTGCGGTTGACGTGGCGCCTCCCGCTCGCCGGCGGTCCCTCCGGTCGCAGTCCCCACGATGCGCGGCGCGCGTGGCGCCTCGATCACGGCCGTTCCCATCTCAGCTCGCGGCGGCCAGCTTGGCCGGACCGGGGACGTAGCTGTTGGCGACGATCTCGCCGAAGGGGCCCGTCAGCTTGGGCGCGCTGAGCTTCTCGCGCAGCGCCAGCGGCAGCAGCGGGAACACCAGCTCGGCGAAGCGGTACGCCTCCTCCAGGTGCGGATAGCCGCTGAGCACGAAGTACTCCAGGCCCAGCGCGGCGTACTCCTGCAGTCGGTCGGCCACCTGCTGCGGATTGCCGACCAGCGCCGTGCCCGCACCGCCACGCACCAGGCCGACGCCGGCCCACAGGTTGGGCGAGATCTCCAGCCCGCTACGGATGTCGTCCTTGTTGAACCGACCCTTGTGCAGTTCGGCCATGCGGCGCTGCCCCACCGAATCCATCGCGGCAAACTTGGCCTGCGCCGCCGCGATCACGTCCTCGTCGAGGTGCTTGACCAGGTCGCCGGCGGCGGCCCAGGCTTCCTCCTCGGTCTCGCGGACGATCACATGCAGGCGGATGCCGTACTCGAGGCGGCGCCCCTTGGCCTGCGCGCGTTGGCGCACTTCGCCGAGCTTCTCGGCGACGGCGGCGGGCGGCTCGCCCCAGGTCAGGTAGGTGTCGACCTGCTCGGCCGCCAGCTCGATCGCCGGCCCCGACGAGCCGCCGAAGAACACCGGCGGATAGGGCCGGCTCACCGGCGGGTACAGCAGCTTGCCGCCCTTCACCCGCAGCTGGTCGCCGTCGAAATCGACCGCCTCTCCTTCGTGACTGGCGCGCAGCACCTCGCGCCACACGGTCAGGAACTCGGTGGACAGCGCGTAGCGCTCTTCATGCGGCAGGAACAGGCCGTCGCCGGCCAGTTCGTCCGGATCGCCGCCGGTGACCAGGTTGACCAGCAGGCGCCCGCCCGAGAGCCGGTCCAAGGTGGCGGCCATGCGCGCCGACTGCACCGGCTGCACCAGCCCCGGCCGCAGCGCGACGAGGAACTTCAGCCGACGCGTCGCCTCGATCAGGCTGGCCGCGACGATCCAGCTGTCCTCGCAGCTGCGGCCGGTGGGCAGCAGCACGCCCTCGTAGCCGAGGCTGTCGGCCGCGATCGCGACCTGGCGGTAGTAGTCGAAGTCCGCGACGCGGGCGCCCCTGGAGGTGCCGAGGTAGCGCGAGTCGCCGTGCGTGGGGATGAACCAGAGGATCTTCATGGGGGGACCTTCTCTCGTCGTGCCGCTCACTTGGCGGCGGTGCGGACCGACTTCGGCAGCGCGTCGGCGATGCGGATGGGCTTGGGGATCAGCTTCAGCGCATGGAAGGTGTCGGCGATCTTCTGCTGCTCGGCCGCGATCGCCGGCGTGATCGGCTGGATGCCGTAGGCGAAGCGCGCGGCCGCGAGCTCGGTGGTCGCCACGTCCAGGCCGATCTGCGGCGCGAGCAAGGCCGCCACGGCGGCGGTGTTGGCCTCGGACCAGCGGTCCAGCCGCGCCAGTTCGTCGACAATCGCCTGCACGACCTGCGGATGCTTCTCCGCGTAGCCGCGCGCGGCCAGGTAGAACTGGTGGTTCGCGACGACGCCCTTGCCATCGGCGATCACGCGCGCGCCGAGCTGCCGTTCGGCCGCGGCGAGGAAGGGATCCCAGATCACCCAGGCGTCGACAGCGCCGCGTTCGAAGGCGGCGCGCGCGTCGGCCGGCGGCAGGTAGACGACCTGGATGTCGCTGTACTTCAGGCCCTGCTTCTCCAGCAGCTTGACCAGCAGGTAGTGGACGTTGGAGCCCTTGTTCAGCACCACCTTGCGGCCCTTGAGATCGGCCAGCGTGCGCACCGGCGAGTCCTTGGGCACGATCAGCGCCTCGGCCGCCGGCGCGGGCGGCTGGTTGGCGACGTAGACCAGGTCCGCGCCGGCTGCCTGCGCGAAGATCGGCGGCGCCTCGCCGACGGTGCCGAAGTCGATGGAACCGACGTTCAGCCCCTCGAGCAGCTGCGGGCCGGCGGGGAACTCGGTCCACTTCACCGTGATGCCCAGCGGCGCCAGGCGCTTCTCCAGGTCGCCCTTGGCCTTCAGCACGGTCAGCGTGCCGTACTTCTGGAAGCCGATGCGGAGCTCGGTGGGATTGGCCGGCGCCTGCGCGTGCGCGCCTGCATGCAGGCCGAGCGTCGCGGCGAGCGCGGCGGAGAAGGTGACGGCGCGGATCAGCGCCGCGCGGCGATCGAGGAAGAGCTTCATGAGGAGGTCGCGGAGTGGGAGGTTGTTGGAGAGCGCCGGCCAAGGCCGACGTTCAGAGGACCAGGGCGGGACGCGCGATGGGCGCCGCGCGCTCGGGCGTGGGCACGCGATCGATCACCTGCGAGGCGCCCGCCAGCAGGCGGCGGGCGATGTCATCGCCGACGCGGTACTCGCCGGCGGCATCCTTGGCGATCTGCGCGTCGCTGGCATAGACGCCATCGATGTGCGAGCGCGCCCCGAGCGCGGACAGCACCGGCAGCAGGCCGTAGTCGAGCGCCAGCAGATGCGCGAGGCTGCCGCCCGTCGCCAGCGTCCAGACCGTCTTGCCGGTCAGGCCGTCCTGCGGCAGCAGGTCGAGGAAGACCTTCAGCAGCCCGCTGTAGGCCGCCTTGTAGATGGGGGTCGCGATGACGATGGTCTTCGCCTCGGCGACCGAGGCGAGCGCCTCGCGCAGGGTCGCGTCCCCGATGTCCGCATGAAGCAGCGCCTGCGCGGGCAGATCGCGCAGCTTGAGGGTGCGGGTCGCGAGCCCGTGGTGATGCAGGCGCTGCGCCGCGGCGCTCAGCAAGGCGCCGGAGCGCGAGTGGACACTGGGACTGGCGGCGATGAGCAGGACGGACATGGCGGTCGGGGGATGAAGCAGGGACCGGGTCATTCTGCGAATCGGCCGTCATTCCCTGAACGAAGCAGAACGCCGATGGATAGGCGTAAAACGGCTATCGCCAGACGCCCGGGCACAACGCACCGAAGCCCCTCGCCCGCTTGCGGGAGAGGGGTGGGGGTGAGGGCCGATCACCCCGGTGGTGCCAACGCCGACAACACCTGCCCCCGCAGCGCCCCCAGTTCGGCGCTCCCACGCCCCCGGGGGTGCGGCACCCCGACGGGGATCTCCCGCACGATGCGCCCCGGCGCCGCCCCGAGCACCAGCACCCGATCGGCGAGCAGCACCGCCTCCTCGATGTCATGCGTCACGAGCAGCAGGCTGGTGCCATGCGCCCGCGCCACCGCCCGCACCAGGTCCTGCAGCTTCATCCGCGTGAACGCATCCAGCGCCGAGAATGGCTCATCCAGCAGCAGCACGCGCGGCCGCGTGTAGAGCGCCCGCGCGATCGCCGCCCGCTGTGCCTGACCGCCGGACAGCTGACGCGGCAGCGCGTCCTCCAACCCGGCCAGGCCGACCTCCTCGAGCAGCCGCCTCACCCAGGCCTCGTCATGCCCTTGCCCGAGATCGAACCCGACGTTCTCCGCCACGGTCAGCCACGGGAACAGCCGTGGTTCCTGGAAGACGACCCCGATGTCCCGATCCGGCCCCTGCCGCGCCCGCCCGCCGAGCCGGACCTCGCCGCTGAAGTCGGGATCGAGCCCGGCCACGATCCGCAGCAGCGTGCTCTTGCCGCAGCCGCTCGCGCCGACCAGCGCGAGCACCTCCCCCGCCGCCAACGCGAAGCGGACGTCGGACAGCACCGGCGTTTCGCGCGACGAGGCCTGCGCCACGCCACCTTGGCCATTCCCGCGAACCGCGCCGACCGAGCCCACCGCGCTGGCAGCGCTGGCCGCACCGGCGAATCGCTTCGCCCTCACCTGCACCTCAAGCACGCTCATGCCGGGCCTCCAAAGCTGTCGCGCCAGTGCAGCGCGCGTTGTTCCACCGTGGCCATCAGGCTGTCCGTGAGCTTGCCCAGCAGGGCCAGCAGCACGATCGCCGCCAGCACCAGGTCGGCCCGCCCCGTCTCGCGACCATCGGTCAGCAGGTAGCCCAGGCCGCGGCTCGCCGCGATCAGCTCGGCCGCGACCATGAACATCCACGCCAGGCTGAGCCCGTTGCGCAGGCCGGTCAGCAGCGCCGGCAACGCCGCGGGCAGCAGCACGCGCCGCGCCAGCGCCGCGCGGCCGAACCCGCGCAGCCGGGCGACCTCGACCAGCTTGCGGTCCACGTCGCGAAAACCCGCGGACACGCCCATGTAGACGGGGAAGAACGCGCCGATCGCGATCAGCGCGAGCTTGGACGCTTCGTCGATGCCCAGCCAGAGCAGCAGCAGCGGCACCCAGGCCAGCGACGGGATCGCGCGCAGGGCCTGGAAGCTCGGCGTCAGCACCGCCGCCGCCGTGGTCGACAGGCCCACCAGCGCGCCCAGCAGCACCGCGAGGACCGCGCCCAGTGCGAAGCCGCCAGCCACGCGCAGGCTGCTGGCGACCACATGCGGGACGAGCTGGCCATCGCGCGCCATCTGCGCCAGCGCGGCGCCGACATCGCTCGGCGCGGGCAGCAGGTGCGGCGCGATCCAGCCGAGCCGCACCGCGGCCTCGGCCAGCACCAGCAGCGCCACGGGCGGAAAGGCGCCGAGCAGCCGGGCCGGCCACCGGCCGACGGCCGCATCCGTCCCGCCCGCCGCATTCGCAGCATTCGCCGCAACTGCCGCAGCCGCCGGCTGCTCCGGCAACACCGGTCCTAGCGAGGCCACCGCCCGCGCGATCAGGTCGGGATCGGCGCTCATCGCGGCCCCCTCGCGCCCGCTCACGCCTTCACCAGCCCGGTGGCGAAGCGCGTGTCGACCAGATCGGCGATCGTGCGATTCAGGTCCACGCCCGGCTTGACCAGCTGCTCCGCCGTCAGGATCGGCGCCGCCGCCTGCAGCGCCTTCAGATGCTCGTCCGACGGCTGGGGGCGCGAGAAATCGCTGCGCAGCTTCACCTGCAGCAGCGCCACCGGCAGGCTGACCTTGGCCTCCTCCGACAGGATCTTCGCGGCATCCGACGGATTCGCCAGCGTCCAGGCCCGCGCGCGTTCGTACGCGGCGATCACGCGGCGCACCGTCTGCGGGTGCCGGTTCAGAAAGTCCTCGCGCACGTTGAGGAAGCCATAGGTGTTGAAGCCGACGTTGCGGTACAGCAGCTTCGAGCCGGCATCGAGCTCGCTCGCCGCCATCAGCGGATCCAGTCCGGCCCAGGCGTCGACGCGCCCCTGCTCCAGCGCCGCGCGACCGTCGGCATGCTGGAGGGCGACATGCTCGATGTCGCCGCGCTTGAGGCCGACGGTGTGCAGCGCGCGCAGCAGGAACAGATAGGGATCGGTGCCTTTGGTCGCCGCGATACGGCGTCCCTTCAGGTCGGCGAGGGACCGGATGCCGGAGTCGCCGCGCACGACCAGCGCCGTCCATTCCGGCCGCGAAAAGATGTAGGGCGCGCGGATCGGATTGCCGTTCGCGCGCGCCAGCAGCGCGGCCAGGCCGGCGGTGGAGCCGATGTCCAGGCTGCCCGCGTTCAGGTACTCCAGCGCGCGGTTGCTGCCGGCGCTCAGCACCCAGCGCACCGCGGTGCCGTCCCTGGCCAGGTCTTCCTCCAGCCAGCCGAAGCGGCGCAGCACGAGGCTGGTGGGCGAGTAATACGCGTAGTCGACTCGCAACTCCTTCGGCGCCGCGGTGCCCTGCGCGCGCGCGCCGACGCTGGTAAGCCCGGCGAGGCCAGCGGCCAGGCCCGCGCCCAGCGCCAGGGCGTCGCGCCGTGTCGGCGGCAGCGCTTGCTTTGAATCGTTCCTTCGGCTCATGCGGCAGGCTCCGTCAAGGGAATGGTCAGGGAAGTGAGGGACAGATCGGTGGCGGCATCGCCGGTGGGGGCAGCGGCGTGGCGGGCGGCGTCGTGGCCCGCGGTCGAGCGCGCGTCCTGCGGCGTACCGATCCGGACCTGCCGCCCCGCGTGATTCGCCGGCAGCCGATCGCCACGATCGAAGAGCCGGGCTCGCAGCGTCGGCGCCGTCGCGTCGGCGTCGGCGCCCGGCCCGTGCTCGGGTGGGTAGCGCCCGCGCCGGCGCAGCTCCGGCACCACCAGTTCGACGACATCGCGGAAGGTCTCATGCGCCAGCGCATAGGCCAGGTTGAAGCCGTCGAGGCCGGTGGCCGCCTGCCAGTCGAGCAGTTGATCGGCGACCTGCGCCGGATCGCCGACGAACACCGGTCCCCGCCCGCCCAGCCCGATGAATGCGGCGGCCTCGCCGACGGTCCAGCGCCGCGTTGGATCCGCGCTGCTGAACGAGGCCAGCGCCGTGCGGCCCGCCTGCGTGTCGAGGTAGTCGATGGTCGCGTCCAGTGGATAGCGGCTGAAGTCCACCCCGGTCCAGCCCGACAGCAGCGCCAGCGCGGCCTCGAGGTCGACATGGCGCTCCAGGTCCTCGAGCTTCGCCTGCGCCGCTTCGGCCGTCGGCGCGGTGATGATCAGCGCCTGTCCGTAGATCAGCACGTCGCCCGGCGCACGGCCGGCGGCCACGACGGCCTCGCGCAGGCCGTCCACGTAACCCTTCACCACCGCCTTGCTGGGGCCGCTGACGAAGATGCACTCCGCATGCCGGCCGGCGAAGGCGCGGCCGCGGCTCGAGGTGCCGGCCTGGAACAGCACCGGCGTGCGCTGCGGCGACGGCTCGCACAGATGCACGCCGGGCACGCGGTAGTGCGGGCCGCGGTGGTGGATCGCGCGCACCTTGGACGGATCGGTGTACACGCGCCCGGACTTGTCGCGCCGCACCGCGTCGTCCGCCCAGCTCAGTTCCCAGAGCTTGTAGACGACGTCGAGGTACTCGTCGGCCAGGTCGTAGCGCTCGTCATGCGCGCGCTGGCCGTCCTGCCCGAGGTTGCGCGCCGCGCTGTCGAGATAGCCGGTGACGATGTTCCAGCCGATGCGACCCCGGGTCAGGTGGTCCAGCGTGGACATGCGCCGCGCGAAGCTGTACGGCGGCTCGTAGGTGAGCGCGACCGTGACGCCGAAACCGAGCCGCCGCGTCACCGAGGCCATCAGCGGCACCAGCGCCAGCGGATCGTTCAGCGGCACCTGCACCGCATGGCGCAGCGCCGCGTCCGGCGTGCCGCCATGGACGTCGTAGACGCCCAGCACATCGGCCAGGAAGACGCTGTCGAAGCCGCCGCGCTCGAGCAGGCGCGCCAGCTCGAGCCAGTAGTCCGGATCGGTGTAGCGATGGGACTCGTCGCGCGGATGCGTCCACAGGCCCGGGGACTGGTGCCCGACCGTGTTCATCGCAAAGGCGTTGAAGCGCACCGGCTTGGGCGCGCCAGGGTCCGGCGCGGCGCCCTTCGCGTGCGCGCTCATTGCAGGAACGCGGGCCGCGCGTAACCCGGGAACTTCTGCAACAGCACCGTCTTGAACTCCGGCGCGCGGAATGCGTCGTTCAGCGCCTTCGCCCAGGGCTGGCCCTTGTCCTTGCCCTTCACCGCGACGACCAGCATGTAGTGGTCGGGCGTCTTCTCCAGCAGCAGCGCGTCGCTCAGCTTGAGCCCGCTGGAGATCGCGAAGTTGCCGTTGACGATCGCGTACTCCGCGTCATCCAGCGTGCGCGGGATCTGCGCGGCCTCGATGGGCTGCAGCTTCAGCTGCAGCGGGTTGGAGGCGATGTCCTTCTCGGTCACCCGGATCGGATCGGCGCCCGGCTTCAGCGTCAGCAGCTTCTGCTCGGCCAGCAGCGCCAGGCCGTGCGCCAGGTTGGCCGGGTCGTTGGCCAGCGTGATGCGGTCGCCCGGTTTCACCTCGGCCAGGCTCTTGCGCTTCTTCGAATAGATCCCGAACGGCGCCATCGGCCCCTGCACCACGTCCACGATGTCCAGCCCGCGGTCTTCGCGGAAGCGGTTGAGGTAGGTGATGTGCTGGAAGAAGTTGGCGTCCAGCGCGCCCTGGGCCAGCGCGATGTTGGGCTGCACGTAGTCGTTGAACTCGACCAGCTTGACGGTGTAGCCGCGCTTCTCCAGCAGCGGCTTGATGCCCTGGCGCAGCACCTCGATGTTGGAGCCGGCGGTGGCGCCGATCGTCAGTTCCTTCTTGTCCTGGGCGTGGACGAGGGGCGTGGACAGCGCGGAGGCGCTCAGCGCGAGGGCCAGCAGCGTGCGGCGGGCAACGGTCATCGGGATTCCTTGCAAGTGGACGTGAAGGGAATGGGGATGGGGACGTCCGCGCCGTGGCGCGGGCTCGCTCAGCGCTTGTCGAGCCGCCGCGCGACGCGGTGGCCAGTGAACTGGATCAGCTGCACGAGCGCGACGAGGATGGCCACGGTCAGCACCATGACGTCGGTCTGGAAGCGGTAGTAGCCGTAGCGGATCGCGAGGTCGCCGATGCCGCCGCCGCCGACCACGCCGGCCACCGCCGAGTAGGAGAGGAAGCTGATCGCCAGCACCGTCAGCGCGCCCACCAGGCCGGCGCGGGCCTCGCGCACCAGCACGCGCAGCACGATCTGGCGCTCCGAGGCGCCCATCGCCTGCGCCGCCTCGATGACGCCGCGCGGCACCTCGCGCAGGCACTGCTCGACCAGGCGCGCGAAGTACGGGATCGCGGCGAAGGACAGCGGCACCGCCGCCGCCAGCGGTCCGATCGAGGTGCCGGCGATGACGCGCGTGATCGGCACCAGCGCGACCAGCAGGATGATGAACGGGAAGCTGCGCACGGTATTCACCAGCGCGTTGACGATCCGGTGCACGAGCGCCGCGCCGCGATGGCCGGACAGCGACTGGCCCGGGCTCAGCAGGAAGAGCAGCACGCCCAGCGGCCCGCCGAGCAGCACCGCCGCGCTCAGGCCGATCGCCAGCATCAGCGCGGTCTGGCCGAGCGCGATCCCGATCTCGGGCAGCAGGCCGACGAGGTTCTCAAGCATGGCGGACCTCCCGGCGTCCGAGGGCGGCGATCACCGCGGAGGTCTCGAGCGCCGACTGGTCCAGCGCGGCCAGCCTGGCCTCGCGCCACTGCAGCCGCACGAGCTCAAGCCCGAGCGGCGAGGTCGCGTGGCGCGACGCCTCGGCCACGTCGAACTGCTCGACCAGGCGACCGTCCGCGATCACCGCGGCGCGCTGGCACAGCGCCTGCACCACCTCCAGCTCGTGGGTGACGATCACGATCGTCACGCCCAGCCGCGTGTTGATGTCGCGCAGCGTGGCGAGCAGCTCGCCGGTGGTCGCCGCGTCGAGCGCGGACGTCGGCTCGTCGCACAGCAGCACGTCGGGTCGAGGCGCCAGCGCCCGCGCGATCGCGACCCGCTGTTTCTGTCCGCCGCTCAGCTGCGCCGGGTAGTGGTCGGCCTTGTCGGCCAGTCCCACCAGCGCGAGGCTCTCGGCCACGCGCGCATCGATCTCGCGGCGCGAGTGCCCCGCGTGAAGCCGCAGCGGGAAGGCGACGTTCTCCGCCGCGGTCGCGTTCTGCAGCAGGTTGAAGTGCTGGAAGATCATCCCCAGCCGCTGGCGCTCGCGCCGCAGCTCCGCCGGCTTCAGGGCCGTCAGCTCGCGGCTGCCCAGATGCACCCGCCCCGTGTCGGGACGCTCCAGCAGGTTGATCAGGCGCAGCAGCGTCGACTTGCCGGCGCCGCTGCGGCCGATCAGGCCGAGGACCTCGCCAGCGTGCACCGACAGGCTGGCCTCGCGCACGGCCTCGAAGCGCCGGCCGTCCGGCAACGCGAAGGACTTGGACACGCCGTCGAGGCGGATCAGCGGCTCGCTCATGGGCATCTCGATCAGGAGTAGGCCGTCGGATCGGGGATCCGGCCGTCGAGGAAGAAGCGGCCAAGGTCGCGCAGCTTGTAGTCGACCGGGTCGTGCAGCGTGTGCACCCGCGCGTTGCGCCAGAAGCGGTCGAGGCCGAACTCGGCGGCGGTGCTGCGCGCGCCGGTCAACTCGAACAGCTGGCTGCCCACCTCGACGCCGGCGCGATGCGCCAGCACCTTGGCCTCCGCGACGGCGAGCGCGACCTCGCCCCGCTCCTGCGCCGTCAGCGCCTCGCCGCGCTCCAGCGCGCGGCGCAGCAGGTCGACCGCATCGGCCGCGACGGCCTGCGCCGCGCGGACCTTCAACCACAGGTCGCCGTAGCGGTGCTGCACCAGCGGATCGTCGACCGCGCGGGCCACGCCGGAGGCGGACCACGGTCGGGCGCGCGTCGCGGTGTAGCGGCGCGCCTCGTCGAAGGCGCCTTCCGCCAGACCCAGGTAGAGCTGCGCCATGATCAGCTGCGCGATCTGGGAGCGCAGCGTGGCGCGCGGCGTCGGGCCCTGGCCGGGGACCTGCAGCAGTTCCTCGTCGTCCAGGCGCACCGCGTCGAAGCGCACCGTGCCGCTGTCGGTCTGGCGCTGGCCGAAGGCATCCCAGTCCTGCTCGACCCGCACGCCCTCGCGCCGCGTCGGCACGATGCCGATCAGGAAGCCGCCGTCGGCGGTGGTCGCCGACACGGTCAGGCGATCGGAGCCGAGCGCGCCGGAGCAGAAGCCCTTCGCGCCCTGGAGGCGCCAGCCGCCGCCCTCGCGCACGGCGGTCAGCCGCGTGTCGGCCGGGTTCAGCGCGTTGCCCCAGAACAGGCGCTGCTCGGCGGTCTCGCGCAGGTGGCGCGCGCCGTGGGCCGTCGCGGCCGGCCCGCCGTACAGCGACACGCCATAGAGCTGGAGGTGGTGGAAGGCCAGCACATGGGCGAGCGCGCTGTCGACGCGGGCCAGCCGCCGCACGACCTCGTAGAACTCGGGAAGGCCGCCGCCCAGGCCGCCGTGCGCCTCGGGGATGGTCAGCGCGAGCAGGCCGCTGGCGCGGATCAGCTCGCGCTGCTCGGCGGCGTGGCCGCCTTCGCGGTCGCGTCGCACCGCCGTGGCGGCGAGCTGCTGCACCACTTGATCCAGGCCCGGACCCAGCACCTGGGCGAGCGAGGCCGCGGCGGGGACGGTCGTGGCGGTGGCGGCGGTCGGAGGAAGGCCGTCGGGACGACGGAGCACGGGAGCGGTCATCGGGGGCACTCGGGGCGCGGCTAGCGCGATGGCGCCGAGTGTTCCCGTCCAGCCGTGCGGACCGAAGCGAGAAATTCGTCTGTGCTTATGCGGCCCTCAGGCCGCGCCGCTCAACCAGGTGCAGGCCGTCTTCGCCGCCTCCGCGTTGCTCTGGATGCCGACCTCCTGCGCCATCGCCCGCATGGCCTGGGCGCAGCGCTCGATGTGGCGGCGGTCGGGATGCCAGGGCCCCGCCGCGCTCCCGCTGCTCTGCAGGTTCGCGTTCTTCGTGTAGACGACGCGCCAGAGCGTCTGCTTGAGGTCGCTGGCATTCATGGCGCGCAGTATTCCGACACCGTCCCCCCTCGCGGCAGAGGCCATCGCCGCCAGCGCCTGTCGGCAATCGCCCGACAATCGCCCGACAACGGGGCGCGGCGTGCGGAAGTGGCGCCCCGGGCTTGCCCCAGGGCAGTGCGTCCGCGCAGGCTGTTAATCTGCCATTCATGAACCTGCTGCTCGCCGAAGACGATGCGATCCTGGCCGACGCCCTGTGCGAACAGATGCGCGCCAGCGGCTTCACCGTGGAGCACGCGCCCAATGGCGCCGTCGCCCAATACCTGCTGGCCAAGCAGCAGTTCGACGTGGTGGTGCTGGACCTGGGCCTGCCGATGGTCAGCGGCATCGACGTGCTGCGCCAGCTGCGCCAGACCGACGCGTCGCTGCCGGTGCTGATCCTGACGGCGCTGGACAGCCTGGAGGACCGGGTCGCCGGCCTCAACGCCGGCGCCGACGACTACCTGACCAAGCCCTTCGACTTCCCCGAGCTGGAAGCCCGGCTGCGCGCGCTGCTGCGCCGCAGCCGCGCGCTCAAGGCCAGCACCGAGCTGGGCCAGCTCAGCATGCAGCGCGAGACCCGCAGCGCCCAGGTGCGCGGCGAGATGCTGGAGTTGAGCCCGCGCGAGTTCGACCTGCTGGACCTGCTGCTGACCCACCAGGGCCGCGTGATCACGAAGGAGCAGATCAACCAGGCCTGGTCGGGCGACCGCGCCGCGCCCAGCGCGAGCGACGGCGCGGCGACCAACGCGGTGGAGGTCTACATCCATCGCCTGCGCCGCAAGCTCGAGGGCGCGCAGGTGGCGATCCGCACCGTGCGCGGGCTCGGCTACCTGCTGGAGCTGGAGCGGGCCTGAGGTCCCGCCCCGCCCTGCCCCGTGCCTCGCCCGCGCTCCCCCACGGCCCGCGCGCCATGAGCCCCTCGCGGTTCTCGCTCAAGCGCCAGCTGCTGCTGTGGCTGCTGCTGCCGCAGGTGGTGCTGTGGCTGGCCGGTGCAGTCTTCAGCTACCGGCTCGCCGGCCGCTACGCCAACGAGGCCGTCGACGCGACGCTGCTGCAGGCCACGCGCTCGCTCGCGCGCCAGGTCAAGCCGATGGGCAACGGGCTGCTGATCGACTTCCCGCGCGCCGCGCAGGACGTGCTCGAGGCCGACCCGAGCGACAAGCTGCTCTACACCGTCAGCTCGCCGCCGGGCCAGTTCATCCTGGGCAACCGCAACCTGCCCAGTCCGCCGGCGATGCCGGCCAGCCCGCCGCTGGGCCAGGCCCAGTTCTACGACGGCGAGATCGAATCCGACGGCGCCCGCGCCGTCTCGCCGGTGCGGGTGGCCGCGCTGTACCTGCAGTTCGGCGAAAACCCCCGCGCCCAGCAGACCATGCTGGTGCAGGTGGCGCGCTCCAGCGCCAACCGCGAGCTGCTCGCGCGCCGGCTGCTGATCGACACGATGCTGCCGCTGTCGGTCCTGATCGTGCTGATGAGCATGATCGTGTGGGCCGGCGTCGGAGCGGGCCTGGCGCCGATCGCGCGGCTGCGCCGGCTGGTCGAGGGCCGCAAGCCCAACGACCTGCGGCCCATCGAGCTCGATGCCGCGCCGCAGGAGCTGCGCTCGCTCGCGCAGGCCATCAACGATCTGCTCGAGGCCGTCAGCCACAACGTCGAGGCCCAGCGCCGCTTCATCAGCGACGCCGCCCATCAGCTGCGCACGCCGCTGGCGGGCCTCAAGAGCCAGAGCGAACTCGCGCTCGCCGAGGCGCCGCCCGGTCCGCTGACGATGCGGCTGGCGCGCGTGCATGAAGGCGCCTCCCGCAGCGCGCATCTCGTGAACCAGCTGCTCGCGCTCGCGCGCACCGAGCCGGAGTCGCTGCAGCGCCAGACGCCGGTGCGCTTCGACCTGGGCCGCCTGGCCCGCGAGGTCACCGCCGAGCTGGTGCCGCGCGCGCTGCAGCAGAACGTGGACCTGGGCTACGACGGGCCGGACAGCGATCCGGAGTGCACCTCTCCATCGCAGCTCGACGATCGGCATGGCGCGGGGCCGGAGACCGACGACGCCGACGGCGCGCCCGGGCGGCCGGTGGCGGTCGTCGGCATCCCGCTGCTGCTGCGCGAGGCGCTGGTCAACCTGATCGACAACGCGCTGCGCTACGCCGGCCGCGGCGCGCGGGTGACGGTGCAGGTGCACGAGGCGGGCGATCACGCGGAACTCGTCGTCACCGACAACGGCCCGGGCGTCCCCGAGGCCCTGCGTGAGCAGGTCTTCGAGCGCTTCTTCCGCGCCACCCACGAGGGCAATGGCTGCGGCCTGGGCCTGGCGATCGTCAAGGAGATCGTCGAGCGCCACGGCGGCCGCATCGGGCTGTCCACCGCGCGGCCGCGCGGACTGCGCGTCTCGATCCAGCTGCCCCTCGCGGCCTGAGGGCCACGGCAGCCGCAGTGGCCGTTCGGCCGCTCCGCCGCACCGCCATCCGCCCCCACGCACCAGCCCGGCACCGCCGAGCGCTCTGCGCCCGCCTACACGGATTTCACGCACCACGGCGCTAGTGGTAAGCACCAATATAGTTTCATTAATGGAAAATTAAAGTTCAGCCCGCATGCAAGAAAGATAAACGTCCGATTAACGGAGCACGCCCGGAGCGCCGTTCCTCGGACCCACACCGGAGACTGAACATGACCTGCACCCCGCGCGCCGCGCGCATCCCTGGCGTTCGCGCCACGCTCTCCACCGCCGCCGGCCTGCTGCTGGCCGCGGGCTCCGCCCACGCCCTGGACTACACCGGCTACCTGCGCGCCGGCCCGGGCGGCACCACCGACGGCGGCGCCAGCCGCGCCTGCTACGCCCTCAATGGCGGCACCAGCGGCATGAAGTACCGCCTGGGCAACGAGTGCGACATCTACGGCGAGTTCCAACTCGCGCAAGGCTTCAAGAAGGACGGCATCGACTACAAGGTCGTGCTGATGACCGACTACTGGAACCCGCATTCCGACGCCGACGACGCCAAGCACCTGCGCCTGGCGCAGATGTATGTCGAGGCCAAGGGCTTCGACTTCCTGCCCGAGGCCACCGTCTGGGCCGGCAAGGAACGCGGCCGCCGCGGCGACGTCCACATCGTCGACACCTACTTCACCGAGATGGCCGGCATCGGCGCCGGCATGAAAGGCATCCCGGTCGGCCCGGGCAAGCTCGGCGTCGCCTACTACACCAACGACAAGGACACCAACCAGCGCCCCGGCCATCGCGGCAACGTCGAGTACGTCGACATCCCGACCAACACCGATGGCACGCTGGCCTTCTTCGGCACGGCCACCAAGTCGCAGTTCGCCGGCGGCACCAACGGCTGGGGCCTGGCCGCCAAGCATGTGCAGAGCAAGCTGTTCGGCACCTCGCTGAACAACGTGCTGTGGGTGCAGTACGCGCAGGGCTCGACCGGGCTGAACTCCAACTTCGGCAACCAGACCGACACCTCCGCCGCGAAGAAGTTCCGCGTCGTCGAGTCGGTCAACTTCCAGCAAGGCGCCTGGGGCGGCATGGGCATGCTGCTGTGGGCCAACGAGAAGGACAACGCCGGCAAGGCGACGGTGTCCACCTCCATCGGCGGTCGCGTGTCTTACGGGGTGACCCGCAACTTCAAGCTGCTCACCGAAGCTGGCGTGTCGCAGTACAAGCCCGACGGCGGCCAGCGCGCGCGCCTGACCAAGGTGACCTTCGCGCCGACGCTGTCCACCGGCCCGGCGCTGATGGATCGCCCCGAGTTCCGCCTCTATGTCACCCACGCCAAGTGGAACAAGGCCGCCGGCAACGTGACCGGCGTGGCCGGCTACGACGGCGAGACCTCCGGCACCAGCTTCGGCGCGCAGGTCGAAGTCTGGTTCTGACGCCCCACCGATGACGCGCCCGGGGGCGGCAGCCCGCTCCCGCGGCCTCGCATGACAACATTCGCTCCAACTTCCCGACGACACGGAGACAACGGAATGACCCAGCTCAAGCAACTTTCCCAGGCCGCGGCGCTGTGCGCGCTGATGGCCGCCGGCGCGGCGCAGGCCGGCGAGGTCGAGGTCCTGCACTGGTGGACCAGCGGCGGCGAGGCCAAGGCCGCCACCGCGCTCAAGGCCACGCTGCAGAAGCAGGGCCACACCTGGAAGGACTTCGCGGTGGCCGGCGGCGGCGGCGACTCGGCCATGACGGTGCTGAAGTCGCGCGTGGTGTCCGGCAACGCGCCGGCGGCCGCGCAGATCAAGGGCCCGTCGCTGCAGGAATGGGCGGCCGAAGGCGTGCTGACCAACGTCGACGCCGTCGCCGCGGCCGGCAAGTGGGACGAGGTGATCCCGCCGGTGGTGGCCAACATCATGAAGTACAAGGGCCACTACATCGCCGCGCCGGTCAACGTGCACCGCGTGAACTGGCTGTGGGCCAACCCCGAGGCGCTGAAGAAGGCCGGCGCCAAGCTGCCCACCACCTGGGACGAGTTCTTCGTCACCGCCGAGGCGCTGAAGAAGGCCGGCATCATCCCGGTGGCGCATGGCGGCCAGAACTGGCAGGACTTCACCGTCTTCGAATCGGTGGCGCTGGGCGTCGGCGGCGTGGACTTCTACAAGAAGGCGCTGGTGCAGCTCGATCCGGCCACGCTGACCGGCCCGCAGATGGAGAAGGTGCTCACCACCTTCAAGCGCATCAAGGACTACACCGACAAGAACGCCCCCGGGCGTGACTGGAACCTGGCCACCGCCATGGTGATCAAGGGCGAGGCCGGCATGCAGCTGATGGGCGACTGGGCCAAGGGCGAGTTCATCGCCGCGGGCAAGGCGCCGGGCAAGGACTTCACCTGCACCGCCGCCCCCGGCACGCAGAAGGCCTTCACCTTCAACATCGACTCCTTCGCGCTGTTCAAGCTGAAGAACGCCGCCAACGAGAAGGCCCAGCAGGACCTGGCCACCGCGATCATGTCGCCGGAGTTCCAGGAGCTGTTCAACCTGAACAAGGGCTCCATCCCGGTGCGCACCGGCATGAAGATGGACAAGTTCGACGACTGCGCCAAGCAGTCGGCCACCGACTTCGCCGCCGATGCCAAGTCCGGCACCCTGGTGCCGTCGATCGCGCACGGCATGGCGGTCCCCGCGGCCGCCGAGGGCGCGATGAAGGACGTCGTCAGCCAATTCTGGAACAGCGACAAGATGACGGCCAAGGACGCGCAGGCGCGCCTGGCCGCGGCGGCGAAGACCAAGTAAGCCGGGGGGCCGCGAAGACCCTCTCCCCTGCCCTCTCCCGCAAGCGGGAGAGGGAGTCTTCCGGCTCCGCTCGTCGGGCCTTGGGCCTTGGGCCTTGGGCCCAGGTCCTTGATCTTTGGCCGTTTGCCTTCCATCCTTCCCACGCGCCACGCCGGCGCCCTGCAGGTCCGCACCGCATGTCCGCCTCCCGAGCCCCACGCAGTCCCTGGCTTCCCAAGCTGGTGGTCGCGCCGACCTTCCTGATCTCCTTCCTCTTCATCTATGGCCTGATGGCGTGGAACGGCTACCTGTCGTTGTCCGCGTCGCGGCTGCTGCCGAACTACGAGTTCGTCGGCCTGGACCAGTACCGCGCGCTGTTCGACAACGAGCGCTGGTGGCTCGCGCTGACCAACCTGGGCCTCTTCGGCGCGCTGTTCATCGGCGGCGCGATGGCCGTGGGCCTGCTGCTGGCCATCCTGCTGGACCAGAAGATCCGCGGCGAAGGCGTGCTGCGCACGGTCTATCTGTACCCGATGGCGCTGTCCTTCATCGTGACCGGCACCGCGTGGAAGTGGATCCTCAACCCGGGCCTGGGCATCGAGCACCTGATGCAGCAGTGGGGCTTCGAGTCCTTCACCTTCGGCTGGCTGGTCGACCCGGACATGGCCATCTACTGCGTGGTCATCGCGGGCGTGTGGCAGTCGGCGGGCTTCGTGATGGCGCTGTTCCTGGCGGGGCTGCGCGGCATCGACGACTCGATCATCAAGGCCGCGCAGGTCGACGGCGCATCGCTGCCGCGGATCTACTGGCGCATCATCATCCCGACGCTGCGTCCGGTGTTCTTCTCGACGCTGATGGTCGTGGCGCACATCGCGATCAAGAGCTTCGACCTGGTGATGGCGCTGACCGCGGGCGGCCCCGGCTACGCCACCGACCTGCCGGCGACCTTCATGTACACGATGGCCTTCTCGCGCGGCCAGATCGGCCTGGGCGCGGCCAGCGCCACGGTGATGCTGGCCACGATCGCGGCCATCGTCGTTCCCTACCTCTATTCCGAGCTCCGCTCGAAGCAGTGATCCCGCACGGGACGAGCGACGCGACATGAGCCACACCCTTTCCCCCTCCCCGGCCGGATCCCGGCACCTGACCGCGCAGCGCCTGCTGCTGTGGGCCGTGCTGCTGGTCTTCGCCTTCTTCTTCCTGCTGCCGCTGTACGTGATGGTCAGCACCTCGCTCAAGAGCATGGACGAGGTGCGGAGCGGCACGCTGCTCTCGGTGCCGCTGAGCCCCTCGCTGGACGCCTGGTCCAAGGCCTGGCACAGCGCCTGCACCGGCACCGACTGCGGCGGGCTCAAGCCCTTCTTCATGAACTCGGTGCTGATGGTGGTGCCGGCCGTGCTGATCTCGACGGCGCTCGGCGCGATCAATGGCTACGTGCTCACCAAGTGGCGCTTCCGCGGCAGCGAGCTGCTGTTCGGGCTGCTGCTGTTCGGCGTGTTCATGCCGATGCAGGTCGTGCTCCTGCCCATGAGCCAGGTGCTGGGCACGCTGGGCATCGCCAGCTCGGTGTGGGGCCTGATCCTGGTCCACATCCTGGCCGGCATGCCCTCGACCACGCTGTTCTTCCGCAACTACTACGCCGGCCTGCCCGACGAGCTGATCAAGGCCGCGACGCTGGACGGCGCCTCGTTCTGGCAGATCTTCTGGCGCATCGTCGTGCCGCTGTCCACGCCCATCCTGGTCGTGACGCTGATCTGGCAGTTCACCTCGATCTGGAACGACTTCCTGTACGGGGTGGTGTTCTCCGGCGCGGACAGCAAGCCGATCACGGTCGGGCTGAACAACCTGGCCAACACGTCCAGCTCGGTCAAGGAATACAACGTGGACATGGCCGCGGCGCTGATCGCCGCGCTGCCGACGCTCGTGGTCTACATCGTCGCGGGCAAGTATTTCGTGCGCGGGCTCACCGCCGGCGCCGTCAAGGGTTAAGAGGAGTCAACGCATGGGCGCGCTCGCCATTTCTCAGGTCCGCAAGAGCTACGGCGCGGCGGACATCCTCAAGGGCATCGATCTGTCGATCGAGGCCGGCGAATTCCTGATCCTCGTGGGCCCGTCGGGCTGCGGGAAGTCGACGCTGCTGGCGATGATCGCCGGGCTGGAGCATCCGACCTCGGGCTCGATCCACATCGGCGACCGCGACGTCACCTACGCGCCGAGCAAGGACCGCGACATCGCGATGGTGTTCCAGAGCTACGCGCTCTATCCCAACATGAACGTCGCGCAGAACATCGCCTTCGGCCTGGAGATGCGCAAGGTGCCCAAGGCGCAGCGCGACGAGACGGTGCAGCGCGTGGCCAAGATGCTGCAGATCGGCCACCTGCTGGACCGCAAGCCGGGGCAGCTCTCCGGCGGCCAGCGCCAGCGCGTGGCGATGGGCCGGGCGCTGGCGCGCGATCCCAAGCTCTTCCTGTTCGATGAGCCGCTGTCGAACCTGGACGCGAAGCTGCGCATCGAGATGCGCGCCGAGATCAAGCTGCTGCACCAGCGCACGAAGACCACCACCGTCTACGTCACCCACGACCAGGTCGAGGCGATGACGCTGGGCGACCGGATCGCGGTGATGCGCGACGGCCTGGTGCAGCAGTTCGGCACGCCGGAGGAGATCTACACGCGGCCGGCCAACCGCTTCGTGGCCGAGTTCATCGGCTCGCCGACGATGAACTTCGTCAGCGCGCAGCGCGGCGCCGCCGGGCTGGCGGCCAGCGGCCAGGCCATGCCGGTGAACGCGGCGCAGCAGGCGGCGATCGGCGCCACCGGCGAGGTGCTCTACGGCGTGCGCCCGGAACACATCCGGCTCGCCGACGGCAACGACGGCGGCCTGCCCGGCGTGCTGAAGATGAGCGAGCCCACCGGCCCGGAAACCTACCTGCTGGTCGACACGCCGACCGGCCCGATGACCGCCCGCGTGGCAGGCAATCCCCACCTCAATGTCGGTGATGCGGTGCGGCTGCAATGGGCGGCGGAGTCGGCGCACCTGTTCGACGCGAAGGACGAGCGCCGTCTGGCGTGATCGGGCCGTCCGGCCGGTCGTTCACGCCGCTCGGATCGTTCAGGCCACTCGGGTCGTTCGTGCCGCTGGAGCGGCTCGGGCTGTTCGGACCCGGCGGCCGCAGGCGCAGCCAGACCGTCTGCGCCACGAGCGCCGCGGCGAGCCCCAGCGCGACCCAGGCGGAAGTGTCCGCCCCCGCCATCGGCGAGGCCCGCTGCTTCAGGTAGACCCCGACCAGGCCCCAGACCGCCGCCGCGGCGAAGGCCAGCGCCGCCGGTCCGGTGCCGGGCGCATGCAGCCGCGCATTCGCCACCAGCAGCAGCAAGGCGGCGAGCGCCCACAGCACCAGCGTCCACGGCAGCTGATCGACGGTGGGCAGCAGCTGCTGGGCGACGATCACCTGCGCGGTGTTCAGGAACGCCGCCAGCGACAGCCATCCGGCATGCAGCGCCAGCGGCAGCACCGCGAGCCATGAGGGCGCGCCGCGCGGCACCGCCCGCGCCAGCAGCATCAGCGCCCACAGCAGGCTGATCAGCGCCAGCCAGATGATGGCCAGCGCCAGCCAGAACCATTGCTGGGAGAACACGATCATCCAGCTCGCGGTGAGCGCGAAGCCGGCGACCACCAGCCAGTGGCAGCGATGGGAATCGCGGTGCCCTTCCCGGTCGGGCACCGGCTGGCCGCGCAGCAGCCAGGCCGTGGCGACGAGGTCGAGCAGGAAGATCACGCCCCAGATGGAGAAGGCGTAGCCGTCGGCGACGAGCAGGGTCGGGTAACGATCCGAGATCGTGCCGTTGTCGGGGCCGAAGACGCCGCGCTGCGAGGCCCAGGCCACGAGGGGCATGGACAGGGCGGCGAGGAGGACAAGCACTTGATGCATGACAGTAGGCGGGGAGTTTGCTCCGCTCGGGCAATGCGCGTACCCCCGGGACCACGTGGTCCGGCCATTCACTGTTTTTGCATACAGCTATGATGCCGCCCCATGTGTTCCGCCCTTGCCGACGCCCCGCCCCGCGCGGCCGACGTCTTCGCCGACCTGAATCCCGAGCAGCGCTCGGCGGTCGAGCACGGCCTCGATGAACACGGCGTTCCCGGGCACGGCCCGCTGCTGGTGATCGCCGGTGCCGGCTCGGGCAAGACCAAGACGCTGGCGGCGCGCGTCGCGCGCCTGATCCAGTCGGGCGCGGACCCGCAGCGCCTGCTGCTGCTGACCTTCTCCCGCCGCGCCGCCGGCGAGATGGAACGCCGCGCCGGCCGCGTGCTGCATCGCGCGCTCGGCCTGGGCGCCACGCAGGCGCCGCCGCGCTTCCCCTGGGCCGGCACCTTCCACAGCGTGGGCGCGCGCCTGCTGCGCGAATACGCCCATCGCATCGGCCTCGCGCCCAACTTCACGATCCTCGACCGCGCCGACGCCGAGGACCTGATGGGCCTGCAGCGCCAGACCCTCGGCCTGGCCGAGACCACCGAGCGCTTCCCGCTCAAGGCCACCTGCCTGACGATCTATTCGCGCGTCGTCAACAGCGAGGCGCGGCTGGACCAGGTGCTGCAGGACCACTTCCCCTGGTGCTTCCCGGTGCATGACGGGCTCAAGCGCCTGTTCAAGGCCTACGTCGAGGACAAGCAGCGCCAGCAGCTGCTGGACTACGACGACCTGCTGCTCTACTGGGCCGAGCTGATGAGCGACGACGGCCTGGCCGCCGAGCTCGGGGAGCGCTTCCAGCACGTGCTGGTCGACGAGTACCAGGACACCAACCGGTTGCAGGCGACGATCCTGCGCCGGCTCAAGCCACGCGGCGACCACCTGACCGTGGTGGGCGACGACGCGCAGGCGATCTACTCGTTCCGCGCGGCCGAGGTGCGCAACATCCTCGAGTTCCCGGTCCAGTTCGACCCGCCCGCGCGGGTGATCGCGCTGGAGCGCAACTACCGCTCCACGCAGCCGATCCTGGACGCGTCCAACGCGGTCATCGCGATGGCCCGCGAGCGGCACGAGAAGCGGCTGTGGACCGACAAGGCCTCGACCGAGCGGCCGCAACTGGTGACGGTCGACGACGAGGCGCGCCAGGCCCAATGGGTCGCCGACAAGGTGCTCGAGCGGCGCGAGCAGGGCCTGCGGCTGAAGCGCCAGGCGGTGCTGTTCCGCACCTCGAGCCACGCCGCGCCGCTGGAGCTGGAACTGACGCGGCGCAACATCCCGTTCGTCAAGTTCGGCGGCCTGAAATTCCTGGAGAGCACGCATGTGAAGGACGTGCTGAGCGTGCTGCGCTGGGCCGAGAACCCGCGCGGGCGGCTGGCGGGATTCCGCGTCGCGCAGTTGCTGCCCGGCTTCGGGCCGGCGAGCGCGCGTCGGCTGATCGACGCGATGTCGCCCGCGGCGGACCCGGTGCAGGCGCTGCGCGCATTCGAGCCGCCCCGCGCCGCGGCCGCGTCATGGTCGGCGCTGCGCGACCTGCTGGCCGGGCTCATCGGCGATCCGCAGTGGCCGATGGACCTGGAGTCGGTGGTGGAGTGGTACGCGCCCCACCTGGAGCGGCTGCACGACGACGCACCGGTGCGCCTGGCCGACCTGGAACAGGTCGC
This sequence comes from Mitsuaria sp. BK037, assembly GCF_014193045.1. Taxonomy (NCBI): domain Bacteria; kingdom Pseudomonadati; phylum Pseudomonadota; class Betaproteobacteria; order Burkholderiales; family Sphaerotilaceae; genus Roseateles; species Mitsuaria sp. BK037. The sequence goes on along the minus strand of NZ_JACHYS010000001.1, from coordinate 697,562 downwards.
ACGCATCGCGCAGGGCTACGGCTCGCGGGAGCGCTTCCTGACCGAGCTGACGCTGGACCCGCCCGAGGCGAGCAGCGACGAATCCGGCGTCCCGCTGAAGGACGAGGACTACCTGATCCTGTCGACCATCCATTCGGCCAAGGGGCAGGAGTGGAACGCGGTCTACCTGCTGAACTGCGTGGACGGCTGCCTGCCGTCGGACCTGAGCACCGGCGCGCAGGCGCAGATCGAGGAGGAACGGCGGCTGCTGTACGTCGCGATGACGCGGGCGAAGGAGCACCTGGCGGTGATGGTGCCGCAGCGCTTCTACGTCACGCAGCAGACGCGGCACGGCGACCGCCACCTCTACGCGAGCGTGTCGCGCTTCCTGCCCGGCAAGGTGGTGCGCCACTTCGACAAGCTGGGACCGGCCAACCAGACGCAGGCGGCGCTGCCGGAGCTGGTCAAGCCCGCGATGGACGTCGCGGCGAGGCTGCGCAAGGTCTGGGACTGAGTTCCTCCTGGGCGCCCGCGAGCGGCTGGTGCGTCGCAGGACGAAAAGCGCGGCGCACGCGTAACGCACGTTACGGCAGGCGCCGATGGACGCCCGGCGCGCAGCACTTAAACTTCCCGCCGGTCAATGCCTGACCCCGACGCCCTCCCCGGCCCTGCCCGCCTGTCACGCCTGCCGTCCACCGCCGTGTCGATCCGCCACACCGTCCTCCGCACCCTCGCCCACACCAACTGGCGCCTCGCGCTGCCGGCCCTGGCCCTGACCTGCGGCAGTCTGATCGTGCAGGCCGCCAGCGACGACCCCGAGGTCGTCGTCCCCACGACCGCGCCCACCTCGGCCGCGATCGGACCGACCGGCGTCGTGACGCCCGCGGTGCCGGCACCGATGGCCTCGGCGCCGTCGGCCGGCCAGGCACCGCAGACCGCCGCGGCTCCGGTGTCGCCCGCCACGCCGGTCGACGAACCGCTGATGAAGCTGCCGGTCAACGCCCGCCACATGCTGGTGATCGACGACAGCGGCCGCGTGCTGATGGCCAAGGATGCCGACACCGTCGTGCCCATCGCCTCGCTGACCAAGCTGATGACGGCCATGGTGGTGCTGGACGCCAAGCAGGACATGAACGAGGAGATCCGCATCGACGACGCCGACGTCGACCGCCTCAAGCACAGCCGCTCGCGGGTGCGCGTGGGCGCAACCATGAGCCGGGAGGCGGCGCTGGAGCTGGCGCTGATCTCGTCCGAGAACCGCGCGGCTTCGGCGCTGGCGCGCCACTTCCCCGGCGGGCTGCCGGCCTACGAGGCGGCGGTCGCCGCCAAGATCCGGGCGCTGGGCCTGTCGCACACGGCGCTGGCCGATCCGACCGGCCTGTCACCCCACAACACCTCGACGGCCGCCGAGGTCGCCCGCATCGCCGCCGCCGCGGCCCGCTACCCGGTGATCGCGCGCATCAGCAGCGACAAGTCCAGCGAGGTCGAGGTCAACGGCCGGCCGCGCGAGCTGCGCAACACCAACCACCTGGTCGGCGCCAAGGGCTGGGACATCCGCCTGTCCAAGACCGGCTACACCGAAGAAGCCGGCCGCTGCCTGGCGATGCGCATGAAGAGCGGCGGCCAGACCATCACCGTCGTGCTGCTCGACGCGGACGGCTCCGCGCAGCGCCTGCGCGACGCCGCCGCGATCCGCAAGTCGCTCGCCAAGATCGCCGCGGTCTGACGAGGCCGCGTCCCTGCGGACGCTGGCCAGTCGATCACCGCCGCATTCGATCGCCTCCGCCGGCTGGGACCGGCGATACAAGGAGTTCCCATGAATCGCCGCCACTGGCTCGGCGCCGCCAGCGCCTGGGCCGCCGCATGGCCGCTCGCCGCGCAAGCGGACGCGCCACCGCCCGCCGATCGCCTGCCCTTCGCCGAGCCGCCAAGGCCCGCGCGCATGCGGGTGTCGGCGGACCGCATCGTCGACATCACCGTCTGCACCCGCCCGTTCCGGGCCCAGGGGCCGCGCATCGAGGCGCAGCGACTGCACGGCAAGACCGTCATCCACCATTACGGCCACGGCGGCGCGGGCTGGTCGCTCTCCTGGGGCTCGGCGACGCTGGGCGCGCTGCCGCTGATCCGTCGCACCGGGGAGCGGCGCATCGCCGTGATCGGCTGCGGCGCGGTGGGCCTGACCACCGCGCGCGTGGCGCAGCGCGCCGGGCTGCGGGTGCGCATCTACTGCCGCGAGCGTCCGCCCGAGGTGGCCTCCACCTTCGCCACCGGTATGTGGTCGCCCGACTCGCGCGTGGTCACGGCCGAGCATGCGACGCCGGCCTTCAACGCGATGTGGGAACGCATGGCCCGCCACAGTTTCCGGGCCTGGCAGGACCAGCTCGGGCTGGCCGGCGCGCCGGTCGAATGGCGCGACGGTTATGTGCTGTCCGACCTGCCCTTCGACCAGCCGCTGCCCGCCGGACAGGGCGGCCATGGCGGCCCGGCCGAGCCCGACTATCCCGAGCTGCTGGACCTCATCCCCGACCTGCATCCGCGCTCCGCGCCGCTGAGCCCGGCGCAGCACCCGTTCCCGGTGCCGCATGCGCGCCGCTTCACCCAGATGACCTTCAACATCCGCCCCTACCAGCGGCTGCTGATGGAGGACTTCCTCCGCGAAGGCGGCGAGATCGTCACCCGCGACTTCAACGACGCGCGCGATCTGGCCGGCCTGCCCGAGCGCACGATCGTCAACTGCACCGGCTACGGCGCGCGGGCGCTGTTCCGCGATGACACGCTGATCCCGGTGCGCGGCCAGATCGCGCGGCTGGTGCCGCAACCGGAGGTGGACTACATGGTCGCCTGGCGCGGGCACAACCTGATGGTCGTGCCGCGGCGTGACGGCCTGCTGGTCCAGGCCCAGGGCGAGCACGACTTCAACAACCCGGACCGCAGCATCGATCGGGCGATGAGCGAGGCCGCCGTCGCGCGCTTGGCCGCTCTGTTCGTCTGAGCCGCGTCGCGGACGTTCCCATGAAACGCGTTCGTGACGTGATGCGTTGAGGTCGATCAAGGACCTCGGACCTTTGACCTCGCCGCCACACCGGGCTGTGCCGACGCCGACCTAGCATCGCTGGTTCCTCCCCTCTCAACAGGAACCCGCGCATGCATCACCGCTCTCCCCATCCGACCGCCAAGCCACAGCCCTCTTGGCATCCTGACTTCCCGCTGCTCATGCATCGCCTGGATGAGCACTCCGTCCACATCCACGAACTGCGCGGCGACGTCCGTGAGCTCAAGACCTCGATCGATGCCGTGCGCATCGAATCGCGCGACCAGGTGGATGCGCTGCGCAAGGACTCACAGCAGCAACTCGAGACCTTCCGCAAGGATTCGCAGCAGCAACTAGAGACCTTCCGCAAGGACTCGCAGCAGCAACTCGACACGTTCCGCAAGGACTCGCAGCAGCAGTTCGACACGTTCCGCAAGGACTCGCAGCAGCAACTCGAGACCTTCCGCAGGGAGTCGCAGCAGCAACTCGACGCCTTCCGCAGGGAAACACAGCAGCACCTTCGGGAGCTGCGTGCCGAGATCGCCAGCACGGTCCACTCCTGCGTGACCGCTGCGGTGGCTCCGCTCTGCGAGCGCTTCAACACGCTGAACGAGCGCGTCAACAACGCCGGGCTCGCGTCGGACGCGCGCCTGCTGAAGTGGTTCGCCGGCTCGGCGGCCAGCTCCTCGGGCTTGGCGATCATCGTCTCCCGGATGCTCTCGTGAGCCCGCCCGCGGCCCAACGCCACGCGCCCTCCTCCGTCACCGCCAGTAGGCTTCGTCCTACCCGCCCCATGACCCGTCGGAGCTACCGTCTAGCCATCTCGGCAGACCGGGTTCCGACCTCATGGTGTCTCCCTCCACTCCCGCGACGGACCTGCCGCCGTCCGGCGCTCCGGGTGCTTCGAGCGCCCGTTCACCTTCCGCGGCGACCGCTCCCGCGCCTTCCACCGCGGCGCCCAAGCGCCGGCGCCGTCGGCCACCGCGTCTCTCCGCGGCCGCCTGGCGCCAGTTCCTGCAGATCGCCAAGCCCTACTGGCTCGGCGACCAGCGCAAGGCCGCCTGGGGACTGCTGCTGCTCCTGATCGTGCTGATGCTGTGCGAGACCCAGCTCGCGGTGCTGCTCAACGCCAAGACCGGCGAGCTGACCTCGGCCCTGGCCGAACGCAACCACTCCCGCTTCTGGACCGCGGTGCGCGACAGCCTCATCGTCCTGGCCTTCGCCGTGCCGGTGTACGCCTTCTACTACTACATGCGGGACGCCTTCTCCAACCACTGGCGCCGCTGGCTCACCGGCCGTTTCCTCGACGGCTACCTCGACGGTCGCAAGTACTACGAGATCGGCACCGGCGCCGCCGGCGACATCGACAACCCCGACCAGCGCATCTCCGAGGACATCAACACCTTCACCGGCCGCTCCACCCACTTCCTGCTGCTGATGTTGGGCTCGGCGATGCAGCTGGTGGCCTTCTGCGCGGTGCTGTGGTCGCTGTCCAAGGTGCTGGTGGCCTTCCTCGCGGTGTATGCGACGGTGGGCACCTTCCTGGCGCTGTATGTCTTCGGCTCGCCGCTGATCCAGCTGAACTTCTGGCAGCTGCGCCGCGAGGCCGACTTCCGCTTCGGCCTGATGCGGCTGCGCGAGAACGCCGAATCCATCGCCTTCTACCGCGGCGAGCCGCAGGAGCGCGCCCACATCGAAGGCCGCTTCGAGTCCGTCTACCAGAACTACTGGAAGCTGATCCGCAAGCAGCGCTCGCTCAACCTCTTCCAGCGCGGCTTCAGCCAGCTGACGCTGGTCGTGCCCAGCGTGATCCTGGCCGAGCGCGTGCTGTCGGGCGATCTGGAGGTGGGCGCCGCCGTCCAGGCGGCCGGCGCCTTCGCGGCGGTGCTGACGGCGGTGTCCCTGATCGTCGACAACTTCGAGAGCCTGAGCCGCTTCGTCGCCGGCATCGACCGGCTGCATGCGCTGTCGGACGTGATGCATCAGCGCAAGCCCCGGGCGGAGCGCCAGCGCGAACGCATCGTGACGAGCCACGCGGACCAGCTCGCGCTGCGCGACCTGACGCTGTACACGCCGCACTTCGACCGGCTGCTGGTCGAGAAGCTCAACGTCGCGCTGCAGCCCGGTGAGAGCCTGCTGATCACCGGCGTCAGCGGCTGCGGCAAGAGCTCGCTGCTGCGCGCGATCGCCGGCCTGTGGCGCTGCGGCGAGGGCACCATCGAGCATCCGCCGCTGGAGGAGGTCTTCTTCCTGCCGCAGCGCCCCTACCTGCAGCCGGGCACGCTGCGCAGCCAGATGATCTATCCCGACACGGCGACCGGGCTGGACGACGACGCGCTGCGCGCGATCCTCGACGAGGTCGGCCTGCCGGAGCTCGCCGAGCGCGTCGGCGGCCTGGACGCCACGCAGGACTGGGACAAGCTGCTGTCCATGGGCGAGCAGCAGCGGCTCGCCTTCGCGCGCGTGCTGGTGCGCCGGCCGCGGATGGTGATCCTCGACGAGGCGACCAGCGCGCTGGACAGCGGCAACGAGCGCCGCCTCTACGAGCGGCTGTGCCGCGACGGCGTCACGCTGGTCAGCATCGCCCACCGCCACGGCGTGCTGCGGCATCACACGCACGTGCTGCGCCTGACCGGCGGCGGCGCCTGGCAGCTGCACGCGGCCGAGGGCTACGACTTCGATGCCGCTGAAGCCGAGGCCGAGGCCGCAGCCGCTCAGGCCGCGCAGACTGCCCAGGCCGCGGCCCCGGTCGCCGCGCCCGCGTCGGACGCCGTGACCGCGACGCGGCCCGCCTCGGCGCCGTGCGCCAAGGAGCCGCCATGAGCGCCGACACCTGGACCGAGATCGTCGACACGCTGCGGTCCGAGTTCTCGGACCTGCCCGATGCCGCGCAGATCACCCGCATCGCCGTGCGGCTGCTGCTGGCCGCGCTGCTGGGCGGCATCCTCGGCTACGAGCGCGAGCACCACGGCAAGGCCGCGGGCATCCGTACGCACATGCTGGTCTCGCTCGGCGCGGCGCTGTTCGTGCTGGTGCCGCAACAGGGCGGCATGCCGATGCCCGACATGAGCCGCGTGCTGCAAGGCGTCATCGCGGGCATCGGTTTCCTGGGCGCGGGGGCCATCCTCAAGCTCAAGGACGAGGAACAGGTCCACGGCCTGACCACCGCCGCCAGCATCTGGATGACGGCCGCCATCGGCATCGCCTGCGGCCTCGGGCGCGAGGCCACCGCGGTGTTCAGCATGCTGCTGGCGCTGCTGATCCTGGCCGTGCTGCCGCTGTTCACCCGGCCGTATCCCCGCGATGACGGTGGGCGTCGCGAAGACGCGCGCGGCGACGACCGGCGAGCGTCGCCGCGTGACGACTGATCGTCGCCACGGACGGGGACGCGGCGGCTGGCGCTACAGCGAGGGTTCCGACACCGCTGCCGCCGGCGCGCCCGCTGGCGCCCCCTCGTCGCGCGCGGTGCGCCGCATCTCCGGCAGCTTCACCGCGTGCGGCACCGGCTGCGGCCGCTTCGTGAGCGAGCCGCCCAGGCGCGTGCTCAGCTTCATGCGGTTGTTGATGGCCCAGCCGCTGGCATCCAGGATGGGTCCGAGGCTGCGCTGGCGCAGCTTGAGCCAGGCGATCAGCATGCTCGGCCCGGAGATCGACAGCACGATGCCCAGCACCGCGAGCGGGATCCACCAGCCCAGGTCGACGAAGCGACCGAAGATGCCGACGATCACCGTGCTGATGCTGCCCAGCGCGACCCCGATCGCGGCGACGGTGCCGACGTCCACCCGCCGCCCCGGCACCGGCAGCCCGGCCGGCAGTCCGGCCGGCGGAACGCCCGCCGCGCCAGTCGTCGCCGGCGCGGCCGCGGGCTGGTCCACCGTGGCGATGCGCCCGGCCCACTGGCCCAGGCGCCCCTGCTGCGTCGAATCGCTGGCGGCGGCGCGCTTGGCCACCTGCTCCTCGACCAGCCGCACCAGCTTCTTGTAGGGCGACAGGAAGGCCTGGCCGACGCTGATCGGGTTCTCGATCACCTTGACGATGCGCGCGTCCCAGTCGTGGCCCTCGCGGTCGTAGAACAGCCCGTTGCGGCCGACGAAGAGGAAGTCGACGTCGCCCGCGCTGACCACTGCGACGATGGTGCGCTTCTGGTTGAGCCGCACGCACTCGCAGTACGCGAGGTAGGCCTTGGCCAGCCCCGCGATGGGCGCGTGCCGGGCGGGATCCACGACCTCCACGGCGAGCTCGCACGCGCGACCGTCGATGAACAGCGTGCCGGCCTGGAAGACCGCGCCGCGCCCTTCGTAGAAGTCCTCGAAGGAGACGAAGTTGCGCGCCAGCCGCAGCAGATCGCGCTGGAGCAGCAGCAACTTCTCGAGGTCGTTGAGCGCCGCGTGCCGGGGCGCGGCCGCGCGGTCCTCCACCACCTGCGCCAGCAGCCGGGCGCGGGCCGCCTCCGGCTGAGCGCCCGCCAGCGCGCTCAGCGCCTCCACGCCGAGCGCGGCCACCGGCCCGGTGGGCTGGCGCTTGAGCCATTCGCGGCAGGCCTGGACCTGCTCCTTCAGCGCGCGCCAGTCCGCTTCGACGAGTTCGTCGGCATCGCGTCCGAGCAAGGGCCGCACCGCCTGCTCGCGCAAGGCCGCCAGCGCCGCACGCCAGGCGGGATTCGCGCGCGCGTCGAGCGGCAGCGCCGCGCCCGCCGCGACCGGCGCCGCCGGCAGCTGCTTCAGCGGTCCCGACTCCAGCGACAGCAGGCCGGCCGCATGCTGCTTGAGCTGCTCGGGTTCGGTGGCGTTGAGCGTCGCGGCGACGCTGGCGTCGTAGCTCGCCAGCCGGCAGCGGGCGAAGAAGTCCTCCACCTTGTCGTGGACCGCCTGCACCGCCATGGCCGCGGCGCGTCGACCGGCGCAGTCAGCCTCGCCCTCGGCATGCCAGGCCTGCACCGCGGCGGCCTGGTCGAAGAAGGCCTGGATGCGGGTCTCGTCGATCCCGGGCTCGCCGCCGGCATCGGCGACCGCGCCCAGCGCGTCGGCGACGGCCTGCGCCAGCGCGCGGTCGGTCGGGTCCTCGAAGGCCGCGACCGGCACGATGCCGTCGCCGTTGTGCCGCTCCGCGACGAGGTGCGACTGGCGCTCGCGGATCTCGTCCAGGCCGATGTCGGACCGCTCGGCCGGCGCGGCCTGTCCTGCCAGCGCCAGCGTGCGTCGCAGCTCCTCGGCCAGCGCCCGTCCCTCCTCGGTGTCGGACAGCGACGCCGCCGCCAGCCGCGATTCGCCGCGCAGCAGCGGCTGCCAGTCCTTGAGCCGCGCGCCGACCCATTCGCAGGCGGCGATCAGCTCCGGCGCGCGGATGCGGCCATCGCGATCGAGGTCGATCAGGTCGAGGGTGCGTTCGTCGAATTCGAGGCCGCGCGTGGGACAGGCCAGCGCGACCCAGCGCTTCTGGTCGAGGTCACGGAGATGGAGGAGGTCGTCGCCGGTGTCGATGCGTGCCTGATCGGCGCCGCCCGCCCGGAAGAATCGCCAGGGGTGTGTCATGGGTGCGCAGGATGCGGCAAGCGACATGCCGCCGCCGGCACGACGCCCTGCGCCCGTGCGAGTGCCGGACCGTCCCCCGCATCCGCGACTCGGGAATGACAGTTGCCGCCCGGTGGGTTAGGGTCGCCGGGTCGGAGGCGCTCCGGAGCTCAGCATGGACCTCGATACCGTCTCATACGTCTTCCAGAGTCTGGAGGGCACATTCACGATCAAGCCGCGGCTGTCACGGCGTTGGCGGGTGAAGCACGACAGCATGCCGTGGGGGGATTCCTTCGCGACGGCGGAGGAAGCCGCGAAAGCGCTGGCCGAGCGTTTCGCCGTGCCAGCCAACCTGCAGGAATGGACCGAGATCGGCGACTTCCACACCGACGTCGGCGGCTTCCAGCCCTGACACGCCACGTCGCCTGCCTCATCACCCCCTCATCACCCCCTCGCCACCCCGGGCGTCATCCGCCTCGCGCGCGCCGCGCCGCTGAAGGCTCCCTCTCCCGCTTGCGGGAGAGGGTCAGGGGTGAGGGTCGGCCCACACCGCCCCACCCCCGACGGCATGGCACCTCGCCCCAGGCGGCAGCCCCTCCACGGTGGTCCCGGTGAACGCCCCGAACGCCGGCAGGATCATGAGCCCCTCCACCTCGCAGAAGCACGGCAGCCGCTGACGTTCATGCGCGCGGCCATGCAGCGTCATCGCGGGATGCAGGTGACCCGCGAGCACATAGGCCTGCGCCACCCGCCGCGGGTGATGACAGGCCGCGAAGGGCCCGAGGCGATGCGGCTCGTCCGCGAGCTCGAATCGCAGCGTCGCCGGCGGATCCCCCGCATGGTTGTCGTGGTTGCCGCGGATCAGCAGGCAGTCGAGCCCCGCATGGCGTTCGCGCCAGCGGTGCGCCGGATCCAGCACCCCGGCCTGCCGCGCGGCCGCCGCGTGAAGGAAGTCGCCCAGCACCACCAGCCGGGCGGCCCGCACGCCGTCGACCAGCGTGCTCAGCCGATCGAGGTTGTCGCGCGTGGTGCCCGCGGGCACCGGCTGGCCGAGCGCGCGAAAGCTCGCGGCCTTGCCCAGATGCACGTCGGCGACGAAGACGGTGCGCGCCGCCGGCCACCAGAGCGCGCGCTCGGGCAGCAGCCAGACGCGCTCGCCGGCCAGCGTGGTCGCGAGCGCCCCCGCCGGCGCATCGATGTCCGGCGTCATCGCCCTCGCCTCGCCCGCTCGCCGCGCGGCCGCCGACGCGCCGGCGGCGCTTCCCCACGGGCTTCCAGCGCGAGCGACTCCTGCACCGTCGCGATCGCGAACTGCGGCGAATCCTGCTTCGCGAACACCGCCAGCGCGCGCTCGGCCGGCTCGCGCGCGGTGCCGACCGCCTCCCCGCCGGCGCTGCGCTCGAGCTCCGAGACCATCCGCGCGATGCGATCCCCCAGCGACTCGTTGCTGAGCTTCTCGCGGAAGCGCTCGACCATCAGCGGAAACGCCAGCGGCGTGGGCTTGCGCAGCGCATGCACCTGCAGGGTCTGCCCCGCCATCCGGCCCAGCGCCTGGGCCAGGCGGCGCACGTCGAGCTCCTGCGTCAGCAGCTCGCGCTCGGCCTGCGCCAGCAGCAGGTTGCCGGGGTCGTGCTGCTGGAAGACCTCGAAGAACAGCGTGGCGGAGGCCTGCAGCTGCCGGTTGCTGCGGCGTTCGCCGGGATGGCTCTGGAAGATCAACCCGGCGATGCGCGCGATCTCGCGGAAGCGGCGGCGCGCCAGTTCGGTCGCGTTCAGGCTGGCCAGCACCTCGTGCAGCAGCGTCTCCAGCGGCGGCACGCTGAGCAGTCCCGGCAGCCGCTCGGCCCAGTCGATGGGCTTGGCGCTGAGCAGCTCGATGCCGTAATCGTTCAGCGCGATCGAGAAGGTGCCGGTCTCCGGCTGCGCCGCGCGCCAGGCGATCAGGCCGGCCAAGCCCAGGTGCACCTGCCGGCCGGCGAAGGGGTAGAGGAAGAGGTGCCAGCCCTCGCGCGACTTCAAGGTCTCCGCCACCAGCACGTCGGGCGCGGGCACGCCGGACCAGCGCCGCTGGATGTCGATCAGCGGGCGCACGCAGGCCATCTCGGGTGAATCGAAGCGACCCGCGTCGGCCTCGGCCAGCTCGCGCAGCACCGCATCGGCCAGCGTGCTGGACAAGGGCATGCGGCCGCCGTTCCAGCGCGGCAGCGCGGCCCGTCCGGCGGTGGCGCGCCGCACCAGCGCCGTCATCTGCTCGACCCGCACCAGCTCCAGCAGGCGGCCGCTGAACATGAAGGCATCGCCGGGGCGCAGCCGCGCGATGAAGCTTTCCTCGACGCTGCCCAGCTTGCCGCCGCCCAGGTACTGCACGCTGATGGACGCGTCGCTGACGATGGTCCCGATGTTGACGCGGTGGCGTCGCGCCAGCCGCGCGTCCGGTACGCGCCAGACGCCGTGCTCGTCGGGCACCACGCGGTGGTAGTCCGGGTAGGCGGTCAGCGAGGCCCCGCCCTGGCGCACGAAGTCCAGCGCCCAGCGCCAGTTCGCGTCGTCGAGTGCCTCGTAGGCGACGGTGCCGCGGACCTCCGCCAGCAGCGCGTCCGGTTCGAAGCCGCCACCCAGCGCCACCGTGACCAGGTGCTGCACCAGCACGTCCAGCGGCTCGCGCGGACTGTGCCGGGCCTCGATGCGGCCGGCGCGCACCGCCGCGCGCGCGGCGGCGGCCTCGACCAGCTCGAGGCTGTGCGTGGGCACCAGCGTGATCCGCGACGGCCGGCCCGGCGCGTGGCCGGAGCGCCCCGCGCGCTGCACCAGCCGGGCCACGCCCTTGGCCGAACCGATCTGCAGCACGCGGTCGACCGGCAGGAAGTCCACGCCCAGGTCCAGGCTGGAGGTACACACGGCGGCCTTGACGCGGCCCTCCTTGAGGCCGAGCTCCACCCACTCGCGCACCTCGCGGTCCAGCGAGCCGTGGTGCAGCGCCAGCACGCCGGCCCAGTCGGGGCGCGCCTCCAGCAGCGCGCGGTACCAGCGCTCGGCCTGCGAGCGCATGTTGGTGAAGACCAGGCAGCTGGCGCTGGCCTCGATCGCCTCGACCACCTGCGGCAGCATGCGCAGCCCCATGTGGCCCGCCCAGGCGAAGCGCTCGGCGGTGGCGGGCAGCAGCGTGTCGATGACCAGGGTCTTGTCGGTCTCGCCGTGGACCAGCACGGCGTCCGTGGCGGCGTCCGCGGCGGCCGTGCCGAGCAGCGTCCGCAGCGCCTCGTCGAGGTTGCCCAGCGTCGCGGACAGGCCCCAGGTCATCAGGGCCGCGTCGCGCCCGGCGCCGCGCTCGGCCCGGAAGCGACGCAGGCGCGCCAGCGCCAGCTGCGTCTGCACGCCGCGCTTGTTGCCCATCAGCTCGTGCCATTCGTCGACCACCGCCAGCCGCACCTGGCCGAGCTGCTCCCGCGCGTCGGCCCGCGACAGCAGCAGCGACAGGCTTTCCGGCGTCGTCACCAGCACGGTGGGCAGCCGCCGGTCCTGCGCGGCGCGCTGCGCGGAGCTGGTGTCGCCGCTGCGCAGCCCGATCGTCCAGCCCGGGCAGAACACCGCCATCGGGCGCGTCAGGGCTCGCAGCGTGTCGGCGGCGAGGGCGCGCATGGGCGTGATCCACAGCACCGTCAGCGGCGGCGCGACGGCCTTGCCGCCGTGCTGGCGCGCCTCGCCGCCGATGGCCTCGCGCAGCGTGGCCAGCGCGCCCAGCCAGATCGCCAGCGTCTTGCCGCTGCCGGTGCTCGAATGCAGCAGCCCGCTGCGGCCCCGCGCGATCTCGTCCCAGACCTGGCGCTGGAACGGGAACGACCGCCAGCCTTGCTCGGCGAGCCAAGCGTCGATCGACATGCCCTCGCTGACGACACCGGCATCGCTCGCAGTACCCGCGTTGCTCACGGCCTCCACGTCGCTCGCGACCTTCGCGTTCCGTCTGGCCTTCGTTTTGCTCACGGCTTCCGCGTCGCCGCCTGCTTTCATCGCGCTCACGGTGCGGCCTCGTCCGCGTCTTCGAGCAAGCCCTGCTCCGGCGCTGCGCCCGTTGCCGGCGGCGTCCGCGGCGCCGCGCGGACGATGGCCGCGTCGCCGCCGCCGGCGGGCAGCAGCGCCTGCAGCGTCTGCAAGGTGTCCGCCTCCTCGACCGGCTTGTCCTCGCGCCGGCGCAGCATGCGCGGGAAGCGCACCGCGATGCCGCTCTTGTGCCGGCCGCTGCGGGCGATGCCCTCGAAGCCGAGCTCGAACACCATCGTCGGCGTGACGCTGCGCACCGGGCCGAAGCTCTCGATCGTGGTGCGACGGATCGCCGCGTCGACCGCCTGGATCTCCGCGTCGGTGAGGCCCGAATAGGCCTTCGCGAACGGCACCAGCTGGCGCGCCGGATCCTCCTGCGGGCCGTTCCAGACGGCGAAGGTGTAGTCGGTGTAGAGGCTCGCGCGCCGGCCATGGCCGCGCTGCGCGTAGATCAGCACCGCATCCACCGACAGCGGATCGATCTTCCACTTCCACCAGACGCCGACGTCCTTGGTGCGGCCGACGCCATAGCGCGCGTCGCGCCGCTTGAGCATCATCCCTTCGACGCCCAGCGCCCGCGCCTGCTCGCGCTCGCGCGCCAGCGCCGCCCAGTCCGCGCCGCTCACGAGCGGGCTGAGCTCGAGCCCCGGCAGCGGATGCGCGGCCACCAGGCGCTCCAGCCGCGCGCGACGCTCATGCTGCGGCAGATCGCGCAGGTCCTGGCCGTCCTGCTCGAGCAGGTCGTACACGCACAGCGCCACCGGCAGCTCGCGCAGCAGCTTCGCGCCCAGCGTCTTGCGGCCGATGCGCCGCTGCAGCTCCGCGAAGGGCATGGCGCGGCCGTCGCGCCAGACGAGGATCTCGCCGTCGAGCACCAGGCCGTCCGGCAGCGCCGCGCCCATCGCGGCGAGCTCGGGGAAGCGCTCGGTGACCAGCTCCTCGCCGCGCGACCAGATCGCGACCTCGCCGCCGCGCCGCACCAGCTGCGCGCGGATGCCGTCCCACTTCCACTCGACCAGCCAGTCCGCGGCCGGCCCGATCGCCGCGTCGAACTGCTCGACCGGCAGGGCCAGCGGATGCGCGAGGAAGAAGGGATACGGCTGCAGGCCGCGCGCGCCACCGTCGCCGGCCGTGGCCTGCGCCGGCGCGACCAGCGCGGCATGGTCCGCCGCGGTCGGCCGCGCGCCGACATGCGTGTAGCCCATCAGCCGCTGCGCGACCAGCTTGGCATCCACGCCGCCGACCGCCGCCAGCGCCTGCGTCACCTGCAGCTTCGACACGCCGACGCGGAAGGCGCCGGTGATCAGCTTGAAGTAGACGAAGCGCTGCTCGACCGCCAGCGAGGCCCACTGGCTCTGCAGCGCCAGCGCGAGCGCCTCGGGCGGCTGGCCGCGCAGCGGCAGCAGATGCTCGGTCATCCAGACGGACAGCGGGCGCTCGACCACGTCCGTCGGCTCGGGCAGCAGCAGCGCGATCGTCTCGGCCAGGTCGCCGACGGCCTCGTAGCTCTCGTCGAACAGCCACTCCGGCAGGCCGGCCGCCAGCCGCGCCTGCTCGCGCAGCAAGCGGGTCGGCACCAGCTGCCGCGGCTTGCCGCCGGCCAGGAAGTACACCGCCCAGGCCGCATCCGCTGGCGGCGCCTCGCGCAGGTAGGCCTGCAGCGCGGCCTGCTTGGCCAGGCTGGACGTCGAGGCATCCAGCTCGCGGTACAGCGCGGCGAAGGCCTTCATGACGGCGGCGCTCCTTCCGCAGGCTCGGCGGTGCCGGCGGTGTCGGCGGTGTCGGCGGTGTCGGCGGTGTCGGCGGTGTCGGCGACGGCATCGTCCTCCTGGCCGTATTCGGTCGCGAAGGCCTGCGCCTGCAGGCCCTGCTCGTTGAGCCATCGCACCAGCACCGGCACGCTGCCGTGGGTGACGAAGACGCGCTCGGCGCCGGTGCCGCGGATCGCGGCCATCAGGCCCGGCCAGTCGGCATGGTCCGAGACCACGAAGCCGCGGTCCACGCCGCGCCGCCGGCGCGTGCCGCGCAGCTGCATCCAGCCGCTGGCGAAGGCGTCCGCCGGATCCGCGCCGAAGCGTTTCATCCACGGCGAGCGCGCGGCCGACGGCGGCGCGATCACCAGCGCGCGCGACAGCGCCGCCTTGTCGAGCGCCGGGTCGGCCGCATGGAAGGTCGGCGGCAGGGGCACGCCGGCGGCGCGGTAGACGGCATTCAGCGGCTCGACCGCGCCATGGCTGACGATCGGCCCGATCGAGGCATCCACGCCATGCAGCAGCCGCTGCGCCTTGCCCAGCGCATAGGCGTAGAGCACCGACGCGCGTCCCGCCGCGGCATTGCGCCGCCACCAGTCGTCGATCTCGGCGAACAGCGCCGCCTGCGACGGCCAGCGGTAGATGGGCAGGCCGAAGGTGGACTCGGTGATGAAGGTGTCGCAGCGCACCGGCTCGAACGGCGCGCAGGTGCCATCCGCCTCCAGCTTGTAGTCGCCCGAGGCCACCCAGACCCGGCCGCCATGTTCCAGCCGCAGCTGCGCCGAGCCCAGCACATGGCCGGCCGGATGCAGCGACAGCCGCACGCCGTGGTGCACCACGGCCTCGCCGTAGGCCAGGGTCTGCAGGGTGATGTCCTCGCCGAGCCGGCGCCGCAGGATGGCGGCGCTGTCGTGGTGGGCCAGGTAATGGGCATGGCCCCAGCGCGCGTGGTCGCTGTGGCCGTGGGTGATCACGGCGCGGTCCACCGGCCGCCACGGGTCGATGTAGAAGTCGCCGGGCGGGCAGTAGAGCCCCTCGGGGCGGGCGACCACCAGGTCGCCCTGCCCCGACCCGTCGCCGGTCGCTTCGATGCTGGATGGCAGGCCCATGTCGGCCGATGCTAGCCAGGACCGGCGCCGGCCGCTGTAGGACGAGCCCGCGTCCGGCCCGACGGCCATCACCCGCCCGCCATCCGCGCGCGGCGCCGCGTCCTGCGCCGCACCTCGGTGAAAGCCCGGTCTTCCCGCGCCAGTTCAGGGCTTGCGCCCCGCGCCGCCTCCCCTACACTGCCCCGGCGTTCATCCATCACGGCCCGGCGGCCTCCGACCGGGCCTTCCAGGGAGGGAAAGGGATGGGTCGTGTGTCCGACTGGCTGCTGGGACATCGCCGGACCGCGTGGCTGCTGGCGGCCGTCGTGGCGCTCGCGCTCGGCATCACCGCGAGCGAGACGCACCGGCGCTCGCTCGAACACGACTTCCGGCACGCCCTGGCCAATGCCGCCCAGCGCGAGGCGCTCGCCCTGCAGGGCCTGACCCTGACCGGCAAGGGCATGGGCGCGGTCGTGCTGGCCGGCCAGCTCAATCCCGACCTCAAGAACGCCGCCGCGCTCACCGACACCGACGCCGCCCGCCGCACCCGCCCGGCCTTCGAGACGCTGGAGGTGATCGGCACCAGCGTCGGCGCGCAGCTGGCCTACGTCGTCAACACGCGCGGCCGCATCATCGCGGCCTGGGACGACGAGGGCGTGTCCCCGATCGGCCTGGACGTGGCCTTCCGCCAGTACTACCGCCAGGCGATGCGCGGCCAGCCCAACGTCTTCGCCGGCATCAGCATCACCACCGGCCAGCGCGCCTTCTGGCTGGCCGCGCCGGTCTATCGCCAGCCCGGCCAGAGCGGCGAGATCATCGGCGTGATCGCCGCCCGCCAGTACGCCGACACGCTCGACCGCTTCCTCGACACCCGCAGCTACGCCGGCGCGCTGCTGGTCTCGCCGCAGGGCGTGGTGCTCGCCGCCAGCCGGCCGGAATGGCGCATGAGCCTGGACGGCGCCGCGACGGCCGAGCGCTCGAAGACGCTGACCGCCAGCGGCCAGTACGGCAAGCTCTTCGAGGATCCGGCGCGCGCGCACAGCCTGCCCTTCGAGCCGCGCGCGCCGACGGTGTCGGTCGGCGGCGCCCGCCACGCCACCGCCCAGGCCGAGGTCGCCTGGAACGACCCCGCCGGCCCCTGGCGGCTGGTGCTGCTGGGCGACCTGGACGCGCTGGAGCCGACCGCCACGCGGGTCGGCATCGCCGCGCTGGTGGCGCTGCTGGCCTTCGGGCTGCTGGCGGCCTCGCTGCGCAGCCTGGCCCACGGCGCGGCGCGCGACCGCAAGGACCTCGAGCTGCAGGCGCACCACCGCCAGCTCGAGGCCCTGCTGGAGGACCGCGAACGCGCCCAGGACGCGCTGCGCCAGGCCAAGGAGGATGCCGAGGAGGCCACCCGGGCCAAGTCGGACTTCCTGGCCAACATGAGCCACGAGATCCGCACGCCGATGAACGCGATCATCGGCATGTCCCACCTGGCGCTGCAGACCGGGCTGGATGCGCGCCAGCGCAACTACATCGAGAAGGTGCACCGCTCCGCCGAGAACCTGCTGGGCGTCATCGACGACATCCTGGATTTCAGCCGCATCGAGGCCGGCAAGCTTAGCCTGGAATACGTGCCCTTCCGCATGGAGGACGTGCTGGACCATCTGGTCAACCTGATCGGTTTCCGCGTCGAGGACAAGGGACTGGAGCTGCTGCTGAACGTGCCGCCGGACCTGCCGACCGCGCTGATCGGCGATCCGCTGCGACTGGGCCAGGTGCTGGTCAACCTGGGCAACAACGCCGCCAAGTTCACCGACCGCGGCGAGATCATCGTCGGCATCGAGTCGGTCGCGCTCGGCGCGCGCGACGCGGCGGCGCTGGACGCCCTCGCCACGCCGGAGGTCGAGCTGCACTTCCGCGTCCGCGACACCGGCATCGGCATGACGCCCGAGCAGCAGGCGCGGCTGTTCCAGAGCTTCAGCCAGGCCGACAGCTCCACCACCCGCCGCTACGGCGGCAGCGGCCTGGGGCTGGCGATCTGCAAGCAGCTCGTCGAGATGATGGGCGGCCGCATCTGGGTCGAGTCCGCGCCGGGCCAGGGTTCGACCTTCCACTTCACCGCGCGCTTCGCACTCCAGCCCGAAGGCTCGGACCTGCCGGCGCGGCGCGCGCTGATGGCGCACGAGCTGGCGCGGCTGCGCACCCTGGTGGTCGACGACAACCGCGCCGCGCGCGAGATCCTGTCCACGCTGGGCGCGAGCTTCGGCCTGGATGTCACCACCGCCGCCGACGGCGCGGAGGCCGTGCGCGACGCCGAACAGGCCCAGGCCGAGGGCCAGCCCTTCGCGCTGGTGCTGATGGACTGGCAGATGCCGGTGGTGGACGGCCTGGAGGCGACGCGCCAGCTCGGCGACGGCCGGCTGCAGGCGCCGCCGGCGGTGGTGCTGGTGACCTCCTTCGGCCGCGACGACTCGCTGACCGCGGCGCTGGCCGGGGCCGGCACGCAGCGCCGGCCGGTGCTGCTGACCAAGCCGGTCACCGCCTCGTCGATGCTCAGTGCGATCGGCGAGGCCCTGGGTCATGCCGACCTGCCCGCGCCCGCGGCGCAGCGCCGCCGCGACACCGCCCGCGAGGCGATGCGCCGGCTCGCTGGCGCGCGCGTGCTGGTGGCCGAGGACAACGAGCTCAACCAGGAACTCGCGGCCGCGCTGCTCGAGGACGCGGGGCTGCATGTCACCCTGGCCGCCAACGGACGCGTCGCGCTGGACCTGCTGGCCGCGACGCCCGACGGCTTCGACGGCGTGCTGATGGACTGCCAGATGCCGGTGCTGGACGGCTACGCCGCCACCCGCGCGCTGCGGGCCGATCCGCGCTGGCGCACGCTGCCGGTCATCGCGATGACGGCCAACGCGATGAGCGGCGACCGCGAGAAGGTCCTGGCCGCCGGCATGAACGACCACATCCCCAAGCCGCTCAATGTCGACCTGCTGTTCGAGGTCCTGGCGCGCTGGGTCCGCCCGGCCATGCCGGCCTCGGACCTGCCGATGGACACCCGCTCCGGCGCGGGCCGGCGCATCGACACGCGGCGGGCGCTCAGCCAGACGCTGGGGGCTGACCAGGAAGGCCAGGGCGGCCAAGCCGCGCCGGAGGGCTCACGGGACCCTCGCGGCAACGATCGCCCGGCGGGCCGCGATGCGGACGCCCCATCCGCCCCCGCGTCCGCGGCCTCCTCGTCCACCGCCTCAACCTCCGCCGCAGCCACCGCCGCTTCGCCCAACGCCGCTGCCACCACGGTCGTCGGGCGAGCCGATGGCCTGCCGCAGATCGCCGGGCTCGACGTGCAGGCCGGACTGGCGACCGCCGGCGGTCACCTCACGCTCTACCGCAAGCTGCTGCGCACCTTCCACGACTCGCAGACCGACTTCGCCGCGCGCTTCGCCGAGGCGGCCAGTGCCGGCGACCACACGACGATGACGCGACTGGCGCACTCCCTGCGCGGCGCCGCTGGCACGCTGGGCGCGCGACCGCTGGCGGCGGCGGCCGGCGCGCTCGAGCAGGCCTGCGCGCAGCGCCAGCCTGCGGCCGAACGCGACCCGCTGCTCATCCGCGCGCAATCGCTGCTGGCCGCGCTGCTGGTCTCGCTGGGTCGCCACCTGGCGCGCGAGGCGATGCTGCAGGCCGCCCCACCGGCTGTCCCCTCGGCCGCGGCACCGGCGGTGCTCGACGCGGCGGCGCTGGCCGGGCTCGACGCGCTGCTGGCGCGGCTCGAGGCCCTGCTGGAGGACAGCGATTCCGGCGCCGCCGACGCGGGGCAGGAACTGGGCGCCCTGCTCGACCGCCTGCCGCTGCCGACCGCCCGGCTGCGGACGCTGCGCCGCGCGGCCGACGCCGCGCAGCGCTTCGACTTCGATGGCGCGCTCGTGCTGGTCCGCGCCGATGCCACCGGCCGCCGCGGTCCCGCGAGCCAGGCCGACACCGATCCCACGTCATCCGGGAGCCCCGCATGACCTCGCACCCCGCGCCGCCCTCCGACCCGACCGACGGCGCCACCGTGCTGGTCGTCGATGACACGCCCGACAACCTCGCGCTCATGAGCGAGCTGCTGCGCGACCGCTACCGCGTCAAGATCGCCAACAACGGCGAGAAGGCGCTGCGCATCGCCGGCGCCGAGCCGCGGCCCGACCTGATCCTGCTGGACGTGATGATGCCGGGCATGGACGGCCACGAGGTCTGCGAGCGGCTCAAGGCCGACCCGGCCACACGCGACGTGCCGGTCATCTTCCTCACCGCCCGCTCCGACGTGGCCGACGAAACGCGCGGACTGGCGCTGGGCGCGGTCGACTACATCACCAAGCCGATCAGCCCGCCGATCGTGATGGCGCGCGTGCGCACGCACCTGCGGCTCAAGGCCAGCGCGGACTTCCTGCGCGACAAGGCGGCCTACCTGGAGGCCGAGGTCGCGCGCCGCACCGAGGAGCTGGCGGCGATCCAGGACGTGACCATCCTGGCGATGGCCTCGCTGGCCGAGACGCGGGACAGCGACACCGGCAACCACATCCGGCGCACCCAGCATTACGTCAAGGCGCTGGCGCAGGCGCTGCGCGGGCATCCACGCTGGCAGGCGCTGCTCACGCCGGAGTACATCGCCACGCTGTTCAAGTCGGCGCCGCTGCACGACATCGGCAAGGTGGGCATCCCCGACCGCATCCTGCTCAAGCCGGGACGCTTCACGCCGGACGAATTCGAGATCATGAAGTCCCACCCGGCGCTGGGCCGCGACGCGATCGCGCAGGCCGAGGCCCAGCTCGGCACGCCGGTCGCCTTCCTGTCCACGGCCAAGGACATCGCCTACGGCCACCAGGAGAAATGGGACGGCTCCGGTTATCCGGAGGGCCTGCGCGGCGAGGCCATCCCGCTGTCGGCGCGGCTGATGGCGCTGGCCGACGTCTACGACGCGCTGATCAGCCGCCGCGTCTACAAGGACGCGATGCCGCATGGCGAGGCGGCCGCGATCATCGTCGAGGGCCGCGGCAGCCATTTCGATCCGGAGGTCGTCGACGCCTTCCTGCGCATCCAGGACGAGTTCCAGGACATCGCGCGCCGTTTCGCCGACGACGACGAGACGCTGCGCCGCAAGCGGGACTGGATCGAATCGACGATGGCCGCCCCCGAATGACCCACGCCTCCCCGCAGTCCGCCCCCACCGCAGTCCACCATCGCATGTCGTCGAAGAATCTCGGTGATCGGGGACGGTGATGCGTGGGGTACCGGCGCTTGCCGCCGGTGCCCCATGCATCGGCGGCCAACGCCCGGGCCTCCGCAGGACGGGAGCGTCCCGCAAACGCGCCAGCGCTCCATAATCCCGCGCCATGCGCCGCACGACCATCCTCCTGCTTGCCACCTTCTTCCTCGCCACCGGGGCCTTCGCCCAACAACCGCGCCCGGTGACGCCACGCGGTCCGCTCGACGCCCAGGAGCAGAACAACATCGCGGTGTTCCGCAAGGTGTCGCCGTCGGTGGTGCACATCACGACGCTGGCGCAGCAGCGCGACTTCTTCTCGCGCAACGTGACCGAGGTACCCAGCGGCACCGGCTCGGGCTTCCTGTGGGATGAGCGCGGTCACATCGTCACCAACTTCCATGTGATCCGCGGCGCCTCGGCGGCGAAGGTCACGCTGTCGGACCAGACGGCGTATGACGCGACGCTGGTCGGTGTCGATCCCGACCGCGACCTGGCCGTGCTGCGCATCGCCGCGCCGCGGGAGAAACTGCAGCCGGTGCCGATGGGCAGCAGCCGCGAGCTGCAGGTGGGCCAGACGGTGTACGCGATCGGCAACCCGTTCGGCCTGGACCAGACGCTCACGCGCGGCATCGTCTCGGCGCTGAATCGCGAGATCGAGTCGATGACGCAGCGCACGATCCGCGGCGCGATCCAGACCGATGCGGCGATCAACCCCGGCAACTCGGGCGGGCCGCTGCTCGATTCGGCGGGCCGGTTGATCGGCGTGAACACGTCGATCTTCAGCCCCAGCGGCGGCAGCAATGGCATCGGCTTCGCGATTCCCGCCGACGAGGTGAACCGCGTCGTGCCGCAGCTGATCCAGCATGGCCGCGTGATCCGCCCGGCGCTCGGGCTGACCGCGGGCACCGAGCAATTGCGCCAGGTGCTGCGCCTGCCCAAGGGCGTGGTGCTGATCGGCCTGCAGGCCGGCGGTGGCGCGCAGCGGGCGGGCTTGCAGCCCTTCATGCGGGGGCGCGACGGGCGCATCGTCGGTGGCGACGTCATCACCGCGGTAAACGGCAAGCCGGTGGCCGATCTCGACGAGCTGCTCAGCGAGCTCGAGGAGCGCCGGGTCGGCGACAAGGTCACGCTGACGGTGTGGAACGGCGGCAAGACGCGGCAGGTGCAGGCGGAGCTCGGCAGCGATTGACGGGCCACCGCCCCTACCCCATCCGGCGATAACCCTGCCGCCGCCCCGGTCCCGGACCCGCGCCTAGACTCCGCGGCCATGCATCCCCGTCTTTCGATCCTCGACCTCGCCCCCATCGTCGAGGGCGGCACCGCCGCCCAGGCGCTCCACGACAGCATCGCGCTCGCGCAGCACGCGGAGCGGTTGGGCTACACCCGCTACTGGGTCGCCGAACATCACAACATGGACGGCGTCGCGTCCTCGGCCACCGCGGTGCTGATCGGCCAGATCGCGGCGGCGACCTCGACGATCCGGGTCGGCTCGGGCGGGATCATGCTGCCCAACCACGCACCGCTGACCATCGCGGAGCAGTTCGGCACGCTGGCGACGCTGTTCCCCGGCCGCATCGACCTGGGGCTGGGCCGCGCGCCCGGCACCGATGGTCCGACGATGCGCGCGCTGCGCCGTCACCTGTCGACGGCGCACGAAGACCGCTTCCCCGAGGACGTGCTGGAACTGACCGCCTACCTCGCGCCCGAGCAGGAGGGTCAGGTCGTGCGCGCGATCCCAGGTCAGGGCACCGAAGTGCCGATCTGGCTGCTGGGGTCGAGCCTTTATGGCGCGCAGCTCGCGGCCTACCTCGGCCTGCCGTTCGCGTTCGCGTCGCACTTCGCGCCGGCGATGCTCATGCAGGCGCTCGAGATGTACCGGGCTCAGTACCGGCCCAGCGCCCGGCATCCCCAGCCCTACGCGGCGGTGGGGCTGAACGTCATCGTGGCCGATACCGACGCCCAGGCGCAGCGCCTGTTCACCTCGCTGCAGCAGCGCTTCCTCGGCATGCAGCGCGGGCAGCGCGGGCCACTGCCGCGGCCAGTCGACCAGATGGCGGACCTGTGGACCGCGGGCGAGCAACTGGCGGTGGAACGCATGCTGTCGGAATCCATCGTCGGGTCGCCGCGGACGGTGCGTGAAGGGCTCGCGGCGACGCTCGAACGCACCGGGGCGGACGAGTTCATCGTCGCTTGCGCAGTCCACGATGCGGCGGCGCGAAGGCGGTCTTATGAGCTGCTGGCGGGCGTGATGGCGGGGTGAGAGGGCGCTCTCCGCCTGCCCTCTCTCTGGGTCCGCATGGGGGAAAGATTTTCCCGGCTCCGCCGCGAAAACCCTTCCCCCATACACCGACACATCAGCCTACTTCCACGGTTTGGCGGTAGGGGCGTGCGGGAGAGCCCGGAAGGCGTGACGCGCAGGTCGGAGCAGCCAATGAAAAGGGCCACGCGTGAGCGTGGCCCTTTGTCTTGCGCGTCGATTGATGCGTCGATTTATGCGTCGATTTATGCGTCGTTTGGCGCGTGGGGTTCAGGGGGGCGTGTTCAGCCCACCCACTTGCGGGCGTTGCGAAACATCCGCATCCAGGGGCTGAACTGGCCAGCGTCGCCACCGGTCCAGCTCATCTGGATGTTGCGGAAGACACGCTCCGGGTGCGGCATCAGCGCAGTGAAACGACCATCCGCCGTGGTGACCGCGGTCAGGCCCTGCGGACTGCCGTTGGGGTTGAGCGGGTATTGCTCGGTCGGCTGGCCGTCGCCATCGACATAACGCATCGCGCGCAGCACTTCGTCGGGATTGCCGCGCTGCGAGAAGTCCGCGAAGCCCTCGCCGTGTGCGACCGCGATCGGCAGGCGGCTGCCGGCCATGCCGGTGAAGAAGATGCTCGGCGAATCGACGATCTCGACCTGCGCCAGGCGGGCCTCGAACTGCTCGCTGCGGTTGCGGACGAACTTGGGCCAGTGCTCGGCGCCCGGGATCATCGGCGACAGCGCCGCCAGCATCTGGCAGCCGTTGCAGACGCCCAGCGCGAAGCTGTCCGGACGGGCGAAGAAGGCCTCGAACGCGGCCTTCAGCACCGGGTTGAAGAGGATGGAGCGCGCCCAGCCCTCGCCCGCGCCCAGCGTGTCGCCGTAGCTGAAACCACCGCAGGCGACGAAGCCCTTGAAGTCCTTCAGGTCGACCGCGCCGGCCTGCAGGTCGCTCATGTGCACGTCGTAGGCGTCGAAGCCGGCCTGCGCCATGGCGTAGGCCATCTCGACATGCGAGTTGACGCCCTGCTCGCGCAGGATCGCGACCTTGGGGCGCACGCCGCTGGCGATGAAGGGGGCGGCGACGTCCTCCTTGACGTCGAAGGTCGGCAGCCAGTGCAGGCCCTTGCCGGGCGTGCCGGCCAGCGCATGCTCCTGGTCCGCGCAGGCCGGGTTGTCGCGATCGCGGGCGATGCGCCAGGACACCTGGTCCCATTCCTGCTGCAGCTCGTTGAGCGGCGCGGCGAAGACCTTCTTGGCGTCGCGCCAGACCTCGGCCTGCTTCGTGTCGTTGGTCTTGCCGACGACGTGCGAGATCTTCGACAGGCCGTGCGCGCGCAGCGTCTGCAGGACGGCGTCGCGGTCGGCGGTGGGGACCTGCAGCAGGACGCCCAGTTCCTCGTTGAACAGGGCCTTGAGCGTCAGTTCCTCGCGGCGCGCGCTGACCTGCGAGGCCCAGTTCTTGGAGTCGCCCATCTCGGCGCGGCTGTCGCTGATGCCGTCGCCCTCGGTGACCAGCATGTCGACGTTGAGGCTGACGCCGCGCTGGCCGGCAAAGCCCATCTCCAGCGCCGCGGCGAAGAGGCCGCCGTCGCTGCGGTCGTGGTAGGCCAGCAGGCGGCCCTGGCCGCGCAGCTCGTTGACCGCGGCCACCAGCGCCTTGAGCAGCGCGGGCTCATCGAGGTCGGGCACCTCGGGGCCGAACTGGTTCAGGGTCTGCGCCAGGATCGAGCCGCCCATGCGCATGCGGCCCTGGCCGAGGTCGACCAGCACCAGCGTGGTGTCGCCGTCCCGCAGTTGCGGCGTGAGCGTGCCCCGCACGTCGGCCAGCGAGGCGAAGGCCGTGACGATGAGCGAGACCGGCGCGGTGACCTGTTTGGTGACGCCGTCCTCGGACCAGCGGGTGCGCATCGACAAGGAGTCCTTGCCCACCGGGATGGAGATGCCCAGCGCGGGGCACAGGTCCATGCCGACAGCCTTGACGGTGTCGTAGAGCGCGGCGTCCTCGCCGGGCTCGCCGCAGGCCGCCATCCAGTTGGCCGAGAGCTTCACCCGCGGCAGCTCGATCGGCGCGGCCAGCAAGTTGAGGATGGCCTCGGCGACCGCGACGCGGCCGGACGCGGGCGCATCGACGGCGGCCAGCGGGGTGCGCTCGCCCATGCTCATCGCCTCGCCGCTGAAGCCCTTGAAGTCGGAGAGCGTGACCGCGCAGTCCGCCACCGGCACCTGCCAGGGGCCGACCATCTGGTCGCGGTGGTTCAGGCCGCCGACGGTGCGGTCGCCGATGGTGACCAGGAAGCGCTTGCTGGCCACCGTGGGGTGGCGCAGCACGGTGCGCGCGGCCGTGGCCAGGTCGACGCCGTCCAGCGAGAGCGCGCCGCCCGAGCGCGCCACGCGCGTCACGTCGCGGTGCATCTTGGGCGGCTTGCCCAGCAGGACGTCCATCGGCATGTCGATGGCGCGCTCGCCTTGCGGGCCGTCCTCCAGCACCAGCTCGCGCTGCTCGGTGGTGACGCCGACAACGGCGAAGGGGCAGCGTTCGCGCTCGCACATGGCGGTGAAGAGCGGCAGGCTTTCCGGCGCGATCACCAGGACGTAGCGCTCCTGGCTCTCGTTGCACCAGATCTCCTTGGGCGCCAGGCCGCTTTCCTCGAGCGGGACCTTGCGCAGGTCGAAGATGGCGCCGCGGCCGGCATCGTTGACCAGTTCCGGGAAGGCGTTGGAGATGCCGCCCGCGCCGACGTCATGGACCGCCAGGATGGGGTTGCGCTCGGCCAGGCCCCAGCAATGGTTGAGCACTTCCTGCGCGCGGCGCTGGATCTCGGGGTTGCCGCGCTGGACCGAGTCGAAGTCCAGGTCGGCGGTGTTGGTGCCCGCGGCCATCGAGCTGGCGGCGCTGCCGCCCATGCCGATGCGCATGCCGGGGCCGCCGAGCTGGATCAGCAGCGAGCCGGCGGGGAACTGGATCTTCTTGGTGAGGTCGGCGCGGATCGCGCCCAGGCCGCCGGCGATCATGATCGGCTTGTGGTACCCGCGGCGGATGCCGTCGACGTCCTGCTCGAAGACGCGGAAGTAGCCGCCCAGCGCGGGCCGGCCGAACTCGTTGTTGAAGGCCGCGCCGCCGAGCGGCCCCTCGGTCATGATCTGCAGCGCGCTGGCGATGTGCGCGGGCTTGCCGACCGGGTCTTTCTCCCACGGCTCGCTCAGGCCCGGCAGATGCAGGTTGGAGACCGAGAAGCCGGTCAGGCCGGCCTTGGGCTTGGCGCCGCGACCGGTGGCGCCCTCGTCGCGGATCTCGCCGCCGGCGCCGGTGGACGCGCCCGGATGCGGGGAGATGGCCGTCGGGTGGTTGTGGGTCTCGACCTTCATCAGCACGTGCGCGGTCTCGGCACGGGCCTCGTACTTCGGCGCGCGGCGATCGCCGGCCGCCATCCAGCGCTCGATGGCGTGGCCTTCCATCACCGCGGCGTTGTCGGCGTAGGCGATGACGGTGTGCTGCGGCGACACCTTCTCGGTGTTGCGGATCATGCCGAAGAGCGACAGCGGCTGCGCTTCACCGTCGATGGTGAACTGGGCGTTGAAGATCTTGTGGCGGCAGTGCTCGCTGTTGGCCTGCGCGAACATCATCAGCTCGACGTCGCTGGGGTCGCGGCCCAGCTTCTGGAAGGCGGCGACGAGGTAGTCGATCTCGTCGTCGGAGAGCGCCAGGCCCCAGGCGCCGTTGGCTTCCTCGAGCGCCGCGCGGCCGCGGGCCTGCACCGGCACGTGCGCGAGCGGCTGGGCCTGCTTGTCGTCGAAGAGGTGGGCGGCATCCTCGCGCGACAGCAGCACGCTTTCGGTCATGCGGTCATGCAGCAGGTCGGCGCAGGCCAGCAGTTCCTCCTGCGTCAGCGGCTTGGCGCCGCCGGTCAGCCCGGCCAGCAGCCCGGACTTGAGCGTCAGGCGGAACTCGGTGACGCGCTCCACCCGGTGCAGGGCCAGGCCGCAGTTGTGGGCGATGTCGGTGGCCTTGGACGCCCAGGGGCTCAGCGTGCCCAGGCGCGGGGCGACGACGATCAGCGCGCCCTCGGTGGCGCCGTCGTAGCGGTCGCCGTAGTCCAGCAGCGAAGCCAGCTTGTCGCGGCCTTGCGCGTCCAGCGCCGCGTCGGTCCAGACCCAGTGGACATGACGGGCATGCACCGCGGTGATGCGGTCGCTGACGGCCTGCAGACGCGCCAGCAGCGCCGCGGCCCGGAAGGACGAGAGGGCATTGCCCCCCTCGAAGTGAATCAGATGCTTGGAGGAGGTGGTGCTGGCCATGGGATCCCAGGGGGTTGCGCCGCGCGCGCCGCGGCGGTGAAGCCCGGCATTCTAGCCAGCGCCGCCGGACGACCCGGGTTTACCCCGGCCGGCACGCCCCTTCGGCGGCCCTCCCGGACCGACCTTGGGGCGCCCTCCCGTTCCCCCTTCAGCGGCACTCGCTGAGGCGGTCCAGCGCGATGTGCAGCTGGTGCTCGGTCAGCTTGCCCCGCGAGGGCTGCACCCAGGCCCCCGGCGCACCGGTGGTCAGGGCCTTGATCGCCACCACCTTGACCGGCTCGGGCTGCACCGGCCGCTCGCGATCCAGCGACCACCAGCCATCGGCCACCGTGCAGTTCATGCCGACTTCCACCACCGGGGCGGCCCGGGCGACGACCGGGCCCGCCATGACGCTCATGCCCAGGGCGCCTGATGCCAACAGGCTGACAAAAACATTTGATCTCACCGCAACTCCCTGATATCTCGTTCGAGTGAGCGAATGTATCGATGTGACGTGACGTAACCGCCCGGGAACTCCGGAATTCGCCCGCAACGGTGCCCCTCATTCAGGGGATGCCGGTCGCGCCGGAGGAAAAAGTGGCGCCTCGATGCCCCCGGACGGGGGCCGGAAGCCTCATCCCCAGGGCGCCGGGGCTCTTCCATGCGGCGGATGGCGGCCGTCATGGCTTGTCGCTACATTGATCGGCTTTCGGACCCGACGGCCGCCTCCCATGAAGCTGGCGTCCCCGGGTCGTTCATCGCCACTGGAGACCACCATGTCCCGCAAGACCCCCATCGAGCACTACCGCAACATCGGCATCTCGGCGCACATCGACGCCGGCAAGACGACGACGACGGAGCGCATCCTGTTCTACACCGGGGTCAACCACAAGATCGGCGAGGTGCACGACGGCGCCGCCACGATGGACTGGATGGAGCAGGAGCAGGAGCGCGGCATCACGATCACCTCGGCCGCGACGACCTGCTTCTGGAAGGGCATGGACCTGTCCTACCCGGAGCACCGCATCAACATCATCGACACCCCGGGGCACGTGGACTTCACCATCGAGGTGGAGCGGTCCATGCGCGTGCTGGACGGCGCGGTGATGGTGTACGACTCGGTGGGCGGCGTGCAGCCGCAGTCCGAGACCGTCTGGCGCCAGGCCAACAAGTACAAGGTGCCGCGACTGGCCTTCGTGAACAAGATGGACCGCATCGGCGCGGACTTCTACCGCGTGCGCCAGATGATGGTGGACCGGCTCAAGGCCAACCCGGTGCCCATCGTGCTGCCCATCGGCGCCGAGGACCAGTTCAAGGGCGTGATCGACCTGCTCAAGATGAAGGCCATCGTCTGGGACGAGGCCTCGCAGGGCATGAAGTTCGAGTACCAGGAGATCCCCGCCGACCTCAAGGCCAAGGCCGAGGAATGGCGCGAGAAGATGGTCGAGGCCGCCGCCGAGGCGGACGAGGAACTGATGAACAAGTACCTCGAGAGCGGCGAGCTGAGCGAGGACGAGATCAAGCGCGCGATCCGCCAGCGCACCATCGCCGGCGAGATCCAGCCGATGCTGTGCGGCACCGCGTTCAAGAACAAGGGCGTGCAGCGCATGCTGGACGCGGTGATCGACTTCATGCCTTCGCCGATCGACATCCCGCCGGTGCACGGCACCGATGACGACGAGCAGGACACGACCCGCAAGGCCGATGACAACGAGAAGTTCAGCGCCCTCGCCTTCAAGCTGATGACCGATCCGTATGTGGGCCAACTGACCTTCGTGCGGGTGTACTCCGGCATCCTGAAATCGGGCGACTCGGTCTACAACCCGACGCGCGGCAAGAAGGAGCGCATCGGCCGGATCCTGCAGATGCATGCGAACCAGCGCGAGGAGATCAAGGAGATCCTGGCCGGGGACATCGCGGCCTGCGTGGGCCTCAAGGACGTGACCACGGGCGAGACGCTGTGCGATCCGGAGGCGATCATCACGCTCGAGAAGATGGTGTTCCCGGAGCCGGTGATCTCGCAGGCCGTGGAGCCCAAGACCAAGGCCGACCAGGAAAAGATGGGCATCGCGCTGGGCCGGTTGGCGGCGGAGGATCCGTCCTTCCGCGTGCGGACCGACGAGGAATCGGGGCAGACCATCATCTCGGGCATGGGCGAACTGCACCTGGAGATCATCGTCGACCGGATGAAGCGCGAGTTCAGCGTCGAGGCCAACGTCGGCAAGCCGCAGGTGGCGTATCGCGAGACGGTGCGCAAGAAGGTCGAGGACGTCGAAGGCAAGTTCGTGCGGCAGTCCGGCGGCAAGGGCCAGTACGGCCACGTGGTGCTGACGGTGGAGCCGCTGGAGCCGGGCAAGGGCTTCGAGTTCGTCGACGCCATCAAGGGCGGCGTGGTGCCGCGCGAGTACATCCCCGCGGTGGAGAAAGGCGTGATCGACACGCTGCCCAACGGCGTGCTGGCGGGCTACCCGGTGGTGGACGTGAAGGTCACGCTGACCTTCGGCTCGTACCACGACGTGGACTCGAACGAGAACGCGTTCAAGATGGCCGCGTCGATGGGCTTCAAGGAAGCCTGCCGGCGCGCCAGCCCGGTGATCCTGGAGCCGATGATGGCCGTGGAGGTCGAGACGCCGGAGGACTACGCGGGCACGGTGATGGGCGACCTGTCCAGCCGCCGCGGCATGGTGCAGGGCATGGACGACATGGTCGGCGGCGGCAAGATCATCAAGGCGGAGGTGCCGCTGTCGGAGATGTTCGGCTACTCCACCTCGCTGCGTTCGGCCACGCAGGGCCGCGCGACCTACACGATGGAGTTCAAGCACTACTCCGAGGCGCCGAAGAACGTCGCGGACGCGATCATGACGGCGCGAGCCAAGTGAACGCGCGACGCGCGTTGCAGTAAAGGGACGGGCCGCATTCGCGGCCCGATTTCATTTCTGCGCTTGATCTCGCCTTTGCCACCCAACATGCCAGCCATGGCTTGCAGATTCTCGATTTCCGGCCTGTTTTGCAAGGCATGGTTGACACGCTCAATGAATCTGGTGTTCGCCAACGCTTGCAGAATGAGTCGATGCAACCGAAAGCGAGAGTCATGCTCGAGACCGCAAGCTTCCCCGAAGACGTCGGACTGATCCTGAAGGCACGCCGCGAAGCGCGCGGCATGTCCATATCGGCGCTCGCGCGAGATGCCTTCAGAGTTCGGGAAGTGATCTATCGACTCGAAGCGGGTCAGGAATCCTCCGTGAGCTCGCTCATGTGCGTCACGCGGGCGCTCGGCCTGCGCATCCGCTTTGAGAAGGCGGGGATGCCGACGATAGAAGAGTTGGCGGAACGCTTCGCACGGGATGACGACGACTGACGGTCACGTCGCTTTGGATATCCCACCGCGTTGGCGCGCTGCGCCAGGCACGCCCCTTCATCAAGAGATCGGCCCGAGTGAGCCGCTACGAATCAGCGCGCGATTCCCCATCACCAGCGCACAAGCGGCGGCTCGCACTTCTTCCGCTGATAAATGGGGCAGCGCGATGATCATGTCGGCGATCGTCATGTGCGATCGGACGGTCAAGCAGCCGAGAACCTCGCGGATGCGGAGATCGCGAGGGGCCTCCGCGCCATTGACGGAAAGAAACTGCCGATCAACATCCACGCGCAGCATCGAATTGATCTGAAGCTCCGTCTCATCGTCGATCGGGTAACGACGCGGTGCGACGAAATGCTCCAGGTGGAACGGCGTAGACAGGCGCTCGCTCGCGACGAGGTCGCGCTGGAACTCTTCGAACGTCACTGGATTGGCGATGACTTCCGCCACGACTTCGCCGACACCCACCAAGTTGTTGCTTGCCGTATCGTCCAAGCGGGCGGACTTGCGACAGACGAAGTGATCCCGCAAATGCCTCTGACAGCACCAGACGGCATAGTCGGCCAGAGTCGGTCCATGGGTTCCGATGGCGACGTGGCAGGTTTCCTCGCCCATCGGCAAGGCCTCGTGCCACCAGCCACGGGGAACGTAGAGGACATCTCCTGCCTCAAGGACGTCGTCGAAAACCGGCATGGGCGGACAGAACTCCTTGAGGTGGCGGCTGGTCTGATGCCGCGTCGGCAAGGGATGCGTCGGCTCGTACAGCTTCCAACGCTTGCGCCCGAACAACTGCACGGCGAAGACATCGTGCGTGTCCCAATGCTTGCCGAAACTGCCATTGCCATCAAACGCCACGTAGCCGTTCGCAATGGTGGGAGCGCCGCAGAGCTCGGACACGCTCATGCATAAGCGCCGAATCGTCGACGACACGAGCTCCAACCGATTCATCACCAGGGTTCCGCCTTCGCCCATGAGGCGATAGAGCGCCTCCTTGTTGATCCGTCGGCGGTTAACACCGAGTTCGGAGTAGGTCTCGACGAATTTCGTCTCGTCCACCGGGCCGTCCTGGAACAGCCGGACACCGTGCGCGCCCGGGTCCATGACGTACAGCAACTCGTTGACGTCCTTCCAACCGAACACGACCTCGCGCAATGCTGCGCGCTGGTGGTGGAAGCGGGTTTCGAAGCATCGCGCGAAAAACTCTTCACGAGTCAGGTTCAGATCGATCATGACGGTGTTCTGAGTGAGCGGCGGTCGACTCCTCAGACCGCCATGCTAGGCAACAGCCGCAAGCCAGATGGCGGCTGCAAGCATGGCGGTCGAGACCCGACCACACGGCGATCAAGAATGGGGGCAATCAGTACTCGCCATCACCGTCTTCGCCCGGTGGCGGATCCTTGGGCAGCGCCAAAGTAGGCTCCGATACGGTCACAGAGCCGCCGCGCATGCCCGCCTCGATGTGATCCCAGCCCACCCAGGGCGGAATCTCCACGGCTTCGCCGCTTCCAGCGCCTGCGCCGCCCCCTCCGCCGTCAGAGGTCTTGACCTGCATATCGAAGCAGGTGCTGTTGAAGATCTTCACGCCCGGAGAGCCAGACCAGTTGGTGTAATTGTTTCCGTCGTGGTGCTTCAAATAGATGTACTGCTCTTGCGTCAGGTAACCGCGCTCTGCCGGTTGCAATGCGTTGTAGCGTCCCGAGTACTTGTTGATGTCGTCGTAGAACGCGTTGATTTGCGCGTCGATGCTGTTGCGGCTCCCGACATGGTTCAACCCATTCCAAGTCACCGTGTCGTACTGATAGAGCCCGATGTGGTCCCCACCTGGACGGGAAGCGCCCAAGTTGGTTCCCATGCTGGATTCGATGAATGCGGCCTTCAGGGCGAAGTTGATCATCTCGTCGCTGAAGCCTCGTTTGTCTCCTGCTGTGATGATGCGGGCAGCAATGTCCTTTTGGGCCGCGCTCAGATTCGATGCGTTGGGGCATGCCATGGCGAGGTCCTCAGCAGCGCGTCAAGTCGAGGGCCGGGTAGCCGACCACTGGCAGCTTTGCGACCCAGTGGCGGATGGCACTGTCAAAGGCGTTCGTGTTCCCTTTCGCTTCCAATTGATCCCTCCTCCACTGCTGCACTTCCTGGCAAATTAGCTCCGGGTCTTGCGTTGCGATCAAAGCGGCCAACAAGACTGGAAGGAACTGCGACAAGTCCTGACTTGCCCTGATTCCGGAGTAGTAGTCCAGGTATTGCTGCTTCACGCCGAGGCCAAAGGTCGGGACGAATCCAAAGGTGCTGTCGTCAGCACGCAGTGCATACACGTAGGGGAAGTACAGCGGACCGACGAGCTCGCCCGGGAACTGGTCCCGGCGGGCTACCAGCGCGGTGAGGACACCTCGCGCATCTGCCTTCATCGGCGCCGGGTCGTCAAAGGCGTCGAGCGTGGCGCTTTCCGGCCCGGCGCTCCCGATGCGGAAGACGCGGTGGGTGTAATGGCGGCCGCCCAGGTGCCCGCATAAAGCCACATATTGATCCGTGACCAAGGCAGCGGCTGGCACTTTCCCGCAGCCGGGCTCCAATAGCGACTGCTCCTTGTATATCGGCGCTCCGCTACCTGCTCGCGTAATCTCGATCACCGACTGGGGCATGAGATCCGCGGCCATGGTGCTGCGCTCCTGAGATTGCGTTTTGAACTGAATCCGGTAGCCGCCAAGTTGAGCGCTTGTGCCGGCAGTCCCCGACAAGGGGGCGCCCGCGGCAAGCGCTATCAGCGCGGCAATTCGCCGCTTTCCGTTCTTTGGACTGGACATCTCGTCATCTCCTGCATGGTGAGGCTCTGCTTGCAGAGCGAGGTTTGAGAAATGGCTG
Organism: Mitsuaria sp. BK037; assembly: GCF_014193045.1. Taxonomy (NCBI): domain Bacteria; kingdom Pseudomonadati; phylum Pseudomonadota; class Betaproteobacteria; order Burkholderiales; family Sphaerotilaceae; genus Roseateles; species Mitsuaria sp. BK037. Next base: position 664,199 of record NZ_JACHYS010000001.1, on the reverse strand, counting down.
CTTCAAATGGCTCCGATGGGCCTCGAGCCATCGCCCTGTTTCAGCGCATGGTCAGCGTGTCTTCCCAATGGCGGACCAGCGGCTGAATGAAGAACTGGATCAATCGACGGCGTCCCGTCGTGATGTCGGCCTGTACCGTCATGCCTGGCTTGACACGAATCCGCGGATCGATCCCGCCCTGTTGAAGCTCCGTCGTGATGCGTACTCGGTAATAGGCCGACGGGGTGGCGCGGCTGCCCATGACGCTCCCCACGGCGTTCTCGGAGTCCGGACTAATCTGATCCACGACGCCCGACAGCGCGCCGTATTGCATGAACGGATAAGCGTCCAACTTGATCTTCACCACCTGGCCCGCCTGCACGAAACCCACGTCGGCGCTGGACAGGTTCGCATCGATCACGAGCGGCATGCCTTCCGGGACAATGGTGGCGAGCGTCTGCGCGGCAGTCACCACACCGCCTGCGGTGGTGACACCCACCGACTGGATCTGCCCATCAATCGGTGATCGCAGTTCCTTCAATCCCTGAATGCGTTCGATCTTCCTGGCCTCGGCCCGCAGCAGCGTCAACTCATTGCGCTTGCCATTGAGCTCTTCGACCAACAGACTCTGGTGCTCGTCCTTGACGAGCCGCAGCCGCTTCTGCGCCACCTGCAGTTCGCCCTCAGCGGCTGCGGCCTTGCTTCGCTGCATCGCAAGGTCGTTCTCCTTGTCGAGCAGCGATTGCCGCGTCGATTCGTAGTTGAATCGGGAGACGACCTTGCCCACATGCGGCCTGAGCATCTGTTCCTGCTCGCGGGTATAGGCCGCGATCTCCTCGAGATTGCCGACCATCGCCCGGGCCGAAGCCAAGCTGTTGCGAGCGCTGTCAACGTTGACCTCAGCCTGGGCGATCCGGCTCCCAAAGCTCGACACGCGGGCCATGCGCAGTTGCTCCTGCAGGGCAACCGCCTCAGGATGCTGGTCACCTTCCGGATAGACGGGATCGCGGCCAGCGATCTCCGCCTCGATACGGGCGAATTCGAGCGTCGCGAGGGCGAGCCGGGCACCGACGGAGCGCTGTTCCGACTCGCTGATCGTCGGGTCGAACTCAAACAGCAGGTCCCCCTTCCGCACCGACTGGCCTTCCGTGCCATGGATGCCAACGATGACGCCCGCCTCCGCCGCCTGAACGACCTTCAATCGGCCTTCTGGCATGACCTTGCCGGATGCTGTCGACACGATGTCGACTTCGCTCAGCCACAGCCAGACCAACAGCATCAGCGACACGACCAGGATGCTCGTGAGTAGCACCCTGTGCGATTGCGGCAACTGCAGGCCTTCGACTTGCTCTACATCCACTCCATCGACGTCCGCGGGTGCGACGGCCCAATCGCCCTTGGCTTGCATCAGATCCACGCCAGCTTAAGTTTCACGGTGCTCAGGCGACGGCGGCGAGCACGGTCTCTTCTACTTGACCGTAGAGCGCGCGATAGGAGCCCCCACGCTCCATCAGTTCCGCATGCGTGCCGCTCTCCGAAAGATGTCCCCCTGCCAGGACATGAACCATGTCGACGTGTCGTATCGACCGCAGACGGTGGGTGATATGGATCAGGGTTCGCCCCTTCAACAGGCGTGAGAGGTTGTCGTGGATCTGGAGTTCCGTGGCGTAGTCAATGGCGCTTGTGGCCTCGTCGAGGATCAGGACGTCCGGCTCGTGCAGAAGCGCCCTGGCCAGGGCGATGCGCTGGCGCTGCCCTCCGGACAGCTGAACACCAGCACTGCCGACAAGCGTTTGATAGCCCTCTTTCAGTTCAGCGATGAACACGTCGGCCACCGCGGCGCGTGCGACCTCGGCGATGCGCTCAAGACTCGCCCAAGGGGAATGAATCGCAATGTTCTGGGCGATCGTTCCATTGAAGAGCTCAGTGTCCTGAGGCACCAGCGCCACGCGACGTCGCAACGCGGACAAATCGATGTTGCGAATGTCGACGTCGCCGTAACGGATCCGGCCCTGCTCCGCGATGTGCAACCGCAGGAGCAGCTTGACGAGGGTGCTCTTGCCGGAGCCGCTCCGGCCCACCAACGCCACGGTCTGGCCGAACGGAATGTGCACCGACAGGTTCCGAAGTACCGGCGTTTGGCTGCCGGGGTAAGCGAAACGGAGGTCGGCAATCTCGATGCTGCCCGGCCGAGGCGCAAGGATCAACGCGCGATCACCCGACGTCTCCTCGCCGGGGGCGTTCATGATGTCCCCCAGGCGCGACATCGAGTGCTGGACCTGGCACAGGTCCTGCCATAGCTGCGACATCCGCATCATCGGATGCAGGACACGAGCGGATAGCATCTGGAAGGCAATCATCTGCCCGACGCTGATCCGGTTCTGCAGTGCCAGATCGGCCCCGACCCAGAGGATGCCCAGCGTCGACGCACGTTGAATGAATGTGCTGGCCGCGGCGGATGCGCCTTGCGCGTTCGCCGAGCGCAAGGTCGCCAGTACGTTGAGGGCGAATGCCGATTCCCAACGCCGCTGCATGACGGGCTCAGCCGCCAGGGCCTTGATGGTGCCGATCCCAGCAAGGTTCTCGACCAAGGCACTCTGGCACTCGGTGGCCGCCCTGGAATGCTCTGACATGCGGCGGGTAAGTCCAGGCTTCGTCAGGAAGGACACCGCCATCATTGCCAACGCGGTGACGACCGTGATGCCGGTGAGGGTCGGGCTGTAGCAAAGCATCAGCGGCAGGAATACCACCAGAAATGTGACATCCACGAGGCTGGTCGCCGACGGGCCAGTGATGAACTGGCGAACGGTGTCGAGTTCCTTGAACAGCCCGAGCACGTGCCCGCTGCTGCGGCTCTGGAAATAGTGCATGGGCAAACGCAGCAGCTTCTGCTTGATGCGAACGCCCAGCTCCAGATCCACCTTGCTCGCGACGTGGGCCTGGAGCTGGGTTCGCAGCAGCATGAGCACGAATTCGAAGACCGTGAGGATGCCCATGCCCACTCCTAGCACGTACAAGGCGGAGATGTTGTGGTGGACCAGAACCTTGTCGATGACGACCTGGCTGAACAACGGCATCGCCGTCGCGAATATCTGCATGACGAGCGAGGCGACGAGTATCTGAACCAGCAACCCTCGCATCTGGTTCGCCCGACGGGTCAACCACGACAATCCAAAAACCCGATGGGTTTCGGGCATGTCGCGCCGCTCCTTCAGCGCCAAGACGCGCCCAGTAAAAGCGTCGGAAAAACCATCAATCTGAAAGCGATGGACGCCTCCTGACACGCTATCAACGGCGATGAACTCAAACTCATTGCGCGCGACCAGTGCCGTCCAAGTGCCTCCGAGACGCTCTGCCATCACCGGGAGGTGCAGTTTCTTCCACTCAACTCCCGTCAGTTTGAATGACTGGATTTTCAGATGATGATCGGGCGCGAGGACACGCACCATTTCAGAAGGCGCAAGGCTCGTATCAAAGCTCTTCGCTTGAGCGAGATCTGAAACCGCAACCCGCATGCGGTATTTTTGAGCGAGGTAACAGAAGCAGGAGAGCGCTGAATATTGCGCGTCCGTGAGAGCCAGTTTCGTCATGCCCTGAATTTGAATTCCGAGTCGGACGAAATCTACGCAATGACATTAGAAATTTCTCTTCGGACTGATACTTAGCTTACTCAAGTCAGTCAAACGCCAAAAATGGGTGGCAACACCCCCTTCAGGAACTGGGGGGCACCTGACGTGTCCATGTTTTTTCCGCCCCTCGCACGTCCATTCGTCATGCCCTCGCAAACCCTCCCGGGTTTGCCAAGGGTCGACGAATATGCTCCCGGCACTCTCATCCCAGGGTGCCCCAATGCCGACCAAGACGCTCACGAAGCCGACCTCGCTCACCAGCCTCTTCCCCGTCACGCCCGCCCGCGCGGGCGTGATTGCTTTCGGGCTCGCGCTGCAGGCCGCGGCGTTCGCCGCCGATGCCCCCGCCGCAGCGCCAGCGCCCGCCGCCGCGGCCTCCGCCCCCAAGTGGAACGTCAACCAGCCCCGCGGCGAGCAGCGCATCGCCAAGCTCGACGTCCGCTCCGGCACCTGGATGTCCGTGGACGTCAGCCCCGATGGCAAGCGCATCGTCTTCGACCTGCTCGGCGACCTGTACGTGATGCCGATCGACGGCGGCGAGGCCACCGCCCTCACCCACTCGGTCGCCTGGGAGATGCAGCCCCGCTTCTCCCCCGACGGCCAGCAGATCGCCTTCGTCTCCGACGCCGGCGGCGGCGACAACATCTGGGTCATGAACGCCGACGGCAGCAACGCCCGCGCGATCTCCACCGAAGACTTCCGCCTGCTCAACAACCCCGTCTGGCACCCCAGCGGCAAATACATCGCCGCCCGCAAGCACTTCACTGGCACCCGCTCACTGGGCAGCGGCGAGATCTGGCTCTATCACGTCGACGGCGGCAAGGGCCAGCAGCTCAACGAGAAGCCGAACTGGCAGAAGGACCTCGGCGAGCCCGCGCTCTCGCCCGATGGCAAGTTCCTCTACTACTCGCAGGACAGCACGCCCGGCCGCCAGTTCGAATACAACAAGGACAGCACCGGCGAGATCTTCCGGATCTATCGCCAGGACCTGACCGACGGCACCAGCGAGCCCTTCGTCACCGGCCCCGGCGGCGCCATCCGGCCCACGCCCTCGCCCGACGGCAAGTACCTCGCCTTCATCCGCCGCCTGCGCGACGCCTCGGGCAGCCGCACCACGCTGTTCCTCAAGGACCTGAAGACGGGCCGCGAGTTCCCCGCCTGGACCGGCATGGAGCGCGACCTGCAGGAGTCCTGGTCCGTGCACGGCGTCTACCCCGGCATCGCCTGGACGCCCGATGCCCGCCAGCTCGTCGCCTGGGCGCAGGGCAAGCTCTGGCGCATCGACCCGTTCAAGGGCTCGGCCGCCGAGATCCCTTTCCACGTGAAGGACGAGCGCCAGTTCACGCCCGCGGTCCGCTTCTCGCATGAGGTCGCGCCGGCCAGCTTCGAGTCGAAGATGCTGCGCTGGGTGAAGGTCTCGCCCGACGGCATGCGGGTGGTGTTCTCGTCCGCGGGCTACCTCTACACGAGCGAGCTGCGCGACGGCCAGCCGATCGGCGAAGCCAAGCGCCTGACCTCGCAGACCGAGCGCTTCGAATACTTCCCGGCCTTCTCGCGCGATGGCCGCCAGCTGGTCTACCTCGGCTGGAGCGACGCCGACCAGGGCCGCGTGCGCGTGCTCGACCTGGCCAGCGGCCGCGACACCGTCGTCACGCCGGAGCCCGGCAAGTACCTGGCGCCGGCCTTCTCGCCCGACGGCCGCACCATCGCGTACCAGAAGGCCAAGGGCGGCTACCTGACCTCGCCCTGGAACAGCCTGGAACCCGGCATCTACGTCGCACCGGCCGATGGCAAGGGCCAGGCGCGCCGCGTCACCAAGGACGGCGAGGCGCCGCAGTTCGGCGCCGACAACGACACGCTCTACGTCACCCGCAAGCAGACCACCGGCGAGGTCGATGCCAATCGCCAGCTGATCCGCCTGAACCTCGTCGAACGCAGCGAAGTGGCGGTCGCCAAGAGCGAATTCGCGACGCGCTTCACCGTGTCGCCGGACGGCCAGTGGCTGGGCTTCACCGAACGCTTCCACACCTACGTCACGCCGCTCGCGCCGGCCGGCAAGCTGCAGACCGTCGGCCCCAAGGCCGAGGCGATGCCGGTCAGCAAGCTCGACGTCAATGCCGGCGACGACCTGCAGTGGTCCGGCGACGGCAAGGCCCGGCCCTACGCGCTGCACTACGCGCTCGGCAACGAGCTGTTCACCGTGCCGCTGGCGCAGGCGCTGCAGCCGGGCTTCAAGCCGGCCGAGCGCGGTGCGACTATCCAGCTGACGCTGACCGCCGACAAGCCCAAGGGCCGCATCGCCATCGTCGGCGCGCGCGTCGTCACGATGAACGCGGCCAAGCCCGATGAAGTCATCGAGGACGGCGTCATCCTGGTCGACGGCGACCGCATCGCGGCGATCGGGCCGCGCGCCTCGGTGACCCTCCCTGCGGGCACGGAGACGATCCAGGCCGCTGGCAAGACGGTGATCCCGGGCCTGATCGACGCCCACTGGCACGGCACGATGGCCGAGAGCGAAATCATCCCGCAGCAGAGCTGGATCAACTACGCCTCGCTGGCTTTCGGCCTGACTACGCTGCACGACCCGTCCAACCGCACCAGCGACATCTACACCCAGTCCGAGATGCAGCGCACCGGCCGCGTGGTGGGGCCGCGGATCTTCTCGACCGGCACGGTGCTGTACGGCGCGAAAGGCGACTTCTCCGCCGTGATCAACAGCCTGGACGACGCCCTCACCCATCTGAAGCGGCTCAAGTCCGCCGGCGCGATCAGCGTCAAGAGCTACAACCAGCCGCGCCGCGACCAGCGCCAGCAGGTGCTCGAGGCCGCGCGCGAAACGCAGATGATGGTCGTGCCGGAAGGCGGCTCGCTGTTCCAGATGAACATGAACATGGTCATCGACGGCCACACCGGCATCGAGCATGCGCTGCCGGTGGCCAAGGTCTACGACGACGTGAAGCAGCTGTGGCCGCAGACGCAGGTCGGCTACACGCCGACGCTCAACGTCGCCTACGGCGGCCTGGACGGCGAGCACTACTGGTACGCGCGCACCGACGTGTGGCGCCATCCGCTGCTGAGCAGGTTCGTGCCCAAGGCCGTGCTCGAGCCGCGCAGCGTGCGCCGCGAAACGGCGCCGGAGGAGGACTTCAACGTCATCCAGGTCGCGAAGACCGCGACCGAGCTGCAGCGCGCCGGCGTGCCGGTGAACATCGGCGCGCACGGTCAGCGCGAAGGCCTGGGCGCGCATTGGGAGATGTGGATGATGGGCCTGGGCGGCATGTCCTCGCTCGAGGCGATCCGCACCGCGACGCTCAATCCGGCGCGCTACCTGGGGCTGGACAAGGACATCGGCTCACTCGAGCCGGGCAAGCTCGCGGACCTGGTGATCCTCGACGGGGACGTGCTCAAGGACATCCGGCAGAGCGATCGGATCTCGCAGGTCATGCAGGGCGGCAAGGTCTTCGACATCCCGTCGATGAACGAGGTCTGGCCCGTGAAGAAGGCGCGCAAGCCGTTCTTCTTCGATGGCGTCAATGCGAGCGTGCCGGTGGATGCCGAGGCGGCGGGCGTGGAGCACGGGCACGGGCACGGGGATTGACCTCGGACGGCCAGGCGCGGGCTCTCCACGGGGCATGGGGCCTCCCGTCCGGGAACCCCAAGCCCCATTCCGGCCCCACACGCGCTCGCTGACTCCGGCCTGCGAGTCGCAGCGTGGGCTGCGCGGGGTGGTGGCCCGGGTCAGGCCTTGCCGGTCGAGCCGAAACCACCCTCGCCGCGCGAGGAGGCGTCGAAGTCATCGACCACGCGGAAGGTCGGCTGCACCACCGGCACGATCACCATCTGCGCGATGCGCTCCATCGGCTGGATGGTGAAGCTGTCCTTGCCACGGTTCCACACGCTGACCATCAGCTGGCCCTGGTAGTCGGAGTCGATCAGGCCCACGAGGTTGCCCAGCACCACGCCATGCTTGTGGCCCAGACCCGAGCGCGGCAGGATCATCGCCGCCAGGCCGGCGTCGCCGATGTGGATCGCCAGGCCCGTCGGCACCAGCACCGTGTCGCCCGGCGCGAGCGTGATCGCCTCGTCCAGGCAGGCGCGCAGGTCCAGGCCGGCGCTGCCGGTCGTCGCGTAGGCGGGAAGCTGCTCGGCCATGCGGCGGTCGAGCACCTTGAGATCGATGGTGGTCATGGAGTCAACGGGAAGAGAGTCGGGATGCCGCCATCGCCCATCGCCGCCCTCGCCCCCGGAACGGCCGGGGCGGCGTGAGCGCTTCGGGCGACGCGCGCGCCGGACGGCGCACCGCGCGCGGCGGAAAGTCAGGCAGTGTAGGTGGTGAGCCGCTGCGCGATCTCGCGCACCAGCTCGCGGGCCAGCGTCAGCTTGTCGGCACGGGAGAGCTCGCGCTCGCCGCGCGCGTCGACCAGCGTCAGCGCGTTGTCGTCCTGGCCGAAGGTCGCCGGTCCGACATTGGCCACGATCAGCGGCACGTTCTTGCGCTGGCGCTTCTCGCGCGCGTGCTTGATCAGGTCCTGGCTCTCCGCCGCGAAACCGACGCACAGCGGCGGCTGCGGCAGCGCGGCCACCGTGGCCAGGATGTCGGGGTTCTCGGCCAGCGCCAGCGCGGGCGCGACCGCCTCGCCGGCCTTGGCGTTCTTCTTGATCTTGTGCTCGGCCGCCTGCGCCGGCCGCCAGTCCGCCACCGCCGCCGTGGCGACGAAGACCTGGTGCGTCGCCGCGCGCGGCAGCACCGCGTCCAGCATCTCGCGCGCGCTCTGCACGTCGATGCGGGTCACGCCCAGCGGCGTGGGCAGGTGCACCGGGCCGGCCACCAGCGTCACCTCGGCCCCGGCCTCCGCCGCCGCGCGCGCGATGGCGAACCCCATCTTGCCGCTGGAGCGGTTGGTGATGCCGCGCACCGGATCGATCGCCTCGTAGGTCGGGCCCGCGGTGATCAGCAGCTTGCGACCGGCCAGCACCTTGGGCTGGAAGTGGGAGACGACGTGCTCGAGCAACTGCTGCGGCTCCAGCATCCGGCCATCGCCGACCTCGCCGCAGGCCTGGTCGCCGCTGCCGACGCCCAGCACCTGCGCGCCGTCGGCCCGGACCTGCGCCAGGTTGCGCTGCGTGGCGGGATGGGCCCACATCTCGCGGTTCATCGCCGGCGCCAGCAGCAGCGCGCAGCGCTGGGCCGGGCGCGCCAGCGCGGTCAGCGACAGCAGTTCGTCGGCGCGGCCCTGGGCCAGCTTGGCGATCATGTCCGCGCTGGCCGGCGCGATCAGCATCACATCGGCCTCGCGGGTGAGGTTGATGTGCGCCATGTTGTTCTCGGGCCGCGCATCCCATTGGCTGGTGAAGACCGGCCGGTTCGACAGCGCCTGCATCGTCACCGGCGTGATGAAGGCCTCGGCGGCCTCGGTCATCACGACCTGCACCGTGGCGCCGGCCTTGACCAGCAGCCGGGTGAGCTCGGCGATCTTGTAGCAGGCGATGCCGCCGGACAGGCCCAGCAGGATGTGCCGACCGGCGAGGGAGTTGGATTCGGACATGGGGCGGAACTCTACCAGCGCGCCCCTTTTGACGGCCTTGAATGGCCTTGCGGGCCGGTCCGTGCCTGACCTTGGTCACGCAGCGATGCACCGCGGCCGCGCGGTCGCGGGGCCAGCGGCGCGATTCAGCCCTTGCGCTTGAAGACCAGGTCCCAGACGCCGTGACCCAGCTTCAGGCCGCGATGCTCGAACTTGGTGAGCGGGCGGTAGTCCGGCTTGTCGGCGTAGCCGTCGGCGCGGGACGAGGCATTCACCAGGTCCGGATCGGCGCTCAGCACTTCCAGCATCTGCTGGGCGTAGGGCTCCCAGTCGGTGGCCAGGTGCAGGTAGCCGCCCGGCGCGAGGTGCTTCACCAGCTTGGCGACGAACGGCGGCTGCACCAGGCGGCGCTTGTTGTGCCGCTTCTTGTGCCAGGGGTCAGGGAAGTAGATGTGCACGCCGGCCAGCGAGCCCGGCGGGATCATCTGGTCCAGCACCTCGACGGCGTCGTGCTGGAAGATGCGGATGTTCGGGATGTCCTGCTCGCCGATCAGCTTGAGCAGCGCACCGACGCCGGGCTCGTGGACCTCGCAGCCGATGAAGTCGGTCCCCGGCAAGGTCCGGGCGATCTGGGCGGTCGGGCCGCCCATGCCGAAGCCGATCTCGAAGACCACGGGCGCCTTTCGGCCGAAGGTGGCTTCGTAGTCGAGCGCTTCGGGCTTGAACGGCAGCACGAACTTGGGGCCGAGTTCCGCGAGCGCCTTGATCTGCCCGGTGCCCATGCGACCCGCGCGCACGACGAAGCTGCGGATGCGGGCGCGCGGGTGGTTGGCGCCCTCGCCCGCCGGCGATTCGCTGGCGTCGTCGCTGTCGATGGGATCGTCGTTGGGGTCGATGGAATCGGGCATGGCGGGAATCAGGGAACGAGGGGCGGGATTCTACCGATCGGCATCGCCCCGCAGTCAGCCCAACTCAGCCATGACGAGCGGTGCCGGCGCCCAGTTCGGCGCGTCCTCGATGGTGACTGCCGCCAGCACCTGCGCGATCGCGCGTTCCGCGGAGGCCTCGTCCGCCGCGTGGACGAAGGCGATCGGATCGCCCGCCGACAACACGTCGCCCGATTGCGCGAAGCGATCCAGCCCGACCCGCATGTCGAGCGCGTCGCCCGGCAGGCGCCGGCCGCCGCCCAGCTCCACGATCACCAGCCCGATGTCCCGCGTCTTCATCCCGACGACCCGCCCCGCGCGCGGCGCAGGCACCGCGCGCACGACCGGCGCGGCCGCGAGATACGCATCCGGCCTCTCCATCAGGTCCGCCGGCCCGCCCAGCGCCGCGACCATCTTCGCGAAGCGCTCCGCCGCCGCGCCGCTGTCCAGCGCCGCCTGCAGCTTCAGGCGCGCGGCCGCCGTGTCAGGCGCCAGCCCACCCAGCACCAGCATCTCGGCGCACAGCGCGAGCGTCAGTTCATGGGTGCGGGCCTCGCGCGGCCCGTCGCCCTTCAGGTAGTCGATGGCCCCGCGCACCTCCAGCGCGTTGCCCACTTCCCGCCCCAGCACCTGGTTCATGTCGGTGATCAACGCCCGCGTGCGCAGGCCTGCGCCGCCGGCCACCTCGACGATGCTGCGCGCCAGCTCCTGGCCGAACTCGGGCGTCGCCGCGAAGGCGCCGTTGCCGCACTTGATGTCCATCGCCAGGCCCTGCAGGCCGGCCGCCAGCTTCTTCGACAGGATGCTCGCGGTGATCAGCGGCACGCTCTCGACGGTGGCGGTGATGTCGCGCACCGCGTAGAAGCGCTTGTCGGCGGGCGCCAGGTCGCTGGTCTGGCCGATGATGGCGCAGCCCAGCGTGCGGACGATGCGGTCGAAGTCCGCCGGCGCCGGCGTCGTCGTGTAGCCGGGGATGGCCTCGAGCTTGTCGACGGTGCCGCCGGTGTGCCCCAGGCCGCGGCCCGCGATCATCGGCACGTAGCCGTCGCAGGCCGCCACCATCGGCGCGATCATCAGGCTCAGCTTGTCGCCCACGCCGCCGCTCGAGTGCTTGTCCAGCACCGGCCCCGGCATGTCGGGCCAGCGCATCACGCGGCCGCTGTCCATCATCGCGCGCGTCAGCGCGACCGCCTCGTCCCGTCCCATGCCGCGCAGGAACACCGCCATGCCGAGCGCGGCCACCTGGCCCTCGCTCCAGCTGCCGTCCACCAGCCCGCGCACGAAGTGCCGGATCTGGGCCCCGTCCAGCGCGCGCCCCTCGCGCTTGGCCCGAATGATTTCCTGCGCCAGCATGATCGCCACGTCCCTTCGATGTGTGGTCGTTGTCTCAGCGCCCCTTGTCGGCCGGGGCGTCGCTTCGTGATGGTCATCGCGGCAGCGTCGCGGATTCGTCGCGATGCGCCGCTCGCCGAGCCGCTTCTTTGTCGCGTCTTTGCCGCTTCTGCGCCCGTGCGTCGTCGCGTCAGTAGGCCGCGCTGACGGCCGCGCTGTCCTGCCCGGCCAGCACCGCCTCGATGTCGCCCAGCAGCCCGCTGGCGCCGAAGCGCATGCGGTGGGCCGTCAGCGCGCTCACGCCCAGCGCATCGGCGGCGAGCTGCAGGTAGCCGCGCGCATCCGCCACCGAGCGGATCCCGCCCGAGGCCTTGAAGCCCGCGTTGCCCAGGCCGCTCGCCGCGATCTCGCGCAGCATCGTCGCGGCCGCTTCGGGCGTGGCCGACACCGGGCTCTTGCCGGTGCTGGTCTTGACGAAGTCGGCCCCGGCCATCAGCGCCTGGCGCGTGGCCTCGGCGATGCGCGCCGGCGAGCCCAGCTCGCCCGATTCGATGATCACCTTCAAGGTCAGCGGGCGCGTCGCGTGGCGGACCTCCGCGAGGAACTCCGCCACCTCGGTCGATTGCCCCGCCATCAGCGCCTTGTACGGCAGCACCACGTCGACCTCCTGCGCGCCGGCCTGCGCGATCGCGTCGACCTCGGCCAGCACGCGCGGCAGGTCGAGGCTGCCGTCGGGGAAATTGGCGACCGCCGCGACCCGGATGTCCGCGGGCAAGGCGGCACGCGCCTGCGCGACGAAGCGCGGCCAGACGCAGACCGCGGCGACATGGCCGCGCTCCGGCGCGCCGATGGCGCGGGCGCACAGCGCGTCGATGTCGGCCGCGGTGTCGCCGTCGTTCAGGCTGGTCAGGTCCAGGCATTGCAGCGCCAGTCGCGCCGCTTGTTCAAGACTCATCTCGGTCTTCATCTACTGCTCCCAGGGCTGCGTCACGCAGCGCGCGGCGTTGGCTGGCCGGCGCACGGCGCCGCGCGCCCCGTGCTCCGGACGGAGGGGCGATCACGGCCTCGCGAGGCCGGACCACCGGCCCGATCTTGCGCCTTCCGGGCGGATCAGCCCTTGAGCGATGCCAGCGTCGCCAACGAGGCCAAGTACTGGCCCAGGAAGGCCGCCGCGCGCTCGCCCGAGGCCTTGGCCTGCTGCAGCGTCAGCGCGTGCGTCAGCGCCTCGTCCGACATGCCCGCGGCCATGTTGGTGATCAGCGCCAGACCTGCGACGCGCAGCCCGGCATGACGCGCCAGGATGGTCTCCGGCACGGTGCTCATGCCGACCGCGTCCGCGCCCCAGGCGGCGAACATGCGGATCTCGGCCGGCGTCTCGAAGTGCGGACCGACGGCCCACACGTACACGCCTTCGGTCAGCACCATGTTGAGGTCGCGCGCGACCTTGAAGCCCTGCTGACGCAGCTCGGCGTCGTAGGCGACGCTCATGTCGCAGAAGCGGTCGCTGCCCGGCAGGCCGGTCAGCGGCGAGCGCTGCGGCGCATTGATGTGGTCCGAGATCAGCATCAGGCTGCCCGGCGGCTGGTGCGAGCGCAGGCTGCCCGACGCATTCGTCAGCACCAGCACCTTCACGCCCCAGGCCTTCAGGCTGCGGATCGCGCCGGCCATGCCGGTGCAGTCGCCGCTCTCGTAGGTGTGCGCGCGGCCGCGCAGCATCGCCACGCGCTGCTGGCCGACGCGGCCGACGGCGATCTCGGCCACGTGGCCCTCGACCTTGGGCTGGGGGAAGGCCGGCAGCTGCGCATACGGCAGGTGCTTCGCGTCCTGCAGCTGGTCGACGGCGCCGGCCCAGCCGGAGCCCAGCACCACGGCCACTTCGGGGCCTTGCTCGCCGAAGGTGGCCTTCAGCGTGGCGATGGACGTGGTGATGGCGGCGTCGAGCTCGGCGCCGTGCAGGGGCATGGACATGGTTCTCTCCTGTCGCGGCCGTCGTGGCCGCGTCGATGTCAGTTCTTCAGATGGTCGGGACCGAAGCTCGCCGGCAGCAGCTGCTCCAGGGTCCAGTGCGCGCGCACGCCGCTGGCGTCGCCCGCGATCACGATCAACTCTTCGGGCCGCGCGAATTCGCGCAGCTTCTGGCGGCAGCCGCCGCAGGGCGTGATGATTTCCGAGCCGGCGCCGGTCACCATCACCGCGCGGGCGATGCGCCCGCCGCCCATGATCATGTGGCCCAGCGCATTGGTCTCCGCGCACCAGCCTTGCGGGTAGGCAGCGTTCTCGATGTTGCAGCCGGCATGGATGCGGCCGTGCTCGTCCAGCACCGCGGCGCCGACGAAGTACTTCGAGTACGGCGCATGCGCATGCTGGCGCGCGTCGAGCGCGGCCTTCAGCAGGCGCTCGATGACGTCGGCGGGCAGCGGGATCGAGGCGATGAGGTTCTGCGGGCTCATGTTCAGCGCTCCTTCACGTAGGGCTTGCTCAGCGCCTTGGGCGCGATCGCCTGGCCGATGAAGCCGGCCAGCAGCACCACCGTCAGGAGATAGGGCAGCGCCTGGATCAGTTGCACCGGCACCTCGCCGATGCCCGGCAGCGACACGCCCTGCAGGCGGATGGCGACGGCGTCCAGGAAGCCGAACAGCAGGCAGGCGCACAGCGTCGGCACCGGCTTCCACTTGCCGAAGATCATCGCGGCCAGCGCGATGAAGCCGCGGCCCGCCGTCATGTTGGGTGAGAACGAAGCATTCTGCGCCAGCGTCAGGTAGGCGCCGCCCAGGCCGCACAGGATGCCGTTGAGCGCCAGCGCGGTGTAGCGCAGCCGCGGCACGGACACGCCGGCGGCGTCGACCATCGCCGGGTTCTCGCCGACCGCGCGCAGGCGCAGCCCCGGGCGGGTGCGCTCCAGGAAGAACCACACCACGACGACCAGCGCGAAAGCCAGGTAGACCAGCGCGTTGTGACTGAGCAGGCCGTGGCCGATGACCGATGCGGCCCAGCTCCCCCGCGCTGGCTCGGCCCACTGCGGCAGCAGGCCGGTGATGCGCTGCTCGGCGGCGATCGGCGGCGTCTGGCCGCCCTGCGCGAACCAGGCGATGCCCAGCACCACCGTCAGGCCGGCGGCCACCATGTTCAGCGCGACGCCGGAGACGACCTGGTCGCCCCGGTGCGTCACCGTGGCGAAGCCGTGGACCATCGACATCGCGATCGCCACGCCGATCGCGGCCAGCAGGCCCAGCGTCGTCGAGTGCGACACGCTGGCCACCGCGGCCGCGGCGAAGGCGGCCGAGAGCATCTTGCCTTCCAGGCCGATGTCGACCACGCCGGAGCGCTCCGACAGCAGGCCCGCGAGCGCGGCGAACAGCAGCGGCGTGGTGACGCGCAGCGTCGACGCCAGCACCGAGCCGATCAGCACCTCATCCATGGGACTTCCCCTCCGCCGCGCGCTGCTTGCGCGCGAATGCCGCGTAGAGCTTCGCGAACATCGGCGCGCTCACCATCGCCATCGCGCCGGCGAACAGCACGATCAGGCCCTGCACCGTCACCACCATCTCGCGGCTGAAGCCGGGCACCTCGAAGGAGACCTCGACGCCGCCCTGGTACAGCGTGCCGAACAGCAGCGAGGCCAGCACGATGCCCACCGGGTGGTTGCGGCCCATCAGCGCCACGGCGATGCCGGTGAAGCCGGCGCCGGCGACGAAGTCCAGCGTCAGCTTGCCCTGCACGCCGGCGATCTCGTTGACGCCGACCAGCCCGGCCAGCGCGCCCGACAAGCCCATCGCCGCCAGCACCTGCCAGCGCGGCCGGATGCCGGCGTAATGGGCGGCGCTCGGATTGGAGCCGACCGCGCGCAGCACGTAGCCGGCGCGGCTCTTCCACAGGAACCACCAGACGAAGACGCTGGCGGCCAGCGCCAGCAGGATGGACAGGTTCAGCGGCGAGGACGGCCACTCGATGCCCAGCTTCGCGAGCAGCTCATGGACCGCCGGCATGCGCGCCGAGTCGGCGAAGGCATCGCTCTCCACCGACATCGAACCCGCCGGACGCAGCCAGTTCACCAGCAGGTAGCCGTTCAGGCCGGCGGCGAGGAAGTTGAACATGATGGTCGTGATGACCACATGGCTGCCGCGCCAGGCCTGCAGGTAACCGGGCACCGCGGCCCAGACCATGCCGAACAGCGCCGCCGCGAGGATCGCCAGCGGGATCATCACGAAGCCCGGCAGCTTGGGCGCCAGCCACAGCGAGAGCAGCGCCACGCCGATGCCGCCCAGCGTCGCCTGCCCTTCCCCGCCGATGTTGAACAGCCCGCCGTGGAAGGCGACCGCCACGGCCAGGCCGGTGAAGACGAAGGTGGTCGTGTAGTAGAGCGTGTAGCCCAGGCCGCGCGCGCTGCCCAGCGCGCCCTCGAGCAGCACCGACAGCGCCTGCACCGGGCTGGCGCCGATCAGCAGCACCACGCCGCCGGCCACCGCCAGCGCGATCAGCAGGTTCCACAGCGGCAGCAGGACGAGGTCCATCCAGCGCGGCATCTGCAAGGCTTGGGCGCTCATGCGGCGGTCGCCGCGGCCGCGGCGTTCTCGTGGGAGGGGGAAGCGGACATCAGCAGGCCCAGGTTCTTCTCGGTGCAGGCGTCGATCGCGAGCTCGCCGGTGATCCGGCCGGCGTTCATGACGATGACGCGGTCGGCCAGCGCCAGGATCTCGTCGAGCTCGCTGGACACGACCAGGATCGCGCAGCCCGCGTCGCGCAGGCGGCGCAGCTGGTTGTGGATGAATTCGATCGCGCCGATGTCCACGCCGCGCGTGGGCTGGCCCACCAGCAGCACCGCCGGCTGCTGGCCGATCTCGCGCGCCAGGATCAGCTTCTGCTGGTTGCCGCCGGAGAACTTGGACGAGCCCAGTTCCGCGTTGCGCGGGCGCACGTCGAAGCGCTCCATCATCCCGGCGGTCCGCGCGCGCAGGTGGCGCTGGTTCATGCCCAGGCCCAGCGGGCCGGCGCGGTACTGGTCCTGCCCGTGATAGCCCAGCGCGGCCGTCTCCCAGGCCGGGAAGCTCAGCACCATGCCCAGCGCGTGACGGTCCTCCGGCACGTGCGCGAGCTTGAGCTCGCGCGCGGTGCGCGGGTCCATCCACGCCTGGGCCGTGAAGTCGCGGCCCGCGACATGCAGCGCGCCCGCGTCGGGCGCGCGCATGCCGGCCAGCACTTCCAGCAGCTCGCTCTGGCCGTTGCCGGACACGCCGGCCACGCCGACGATCTCGCCCGGACGCAGCGCCAGCGTCGCCTGGCTCAGCAGGTGCACGCCGGAGCCGGAGTCGCTCGCCACCGTCAGGCCCTCGGCCTTCAGCACCGGCTGCTCCGACCGCGGTTTGACCGCGCCGCCGTCGCGGCCCAGGTTGACCTTGCGGCCCACCATGCTCTCGGCCAGGTCCTCGGGACTGGTGTCGCCGATCGCGGCCGTCTTGATCACGGTGCCCGCGCGCATCACGGTCACCGCGTCGCACAGCGCCATCACCTCGCGCAGCTTGTGCGTGATCAGCAGGATGGTCGTGCCGCGCTCGCGCAGGCGGCGCAGCACCTCGAACAGCTGGTCCGTCTCCTGCGGCGTCAGCACCGCGGTCGGCTCGTCCAGGATCAGGATCCGGGCGCCGCGGTACAGCGCCTTCAGGATCTCCAGCCGCTGCAGCTCGCCCACCGGGAGGTCGGCCACCGTCGCGTCCAGCCGCACCGTCAGGCCGGTGTCGCGCATCAGCGTTTCGAGCTCGCGTCGCACCTGGCGCTTGGCGCGCGACAGGAAGAACGCCGGCTCGGCGCCCAGCATCACGTTGTCCAGCGCGGACAGCGTGTCCACCAGCATGAAATGCTGATGGACCATGCCGATGCCCAGCGCGATGGCCTGATGCGAATTGGCGATCGAGACGCGCTGGCCGTCGACCTCGATGTGGCCCTCGTCGGCGTGGTAGTAGCCGTAGAGGATCGCCATCAGCGTGCTCTTGCCGGCGCCGTTCTCGCCGACCAGGCCATGCACCGTGCCGCGCTCGACGGCCAGGCTCACCGCCCGGTTGGCCTGCACCGCGCCGAAGCGCTTGGAGATCTCGCACAGACGGACCGCGGGCGCGGCGGCGCCGCGTGGGGACTGTGTCATGTCAGGGACGCTCGCTCGCGATGGGTCAGTTCTTGCAGGCGTTGTCGGCCATGTAGTCGGCGACCTTGATCTTGCCGGCGATGATGTCGGCCTTGTAGCCGTCGAGCTTGGCCTTGACCGCGGGCGCGATCAGCTTGGCGTTGTTGGCGTCGACGGCGTACTCCACGCCGCCTTCCTTCAGGCCCAGCACGCTGATGCCGGGCTTCCATTCCTTGAGCACGTTGTAGACGGCCACGTCCACGCGCTTGACCATGGAGCTCAGCATGGTGCCGGGCTGCAGGTGGTTCTGGTTGCTGTCCACGCCGATGGCGAACTTGCCGGCGTCCTTGGCCGCCTGGTACACGCCCACGCCGGTGCCGCCGGCCGCGGCGAAGACCACGTCCACGCCCTTGGCGAACTGCGCCTTGGCCAGTTCGCCGCCGCGGGTCGGGTCGTTCCAGGCCGAGGCGGTCGTGCCGGTCATGTTCTTGAAGACCTCGACCTTGCCGTTGGCGGCCTTGGCGCCCTGCTCATAACCGCACTCGAACTTGCGGATCAGCGGGATGTCCATGCCGCCGACGAAGCCGACCTTGCCGGTCTTGCTGGTCAGCGCGGCCAGCGCGCCGACGAGGAAGCTGCCTTCCTGCTCCTTGAACAGCACCGACTGCACGTTGGGCTGGTTGACCTTCTCGTCGATGATGACGAACTTGGTCTTCGGGAAATCCTTGGCCACCTGGTTCAGCGCCGAGGCCTGGGCGAAGCCCACCGAGATGATGGGGCTCGCGCCGCGCTCGGCCATGCGGCGGATCGCCTGCACGCGCTGGGTCTCGTTGCTGATCTCGAACTCGAGGTACTTGCCGCCGGTGTCCTTCTTCCACTGCTCGACGCCGCGGTAGGCGGCTTCGTTGAACGACTTGTCGAACTTGCCGCCCATGTCGAAGATCACCGCCGGGGTGGTCTGCGCGGCCGCGGCGCCGGTCGCCAGGGCCAGCACCAGGCCGGCGGCGATCGAGGTGACGGTCGGGGCGAACGACAGGAAGGGCTTCATCATTGCGATCTCGATGCGAAGGGGTGAGGAGCAGCCGGGCATTCTAAGAAGGCGCGAGTGTAAGCCACGTCAAGGAAAACGCTAAACGTTTGCGGGCTCATCAAATCAGGGGCCGCCTCACTAAATCAGGCCATTGCACCCAGCTGGAATGCGGGCTAGTGGCTAGCAGTTCCCGTGCCGGCTCGCGCGGATCGCCAAACGCCCTCGGATTGACCGAAACATCACCCCGGCTCGGTCGAGCAAGTTGAGAATTACTATCATTTAGAATGTTTCGCTTCGCAAGCCCGCAGGCTCCTTCCGAGACCCCCACGACATGAGCGCTGTCCTTCCCGTCCCCACCCTCGCGCAGGCCGTCCTCGGCCAGGCGCACCGCGTCAAGTCGCTGCAGGCGCCGGCCCATGCGCCGGAATGGAAGCAGATGCTGGAGGAGCTCGGCTTCGTCGCCGGCGAGCACGTCGCCGTGCTGGCCCGCGCGATGCCCGGCGCCGACCCGCTGGTGGTGCGCATCGGCCAGTCGACCTTCGCGCTGCGCCGGGCGGAGGCGGACTGCGTGCTGCTCGAGGGCGGCACGAGCGGCGGGCTCACCGCGCCCTTCGACGCAGCGACCGATGCCGCGACCGGCCAGGCGGGGGCCGCCCATGCGTGAGGCCGTCGTCCACATTCATCCGGCCGGGCCGCTGCTGGCGCTGGTGGGCAATCCGAACTGCGGCAAGACCGCCCTCTTCAACCGCCTGACGGGCAGCCGCCAGAAGGTCGCCAACTACGCCGGCGTGACGGTCGAGCGCAAGGAAGGCCGGCTCAAGACGGCCGCCGGCAAGCTGCTGCGGGTACTGGACCTGCCAGGCACCTACTCGCTGTACCCGCGCTCGCCGGACGAGCGCGTCACCGTCGACGTCCTCGCCGGCCGCGCGCAGGGCGAGAAGCGGCCCGACCTGATCGTCTGCGTGCTGGACGCGACCAACCTGCGCCGCAACCTGCGCCTGTTCCTGTCGGTGCAGCGCCAGGGCCTGCCCTGCGTGGTCGCGCTGAACATGGCCGACCTGGCCCAGCGCCGCGGCATCGAGATCGACACGGCCAGGCTGTCCGCGCTGCTGGGCGTGCCGGTGATCCGCACGGTCGCCACCGACGGCCACGGCCTGGACGACCTGCGCGCGGTGCTGGACCAGCCCGAGCTGTGGAAGACCGCCAGCCCCGTGCCCGAGGGCGAGGACAACGCCCGCATCGGCCACATCCTCAAGGAACTCGGCCTGGACACGCTGCAGGGCGAGCTGCCCAGCGACAAGGTCGACCGCGTCGTGCTGCATCCGGTCTTCGGGCCGATCCTGCTGGCGGTGCTGCTGTTCTTCCTGTTCCAGGCGGTGTTCGCGTGGGCCGAGGTGCCCAAGGGCTGGATCGAGGCCGGCACCGGCTGGCTCGGCGAGCAGGCCGGCGCGCTGCTGCCCGAGGGCCATCTGCGCAGCCTCGTGGTCGATGGCCTGATCGCGGGCGTCGGCGGCGTGCTGGTGTTCCTGCCGCAGATCCTGATCCTGTTCTTCTTCATCCTGCTGCTGGAGGAATCGGGCTACCTGCCGCGCGCGGCCTTCCTGCTGGACCGGCTGATGGGCTCGGTGGGGCTGTCGGGCCGCAGCTTCATCCCGCTGCTGTCGAGCTTCGCCTGCGCGATCCCCGGGATCATGGCCACGCGCTCGATCGCCAATCCGCGCGACCGGCTGGTGACCATCCTGATCGCGCCGCTGATGACCTGCTCGGCGCGGCTGCCGGTGTATGCGCTGCTGATCGGCGCCTTCATCCCGCAGCGCGAGCTGTGGGGCGGCATCGAGCTGCAGGGGCTGGTGCTCTTCGTCCTGTACTTCGCCGGCATCCTCGCGGCGATGGCGGTGGCCTGGGTGCTCAAGCGCTTCACCGACGCGGGCCGCCAGGTGCGTCCGCTGATGATGGAACTGCCCAGCTACCACTGGCCGCATGCGCGCAACGTCGCGATCGGACTGTGGCAGCGCGCGGAGATCTTCATCAAGCGCGTGGGCGGCATCATCCTGGCGCTGACGCTGCTGCTGTGGGTGCTGTCGACCTTCCCCGGCGCGCCCGAGGGCGCCACCGGCCCGGCGATCGAGTACAGCTTCGCCGGCTACCTGGGCCGCGGCCTGGCGACGATCTTCGAGCCCATCGGCTTCAACTGGCAGATCAGCCTGGCGCTGGTGCCGGGCATGGCGGCGCGCGAGATCGCGGTCAGCGCGCTGGGCACGGTGTACGCGCTGTCGGCCACCGGTGACGACGCCACCGCGCAGGCGCTGACGCCGCTGATCTCGTCGACCTGGGGCCTGCCGACCGCGTTCTCGCTGCTGGCCTGGTTCATCTTCGCGCCGCAGTGCATCTCGACGCTCGCCGCGGTCAAGCGCGAGACCGGCGGCTACAAGATCCCGGCCGTCATGCTGGCCTACCTGTTCGGCCTGGCCTACCTGGCGTCCTGGCTGACCTTCCACATCAGCCGCTGGCTGCTGGCCTGAGGGCGGCCGGCGCGCGCCCTGCGGGCCCGGGCGGGCTATGCTCGCGCCCCATGACGCACCGCCCCACCCTTCGCGCGCTGGCCGTGGCCGCGCTGACCACCGTCGGCGCCTGGACCACCCTGCCCGCGCTCGCGGCCGATCCCGCCGCCCAGCCGACCCGCAACGTCCTGCGCCCCGAACCCGACGCGTCGGCTACCGCCGACGCGCGCTTCCAGCGCCTGGCCAACGACTACATCGAGGCGCTGTGGCGCCTGGATCCGGACGCCGCCATCGCCGCGGGCCGTTATGAATACGCCGACCGCCTGCCCGCGCCAGACAGCGCGATGCGCGCGCGCACGCTGGCCTTCGCGTCGGACTGGCTCCGGCGCTTCGAGGCCGTCGACGCGGCGACGCTGAGCGCGGCCTCGCGCACCGACCTGGGCCAGTTGCTCAACAAGCTGCGCAGCGACCGCTTTCAGCTGACCGAGCTGCGCGAGTACGAGTGGAACCCGTCCTTCCTCAACATCGCCGGGCCGATCGACTACATCCTCGCCACCGACTACGCGCCGCTGCCGGCGCGCCTGAAGACGATCTCGGCGCGACTGACGCAGGTGCCGGCCTATTACCGGGCCGGCGCGGCGCTGCTGAAGCAACCGACGCTGGAGCACACGCAGCTGGCGATCGACCAGGCGCCGGGCGTGCTGAGCGTGCTGGACGAAGTGGCCAAGGCCGCGCAAGGCCCGGACGCCGCGTCGCTGACCGCGGCCGAGCGCCAGCAACTCACCGTCCGCATCGCCGCGGCGAAGGCGGCCGTCAACGGCTATACCGCGCGGCTGAAGCAATGGCTGGCCGAGGGCAAGGCCAGCGGCAAGGCGCGCAGCTTCCGGCTCGGCCAGGCGCTGTACGAGAAGAAGTTCGGCTACGACATCCAGTCCACGCATTCGGCCGAGCAGATGTACCAGCGGGCGCTGCAGGCGCGCGAGGCGCTGCTGACGCAGATGGCGCAGCTGTCGGACCAGCTCTGGACGCAGACGATGGGCGACGCGCCCAAGCCCGAGGACCGCTTCGCGCGCATCGGCGCGGTGATCGGCAAGCTCAGCGAGCGGCACGTCAAGCGCGAGGACTTCGTCAAGGAGATCCGCGCGCAGATCCCGCAGCTGGAGCGCTGGATCAACGACCACGACCTGTTGACGCAGGACGCGAGCAAGCCGCTGATCGTGCGCGAGACGCCGGTGTACCAGCGCGGCGTCGCCGGCGCCGGCATCGAGGCGCCCGGGCCCTATCGCCCGCAGGACCGCACCTACTACAACGTCACGCCGCTGGACGACCTCACCCCCGAGCAGGCCGAGAGCTCGCTGCGGGAATACAACCACTGGATCCTGCAGATCCTCAACATCCACGAGGCCGTGCCCGGCCATTACACGCAGCTGGTCTACGCCAACAAGTCGCCGTCGCTGGTCAAGACCCTCTTCGGCAACGGCGCGATGGTCGAGGGCTGGGCCGTCTTCGGCGAGCGGATGATGCTGGAGTCCGGCTACGGCGGGAACGCGCCGGAGATGTGGCTGATGTGGGGCAAGTGGAACCTGCGCAGCGTCACCAACACGATCCTCGACTACAGCGTCCATGTGCTGGGCATGACCGAGGCGCAGGCGCTGGACCTGCTGCAGCGCCAGGCCTTCCAGACCGAGCGCGAGGCGCGCGAGAAGTGGCGTCGCGTGCAGTTGAGCTCGGTGCAGCTGACGAGCTACTTCAGCGGCTACAGCGACATCATGGAATTGCGCGAGCGGCGCCGGCAGGCGCTGGGCAAGGACTTCAGCGTCAAGGCCTTCAACGAGCAGTTCCTGAGCTACGGCAGCGCGCCGGTGTCGGTGATCGCGGAACTGATGTCGCAGCCGGCCGTCGCGGCGCCCAAGGCACAGCCATGAGCGCGAGCGGAGCAGATGTGGCCGCGGAGGTCCGGGTCCTGGAGGCGCGGGTCACCGAGCTCGAGATCAAGGCCAGCTTCGCCGAGGACCTGGTCGATCACCTCAACGCGCAGGTCGCGCGGCAGCAGGAGCAGATCGACGCGCTGGTGCGCGAGATCGCGCAGCTGCGCAAGCAGGTGCCCGAGGGACGAGGCGATGGCGCGGGCTCGCTGCGCGATGAGCTGCCGCCGCACTACTGAGGTCCTTCGACGGCCGCTGGCCCTCACCCCTGCCCTCTCCCGCAAGCGGGAGAGGGAGTCGAAGAGCGTGCTCAGGCGGTCGGGCGCGCGGGAATGTTGAGGCCGCGCTTGACCGCGTCGCGCGCCAGGAAGGCCGCGAGCACGCGCTGGACTTCCTTGAACTCGCTGAAGCCCACCAGCTCGCCGGCGCCGTAGAAGCCCACCAGGTTGTTGACCCAGGGCCAGATCGCGATGTCGGCGATCGTGTACTCGTCGCCCATGATCCAGCCGCGGCCGGTCACGCGCTGCTCGAGCACGCCCAGCAGGCGCTTCGATTCGTTGAGGTAGCGATCGCGCGGGCGCTTGTCCTCGTAGTCCTTGCCGGCGAATTTATGGAAGAAGCCGACCTGGCCGAACATCGGCCCGATCCCGCCCATCTGGAACATCACCCACTGCAGCGTCTCGTAGCGGCGTGCCGGGTCTTGCGGGATCAGCCGGCCGGTCTTCTCGGCCAGGTAGACCAGGATCGCGCCCGACTCGAACAGCGGCAGCGGCGCGCCGCCGGGGCCGTCCGGATCGATGATCGCGGGGATCTTGTTGTTCGGGTTGAGCGACAGGAACTCGGGCGTGAGCTGGTCGTCGGTCTGGAAGCTGACCAGGTGCGGCTCGTACGGCAGGCCCAGTTCCTCGAGCGCGATCGAGACCTTCACGCCATTGGGCGTGGGCAGCGAGTAGAGCTGCAGCCGCTCGGGATGCTGCGCGGGCCACTTCTTCGTGATGGGAAAGCGGGAGAGGTCCGTCATGAGGGTTCCGTCGATCGTTGGATGAAGGGGACGTGCGATTCTCGGCGCGGCCTCAGAGACCCTGCGCGACACAGGTCAATGCGGACCGTGCTGCAGGGCCGGTGTGGTTGACGCGCCTCAGCGCAGCGGCGCGGCGAACCGGTCCCAGCGCGGCGCCCAGCGGCCGGTGATGTCGGCCGAGACCAGCACGCGATGCGCCTGTCCGATGATGAGCCGGCGCGGCACGAAGCCGATGAAGCGCGAGTCCTCGCTGTTGTCGCGGTTGTCGCCCATCATGAAGAACTGGTCGGCGGGCACGACCACCGGGCCGAAGTCGCGCCGCGCGCGGACCTCCGGCAGGAACTGCACGACGCGGCGCTGGTCGCCCCATTGCTCGATCTCGCGCAGGCCGCGCACCGCCACGCCGGGCACCAGCGTCTCGTCCACTTCCTCGACCGGCGCGTAGGTCGCGGGCTGACCGTTGAGGATCAACCGGTCGCCGCGCAGCTCCACCGTGTCGCCGGGCACGGCGACGATGCGCTTGATCAGCCGGGTGCCGTCGCGCGGCGAGCCGAAGGTGACCACGTCGCCGCGGCGCGGCTCACCGGCGCGCCGCAGCGAGATGTCGGTCAGCGGCAGCTTCCAGTCGTAGGCCACGCGCTCGACGAAGACGACGTCGCCTTCGAGGATGGTCGGCCGCATCGAGCCGCTGGGCACCGGGTTCCAGTCCGCGATCGCGGTGCGGAAGAACAGGAAGCCGACCAGGAACAGCAGGAAGCCGCGGTTCTCGCGCAGCAGCTCGCGCAGACGGGCGATCGGGGGATGCTTCGGGGACGACATGCGGCACGCTCCGGGTCTGGGTGGATGAGCGCCCAGTGTGGGTCGCGCCGATCGCCGCCATCGCCCGCGCTGCGGTGGATGGCAGGAAATCGCGGGCGGATGGCGGTGAGCACGCGGTCGACAGCACGCGCTCGACCGCCAGCGTCAGCGGCCGCCGGCCACGCAGGCCGGTGCCTTCTCTTCCCAGCTTTCGACCCTCGCCTCGGTGAGCTTGGGGTCGGTGGTGACCAGCGAATCCAGTTTGATCGGCGCCGGCGGGAGGCCCGCCAAGCCGTTCGGGTGCGTGGCCACCTGCCAGACATCGGTCCGGCTCAGCAGCTTGAAGGCCCAGTCGTCGGCCGACCACTCGCTCGCCAGGCTGAGCATCGACGGCGCGGCATCGCCCCGCGTCGGCCCGGCCATCTGCGTGCAGACGGCAGCCCGGCGCACGATCGCCTCCGCCGTCGGCCCATGCCCCATCCGCAGCCAGCTGCCCTGTCGATAGAGCTCCCAGGCCGCCCGGTCGCAGGGCTCCCCGCGCGTCGCGACCAGCAGCCCATCCTCCGGGTCGAGCACCACCTCGTCCTTGCCGAAGAAATACGTCATGTCGGCGGAGCCGCCGTCACGCGAGCTGACGATCAGCACCGCCAGTCGGGTCAGGCGCTTCAGGTGCTCGCGGTCCTGGCACTTCGGTGGCGGCGCCTCGTGGGCGCAGCGGTTCAGCAGCTCGACCTGCCCGATGCTCAGCGCCTTCCAGTGCGCCTGCGACGCGGCGGCGAAACGGTCGGCGCAGCTCAGCGGCTTGGGCGCGTTGGGATCCTCGCCGCGCATCCACAGCAGGGACATGACGAGGCCCGCCGTCAGCAGCGGCGCGATCAGCAGCAGGAAGGCTGGCGACCTCAACCACTGCAGCCACTCGCGCCAGGTGGTGCGCGACGGCGGCGGCGGATCGCCGAGCCGGGGCGGCGGCGCTTCCCGCGGCGCCGGCGCGGCCGGCTCGCCGACCGCCAACGCGTGCCAGCGTCCGAGCTCGCCCGGCTGGCAGCAGATCTCGCGCACGGCGCTGTTCCAGTCGAACTCGCGATGCAGCGGCACTGCGTCGATCAGCGCCGGGCGCGGCTCCTCCGCCAGCCACAGCCAGATCGTGCGGGTGCGCTCGTCGAGCAGCAAGGCCGCGTCGATCCATCGATGCAGGCCGGCTTCATCACCGTCCGCCGGCAGCAGCGGCTGGCGCTCCGACCAGCGGAAGGCCTCGATGGCGGCGAAGAGCAGCAGGCCGGAGCGGCGGCGCAGGCTACGGCTCAACAGCGCGCCGACGACACGGCGTTCAAACGCCTCGCGGACCGCCAGCGAGGCCAGCGCCGGCAATGCCAGCGCGTTCCGCAGCAAGCCGACCGCGGCGGCCAGCGCGCGGGCGTCGACGCGCCAGAACGCCGCAAGGAAGTCCTCATAGGCGACCCCGGCGACCCGCTCCGGATCCACCTCCAGGTCGGGTTGGGGTTGGGGTGGCTCGATCTCGTGGAACCCGCGCCCTTCGCGCAGGTGCGCGATCGCCGCCTCGTAGTGACCCCGCAAGGCCTGGAACCCTTGGGGGTCGCGCGCGCGGTCCAGGCGCTTGAGCCGGGCGGCGTAGGCGGCCTTGACGTCCGCCTCCGTGGCCCGCTCGTCCAGGCCGAGCGCGACGAAGTAGCTGGGCAGGAAGACCGGCATCAGACCCCCAGCGGCGAGTCGGCCTCGATCGCGCGCACCAGGCGCTGCAGCATCTCGCCGCCCTGCTCGATGCGACGCGGCTCCTGCGAGTCGAGGTCGAGCTCGAAGCGCGTGATCGCCGTGCCCAGCTGCTCACGGTCCTCGCGGCCGACCTGCATGAACAGGCGCTCGGCGCGAGCGACCAGCGCGCGCACCTCCATGCGCTCGCGCGGATGCAGCTTCAGCTCGGACAGGGCCTTCAGCCGCTGCGCCACCTCCTGCGGCGACAGCCGCTCGTCGGAGTTCTGGATCACCAGACGCTGCGGCTCGCCCGCGGAGCGATCGGCCAGCATCGGCGTGGCCTCGACCTCGAGCAGGCCGTCGATGTCGTAGGTGAAGCGCACGTCGATGTGGGGCCGGTGCTCGGCGCTGAAGCGCGGCAGGTCCACGTCGAACTGGCCGAGCAGGATGTTGTCCTTCACCAGCCGCGCCTCGCCCTGGTACACGCGGACCTGGATGGACTTCTGCTGCGGATGGATGGGCGAGAACGACTCGACGCGGCTGGCCGGCACGACGGTGTTGCGCGGCAGGATCGGCGACATGAAGCCGGCCGTCAGCCGGTCGGCGCTCACCTGCCTGGCGCTCTCGATGCCCAGGGAATACGGGCAGACGTCGGTCATCACCCGCTCGGCCAGTTCCGCCGCATTGGCCTTCAGCCCGGCTTGCACCGCCGCGCCCAGCGCGACGACCTCGTCCGGGTTGATGCTGGCGTTCGGGAACTTGCCGAACATCCGCGTCACCAGCTGCCGCACCGCGTGCAGGCGCGAGCTGCCGCCGGCCAGCACGATCGCCGACAGGTCGGCGGTGCCGATGCGGGCGTCGCGGATCGCGGTCTCCACCGGCTGGCGCAGGCGCTCCAGCACGGGCTGGATCAGCCGCTCGAACTCCTCGGCGTGCAGCGTCAGGTCGACGGTGTGCGACTCGTGCTGGAACGCGATCGGCACCGCGCCGGACGGCCCCAGCGCGCGCTTGGCCGCTTCGCAGCGCGCCTTGAGCCTGGAGACGAAGCGCTCATCGCGCAGCAGCGCATCGGGCAGGCCGGCCGCGCTCATCACCCAGCGCTCGAGGCAGGCGTCCACGTCGTCGCCGCCGAGCTGGTTGTCGCCCGCCGTGGCGCGCACCTCCATCACGCCGGAGAACAGCTCGAGGATGGACACGTCGAAGGTGCCGCCGCCGAAGTCGAACACGAGGAACTGGCTGTCTTCCTGCTCGTTGAGGCCGTAGGCCAGCGCGGCGGCGGTCGGCTCGTTGAGCAGGCTGACCTCGACGAAGCCGGCGATCAGGCCGGCGTTGCGCGTCGCCGCCCGCTGCGCGTCGGAGAAGTAGGCCGGCAGGGTGATCACGGCGCGGTCGACGTCCTGTCCGAAGCAGGCCCGCACGTCGGCGCGCAGCGCGCGCAGCACCATCGCCGACAGCTCCTCGGCGCGGAACTTCCGGTCGCCCAGCGCGTAGCTGGTCGCCGTGCCCATGCCGCGCTTGAAGCTCGCCACCGTGCGGTCCGGATGCGATTGCAGCCGCTCGCGCGCCGCGACGCCGACCAGCACGCTGCCGTCCTCGTCCAGGCTCACCACCGACGGCGTGAGCGTCTGGCCCAGCGCGTTGGGGATCAGGTGGGAGGCGCCGTCGCGCCAGTAGGCGACCAGCGAGTGGGTGGTACCGAGGTCAATGCCGACGAGGTCGGGGACGAACGCAGAGGCGGTCATGGATCGAGGACGAGACAAGGGGGAAATCGGTGCGGGCCATGCCGCCGTGCGCGCGGCGGTCCGCGAGCGACGCGCCACACTATCCACCGGCCAAGCGACGCCCCATCGCCCTCGCGGGGGGTTGACGGGACAAGGCGACAGCGCGCGTGACGAATTGCGCGGATCGCGGCGGCCCCATAATCGCGCCCCATGCGCAAGCACCTCCTGCACTGGTTGCTCCCGCTGCTCATGCTGCTGTCGCAGCAGGGCGCGGTGTGGCACGGCATCGGTCACCTGACCGATGCGCGGGGGCATGCGCCGGCCGGCGCCACCGCCGCGACGGTCGCGCATGGCACCGACGCGCAGGACGGCCAGCCCCATGCCGACGCGGATCCGCTGCCCGTCGACCCGCTGTGCGAAACCTGCCTGGCCTTCGACGACCTGGCCGCCTCGGCGCGCGCCGAAGCGCCCGTGTTCGTGCTCGCCGAGGCCACCCACGTCCAGACGGCGCCCGCCGAGCTCGCCCCGCGCGCGCTCCCCGCGCCGCCGCCGCGCAGCCGCGGCCCGCCCCTGGCGATCTGAATCCCCGCCTGACCGCGACGCCTGCCGCCCGCGCCTGAACGCTTTCTTGAAGCGCAGGCGGGGCGCCCGGCGCGCGCTCGACCGATTCCAGATTTCCAGAGAAACACCATGACTCAACCTCCGCTGCGCGTCCTCGCGCTGTCCCTGTCGCTCGCCTATCCGCTGCTGCTCGCCCTGCCCGCGCGCGCCGACGACGCTGCCCCCGCCTCGCCCTCGCCCTCCTCCTCGTCCGCCAGCGCCGACGCGACGCCCACCGCCGACCAGGCGCTGCCCACGGTCCAGGTCCAGGGCGCGCGCAGTCGCCTGGATGCCGCGCGCAACGGCCTGTCGCCCGACACCGGCAGCACGATCTACAAGTTCAGCAAGGCCGACATCGGCCGCCTCCCGCAAGGCGACGACACGCCGCTGAACCAGGTTCTGCTGCAGGCCCCGGGCGTGGTGCAGGACTCCTATGGCGGCCTGCACGTGCGCGGCGACCATGCCAACCTGCAGTACCGCATCAACGGCGTCGTCATTCCGGAGGCGATCAGCGGCTTCGGCCAGACGCTGGAGACCCGCTTCGCCGACCGCATCAGCCTGCTCACCGGCGCCTTGCCGGCGCAATACGGCTACCGGACCGCCGGCATCGTCGACATCACCACCCAGGGCGTCGGCGACGACGACAAGCCCTTCGCCGGCAGCGCCGGCATCACGCTGGGCACGCAGCGCTCGCGCGAGCTCGACCTTTCGGTCCACGGCACGCAGGGCCGGCTCAGCTACGAGTTCAGCGGCTCCTTCCTCGGCAACGACCTGGGCATCGAGAACCCGACGGCCTCGCGCGACGCGCTCCACGACCGCACGCACCAAGGCAAGGCCTTCGGCCTCGTGTCCTACCTGCTGGGCGACGACAGCCGCATCACCGCCATGGCCGGCGTCACCAACAACCGGTTCCAGATTCCCAACTCGCCGGGGCAGTCGACCGCGTTCGCGCTGGACGGCACGCCGGACAAGGACTCGAGCACGCTCGACGCGCACCAGCGCGAGCGCAACCGCTTCGCCGTCGTGAGCTACCAGGCCGCGATCGGCGACACGGTCGACTACCAGGTCTCGCTCTTCCACCGCTACACCGACGTGCATTACTCGCCCGACGCGGTCGGCGACCTGCAGTACCTGGGCGTCGCGGCGGACATCCTGCGCCGCAACGAGGCCAACGGCGTGCAGGCCGACATGAGCTGGCGTCTGGACAGCGCGCACACGCTGCGCAGCGGCCTCTTCGCCCAGCGCGAGCACGCCAGCACGCGCAACGACGCGCTGGTCTTCCCCGCCGACGACGACGGCAACGCCACCAGCGCCACGCCGATCAGCATCGCCGACAGCGGCCGCCTGGGCGGCCACCTCTGGGGCGCCTACCTGCAGGACGAATGGAAGCTGGACCGCACGCTGACGCTGAACTACGGCGCGCGCTACGACCAGGTCGATACCGTCACCAAGGAACACCAGCTGAGCCCGCGCGTGGGCCTGGTCTGGGACGCCACGCCCGCGCTGCGCCTGCATGCCGGCTACGCGCGCTACTTCACGCCGCCGCCGACGGAGAAGATCGACACCACCTCGGTCAGCGCCTTCGCCGGCACGACCAACGCGCTGCCGTCGGACGCCAACACCGCGGTGCGCTCCGAGCGCTCGAACTACTACGATGCCGGCGCGGTCTGGCAGGTCACGCCCAAGCTCACCCTCGGCGTGGACGGCTACTACCGCGCCGTGCAGCACCTGCAGGACGAGGGCCAGTTCGGCAACGCGCTGATCTATTCCGCCTTCAACTACGCGCATGGCCGCATCTACGGCGTGGACCTGACGGCGAACTACAAGGAGAAGGACTGGTCCGCCTACGCCAACCTGGGCACCACGCACGCGCGGGCGAAGCAGGTCGAGACGGGCCAGTTCAACTTCGAGCAGGACGAGCTCGACTTCATCGCCAGCAACTGGGTGCACCTGGACCACGAGCAGAAGCTGAGCGCTTCGGCCGGGGTCAATGTGCGGGTCGGCGACGGTTATGCGGTTGGCGCGAGCGCGTTGTTCGGGTCGGGCCTGCGCAACGGTTTCGCCAACACCACGCACCTGCCGTCCTACACCACGGTCAATGCCGACCTCAGCAAGCGCCTGGACCTGGGCGGCGGCGGTCCGGTGGAGGCGCGGCTGTCGGTGGTGAACCTGTTCGACAAGGTCTACCAGTTGCGTGACGGCTCCGGCATCGGCGTCGGCGCGCCGCAGTACGGCCAGCGCCGCACGGTCTATGTCAGCCTGACGAAGGAGTTCTGAGCCCACGGGCCGCGCCCGCGCCGCCGGGCGCGGCCCCTGTCGCCTGGATCGGGCGAAGGTGGTTTGGCGCACGGCGAAGCGGTCGTGGTCTTGGTAGGCTGCGGTGCATGACTGCACCGCCGCCCGACCGCACCGCCGCCACTGCGACAGCCACCGCGCCCTCCCCCCGCGCTCACGACGAACCGCTGGCCGCCTCGAAGCGGGAGGCGCCGGGGCCCCTTGAAGCGAATGCCGAGCGTGAGGAGGCGATTGAGCGGAAAGGGGCCCCGGCGCCTTCCGCTGGTGCTCGGTCGCCGCAGGAGGCCTTGGAGCCGCCCCCAACCGAAGCCGACGAGCCGCCAAGCGACGAGCCTCCTTCCGCCGTCTGGGACCGCCGCTACGCCGCCCACCCGCTGAGCCATCAGGATGCGTGGCTCACTGGCTGGCAGCATCGATTGCCGGGCGTGCGACGCGCGCTGGACATCGGCTGTGGCGATGGTTGGGAGACGGCTGCCTTGTTGGAGCTGGGCGTCGACGTCACTGGCATCGACATTTCCGCCGAGGCGCTGGCGCGCTGCCGGCGGCATTCGCCGCGGGCGCGCCACCTGCTGGCGGATGTGCGGGCGATGCCGATGCTGCGTGACGGTGAGTTTGACCTGGCCGTCGCGCAGCTGTCGCTGCATTACTTCGACCGCGAGGACACCCGCCGCGCGCTGTGCGAGATTGCGCGCGTGCTGGCGCCGGAGGGCAAGCTCATCGGCTGCGTGAACGCGGAGGATGACTGGCACTACGGCGCGCCGGACGACGCCTCGAGCTGGGCGCTGACGCCGGTCGATGGTGTCGCCAAGCAGTTCTTCACTCGCGCGAAACTCGAGGAGGTGCTCACGGCCTGCTTCGAGATCGAGCACCTGGACAAGCGCACGCTGAGCCGCTACGGCAGGCCGAAGTCGGTGTGGGAGTTCTTCTGCCGCCGCAAGCGTGATCACGGCGAGATGGATGCGCTGCCCTCGCCCGCGCTCGATGCATGAGCGCGTGGCCGCTCAGGGACGCGGTGAGCCCCCCGGCGCGCCGAACCACTCCAGCCGATAGGTCTCGCGGTACGACAGCGCATCGTCGATGCCGGCCGTCGCCGACAGCCCCTGCAGCAGCGCGGTCGTCACCGCGACCGGCTGCGCGACGCGACCGCTCGGCGGCTGACCGGCGAAGCCCCGCCGCAGCTCGTCCGCCAGCTGCCAGCCTTGCAACCCGGTCGGTTCGGCGATCGTGGCGAACTGCATCGAGCGGCCCGACCGGATGCGGCTGAGCGCGGTGCGCGAGCCGTCCCCGGCCGCGATGCCGACGATGTCCGACCGCCCCATCGCGCGCAGCGGAAAACTCAGCGAATCCATGTAGACGTCGTTGATCGCCAGCACATGGGTCCAGCGCGCGCCGTGGCGCTGCTGCAGCCGCGTCAGCGCCGCCGGCATCGCGCGCGAGGCGTCGGAGATCGGCATGTCCTCGACGCCAAGCACCTCGCAGCGCGCGCAGCGCTGCAGCACCTCGACCATGCGCCGCGTCTTGACGTTGGCGATCTCGAAGCGGCTGTCGCTGAAGATCACCACCCCCACGCGCGCCCGCTCGGACTGCACCACCAGTTCCACCGCCTTCTCGGCGACGGCGGCCGGTTCCGTCGTCACGTTGGCCTGCAGCAGCGGCGTGGCGCCCGGGCGGGCGGCTGCGTGCCAGCCCACCAGCATGGGCTTGGCGGCGCCGGCCTCGGTCGGCATCAGGTCGGCGATGTCGGTCTCGTTGAAGCCGCCCAGCACGATGCCCTCGGCGCTGCTGGCGACCGCGCGCTCGAAATGCGCGCGCACCTTGGCGCGTTCACCGTTGCCGTTGCTGACGGTGAGCGTCCAGCCCAGTTCGCGGCAAGCCTCCTCGAAACCGCGGAAGACGGCGGCGATGCCGCCGTTGCGGAAATCCTGCGCGATGAAGGTCACCCGGCGCGGCGCTTCCTTGCTCGCCCCCGGCGGGGCGGTCGGGCCGGACGAGGCCTGCGCCGCGGCGGCCAGTGCGAGACCGGCCACCACCGCGACCGACAGGGTGCGGCGGCCCAACCCGGCAGGGCGGCGGACGTTCATCGATAGGTCTCCTCGGGGCGCGATCTTGCTCCCGTCGGGACCGTCGCGCCATCGGGCAAGCGAGGGGGGCTGAGCACGGTTCAAGCAAGGCCCGCCCGCCACGCCCGGACCGCGCGCCGGACCGGGCCTCGGGCTGACCCTGCGACCGCGCTCAGGCCGGGGTCTCGGCGCGGCGCTTGTAGAGCACGAGCAAGCCGTCCACGAAGTCCCGGCCGAGGAACTCCGCCACGGCCACCGCATAACCGTTGAAGCTGGAGGTGACGCGGAAGTGGGACTCGATGTCCAGCCGCGTGCGGCCGGCCGGCAGCGGCGTCAGGGTGAAGCGTGTCTCGCCGAGGTCGAAGTAACGTCCGCCGATGACGACATGCTCGTCCATCGTGCCCGGCGGGAACGAGTCCGGTGAGAACTCGTAGCGCCACGCCAGCCGCCGTCCCTCGACGCGCTCGGTCACATGGCCGAGGAAATGCACGCCGCGCTCCCAGCGCGACACGCGGACCTCGCCGTGCGGGGTCATCTGCTGGATGCCCTCGACGGGCCGCGGCACGCCGATCAGATGGATCCAGGTGCGGGGAAACTCTTCGCGCCGGATGTCCCGCGCGGCGACGATCTCCGCCCAGAGACGCTCCGGCGGCGCCTCGACGATCACCGACCGGTCGATGCGCTGCCAACGCTCCGCGGTCAAGGGGCCGTCGAACGCGGCGACCAGCAAGGGCAGGACCGCCAGCACGCCCAGTTGCAGCGTCCCCAGGCGCGTGTGGCGCAGGACCAGGTTCATCACCACGCCGCCGATCGAC
Organism: Mitsuaria sp. BK037; assembly: GCF_014193045.1. Taxonomy (NCBI): domain Bacteria; kingdom Pseudomonadati; phylum Pseudomonadota; class Betaproteobacteria; order Burkholderiales; family Sphaerotilaceae; genus Roseateles; species Mitsuaria sp. BK037. Next base: position 630,217 of record NZ_JACHYS010000001.1, on the reverse strand, counting down.
GCCATCGCGAGAAAGAGCGGCGTCATCAGCACCACGCAGATCGCGCCTTCCAGCAGCGTCACCATCGCGCCGATCATCATCAGCGCCGTGGCCGCCCAGGGCGCGAAGGCCGCCTGCGTCCAGGTGGGCCGCGACGCGCGCATGCCATAGATCGTGATCGCGCCCACCACCATCGGCGTCAGGTGCACGAAGCCCAGGCTCATCACGTAGCCGTCGTCCCGGGAAAGCCCCAGCCATGGCGCCCAGACCTGGACCTTCCCGAACATCACGCGCATCAGCAACCCGTACAGCGCCCCCACCAGCACCGCCACCCAGCCACGGCGCCCCCAGGTACGGGGATGACGCGTGATCGCATCCAGAGCTGTCGCGCCGGGGCCGGGCGCCGGCTCATTCTGTTGGTCTTGCATCGTTCATTTCCTCCCGCGGCGCATTCTGCCCAGCCGAAGCCCCTCTCGCGAACCCCGGTAAATCTTTTCGCTTGCCATTAATTCGCATGCAAAGTAAATTTCGTTCCCATGGCACGCACCACCTCCTCCAAGCAGCAGACCACGACCGGCACGCCCGCCGTCTGTGTCCCGCAGCAGATCGATGAACAGCTCTGCTTCGCGATCTACTCGACGATGCTGGGACTGAACAAGGTCTACCGCGAGCTGCTGAAGGACCTCGACATCACCTACCCGCAATACCTCGTGATGCTGGTGCTGTGGGAGCGCGACGGCCTGACCGTCGGCGAGATCGCGGAGCGGGTCTTCCTCGATTCCCCGACGGTGACGCCGCTCCTCAAGCGCCTGGAGGCCGCCGGCCTGGTCAGCCGCGATCGTTCGCCGCAGGACGAGCGCCAGGTGCTGATCACGCTGACCCCTGCCGGCCGCGGCCTGCGCCAGCGCGCGAGCCACTTGCCCCAATGCATCGTCGATGCCTCGGACACCGAACTGGCCGAACTCATCGACCTGCGCGACCGCCTGCTCGCCCTGCGCGAGCGGATGGCCCGCAAATCCGGTTGAAGCCGTCCTCCTCTCACCCCCTCCTCACCTTCCTCTCACCGCCAATAACCGCCCGCATGCCCGCCATTTAATTCGCACACAAACTATTAGCAAGCAATCAGACATCCGCCCGCTTGCCCTCCGCATCCCACCACCGCGCCTTGTCGCGATCCCCTGAAGGAGCCACCACCATGAACGCCCTCTCCACCCTCGCCCGTCAATCGCGCCGCCAGTTGCTGGCGCTCTCGACCCTGGCCATCGCCGCCGCCGGCGCGGTCGCCACGCCCGCGCTGGCCGCCGGCGCCAAGGCCGCGCCCGCGCCGGTGGCCAGCGCGCAGCCGTCCGGCAGTTTCATCACGACCAAGGACGGCGTGCAGCTCTATTACAAGGACTGGGGTCCGAAGAACGGCCAGCCCGTCGTCTTCAGCCACGGCTGGCCGCTGAACTCGGACAGCTGGGAGTCGCAGATGATCTTCCTGGCCGACCAGGGCTATCGCGTGATCGCCCATGACCGCCGTGGCCACGGCCGCTCCAGCCAGCCCTGGGACGGCAACGACATGGACCACTACGCCGACGACCTGGCCGCCGTGATCGAGACGCTGGACCTGAAGAACGCGGTGCTGGTCGGCTTCTCCACCGGCGGCGGCGAGGTCGCCCGCTACATCGGCCGCCACGGCACCGCGCGCGTGGCCAAGGCGGTGCTGGTCTCGGCCGTGCCGCCGATCATGGTCAAGTCCGACAAGAACCCCAACGGCGTGCCCAAGGAGGTCTTCGACGGCATCCGCGCCGCGCAGCTGGGCAACCGCTCGCAGCTCTACAAGGACATCCCCAGCGGCCCGTTCTACGGCTTCAACCGCCCCGGCGCCAAGGTCTCGCAGGGCCTGATCGACAACTGGTGGTTCCAGGGCATGCAAGGCGGCCACAAGAACACCTATGACTCGATCAAGGCGTTCTCCGAGACCGACTTCACCGAGGACCTGAAGAAGTTCGACAAGCCCACGCTGGTCATCCATGGCGACGACGACCAGATCGTGCCGATCGACATCTCCGGCCGCGCGTCGGCCAAGCTGATCAAGGGCGCGAAGCTGATCGTCTACCCGGGCGCGCCGCACGGCCTGACCGACACGCACAAGGAGCGCGTCAACGCCGATCTGCTGGCCTTCATCCGCCAGTGATCGTCGACGCGGCGTGACCCGCCGCTGCCCTTCCCCCACCTTCGGGGGAAGGGCCACGCGGGATTTCGGCTGGCGTGACGTTTGGTACGCTCGGTGATCTTTCCGATGGACGGCGCCGCGAGGCGCCGGCTCGTGGACCTCGCCGATGCCGATCCCCCTTCCCCCCTCCTTGTCTCTGCCCCGCGTTCACGTGCTCGAACTGCAGGCCAGCGACGAGGACCTGCTGCAGCGGTTCTATGAACGGAACCCCCTCTACTTCGAGCAGGTCAACGGCGCCCCACCCCGTCCGGACGAGGCCCGCGAGGAAATCCGCGACCTTCCCCCCGAAGGATGGAGCTTCAGCGCCAAGCGCTTGCTGGGTTATGCGGACGACCAGGGCGAACTGGTCGCGATGGCCTCGCTGGTGTCGGACCTGATGGCGCCGCGGGTCTGGCTGGTGGGACTGTTCATCGTCGCCACCGAATTGCATGGCTCGCCGGCCGCGCGCGAGATCTACGCTGAACTCGAACGCTGGATGCGGCGCCGCGGCGCCGCGTGGGTGCGGCTGGGGGTGGTCGTCGGCAACGACCGCGCGGAACGCTTCTGGGAGCGCCAGGGCTTTGCCGAGGTGCGCCGGCGCGATGGCATCAGCATGGGCCAGCGCGTCAACTCGCTGCGGGTGATGGTCAAGCCGCTGGATGGCGGCCGCATCGCGGACTACCTCGAGATGGTGCCGCGCGACCGCCCGGGCGAGGCCTGAGCCGCGCGCGCTGACCGCAAATGAATCAGGGCCCCAGCGGGGCCCTGTGTCGTTGGCGGCGACGGGTGGGTCCCGTCGCGAGGTCGCTCACTCGCCGAGGTAGGCCGCGCGCACCTTCGGATCGTTCAGCAGCGCCTTGCCGTCGCCCTTCATCGTGATCGCGCCCGACTCCATCACGTAGCCACGTGTGGCCAGTTCCAGCGCGCGGCTGGCGTTCTGCTCGACCAGCAGCACCGTCACGCCCTGCTGGTGGATGTCGTTCACGACCTCGAAGATCTTGTCGACCATGATCGGCGACAGGCCCATCGACGGCTCGTCCAGCAGCAGCAGCTTGGGACGCGCCATCAGCGCGCGGCCCATCGCCAGCATCTGCTGCTCGCCGCCGGACATGGTGCCGGCAAGCTGCGCGCGGCGCTCCTTCAAGCGAGGGAACAGGCCGAAGACTTTCTCGATGTCGGCCTGGATCTCGTTGTCGTTGCGGATGAACGCGCCCATCTGCAGGTTCTCGGTGATGGTCATGCGCGTGAACGTGCCACGGCCTTCCGGCACCATCACCAGACCCTGCTTGGCCAGGTTCCAGGCGCCCTGGCCCTTGATCGAGCGGCCCAGGAACTTGATGTCGCCCACGGCCACCGGCTGCAGCCCGGTGACCGCCTTGAGCGTGGTGGTCTTGCCTGCGCCGTTGGCGCCGATCAGCGAGACGAGCTCGCCCTCGCGCACGTCGAAGTCCACGCCCTTGACTGCCTGGATGCCGCCGTAGGCCACCTTGAGGCCCTCGACCTGGAGGAGGATGTTGTCTGCCATCTTTTCGATTTCCGTAGGTCGGGATCAGGGGGCCGCGTGCGCTTCCTGCGCCGCGTGGGCGCCGAGGTAGGCCTCGATCACCTTGGGGTTGCGCTGCACTTCCGCCGGCGTGCCGGAGGCGATGAGCTTGCCGTAGTCCAGCACCGACACGTGGTCGCACAGGCCCATCACCAGCTTCACGTCGTGCTCGATCAGCAGGATGGTGCGGCCGTCGTTGCGGATGCGGTCGATCAGCTCGCGCAGCACCACCTTCTCGGTCGCGTTCATGCCGGCGGCGGGCTCGTCCAGCGCGATCAGCTTGGGATCGGTCGCCAGCGCGCGCGCGATCTCCAGCCGGCGCTGGTCGCCGTAGGACAGCGTGCGGGCCTTGAAGTCGGCATGCCGCTCGATGCCGACATAGGCCAGCAGTTCGCGGGCGCGGGCGGTGATCTCGGCCTCTTCCTTCTTGAAGCCGGGTGTGCGGAACACGGCGCCCATCAGGCCCGAATGGGTGCGCACATGGCGGCCCACCATCACGTTCTCCAGCGCGGTCATCTCGGCGAACAGCCGGATGTTCTGGAAGGTGCGCGCGATGCCGGTCTTGGCCACCTGGTGCACGGCCTGCGGCTTGTAGGCCTGGCCGCCCAGCTCGAAGGTGCCGCCATCGGGCACGTACAGGCCGGTGATCACATTGAAGAAGGTCGTCTTGCCGGCGCCGTTGGGACCGATCAGGCCATAGACCTGGCCCTTCTTGATCTCGATGCCCACATCCGACAGCGCCTGCAGGCCGCCGAAGCGCTTGGACGCGCCGGCCACTTTCAGTACGGTTTCAGTCATTCTTTCTGGCTCCTGGCACGGATCAGGCGTTGATGGCGCTGCCGGCGTTCGCGGGCGGCTGCGCCCCGGGCGGCAGCGGCCGCGACTTGCCGTGCTCGGGCGACGGCCACAGGCCGCGCGGACGCATGAGCATGATCACGATCATCGCCAGCGCGATCAGCAGCTGCCGCAGGATGGCCGCGTCCAGGCGGCCGTCGGTCATCTCCTGCAGCGGACCGGCGACGTAGCGCAGCACTTCCGGCAGCGCCGCCAGCAGCAGCGCGCCCAGGATCACGCCCGGGATGTGGCCGATGCCGCCCAGCACGACCATGGCCACGATCATCACCGACTCCTGCAGGCTGAACGACTCCGGCGAGACGAAGCCCTGGAAGGCGCCGAACATCGAGCCGGCCACGCCGCCGAAGGTCGCGCCCATGCCGAAAGCCAGCAGCTTCATGTTGCGGGTGTTGATGCCCATGGCCTTGGCGGCGATCTCATCCTCGCGGATGGCCATCCAGGCGCGGCCGATGCGGGAGTTCTCGAGCCGGTAGCAGATCACCACCGACGCGATCACCAGCGCCAGGAACAGGTAGTAGTACATCGACACCGAGTTGACCTCGATCCCGAAGAAGGTGTGGTTCTGGCTGAACTGGAAGCCCAGGAAGTGGACGCCGTCGATCTGGCCGATGCCGCGGGGGCCGTTGGTGATGTTCAACGGGTATTCCATGTTGTTCAGGAACACGCGGATGATCTCGCCGAAGCCCAGCGTCACGATGGCCAGGTAGTCGCCGCGCAGCTTCAGCGTCGGCGCGCCCAGCAGCACGCCGAACAGCCCCGCCAGCAGCGCCGCCAGCGCGATGGCCAGCAGCAGCGGCAGGTGCAGCCCGTTGGGGAAGGCGGCGGCGATGTGCTCGAAGTTCTCCGCCAGGTGCGGGCTGTTGAGCAGCGCGAAGAGATACGCGCCCACCGCGTAGAACGCGACGTAGCCCAGGTCCAGCAGGCCGGCGTAGCCCACGACGATGTTCAGGCCCAGCGCCAGCAGCACGTACAGCAGCGCCAGGTCGATGATGCGCACCGGGCCATTGCCGAAGGACTGCGCGAACAGCGGCAGCACCAGCAGCAGCACGCCGGCGATCAGGAAGGTGATCAGCTTGGATTTGTTGTGCATGTGTGGCTCCTCAGGCGCGATCGGCGACGCGTTCGCCCAGCAGGCCCGACGGACGCAGCGTCAGCACCAGGATCAGCGCGATGAAGGCGAAGATGTCGGCGTAATGGCTGCCCAGCACGCCGCCGGTCAGGTCGCCGAGGTAACCGGCGCCGATGGCCTCGATCAGGCCGAGCAGCACGCCGCCGACCATCGCGCCGGCGAGGTTGCCGATGCCGCCCAGCACCGCGGCGGTGAAGGCCTTCAGGCCGGGCATGAAGCCCATCGAGTGCTGCACGGTGCCGTAGTTGGCGGCCCACATCAGGCCGGCCACCGCGGCCAGCGCGGCGCCGATGATGAAGGTCAGCGAGATGACCGCGTCAGGCTTGACGCCCATCAGCGCGGCCACGCGCGGGTTCTCGGCGGTGGCGCGCATCGCGCGTCCCATCTTGGTGTGGTTCACCAGGAACAGCAGGCCGCCCAGGATCACGACCGTGGTGACCAGGATCAGCACCTGCGTCACCGTGATCACCGCGCCGCCGATCTGGATCGGGTCGGTGGGCAGCAGCTGCGGGAAGGGCTTGGGGTTCGGCTTCCAGATGATCATGGCCAGCGTCTGCAGCAGCAGCGACATGCCCATGGCGGTGATCAGCGGCGCGAGTCTGGGGGCGTTGCGCAGCGGTCGGTAGGCGATCTTCTCGATCGCGAAGTTGAGCAGCGTGCAGACGACGATCGCGCAGGCCAGCGCGATGATCATCAGCAGCCAGCCCGGCAGGCCCAGGCCAGCCAGCGCCGTGACGACGGTCCAGCTCACCAGGGCGCCTGCCATCAGCACCTCGCCGTGCGCGAAGTTGATGAGGTTGATGATCCCGTAAACCATCGTGTAGCCCAGCGCGACGAGGGCATACATGCTCCCGAGCACCAGCCCGTTGATGATCTGCTGAAAAAGTATCTCCATAAGGCCCCAGCATGTTGTTGGACACGGCTCGCGCCGCGTGACGGCGCTTGCGGGTGCAACCCGCGTGCCAATCCGTCCGTTTCAAGGGTATTCACCGACGCGGGCGCCACCATGCGCACCCGCCGGGCATGTCTCCCCAGTCTCGGCGACGCAACGAAGTGCGGAAATCCGCACAAACCGCCTAGCCAGCCGGGCGAATCCTCGCCAGTCGCAAAAAAGCCGGTACGCCGGGTGCAAGGCGCGCGCCAACTTGGGCACACTGGACGGCGATTTTTCGTCTCCCATGGAACCGGTCGTCACCTCCTCCTTCGCCACCTCCTCCGCCCGCCAGCGGCTGGCGTACTTCCTGGGCCGGCCGACCTTCTACCTCTACCTGACCGGCGTGCTGATGCTGCTGGGGCTGCTGCTGGGCCACCGCCTCAGCGAGCGCGCCAGCCTCGACCAGCTCAGCGCCCTGGCCACCGAGCGGCTGGAGCTCTACGCGTCCAACCTGCAGACCGAGCTGGGCCGCCATGCCTACCTGCCCAGCCTGCTGGCCATCGACGGGGACGTCACCCGGCTGGTCGAGCATCCCGACGACGAGGCCCTGCGCAAGTCGGCCAGCCTGGCGCTGGCGCGGGTCAACGTGCGCGCGGGCACGACCCAGATCTTCGTCGCCGATCCCGAGGGCCGCGTGCTCGCCTCCAGCGAGCCGCTGACCCCGCCGCTGCGCCTGCAGCAGGCCATCGAGCAGGACCGCCACCACTTCTTCGCCTCCGACGCCGGCCAGGCGGGGCTGAGCGGCTCGACCAACTTCTTCCTGCTGCATCCGCTGCGCCGCCACCAGCAGCTGCAGGGCGTGATCGTGGTCAAGCTCAACCTGGCGCCGCTGGAATCCACCTGGGTCGACCTGGGCCTGCGTTCGCAGGGGGAGCGCATCCTGGTCTCCGACGACCAGGGCGTGGTGATCATGAGCTCGGTGGAGGAATGGCGCTACGCGGTGCTCAACCGCGCCGACGCGTCCGAGCGCGACCGGCTGCAGGCCAGCGCGCGTTATCCGCGCGTTGGTCCGGACCTGGGCCTGCCCGGCGCGCTGGAGGCCTACAACAGCCTGCTGGTGCGCGCGCCGGCGCCGGCCAGCACGACGCTGCTGGCGCAGGAGCGCCAGCTGTTGCCGCTGGGCCTGCGGCTGCTGGCGCTGTCCGACCTGTCCGAGGTGCGGCGCCAGGCGCGGCTGGCGGCCTGGAGCGGCGCGGCCTTCGGCGCGGCGATCGGGATGCTGCTGCTGTACCTCGCGTCGCGCCGGCGCGCGCTGCGACAACTCTTCCAGGCCAAGACCGAATTGCAGAACGCGCACGCGCAGCTGGAAAGAATCGTCGACGAACGCACGGCGGAACTCCGCCAGATCAACGAGGAACTGCTCGACCAGATCGCCCAGCGCAGACAGGCCGAGGGCGAGCTGCTGCAGACCAGCAAACTCGCGGTGCTGGGGCAGATGTCGGCCGGTTTGTCGCATGAGGTCAACCAGCCGCTGACGGCCTTGCGCGCGCTGGCACGGAATTCGCAACGGCTGCTGGAGGCCGGCCGCCTGCAAGCGGTCGCGGACAACCTGCAGACGATGGACGACATGGTCGAGCGCATGGGACAAATCACCCGCCAGCTCAAGAGCTTCGCCCGCAAGGCGGAGCCGGCGCGCACGGCCGTGTCGCTGCTGGCCTGCGTGAACAACGCGCGGCTGCTGCTGGAACACCGCACCCGCGCGCTGGACCTGGCGGTGGAGGTCGACGTGCCGCCGGGGCTGCGCGTCAGCGCCGAGTCCAACCGGCTCGAGCAGGTGCTGGTGAATCTGCTGGGCAACGGCATCGACGCGATCGCGTCGGAGCCGCCGCCCGACGGCCCCGAGGACCCGCGCCGGCTGCGCGTGGCGGCGGTGCCGGCGGACGAAGGCCGGCGCGTGCTCGTGCAGGTGCAGGACAGCGGGCCGGGCTTGAGCGAGGCGCTGCTGCCGCGGCTGTTCGAGCCGTTCTTCACCACCAAGCCCGCCGGCGAAGGCCTGGGGCTGGGACTGGTGATCTCGTCCAAGATCGTCCACGAGTTCGGCGGCGCGCTGCGGGCGCACCGGCTGGACCAGGGCATGATTTTCGAATTCGACCTGGAGGTCGACACCTGGCAGGCCGAGGAGGGTCAGTATGTTTGAGGGCTACAAGGTCGTGTTCGTCGAGGACGACCTGCCGGTGCGGGTCAGCCTGACCCAGACGCTGGAGCTCGAGGGGCTGAGCGTCGTGCCCTGCCGCTCGGCCGAGGAGGCGCTGCCGCACGTGCAGCCCGGCGCGCAGGTGATCGTGATCACCGACGTGCGGCTGCCCGGCATGGATGGCCGCGCGCTGCTGGCGCACGTCCAGGCGACCGATCCCCAGATCCCGGTGATCCTGATCACCGCGCACGGCGACGTGAACATGGCCGTGCAGGCGATGCGCAACGGCGCCTACGACTTCATCGAGAAGCCCTTCGCGCCGGAGCGGCTGCTGGACACCGCGCGCCGTGCGCTGGACCTGCGGATGCTGCGCCACTCCGCGGACGAACTGCGCGCGCAGCTCTCGGCCGCCAGCGGCATCGAGGCGGCGCTGCTGGGCAAGTCCCCGGCGATGCAGCAGCTGCGGCGCCAGGTGCTGAACCTGGCCTCCACCTCGGCCGACGTGATGATCCTGGGCGAGACCGGCACCGGCAAGGAGCTCGTCGCGCGCTGCCTGCACGACCAGAGCCCGCGCCGCGACCGGCACTTCGTCGCCATCAACTGCGGCGGCCTGCCCGAGGCGCTGTTCGAGAGCGAGCTGTTCGGCCACGAGTCGGGCGCGTTCACCTCGGCCGGCAAGCGCCGCATCGGCAAGATCGAGCATGCCAACGGCGGCACCCTGCTGCTCGACGAGATCGAGACCATGCCGGTGCCACTGCAGATCAAGCTGCTACGCGTGCTGCAGGAGCGCCGCGTCGAGCGGCTGGGCTCCAACGAGGAGCAGGTCATCAACGTGCGCTTCATCGCCGCGAGCAAGGCCGACCTCAAGGAAATGGGCGAGCGCGGGCAGTTCCGCAGCGACCTCTACTACCGGCTCAACATCGCCACGCTGGTGCTGCCGCCGCTGCGCGAGCGCCGCGAGGACATCCCGCTGCTGTTCGAGCACTTCGTCGCGCAGGCCTGCAAGCGCTATGAGCGCGAGGCGCCCGAGCTCACGCCGGACAAGCTGCGCGAGCTGATGGCCCACGACTGGCCCGGCAACGTGCGGGAGATCCGCAACGCGGCCGACCGCTTCGTGCTCGCGCTGGACGACCTGGACTCCACCGCCGCGATCCAGGCGGTGCCCAACCTGGCGCTGGCGCGCCAGATGGAGATGGTCGAGAAGGCGCTGATCGAGCAGGCGCTGCGCCGCTCCGGCGGCAAGGTGCCGGCGGCGATGGAACTGCTGGGAACGCCGCGCAAGACGCTGTACGACAAGCTGCACCGGCACGGGATCCAGCTCGACGATTTCCGTTGACACGTCGAACGAGGGGGAACCCCCTCACCCTAACCCTCTCCCCCTCTGGGGGCGAGGGGATGAATGTGCCCCTTGTGCGTGCGAGAGGACGGGGGGAGTTTCACCCTCTCCCGCTTGCGGGAGAGGGAGGGGTGAGGGTCTTCTCACTCCCCACGGCGCTCGGTGCTTGCTGAAGCGCTACCTTCCTGCCATCTCTCTGCGCCAGCATGGGGGAGAGATTTTCCCGGCAGGCCGCGAAAACCCCTCCCCCATACCCCGACACGTCACCGTCCTGCGACGGCCCCGCACCGAGGCCTTCCCAGACGGCGTCGCGCCAGGTTCAGGCAGCCTGACGCACGCCCTGCTGCGCCTCGTCCAGCACCGCCTTGAGCTGCTGGATGGTGGCGGGCTTGACCAGGTAGGCGCTGGCGCCGCGCCGGATCGCCTCGGCGGCATCGCCCGGATCCGAGGTACCGGTCAGCATGACGATCGTCATCGGACCACCGCTGAGCGCCTCGCTGACGAAGTCCATGCCCTGCCCGTCCGGCAGTGCCCGGTCCAGGATCAGCGCGTCCGGCCGCCGCGCGGCAATGCGGGCGCGCGCCTCGGCCAGGGTCGCGGCGGTGGCGGCGGTGTAGCCCTCCAGCTCCAGAAGGATGGCCAGCGTCTCGCTGGATTCGAGGTTGTCGTCGACGATGACGGCGTACGGTTGCATGGCAAACCCTGCGGCAAGAGGTCCACGGAGAAGTTCCCGTACATGCGCGCCAGCGGCGCTCGACGGGCAGGCATGGCCCTCTGTTGGCAATTCCCGTGCCCTCGCCATCTTCGGCGTGCCGAGGAACGAACGACGCTTCAGGCTGCCACCGGAATGGGGGGACGGCGATTCCACCCCGGGTCGGGACGGATCTTTGCCCTGCGCCTTTCTGACCATAATCCGCGCCTTGGCGACCGGGTCCGGCCCTCGCGCCGCCCCCGCCGTCCGCGCGCCCGACCGCCCGCCGAGTTCCATGACGACGACCGACGCTCCCATTTCCACCGAGTTGCTGCCCCGCCTGCGCCGCTGCACCGCCCCCCTGCACGACGAGATCGAGGCGCTGCTCCGGCTCGGGGCGCCGATGCCGCTCGCACGCTACGGTCGGATCCTGCGCGGCTTCCATGAATTCCTTCAGCTCTGGGAACAGCGCGTGCGCCACGCGCTGCCCGAGTCGCTGCGGCCGTGGTTCGACGCGCGCCGGCGCGCCCCGTTCGCCGCGCACGACCTGGCCGTGCTCGCGCTCCCCCACGACGACACGATGCGCGCCGCGGCCCGGGCCTCGCAGCACCGGCTGCGACTGGACAGCCCGGCCGCCGCCTTCGGCTCGCTGTACGTGCTGGAGGGCTCGGCGCTGGGCGGCCAGGTGCTGACGCCGATGCTGCTCGCGCGGCACGGCCTGACCCCGGAGCGCGGCGCCGCCTATTTCCACGGCTTCGGCGAGCGCACCGGCGCGATGTGGCGCGAGTTCCGACAGCTCGCCGATGCGCAGGCCGGCGCCGAGGAGACAGATCGCAACGCCGCCTGCCGCGCGGCCGTCCAGACCTTCCAGGCGCTGATCGAGACCTTCGCGTCGGTGGGCGCCGGGGCGCCGGACCTGCCGGTCGCATCGACCGCTCCGTCGATGTCATTCGTCTCGACCGCCGCGGCCACCTCGGTCGCAACCCCGCAATGAACGGGGACGTCGCCACCATGAGCCAGGGGCCGTCGCCGACGTCGATGGACCGCCAGATCGCGCAGTGCGCCAATGAGCCGATCCGCATCCCCGGCGCGATCCAGCCCCACGGCTGGCTGGTCGCGGTGGACTGGCGCGATGGCGCGCTGGTCGCCTACAGCGAGAACTGGCGCACGCTGCTGCCGGAGTCGGGCGACCTGCTGCCGGCGCGCATCGAGGGCGTGCTCGATCCGGTACGCGCGGCCCGCCATGCGTGGATCGACGGCGAGGGCCCGGTGTCCTGCGGCACGCTGGTGATCGGGGGGCGTCGCTTGCATGTGTCGGGCCATCGGCTCGGCGAGCGCGGTTATTTCGAGCTGGAGGCCGACGTCGAGGAGAGCGGCAACCGGGCGCCGATCTACAGCCTGGCCCGGCACCTGGTGCCGATGATGCAGCGCACCGCCGCGGTGGACGAGCTGTGCCGGGTGGTGGTCGCGGAGATGAAGCGCCTGACCGGCTTCGGCCGCTGCCTGGCCTACCGCTTCGATGCCGAGGGCCATGGCGAGGTGCTCGCCGAGGCGCTCGACGGCGGCTACGACGCCTATGCCGGCCATCGCTTCCCGGCCTCGGACATCCCGCCGCAGGCGCGCGAGCTGTACCGCCTCAACCACATCCGCCTGATCGCCGACGCCCATTACGAGCCGGTGCCGGTGCGCTTCGTCGACGGCCGCGACGGGACGGCGCTGGACTTGTCCCAGGCCGCGCTGCGCAGCGTGTCGCCGGTCCACCTCGAATACATGCGCAACATGCGGACGCTGGCGTCGATGTCGGTGTCCATCATCGTGCGCGGACAGCTGTGGGGGCTGGTGTCCTGCCACGACCACGCGCCGCGCCAGCTGTCCTGGCAGACGCGCATGGCCTGTGAGCACCTGGGGCAGCTGCTGTCGCTGCAGATCGAGGCGAAGGAAGAGAACGAGCAGGTCACCGAGCAGCTGCGCCTGCGCCAGCTGACGCTGGCGATCGTCGCGCACCTGGCGGACAGCGACGCGACGCTGCAGCGCCTGGTGGAGGAGCCGGGGCCGCTGCTGCGACTGGGCCGGGCCTGCGGCGCGGCGGTGATCCTGAACGACAGCTGCTGGTCGGTGGGCGAGACACCGGACCGCGAGACGCTGCTGACGCTGGGCCAGTGGCTGGCCAATCGCGCCGACCCGGTCTGGCACAGCGACCGCCTGGCGCTGGACGCGCCGCCGTCGCTGGCCGCGGCGCTGGCCGGCACCGCGGGCGTGCTGGCGATCTCGATCTCCCGGCTGCATCGCCACCACATCGTCTGGTTCCGTCCCGAGATCGTGCAGACCGTGGTGTGGGCCGGCAATCCGCACAAGACACCCACGACGGAGCGCGACACGCGGCTGCATCCGCGCCGCAGCTTCTCGAGCTGGAAGGAGCAGGTCGGCGGCCGCTCCCTGCCCTGGACCTCGGGCGAGGTCCATGCGGTGCAGGAGCTGCGGCAGGCGCTGATCGGCGTGGTGCTGCGCCGCGCCGAGGAGATGGCCGAGGTGGCCATGGAGCTCGGCCGCGTGAACAAGGAGCTGGAAGCCTTCTCCTACACCGTGTCGCATGACCTGCGCGCGCCGATGCGCCACATCGCGGGCTTCGTCGACCTGGTGCTGGAGATGGAGGGCCAGGGGCTGTCGGCCCGCTCGCAGCGCTACCTCGCGCATGTGAAGGAGGCCTCCGCCCATGCCGGTCAGCTGGTGGACGCGCTGCTGGACTTCTCGCGGATGGGACGCTCGGCGATCAAGCATGCGTCCATCCACACCGGTCCCCTGATCGACGACCTGGTGGCCGAGCAGAACGCGATGAACAAGGACCGCCGCATCGACTGGGTGATCCAGCGGCCGCTGCCGCGGCTGTGGGGCGACCCGGTGCTGCTGCAGGTGGCCGTGCGCAACCTGGTGGCCAACGCGGTGAAGTACACGCGTCCGCGCGAGGTCGCGCGCATCGAGATCAGCGCCGTCGAGGACGAGACCGGCGTGGGCCTGAGCATCGCCGACAACGGCGTGGGCTTCCAGATGAAGTACGTGGGCAAGCTGTTCGGCGTGTTCCAGCGGCTGCACCAGAGCGAGAGCTTCGAGGGCACCGGCATCGGCCTGGCCAGCGTGCGGCGCATCGTCGAGCGCCATGGCGGCCAGGTCGACGCCTGGGGCGAGCCCGAGCGCGGCGCCCGCTTCAGCTTCACCCTGCCCACGCGCGCGATGCAGGAGGCCCAGGCGCCCGAGGGCGACGCGGCGGCCGAGACCAACACCGACACCCACGGATCACTGTCCCCCGGCGGCGCAGGGGCGCCTCGCGCCGCCGATTCCCTCTCTCCTGATTCCTGAAGCCGAACGCCATGCTCAAGCCCATCCTGCTTGTCGAAGACGACGCCCGCGACCTCGAGCTGACGCTGGTCGCGCTCGAACGCAGCCAGCTCGCCAACGAGGTGATCATCGTGCGCGACGGCGCCGAGGCGCTGGACTACCTCAACCGCGAAGGCGCCCATGCCGACCGCGCGGAGGGCAATCCGGCGGTCATCCTGCTCGACCTGAAACTGCCCAAGGTCAACGGGCTGGAGGTGCTCAAGGCGGTGCGCGCCACCGAGGCGCTCAAGAGCATCCCGGTGGTGATGCTGACCTCGTCGCAGACGGAGTCGGACGTGGTGCAGAGCTATGCGCTGGGGGTGAATGCCTACGTGGTCAAGCCGGTGGACTTCAAGCAGTTCGTCGCCGCGATCGCCGACCTGGGCGTGTTCTGGGCGGTGCTGAACGAGCCGCCACCGGGCTCGCTGCGCGCCGCGCGGCGTTATGAATGAACCGATGGCAGATTCCGCGCCCCTTCCCCCGCCCGGCGCGCCGACCAGCGCCGCATCCGCCGTCTCGGCTGACGCGCCGCCGCTGGAGATCCTGCTGCTGGAGGATTCCACCTTCGACGCGGAGCTGCTGCTGGCCTCGCTGGAGACCACGCATCCGCGGGCGCGCGTGACCTGGGTGAAGGACGAGCCGGGACTGCTGGGCGCGCTGGAGACGCAGCGCTTCGACCTGATCCTGTCGGACTACCAGCTGCCGGGCTTCACCGGCGCGGAGGCGCTGGCGCTGGCGCAGCGGCTGGTGCCGGGCACGCCCTTCATCTTCGTGTCGGGCGTGATCGGCGAGGAGAACACGGTGGAGCTGCTCAAGCGCGGCGCCACCGACTACGTGATGAAGGGCCGGCTGGCGCGGTTGCCGGTGGCCATCGACCGCGCGCTGCGCGAGGTGCGCCAGCGCGACGCGCAGCGGCAGGTCGAGGCGCAGCTGCGCGAGGCCGACGCGCTATATGCGCGGGTGGTGGATTCGCTGCAGGACCATGCGGTCATCCTGCTCGACGCCGAGGGCCGGATCCGCGACTGGAACCGCGCCGCCGGCACGATCTTCGGCCATGCGCTGGAGGCGGTGCGGGGCATGTCGGCGGAGATCCTGCTGACGCCGGAGGACCGCGCCGCCGACGTGCTCGAGAACGAACTGGCGCTCGCGCTGACGCAGGGCGCGGCCCGGGATGACCGCTGGCTGATGCGCCAGGACGGCACGCGGCTGCGCGCCGAGGGCGTGGTGACGCCGCTGTTCAGCGCGTCGGGCGCGCTGACCGGGTTCTCGAAGATCATCCGCGACTCCACGCCGGCCTACGAGGCGCAGCAGGCGCTGCGCCAGGGCAAGGAAGAGGCGGAGCGGGCCAACGAGCTCAAGGACCAGTTCCTGGCGGTGCTGTCGCACGAGCTGCGCTCGCCGCTGAGCGCGATCACCGGCTGGGCGGACATCCTGTCTAATTTCTCGGACGCGCATCCGATGCTGGGCAAGGCCGCGGCGGTGATCCGGCGCAATGCGCAGCTGCAGGGCCGGATGATCAACGACCTGCTCGACATGAGCGCGGTGGCCGCCGGCAAGCTGGTGCTGCAGACGGCGCCGCTGGACCTGTCGGCGCTGGCCTCGGAGTCGGTGCTGGGCGCGCTGCACGAGGCGCAGGGCAAGGGCGTCGCGCTGAACTGCGCCGCGCCCGAGCCGGTGTGGATCGCCGGCGACGCGCAGCGGCTGGCGCAGGTGCTGACCAACCTGATCGGCAACGCGATCAAGTTCACCGACGGCGGCGGACGCGTGGACGTGCAGGTCGAGGTCGCGGACGGCGAGGCGCTGCTGCGCGTGCAGGACACCGGGCGCGGCATCTCGCCGGAATTCCTGCCCTATGTCTTCGACCGGCTGCGGCAGGAGGACGGCTCGTCGACACGCAAGGTCGGCGGCCTCGGCCTGGGCCTGGCGATCGCGCGCGCCATCGCGCAATTGCACAAGGGCCGCATCAGCGCCGCCAGTCCCGGCCCGGGCGGCGGCGCCTGCTTCGAGCTGCGCCTGCCGATGCTGGCCGACCAGGCCCTGCCGCCACCGCCGAGCGCGGCGCCGGTGGAGCTGTCGGAGGAGACGCTGTCGGGCGTGCGGGTGCTGCTGGTCGATGACGAGGAGGACGCGCGCGAAGTGGGCCAGGTGGCGCTGAGCCGGCTGGGCGCGAAGGTCAGCGTCGCGGGCAGCGCGGCGGAGGTGCTGTCGCGCCTGACGGACGGCGAGCGCTTCGACCTGCTGGTGTCCGACATCGGCATGCCGGAGATGGATGGCCGCTCGCTGATCCGGGCGGTGAGGCAGCTGCCGGGCGGCAGCGCGGAGGAGTTGCCGGCGCTGGCGCTGACGGCCTTCGCGATGGTCGCGGACCGGCAGGAGGGACTGGCGGCGGGGTTCCAGGGGTATGTCGCCAAGCCGATCGAGCTGGGGGCGCTGACGCGGACGATCCAGGAGGTGTTGGGGCGAAGGACTGGGGCGGATTGAGGGGACGCGCGCGGCAAGTGCTGTGGACATATCCCCACTGATTCCAGTCGGCGGCCCCACTCGCTCACGTCGCCCATGACGTCATCAGCGCAGCTTTGACGGATGGCTCGCCATCGGTGAAGGGAGAACACTTGCTTCATGCGAGCAAGCCCTTCCCTACCCCGCTCCGCGCCCCCTGGAATTAGCTGGCCATTCCCACCGGGCTCCGCCATGGATGCATCGCCCGCTCAAATGAGCAATACTGAGCGCTCGAAGGAGCGCATCATGGCCAAGTCGATTTCAGCAGCACGCCAAGCAATGAAGACCTCATCCAAGGCGCTCACCCAGAGCGGACGGCTCACATCGACCAGGAAGGTATTGGCGTTCGCCTGCACGGAACATCTGAACGCCGAGACCTACCGGATCCTGTTCTACGCCGAGCCCATGGAACGGGTCGTCATCGTCAAGCAGGGCATCCATCCCTGCGTCGTAGAAGACCTCGCGAAGCAGATGGCGATGCCGAAGGAGAAGTTTCTGGGCACGCTCGGATTGGCGCGTGCGACCGTTGAGCGCAAGGCTCGCGAGAACAAGCTGCTCTCGCCGGACGAAAGCTCGAAGGTCATCGGCATGGCGCGCCTGGTCGGCCAGGTGCAGGCGATGGTCGAGGAGTCCGGCGACCCGACGGACTTCGATGCACCCGCCTGGACCGCGACGTGGCTGGATCGTCCGCTGCCGGCGTTGGGAGGCAGGAAGCCCGCTGATTTCATGGATACCGCGGAAGGTCAGCAGTTGGTGTCCAACCTGATCGCGCGCATGCAGAGTGGAGCCTACGCGTGAGCATCCAGCTCTGGCGGATCGCGACGGACACCCGCGAGTACCTGGCCGAGGACCTCAGCGGCAAGGGCGCGGAAATCTCGGGCGGCCGTTGGAATCGTGCTGGGCGTCCGGTTGTCTACACCTCGGTCACCGCCTCCCTGTCCTGCCTGGAAACTGTCGTGCATCTGCAAGATGGCTCGCTCCCGCTCAATCGCTATCTCATTCGGATCGACGTGCCGGAGGAGGTGTGGGCCTGCAAGTCCGTTCTTCGGGCGGAAGACCTGAACCCGGGTTGGAGCGCTATTCCCGAGGGGCGGGTTTCGCTGGACATCGGGGACGCATGGCTGACGCAAGGCGAATCACCGCTCCTGGTGGTGCCGTCGGTGATCGTTCCCGAAGAATCGAACGTGCTCATCAATCCGATCCATCCAGCGATCAAGGACATCACGGCCAGCAAGCTGCGAGCATGGCACTACGACCGCCGCATCAAATGAACGGGCCGATGGGCGTGGCCGGCCGCCGCAGTTGAGCGCCGCGGCCGAGGCTGTCTCTCTTTTCAATGAATCGACTTGGGGCCAGTCGGACGGCTGCTTGGAGTAGGCTTTGCCCCATGCGAAATCCCGCCCGAATCGACGAGATCCTGTCAGCGTTGCGAGCCGCTTGGGAAGAGTCACCTGACCTACGCCTTGGGCAGTTGATCGTCAACGCCGTTCGTCCCACCACCCCCTGCCCTGAGGTCTTTTACGCTCGGGACGAGGATCTAGTTCGAAGACTGATGGACTATCGCGCGATGGTGCGCGCGGCCAAGCAAAACGCGGATTCGGGACGAAGCTGACGACTAGATCCGGCCACCCGCGATGCCTCGCTTCCGGCTGGTCAGCAACACGCCCCTCCAAAAGCCAACAAGCCGTGCCCTCCCGGACACGGCTCGCTTCAATCAGGCCTGAGCTCGCTCAGAACCGCTGCGACTGCATGAAGTCGTCGAAGCCCGCTTCCGCGAAGCGGAACCACAGGTTCTGGTCGCGCCGGAAGTTGGCGTAATCCTCGTACACCTTCTTCCAGTTCGGGTTCTTCGCCGACAGCTCGCTGTACAGCGCCATCGACTCCTTGAACGCCAGGTCCATCGCATCCTTCGGGAAGCGCATCAGCTTGGTCTTGGCCGCCACCAGCTGCTTGAGCGCCTGCGGGTTCAGCACGTCGTACTTGGCCTGCATGTCCACATGGGTGTAGGCCGAGGCCGCCTCGACGATCGCCTTGTACTCCGCCGACAGGCCCTCGTAGGCCTTGGTGTTGATGTAGAAGTCGACCTGCGGGCCGCCTTCCCACCAACCGGGGTAGTAGTAGAACGGCGCGACCTTGTTGAAGCCCAGCTTCAGGTCGTCATACGGTCCCACCCACTCGGCCGCATCAATCGTGCCTTTCTCCAGCGCCGAATAGAGCTCGCCGCCCGGCAGGTTCTGCGGCACGCCGCCCATGCGCTCGATCACCCGGCCGGCGAAGCCACCGATGCGGAACTTGAGGCCCTTGAAGTCGGCCGCCGACTTGATCTCCTTGCGATACCAGCCCGCCATCTGCGCGCCGGTGTTGCCGCCGGGGAAGTTGATGATGTTGTAGTTCCGGTAGAACTCGCGCATCAGCTTCAGGCCATTGCCGTGGAAGGTCCACGCGGTCATCTGCCGCGAGTTCAGCCCGAACGGGATCGACGCGCCGATCGCGAAGGTCTCGTCCTTGCCGAAGAAGTAGTACGGCACCGTGTGCGCGATCTCCACCGTCGCGTTCTGCACGCCGTCGACGACGCCGAAGGCCGGCATCAGTTCGCCGCCCGCATGCACGCTGATCTGGAACTTGCCGCCGCTGAGCTCGCTGACCTTCTTGGCGAAGACCTCGCCGCCGCCGTAGATCGTGTCGAGCTGCTTGGGGAAGCTCGAAGCCATGCGCCAGCGGATGTTGGCCTGCGCATGCACGATGGCCGGGGCCGCACCGGCGGCCAGCACGCCGGCCAGGCCGGCATTCTTGACGAAGGAACGACGCTCCATGAAGTCTCCTGTTTCGCTGCTTTCGTTGGTATGGACCACCCTCCCGGGGCGGCCTTGGGCGCACGCAGGATTAACCACCGCCGGGCTGGCGTCAACCTGACAAGCCCGGGGGGCGCCCAGGACGGCGGCGCGAAAAAACAGAAGCGGCGCCGAGGCGCCGCTTCATCGGAAAACGGAGCAGCCCGGGCCGTTCAGGCGCCGGCCAGCTTCATGCGCTCGATCAGGATCGATCCCACCGTCTTGCTGCCCAGCGTGTAGGTATCCGCGCCGATGCCGACGATCTGCTGGAACATCTCCTTGACGTTGCCGGCGATGGTGATCTCGTGGACCGGATGCGCGATCACGCCGTTCTCGACCCAGTAGCCGCTCGCGCCGCGCGAATAGTCGCCGGTCACGTAATTGACGCCCTGCCCCATCAGCTCGGTCACGAACAGGCCGGTGCCCAGCCGGCGCAGCATCGTCGGCAGGTCGTCGCCGGGCGCGGTGGCCTTGCTGCGCATCGTCAGGTTGTGGGAGCCGCCGGCGTGCCCGGTCGTGCGCATGCCCAGCTTGCGCGCCGAGTAGGTCGACAGGAAGTAGCCCTTGAGCACGCCGGCCTCGACCACGGTGCGGGCCTTGGTCGTCACGCCTTCGTCGTCGAAGGGCGAGCTGCCCTTGCCCTTGAGCACATGCGGGTCCTCGACCACCTCCACGTGCGGTGCCAGGACTTGCTGATCCAGGCTGTCGAGCAGGAAGCTCGCGCGGCGGTACAGCGCGCCGCCGCTGGTGGCCTGCACCAGCGCGCCCAGCAGGCCGGCGGCGACCGGCGCCTCGAACAGCACCGGCACGCTCGCCGTTCTGACCTTGCGGCCCTTGAGGCGGGCCAGCGCGCGCTCGGCGGCATAGCGGCCGATCGATTCGGGCGACGACAGCTCGGCCGCGTCGCGCATCGAGCTGTACCAGGCGTCGCGCTCCATGCCGGCGCCGCGGCCGGCGATCGGCGCCACCGACACCGAATGCCGCGAACTCGCATAACCGCCGCGGAAGCCGCGCGAGTTGCCCGAGAAGAAGTGCGACTGCTGCGCCGACACCGCCGCGCCTTCCGAATTGGTGATGCGCGGGTCGGTCTTCAGCGCCGCGTCCTCGCAGCGCAGCGCCAGCTCGGCCGCCTGCTCGGCGGTGATCGCCCAGGGATGGAACAGGTCCAGCGACGGCCGCGCGGCTTCGTCCAGCGACAGGTCCTGCTCGTCAGGCAGGCCGGCGAACTCGTCCTCGGCGGTGAAGCGGGCGATGTCGTAGGCGGCGCGCACGGTGTCGCGCAGCGCCTGCGGCGAGAAGTCCGAGGTGCTGGCGTTGCCTCTGCGCTGGCCCAGGTAGACCGAGATGCCCAGCGACTTGTCGCGGTTGCGCTCGACGTTCTCCAGCGCGCCGCGCCGCACGGACACCGACATGCCGCTGCCCTCGGACACTTCCGCGCCGGCGTCGCTGGCGCCCAGGCGCTTGGCCTCGGCCAGGACGTCCTCGATCAACTGGCGGAAATGGTCCTGGCTGTAGGCGAATCCTTGCTCGGCTTGACTCATGAATGCGGTCTCTGTGAAAGCAGCGCGGCCTGGGGAGATCCGAGGCCGCGGCGGGGTGGCGACTATCATACGGGCGCTGTGCCCCGCCCCTTCCGGTCGGGGCTTCTCGCTTTCTTCCCCCATGCACCCCGATCACGACGACCACGACGACCGCGCGGACTTCGACGACTTCGAAGACGACCGCCCCAGCAAGAGCCAGCTCAAGCGCGACATGGACGCGCTGCAGGCGCTGGGCGCCGAACTGCTGACGCTGCCCGAGAAGCGCGTGGCCGCGCTCGACCTGCCCGAGGCGCTGATGGACGCGATCAAGGAAGGCCGCCGCATCGTGGCCGGCACCGCCCGCAGCGGCAAGAAGCGCCATCTGCAGCTGATCGGCAAGCTGATGCGCCAGGTCGATCCAGCGCCGATCCGCGAGGCCGTGGCCGAGTTCAAGCTTGGTCGCGCGCAGGATTCGCTCGAGCTGCACCAGGCCGAGCGCTGGCGCGACCGCCTCGTCGAGGACGACAACGCGCTGCAGGGCTTCATCGACAGCTTCGAAGCGGTCGACGTGCAGCAACTGCGCAGCCTGATCCGCGCCGCCCGCAAGGACCGCGCGCAGGCGGTCGAGCAGCGCAACGGCCGCGCCTGGCGCGAGCTGTTCCAGTTCATCAAGGCGCACCTGCTGGCCGCCAAGGGCGGGTCGCGCGACGAAGACGCCGCGGACGATGGTGACGACGAGAGCGACGATGAGTGACGCCGCCCCG
Source organism: Mitsuaria sp. BK037 (assembly GCF_014193045.1). Taxonomy (NCBI): domain Bacteria; kingdom Pseudomonadati; phylum Pseudomonadota; class Betaproteobacteria; order Burkholderiales; family Sphaerotilaceae; genus Roseateles; species Mitsuaria sp. BK037. The sequence continues at coordinate 608,433 of NZ_JACHYS010000001.1, read as the reverse complement.
GTCGACGCCGCCGCGCTGCCCCCGCCCGAGCCGGTGCGGATCGGCATCGTCTCGATCAGCGACCGCGCCTCCAGCGGCGTCTACGAGGACAAGGGCCTGCCCGCGCTGCAGGACTGGCTGCGCTCCGCGCTGATCAATCCGATCGAGTTCCAGCCGCGGCTGATCCCCGACGAGCGCGAGCAGATCGCCGCCACGCTGCGGGACCTGGTCGACGAGGCCGCCTGCGACCTGGTGCTGACCACCGGCGGCACCGGCCCCGCGATCCGCGACGTCACGCCCGAGGCGACGATGGACGTCGCCGACCGGGTGATGCCGGGCTTCGGCGAGCAGATGCGGCAGATCTCGCTGCACTTCGTGCCCACGGCCATCCTCTCCCGGCAGGTCGCGGTGATCCGCGGCCGCGCGCTGATCATCAACCTGCCAGGTCAGCCCAAGGCAATCGCGGAGACGCTGGCCGGCCACGCCGCGGCCAGCGGCATCTTCGCCGCGGTGCCCTACTGCATCGATCTGCTCGGCGGCCCCTATCTGGAAACCCGCGACGCGGTCTGCGCCGCGTTCCGTCCCAAGACCGCGCAGCGCCCACCGCGTCCGGCGTGACCGCGACGACGGCGGCCGCCGCAGGCCCCTGCCCCGCCGACGCTTCAACCGCTTCCACGAGAAGCCCCAACGAGAAACGACACCCCATGAAGATCACCAAGGACACCATCGCCACCGTCGAGCTGAAGGTCGCCAACAAGCTCGGCCAGGTCATCGAGAAGACCGACGAGCCGATGGCGCTGCTGATCGGCGGCTACGGCAACACGCTGCCGGCCATCGAGACCGCGCTGGAAGGTCAGGAAAAGGGCTTCGCCACCACCATCGAACTGACGCCAGAGACCGGCTTCGGCGAGCGCGACGAAAGCCTGCTGATCACCATCCCCAAGAAGGACTTCCCGCCCGGCGTGAAGGTCGGCGGCCAGCTGCAGATCCGCCAGGCCAAGGAGGGCGAGGAGGAACCGGCCGCGGATGACGGATTCCACGTCTTCACCGTCGTGAAGATCAAGGGCGACACCGTGCACCTGGACGGCAACCATCCGCTGGCGGGCCAGCACCTGAAGATCAGCGTCAAGGTCAAGGACGTGCGCGCCGCCACGCAGGAAGAGATCGAGCACGGCCACGCCCACGGCGATCACGGCCACCATCACTGATCTCTCATTCCCTCTCCCCCGCGAGGGGGAGAGGGAGTTGGAGAGCGCCGCGTCAGCGACTCACTTCACCAATCTCGACAGCTCGGCGGCGTCGAAGTTCTCGGCCTGCTGGGCCTCTTGCGGCACGCAGTCCTTGCGCTCCGCCTCCGACAGCTTCGCGATCGCCTGCCACAGCAGCGCGATCTGGTGCTCGTGCCCCGCCGCGTTGTCGATCAGGCCCTTCATGGCCTGCGCGACCGGGTCGTCGCCCTGCGTCACGCCGTAGGCCGAGAATCCCATGCGGGCCGCGGCCTCCTCGCGCTGCGCCTCGACCTTGGCTTCGATGATCCGGGCCGGGTTGCCGACCGCCGTCGCGCCCGGCGGCACCGGCTTGGTCACGACCGCGCCGGAACCGACCCGCGCGCCCTCGCCGACGGTGAAGCCGCCGAGGATGCAGGCGTTGGCGCCGACGATCACACCGCGCTCCAGCGTCGGATGCCGCTTGGCGCCCTTCACCAGCGAGGTCCCGCCCAGGGTGACGCCCTGGTAGATCGTGACCTCGTCGTGGATCTCGGTCATCTCGCCGATGACGATGCCCATGCCGTGATCGATGAAGACCCGCCGGCCGATGGTCGCGCCGGGGTGGATCTCGATCCCGGTCAGGAAGCGGCCGATGTGCGAGGTGAAGCGCCCCAGCCACCGGAAACCACGGGTCCAGAACCAGTGCGCGCAGCGATGCACCATCAGCGCATGCAGACCCGGATAACAGGTCAGCACCTCCCAGGCCGAGCGGGCGGCGGGGTCGCGTTCGAGGATGCAGGCGATGTCTTCGCGAAGACGCTGGAACATGGTGGGGGAACCCGATGCAAGCCCGCGTGGGGCTCGGTGATGAGGGTCGGCCAGTTTAGCGGCGGGCCTCAACCTTGCCCGCCTCAGGCCTTATGGGGAGCACGTCCGGCTACTCGTCTCCCCCGAGTGCGGGGGGCGTGTCCGCCGCCGGGCGGGTCTTCTCGATCGCACGGGCGATGCCGCGCAGGATGTGGACCTCTTCCTGCGTCAGCCCGGCGCGGTTGAAGAGCTGGTTCAACCGCGGCATCAGCTTCTTCGGCGCGGCGGGATCCAGGTAGCCCAGGTGAACCAGGCTGCCCTCCAGATGGGTGAGCAGGCCCTGCACCGCCCGCGCGTCGGCCAGCTGCGGATCGGCGGTGCGCGCCGCGACCTCGTAGCCGCCCAGCGCCTGGCGCCAGTCGTAGGCCAGCAGCTGCACCGCCTGGGCCAGGTTCAGCGAGCCGTAGTCGGGATGCGTCGGGATCGACAGCACCGCATGCGCGCGATAGACATCCTCGTTGCTCATGCCGTAGCGCTCGGAACCGAAGAGGAAGGCCACCCGATGGGGGTGGCCGGCGGGGTCGGCGGGGTCGGCGGGATTGGCGAGTCGCGCGAAGAGCTCGCGCGGCTGGTGGGTCGGCGGACCGAAATCGCGCGGCGTCATCGCGGTGGCGCAGACGAAGGTGCAGCCGTCCAGCGCGTCCTCCAGCCGGTCGACGATGCGGGCGCGGGCGAGGATGTCGGCCGCGCCGCTGGCCATCGCGACGGTCTCCTCCTGGCTGAGCACGTCCGCGAAGCGCGGACGCACCAGGACCAGGTCGCGGAAGCCCATCACCTTCATCGCCCGGGCGGTCGAGCCGACGTTGCCGGGATGGCTGGTCTCGATCAGCACGAAGCGTGTCGGATCGGACGCCAGGGGGGTTGCGTTCAGGCCGGAGTCAGCCGGGGGCATAGGGGAAACCACGAGTCTGTGCCAAAATCGCGCATTATCCGCGCCGGACGTTGGTCGACATCGACGTCCGGCGCTTGCTCTTTCCCTTCGCCAGTCCACTTCTTCCACAGGAATCGTCCCGCATGACGCAAGCCGCCCTCCATCCCATGCTCAACGTCGCCATCAAGGCGGCGCGTACCGCCGGCGCGATCATCAACCGCGCGTCGCTGGACCTGGACATCCTGAAGATCAACACCAAGTCGCCCAATGACTTCGTGACCGAAGTGGACCAGGCCGCCGAGCAGGCGATCATCGAGACGCTGCTGCAGGCCTACCCCGACCACGGCATCCTGGCCGAAGAGTCCGGCCGCGAACACGGCGCCAAGCACTCGGAGTTCCAGTGGATCATCGACCCGCTGGACGGCACCACCAACTTCATTCACGGCCTGCCCTTCTATTGCGTGTCGGTCGCGCTGGCGCACCGTGGCGTCGTGCAGCAGGCCGTCGTGTACGACCCGACCCGCAACGACCTGTTCTACGCGACGCGCGGCCGCGGCGCCTTCCTCAACGACAAGCGCATCCGCGTGTCCAAGCGCACCCGCATGAGCGATGCGCTGATCGGCACCGGCTTCCCGTTCCGCCGCGGCGACAACTTCAAGCGCTACCTGAAGATGTTCGAGGAGATCTCGCAGCAGGTCGCCGGCGTGCGCCGCCCCGGCGCCGCGGCGCTGGACCTCTGCTACGTGGCGGCCGGTCACTACGACGGCTTCTTCGAGACCGGCCTGAACCCGTGGGACGTGGCCGCGGGCTCGCTGATCATCACCGAGGCCGGCGGCCTGGTGGGCAACTTCACCGGTGAGCCGGACTTCCTGCACCAGCGCGAGATCGTCGCCGGCACGCCGCGCATCTACGGCCCGCTGGTGCAGATCCTGGCGCCCTACTCCCGCGTGATCTCGCAGGACGACCTGGACGCCGACGCGGCGGCCACCGAGACGCCGGCCGACAAACCCGCCCCCAAAAAGAAGGCCGCCGCGGAAGGCGACGCCCCCAAGAAGCGGGGCCCGGTCCGGATCAAGAAGTCGGACGACGGCGCCGAGGCCTGACGCCATCCCCGATGCCATCGGCCTGAACAGCCGCCGCGGCGTTCCTGACGCCAGTATCGCGAAGCCCTCCCTTGGAGGGCTTTGTCGCTTTTGGCGCAAGTGCATCGAGCCGCCCGCGCCGCATCGGACCTAGCATGGCCTCCTGCCTCTCTCGCCGCGTGCGGCCATGCCCTACACTCCCTTCCCAGCCACCCAACGCGACGCCCTCCCACCGAGGGCGTTGTCCATTTCCCTCCTCCGATGAGCAGCGCCGCGACCGACGATTTCAGCCAGCACACGCCGATGATGCAGCAGTACTTCCGCATCAAGGCCGAGCATCCCGACACGCTGGTGTTCTATCGCATGGGGGACTTCTACGAGGTCTTCTTCGACGATGCCCGCAAGGCCAATGCGCTGCTGGACGTCACGCTGACCACGCGCGGCCAGAGCGGCGGCGAACCGGTCGTCATGGCCGGGGTGCCGGTGCATGCGCTCGAGTCCTACCTGGGCAAGCTGATCCGGCTCGGCGAATCGGTGGCGATCGCCGAGCAGGTCGGCGAGGTCGGCGCGACCAAGGGTCCGGTCGAGCGCAAGGTGGTACGCGTCGTGACGCCCGGCACCATCACCGATTCGGAGCTGCTGGCCGACAAGCAGGACGCGATCCTGCTGTCGCTCTCGACCCAGGGCAAGACCATCGGCCTGGCCTGGCTGTCGATGACGCAGGGCGAGATCGGCCTGGCGCAATGTGGCGAGCGCGAACTCGGTGCGTGGCTGGCGCGCCTGTCGCCGGCCGAGGTGCTGGTCGACCGCGAGAAGCATCCGCAGGCGGTGCTCGCCGCGCGGCTGCCGATCACCAACCGCCAGGCCTGGCAGTTCGACGCGGCGCTGGGCCTGCGCAAGCTCTGCACGCAGCTCGGCGTGGCCAGCCTGCAAGGCCTGAACGCCCAGGACCTGCCCGCCGCGCATGCGGCCGCCTCCTGCCTGCTGGCCTATGCCGAGAGCACCCAGGGCAGCCGCGCGCTGACGCATGTGAAGCGGCTGCAGGTGCTGCGCGCCACCGACCTGCTGGACCTGCCCCCCGCCACCCAGCGCAACCTGGAACTGACGCAGACGCTGCGCGGCGAGACCTCGCCGACGCTGCTGTCGCTGCTGGACACCTGCCGCACCGGCATGGGCAGCCGCGCGCTGCGCCACTGGCTGCTGCATCCCCAGCGCGAGCGCGCCACGGCCCATGCGCGCCAGGACGCGATCGCCGAGCTGATGACGACCGGCTTCGAACCGCTGCGCGAAGCGCTGCGGCAAGTTTCCGATGTCGAGCGCATTGCGGCGCGCATCGCGCTGCGCCAGGTGCGTCCGCGCGAACTGGCCGGCCTGCGCGCCACGCTGCAGATCCTGCCGGAACTGGCGCAGACGGTGCCCGCCGGCGCCGCGCTGCTGGATCAGCTGGGCGAAGGCCTGCGCGCCTCGCCGCACATCGCCGAGCTGCTGACGCGCGCGATCGCCGAGGAACCGGCCGCGCTGATCCGCGAGGGCGGCGTCATCGCCAAGGGCTTCGACGAGGAGCTCGACGACCTGCGCGCCGTCCAGACCAACTGCGACGATTTCCTGATCGCGCTGGAGACCCGCGAGCGCGCCCGCACCGGCATCGCCAACCTGCGCGTCCAGTACAACAAGGTGCATGGCTTCTACATCGAGGTCACCAACAGCGGCCTGGAGAAGATCCCGGCCGACTACACCCGCCGCCAGACGCTGAAGAACGCCGAGCGCTTCATCACGCCGGAGCTCAAGGCCTTCGAGGACAAGGCGCTGTCGGCGAACGAACGGGCGCTGGCCCGCGAGAAGATGCTGTACGAGCTGGTCATCGACCAGCTGTCCGAGGAAATGCAGGCGCTGGGCCGGCTGGCGCGCTCGCTGGCCGCGCTGGACGTGCTCGCCGCGCTGGCCGAGCGCGCCGCCACGCTGAACTGGTGCCGCCCCGAGTTCGTCTCGCATCCCTGCATCGACATCCAGGGCGGCCGCCACCCGGTCGTCGAGGCGCGACTGCGCGAGACTGGCGCCGGCGAGTTCATGGCCAACGACTGCCGGCTCGACGCGCGTACCAAGCTGCTGGTCATCACCGGCCCGAACATGGGCGGCAAGAGCACCTTCATGCGGCAGGTCGCGCTGATCGCGCTGCTGGCGGCGATCGGCGCCTACGTGCCGGCCACCGCCTGCCGGCTGGGGCCGATCGATGCGATCCACACCCGCATCGGCGCCGCCGACGACCTGGCCAACGCGCAGTCGACCTTCATGCTGGAGATGACCGAGGCCGCCGCGATCCTGCACGCGGCCACGGAGCAATCGCTGGTGCTGATGGACGAGATCGGCCGCGGCACCTCGACCTTCGACGGCCTGGCGCTGGCCGGGGCCATCGCGACCCACCTACACGACAAGTGCCGCGCCTTCACCCTGTTCGCGACCCACTACTTCGAGCTGACCGAGTTCCCGGCCAAGCACCCGCAGGCGGTCAACATGCATGTGTCGGCGGTCGAGAGCGGCGAGAACATCATCTTCCTGCACGAGATCCAGCCCGGCCCGGCCAGCCGCAGCTACGGCGTGCAGGTCGCGCGCCTCGCCGGCATGCCCTCGCCGGTGGTGCGTCAGGCCCGCGCCGCGCTCGAGGCCCTGGAGGCCCGCGCCACCGAAGGCGAGACGCAGATCGACCTGTTCGCCCCGCCGCCCGAGCCGGCGCCCGGCGCCTCGGCCGCGGAGCCCTCGGAGCTGCTCGACGCGCTGCGGGACCTGGATCCCGACGCGCTCAGCCCGCGCGAGGCGCTCGCGGCGCTCTACCAGCTCAAGACGCTGGCGACGACGCGCGCCTGAGCCGCCGGCCGCCGCAACGACCCGCCGCCCCGCCGCCCCACGCCATGGCACCCTCCCGCACCCTCGTCTTCTCGCACGCCAACGGCTTCCCCTCCGGCTGCTACCGCGTGCTCTTCGAGGTGTGGCGCGACGCGGGTTGGACCGTGCACGCGCTGCCGCGCATCGGCCACGACCCGCGTTATCCGGTCACCAGCAACTGGCCGCACCTGCGCGACGAACTCCTGCAGTTCATCCAGGACCAGGTGAAGCCGACCGGACCGGTGATGCTGGTGGGGCATTCGCTCGGCGGCCTGCTGTCGCTGCTGGCGGCGTGTCGCAAGCCGGCGCTGGCCCAGGGGCTGGTGATGCTGGATTCACCGGTCGTCGACGGATGGCGCGCGCACAGCCTGCGGGTGGCGAAGTCCGCCGGCCTCATCAAGAAGGTGTCGCCCGGCAAGATCTCGCACCAGCGCCGCTACGAATGGCCCAGCCGCCAGGACGTGCATGCGCATTTCGCGTCCAAGAGCAAGTTCGCGCGCTGGGATCCGCGCGTGTTGAAGGACTATGTCGACAGCGGCTTCGACGACCACGCCGACGGCCAGGTGCGACTGGGCTTCACCCGCGAGATCGAGACCCGCATCTACAACACGCTGCCGCACAACCTGCCGCGCATCCTCAGACGCCACGCGCCGAAGTGCCCGGTGGCCTTCGTCGCGGGCACGCAATCCGAGGAACTGCGCCAGGCCACGGCCGCTGGCTCCAAGGCCCTGGCCAAGGACCTGTTCCGCTGGTTCGAGGGCACCCACCTCTACCCCTTCGAGCGTCCCGACGACACGGCCCGGCTGGTGCTCGAGTTGATCGACGAAATGAAGGGCAGGACGGCGTCGCTATAATCGCGCTTTACCACCACGGCGTTTTGAGGTCCGGTACGACGCATCCGGACGCAATCAGGCGCTGCAAGACAATGACCAAGTACGTCTTCGTCACCGGCGGTGTCGTGTCCTCCCTCGGCAAGGGCATCGCATCGGCCTCTCTCGCGGCCCTTCTCGAGTCCCGCGGCCTCAAAGTCACCCTGATCAAGCTGGATCCCTACATCAACGTGGATCCGGGCACGATGTCCCCGTTCCAGCACGGCGAAGTCTTCGTCACCGACGACGGCGCCGAGACCGACCTGGACCTGGGCCACTACGAACGCTTCATCACCACGCGGATGAAGCGCTCCAACAACTTCACGACCGGACAGATCTACATGTCGGTCCTGGAGAAGGAGCGCCGCGGCGACTACCTCGGCAAGACCGTCCAGGTGATCCCGCACATCACCAACGAGATGCAGGAATTCATCCGTCGCGGCGCCGGTCACGGCACTGCCGATGCGGTGGACGTGGCGATCGTCGAGATCGGCGGCACCGTCGGCGACATCGAGTCGCTGCCCTTCCTGGAAGCCGCCCGCCAGATGAGCCTGAAGATGGGTCCCACGAACGTCGCGTTCGTGCACCTGACCTACGTGCCGTGGATTGCCGCCGCGGGCGAACTCAAGACCAAGCCCACCCAGCACACCGTGCAGAAGCTGCGCGAGATCGGCATCCAGCCCGACGCGCTGCTGTGCCGCGCCGACCGCCGCGTGCCCGACGACGAGCGCGAGAAGATCTCGCTGTTCACCAACGTGCCCGAGTACGGCGTGATCTCGATGTGGGACGTGAACACGATCTACAAGGTCCCGCGCGTGCTGCATGAGCAAGGCCTGGACCAGCTGATCTGCACCAAGCTGCAGCTCAACACCAAGTCCACCGACCTCAAGCGCTGGGACATGCTGGTCAACGAGGTCGAGAACCCGAAGACCGAAGTCACGATCGCGATGTGCGGCAAGTACACCGACCTGTCGGACAGCTACAAGTCGCTGAACGAGGCGCTGCGCCACGCCGGCATCCACAACCATGCCCGCGTCAACATCGAATACGTCGACTCCGAGACGCTGGACGCCGAGCACGTCAAGCAGCTCGACAAGTACGACGCGATCCTGGTGCCCGGCGGCTTCGGCAAGCGCGGCGTCGAGGGCAAGATCCTCGCCGCCCAGTACGCCCGCGAGCACAAGACGCCCTACCTCGGCATCTGCCTGGGCATGCAGGTCGCGACCATCGAGTACGCGCGCCACAAGGCGCAGCTGGACGGTGCGAACTCGACCGAGTTCGAACCCGACGCGCCGCACAAGGTGATCGCGCTGATCGACGAATGGCAGGACGCGGATGGCTCGATCCAGAAGCGCACCGCTCAGTCCGACCTCGGCGGCACCATGCGCCTGGGCGCGCAGAGCTCGGACGTCAAGCCCGGCACGCTGGCCTACGAGATCTACGGTCCGGTCGTCAACGAGCGCCACCGTCACCGCTATGAAGCCAACGAGCAGTACCTGGACCAGCTGCAGGATGCCGGCCTGGTGATCTCGGCGATCACCCAGCGCGAGAAGCTGACCGAGATCGTCGAGCTGCCGCGCAACGTGCACCCGTGGTACATGGGCGTGCAGTTCCACCCCGAGTTCAAGTCGACGCCGTGGGACGGCCACCCGCTGTTCATCGCCTTCATCAAGGCCGCGCTGGAACACAAGGCCAAGGTCGGCCATGAGGTCAGCGCTCCCGCGGCCGCCTGACGCCTGGCGTCAGAGGCCGTGCCTCCGGCGACTTCCCGATCCACGACGAAAGAGACACCGCGCATGCCCGCCTTCATCATTGCCGACGTGACCGTGACCGACGCCGACCAGATGGCGAAGTACCGCGAATGGAGCACGAAGGCGATGCAGGAGCATGGCGCGGAGGTCCTGGTGCGCGGCGGCACGATCGAGGTGCTGGAAGGCGACTGGACGCCGAGCCGGCTGGTCGTGCTGAAGTTCCCGGACCGCACGGCGGCCCGGCGCTTCTACGAATCCGAGACCTACCAGCATGCGAAGTCGCTGCGCCAGCAGGCCGGCGTGATGCACATGGTCGTCGTCGACGGCGTCTGATCCTTCGCCATGCCCCGCACCAGCCATCGCGCCCATTCCCCGTCCAGACGGGCGATGCGGCCCGGTGGCTTTTTTTCGCCCCTCTTTCGTCCCCCTTTCTGGCCGCAGCTTGTTCAGCACAGGTAACCCGTTGCTGGCACCATGCGCGCCGACCGAGTTTTTTCACTTCTGGAGACTGTTCCCATGAGCGCCATTGTTGACATCGTCGGCCGCGAGATCCTCGACAGCCGCGGCAACCCCACCGTGGAATGCGACGTGCTGCTGGAATCCGGCGTGATGGGCCGTGCCGCCGTGCCGTCGGGCGCGTCGACCGGTTCGCGCGAAGCCATCGAACTGCGTGACGGCGACAAGTCGCGCTACCTGGGCAAGGGCGTGCTCAAGGCCGTCGAGCACATCAACACCGAGATCTCGGAAGCCGTGCTGGGCCTGGACGCCTCCGAGCAGGCCTTCCTGGACAAGACCCTGATCGACCTGGACGGCACCGAGAACAAGAGCCGCCTGGGCGCCAACGCGATGCTGGCCGTGTCGATGGCCGTGGCGCGCGCCGCCGCGGAAGAGTCGGGCCTCCCGCTGTACCGCTACTTCGGCGGCATGGCCGGCAACCAGCTGCCGGTGCCGATGATGAACGTCATCAACGGCGGCGCGCACGCCAACAACTCGATCGACCTGCAGGAGCTGATGATCATCCCCGTGGGCGCGCCGTCGTTCCGCGAAGCGCTGCGCTGGGGCGCCGAGGTCTTCCATGCGCTGAAGAAGATCATCGACGCCAAGGGCATGTCCACGGCCGTCGGCGACGAAGGCGGCTTCGCCCCGAACGTCGAGAACCACGAAGCCGCGATCCAGATGATCCTGGAGGCGATCGACAAGGCCGGCTACACCGCCGGCGAGCAGATCGCGCTGGGCCTGGACTGCGCCGCCAGCGAGTTCTACAAGGACGGCAAGTACGTGCTGGAAGGCGAAGGCGGCATCCAGCTGACGGCCGAGCAGTGGACCGACATGCTGGCCACCTGGGTCGACAAGTACCCGATCATCTCGATCGAGGACGGCATGGCCGAAGGCGACTGGGACGGCTGGAAGCACATCACCGAGAAGCTGGGCGACAAGGTGCAGCTGGTGGGCGACGACCTGTTCGTCACCAACACCAAGATCCTGAAGGAAGGCATCGACAAGGGCATCGCCAACTCGATCCTGATCAAGATCAACCAGATCGGCACGCTGACCGAGACCTTCGCCGCCATCGAGATGGCCAAGCGCGCCGGTTACACCGCCGTGATCTCGCACCGCTCGGGCGAGACCGAGGACTCGACCATCTCCGACATCGCCGTCGGCCTGAACGCCGGCCAGATCAAGACGGGCTCGCTGTCGCGCTCGGACCGCATGGCCAAGTACAACCAGCTGCTGCGCATCGAGGAAGACCTGGGCGACGTCGCCGTCTACCCCGGCCGCGCCGCGTTCTACAACCTGCGCTGAGCCTGCGCGCGGCCTGACCCCCTCGGGGTCCGGCCGCCTGGCGACGAAGAAGGGCGAGTCCATCGGGCTCGCCCTTTTGCACTGCCGGATGCGTCGCGAACGCCACGGATCCCCGTGAATCCGGGGCTCGCGCGGGCGGCCTGGGCACGGGCTGCCACGCGAGGCGGCTACACTCGCGGCCTGTGAAAGCCCTGGCCATCGTCCTCACCGCCTTCCTTGTCGCCATCCAGGCCCAGCTCTGGTTCGGCAAGGGCGGTCTGGCCCGTGGTGTCCAGTTGCGCGCCGAACTGCGCGAGCAGGCCGAGGCCAATGAGAAGGCCCGCGCGCGCAACGCGCAGCTGCAGGCCGAACTGCTCGACCTGCGCGAAGGCCTCGAGATGGTCGAGGAAAAGGCCCGCATGGAACTGGGCATGGTCAAGCCGGACGAGGTCTTCGTCCCGCTGCGCCGCTGAACTTCCCCACTTCCTGCATGCTCTCGCGGATGGATGCGCTGCTCGGGCCGTTGTCGGCCGCCCTCGATCAATCGCTCAACCTGGCCCTCGCGCCGGCGTTCACCGCGCTGGGCAGCCCTATCAGCTGGCTGGAGCTGGTCGCCTTCGTGCTCGCGATCTGGATGGTCGTGTGCAACATGCGGGTGCAGGTGCTGGCCTGGCCGCTGGCGCTGACCAGCTCGCTGCTCTACTTCCTGCTGTTCTGGAGCGGCAAGCTCTACGGCGAGGCCTCGCTGCAGCTGCTCTTCGCCGCGCTGGCGCTGTGGGGCTGGTGGCAATGGCTGCGCGGCCGCACCGCCGAGGGCGACACGCTGCATGTGCGCACGCTCGGCCCCAAGGGCCGCGTCACCGCGCTGCTGGTCACGCTGGCCGCCTGGCCGCTACTGGGGCTGTTCCTGCAGCACCGTACCGATTCCCCCCTCCCCTATTGGGATGCCCTCCCCACGGTGGCCAGCATCACCGGCCAGTGGCTGCTGGGCCGGAAGTACCAGGAGAACTGGCCCGTCTGGGTGATGGTCAACCTGGTCAGCATCGGGCTCTTCGCGCTGAAGGGCTACTGGCTGACGGTGGTGCTGTACGCGGTGTTCGTGCCGATGTCGGTGGCCGGCTGGCGCGCGTGGCAGCGACAGCTGCGGCCGGCGACGGTCGCCGCCTGATCCCGCGGCCGATCGCCGCCGTCCTCGCAGGCCCTCCCTCATGACGCTGCACATCGCCCTGGTCGGCGCCGAGAGCACCGGCAAGAGCCAGCTCGGCGTGGACCTGCTCGATCACCTGCGGTCACAGACGCGGCTGCGCTGCTCGCTGGTGGGCGAATTCCTGCGCGAGTGGTGCGAGCGCGAAGGCCGCACGCCGCGCCCCGACGAGCAGCGCTCGATCGCCGAGGAACAGTGGCGCCGCGCCGAGGCCGTCGCCGCCGACCACGACCTGGTCCTGCACGACACCACGCCGCTGATGACCGCGGTCTACAGCGAGCAGCTCTTCGGCGACACCTCGCTCCATCCCTTCGCGCTGCGCATCCAGGCCCGCATGGATGCGACCCTGCTGATGGCGCTGGACCTGCCGTGGGTCGGCGATGGCATGCGCGACGGCCCCCATGCGCAGCAGCCCACCGATCGCCTGCTGCGGCGGGCGCTGCGGGACGCGGGACTGGGCTACAGCCTGGTGTCGGGCGCCGGTCCGGAGCGGCTGCGGCAGGCGCTCAACGCGCTCGGGCCGCTGCTGCGTCCGCACCTCGGTCGCGAGGACGGTCTCTTCGGCCGGCTGCTGCAGCGCGGCGAACAGCTGGGCGGCGACTGGCGCTGCGAACGCTGCGACGACCCGGCCTGCGAGCACGCCGCCCGCCTCCTGGAACGCCAGCCGCGCGCCTGAACGCCGCCCTCACGATCCGGCCATGCGGGCGAGGCACAATCCGCCGCGTTCCGGACCGCAAACATTTGCGATCCTCTGATCTGGCGCCCCAGGAGCCTTCCCGATGACCCGTCCTTCCGTGCGCCGCCCGCTGGGCGCGCTGTCGATGCTGCTGAGCGCGGCGCTGCTCGCCGCCTGCGGCTCGCTGAGTTCCACCGCCCCCCAGGCGCCGCTGCCGCCCACGTTGGACGCGCCGGTGACGCCGGCCAAGGCCGCCACCGGGACGGTCGCCGTCAAGGTGCTGGCGATCAACGATTTCCACGGCAACCTGCTGCCCCCGGCCGGCGGCATCAAGCTGCCGGACCCGCAGGATCCGGCCAAGACGGTCACCCTGCAGGCCGGCGGCGCCGAACGCATGGCGACGCTGGTCGCGCAACTCAAGGCGAAGAATCCCAATCACGTGTTCGTGGCCGCCGGTGACCTGGTCGGCGCCAGCCCCTTGCTGTCGGCGCTGTTCCATGACGAATCGACGATCGAGTCGCTGGGCCTGATGGGGCTGGACATCTCCTCGGTCGGCAACCACGAGTTCGACCAGGGCATCACCGAACTGCTGCGCAAGCAGCGCGGCGGCTGCCACCCGAAGGACGGCTGCAAGGGCCCGACCGAGTTCAAGGGCGCGAAGTACCAGTACCTGGCCGCCAGCACCATCGACGAGAAGACCGGCCAGCCGGTGCTGCCCGCCTATGCGATCAAGCGCTTCGACGGCGTGCCGGTGGGCTTCATCGGGCTGTCGCTGAAGGGCACGCCGGAACTGGTGAGCCCCATCGGCATCCGCGGGCTGCGTTTCGACGACGAGGCCGAGACCATCAACCGCCTGGTACCCGAACTCGAGCGCCAGGGCGTGCATGCGATCGTCGTGCTGATCCACGAGGGCGGTTACCCGAGCGGCGGCATCAACGACTGCCCCGAGATCTCCGGGCCGATCGTGGACATCGTCAAGAAGCTGGACAAGCGCGTCGGGCTGATCGTGTCGGGCCACACGCACCGCGCCTACAACTGCCGCATCGACGGCCGCCTGGTCACCAGCGGCGACAAGTACGGCACCCTGGTCACCGAGATCGACCTGACGCTGGACCGCGCCACCGGCACCCTGACCGAGGCCCGCGCCAACAACGTGATCGTGCGTCCGGAGACCGCCAGGGACCCGCGCCAGACCCTGCTGATCAGCAGCTACCAGCAGGTGGCGCAGCCGCTGATCGAGCGCCGGGTCGGTTTCCTGGCGCAGGCGCTGAGCAAGGAAGGCGACGACCGCGGCGACGGCGGCGGCACGACGATGGGCCAGCTCGTGGCCGATGCGATGCTGGCCGCGACGCGCGCGCCGGAGAACGGCGGCGCGCAGGTCGCCTTCCAGAACGTCGGCGGCGTGCGCACCGGCCTGATCCATCGCCCGGACGACAGCGTCACCTTCGGCGACCTGTTCGCGGCGCTGCCGTTCTCGAACGCGCTGGTGGTCGTGGAGATGTCGGGCGCCCAACTGCAGCGGGCGCTCGAGGAACAGTGGTGGGCCGGCGACGCCAAGTGGCTGCCGCTGCAGACTTCGCAGGGCTTCAGCTACCGCTGGGACAAGCGCCGCCCGGTCGGGTCGCGCGTGGTGCCCGGCAGCATGACGCTGGACGGCCGCGTGATCGCGCCCGAGCAGAAGGTCCGCGTCGCCATCAACAACTTCCTGCAGGTCGGTGGGGACAGCTTCAAGACCTTCACCGAAGCCCGCTTCCTGCAGACCGGGCCGATGGACGTCGAGGCCCTGGAGGCCTACTTCAAGGCGCAGGGCAATGGGCGGGTGAAGGCCACCGCGCTGGATCGCGTGATCCGCGTGGACCAGGATCCGCGCTGAAGCTCACTGGACCTGTCTGGAGCCCGGAGCCTGGTTCTGCGGGTCGGTGAAGAGCTCGCCGACATCGACCGCGTCGAAGACGTAGTGGTTGCCGCAGAACTCGCAGCCGATCTCGACGCCGCCCAGCTCCGCCAGCACCTCGTCCACTTCCTGGCGACCCAGCCCCAGCAGCATGCGGCCGACGCGCTCGCGCGAGCAGGTGCAGGCGAAGCGCGGGTACTGCGGGTCGAAGCGGCGCACCGTCTCCTCCCAGAACAGCCGGCGCAGGATGGTGTCGCTGTCCAGCGTCAGCAGCTCCTCGGCCGTCAAGGTGGCGGCCAGCATGCTGATGCGGTTGTAGGCCTCTTCCATCTCCTCGCGCACGACGCCGGAACTGGCGCCCGCCTCGAGGTTGCCCTCGCCTTCGATGGGCAGGCGCTGGATCAGCAGGCCCGCCGCGAGCTGGTCGTTCGCTGCCAGCACCAGCGTGCTCTCGAGCTGCTCCGACTGGCGCATGTAGTGCTGCAGCACATCGCTGAGCTTTTCCAGCGGCTGTCCGTCCGGCCCGCTCAGCGGCACCACGCCTTGGTAAGGCTGCTGGCCCGGCAGGCGGTCCTTCGGATCGAGCGTGATCGCGCAGCGCCCCTGGCCGTGGACGTTGAGCATCTGCTGCAGCGTCGCGTTATCCGGCACAGCCTCGCGCGTCTTGGCCGTCGAGCGGAAGCTCATGTCCGGCTGGACCTCGACCACCGCCAGCTTCAGCGGGCCGTCCCCCATCACCTGGAAGACCAGTGCGCCGTTGAACTTGATGTTGGCCTGCATCAGCACGCCCGCCGCCGTCATCTGGCCCAGCAGGTCGCGCACCGCCGGCGTCAGCGGCTCCTTGCGCCGGCCCAGCAACTCCTTCCAGCTCTCGTCCAGGCGGACCAGCATGCCGCGCACCGGCAGGCCTTCGAAGAGGAACTTGTGGAGCTCGCTGGGCGCGGGCTTGGTCGACGTGGTCATGGGACTCCTTTGAATTCGGGTGATCTGGGGGCGGAACGCGGATCGTCAATGCGGACCAGCTCTTCGGCATAGCGGCGCCCGTTGCGCACGTAATGGGCCGCGCTCATGGCCAGGCCCTGGATCTGCTCCGGGGTGAGCGCGCGCACGACCTTGGCCGGCGAGCCCATGATCAGGCTGCCGTCGGGGAACGCCTTGCCCTCGGTGACCAGCGAGCCGGCGCCCACCAGGCAGTTCGCGCCAATGCGCGCGCCGTTGAGCACCACGGCGCCGATGCCGATCAGCGCGTTGTCGCCGATGGTGCACCCATGCAGCATCGCCTGGTGGCCCACCGTGACGTTGCGCCCGAGCGTGAGCGGCATGCCGGCATCCGCGTGCAGCACGCTGCCGTCCTGGATGTTGCTGCCGGCGCCGATGGTGAGGTGGTCGCTGTCGCCGCGCAGCACCGCGTTGAACCAGATGCTGACCTCGTCCTCGAGCGTGACGCGGCCGATGACCTGCGCGCTCTCGGCGACCCAGACGCCGGCGCCGAGTTCCGGCGTGTGCTCGCCGAGGCGGTAGACGGCCATGCGTTTCTCCAAAAGGGATAATTCTACGAATGGAACTTCGAACCCGCGCGCTGCAGGTCCTTCTGATCGCGGACCCGCAGGCCAAGGCGGCCGCGGCTCGCGAGCTGCACGCCGCCGCGACGGCCATGACAGGCACACCGTCCGCCTCGCCCGCCGCCGACGGCGCGCCCATCACCCCCAGCCCCGACTGCGGCACCAGCCCCGCCCTCGCGCCCGAGGTCTGGCTCGACACCAGCGCCATCCTGGTCCCGGAGACCGAGCCCCCCGGCCGTCAGGCCCGGCCCCGGCTGGTGGCCGCGCTGCAGGTGGCCTCGCGGTCGCCCTACACGCCGGAAGGTCGCGCGGCGCTGCTGCACGCGATCGCGCACATCGAGTTCAACGCGATCAACCTGGCGCTGGACGCCGTCTGGCGCTTCCCCGACATGCCGCGCGCCTACTACCTCGACTGGCTGCGGGTCGCGGCCGAGGAGGCGCTGCACTTCACCCTGCTCGATGAGCACCTGCGCGGCCTGGGCCGCGCCTATGGCGACTTCGACGCGCACGACGGCCTGTGGACGATGGCGATGCGCACCGCCGGCGACGTGCTCGCCCGCATGGCGCTGGTGCCGCGCACGCTGGAAGCGCGCGGGCTGGACGCGACGCCGCCGCTGCAGGCCAAGTTCGCCAAGGCCGGCGACGCGCGCGCGGTGGAGATCCTCGGCGTGATCCTGCGCGACGAGGTCGGCCATGTGCGCATCGGCAACCACTGGTACCGCCACCTGTGCCGCGAGCGCGGCCTGGATCCGGTCGCGCTCTACCCCGAGCTGGTCGAGCGCCACGAGGCCCCGAAGCTGCGCCCGCCCTTCAACCTCGAGGCCCGCGGCGGCGCCGGCTTCAGCGACGAAGAACTGGCCTATCTCCGCTCATGAAGGCTGGCGCGAAGCTGCGCCCCGGCCCGTCCTCCGCCATCGTCGACACTCCGCCCCATGACCCGCATCCAAGCCAACCTGCTGCTGACCCTCATCGCGATGATCTGGGGCTCGGCCTTCGTCGCCCAGGCCCACGGGATGGAGAGCATCGGGCCGATGATGTTCACCGGCATCCGCTTCCTGATCGGCGCGCTGGTGGTGCTGCCGCTGATCGTGCGGGAACGCCGCGCGCCCGGCGCGACGGTGCTGCGCGGCGGCGACGCGCTGAAGATCATGGGCCTGGGCGCGCTGCTGACCACCGGCGCGGCGCTGCAGCAGATCGGCATCCAGTACACGACCGTCACCAACGCCGGCTTCCTGACCGCGCTGTACGTGCCGCTGGTGCCGCTGCTGGGCTGGCTGCTGCTGCGCCACCTGCCGCACTGGTCGGTGTGGCCGGGCGCGCTGGCCTGCCTGGTCGGCGCCTTCCTGCTGTCGGGCGCGCATGAACTGGACATCGGCCTGGGCGACGCCTGGGTGATCGCCTCCGCGCTGCCCTGGGCGGTGCACGTGCTGCTGGTGGGCATGGTCGCGGACCGGATGAACGCGCCGTTCACCGTGGCCGGCGGCCAGTTCCTGTTCTGCGGCGTGGTGGCGCTGGCCTGGGCCCTCGCCTTCGAGTCCTGGAGCTGGGCCGGCATCCAGGCCGCCGCCGGGCCCATCCTCTACACCGGCGTGCTGTCGGTGGGCATCGCCTTCACCGGGCAGGTGGTGGCGCAGCGCTATGCCCACGCGGCGGACGCCGCGATCATCCTGTCGTCCGAGACGCTGTTCGCCGCCGTCTTCGGCTACCTGATGATGGGCGACCGGCTCAATGCCGCCGGCCTGCTGGGCTGCGCGCTGATCCTGGGCGCGATGCTGCTGATCCAGCTGCTGCCGATGCTGCGCGTGCTGCGGCCGCGCGCGGCCTGAGCGCCCGACGTCGCGCTCAGTCCAGCGGAAAGGCGCTGGTCTTCTTCACCGTGCGCAGCACCAGCATCGAATTGGCCTTGGCCACGCCCGGCAGCTGCATCAGCACGTGGGTGTGCAGGCGTTCCAGGTCCTCGGCGTCCTTGTAGGCGAAGCGCAGCAGGTAGTCGTTGGTGCCGGCGACGTAGAAGCAGTCGAGCAGCTCCGGCGCATCCTTCACCGCCTGCTCGAACTCGGCCAGCGCCGCCGGGGTCATGCGCTCCAGGTTGACGATGGTCCAGCTGGTGCCGGGCTTGCCGATCGCCTTCGGATTCAGCAGCGCGACGACGCGGTCGACGACGCCGCTGTCCTCCAGCCGCTTCACGCGCCGCAGGCAGGCCGACGGCGACAGGTGGACCTGCTGGGCGAGGTCCTGGTTGGAGATCCGCGCGTCGCGCTGCAAGACCGCGAGGATCGCGCGGTCGATCGCATCCAATTGCACTTCCTTGAGCATGGGCGGCATTGTGTTCGACGAAATGCGTTCGCAGCCGCATTGGATTGCGCCGTCGCGGGTTTACCCGCTGCCGGAACGCTCACCGATTGCGCGCCGGCTTGCCTAGACTGCCCCGATCGATCACCCGCGCCGAATGCGCCGCCCCGGGAGCACCGCCATGTCCACCCCCACCCGTCCCGATCTCGACGCCTACTGGATGCCGTTCACCGCCAACCGGCAGTTCAAGCAGTCGCCTCGCCTGCTGACGCGCGCGGACGGCATGTACTTCACCGACGACCAGGGGCGGCAGATCCTGGACGGCGTCGCCGGCCTGTGGTGCGTGAACGCGGGCCACAACCGGCCGCGCATCGTGCGGGCGATCCAGGAACAGGCGGCGGAGCTGGACTTCGCCCCGCCCTTCCAGATGGGCCATCCCAAGGCCTTCGAGCTGGCCTCGCGGCTGGCGGGCATCGCGCCCGAGGGCATGAACAAGGTGTTCTTCACCAACTCCGGCTCGGAGTCGGTGGAGACGGCGCTGAAGATCGCGCTGGCCTACCACCGCGCCCGCGGCGAAGGCCAGCGCACCCGCCTGATCGGCCGCGAGCGCGGTTATCACGGCGTCAACTTCGGCGGCATGTCGGTGGGCGGCATGGTCGCCAACCGCAAGATGTTCGGGACGCTGCTGGCCGGCGTCGACCACCTGCGCCACACCCACGACATCGCCCGCAATGCCTTCAGCGTCGGCCTGCCGGCGCATGGCGCGGAACTGGCCGACGACCTGGAGCGCCTGGTGGCGCTGCATGACGCGTCGACGATCGCGGCGGTGATCGTCGAGCCGGTGGCCGGCTCGGCGGGCGTGCTGATCCCACCGCAGGGCTACCTGCAGCGCCTGCGCGAGATCTGCGACCGGCACGGCATCCTGCTGATCTTCGACGAGGTCATCACCGGCTTCGGCCGCACCGGCCAGGCCTTCGCGGCCCAGACCTTCGGCGTGACGCCGGACCTGATGACGGTCGCCAAGGGCCTGACCAACGGCTGCGTGCCGATGGGCGCGGTGCTGGCGCAGCAGCGCATCCACGACGCCTTCATGACCGGGCCGGACCACCTGATCGAGTTCTTTCACGGCTACACCTACTCGGCGCATCCGCTGGCCTGCGCGGCGGGCCTGGCGACGCTGGACACCTATGCCGAGGACGGCCTGCTGACGCGGGCCGCGGAGCTCCAGGGCTACTTCGCCGAGCAGCTGCATGCGCTGCGCGGCGAGCCGCATGTGATCGACGTGCGCAACCTCGGGCTGGTGGGCGGCGTCGAGCTGTCGCCGCGCGCCGGGGAGCCGACCCGACGCGCCTTCGAGACCTTCCTCGACTGCTGGCAGCAAGGCGTGCTGATCCGCACCACGGGCGACATCCTGGCGCTGTCGCCCCCGCTGATCGCGGAGCGCGAGCACCTGGACCGCATGATCGACGCGATCCGCGTGGCCTTGCGACGCCTGAAGTAACCCCGCCCCGAGGCCGGGCGCGCCCGCCGCGGCCTCGGGCATCATCCCGCCCCATGTCCAGCGTCACGACCGATACGCCTGCCGCGCCCGCCGCGGCGCTCACACCGCCCGACAGCCCCGCGCCGCACGGCCCACACGACCCTCACGGCCTTCCCGGCCATCCGGGCCATCACGTCCCCTGGCTCTCCTACCTGAGCCTGGCCGCCAGCACCAGCGTGATCGGCAGCTACGTCGGGCTGTCCAAGCTGCTGGTGCTGGTCTTTCCGGTCTTCCTGCTGGCCTTCCTGCGCTTTGGCATGGCCGCGGTGTTCATGCTGCCGTGGCTGCGTCGCGGGCCGGCCGAGGCACCGCTCTCCCGCCGCACCCGATGGCTGCTCTTCCTCGAATCCTTCTTCGGCAACTTCCTGTTCTCGATCTGCCTGCTGTTCGGGATGAAGCACAGCTCGGCGGTCGTGGCCGGCGTGATCATGGCCGGCATCCCGGCGACGGTCGCGCTGATGAGCTGGCTCTTCCTGCGCGAGCGCATCGCCCCGCGCACGCTGGCCGGCATCGCGATGGCGGTCGGCGGCATCGCGCTGGTGGCGCTCAGCAAGCACGGCGACGGCGCCGGCGCGCCGACCTCGGGCTGGGGCGCGCTGCTGCTGGTCGGCGCGATGTGCTGCGAGGCCAGCTACGTCGTCATCGGCAAGCGCCTGACCGCGGACCTGCCGCCGCGCCGCATCAGCGCGCTGATCAACCTCTGGGGCCTGGTGCTGGTCACGCCGCTGGGCCTGTGGCAGGCGATGGACTTCGACTTCGGCGCCGTCGCGGTGAAGGACTGGGGCCTGCTGCTCTTCTACGCGATCGCCGCCAGCACCATCACGGTCTGGCTCTGGATGAAGGGCCTGCAGCACGTCAGCGCGGCCAAGGCCGGCGTCTTCATGGTGTTCCTGCCGGTGTCGACGGCGCTGGTGGGACTGGTCTTCCTCGGCGAACGCATGAACGCCATCCAGCTGGTGGCCTATGCGCTGGCGCTTGGCGGCGTGATGCTCGCCACCTGGCCGGCGCGCCAGACCAGTCGAACCCAGGGATTCCACCGGTCTTAGTCCAGTTTTACTACCAATGTAATACCATTTAGGGATTCACCCGCTAAGATGGGCTGATCGAACTTGCCGGAAGCGCTCGCTTCCGAACCGCCCATCCCCGCCGATGAACGCGAACGCCCCTTCCCCGGCCCTCACGCCTCCGCTTCCGACCGTCGTCGCCGCCACCGCCAGCCAGGCGGACTGGGAGTCTTGGATCAGCAGCTGGTATACCCTCCTGGGGCAGCCACTGCGTACCGGTGTCAGTCCTTTGGCGCCTTCGGGCGCCCGCGGCGCTGCCGATGCCTCGGCCCATCCGTCCCCGCACGTCCTGGTCTTCGCACCGCATCCGGACGACGAATGCATCGTCGGCGCGCTGCCGCTGCGCCTGCGCCAGGAAGCCGGCTGGCGGGTGACCAACATCGCGGTGACCCTGGGCAGCAAGCAGCAACGCCGTGCCGAGCGCTGGGCCGAACTGGGCGCCGCCTGCGACGTGCTGGGCTTCGACCTGCGCCTGCTGGCCGCCGACGGCTTCGAGCAGGTCAAGCCCGAAGCGGCGGCCGCGCGCACGGCGCTGTGGCAGGAACAGGTCAGGCTGGTCGCCGAGTTGCTGGCGGCGGAGCAGCCGGCGCTGATCCTCGTGCCGCATGCGGGCGACGGCATTCCGACCCACATCGGCGTCCACCTGCTGGTCACCGAGGCGCTGACCCAGGCGCGGATCTCCACCGTCTTCGCCCACACCGAGTTCTGGGCGACACAGCCGGCGCCGACCACGCTGATCGAGACCGGCCAGCGCGACACCGCCCGGCTGGTGCGCGCGCTGGCCTGCCACCACGGCGAGATTGCGCGCAATCCGTATCACCTGCGCCTGCCGGCCTGGATGGCCGACAACGTGCGTCGCGGTGGCGAGCTGCTCGCCGGCGCGGGCGAGGCGCCGCCGGACTTCGCCTTCGGCACGCTGTACCGGCTGACGCGCTGGGTCGACGGCGCGCCCGCCAGCGACCTGCCCAGCACGCACTGGTCCTGCGACACGCCGCTCGACGCGAAGGCGCTGCTCGGCGGTTGAGCGCCGTCCGCGCCCCAACCTGAACTCATCGCCGGTCGCGCTTTCGGCATACGCGGCGCGCACGCGCGTCCGCGCGGCGGGCCTATGCTCGGCGCTTCCCTCTTTCGAGCTCCCTCCCTCACCCCATGAGCGACGCCCGCACCGCCCCCCCGACCCACCTCCGCGTCCACCAGTTCGCCGGCCTGAAACCCGGCCCGAAGCTGCTGGTGACAGCAGCCGTGCATGGCAACGAGGTCGCCGGCGTCGGCGCGATCGAGCGCGTGATGCGGATGCTCGACGAGGGCCGGCTCACGCTGCTCAAGGGCACACTGACGATGATCCCCATCGTCAACCCGCTGGCGCACCGGCTGCAGCGCCGCGAGGGCGAGCGCAACCTCAACCGCAACCTGCGCGTGAACCCGATCCCGCAGGACTTCGAGGACCGCATCGCCAACCGCCTGTGCCCCTGGATCGCCGCCAGCGACGTGATGCTGGACCTGCACAGCTTCAACAATCCCGGGCCGGCCTTCGCGATGCTCGGCCCGCGCGACAACGACGGCGAGCTCGAGCCCTTCCGCCACCAGGCCGCCGAGAGCGCGCTGGCGCTGGCGGTGGGCACGTCGCGCATCGTCGAGGGCTGGCTCTCGACGTATGCGCTCGGCCTGAAGCGCCGCGCCGAGAAGGCCGCCGACGGCTCGCGCCGCATGGCGCTGCAGCAGGATCCGCATTACGGCGTCGGCACCACCGAGTACATGCGCAGCACCGGCGGCTACTGCATCACGCTGGAGTGCGGCCAGCACGCCGACCCGCAGGGGCCGGAGGTCGCCTTCAAGGCGATCCTGCGCACGCTGGCGCTGCTGGGCATGGTCGCGCCGGAGGCGGTGGAGCCGGCCGATCCGAAGCGGCCGGTCGAGCTGCTGCAACTCTACGAGGTCATCGACCGCGAAAGCGTCGACGACCGCTTCGAGCGCCAGTGGGCCAGCTTCGACCCGATCGCCGAAGGCGAGCGCATCGGCACGCGCGCCGACGGCACGCCGGTGCTGGCGCCCTTCGGCGGCCGCATCGTGTTCCCCAACAACAACGCCGAGCCCGGCCACGAGTGGTTCTACCTGGCAAAGCCCAGCGACCGCGTGTTGACTTGAGCTTCTGGCTAGAGTCGCCGGCATGAACGACACCCCCGCCGCCACCGCCCCCACCCTCCCCCCGCTGCGCATCGACTTCGTCTCCGACGTCGCCTGCCCCTGGTGCGCGGTGGGATTGAAGTCGCTGGAGACCGCCCTCGCCCGCCTGCCGGACGTGGCCGTCGACCTGCACTTCCAGCCCTTCGAGCTCAACCCCCAGATGGCCCCGGAGGGGGAGGACATCGAGGAGCACCTCACCCGCAAGTACGGCTCGACCAGCGAGCAGCGCCAGCAGATCCGGGCGCACCTGCGCCAACGCGGCGCCGACGTGGGATTCACCTTCACCGAGGGCGCTCGCAGCCGCATCTGGAACACCTTCGACGCGCACCGGCTGCTGCACTGGGCGGGCCTGCAGTCCGCGCAGGCGCAGCGCGACCTGAAGCTGGCGCTGCTGACCGCATATCACACCCATGGCCGCAATCCGGGTGACCGCGAGACGCTGCTGGCGGCGGTCCGCGAGATCGGCCTGGACGCCGCCGAGGCCGCCCGCGTCGTCGACAGCGGCGAGTTCGCCGAGGACGTGCGCGAGACGGAGTCGCTGTGGCTGGGCCGCGGCATCAGCTCGGTGCCGGCGGTGGTGATCAACGAGAAGTACCTGATCCAGGGCGGCCAGCCGCCGGAGGCCTTCGAGCAGGCGCTGCGCCAGATCGCCGCCGAAGCGGGGCAGGCCTGACCGGCACGCTTCGGCGTCCTGGAGCACGCGCACGGGTCGTCACGCAAGGGGGTTGATCCGCGTCCGGACCGGCCGCCGGATTTGAGACAATCCGCCCATCGTTTGAACGGGGCCACGCGTCGTCCGCTTGGCCCCGTTGTCATTCCTGGCGCGTGCGCGCGCCGTCACCGCCTGACGCAGTTTCCAGATGTTCAAGAACCTGATCGTTTACCGCCTGTCCAACGACTGGCAGCCCAATGCCGAGAAGCTCGAGGACGCCCTCGAGAACGAGCGTTTCGCGCCCTGCGGCGCCACGGAAGCCCTGTCGGCCGGCTGGGTGCCGCCGCGCGGCGAGCCCGGCGCCCGGCTGCTGGAGGAGATCGACGGCCACTGGCTGCTGAGCCTGCGCATGGAGAAGCGGGTGCTGCCCGGCTCGGTGGTGCGGGAGAAGGTCGAGGAGATGGTCGAGCGGATCGAGCTCGAGACCGGCCGCCGGCCCGGCAAGAAGCAGCAGCGCGACATGAAGGAGCAGGCCACGCTGGAGCTGCTGCCGCGCGCGTTCACGCTGCAATCGCACCTGCGGGTGTGGATCTCGCCCAAGCAGGGCCTGCTGATGGTGGATGCGGGCTCGATCGGCAAGGCCGACGAGCTGATCACGCTGCTGGTGAAGGCCGATTCGTCGATCAACCTGCACCTGCTGCAGAGCGCCGAATCGCCGGCCGCCTGCATGGCGGCGTGGCTGATGGACGGCGTGCCGCCCAAGGACTTCGTGATCGACCGCGATTGCGAGCTCAAGGCCGCCGACGAGATGAAGGCGGCGGTGCGCTACGCCCGCCACAACCTGGACACCGACGAGGTCAAGGCGCACCTGACCAGCGGCAAGATGCCCACGCGCCTGGCGATGACCTGGAAGGAGCGCGTGTCCTTCACCCTGACGGACACGATGCAGATCAAGGGCATCAAGTTCCTGGACGTGGTCTTCGACGGGCGGGACAAGCCGGCCAAGGACGAGGCCTTCGACGTGGACGCGGCGCTGGCGACCGGTGAGCTCGCGCAGTTGATCCCCGACATGATCGAGGGCCTGGGCGGCGAACTGGACTTCATCGGCCAGTCGGCCAAGATCGCGGCCGAGCATGCGCCGGGCGGCGCGAAGGCGCCCGCGCCTGCGGCGGCCTCGCCGGCCAAGGATGAGGACCTGGCCACCGAAGCGGCGCCCTGGGATTGAGGCACCGCGCGCTGCGACGACCCTCACCCCTGCCCTCTCCCGCAAGCGGGAGAGGGAGTGTTCAGCGCACAGTCCGCCGCCCGCTCCCAAGTCAACGCTCCGGGAGCAGCCCTCAACCAGATTTCCCCTCGTCAGCGAGCCATCCCCTCGCCCCCAGAGGGGGAGAGGGCTAGGGTGAGGGGGCTCTCCCTCAAGCGGGAACGGTGGTCCGCAGGGAAACGCCGCTCAGAACAGGTCCTGCTGTTCGCCCGCCTGCTGACCGGTGGCCCGGGCCTCGATCGCCAGGATCTTCAGCTTCGTCGCCACGCCGCCTGCCGCGGAGAACCCCGTGAGGTTCGCCGCCTTGCCCGCCGACGGGGCGCCCATCACGCGGTGGCAGGGCACGATCGGCGCGAACGGGTTGTGCCCCTCCGCGCGGCCGACGGCGCGCGCCGCGCCGGGCTGGCCCAGCCGCATCGCGACCTCGCCGTAGGTCAGCGTCTGCCCGACCGGAATGCGGCGCGTCAGCGCCAGCACCTCGCGATCGAAGGCCGGCACCGCGCTGTCGTCGAGCTCGACCTCGAGCAGGTCGCGCGCCTCGCCCGCGAGCAGCGCCCGCACGCCCTCGCAGGCCGCTTGCACCGCCGCGGGCAGTTCCCCGAACGCCGCCACCTCGCGCGCCGCCGGAAATCGCACCCACATGCGATCGCGGGTCAGCGACGGCGTCTCCTCCGGCAGCTGCGATCCGACGACGCCACGCTCGGTCCACGCGATGCCGCAGTGGCCGAGCACCGTCGGATAGCAATGGAAGAACACCTGCGGAGCCATGGCGCGATCCTGATCCGCGACGCGGTCAGCCCGTGGCAGGAGCGGACTCGACGGGCGGCTTGAACGCCGGATGCTGGCTGGCGATCTCGGCGGCTTGCAGCCGGGCCTCGGTCGCGAGGCGGGCTACTTCGCGCGGCGCCATCGCCTTGAGTTTGTGGTCGGACCACACCTGGCGCCAGCGGCGCGCGCCGGGCAGGCCGTTCCACAGTCCCAACGCGTGGCGCATCGCCTGCGACCACGGCCGGCCGAGCGCGACCTGGCGGTCCAGGTAGGCCAGCCACTGTTCCTCGACCTCCTCGCGGCGCGTGACCCGCGGCTGCGCCTCGCCGAAGAAGCGCTGGTCCCAGTGCGCCATCTGCCAGGGCTCGTGATACGCCTGCCGGCCGATCATCACGCCGTCGACGTGGTTCAGCTGTTCGGCGATCTCGTCGTCCGACTTCAAGCCGCCGTTGATCGCGATCGTCAGCCGCGGGAACTCGCGCTTGAGCCGATGAACCAGCTCGTAGCGCAGCGGCGGGATGTCGCGGTTCTCCTTCGGCGACAGCCCCTGCAGCCAGGCGTTGCGCGCATGGACGATGAAGACCTCGCAGCCGGCCTCGGCGACCTGGCCGACGAAGTCCCTCACGAAGTCGTAGCTCTCGATCCGGTCGATGCCGATGCGGTGCTTGACGGTGACCGGGATGGAGACGGCATCGCGCATCGCCTTGACGCCATCGGCGACCAGCGCCGGCTCGGCCATCAGGCAGGCGCCGAACGCGCCGCGCTGCACGCGCTCGCTCGGGCAGCCGCAATTCAGGTTGACCTCGTCATAGCCCCACTGCTCGGCCAGCCGGGCGCAGGCGGCCAGGTCGGCCGGCTCGGAGCCCCCCAGCTGCAGCGCGACCGGATGCTCCTCCGGATTGAAGTCGAGGTGGCGCGGCTGGTCGCCGTGCAGGATGGCGCCAGTGGTCACCATCTCGGTGTAGAGCAGCGTGTGACGCGTCAGCAGCCGATGCAGGAAACGGCAATCGGCGGTCGTCCAGTCCAGCATGGGAGCGACGGACAGGCGCCAAGGGGAGAACGTCGGGGACATGGGCGCGGATTATCCCGGAGCGCGAATCCCCACACGCCCGGGCGCGGCGCCCGCCTGCCAAGGAAGCACGCGGCGTCGTACCATGCCGACCGCTCATGTACCCGTCCCCTCGCCCGCTCCGGAGCCTTTGGCGTCTCCGCGGCTCCGTCCTCGCGCTGTTGATCTCAGCGTGGCTGCCTCTGCCGCGAGCCCTGGCCGCGACCGAGACCGCGGCGCCGGCGAAGGTCGCGAACAGCGCGAAGACCACCAGCGCCCAGTCGTCCAAGCGGAACTGGGCGTCGTCCACGCGGGCCCCAAAAACCGCGAAAGCCGCGCCAGTCGCGAAAACGACGAGCGCCGCGAAGACGTCGACGGGCCCGAAAGCCTCGAAGGCATCAAAGGCTTCGAAGCCATCGAAGGCCTCGCTAGCGTCGAAGGCATCGACGGGCTCGAAGGACGCCAGACGCTCGACGTCGACGGGCATCGCCAAGCCGGTCGGCACCCCGAAAGCGACGGCGCTGGCAGCGACGGCTGCGGCGACGGCATCCATCTCCACGGTCGCCACCGCCGCGCCGGCGGTGAACGCCGAGGCCGCGGACATCGACGAGCTGCGCGCGCGTCTGGCCGCTCGCACGCTGCTGCTGATGCGGCGCGTCGAGGTCGACGATGTCTCGATCGAGGTCTGGTCGAACGCCATGCCACGGCGCTTCTACGTCGCCGTCCTGCAGCACGGCGAGCTGCGGCGCACACTGGTGTCGTCCGACGAGGCCGAGGCTTGGCAACGCTTCGACAGTTTCCGGCGCATGGCCGCCGCGGGCGAGGTCGGGCGCCCGGTGCTGCTCGGCCGGATGACCGAGGCCACGCTCCCCGAGCCGCTGCTGCCGGCCGTGCCGCTGACGCCGATCTCCGACGGCCCGGACCTGCGCTTCTTCGGCAGCGCGGTGGAGACCCTGCGCCGCCAGCGCTTTGGCGACGAGGTCGTGCGCCTGGTCTGGAGCGCGGAGACGCAGGAATATTTCGCCGCCCTCACCCGCCACAGCACGGTGGTCATGATGCTGCGCAGCCGCGACGCCGACGACGCCACCCGCGCCTACGACAACTTCCTGCGCCAGGCCGAGGCCCGCGCCACGCTGCTGCCGGCCGCCGCCGCTGCGGCGGCGGTGTCGACGCCGGCATCGGCACCGGCTCGCTGACGCTTTGCCGGCCCAAAACCCGCCCGGTCGCCCTCAGCCCTTGCGCCGCTGGCGCGCGATCAGGCCCAGGAAGACAAGGCCGGCCGCGACGCTCGTGTGCCCGCTGTAGCTCACCAGCCCCAGGCCCCAGCCCTGCGCGCCGACGACGATCGCCAGGCTCGCGAGCAGCAGCGCCCAGCCGATGATCCGCAGCGCGCGCGTCGCGTCTCGCGACAACGTCCGCTCAAGGACGTCCTGCTGGGCGCGCTCCGTCGCCATCGCCAGCGCGGCGAAGGCCCCGACGCAGATCAGCAGGCTGGCGAAGTGCGTCATCGCGCGCCCTCCACCGCCGCGGCGGCGTCGGCCGCTGGTCGTGCTGGCGTTCCGATGGCCCTCGCCCGGCCTGGCCGCGCGCCCTTGAGCCGATGCCGCGCCACACGCCTCGCCAGCCCGGCGAGCAGCGCCGCGAAGGCCAGTCCCACGAGCTCGACGCCGGCGAAGGCCCAGTCGCCCTGCGCCAGGCTTCGCCACAACGGGCGATCCGTCGTCAGCGCATTGAGCACCGGCAGCAGCGCCAGGGCCGCGGCGCCCAGCGCGAACAGCTCGATCCAGGCGCGCCGGGGCGGCCGCAGCACCGCATGCGCCAGCGCCAGTGCCCAGACGATGAAGACGACGTGGATCTCCCACTCGCCGCGCCGCGACAGGTCCAGCGGCAGCAGGCGGTTGGCCCAGAGCATGGCCGCCATCGCCAGCGGCAGGCCGGCGATCGCGGCGATGTTGAGCCGCTCCACGATCCGGAAACCCAGGTGAGGCCGCTCCGGATCGGCCAGCTTCTGGCGTCGCTTGACCGTCCACATCACCAGGCCACTGCCCACCATCGCGGTGCCGGCCAGGCTGACGAGGAAATACAGCCAGCGCATCGCGCCATCGCCGAAGCGCCCCAGGTGCAGCCCGTACATCACGCCCCGCGTCTCGGCCGCCGCGCCCACGCCCTGCTTCTCCTCGACCACGCGACCGGAGACGCCGTCGAACAGCAGGTACTGGGGGCTCATCGACAAGCGCCCGCCCTCGCCGCGCGCGATCGCCACGCGCGCCGCCGCGTCGCCCGGATTGGCCGCGGTCACCCGCGCCACGCTGCCCGGGCCCCAGCGCCGCTCGGCCTCGCGCACCATCGCCTCGATCGACGCGAGCGGCGCCGCCTCGCCGGACGGCTTGGCCGGCTGGAGGAAGGCATTCATCTCCGAGGTCAGCTGACGCTTCATCGCCGGCGACTCGATGCCGGCCATTTCAGGCCACGGCATGTAGAGCGTCATCAGCGTCACCAGCCCGGTGTACGTGATCATCAGGTGGAAGGGCAGCCCGAACACCGACAGCGCGTTGTGCGCGTCCAGCCAGGACCGCTGGCCCTTCCCCCATCGGAAGGTGAAGAAGTCCGTGAAGATCTTCTTGTGGGTGATCACGCCGCTGACGATGGCCACCAGCATGAACATCGCCGCCAGCCCGGCCAGCCAGCGCCCCCAGGCCACCGGCATGTAATGGAACTGGAAGTGGAAGCGGTAGAAGAATTCACCGCCCGGCGTCTCGCGGGCCGCGACCTTGAGGCCGGTCTGCGGATCGAAGTTGGCGTCCTTGAAGGCACGCTTGGCGCCATCCTTGGGCGGCACGCGCCAGAAGGCGTTCGCGATCGGGTGGCGCTCGTCGGGCAGGCGCAGGCTCCACTGGGTCGTGCCCGGCGCGACGGTCTCCAGCGTCTTGGCGATGCGTCCCGCCACGACGGCCGCTTCCGGCCGGTCGGCCTGGTGCGCGATCTCGGGCCGCATCCATTGCGACAGCTCTTCCTTGAAATAGCTGACCGTCCCGGTGAGGAACATCGCGAACAGGAACCAGCCGAGCAGCAATCCGGTCCAGATGTGCAGGTCGGACATCGTCTGCCGGAGGCCGCGCGGCGCGGCCGGGACGCGCGCTCCGATACCGCTGGCGGCGTCGGGCGTGGCGTGAGGGGAAAGGTCAGGGGCGCTCATGGCGAGACGGCCGGCGCGGCGCCATGCCAGACGGACCACGCCAACGGCAGCAGCGGCAGCGCGGCCACCAGCAGGCCCATCCAGGCGCGGGTGGCGCTGCGCACAGCGAAGACCCACACGACCGCCGCAGCGTAGACCGCGAAGCTGCCCAGCATGCCGCCGATGACGGCCTGGATGCGGCTGACGGGCAGCGCCAGCACGGCGACGCTGGCCAGCGCGGCGAGCGCGTAACCGCCGCCCACCGCCGCGACGATGCGCGAGATCAAGGGCAGCACGGCCCGCAGCCGCGCCAGCCCGCCGGCGGAAGAGGCGCCGACGCGGCGCGCGGAGGGGGTCGGTGAGACGGTGACGTTCATGTCATCAGTGCGAACAGTTCTCAAATGAGAATTCCTCGCATCATAGTGGCGGAAACGCCTGGAAACGCGGTGCGGTCCGCTCGACTGGCGCTCCTCGCCCTATTCTTGTGGCGCTCCGGCCCGCCCGGGCCGAGACAGGCACAAGGGAGACAAGACATGCGAATTTCCGTTCGAGGCGGCCGGCGGCCGCTGCTCGCGCTGACCTTGGGAATGGCCGCGCTGCTGGCCGGCTGCAACGGCGACGGCGACGACGGCGGCGAGCCCGCCGCCACCTACCGCGCGGAGATCCGCCGCACCACGATGGGGGTGCCGCACATCAAGGCGCCGGACTGGGGAGGTGCCGGCTACGGCTACGGTTATGCGCAGGCCCAGGACGACCTGTGCACGATCGCCAATTCGATGCTGACCTTCCGCGGCGAGCGCTCCCGCCACTTCGGCGCTGACGCGACCATCCCCTTCCAGGGCACCATCGGCCAGCCGCGCAACCTCGATGCCGACTTCTATCACCGGCACGTGCTCAACGACGCGGTGATGCAGCGGCTCATCGCCGCGCAGCCGGACAAGCTCAAGCAGCTCGTGGCGGGTTTTGCCGCCGGCTACAACCGCTATGTCCGCGAGATCAAGGCCGGCGCCGAGCCCAGCGCCCATGCGGCCTGCCGCAACGAGGCCTGGGTCGTGCCGATCAGCGACACCGACGTCTTCCGGCGCCTGTACGCGGCGCACTTCGCGGCGGGCTACAGCAACTTCGTCGCGCCGATCGCCAACGCGACGCCGCCGGCCGCGGCCAGTCCGGCGACGGCTGCGGTGACGGCAACGGCGACGAAGGCGGCGGCGCGTCCCTCCGGGCGCCTGCAGCTGGCCATGGACCGTCTGCCGACCTTCCAGGTCGGCGGCCATGACGGCGTGGGCAGCAACATGATCGGCTTCGGCACCGCGGCCACCGGCGACGGCAGCCCGCTGCTGTTCGGCAATCCCCACTGGTACTGGCGCGGCCCGGATCGCTTCTACCAGGCGCACCTCACCATTCCGGGTGAACTCGACGTCGCCGGCACCTCCTTCCTGGCGGTGCCGGTCATCCAGATCGGCTACACCGACCACATCGCCTGGAGCCACACCGTGTCGACGGCGCGGCGCTACGGCCTGTTCCAGCTGACGCTGGTGCCCGGCGACCCGACCAGCTACCTGCGCGACGGCGTCGCGACGAAGATGACCGCCCGCGAGATCACCGTGCAGGTGAAGCAGGCCGACGGCAGCGTCGCGCCGGTCACGCGCACGCTCTATGAGTCCCAGTACGGCCCGATCGTCAACCTCGGCGCGCTCAACGCGGCGCTGGGTTGGAACAGCAACACCGTCTTCGCGATCCGCGACATCAACGCGGAGAACTTCCGCGTGTTCCGCGTCTGGCTGCGCTGGAGCCAGGCCAGGACGCTGGACGAGGTGGCGACCATCCAGCGCGAGGAATCGGCCATCCCCTGGGTCAACACGGTGGCCGTGGCCCGGGGCAGCGCGCAGGCCTGGTACGCCGACATCGGCGCGATGCCCAATGTCTCGCCGTCGCAGCTGAGCAGCTGCGCGACCGCGCTGACGGCGGCGCTCAGCGCCGCCCTGCCTCGCACGCCGGTGCTCGACGGATCGCGGAGCAGCTGCGACTGGCAGACCGATGCCGATTCCAAGCAGCCGGGCGCGCTCGGCACCTCCCGCATGCCCAGCCTGCTGCGCGACGACTACGTGCTCAACAGCAACGACAGCTACTGGCTCGCCAACGCGGCCGCGCCGCTCACCGGTTATCCGGACATCCTCGGGCCGGCCGGCACCGCGTCGATCAGCTTCCGCTCGCGGCTGGCGCACCTGCTGGTCCAGGACCGGCTGGCCGGCAGCGACGGCCTTGCCGGCAACAAGGCCACCAGCGAGACCGTGCGCGCGATGGTGATCAACAGCCGCGCGCTCACCGCGGAGCTCTTCAAGGACCAGGCGCTGGCGATGTTCTGCGCGCCGGCGACGACGATCGCAGTGACCGGCGACTCCGCCACCGGCGAGACCTTCAGCCCGGCGCGCAACGTCGACCCCGCCGAGGCCTGCGCGGCGCTGCAGGCCTGGGATGGCAAGGGGCTGGTGGGCTCGCGCGGCGCGCACCTGTGGGACGAGTTCTGGACCCGCGCGTCGCGGGTGCCCGAGGCCTCGCTGTTCCAGGTGCCCTTCAGCAGCGCCGATCCGCTGCGCACGCCGCGCGACCTGAATCCCGCGCTGCGGTCCACGCTGCTGCAGGCCTTCGGCGCGGCCATCCTGCGGGTGCAGGCCAGTGGCTTCGCGCTGACGGCGACCCGGGGCGAGACGCTGTTCGCGACCCGCGGCACCGAAAAGATCCCGATGTTCGGCGGCTGCGGTGCGCAGGGCTACTTCACCGTGGCCTGCGCGCTCAGCCGGCTCGACCAGGGCGGTTATGACCTCAACACGGCGACCAGCGCCAACAGCTACATGCAGGTGGTGCGTTTCCCGAGTGAGGGCGTCGAGGCCTACACCTTCCTCACCTTCTCTCAGAGCGACGATCCGGCGTCCCCGCACTTCGGCGACTACACGCGCGCCTACAGCGCGGGACAGTGGCAGCGGATGCCGTTCTCCGAGGCTGACATCACGAAGGACCCGGCCTTGGTGACGAAGACCATCAGCGAGTGACTGAGCCGAGGAACCGCCCAGGGTCACGTGCGATTTGCGGGGCGACGGACCCAGGGCTTGCCCAGACCGTCGCAGCAGTCGAAGACGCGCCCCGCGAGCTGCACATGACTCTGCACCTCCTGGATCGACACGGATTCGCCGAGCTTGTAGTCAGCTCGCACCCGAAGCTCTCGCAACTCAGCCAGCGTCTTTCCCAACCATTTCGATCGCTTCGCGTCGTCAATGGCGCAGCGATGATCTGGTTTCTTCAGACGTTCGATCAGTTGCTGATGAACACCCTTTGCTCGGGTGCGGCGCGTCCCGGCCGCTGGCTGGGATTTCTCCCAATCCATGCAGCGGTGATAGCAGGCGTAGTAGGCCCGCCCCACCAGCATCCGCAGCCTCGCTTCCGTTGGAATGCGCCCGCGTTCCCTGGCCTGCGCCAGCAGGTCATGCGTGGTGATGCCCATGGACTGCACCTCCGTGAACGCCGTCCTCGGCGACTTCGGGGCCCTCGGCGAGGGCCCCCTCGTCCTCCTGCCCAATGAACGAGAAGAGAAAACCATCCCGGCAGAGATCGAGATCGATCCAGCGCGATCGCACGGCGTCGTTCAAGGTGTCGGCGACTTCCTGCGGGGCGTCGATCCGGAGCACGTAGCGGAAACCCACCTCCTCCATCTCCGGCACGAACACATGCATCGCCGCGGGATTGCCCCGGGCCAGCCTGAGCCCGTTCCTGCGCAGCAGATCAGCGGCGACCTGCAGCCCCTCCATCAATTCGGAACACGACAGGTTGTATTGGGCGTCCACGTCCTGAAGCACCTGCGGCAGCAGGTCCCACTCGACCGTCCTCGCCGCTTCGCGCGACGAGACCGAAGCGCCGCCAGGTTCGCCGAACAGAGCGCTCGGTTCCTGCAGCACGGCCATCAGATCGTCATCGCCCACTTGCGGCCTCGGCGCCAACGGCGGCAGATTCGCCACCACGGATCGCGCCCGCGCCAACTGCTCGTTCATCGTCATCGCTGCAACTCCTGCTTGCGGGACTCATCCCGGGAAGGCCAGCAGTTTCGGCGCGAAGACGCGTTTGTCGATTCCCTCGGAAGAGCGTTTCGTTGGGGGGCACTCAGACGAGTAGGCCATCCCCCCTGCGCTGACGGGCCGTCCCGGCGCGTCAGCGCAGCATCAGTCGGCGGCGGCCGGGGCGCTCAGTCCAGCGCCCGCAGCGGATGCTCCGCCGCCGGCCAGGGGCTGCGGAAGAAGGCCTCGACGTCGGCACGGCACACGTCCTCGACCCGCGCCGGATTCCACTTCGGCGCATGGTCCTTGTCGACCGCCAGCGCGCGCACGCCCTCCACCGTCTCGCTGGCCGCGCCGGGCCGCAGGTGGAAGCAGTGGTGCACCAGGTCGCGTTCCATGCGCAGGTCGTCCGCCAGGCTCATCGCGCGCGCCCTCCGGATCTGCTCCAGCGTCACCGCCATCATCAGCGGTGAGCGCTTGCCCAGCGTCGCCAGCACCTGCTGCGCCCAGGGATCCGCATCCGCCGCCAGCGACGCGAACAGCGCCGGCACCGACGCCGCCGAGAAATGGCGGTTGATCAGCGCCCGCGCGTTCCAGTGCTCGGCCACCGGCGCCAGGTCCACGCGCTCCATCACCGTCGCCACGACATGCTCGGCGCTGTCCTGCGCGCCGGTCTTGAAGGCCGCGATGATCGCCGGCAGCTCGCTGCTGCGCACGAACACGTCGCCCAGGCCCAGCTCGATCGCATCGCCCGCGCCGATGACCTGGCCGGTCAGCGCCAGCCATTCGCCGCTGTGCCCCGGGCAGCGCGACAGGAAATAACCGCCGCCCACGTCCGGGAACAGGCCGATGTTGGTCTCGGGCATCGCCAGCTTCGAGTGCTCGGTCAGCACCCGCAGCTTGGCGCCCTGGCTGATCCCCATGCCGCCGCCCATCACCACGCCGTCCATCAGCGCGATGTAGGGCTTGGGGAACTGGTGGATCAGGTGGTTGAGCGCGTATTCCTCGGTGAAGAACGCGTCCAGCGCGGCGTCGCCCGCCAGCGCGGCCTGGTGGAAGAAGCGGATGTCGCCGCCGGCGCAGAAGGCCGCGGGCTTGCCCTCGCGCCCCGCGCCCAGCACCGCCACGGCCTGGATGCGCGGATCGTCGCGCCAGGCGCTCAGCAGCACGGTCATGTCGCGGATCATGGCCAGCGACAGCGCGTTGAGCGCCTGCGGACGGTTCAAGGTGATCAGGCCGAGGCAGCCATTGACCTCGGCCAGGACCAGTCCTTCGGATTGCAGCGACGGAATCACAACGACATCTCTCCACTCTTGGAAGCGGCCGGGCGGCGCCAGGCGCCCAGCAGCTCATTGCCAATCAACGCGGCCAGCACCATAACACCGCCGAGCAGCGCCGCCGGGGACGGCGCCTCCCCCGCGATCAGCCAGGCCCAGAGCACCCCCAGCAGCACTTCCATCAGGCCCAGCAGCGCCACCTCCGCCGCCGGCAGCACCCGCGTCAGGCGCACGACGATCAGGCAGGGCACGGCCAGCTGGAACACGCCCAGCCCGGCCAGCAGCAGCAGGTCGCGGCCGGAGGCCTCGAAGGGCCAGGCCAGCGGCAGCGTCGCGGCGGCGGACAGCATCGCGCCCAGCCACACGGCCGGCAGCAGGTCCGTCGCGCCGTCGCCGGCCCGCGCCTGCAGCAGCGTCCAGTTGCTGGCCGCCGCGACGGGCACGGCCAGCGCCACGCCCATGCCCAGCCAGGCGTGGGCGCCGGCGCGCATCTCGCTCGCGAACATCCAGGCGATGCCGGCGCTCGCGATCCAGATCGCGACCCAGGTCCGCGCCGCCAGGCGCTGATGCAGGAACACGCGCGCGAACAGCGCCGTCAGCAAGGGCCCCAGCGCCATCGTCACCAGCACGTTGGCCACGCCGGTCATCGTCAGCGCCAGCATGAAGGCGGTGTACATCACCGCCCAGCACAGGCCCGAGCCCAGCACCGACGGCGAGCACCGCAGCCGCGGCAGCGCCTGGCGCCAGTAGTCGCGCCCGCGCAGCATCGGCAGCAGCAGCGTCAGCGCCAGCGCGTTGAAGGCGCTGCGCCAGAAGGTCACCTCGAAGCCGCGCGCCGAGTCCAGGTGGCGCGACACCGCGCCGGCGCTGCTCCACAGCAGCGTCACCAGCAGCATCAGCAGGACGGCGGATCGATGGCGCATCGGTCGTTCCAGGAGCGGGCGCGTCATTCGTCGCGGTAGATGCCCACGAGCGGCTCGCCGCCGGCCTCGACCCAGCCGCGGTACATGCCCTCGGTGTTGAAGCCCAGCCAGACATTGCCCAGCCCGTCGACGGCGATCAGGCCGCCGTCGCCGCCGACCTGGGGCAGCTCGTCGAAGACGACGCGCGCGCAGGCCTCGGTCAGCGGCAGTCCGCCGATGCGCATCAGCGCGCCCACCTCGTGCGCGGCGGCGGCGCGGATGAAGGCCTCGCCCGTGCCGGTGCACGAGACCGCCACGCTGCGATCGTCGGCATAACAGCCCGCGCCCGGGATCGGCGAATCGCCCACGCGCCCCGGCCGCTTGTTGGTCATGCCGCCGGTGGAGGTCGCGGCGGCCAGGTGGCCGGCGGCGTCGCGCACGACCGCGCCGACGGTGCCGAACTTGGTCCGGTCGTCGATCGGGCCGCCCGGCTCCGGCGCGGCGGCCTGCGCATCGGCCGCCATGGCCGACTGCCCGTCGTGATCGAGCACCTGCCCCTGTGCGAGCGCCCTCGCCTGCCGCAGCTGCGCCAGGCGCTGCGGCGTGCCGAACCAGGTCGGCGCGACGCGCTCCAGGCCCTGGTCGAACGCGAAGGTCTCGGCGGCCGGGCCGATCAGCAGCACATGGCCGCTGTGGTCCATCACCGCGCGCGCCGCGAGCACCGGGTTGCGCACCCGCGTCACGCCGGCGACCGCGCCCGCCGCGCGGTCGCGCCCGTCCATCACGCTGGCGTCCAGTTCATGGCGCTCGTCGGCGGTGTAGACGGCGCCCTTGCCGGCGTTGAACAGCTCGCACTCCTCGAGCCGGCGCACCGCCTCGACCGCGACGTCCATCGCCGCGTCGCCGCGCGCGAGCTGCCGGGCGCCGTCGGCCAGGATCGCCGTCAGCGCGGCGCGGTAGGCCGCTTCCATCGCGGCGCTCATGCGGTCGCGGCGGATGGTTCCGGCGCCGCCATGGAGGGCGAGCACGGGGCGCGGCAGGGCGGTCGGGAAGGCAGCGGTCATGGCGTGGCGGCGGCGGAGCGGGAACCGGGAAGCCGCGCATTCTCGCGCGGCTCGGGCATGTCCCTGGGCTTGTCCCGGTCGGGACAGGGCAAAAGCGAACGCTCGTGCTAAAACCCCGCGCAGCTCACCGACAGCGCCGACCGCGCCCACCACGCGCCAGAGCGCCGGCCCGACATCGAAGACCGCAGGAGACACGCATGGACCTCAACTTCACGCCCGAGGAGCAGGCCTTCCGGGCCGACATCCGCCGCTGGGTGGCCGAGCACCTCCCTCAGGACATCAGCCACAAGGTGCACAACGCGCTGCGCCTGAACAAGGACGATCTGCAGCGCTGGGCCCGCATCCTGGGCAAGCAGGGCTGGCACGGCTGGGCCTGGCCCAGGCAGTTCGGCGGGCCGGGCTGGAACGCGGTGCAGCGCCATCTCTTCGAAGAGGAATGCGCCCTGGCCGGCGCGCCACGCGTGGTGCCCTTCGGACCGGTGATGGTGGCGCCGGTGATCATGGCCTTCGGCTCGCGCGAGCAGCAGGAGCGCCACCTCCCGGGGATCATGAGCGGCGACGTCTGGTGGAGCCAGGGCTACAGCGAACCGGGCTCGGGCTCGGACCTGGCCTCGGTGAAGACCCGCGCCGAGCGCCGGGGCGACAAGTACATCGTCAACGGCCAGAAGACCTGGACCACGCTGGGCCAGTACGGCGACTGGATCTTCTGCCTCGTGCGCACCGACGCCTCGGTCAAGCCGCAGGCCGGCATCTCCTTCCTGCTGATCGACATGAAGTCGCCCGGCGTGACCGTGCGGCCGATCATCATGCTCGACGGCGAGCACGAGGTGAACGAGGTGTTCTTCGACAACGTCGAGGTCCCCGCGGAGAACCTGGTCGGCGAGGAGAACAAGGGCTGGACCTACGCCAAGTACCTGCTCGCGCACGAGCGCACCAACATCGCCGACGTGAACCGCGCCAAGCGCGAGCTGGAGCGGCTCAAGCGCATCGCCAAGGCCGAAGGGCTGCTCGGCGGCGATCGCGAGGACGCACGTTTCCGCGACCAGATCGCGCTGCTGGAGGTGGACATCGTCGCGCTGGAGATGATGGTGCTGCGGGTGCTCTCGGCCGAGAGCAGCGGCAAGCAGTCGCTGGACGTGGCGGGGCTGCTGAAGATCCGCGGCAGCGAGATCCAGCA
Organism: Mitsuaria sp. BK037; assembly: GCF_014193045.1. NCBI lineage: Bacteria > Pseudomonadati > Pseudomonadota > Betaproteobacteria > Burkholderiales > Sphaerotilaceae > Roseateles > Mitsuaria sp. BK037. The sequence goes on along the minus strand of NZ_JACHYS010000001.1, from coordinate 569,355 downwards.
GCGCTACACCGAGCTGATGATGCTGGCCGCCGGCCCCTACGCGACGCCCTTCATCCACGAGGCCATGGAGGCGGGCTGGCAGGGCGACCACGTCGGCGCGGCCCATTGCGCGCCGCTCGCGAGCCACTACTTCAACTATCGCAAGACGACGATCTACGGCGGCTCCAACGAGGTGCAGCGCAACATCGTCGCGCAGACCGTGCTGGGCTGAGGCAGGAGACACGACATGGATTTCGATTTCACCGAAGACCAGAACTCGCTGCGCGACGCAGTGCGGCGCTACGTCGACAAGGATTACGGCTTCGAGCAGCGCCGCGCGATCGTGCGCGCGGGCGGCTTCTCGCGCGAGGTCTGGAACGCCCTGGCCGGCCTGGGCCTGACCGCGCTGGCGGTGCCCGAGGCCCACGGCGGCCTGGGCTTCGGCCCGGTCGAGGCGATGGTCGTCATGGAGGAACTGGGCCGCGGCCTGGTGATGGAGCCCTATGCGCAGGGCGGGCTGGTCGCGCCGGCGGTGCTGGCGCAGTCCGGCGAGGACGCGCAGGGCGAGTGGCTGCCGCGCATCGCGGGCGGCGAGGCGCTGGTCGTGCTCGCGCACCAGGAGCGCCGCGCGCGCTACCGGCTCGAGGTCTGCGACACGCTGGCCACGGCGGATCACCGGCTCACCGGCCTGAAGAGCGTGGTGCCGGCCGGTGACGCGGCCGACGCCTTCATCGTGCCGGCGCGCGCCGGCGGCGCCGACGCAGGCATCGCGCTCTACCTGGTCGCCAAGGAGGCAAGTGGCGTCGCGCTGCGCGGTTATGCGCTGCACGACGGCTCGCGCGCCGCCGAGCTGACGCTGCAGGACACGCCCGCCACGCTGCTGGTCGGTCCCGACCGTGGCCTCGCGGTGCTGGAACACGCCGTCGACATCGCCATCGCGGCGCAGGCGGCGGAGGCGGTCGGCGCGATGGACCGCTTCGTCGCGCTGACGGCGGAATACCTGAACACGCGCAAGCAGTTCGGCGTCGCCATCGCCAGTTTCCAGGCGCTGCGCCATCGCATGGCCGACATCAAGATGCAGCTGGAGCTGGCGCGCTCGATGAGCTACTTCGCCACGCTCAAGCTGGGCGAGCCAGCCGAGGCACGCCGCCGCGCGGTTTCGCAGGCCAAGGTACAGCTCGGCCAGGCGATGCGCTTCGTCGGCCAGCAGTGCATCCAGCTGCATGGCGGCATCGGCGTGACCGACGAGTATGTCGGCAGCCATTACTTCAAGCGGCTCACGCTCATGGAGATGCAGTACGGCGATTCGCTGCATCACCTGGGCGAGGTCAGCCGCCGCATGCAGGACACGGCCGGCGTCTTCGCCTGACGCCTGACACCGCCCGGCGGCGGCCCCTACACTCGGCGAGCCTCGCTGCCTTCGCAGCAGGGAGAACGCCATGTCGAACGCGACCTCCGCCGCCGCCTCCTTCCTCGCCGGCCTGCTGCTGGCCGGCGCGGCGATGACCGCCGCCGCCCAGGACTTCAAGCCCGGGCTGTGGGAGATCAAGCAGAAGCCCGAGCTCGATCCGCAGCGCCAGGCGCAGATGGAGCAGATGCAGAAGCAGATGGCCGCGCTGCCGCCGGAGCAGCGCAAGCAGCTGGAATCGATGATGTCGAAGAACGGCGTCAGCATGAACTTCCAGGGCGGCGAACTGACGCTCAAGTCCTGCGTGACGCGGGAACAGGCGGACCGCGCCGGCATCCCGAAGACCGAAGGCAAGTGCGAGCACGACAGCAAGCGCACCGGCGACCGGATGCTGGTCAACTTCCGCTGCACCAACCCTGCGTCCGAGGGGACGAACGAGATCACCTTCCTGGGCACCGACCATTACCGGACCAGGAGCGAGGTCCGCGTGCAGCGCGACGGCAAGACCGAGGTGCTGCGCTCCACCGGCGAGGCGCGCTACCTCGGCGCCGACTGCGGCAGCCTCAAGCCGCAACCGCAGCCGCAGTCGCAGCCTCAGGGGCCGAGCCAGGGCGGCAAGCCTTGAGCGAGCCGGTCGCCCCCGCCGGCGCCGCGCGCGCCGACACCGGCAGCCTGTGCGACGTCGCCGGGCTGAAGCTCGGCCACTTCACCCATCCCTCGGCCCCCACCGGCTGCAGCGTCGTGCTGTGCGAGGCCGGCGCGACCGCCGGCGTCGATGTGCGCGGCGCCGCGCCCGGGACCCGCGAGACCGACCTGCTGCGTCCCGAGAACACGGTCCAGCAAATCCACGCGGTCCTGCTGAGCGGCGGCAGCGCCTTCGGCCTGGCGGCCGCGGACGGCGTGATGCGCTGGCTGGCCGAACGCGGCCACGGCTTCCCGGTCGGCCAGGTGCGCGTGCCCATCGTGCCGGCGGCGGTGATCTTCGACCTGTGGCGCCACGACGCGGCGACCGCGCCCGATGCCGCCGCGGGCCGCGCGGCCTGCGACGCGGCCTCCGCAGCCGAGCGCGCGCGCGGCCCGGTCGGCGCCGGCACCGGCGCGACGGTGGGCAAGCTGCTGGGCGTGGACCGCGCGATGCCCGGCGGCCTGGGCATGGCCTCGCTGCGCCTGGGCGACGTCACGCTGGCGGCGATGGTCGTGGTGAACGCGGTGGGCGACGTGGTCGACCCGCGCGGCGGCCAGGTGCTCGCCGGCCCGCGCGGCCCGGACGGCCGCGCCTGCTCGACGGTTCGGGCCCTGCTGGACGGTGAGCGTCCCGGCCGCGCGCTGCAAGGCAGCGCGACGACGATCGGCGTCATCGCCACCGATGCGCGCCTGAGCAAGCCCCAGGCGACCAAGCTGGCGCAGATCGCGCACGACGGGCTGGCCCGCGCGATCCAGCCGGTGCACACGGTGATGGACGGCGACGTGCTGTTCGCGCTGGCGACCGGCGCCGCCGAGGTCGACGGCGACATGACGTTGCTCGGCGCGCTGGCCGCCGAGGTCGTGGCCCGGGCCGTGGTGGACGCGGTCCGGCCGGGCTGACGGACGACCGGAGGGCGGGCGGCCCCGCGGCCGCGGCGACAATCCCGCCCCATGAGTTCGAGTTCCCCCACCCCCGCCAAGGCCGCCAAGCCGGTCGCCATCGCGCAGATCCTCTTCAGCCAGGGCTTCGGCACCCGCCGGCATTGCGCGGCGCTGGTCGAGCACGGCCTGGTGTCGGTCGCCGGCGAGCTCGTCGAGGACCCGCGGCAGGCCTTCGACACCACCGGCCTGGTCTTCGAGGTCGAAGGCCAGGCCTGGCCGTATCACGAGAAGGCGCTGATCCTGCTGCACAAGCCGGCGGGCTACGAGTGCTCGCGCAAGCCCAGCCACCATCCGAGCGTGTTCTCGCTGCTGCCCGAGCCGCTGCGCAACCGCGACATCCAGCCGGTGGGCCGGCTCGACGAGGACACCACCGGCCTGCTGCTGCTGACCGACGACGGCCCGCTGCAGCACAAGCTCACCAGCCCGAAGTACCACGTGCCCAAGCTCTACCAGGCGAGCTGCAAGGCCGAGCTGGACGAGGGCCAACTGCGCCGCCTGGTCGAGGGCGTGCTGCTGGAGGAGCGCAATCCCAAACTGGCCGAGGAGCCGGTGCGCGCCGTGTCCGCCGAGCGCCTGCCCGACGGCCGCCTGCAGATGGCGCTCACCGAGGGCCGCTACCACCAGGCCAAGCGCATGGTCGCCGCGGTCGGCAACCGGGTGCTGGCGCTGCACCGCCAGCGCATCGGCGCGCTGGACCTGCCGGCCGAGCTGCCGTCCGGCGGCTGGATCTGGCTCGACGAGCACCAACGCGAACTGGCGATGACAGATCCGGCGTCGGGATCAGGATCGGGACCGGCTTCGGCCTAGACCTCGAGCCGGATGGGCGTCAGGCGCCCACCGGCACCGCGCCTGCGCACGAGGACCGGACGGTCCCCGGGAAGTCCCCGAGCCTCGCCGCTCACGACCTTCGGTAGAAACGCCCCACTTGGACGCCGCCCGCGAAGCGGCGCCACCGATCTGGAGGGCGGTCGGCCGGAATCCTCGACGGCCGGGTCGTATGGGAGTGCCTGAAATCAAACATCACGGGGATCCTGGCGGCGCCAGCGTGGCCATGCAGGTGCGGGCGGAACGCCTGACCAGCCTGCAGGCGCGCGTGGCGATGCCGGCCTGCGTCGGCGGGCTGTTCAGCCTGCTGCCGGTGGCGCTGCTGTGGTCGCACCTGCCGGCCGTGGACCTGCTCGGCTGGCTGGCGGCGCGTTGGGGCATCTCGGCCTGGCGCGCGCTGGAAGCCCGCAGCTTCCTGCGGCTGCCGCTGGTCGAGCGCGCCTCGCCGGGCCGGGAGCGGCGCTACCTCGTCGGCCTGGGGCTGGACGGCCTGGCCTGGGGCGTGATCGGCGCCCTCTTCGCCACGCCCAACCTGCCGGAGATCGACGGCGCGGTCATGACCACGCTGGTCGGCCTGGTCGCCTTCACCATGGTGTCGCTGGGCCACTGGGCGCGCGGGCAGGCGCTGTTCGCCTCGCTGGTCATCGCGCCGCTGGCGATCCGGCTGGCGCTGCAAGGCGGCACCACCGGCTGGCTCAGCGCCGGTGGGCTGACGATGTTCTGGCTGCTGACGGTGCTCGAGTCGCGCCGCATCGAGGCGCGCACGCTGGAGCTGCTGCGGCTGCGCTTCGAGCAGGCCCGGCTGGCCGAGCAGCGCCGCCTCGCGCTGGACGCGGCGGAGGAAACCAGCAGCAGCAAGAGCCGCTTCGTCGCGGTGATGAGCCATGAGATCCGCACGCCGCTGAACGGCATCATCGGCATGGCCCAGCTGCTGGAGCGCGGCGAGCTCAGCCCGCAGCAGCGCGAGCAGGTGGAGATCGTGCGCCGCTCCGGCCGCCACCTGATGACGCTGGTCAACGACATCCTGGACCTGGCGCGCATCGAGTCGGGCAAGCTGGTCGTCGAGGCCCGCCCCTTCGACCTGCGCGAGGTCGCCGGCGACGTCGGCCGCCTGCTGGGCGAGACGGCGCGCGCCAAGGGCCTGGCCTTCTCGCTGACCGTCGCGCCGCAGCTGCCGGCGCGCGCGATGGGCGATGCCTCGCGCATCCAGCAGGTGCTGCACAACCTGGTCGGCAACGCGATCAAGTTCACCGACCGGGGCAGCGTCGACGTCGAGGTCTCGTCGGTGCTGGACATGCGCGCGGGCACGCTGCTGCGCTTCGCGGTCAAGGACACCGGCGACGGCATCCCGGCGGACCAGCTCGAGCGCATCTTCGCCCCGTTCGAGCAGGCCGGCCGCGCCGGCGACCACCGCGCGCGCCGCGATGGCGCGGGGCTGGGGCTGACGATCTCGCGCGAACTGGCGCGCGCGATGGGCGGCGACCTGCGCTGCGCATCGGCGCCCGGCCAGGGCTCGGTGTTCGAGTTCACCCTGCCGCTGCAGGTGGCCTCCCCGGCACCGTCCTCGACGGCGCTCGCCCCGTCCGCCGCGCTGCCTGGATCGGACGCGCCCGCCGCATCGACCGAGCCCGCGGCCTCGACCGCGGCGCCGCTGCCGCGGCTCGAAGGCCGCGTGCTGCTGGTCGACGACAGCCCGGTCAACCTGCTTGTCGCCACGACCATGCTGGAGCGCTGCGGCCTGCGCGTGACGCCGGCGGAACACGGCCGCGACGCGCTCGAGCAGCTGCGCGCGCAGCGTTTCGACCTGGTGCTGATGGACTGCCAGATGCCGGAGCTCGACGGCTATGCGGCCACCGTGGCCTGGCGCCAGGAGGAGGCGCGCCGGCTGCTGCCGCGCACGCCGTTGGTCGCGCTGACCGCCAGCGCCGTCGACGACGACCGGGCCCGCTGCCTGGCCTGCGGCATGGACGGCTACCTGGTGAAGCCGTTCGAGATGGACGAGCTGCTGGCCGTCGTCACGCAGCACCTGCGCGGCCCGGCGGCCTCGCCCTCGGCGCAAGCCGCACCGCCGGCCGCCGCCGCGGCCTGACGGGCGGCGCCCGGCCGGCAGATAATCCCGGCCCATGCACGTTTTCCGAGGCTTCCACCATCCCGGCGTCGCGGCGCACTGCGCGCTGACGATCGGCAACTTCGACGGTGTCCACCGCGGCCATCAAGCCATGCTGGCGCTGCTGCTGTCCGAGGCCCGCCACCGCGGCCTGCCGACCTGCGTGCTGACCTTCGAGCCGCATCCGCGCGACTTCTTCGCCAGCAAGCTCGGCAAGCCCGAACTGGCGCCGGCGCGCATCGCCACGCTGCGCGACAAGCTGCAGGAGCTGGAGCGCTGCGGCGTGGACCAGGTCGTGGTGCTGCGCTTCGACGAGGCGCTGGCCTCGCTGCCGGCGCAGGACTTCATCCAGCAGGTGCTGGTCGAGGGCCTGGGCGCGAAATACGTGCTGGTCGGCGACGACTTCCGTTTCGGCGCCAAGCGCCAGGGCGACTACGCGACCCTGGACGCCGCCGGGCAACGCCTGGGCTTCGACGTCGCCCGGATGATGAGCTACGAGGTGCATGGGCTGCGGGTGTCGAGCTCGGCCGTGCGCGAGGCGCTGGCCGCCGGCGACATGGACGGCGCGGCGCGGCTGCTGGGCCGGCCGTACGCGATCTCCGGCCATGTGATCCACGGCCAGAAGCTGGGCCGCCAGTTGGCCGAGACCGCGCCCGGCCGCGGCGACGGCTTCCGCACGCTGAACCTGCGCTTCGACCACGACAAGCCGGCGGCGCACGGCATCTTCGCGGTGCGGGTGCATGGCATCGACGGGGACGACGGCCCGGCGCTGGACGGCGTCGCCTCGCTGGGCGTGCGCCCCACCGTCGAGGACGCGGGGCGGGTGCTGCTGGAAGTCCACGCGCTGGACTGGCCGGCGGACCTGGCCGCCCGCCTGGGGGCCGCGGAGGCCTACGGTAAACTCGTGCGCGTGGAACTCCTCCAAAAACTGCGCGATGAAGCCCGTTTCGACGGGCTTGATTCGTTGACGGCCGCGATCCGCGAAGACGTCCGTCAGGCGCGCGACTACTTCGCGCAACAGGCGGCCACCCACGCCGCCGTCCGCCGTCAGACCACCCGCGACCGAATTTGAAGGGCTGACCGCCCTCCCCTGCGCTCAGCCGGCGCGCGGCCCAGTGCATCCCACCTCGCCGCCTCCGCGCCCTTCTCTTCATGCCTCGCCGCCCCGCGCACGCCGGGGCTGCCCTCTTCGATTGCCGCTGCCATGACCGACACGTCCAAGCCCGACTACCGCGCCACGCTCAACCTGCCCGACACGCCCTTCCCCATGCGCGGCGACCTGCCCAAGCGCGAGCCGGGCTGGGTCAAGGAATGGGAGGACCAGGGCATCTACCAGCGCCTGCGCGTGGCGCGCCAGGGCAAGCCCAAGTTCGTGCTGCACGACGGCCCGCCCTATGCCAACGGCCAGATCCACATGGGTCACGCGGTCAACAAGATCCTGAAGGACATGATCGTCAAGGCGCGCCAGCTCGAGGGCTTCGACGCCGCCTACATCCCGGGCTGGGACTGCCACGGCCTGCCGATCGAGAACCAGATCGAGAAGACCTTCGGCCGCGGCCTGCCGCGCGACGAGGTGCAGGCCAAGAGCCGCAAGTACGCCGGCGAACAGATCGACCAGCAGCGCGCCGACTTCAAGCGCCTGGGCGTGCTGGGCGACTGGGACCACCCCTACCGCACGATGGACTTCAAGAACGAGGCCGGCGAGATCCGCGTGCTCAAGCGCCTGTTCGAGCGCGGCTTCGTGTACCGCGGGCTCAAGCCGGTGTACTGGTGCTTCGACTGCGGTTCCTCGCTGGCCGAGTTCGAGATCGAGTACGCCGACAAGCAGTCGCCCGCCGTCGACGTGGCCTTCCTGAGCGCCGAGCCGGACAAGCTGGCGGCGGCCTTCGGCCTGCAGAAGCTCGACAAGGACGCGTTCACCGTCATCTGGACGACCACGCCGTGGACCATCCCCGCCAACCAGGCGCTCAACCTGAACCCCGAGCTGCCCTATGCGCTGGTGGACACCGAGCGCGGCTACTTCGTCGTGGCCGAGGCGCTGGTCGAGAAGTGCCTGGCCCGCTGGGGCATCGAGGGCCGGCAGGTCGCCGTGACGCCGGGCAAGTCGCTGGAGCTGCTGAAGTTCAAGCACCCGCTGGCGCACGTGCATCCGGGCTTCGATCGCGAAAGCCCCGTCTACCTGGCCGACTACGCCACCGCCGACGACGGCACCGGCGTGGTCCACTCGGCGCCGGCCTACGGCGTGGACGACTTCAACTCGTGCATGGCGCACGGGATGACCTTCAAGGACATCAAGAACCCGGTGCAGGGCAACGGCGTCTATGAGGCCGAGCTGCCGCTGTTCGGCGGCCAGCACATCTGGAAGGCCAATCCGGTCATCGCGCAGGCGCTGCAGGATGCCGGCCGCCTGATGGCCCAGAGCAAGATCAGCCACAGCTACCCGCACTGCTGGCGCCACAAGAGCCCGGTGATCTACCGCGCCGCGGCGCAGTGGTTCGTGCGCATGGACGAAGGCGACGGCGTGTTCACCGTCGACAAGGCGGAGAAGACGCTGCGCCAGCTGGCGCTGGACGCCATCGAGCAGACCAGCTTCTATCCGGAGAACGGCCGCACCCGGCTGCACGACATGATCGCCGGACGGCCCGACTGGTGCATCTCGCGCCAGCGCAGCTGGGGCGTGCCGCTGCCGATCTTCCTGCACAAGGACAGCGGCCAGCCGCATCCGAAGACGCTCGAGTTCATCGAGCGCGCCGCGCAGTTGGTCGAGGCCGGCGGCATCGAGGCCTGGTCCAAGCTCGACCCGGCCGAGTGGCTGGGCGCCGAGGCCGAGCAGTACTCGAAGGGCCAGGACATCCTCGACGTGTGGTTCGACTCGGGCTCCACCTTCCAGCACGTGCTCAAGGGCTCGCATGCCGGCGCGGCGCACGAGACCGGCCCCGAGGCCGACCTCTATCTCGAGGGCCATGACCAGCATCGCGGCTGGTTCCACTCGTCGCTGCTGATCTCGTGCGCGATCAATGGCCGCGCGCCCTATCGCGGCCTGCTGACCCACGGCTTCACCGTGGACAGCCAGGGCCGCAAGATGAGCAAGTCGCTGGGCAACGGCGTCGATCCGCAGGAGACCAGCAAGTCGCTGGGCGCCGAGATCATCCGGCTGTGGGTGGCGGCATCGGACTATTCGGGCGACATCGCCGGCGACAAGAAGATCCTGGACCGCGTGGTGGACGGCTACCGCCGCATCCGCAACACGCTGCGCTTCCTGCTGGCCAACACCTCGGACTTCGACGCCGCCCGCGACGCCGTGCCGATGGACCAGCTGCTCGAGGCCGACCGCTATGCGCTGGCGCGCGCCGCGCAGTTCCAGGAGGAGATCCTGGCGCATTACCAGCGCTACGAGTTCCACCCGGTGGTGGCCAAGCTGCAGGTCTACTGCTCGGAGGACCTGGGCGCGTTCTACCTGGACGTGCTGAAGGACCGCCTGTACACCAGCGCGCCGAAGTCGGCCGCGCGCCGCTCGGCGCAGACCGCGCTGTGGCACATCACCCACGCGATGCTGCGCTGGATGGCGCCGTTCCTGAGCTTCACCGCCGAGGAAGCCTGGAAGGTCTTCGCCGGCAAGCAGGCCGGCGACACGATCTTCACCGAGACCTTCTGGTCCTTCGGCGTCGCGCACGACGACGGCCTGATCGCCAAGTGGAACCGCATCCACGAGGTCCGGGACGCGGTGAACAAGGCGATCGAGGCGGTGCGCACGACCGGCGCGATCGGCTCGTCGCTGCAGGCGGAGATCACGCTGGGCGTGAACGGCGAGGACCTGGCGTTGCTGAGCAGCCTGGGCGACGACCTGAAGTTCGTGCTGATCACCTCGGCCGCGAACGCGGTGCTGGCCGATGAACTGAGCATCACCGTGACGCCGTCGACGCACCAGAAGTGCGAGCGCTGCTGGCACTACCGCGCGGACGTCGGCGCCAATCCCGCGCATCCGACGATCTGCGGCCGCTGCGAGAGCAACCTCCACGGCGACGGCGAGACGCGCACGGTGGCCTGAGCCTGCGCGCATCGACGGCAAGGCCGCCGAGCCCCTGCGGGCCGGCGGCCTTTCTCATGGTCGCGCGGGTCGGCGCGTCGCCGCGGGCGATCCCTCGGGATCGGCGTGGGGTCAGAGCGTGTCGACGTTCAACCCGACACCGATCAGCTCACGGCGTGTGCCGCCGGGTCCGCCGCGCGCCTCCAGGAACACGCGTCCCCGATAGAGCCCCGCCGGCAGGCCCGGATTGTCGCCCTCGACGAACTGCAGGCTCACACGAGGCAGCCGGCGCCCCTCGCAATCAACCGTCGCTGCCATCGGCATCGGCGCGCAGGCGCCGGCAGTCGCCGGCCGCCGGAACGCGCGCAGCACGAGGGTTCGGTCCCGGCCTTCCAGCACATCCCTCACCGTGACGATGACGCGACTCGAGGGCTGCACGCCGCCGGACGCCTCCCCATCGCGATGCGCACGCGCCTGGACGGGCAGCGCGACACGCACTGGCGAGCCGCCTTGCGCGGAAAGCAGCCCCGCCAGATCCGGCGACTCGTAGCCACGGCTCGCCGTGACGGTGCCTGCGGTCAGGTGCCCGATCCGCAACCGCAGCGGGAAGCGCTCGCGATAACGCCCGTCGCTCGTGCCGACCGCCTCGATCTCGATCTGGCCGACATAGCTGCCTCGCATCAGTCCGGGGTTGTCTTCCGCATGGAAGGACACCGTCAGGCGGGCGCCCCGCCGCTCGCCGCACGTGGTGTCGTCCTCCATCCGCGAGGCCCAGCCGCAACCGGTCTCGCGCTGGCCGCGCAGACGGATCTCGGCCCGGTGGCGCGTCAGTTCGTCCTCCACGACGGCCTGGATGACGCTGTAGCCCGAGGCGCCGGAAGTGGCGGGCTCGGCAGGCCCGGTGGCCCCGGTCTGCGCCGGCACGAGATAGACCACCGTGCCGCTCGAGACGTCTTCCGAGTGATCGCGGGAAACGAACGGGGCGCCGGCGCCGACGCTGAGGCGGTCGCTCAAGGTGCGGATGCCGGGGAAGACGCCTTTCACCCAGTGGACGAGCGCCGCCATGCGAGGGCCTTCCGAGCCACGCCAGCCCTTGTCACGGGCGCTCGCCGTGGCAACGACATGCCAGTAGCCCCAGCGCGCCTGCCAGAAGGCACCGCCGCTGTCGCCCGAGGTCAGCGTGAACCAGCGATCGGTGTCGCCGGTCGGCTGATAACCGACGGTGAACCGCTGCCGCGCGCGCCCGGTCGCGCGGCCGGGCGCACGGGCCCAGAGGCGCCCGGCGCGGTCAATCGACCGGGTGCCGACATGCCAGGCGCCATAACCGACGAACTCGGTGACTGCCCCCACGGGATGGGCGCTGGCGACGGGGTCGTCGTCGAGGTCGTCGAGCAATGGCGGCGTTTCCGACGCCAGCGGGCGAGCCGTCCGGCGCGGCAGCCGCAGGATCGCCAGGTCGCTGTCGCTGGCGCTGCCGTCCTGCTCGACCGCGTCGCCGTCCTGCGACGGGCGCGGCATCGGGATGAAGGCCAGGCCTCGCCCTTCATGCCTCGACGGGAGACGGCTGCTCAACGTCACCGGCCCCAGGGACCGGGCCCAGGGGGCGTGCCGGAAATCACTGGCCACGCAATGCGCCGCGGTCATGACGAAGGCATGCTGCTCGTCTTCGCCGAGCCAGGTCGCGGTGCAGTCGCGGTCGGTGCCGGGAAAGCGCAACTGACCCACATTGCGGAACCTGGGCTGGAGGCTCTCCCGCTCCAGGGGGGTCTGCACCAGGTGCAGGAAGGACAGCGGCTCGTCGAGCCGGCCACCGAGGGCCTCGAACCGCTGTTCGTTGATACCGATGGCGAGGGCCTTGGTGGCCGCCGCTGCCGTGGCGATCGCGATCGCCGCTCGTTTGATCCTGGGGGTCATCGTCGCTGCCTGTGCTCTTGGAGAGAGGCAGCGATCGTGTTGAGACCCCTTCTAAACCGGGATCGCTATTGGAGGTCGTGGCGGCTCAGGCGCCGACCTCGTTAGGTGGGTCTGGCCATCAATCCTTGCTACTCAACCCTCGCATCCAGACCAAACCGTCGGAGGTGCCACCTGCGACATCGCCCCGCCGCGGCCGGTACTCGCAGCCGATCCAGCCGTCCCAGCCGGTGGCCGCCGCGATCTCGTCGATTGCAGCCAGCGCGCCGCGCCAGTCCAGCGAGCCCACGTCCGGCTCATGCCGGCCCGGCATGCCGGCGATCTGGCAATGCGCGACACGACCCGTCGGCAGCCAGCGCCGCACCTGCGCGACCACATCCCCCTCGACACGCGCGCAGTGGTACAGGTCCATCTGGACCCTCAGATGCGCCGCGCCAATGCGATCGACGATCGCATGCGCCTCCTCCTGGCGCTGCAGCAGGTAGCCCGGCATGTCGTGCGGATTGATGGGCTCGATCATCAGCGTCACGCCCGCGCGCGCAGCCTGCTCAGCAGCCCAGCGCAGACCCGCCTCGTAGCGCGCGAGCGCGGCATCGCGCGAAACATCCGGCGGCAACACCCCCGCCAGCACGTGCAGCCGCGGCGACCCCACCCGGCTCGCGTAATCCAGCCCGCGCTCGATCGAATCTCGAAAGTCAGCCTCCCGCCCCGCCAGCGACGCCAAACCACGCTCACCCGCCGCCCAGTCGCCCGGCGGCGCATTGATCAACACGACCTCAACACCCGCCGCATCCGCCCGGGCTCGCAACTCAGCAGCCGGCATGTCATACGGGAACAAACACTCCACTGCCGCAAACCCGTCGCGGGCTGCAGCAGAGAAACGGTCGAGGAACGGGAGATCCTGGTACAGGAATCCAAGGTTGGCAGCGAATCGAGGCATGCGGCGTAGTGTCACCGAGCCCGCGCAAAACTGCCCGAGGCCGGCGGCGGAGCCCGCTTTCGGCGCTCAACTCGCTCTGCTCACCTTCGGCTCGCGACGCTCAAACAGAACGCGCCTGGTCAGTTCTGGAAGCGGGCTCCGCCGCCGGCCTCGGGCAGTTCTGCGCCCCCTCCACGAGGAACGGCCCCGAAGGGCCGTTCTGGAAAAGTGCGTCGGGCGTTGGCGTCAACAGCAGCGGCCAGTGCGGGCGCTGTAGCGAGCCTCCTGGCGCTCGAGGAAGAAGGCCTCGTAGCTCAGGGGCTCATCGTCAGGATGCGTGCGGGCCATGTGCGCCAGGTAAGCGCCGTAGTCCGCGCCAATCAGCTGCTGACGAACGCCACGTGCCATGTAGCGGCCCGCCTGCAGCATGTCCGACGCAGCGGACAACGCCGCCTGCGCCGCGTCCGCAGCCACCTGCTTAAGCATGGCCGCCCGCCACCACGCCCTCAGGCATGCGCACGAACGGCGTCTCCTGCACCGTGGGCTTGCGCTCGGCTCGCGCCTTCAGCACCGCCTTCACGCTGTACACCAGCACGCTGATCACGACGAACATGAAAAGGCCGCACAGCGCAGCATCCAGCCGGTCATTGAAGATCACCCGCTCCATCGCCTCCAGGCTCTTGGCCGGCGCCAGGACCTTGCCCGCCGCCAGGGAGTCAGCGTACTTCGAGGCATGCGCCAGGAAGCCCACCTTCGGATCGGCACTGAAGATCTTCTGCCAGCCCGCCGTCATCGTGCACACCAGCAGCCAGGCCGCCGGCACGATCGTGGTCCACGCGTAACGGTCCTTCTTCATCTTGAACAGCACCACCGTGCCCAGCAGCAACGCCACCGCCGCCAGCATCTGGTTGGCAATGCCGAACAGCGGCCACAAGGTGTTGATGCCGCCCAGCGGATCCACCACGCCCTGGTACAGGAAGTAGCCCCAGGCCGACACGCACAGGCCCGTGGCGATCAGGTTGGCCGGCAGCGATTCGGTGCGCTTGAGCGCCGGCACGAAGGTGCCCAGCAGGTCCTGCAGCATGAAGCGGCCCGCCCGAGTGCCCGCGTCGACCGCGGTCAGGATGAAGAGCGCCTCGAACAGGATCGCGAAGTGGTACCAGAAGGCCATCATCGCCTTGCCGCCCACGACCTGATGCAGGATGTGCGCCATGCCCACCGCCAGCGTCGGAGCGCCACCGGCGCGCGCCAGGATGGTGTTCTCGCCGACGTCCTTGGCGGTCTGCACCAGCATCTCCGGCGTGATCACGAAGCCCCAGGTGGAGAGCGTCGCCGCCACCGTCTCGGGCGTGCTGCCGACCAGCGCGGCCGGGCTGTTCATCGCGAAGTAGACGCCCGGCTCGATGCACGAGGCCGCCACCAGCGCCATCACCGCCACGAAGGATTCGGCCAGCATGCCGCCGTAGCCGATGAAGCGCGCGTTGACCTCGTTGTCCAGCATCTTGGGCGTGGTGCCCGAGCTGATCAGCGCATGGAAGCCCGACACCGCGCCGCAGGCGATGGTGATGAACAGGAAGGGGAACAGGTTGCCCGACCAGACCGGGCCGTTGCCGGCCGCGAACTGGGTGAACGACGGCATCTGCATCGGCGGGGCGACGACCACGATGCCGATCGCCAGCGCGATGATCGTGCCGATCTTCAGGAAGGTGGAGAGGTAGTCGCGCGGCGCCAGCAGCAGCCACACCGGGATGCAGGCGGCGACGAAGCCGTAACCGATCAGCATCCACGTCAGCACCTTGCCGTCGTAGGTGAACATCGGCGCCCAGGTCGGGCTCTCATGCACCCACTGGCCGGCGACGATCGCCAGCATCAGCAGCACGAAGCCGATGACGGAGACCTCGCCGATGCGGCCCGGACGGATGAAGCGCAGGTACACGCCCATGAACAGCGCGACCGGGATCGTCGCCGCGACGGTGAAGGTGCCCCAGGGCGAGTGCGCCAGCGCCTTCACCACGATCAGCGCCAGCACCGCCAGGATGATGATCATGATCATGAAGGCGCCGAACAGCGCGATGACGCCGGGCACCGTGCCCATCTCCTGCTTGACGAGGTCGCCCAGCGAGCGGCCGTCGCGGCGCGTGGAGATGAACAGCACGATGAAGTCCTGCACCGCGCCGGCGAAGATCACGCCGGCCAGGATCCACAGCAGGCCCGGCAGGTAACCCATCTGCGCCGCGAGCACGGGGCCGACCAGCGGGCCGGCGCCGGCGATGGCGGCGAAGTGGTGGCCGTACAGGACGTACTTGTGGGTCGGGACGAAATCCAGCCCGTCGTTGTACTTCCAGGCGGGCGTCTGGCGGGTCGGGTCCAGGCCCAGGACCTTGGTCGCCAGGAAGAGGCTGTAGTAGCGGTAGCCGATGAGGTACACGCAGATCGCGGCGACGACGACCCACAGGGCGCTCACCGCTTCTCCGTTGGCGAGCGCCACGGTGGCCAGGGCGAACGCCCCGAGGATGGCCACGCCCGCCCAGGCGAGGTGGCGACTCAAGTTCGACATCGATGTCTCCTTATTGGGCGCGCACCGACGGACGAGTGGGACCTGGCACGCGAGCTCTGTTTGCCGCGGCAGTTTCCATGCCCGTGCGCTTCCCCACATCCGTCGAGCGGACTAGTCCACCGGCGTAGGAGCGCTTAAGTGGAAACCCTCGGCGGCGCGGCGATCGCCCCTCGGGGCGAGGCCCGCGCAGCCCGTCAGACCTCGTCGCGATGCGGGCCGCGGGCGTGCTCGACCGCGTAGCGGATCAGCTCGGCCTGGCCCTCGAGCTCGAGCTTGCGCTTGATGTTCTGGCGGTGCGTCTCGACGGTCCTCACGGAGAGGTCGAGCGCCTTGGCGATCTGCTTGCTCGATTCGCCGCGGCCGAGCGCGGAGAGGATTTCGCTCTCGCGCGGCGAGAGGATGGGCCGCGGCTGCTGGCTGCGGAACATCCGCTTGGACACGCCCGGGCTGAGGAAGGTGCCGCCCGCCGCCACGGCGTCGATGGCGGCGACGATCTCGCCGGCCGGCGCGTCCTTGAGCACGTAGCCGCGGGCCCCGGCCTGCAGCGCGCGCTGCACGTACTCGGGGTTGTCGTACATGCTGTACATCAGCACGCGCAGCTCGGGCGCGCGCTCCAGCATGGTCTGCGCCAGCTGGATGCCGTTGTGCCCCTTCAGGCCGACGTCCAGCAGCACGACCTCGGGCTGCGTGGCGATGAGCATCATCATGGCCTCCTCCGCGTTGCCGGCCTCGCCGACGACGAGGTAGCGCGGCTCGCCCTGCAGCCGCGAGCGCACGCCCTCGCGCACCAGCGGATGGTCGTCGACCAGCAGGAGGCGCACGGGCGTGGCCGTGCCGGGGGCGGAGAGGCGCTCGGGGCTCATGGGGCGGGATTGTCGCGCGCCAGACGCCGGATCGCCGCGGCGCTCACCAGCGCCTCGATCTGGGTGCCGTGTCCCGGGCTGGTCTGCAGGTCCAGCGCGCCGCCGACCGAGGCCATGCGCTCGCGCATGTTGCGCAGGCCGATGCCCAGCCGGGGATCGGCGCGCTCGGCCGCCTCGGGGTCGAAGCCGTCCCCGTCGTCGAGCACCCGCAGCAGGACGCCGCCGGGCTCGCCGCGCGGATCCTCGGGCGCGAACTCGAGCGCCATCTCGACCCGCGCCGCGCCCGCATGCTTGGCCACGTTCGTCAGCGCCTCCTGCGCGACCCGGAACAGCACCGTGTTGAGCAGCTCCGGCAATTCGCGCGGCTCGCCGGACACGCGCATCGAGACCGGCACCGCGCCGCCCTCGTCGAATTCGCGCGCCAGGTGTTCGAGCGCGGCCGGCAGGCCGAGTGTGTCCAGCAGCGCCGGCCGCAGC
The DNA here is from genome assembly GCF_014193045.1 of Mitsuaria sp. BK037. Classification (NCBI taxonomy): domain Bacteria; kingdom Pseudomonadati; phylum Pseudomonadota; class Betaproteobacteria; order Burkholderiales; family Sphaerotilaceae; genus Roseateles; species Mitsuaria sp. BK037. Next base: position 552,656 of record NZ_JACHYS010000001.1, on the reverse strand, counting down.
CGGTGCGAGAGGCCGCGGACCTCGGTCAGGCTGGCATTCAGGCGCTCCAGCGCGCGGGGCAGCAGCGCGGTCGAGCCGGCCTGCTGCGCCGATTCGATCAGCAGCTTGGTCGACACCAGCGTCTGGCTGACGCCGTCGTGCAGCTCGCGCGAGAGGTGGGCCCGCTCTTCCTCCTGCGAGCGCACGACCTCGTGCGCCAGCGCGCGCAGCTTGGCCTCGGACTGGCGGTGCTCGCTGAGGTTGAGCGCCAGCGCGCAGGCGCTGATCAGCGCCACGCCGAAGAGCGCGATCGCCGCGATGCCCCACATCGTGCGGGCGATGTTGGCCTGCGCCTCCCGGTCGAGCTGCTCCAGCGTCGCGCGGATGCCGTCCAGGTAGAGCCCCGTGCCCAGCATCCAGTTCCAGCGCTCCATCGCCACGACGTAACCGAGCTTGGGCGCGCGCTCGCCGCTGGACGGCTTGCGCCATTCGTAGTCGACATAACCGCCGCCGGCCTTGGCCTGCGCGACCAGCTGCTGGATGGTCGGCCGCCCTTGCGCGTCGCGCAGGCCCCAGAGGTTGCGCCCGACCAGTTCCGGCTGCCGCGAATGCATCAGCACCCGGCCCTGCAGGTCATAGACGAAGAAGTAGCCGTCCTCGCCGTAGTCCAGCGCGGACAGCAGCCGCAGCGCCTCGCGCTTGTCGCGCTCGACGTCGGCGTCGCTGGTCCGGGCGGCCAGCGCGGGCGAGCGCTCGTACAGCGGCTGCAGCGTGCTGACGGCCAGCTCGACGTAATGGCGCAGCTCGTCGCGGCGGGCGTCCATGTAGGCGCGCTGCACGGCGGCATGCTCGCGCTGGAGCAGCTCGCGCTCCTGCTGGCGCACCGCCACCGCGATCAGCAGCAGCGAGGCAACCAGCGGCAGCAGCGCCAGCAGCAGGATCTTCAGGCGCAGTCTCATCGGGTCCTCTTCGGGCCCGCACTGTAGCCGCACGGCGCGCCCGTGGCGGACGCTACAGTTGCGGGTTTCGCGCCCGCGCCTTCCCTACCCGCAGCAGCCATGGCCACCAAGTCCCCGTCCTCGTCGAACAACCGCCTGATCCAGTGGCTGGCCATCGCCCTGCTGGTGATCGTGGCCGATCAGTTCACCAAGGTGCTGATCCTGCACAGCTTCCAGTACGGGGACAGCCACTACGTCCTGCCCTTCTTCAACCTGGTGCGGGTCCACAACACCGGCGCGGCCTTCAGCTTCCTGGCCGGCGCCTCGGGCTGGCAGCGCTGGTTCTTCGTCGGCCTGGGCGTGGCCGCCGCGGTCTTCATCGTCTGGATGCTGCGCCGCCACGGCCACCAGACCCAGTTCGCCTGGGCCCTCAGCCTGATCCTGGGCGGCGCGGTGGGCAACATCGTCGACCGGCTGCTGCATGGCTACGTCGTCGACTTCATCCAGCTGCACTGGGCCGGTTGGTACTACCCGTCGTTCAACATCGCCGACAGCGCCATCACCATCGGCGCCGTCCTGCTGATCTGGGACGAGCTGCGCCGCGTCAAGCGCGGCTGATCCGCGCCCTGCCCCCTCCACCCCAGGGTTCCTCCGGAGAAACGAGGCTGGCGTTCCGGCGCCCGCCTGCGTAGCCTTGTCGACATCGAGGGCCGCGTCACGCATGCGCGGCTCGGAGGGATTCCACCGGGCGACATCGGCCCGCCATCCGGCGAGCGCCGCGGCAGTGCGCGCGCGACGCGACGGCGGGCGCTCTTCACGCACTGGCGCGGGGCCGCGCACGGCCGCGCGGGGGACGTGACGAAGTGGACATCGCGACCATGGACAGGACACGGCCGGCGGCGACAATCCGCTGCGACCAAACGTAACCAGAACAGGGCCTCGCCCCCATGCTCGACTTCTCCTGCCTGACCCACTATGACTGGCTCGATGTGCCCATGTGGGTCTACGACCAGGAGCGTCAGCGCAACCTGTGGGCCAACGCCGCGGCGCTGGCCTTCTGGCGGGCGGACAACGCCGAGGAGTTCCTGTCCCGCGACCTCAGCGACATGAGCCCCTCGGTGGCCGAGCGGCTGGCCGTGACCGCCGCCGACCACACGCAGGGCAAGCTCGTGCGCGAGCAGTGGACGCTCTACCCCAAGGGCCAGCCCACCACGGTGATGCTGGTCTCCCGCGGCATCCGCACGCCCGACAAGCGCCAGGTGATGCTGTTCGCCGCCGACTCGCTGGTGAGCGGCGTCGACAAGAGCCTGCTGCGCGGCGTCGAGGCGCTGCAGCACACCTCGGTGCGCATCGCCGTGTTCTCGCTGCGCGACGGCAGCGTGCTGATGCGCAACCCGGCCGCAGCGATGTGCTTCAACGGCCTGCGCAAGACCATCGGCGCGACCGACTTCAGCGCCATCTTCCCGGAGCCCGACCTGGCGCGCCGCATCATGGCGCAGGTGCGCGGCGGGCAGACCTTCGGCGCCGAGCTCGAGATCAACACCGCCAATGGCCGGCGCTGGCATGCCGTCGACGCGCGACCGATGCGCGATCCCGTCAGCGGCGAGGTGGTGCTGCAGCTCAACGCCCGCGACATCGGCGACTTCAAGGCGACGCAGGCGCAGCTCGAGGCCGCGCGCGAAGCCGCCGAGGCCGCCAGCCAGGCCAAGAGCTCCTTCCTGGCCAACATGAGCCACGAGATCCGCACGCCCATGAATGGCGTGCTGGGCCTGACCGAGCTGGTGCTGCAGACCGAGCTCAACGAGCGCCAGCGCAAGTTCATCGAACTCGCGCACAGCTCGGCCAAGGGCCTGATGGTCATCATCAACGACCTGCTGGACATCGCGAAGATCGAAGCCGGCCGCGTGATCATCGACCAGGCCCCGTTCAGCCTGCACGACTGCCTGCGCGAGGCGCTGCATCCGCTGCTGCTGCAGGCGCACGAGAAGGGCCTGCAACTGCATGCGCGGGTGCAGCCCGGCGTGCCGCAGCACCTGCTGGGCGACGCGCTGCGGCTGCGCCAGATCCTGGTGAACCTGGTCGGCAATGCGCTCAAGTTCACCGAGCGCGGCGAGGTCCGCGTCGACATCCAGCGCATCGACGCCGACGAGCCGCTCCATGCCGGCCCGCTGCGGCTGCGCATCGCGGTGCATGACACCGGCATCGGCATGACGCGCGAGCAGATCGCGCAGATCTTCAGCCCGTTCACGCAGGCCGACGGCAGCATCACCCGCCGCTACGGCGGCACCGGCCTGGGCCTGACCATCGTCAAGCGCCTGGTCGAGCTGATGGGCGGCGAGGTGCAGGTGGAAAGCCAGCCCGGCGCCGGTTCCTGCTTCAGCTTCGAGGTCAAGGTCTCGCAGCCGCTGGTGCTGGACGAGGTGCTGCGCACCGAAACGGTGGACGTCGATGTCCACGAGACGACCGCCGGGGCGCTCGACGACGAGACCGCCACCGACTTCGGCGCGGACACCGTGCCGGCGGGGCTCGACGAGCTGCCGCCGCCGCGCCGCGTCGTCACCGACGCGGGCGGTCCGCAGGCGCTCGCGGACACGCGCCGGGCCACGCTGACACCGACGCGGACCGACGCGCGGGACGAGCGCAGCGCCAACGAGGCGCTGCTCGACGCGGAGACGGTGGCCGCCGACCTCGACGGCCCGATCACCGCGTCTGGTTCAAACCAGCAGCACGCCTGAGCCGGTGGTCGTGCGGGCCTCCAGCTCGCGATGGGCGCGCTGGACCTCGTCGAACGGATAACGCTGCTCGACCTCGATCCGCACCGCGCCGCGCTCGACCGCGGCGAACAGGTCGCCGGCGACCTCCTGCGTGGTCTCGAGCGAATCGAGGTGCACGAACAGCGAGGGCCGCGTGAGGTACAGCGCCTTGGCCGACAGCGCGCCCAGCGCCACCGGCGGGACCACGCCCGAGGCATTGCCGAAGCTCACCATCAGCCCAAACGGCCGCAGGCTGGCCAGCGAGCCTTCCCAGGTCGAGGCGCCGACCGAGTCGTAGACCACCTTCACGCCGCGGCCGCCGGTGATCCCCTTGACCCGCTCGGCGAAGTTCTCGGTCGCGTAGTTGATCGCGAACTCGGCGCCGTGGTCGAGCGCCAGGCGGCACTTGGCGTCGCTGCCGGCGGTGGCGATCAGCCGCAGCCCCAGCGCCTTGGCCCATTGGCAGGCGATCAGCCCGACGCCGCCCGCCGCCGCGTGGAAGAGCACGTGGTCGCCCGGCTGCAGCCCGCCCTGCGGCAGCGTGCGGCGCAGCAGGTACTGCACCGTCATGCCCTTGAGCATCATCGCGGCGCCCTGCTCGAAGCTCAGGAAGTCCGGCAGCTTCACGACGCAGCGGGCCGGCATCACGCGCGCGGTCGCGTAGGCGCCGATGGGCTGGCTCGCATACGCGGCGCGGTCGCCGGGGCGCAGGTGGGTGACGCCCTCGCCCACCGCCTCGACGACGCCGGCGCCTTCCATGCCCAGGCCGCTGGGCAGGGGCAGCGGATAGACGCCGCTGCGGTGGTAGATGTCGATGTAGTTCAGGCCGCAGGCCGCGTGGCGGATGCGGATCTCGCCGGGACCGGGGTCGCCGACCTGGACCGGCTCGATCGTCAGGACTTCCGGTCCACCAGCTTGCGAGATGCGCACGGCTCTGTCGCTCATCGGGGTTCTCCTCATGGGGGGATGTCGCTCGCGCGTCGCCCGACGCGTCGATTGCGGCTATCGTGCCAGCCTCCCGACCGACGCGCATCGCCGCGATGAGCTTGACCCCACGCCTGGCCCTGATGCTGACCCTGCCCCCGCTGCTGTGGGCCGGCAACGCCGTGGTCGGGCGCTCGGTCGGCCCGCTGGTGCCGCCGCTGCTGCTCAACGCGATGCGCTGGACGCTGGCCTTCGCGCTGCTGCTGCTGATCGCCCGCCCGGCGCGCGCGCTGCTGCAAGACCTGGCCCCGCTGCGGTCCCGCTGGGGCTACTTCGCGCTGACCGGGCTGCTGGGCATGGGCTGCTACAACGCGCTGCAGTACCAGGCGCTGCACAGCTCCACCGCGCTCAACGTGACGCTGATCGCCGCCAGCCTGCCGGTGTGGATGCTGGCGGTGGGCGCGCTGCTCTATCGCGTCTGGCCGACGCGCCGCCAGCTCGCCGGGGCGCTGCTGTCGCTCGGCGGCGTCGCGCTGGTGATCTCGCGCGGGCACCTGGAACGCCTGGCGCAGGTGCAGTTCGTGCGGGGCGACCTGCTGATGCTGCTTGCCGTGCTGACCTGGGCCTTCTACAGCTGGCTGCTGGCGCGGCCGCCCGCCCACATGCAGGGCGAGCGCCGGCCCGACTGGGACTGGTCCGCGCTGCTGATGGCGCAGATGCTGTTCGGGCTGGCCTTCAGCTGGGCCTCGGCCGGCGCGGAGCAGGCCATCGGCGTGCCCCCGGTGCGCTGGGGCTGGCCGATGGCGGCGGCGCTGGTCTACGTGGCGGTCGGGCCGTCGCTGATCGCCTACCGCTGCTGGGGGCTGGGCGTCGCGCAGGCGGGGCCGACGCTGGCCGCCTTCTTCGGCAACCTGACGCCGGTGTTCGCGGCGCTGATGTCGGCGGCGCTGCTGGGCGAGTGGCCGGCCTGGTTCCATGGCGCGGCCTTCGCGCTGATCGCGGCGGGGATCGTGGTGTCCTCGGGCCGGCGCTGAAGTCGGAAGCCGCTCGCGGCGTCACGGCGCCAGCGGCACCCACACGCCGTTGAGGACCAGACCGCGCGGCGCCGTCCGGACCGGTTCACGGGGCGCTGGGCTCACGTCCCGCGCTTCGACGTCGACGACGTCCCGCTCCGCTCGCCCCATCAGGCGCGTCGACCGGCCGCCCGCATCGCCGGCACCGATGCGCGCGCGGCGCTCGACGCGCTCCAAACGCACGACGCGTTCGACACGCTCGACGCGTTCGACGCATTCAATGCGCTCGACGATCTCGATCCGGTCGCGGGGCATGGGGACGATCCGACGCCGAAAGGCGGGGTGGTGAGGACCGGGCCATTCTTCGGCGCCGACCGGATCGGTTCCATCCCCTTCATGCGCCAAATGCGCCATCTACCCACCTCTTTAGGTGGGCAACTAGCAATGGCTTGCTAGTCCGCCACTCGATACGCGGCCCCCCGCTCCAGACGGGGCCGAATCACTCCCCCTTCAGAAGGTGCCCGGATAGGCGCCGCCGTCCAGCAGGATGTTCTGACCGGTCAGGTAGCCGGCGTGGGCCGAGCACATCAGCGCGCAGATCGCGCCGAACTCCGCGGCGCTGCCGAAGCGCTGGGCCGGGATCGCGCCCATGCGCTTGGCGCGCACGTCGTCGATCGGCTGGCCGGATTTCTGCGCGCCGGCGGCCAGGGTCTTCTGCAGGCGTTCGGTGTCGAAGGCGCCCGGCAGCAGGTTGTTGATCGTGACGTTGCGGCCGGCGATGCGCGGCTGGCGCGCGATGCCCGCGACGAAGCCGGTCAGGCCGGAGCGGGCGCCGTTGGACAGCCCCAGCACGTCGATCGGCGCCTTCACCGCGCCGGAGGTGATGTTGACGATGCGGCCGAAGCCGCGATCGGCCATCTGGTCGACCGTCGCCTTGATCAGCGCGATCGGCGTCAGCATGTTGGCGTCCAGGGCGGCGAGCCACTGTTCGCGGTCCCAGTCGCGGAAATCCCCGGGCGGCGGACCGCCGGCGTTGTTGACCAGGATGTCGACGCGCGGCGCGGCGGCCAGCGCGGCAGCGCGGCCGGCCTCGGTGGCGATGTCGCCCGCGACCGCCACGATCTGCACGGCCGGGTTGATCGCGCGCAGCCGCGCGGCTTGCGCCTGCAGGGCCTCCTCGCCGCGCGCGGTGATCACCACGTTGACGCCCTCAGCGGCCAGCGCCTCGGCGCAGCCCGCGCCCAGGCCCTTCGAGGCCGCGCATACCAGGGCCCACTTGCCCGAAAGTCCCAAGTCCATGTCGATCTCCGTCGTCGTATCGATGCCGGCGCGATTGTGCCGAGAACTTCCTCTCCCCAAGGGGAGAGGGGAAGAGAGTCACCGACGCTGGCGCGCCAGCAGCCATACGCCGCCCAGCACCAGCACCGTGCCCGCGACGACCCAGCCGGTGAGCGGCTCGTCGAGGATGAGCACGCCCATCAATATCGTGGACATGGGTCCCACCATGCCGGTCTGCGCGGCGACACCCGCCCCCAGCCGTTCGATGGCCATCATCACCATCAGCACCGGCGCGAAGGTGCAGGCCAGCGCGTTCAGCGCCGACAGCCACCACACCGCCGGCGCCAGTTCAGCCAGTCCCGAGACCGGCCGCGTCAACAGGAACTGCGCGATGCAGAAGCCGCAGGCCACCGAGGTCGCCAGGCCGGTGAGCCGCATCGCACCGAGGCGCTGGACCCATTCCCCGCTGTAGACCAGATAGAGCGCATAGGACACCGCGCTGCCGAAGACCAAAGCGCCGCCGAGCCACACGTTGGCGCCCGCGACCTGGAGCTCATGCCCGAACACCAGCAGCACGCCGGCGTAGCTCACGGCGAGCGCGCCGGCCTGGCGCAGCGTCACGCGGCGACCGAACATCGCCCACGACAGCAGCAGCACCAGGGTCGGGTTGAGGTAGAGGATGAGGCGCTCGAAGCTGGCGCTGACGTAGGCCAGGCCGGCGAAGTCCAGGAAGCTGGCCAGGTAGTAGCCGCTGAAGCCCAGGCCCAGCACCGCGAGCTTCTCTCGCCACGTCAGCGCGGGCTTGCCGCGGCCGGCCCACCAGGCCAGCGCGAGGAACAGCGGCAGCGCCAGCAGCATGCGCAGCATCAGCAGCGTGATCGCGTCGACGCCATGGCGGTAGGCGAGCTTCACGATGATGGCCTTGCCGGAGAAGCCGATCGCGCCGCCGACGGCCAGCATCAGGCCCGGCAGCGGCGCGCGCGCGCCGTGGGGATCGGGGCGGGCGACCGGGACCGCCGGTGTGGGACTGCTCATGGCGGACGATTCTAGGAATCGAGGCCGGCCCCGCTTTCGCGAAGGGGCAATGGATGATTGCCAGCCGTTCGTCTCTGTCCGCACCGCGCCCGTCGTCCTCGCCCTTCGCCCTCGCCGAGCCGCTGGTGCCACGCGCGCCGCGCTCGTGTCCCCTCCCCTGTCCCTTCCCGCGTGAATAGTTGTGCCGCCTGCCGCCGCCGTGCGGTGGCGCCCTCAAGACCTGCCCCCGCACGCCGATGACCGGAAGCGCCTGCCGCCATCCAGCGGGAGGCGCCGTGGGGATGGCAACGACAAGGGGCAGCGCGCCGACGGGCGCGACAAGGCCTCGGACCTGAGAGGGACCCTGCATGAGATACACCGAGAGCATCGCCGCCAGCGCGCAGGCGCTGCGCGCCGCCTTGCCGCTGATGTCGAGGCAGCGCGCGGCGCTGCACCCCGTCACCTACGCGGTCTGGTACGAGCACGTGACCGCGATGAACGGCGCGCTGAGCCGCGAACTGATGAACCTCACCCAGGACGGCGCGACGCTGGACGAGCCGCAGACCTGGGCGCTCTATCGCCGGCACATCGCCGAGCTGGACGAGCAGATGGCCGCGACGCTGGCGCGGGACGTCGGCGAGGTGCTGCGCGGCGTGTCCGACTGCACCGACCAGGCCGGCCAGCAGGTGCAGCACTACGCACGCGCGCTGCAGGGCTGGGAGCGCGCGCTGCGCGAGGCCGCGCCGGGCCAGCACGTGGCGGTGCTGGCCGCCGCGCTGCAGGGCACGCGGGACATGCGCCACGCGGTCGACAGCCTGGTGACTCGCCTGGAGGCCAGCCGCCAGGAGGTGGCCTCGCTGCGTCAGGAGGTCCACCGCGCCCGCAGCGAGGCACTGCTGGATCCGCTCACCGGGCTGAGCAACCGCCGCGGCTTCGACCGCGCCCTGGCCGACTGCGTGCGTTGCCCCGAGGCCGGCACGCCGACCGCGCCCTGCCTGCTGCTCGGCGACGTGGACGACTTCGCCGCCCTGCGCGAGCGCCTCGGCCCGGCGCGCCTGGACGAGGCGCTGCGCCAGGTCGCCAACACGGTGCGCAGCATCGCGCAGAGCCACCACCTGGCCGCGCGCCTGGAAGACGACGGGTTCGCGCTGCTGATCCCGGGCGCCGGCCTGCACGAGGCCTACACCCTGGCCGAGCAGCTGCGGCACGGCGTCGGGCAGCTGCAGGCGGACGCGGAGCGCCGGCTCAGCCTCTCGCTGGGCGTCACGCAGCTGGGCGGCGGCGAGACGGCGCGCGACTTCCTCGGCCGCGCCGACCAGGCGCTGCGCTCGTCCCGCGCGCAGGGTCGCAACCGGGTCACCGTGCTGGCCGCGGATGAGCGTTTCGCCGCATGAGGCCGCCTTCCCCGGTGCGTATCATCGGCCGTCACAAGGGTGGGACAGAGGGACGGACGTGGCCCTGATGAAGACTTCGTTGCGCAGCGCCGTGATCCTGGCGCTGCTGGTGGGCCTGGCCCTGCCGACCGGCGGCGTGCTGCTGTACGAGCAGCAGCTCAGCCGCCGCGTCGTGATGGAGGACCTGCAGCGCGACCTGTCGCGCGTGTCGGAGGTGCTGGCGCTGTCGCTGGCCGAGCCGATCTGGCAGGTCTCGCCCGACCTGGCCGAACCCATGGTCAAGGCGCAGGTGGAGGACCCGCGCTTCGTCTCGGTCGTCGTGACCGAGAACTCCGCCCAGCAGGCCTTCGTCGAGTTCCACCGCGGCTCGCCCGACGACGCGATGACGCTCAGCGAGACCCGCACGGTGATGCGCGACGGCCGCGAGATCGCCAAGCTCACCGTCGTCATGAGCGCCGAGCCGCTGATGGCGCGCAAGCGCGCCGACCTGTGGAACGCGCTGTGGCGCAGCCTGCTGACGCTGACGGTGTCGCTGGCGCTGATCCTGGTCGTCATGCAGCGCCGCGTGCTGCGCCCGATCGATCGCCTGTCCGGCGCGGCCGACGAACTGGCCTCCGGCCAGCTCGACAAGCCGCTGGAGCTCGGCGGCGAGGACGAGATCGCGCGCGTCGGCAAGGCGATGGAGCGCATGCGGCTGGCGCTGCTCAAGGCCTTCGACGACCTGCGCGGCCATGCCAGCACGCTCGAGGACCAGGTGGCGCAGCGCACCGCGCAGCTGACCGAGGCCAACGCCGAGCTGACGCAGGCGCTGGCCAACCTCAAGACCGCGCAGCGCGAACTGGTGGAGTCGGAGAAGCTCGCTTCGCTGGGCCGCCTGGTGGCCGGCGTCGCGCATGAGCTGAACACGCCGCTGGGCAACGCGCTGACCGTGGTCTCCGCGCTGGAGGACCGCTGGAACAAGCTCGACCGCATGCTGGCCGACAACACGCCGATGCGCCGCAGCCAGCTCGAGGAACTCGTCAAGGACACGCGCCGCGGCCAGGACATCCTGCACCGCAACGTGCAGAAGGCCGCAGACCTGGTGCGCGACTTCAAGCAGGTCGCCATCGACCAGACCAGCGACACGCGCCGCGACTTCGAGCTGAGCCAGGTGGTCGAGGACGTGCTTGTCATGGTCGAGCCCAGCTTCAAGCACACGCCCTTGCGCATCGTCACCGAGCTGCGGGAAGACCTGCGCATGAACAGCTATCCCGGCGCGCTCGGCCAGGTGCTGACCAACCTGCTGATGAATGCGCTGGTGCATGCCTTCGAGGGCAGCGAGCGCGGCCAGGTGACCGTCAGCTGTCACCGGCTCGACGACGGCCAGGTGGAGCTCAGCGTCAGCGACGACGGGCGCGGCATGGACGCCTCGGTCGTGCGGCGCATCTTCGATCCGTTCTTCACGACCAAGCTCGGCAAGGGCGGCTCGGGCCTGGGCATGCACATCGTCCACAACATCGTGACGAATGTGCTGGGCGGGCAGATCGAGGTGATCTCGCAGCCCGAGGAAGGCACGCGCATGGTGATGCGCCTGCCGGTCGACGCGCCGCTGCGCGCCACCGGCGAGGAACGGATCGCCTGATCCGTCCTCCGTTCGTGGACGTCGTGGACGTCGCTGACGTCGCTGACGTCGCTGACGTCGCCTACGTTTACTGCGAAGCGCCCGACGCCGCGGCCGAGGCTGCCTGCGTGGGCAGTGCCGCGGACGCCGCCGCGATCGCGGCCGAGGCCGCGTCGCTCGCCGCCTGATCGACGTGGCCGCCGGTCACATCGTGCTTCTCGCCCGTCAGGTCGATGTTGCCGCCGCTCTTCATCAGCACGAACAGGGCCACCGCGGCGAAGACGATGAATCCAAGGACGAGTTTCCACATGGCTGCGAGTTTCCTTCTTGAGGTTGCCGGTCACGACGGTCGACCGGGTTGGCGGCCATTGTGGAAAGCCAGCCTGACATCAGGCTGAGCGCCGCTTCGGCCGCGCCGATGCGCGCCATCGCAAAGGCGATCGCAAAGGCCATCGCAAAGGCCATCGCAGGGGCGACCGGACCGGCGGCCGGCGCCATGAAAAAGGGCGGCCCGAAGGCCGCCCTGGTCCTCGAGGGAACGGGCGCCGCGCGCCGCGTCCCTCGTCCGTGCCGCGCGTTCAGTCGCGGGCGTAGATGTCCACGTCCTTGGTTTCGCGCACGAACAGCAGGCCGACCACCAGGGTGAGCGCGGCGATGCCGATCGGGTACCAGAGGCCGTGATAGATGTTGCCGTTCTGGGCCACCATCGCGAAGCTGATCGACGGCAGCAGGCCGCCGAACCAGCCGTTGCCGATGTGGTACGGCAGGCTCATCGAGGTGTAGCGGATCCGGGTCGGGAACAGCTCGACCAGCATCGCGGCGATCGGGCCGTAGACCATGGTCACGTACAGCACCAGCACGCTCAGGATCGCGACCACCAGCGGCGTGTTGATCTTGGCCGGATCGGCCTTGGACGGATAACCGGCCGCCTTCATCGCCTCGCCCAGTTCCTTCTTGAACGCGGCGATCTTCTTGGTGCTGTCCTCGTCGAACTTGTGGCCGCCCGCGGTCAGCGTGGCGCTCGGCGCCTCGATGACCTTGTCGCCCACCTTCACCTGGCCGGAGCCGGCGGCGCCGGGCACGGTCTCATAGTTCGCCGCGGCCTGCGCCAGCGCGCGCTTGGCGATGTCGCAGGGCGTGGTGAAGTCCACGTCGCGCGCCACCGGGCTGCCCTGGAAGGAGCACTGCGCCGGGTCGGTCGTCAGCGTGATCTGCGCGGTGGCCTGGGCCTTGGCCAGGTCCGGGTTGGCCGCGTTGGTCAGCGCCTTGAACAGCGGGAAGTAGGTCAGGATCGCCAGCAGCAGGCCGGCCATGATGATGGGCTTGCGGCCGATGCGGTCCGACAGCGTGCCGAACACGACGAAGAACGGCGTGCCGATCAGCAGCGCGACGGCCACCATGATGTTGGCCGCGGCCGGGTCGACCTTGACCACGCTCTGCAGGAAGAACAGCGCGTAGAACTGGCCCGTGTACCAGACCACGCCCTGGCCGGCGACCAGGCCGAACAGCGCCAGCAGCACGATCTTCAGGTTCTTCCACTGGCCGAAGGACTCGGACAGCGGCGCCTTGGAGGTCTTGCCCTCGGACTTCATCTTCTGGAAGGCGGGCGACTCGTTCATCGACAGCCGGATCCACACGCTGATGGCCAGCAGCAGGATCGAGACGATGAACGGGATGCGCCAGCCCCAGGCCGCGAAGGTCGCCTCGCCGAGCGCCGTGCGGGTGCCCAGGATGACGATCAGCGACAGGAACAGGCCCAGCGTCGCCGTGGTCTGGATCCACGAGGTGTACGCGCCGCGCTTGCCGTGCGGGGCGTGCTCGGCGACGTAGGTCGCGGCACCGCCGTACTCGCCGCCCAGCGCCAGGCCTTGCAGCAGGCGCAGGCCGACCAGGATCACCGCGGCGGCGGGACCGATGGTTTCATAGGTGGGCAGCACGCCGACGATGAAGGTCGACAGGCCCATGATCAGGATGGTCACCAGGAAGGTGTACTTGCGGCCGATCATGTCGCCCAGGCGGCCGAACACCAGCGCGCCGAACGGACGCACGATGAAGCCGGCCGCGAAGGCCATCAGCGAGGCGATGAACTGGGCCGTGGGATCCAGGCCGGTGAAGAACTGCTTGCCGATGATCGCGGCGAGCGAGCCGTACAGGTAGAAGTCGTACCACTCGAACACCGTACCCAGCGACGAGGCGAAGATGACCTTCTTCTCCTCCGCTGTCATCGGCGCATTGGTGGTCACTGCGCTTGCAGTTGCCATGGGGTTGTCTCCTCGATTCCCAGAACCATCGACCGATGGCCCTTGGGGCGGGACTATCCGAGCGCGCTCTGACCCGTTTCTGACGGCATCCTTGCCTCAGGCTGACAAACTCCGGCGTAACCCGGGGTCGCGATTTCTCGATGCGGAATTTCGAAGCCTGTGCGCCGCATCAAAGGGTATGTCCCTACCCATGCTTGCTAGCTCGAATCAGCTGCGCCGCACCCCCACCGGCAGCGTCGCCGCGGCTGTCCAGGCGGGGCCGTCGAACCAGGTGTCGCCGTCGAGGTACGCGGTCACCATGTCCATCGCGTCCAGGCCCCAGAACAGCTTGTCGGCGACGGCCATCGTCGGCACGCCGAAGACGCCGCGCGCCAGGGCGGCGTCGGTGGCCTCGCGCAGCGCGGCCTTGACCTCGTCGGACGCCGGGTCGCGCTGGGGCGCGAGCGCCGTCGCCAGCGCTGCCAGGCGCGCCGGGTCGGCCGCGTCCTGGCCGCCGCGCCAGACGTGGCGCAGCACCTGCTCGACGGCGTAGCGGCCCGGCGTCTGTCCGGCCGGCGCGGTGGCCCAGAGCAGCCGCAGCAGCGGCAGCGGGTTGAACGGATGCGCCGCCGGCAGATCGAGCGGCACGCCGAGCCGGTGGCCCAGCCACAGCACCTGGCGGTAAGTCCAGTCGCGCTTGCCGGGGATCTCGGCCGGGCCCTTGTGATCGAGCGACTTGAGCATCGCGCCGAACACGATCGGCAGGTAGCGCACCGCCACGCTGCGCCCGGCCAGCGCCTCGGGCAGGCGCTCGAAGGCCAGCGCGGCATACGGGGAGATCGGGTCGAAGTAGAAGTCGATCGTGTGCACGGTCAGGTCTCCTTCTGGCGCCGATGCCGGCCGCCGTCGTTGGGGTCGAGGGCCCGTCGCCGGCGGCGTGGGCGCGGATCGGGGAGCGCGCGGAATCAGTCGCGCGGCGGCTCGGTCGCGAGCGCGCCGTGCGCGGCCAGCAGCGCGCGGCGCTGCGGCAGCAGGTTGAGCAGCCGGATCCGGTCCGCGTCGTCGGACTTGCTCCAGCCGGCGATCTCGGGGATCGTGCGCGCGCAGCCTCGGCACAGCGCGGTGGGTTCATGCATCTTGCAGATGTTGATGCAGGGCGAGGCCACCCGCCCTTCCGGCGTGCGCCGCGCGTTCCCGGCGGTGATCGGGGCGTCGACGTCCGCTGGCAGCGCGGTCGGGGCGGTCATTGCGTCACCTCGATCACCGGCGCGCCGGTCAGCGCCACGAGCTGCGGCGGCGACATCAGGAACACGCCATTCGGATGCCCGGCCGCGGCCCAGATGGCATCGAAGCGGAACAGTTCCTGGTCGATGAAGAGCAGCGGCGGCGCGGGGTCGCCGTCGGCGGCGTAGCTCGGCTGGAAGCCCAGCGGCGACACGCCGCCGATCGAGAAGCCGGTGCGCGCCTTCACGTAGTCGGCATCGGCACGGCCGAGCTTGCCGGTGTGGGCCTCGAGCTTGCGCTCGTCGACGCGCTTGTCGCCCGAAGCGATCACCAGCACGGCCGCGTCGTCGGCCTTGCGCCGGAACACGACGCTCTTGGCGATCTGGCCCAGCGCCACGCCCAGCGCGTCGGCCGCTTCCTGCGAGCTGCGGGCCGAGACCTCGAGCCAGCGCGGCTCGTGCTCATGGGACAGCGCGCGCAAGGCGGCGCACACGCGCTGGAAGCCGTCGGGGCGGGCGGCATCGGCGGCGGGGGCGGTCGAAGGGAATGTCGTGTCGCTCATGGCGCGCATTGTGCCGAAGCGTCAGCGACCCGATGCGGGCCGGGGTCGCCGTGTCACCTCGGCGTCAGGCGCGGCTAGGGGGAGCGCTCTCCTGCGGCGCGCGGGCTTGCGCTATGGTCCGCGCTCATGACCGATGCGAAGCATGAATCGAAGGCCGGCCCCGCCGGGACCGCGTCCGACGCGATCCACGACGACCCGGGCGCCGCGCCGACTGGCGTGAAGAGCCCGTTCGAGCCGGAGTTCACCGAGGCGCTGTGCGAGATCTTCGAGCGGCTGATCACCTTCAACCAGGTGCTGGGGCTGAAGGTCGACGAGCTGCAGCATGAGATCGTCCGGGCCCACATCCGGATGCGGCCGGACCTGGTGGGCCACTACGCCCACAACCGGCTGCACGGCGGCGTGATCAGCGCGACGCTGGACGCGATGGGCGGTCTGGCGGTGATGGCCGCCACCGGCGCGCGCCACCTCGACGAGGCGCCGCAGCAGCGGCTGCAGCGCTTCGCCAAGCTCGGCACGATCGACCTGCGCGTGGACTACCTGCGCCCGGCCATCGGCGCCGTCTTCCGCTGCGAGGCCGAGGTCATGCGCCTGGGCAGCCGCGTCGCCAACACGCGCATGGCGTTCACCGATGAACAGGGGCGGCTGCTGGCCACCGGAGCGGCGGCGTACATCGTGTCGTGACCACCGATTCGAGGACTGCCGTGGCAGTCCTCGGATCAATCCGCCGCGACCTCTTCCTTGACCGCCTTGATCCGATACGCGCAGCGCCGCGCGCCGGCGAGCAGGTGCTCGGTGCGCTCGACCGCGAGCGCCGGTCCCAGGCAGCGCTGGAACAGCGCCAGTTCCGAGCGGCAGAAGCCCTGGCAGCTCCGCGCCGCGGCGCAGATGGGGCAGTGGTCCTCCACCAGCAGCCAGTCGCGGCCCGCGCGCTCGGCGCGCGCCATGTAGCCCTCCTCCGCACGCAGCCGGGCGAGCTCCCGGACCTTGTCGCCGGTCGTGCGGCAGCGCGCGAGCGCGGCGCGATAGCGTTGCTCGCTGTCGCGCTCGCGGGCGGAGATCAGCTGGTCCAGCCCCGCGTCGCCGAACACCGCACGCGCCTGCTGGATCAGTTGCAGCGTCAGGTCGGCATGTCGATCAGGAAAGCGGCCGTGCCCGGCCTCCGTCAAGGCCCAGAGCTTGCGCGGCCGCCCCGGGCGCGACACGGCGCCCGGCTCGTCGGTGCCGCTGCTCTCAACGCTGCGAAGGGTCCTGACCATGCCCTCGCCCTCCTCCGCGCCTTCCTCCGCCCCCTCACCGAACGACCGCATGTCGCGGCGCTCATCGCGCGCATCGACCAGCCCCTGCTCCTGGAGCCGCGCGAGCAGCTTGTGCGCGCCCATCGGCGTGATCGCCAGCGCCGCCGCCAGCGCGGCCGCCGGCTGCGGGCCGCGGCTCTTGAGCTCGAACAGCAGCCGGTCCTCGTTGCCCTGGCTCATGAATGGCGCCTCGCGAAGCGGATGAAACCGATCGCCGCCAGCAGGCAGGTCGCACCGCCCAGCAGCATGATCCAGCGCGCCGAGAGCATCCCGAGCGCGCCGCCGATCAGCGCGATCAGCGTGTTGGACAGGCAGAACACCGTCGTCAGCAGCCCCATCACGCGGCCCTGGCCATGCGCGGCGAAGCGCTCCGACATCCACGCCGGCATCAGCGCGTTGTAGAACGACAGCGGCACGCCCAGCAGCGGGATCAGCGCCAGCCCCAGCCACGACGGCGCCAGGCTCAGCGCCAGCAGCCCGATCGCCGCCACCACCGCGAAGCGCGCCGCGCGATGCAGCGGCGTCGGCCCCGAGCCGATGCGGGCCGCGAAGAGGCTGGCCGCGGTCATCGCGGCGCACTGCACCGCCGTGACCAGCGCGATCCCGCGGCTGCCCAGCCCGGCCTGCTGCAGCATCCACAGCGGCGCGAACTCGTACAGCGCATTGACCCCCAGCGTGTAGGCCAGCTGCAGCAGCGCCAGATGCCGCAGCACCGGGTCCTGCACCACCAGCCCCAGCGACTGCTGGCGCCGCATCGCCGCCAGCAGGCCGCCCTGCGGCCGCGCCGCCGGCCGGTCGTCCGGCAGCCCCAGGCCCAGCAGCACCAGGCAGGGCACCAGCACGACCGCGGCGACGATGAAGGGCACCGCCTCGCCCCAGGGCAGCGTCAGGCCACCCAGCAGCGGGCCGACCAGCCAGCCGATGTAGAGGCTCGCGTTGAGCCAGGCGAAGCTGCGGGTGCGCTCCAGCTGCGGATGCCAGTCGGCCAGCAGCGCCCGCACCACCGCCACATTGCCCTCGGTCAGCCCGGTCGCGAAGCGCGACAGCACGAACAGCGGATAGTCCCGCGAGGCCAGCGCGAAGGCGCTCAACCCGTAGCCGACCAGCGTCGCGGTGATGGTGATGCCGAGCACGCGGCGGCGCCCGTAGCGGTCGGACATCGGCCCCACGAACAGGCTGCCGACCAGGATGCCGGCGGGATTCACGGCCAGCGCCAGGCCCATCAACAGCTCGGGCCGCAGGCCGAGGAAGTGGGTGAAGTCATCCACCGGTCCGCCGACGAAGATCGGCGCCAGGATCGGATACGGCAGCGCGACGCCGGCGGTGCTCATCAGCGCGAGCGCGCAGACGGCCCAGAGCAGCAGGTGCGGATGGCGCAGCGGCGCCGGCGAGGCGGAAGGGGACGCGGACGAGGACAGCACGGCGCTCATTGTGCGGCCCCTTCCCGGCGCAGGCACAAGGCATAGCCGGGCCAGCCGCGATGGCGCCACTCCTCGCGGGCGGCGTCGGCGACCTTGATGCGGTGATCGTTCATGGTCTCGTGCAGCGCGGGCAGCTCGCGCGTCCAGTCGTCCTCGGACGCGCTGCCCGCATGCACCAGCGCCCAGGCCGGCGCCGGCCGCTGGTCCGACAGGTAGGTGCCCAGCCAGGCGCGCCAGACGCTGCGCAGGACCTGGCCTTCGTCGACGACCAGACCGCGCGAGGCCGCCGCCGCCAGCAGCACCCGCAGCGCATGGGTGCCGGTCACCAGGTGCAAGGCGGCGAACTGGTGCCGCGCCAGGTAGACCGCCAGCGAGGCCTCGGCCAGGTCGTCCAGCGTCAGGCGCGGACGCTCGACGTAGGCCGCGAAGCCGGGCAGCGCCGCCGCGTGCTGCATGCGGGTCGTGATCAGGCTGCCCGGCATCGCCGGCATGGCCATCGCCGGATCGGCGCGCACCGCGTCGATCACGTCGCGCAGGCGCGCGCTGCCCTGGCCCGAGGGCACCGGCGCGCCGAGCGGCGAGGTCAGTCCCACCGTCGTCCGCAGCGCCGCGTCCAGTTCCTTCGCATGCCCCGACTGCAGCGCGTAGGCCAGCCGGATCGCCACATGGAAGGCCTGCGCCTCGGGTACGTCCAGCACGCGCAGCAAGGCCTCCTCCACCGTCGGGGCGGGCATGTCGTCCGCCACGGCCGGACGCGACAGCGGCGCCCAGTGGTCGATCTGCCGCTGCAACGCCGCGCGCGGCGCGCCGAGCCGCGCCAGCGCGCCCAGCGCCATCGGCAGGTGGTTGAACAGCGGCATCGCCTCGGTGCCGTACATCGGGCCGAAACGGACCGACCGGTCCAGCGCCTCGTGCAGGCCCGCAGGCCAGGGCGGCCCCTTGAGCTCGAGCTCGTTGTCGTCCGGATCGAACAGGTACAGCGACGGGCCGTCGCCCTCCGCACCGTAGCGCGAGCCGTAGGCATCGACGCGCACGCCGCGTTCGGTCAGCCAGCGGCGCAGCGCCGGCTCGTCCAGCGACTCGACCCGCAGGCAGAAGTGGTCGACGTTGCGCCCCTCCGCGCCCGGCCCCGCGCCCCCGGCGCTGCCGAGCTTGCCGTCCAGCGGCACGAGGTCGATCAGCTGCGCGCCGGCGCGCAGCTGCACCAGGCCGATCGCGTCCTGGCGGCGCTCGACCGTGCAGCCGAGCAGGTCCACGTAGAAGTGCAGCGAGGCGGACAGGTCCCGCACCCGCAGGACGAGGTGGTCGAGGCCCTGGATCTTGATCATGGCGAGCTCCTTGTGCTTGCTGTCGTTGCGCCATGATCGCGCCGCTCATCGATTTAATAAACAGTTTGTTTATTAACACTCTTCCCCGCAGGGAGACCCGACAATCGCGCCCATGGCTTTCCGACCCCTTCCCCTCCCCGATGACGTCCCCGGCCGGCTCTGGCTGCAGTCGATGCCGGGCCGCCGCGAGCCCTGGAGCGCCTTCCTCGACGAGGCGCGGCTGAACCGGCTCGACATGCTGGTCTGCCTCAATCCGCTGGAGGAGGTGGCTGAGTTGTCGCCGGCGTATCACAAGGCGGTCGCGCAGGGCCGGATGCCGTTCCGCTGGCTGCATGTGCCGATGCGCGACTTCGGCCTCGCCGCGGATGCCGCCGCCTTCCGGCAAGGGGTGGAGCAGGTCGCGCAGGGCCTGCGCATGGGCGATCGCGCGCTGCTGCATTGCGCCGCCGGCATGGGCCGCACCGGCACGATGGCGGCCTGCGTGCTCAAGCGCCTGGGCATGCCGGCGGCGGAAGCGCTCGCCGCGGTCAGCGCCGCCGGATCGAATCCCCAATCGGCGCTGCAGTCCGGCTGGATCCACCAGTTCTGACGCGCGTCGGAACCGGCGTCCCAATTCCCCTCATGTCGCCCTCGCCCTTGCCCTTCGCCCACCTCGACCCGCAGGTCCTGCACGCCGACGACGATCGTGTTGTCGTCGACAAGCCGTCGGGCCTGCTGTCGGTGCCGGGTCGCGGCGAGGACAAGCAGGATTGCGCCTGGGCCCGTGTCGCGGCGCGCTGGCCCGATGCGTTGATCGTCCATCGACTGGACCAGTCGACCTCCGGGCTGATCGTCTTCGCCCGCGGCGAGGCGATGCAGCGCGCGCTCAGCGAGGCCTTCGCGGCCCGGCTCGTCGACAAGCGCTACGAGGCCGTCGTGCATGGTCTGGTCGCGCGCGATGCGTTCGAGATCGACCTGCCGCTGATCGTCGACTGGCCCAACCGGCCGCGCCAGATGGTCGATGCCGAGCGCGGCAAACCCAGCCTCACACGGGTGCGGGTGCTGCATCGCGACCTCGCCGCGGGCACCACACGCGTCGAGCTGGAGCCGGTCACCGGGCGCTCGCACCAACTGCGCGTGCACCTGCTGGCCGCCGGCCACCCCATCCTCGGCGACGCGCTGTACGCGCCGCCCGAGATCCTTGCCCGCGCGCCGCGCCTGCTGCTGCACGCGCGGGACCTGCGCTTGCCGGCGGTGCTCGACGCGCCGCCGCTGTCGCTGCATTCGCCCCCCGCGTTCTGAGCGCCCCTTGCGCCGTCCGACCCAGGAGTCCTCGTCATGTCCCCTTCCCCCGACGCCCCCGGCGTCCCGAACGCCCCCACCGCCCTCACCGTGATCACCGGCAGTTCCCGCGGCCTGGGCGAAGCGCTGGCGCGCCAGTCGCTAGCGGCCGGTCACCTGGTGGTCGGCATCGCCCGCGGGCGCAGCGAGGCGCTGGAGCGCTTCGCCCACGAGCGCGGCCTGCCGCTGCAGCAATGGCAGGCGGACCTGTCCGCGCCGCTGGCGATTGCGCGGCACCTGGCCGACTGGCTGCGCACGCAGCCGCGCGACTGGCGCTCGGCCACGCTGATCAACAACGCCGGTGTCGTCACGCCGCCGGGACCGATCGACGGGGAATCGCTGGAGGTGCTGTCCGCCGCGCTGCGCGTCGGCCTGGAGGCCACGGTGCTGCTGAGCGCCGCCTTCCTCGACGCCACGCGCGACTGGCCGGCGGCGCGCAAGGTGCTGAACATCTCGTCCGGGTTGGGTCGCCGCGCGATGGCCGGCAGCGCCCTGTACTGCGCGGCCAAGGCCGGCATGGACAACCTCAGCCGCGCGATGGCGCTGGACGAGGAACACAAGGCCGCGCAGGGCGAGCGGGCGGCGCGTGTCGTGTCACTGGCGCCAGGCATCATCGACACCGACATGCAGGCGCAGCTGCGCGGTGGCGATGCGTCGAAGTTCCCGGACCGCGACCGCTTCGCCGCGTTCAAGGCCGAGGGCCAGCTCGTCAGCGCCGAGGACACCGCGACGCGCGTGCTGCGTTTCCTGGCGCGCGACGACTTCGGCCAGCAGGTGCTTGCCGACGTGCGCGACGCCTGAGCGTCGTTCAGCCGACCAGGTTCGCCAGCGTCAGCAGCGCCAGCAGCATCATCCACAGCACCACCGAGCGCCAGACCAGGCCGACGACGCTCTGCAGGTGGCCCAGCTGCGGCGGCACGCCGCCGGTCGAGCCCTCGGCGCGGGTGGCGTCCATGTCGCCGCCGGACTCGAAGGTCTTGCTGCGGTCGGGGGTCACGCCCGGCGCGGCGCTGCCGCCCAGCTGCACGCCGACGGCGCCGGCCGCGGAGGCCAGGATGATGCCCTCGTTGTCATGCGCCCAGAGCGCCGCGTCGCGACGCCAGGCGTTCACCGCCTCTTCGAAATTGCCGACGATGGCGAAGCCGGTCGCCGTCAGGCGCGCCGGGATGTGGTCGATCATGCCGAACAGCTTGCGCGACAGCGCCATCAGGCGCTCGTTGGTCGGCGCGTCCAGCGTGCGGCTCTTGAAGGCCCAGTAGCGGCCGGCGAATTCGGCCATCCGGTACAGCACCGCGCCGGCCGGCCCCAGGCCCAGCGTCGAGAACAGCACGAACCAGAAGAAGACACCGAAGACATGCCGGTGCGCCGCCAGCAGCGAGTGCTCCAGTACATGCCGCAGCAGCTCGGTACGCGGCAGCTCGCTGGCGTCCAGATGGCGCCATTCGGCCAGCAGGCGACGGGCCTCGAGCTCGTCACCGCGCTCGAGCGCGTCGCGGATGTCGGTGAAGTAGTGGCTGAACTGGCGGAAGCCCAGCGTCAGGTAGAGCACCAGCACGTCCAGTGCCAGCGACAGCAGCAGGCTGTAGGGGCGCACCAGCGCGTAGATCGCGCCGACCAGCAGCGCCGGGCCGACGACGGTGATCGTCCACACGACGGCCGCGTGATGCGACCGTCCCGCGTCGAAGTTGCGCCCGGTCCAGCGCACCCAGGCGATCATGCCCTGGTGGACCGGGTTCCCGTGCGGCAGAGGCTTGAGCTGCTCGCACACCAGCGCCAGCAAGACCGCGAAGAAGTTCATGGCCCGGGATGATAGCGGGCGTCAGACCTGCAGGAAGCGGTAGAGATTGCGCAACATCGCCGCCGTCGCGCCCCAGATGAAGAACTCCTTCGGACTGGCCGCGGTGAGGGCGACGTCGGGGTCCGCGTTCGAGACCGCAAGACCTGGCCCCGTCCACGGCATGGAGAGGAACTGGCGTCGTCCCATCAGCGGGCCGTCCGTGCCGGGGACCTCGTACTCGAAGCTGTGGCGCTGGTGGTGGGCCGGGTCCATCAGGAAGGCCAGCGGCACCTCGAAGGCCTCGGCCACCTCGAACGCGTCCAGCCGCAGCGAGAAGTCGGGGCGCACCAACGCGACCACCGGGGTGACCTCGTAGGCGGTCACCGTGCGGTAGACCGGCAACTGGCCGATCAGGTCGACGTGATGCTCCTCCAGCCCGATCTCCTCCTGCGCCTCGCGCAGCGCGGTGCGCTCGGGCGAGCCGTCCTCGGGCTCGGCGCGGCCGCCGGGGAAGCTCACCTGGCCGGCGTGGTCGCGCAGGTGCGCGGTGCGCTGCGTCAGCAGCACCTGCAGGCCGGACGCCCGCTGGACCAGCGGCACCAGCACCGCCGCCTGGGTCGTGATGCGGCCGGGGAAGATGCCGCCGTCGCCGGGAATCTCCGGATCGATGTCGGGCGGATGGAGGAAGCGCTGGCGCAGCCAGGCGGGGGTCAGGCGCTCCGGCGGAACGGCCGGCAGGTGGGCATCGGTGCCGGCGACGGGAACGACGCGGGGATCCTTGATGGCGGGACGGCTGGGGGAAGGCGTCGACATGCGGCGGGATCGTCCGGTGAGCCGGACTTGTTCGTGGGCGCCCGGGGCGCGAAGCCCCGATTGGACGCCAGAAACGACAAAGCCGCTCCGGGCAGGGCCTTGGAGCGGCTTTGAGGGGGCGTGCGCCGAAGGATTATTCGGCTGCCTTGAAGGACAGCTTTTCCTTGATGCGCGCCGACTTGCCCGAACGCTCACGCAGGTAGTACAGCTTGGCGCGACGGACGTCGCCGCGGCGCTTGACCTCGATCGAGGCGATCAGGGGGCTGTACAGCTGGAAGGTACGCTCCACGCCTTCGCCGCTCGAGATCTTGCGGACGATGAAGTTGGAGTTCAGACCGCGGTTGCGGCGGGCGATGACCACGCCTTCGTAGGCCTGCACGCGCTTGCGGGTGCCTTCGACGACGTTCACGTTGACGATCACGGTGTCGCCGGGGGCGAACGCGGGGATGGTCTTGTTCAGGCGAGCAATTTCTTCTTGCTCGAGGGTCTGGATCAGATTCACGAGGATCTCCTGGTGATCGTGCCGGCGCGAATCAGGATGATTCCAGGACTGGCCGCCATCGAAAGACATCTTCGGCGCCGCCCGCGTGGGGATTCAACCAACAGCACCCTGGACCCTGGTTTCCCTTGGTCCTGTACTGCCCTTGCCCCATCAGCCCGGTAGAGGATCGGCAAAACCGGCGATTATAGACGTGGGCGGGCGACCGTCAAACTTTGTGCGGCCTGACAGCCGTCCCACCGGCGAGCGAGGCGAGGAATTTCTCGTCCTTCTTGTCAAGCCGGCCGTCGCGGCGCGCGGCCTCGATCAGCTCCGGGCGACGCGCCAGCGTCAGCGCCAGCGACTGCTCGCGGCGCCAGCGCGCGATCTCGGCATGGTGGCCGGACAGCAGCACCGGCGGCACCGGCAACGGTCCTTCGGGCGTCTCCAGGACCTCGGGACGGCTGAAGTGGGGGCAGTCCAGCAGGCCGTCGGAGAAGCTGTCCTGCTGGTGCGAGGCGGCATCGTTGAGCACGCCGTCCTGCAGGCGGGCGATGGCGTCCAGCATTGCGATCGCCGGCAGTTCGCCGCCCGACAACACGAAGTCGCCCAGGCTGATCTCCATCGTCACGTGGCGGTCCAGCACGCGCTGGTCGATGCCTTCGTAGCGGCCGCACAGCAGGATGGCGCCCTCGCCCGTGGCCAACTCGCGCGCCAGCGCCTGGTCGAGCCGGCGGCCGGTCGGGCTGAAATGGATCACGGCGGGCACGCCCGGATGGGCGGTGGCACGATCGGCCTTCACGGCAGCCAGCGCGCGCTCCAGCGGCGCGGCCAGCATCACCATGCCGGGACCGCCGCCGAACGGGCGGTCGTCGACGCGGCGGTAGTTGTCCTCGGCGTAATCGCGCATCTGCCACAGACGCACGTCGACCTGCCGACTCTCATAGGCGCGACGCGTCACGCCGACCCGCAGGAAGGGGTCGAAGAGTTCGGGGAACAGGGTGAGAACGTCGAAGCGCATGGGCAGTCAGGCCCGCGGCTTCAGTAGTCGAGATCCCAGTCGACCGGGATGACCCGCGCGGCCTTGTCGACGTCGCCGACATAGGCGTTCACGAACGGGATCAGGATCTCTTCATCGGGCTTGACCGGTGCGGTCTTGCCGGCGGGCAGGATGCGCAGCACGCAGTGGGGGCCGGTGTCGATCAGGTCGATCACCTCGCCCAGCGTGGTGCCGTCCTTGTTGACGACCGACATGCCGATCAGGTCGACCCAGTAGAACTCGCCGTCGTCCGTCTCGGGGAACACGCTGCGCGAGACGAAGATGCGGGCGCCCTTGAGCGCTTCGGCGCCATTGCGGTCGGCCACGCCCTCCACCTGGGCGACGATGCCGTCCGCGTGGTCGCGGACAGCCAGGATCTTGAGCACGGGCGGCACGACATGCGGCTTGCCCGGCAGGGCCTTCTCGCTGGGCTTCAGGAACCAGCGGCGAGAGGCGAAGAGCGCCTGGGCATCGGCGGAGTGGCTGAGGATCTTCAGCCAGCCCTTGATGCCCCAGGCGTCCAGCACGCGCCCGACTTCGATGGCGTCTTCCGGAAAGGCCGGGGAGGACTCGATCACGTCGTCAGGCGCCTGCTTCATCACTGCGATCCGAGGATCAGGCAGCGGCGGCGGCCGGAGCGGCAGCCTTCTTGGACACGTCGACCAGGCGGGCGACGGCCGGCGACAGCTGGGCGCCCACGCCGACCCAGTACGACACGCGGTCTTGCGAGACGCGCAGGCCTTCGGCATTGCCGGAGGCGACCGGGTTGTAGAAGCCGACGCGCTCGATGAAGCGGCCGTCGCGGCGGTTGCGGCTGTCGGTCACGACGATGTTGTAGAACGGACGCTTCTTGGAGCCACCGCGGGAGAGTCGAATCACGACCATGATCTATCCTTCAGGTTTTGAGCGTTCCACCGCACCAGGGAGACACACAGGGGCAAGCAGACAATGAACCGACCGTTCCGTGCGGGGAGCGCGTGTGTCGCGCATCGAGTCCCCGGGACAGGTCGGCAGCTGGCACCGTAGATACGCCCCCGGTCCGTCTTTCGCCCCCTCAGCCCCGGATCAGGAAGCTTCGAAGCGTGACAGCCACACCCAGGGGCCAGCGCCAAAACCCGGCATTATAAACTCGCTCTTGACGCTTTGTCCTCCTCCCCCAATGACGACAACCACCAGCAGTTCCTCCCCGCTCCTGATCCGCCCCAGCCTGGAAGGCGACATCGCCGCGATCCAGCAGATCTACGAACACGCGGTGCTGCACGGCACCGGCACTTTCGAGACCGAGGTCCCCGATCGCGCCGAGATGGCCCGCCGCCGGACCGAGGTGCTCAGCCGCAGCCTGCCCTACCTGGTCGCGGAGCGTGACGGACAGGTGCTCGGCTACGCGTATGCCAACTATTTCCGCCCGCGCCTGGCCTATCGCTATTTCGTCGAGGACTCGATCTACCTCGCGCCACAGGCGCAGGGACAAGGCGTCGGCCGCCTGCTGCTAGCGGAGCTGATCGCGCGCTGCGAAGCCGCCGGCGCGCGGCAGATGATCGCCGTCATCGGCGATTCGCAGAACCTGGGCTCCATCGGCGTCCACCGCAGCCACGGCTTCGAGGACGTCGGCGTCATGAAGGCCGCCGGGTGGAAGTTCGGCAAGTGGCTGGACGTGGTGCTGATGCAGCGCCAGCTGGGCCAGGGCGACACCAGCTCGCCCACCGGCGCCGCCCCGGCGACCGCGCCGGCCACCCCGGATCCGACGCCCGCCGCATGAGCGCCCTTGCCCCGACCGACGGCGGCGGCGCGGACGCCAAGTCCAAGACCGTGGCCACCTGGCTGAGCTTCGCGCTTGGCAGCCTCGGGGCGCACCGCTTCTATCTCCACGGCTTCGGCGACCGGCTGGGCTGGTTGCACCCGCTGCCGACGCTGCTGGGGCTGTATGGCGTCCACCGGATGGATACCCTGGGCCAGGACGACGTCGTGGCCTGGTTCCTGATTCCGCTGCTGGGGCTGATGCTGGCGCAGAGCATGCTGGCCGGCATCGTCTACGGCCTGATGCCGGACGAGCGCTGGGCCGAGCGCTTCAATCCGGGCCAGCCGGTGCGCAAGACCGGCTGGTGGCCGATCCTCGGCGTCATCGCCTGCCTGATGGTGGGCGGCGCCTGCCTGATGGCGACGATCGCGTTCTCGGCGCAGCGCTATTTCGAATCCCAGGTCGAAGCCGCCCGCGAGATCAGCCAGTAGCCGCCCGCGAGCGCAGCCCGCCCCAGCCCGCTCAGAACAGCGTGAAGCTGATCCAGTAGAACAGCCCGCCGATGAAGGCCGACGCCGGGATCGTGAAGATCCAGGCCCAGACGATGTTGCCGGCCACGCCCCAGCGCACCGATGACGCGCGCTGCGTCGAACCCACGCCGACGATGGCGCCGGTGATGGTGTGCGTCGTCGACACCGGAATCCCCAGCGCGGTGGCCAGGAACAGCGTGATCGCTCCGCCGGTTTCCGCGCAGAAGCCGCCGACCGGCTTGAGCTTGGTGATCTTCTGCCCCATCGTGCGGACGATGCGCCAGCCGCCGAACATGGTCCCCAGGCCGATGGCCAGGTAGCAGACGACGATCACCCAGGTCGGCGGCGAGTGCTCGCCGGCACTCGCGTAGCCCGACGCGATCAGCAGCATCCAGATCAGGCCGATCGTCTTCTGCGCGTCATTGCCGCCGTGGCCCAGGCTGTACAGGCCGGCCGAGACCAGCTGCAGCCGTCTGAACCAGTTGTCCACGCGCAGCGGCGAGCTGCGCCGGAACAGCCAGGCCACCGCCACCATCAGCAAGGAGCCGAGCAGGAAGCCCAGCAGCGGCGACACGAAGATGAACAGCACCGTCTTGCCGATGCCGCTCATGATCAGGCCCTTGGTGCCCGCCTTGGCGATCGCCGCGCCCACCAGGCCGCCGATCAGCGCGTGCGACGAGCTCGACGGGATGCCGTAGAACCAGGTGATCACGTTCCATGCGATCGCGCCGATCAAGGCGCCGAAGATCACATGGTGATCGACGATGCTCGCGTCGATCGAGCCCTTGCCGATCGTCGCCGCCACCTTCAGCTCGAAGAACAGCACCGCGATCACGTTGAAGAAGGCCGCGAACAGCACGGCCTGCTGCGGCTTGAGCACGCCGGTCGACACGACCGTCGCGATCGAGTTGGCCGCATCGTGGAAGCCGTTCATGAAGTCGAAGGCGATGGCCAGCACCACCAGCATGGCCACGACCCAGAAGGCCACCTGCATCGTTCCCATAGCAGACGCTCCGCTATCGGATCAGGAGTTCTCGAGGACGATGCCCTCGATCAGGTTGGCCACGTCCTCGCAGCGGTCGGAGATCGACTCCAGCTGCTCGTAGATGGCCTTGAGCTTGATCAGCTCGCGCACGTCCTCCTGCTCGCGGAACAGCTTGGACATCGCGGCGCGCATCACGCGGTCGGCATCGGACTCGAGCTTGTCGATCTCCTCGCAGGCCTTGATGGCGGCTTCGGCGGTGTGCGGCTCGCTGAGCTTGGGCAGCAGCGTGACGGCATGCTTGACGCGCTCGCAGCACTTGGCCGAGAGCTCGCCCAGGCGCAGCACTTCGTCGGGGATGGAGCGCACGTCGTAGAGCTGCATGGTTTCGCTGGAGTCCTGCAGCAGGTCCAGGATGTCGTCCATCGCGTTGATCAGGCCGTGGATCTGCTCGCGGTCGATCGGCGTGATGAAGGTCCGGTGCAGCAGCCGGTTCACCTCGGCGGTGATGCGGTCGGCGTGGTGCTCGGCCTTGTCGACCTCGGCGGCGTACTTCTCGCGCAGCGTCAGGTCGTTGTAGTTCTGGATCATGAGCATGAAGGCGCGGGCGCCTTCCACGATCTGCGTGCCGTGCTCATTGAACAGTTCAAAAAAATTGCCCTCACGGGGCAGCAGCTTGCCGAAAAACATGGGGAGGCTCCGCGCGGTGCGATCCACGCCGGATCGTCACAAATGGTTCATTTCCGTGTCACGGAAAACCGGCAAGTGTAGCGGCCTGGGGCCCGAACGGGCCATGGGGCCGGCGCAACGGCTCGTCCTCGCGTTCGATCGCCTGGTCGGCGACGCCGGGTAGATGGCTCCGCAGATCGCCCAGCCCCGGCGCGCTCAACGCCGGATCGAGCTCCAGCAAGGGCTTGAGGACGAAGGCGCGCTGATGCAGCCGCGGATGGGGCACGGTCAGGCGTTCGAGTGCGAGGGTCTCGTCGCCGTAGAGGAGCAGGTCGAGGTCGAGCGTGCGCGGCGCGTTGACATAGGGCCGCTCGCGCCCGTGGCGCTGTTCGATCGCCTGAAGCGCCTCGAGCAGGGCCAGCGGGGCCAGGCCGGTGCGCACGCGCGCGACCGCATTGAGATAGTCGGGCCCTTCGCAGCCGACCGGCGCGCTGCGCCAGGCGCCGGAGACGGCCTCGACGCTCAGGTCCTTCAGGTCGGCGAGGTCGGCCAGCGCCGCCTCCAGCGTGCGCCGCAGGTCGCCGAGGTTGGCGCCCAGGCCGACGTAGGCCGTGATCATTCGTCGGCGGAGGACGCCGGCGCGGCGCTCGACGCTTCGCCGGCACCCGCCGACTTCGGCTTGCGACGACGGCGGCGCTTCTTGGCCGGATGGGCCGCGCCGCCCTCCCCGTCCATCACCTCGGGATCGATGGGCAAGGCCGCGGCCGATTCGCCGGCCACCGGCACCGCCGGCACGTTGCCGGCCGCCACCGAACCGCGCGGCACCGAATGCACCCGTCCGCCGCCCGCCTTGGGC
This sequence comes from Mitsuaria sp. BK037, assembly GCF_014193045.1. Taxonomy (NCBI): domain Bacteria; kingdom Pseudomonadati; phylum Pseudomonadota; class Betaproteobacteria; order Burkholderiales; family Sphaerotilaceae; genus Roseateles; species Mitsuaria sp. BK037. The sequence goes on along the minus strand of NZ_JACHYS010000001.1, from coordinate 523,491 downwards.
TTGCTGCGCGGACCGGTCTGGCGCTGCGTCTCGCGCGCCTGATCGAGCAGCGCGCGGCGGTCGTCCTCGCTGCCCAGCGCGAAGTCCTCCCACCAGTCGGCCAGCGCCGGATCGATCTCGCCCGCCTCGGCGCGCAGCGCCAGGAAGTCGAAGCCGGCGCGGTAGCGCGGCTGTTCGATCAGGCGGTGCGGGCCGCTGCCGGTGCGGCGCTCGAAGCGCGGCTGCATCATCCAGATCTCGCGCATGTCCGCGGCCAGCTTGCCGCGGCCGGAGATGTCGCCCACGCGCGCGTCGAAGACCAGGTCGATGGCCTGCTGCAGCGCGGGCACCGCGCCTTCGCCGCCGTCGATCAGGCGCTGCCAGCGCTGCTGGACCTCGCCCCACAGCATGCAGGCGAGCATGAAGCTCGGCGCCACCGAGCGGCCCTCGGCCACCCGCTTGTCGGTGTCCTCCAGCGCCAGCCGGACGAACTTGCCGTGCACGTTGTCGGGCAGCGCGCCGTCCTTGTCCAGCACCGCGTCCAGGATCGGGAACACGCCGCGCGCCAGGCCCTGCTTGCGCAGTTCCTCGATGCTGGCCAGCGCGTGGCCGGTCTGCAGCAGCTTGATCATCTCGTCGAACATCCGCGACAGCGGCACGTTCGCGAGCAGCGGCCCCATCGCCACGATCGGCGCGCGCGTCTTGGGCTCGATCGTGAACCCCAGCTTGGCGGCGAAGCGCACCGCGCGCAGAATGCGCACCGGGTCCTCGCGGTAGCGGGTCTCGGGGTCGCCGATCATGCGCAGCACCTTCTTGCGCGCATCGGCCAGGCCGCCGTGGTAGTCGACCACCAGCTCGCGCTGCGGGTCGTAGTACATCGCGTTGACGGTGAAGTCGCGGCGCGCGGCGTCCTCGATCTGCGGGCCCCAGACGTTGTCGCGCAGCACCCGGCCGGACGCGTCGACGACGTGCGACTTGCCATCCAGCGCGCTCTTGGACGTCTTCTCGTTGCCCTGCACCTGCTCGGCATCGTCCTCCTTGAGCAGCGCCCGGAAGGTCGAGACCTCGATGACCTCGTGCTCGCGGCCCCGGCCGTAGACCACGTGGACGATGCGGAAGCGCCGGCCGATGATGAAGGCGCGGCGGAACTGGTTCTTGACCTGTTCCGGGGTGGCGTTGGTGGCGACGTCGAAGTCCTTGGGCCGGCGTCCCAGCAGCAGGTCGCGCACGGCGCCGCCGACGATGTAGGCCTCGAAGCCCGCGTCGGTCAGCCCCTTGACGACCTTGACGCCGCGCTCGTCCAGCAGCGCCGGATCGATGCGGTGCTCCTCGGCGGCGATTTCCACCCGCTTGCCCAGCGGCGTGGCGGTCCCCTCGGGCTTGCCCAACAGCTTGTTGATCAGTTTTTTAATCATTCGAACAGCTTCAATATCGGCCAGCCGCGCTCGCGCGCCAGCGTCTCGAGGGCCGCGGTGGGATTGGTCGCCACCGGATGGCTGACCCGCTCCAGCAGCGGCAGGTCGTTCATCGAGTCGCTGTAGAAATGCACGCGCTCGAAATCCTCCCAGCGCCGGCCCTGCGCGGCCAGCCACTCGTTCACGCGCACGATCTTGCCCGCCTGGAAGGACGGGGTGCCGCGCACGCGACCGGTGAACGCGCCGGCCGCGTCGCGTTCCAGCTGCACGGCGATCAGGTGATCGATGCCGAAGGCCTGGGCGATCGGCGCGGTCACGAATTCATTGGTCGCGGTCACCACGACCACGAGATCCCCGGCATCCAGGTGGCGCTGCACCAGTGCGCGCGCATTGTCGCGCAACATCGGCGCGACGACCCGGCTCATGAATTCGGCGCGGGCGGCCTCGGCCTCGGCCAGCGGACGGGCGCGCCAGACGGAGGTGGCGAACTCGACGTATTCGTCCAGGTCGAGCTCGCCGCGCTGGTACTGCGCGTAGAACTCGTCGTTGCGGGCCGCCCAGGCGGCGCCGTCGGCCCAGCCGATCTCCACCATGTAGGCGCCGAAGGCGTGATCCGAGTCCTGCGGGATCAGGGTGCCGTCCAGGTCGAACAGGGTCAGGTCCACGTGATGTCCTTGAAAAACCTTGAAATCGTTGCAACCAGCGGCACGACGCGCCTCAGGCGGGCGCGCCCTGGTCGGCGAGCATCTGGCGCAGCAGCGGCACGGTGACGGCCCGCTTGCTGGCCAGGGCGAATTCGTCCAGCCCGTCGAGCAGCGTCATCAGGTGCTTGAGGTCGCGGGCGTAGCGGGTGAGCAGGTAGTCGATGACGTCGTCGGTCAGCGCGATGCCGCGGCGGTCGGCCTCGCGGCGCAGCACGGCGCGCACCTCGGCCTCGGACAGCGGCACCAGCGCGAAGGTCGGGCCCCAGCCCAGGCGCGTGCGCAGGTCCTCGCGCAGCGCGAGGTCCACCGGCGGCGCGGTGCCGGTCGAGACCACCGCCAGCCCCAACGTCGCGGCCTCGACGAACAGCGCGAAGGCCGCATGCTGCCGGCCGTCGTCGAAGCGCTGCGTGTCGTCGAGCAGCAGCAGGCTGGGGTGGGTGGGCAGTTCCCAGGGCAGCGGCGTGTCGGCGTCGTACCAGCCGACCTGCGCGCCGGCGTGCTGCCAGTGCTGGGCGAGCGCGCGCAGCAGGTGCGTCTTGCCGCTGCCCGGCGGCCCCCACAGGAAGACCGGCGGCGAACCCGCGCCCAGCCCCAGCACGTGCGTGAGGGCCGCAGTGTTGGCGCCGGTGAGGAGCGTGTCAAAGGTGTAGTCGGGCTCGGGACCGAGCGACAGCGGGATCTGCTTCAAACCACTTCAGCGTTGGATGGAGGGAGACCCGGCGGCGATGCCAGGCCCCGGCCCTCAAGGAGCGGGATTCTAAGCGGCGCCTCCCACCCTCCCGCCTCGCCGACCACCCGGAGGCGGGGGTCGACGGAGGACGGGCAGGGAAACCGGGCCTCAGTGGAAGGTCGCCGGCCCGCCTTCGCCGTCCCGGATCTGCTGCAGGCACTGCTCCAGCTCGACCTGCTCGACGCGGTCCCCCGGCAGCAGCGCCACCAGCTTGCGCTGCACGGCCAGCAGCCGGGGCAGGTCCTGCCGGTCCATGTGGATCTGCTTGAGGTTGCGCAGCATGCGCGCCAGGATCTGGCGCGGCGACGCGGTCCCCAGGAAGGCATCCAGCGACATCGGCTCCTGCGGCATCAGCCCGGCGCGCTCGCGCCAGGGGCTGAGGAACTCGTCGAGCTCGCCGCGCCCCAGCGAGCGCCCGCTGAACGGGTCCAGCACCACCTCGCCCTGCGGCAGCCGCAGCTTCATCAGGAAGTGCCCCGGAAAGCTGACGCCCTTGACCCGCAGGCCGACATGGGCCGCCAGCTCCATGTAGATGATCGCCAGCGTGATCGGGATGCCGCGCCGCGTCGCCAGCACCTGGTGCAGGTAGCTGTTGCCGATGGCGTAGTAGTCGTTGACGTTGCCCGCGAAGCCGAGCTCGCCATGGAAGTACTGGTTGAGCATCCGGAGCCGGTGGCTGGGCGGCGCATCGGCCGGCAGGCGCTGGCGCAGCCGCTCGCCGAGCCGGTCCAGCTCCGCCATCACCTGCTGCACGTCCAGCCGGGGGACGTCGTCCAGCGCGATCGCGGCGGCGGCTTCGGCCAGGTTCAGCGTGTCGTCGTCGGCAACCAGCGTCGAGAAATAGTCCAGCGCCGACGGCACCGTCCACTGCAGGGGCGAACTCATGCGCCCGAGTCTACGCCCTGGCCTGCCGGCGTCATCGGCGCGGTTCCCGAGTCCGGAAACTCACGCCCCGGCGCTCAGGCCCGCCGCGCGAAGTGGCGCAGCTTCACGCCCAGCAGCAGCAGCACGCCGAAATACAGCAGCGCCGACGCCCCCAGGCTCAGCGCCATCCACCCGGCGCGCGCCAGCTCGAAGTGGAAGCCCTTGCCGCCGACCCAGGCGAAGTGCCCGGCCAGCCACCACTGCAGCGCGCCCATCGCCGCGCTGGCGATCAGCACGCGCAGCAGGAACAGCGCCCAGCCGGCTTCCGGCGTGTAGGTGCCCAGCCGGCGCAGCCCGCGCAGCAGCAGCAGCGCGTTGACCACCGCCCCCAGGCCGATCGACAGCGACAGACCGGCGACGCCGATCTGCAAGCCGAAGACGAAGATCGCGTTGAAGAGCTGCGTCAGCACCAGCACGCCGACGGCGATGCGCACCGGCGTGCGCATGTCCTGGCGCGCGTAGAAGCCGGGCGCCAGCACCTTGATCGACACCAGCCCCATCAGCCCGAGCCCGTAGCCCATGACCGCGTGGGCGGTGCTGGTGACGTCGGCGGCCCGGAAGGCGCCGCGCTGATAGAGCACCGCCACCAGCGGCTCGGCGAAGACCACCAGCGCGACCGCGCAGGGCAGCGCCAGCAGCAGCGTCAGGCGCAGGCCCCAGTCGAGCAGGCCCGAGTACTTCTCGGTCTCGCCCTTGGCGGTGCTGGCGGCCAGTTGCGGCGTCAGCACCACGCCCAGCGCGACGCCGAGCAGCGCGATCGGGAATTCCATCAGCCGGTCCGCGTACGTCAGCCAGGATGCGGCGCCCTCGCCCACCGCGATCGCGATCTGCGTGTTGATCAGCAGCGACAGCTGCGCCACGCCGACGCCCAGCAGCGCCGGCCCCATCTTGCGCAAGACCTGGCGCACGCCCTCGTCCGCGGCGGCGCGGCGCAGGCCGGACAGGCCCAGCGCGAAACGCGGCATCAGTCCGATCTTCGTCAGCGCCGGCACCTGCAGCGCGAGCTGCAGCAGCCCGCCCACCATCACGCCCACCGCCAGCGAATAGATCGGCGCGTAGCCATGGCGCTCCAGCACCGGCGCCAGCCCGTAGCCGCAGGCGAGCGAGGCCAGGTTCAGCAGCACCGGCGTCACCGCGGGCACGACGAAGCGCTTCCATGTGTTCAGGATGCCTGCCGACAGCGCCACCAGCGACATGAAGCCGATGTAGGGGAACATCCAGCGCGTCATCACGACGGCCGCCTCGTGGGCGGGCGCGGACAGTCCCGCGCCGAGCGCCCACACCAGCACCGGCGCGCCGACCACGCCCAGCACGCAGGTCACCAGCAGCGCCCACAGCAGCACCGTCGCGACGGCGTCGATCAGGTGCCGGGTGGCGTCATCGCCGTCCCTGGCGCGGGCCGCGGCCAGCGCCGGCACGAAGGCCTGCGAGAACGCGCCTTCGGCGAACAGTCGCCGCAGCATGTTGGGAATGCGGAAGGCGACGTTGTAGGCGTCGGTCATCGCGTTCGCGCCGAACAGGCCGGCCACCATCTGCTCGCGAACCAGCCCGGTGATGCGGGACAACAGCGTGAAGATCGAGACGACGGAGGCGGTGCGGAGCAGATTCATGCGGGGAGCGGCGCGGCGGAGCGCAAAGGCGCGGGGGTGCCCGGCGGGCGACCGCGCATTATGGGTGTCCCGCTCAGCCGCAATGCCGCGGATTTGGTTTTTCCATTCCTGGCTGCTATACTCGCCGTCTTTGCACCAACTGGACCCATAAGACAATGGCAAGCTCTTCCAAAGCCAAGAAGAAAACCGTGCGTCTGGCCTCGGGCCGCAAGCGCGCACGTCAAGACGTCAAGCTGAACGCCGCCAACTCGGCGCTGCGTTCGAAGTTCCGCACGGTCATCAAGAACGTGCAAAAGGCGATCGTCACTGGCGACAAGGCCAAGGCCGCCGACCTGTTCAAGACCGCCCAGCCCGTGATCGATTCGGTCGCCGACAAGGGCATCTTCCACAAGAACAAGGCTGCTCGTCACAAGAGCCGCCTGTCCGCCAAGATCAAGGCGCTGGCCGCCTGATAACCAAGTTCCAGCTCTGGTGCACGAACAAAGCCCGCCTTCGGCGGGCTTTTTCGTTCCCGCATCAAAGCGGCATGGGGGTGGTGATCTGGCCGACCACCTCGCGCACGTGGAGCCAGTCCACGACGTTGCGCGCCACCCAGTCTCCGTCATCCAACGGCAGGTCGTGGCCGGCGTGCTTGTGCAGCCGCAGCGGCGCCCCCCAGGCGCGGCTGATGGCCTGCGAGCAGCGCCAGTCCACCAGCGAATCACCCTGGCTGCACAGCAGCAGCATCGGCGGCTCGGGCTTGGCCAGGCTGGCTCTGTAGCGCGCTGCCGCCAGCAGCTGGCGCAGCGCGTTGCGACGGCGCACCGGGCGCCGTCGCTGGATGGAGACCCAGTCATCAATCACCTGGTCGGGCTGGCGCTGCAGCCGCGTCGTCATCTGCAGCACCTTGGCCTCGCGCCGGCGCAGGCTCAGCCGCGTCAGGCTCAGCATCAGCAAGGACCAGTAGTTCGACGGCCGCAGCCGCCTGAAGAAGGCGCTGAACGGCCTCAGGCTGGTGTTGATCAGCACGACGCCGTCGAGCTCGCCCGGATGCCGCGCCGCCCACTCGCTGGCGACCATCGCGCCCAGCGACATCGCCAGCACCTGGTACGGCGGCGGCACGCCGCGCCGGCGCAGTTCCGCGCGGCAGGCCTCCATCATGGCGTCCACATGGGTGGGACTGCTCTGCCGGTGCTTGTCGCCATTGCCGGGCAGGTCCAGCAACTCCAGTCGCGCATCGGGCTGCTGCACCAGCAACGCCCGCTGCAGGCGCGCCGGAAAGTCGCCCCAATGGCCGCTCTCGCGTGTCAGGCCACGCAGCAGCACCCAGGTGTGCATGCTCATCGGACCGTCCTCCGATACCAGCGGATCAACGCCTGCTCCCCGTGATCGATTCGTGTGTCCGGCCCCGGCAGCCACCGGAACGCGCTCTGCGTCGCGCGAGTCATGAAATCCATCCAAGCCATGTGCCGGCGCAAGACCCGTTGCTGTCGATGTTCGATCAGCGGGTTGAACATGCCGTGCCGGGAGAGTAGCTGGCGCGGATTTTTCTTGACCCACAGCCATGACCCCATTTCGAGCGTCATCGGCAGGAAGATCCCCCGATCAAGGGAGAGCGCCTCGTCGTACAGGTGGTCCCACAGGTCGCCATGGGTCAGGTAATGCCGGCTCTGCGGCTCCATCACGTAGGGATGCGGGGACAGGCATTGATCGAGCACCTCGCACAGCGCGTGGATCTCCGCGAGGTGGCGCATCGGCCGGCGCGTGCGCGCGTACGGGAACCAGATGCGGTCGCGCAGGCCGAAGCCGCTGTGAAAGTCGATGGACACCGCGACCGGCCGCCCCAGCAGCTCCTCGCGGACGAAGCGGCACAGGGCCTCGCTCTCCGCCTCCATCGGCGCGCCGCCCGGGCCGCGGAAGTACGGCAGTTGCCGGGTCAGGCGATGCCCGCCGATCAGGAAGGGCACGCCGCGGTCGGCGTCCTGCGGCGCGTTGCGCATCAGGTCCACGCCTCGCAGGTTCGCGCGCGTGCCGGCCTGGACGCCGCCCGGATTGACCACGGGGAGGAACACCAGCCGCAGCGACTCGAGCTGCTGGTGCAGGCTCAAATCCCAGCGCAGCCGCCGCACCAGGCTGCCGAGGTAAGCCAGCACCACCTGCGCGCCGATGCGCTCCAGCCCATGAACACCGCCGATGAACCCGAGCGCAGGAACCGACGGATCGGGGTTGCCCAGGGTCACGCCGATCACCGGGAGCGCGCCGGCGGAGGTGGCGACGCTCGCCAACTCGCGGGCCTGCAGCATCGATCCCCCCTGATCGATCAGGCGCAGCAACTCCTGCAGTTCCGGCAGGGCGGCCGCGGCCCGCGGGGCCGCGTCGGTGGGAAGGACGGCCATGTCCGGGCGCTCGGGCTAAGGGTCGCGGGGAACCCGGCAGCGTAGGCGAGGAGGGGCGCGCTGACGATGGCCCGATCGGGCCGGGCCTTCACCCTCCCGGGGAGGGGCCGTCGCTCAGGCCTTGCCGGACTCGCGCCCGTCGGGCAGCAGGCAGGCGTCGACGACCTGCAGCTTGTTGTCGCGGGCGAAGTTCATGACGAAGTCCCAGGCCATCGGCTCGACCGACTTCAGCGCCTCGTTGACGATCACGCACTTCACGCCGTTGACGACGCGCGGCACGCAGTAGGGGGAATAACCGAGGTAGGCGTCTCGGCCGCTGCGGGTGCCGCCGGGCCGAAAGCAGGACATGGCGCCAGCCAGACGTTCAGCCCAGTCGCTCGGGCGGAAGGTGCGACCATCCGTGGTGATCCCCTGGATGAACACTTCTCGCGGCTTGGGCTGCTCAGTCATTGGCTACTCGGTCTGCGTCCCGGCCCGCGGCGGCTGCGGCACTCCTTTGACGAGGGTCAACCGCGGCAGGCAAAACCGCTATTGTGCCTCGGATGTGTTGCGCCGCAGCACACATGGCCTTCTGCTCGCCCATTGGTCAGCCGGCCTGCCGACGCTGTCCAGGAGGAATCTCCTCACCCGCCGGGGTCGACCCGTAGAATCGGCCGCTTCCCCCTTGCCCCTCCTACTTCCTGGAGACTTGATGAACGCCCCGGACTCCTCGTTCGCCGCCCCGACCGAACCCCATGTGATGCAAACCTACGGCCGCCTGCCGATCGCCCTGTCGCACGGCGAAGGCGCCTGGGTGTGGGACACGGCCGGCCGACGATACCTGGACGGCCTGGGCGGGATCGCCGTCAACACCCTCGGACACAACCATCCGAGGCTGGTGGCGGCGCTGCGGGACCAGGTGGGCAAGCTGATCCACACCAGCAACTACTACCACGTCCCGCTGCAGGAGCAGCTCGCGGCCAGGCTCTGCGCGCTGTCGGGCCTGACCAACGTGTTCTTCTGCAACTCGGGCCTGGAGGCCAACGAGGCTGCGCTCAAGATCGCGCGCAAGTACGGCCATGACCGCGGCAACGCCAATCCCGAGGTGATCGTGTTCGAGAAGGCCTTCCATGGCCGCTCGATCGCGACGCTGTCGGCCACCGGCAATCCCAAGGTCCAGGCCGGCTTCGGCCCGCTGGTGCCGGGCTTCGTCCGCGTGCCCCTGAACGACATCGAGGCGCTGCGCCAGGCGCTCGCCGCGCATCCCGGCGTGACCGCGATCTTCCTGGAGACCATCCAGGGCGAAGGCGGCATCAACGCCGCGCGCGTCGACTTCCTGAAGGACCTGCGCAAGCTCTGCGACGAGCACGACCTGCTGCTGATGCTGGACGAGGTGCAGTGCGGCATCGGCCGCACCGGCAAGTGGTTCGCGCACCAGTGGGCCGGCATCGTGCCGGACGTGATGCCGCTGGCCAAGGGCCTGGGCTCGGGCGTGCCGATCGGCGCGGTGGTGTGCGGCGACAAGGCCGCCAAGGTCTTCGGACCGGGCAACCACGGCACCACCTTCGGCGGCAATCCGCTGGCGATGCGGGCCGGCGTCGAGACGCTGGCGGTGATGGAGGCCGACGGCCTGCTGGCCAACGCCGCGACCGTCGGCGCCGAGCTGAAGGCGGCGATCGAGCACGGCCTGGCGGGCCTGCCCGGCGTCGTCGAGGTGCGCGGCCAGGGCCTGATGCTGGGCATCGAGCTGGACCGCCCCTGCGGCGTGCTGCTGACGCAGGCCATGGACGCGGGCCTGCTGCTGAGCGTGACGGCCGACAAGGTCATCCGCCTGGTGCCGCCGCTGATCCTGTCCAGCGCCGAGGCCGCGGAGATCGCGGCACGACTGGTGCCGCTGGTGAAGGCCTTCCTGGCCGCGCCGGCGACGACGCCATGAAGCCGGGAGACCGCCTCATGCGTCACTACCTGCAGTTCAAGGACCTGCGCGCGGAAGAGTACGCCCACCTGTTCGACCGCGCCGCGATCATCAAGCGGCGCTTCAAGAACTACGAGAAGTACCAGCCGCTGCAGGATCGCACCCTGGCGATGATCTTCGAGAAGGCCTCGACGCGGACCCGCGTCAGCTTCGAGGCGGGCATGTACCAGATGGGCGGCTCGGTGGTGCACCTGACCACCGGCGACAGCCAGCTGGGCCGCGCCGAGCCGATCGAGGACAGCGCCCGCGTGATCAGCCGCATGGTCGACATCGTGATGATCCGCACCTATGAGCAGACCAAGCTGGAGCGCTTCGCGGCGCACTCGCGGGTGCCGGTGATCAACGGCCTGACCAACGAGTACCACCCCTGCCAGATCCTGGCGGACCTGTTCACCTTCATCGAGCAGCGCGGCATGGACCGCCGCGGCGCGATCGACATGGACTGCCTCAAGGGGCGCGTGGTGGCCTGGGTCGGCGACGGCAACAACATGGCCAACACCTGGCTGCAGGCGGCGGAGATCCTGGGCTTCACCGTGCACGTGAGCACGCCCAGCGGCTACGAGATCGACCCGGCGGTCGCCGGCATCAAGGACACCCGCTGCTACAAGGTCTTCCAGGACCCCAAGGAAGCCTGCCGCGGCGCGGACCTGGTGACCACGGACGTCTGGACCAGCATGGGCTACGAGGCCGAGAACGAGGCGCGCCGCGCCGCCTTCGCGGACTGGTGCGTCGACGCGGACATGATGGCCGTGGCCAAGCCGGACGCGCTGTTCATGCACTGCCTGCCGGCGCATCGTGGCGAGGAGGTCGCCGCCGAGGTGATCGACGGCCCGCAATCGGTGGTCTGGGACGAGGCCGAGAACCGCATGCACGTGCAGAAGGCGCTGATGGAGTACTTGCTGCTGGGCCGGATCGGCTGAGCGGTGAAAGGCCCCTCCGGCACGACCAGGCCCGCCTCGCGCGGGCCTTTTTCCGTGCGGCGCGGCCGCGCTACTTCGTGGCGGCGAGGGGCTTGAGCCCTTCCTCGTAGGAGCCCGCCGGGTAGTGCTTCTGCACGGTCTTCCAGGCCGCGCCCGAACGCGCGCTGCGCTCGAGCGCGTCGGCGAGCAGTTCGCGGTCCTTCGCCACGAGGTGGCGCGACAGGTAGATCCCGCTGTCGGTCCAGGTGAGCTCGGTCACCGGCTCCAGCCGCAGCCGCTCCAGCAGCGGCCGCGTGCGCGAGTCCTGCAGCAGCGTTCCCGCCAGGATCGACGGCGCCATCACCGTGACGTCGGCCAGGCTGCGCTCCAGCGCGCGCACGACCGCCGCCGGATCGGCCTCGACCACCAGGCGGCGCTGCGCCTTGAGCGTCCTGAGCAGCTCCAGGTAGGGCTCGCCATAGTCGAAACCGCGCACCACCGCCACGCGCAGTTCGCGACGCTCGGCCAGCTCGGCCAGACTCTCGATCGGCGCGCGGTCCGACGCCAGCGAGATCAGCAGCGCCCGGGCCTTCATCACCGGAATGAAGTCGCCATGCAGGTCGCGCTTGGAGGTCCGGGTCGCCGGCACCAGCACGTCAGCGCCGTTGGCGGCGAACATCGCCTCGACGCGCGCCCGCGGCACGACGGTGAATTCGAACTGGCAGCCGGTCTCCGCGGCCACCTTGCGCATCAGCTCCGGGAAGACGCCGCTGACCTCGCCGCCCGAGGTCACCACGCTCATGCCGATGGGCGCCACCGGCACCCGGATCGGACGTGTGCAGTCGGCCCGCGCCGTCCCGGCGACCAGGCCCAGTGCGCAGAGTAGCCAGCCCGCGGCACGCCAGGGCGCACGCGTCCAGCGATCGATCGCCGCCGGCCCCGCGCACCTGCGCGCGGGCCGGTCCGGCCGCCCGAATCCCCACGTCGTCATCTTGTCTTCTCCCGTGCCGACGCTGCCGCTGGCGGCGGAGCCGTCCGCCCCCGCAGCGCGCCATGTCGCCGTCCAGGGTAGCAAAGAGCCGGCGCGCCACAACGCGTGAAACCCGCGCCTCCCGCTGTTCATCGCCCATCCGAAGGGGGAGCACCCCTCCGGTCTGGGGGAGGCCCTCCGGTTCGGGGGAGCCCCGGCCCGTGCCTTGCGCTCCAATGAGGGTGGCCCTCGCCCGGTCCTCGCCCGGTCCTCGCCAACATGCGAAGCTTGGCGTCAGCCGTCCGTGGCATCCTGTGCCTGCTCATGAAAACCGCTCTGATCTCCGACCTGCACGCCAACCGCCAGGCTTTCGAGGCCGTCCTCGAGCACGCCCGGCGGCAAGGCGCGGGGCATTTCGCCCTCCTGGGCGATTACGTCGGCTACGGCAGCGATCCCGGCTGGGTGGTGGACCAGGTCCGCGCGCTGCGCGCCGCAGGCGCGGTCGTCGTCGCGGGCAACCATGACCTGGGCGTCACCCAGGGGCCGCGTCCGACGATGAACGAGGACGCGCGCGCCGCCATCGCCTGGACGCGCGCGCGGCTGGCCGAGGACCAGTTGGCCTTCCTCGCCAGCCTGCCGATGGCCGAGGAAGAGGACGACTGCCTCTACGTGCACGCCAACGCCTTCGACCCGGCCGGCTTCGCCTATGTGCAAGGGCGGCTGGAGGCGATGCGCAGCCTGCACGCGACCGAGTGCCGCTACACCTTCTGCGGCCACATGCACGAGCCGATGCTCTACCACCTGTCGGGCACCGGCAAGGCGGGCGACTTCCGACCCCAGCCGGGCGTGCCGATCCCGCTGCTGCCCAACCGGCAGTGGCTGGTCATCCCGGGCGCCTGCGGCCAGCCCCGCGACGGCAACCCGGCCGCGGCCTATGCGCTGTTCGACCACGACAGCGAGGAGCTCAGCTTCCAGCGCGTCCCCTACGATGTCGAGGCCGCCGCGGCCGCGTTGCGCGCCGCGCCCGGCCTGCCCGCCGGCCTCGCGGACCGCCTCGCCCAGCGCCTCGTCGCCGGCCGCTGAATCGATGAACGACGCCACCTTGCCGCCCGCCCCGTCGCCTGCCCCCTCCCCGGTTTCACCGATCACCGCGCCGCTGCAGCCCGGCCAGGTGCTGGACGGCTTCGTGCTCGAGGCCCGGTTGCACCAGGGCGGCATGGCCAACCTCTGGCAGGTGCGGCGGCAGTCCCCGGCGGACGCGCCTCCCGGCGAGGACTTCCCGCTGATCATGAAGGTCCCCCGCATCAAGGGCGGCGAGGACCCGGCCAGCATCGTCGGCTTCGAGGTCGAGCAGATGATCATGCCGGCGCTCAAGGGGCCGCACGTGCCGCGTTTCGTCGCGCGCGGAGACTGGCGCCGGCAGGCCTACATCGTCATGGAGCGCATCGAGGCCGAGAGCCTGCGCCCGCGCCTGGACCAGGCACCGCTGCCGCTGGTGGAGGTCGTGGAGATCGGCATCCAGGTCGCGCATGCGCTGACCGACCTGCACCGCCAGCACCTGGTGCACCTGGACATCAAGCCCAGCAACATCCTGCTGCGGCCCGACGGCACCGTGGTGCTGGTCGACTTCGGCCTGTCGAGGCACGACTTCCTGCCCGACCTGCTGGAGGAGGAGTTCTCGCTGCCGATGGGCACCGGGCCCTACATGTCGCCGGAGCAGGTGCAGTTCGTGCGCAACGACCCGCGCAGCGACCTGTTCGCGCTGGGCGTGATGCTCTACCACCTGTCCACCGGCGAGCGACCCTTCGGTCAACCGAACTCGGTGCGCCAGCTGCGGCGCCGGCTCTATGTCGACCCGATCCCGCCGCGCGCGATCCGGCCCGAACTGCCGCCGTGGTTCCAGGAGATCGTGCTGCACTGCCTGGAGGTGCGCGCCGAGCGCCGCTACCAGAGCGCCGCGCAGCTCGCGCTGGACCTGCAGCGGCCCGACGCGGTGCCGCTGACGGCGCGTGCGCACAAGCTGCAGCGCAGCGGGCTGGTGCGGCGCTTCAAGCGCTGGTTCCTGGCGATGGGCGAGGAGCCGCGCGCACCGGCCTCGGTCGGCGCGCAGGTGGCGCGCAGCCCGGTGATCATGGCCGCCGTCGACGTCCAGGGCGCCACCCCGGCCCTGCTGGAGGAACTGCGCGAGGTCGTGCGCCGCCTGATGCAGACCGAGCCCGGCGCGCGCCTGGCCTGCGTCGGCGTGATGAAGACCAACCGCATCGGCATGGACGAGCTCACCGACGCGCATGGCCGCAGCCACCATGTGCAGCAGCTGATCGCGCTGAAGAACTGGGCGCATCCGATGACGCGCGAGCTCGCGCTCGAGGACGGGCGCCTCACCTTCCACGTGCTGGAGGCGCCCGACGCCGCCGACGCGCTGATCGAATTCGCCGCCCGGACCGGCGTCGACCACGTCGTGATGGGCGCGCGCGCCAGCTCGATGATGCGGCGCTACCTGGGGAGCGTCTCGGCGCAGGTCGTCACCCAGTGCGCCTGCACCGTCACCGTCGTGCGCGAACCCGCGCTGCCCGACGATCCGCCGCCGCCCGACAGCCCCTTGATCAGCCCGTCGGCGTCGAACTGAGCTTCGGCCTGGGGGCGTCCGCCCGCCATGTCCTTCACGTCCGCCAAGTCCGCCATGTCCGACTTTTCCGACAACCCCTGCACCCGCTGCGGCGCCTGCTGCGCGAGCTTTCGCGTCGACTTCTCGCGCCATGAGCTGCAGAGCGAGGGCGGCAGCGTGCCGGACGGCCTGGCGGTGGAGGTCACCGAATCGACCTGCCGGATGCGTGGCACCGACCACGCGCGCCCGCGCTGCGCGGCGCTGCAGGGCCAGGTCGGCGAGCGCGCCGGCTGCGGCATCTACGAATGGCGCCCGTCGCCGTGCCGGGAATTCGGCATGCGCGCGCCGCTGGGCCTGGGCGACGAGGCCTGCGCGCGGGCCCGCGCGCGCCACGGCCTGCCGCCGCTGGACGGCTAGAACTTCCCCAGCATGTTGAGGAAGACCCCGCGGCTGCGGTAGCTCAGGTCCGTCAGGTCGTCCGAGAAGTCGGTGAAGTTGTAGCCCAGCCCCACCTTGAAGTTCTCGTTGACGTGGTAGTACCCCGCCGTCAGCAGACCGGTCTTGCGCTCGCTCAGCTCGCCGGCCCGCAGCATGCGCAGCTCCAGCAGCCAGTCGTAGCGCCGCACAACCTTCCAGTCCACGCGCGCGATCGCCAGCTGCGCACTGCTCTTGAACCACGGCGCGCTGTCGTCGCGGCTGGGCCGCAGCTCGCCGACGCGCCACGCCAGCTTGCCGCCGATGGTCCAGCGCGCGCTGAGGTCGTAGGTCGCATCCACCGCCGCCACCTGGCTGCGCTGCTGGTAGTCGATGCCGGTCGTGCTGACCGTCGTCTGCGTCACGTCGGTCGCCACCACCTGCCCCGGCGACGACAGGTCGTACAGGTAGGTGTACTTCAGCAGCACGTTGAGCTTGTCGTTGCTCACCGGCCGGAACGCGTAGCCCAGCACCGCCTCGGTGTACTTGGCCGCGGCCAGCGCGCTCGCCGCGCTGTCGCTGTCCGCCCAGTTCAGCTTGCCCAGCCAGCGCGCGTTCGGGCCGTCCTGCACGCTGACCGAGTTCTTCAGCAGCCAGCTGCGCCGCGCGTCCAGCCCCGTGCGATCGCGCCGGTACTCCACGCCGCCGGCGTACTTCAGACTCGCGTCGCTGAAGCCCACCGAGAAGCCGAGCGCCTCCCGATCGGTCTCCCCGGCGTTCTCCGATTCCAGCCGCCCGTTCTCCACGCTCACCGCCAGCGTCCAGCGATCATCCGGCGCGTACTGCACGCCGTAGGCATGCGTCAGGCCGCTCAGCACGCCGGTCGTCTGCTTGTGCTCGGTGTACGCGCTCAAGCCGTCGGCCAGCCGCGACTTGATGCCGCCGACCAGCGTGCCGCCGCGCGCGTTCAAGGTCTCGTCGGTGCGGCCGGTGTCCAGCGCGTAGGTGACATAGACGTTGGAGCGGTCGTTGTACTGGTAGTCCACGCCCGCTTTGCCCGCCGAGCCGCCATTGCCGCCCGAGGCCTCGCCGCGCAGCGACAGCTTGTCGTTGACGCGATAACGCACGCCCGCGCCGAGCCGGTCGTTGTCCTGCCGCGTGCCGGTGCGGTCCACCGTCTTCTGGCCGAAGCCGTACACGCCCCAGCCCTCCCCGCTCTCGTAGTCGAGCTGCACGGCCGCGTCGGTGCGCTCGCCGCTGACCACGCCCGAGCTGGGCAGCAGCGGCGAGGTGTTCACCGCATCGGTGGACTTGCGGTCGGCCCGCAGTCCGCCACTGACCGTCCAGCGCTCATCGACGCGCCAGGCTACCTGCGCCTCGCCGGCATCGGTGTTGTAGCCGTTGAGCTCGTCCTTGTGATCGCCCTTGAGCCGCAGTTCGACCTGCTCGCCCACCGGCGCGGTGAGGCTGACGCCGGCCTGCCTCGTCTCGTTGGACGCGACCTGTCCAGGCGTCGAGAAACCCGCCTCGCGCAGCTGCGCATAGGCGCCGACATGCCCGCTCTTGGCGACGCCGAGATCGGTCAGGTCCGCCTGCCCTTCGACGCGCCACGCATTCGCGCCGCGGGTGTCGCTGGCCAGCGTGTTCTGCGAGAACCCGAAGCCGCCATCCAGCGAGCTGGTCGTGCCGATGCCGGGGCCATCGCTGCGCGCGGCCTCGATCTTCAGCGTGGTGTTCTCGCTCTTGCGCAGCAGCAGGTCCACGCCGCCCAGGCGCTGATCGCCGCCGGTCTGCTGCTGCTTCGCGGCGGTGATGCCGACGCGCACCGCGTCCGTCACCCACCAGGTCGTCCGTCCGCCCACCGCCAGCGTGTCCAGATCGCCCGACAGCGGCGTGTACTCGTAGTCCACGACCAGGAAGGCCGGCTGGCCGCTGAGACCGCCCGCCCGCACCAGCTGGCCGTTGTCGGCCAGGCTGGGCAGCGGCGAGGTCAGCAGCACCCGCCCTTGCAGGTAATCGACGTCGTAGTCGCTGCCCGGGATCAGCGCGCGACGCTGCAGCACGAAGCCCGAATCGCGATCGCGGATTTCCAGCCACACCTTCTCGGCGCCGCGGCTCACGTCCTGATGACGCAGGTAGTACAGCGAGCCGCCCGTGCCGCGGAACTCCTCGCGCGCGGCCAGCGTGCCCGGTTCGGCCGCGTACAGGTCGGCAGTGAAGCGGGCGTCGCCGAAGCTGGTCGCCTCCTCGCCGACGAGGTGCCCCTTCAGGCCATACAAGCCGCGGTTGATCTGCGCCAGTGTGTTGTCGGCGCCGAGGTTGATCTTGAAGTTGCCCCACATCGCATGCGAGCGGCCGTCGTCCACGCGCAGGTACATGCGTCCCTGCGTGGGCGCGTCCTCGACGCTGGTCGAGTCGTCGCCGAAGGTGCCCCAGCTGTCCACCGGATCCATGCGGCGGAACAGCGAGGTCGGGTCCTTGCGGTCGAGGTTGCGCAGGAGCTCATTGAGCGGGCGTTCCTCGGTGTCGACGCTCGCCGTCAAGGTCCAGCGCTCATCGAGCATGCCCTTGCCGTAGAAGGCCAGGCGCCCTTCGGTCCAGGTGTCGTTGTTGTAGCGGTTGCGCTCCTGCGTCACCAGCGCGGCAGGGCCGGTCGTGCGGTCATGGCCGATGGTGAGATCCGCCTGACCGACGAAGAAGAAGTCCCGCGGCGGCAGTTCGAAGTCGCGGCGATAGATCCGCTCCTGGCCCTCGGCGCCGCGCACGACGATCTCGCCGGTCTGCACGCGGCGCGGCACCAGCTGCTGCATCACGAAACGGCCCTGCGCATCGACCGGCACCGCCAGTCCGAGCGCCCTCACCTGCTCGCCGGCCGCGATGCCTTCGCCGCTGGCCGTCACCGTGCCACCGCTGATCGGGATGTTGGCGATGGACAGCCGGCTCTCGCCATAACCCGCCAGCAGACGCTGCGCCTCGGTCGGCTCCTGCTCGAAGCCCGGCGCATGCCGATCGGCCAGCGCCAGCGGGATGTCGTCGGTCTCGTCGAAGCGGCCATCGCGGTCATAGACCCGCACGCGCCAGTACAGCTTGCGGCGCGCCATCGGCCCCTGCGCCCACTCGGCGGGCACGGTCCAGGCCGCGCGCAGCTCGCTGCCCAGCGGCACCGTGGCCAGCAGCTGCGGCCGCATGTCGCCATCGGCGCTGAACACGCGCAGCTCGCCGCGCGTCAGGAACAGCCGGTAGTTGCTGTAGCCGCTGAAGCGCACCGTGTCGCCAGGCACCGCGGTGGCGGGCCAGGCGGTGCCGTTCAAGCGGCGCAGCTGCACGAGGTTGTCGTACTGCAGGCGCAGACGGTCGCGCTCGAGGCGCACATCGATGCAGCGCTGGCGGTCGGCGCTGGAGCTGTCCGCGCCCACCACCGGCTGGCCGTCGATCGTCAGGCGCAGCGCCGCGTCGTCGGGCGCATACGGCGTCAGCATGCCGCAGGCGCTCGGGTCGACCAGCGTCACGCTGGACACGGTCTCCACGGTCGCGGGCACCGTGTCCTTCCAGTAGACGCGCACCTCGACGCGCCGGTTGGCGGACCAGTTCGCCCGGTCCTCCCGCGGCGACGCCAGCGGCTCGTCGGGGCCGCGCGAATCCGCCACGTAGGCGTTTGCCGGCAGTCCCAGCTGCTGCGTCAGATAGCGGCCCACCTGCTGGGCGCGCGCCAGGCCGAGCGCATGGTTGTCGGGAAAGCGCGGACGCAGTTCCGGCTTGATGCGCTGCACGTCGGTGTGGCCGACGATCTCGAAATGCAGGCCCTCACGGCCGCGCACCTGCGCGACGATCGCGTCCAGCCGCGCCTTGTCCTCGGGCTTGAGCAGGTCCTCGCCCGAGTCGAAGTGCGGCGTGTGCGACTCCTCGCGCGGCTGCTCGGTGCCGGGCACGGTGCGCGTCGTCTCTTCGCGCCGCTGCTGCAGCGCGCGCGGGTCGCCGAGGATCACGGTGAGCTTGGGCAGTTCGCGCTCGCTCGAAGCCGGCAGATGATCGCGGCCATCGATCTCGACGGCGCGCACGTCGGCCGCGCAGCGATCGCTGAAGCGGCCGCGTGCGTCGGCGCGGCAGGCGCCGCCCTCGCGGGTCGCGTCCTGCGCCGCATCGCGGGCGGCACCGGAGGCGGCGCCGGAGGCTGCCTCTTGCGCCGTGGCCGGCAGCCCGATGGCCAGGCAGGCGGCGGCCGCGGCGCTGGCCAGCGCCGCGCGGGGGAAGGTGGATCGGGTCATGCGAATGGCACGGAAAGAGGAAGAAGACGGGGAGCGGTTCATGCGCGCCCCCGGTCAGCGGTTCAGCGAGACCGGCACGCGCTCGACCTCGATGTCCAGGTTGAACAGGCTGCGGCCCTGGGACTGGCCGAGCGCCTTCCAGCGCGCCAGCAGTCCGGCCTTGAGCGCCGCGATGCGCTCGTCGCCGAGCGCGCGCGGCTCGTCCGCCGCCGGCTGGTAGGCCAGGCGCAGGATCGAGGGCCGCTCGGTCAGCGCGGCCACGGCCTGGTCCAGGCGCGCCTCGTGCGCCGGCAGCAGCGCGAGCTGCCCGTCGGCGAAGGCGGCCGCCTTCAGGTCCAGGCGCACGACACGGTGCACGGTGGCGCCGAAGTTCACCTTGATCGCCTTGCCGCGCGTCGCGCGTTCGGACGCCGGGTTCTCGGTCGTCACGCGGTAGCCCGAGGGCAGCGTGCGTTCATCGACCTTGAGCACCAGGTTGCTGCCCGTGCCCTCCTTGGGCACCGCCGCGCAGGCGATGTGATAACGACCCTCGGCATCGCTGCTCACCAGCAGGCCGTTGACGGTGGCGATGCGCACGTTGGGGATGCCGGGCTCGCCCTCGTCCTGCACGCCGTTGGCATTGCGGTCGTCGTAGACCTTGCCGATGACGTCGGTGCAGTCGAACAGCGCATCCGGCACGACCCGCACCGACGCGGTGGCCGTGTTGGACAGCGCGCGGCCGCCGGGGCCCTGCGTGGCGACCACGCTGTTGACGTACTGGCCCTCGCCCACGCCGATGCCCACCGCCAGCACCATCGAGACGCGCTTGGTCTCGCCGGTGAGGAAGGACTGGTCGGCCAGCGTCAGCTGCCGGCCCACGATCGTGGGCTTCACGGCCACGACCGGGCCATTGGGCAGCGTCTGCACCGTCAGCGAGCCGTCCAGGTACTTGAAGCCCGGGGGCAGCGTGTCCAGCAGCGCGACGTTGCCGATCGGGCCGCTGCTCGCATTGCGCGCGGTGATCACGTAAGGCACCGGCTCGCCCTTCTTCACCGTCAGCTTGGAGGTCGACTTGCGCAGCTCGATGGCCGTGCCATCCCCCTCGCGGTCCAGCGGCAGGTGGTTGTTGACCACCTGGTGCGCCGCGCCGCCCGATTGCCAGTTCAGGAAATAAGGCGTCGCGGGGCCGGCCACCGGAGCGGCCGCGGCGCTGACGACGCAGGCGTCGCTGCCGCTCAGGCGGACGCCGCGGCCGGCGGCGTCGCGGGCGCCCGCGGTGCTGGGCGCGCTGCAGTTGACGGCGTCGAGCGGACCCGCGGCAGCCGGGTAGGTCGCCGACGGCAGGTATCCCGCCGGCGGTGCGACCGTGACGGTGTAGCTGCCCATCGGGGCGCCCGGCAGCAGGAAGAACTGGTACGAGCCGTCGGGACCGGTGGTGACCGACGCGTTGCCGCCGAGCAGGTGGAGGGCCGGATCGAAGCCCGCCGGACCATTCAGCGCGACCACCGCGCCGGGGACCGGCTCGGCGCTCAGGCTGTCGTACACCACGCCGCCCGGGTCGAGCGGCAGGTCCTGGCGGACCACGGCCGCGCCCGCGGCCACGCTCAGCGGAATCCAACCGCGGGGCGCCATGCCTGCAACGGTCGGGAACGCGCCGCCGGGGCCGTTCAGCGTCGGGTCGGTCGGCCAGACGCCGCCCACCAGGCGCCCCTGCGGATCGCGGAAGCGCACCTGGTACGAGCCCGGCACGACGTTGTCGAAGCGATAGCTGCCATCGGCTGCGGTGACGCGGGTGTCGAGCACCTGCGCGCCGGTGTTGGCGCAGGTGGTGCCGCCGTCGAGGCAGGCCACCAACTCCACCGTCCAGCCCGCGACGGCGGGTTCGCCGTTGCCGGCCAGGCGGTCGTGGTCGGTGTCGCGCCAGACGCGGCCGCTCACCGCCGCCGGCGAAGTCGACTTCTCGAAGAAGTCGTAGCCGGTGCCGTTCGCCGCCACGGCGGGCAGCTTGACGTTGAGACGGCCCGGGGCCGGCACGCTGCCGCCCAGCGAGCCCGGGGTCTCGCCGGCATGGGTGGAACCCGGCACCGGCGATTGCACGATCGTGTAGCCCGCGCCGTTGTCCAGCGGCAGGTCGACGAAGCGGTAGCCGCCATCGCGCGCCGTGACGGTGCTGCGCGTGACCGGCTGGCCCGAGGCGTCGGTGCCGGTCAGCGTCAGCGTCACGCCGGCCAGCGGCAGGTCGCCCGGCTCACGCTTGCCGTTCCCGTTGACGTCGTTGAACACGTTGCCCGCGATCGAGGCGCCCTGCTCGCCGAAGTCGTAGCCATCGCCCGAGCCGCCGGTGTAGACCAGGCCGCCGATGCGGTCGTTGCCCGCGAGCGCGCCCGCCGCCGTACCGTTGAGGCGGCCCACGGTCTCGGCGCCATCGGCGTAGGTCGCCGGCTGCGTTTCGGTGATCACATAGCCCGTCGCGTCGGACGGCAGCACGCCGTCGAGGAGGTATTGCCCATCGGCGCCGGTGACCGCGGTGATGGTCACGGGCAGCCCGCCGGCGCTGGTGCCGCTGAGGGTCAGCGTCACGCCCGCGATCGGCAGCTCGCCCGCGTCGCGGCGGCCGTTGCCATTGCTGTCGACGTAGACGTGGCCGGAGATCTGGCCGCCGCGCTCGCCGAAGTCGTAGTCCGTGCCGGCCTCTTCCGAGGCCAGCGCGATGTCGCCGAACCGGTCGTTCACGCCGCCCGGGTTGGCGGTGCCGCGCGGCGCGGCGCCGACCAGGCCCAGATGCTCGGGACCGTCGCCGGTGCCCGCGGGCTGCGTCTCGTCGAGCTGATAACGCCCCGGCAGCAGGCCGGTGGCGGAGAAGCCGCCATCGGCCGCCGTCGTCAGCGTCTTGGTCACGCTGCGTCCGAGGAAGTCGGTGCCGCTCAGCGTCACCGTCACGCCGGGCATGGGCGGCTCGCCCGCGTCGCGCTGGCCGTTGGCGGGCGCGATGTCGGCATAGACGTGGCCCGACAGCGAGGCCGCGCGCACCGAGGCGAAGTTGTTGCCGCTCGAGCTCGAACCCGGCGCGCCCAGGCGGATCTGCTGGATCAGCGGCGCGTTGGAACCCGACGGGCCCGCGTCGACGCCCGTGCCGCTGGCGGGCACGCTGCCCGGCGCCGAGCCGGCGCCGGTGACCGTGCCCGCGCGGGTCAGGCCCGGCAGGTAGCCGGCCGGACGCGTCTCGGTCACCGTGTAGGTGCCGGGCGCGACCTTGTCGAAGACGTAGTCGCCATGGGCATCGGTGACGGTGGTGACCGACACGGCGTTGCCGTTGGCATCGGTGCCGGTCAGCGTGATGGTCACGCCGGGGAGACCGGGTTCGCTCGACGTGGCGCCCTGGCTGCCATCGCCGTCGCGGTCGTAGAAGCTGCGGCCGCGCAGCTGGCTGCTGGTGAGCTCGCCGAACAGGTAGTCGCCCACGCTCGCCGGCGTGCCGGTCAGCGGGATGACCACGCCCTGGATCACATTGCCGCCCGGCTGCGCCGTGCCGGCATGACCGTTCGGATTGGCCTGGCCCGGCGCGTAGGTCGCGGGCTGCGTCTCTGTGACCGTGTAGCCCCCCGCCGCCGACGGCGGCACGTTGAGGAACTCGTAGCGTCCCGGCTGGCCGGCGATCGGCGTGGCGACGATGTCGACCGCCGCGCCGGTGCTGGACGTGCCCGTCAGGTGCAGCGTCACGCCGGTGATGCCGGCATCGCCCGCGGCGGGCAGGCCGTCGTTGTCGGCGTCCTCGAAGACGCGGACCGTCACGCGCGGCAGACGCTCGCCGAAGTGATAGCCGGTGGCGGCGGTGCCGCTGCCCAGCGTGATGCCGGAGATGCGGTCATTGACGGCGGTGCTGCCGCCGGCCGTGCCCGCGGTCTCGCTGCCGTCGGCGAAGCCGTCGGGCTGCGTGGGCTCGGTCACCGTGTAGCTGCCGGGCATCAGCGTGGCGAAGCTGTAGCTGCCATCGGCCGCGGTGGTGGTGCTCGTGTTCACGGCATTGCCGAACAGGTCGGTGCCGCTGAGCTGCAGCGTCACGCCGGCGATGCCGGGTTCGCTCGCGCCGAGGGCGCCGTTGTAGTCGCGGTCCTGATAGACACGGCCCGCCACCGAGGCGGCGCGCACTTCGCCGAACAGGTTGCCGGTGGAGCTGCCGCCCGCGCCGAGCACGACGTTCTGGATCACGTTGGCGTTGGAGCCGCTGGGGCCGCTGGTGACACCGGCGCCGCTGGCCGGGACGCTGCCGGCACTGCTGCCCGCGCCACTGGCGCCGCCGGCCCGCGTGATGCCCGGCAGGTGGGACGCGGGCTGCGTCTCGGTGACGGTGTAGGTGCCCGCCGGAACGGAGAAGCTCCAGGCGCCCGTCGCGTCGGTCGTGACCGTGCGGCTGACCGGCGTGCCGGTGCCATCGGTGCCGCCGAGCGTCAGCGTGACACCGGCGATGCCGGGCTCGCCCGCGTCGGCCTGGCCGTTGCCGTTCAGGTCGTCATAGACGCGGCCCGACAGGGTCGCGGTCTGCACGGTGATCGTGCCAGTGGCGAAGTTGTTGCCCGCGTTGGGCACGGCGCCGCCGTCGGTATCGCCCGAGCCTGTCGTCACGATGGTGGCGGTGTTGCTCAGCACCGTGCCGTTGGCCGGCGTGCCGATCACCTGCACCGGGATGCGCAGCGTCGCCGCGCCGCCGGAGGGCATGCTCGCGATCGCGCAGCTCGTGCTGGTGCCGCCGGCGCTGCCGGTGCAGGTCGGCGCCGCGGGGGTGAAGCTGCCGGCGGTCACGGTGAGAACCGGCGTGCCGGCGAGCTGCAGCCCCGCGGGCAGCGTGTCGGCGACCTGCGTGATTTCGGCCGCCTGCGGGCCGTTGTTGCGCACGTGGACCAGCCAGTCGAAGGCCTGGCCCTGCGCGACGGTGGCCAGCGGCGTGGTGGTGCCGCTGATGACGGCCGCCTTGTCCACGGCCTGCACGTCGGCCTTGTAGCGGAAGGTGGTCGGCTCCGACGCGCTGTTGTTGGCCTGCGGATCGAAGGCGTCCTGCGCCGGGTTGGCGAAGCGCACCGAGGCCGCGTTGGTGTAGGTGCCCTTCTCGGCGCCCTGCAGCCGCACGCGCACCTGGACGGAGCTGCCCTCCCCGGTCGCGCCGCCGCCGGTGCCGCCCAGGCTGGCGATGGTGCAGCTGATGCTGCCGCCGGCCACGCCGACGGTGACGCCGGCGGTGTTGCAGCTCACGCCCGCGGGCAGCGGCGTCACCAGGCCCACGAAGGTCGGTGCGCCCGCCGTCGACGGCAGGGTGTCGGTGAGGACGACGTTCTCGGCCGTCGAGGCGCCGTTGTTGGTGACCGTGAGCGTGTAGGTGACGTTGTCGCCGACGTTGACCGGGTCCACGTCGTCGGCCTTGTTGACGATCAGGTCGTAGGCCGGCGAGATGACGGCGGTGGCCTGCGTCGCGGTGTTGTTGGCGGCGCCGCCGGCGATTTCGGGCGTGGTGGTGGCGATCGTCACCGTGTTGGAGATGCTGCCGCTGCCGCCCAGCGCCGTGGCCAGCGCGGCGCTGGCGCGCACGCGCACGACGACGGTCTGCTGCGCGCCGCGGGCGATCGAGCTCCAGCCGCAGATCAGCGTGTCATTGCCCGGACCGGTGGTGCTGCCGGCGACCGGCGCGGTGGTGCAACTGCCACCGCCGTTGGCGGTCGCCGACAGGAACACCAGGCCCGCCGGCAGCGTGTCGTCGATGCTCACGTTGAAGGCACGGCTCGCGCTGGTCGCGGCCGGATTGCTGGCCGTGATCGTGTAGGTGAGCAGCTGGCCGGCGGACACCGGATCCGGGTTGTCGGTCTTGGTCACCGCCACATCGGTGCGGGCGATGAAGTAGGCCGTGGCCGGCGTGTTGTTGTTGGCGTTGTTGTTGAGGAGGTCGGGATCGGCCTCGTTCTGGGCCAGCGCGAAGGCAGTGTTGTTGACCGTGAACTGGTGGTCCGAGGACGTGCCGTCGCCGAAGTGGCGCACCGTCACCTGGAACCTCGGGCAGTCGACGCCCGCGGTGCAGACCGGCAGGCTGGTGATCGTGCAGTTGCTCAGCGACACCGCCGATCCGGACGGCGCGAGGCTGCAGCTGCCCAGCGTGGCACTGCCGGCCACCGTGTTCAGCGAGTACTGGCCCGCGTTGGCGTTGAAGACGTTGTTGAGGGTGTCGGTGATGGCGACGTTGGTCGCGGCCTGCGGGCCGGCGTTGACCACCTCGATCTCCCAGACGATCGGCGAGCCGGCCTCCTGGCGGTTGCCCGCGCCGTCGCCCAGGCCCAGCACGCGCTTGAGCACCGACACGTCGGCCTGCGCGGCGTTGGCCTGCGGGTTCACGCCCACGCCGGTGCAGTCGTTGGCGGGCACGTTGTCGGCCGGCGCGTTGGCGGCGTTCACGCACACCTGGTTGGTCAGCGTGCCGCCCGCGGCCGTGGCCTGCGCATTGATGGTGACGCTGGCGGTGGTGGCGTTGACCCCCAGGGCCACGTTGGTGCTGGTGCAGGTGATGGTCACCGGACCGGCCTGCGGGAAGGTGCCGCCGCCCGAGGACACGCAGCTGAAGCCCGACGGCGCCGAGATGCTGTTGACCCGCAGGTTGGCTGGCACCGTGTCGGTGAGCGTGAGGGTGCCGCTGGCGGGGATCGCGCTGGGGCCGAGGTTGGTCGCCGAGATCGTGTAGTTGAACGCCTGGTTCACCGGCACCGCGGCCTGCGGCCAGCTCTTGGTCTTGTTGGCGCGCAGGTCGGCGGAGGGGTCGATCACCGTCGTGTTCACCGCGCCGTTGACCGGGCTGACGCCCGTGGCGCTGGCCGTGGCGGTGTTGACGATGCCCACGCCGCTGGTCAGGGCCTGGACCGGCGCGCTGATGGTGCCCAGCGAGACGTTGCTGCCGGCACTGCCGCTGCCGCTGCGCGTGCAGCTCAGCGTGCCGCCCGCGGACGGGCAGGTGCTGGACGCGGTGCAGGTCCAGCCGCCGCTGCTGAAGCTGGCCGGCGCGACGGCGCAGAAGTTGGCGGGCAGGTTGTCGGTCAGTTGCGCGCCCGAGGGGAAGTCCCCGCTGTAGCGCACGTTGAACTGGAAGTTGAAGGCCTGGCCGGTCTGGACCGGATCGGCGACGGACTTGCTCTTCGTCACCGACAGGCTGCTGCCGGCGGTGACCGCGGTCGTGGCGCTGGCGACGTTGTTGGTGGTGTCGCCGTCCGCGACCCCGCCGCCGCTCGCGACATCCGCCGAGTGCGTCAGCGTGGACCCGCCGCCCGCGCCGATCACGCCGCTCACCGTGACGCCGGCGCTGCCACCGCTGGCGATGGCGCCGAGGTTGCAGCTCAGCGTGGCGCCCGACAGCGAGCAGCCGCCCGGCGTGCCGCTCAGCGCGAAGCCCGGCGGCACGCTGTAGCTCAGCACCGACGCGGGCGAGGCGTCCGGCCCCGCGTTCGTCACGGTCAGCTGCACGACCTGCGTGCTGCCGGCCGCCGCCGTCGCCGGCGCGTTGATCGACAGCGCCAGGTCGGCGCCCGCGTTCACCGTGGTGGTCTCGGTCTGCGAGCTGCCACCGACGACGCTGGCCGTGACCGTCATCGTGCCGGCCGCGATCGAGCGCACCCGCATCGGCAGGTGCACCACGTCCTGCGTGGGCACGCTGACGCCGGTGCAGCTCACCGTGCCGGGTCCGGCCTGTCCGACCGCCATGCCGCCGCAGCTCACGCCCGCCGGCAGCGCGCCGGTGCCGGCGTAGCGGCCGGTGGCGGGCACGTCGAAGTTGACCGTCACGCCGGAGCGCGCCACGCCCAGGGCGTCGCCGATGCCGACGTTGTAGGTGACGACGCCGCCCGCCGCGACCGGGTCCGGCGTGTCCGGCATGCCCGTCACCACCAGTTGCGCCTGCGCGGCGCCGGCCAGGCCCAGGGCCAGGCCGACGGCGGTGGCGGTCCGACAAAGAAGGGCCCGGCTGCGGGCAAGGGAATCCAACACGCGGTCAAACGTCATCGTGGTTCTCCGGGCAGCGGCAAGCCGCCCGTGCTGAGACAGGGAAATCGAAGAAAGGGGTGCACGGCGCTGCACGGGGGGGGACGAGGCCGCCAGGGGCCATCGATCCCGGCTTGTCGCGGACGGCAACAAGCGCATGGCGCGACGCGCGGGGCGTACGGTCGCGGCTCGGCCGCGACAAGTCTTCACTCGTTCATCACGGGCGCGATGCAAGCCACGCCGGGCTGGTATTTCTGCCGCTTCATGATGTGTCGGCGCGACAGGCGCTTCATCGCGGCGCCCCGGCCGGCGCCGACGGCGCGTCGAACAGGACCCGCCCGACCGCGGCGCCAATGACGCCGCCAGCGATGGGCGCGAGCCAGAACAGCCAGAGCTGTCCCAGCGCCCAGTCGCCGGCGAACAGCGCCACGCCGGCACTGCGCGCGGGATTCACCGAGGTGTTGGTGACCGGGATGCTGATCAGGTGGATGAGCGTGAGCGCCAGTCCGATCGCCAGCGGCGCGAAGCCGGGCGCCGCCTGGCGCGAGGTCGCGCCCAGGATGACGAGCAGGAAGCAGGCGGTGAGCACGACTTCCGTCAGCGCGGCCGCCGCCAGCGAGTAGCCGCCCGGCGAGTGCGCGCCGTAACCGTTGGCGGCGAAGCCGCCGGCGGCCAGGTCGACGCCCGGCTTGCCGCTGGCGATCACGGCGAGCACCGCGGCCGCGGCCACCGCCCCCAGCACCTGCACGACGAGGTAGGGCAGCACGCCGCGCGCCTGGAAGCGCCCCGCCACGCACAGCCCGACCGTCACCGCCGGATTGAAGTGGCCGCCCGACAGCGGCCCCACCGCATGCGCCATCGTCAGCACCGACAGGCCGAAGGCCAGCGAGACACCGAGCAGTCCGATGCCCGATTCCGGAAAGGCGGCCGACAGCACGGCGCTGCCGCAGCCGCCCAGGACCAGCCAGAACGTGCCGACGAATTCGGCGATGAGCGCTTTCAAGATCCTTCTCCCAGTTCGTGCCGCAGGAACAGCGGCGGGCGGACTGTAGGAAGGGCCTGCGGGAGGGACCAGCGTCGCTGACGATTGTTGACGTTTGGTCCGTCAGCCGGCGGCGCGGGGCAGCTCGATGAAGAACAGGTTGCCGTCGTCGGCCGGGCGCCAGCCGGCGTCGCCGCCATGCCGCCGGGCCACCGAGCGGACGATGGCCAGCCCGAGGCCGGCACCGGCGGTGGCGCGCGCGGCGCCCCCCGCGGCGCGGGCGAAGCGGTCGAACAGTGGCGCGGCTTCGGCCGGCGCCAGCGGCTCGCCCTGGCTGGCCACGTCGATGCGCCAGCCCGTCGCGGTCCGGGACAGCTCGCAGCGCACGACGCCGCCGGCGCGGCCGTACTTCAGCGCGTTGTCGACGAGGTTGCCCACGGCGCGCACCAGCAGCGCCACGTCGCCGTCGCAGACGGCCTCCTCGACCGGCGCGCGCGTCTCGATCGCGACGCCGCGCTGGCGCGCCTCGGACCAGGCGCCGTCCACCGCTTCGACGATCACGTCGCGCAGGTCCAGCGGCGCCGTCCGCAGCGCCTCGGGCGCTTCCGCCCGGGCCAGTTCGACGAAACCTTCGGCCAGCGCCAGCGCGCGCCGGGTCTGGACCTCGATCGCCGCCAGGGTCGGTCCGTTGGCGTCGGCGCCGGCGCCGGCGTCGGCCAGCTCGATCAGGGCCAGCGTCGCGGACAAGGGCGCGCGCAGGTCGTGGGAGAGGAAATCCATCGCCTGCCGGCGCTGGCCCTCGAGCTGGCGCAACCGGCTCGCCGCCGCGGTCAGCGCGGCCATGCGGCGGTCCAGCGGATCGCCCCCGGACGCGGAGACGGCCAGGCCGTCGCGTGGCGGCAGCCGCTCCCGCACGCGGTGGAACTCGCGCTCGAAGTAGGCGAGCGCGGTCTCGAGGCGCTGCCAGCTCCAGAGCGGGATCACGAGCGCCAGGCCCGCCAGCGCCGCCGACGGCGCCCACACCACGCCGGCCAGATGGTGCAGCGCCCAGGCGAGCACCACGATCGCCGGCATCAGGCCAAGCGCCACGCCGAGCCCGACGCGCGGCCGCGTCCGGCGCAGCACCGCGAGCGCGAGCAGCAGCGGCGTCACCGCCAGCAAGGCGCCCTGCCACCACGTCGGCGGGCGCAGAGTCCTTCCCTCGCGCAGCGCGACCAGGGCCTGCGCGGTGATCTCCACGCCCGGCATGAGCGCCTCGGTGCGCGACACCGGGGTGGGATAGGCATCGGTCAGACCCGGCGCGGTGGCCCCGACCAGCACGGTCGCCTCCTTGAAAGTGGCGGCGTCCACCCGGCCGCGCAGCACGTCGACGTAGGACACGCGCCGGACGCTGCCGGGCGGTCCGGCGAACGGGATGAGGAAACGCGCCGACCGGTTCCAGCGACCGGCCTCCGCCCGTCCTGCCCGTCCGGCCGTTCCCGCCGTTCCCGCCGCTCCCGTCCCATCCGCCGGGTCGGGCGCCGGCTCGGGAAGGTCGATGCCGGGGCGCGCCTGCCGCAGCAGCGCCACGGCGAAATGGTCCCAGCTCACGCTGCCGAAGCCTTCCCTCAGGAACAGGGCCCGCACCAGGCCGTCGGCATCCCGGTCGACATGCAGCTGGCCCAGGCCGGCCGCCGCGCCGGCCAGCGCCGGCACCGGCAGGGACACCATGCCGCCCGGCGGCTGGCCCAGCATCTGGCCCGGCGTGAAGTGCAGCGGCAGCACCACGTGTCCATGACGACGCAGTGCCGCGGCGAGCGCCGCGTCGTGCGCCGGGTCGGGCTCGGAGAGGATCAGGTCCAGGCCGACCGCGCGGCTGCCCGCGGCCGTCAGCCGGTCCAGCAGGCGGGCATGGACGTCGCGCGGCCAGGGCCATCGCCCGAGCGCCGCCAGGCTGGCGTCGTCCACGGCCACGATGACCACGTCGTCCGGGAGGGCGCGCGGCGACCAGTGGAGGAAGGCGTCCGTGATGAGCGCGTCCAGCCGCCCCACGCCCGAGGTCCCCAGCGCGCCAGCACCGGCCACGGCCCCGATGAAGCAGGCCCACCCCAGCGCGTGGAGCCGGCGTCGGAAGCGGGCATCGGCGAGCCAGGCGCTGCGCATCAGCGTCCGATGCGCACCGCGCCGGCGGTAGCGCCGACGGCTGCCCCGTCCTCGGTGCACAGGCCGCCCTCGCCGCTGATCAGCCGCGCCGCGCCGAAGGCGGAGCGGCGTCCGAGCGCATCAATGACCTGCAGGCGCACCGCCAGCGAGCGGCAGCCGGTGGGCAGGGTCAGGCGCGCCTCGGGCGCGTCGACCTCGACGTCGGACAGGATCCGCTCGAAGCCGGTGTCCTGCGCCACCTGCACGCGGTAGCGGGCCCCCGCCGCGCCGGCCCAGTGCAGGCGGTCGCCCTGCAGCGACAGCTCGGCGCCCGCGGGCGCCACCGGCAGCGGACGGATCTCCAGCCGGCTCGGGTCGCCGAATGGGCCGCGCTCCAGCGTGCCGTCCGGCTCGGGCGCCAGCGAGGCGACGCGCCAGTGGAGCACGCCGATCAGCGCCGAGGCCCACTCGAAGGCGCAGGCGGCGCCGGAGACCTGCCGCTCCAGCAGCGGGCGCTCGAAGCGCGCATCGGTCGAGACCTGGAAGAGGTAGCCCTGCGCGCCCGGCACCTCGGTGCATCGCAGCGTCACGGGCGCGGGCGGCAGGACCTGCCCCTGGGCCGGTTCGCGCGCGATCGGCGCATGCGGCAGGGTCTTGATGCGCAGCCGCGCCGTGCTTTCGCGGCCGAACAGGCCGTCCGCGTCCAGCAGCCGGCCGCGGATCCGGTAGCGGCCGTCGGGCAGCACCGGCACCGACAGCGGCGGCCGGCCCTGCAGGGTGGCGACGACCCGCGTGAACGCGTCGTCATCGGCGATCTCCACGCGCACCTGCTGGTCGGCGCTCAGTTCACCGATGGGCAGCTCGCCGGGCAGGCTCTCCAGCCGCAGCTCGTCCGCCCACGGCGGCGCGGGCGGCAGGGTCCGCAGCTCGGGCGAACGCCCCGCGCGCACCACGGCGCCCTCGCCGATCGAGACCGACGTCTCCGTCGCGCCCCCCCGCGCGGCCTCCACCGCCACCCGGCCTTCGATCACGTCGGCGGCCGTCAAGCCGCCCTGCGCCGGCATCGTCACGCCGAAACGGGTCCCGCGCACGCCCGCGGTTGCCAGCGGCGTGCGGACGCGAAAGCGCGACCCGGGCGTCTGCGGCGACACCCGCAGGTCAATCCGGCCGCGATCGAGTTCGATCAAGGTGTTGCGCGTCTCGCGCGGCAACTCGCGCAGGCGGACCAGGCGCGCGACGGAGCCCGACTGCAGCTGCAGCAGCGAGCCATCGGCCAGCGTCACGCTGATGAAGCCCTGCGCCGGCACGGTCAGCGTCGCGGCCTCCGCGATGCGGTCGCCGATGCGCAAGGCGACGCCATCCGCCAGCACGCCGCCGCGGACGTAGGCCACCGTGGCCGGGCTCGCCTGGCCCTTCATCAGCGCGAGCGGCAGCAGCAGGCGCTGTCCGGGCTGCAGCCGCGAGGGACGCGCGATGCGGTTGAGCCGCGCCAGCTCCGGCCAGCGCGAGGGCTCTTCCAGCTGCTCCTGGGCGATGCGATAGAGCGATTCGCCGCGCTGCACGACATGGGCGACGGTGTCCGCGCCCTGCGCCCGGGCGGTCGACAGGACGCCGGCGGTCAGCAAGGCCGCGAACAGCACGCTCGAGGGTGCGCGGCTCATTCGCTGGACTCGCGGACCGGCAGGTCCCGCGTCGCGCCGGTCTCGGCGCCGGGGGACGGCGCGACCGGCGGCATGGCGGGCGCCTCGGCGTGCTCCAGCGCTTCCAGCCGGTAGCCATGGCCGTACACGGCGCCCAGTCGATAGCCCTGCTCGGGCCGGAGGCCCAGCTTCAGCCGGATCGACGAGATGTGCGTGTCCAGGGTCCGCGTCGGCACCTCGTCGTCCCGTCCCCAGACGGCGTTCATCAGGTAGCTGCGGGACAGCACCCGCCCGATCTGCCGGAACAGGCAGGCGGCCAGGTCGAATTCGCGCGGCTTGAGCTCGACCGGCACGCCGTCCTTGAGCCAGTCGCGCGTGGCCGCGCGCCATTCAAAGGCGCCATGGCGCTGCACGCCGCCCTGCTCGGGATAGGCGCGACGCAGCAGGGCCAGCAGGCGCGCCTTGAGTTCGGCGCCGCGCACCGGCTTGACGACATAGTCGTCGGCGCCCTTGGTCAGTCCCTGAACGATGTCCCGCTCCGCATCGCGGTGGGTGACCATCACGATGGGCATGCCGGCGCCCTCTGCGCGCACCGTCTGCACGACCTCCACGCCGGACAGGCCGGGCAGCTCCCAGTCCACCAGCAGCAGGTCGAAGGTCTGGCGCCGCATCGCCTGCAGCAGGCTCGCGCCGTCGGCGAAACGGTGGGGCACATGCCCCATCGATGCCACGGTCCTCGACAACAGCTCTAGCAGATGAATGTCGTCGTCCACCACCGCGATTTGCATGAGCCCTCCCCAAGGCTGGTCAAACGGCGGCGGATTGTGCACAGAATCACGAATTTCTCTTCACGGCCGGGCGATCTGCGACCGTCGGCCACAGGAATACGCCTGGCGAGGGACCGGATGTCTCTCGCGCGGCGGGCAGCGCTTCGGGCAGCGCGACAGGTGGCGCGACCTAACGAAGCTTCGTCGACGTCCGCTCCATCCGCGCCTTCAGGCTCTCGAGCTTGGCCGCGTACAGGCGGCGCTGCGGCTGGGTGACGCTGTACTCCTCGGCCTTGGCGAGTTCCTCGCGCACCACGTCCCACTTGCCCAGGCCGACGTTGGCCAGCGCCATCCAGAAATGGAACTCGTGGTAGTAGGCGGAGCGCGCGATCTCCTTGGCGAAGAGGTCGCGGGCCTGGGCGTACTCGCCGGCCTTCATCGCGGCGACGCCGAGGTCGAAGAACTTGAACGGCGGATAGGGCTGGATCTGCGCGAGCCGGGTCTCGAGCTGCTCCGCCTCGGCGAGCTGGCCTTGCAGGCGCAGCGCCTGCGCCAGGTTGGCCATCGCCTGCACGTTGGCCGGCTCGCGGGCCAGCACCGCGCGGAAGGCGCGCTCGGCCAGCGCCGTGTCGCCATGGCGGCGGTAGATCACGCCCAGCGTGTTCAGCGCCGCCAGCAGCCGCGGCTCGTGCAGCCAGGCGGCCCGCGCGTACCAGTAGGCGCGGTCGAGCTGGGCCTGCGCCATCAGCTCCGCGGCGCGGTTGTTGAAGTACATCGCGACGATGGTGCGCTCCTCCAGCGGCATGGCGCGCTGGCGCGCGATCTGCGCGCCGGGCAGGAAGTCCACCACCAGCGAGGGCTCGTCGTTGCCGATCACGCGGAAGTCCGACTTGCGCCGGCCCAGCGCGATGTTGACGTGGCCCGAGACGACCTGCAGGTCGCCGACGCGGCTCCACTGCTCCTCGTCGTAGATCTGCCGGAACATGATGGGCATGCCGGCCTCGCGGGCGAAGACCGCCGTCATCATCGCCAGCGACAGGCAGTTGCCGGCCTTGGCGTCGAAGGCCTCGGCGGCGGTGCGCGTCGTCTCGGCGTCGTACTCGAGCTGCAGCTCGCCGCGGGTGTAGAGCGCATCCAGCAACATGTGGCGCATGTCGCGGGTCTCCGTCATCAGCGTGCCGCTGCCGGCGTTGGGCAACCGGGCGCGCAGGAACTCGCGCATCTTGGGCGACATCGCCATCACCTGCGCCGGATCGATCACGTCGCGCGATGGCGGGAACAGCTCGTCATGGATCAGCGGCGCGGTGTCGACCCGGGCCGCCGTCGATTCGTCGCCCACCGACGCGCAGCCGGTCAAGGTCGAGGTCAGCGCCAGGGCCGCCATCAGCGCCAGGCCGGCGCGCCGCGGCGCGCCCAGCAGCGTCGCCCGCCACCCCGGCGCGCGCGTCGGATGCACCGGATGCGCTGGATGCGCCGCTCCCCGGGAGATCCCGGATGCTGCGGGGTGGACCTCGTGGATCGCGTGGCTCGTTCCCATGACCGTCTCCGACGCGGCCTCTGACAGGGCCGCTGGCGACCATGCTAGTCCTGCCGCGCCGCGCGCGCACCTCCGTGCGACGAAGACGGGGATATGCGGCGTGAACGAGGCCCTCAGCGGCGCTCGACCACGAAGACCGTCACGCTGCGCGCCGGCACGCGGAAGGCGCCGCGCGCATCGGCCGAGGCCTCGCGGCGGATCCGCGCGTCGGCGGCGCCGGCGGCGCGCTGCACCGGATGCAGCCGCCATGGGAACCCCGACTCGGCAGCGATCGTCAGCGCCGCCGGCGCCGCGGTGGCATTGACCACGTACAGCACCCGGTCGAAGACCGCGTCCGCGCGCCCCGCGCCGTCCAGTCGCCCGACGATCACGCCCGGCTGCTGCGCCGGCCCGGTGTTGTGGAAGACCAGCCGCCGCGCGATCTCGCTCGGCTCGTTCAGCCGGAACAGCGGGGTGCTGGCGCGCAGGCGCAACTGGTCGAGGAACACGCGGCGCGTCCAGTCGATCACCGCCGGCCCCGGCTTGATCGCGGGATCGGCCAGCAGCGGACGCAGCAGCGCGAAGTCCGCGCCGTTGTCCCGCGTGGGCGGCAGGCCGGCGCCGAAGCCGTTGTCCCGGCCGGTCCAGTCGAGCCGGTTGAACCAGTCCCCCGAGTCGTAGCTGTTGCGGTCCATCGACTTGGACCGCAGCAACTCCCCGCCGGCATGGAAATACGCGATCCCCTGGCTCAGCGCGTTGATGCCCAGGGCGACGGCCTGGGTGCGGGCGCGATCGTCGGCGCTGGTGGCGCGCGGCAGCTTCAGCACCAGGGCGTCGAACAGCGTCTGGTTGTCGTGGTTCTCGACGTAGTTGACGACCTCGGCCGGCACCGACGCATAACCGGCCGGCTGGTCGCCGTAGGGCAGGCGCTCGCCGGTCACCTGCCGGCCGTCGGCGGTCGCCAGCGGGAAGCCGCGCAGCGTGCCCGCCATCGCCAGCTTCAGCAGGTCGCCCTGGCGCAGCAGTTCCTCGCGGCGTGCGGCGTCGTCGGCGGACGCGGGCACGACGAAGCCAGGCCGGCGCATCGAGGTCGCCGCGTCGTCGCCCGCCGCGCCGCCGCGCACCGCGTCGCGGCCGCGGTCGCTGAAGGTGCCGATGCCGGTGCCGTTCAGCGACAACTGCGAGGCCTGCACGAAGCGCGCGCCGTTGGCGACCTCGCCGAAGTTCCAGCCCTCGCCGATCAGCTGCACCTCCCGGCCGAGCTCGCGCTTGAGCCGCGCCTGCAGGCGCTCCATCACGGCGCGCGGCTGATGGCCCATCAGGTCGAAGCGGAAGGACGCGATCTTGTACTCCCGCGCCCACAGCAGCACCGAGTCGATGAGCAGCTTGCCCATCATCCGGTGCTCGGTGGCGGTGTTGTCGCAGCAGGTCGAGCGCTCGACGCGCCCCCGCGCGTCCAGCCGCTGGTAGTAGCCGGGGACGATGCGGTCCAGCACCGAATGCGGCTGCTGCCCCGCGGCCGTCGTGTGGTTGTAGACGACGTCCATGCCCACCCGCAGGCCGGCCGTATGCAGGCCCATCACCATCGCGCGCAGCTCGCGCACGCGGACCTCGCCGTCGTTCGCGTCGCTGGCGAAGCTGCCCTCCGGCGCGCTGTAGTGGTAGGGGTCGTAGCCCCAGTTGAAGCAGTCGGCATCGGCGACCGCCATGACGGCGGCCTGCTGCGCATCGCTGTCGGGCGCGGCCGCCGGCACGCGCGGGACCACGCAGCCGCGCTCGGGCACGGTGGCCAGGTCGAAGACCGGCAGCAGGTGCACGTCGGTCAGGCCGGCGCGGCTCAGCGCGCGCAGATGGCGCATGCCGGCCGAGTCGCTCCGCGTGAACGCGAGGTACTTGCCGCGCTGCGCCGCGGGGACGGTCGGGTCGTCGCGAGAGAAGTCGCGCACATGCAGCTCGTAGACGACCATGTCGGTCGTCGCTTTCACCCGGTCGGGGATGCGGCTGGCCGCCCAGCCACGCGGCTGCAGCCGGGGCTCGGACAGGTCGGCGACATAGGCGCGCGCCGAGTCGGCCGAGAGGCTGACCGCATAGGGATCGGTCACCAGGTTGCGGA
The DNA here is from genome assembly GCF_014193045.1 of Mitsuaria sp. BK037. Classification (NCBI taxonomy): domain Bacteria; kingdom Pseudomonadati; phylum Pseudomonadota; class Betaproteobacteria; order Burkholderiales; family Sphaerotilaceae; genus Roseateles; species Mitsuaria sp. BK037. The sequence continues at coordinate 487,525 of NZ_JACHYS010000001.1, read as the reverse complement.
CCCGGCCGACGCCGGGCACGAAGACCTCGACGAGGTAGCGGTAGTACGCGCCGCTGCGCACGCCGGTCCGGGCGGCGGACCAGATGCCGGTCAGCTCGTCGCGCGTCATCGGCAGGCGGGCGCGGGCGGCGCTGTCGGGGCCGTCGTGGAGGCACAGCTCGACGCGATCGGCGGTCGGCGCCCACAGCTTGAAGCTGGCGCCGGCCGGCGTCAGCGAGACACCGAGCGCGCGCTCCTCCTCCGCGGCGGCATGGAGCACGTCGAGCGCCCGGGCCGTCTGCGCCGGGCTCCAGCGCAGCACGCGGCCCTGGTCGTCCTCCACGGTGATCAGCGTCTGGCCGCGATGCAGCGCGCGCCGGTCGACGGCGGGATCGATGGTGAAGTCCAGGCCCGCGCCCAGGTAGGCGCCCTGCGCGGCGATCTCGGCGCCTGGCGCGTCCTTCGCCAGTTCGAGGGCGCCGCTGAGATCGCTGCCAGCGAGGCTCCCATCGACCACATCGAGCGCGCCTGCGGCCGAATGATGAAAGCGCACGACCTGCCCCGCGCCCAGCGCGAGCCCCGGCCAACGCAGCCGGCGGTCATCGAGCCAGACCGGCTGCGGCGCGTCCGTCGTCGCCTTGAGCGCGGGCGCTTGCGCGCGCAGCAGGGTCACCGGCCCGGCATCGCAGGCGGCGAGCGCCGAACCCGGCGCCGCGTCGGGAGATCCCATCGAAGACGCCCAAGCAGGAAGCGTCGCCAGGCCGCTCAGCATCACCGCCGCCGCACGCGACCGGAGACCGGACCGAAAACCGGGCCGGAGACGGAACCAGGGACGGCGCCAGGACAGGCACGGGGTCGGACGAACGCCCATCGGATCTCCATCGAACTGTTGTTTTTTGATCCGAGGCCATCCCGAGGGCTGGCAGCGGGTTCGGTTTTGGATGGTAGCAAAACTACATATCAGGAGGATCAGGACTTCCCATCACTACTCAATCCTTCTATGCTGCGCCGCGGCGGTATTCAAAGAACTCACAACCGCCTCATCGAGATTTGTACTTTTGCTACAAACCCAAAGATCAGGAGACCGCGAGATGACGCCTCGCCCCCTCGCCTTCGCCGCCGCCCTGGCGACGCTGGCCTTGCTCACGGCGACAGGCGCCGGCGCCGCGCCCGCCGCGCCGGTGGACCTGTCGCCGGTGCCGGAGCGGCTGGGCCGCAGCGCGTTGCCGGAGGGCTGGCAGCACGGGCCGTTCATCGAGATCTTCGTGCGGGGCTTCCAGGACAGCGACGGCGATGGCATCGGTGACCTGCGCGGCGTGACGCAGCGCTTGGACTACCTGAAGGACCTGGGGGTCAAGGGCCTGTGGCTGATGCCGATCACCGCCAGCGCCGACCACGACCACGGCTACGCCACGACGGACTACCGCGCGATCGAGCCGCAGTACGGCACGCTGGCCGACTTCGACGAGCTGATCCGCGAGGCCCACCGGCGCGGCATCGGCGTGGTCATGGACTACGTGATCAACCACGGCGCGCGGGAGCATCCGCTGTTCCAGGCCGCGGCCGCCGATCCGGCCAGTCCGTGGCGCGACTGGTTCGTGTGGAGCCCCCAGCCGCTGGCGGAGCTGGCGGACTGGGACATCTGGGGCCACACGCCGTGGTACCTGCCCGGCGAGCAGGTGCCCGAGCTGCCCGACCCGCCCGAAGGCGCCAGCGCCCCAAAGACGGCCAAGCCCCCCAAGCCGACCTCGACGCCCCTGGCGCCGGCCGGCTCGCCGCGCTACTTCGCGACCTTCGGTCCCGACATGCCCGACTTCAACATGCGCAATCCGGCGGTGGTGAAGTACCACGCGGACAGCCTGCGCTTCTGGCTCAACCGCGGCCTGGACGGCTACCGCCTCGACGCGGTGCCGCACCTGATCGAGAACAACGCCAGGGACTGGAACGACCAGCCGGAGAGCCGCGCGCTCACCGGCGACTTCGCGCGGCTGATCAAGCGCTATCCGCATCGCTTCGTCGTCTGCGAGGCGACGGCCGAGCCCAAGGTCTACACCCGGCCCGAGATCTGCGGTAGCGCCTTCGCCTTCGGGCTGGAGCGCGCGGTGATCGATGCGGCCAAGGGCGGCGATGGCGCCGACGAGGCGGTCGCCCGGATCGCGCGTTTCTTCACCGAGTCACCGCTGTCGATGGCGACGATGCTGAGCAACCACGACATCTTCGCGGGCCGTCGCCCCTGGGACCAGTTCCAGGGCGACGAGGCGCGCTACAAGCTCGCCGCCGCCACCTACCTGCTGCTGCCCGGCACGCCCTTCCTCTACTACGGCGAGGAGATCGGCCAGGCCGGTGTCGCGGGCCTGCCGGGCGACGCGCCGCTGCGCGCGCCGATGAGCTGGACCGGCGACGTGCGCGGCTTCAGCTCCGGCGCGCCCTTCCGGCCGGCGGCGCCCAACATCGCCACGCACAACGCGCAGGCGCAGGCGGCCGATCCGGGCTCGCTGCTGAATTTCTACAAGGCGATGCTGGCGCTGCGCAACACGCAACCGGCGCTGGCACGCGGCAGCTACGAAGCGCCGCTGGCGCAGGGCCGCGTGCTGAGCTTCCAGCGTGCGTACCGGGGCGAGCGCGTGCTCGTGGTCATCAACTACGGCCAGGAGGCAGCACAGGTCGCGCTCGCCGGCCTGAGCGCGAAACGCCCGCTGCGCCGACTCCATCCGACCGCCTCCACGCCGGAGCGGCCGCCGATGCCGGCGCCCCGCGTCGACGCCACCGGCCGCTTGACCCTGACCGCGGCACCGCTGTCGGTGCAGGTCTTCCGCCTGCGCTGAAGGACGGGCACGATGATCGCTCCGACCCGTCCCGCGGCGCCGCTTGCCACGTCCCTCGCTTCATTCCTCGCCCCCCTCCTCCCCCTCGCCTTGAGCCTGCTTGCCATGACGCACACTCCCGCCGCCGCCGCGACGGCCGCTTCCGTCTCCCTCCCCGCCACCGTCACGCTCGACCGCGTCGAGCCGCCGAACTGGTGGGTCGGCATGAAGTCCCCCGAGCTGCAGGTGATGCTGCACGGCGCCGGCATCGGCGCGCTGCAGGTCGCGCTCGTGCCGGCGCCCGGCGTGACGCTGGTCGGCACGCGGCGGGGCGACAGCCCCAACTACCTGTTCGTCGACCTGCGCATCGCGCCCACCGCGCAGCCGGGCACGCTGACGCTGCAGCTCCAGCAGGAGGGTCGGACCGTCCTGGAGCACCGCTACCCGCTGCGCGCCCGCGCGCCCGGTTCGGCGCAGCGCGAGAGCTTCGGCCCGAAGGACGCGATCTACCTGGTGGTGCCGGACCGCTTCGCCAACGGCGACCCGCGCAACGACGAGGTGCCCGGCATGGCCGAAGGCCTGCGGCGCGACGATCCGGGCGGCCGCCACGGCGGGGACCTCGCCGGGCTGACCGCGCACCTCGACTACATCGCGGGCATGGGCTTCACGATGCTGTGGCCGACGCCGCTGTCCGAGAACAACAGCCCGAAGTGGAGCTACCACGGTTATGCGGCGACCGACTTCTACAAGGTGGATCCGCGCTTCGGCACCAATGCCGACTTCATGCGCCTGGCGACGGAAGCGAAGCGCCACGGCCTGGGGCTGATCCAGGACATCGTGCTGAACCACATCGGCGTGCACCACTGGTGGATGGCCGACCTGCCGACGGCGGACTGGGTCAACGTCTGGCCCCGCTACACCGAGACGCATCACGCGCGCATGTCGCTGCAGGATCCCTACGCGGCGCCGAGCGACCGCAAGCGCTTCAGCGACGGCTGGTTCACGCCGGACATGCCCGACCTCAACCAGCGCCAGCCGCTGGTGGCGACCTACCTCACGCAGATGAGCCTGTGGTGGATCGAGAGCGCGGGGCTGGCGGGCGTGCGCACCGACACCTACAGCTATTCGGACAAGGACTTCCTGGCCGCCTGGTCGCGCCGCCTGAAGGACGAGTATCCGAAGCTCAACATCGTCGGCGAGGAATGGAGCCCGCATCCCGCGGTGGTGTCGTACTGGCAGGCGGGCAAGCGCAACCACGATGGCTACGTGTCGTCGCTGCCGAGCCTGATGGACTTCCCGATGCAGGAGGCCATCCTGGCCGGCCTGAACCAGGCCGACTCGCACGATGGCGGCTTCACGCGGCTGTACGAGGGCCTGGCGCACGACTTCGTCTATCCGGACCCGGCCAACCTGGTGCTCTTCGAGGGCAACCACGACACGCCGCGCCTGTACAGCATGCTGCACGAGGACCTGGACCTGACGAAGATGGCCTGGGCCTTCCTGAGCGTGGTGCGCCGCATTCCGCAGTTCTATTACGGCACCGAGATCCTGATGACCAGCCCGCGCCACCGCGACGACGGCGCGGCCCGGGCGGATTTCCCCGGCGGCTGGGCCGGCGACGCGGTCAACGCCTTCACCGGCGCGGGCCTGAGCGAGCGCCAGGCCGGCGCGCAGGCCTGGCTGAAGCGGCTGCTGAACTGGCGCAAGTCGGAGCGGCTGGTCCACGAGGGCGCGCTGATGCAGTACGCGCCGCTGAACGAGGCCTATGTGCTGTTCCGCTACGACGCGGCGAAGGGCCTGGGCGGCAAGCGGCTGATGCTGGTGCTGAACAAGGCGCGCGAGGCGCGGGAGCTGGACCTGACGCGCTTCACCGAGATGCTGCGCGGCGGCGAGACCGCCACCGACGTCATGACCGGGCAGAAGGCGACGCTGGGCGCGTCGCTCAGCCTGCCGGCGCGGTCGGTGACGCTGCTGTCGATCGAGTGACCGGGGCCGGGCGCGGCACGCCGCGCCCGATCATCGCCAGCGCGGGTTCAGTCCCGCTCGCTGCACAGCGCGCCGAGCACCAGTCCACCGGCAAGCGCCAGGTAGACGATGCCCAGCCGGCGCGGCGTGAGCCGGGCCTCGAAGCCCGGCGTCAGGCGCCGGGGCACGAGCAGGTAGTCGGTGACCACCGCGGCGCCGGTCAGGATGACCGCATCGGTCGCCGCATTGAGCGGTGTCGGCCGCCGATGCCAGCCGCGCATCAGCGCGTAGATCCCGCCCCAGAACAAGGCCGAGGCCACGTGCGTCGCGACGCCAACGCCGGTATGGCGCAGGTTGCAGGCGTCGGACTCGAGCGCCTCGTCGCCCCAGAGCCAATGGCTGGGCGCGTTGAGGCCCGCCACCGCGCGATGGCCGCCGGCGCGGCTGCCCCAGGCCACGGCCGCGGCGGAGAGCAAGCCGGAAGCGAGTCCGGCGATCAGCGATTCGCGGATGAGATCGGTGGTGCGAAGGCTGCGAGGCGAGAAATGGTGCATGAGGCTCTCCGGCAAGCGGCAGGGACGGGTGTGGCCCTGGGCGGGCAAGGGGGGCTCCCGCGCCGAGCGGCCCTGGCGGCATGCCGGGTGGTCAGAATTGCATCCGGCGCGCGCCCGAACGGGCGCTGCGGGACGTCTTCGAACCGATGCGGCCGCGAGCGTGACCGACGCGCCCATGTGGATGAACCTCATAAGGCGGCTGGGATTCGCCGCGGCGATCGGTGCCGCGTCGGATGCGCTGGCGATCAGCATTGACCGGGATGGCTCCGACCTCTGGATACGTGACGGCGTGCTTGACGACGCGGCCGTCGAGCGGATCGACAACGCCTTGCGCCGCCCCGGTGTCGACGCGATCCATCTGAAGGACCTGCGCGGCGGCCGGCCCATCAGGACCCGGCTCGCCCTGCATGCGGCATTCGTGTTCAGGCGCGTGGAGGTGCATGGCCTCTGCGAGGCGGCCTGCGCCCACCTCGCGCTCACGGCGCGGTCGACCGGCCTTCACCCGCAGGCGACGCTGATCCTTCAGGATCCGCCCGCGTTCATCGACTGGGAAGGCCTGGAGATGACCCGCTTCAAGGACGTCGAGTGGCTGTCCGTCCGGCTGCCCACCGTGCCTCGCGCCGTCATCGAGCGCGTGCTCCTGGCACGCTGGCCGCGCGTGCCGCAGTTGATCCTGCGCCCACGGCGCCCATCCACCGACCTCATCGATGTCAGCTTCTGCGATCCGTCACCGGATCGCTGCCTCCCGCTCGCGCCCATCGGACCCGGCGCCTCTTCGCTGGCGCCGCTGCCCGGGACCTTCCCCGATCGTCGATAGGCGCCTCGCAGGCGCAGAATCCACCGCGACCTCATCGCCCTGGAGCCTGCCCATGCGCCGTGTGCTGCCTGCCCTGCTGTCCTTGCTCGTCGTGCTGGCGCTGTCGCCGGCGTGGTCCGGCGGCGCCCTCGCGGCCGACTACACCGGCCCGCTCTTCGACGCGCACCTCCACTACAACGAGGAAGCCTGGAACGGCCGCGACGGTCCGCATCCGCCGGCCGACGTGCTCGCGCGGATGCAGCGCAACGGCGTGAAGGCCATCCTCTCCAACTCGCGTCCGAACGACGGCACGCGCGCCCTCGCCGGGTTGCCGGAGACCCGCGCCGCCGGCGTGACCGTCGTGCCCTTCATCCGGCTCTATCGCACGCGCGCTGACTACGACAACTGGTTCCGCGATCCCAGCATCTACCGCATGGTCCAGGAGGAACTCGCGCGCGGCACCGCGGCCGGGCCGTATCGCGGCCTCGGCGAGTTCCACCTTTACGACAGCGCCAACGCGCGCGGTCCCGTCGCGCGCCAGTTGATGGCGCTGGCCGAAGAGAAGTCGCTCGTGGTGCTCGCCCATGTGGACGACGAGGCAATCGACCTGCTGATGGCCGCCACGCCGAGCCAGGGACGCGAGCTCCGCCTGATCTGGGCCCACACCGGCATCAACGGCACCCCGATCGAGCGCGTCCAGGCCCTGCTCGCGAAGTACCCGCGGCTGATGGGCGAGCTGTCCTACCGCCCCGGCCTCACCTGCGACGACGGCAAGCTCTGCCCCGACTGGCGCGCGCTGATCGAGCGCCATCCCGATCGCTTCCTGGTCGGCTCCGACACCTGGGTCAACCAGCGCTGGCAGCACTACGACGCCACCATGCAGGGCTACCGCGCCTGGCTCGGCGAGCTGCCCACCGACATCGCCCGGCGCATCGCCTGGGGCAACGCGGCCAGGCTGTTCGGGTTGCCGCCCTGAGCGGCGCTCCAGCGCCCCGGCGCCGCGTCATCGTCGCTTCAGCGCGCCCTCACCGCCCTCGCCTCCCTTGCCGCTCCGTCACACGTAGCAGCTGCAGCCCAGCGCGCCCCAGAACGCCTGCGCCGCCGAGGCATCGCTCGCCGCGCTCGCGACCGCCGTGTGGTCGTGGCCATGCACGCCGCACTGGCTGGCGCAGCCGCACATCGCGGCGTACTGGTAGCGGCGCTCGGCATCGCTCATCGCGGACGTCGACGACTTGCGCGCCTGGTAGCCGCCGTAGCGACGCACCGGGGACCAGTCCGGCATCGCCGGCGGCAAGGGCGGCGCGAGCGACGCGTAAGCGCCGCTGCCATGCACCGGCTTGCCCGCCACCACCGTCAGCACCGAGGTGATGTCCTGGATCTGGTCCTCCGGCACGGTGAGGAAATCGCGGTCCAGCACCGCCAGGTCGCCGAAGGCGCCCGCCTTCAGCACGCCCTTCTTCCCCGTCTCGCGCGAGAACCACGCCCCGTCCGCCGTCATCAACCGCAGCGCGGCGATGCGCTCCAGCCGCCGTTCCTCCGGATAGAGCACCGTGCCGCCGATGGTGCGGCCCGACACCAGCCAGTACAGCGCCTGCCAGGGGTTGTAGCTGTTCACCCGCGTCGCATCGGTGCCCAGCGACACCGGCAGGCCCATCTCCAGCATGCGCTTGACCGGCGGCGTCTCCGCCGTCGCCTTCAGCCCGTAACGGCGGATGAAGTACTCGCCCTGCATGGACATCCGGTTCTGCACCGCGATTCCGCCGCCCAGCTTGCGGATCCGCTCCAGGTTGCGCGGCGTCACCGTCTCGCAGTGGTCGAAGAACCAGCCGAGCTGGTCGATCGGATGATCGCGATGGACCTTCTCGAAGACATCCAGCGCGCGCGACACCGTCTCGTCGTAGGTCGCATGCATGCGCCAGGGCCAGCCATTTCCCGCCAGGAAACGCACCACGCCCTCGAGGTCGCTTTCCATCGCCGCCGGCATCTCGGGCCGCGGCACGAGGAAGTCCTCGAAATCCGCCGCGCTGAAGGCCAGCATCTCGCCCGCGCCATTGAGCTTGTAGAAGTCGCTGCCGTCGCCGGGCCGGCCGGTCTTCGCCCAGCGCTGGAAGTCGGCCAGCTCCTGCTTCGCCTTCTGCGGGAACAGGTTGTAGGCGATGCGCACCGTCAGCCGGCCCTCTTTGGCGAGCCGGTCGATGATCCCGTAGTCATCGGGATAGTTCTGGAAGCCGCCGCCAGCGTCGCCCACCGAGGTCACGCCCAGCCGGTTCTCCTCGCGCATGAAGTGCAGCGTCGAGTTGAGCTGCTGCTCCGGATCGAGCTTGGGCCCGAGGTTCAGCGTGTTGTAGAGGATGAAGGCGTTGGGCTCGGCCAGCAGCAGCCCGGTGGGCTCGCCGCGCGCGTCGCGCTCGATGATCGCGCCCGCGGGCTGCGGCGTGTCCTTGGTGTAGCCGACCGCGCGCAGCGCCGCGCGGTTCAGGAGGGCCATGTTGTAGAGGTTGAGCACGAACACCGGCGTGTCCGGCGCCGCGGCATTGAGCTCCGCCAGCGTCGGCATGCGCTTCTCGTCGAACTGGAATTCGTTCCAGCCGCCGACCACCCGCACCCACTGCGGCGCGGGCGTGCGCGCCGCCTGGTCCTTGAGCATCTGCAGCGCCGCGCCCAGCGAGCGCACGCCGTCCCAGCGCAGCTCCATGTTGAAGTTGAGGCCGCCGCGGATGATGTGCATGTGCGAGTCGGTCAGCCCCGGGATCACGCGGCGCTTCTCCACGTCGACCACCCGGGTCCTGGGGCCGGCGAGCTTGGCGATCTCCGCGTCGCCGCCCACCGCCATCACCACGCCGTCGCGCAGCGCGATCGCGCTCGCCTCGGGCCGCGCCGGGTCCATCGTCGTGATGCGACCGTTGCGCAGGATCAGCTCCGGCGCTCCGCCCGCGGCGGATTGCGCGAGCACCGGCCCGGCCATCACGCTCAGGCCCAGCGCGGCGGCGGCCTCCATGAAGTCGCGGCGATTGCCCTGCGGCGCGTCCTCGCGGCCGGTGCGGATCAGGTCGGTGAACATGGCGGCTCCTGTCGAATGAACCCGCCGATTCTTCGCCCGAATGCCGGATCCGGCTTCTCCCAAAGTGGGGACACCGGACTGTGGCCGGTGTCGTCGCTGCCGTCCGGGTATCAGGGCCGGTCGCGCCCCACCACCCGCGTCTCCAGCGGCCGGACCTGGTAGTCCGGCTCGAAGCGGCAGGTCGATCCCAGCGTCACGCGTGCCTTCTCGCAACCGGCGGCGATCGATGCGGGCGTCGGCTTTCGGCCTTGCGTCGCCCAGCTCGACAGCGCCTCCATCAGCGCCGCATAGGTCGCGTCGCTCAGGTAGCTGTGGTCCTTGTCGCCGGTGAAGGTCTGCACCAGCGCATCGCCGCGCCCCGCCGCCGCCATCGTGCGGCCGAAACTCTCCTGCAGCTCGACCATCGCGGTCGGGTCGTGGATCGCATGCACCGTCAGAACCGGCACCGGGATCTTCCCGTCGAGGTCCGCGTCCGCCGCCAGCATCGCCACGGCCTTCGGATTCGCCGCGTAGCGCTGCACGCCCGCGTTGAGCGCCGCGTCGTCGCTCGATCCGGCGTACACCGCGCCCACGTTGCCGAAGGGACTGGCACCGCCGGTGCGCTTGAACGTGATGTCCTGGAAGTGCCAGGTGGCCCAGTTCAGGTGCGACAGGATGCTGCGCTCCGGGATGTGGACCACGTCCACGAGGGTCTTGATCTTCGCGGCCTGCTCGGGCGAGCGCTCCGCCGCGGGCTTGTTCAGGCCCAGGCAGTCGTTCACGCGACTGGCGAGGTCGGCCTGCTTCATCGTCGAGGCGAGCGGCAGCCCGATGTTCAGCGGGTACTGCGGCTCGCTCGGCAGCGGATGGTTGCGGCAGAGGTATTGGTAGACGACACGCAGGTCGAGCCGGAAATCGTAGCTGCGGGTGCCGCCACCCAGCACGCCCGAGCTCAGCAGCACCGCGTCGTAGGGCTTGCCGTCGACGAAGCGCTCTGCGCCCTTGGCCGCGACGCTGGCGCCCCAGGACTGGCCATGCAGGTAGACGTGTTTCGGCTTGGCCACCTTGTTGATGAACAGGCGTCGCAGCCGTTCGTTGTCCTGCGCCGCGGCCGTCACCGCGACGCCGCCCTGCCGGTAGCTCGACGCCGCGAGCGCGTAGCCCAGCCTCGGCATGATCGACCAGCGCTCGATGTCCTCGACCACGCGCCTGGCCGTCGGCGCGCCGAGGAAGGGCCCACCGTGCGCGTGCACCACCAGGTCGCCGTTCCAGGCCTTGGGCATCACGATCATGTAGAACGCGCCCGCGCTGTCCTGGCCCGCCAGGCAACGCGCGCCCTCGCCCACGCCCGACGGACAGGTCGCCGGCGCCGGCGCGGACTCGGCCGCCATGTCGAAGGCCGGGTCTTGCGCATCCTGCGCCTCCCTGGCGTCCTTCGCTACGGCCACCGGCGCCGCGGCCGCCAGGCCGAGCACGACCGCCGTCATCATCGGCGCGCTCGACCAGCGCCGGCGCCACCGCAACATCCCCACCAGCGCCACGCCCAGCGCGGCCAGCGCGAAGGAGCCGGGCTCCGGCACCGCGGCGACGAAGCCGAGCTGCTCGCTCGCCACGCGCTGCAGCAGCACCGCGTCGCGCGCGCTGATGCCCAGGTCGCGGGCCGCGATCTCGCCCAGGCCCAGCACCGACGGATCGACACCGGTGATCGTGCCGAACAGCGTCAGCGCGCTCAGGTAGGAGCCGTACTTGCTCGCATGGGTGCCGTCGTCGAACCACAGGTCGAGCAGGCCGTCGCTCGCCGCGGTCGAGGCATACATGTCGGGCGTCGCGATGCCGGCGGCGATCGCGCGCATGAAGGCCTCGCCCACCGGCGCGACGCCGGCGATGCCGCCCGAGCCATCGGCGCCCGCCATCAGCGCCGCCGCGGCGTAGGCCTGTCGCAGATCCTCGGTCATCGCCTGCAGCGACGGATAGAACGACGACGCCGGCTGCCCGGTCGGCGTCACCGCGCCGGTGATCTCGTCGGTCACCGTGGTGCTGGGCGCGTTGACCAGGTTGGGCCGTGCCCAGGTCTGGTACAGGTAGACATCGGCGTCCGCGTTCGCGTGCGCGTTCGCGCCGACCGTGCGCAGCAGCGAGCAGGTCCCGGTCGACGCGCCGGTGATCTCGGCGCACTTCGCGTTGGTGCCGCCGATGAGGTCGCGCTCGCGGTAGCTCAGCGCATTGCCCTGGTGGACCCAGTTCTCGATCAGGTTGGCGTAGGTGTTGAAGTAGGCCGGGTTGGACGCCAGTCCCGGCTGCTTCGTCAGCGGCTCGTCGCTCTGCTCCTGCAGCACGACCTTGTCCCAGGCCTGCGAGCCGATGTTGCCCCGCAGGTCCCAGCCGGCGCTGTTGGTGTTGAGGAACTGCCCGCGCAGCGAGGCCGCGTTTCGCGCCGAGATCGACACGTCGTAGTCCAGCCCGACCTGCACCGTGAACTGCTTGAAGATGCCGGCCACGCCGCCCCAGGGATGGGGCTCGAAGCTGTTGGCGCCGCTCGGGTTGGTCGCGTACATCGACGCGGTGAGGTCGTGCACCTGGGCGGCGTTGTAGCTCATCACCGGGTCGACGCGCCCGAAGGTGTAGCTGTTGCCAACGAAAAGGATCTTCGTGGCCTCGGCGCGTGCGCCGGACGGCGCCAGCGTGGCGGCCGCGAGCGCGACCGCGCCGGCCAGGCGCCAGGAAAACTTCGTCATGGTGGACGGCATGGTCGTGCTCCTTCGTTGCTGGGGATTGAAGCGCGTGTCAGAAGTTGTGGCGGACGCCGGCCTCGAAGCCGCCGCTGTCGCCGCCGGGCTGGGTCGTCGCCAGGCCGACGTTGAAGCGCGTGCCGCGGCCCTTGTTGTCGACCTTCGCCAGGTTGGTGTACAGCGCGGTGCGCTTGGACAGGTCGTGCACGTAGCCGATGGCGATGTGCGTGGCGTCGCTCGCGACATTCCTCGCCTTGAGCCAGGTGTAGGCGAAGCGGAGCTCGCCCTGCGGCCACAGCTGCCACTGCGTGCCCAGCATCGTCGCCGTGGTGCGGGAGATGCCGACCTCGTTGCGGCCCCACAGCGCCATCAGCCTGGCCGGCCCCCACTGGTAGGACAGGCCGACGTTGCTCTGCGTGTAGTCGCCGGTGGCGTAGCGGGTCTTGGAGATCGCCGCCGAGGTGTTGAAGGTCTCGTTGCGCCAGCCGATGCGGATGCCGGTCAACTGGCCATCCTTGCGCGTGGGCCCGGCGCCCTGCTCGCCCAGCGCCAGCATCGCGTGGCCGTAGAAGCCGTTGATGCCCGAGGGCGTGAAGTAGCCGATCGAATTGGAGGCGCGCACATTGGTGCGGGCCGTCGTGCCGTTGGCGGGCACCGGATAGAACAGGATCCCCGAGCTGCCCACGCCGTTCGTGCCGAACGGATGCATCGAGGTGGTCAGGTTGCCGAACGACGGCACGTAGTCGCGGCCCAGCCGCAGCTCGCCCCACGGGCCCGAGACCTGCACCGTGGCGCGTCGCCCCCAGGTCAGGCCGCCGCTGACCGAGTCCTTGTTGTTGGTGCTGGTGGCGCCGCTGGTGCCGTCGTCGACGGACACCGCCGACTCCAGCCAGAAGCCCACCTTGAGCCCGCCGCCCAGGTCCTCGGTGCCGCGCACGCCGAAGCGGCTGGAGGTGTTGCCGTCGCTGTTGACCAGATGGCGCGTGTCGGTCCCGCTGGCCTTCAGCGCCTGCACGCCGATGTCCATCAAGCCGAACAGCTGCACGCTGGAGCCGGCCTGCGCCTGCGCGCCGGCGGCGGCCAGCAGGCCCAGGCCGATCGCGGCGGCCTGGGCGATGGTGGTGGTGGCGGTGGTGGCGAGGGACCGGGCGCGCGCGCCCCTCGAATGCATGGTCGTTGCCTTCAACGTTGTCTCCGTCTCGTGTTGTTGTGGTCGTGTCCTCGTCGGGACCGTTCGTCGTACTGACCGCCGGACCGTCCTCGGACGGTGCTTGGATCGCTGTCTCGCTGTCGCTGCGTCGGTATCCGGGGCGGACCTTAGTGACGGTGCTCCATAGCGTCAAATACACTGATTCGCGAGATCCGAGACGTTTTTAATATGAAGCCTACGTAGCGCCCGCAGCCCCGGAGACATGCAGCCATGGACCTCCGACACCTGCGCTATTTCGTGACGGTCGCCGAGACCGGCCACATGACGCGCGCCGCGGCGCTGCTCGGGATGCAGCAGCCGCCGCTGAGCCAGCAGATCAAGACGCTGGAGCAGGAACTGGGCATCGCCCTGCTCCATCGCCATCCCAAGGGCGTGAGCCTGACCGATGGCGGCCGGCAGTTCCTCGACGAGGCCCGGCGACTGCTGCGCGACTACCACGACATGCGCGACCGCATGGAGCGCCTGGCCAGCGGCCAGCACGGGCTGCTGGCGATCGGCTTCACCAGCTCGGCCGCGGCGCATGCCTACACCCCGGCGGTGCTGCGCGCCTGCCGGGGCGAGCATCCCGGCATCGCGCTGTCGATGACCGAGAACAATGCCGCCGGCCTGATCGACGCGATCGTGAAGACGCGGCTGCATGGCGGCTTCCTGCGTGTGCCGGTGGCGCGGCCGGAGGGCGTCAGCTTCGAGACGCTGCTGACCGAGCCCGCGTTGCTGGCCGTGCCGCTGGACCACCGGCTCGCGGCGGTGCCGCGCGCGGCCACGACGCCGGTGCCGCTGGCCGAGTTGGAGGACGAGGACCTGATCCTGGTGCGGCGCCCCGGCGCGCCCGGCCTGTACGCCAATCTGCTGGCGCTGTGCGAGCGCGACGGCGTGCGGCCGCGCAGCTTCGTCGAGGTCGACCGGATGATGATGAACCTCAACCTGGTCGCCGCAGGCGCCGGGATCACGGTGGTGCCGGCCTCGATGCGGGGCGTGCATGCGCATTCCATCGTGTACCGGCCGATGGAGAAGCAGGCGCGGCTCGAGGCCCCGCTGACGCTGGCCTACCGGACCCACGACCAGGACGGCCCGATGGCGACCTTCCTCGCGCTGGCGCGGCGCATCGCGATGGAGCACCGCGATGCGTAGGCGCGCGTGGGTGATCGGGCACGGCGCGGCGCTCGCGGGTGCGGCCGGACTGCCTGCATTCATCGCGGGCGTACGCGCGCAAACCTCGACCGCCGCCGAGCCGTGGCCGTCGCGCGCCCTGCACCTGATCGTGGCTTACCCACCCGGCGGCATCAGCGACGAGACCGCGCGCGCGCTCGCCCAGTTCATGGGCGCACGCCTGAAGGTGCCGGTGATCGTCGAGAACCGCGCCGGCGCCGGCGGCCTGACTGCGCTGGAGTCACTGGCCCGCGCCGCGCCCGACGGCCACACGCTGGCCTACTGCGCGATCTCGCCACTGGTCTTCGGGCCGCCGGACCCGGCCTCCGCCGCCACCGGCCGCGGCGACGCCCCGCCGCGGGACGTCGTGCCGGTCGTCAGCCTCATGGACACGCCGGTGCTGGTGCTCGCGCATCCGTCGTTCAAGCCCCGGGATTTCCCCGCGATGCTCGCCGCCGCGCGGGCCGCGCCGGGGCGACTGCGCTGGGCCACTTCGGGTCACGCGACGGTGGGCCACATGGTGCTCGCGCAGGTGCGCGCCGCGGCCGGCGTCGACATCATCCACGTGCCCTACAAAGGCGGCGGCCAGCAGCTGACCGATGCGATCGGCGGCCAGTTCGAGCTGCTGTCCTCCAACGTCGCCGCGCAGCAACTGCAGCTGGTGCGCCAGGGCCGGTTGAAGGCGCTGGCCATCGGCTCGCCGGTGCGGCTGCCGGTGCTGCCCGAGGTGCCGACGCTGGCGGAACTCGGCTTCCCGGACGCCAACCTGGTCTCGACCTTCGGCCTGTTCGCGCCGCGCGGCGTGCCCGAGGAGCGGCTACGCCGCCTCAACGCGCTGGTCAACGACGCCCTGCGCCAGCCCGAGCTGCGCGCGCGGATGCTGGAGGTCAGCAACCTGCCCACCGGCGGCAGCGCCGCCGACTTCGCCGCGCGCATCGCCAAGGAACGCGAGCGGGCGCTGCGCGTGCCGCCCGATTGATTGAGCGCGGCGCGCCGCGGCGTTCAGTCCAGCCGCGCGAGGACCTCCTCCGCGATCGCGAGCGCACTGGTGAGTCCCGGCGACTCGATGCCCATCAGGTTCACCAAGCCCGGCACGCCGTGCTGCGCGGGGCCGTCGATGCGGAAGTCCGGCGCGGGTTCGTGCGGCGCATGGATCTTGGGCCGCACGCCGCTGTAGGCCGGCTGCAGTGCTCCGTCGGGCAGCGCCGGCCAGTAGCGCCGCACGTCCTCGTAGAAGACCTCGGCGCGCGCCGGATCGACGGCGTAGTCGATGTCCTCGGGGCGATCGGCATCGAGCCACTGCGCATCCGGTCCGAAGCGCGCCTGGCCGCCCAGGTCCAGCGTCAGGTGCACGCCGAGCCAGGCGTCCTGCGGCAGCGGATAGACCAGCCGCGAGAACGGCGCGCGGCCCTGCAGCGCGAAGTAGCAGCCCTTGCTGAAGCGGGCGACGGGCGGCGGCGGAAGTCCCTCGATGGCCCAGGCGAGCAGCGGCGCGTGCAGGCCCGCCGCATTGACGACGAGGCGCGCGCCCAGTGACAGCTCGCTCGTGCGCACGACATGTCCCGGCCCGCCGCGATCCACCGCGGTCACCGCGGCGCCGAACGCGACGGCACCGCCGTGCCGTTCGAGGTCCCCCTGCAGCGACAGCATCAGCCCGTGGCTGTCGACGATGCCGGTCGAGGGCGACAGCAACGCGGCCTCGCAGCGCAGCTGCGGCTCGAGCGCCTGGGCCTCCTCCCGCGTCAACCACCGTAGGTCGTCGACGCCGTTGACCGCGGCCTTGGCCCGCAGCGCGCGCAGTCCGGGCAACTGCTCCGGCGCGGTCGCGACCACCAGCTTGCCGCAGCGCCGATGCGCGACGCCGTGCGAGGCGCAGTGCGCATACAGCAGCTGCTTGCCGCGCACGCACAGCCTGGCCTTCAGCGAGCCGGCGGGGTAGTAGAGGCCCGCGTGGATGACCTCGCTGCTGCGCGAGCTGACGCCGGTGCCGATGGCGAGCTCGCGCTCGAGCACCAGCGTCTCCAGGCCGCGCATCGCCAGCGCCCGCCCCACCGCGAGGCCGACCACGCCGGCCCCGATCACCACCGCATCGACTTGATCCATGGCGGCGATTGTGCCGAGCGGTCCTCGCCGGCCGGTACGGGGAATCCGCAGCGCGCGGGCGATCAACGATCAGCGATCAGGCGCGCAGGTCGGCCAGCGCCTGCGCGTGCTGCAGGCCGAAGGCGCACACGGCGGCGGCGTCATGGCTGAACTCGCCGCCGGCCAGGCGCTGGGCGAGCGTCTCCAGGTCCAGGGTCAGGAACTCGCTGACTTCGCCATCGCGGTTGCGCGGCGTGAAGCCGGCCGGCAGCGCAAGGCTGAACACGTGCAGCACCTCGTCATGCAGGCCTTCGGCTTCCATGCGGGTGCTGCGCAGCGCACCGCGCGGCTGCACCCCGGCGCCAAACGCCGCCGGCACGCCGGCCTCCTCCATCAGCTCGCGTCGGGCACAGGCGACCAGGTCCTCGTCGGCGGTCAGGCCGCCGGCCGCGAGGTTGTCGAGCCGGCCGGGGTCCGTCGCCTTCGTCATCGCGCGGCGCCCGCACACGAGCCGCGCGCCCGGCAGGAAGCCGTTGACATGCACCGCGCGGCTCATCAGGCCGAAGAAGCGGAAGGCGGCGCGCTCCAGGCGGAACAGCGGCTCGCCGCGCGCGGTGCAGGGATCGTCGACCGGATGCTCGCAGGCGTAGCGCTCGCCGCGCCAGCCGGTGATCGCGCCGCGGGCCCGCAGCGCGAGCGCGACGGCCTCGATGCGCGCGGAGCGAGCCTCGACGTCGAGGGCATTAGCGTCCCAGTCGAGCCCGTCGTCGCGGACGCGCAGTTCGGGCCAGACCTCGCCCAGCAGCGCTCGTCTCATCGGATGCACATGACCCAGGGTCAGGCCGTTCATCCGCAGCGGCAACAGTCCGGCAGGCAGCGGCTGCCGCGCGAGTTGCAGGCAGCGCGGTAGGACGGCAACGAGCGAGGGGGGCAGCAGCGCAGGCATCGCGCGATTGTCCGGGCTCTCTCCCCCAAGAATCACTGGAATGTGCAAGAGACACGCCCTCGCGGACGCAGGATCATCGCGGCCTTGTTCAGCGATGAACCCGCAGTCCACGACACCCAGGAGCCGCTCGATGAAGCTCGCCTTGCATAAAGCTTTCCGCCAGGTCGGTGCCACCGACCACGCCGCCACCCACGCCGCCGAAGCCATCGCCGGCGCTCTGGAGAAACGCATGACCGATCAGCAGACCCCATACGCCAAGCTCACCGACCTGCAGACGGTGAAGGTCGACATGGCCGACCTGAAATCGCAGTTCTCCGTCTTGCGCGGGGAGATGAAGCAGGACATCGCCGCGGTCCGCGGCGAAGTGGCCGTTCTGCGCGGGGAGATGAAGCAGGAGATCGCCACGGTACGCGGAGAGGTGTCCGTCCTGCGCGCCGAAATGAAGCAGGAGATCACCGCCGTGCGTGCGGAGATGCGGCAGGAGATCGCCGCGGTGCGGGGCGACATGTCGCAGCTGCGAGGCGAGGTCAAGCACGAGCTGGCCAGCACCAGGACCGAGTTGATCCGGTGGATGGTCGCGGGCCAGCTGACCACGGTGACGGTGCTGGGCTCGCTGATCTTCGGCGTGATGCGCTACTTGATGCGGTGACGCTCAATGGCGTCCGGTGGCGCGGGGTGGAGCGCCAGCGCACGCGATGACGCCCGATGACGTCGATCGTCGGCCAAGAAAAAAACCCCGCCAGTTGACGCTGACGGGGTTGTTCTGGTGGGCGGTGCAGGGTTCGAACCTGCGACCCCTGCCGTGTGAAGGCAGTGCTCTACCGCTGAGCTAACCGCCCGGTATTCGGACCGGGTTGCCGGCTGGGTGCCGGATTTCGCTGGACATCAAGACGTGGTGGGCGGTGCAGGGTTCGAACCTGCGACCCCTGCCGTGTGAAGGCAGTGCTCTACCGCTGAGCTAACCGCCCGGTCTTGCCGTCCTCGACCGCTGCTTGCGCCGCTGCCGGGGATGTCCGGGAAAGTCGAAGATTATGCCATGAGTTTTTGACCCGATTCAAGAACTCGCCAGGAAATTCTGCCAGGCGGCACGAGCCGCAGTCGCGGTCAGGCCGTTGCCGGCACCTGCCAGATGCGCTTGCCGCCGCTGGCCTTGTCCAGATCGACCAGCACCTTGTCGTGCAGCGCCAGTTCTTCCGGCGTCGGCACGATGACGGGCAGATCGAACGCGCTGAAGTCGATCGCCGCGACCACCAGCTCGCCGCCCTGGCCCGGCGACGACGAGGCGCTGTCGTCGATGACCAGCGAATCCTGGCCGCGCGTCAGCCGGATGTAGACCTCCGCCAGCAGCTCCGCGTCCTTCACCGCGCCGTGCAGGCCGCGGTTGCTGTTATCGACCTCCAGCCGCCGGCACAAGGCATCCAGCGAGTTGGCCTTGCCCGGGAACATGTCCCGCGCCATCAGCAGCGTGTCCAGCACGTTGTCGACGCACTCGTGCAGCGGCGCCCGGCCGCAGCGCTTGAGTTCGGCGTTGATGAAGCCCACGTCGAAGGCCGCGTTGTGGGCGACCAGCTCCGCGCCCTCGATGAACGCGAGGAATTCATCGACGATCTGCGCGAACTTGGGCTTGTCGGCGAGGAATTCGCTGCTCAGCCCGTGGACGCGGAACGCCTCCTCGGGCATGTCGCGCTCGGGGTTCAGGTAGAAGTGCAGATGACGTCCCGTCAGCTGACGGTTCACCATCTCCACCAGGCCGATGTCGACGACGCGGTCGCCCGATTCGGGATTCAGGCCGGTGGTTTCGGTATCGAAGAAGATCTGACGCATGTCTCGAAGTCTCGTGTGCGGATCGCCGGCGGCACTGGGTCCGCGCGGCGCTCAGTGCGCCGGGGCCGCGCCCCGCCGCGCCTGCCGGCGGTAGGCCCAGACCATCATCAGCGCACCGCCGACGATCATCGGCACGCTCAGCCACTGGCCCTGGCTCCAGCCGAAGGCGCGCAGGCCCAGGAAGGCATCCGGTTCGCGGAAGTACTCGGCCGTGAAGCGCGCGATGCCATAACCGAGCAGGAACAGGCCGGACACCGCCGCCATCGGCCGCGGCTTGCGCGCGAACAGCCACAGCACGATGAACAGCAGCACGCCCTCGCCCAGGAACTGGTAGATCTGCGACGGGTGGCGTGGAATGCCACCGTCGTTGGCCTGCGGGAAGACCATTGCCCAGGGCAGGCCGGGATCGGCCGCGCGGCCCCACAGCTCGCCGTTGATGAAGTTGCCCAGCCGTCCCGCGGCCAGCCCCGTCGGCACGCAGGGCGCGACGACGTCCCCGACCTCGAGGAAATGGAACCCGCGCCGCCACGCGAAGAGCGCCAGCGCGATCAGCACGCCCAGCAG
The DNA here is from genome assembly GCF_014193045.1 of Mitsuaria sp. BK037. Taxonomy (NCBI): domain Bacteria; kingdom Pseudomonadati; phylum Pseudomonadota; class Betaproteobacteria; order Burkholderiales; family Sphaerotilaceae; genus Roseateles; species Mitsuaria sp. BK037. The sequence continues at coordinate 467,883 of NZ_JACHYS010000001.1, read as the reverse complement.
TCCACCGTGGAAGGACATGCCGCCCTGCCACACCGCCAGGATCTCGCCCGGATGGCTCAGGTAGTAGGCGGGCTTGTAGAAGAACACGTAGCCCAGCCGGCCGCCCAGCACCACGCCCAGCACGCCGTAGAACAGCAGGTCGTCGACGTCGCGGCGGGTCCAGCCGCGAGCGGCGTTCCAGGGGCGGGCGACCACGCGGTTGCCCAGCCACAGGAACAGGCCGAACGCCGCCAGGTACATCAGGCCGTACCAGTGGATGGGCCACTTCCAGAGATGGAAGGCCACCGCGTCGAACTGGGGATGCACCAACATGAAAGAGCTCTACTGCGCCGCAAAGGCGCGAATCATAAGGGCCGGGCAGCGACGGCCCGCTCAGCCGCCCAGCGCGGCGAGCTGCTTGCGGCAGTCCTCGATGTCGCCATTGCTGCCGCGGCGGTTGTCGACGCAGCGCTGCAAGGCCGTGCGCGCGGCCGCCTTGTCGCCCTTGGCCGCCAGCGTCGCCCCCAGCCGGCGATCCAGCCCCAGTTGCTCGGCGCCCTGCAGGCCGCGGGCGCGTTCGAACGCGGCCACCGCCTTGTCGTACTGCCCCAGCGCGTCATAGGCCCGGCCCAGGCCGTAGGCGCCCATCGCCTGGTTGGGCTGGTTCTTGAGCAGCTCCTCGAACCAGGGCACCGCCCTGTCCTTCTGCTCGCTGAACATCAGGTTGCGGCCGTAGTCGCTCCACAGCACGCGCAGCTCGAGCAGCAGCTCGGGTCGCTGCGTGCGCACCGCGCGCAGCGCCTTCTCCATCGCCGGCCAGTCCTTCTTCGACGCCGCCACCCGCGCTCGCATCAGGTTCAGCTGCGCCGGGTCCTTCACGTCCTGCTCCAGCGCGCGCGCCTTGGACTCGCCGCCGCCGATGAAGCCGGGCAGCGCCAGGTAGTACTGCTGCAGCGCGCTGCGCGGCTCGGGCGCGTCCGGCATCAAGGCCATCGCGCGCTGCGCCAGCTCGCTGACGCGTCCCAGCGAGCCCAGCGCCTTGAACTTGCTGCCGCCGCGCGCCTGCATCACCAGCGCGAGTGCCAGTGCGTAATGGCAGGCGCCCTCGTTGGGGGTGCGCTGCACGCATTGCTCCAGCCGCTGGATGTTCTGCTTCAGCACGCTGCCGTCGACCAGGTCCAGTTGCGCGAGCGCCAGAGCGGCCACCGCCTGCGGATCGTCCGGATCGGCCTTCCCCCGCTGCGCGGCGAGTTTCTCCAGGTCGTCCGCCCGCCCGGCGTCGAGCAGCGTCTGCAGTTCATGGTCCTTGAAGACGGCCGCCTGGGCCGGCGTCGCGAAGGCCACGCTCATCAGCATCGAGAAGCCGGTGATGAGGCAGATCGCACCGACCACCCGGCGCAGCAGGCCGCGGCGGTCGCCATCGTCATTCTTGCGGGGAGCTTTCACGGGGGAGATCCTTTCATCGGCGCATGGTCGCAGAACTCGGCCGGACGTGCATGCCCCGTGCCGAACGGCCGCTTCGCCTTCGCCGCCGGCCCCGCCAGGCCGTACCTGCTTCTGGCTGGCGGCCGCAGGCAGGGTCATGCCTTGACTTTCACCTGACGCCGGACATGGTCGACGAAGCGCCGCACCACCGGCGAGGCGTCCGGCCGCCAGATGAGGCTGGTGTCGCAGGCCGGCACGCGGGCCGACGGCCACGGCCGGTAGCGCACGCCCGGCCGCTGCAGCGCGCACACCGATCGCGGCACCCAGGCCACGCCCATGCCGGCGGACACCAGGTTGACGATGGTCTGCATCTGGATGGCCTCCTGGGCGATCTGCGGCGTGGCGCCGTGGGCGCGGTAGAAGCCCAGCAGCGCATCGAACAGCGAGGGCGCGATCTCGCGCGGGAACACCACCAGCGGCTCGCGCAGGACCTCCTCCAGCGCGGGGGGCGCCTTGCGCCGGCCGGCCAGCCCCCAGTCCTGCGCATGGGCCAGGACCAGCGGCTCCGTCGACACGATCAGGCGCTCGAACCCGGCCGGCTCGGCCCCCGGCGCGTGGATCACGAAGCCGGCATCGAGTTCACCGGACTCGAAGCCCCGCAGCTGGACATCCAGCGTCGCCTCGCGCAGCGCGAGCTGCACCTGGGGCAGCGCCTCGCGGAACAGCCGCAGCCAGCGCGGCATGTCGCCGTACCCGACGGTCGACACGAAACCCAGGCTCAGCCGTCCGGCCTCGCCGCTGGCCGCCGCCCGAACCCGCACCGGCACCTGGTCGGCCTGCTCCACCAGCCGCGTCCCCGCCTCGACCAGCGCCTGCCCGGCCGCCGTCAGCGCGACGGTCCGCCGCCCGCGCTCGAGCAGCTGCACGCCCAGCTGCGCCTCCAGCTTCTGCACCGCCAGGCTCAGCGGCGGCTGGGTCATGTGCAGCCGCTCGGCGGCGCGACCGAAGTGCAGTTCCTCCGCGAGCACGAGGAACTGGCGGATCGGACGGAGTTCGATCATCGATATGTCCGGCAAATCAATTCGGCGTCCACTATATATTGGACCCGCATAGGCCGGCGGCGCATACTGGCGCGCTCCAAGCACTGCCCGCCAGGATGTCCGCCATGACCGACGCCAAGAACGCCACGCCCGACGACGCCCCGAATCGTCGCTCCCGGAACATCACCGAAGGCGTCGCGCGCGCGCCCAACCGCTCGATGTATTACGGCATGGGCTACCAGGAGAGCGACTTCGGCAAGCCGATGATCGGCGTGGCCAACGGCCACTCGACGATCACGCCCTGCAACTCCGGCCTGCAGAAGCTGGCCGACGCCGCCGTCGTCGGCCTGAAGGCCGCCGGCGCCAACGCCCAGCTCTTCGGCACGCCGACGATCTCCGACGGCATGGCCATGGGCACCGAGGGCATGAAGTATTCGCTGGTGTCGCGCGAGGTCATCTCCGACTGCGTCGAGACCTGCGTCGGCGGCCAGTGGCTGGATGGCGTGATGGTGATCGGCGGCTGCGACAAGAACATGCCCGGCGGGATGATGGGCATGCTGCGCGCCAACGTGCCGGCGATCTACATCTACGGCGGCACCATCAAGCCCGGCCACTACAAGGGCCAGGACCTCAACATCGTCAGCGTCTTCGAGGCGGTCGGCCAGTTCAGCGCCGGCAAGATGAGCGAGGAAGACTTCTGCCAGATCGAGAAGCGCGCCATCCCCGGCAGCGGCTCCTGCGGCGGCATGTACACGGCCAACACGATGAGCTCGGCCTTCGAGGCGCTGGGCATGTCGCTGCCCTACTCGTCGAGCATGTCCAACGTCGAGGACGAGGTCGTCGAGAACACCAAGCGCGCCGCCGACTACCTGGTCCGGGCGGTGAAGGCCAACCTCAAGCCGCGCGACATCGTCACGAAAAAGGCGATCGAGAACGCGGTGGCGGTGATCATGGCCACCGGCGGCTCGACCAACGCGGTGCTGCACTTCCTGGCCATCGCGCATGCCGCCGAGGTGGACTGGACCATCGACGACTTCGAGCGCATGCGCAAGAAGATCCCGGTGCTGTGCGACCTCAAGCCCAGCGGCCGCTTCCTGGCGGTGGACCTGCACAAGGCCGGCGGCATCCCCGCGGTCATGAAGCAGCTGCTCAAGGCCGGCCTGCTGCACGGCGACTGCATCACCATCACCGGCAAGACCGTCGCCGAGAACCTGGCCGACGTGCCGGATCTCTCGCCGGAGCAGGAGGTGATCCGCGCCGTCTCGGACCCGATCTACGCCGAAGGCCACCTGGCGATCCTCAAGGGCAACCTGTCGCCCGAGGGCTGCGTCGCCAAGATCACCGGCCTGAAGAACCCGGTCATCACTGGCCCGGCGCGCGTGTTCGACGACGAGCAGTCGGCGCTGGCCGCGATCATGGCCGGCCAGATCAAGGCCGGCGACGTGATGGTGCTGCGCTACCTCGGCCCCAAGGGCGGCCCCGGCATGCCGGAGATGCTGGCGCCCACCGGCGCGCTGATCGGCCAGGGCCTGGGCGAGAGCGTCGGCCTGATCACCGATGGGCGCTTCTCCGGCGGCACCTGGGGCATGGTGGTCGGCCACGTCGCGCCGGAAGCCTATGAAGGCGGGACGATCGCCCTCGTTCACGAAGGCGATTCGATCACCATCGACGCGCACCAGCTGCTGCTGCAGCTGCATGTGGACGATGCCGAACTGGCGCGCCGCAAGGCTGCATGGACGAAACCGGCACCGCGCTACACGCGCGGCGTGCTGGCCAAGTTCGCCAAGAGCGCCTCGAGCGCCAGCTCGGGCGCGGTGCTCGACAAGTTCGAGTGAACGATCCGGCGCCGGCCCATCGGTCGGCGCGATGAATGCGACAGCGGGGCCCGAGGGCCCCGCTGTCGTTGCCGGTCGCGGCGGTCGGTCGCGGTCCGGATCAACGCCGCTTGCGCTGCTTGTCCGCCTGGCCGAGCGCCTCAAGCGAGCGCTGGCGGCGCGCCTCCCGGCGCTCATCGAGCTTGTCCATCTCCTTGCGCTTGGTGTAGCCCGACTTGTCGGCGAACTCCCACCACAGCACCGCCAGCACGAAGGGCGACAGCACCCACCACCAGCTCAAGGCACCGATCGGCCCGAACTCGGCCAGCTTCAAGGCGATCAACAAGACGCCGATCACGATCAACCACATCGCATTTCTCCTCGTACACGCGCCAGGTCGGCACGGCTCCCAACACTACAATCGCCCGAGCCCGGACACCCCCAGCCATTCGCCGCTCCCCCGGGAAGCGGTCCCCACGTCGCGAGCTTCTCGCAGGGTTCTCTTGAGGGTGTTCCGCATCTTCCCGGCAGGATCTGAAAGGATGCCATGAAAAACGCCTTGTTCGTCTCCGCGGCCCTGATCGCCGCCCTGTCCGCCCCCAGCGCCTTCGCCAGCCAGGAACTGGCCCAGAAGAAGAACTGCATGGCCTGCCATGCCGTCGACAAGAAGCTGGTCGGCCCCGCCTACAAGGACGTCGCGGCCAAGTACGCCAAGGACAAGGACGCGGTGAAGAAGCTGTCCGAGAAGATCATCAAGGGCGGCTCCGGCGTCTGGGGCCCGGTCCCGATGCCGGCCAATGCGCAGGTCAGCCCGGCGGAGGCCGAGCAGCTCGCCAAGTGGGTGATGTCGACGAAGTGAAGGTCGACGCGCCGAGCCTGGCCGGCTCGCCATGAACAAGGCCCCTTCCGGGGCCTTGTCTCATTCAGCGCCTGCCGTCAGCCGCCCTCTTCTCGGGAAGTCTTCTCAGGAAGTTCAGCCGCACCCGGCCGCGCAGGCCGACGGAGATCAGGATCTCCCGGCCGCCGATGGCCAGCAGCAGCAACTGCGCCAGCGCGGCGGCACAGCGCCGGATTGGTTTCGGGGACCTCTGCGGGAACGAAGACTCCACAAGCGACTCCTTCTGTGAGATCGGCATCCGGGGGATGCCGCGCGAGCGCCGCCCTGATCGCGGGCCGGATCGCGGCCCGCCCCGATGGGGCGGTGCGACGATTCTTGGTCCATGAACCGCGCGGACACCACGACCCGAGCCAGTGTGGCTGCGGCCTTGGCTGCCACATGAAGGCCAAGCGCTGCCGGAGACCAGCGCCCCGCTGCCGCACCGCCCCGCGCACGCGGGCCGCGCGGCGGGCGTTCATGCGGGTGCCGGGATGCAGGTGTCTGCGCGAGCCCATGAAAAAACCCCGCCGAGGCGGGGCTTCACGAGCTGCTGCGGAGCGATCTCAGTAGGCCTGGCCCAGTTGCTCCAGGATCGCCGGATTCTCCAGCGTCGAGGTGTCCTGCGTGACGCTCTCCCCCTTGGCGACCGAGCGCAGCAGCCGGCGCATGATCTTGCCGCTGCGCGTCTTGGGCAGGTTGTCGCCGAAGCGGATGTCCTTGGGCTTGGCGATCGGGCCGATCTCCTTGGCGACCCAGTCGCGCAACTGCTTGGCGATGGCCTTGGCCTCGTCGCCGCTCGGACGCGGGCGCTTGAGCACGACGAAGGCGCAGATCGCCTCGCCGGTCGTGTCGTCGGGCCGGCCCACGACCGCCGCCTCCGCCACCAGCTCGGTGCAGCTGACCAGCGCGGACTCGATCTCCATCGTCCCCATGCGGTGGCCCGAAACGTTCAGCACGTCGTCGATGCGGCCGGTGATGGTGAAGTAGCCGGTGTCCGCGTCGCGGATGGCGCCGTCGCCGGCGAGGTAGTAGCCCTTGAGCTCGGGCGGGTAGTAGCTCTTCTTGAAGCGTTCCGGATCGCCCCAGATCGTGCGGATCATCGAGGGCCACGGCTTCTTGACGACCAGGATGCCGCCCTGCCCGTTGGGCACGTCGTTGCCGGTCTCGTCGACGATGGCCGCGGTGATGCCGGGGAACGGCAGCGTGCAGGAGCCCGGCACCAGCGGCGTGGCGCCCGGCAGCGGCGTGATCATGTGGCCGCCGGTTTCCGTCTGCCAGAAGGTGTCCACGATCGGGCAGCGGCCGCCGCCCACATGCTGGTGGTACCACTCCCAGGCGGCCGGGTTGATCGGCTCGCCCACCGAGCCCAGCAGCCGCAGCGAGCTCAGGTCGTAGTTCTTCGGATGGACCGCCTCGTTGGTCTCGGCCGCCTTGATCAGCGAGCGGATCGCCGTCGGCGCCGTGTAGAAGATCGTGACCTTGTGCTTCTGGATCATCTGCCAGAAGCGGCCCGCGTCCGGGAAGGTCGGGATCCCTTCGAAGACGATCTCGGTGCCGCCCAGCGCCAGCGGCCCGTAGGTGATGTAGGTGTGGCCGGTCACCCAGCCGATGTCGGCGGTACACCAGAAGATGTCGGAGTCCTTCAGGTCGAAGGTCCACTTGGTGGTCAGCGCCGCATGCAGCAGGTAGCCGCCGGTGCTGTGCTGCACGCCCTTGGGCTTGCCGGTCGAGCCCGAGGTGTAGAGCAGGAACAGCGGATGCTCGGCCTCGACCCATTCGGGTTCGCAGCTCGAGGCCTGGCCGGCCACCGCGTCATGCAGCCATTCGTCGCGGCCGTCGACCCAGGCGATCTGGCCGCCGGTGCGCTTGTAGACGAGGACCGACTGGATGGTCGGGCAGCTGTTGTCGGCCAGCGCGTCATCGACGATGGCCTTGAGCGGCAGCGACTTGCCGCCACGGGCCTGCTCGTCGGCGGTCAGCACCATCACCGCGCCGGCGTCCTGCACCCGGTCGCGCAGCGACTGCGCCGAGAAGCCGCCGAACACCACCGAGTGCGTCGCGCCGATGCGCGCGCAGGCCTGCATCGCCACCACGCCCTCGACCGACATCGGCATGTAGATGACGACGCGATCGCCCTTCTTCACGCCGCGCGCCTTGAGCGCGTTGGCCAGCTGCGCCGTCCGGGCCAGCAGCTCGGCATAGGTGACGCGGGTGACGCTGCCGTCGTCGGCCTCGAAGATGATCGCGACGCGCTCGCCCCGGCCGGCCTCGACGTGGCGGTCCAGGCAGTTGTAGGACACGTTGAGCCGGCCGTCCTCGAACCACTTGAAGAAGGGGGCGTCCGACTCGTTCAGCACCTTGGTGAAGGGCTGCTTCCAGCTGAGCAGCTCGCGCGCCTGGCGCGCCCAGTAGCCGGCGTAGTCGGTCTCGGCTTCCTGGCACAGCGCCTCGTAGGCGGCCATGCCGGACACGTGCGCGCCCTGGACGGCGGCTTGGGGGGGGTTGTAGATCTTGTCGCTGATCTTGTCGCTCATGGCCTATGTCTCCGTACAGGCAGGGATCTTCGAACTCGGCCGAACTCTCCGCTTTCACACTGACGATCTGCTTACTCTTGTAGAAGAGCGGCGGGCGCGCGGCCGCGAAACCAGCGGCATGCTCTCACTAAAATCGCCCGGTTTGGCGGTTCCCGCCCGTTACGACCTGAAGGATTGCCCCGATGACCGATCGACCGAAGGCCCCGGCCGACACCGCGCCCAAGCGCATGCACCCGCTCGCCCACCTGATGTTCGGGAGCCGCTGGCTGCAGTTGCCGCTGTACCTGGGGCTGATCCTGGCGCAGGCGGTCTACGTCTACCAGTTCTGGACCGAGCTGATCCATCTCGTGGAGGCGGCCTTCGGCAACCAGGAAGCCCTCAGACTGCTGGTGGACAGCGTGGGCTACAAGGCCGGCACCGCGCCCACCAAGCTCAACGAGACCATCATCATGCTGGCCGTGCTGGCACTGATCGACGTGGTGATGATCTCCAACCTGCTGATCATGGTGATCGTGGGCGGCTACGAGACCTTCGTGTCGCGGCTGCATCTGGAGGGCCATCCGGACCAGCCCGAATGGCTGGACCACGTCAATGCGTCGGTGCTGAAGGTCAAGCTGGCGACGGCCATCATCGGCATCTCCTCGATCCACCTGCTCAAGACCTTCATCAATGTGCAGAACCTGACCGAGCAGACGCTGATCTGGCAGACGGCCATCCACCTGGCCTTCCTGCTCTCGGCGCTGGCCATCGCGATGACCGACCGGCTGCTCACCCATCCGCCGGGCGACAAGCACTGAGCGCCACCGCGGCGCCGGGTCGGCGCCGGATCGGCACTGGATCGGCATCAGCGACGAGGGAGCCCGCGGGCTCCCTTCTTTTTTGGGCGGGGCGCCCGCTCAGGCGCGTCTGCGCAGCAGGATCAGCGTGCCCACCACGCCGGACAGGATCGAGCCGCCCAGCACGCCGAGCTTCACCCGCGTCTCATAGTCGGGCCCGTGGCCTTCGAAGGCCAGGCCGCCGATGAACAGGCTCATCGTGAAGCCGATGCCGCAGAGCACGCAGACGCCGAAGAACTGGACCCAGTCGGCGCCGCCCGGCCGCTGCGCCAGGCCGAAGCGGATCATCAGCCAGGAACTGCCGAACACGCCCACCGCCTTGCCGAGCAGCAGCCCCAGCGCAATGCCCAGCGACACCGGATGCAGCAGGTCGCCCGCATGCAGGCCCAGCAGCGACACGCCCGCGTTGGAGAACGCGAACATCGGCAGGATCAGGAAGGCGACCCACGGATGCAGGCCGTGCTCGAGGTCCTCGGCCGGCGAGCGGCCGCGGCCGTCGTCCGACGGGATGAACAGCGCGGTCGCGACGCCCGCGAGCGTCGCATGCACGCCTGACTTGAGCACGCAGGTCCACAGCACCAGGCCGACGACGATGTAGAGGTCCGCGCGCGTCACCCGGGCCCGGTTGAGCGCGAAGAGGATCGCCAGGCAGGCCGCGGCGGCCCCCAGCATGACCAGCGACAGCTGGCTCGTGTAGAAGAGCGCGATGACGACGATGGCGCCGAGGTCGTCAATGATCGCGACCGCCGTCAGGAAGACCTTCAGCGAGGCCGGCACCCGGCTGCCCAGCAGCATGACGATGCCGATCGCGAAGGCGATGTCGGTGGCGGCGGGGATCGCCCAGCCGTGCAGCGCGACCGGATCGCCGCGGTTGATGACGGCATAGATCAGCGCCGGCACGACCATGCCGCCCAGCGCGGCCACCATCGGCAGCACCGCCTGGGAGCGCTCGGCCAGCTCGCCGCTGACGAACTCGCGCTTGATCTCCAGGCCGACGAGGAAGAAGAACACCGCCATCCACAGGTCGTTCACCCAGACCAGCAGCGGCTTGGCGAGCACCAGCCAGTCGCCGCCGATGCGGACCTCGCCCTCGATGCGGGTGAAGGCGGCATAGAGCTCCCGCCAGGGCGAGTTGGACAGGATCAGCGCGGCCACCGCCGCGATCGCGAGCACGATGCCGCCGGCCGATTCGCTGGCGAAGAAGCGTTTGAGTCCCGGTGTCAAGAAAGTTCCTCCCGAAAAACGAGCCACCGGATCGGCGGCCCCAGGCAGTAAATCAGAGCGAGGGGGACGCGTCGATGACCCATCCCAGTGAAAGAGTTAACGCGCGCGTGAAGACCGCATCATCGCCGGTGCGCGGCCCGTCCCTCTGAAGAGGGAGTGTCGCGTTCTCCCGAGGATGCGGCCGGGCGCGCGTTGCTAGCATCCCGCGCTTCATCAGCCCCCCGGGACACGGATCCCGGACTCTCGAGGGAAGCACGACATGATCCGATTGTTGTTCGTCGCCGCGCCGCTGCTGGCGCTCGCCGCCTGCGCCAGCGACGGCGTCACCGCCACCGGCACGCCGACCGCCTCGGCGCAAGGCGAGACCGGCCAGAAGATGGTCTGCGAGCGCGAACAGCGCACCGGCTCGATGCTGGGCAAGCGCGAATGCGCGCCGGCGCTCAGCGAGGACGAGAAGCGCCGCCTGTCCAGCGAGGTCGGCAACATGGTCAAGCCGCGCGGGACGACGGCACCGGGCAGCTGAGGCTCCCCGGCTCGGGGCGCCGGACCGGCGGTCGACGGCCCGGCGTGCGGACCGCACCGTGCGCATGCCGCTCGGAAGCCGCTGCCGGCGGCGGGGCAATGGGGCGGTGGAGGATAATCCGCCGCGTCCCTGGATCCCCGAGCCCCACCATGACCACCACGATCCGTTACGCCGACCTCGTCGAAAGCGTCGCCGCCGCGCTGCAGTACATCAGCTACTACCACCCGGCCGACTACATCCAGCACCTGGCCCGCGCCTATGAGCGCGAACAGAGCCCGGCCGCCAAGGACGCCATCGCGCAGATCCTGACCAACTCGAAGATGTGCGCCGAAGGCCGCCGGCCGATCTGCCAGGACACCGGCATCGTCAACGTCTTCCTGAAGATCGGCATGGACGTGCGCTGGGCCGATTTCCCCGGCTCCATCCAGGACGCCGTCAACGAGGGCGTGCGCCGCGCCTACAACCACCCGGACAACAAGCTGCGCGCCTCGGTGCTCAGCGATCCGATCTTCGAGCGCAAGAACACCAAGGACAACACGCCGGCGGTGATCTTCATGGAGGTCGTGCCCGGCAACACCGTCGACGTGATCGTCGCGGCCAAGGGCGGCGGCTCGGAGAACAAGAGCAAGGTCTACATGCTCAACCCAAGCGAGAACATCGTCGACTGGGTGCTCAAGACCGTGCCGACCATGGGCGCGGGCTGGTGTCCGCCGGGGATGCTGGGCATCGGCGTCGGCGGCACGGCCGAGAAGGCGGCGCTGCTGGCGAAGGAAGCCCTGATGGACGACATCGACATGTACGAGCTGCTGGAGCGCGGCCCCCAGAACAAGCTGGAGGAACTGCGCATCGAGCTGTACGAGAAGGTCAACGCGCTGGGCATCGGCGCGCAGGGCCTGGGCGGCCTGACCACGGTGCTGGACGTCAAGATCAAGACCTACCCGACACATGCGGCCTCCAAGCCGATCGCGATGATCCCGAACTGCGCCGCCACGCGTCACGCGCACTTCGTGCTGGATGGCTCCGGCCCGAGCTATCTGGAGCCGCCCAGCCTGGACCTGTGGCCCGACGTGAAGTGGGCGCCGGACTACAACAAGAGCAAACGCGTCGACCTGAACACGTTGACCAAGGACGAGGTCGCGAGCTGGAAGCCGGGCGACACGCTGCTGCTCAACGGCAAGATGCTGACCGGCCGCGACGCCGCGCACAAGCGCATCCAGGACATGCTGGCCAAGGGCGAATCGCTGCCGGTGGACTTCACCAACCGCGTGATCTATTACGTCGGCCCGGTGGACCCGGTGCGTGACGAGGTGGTCGGCCCGGCGGGCCCCACCACCGCGACGCGGATGGACAAGTTCACCGACATGATGCTGGAGAAGACCGGCCTGATCGCGATGATCGGCAAGGCCGAGCGCGGCCCGGTCGCGATCGAGTCGATCAAGAACCACAAGTCCGCCTATCTGATGGCGGTGGGCGGGTCCGCCTACCTGGTGTCCAAGGCGATCAAGCACGCCAAGGTCGTCGGCTTCGAGGACCTTGGCATGGAAGCGATCTACGAGTTCGACGTGGTCGACATGCCGGTGACGGTGGCGGTGGACGCCGGCGGCACCAGCGCGCACATCACCGGCCCGGCCGAATGGCAGCAGCGCATCGCCTCCGGCAAGGCAATCAAGATCCCGGTCGCCGCCGGCTGAGCACGCTCCTCGCGCCCATGACAAGACCACCCTCGGGTGGTCTTTTTCATTTCTGGCGGTGCCTTCCAGCACTTCACGTCGCGCTGGCTTCCCGCGTATCACCGCGGCATGAACGACCCCCTCCCCCGATGGGCCCGACCCACCTCCCCGCCGATCCTTCACCGGTGCCGCCCTGGCGCTGGTGATGGCTCCGTTTCGACGCACCGGGCAACCACGTCGTGCTGACGCTGGCCGACCGTCGGCATGTCCGCTACGAGCGTCCTAGGCCGCCGACGACCGACGACCAGGCATCGGCCCGCCGAAGCGCGGGCCGCCGAGCGGTTCACTTCTCCGCGGGCGCGACGGACGCTCCCGCGACCGGCGCTTCCACGACCGGGCCTTCCGCCACAGGCGCTTCCGCCACCGTCCGCACCACGCGCTGCGGGAACGGAATGTCGATGCCCAGCCGGTTGAGCAGGCGCAGCACCGCCAGGTTCACGTCGGAGCGCACCCCGCCCTGCCCGTTGTGCGGATCCGAGATCCAGAAGCCGATCGTCAGCTCCAGCCCATCGGCGGCGAAGTTGCTCAGCGACACCGACGGCGACGGCTCGGACAGCACCCGCGGCACGCGCCGGATCTCCTCGATCAGCTGCGGGAACAAGGCGTCGACATCGGTGCCATAGGCCACCTGGACGACGGTCGTCACGTTGACCTGCGGATCGGCGAGGGAAAGGTTCTCGACCCGCGTCGTGATCAGCGATTCGTTCGGCACGATCGCCTCGCGCCCGTTGAGCGCGCGGATCACCGTGTAGCGGGTCTTGATGTCGCTGATGCGGCCCTCGAAGTTGTCGACCTTGACCATGTCGCCGATGCGCAGCGAGCGCTCGGCCAGGATCATGAATCCCGACACATAGTTCGCCGCGATCTTCTGCAGGCCGAAGCCCAGGCCCACGCCGACCGCGCCACCCAGCCAGGACAAGGCGCTCAGGTTCAGGCCCACCATGTTCAGCGCCACCATCGCGCCGACCACCAGCAGCGCCGTGCGCGTCAGGTTGACCGCGATCTTGCGCATCGACAGGTCCATCACCGACTTGCCGCGCAGCAGCCGCGACTCGATCGCCGAGGACAGCCACAGCACCACCAGCATGATGGCGCCGACCTGCAGCACCCCGACCAGGAGGTCATAGACCGTCGTCGACTCGCCTCTGGCGTTCTTCGGCAGGAAACCCAGCTTGTACTCGTCGAGTTCGTCGATGAGGATGGGCAGCAGGCCCACGATCCACAGGATCGATCCCAGCCAGGCGACCCAGGAGACGCTGCGCTCCAGCAGCTTGATGCCGATCGAATCGGGCATCGTCGCCCGCAGCACGCGCGCCACCAGCCGGATCACCACCAGCGACAGCAGCACCGGGATGACGACGCGGAACAGCGCGACCGGCTCGCCCAGCAGCGGCATCAGCCGCCGCGCGCCCAGCGCCAGCAGCAGCGCGATGACCGGGAACAGCACGCCGTCGTACACGCGGTGGCCCAGCAGCACCGACTGGTGACCCGGCGCCGCCGTCACATGCTTGCTGATGCGGTAGACGATCAGCCAGGACATCGCCAGGCAGGCCAGCACCAGGCCGACCTCGATCAGCGCGCGCGGTCGCGACAGCATGGTGAGCAGTGATTCCAGCTCACGCAGGCTCAGGGTGTGGTTCAGGGGTGCGGTCGTACCCAGGGTGGAGCTCAAGGAGGAGATCAATTCGGCAACCGGCCGGGGCCGGGTCTATCGGTCAATGGGAAATGGAAATCGGGACAGCGGGCGCGCGGGATCCCGCTCAGATCCCGGCCAGCGTTCTCAGGTGGACGCCGACGCTGCGCGCCAGCGCGCCCAGGTCGTAGCCGCCTTCCAGGCAGGACACGATGCGGCCCTTCGCGTGGCGCCGGGCCACGTCCATGATGCGCAGCGTGATCCATTCGTAGTCGGCCTCGACCAGGCCGAGCTGCGCCAGGTCGTCGTCGCGGTGCGCGTCGAAGCCGGCCGAGACGAACACCATCTGCGGCCGGAAGCGCTCCAGCGCCGGCATCCAGAGCGACTCGATCATCTCGCGCACCTCGGCGCCGCGGGTGTACGGCGGCACCGGCACGTTGAGCATGTTGGCGCCCTTGGGCTCGCTGCCCGAATACGGGTAGAGCGGGTCCTGGAAGATGCTGACCATCAGCACCCGCTCGTCGCCGGCGAGGATGTCCTCGGTGCCGTTGCCGTGGTGGACATCGAAGTCGATGACCGCGACGCGGTCCAGGCCGCGCACGTCCAGCGCATGCCGGGCGGCGACGGCCACGTTGTTGAAGAAGCAGAAACCCATCGCCTGCTCGCGGGTCGCGTGGTGGCCGGGCGGGCGCACGGCGCAGAAGGCGTTCTCGGCGCGGCCGTCCATCACCAGGTCGGTGGCCTGCACCGCCGCGCCGGCCGCGCGCAGCGCCGCCGACCAGGTGTGCGCGTTGGCGCAGGTGTCGGGGTCCAGCGCCTTCATCGGGTTGGGCACGCCCTCGCGGGCCTGCTGCTCGAGCGCCTCCAGCTCGGCCTTGAGCTCGGCGACGTAGCGCGCCGAGTGCGCCCGCTCCAGCGCCCGCAAGTCGGCGCGCGGCGCGTCGTGCCGGTCGAGCGCGGTGTCGATGCCGTGGGCGATGAGCCAGTCCTCGATCGCGGCCAGGCGCTGCGGGCATTCCGGGTGACCGGCGCCCATGTCGTGACGATGGCAGTCGGGGTGGCTGATGAAGGCGGTGGACATGGTCGGGGCGTGCGCGTGGCGTCGTCGGACCGTGGGGATTCTGAGATATCGTGCGTCGATGAGCTCCGACGCCCCGACCCTCGCCTCCCAACCGCTGGCCGACCTGCGGCGGCAGATTAGCACGATCATCAAGGGCAAACAGGCGCAGACGGAAGACTGCCTGGCCTGCCTGCTGGCCGGCGGCCACCTGCTCATCGAGGACCTCCCCGGCGTGGGCAAGACCACGCTGGCGCATGTGCTGGCGATCTCGCTGGGCCTGCGCTTCTCCCGCGTCCAGTTCACGACGGACCTGATGCCGTCCGACCTGCTGGGCGTCAACATCTACCAGCCCGGGGCGCAGGGCGTCGGCGGCAGCGCCTTCCAGTTTCACCCCGGCCCGGTCTTCAGCCAGGTGCTGCTGGCCGACGAGATCAACCGCGCCGGCCCCAAGACGCAGAGCGCGCTGCTGGAGGCGATGGAGGAATACCAGGTCAGCGTGGACGGCACGACCCATCCGCTGCCGCAACCGTTCTTCGTCATCGCGACGCAGAACCCGAGCGAGCAGCTCGGCACGCATCCGCTGCCGGAGTCGCAGCTGGACCGCTTCCTGATGTGCATCAGCCTGGGCTATCCCGACCGCCAGGCCGAGCGCGAACTGCTGATGGGCGAGGACAGCCGCGAGCAGCTGCGCACGCTCAAGCCGGTGATGACGCCGGAACAGCTGCGCGCGCTGCAGCGCGAGGTGCTGCGCATCCACGTCTCGCCGGCGCTGCTGGACTACCTGCAGGCGCTGCTGGAGGCGACGCGCTCCGGCGAGTGGTTCCAGGAAGGCCTGAGCCCGCGCGCGGGCCTCGCGCTGCTGCGCGCCGCGCGCGCCAAGGCGCTGCTGAGCGGCCGCGACTATGTCTCGCCGGACGATGTGCAGGCGATCCTGCCGCAGACCATCGCGCACCGGCTGCGCCCCCGTGGCGGCAGCGCGCGCGGCGCCCGCGAGCAGGTGCGCGCGATGATGGCCGCCGTGCCGCTGCCCTGAGCGCGGCCTCGCGACCGCCCGACCGGAGACCGCCGTGCGCGTGCCCGCCTGGAAGCTGCCCTCGCTGAAACCGCCGGCCCTGCGCTGGCCGTGGCAGCGGCGCTGGGACGCGTGGTGGCAGGCCCGCCACCCGGCCAGCGACACGACCGCGCTGACGCAGCGCAACCTCTACATCCTGCCCAGCCGCCCGGGCGCCGCCTTCGTCGTCACCCTGCTGGTGCTGCTGCTGGCGTCGATCAACGACCAGTTGAGCCTGGGCTACCTGCTGACCTTCGTGCTCGCGGGCGCCGGCATGGCGTCGATGAACGCGACCCACGCCAACCTGCGCGGCCTGAAGCTGGACCTGAAGACGCCGCCGCCGACCTACGCGGGCCAGCCGCTGGCGCTGGACATCCGGCTGCACAACCCCTCGGCGGCGCGCTTCGGCGTCGGCGTGCGGCTGCCCGACGCCAAATCCGCCGATAGCGCCTTCGCCGACGTGCCCGCGCAGGGCCATGCGCAGCTGCAGCTGCAACTGAGCTTCCCGACCCGCGGCCGGCATGCGCTGCCGCGGCTGCGCATCGAATCGCAATTCCCCTTCGGGCTGTTCGTGACCTGGAGCTACTGGCGGCCGGCCGCGCAGGCCTGGGTCTATCCGGCGCCCGAGCTGGAAGCGCCGCCCGCCGCCGCCGTCGAGGAAGGCCTGCCGCAGGGCCAGGGCCAGCCCGGGCTGGGCGACGATCCGGGGCTGCGGCCCTACCGGCATGGCGACTCGCCGCGGCAGATCCTGTGGAAGAAGTCGGCGCTGGCGCTGGCCCAGCCGCAGCCCCCCGGCGGCAGCGGCGCCGGCGCGGCCCTGCTCGTGCGCGAGCGCCTGGGCAGCCGCGCCAGCGAGCAGTGGCTGGACCTGGCGGCGACGCGCGGCCTGCCCTTTGAGCAGCGCGTCTCCCGCCTGGCCGCGTGGGTGCTGCGCGCCGAGGAGGAAGGCCTGCCCTACGGCCTGCGCCTGCGCGGCGTCTCGCTGGCGCCCGACCTCGGGCCGGAGCATTTCCGCGACTGCATGGAAGCGCTGGCGCTGGCGCAGGAGCAGCCATGAGCGCCGCCCCGACCCTGGCGGCAGGCCGCCGTAGCCCGCTGCCGCGCGAGGCGCGCGACACGCTCTTCCTGCTGGCGATCATTTCCGCCGTGCTGCTGCCGCATGCCGGTCACCTGCCCTGGTGGTGCAGCGCCTTGACCGCGCTGATGCTGGGCTGGCGCGCGCGGCTGGCCTGGCGCAGCGAGGCGCTGCCCGGTCGCTGGAGCCTGCTGGCGGTGCTGGCGGTGGTCATCGGCCTGACCCTGGCCACCCACAAGACCATCCTCGGACGCGAGGCCGGCATCACCATGCTGGCGATGCTGATGGCGCTGAAGACGCTGGAGCTGCGCGCCCGGCGCGACGCCTTCGTCGTGTTCTTCCTCGGCTTCTTCCTGGTGCTGACCCAGTTCCTGTACTCGCAGTCGCCGCTGATCGCGGTCTGGATGATCGGCTGCGTCTGGGCCTTGCTGTCGGCGCTGGTGCTGGCGCAGATGCCGCAAGGCGTGCCGAGCCTGCGGCTGGCGGCGCGCATCGCGGCGCGCAACACGCTGATCGGCCTGCCGGTGATGGTGGCGCTGTTCGTGCTGTTCCCGCGTTTCCCGCCGCTGTGGGGACTGCCCAAGGACTCGGGCGCGCGCACCGGGCTGTCGGACACGATGAGCTTCGGCGCCTTCGCCGAAGTCGCCACCGACGACACGATCGCGATGCGGCTGCGCTTCGACGGCGCACCGCCGGCGCAGCCGCAGCTGTACTTCCGGGCGCAGGTGCTGACGCGCTTCGACGGCCAGCAGTGGACCGCCTCGCGGGTGACCTGGGTCGGCCACGAGGCGGCACCGACGCTGGACGGCCCGGTCTTCCGCTACCAGGCCACGATCGAGCCGCTGCGCGTCACCGCGATCCCGCTGCTGGAGTTCAGCCCCGGCGTCACCGGGGACCGGATCCCGGTCGGACGCCTGGCGGCGACGCGCTCGCCGCAAGGCCAGTGGCAGGTCGCGCTGCCGTTCGCGGAGACGCTGCGCTTCCGGCACGAGGCCTGGCCGCGCGCGCAATGGGGCACCCGCCTCGGCCGCGCCGATCGCCTCGAGGCGCTGAGCCTGCCGCCCGGCCTGAATCCGCGCGCGCGGGCGCTCGGCGCCTCGCTGCAGGAGCGCTTCGCGGCGCTGGACGACGACGCCCGCGCGCTCGCCGTGAACCGGGAGCTGCTGACCCGCGTCCGCCGCGACGGCTTCGGCTACACCCTCAGCCCCGGCGTTTATGGCGAGACCAGTCCCCATGCGATCGACGAGTTCTGGTTCGACCGCAAGCTCGGTTTCTGCGAGCACTTCGCCTCGGCCTACGTCGTGTTGATGCGCGCGGCGGGCGTGCCGGCCCGCGTAGTCACCGGCTTCCAGGGCGCGGACCCGCAGCTGCAGGACGGCGACCTGGTCGTGCGCATGAGCCAGGCCCATGCCTGGGCCGAGTTCTGGACCGCCTCCGGCGGCTGGCAGCGCGCCGATCCGACCGCGGCGGTGTCGCCTGATCGCATCCAGGGCCGGCCGCTGCGGCCGTCGCCGGGCGTGTTCACCGGCGCGCTGGAGCAGCTCCGCCCGGGCCTGCTGACGGAGCTGCGCACCGCCTGGGAGCGCCTGAACAACCGCTGGCAGCAGACGGTGCTGAACTTCTCCACCGGCGAGCAGATGAGCCTGCTCAAGCGCCTGGGTTTCGAGAATCCGGACTGGACCGCGCTGGGCCAGGTCGCCGGCGGCCTGATGGCGCTGGCGGCCCTGGTCGGGGCCGGCCTGGCGGCCTGGCACCGGCGGCCGCACGATCCCTGGTCGCGTCAGCGCGCCCGCGTGCGGCGCGAGCTCGATCGGCTCGGCCTGTCCACCCGCGACGACGAGACCCCGCGCCGCTGGGCCGCGGCGCTGGTCGAGCGCCACGGCGCGCCGGCCGAGACGGTCGCGGCCGCGCTGTTGCAATTGGAAGCGCAGCGCTACCGGCAGGACCTCGCCGCCGCCACGTCACAATGGCAGCGCCAGTTCGCGGCCCTGTGCGCCGACCTCCGTCAGGCGCTGGCCCGCTGAGCCCTCCTCTTCCATGTGCTTGACGCTGCACCGCCGCTCGCCGGCTCGCATCCGCCATTACCGCCATCTCCGCCGCCTCCGCCGTAGTCCCGCATGACCGCTGTCCGCCGCTCCACACCCCGCCGCGTCTTCCTCCGTTCCCTGCTCCAGGCCTCGATGGCCGCCGCACCGCTGATGGCCGGCCTGGCCGCCGCGCCGGCGCTGGCGGAGACGGCCCACAAGCCGCACCCGGCCGCGAAGCCGAAGTCCGCCGCGAAGAAGCCGGCGCGCAAGCCCGCGCCGCCGCCGGCCTATGGCGACCGCGACGACGTCATGGCCTTCGCCGACGCGCAGGCGGAGTCGCTCGGCTACCGGCGCGAGGAACTGCGCGCGATCCTGGCGCTGGCGCGTCCGCAGCCGGCGGTGCAGCGGCTGATCCTGCCGGGGCCGCCGGGACAGGCGAAGGACTGGGGCGCCTACCGGCAGCGCTTCGTCGAGCCGCAGCGGCTGCAAGCCGGGCTGGCCTTCTGGGCGACGCACGAGGCGGCGCTCGCGCGCGCGGAGGCGTCCTATGGCGTGCCGGCGGAAATGATCGCGTCGGTGATCGGCGTGGAGACCTTCTACGGCCGGATCATGGGCGGCTTCCGCGTGCTGGACGCGCTGGCGACGCTGAGCTTCGACTACCCCTCGCCGCTGCCGCCCGGCGCGCGCGACCGCAGCCCCTTCTTCCGCGAGGAGCTGCGCCAGTTCCTGATCCTGGCGCGCGAGAACGGCCTGGATCCGATGGCGATGAAGGGCTCGTACGCCGGCGCGATGGGCTGGGGCCAGTTCATGCCGGGCAGTTGGCGGCGCTTCGCGATCGACTTCGATGGCGACGGCCATGTGGACCTGATCAACAGCCCGGTTGACGCGATCGGCTCGGTGGCCAATTTCCTGCGCGAGCACGGCTGGCAGCGCGGCATGCCGACGCATTACGAGGTGCAGGTGCCCAATGACACCGCGGCCCGCGCCCAGCTGCTGATCAGCGACGTGCTGCCGCAGCTCGATGCGCGGCAGTTCGAATCGGTGGGCGCGCAGCTGTCGCCGCAGGGGCGCGCGCACAACGGGCCGCTGGCGCTGATCGAGCTGCAGATGGGCGGCGCCGCGCCGGTGTACGTCGCGGGCACCCAGAACTTCTACACGGTGACCCGCTACAACCAGAGCAGCTATTACGCGATGGCGGTCATCGAGTTCGCCAACACCCTGGCGAGCTGGCGCAAGGCGACCGGCCCGACGCCCGCGTCGGGTCCGGCCAGCGCCAACTGATCAACGGCCGGGGATCGGCGGCTTGGTCCGCGGTCGCTCGGCGCGATCGCCGGAGTCGCGCTGCTCATGGTGGGCGCGGTCGATGTCGCCGTCCCCTTCCGGCCCTTTCTGGCCGGTCTCGCCGACGCGATGGTCCTCGTCGTCATGCTCGAGCCCGCCGTGCAGGCCGGGTGGGAAGTCACTGGAAGTGCGCGGAGCATTCATGGTTTCCTCCTGAAGTGGGCGATCGATCTTAGCCACCGAGCGGAAGGCCCCACGCGCAGGAACGACAAAGGCGCCTCGCGGGCGCCTTCTGCGTTCGATCCTGCGGCGACGGCGTGCTCAGTGCACCAGGCCGATCCACTCGCCGCGACGCTGGTACGCGTCGAACAGGTCCTGCGCGACCGCCTGCAGCCGCGCATCGCCGCGGGCATGGGCCGTGGACAGGCGCTCCAGCGCGTAGAGGCGGTCGTAGAGCATGCGGGTCGGCTGCAGCGTCAGGCCGTGGTCGGCCATCAGGTCCTGCAGCGTCAGCAGCTCGTCCATGCTCGCGGTGCCGGCCACCGTCAGGCCGAGATCCGGCACCAGTCCCCAGGGAGCCTGGGCGGTTTCGGGCATCAGGTGCGGGGGGATGGGGGTGTGCATGGCGGCCTCGGAGCGATTCATGTCGGCGTGGACAGGATGATGGATCGCACCGCCCGGAACTTGAGCGGGAAAAGCGGGGGAAATCCGGCCCAGTTCCTGCGATCGCCGCGCGGCCGGCCGGCGTCGATCAGCGACGCGGCCGGGCGATGAAGCCCGACAGCTCGGTACACCAGGCGGCGGCGGGCACGTCCAGCTCGTTGAGCGCCAGCACGTCGATGCGGGCATCGGTCAGCATCTTGGCCGAGGCCGCGTTGAGCCCGACCTGGTGGTCCTTCTTCTCCAGGTAGACCACGCGCTGGATGCCGACCTGGATGATGGACTGCACGCAGCGCGGGCAGGGGTACTGGGTCGTGTAGATGGTGCTGCCGGTCAGCGGCAGCACGACGCAGTTGAGGATCGCGTTGACCTCGGCGTGGACGATGTAGCTGTGGCGCGAGTTGGCGGGATCGGCGTCGTCATCGGACCAGTAGGCCGGGTCGTTGTCGTCGCAGCCGCGCGGCAGGCCGTTGTAGCCGACCCCGACGATCTTGTAGTCCCCGCTCGCGATGCAGGCGCCGTTGCGCTTGCGGCTGTCCTTGGAACGGGCGCTGGCCAGCAGGGCCACGCCCATGAACATCGAATGCCAGTCGATCAGCGGATGGTTGTCCATGGTGAAGGCAGAGGCGAAGGTCGGGGACAGGCGCAGGAGTGTAGTGGGCGGCCGCGACTTACCTCGCGACGCCGACGCCCTTGTTGGCCAGCGCGTCCGCGCGCTCGTTGCCGGGGTCGCCGGCATGACCCTTGACCCAGCGCCATTCCACCGTGTGCAGCTTGCGCAGCGCATCCAGGCGCTGCCACAGCTCGGCGTTCTTCACCGGCTTGCCGTCGGCGGTCTTCCAGCCGCGGCGCTGCCAGCCGGAGATCCACTCCGTCATGCCCTTGCGCACGTACTCGCTGTCCGTGTAGATCACGATGTTGCAGCTGCGCTTGAGCGAGCTCAGCGCCTCGATCACCGCCGTCAGCTCCATGCGGTTGTTGGTGGTGTTGCGCTCGCCGCCGAACAGCTCCTTCTCGTGGTCGCCGCTCTTGAGCCAGGCGCCCCACCCGCCCGGACCCGGGTTGCCCTTGCAGGCGCCGTCCGTGTAGATGACGACGCTGGGCTTGGCGATCTTCGGCGCGGCGGGCGCGGCGGCGGGAGTGGTATCGGTCATGAACGGAGCGGAGCAACAGGGAAGGTGAAAAATGCGGACCGGACACGGCGGCGGGCCGGGTCCGGGCGTGCGGCGCGTCGAGGTTCAGTCGACCTCGACGTCGTCGCGATGGTGATGATGGTGGACGGCGGCGACCGCCGGCGCGGCCTTGGCGACGCGCTTCTTGCCGCGCGCCAGCCCGATCAGCCGCATGCCGTGCACGCGCTTGACCGCGATGACGCCGTACAGCGCGCCCAGCACCGTCCACCACTTGCCGCCGGGCTTCTCGATCCACTGCCAGCGCGCCAGCCAGGGATCGCTCAGCAGCGGCGGTCGATAGCAGCCGAACTGCGCGCGCTCGACCTCGAACGACAGCAGCCGCAACCAGTCGCGCAGCCGCCAGTAGCCGATGTATTCGCGCTCCTCCGGCAGGTAGAGCCGCGGCGCGCGGCTCAGCAGCCGGCCGTTGACGCGGGCGAGATTCTGCCTCACGGCCCAGAGGCTGGCCGGGTTCAGGCCCAGGATCACCACCCGGCCCTCGGGCCGCAGCACCCGCTCGACCTCGCGCAGGCAGCGGTGGGGATCGACCGCCTGCTCCAGCGTGTGGGGCAGCAGCACCAGGTCCAGGCTGTTGGCCTCGAACGGGAGCGCGTCGAACTCGCAGAAGATCGCCGCGCGGCCCGCACCGCCCAGGCCCGGCGCGGGCTCGGCCTGCGGTTCGGGCTGGTATTCCAGCGGATGCGCCATCAGCGAGGGCCGCGGCGGCCCGGCGACGGCGTCCTCGAACGGCCGATGGTCCAGCGCGAGCCACCGGTTCGTCATGCGGTTGGTGCGCAGGCCGTGCAGTTCCGGGAAACCCAGCTGCAGCGCGTGATAGCCGAACCAGTCGATCACGGCGGCGTCGATGAAGCGCTGTTCCCAGGCCAGCAGGTAGCGCCCGGCCGGCGTGCGCAGCCAGTGCGCGAGCTCCGCCGCGGCAGCGTCCGGCCGGACCTGCGCCTCTACAATCGGCGCCTTCGCGTCGGTGTCCTCGTCCTGGCCCCGCGTCTTCATCTGGAACCCGATCCCCTTGCCTGCATGAACCTGGTCGCCGTTCCCGCCTTCACAGACAACTACCTCTGGCTGCTGCATGACGGCCGGTCGGCCCTGGTGGTCGATCCGGGCGACGCCGCGCCGGTGAAGGAGGCGCTGCGCGCGCTCGGCCTGGACCTGCAGGGCATTCTAGTGACGCATCACCACGGCGATCACGTCGGCGGCCTGCGTGAATTGCTGCCGCTGCTGGCGCAAGGCGCACAAGTCTGGGGTCCCGCCGCCGAAACCATGCCGGTGCCGGTCGTGCCGCTGCGCGAGGGCGACCGCGTCGAGCTGCTCGGCCAGGTCTTCGAGGTGCTGGACGTGCCGGGCCACACCGCCGGTCACATCGCTTTCGTGCTGAAGCATCCGGCCGACGGCGACGCGCCCCTCCTGTTCTGCGGCGACACGCTGTTCTCCGCCGGCTGCGGCCGGCTCTTCGAGGGCACGCCGGCGCAGATGCAGGCCTCGCTGGCGAAGCTGGCCGCGCTGCCCGGAGAAACCCGGGTCTGCTGCGCGCACGAGTACACCTTGTCGAATCTGCGATTTGCTCGCACAGTCGAGCCCCAGAACGAGGCGGTCGCGCGCCACGAGGCCTGGTGTCTGGCCCGGCGCGAGCAGTCGCTGCCCACCCTGCCCTCCACCATCGCGGTGGAGCTCCAGATCAACCCCTTCCTGCGCTGCGAGCACGCCGAGGTCCGCGCGGCCGCGCAGCGCCATGACCCGAGCGTCACCGCGGAGCCGGTCTCGGTCCTGGCCGGGCTGCGCCGATGGAAGAACGACTTTCGCTGAGACCCCGATGCATCGACACCCGACCCCGTCCTTCCCGCTGCTTCGTTCCCCCCGCTCCGCGGACCGCGCGGACGCCACTTCCCCCTCCCCCACCACTTCGAAACGTCCGGCGCTGACGCTGCTGGCCGCGCTGCTGCCGCTGGTGCTGGCCGCCTGCGCCAACCGCCCGGTCGCGCCCGCCGACAACCAGGACGCGCAGGCCGTGGCGCAGCAGACGGTGCAGGCGGTCGAGGCGGCCGCCTCGGCCGTGCCCTCGCCCGCGACGCCGGTGGCGAGCGTGGCCACCGCGCCGGAAGAGAAGCTCGACGTGCTGCTCGAGGACACGATGAACCCGGGCCAGAAGGTCGACCTCGATGCGCCGAAGACCCACGTCGACCTGTGGGCGCGGATGCGCGCCGGCATGGCGATGCCCGAGCTCGACAACGACCTGGTCCGCAAGGCCGAGGACTGGTACAGCAGCCGGCCCGACTACGTCGCGCGCATGACCGGCCGCGGCAGCCTGTACCTGTACCACGTGG
This sequence comes from Mitsuaria sp. BK037, assembly GCF_014193045.1. Lineage (NCBI taxonomy): Bacteria > Pseudomonadati > Pseudomonadota > Betaproteobacteria > Burkholderiales > Sphaerotilaceae > Roseateles > Mitsuaria sp. BK037. The sequence goes on along the minus strand of NZ_JACHYS010000001.1, from coordinate 443,600 downwards.
TCGAGGAGGTCGAGAAGCGCGGCATGCCGATGGAGCTGGCGCTGCTGCCCTTCGTCGAGAGCGCCTTCCGCAACGATGCGCAGTCCAGCGCCAAGGCCGTCGGCATGTGGCAGTTCATGCCCGCCACCGGCCGGGACTTCGACCTCAAGCAGAACATCTTCCGCGACGACCGCCGCGACGTGCTGGCCTCGACCAAGGCGGCGCTGGACTACCTGCAGCGCCTGAACAAGCTGTTCGACGGCGACTGGCAACTGGCGCTGGCCGCCTACAACTGGGGCCAGGGCAACGTCAGCAAGGCGGTGGCGCGCAACCAGAAGGCCGGGCTGCCGATCGACTACGAAAGCCTGCGCATGCCCGACGAGACGCGCTACTACCTGCCCAAGCTGCAGGCGGTGAAGAACATCGTGATGCGCCCGTCGGCCTATGGCCTGGAGCTGCCGGCGGTGGCGAACCATCCGTACTTCCTGTCGGTCAACATCGACCGCGACATCGACGTGACCCGCGCCGCGCAGCTGGCCGAGCTGGACGAGGAGACCTTCCGCCAGTTCAACCCGTCGATGAACAAGCCGGTGATCCTGGCGGCCAGCAGCGGCCAGCTGCTGCTGCCCTACGACAACGCCAGCACCTTCGTGACCAACCTCGAGAAGCATCGCGGGCCGCTGGCGTCGTGGACCGCCTGGGTCGTGCCCCGCACGATGAAGCCGGCAGAAGCCGCCAAGCAGGTTGGCATGAGCGAGACCGGCCTGCGCGAGATCAACCGCATCCCGGCGCGCATGCTGGTGACCAAGGGCTCGACGCTGCTGGTGCCGCGCACCGCGTCGCGCGACCAGGACGTCTCCGAGCACCTGGCCGACAACGCCCGCATCGGCTTCGCGCCCGACGTGCCGCCGATGCGCCGCGTGACGCTGAAGGCGAACAAGGGCGACACGGTGGCGAGCGTCGCGCGCCGCCATCGCCTGGGCACGACGCAGCTGGCGCAGTGGAACCGCGTCAGCACCAAGGCCACCTTCAAGCCGGGCCAGCAGATCGTCGTCTACGTGCGCGAGGGCCAGACGCTGGCTTCGGTGGAACCGTCCGGCAATTCGAAGGCGTCGGCCAAGTCGGGCAAGGTCACCAAGGTGGCGTCGACCGCCTCCGGCAAGGCCAAGGCCGGCGCCAAGACCCGCAGCGCCAAGGTCGCCAGCGGCGACGGCAAGGGCGCCCGCACCGTGTCGACCAAGACCGCGCTGCGCTGAGTCGGCCCTCTCCGCCTCACGAGGCGAGGAAGGCAGCGCGCGGCGTCAGGCGAAGAACAGCCCGACCGACAAGGCCACGCCGATGGCCCAGGCCGCGCTGCGCAGCGTCGGCCGATCGGCGATGTACAGCGCGATGTAGACCAGGCGCACCGCGATGAAGGCCATCGCCAGCGCGTCGATGCGGCCCTGGTCGCGCTGCATCTGCTGCGCCGCCAGCACGCCGGCGATGAACAGCGGCAGCGCCTCGAAGCTGTTGGCCTGCGCCGCGTTGGCGCGCGCCTGCCAGCCGGTCTGGCGGCCGAGCCAGGCGCGCGGGTCGTGGTTGTCGAAACCGCCGTCACGGCGGCGCTTGCCGATGCCCTTGGACTTCGCCACCCAGGCGCACAGCAGCGGCAGCAGGCAGGCGACGATCAGGCAATGGTTGGCGATGGTCATCGAGTGCCCTCCCCGGGCGTGGCGTTGGATGGATGCCGCGATGCGATCGCGGCCGGCCGCGGCGGCCGGTCAGGTGGAGCGCCGGTCCACCAGCGCGTGCGCGATCGTGCCCAGGTCCACGTACTCCAGCTCGCTGCCGACCGGCACGCCGCGCGCCAGCCGGGTGCTGCGCAGGCCGCGCGCGCGCAGCGCCTCGGCCAGCACGTGGGCGGTGGCCTCTCCCTCGGCGGTGAAGCTGGTGGCGAGGATGACCTCCTCCACCTGGCCGTCGGTGGCCCGCTCGAGCAGTTGGTCCACGCCGATCTCGCGGGTGGACACGCCGTCCAGCGGGCTGATCCGGCCCTGCAGCACGAAGTAGTAGCCGAAGTAGGACGCGGTGCGCTCCATCGCGGCCTGGTCGGCCGGCGACTCGACCACGCACAGCAGCCGCGCGTCGCGGTGACGGTCCGAGCAGATGGCGCACAGCGGCGTCTCGCTGAAGGTGTGGCAGCGCTCGCAGTGGCGCACGTTGCGCGCTGCGTCCTGCAGCGCGCGGGCCAGCGCGTCGGCGCCGGCGCGGTCGTGCTGCAGCAGGTGGTAGGCCATGCGCTGGGCCGACTTCTGGCCCACGCCGGGCAGGCGCCGCAAGGCCTCGATCAACTGGTCGAGCGCGGTCACCGTCGTCCGATCAGAACGGGAACTTCATGCCCGGGGGCAGCGGCATGCCGGCGGTCAGCTTGGACATCTTCTCGGAGCTGACCTGCTCGGCACGGCGCACGGCGTCGTTGAACGCGGCGGCGACGAGGTCCTCCAGCATGTCCTTGTCGTCTGCCAGCAGGCTGGGATCGATGGCGACGCGCTTGACGTCATGCTTGCAGGTCATCGTGACCTTCACCAGGCCGGCGCCGGACTGGCCTTCGACCTCGATGTTGCCGAGTTCGTCCTGCGCCTTCTTCAGGTTGTCCTGCATCGCTTGCGCCTGCTTCATAAGGCCGGCGAGTTGACCCTTCATCATGATCGTGATTCCTTGTTCAGAGATTCAATGGTGCGGTGGATGGCCGACCGGGGACGCGACCCGGAGGTCGAGGCGATGGGCGGGATTGTCGCCCAGCGCCGGATCGGCCGCGGCGCCGGTCAGGCCGGCTTGATCGAGCCCGGCAGGATGCGCGCCGTCTTGAACTGCGCGAGCAGCTGCTGGACTTCCGGGTCCTCGAGGATGATGGCCTCGGCCTGCCGCTGGCGGGCGCGCACCGCCAGCGTGTCGCGCAGCGCCGGCGAGTCGGAGGCGCGCCCCGCCTCGATCTCGACGCGCGCCGGCTTGCCGGTCAGCGCCGTCAGCGCCGCCTGCAGCTTCTCCTGCAGGCCGGGCTGGCGCAGCGACTCGCGCTCGACGCGGAAACGCCAGCGCTGCGGCTCGGCGGCCTCGTCGATCTCCAGGCATTCGGCCTGCAGCGCCAGCTCGCGCGCCAGCGCGTTCAGGCCCAACTGCGGCGCGAGCGCGTGCCAGCGTTCGCCCAGCGCGGTGGGGACAAGCACCACTTCCTCGATCGCGGTCGAGACGTAGATGCCGTCGCCGGCGTTGTCGGGCACAGGATCGTCCATGTCCGGCATCGCCATGCCGAGCGAGGCCTCCTCGTCCGACGGCGGCGGCACGTCCATCCAGGGCGGAGGGCCGTCGTCGTCGTGCGGCGGGGACAGGTCTTCCGGCTCCTCGGCGTCGGCATCCGCCTTGGCGGCCGCCAGCGGCGCCGCACGCGGACGCAGCCGGTCGCTGAAGCGCGTCGCCGGAGCGCCCGCCTGAGCGGCGCGCAAGGGACCGGAAGGCGCCGGCGCGCGAGGCGTTTCCTGCGCGGGAACGGCCATGGACGCGGGGGCCGGCGCGGGTTGCGGCACCGGCGCAGCGGCGATGGTTTGGAGCGCCGCGGTGACCGGTTGAGATTCCGGCTCGGGCTCGGGGGCCGGTGTGGGCGCGGGTTCCGGCACCGACGCCGATTCGGGGGCTGGCGCGGGCTCGGGCTCAGGGTCGGGTGCCGGCGCGGCGGCCTCCGCCACGCGCGGCACGGCCGGAGCCGGAGCCGGCATCTCCGGCGCACGCACCGGTTCCGCCTGGACCGGCGGCGCCGCGCTCACCGGCGGACGGGCCACCGGCGCCGGCGCCGGCGCCGGAGCGGGCGCGGTCCGCGCCGCGCTGCCCTCCGGCGCCGACGGCTGTCGAGCGCCCTGCCCGTTCGGCCGGAACGCCATCATCCGCAGCAGCACCATCGTCAGCCCGGCGTACTCGTCCGGCGCCAGCGGCAGTTCCTGACGGCCGTGCAGCGCCATGCTGTACATCAGCTGGATCTCGTCGGGCGGCAACTGGCTGGCCAGCGGCAGCAGCTCGGCCAGGTCGGGATCGCCCGCGTCGAGCGCCCCCGGCGCCGCCTGCGCGACGGCCAGGTGCTGCAGCGCCACCGCCAGGTCCTCGAGCGTGCCGCCCGCCGACAGGCCCATGTCGCGCAGCCGGTCCGAGGCGCCGACCAGCGCGGCGCCGTCGCCCGCGATCAGCGCGTTCAGGATGCCCAGCACATGGCCGCGATCGACGCTGCCCAGCATCTGGCGCACGCCGGCTTCCTTGAGCTCGCCCGAGCCGAAGGCGATGGCCTGGTCGGTCAGCGACAGCGCGTCGCGCATCGAGCCGCGCGCCGCGCGCGCCAGCAGGCGCAGCGCACCGGGTTCGTTCGGGACGTTCTCGTTGCCCAGCACGCGCGTCAGGTGCTCCAGCACCGTCTGCGGCGCCATCGGGCGCAGGTTGAATTGCAGGCAGCGCGACAGCACGGTCACGGGGACCTTCTGCGGGTCGGTCGTCGCGAGGACGAACTTCAGGTACTCGGGCGGCTCCTCCAGCGTCTTCAGCATCGCGTTGAAGGCGGTGTTCGAGAGCATGTGCACTTCGTCGATCATGTAGACCTTGAAGCGCCCGACGACCGGCTTGTAGACGGCCTGGTCCAGCAGCTGGGAAATTTCCTCGACGCCGCGGTTGGAGGCGGCGTCGAGCTCGACGTAGTCGACGAAGCGGCCGGCGTCGATGTCGCGGCAGGCGTCGCAGACGTTGCAGGGATGGGCGGTGATGCCGCCGGTGCCGTCCGGGCCGATGCAGTTCAGCGACTTGGCCAGGATCCGCGACACCGAGGTCTTGCCCACGCCGCGCGTGCCGGTGAACAGGTAGGCGTGATGCAGGCGCTGCTGCGTCAGCGCGTTGGCCAGGGCCTGCACGACGTGTTCCTGACCCATCAGCTCCTCGAAGGTGCGGGAGCGGTATTTGCGTGCGAGGACCTGGTAACTCATGGCGGGGCATTCTACGGGGGCGCACTCGCCCGCCGGCGCGCCGCCGGGCGGGCGGCGTCCGGGTTTGTCAGGAGGCCCGCGCGGCGCTGACGGATAATCCGCCGCCATGAGCACCCACGCCCCGCACGATCCTTCCTCCGGCACGCTGAGCTACGAACAGGCCGGCGTCAATTACGACCTGATCGACCCGCTGAAGATCAGCGCCCAGCGCGCCGCGGCGGCCACGGCCGTCCACATGAGCGCGCACGGGTTCACCGAGGTGAAGGCCTCGCGGGGCGAGTCGGCGTATGTCGTGGACGTGGGGCCGTTCTACATCGCCTCGATCGTCGAATGCCTAGGCACGAAGACCCTGGTCGCGGATGAGATGGCGACGCTCACCGGCAAGAGCTACTACGACGGCATCGCGCAGGACACGATCGCGATGGCGGTGAACGACCTGATCACGGTGGGCGCGACGCCGCTGGTGGTGCAGGCCTATTGGGCCGCGGGCGGCTCGGACTGGTTCGGCGACGCGCAGCGCGCGCAGGCGCTGGTGGCGGGCTGGAAGAAGGCCTGCGACGTCTGCCAGGTGGCCTGGGGCGGCGGCGAGACGCCGGCGCTGGCGGGCATCGTGGAAGGCGGCCGCATCGATCTGGCGGCCTCCTGCACCGGCCTGATCAACCCGAAGGAACGGCTGTCGGTGGGCGACAAGCTGGGCGCGGGCGACGCGATCGTGCTGCTGGCCTCGTCCGGCATCCACGCCAACGGCCTGAGCCTGGCGCGCAAACTGACCGAGCGCCTGCCCCAGGGCTACCTGACGGAAGTCCAGCCGGGCCTGAGCTACGGTGACGCGCTGCTGGCGCCGACCACGCTTTACTCGCCGGTGACCGAGGCGCTGTACAAGGCCGGCATCACGCCGCACTACTGCGCGAACATCACGGGCCACGGCTGGCGCAAGCTGCTGCGGCATCCCGGCAAGTTCACTTACCGCATCCACACGGTGCCGCCGGTGACGCCGGTGCTGAAGTTCATGCAGGAGCACGCGCAGCAGGACGACCGCGAGGCCTATTCGACGCTGAACATGGGCGCGGGTTTCGCGATCTTCGTGAAGGCGGACCAGGCGGCGAAGGTGGTGGAGATCGCCAAGTCCTGCGGTATCGAGGCGTGGGACGCCGGCCGCGTCGAGGACGGTGAGAAGCAGTTGCTGATCGAGCCGCTGGACATCCGCTTCGGTGACGACGACCTGCAGCTGCGCTGAGCGAGGCCAGGTCTGGAGGCAATGAAAGGCGCTGAGGCGCCTTTTTTTTCGCTCCTACCTTCTCGCCGAATGAATCCTGGCATTCAGCCTCCCGCTGCGTGAGCGTACTTTCGCCGCCCGGCAAAGATCCTCAGGGCGGCACGCACGTGCCTTGAGCGCTTCAAAACGTCACGCGAGTCCTGCTGAGAGAAGATCCGCTCAGTCAAATAGTCCGCGATGTTTCGGCGTCGCCTCAAGTATTCAAGGCCCTCCGCGATCAGCCTTTCACCGGCTTGTTCGTAATGGTGCCGGGTGCGCAGATGCACTTCGCTCCCCTTGTCGCCAATGACGGCCAACTCACGCGCCAGGATGAACACGCCGTAGTACGCGCGTGAAGCCGCGCTTCGCATGCTGCCCTCGCTTTGCCGAGAGATCAGGTGCTCCGCCACCTCCAAAAACTCGTCCGGATCGAATCGATGCATGCGTCACCTCTTCCACATGTCCCGCCGATCCTCGAAGGCTCCACGCCTTGCATCGAGTCCGACGGTTCCCATGAGCGAGCGCAACGCGGGGACGGCAAACCAAACCCTGCTCATGGTCTTGATCTCAATGGACTCGAAGCAGAACTCGCCCTCCGCGAAACCCCAGAGCGTGAACAGCAGATCCAGTGTGGCCAGCTCCGGATCCCGCCTGATCTCCACGCTGATCTGACGGCCTCGTGAACACCGAATCAGCTCCTCTTCGAAGTGCCGTACGTCTTCGCGGGGTACGGCGGGATGCCTCGACAAGAACCATTCGATGATGTCGCTCCAATCCTCCGTGCCGCGCAGCGCCTGCAAGTCGTAGGGCCATTCGGACGGCGCGCAGGGATTGAGGCACGGGTGAAACTTGTAGGGCGGCTGGGCCTTGCTGTCGACCCTCACCCAGCGGTAGTGTGGCCACTCCGCCTCCCTGCCCGACGCGGCCAGCACACCGCTCGGCTTGCATTCCACTTGATCAATCATCTTCACGACCTTTCGACTCACCGACCCACGTCGATGGAAGGCGCCCATTCTCGAAATCGCGGCGCGTCCTGCCATGACTCAAAGTGGTTCCTGGCGGGGGGTTGAAGCGGGCCCACCTTCGAGGGAAGCCGCCTGGCCTCTTGGGCCCTGCCCCGCGTTCCCCGGATTGACATCCCCCGCCCGGGTGACGAAGCTCCGCGCTCATGGACTGGTTCTATGGCCCGATGGTCGAGATGCATGCGCTGCTCGCGTGGTGCAGCGTCGGACTGTTCCTGGTGCGGGGGCTGGCGCATCAATTCGGCGCGGCGTGGGTGATGGACGAGCGGCTGCGCACGCTCGTGTTCAGCAGCCATGTGCTGATCGTGGTGTCCGGACTGAGCCTCTGGGGCGCGATGCACCACGACCCGCGCTACGAGCCCTGGATGACGGCGAAGTTCATCGCGCTCGGCGCGTACTTCGCACTCGGGCACTGGGGCATCGGACGCGGAGAGTTCCGCGTGGTCGGTTATCTGCTGGCGCTGGTCGCGCTCGGCTACGTCATGGCGGTGTCGATGACGCGCCAGGTCTTGCTCGGGCTCTGAGCCACCGCGCGCACGCGGCGCCCACAGGCCCTTGACGTCCACGAGCCATGCCGGGCGTAGCATGGGCAAATGACCTCCACCCGCCCCATCCACGACGCCGCGCAGCGCGGCTACACCAGCGCCTCGGACAGCTACCAGCGTGGCCGCCCGGAGTATCCGGAAGCGCTCGCCGAATGGCTGGACGCGACGCTGGGCGCCCGCGAGGGCGCGCGCGTCGTCGATCTCGGCGCGGGGACCGGCAAGTTCACCAAGCTGCTAGCGCGCACGGGGGCGGCGGTCACGGCGGTCGAGCCGGTCGACGCGATGCGGGCGCGGCTCGCGGAAAGCCTGCCTGACGTGCGGGCGCTCGGCGGCACGGCGGAGGCGATCCCGCTGGAGGATGGCGCGGCGGACGTGGTCGTCTGCGCACAGTCCTTCCACTGGTTCGCGAACGCGCAGGCGCTGCGCGAGATGCATCGCGTGCTGCGGCCGGGTGGCCGTCTGGGGCTGGTGTGGAACGTGAGGGACGAGTCCCGCGACTGGGTCGCCGCGATCACCGAGATCATCACCCCCTATGAGGGCGATGCGCCGCGCTTCTACAAGGGGACGTGGAAGCAGCCTTTCGAGGGGCAGTCGCTATTCGGGCCACTGCAGCGGACGGTGCTGCCGCACAGCCACGTGGGGACTTTCGATCAGGTCGTGATCGATCGGATCCTGTCGGTGAGCTTCATCGCGTCGCTGCCGGAGACCGAGCGGCACGCGGTCGCGCAGCGGCTGCGGGCGCTGCGGGATCGCTTCGCCGAACTGAGAGCGCCGACGATCGCCTTCCCTTACGCGACCGAGGCCTGGTTGTCGGAGCGGCTTCCGTCGGCATGACGGCGTGGCGAGCGGTCCGCCGGGCGTGGCGGATCAGCCGACCAGCTTCCAGCCCGATTGCCAGAGTTGACGGACGGCCGCGGCCTGGAGCGCGCGGCGCAGCTCGGCGGGACGCTCGCCGGGTCGCGCGGCGTGAGGGGCGCTGATCCATTGCGGGCCGACCTCACGCGACACGCGGGCCTGACCGTGGCGATCGGCGCGCAGCAGCGCGAGGCGCCAGGCGGCGTTCAGGCGCTGGGCGTGGGCGTCGTCGGCGAGCGGGCCGATCCAGTCGTCGCCTTGCAGGCGATGGGCGGCCTTGAGCAGCTCGAGGTCGGAGGGGAAGCGGGAGAACTCGGCGACCGGCTCGCCCCAGGGGTCGCGCAGCGTGCGCAGCGGCCGGGTGGGCGCGGTGGCGCCGTGAGCGGCACGGCGGCGGGTCAGCAGCGAATCGAACTGAGCCAGACGAGCGGACATGAAAAAACTCCGAGAGCCCACAGTGGTCACCGGCGTTTGCCGGCCCGGAGGCAATCGGAGCCGCAACGCTTTAGCCGCATTTGTGAATCGCCCGCAAGTAGTTGGTAAATCGGCGATGGCCTGGGCGGGAGCGCGTCCCGCGAGGTCCGGGGCGGATTTAACCACAGGCCCGCAGGGCACGTCGACCCAGGGGTGGCGGTGTTCGCACGCGTGGCGTGCGGAGATGCACGCCGGGGGAGCGCGCGGCCGGAGGGCCCGGAAAGCTCGGCTAGAATCCGCCGCTGACGGGCCTCCTCGCATGGAAGCGCGGCCAACCGGGTCAGGTGGGGAACCAAGCAGCCCTAACCGTTGTGACCAGTGCCGAGGGTAAGGCTCGTCAACCTCATACCCAGAATGAAACCGCCCGAGTGGCGGTTTTTTCGTTTCTGCGGCCTGCCGCGAGAATTCGCGGCAAGCAAATTTCGGTGAGCTCAACCGAAAGAATCACTTCCGCCACCCCGGACATTTCCCGTTCTTGTCGCGAGGCCCGCCCGGGCCTCCTCGCGAGCCGCAGTCGCCGCTGTTACCCCCACCGCCGCCTCCACGGCCACCGCGGCTACCGCTTCGCCCTCCACCGCCTCGCCTGCCTTTGGCTTCCGCCGATCCGATGCCGAGCGCGAGCAATCCGCCCAGCACGAGCAAACGCCGAGAAATGATCTGCGCCATACGGGTCTCCTCCCTTCGAAAACTTCAGTCTGAAAGAGGCGCTGCCTCGGGCGCATCGGAGGAACCCTCAAAAGCTTGCGGAGCCTCATCAATCGTGAGGAGAACCATCATCGGCGCGACACCTCCCACCAAATGGGTTCCCTCCGATTCAGGCGTTCCCCTTGCTAGAGTCGACGCAGCCCGCGCGCATCTGGAAACCGCCATGCCGGCCCCCTTCGACCTCGACCGCTTCCTCACCGCCCAGTCTCCTCAACTCGCCGACGTCCTCGACGAGCTCAAGCGCGGTCGCAAGGTCAGCCACTGGATGTGGTACTTCTTCCCGCAGCTCCGCGGCCTGGGTCTCAGCAGCACGGCCCAGTTCTACGGCATCGAATCCCTCGACGAAGCCGCCGCTTTTCTGGCCCACCCGGTCCTCGGCCCGCGTCTTCGCGAATGCGTGACGCTGATGAACTCCCACCGCACCCGATCCGCCGAACAGATCCTCGGCCAGGTCGACGCGCTGAAGTTCCGCTCCTCGCTGACGCTCTTCGCGCGCGCCTCCGGCAACGACGCCGTCTTCGTCGAAGCCCTCGACCGCTTCTACGATGGCCAGCCCGACCCGCGCACGCTGGAACTCCTCGATGGCCACTGACTCCGCCCCGCGCGGCGGCGCCTTCACCCGCCTCCCCTGCCCGATCCCCGGCGTCGACATCGTCCGCGCCGACACCGCGCGCGCCTTCTCCCGTCACATCCATGACGAGTTCGGCATCGGCCTGATCGACCGCGGCGCTCAGAAATCCGCCAGCGGCCGCGGCATCGTCGAAGCCGGCCCGGGCGACCTCATCACCGTCAACCCGGGCGAGGTCCACGATGGCCTGCCCGTCGGCGACCACGGACGCGCCTGGCGCATGCTCTACCTCTCGCCGGAACTGGTGCTAGACCTCCTCGCCGACATCGCCGAGGACGCACCCACACGCGACGTCGAGTTCCACCACCCCGCCCTCCACGACGCCCGCATCGCCGCCCGCTTCGAGGCGCTCTTCCGCGCAATGACCTCGGAGCCCGCCGCCGCGGCCGACACACTGCGCGCCGACTCCGCGCTCGTGCTGCTGCTCCAGAGCCTGCTCCATCCCCGCGCGCCAGCGCCGACCGCGATCCCCTCCGGCATCGCCGCCGCCCGCACCCGCCTCGATGACGAGCTCGCCTCCCCGGCGAGCCTGGCCGACCTCGCCCGCGAAGCCGGCCTGAGCCGCTTCCAGTTCCTGCGCGCCTTCACCCGCGCGACCGGCCTGCCGCCGCATGCCTACCTCGTCCAGCGCCGCCTGCAGCGCGCGCGCCGGCTCATCGGCCAGGGCACCCCGCTCGCCGAGGCCGCCGCGGCCAGCGGCTTCTGCGATCAGAGCCACCTCACGCGCCACTTCGTCCGCTGCTTCGGCATCCCGCCCGGCGTCTACGCGGCCGCGCTGCGCTGAGCCGCCCGGCCCTGCAATTTCGTCCAAGACGCGCCGCCCCTCGCGGCCCGATCATGACCTCTCCGCAGCCATCGCATCGAGGTCCGCCGTGCCGTTCTCCTCGCTCTCCAATCCCGAGTTCCTGGTCACCTCGCTGATCGTCGTGGCCTCGCCCGGCACCGGCGCGCTGGTGACGCTCGCCGCCGGCCTGTCCAGCGGCGGACGGGCCGCGCTCGCGGCCGCCTTCGGCTGCACCCTCGGCATCGTGCCGCACATGCTGGCCGCGATCACCGGCCTGGCCGCGCTGCTGCATGCGAGCGCGCTCGCGTTCGACCTCGTGAAGTACGCCGGCGTTGCCTACCTGCTCTACATGGCCTGGGTGTCGCTGCGCGAGCGCGGCGCGCTCGCCATCGATGCCGCCGGACCGCCTCGCTCCGCGCACGAGATCGTCGCCCACGCGGTGCTGGTGAACCTGCTCAATCCCAAGCTGTCGATCTTCTTCGTCGCCTTCCTGCCGCAGTTCATCGCCCACGACGAGCCCCGCCCGACGCCCTTGATGCTCGAGCTGTCCCTCGTCTTCATGGCGATGACCTTCGGCGTGTTCGCGGTCTATGGCGTCTTCGCCGCCGCGATGCGCGACCGCGTGCTGTCCCGCCCGCCGGTGCTGCGCTGGATGCGGCGCGGCTTCGCGGCCGCCTTCGTGGGACTGGGCGTCAAGCTCGCGCTGGTGCAGCGCTGAGGGCGCCCGCCAGGAACGCGCATCCCGCCGTCCGGGCTACACGCCCGCCTCGTCCTTCACTTCCCCATCGAAGTCGAACAGCTCGATGCGCCGCGGCGCGGCCGAGCGCCGCTCCACCTTGTGCTGCGGCCCGATCGCCTTGCCCGTGCGGGCATCGATCAGCTGCAGCTCCACCGGCTCGCCGGTCTCCGTGTCGATGAGCCGCATCGGCTTGCCCTTCAGCGCCGCGTGCCGGTTGCCCCAGTTCAGCATCGTCAGCATCACCGGCCGGAAATCGCGGCCCTTGGGCGTCAGCACGTACTCGAAGCGCGGCGGCTTCTCGCTATAGGGCCGCTTCTCCAGCAACCCGCGATCCACCAGCTCCGCCAGCCGCCGCGCCAGCGTATTGGACGCAATGCCGAGCTCGGTCACGAACTCGTCGAAGCGGTGATGCCCATAAAACACTTCGCGCAGGATCAGCACGCTCCAGCTGTCACCCAGCATGTCGGCCGTACGTGCCACCGGGCAGGCCATCTCCTCGAAACTCGTGCGGCGCATCGGCGGTCTCCTTGGGTTGCCCCGCCATTCTCACTGACTTCCATCATGGAAGTCAGTTGACGAATCCGGAACAGTGCATTCCACCGCCAGTCACTTCCATCATGAAAGTGACGTTCCTATAGTCCGCTCCATCACCCGCCGCCCCGGCGGGCCCTCGATGCCGGAGCTCCGCATGACCGCCTCTTCCCCCAACGCCACCGCCACGGCCGCTTCCCCGGCACCCGTTCCTCCCGCGCCTCCCGCTCCTTCTCTTCCTCCCGCGTCCTCCGCTGGCTCGCGCAGGCCGTTCGGCCGCACCGCGCTGTCGTGGGCCGCGCTGACCGCCGCCGTGCTCGCGGCCGGCGCCTATGGCGCCCACTGGTGGACCACAGGCCGCTTCCATGAGGAGACCGACGACGCCTACGTCGGCGGCGACGTCACCGTCGTCGGCGCGAAGGTCGGCGGCTACATCGCCGAGCTGCCGGTCACCGACAACCAGTTCGTGCGCGCCGGCGAGCTGCTGGCTCGCATCGACGCCCGCGACTACGACGCCGCGCTGCAGCGCGCGGCCGGCGCCGTCGAAGCGCAGGAGGCCGCCATCGCCAACCTGGCCGCGGCCGCCGCGCTGCAGCAGGCGGTGATCGCCAAGGCGAGCGCCGGCATCGCCGCGGCCTCCGCCGAGGAGCAGCGCGCCCGCGACGACTTCGCGCGCTATCAGGATCTGGTGCGGCGCTCGGCTGTCTCGGTCGAAAGCAGCCAGCGCGCCGAGGCCGCCTTCAAGACCGCGCAGGCCGGCTCCGCGCGCGCCCGTGCCGAGCAACTCGCCGCCGAGCGCCAGCTCGACGTCATCGCGACGCAGAAGCGCCAGGCGCAGGCCGCGCTCGACCAGGCCCGCGCCGAACGCGAACTCGCGCGCCTGAACGTCGGCTACACGGAACTGCGCGCGCCGCGCGATGGCTACATCGGCAACCGCAAGGCGCGGCTGGGCACCTATGTCGGCGTCGGCACGCCGCTGATGTCGGTCGTCCCCGCGCAGGGCCTCTGGGTCGATGCCAACTTCAAGGAAGACCAGCTCGCCCGCATGCAGGCCGGACAGCCCGTGCGCATCCGCGCCGACGCCTGGCCCGGCGTCGTGATGCACGGACGGCTCGGCAGCCTGGCGCCCGCGACGGGCGCCCAGTTCAGCGTGCTGCCGGCCGAGAACGCCACCGGCAACTTCACCAAGATCGTCCAGCGCGTGCCGGTGCGCATCCAGCTCGACGCCGCGGATGACCGCCTCGGCCGGCTGCGCCCCGGACTGTCCGTCGTGGTCGAGGTCGACACCGCCGCAGACAGCACCACCCCGTCCGCCAAGACCGCGAGCCTGCCATGAGCACCGCGCTCACTGCTTCCGCGTCGCCGCCGGCGCCGGCATCGATGCCGCCGCGCGCGCGTCCCGCCTTCTGGTCCAACGACGTCATTCCCCTCGCCCAGCTGAGCACGCGCGACAAGGTGATCGCCTTCGCGACGATGTGCATCGGCATGTTCATCGCGCTGCTGGACATCCAGATCGTCTCGGCCTCGCTGCGCGACATCGGCGGCGGCCTCTCCGCCGGCGCCGACGACACCACCTGGGTCCAGACCAGCTACCTGATCGCCGAGATCATCGTCATCCCGCTGTCGGGCTGGCTCGCCAGCGTGATGTCCACGCGCTGGCTGTTCGCCGCCTCCGCGCTGGGCTTCACGCTGACCAGCCTGCTGTGCGGCCTGGCATGGAACATCCAGAGCATGATCGCGTTCCGCGCGCTGCAGGGCTTTCTCGGCGGCTCCATGATCCCGATGGTCTTCACCACCGCCTTCATGTACTTCGACGGGAAGCAGCGCGTCATCGCCGCGGCCACCATCGGCGCCATCGCCTCGCTCGCGCCGACGCTGGGGCCCGTGGTCGGCGGCTGGATCACCGACATGCTGTCGTGGCAGTGGCTCTTCTACATCAACCTGCTGCCCGGCCTCGTCGTCACCGTCGTCGTGCCGCTGATGGTGCGCGTGGACAAGCCCGACCTCTCGCTGCTCAAGGGCGCCGACTACCTGTCGATGGCGCTGCTCGCGGTGTTCCTGGGCTGCCTCGAGTACACGCTCGAGGAAGGCCCGCGCTGGAACTGGTTCGGCGACACGACCATCGCCGTCACCGCCTGGACTGCCGCACTGAGCGGCCTCGCCTTCATCGGGCGCAGCCTGACCGCCGCGCGGCCCATCGTGGACCTGCGCGCGCTCAAGGACCGCAACTTCGCGCTCGGCAGCCTGTTCTCATTCATCACCGGCATCGGCATCTTCGCCACCATCTACCTCACGCCGCTGTTCCTCGGCCGCGTGCGCGGCTATGGCGCGCTGGACATCGGCCTGGCCGTGTTCTCGACCGGCGTGTTCCAGGTGATGAGCATCCCGCTCTACGCCTTCCTCGCCAGCCGCTTCGACCTGCGCTGGATCCTCTTCGCGGGGCTCGCGCTGTTCGCGCTCTCGATGTGGGAGTTCATGCCGATCACGCACGACTGGGGCGCGCATCAGCTGCTGCTGCCGCAGGCGCTGCGCGGCATGGCGCAGCAGCTCAGCGTGCCGCCGGTGGTGACGCTGGCGCTCGGCGCGCTGCCGCCGGCGCGGCTCAAGCTGGCCTCGGGACTGTTCAACCTGATGCGCAACCTGGGCGGCGCCATCGGCATCGCGGCCTGCGCGACGGTGCTCAACGATCGCACCAACCTGCACTTCCAGCGCCTGGCCGAGCGCCTGCATGACGGCAACGAGGCGATGAGCGGCTTCCTCGCGTCCGCCGGCGCGCCGCTGTCCTTGCTGCCTTCGGGCGATGCGGCCACCGCGGCGCTGCGCCAGCTCTGGTCGCTGACCTACCGCGAGGCGCTGACGATGACCTTCTCCGACGCCTTCCTGCTCGTGATGGTCTGCTTCGTGGCGGCGCTGCTGTTCGTGCCGCTGCTGCGCAAGATCACGCCGCCATCCGCCCCTTCCGCCGATGCCCATTGAGGTTTCGCGCCCGCCCCTCCTTCGCGCCGCACTTCCTGGAGTTCCGCCATGACGCTCCCGCTTTCCTCCGCTGCCCGCCTGCCCAGGCGCCCTGCCACGCTGAATCTGGCGCTGAGCGCCATGCTGGCGGCTGCGCTTGCCGCTTGCGCGCCGATGGCCGATCCGGCCGGCCGCCCCCGCGCGCTCGACGAGCAGTTCGCCGGCCAGGCGCTGATCTCGCAACGCCAGACCGGCGACTCGCCTGCGGCGCTGGCCACCTGGTGGCAAGGCTTCGACGATCCCGCATTGAGCGCCATCGTCCGGCGCGCGCTCGACCAGAACCTGGACCTCGCCATCGCGCTGGCCCGCACCGAGCAGGCGCGCGCCGCGGCGCAAGGCGCCGGCGCGAATCGCCTGCCGCAGGGCATGCTGCAAGGCCAGCTGCTGCATCAGCGCCAGTCGCTGAAGAGCCCCGAAGGTCAGCTCGCACACGGGTTTCCCGGCTACGAGCGCGAGCAGACGCTGCAGACGCTCGGCATCGGCGCGAGCTGGGAAGCGGATCTGGCCGGCGGCCTGCGCCAGGGCGAGACGGCTGCCGTCGCCGAATGGCAGGTCGCCGAGGCGGCGCGCATGGGCGCGCGCGTGACCGTCGTGGCCGAAGCAGCCGATGCCTACTTCCGCGTGCGCGGCGCGCAGGCCCGAATCGCCGTCGCCGAGGCGCACCTGCGCAACCAGTCCCAGTTGCTGCGGCTGATCGAGGACCGCTTCAACGGCGGCCTGGCGGCGCAGCGCGAAGTCGCGCAAGCCCAGGCGCTGCAGC
Source organism: Mitsuaria sp. BK037 (assembly GCF_014193045.1). NCBI lineage: Bacteria > Pseudomonadati > Pseudomonadota > Betaproteobacteria > Burkholderiales > Sphaerotilaceae > Roseateles > Mitsuaria sp. BK037. The sequence continues at coordinate 427,314 of NZ_JACHYS010000001.1, read as the reverse complement.
TGCAGGCGCGCGGCACGTTGCCGCCGCTGCGCACCGAGCTGTCGCAGCAGCTGCATCGCCTGGACGTGTTGATGGGCGAGCAGGCCGGCACCTACGCGGCAAAGCTGATCGCGGACACGCCCGAGGCGCCGCGCGCCGCTGCGCCTGCCGCCACGCGTTCATCCACCTACCGCGTGCCGTCGCTGCCCGCGGACCTCACTCCTGCGGCGCTGATGCGCCGCCGCCCCGATGTCATCGCCGCGGAGCGCCAGCTCGACGCGAGCCAGGCGCGCATCGGCGTCGCAACGGCCGAGTACTACCCGCGCCTGACGCTCGGTGGCGTGCTCGGCGCTTCGAGCCTGAACGGCGGGCTGTTGTCGGCGGCGGCCTTCCAGCCGCAGGCGCTGCTTGGGTTGCACTGGCGGCTGTTCGACTTCGGCCGCGTCGACGCCGAGGTCGCGCAGGCCCGTGGCGCGCGGGCCGAGGCGCTCGCGCAAGTGCGGCTGCGCATGCTGCGCGCCACCGAGGACGTCGAGAACGCCATCGTCAGCCTGTCCGAACTGGAGCAGCAGCGCGGCGATCTGACGGAGGAGGTCCGCGCCCATCAGCTTGCACGTGATGCGGCCGAGGACGCCTACAAGGGCGGCGCCGCCAGCCTGATCGAGGTGCTGGAGGAAGACCGGCTGCTGCTCGGGGCACGCGACCAGCTGGCACAGCTCGACGCGGCGCACGCGCGGGCGGCGGTCGCCGCCTTCCGGGCGTTTGGCGGCGGTTGGGAGGCGCCGGCCGCCATCGCGGCTCGGTAGCATCGGGGCCCATGAGCCCGCCCTCCGCATCGCCCTCGCCCTCCCCCACGCCGTCCCCGTCCGGTGCCGCACGCGCCCATTCGATCAACGAGCTGCTGCCGCTGCTCTTCGTCGCCGTCTGGAGCACCGGCTTCATCGGCGCCAAGTTCGGCCTGCCCGACGCGGAGCCGCTGACCTTCCTCGCCTGGCGCTACGCCGCGGTGATCGTGCTGATGCTGCCGGTGGTCCTGCTGCTGCGCGCGCCGTGGCCGCGCTCGCCCGCCGCCTTTGGCCACATCGCGGTCACGGGGCTGCTGGTCCACGGCGTGTACCTGGGCGGCGTCTTCACCGCCATTTCGCACGGGCTGCCGGCCGGCATCACCGCGCTGGTGGTGGGCCTGCAGCCGCTGGTGACCGCGCTGGGCGCGCGCGCCTTCCTCGGCGAGCGCATCGACCGCCTGCAATGGCTGGGGCTGGCGATGGGCTTTCTCGGCGTCGGGCTGGTCGTGGCGCAGAAGGTGGCCGCGGTCCCGGGCGGCGCGCTGGTGACGATGCTGCTGCCCGCCGTGGTCGCGCTGGTCGGCATCACCGCCGGCACGCTCTACCAGAAGAAGTTCTGCCCCTCCTTCGACCTGCGCACCGGCTCGATCATCCAGTTCGTGCCCAGCCTGCTGGTGACCGCCGCGATCGCGGTCGCGACCGAGACGATGCAGGTGCGCTGGACCGGCCAGTTCATCTTCGCGCTGGGCTGGCTGGTGGTGGTGCTGTCGCTGGGCGCGGTCAGCCTGCTGAACCTGCTGATCCGCCGCGGCAGCGCGGTCAACGTCGCGAGCCTCTTCTACCTGACGCCGCCGACCACCGCGCTGATCGCCTGGGCCCTGTTCGGCGAGACGCTGAGCGGGCCGGCGATGGCGGGCATGGCGCTGGTCGCGATCGGCGTGTGGCTCGCGCGAAGGACCCGCTGAAGCGGCCGGCGGCGGGTCGCTCGGCAGCGCCTCGCCCGCTGCATTTGCAGCAAGGAAAAAGGCGACCCGTGGGTCGCCTGCGGGGTGGTGATGACAGCGGAATCAGTTGCGGTCGGCGCGCGCCGGCAGGTTGCTGTCGGAGCTGTTCGTCGACATGTCGGTGCTCGACGTGTCGCTGCCCATGGTCGACGTGCTGCCCTGGTTCATCGGCTGCGTCGGCGTTCTCACGCTCGGGTCCTGCCGCTGGTCGGTCGTCGTGTTGTTGCCGTTGTAGTCGCTGCCGGTGGCCGGCTGGCTGTTGCGCCAGTCGTTGGTCGTCGCGGGCTGGCCGGTGCTCGGGTTGGCCGCGGGGGTCGCGGGCGGCGCCTTGTTCTGGTTATTGTTGTTGGACAGCGGATCCTGGGTCTGGTCGCGGGCGCCGACCGAGCCCGAGCTGCCGCCCTGGCCGCCGCTCTGTGCATGCAGGAAGCTGACGCCGGACGCCAGCGCGATCGCCATCGCCACGGTGGTGATCTTGGAACGTGAGTTCATGGTGGATCTCCTTGGAAGCTGAGGGTCGAGGTCTTGCCGGGAACGGTCGCGAACCCGCGTCGCATCGCGGATCGACGGGCCGTCCTTGCACGAATTGACCGGCAATCCCGATGCCCGCGCGCCTCGGCGCGGCCGGGTCAACGGTCGCGGACCACCGTCCGCGTCCTGCCCGGCACGAGTTCATCGAGCACCGCCCGCACCGCCGGCGCGCCCGCCGTCGTCGCGGGCACCGGCTCGGGCGTCAGCGGCTGCGTGAGCGCGCGCGCCTGCGCCGCGCCGCGGGACCCGGCAACCGCCGCCTGCGCCGCGACGCCGCGCAGGCGCTCGCCCAGCGCGTCGAGGCTGGCAGCCATCGCGTCCTCGTCCGCCTGCGCGTCGAAGGGCTCGAGGCTGATGCGCTCCTGCGCGATGCCCAGCCCCAGCGCATGGAAATAGCTGGCCTCGCTGACAACGCTGAGCTGGCTCGCGATCAGCCGGTGCACTTCGAGGTCGGGCATGTCCAGCTGGGACCCCTGCACCGAGCTGAGCACCGGCGTGCGCGTGATGCCGCCCGCCAGACCGGCCAGCCGGTGAGCGTTCGGCAAATGCGCGTGCAGCACGTCCGCCTGCCGATTCCGGATCAATCCCACCAGCACCTGGATCGCGTGCCAGGGCGGGTCGTCGGGCATCGCGACGATCACGACCTCGGCGCCCCGGCCGCGCATCCGTTCCGCGAACGCACCGTCGGCGGGACACACGACGGTGAAGCGCAGGCCTTCGTCCGGACCGAGGCGCTCGAGCAGGCGCTCCACCAGTTCGGTCGCGCCGAGCCGGTCGGCGGCGGAGGCCAGGCCCGAGGGGGCGTCCTCGTTCGCCTCGTCCGGCGGCACGGCGCCGACGACCTCGACCACATGCACCGCGAGCGACGTCGCCCCTGCGCCGGCCGACGCCGCCAAGGGAGCGGCGGGCAGCGCGGGGATCGTGCCGGGACGGCGAGCGGCGGGACGGTTCATCGGCGGCCTTTCACAACCGCCAGTCGCGGTTTTCCCCCGATTGGCAAACCCCATACCCGCGAGCGCGGCGCGCTCAGCCCGGCTCAGTCAGTCGCCGGCAGCAGGGGCTTCAGCGATTGCAGCACCGTCGGCAGCAGCTCGCTGACGGTGGGATGGATGCGCACGCCGCCGGCCGTCACCTCGGTGTACGGCCGCTTCGACGCGATGACATCGAGCAGCGACTGCACCGCCTCGTCGCCATCGACGCCGAGCACCGTCGCGCCGAGGATCGCCTTCGACCCCGCGTCGGCCAGCAGCTTGATGAAACCTTCGGTCTCACCCTTCTCGATCGCCCGGCCCACCCGCGTCATCGGCCGCGTGCCGATCAACGCCGCACGACCGCTCGCGCGCACCTCGCGCTCGCTCAGGCCGATGCGCGCGAGGGGCGGGTCGGTGTACAGCGCATAGGTCACGACCCGATCGCCGATGCCACGGTCGGCGCCGTCGAAGAGATTGGCCGCAGCCACCTCGAAGTCGTTCCAGGCGGTGTGGGTGAAGGCGCCGCGGCCGTTGCAGTCCCCGAGCGCCCAGATGTGGGGCACGCTGCTGCGCAGCCGGTCGTCGACGACGACATGACCGCGCTCGTCCACGCGCACGCCGGCCTGGTCCAGGCCGAGGTCGTCGGTATTGGGCCGGCGACCCGTCGCGATCAGCACGTGGCTGCCGCGGACCTCGGGCTCGCCGGTCTGGCAGTTCACCCGCACGGCGACGCCTTCGCCGGCCGGCGCGAGCTTCACGCATTCGGCGCCAGTGCGGATCGTCAGCCCTTCCCGCTCCAGGATCCCGCGCAGCGCCTCGCCCACGTCGGCGTCTTCGCGCGGGACCAATCGCGGCCCCCGCTGCACGACGGTGACCGCCGAACCGAAGCGCCGGAACATCTGCGCGAACTCCAGCCCGATGTAGCTGCCGCCGACGACCACCAGATGCCGAGGCAGTTCCTCGAGCGCCATGATCGACGCGTTGGTGAGCCAGGGCACCGCGTCCAGGCCCTCGACGCCGGGCTGCGCCGGCCGGCCGCCGACATTGAGGAAGAAGCGGTCGGCCCTCAGCCGGCGCTCGCCGACGGCGATCGTATGGGGATCGACGAAGCGCGCGTGGCCCATGACCAGTTCCACGTTCGCCATGCCGCGCAGCCACTGCTCGACATTGCGGCGCGACTGGCCGGAGATGCGGTCCTTGCGTGCGACCACCGCGGGCAGGTCCACGCCGAAGCGCTCCGGCGGGCGCACGCCCCAGCGCGCGGCCTCGCGCACGACCCAGGCGGCATGCGCGCTGGCGACCATCGCCTTGGTCGGGATGCAGCCGGTATTCACGCAGGTGCCGCCGACGCGCGAGCGCTCGACGACGGCGACCCGCCAGCCGGCTTGCGACATCCGCTCGGCCAGCGCCGGGCCGGCTTGGCCGGCACCGATGACGATCGCGTCGAAGGTCTCAGGGGAAAGGCTCACGGCAATGCTCCTGGAAGAGGACCGTCGCGGAGTCTGCCACCGCCCCCCTGAATGGGGGCTGAGCGCTCCACAAATTCACGTGCGCCCGAGCCCCCTCGGTTTTCCACATGATTTTGTCAATTCGAAAAGCGCAAAATTGACACCATCATGAAAGTCGTTCTCGTCGAAGACTCGCCGCTGGTGCGCAAGCACCTGCTGGCGGCGCTGAAGGAGCAGCCCTTCCTGTCGGTGGTCGGCATTGCTGCGACGGAGGCCGAAGCGCTGTGCACGGTCGGCCTGACGCGGCCGCACGTGGTCGTGCTGGACCTGTCACTGGCTTCGGGATCGGGGCTGGAGGTGTTGCGCAAGCTCCGCATGGCCGGTTTCGGCGGGACCATCCTGGTCCTCAGCAACCGCGAGGCGGAGATCTACGCCCCGCTGTGCGTGCAGAACGGCGCGAACGCCTTCTACGACAAGGGGCGCGAGTTCGAGCGCTTCCTCACCGACCTCAACATGCTGGCCGAGGCGCCCCGCCTCGCCGCCAGCCGGCCGATGACGCTGGGCTCGCTGCATTTGCGTTGAACGCCAGCGCGCGCGTAACGCTCGACTGATTCAATCCCTCGCGCCAGTGCTCCGACAAACTGGCCCCGGAGTTTCAGAATTCCATCCGACCAAAAAGAAAACCCGCTCAAGGCGGGTTTTCTAACTGCTTGATTCACAAGCATTTTGGCGGAGAGGGGGGGATTCGAACCCCCGGTACGGGGTTACCGTACCGTACGCCTGGTTTCGAGTCAGGCCGAATCTCCTTTTAGGTCAACCACTTAGCGTCAGAACGTTTCCGCTAAGCCGTTCAACGATGGACCTGCCGCTCCTCCGACCGCTGATGTACACGGCAGCAGATGCGGAACCGATTCGCTACGCTCCCAACCATGGTCCCGACTTCCCCTTTAGGCTGATCTCGGTCGTTCGCGACTTGGAACTGAGTGACTGGTCTCACCAGGAGCAGTAGTTTGAGCTGAATAGCGATGGCTGGCATGAGCACGCAGGGGAATCGGCCTCGCGCCACGGCCAACTTACGTCGGCGCCCCCTTGTCCTTGCGCTGACGAATGATCGAATTCGCGAATCCTCCGATTTGAGGGGAGTCGCTTTCCGCGCTGAGTCGAACGATCTCCGCCCTGCAGGCAGCGTCAATCTTCAACGCTTGCATTCCCGCTTTCGCCTCCAATGCGTCGATCACCGCGAGCGCTTTGTTGACGTCGAGGAACCCGCCTCGCTGCACCGCGTCACAAGCAATATGCAGCACGTGCTCCGTGGACGCCGAGTCGAGCGAGCCGGCGAAAGTTCCAAGCAGCCGCATTGAGATATTCCTGACCGCAGGATCCGGATGTGTCGCCTCTGGCATCGCCGCCTCAACGGCTGCCTTTGGAGCTCCAGCGTATTGAAGCAACTCCAAGGCCTTCACCTTGATGTCCGGGTTGCATCGCTTGGCTGCGTCGAGAACCGCGGCACGTTCCTCGGCCACGGCGCTCGCGAGCTTGTTTCGAGCTTCGTGAAGACGAGGGTCTTGGTAGTCGAGAGAACCATCCATGCCCACGAACTCTCGTCCGCTGCGTCCCCCTGTCTCATCGAAAACCGATTGCCGCGCACGCTCGAAGGCTTCGATGTCCCGATTGAGCGCTTCCGGAATTCCTTTGCCGTCCACGCATGTCCCCGCATAGCGAGGCGTGTAGCCGCTCGCCGAGAACGCGATCGCATAGGTGGCCTCGTTGTTCGCTCTGGCAATCAGGTTGCAGCTGACGCTGGCTCGCGGGTACTGTTCTCGGACCAGTCGACAAGCGCTGACGAACGCCGGATCCCGGGCCTCATATTGATTGCCAATGACGAGCCGGGTGGTCGAGCGAACGAGGTCCTTGTCAGCACCCTGGATGCCGACAACATCGATGTTCGAGAGCGTGATGCCGAGGGCGGCTGGCGCCCAGAGCAAGGAGATCGTGGTCCCGAGAAAGCTCGCAAGACCGATACGCATTCGAAGCATCATTTCTCCTTCAAGTCTTCGCCAGATCCCGGATCACAGTGTCGCAGTGGCGTGCTCGTTTCGCTCTCGGCTTGCGTCGATCGAAACGATTTCTTTGGTCCGCGGTGCGTTGAGCAGCTCTCGAAGTCGGATTTCCGGAGAGGCGGCATGGTATTTGAAATCGCGATGCGACCGCGCTTCCAAGAAGTTCACGAACATGTCAGTGACAGTAACCTCCGGCGCGCACTGCTCCATCCACATGAACTGCCCTTGCTCATTTACCTCGAAAAACACCCATTCCCCTGACGGCGTTACCGCAAAGTCGAAAGATCCCGTGACGATCCCTAACTCGTCCATAAGTGTGAAGCAAGCATGTTCGACGGCTGCAGGAACCGTGATTGGTTTGATGCCTAACAACTGAGGCTTGGCGGCTCGCCAATCTGTCGTGGATTCAAGCTGCTTCTGTGAGTCAATGGAGATCGCTAGTGCAGCTTTGCCGCAGAAAAATGCGCGCACCTCAAATACTTTGTCAATGCATTCTTGATATATTGCAGGGCACGCTTGAATAAATTGGTTGTCGGGAAGTTGTTCCTTATGGATTCGAGCTGTCAATGTGGAGACATTTGTTGACCCTTCAATCCAGTTCTGAGTTTGAAATGGCTTGACTACCGCATTGATCGATGAGATGAAATCGCGAATCTGCCTAGGATCGTTCGAGATCAATGTCCTAGGAACAGACAATCCCGATTTGCGAGCCATTTTCAGTTGCAGTATCTTGTTGTTTGCGCGCCGCCTCCCGTGCATCGAGTTCACCCAATTGGCATCGCTCCAGCAAGACTCCCAAATCGATCTGTACCAATGGTGCAGCTCTTCGTCTGTCAACTTTTGATCGTACTGGTCCAAGTATTTGGGGGCAACCGGCCATCGCGGACGACGCAACCACACCAAGTCGATGTCACCCACATCGAATTCGGCATCTTGCGTGCGAATCGAGCCATGTAGCGCGTCTAGATTCGACAATGCCAGCGTCGCCACCTGGCTCGAAGGAAAATCGTCGCCGATCCAGCGGACGACTCGATGTCCTCGTTGCTCAAGCGCGGATTGAATGGCGATGGCATGAATGTCCGATGCCAATGAGGGAATCAGAATGTTGCGCATAAAAAAAAGGGCGGCCGCGCCGCCCCTTGTAATCCCAAAGAAATCAGAAGTCCGCAACCGACTTGTCGGTGTCGTTGATCTGCTGATATTCGTCGCGGGTTTGCGTAGATTGCCCCCCGGTGAATCCACCATCATCGGGGCTGAGACCCACACCAGCCTCGGTTCCCCCAGAAACTTCCCTTAGTTGATCCAATGAGATCGGGGTCAGATCCTCGATCGGAAGTTCTTCGGCGACGGCTCGAATTACGATTCGCTTGTTCAAATCATTCCTCCATGTATAAGAGCGGCGACATCGCCGCAAGGTATATGGTGAGCCGATTTGGATCGACTGCAACCTGTAATGGTTGACATTGCGTCGGAACTTCAGCCGTGATAACCGTCAAAATTTATAGTCTTCGCCAGTGCCGAGCGCGTCCAGCACGCGGAAGTCTTCACGTTATCTTTACGCCGCCTTGACTATTGCAGTCATCGGGCTCACTAGTGCAGAGCGATGGAACTCTCCGGTTATTTGAAGCTGCTCGACCGACAAGGATGAAAAATTCCGCTAGGGACGGTCTGCAAAACCTCTCGTCAGCCCGACTGGTGGCTGGGCAGCCGGTATATATGCAGTCATCAGCCGTTTCTACGCCACAGGCGGACAGTCCAGTGACCGCAGTGTGCTATAGACCGGTCGGACAAGACGCTGCATTGACCGACCGAGATCGCTGCATAGCGGACTACGCTTCAGCCTAGAAGCAGACGATCCCCCGCCTTGACGCAAGCATTGGATATGCTCACCCGCCACTACTCCTGGAGGAAGTTCATGTTCGAGAGTTGGGTCAAAACACTACTTGAATCGGCAACTGTCGCCGCGGTCCTCGGCGGCATCGCGATGTTCCTCTTCAAGAGCGCGATTACGGAACGGTTGAAGAACGCGATTAAAGCCGAGTATGACGAAAAGCTTGAGAGTCATAAGGCGCAGCTCCAGGCCTCGAACTCCAAGGAAATCGAAGTCCTGAAAGCGCAGCTCAAAGGCCGAGCGGACCTGGAGTTGGAGCAACTCAAATCAACGCTCCAAGTACAGGCGGCACAACGCAGCCTTGCGTTTGGAAAATTGCACGAACGTCGAGTCGAAGCCATCCATCAGACTTACAAGCTCATCCGGGCGCTTCAACGAGCTGTCGGCCTTTACATTGCTGCCTTTCGGCTTGTGGGGGATGACGGGGAAGCAGACCGATTGAATGCTGTCGTCGCGGCTCACGATGCGCTTCGGAACCACATCGTGGCGAATGCGTTGTTTTTGACCCGTTCCATCTCCGCCAAGGTCGCAGCTTTGGAAGCGGAGTTTCGACGTATCACGAACCAGTTCACGCTGGTCGTTAAGGCTCACGGCGATCAGCCGAACACGAGCCTCTGGATGAAGTTACTTGGCGACTTCGATGGCACGGTCAGTGACGCCGCGAACAGTGTGGAAGAAGAAATGCGCATCGCGTTAGGCGACGAGCCGGCTGACCACGACAGCGACTGAGCGACTTCAAAGCTCCTCAAGGTTCGCCGTCCATTTCGGCCAATGGTTGCCTACTTCCGTGCTGAAGTCAGCAGCAGTCCTCTTCGCTATCGTCTTCGAGCGCCATGGCCGCGATCGCGTTGATCGCCGCGCTCCTGGCCGGTTCGAGCAGCACATGCTCGCCAGCGAGCGGCACACGCGTGACCTAATCGGGACCTTGTTCAGCTCCTCGAAGCGGTGGGTCCAGAAGAACTCGTCGAAGTAGAAGTTCCCGTGGTAGCCCTGCGCCGTGAGCGCATTGGTGCCCAGGAAGTAGATGTGCGCGCCGTTGGACAGCACGATCGGATCACCGAGATCGTCTACCGACGCGTCGGCGAGCTGGTGGACCCGGCTGGTTGAAGATCGAGATGCGGAAACGACGATGCGGAAACGACCGTCGTTTCGGACTTTTAGGCAATAAAAAAGCCAGCGCTGCGGCTGGCTTACTGCGTTGTTTTAAAACGCTTTGCTTGGCGGAGAGGGGGGGATTCGAACCCCCGGTACGGGGTTACCGTACGCCTGATTTCGAGTCAGGTACATTCAACCACTCTGCCACCTCTCCTGATTCGGTGCTCACCGTGGTTGTCAGCGAGTAAGCCTAAGAGTATAGCGAGGTTTTCCAAGCCTTGGCAACAAGTCTTTGGAGATTGTGCGAACGCCGCCGCGCTCCGCGCTGCCTCAGCCCTTCAGGACCGTCAGCCCGCCCAGGTAGGGCTGCAGCACTTCCGGCACGGCGACGCTGCCGTCGGCCTGCTGGTAGTTCTCCAGCACCGCCACCAGCGTCCGCCCCACCGCCAGGCCTGAGCCGTTCAGCGTGTGGACCAGCTCGTTCTTGCCCTGCGCGTTCTTGAAGCGCGCCTGCATGCGGCGGGCCTGGAAGTCGCCCATGTTCGAGCAGGAGCTGATCTCGCGATAGGTGTTCTGCGCCGGCACCCACACCTCCAGGTCATAGGTCTTGGTCGAGCCGAAGCCCATGTCGCCGGCGCACAGCAGCACGGTGCGGTACGGCAGGCCGAGCTTGCGCAGCACCGCCTCGGCGTGGCCGGTCATCTCCTCGAGCGCCTCCATGCTGCGTTCGGGCTGCTCGATGCGCACCATCTCGACCTTGTCGAACTGGTGCTGGCGGATCAGGCCGCGCGTGTCGCGACCGGCCGAACCCGCTTCCGAGCGGAAGCACGGGCTGTGCGCCGTCAGCTTCACCGGCAGCTCCTCGGCCTTCAGCACGCTCTCGCGCACGGTGTTGGTCAGCGAGATCTCCGAGGTCGAGATCAGGTATTGCTCCTGCTGCTCGTCGTCGCCGCCGCGCAGCACCCAGAACATGTCCTCCTTGAACTTGGGCAGCTGGCCGGTGCCCTCCAGGATCTCGCGGTTGACGATGTAGGGCGTGTAGCACTCGGTGTAGCCGTGCTCGGTCGTCTGCACGTCCAGCATGAACTGCGCCAGCGCGCGGTGCAGCCGGGCCGCCGGCCCCTTCAGGAACGCGAAGCGCGATCCCGACAGCTTCGCGCCGGTCTCGAAGTCCAGGCCCAGCGGCGCGCCGAGGTCGACGTGGTCCTTGACCGGGAAATCGAAGCTCCGCGGCGTGCCCCAGCGGCGCACCTCGACGTTGCCGGTCTCGTCCGCCCCGGCCGGCACGCTGGCATGCGGCAGGTTGGGCACGCCCATCAGCATGCCGTTCAGTTCCTGCTGGATCAGCTCCAGCTTGTCCGCGCCTGCCTTGAGCTCGTCGGCGATGCCGCCCACCTCGGCCATCACGGCGCTGGCGTCCTCGCCCTTGCCCTTCAGCATTCCGACCTGCTTGGACAGCTGGTTGCGCCGGGCCTGCAGCTCCTCGGTGCGGGTCTGCACCTGCTTGCGGTCGGCCTCCAGCGCCTTGAAGCGCTCGACGTCCAGGAAGGGTTGCGGGTTCTTGCGCAGCTGCAGGCGCTCGATGACGGCGTCCAGGTCCTTGCGCAGCAGGGTGATGTCCAGCATGGTGTGTCTTTCGTGTCCTGCGCCAGTGGCGGTCCTATGGGGGAGCACCGGCGCTCGAATGGGGGAGTCGGTTCAGGAAGGTCAGCGGGAAGTCAGGCGGCGGCCCCGTAGGGGGACCGGCCGCGGCGATCAAGATCGATCGCTGGTGACCTCGGCCATCGACTTGTCGCCCAGCCCCATCGGCAGCGGGAAGCGCACGTGTTCCTCGACGCCCGGCAGCGTGCGCACCGTCGTCGCGCCCAGTTCGCGCAGCCGCGCGATCACGGCCTGGACCAGCACGTCCGGCGCCGAGGCGCCCGCCGTCAGCCCGACCTTGGAGCGGCCGTCGAGCCACTCGCCCCGCACGTCCTCGGCGGCGTCGACCATGTAGGCCGGCGTGCCCAGACGCTCGGCCAGTTCGCGCAGGCGATTGCTGTTGGAGCTGGTGGGGCTGCCCACCACGACCACCACGTCCACCTGCGGCGCCAGCACCTTCACCGCGTCCTGGCGGTTCTGCGTGGCGTAGCAGATGTCCTGCTTCTTCGGCTCGCGGACCTGCGGGAAATGCCGCTTCACCGCGGCGAGGATCTCGGCCGCGTCGTCCACGCTCAGCGTCGTCTGCGTCACCACCGCCAGCTTCGACGGGTCCTTGACCCGCACGTGCGGCACGTCCGACGCTTCCTCGACCAGGTAGATCCCGTCGCTGAGCTGGCCCATCGTGCCCTCGACCTCGGGGTGGCCCTTGTGGCCGATCATGATGAACTCGTAGCCCTCGCGATGCAGCTTGGCCACCTCGACATGGACCTTGGTCACCAGCGGGCAGGTGGCGTCGAAGACCTGGAAGCCGCGCTGCTGGGCCTCCTTGCGCACCGCCTGGCTGACGCCGTGCGCCGAGAACACCAGCGTCGCGCCCGGAGGCACCTCGGCCAGGTCCTCGATGAAGATCGCGCCCTTGGCCTTGAGGTCGTTGACGACATAGGTGTTGTGCACGATCTCGTGCCGCACATAGATGGGCGCGCCGAACTTCTTCAGCGCGCGCTCGACGATCTCGATCGCGCGGTCCACGCCGGCGCAGAAGCCGCGAGGCTCCGCCAGCACGATGTCCTTGTCCATGGTCACGTCCGTCATCACAGCACCCCGATCAGCTGCACCTCGAAGCTGACGGGCTGTCCCGCCAACGGGTGGTTGAAGTCGAACAACAGCCAGTCCTCGCCGAGCTCGCGCACGACACCGGCGTACTGCCCCTGCCCGTCCGGCGTCGGGAACTGCACGACGTCCCCGACGCGGTACTGCTCGTCCGGATCGCCCAGTTCGCGCATCAGGCTGCGCTTGACGCGCTGCAGCAGCTCCGGGTTGCGCTCGCCGAAGGCCTCGCCGGGCGCCAGTTCGACGCGGGTGTGCGTGCCCTCGGCCAGGCCGATCAGCCGGGCCTCGATCGCGGGCGCGAGCTCGCCGGCGCCCAGCGTCAGCGTGGCCGGCAGCTTGTCGGCGAAGGTGTTGATCAGGTCCTGGCCGTCCGGCCCGCTCAGCCGGTAATGCAGGGTCAGGAAGGATCCTGGTTGAACGAGGTTCACTAGTCAGGGGGATTTTGGGAAACGAAGCGCGATTTTAGGCTGGAGCGCCGTGGTCCTTCCTCCGAGTCCCGCCATGACCGTTCTCGCCGTGTCTTCCTCCCCGTCCGCCGCTACCGCCGCTACCGCCGCTGCCGCCGGCCGCGCCGGCTCCGCCATCGCCGCCCTGCCGCCCGAGACGCGCCCGCGGGAGAAGCTCGTCGCCCTGGGGCCGTCCGCCCTGGCCGACGCCGAGCTGCTCGCCATCCTGCTGCGCACCGGCCTGCCGGGCCGCTCCGTCCTGCGCCTGTCGCGCGACGTGCTGGACGAGTGCGGCGGCTTCCGCGGGCTGCTGCGCGAACCCGCCGCCGCGCTGGCCGGCATCAAGGGGCTGGGGCCGGCCAAGCGCGCCACGCTGCTGGCGGTGCTGGAGATCGCCCGGCGCGCGTTCCGCGACGCCCTGACCGACGGACCGGTCTTCGAGTCCGCCCAGGCGGTGCGCGACTACCTGCGGCTCGAGTACGACGCGCGCCGCGCCGAGTGCTTCGCCGTGATGTTCCTCGACATCCAGCATCGGCTGATCGCCCTGGAGACGCTGTTCCACGGCACCCTTTCCCATACCATTGCCTATCCCCGGGAGGTGGTGAAGCGCGCGCTGACCCTGGACGCCGCTGCCGTCGTCCTGGTGCACAACCACCCCTCGGGCCGCACCGATCCATCGCCGCAGGACGTCCAGCTGACGCGCGCGATGATCGAGTCGCTGGCCCTGGTCGACGTGAAGGTGCTGGACCACTTCATCGTCGGCGCGGGCCAGCCCGCTTCGATGACCGACCTGGGCCTGCTGTGACCGACCGACTGCGCAGCCTGCAAGACCTGCAGACGCTGCACCGAGAACTGAAGCTCCGCCAACGCGCGGAAGAGGAACGCCGCGAGCGCGAGGCCGCGCTGGCGCGGCTGCGCGAGCAGGAGGCCCGCGTCTTCGAGCTCACCGTCGGCCCGGTCGTGCCGCTGCCCGATCCGAACCGCGCGATCCTGCGCCACGGCCGGCCCGAGCCCGAGCCGCGCCAGCGCGAACTCGACGAGCAGAGAGCCTGGCAACAGGCGCTGTCGGACGACTTCGACGTGGACTCGCTGCTGGAGACCGACGAGACGCTGTCCTTCCGCCGGCCGGAGATCTCGGCCGAGTCGGTGCGCAAGCTCAGACGGGGCCACTGGGCGCTGCAGGCGCAGATCGACCTGCACGGCCTGCGGCGCGACCAGGCCCGCGAGGCCCTGGGCCAGTTCATCCACGACAGCGCCCGGCGCGGCCTGCGCTGCGTGCGCGTCGTGCATGGCAAGGGCAACGGCTCGCCCGGGCGCGAGCCCGTGCTCAAGGCGCGGGTGCGGCGCTGGCTGGTGCAGAAGCAGGAAGTGCTGGCCTTCGTGCAGGCCCGCGCCAGCGATGGCGGAGCCGGGGCGCTGATGGTCCTGCTGAACGCGACCTGAGGGTCGGCGCCGTGGCCGGCGCTTCGTTCCTGTGGGGGATTCCGGGCGGCGGAGCGCCGCCGCGGTCAGTGCAGCATCAGGCTGCTGTAAGGCGAGACCGGCGTGGTGAAGGCCATCAGCAGGCGCTCGGGACGGAACTCGCCGACCGAGTCGGCGCCCTGCCAGTGGGTCTCGATCGCGTGCTCCAGGCCCTTGAGCACGCAGAAGGACATGAAGGCGTGCTCGGCGTCCTCGCCGTCCATGTCGACGTGCTGCAGGCGGACGCAGGCGGCGCGCAGGAAGTTGAGCATCTGCATCGGGCTGTCCGTGTCCGGGCAGAAGCCGGCGCAGACCTCGATGTCTTCCCGGGCGTCTTCGGACAGCCACAGGCGGCCGTCGTCGATCCGGACATGCATCAGGTCGGGATTGGCTTCGATGCCGACCTCATCGTCGTGGAACAGCGTGGACATGATGGATGCGACAGTAGACGAAGCCGCCCGCGCCGTGTTCACCGCCAGCCCGTCGTGGCCGGCATCGGTGTCAGATATGCACGCTGGTCGCGTCGTTTACATCATTTCAGCCCGCCGGCAAGCGAACCGGACCGTCCCCAACGCCACGCGGCGCCGACCGGCGCGGCCTCAGACGTTGCGCATCCAGTCCGCCGTGTGGGCGAAGGAGGCGGCCAGCCGCCGCTGCAGCTCGGCGTCGAGTTCGCACTCGGCCATCGCCTGCGTCATGGCGGCCATCCACTGGTCGCGCTCGGCGATGCCGATGCGATACGGCATGTGGCGCGCGCGCAGCCGCGGGTGTCCGAAGCGTTCGACGAAGTGGTCGGGACCGCCGAGCCAGCCGCACAGGAACCAGAACAGCTTGTCGCGCGAGCCGTCCAGCGTCGTCGGATGGATCGCGCGCAGCTGCGCGAAGCGCGGCTCCAGGTCCATCAGGTCATAGAAGCGGTCGACCAATCGCCGCACGGCGTCCTCGCCACCGACCCACTCGAAGGGGGTGGCGGGCGCAGCCGTCGGGGGGACCGCGGTGCCGTCGGCGGCACCGGTCTCGGGGGAATCGGACATCGGGGAGGGAGCGCTGAAAGAAGCGCTGAAATGGGGCGCTGGAAGCGGGAAAGGTTCAGGGATGCCCGGCCGATTGTTCCAGCAACTTCGCGGCCAGCCCGCGGATGCCCTGCGCCGCGTCGCACCCGGGGTAATGTTCCAGCAGCAGCTGGCGCTTGAGCACCGCCTGCCGGACCATCGGATCGTTCTTGACCTCGCCGAGCAGTTCCAGCTTGAAGGTCTGGCCCGGCGTCGGGCCGACGAAGCGCTGCAGCACCTGCTGCAGCTGGCCGCAGATCAGCTTGCCCTCGCCCGGCCGGTTGGCCTGGTTCAAGATGAGCCGCACCTGGCGGCGCTCCTGCTGCGTCGCCAGCACCTTGATGGTGGCGTACGCGTCCGTGAGCGAGGTCGGCTCCGGCGTCGCGACAACCAGCACGTCATGCGCCATCGAGACGGCGAACAGCACCACGTCGGAGATGCCCGCGCCGGTGTCCAGCAGCACGTAGTCGAAGCGCGGCCGCACCACCTCGAGGATGTGCAGCAGCTTGTCCCGCACATCGGGCGTGAGCCGCGAATACTCCACCATGCCCGAGCCCGCCAGCAGCACATGGAAGCCACCGGGCGCCGGCAGGATGGCCTGCTCCAGGGTGCAGCGCTCGGTGAAGACGTCGTGCAGCGTGAGCTTGGGATGCAGGTTCAGCACCACATCGAGATTGGCCAGGCCGAGGTCGGCGTCCAGCACCAGCACGCGCTCGCCGCGCGCGGCCAGGGCCGCCGCCAGGTTGGCGGTGACGAAGGTCTTGCCCACGCCGCCCTTGCCGCTCGTGACGGCCAAGGTGCGAGCGCCTCCGCGGGCCTGGGGTGCAGCAGGAGCTGTTGTCATGCTCATTCACTATCCTGTTGCGTTACGGCGAACAACATGCCCTTTTCCTCGGCGCTCACCAGCGAGTCCACGTGGCTCTCCAGGCAGGCGCGATTGCGGCCCTCGGCCTTGGCGCGGTAGAGCTGGCGGTCAGCCCGCTCCGTCCAGATCAGCGTCGACGAGCGCACCCACTGCGGCGCGAACGCCCCGCCGATGCTGATCGTGCAGGTCAGCGGCGGCTGGCCGCCGCCCAGGCTGATGGCCAGCGCCTGCACCCGTTGCCGGATGCGCTCGGCCACGACCACACCGAACGAGGTCGGGCAGTTGGGCAGGATGATGGCGAACTCCTCGCCGCCGATCCGCGCCACCGTGTCCATCGGACGCACCGTCTGCGCGATCGACTGCGCGACCGCGCGGATCACCAGGTCGCCGGCCGCGTGGCCGTGCTGGTCGTTGACCGCCTTGAAGTGGTCGATGTCCAGCATCAGCAGCAGGGCCGGTTCGCCGGAACGCGCCACCCGATCGACCTCGCGCCCCAGCGCCATCTCGAAGCTGCGGCGGTTGACCAGGCCGGTCAGCGCGTCCTTGCTCGAGAGGTCGCACAGCGCGTCGACGATGCCTTGCAGCCACGGCTCCGAATAGGGCTCGGCGTCGGGCAGCATCGCGCCGGCCTGCTGCAGCAGCTGCAGGGCCAGATCCAGGCGCAGCTGGTGCGCGGCAATGAGACTGTGCGGTGCGTCCAAGGTGGGAAGGGGCAATTTCCGGCGCAGTCTAGCGGCTTCCCTCTCTAATGAGCGTGCAGAAATGAGGGGTTCCCCCCACCTCTTTCACAGATCAAAGAGACCAAACACAATCAAACTAACGATTGCCGACAATGGCGGCCATCCGGTGCTACGGCATCTCACCTCCGAAGAAGTCCAAACAGCCTCATGCGCCCAGGTCAACCGGTCTCGTTCGCGGCCCCGTCCCCGGTCGAGGCGATCGATCACGAGTTCAGCTTCAGCCGCGCCGACTTCGAACGCGTGCGCCAGCTGATCTACCAGCACGCCGGCATCTCGCTGCACGACGGCAAGCATGCGATGGTCTACAGCCGGCTGTCGCGCCGGCTGCGCGACACCGGCCATCGCAGCTTCGCCGACTACCTCCAATGGCTGGAGGGCGTCAGCGGCCCGCAAGGCGACCAGGAGTGGCAGGAGTTCGTGAACTGCCTGACCACCAACCTGACGTCGTTCTTCCGCGAGGACCACCACTTCGTCTCGCTCAACGACGACCTCAAGGCGCTGACCGGCAAGCCGATCCGCATCTGGTGCTGCGCGGCCTCCACCGGCGAGGAGCCCTACTCCATCGCGATGACCTGCCAGGAGTCGCTGGGCCCGAGCTCCGGCGTGCAGATCATCTCCAGCGACATCGACACCAACGTGCTCAACACCGCGCGTCGCGGCGTCTACGCGGCCGAATCGCGCGGGCTCTCGCCGCAGCGGCTCAAGCAGTTCTTCCTGCGCGGCACCGGCGCCAACGAGGGCCGCATCCGCGTCAAGCCCGAGCTGGCCAAGATGATCGAGTTCAGGACGCTGAACCTCATGCACACCTCGTGGTCGCTGGGCGATCCCTTCCACGTCGTGTTCTGCCGCAACGTCATGATCTATTTCGATGCGCCGACGCAGCGCAAGGTGCTGGAGCGCATCCACAAGGTGATGCGTCCGGGCGGGCTGCTGTTCGTCGGGCATTCCGAGAACTTCACCGATTCCCGCGATCTCTTCCGCCTGCGCGGCAAGACGATCTACGAACGCGTTTAACGGAACACCCTCATGACCCTGCCTTCCGCCTCCTCCGCGATGCAGCAAAGCGCGGCGCTGGCCAGCGCCGGCGCGGCGCGCGTGGCCCAGCTCAAGACGGTGTCCCGCAAGAATGGCGAGGCCTCGTTCTTCTTCTACGACGCGCACTTCAAGAACGCCGCGGTCAAGGTCCTGCCCGGCGAGTACTTCGTCGACAACGACGACCTGCTGGTGATGACGACGCTGGGGTCGTGCATCGCCGCCTGCCTGTGGGACCGCCACGCGCAGATCGGCGGCATGAACCACTTCATGCTGCCCGAGGGGCATGGCGACTCGGGCCGCTACGGCTCCTTCGCGATGGAACTGCTGATCAACGAAATGATGAAGCGCGGCGCCGCCAAGAGCCGCATGGAGGCCAAGATCTTCGGCGGCGGCGCGGTGATCTCGGGCATGAACACGATCAACGTCGGCGAGCGCAACACCAACTTCGTCATCGACTTCCTGAAGCTGGAGCGCATCCCCATCGTGTCCAAGGACGTGATGGACGTGTACCCGCGCAAGGTCTGTTTCCTTCCGAAGAGCGGCAAGGCGATGGTCAAGCGCCTGGCGCCGACCAACACCGATGCGCTGGTGCAGCAGGACAAGGCCGCCGCGCAGCGGGCCCAGCCGGTGGCGAGCACCGGCGGCTCGATCGATCTGTTCTGAGACGGCAGCGGCCGGAAGTACCGAGGAGTAAGCAGCAATGGCCAAGACCACCGTCGTTGTCGTGGACGATTCCGCGCTGGTGCGCAGCATCCTGACCGAGATCATCAACCGCCAGCCCGACATGCAGTGCATCGGCGCGGCCAGCGATCCGCTCGCGGCGCGCGAGATGATCCGCAACCTCAACCCGGACGTGATCACGCTGGACGTCGAGATGCCGAAGATGGACGGCCTGGACTTCCTGCAGCGGCTGATGCGGCTGCGGCCGATGCCGGTCGTGATGGTGTCCACGCTGACCGAGCGCGGCGCCGAGGTCACGCTCAAGGCGCTGGAGCTGGGCGCGGTGGACTTCGTGGCCAAGCCCAAGATTGGCGTGGCCGACGGCATCCGCGCGCTGGCGCAGGACATCACGGACAAGATCCGCATCGCCGCCAAGGCGCACATCCGCCGCCTGAACGCGCCCGCGCCGGCCGCGGCGCCGGGCGCCCCCGCCGCCGCGGGTGGCGCGACGCCGCCGCTCAAGCCGGCCTCGCCGATCGCCAACCTGGGCCGGCTGTCGACCGAGAAGATCATCTTCATCGGCGCCTCCACCGGCGGCACGGAGGCGACCAAGGACGTGCTGATCAACCTGCCGGCGGACTGCCCCGCGGTCTGCATCACGCAGCACATGCCGCCGGGCTTCACCCGCAGCTACGCGGCGCGGCTGGACGGCCTGTGCAAGATCCGCGTCAAGGAAGCGCAGGACGGCGAGCGCATCCTGCCCGGCCACGGCTACATCGCGCCGGGGGGCATGCACTTCAGCGTGGAGCGCTCGGGCGCCAACTACATCGCGCGCGTGCAGGACGGCGATCCGGTCAACCGGCACAAGCCGTCGGTGGAGGTGCTGTTCAACTCGGCGGCGCGGGTGGTCGGCCAGAACGCGCTGGGCATCATGCTCACCGGCATGGGCGCCGATGGCGCCAAGGCGATGAAGACGATGAAGGACGCCGGCTCCTACAACTTCGTCCAGGACGAGGCGACCTGCGTCGTCTTCGGCATGCCGCGCGAGGCGATCAACGCCGGCGCCGCCGACGAGGTGCTGCCGCTGCAGCAGATCGCCACGCGGCTGATCGAGCGGCTGCGCAGCACCGCGGGTATGTCGCTGAACCGGGTTTGACGAGTCTGACGGCTTTGACGGATGCGGGCCGCGACGGCCTCGCTCCACAGCCAACGGGCGCCGACGAGGCGCCCGTTTGCATTGCCGTTGCCGCTCACGGCAGGCCGGCGGAGGTCCATCCCGCAGGGCCCGGCCTCACCGGCCGCGTCCGGGCTTGGCGTCGTCCGTCCGGTCCGCGACGGGCAGCGCGCGGGCCGTCCCCGCCACCGCCGTCGCTCGGTCATTGCCCGCGGCGACCAGCAAGGCCCGGCGCTCGGCCTGCGCGCGGGCCTGCTGCTGCGCCTCCTGCTTGGCCAGCCGCTGCTCGCGCGCGGCGATCTGCAATTCGGCATTGACGTCGTTGAAGGCGTTGGCGTTCGAGACCAGCGCCAGCGCCGAGACGATCGCGATCAACACGGTCAGCGCCGGACCGATCACCGGGAAGCGCGTCCAGGGGGAATAGGCGTAGCACGGCAGTTCCGGCGTGAGTCGGGCCGGTCGGCCGCTGGCGGCCAGGGCGGCCGCGCAGGACGAGGCGGCTCGGGCGACGGCCTGATGCGCGGCGCGGACCGGCGCGGCAGTGCGTGAACAGGCCGGCGAGCGAGCGGCAAAGGCGGTCGGGAAACGGGGCGTGATGTCGGGCTCGTTCATGGTCGTTCCTTCGTTCATCGGGGTCGGTCGGGGGTGAATGCTGGTAATCCTAGGTGCCCAACCAGCGCGCTCCAAACGCTATATCCTTGCCTCCTTGTGCAGCCAGACTTTCCAGGAAGTCGCTACAGTCGCCCCGCCCGCCGCCTGACCAAGGACCCTTCCGATGCGACTCCCTCGCCTGCCGCTCCAGTACCTCGCCGCCTTCCGGGCCGCCGCGCTGCACCAGAACCTGCGCGCGGCCTCAGAGGAGCTCAACTTGACGCACAGCGCGGTGAGCCAGCAGATCCGCGCGCTGGAGACGCAGCTGGGCTTCGATGTCTTCGACCGGCAGGGCCGGCGCGTGGTGCTGAACGCTGCGGGCGCGGCGCTGCTGCGCGGCGTCGAGCGCGCCTACCAGGAGCTGGACCAGGGCCTGCGCGCGGCCACCGCGGCGCATGGCATCGAGCAGCGCAGCCTGCGCGTGACGGTGCTGCCCTCCTTCGCGCAGCGCTGGTTGTTGCCGCGGCTGGGCCGCTGGCACGCGCGCCACCCGGAGGTCACGATCGAGATCGAAGCGACCGCGCGGCTCGTCGACCTGGAGCGGGAGAAATTCGACCTCGCGCTGCGACAGGGCCTCGGCCCGTGGCCGGGACTCGACAGCGAGCCGCTGTTCGACTTGTCGATGCTGCCGGTCGCGTCACCGGCGCTGGCGCATCAGCTGATCGGGCAGCCGCTGGAGGCGCTCGCGCAGGCGCCGCTGCTGGGCGACGCGTCGCAGTGGGAGGACTGGTTCGCGCAGGCCGGGCTGCGGCGCCAGGTGCTGCCGGTGGCGATCTTCAATGACTTCGGCATCCTGCTGCAGGCAGCCGAGCAGGGCATGGGCGTGGGCCTGACGCGCGAGCTGCTGGCGGCGGACGCGCTGCTCGACGGCCGGCTGGTGCGCGTCGCGCCACGGCAGGCGATGCTCAAGGAGCCGCAGCGGTATCACATCGTCTACACGCCGAAGTCGCGCGAGGAGCCCGCGGTGCGGGCCTTCGTCGCGTGGCTGCACGAGGAGACGGCGCAGTCGCGCGCGGCGCTCGACGGCGCCACGACCTGCCTGTCGACCGGCCGGATGACCGCGGTCGCACCGCCGCGCGGCGACGCGATCACGATGTCAGGAACAGGGCCTGCAGATCGCTGAGGAAGTCGAAGCCGCGCGGAGTGGCGCGGATCACGGCCGGATCCGGATCGAGCAGTCCCTTGGCGCGGCCCTGTGCCATTGCCTGGGCGATCGCGGACGGCGGCAGCCCGGTGCGCTCGAGGAAGCTCTGCATCGTCACGCCCTCGCGCAGGCGCAGCGCGTTGAGCATGAATTCGAAGGGTAGTTCCGAGCGCGCGACCTCGTGCTCGTTGGACACGGCCTGGCCTTCGGACGCCTTCTGCATGAAGGTTGCCGGATCGCGCCAGCGCACCTGGCGCAGGAGGCGGTGCGCGAAGCTCAGCTTGGTATGGGCACCGGCACCGATGCCGAGGTAGTCGCCGAACTGCCAGTAGTTGGTGTTGTGCGTGCAGCGGTGACCGTCCCGCGCGTAGGCCGAGACCTCGTAGCGCTGCATGCCCCGGGCGCCGGTGCGCGCGGTGATGAGGTCCAGCATGTCGCTGGCCAGGTCCGGATCGGGCAGGTGCTCGGGCGGCGCATTCGCGAAACGCGTGTTCGGCTCGATCGTCAGGTGGTAGACGGACAGGTGCGGCGGATCGAAGGCCAGCGCGGTGCCCAGGTCCTCGTCGAGCTCGGCCAACGTCTGCTCCGGCAGCGCGTACATCAGGTCGATGTTGAAGGTCCCGAAGGACCGCGCGGCCTCGGCGATCGCGGCGCGCGCCTGCGTGCCGCTGTGGATGCGGCCCAGCGCCTGCAGCTTGCGGTCGTCGAAGCTCTGCACGCCGATGGACAGCCGCGTCACGCCGGCCTGCGCGAAACCGGCGAAGCGGTCCGTCTCGAAGGTGCCGGGATTGGCCTCCATCGTGATCTCGCAGCCCGGCTCCAGCGGCAGCCGGGCGCGCAGGTCGGAGATCAGCTCGGCGATCTGCTCCGGCGCGAAGAGGCTGGGCGTGCCGCCGCCGATGAAAACCGACACCACCGGCCGGCCCCAGACCAGCGGCAGCGCGGCTTCCAGGTCGGCCCGCAGCGCGGCCAGGTAGGCGCGCGCGGTGTCGACATCAAGCTCGCGCCCGTCGCGGTACTCGTGCGAGTTGAAGTCGCAGTACGGGCACTTGCGGATGCACCATGGCAGGTGCACGTACAGCGACAGCGGCGGCAGCGCCGACAGCGTCAGCGTGCCGGGCCGCATCATGCGGATGATGTCGGCCACGGGATCAGCCCAGGTGCCAGCTCTCGCGCATCTGGCGCAGCAGGTCCTGCGACGCGAGCGCGCGGTGGCTCAGCCGGTTCTTGGTCTCGGCGCCCAGCGCCGCGACGCTCTGGCCGAGCTCGGGAATGAACAGCAGCGGGTCGTAGCCGAAGCCGCCCTCGCCTTGCTCGGCGCGCAGGATCTCGCCCTGCCAGCGGCCGAGCGCGATCAGCGGCTCGGGATCATCGGCCGAGCGCACCGCCACCAGCGCGCAGACGAAGCGGGCGCGCCGATCCTCGATGCCATCGAGCTTCTCGAGCAGCACGCGGTTGTTCTCGGCGTCGCTCTTCTCGCGGCCGAACAGCGTCGCGTAACGCGCCGACAGCACGCCGGGCATGCCGCCCAGCGCCTCGACCGCCAGCCCCGAGTCGTCGGCCAGCGCCGGCAGGCCGCTGGCCTTGGCGGCGTGGCGCGCCTTGGTCAGCGCGTTCTCGACGAAGGTGTGGAAGGGCTCTTCCGCCTCCGGGATGCCGAAGCTGCCCTGCGTGACGAGCTCGATGCCCAGCGGCTCGAACAGCGCCTGCAGTTCCTTCAGCTTCTTCGCGTTGTTGGAGGCCAGGACCAACTTCATCGCTTGCTCCAATCGGGAACGGGATTTACTTCAGGCCGAGGGCCTCGCGCTGCGCGACGAGCAGCTCGCGGATGCCCTTCTCGGCCAGGTTCAGCAGCACGTCGACCTCGGCGCGGGTGAAGGCCACGCCCTCGGCGGTGCCCTGCAGCTCGACGAAGTGTCCCGCGCCGGTCATGACCACATTCATGTCGGTGTCGCAGGCGGAGTCCTCGACGTACTCGAGGTCCAGCAGCGCCTGGCCTTCATGGATGCCCACGGAGATGGCGGCCACCGCGTCCTTGAGCGGCGAGGCGGCGATCTTGCCCTGCGCCAGCAGCCAGGTCACCGCGTCATGCGCGGCCACGTAGGCGCCGGTGATGGCCGCGGTGCGAGTGCCGCCGTCGGCCTGGATCACGTCGCAGTCGATCTGGATCGTGCGCTCACCCAGCGTGGACAGGTCGAACACCGCGCGCAGCGCGCGGCCGATCAGGCGCTGGATCTCCTGCGTGCGGCCGGACTGCTTGCCGCGGGCGGCCTCGCGGTCGCTGCGGGTGTGCGTGGCGCGCGGCAGCATGCCGTACTCGGCGGTGACCCAGCCCTCGCCGCTGCCCCGCTTGTGCGGCGGCACCTTCTCCTCGACCGAGGCGGTGCACAGCACCTTGGTGTCGCCGAACTCGATCAGCACGGCGCCCTCGGCGTGGCGGGTGTAGTGGCGGGTGATGCGGACCGGACGCAGGGCGTCGGCCGCGCGCCCATTCGGGCGGCTGGCAGTGCTGCTCATGGGGAATTCCTTCAGTGGGGCTTCTTGCCGGCCTTGCGGATCGCGTCCTGGATCTCGCGCACGGCGGAATCGATCTCGGCTTCGTCGAGCTGCACGTCCTGGGTCGCGCCCTGGATCGTGGAGGCGAAGCCCTGGTCGTCGAGGTCCTGGGTGGAGATGGAGTCCGGGGCATCGCCCTCGCCTTCCCATTCCACCGCCAG
Source organism: Mitsuaria sp. BK037 (assembly GCF_014193045.1). Classification (NCBI taxonomy): domain Bacteria; kingdom Pseudomonadati; phylum Pseudomonadota; class Betaproteobacteria; order Burkholderiales; family Sphaerotilaceae; genus Roseateles; species Mitsuaria sp. BK037. The sequence continues at coordinate 402,854 of NZ_JACHYS010000001.1, read as the reverse complement.
GGCGGTGACGTTGTCGCTGCGCGCGCCGGCCTGGCGCAGCGCCTGCTCGACCAGCTCCGGCACCGCGTCGCCGACCGAGCGGCTGTCCGACAGGTGGCGCAGGATGTCCACGTCGCTGACCGAGCTCCACAGCCCGTCCGAGCACAGCAGCATGCGGTCGCCGTTCTGCAGCAGCACCGGGCCGTTGACGTCGATCATCGGCTTGCCGGGGCTGCCCAGGCAGGTGAACAGCACATGGCGATTGAAGCGCTCCGCGCCGGCCGCATGGCGGCCCAGCGCCTCCTGCAGCTCGCTGTAGGAATGGTCCCGGGTGCGGGCGATCAACTCGGCATCGCGCAGCAAGTACATGCGCGAGTCGCCGCAGTGCGCCCACCAGATCTGGCCCTGCTGCATCAGCCCGACGACGATGGTCGTGCGCGGCGTGTCGGTCATGCCGCGCTGCTGGGCGTAGGCCAGCAACTGCTGGTGCGCGAGCAGCACGGCGGTCTCGAGGAACTGCGAGGGCTGCTTGATCACCGGCTGCGCGTCGCGCTGGAAGAGCGCGGCCACGTTCTGCAACGCGAGGTGGGCGGCGACCTCGCCGTCCGGGTGACCGCCCATGCCGTCGGCCAGTGCGAAGAGGCCGGCCTCGCGGGTATAGCAATACCCCATCCGGTCCTCGTTCTTCTCCCGGCCGCCACGGCGGCTCACCTGGTAGACGGAGAACTTCACGCCTTGGCCCCGGTCTTCAGGTTCTCCAGCTGCAGCTTGAGGCGCTCGCTGAAGCTGAGCTTGGTGTAGCGGCGCTCGGTCTCGCGCGACAGTTCCTTCTGCAGCGCGAAGACGCTCTGCGGACGGGTCAGCGGGTCCAGCGACATGCACCACTCGGTCACTTCGAGCAGGTTGTCGGAATACACGTTGCGCAGGCGCGAGAGCGACAGGCCCAGGCGGTCCTTCTCCAGGCGCTGCGGCGCGTCGTTGGGCGGGTAGCCCTGCATGCACGCATAGATGCAGGCGCCGATCGCGTAGATGTCGGTCCACGGGCCCAGCGAGCCGTCGCGGCGGTACATCTCCGGCGCGGCGAAGCCCGGCGTGTACATCGGGCGGATGAAGTTGCCTTCCTTGGACAGCACCTCGCGCGCCGCGCCGAAATCGAGCAGCACCGCCTTGTTGTCGTTGGTGATGAAAATATTGGCCGGCTTGATGTCCAGGTGCAGCATCTTGTGCTGGTGCACGATGCGCAGGCCTTTGAGGATTTCGTCGAAGAGCGACCGGATGGTCGATTCGCGGAACACCTTGTCGCGCTTCAAATCGCGCGCGGTCACGATGAAATCCTGCAAGGTATCGCCCTGCAGGTAATTCATGACCATATAGACGGTCTCGTTCTCGCGCAGGAAATTCAGCACCGAGACGACGCTCGGATGCGAGATTTGCGCGAGGGAACGGCCTTCCTCGAAAAAGCTCCGCAGCCCCAGGCGGTACAGGGGCTGCTTTTCAGGCTTCACTCGAGGCGTGAGTTCGCCGGGGGATCGTTCTGCAAGGGACGAGGGGAGGTATTCCTTCAGCGCCACCAAATGATGGTCGGGGTCTTCGGCCAAATACACGACGCCGAATCCACCCGCAGCCAGCTTTTTGATGATCTGATAGCCCCCCACCACCGTGCCTGCGGGCAAGGGCGCCGGTTTCGGCTTTGACATAATCGCGGTTTCGATTGTTCTACCGATAGCTGATGCCAGTTTACAGCATGACCGGTTATGCCAGCGCCACGGCACAACCCGCGAACTCCGGCGAAACCCCTAGCCCCGCCGCCACGCCGGCGGTCACGGTGGAGGCGCGCTCGGTGAACGGCCGCTTCCTGGACCTCAGCTTCCGCATGCCCGACGAGCTGCGCTCGCTCGAGCCCGCGCTGCGCGAACTGGTCTCGGGCAGCGTCAAGCGCGGCAAGATCGAGCTGCGCATCAACACGCAGCGCGATGCCGACAGTTCCTGGCCGAACCCGCAGCCGGAGCAGTTGAACCGGCTCGCGCGACTCGAATCGCAGGTGCAGACCTGGCTGCCGAAGGCGCAGGGATTGAGCGTCCAGGAGGCCTTGAACTGGTGCAAGACCGGCACGACCGGCGCCTCCGCGAACGACGAGACGGTGCTCGACGCCGCGCGCCAGTGCATCAAGGGGTTCCTCGAGGCGCGAGAGCGCGAAGGCGCCAAGCTCGTGACGATGCTGAAGCAGCGCGTCGCCACTTTGCGGGACCTCGCCACACAGGCCGAGCCGCTGATCCCCGCCGCCGTGCAGCGTCAGCGCGAGCGCTTCCTCGAGCGCTGGCAGGAGGCGCTGAGCGCCACGGGCGCGGCGCAGACGATTTCCGAGCAGACGCTGCAGGAGCGCGCGATCAACGAGGCGGCCGCGTATGCGCTCCGCATCGATGTCGCCGAGGAACTGACGCGGCTGCGCGCTCACCTGGACGAGGTCGAGCGCCTGCTGAAGAAGGGCGGCGAAATCGGCAAGCGGCTGGACTTCCTGATGCAGGAACTGCACCGCGAGGCCAACACGCTGGGATCGAAGGCGGTGGCGATCGAGCTGACCAACATCTCGGTGGAAATGAAGGTGGCGATCGAGCAGCTGCGGGAGCAGGTGCAGAACATCGAGTGACCTCTGGCGGCCAGAAGCAACTGATCGCGCAGCCCATGCAGTTCTTCGCCCCACCCCGCGAACACTTCTTCCGCCCGCTCACGCACGACAACCGCGAGCTCTGTGCGGCCGTCCTGCGCGCGCTGCATGAGCGGGTGCACGGGGCCAACGCCGACTATGCAGAAACGCTGACCCGCGACATCGTGCTCGAAGTCATCCTGCGTGCCCTCGCCGATCCCAAGCTGCGCGCACTGGCCTCCGACACCGGACAACCGGTGCGGCCTGAGGAAGAACGCGCCTACGCAGGCGAACTGCTGCGCAAACTCAAGGAGCATGGCTGGCTGGAGGACTACCGCGACCCCATCGATCTCAAGCCCACGCTCAAGCTCAGCCGCGCCGGCAGGGCCTTCAGCGAAACCTTCGCCAACCTCGACGACTCACGCACCAAGACGCGCCAGCGCAACATGCGCTCGGCGCGCAAGGCGCTGGCCGCTTTCATCGCCACGCGAGACGCAGACGAACTGCTGGATGCTCAGGAATTCGCCAGCCGCGTTGTGCAGGATCTGCAAGACGACATCGAGTACTTCCGCCATCTCATTCAGAGCCTCACTCGCGAGGCCCTGGCGCAGAAGGTCGCATGGGACGAGTTCAACGACTTCATCGAAAAGCGCTTCATGCGCGAGTACGCGGTGCGCCTGGTGGCTGACTCGGCCGAGCGCCACCGGGGCCAGATCATCGAGGCACTGGACCAGGTGCGCGCACTGGACGGCGAACTGCGCGCTCTGGCCGATGGCCACCTGCTTCAGCGAGCTCCGTGGCTGGAGCAGGAAGTACAAGGGCGCAGCCCGCTGCTGTGGCTGTGCGACCGCATCGAGAACATGGTCGAAGCGGCGTGCAGCCTCAAGCTGCCGATGCTGCGCTCGGAAATGAACAACTACGTGCGCCGCTTCACCAGCCTGCTGCGGCAAGCGCTGTCGCTGGACTATGGCGCCGAATCGGCGCTGGGCCGCACGATGGCCTGGCTGAAGGAGCGGCCGCAAACGCAGCGCGAGGCCCTGCTGGATGCACTGGGGGAGCGCCTGGCGACCAGCGAGACCCGGTTGCCTGGCGGTGTGCTTCGCTGGACGGTGCGTGACCGCGAGGCAGGCCATGCCGTGCAATCGCCGCTCGTAGTGGATGACGAGAGCCGGCTATCCGCCGTCCTGCGGCGCGCTGAGGCCGCGGCGTTCACCTTCAGCGACCGCGATGTGCTGCGCGGCCTGCTGCCCCTGCTGGAGCGAGGTCCTATCGCCCTGGACACCCTGCCCGTCGAGAATGCAGCGGATGCCGTGCGCGTGCTGCACGCCGTAGGGGCAGCGCGTTCGACTGAAGGTCGCCAGCTGCGCGTGCGCGCACGCAGGACCGGCGAGCAGCTGCGCAACGAGTTCTTCGCGGCGGACAACTATGTGCTGGATGCGCCGGCCATCGACGCTTCCGAACCCCCGTCCCGATGACGCAATCGCTCGCTCATTTCATCGAACAACGGCTTGCCACCGAAGGCGCCGGCAATGTAAAGCCGGCCCGTTTTTCAGAACTGGCCGGTCGGCTGCTGGCCACCGGCGTGATCTGGCGCGACTACTCGCAGCCCGATGCTCGGCACTACGACGACGCGTTGCAGTGCGAGCAGTTGCTGCGCGAATGGTTCGGCTGCATGGGTTTCGTGCTGGTGCACGATCCCGACGCCAGGCTGCTGCGCCTGTACCCACCGGGCGAAGGTGGCGGCGAGGATGACGAAGATGGCGTCAAGCGGTTGCGCGCCCGCCTGTCGCGCGACTTCGTGGCCGCGGTCATCGCCTTGCGCTTTCTCTACACCGAAGCGCTCACCGGCCGGCGGCCACTGGTTGACGAACGGCTGGCCATCAGCCTCGAGGAGCTGTCGCAGGCCGTCGTATCGCTGCTCGCGCACCGGCTGCCGAACTCGGCCACCGAGCGCATGGCGCTGCTGCGCGACCTGCGCAAGCACCGTGTCGTTCACTTCGTGGAGGGCGACGATGCTGGCGACATGCAGATGGGCCTCGCGGTGTTGCGGCCTGTCATGAGCTTCGTGAGCGATGAAGCAATGGACGACGCACTGCGGCTGGCCGGCCGCAAGGTGCCGGCGTCAGCGGCACCGGCCGCGCCGCATCAGGACGATTCACCGTGAAGATCGGCCGGCTCCTGACGTGGCATTGGGGTTCGCTCGAAGACCGCGAATGGGTCTTCGCCGACACCGTGCTGCTCACCGGCGAATCAGGGTCGGGCAAGTCCACGCTGCTCGACGCCATCCAGACCCTGCTGACGGCCGCGCACCAGCACCTGGTGCAGTTCAACATCGGCCAGGACGAATCCACGCAGAGCCGTCGCGGCGGCAAGGAGCCGCGCACGCTGGCGGCCTATGCCCTGGGCCAGCAGGCCGACGGCGTGTTCCTGCGCACGCGCTCGACCAGCTACGTGGGGATCGTGTTCGAGCCCTCGGAGAGCTCGGAGGAGCAGGCGCCTCCTTTCACGGCACTAGTCGGCGTGGAGGCCTTTGAAGAGGGCCGGCGAGCCGTGCTGCAGGGCCAGCCCCAGTTCTTCATCGTGCGCCGCGCCTTGTCGCTGAAGGATCTGGCGCGGCGCGGCGGAGAAGCCCTGGGTGATGCGCCACTGCCGCTCAAGGAGTTGTATCTGCAGTTGCAGCACCGTCTGCAAGCCGGCAAGGAAACCGTGGTCCAGCGCTTCCCCGACAAAGGCGGCTATCTGCAGCACCTCTACGGCGCCTTGATGGGCAAGACGGCGGTGGGCGAGAACGAAGCCGTGCGCGCGGCCAAGTCCATCGTCAAGGCCATGGCCTACAAGGAACTGGGCAACGTCAACGACCTGGTGCGTGACGAGATCCTGGAGCCGCACGACTTCAGCCGCGATCTCGACAAGATGCGCGAGTTGATGCGTTCCATCGCTGGACTGAAAGCCGAAGCGGAGCGCCTGCAGGCCAACCTCGATCGGCTCGACGCCGCCGGCGAGCGGGCCGACGCCGTGCTCGAGGAAGCTCGCCGCTTCGTCGTCACCACGATCGCCCACGCGCTGCGCATGCACAGCGAGGCGCACGACGAACTGGCCTCGGTGAAGCGTCAGATTGCGATGCAGGAAAGAAGGCAAGGCCAGTCAGCCGAGAGGCTGGCCTCGCTCGACGCCCAGGACACCGAGCTGCGCGAGCAACTCGGTGCGGTGAAGCAGCGCCTGTCGGGCAGCGAGGTGGCCCAGAAGAAGGACACGCTGGAGAACCAGATCCGACTGCAATCCGACCAGTTCCGCCTGCACTGGACCCGCGTGCAGGAGGCGGCGCGCGGCATCGGCGCCATGGCGTCGCAGTTGGAGCAGTTGCTGGCGCTCGACTTGTCGACCGTGCCTGCGCTGGGCGACGCCGTGCAGACGCTGCGACCGGCCGCTTCAAGTGTGCTGAAACCGTGGCCGGACATGGGCCGGGCCTACGCTCGCCCGGCCCAGCTCGATGTGGAACTGCCCGCCTTCGAGCTGGAAGCCTTCGACGCCAGCCTGGCAACCTTGCAACGCGGCATCCACGAGGGCGACGGGTCGGTGCAGGCGGCCGTCGTGCAGGCGCTCGCCGATGCGGGTGCGCGCATGAAGAACTTGAAGGACGAGGCGGAGCAGCGCGACGCGGAGCTGCGACAGCTGCAGGCCGGTCGCAGCGTGGCCCCGCGCGACACCCACGAGGCCGTGGCTCTGATCGAGCGCGAGCTGCCGCAGGCTCGCCCGCACCTGCTGGCCCAGTTGGTGGAACCGCGGTCCGGCAGCACGTGGCAGAACGCCATCGAGGGCTACATGGGTGGCGACCGCTTCGCGATCATCGTCGAGGCGGGGCACGAGGCGCGCTGTGCACGGCTCGTGAAGCAGCGCTTCCCCGTGCGCTCGCCCAAGGTCGTGCAAGGCCGCAAGGCCATGGAAGACACCGAAGGCCGCCAGCTCGAAGCCCGCGCCGTGCTGCACGAGCTGGTGTGCAAGCATCCTGTCGCCAACGCCTTCCTGATGGCGCAGTACGGCCGCGTGCGCAAGGTCGACAGCGAAGAAGAACTCGCCCGCACCCCGCAGGGCCTGATGGAGCAAGGCCTGGGCAGCCGGGGCTACGGCATGTTCTCCTGCCGCGCGCCGGACAGCGACCTCGCTTTCGGCGAAGCGGCGCGGCAACGCCGGCGCCAGTGGTGCGAGGAGGAACTCTCGCGGCTGGCGCGCGACATGCGGGCACTGCAGGTGCTCGACCAGTCCTTGAAGGCCGTCGCGCGCATGTTCAGCGGTGCGGCCTTCACGCCGTTGTCGCCTCTGCTGCTGGCCGTGCTCGAGAGCCAAGCGCAGCATGCAACTGCCGAACAGGCGCTGAAGGCGCTGGACTTGTCTTCCATCGAAGGGTTGGAAGCCGAACGAGTTTCACTGGGCAAGAAGATTGACGAGATCAAGCACCAGCGCGACGAAGAAGTGGAGCAGATCGGCGCCGGGAAGAAAGAGATGGCAGATCTGCTTCGCCGTGAGGGAGCGCTCGATCAACGGCTGCCGGAGCTGGAGATCGCGGTGACGAACGCCACCGTGTGGGCCGCTCGCTTCGCCGGCGCCACGCCGGAGCTGGCCACCGAAGCTCAACTGATCGCCGATGCCCATACGCTGGCAGCCGAGGCGGAGACCAGCCTGGACGCCCTGCGTCACCGCGTGCAGACGCTGCGCGAGAACCTGCCGCGCACGCTTCGCGAGCTTCAGCAGGCGGTTGCCGCCTACCTGAGCGGCGCGCGCGATGACAGCGAGCGCTTCGCCTGGAGCGACCCGCCGCGCAGCATCGACCGCATCGAGGAACTGCTGCCGCCCGTCTTCCAGACCCGAAACGCCATCGCGGAGCAATCCCGGCGGCAGCGCGCCATCGGCCTGGCCGACAACGCTCGGTCTCTGCAGGAGGCTGAAGCGAGCTTCAACCACGTCTTCACCAGCAGCTTCTGCTTCAAGGTGCGCGACGATGTGAAACAGGGGGCCAACACGCTGTCCCGGCTCAACCGCCACCTCAAGGGCATCCGCTTCGGCAACGACAGCTTCGAGCTGGAATGGGACTGGATCCCTCGCATGCAGAAGGTGTGCGAATTCTTCGACGCGGTCGAAGGCGCGGTGGAAGGGCTGGAACATGATCGCGGCTCGATCTTCGAGTCGACCCGTCTCAGCGACGAGCAACGCGCCACCGCGCAGGAGATTCGCCGCCTGCTGCTGGCCAACGACCAGGGCGCCAGCGAACGAGCGCTCAAGGAGATTGCCGACTACCGCAACTACCGCCGATACGACATCATGCGCACCAGCCCGGTCGGCACGACCCGGCTCTCCACCTGGGGCACGGGCTCAGGCGGCGAACTGGAGACCCCGTTCTACGTCGTGCGCTCGGCGGTGCTTGCCCATGCACTGGGCCACTTCGGGCGGGAACGGCGCGAGGCCCCGGCACTGCGGCTGATGCTCAGCGACGAGGCGTTCTCGAAGATGGACGAGTCGCGTTCACGCAGCGTGCTGCAATTCCTGTCGCGCACGCTGGGTCTCCAACTGGTCGTTGCGATGCCGACCTCGAAGTCCGGCGCGGTGAAACCGGAGTTCGAGAAGGAGTTCACCTTCTCCAAGGTGCTAGCGCGGCGAGACGGTCAGGAGCTGTTTATCAGCGAGGTACAGGAAAAGACACTGCACCGTGATGCCTTGGCGCGCCTGTGGGACGCACACGCGGCACAGGCCCGCGAGACCGCCCGCAAGGATTGGGATGCGAATCGGGTATGACGGCAATGCTTGCGGTCCACCCGTTCATCCAGCGTTTGGCCATGGCTCTGCTCGCCAAGGCCGAGCGCAGTACCGGTCAAGGCCCCGTGCGCCTGCCCCTGGACCGCAAGACCGCACCCGAACTGCACGCCGCGGCCCACGCCGACCAGTTGCAGCTGCTGATCATGCTGCTGGATGACCTCTGCGAAACAGGTTGGGTCGGCCTGCAGATCGAGCCGCCGCGCGCGTTCTCCAGCTTCACCGATCGCAAGCCAAGACTCGAGCTTCGCAATTTCGATGAGTTGGCCGCTTGGGCCGGCTACACGCCCCAGGCCTTGCGCTGGCAGCGGCAGTGGCTGGAGCATCTCGCGATGCAATGGGCAACCGCGGCGGCATCAACGTCGATCGTGCCCAACGACCCGCGGATGGTCCTCGACTACCTGGCACGCAACCCGATGACGCAGTTGGAAGGGCTTTCGCTTGACGAGGCCACGCGCAGCCTGTCCGCGTTGATCGGCCTGTGCCGCTCTGGGCGGTCCATGGCGCTGCGCGAGGCGTCCGCCCGCGTGTTTCAGGGGCGATCCAAGCTGTTGGACAGCCGGGATGAGCTGCTGCGCCTGCTGGGCGCCGTCCCGGGGCAGTTCTCCGAACCGCCGATACAGCTCCTGCTGGCGCTGCCAGGCGACGGCAGCTTCACGGACGTGCTCTTCGTCGAGAACCTCGTGACCTTCGAGCACATGGCTGACATGCGTGCTCCCGCCTGGGACCGCAGCCTGCTCGTCTATGCCGCCGGCTTCCGCGGCAGCGCACGGCGGCTGCGCTCGCGTTCGGGTTCTCGCCTGTATCTGCGCATGCCATCGGCCGGAGGGGACCTGTCAGCCGTCGAGTCCTGGCTCTTCGGTGCGGCGCAGGTGCCTGTCAGCTTCTTCGGTGACCTCGACTTCGCGGGCATGCAGATCCTTGCCAGCCTGCGCGAGGTCTTCCCCGGCGCGGGCGCCTGGCACCCTGGTTATCGCGCCCTGACGCGCTTGCTGCCCCAAGGCGGGCATCTGCCGGATCAGGCATCCAAGGGTCTGCAGGTCGACCCCGGCGAGACGGGTTGCGGCTACGCCGACCAGGAATTGCTGCCGGCGATGCGCCTGCATGGCCGCTTCGTCGACCAAGAGGCGTTCGGCTTGACATAGGCCGTTCAGCCGAAGCGCCAGCATCGCTGGTGGACGACTGCCTCGACAAAGCGGCGGATACTGAATCGACGGGCTCGACGTGGCTCGAAAGCGGGATCGATGACAGCCAGACCATCGAAGAGCGACGGTTGAACCTTGGCCCTGATGCCGCACGACTTCAAGCGCTTGCGCAAGGTCTGGACGGCGACTCGCAAGTCTGAGGCGAGTGCCTCGACGTCCCAGTCAAACCTCATTAGCAGCAGCACGTAGGCCGACGCCTCCGAGTAACTGTGCCGGACGATCTTCGAATAGTCGACCTCGTCCTCGGCTTGCTGCAGTCGAACCAATGGGTCGGAATCCAGTGGCGAGGTGAGCAAGCGCGCCAAGGCACCTGCCGCAACGTCGGCGTCTTCCTGGTCCCAGTCCTTGTCGATGCGAATGGCGCAGCGCATCTGCTTCTCGGCAAACTTCACGAGCTTGCAGTAGAGCCACTTCAGCACGGAGTCCTGATCGCCAGGATCGCTGAAGTCAACCGGGTAACCGCGGCGCTGCTCAATGTCGGCCGCAACGAGCCAAGCCTCCTGCTTGACGTCCTCGACATTCATGTCGCCGCGCGTCGCACCGGCGATGCGCCGGAGGGCTGCAGCCTGATCTCTCAGGAACTCGCTGATGGCGTGCACGCGAGCAGCACCTCAGTAAACGAACGCGGGTTCAATCCCAGGACCATGTCCAATCCCCTCGGAACTCTGCGCCCGCGATAGTTCGGCATTTCAGCACTTGTGTCCAGCCGCTGAGCTGCAACGACGCGTCAACGAGTGACAGCGAGGCGGGTAGCAGTGGCCGGCGCACATTCTTGGGGGCTCGCGATGGGCGCGCTCGAAGGTCGTTTGCTGGAATTGCTCTCGCCTCGGAACGCGACCGGCCGCCGCTCATGATGGAACAGCGGCCGACGTGCGCACGGCCCCGGGAGCAGCGTGAGCCGACGGTGGTCAGGAGGGCGTGCCCGCGCTGCAGCAATACGCCAGCAGGAAAGTGTTGTTGCTGTCAGCGCCCGTCTTGGAGGCGGCGATCTCCGCGTTCAGCTTATGCATCGCCACCCCATCCGGGCCCACATCCGACAGGTCGGGGTCCGACAGGTCGGCGGTGTTGAAGTCGTGCACGTCCAGCCGCACCGTCTTGCCGTCCGCCGTCGTCGGATTGGCCAGGGCCCGATCCTCGACGGCGAACTTCTCCTCGCGCTTCGCGACGGCGCCGACCTGGCCTTTGCAGCGGCCGTGGGTGCCGGACATGATGTGGATCGTGTGTCCCTCGCCGCGCAGCCCCGCGGCGATGGTTTCCACCGCCTTGGCCACGTGATCGACCGTGCATCTGCCGTGAAAGCCCCAGATCTGCACGGCGGTCGGGGTGGCTGCGGTGATGTTCACAAGTGTGGGCATGGTGTTTCTCCTTGAATGAGGTGGAAGAGAACGCATCCGGCTCCGGATGCGCCCTCATTCGATGCCGCCGCGCCCACGTGCGAAATCGGCGCCCCTCCCACACACGCCCTCCAAGTTGCCGAGGCCTTCTCGGCCATTCCCACCACGCGCTCGCGGCATCCCGCCGCTGCCCCTGTCGCGCGCACCTGCCAACGATGACGCCATGCCGCCGGGTCTTCCGGCGCTGCCGGCCGCCCCGGTCCGGACCTTCGTCGATCCCAACCCTGAGGTGCCATGACATGGCCGATTTCAACCAGTACCTGCCGACCCTGCTCCGCTTCGAGGGCGGCTACGTCAACGACCCCAAGGACCCGGGCGGTCCGACCAACATGGGCATCACGCTCAAGACCTTCCAGGGCCTGGGGCCGTCGGCGGGCTTCACCGACACCAGCCTCGACGCGCTCAAGCGGCTGAGCCAGGCGGACGCGGGCCGCCTCTACAAGCTCAAGTACTGGGACGCCGTCGACGCCGACACCATCGCGCTGCAGCCGCTGGCGGAGATGCTGGTGGACTTCCACGTCAACGCCGGCGGCCACGCGATCCGCGAGCTGCAGGAGCTGCTGGCCGAGCGCGGCGCCGCCATCAAGCCCGATGGCGCCTGGGGCCCGCAGACCGCGCAGGCGCTGCAGCGCATCGACCCCACCGACGCCTACCGCGCCCTGCGCGCGCGCCGCATCGCCTACTACGAGCGCCTGGCCGCCCGGCAGCCCGACCTGCGCAAGTTCCTCAAGGGCTGGCTCAACCGCGTCAACGCCTTCCCCGTGCTCTGACGCCGAGCCCCGCGGCACCGCGCCCGCGCGCGCCGCCCTCCACCACCGACCTCCAACCATTCCGCAGGGAAGGACCCTCCCATGAGCTCACGTGTCGACTTGAAGGAACTCATCGAGGCGCTCGCCGGCGCCGTCATCGATGCCCAGGACCGCATCGAGCAGCACCAGATCGCCAAGCTCGGCCAGTACTTCGACGAGGACAACCGCCCGCGCACCGTCGTCATGCGGCTGCCGTCGATGCAGCCCGACGCCGAGCCCGGCACCGAGGACCTCTACCGCGCGCCGCTGCTCGGCCTGGTGCCGGCCAACGCGCTCAAGATCAAGGACGTCGAGATGCGCTTCGACGTCGACCTGGGCGCGCTGTCCGACGACGCGCTGCCCGGCGCCCGCCCCACGGCCACCGGCAGCGACTGGCAGGGCTCGGCCGGCGCCGCGCGCAAGAGCGTGCAGGTCCACACCCGCGGCCCGCTCGTGGGCCGGCGCAGCACCGCGCACGTGGTGCTGCGCGTCGAGGGCTGCGAGCCCACCGAAGGCCACGCGCGCCTGGTCGGCCAGCTCAACCAGGTGCAGGGCGTCTTCGACACGCAGCAAACGCTATGAGGCCAGGCCGGCCCGCCGCCGGCCCGCCATGGATCGGCGGACGGCACCGCCGATGCCGGCGCCGCAACGGTTGTGGCGCCGTCGTGACCCTGCCGATTCAAGGAGAACTGAATGCCTTCCGATCTCGTCAACATCGCCGACCAGTACAAGGGTCTGCCCATGGGCGAACTCATCGGTTCGCCGCTGACGGCCGCCTGCGACGCGCAGATCCGGCTCGCCAAGGCGACCGCCGACTTCATCCAGACCGTCGGTTTCGACGCCGACGCCAGCGGCAATCCGGGCGCGACCCGCCAGGTCAACTTCAACTTCAAGCGGCCCACGGCCAACACCAACAGCGCCGACGGCACCTTCTACGAGGAGCAGGTGGAACTCAGCGTGCCGCTGCTGGCCATCGTCAAGGTGCCCAACCTGAGCATCACCAAGGTGGACATCGTCTTCGACATGGAAGTGAAGTCGTCCTTCGCGTCCAAGGAGCAAAGCAGCGCGCAGGCCTCCGCCTCCGGCACGGCCAGCGTGGGCTTCGGCCCCTTCAAGGCGTCGGTGACGGTGAGCGGCTCGGTGTCCTCGCACAAGGAGAACACGCGCAGCTCGGACAACTCGGCCAAGTACCACGTCGAGGTCCACGCCGTTGACGACGGCATGCCCGAGGGCCTGGCGCGGGTGATGGACATCCTGCAGTCCGCCGTGGCGCCGCGCAAGGTCGGCGCGCCGACCGCCGTCTGACCCGGGCCCGAGCGCCCGCCACGCAGGTCCGTCCGCGCCCGGGCGCGGGCGGGCCTGCCCCTCGGAGCCGTCATGTTCGATCAAAGCAACGTCAAGTACATCAAGCGCCTCGTCGTGGGGAGCGACAACCCCGCGCGGCTGTGCACGCGCGAGGAGACCGAGGCCCAGATGGAGGAGCTCAACGACTGCCTGTCCGGCGCCTCGCATCCGCGCGGCACGCTGCTGGCGGTGGAGCGCAGCTTCACGCTGGTGCGCATCGGCGACCACCAGGTCGTGCTCGAGTGGATGGCCTATCACGTCGGCTTCGCGCGCAAGCCGGCGCCCAAGCCGCCGCGCCAGGCGAGCGCCGCGGCCGCCCCGGCGCCGCACGACGAGCCCGCGCCCGCGGCCGCCGGCGCGTCCCGGGCCGGCTCCGCCGCGGAGCCCGGTGAGGTCACCGACGTTCCCTCGACCGACCTGCCCTCGACCGACGTGGCCGATCCGGCCTGACTTCAACCCCTGTCTTCAACACTGCCGCGATACGCGGCCCAGGAGATCCCATGATCGCTTTCCGGAAGAATCGCCGTCCCGCCCCGGGACGTTTCGCGCCAGCCGCCTACGCGGTCTCGGTGTCCGTCTCGCTGGCCGGCGCGCTGGTGCTGCTGTTCGCGCCGTTGCTGCCCGCAGGCGCCTGGGCGCAGCCGGCGTCCGCCGCCGCGGAGGATCCGCCGGCGGCAACCCTCACCGGCCGGATGACGCTCAAGACCAAGCCGGGCGAACTGCCGCGGCTGGTGCCGGTGACGCTCACGCCGCAGGCCAAAGGCGGCTACGACGTCCACTATGAGGAGCAGCTCCGCTGTCACGTCGTGCTGGCGTACAACGGCTACGTCCCGGAGGCGGGGCATCTGTACACGGCCTCGGTCGCCGGGACGGCTTCGGGCGGCATGGCCGCCTACTGCTCCAGCGTCGGCGGCAAGGCCAGGCGCGTGTTGCTGCGGCCGCTGGCCGGCGGCCAGCCGGGCTACTCGTACGAGGACCAGGCCCCGTCCGGCAGCCCGGTCCTCGTCGCGCCGGCGGCCCCGGCCAAGCGGTCGCCATGAGCGCCCGGCGCTGACGGCCGTGGCCGGCCCGCCCGCCATCGCAACGCCCTCCCCGGCATCCGGCGCGGCCGGTCCCGCCGGGGCGGCGCCGCAGGACCGCCTGCAGGTGCTGGCGCAGCTGCGCGCCGAGATCACCGCGATGCTGCGCCACGCGCTGGCGACGGGGCGGGAAGTCCCGCCCGCGCTGATGCGCACGGCGCTCGAGGCGCTGAGCCCGGGCGACGACGCGCCGGCGCCGGGCGCCGCCGCGCGGCCCCCCTCGGCGGGCGATCCGGAGACGCTGTCGCGGGTCCACGCGCGGCTGGCCGCGCTGGTCGCGCCCGCGCGGCCGGGCACCTTGCGGCTGATGCACGCCGCGCGCGACACGGACGCGCTGCCGCTGCTCGGTCCGATGCGCAACGTGCGCTGGCTGACGCTGGCGGCCTTCGGCTGCCTGGTCGCGTTCATGGTGGTCGCGCAGTCGCCGCTGATCGACGGGCCCGCGCTGTCGTCCGACCTGCTGGCGCTCAACGGGTTCCAGCAGGTGGCCGTGACCACCCTGCTGCTGACCGCCGCGGGCCTGGGCGCGACCTTCCAGGCGCTGTTCACCGCCCAGACCTACGTCTCGCGGGCCACCTACGACCCGCTGTACGACGCCTCGTACTGGATCCGCATCGGGCTGGGCCTGGTGTCGGGCCTGATGCTGGCGGTGCTCATCCCGATGGACAGCGTGAACAACGCGGGCTCGCTGCAGCGCCCGCTGCTGGCGCTGCTGGGCGGCTTCTCCGCGCGCCTCACCCACCGGGTGCTGCAACGTCTGGTGGACACGGTGGACTCGATGTTCGACACCGATCGCCAGCAACTGGTCGAGCAGACGCGGACCCACTCGCAGGCCGAGGCGCGGCAGTCGGCGATGCAGACGCGGCTGACGCTGGCTCGGCAGCTGATGGGCGTGCAGGGCGAGCTGCTGGCGGCCGCGCCGGACGACGCGGCGCGGCAACGGCTGTCGGCGATGCTGGACGAGCTGCTGGCGGGGGCGCCAGCGTCCGGCGCGGCCGCCCCGCCGGACGAACCCGGCGCATCCGGAACTCCCGGAACGCCGGGCGAACCGGGCACGCCAGGCGTGCCGGACCGGCCCGGTGCCTGAGCGGTCACGGACGGGCGAGTCCCTCCCGGATGGCGTAGCGGGTGATGTCGGCCAGGCCGCGCAGTCCGAGCTTGTTGACCGCGTGCTCGCGGTGCGAGGCCACCGTCTTCTGACTGACGCCGAGCTGCGCGGCGATGTGCTTGGTGGACAGCCCTTCGGCGAGCAGTTGCACGATCTCGCGCTCCTTGGGCGTGAGCCGGACGAAGGCGCTGGGCGCGGCCGCCGGATGAGCGCAGGCGATGACGGCGGCCTCGGTCAATGAGGGGCTCAGGTAGAACTGGCGCCGTCCGAGCGCACCGATCGCGCGCACCAGCTCATCCACGCCGCTGTCCTTGGCGAGGATGCCGCTGGCGCCGGCGTCGAGCGCCGCGCGCATGCGATGCGGCGGTTCCTCGTCGGCCAGGCAGAGCACGCGGGTGGAGGGCGATGCCGCCACGATGCGCTGCGTCGTGTCGACGCAATTGAGCCCGGGCAGCTCCATGTCCATCAGCACCACTTCCGGGCGCAGCCGCACGGCCAGCCGGACCGCCTCCTGGCCGTCGCCCGCCTGGGCCACCAGTTCCTGCCCGCCCTGTTCCTGGATCAGGGAGGCCAGGGCCTCCCGCAGCAGTTGATGACGCGCGATCACCATCAATCGAGTTCGCATGCTTGTTTTCTCCCTGTGAATCGAGCCCTGCGACATGGGCTACGTGGGCGATTGCAAACAGGATTGGGAGGCTCCGCAATCGAGGCGATACCGCGAATGAGGTCAGCGATTCACCGAGACGCGCCTCGGTGCGCGACCGCGGCCCGATAGCTGCGCGAGGCAAGGCGCAGAGCGGGTGGGAGATCGGGCGCGCGCAACTGTAATGTCTTGCAGGATGGGCGTTGCGACCTCGCGACTTGGCCTGCAGGCCGCGTGCCGCCAGGGCGAGCGCATCGTCGCTTGTCCGGGCCGGACGCGCACGAGCGTCAATGCAGCTGCAGACGCGCGCGGATCTGGGCTCGGGAACTCTCAAGCACCTTCATGGCGAAGCTCGGGTTCGGGACGGCCCTCGCCAAGGTGAGGGCCCCGACCATCTCCATCTGGACGGAGCGGGCGAGCTCCCGGGGCTGTTCGTAGCCGACTTCCTGGAGCAACGCGGCCAGGGCCTCCAACGCCTTCTTCACGCCTTGCTCGAAGGCTTCTCGAACGGGGGACGACATGCGCGGCAGGTCGCTGGCGAGCGCCGCCATGGGACACCCCGCGTCTCGCTGCTCCAGGTGCTCCCGGCTCAGGTAGCGGTCGATGAGGGCCGCCAACCCTGCGTCGGCGGACAGTCCCTCCAGGCATTCCTCCAGGGTGCTGGCGCTCTCCTCGAACATCAAGGTGATCGCCTCCTGGATCAACTCGTCCTTGGATCCGAAGTGCGCATAGAAGCCGCCATGGGTGAGCCCGGCCTGGGACATCAGCGCCGCGATCCCGATGTTGTCGGGGCCGTGCAGCCGCACCGCCCTCGCGGCCGCGGCCACGACCCTCTCGCGGGTGCGTTGTTTGTGTTCCGAGTCGTAGCGCATAGCCCCCTCAACCATTCGAGTGCGGTCCGCTGGTCCCGCAGACCAGCCCGCAGTTCTCGGAAATCATACGGTTCGGATTGGACTGAGCTCCCCAACCCGTGGTCCGCCGTTTTATATTACGCTCAACATTCAATGCGCTGATCGGGCGCATCTACCCATCAATCGACGGGCTGGGAAGCCCTGCAAGAGGAGACCGAGAAGATGATGTTCCGCAAGAATCACCGGCAGTCGATGCTCGTGTTCGTCACCGGGATGGCCTGTGCCACCCTGGGCCATGCCGCGGCCTTCAAGCTGAAGGAACAAAGCGCGGCGGGTCAAGGTCGGGCTTTCGCGGGCTCGATCAGCGAAGGCGGCGATGCCTCCGTGATCGCGAACAACCCCGCCGCCATGGCCCTGCTCGACGGGCGCCTTTTCCAGGCGGATGCGGCGGTCGTGAACTACTCGGCCAAGTTCAATGGCGCAGGCCGCGATGCGCTCGGACGCCCGCTTTCCGGCGGCAATGGCGGCGACGCGGGACAGACCGCGGCGATTCCGTCGCTGTACTTCCACTCGCCGTTGACGGACCGGATCCATCTGGGTTTCTCGGTGACCGCTCCCTTTGGATTCAAGACCGAGTACGACGATGGCTGGGTCGGCCGCTACCAGGGCGTCAAGACCTCGCTGAAGGTCATCGACGCTGGCGTGTCCGGCTCCTACAAGGTCAACGAGGCGCTGTCCCTCGGGGTCTCGGTATTCGCCGAACGCCTGGATGTCGAGCTCCGCAACGCGGTGGACTTCGGCGCCCAGTTGGCAGCCTCCCGTGTCCCCGGGTTCCTGCCCACCAGCGCGGACGGCTATCTGGACGTCAAGGGAGACAACACCGAAGTGGGCTATACCCTGGGCGCGCTGCTGCGTCCCGCTGAAGGCACCACGATCGGCCTGGCCTATCGCTCGGAGGTCAAGCACAAGGCCAAGCGCGCGGACGTCACCTTCACGATCCCGGCGGCCGCGAACGCCGTGCTCTCCGTCGCGGCACCGAACACTTTCGTCAACACCACCGTCAATACCGAGCTGACGATGCCTGCCTCGTGGACGCTCAGCCTCAGCCAGCGGCTGAACGATCAATGGACGGTGATGGCCGACTACTCCCGTACCGAGTGGAGCAAGTTCGACAAGGTCGTGCTGGACTTCGCGTCGAACCTGCCGAATCAGACGCTGGACTTCGGCTACCGCGACTCGTCGTTCTACTCGGTGGGAGCCGAGTACAAGCTGAACGACGGCTGGACCCTCCGAGGCGGCTTCGCCTACGACCAGACGCCGGTCACCGATGCCGTGCGGGATGTGCGCGTTCCCGATGTGAGCCGCAGGTGGTTGTCGCTCGGCGCGACCTGGCGCGCAAGCAAGCAGCTCGCCTACAGCATCGGCTTCACCCACCTCTTCATCAAGGACACCAGCGTCAATCTCACCTCGCCTTCTGCCAGCACGCTGCAAGGGACCTACAAGGTCGGCAGCGACATCCTGGCGGTGTCCGCGCAGTACAGCTTCTGAAGGGAGCGGCCCTCGCTCTCGAGGTCCTTCCGCTCGCGTTTCAAGCAGTCGTCAGGCGAAAGCATCGGCGCGCCCGACTGAAGCGACGCGGACAGGCAGTTCCAGGGGTTGTCGTGCGAGTCCCCTCACACGCAACTCATTCACCCCGGACGGCAACGTCCGGGGTGTTTTTTCTGGGTCAATGAAGACCTCCCACGCGCGTGCGGGGCCCTACCCCTTCATCGGCTTGCTGAGGAAGCGCGAGCCCGCCGCGACAAAACGCCAGGGGCGATCGACCGCCTTGCTGATGCCGATGCGGGTCCCGCAAAGCACCTCGGCCTGGCGCGACGGCGGCAGCAGTTGAAACGGCGGGGCGTCGAGCGAGGCCCCGCCCAGCGAGCGATCGATGCCCAGGGCCTCCCCGACCCGCCCCGGCCCCGAGGCGAGCAGGCGCGGCACCGCGGTGCCGCGCCGTTCGGCCATGCGGTCGATGCCATGCGTCGGTTCGAGCGCGCGGATCAGCACGCCGGCGCCGTGGCCCTCGGGACGGCACACGAAGTTCAGGCACCAGTGCAGGCCGTAGCTCCGGTACACGTACGCATGCCCCGGCGGGCCGAACATCGCCGCGTTGCGCGGCGTCAGGCCGACGAAGCAATGGGAGGCCTCGTCGTCCTGGTCATAGGCCTCGGTCTCGACGATGACGCCGCCGACACCGTCCACCAGCACCGTCCACCCGATGAGCTGCCGCGCCACGAGGACCGGGCTCTCCATGAAATCGATCTGCTGCATCGCGCCAGTATTGCGGATCGGCGCCCGCGCCTGCGGCGGCGTGAACGAGTGCGCGGTCGCCGCGGCCCGCCGCCGGGCGGCCTGTCGAGGCCTTCACGCCGTCCTCTATAAAATCGCGCGATGGAATACCCGGGCAATCTCTTCGTTGTCGCCGCCCCCAGCGGTGCCGGCAAATCCAGCCTCGTCAAGGCGCTGCTGGAACTGGACGCCAAGCTGAGCGTCTCCGTCTCGCACACCTCGCGCGCGCCGCGCGGCCAGGAACAGCACGGCCGCGAATACCTGTTCGTCACCCCGGAGGAATTCCGGACCATGGTCGACCGCGGCGAGTTCTTCGAATGGGCGCAGGTCCACGACAACCTCTACGGCACCTCCCGCGCGGCGATCGAGGCGCGCATCTCGCATGGCGACGACGTCGTGCTGGAGATCGACTACCAGGGTGCGCTGCAGATCAAGCAGCTGTTCCCGCATGCGGTGCTGATCTTCATCCTGCCGCCGAGCTGGGAGGAACTGAAGCAGCGCCTGGTCCGGCGCGGCGACACCGAGGAAGCGGTGATCGCCAAGCGGATGCAGACCGCCCGGGAGGAAGTCGCGCAGGCGAAACACTTCGATTTCGTGGTCATCAATGCCGTCTTCGAGACGGCGCTTTTCGACCTGAAGGCCATCGTCCAGGCGCAGCGGCTAAAATACGCGACCCAGCGCCGCAACCGGTCGACCGTGTTCCGCGCGCTCGACCTCATCGAGTAACCCCGTCCCCTCAGGAACCCGCATGGCCCGCATCACCGTCGAAGACTGCCTGACCAAGATCCCGAACCGCTTCCAGCTGGTGCTCGCCGCGACCTATCGCGCCCGCATGCTGAGCCAAGGCCACGCGCCGAAGCTGGAGTCGAAGAACAAGCCCGGCGTGACCGCGCTGCGCGAAGTCGCCAACGGCGACGTCGGCGTGGAAATGCTGCGCCGCGTGCCGGTCTGATCCCCGGCCGACCGCTGGATCGAAACGCCCCGCTCGCGGGGCGTTTTTCATGGGGCGCTCACACCGGCCTCGCCCGCTCCCGCCAGAACGCCGCATCGATCTCCACCGCGTTGCCGCTCTTCTCGTGGATGACCCAGAAGCGGGCGCCGTCCGCGGCGATGCGATCGACCTCGCCGACCAGCCGTCCCGCGGCGATCCGCAATCCGCGCGTGTTGAAGGGAAAGTCCGCCGCCCGGGCGAGCGTCGACAGCGGCACGGCCTCGCGCGCATCGCCGGCCAGCCGCAGGCGCTGGACGATGGGCGCGAGCACCTCGTTCGTCAGGTCCGCCGGCGACAGGTAGATCACCACCTTCGCCTGCGCGCGGCTCAGCGCGACGTTGAGCAGGCGCCGCGCCTCGTCCGTGCGCAGGAAGGGCTGGGTCCCGTCGGCCGGATCGAAGAACACCACCGGCGCTTCACTGCCCTGCGCGCGGTGCACGGTGCTGACCCGCACCCCGTCGTCGACGCCCGCCGCCGCCAGGCGCTGCCGGATCAGCGCGCGCTGCGCTCGGAAGGGCGTGAGCACGATGAGCTCGTGCGGCGCCCAGGCGCCGCTGGCCAGCGCCTCGGCGATGGTGGCCGCGATCGCGTCGGCCGACTCCCTTCGGATCGGCCCGCGGTCCTTCGCGGACCAGCCGCCTTCCCGCGTCACGCGCCGCACCGCCACATGGACCTCCGCCGGGATGTCCCCCAGCGCGCGCGAGCGCGCGGCCAGCCAGTCCGCCGACGCCAACGCCTCCTCGGCCACGCGCAGCGCGCCGTCGTAGAACAGGTCGCTCACCAGCGCGCCGATCGGGGGCGCCATGCGCGACTGCTCGTCGAGCATCGCCACCGCGGCCCCGCCCTGCCCGCCGCCGGGCAGGGCCGCGAACGGCGACCGCCCCAGCCAGAGCCGCGCCAGCCGGTCGTCGCCGCGCAGCACCGGCGACAGCTGCCGCGGATCGCCGGCGAAGAGGCGCGCCCGCCCCAGCGGCATCAGCGCGAGCGCATGGGCCAGGCTGACCTGACTCGCCTCGTCGAAGACCACCAGGTCGAAGGGAGGCATCGCCGTCGACGTTTCCGGCGGCGCATCGGGTGATGCGAGGTCGCGCAGCGTCTTCAGCGTGAAGACCGCGCGCGTCGTCGTCATCGTGGCGAGCCGGCATTGCCGCAGCACCTGCTGCGACGGGGTGCCGGGCGCCGGGATCAAGTGCTCGCGACCGGCATAGGCCTGGGCATCGAAGCGCGCGCCGAGCCGGCGGATCGTCCCGCGCAAGGCCTCGCGGCGGCCCTTCTGGAGCGCCTTGTCCACCGCCAGCGTCGCCAGGTCGACCGCCTGGTTGGTGGTCGACAGCAGCAGCACCCGCGCCGCGGGGCAACGGTCCAGGTACTCGGCGACCAGCACGCCCAGCGTCGTCGTCTTGCCGGTGCCGGGCGGTCCCCACAGGAAGGCATCCTCGAAGGCAACCAAGCCGAGCGCCTGTCGCTGCGCCGGCCGCAACCAGCGGAACGGCGAGCCGTCCAGGCGCGGTCCGGCCGGATGGGCCGCGGGCGCGGACAGGCCCGGCCAGCAGTCCGCGGCGCGGCGCGCCCAGGCGTCATCGCCCCAGGCGTCGGCCACGGCCTGCAGGAAGCGCGGCGGATAGATCCGGATCAGGTGCCCCTCTCCCGGCGGCGGCGCGCTCGCGTCCTGCAGCACGAGCTGGTCGTCCTCGACCACCACCGCCCGCACGCTCGCGCCGCCCTTGGCCGGCGCACCCCACCAAGCGGACGCGCCCTCCAGCCGCTCGTCGAGCAACGTCTGCGCCGACGCCTGCCCGGGCCGCTGGCCCTCGGCGTAGACGTAGCCCGCCTCGAGCGTCACCCGCCAGCACGCACCTTCCGGCTCGCTGCGGAGCACGCGGAAGTCGTAGAACTCGGGCGTCGCGGCCAGTTCGGCCTCGATCGCCGCGCGGATGTCGGCGATGGGCATGGACGGCGACGGTCACCGGCGGACGCCGGCAGGAATGCGGAGGAGGCGGGACTATAGCGGCCGCCATCGTGACGAGCGGGACGGACGGCTCCTCCGGCACGGTGACGGCCGGCGTGCGGGTCGACCCGCCGCCGAGCGCGGCCACCCCGCTCGGCGACCCGAAGACGCGGTCGCCACCGCGGGCCGTGCTCGCCGGCGCGCGTCGGCGCGACGGGGCGGCACGGGACGCGCCACGCAGGACCGTCGCCGAGGCCGACCGGCCCGCGGACGCAGCGACGGATCGGCCGGCGCGCGCATGGCGACGCGCCTCAGCCGAGCAGCGCGCCGATGAAGGCGATGTCGGCCACGCCGGTCGCCGGCAGGCCACGCGCGCGTTGCACCTCCTGCACGCAGCGCATCGAGGCGCCACCGAAGACGCCATCCGCCTTGATGTCCGCGCCCAGCCCGGACAGCGCGAGCTGCACCCGCCGCACGTCGAGCCCGCGCTGCAGTGGCGCCTGGACCGACAGCGCGCGGCTGCCGGGCGCCGGCCCGTCGTAGCAGCCGGGCGGCGTGCCGTTGAGCGTCGTCATCGAGATCTCGGCGCCGCGCACCACCAGCGGCAGGGGCAGGCCCCATTGGCCGAGGTCGATCAGCCGCCGGAACGCATCCATCCGGTAGACCGTGCCGCGCAGGATCGCGATGCTGTGCGTGGCCAGCCATTGGCGGCGCACCCGCACGTAGGCGTCGATCCAGGCCTGCTCGCCCGCCTGCGCGGTCGCGCCGACCTGCGCATCGGTGGCCGCGCGGATCCGCGCCCAGGAGCCGTGCACGAAGCTGTCGTAGACCACCGCCGTGCCCAGCGCCGACACGATGCCCAGCTTCCCGGCCGCACGTGCGGCGGGCTGCCAGAAGTGCTCGTCGAAGAAGAGGTCCTGCGTCTCGCGCATCACCGGGTCGTCAGCGCAGGCGCGCAGGAGGTTGTGCAGGCGCTGGTCGGTGTCGAGCGCCGCACCGGCCGCCGCCAGGGCCGGCAGCCAGTCGCCGATCTCGGCCCCGAACTGCGCGCCCGGGTTGCCGGCGTACTGTCGCAGCAGCTCGACCAGCTTGCCCGACCCCAGGGTCGTCTGCGAGCGGCCATAGGTCAGCCGCCCCGGATCGCCCTCCAGCACGGTCACCTGGCCGTAGTCGCCCAGCACATGACCGGTCTCGAAGAGATTGACGATCGCCTGGGCGGTGCGGATCTGCGAGGGCGTGAGGAAGGACATGGCGCACTCCCGCCGGGGGGACCCGGACGGCGGCAGTCTGGCACCCGCCCCTCCCCCGCGCATCCGTCATCCAGGGGATGACCGCCCGCTCAGGCCAGCGCGTAGGGACCGCCGCGCTCGAGCGCCCGCTGGTAGGCGGGCCGGGCATGGATGCGCTGGAGGAATTCGGTGATGCGCGGCTGCCGTGCCACAGCGCCGCCACGCTGCGCCGCGGCCTCCAGCGGGAAGCTCATCTGCACGTCGGCAGCGCTGAAGTCCGCGCCGGCGAACCAGGGGCTTCGACCGAGTTCCGCTTCCAGGTAGTTCATGTGGTTGTCAATCTGCGGCTGGACGAAGCTCGCCTTGGCCTTCGCCGCGATGCCCCGGGCGATCGGCTTCACGAAGAACGGCACGGGCGCGCGTTCGATGCGGTCGAAGACCAGCTTGAGGAGCAGCGGCGGCATCGCCGAGCCCTCGGCGTAATGCATCCAGTAGCGGTAGCGCAGCGCCTCGGGCGTGCCGGCGGCCGGCTTGAAGCGGCCTTCGCCGTAGCGGTCGACGAGGTATTCCAGGATCGCGCCGGACTCGGCGATCACCAGGCCCCCGTCGCTGATCACCGGCGACTTGCCCAGCGGATGCACGGCGCGCAGCTCGGGCGGCGCGAGCATCGTCCTGTGATCGCGCTGGTAGGGCTTGATCTCGTAGGGAAGCCCGAGTTCCTCGAGCAGCCACAGGACCCGCTGCGAGCGGGAGTTGTTGAGGTGGTGGACGGTCAGCATCGGCGCAGTCTATGGCACGCGCCGTTACTTGTTGTCGGGCCGGTAATGTCCCGCCCGGCGCGTCAGCGGGGCACCGCGGCGATACGTTCTCAAACGCATGCAGACCTGCTGGAGGTTCCCCATGCGCACATTTCGTCCCTTGCTGCTCGCCCTGGCCGCCGCGCCGCTGGCCGCGAGCCTGACCGGCTGCGTCGTGGTCCCGGCGCATCGTTATTACGGCTACGACCGGGGCCCCGGCTATACGGAAGTCGTGCCCGTCACCGGCACGATCTGGATCGATGGCTACTGGGACACGCGAGGCGGAGGCCGGCGCTGGATCCCGGGTCATTACGGCCCCCGCCGCTGAGCCCTCGTCCCTCTTTCCTGTCTCCCTCGAACGACGAAGCCGGCTCAAGGCCGGCTTCGTCAGTGGCGGCGTCCCTCACGGGCGCCGCCTCATCGGGCTCACTTTGGGGTCACTTCGAGCTCACTTCGAGCTCACTTCGAGCAGTTGAAGATCGCGACGCCGCGGTACTTGCTCGCGCCGACCTTCACCACATACCCGACGATCACCGCCTGCTTGCTGGCATCCAGGCCCTGCGCCATGGTGAGCTGCAGGCCGGACGAGCCGCCCAGCATGCCGCCGGTGTAGGTGATCGTCGTCGGCGAGTTCAGCTTGCGACCGGTGGCGGATTCCGTGCCGGCGCTGCCGTCGGCCAGCGTCACGGTGATCGACGCATCCAGCTGCGCGCCCGAGGCGTCGAAGCTCAGCGAGGCCGAGCCCTTGGCCTGCCCGACCTCGGTGCCGGGGGCGACGTCCAGGGTGGGCACGGTGAACTGGCCCGCGTCGCAGGAGAAGCTCCCGCTCGTGGGGAACGCGTCCGGCGCGTTGTACACCGCGTAATGGACGGCGGTGCCGGTCGCGCCAAGCGTCTTCGTGCTGCTGCCGATCACGGTCGATCCGTGGGTCCAGCGTCCGATGGCGAAGGACACGTCGCCGGCGACGTCCGCGATCGCGCGGTCGATGCCGCTGAGCGCGTTGCCGTTCATCGTGATGACCTCGCCCGTCGTCTGCTGCTCGATGGTCTCGAGCCGGCCCGCGTTCTGCGCGGACGAACTGATCATCAGGTAACGCGCCGTCGCGCCCTTCACGAAAGCCGCCTTCACCTTGGGGCGGCTGGTATCGCCGGTGCCCTGCAGTCCCGCGGGCGTGGCCGTCCCCGAATCTCCACCACCGCCGCCGCAGGCCGCCAATGCCGCGATCAGCGGCAGCACCGCCAGGGCTTTCGTCATTCCAGCTTTCATGAGATCTCCAATCGTTGATGTTCGTGGTCGCCGTGCGGATGCACAGCGCGGCGGTTAGTCGCGGAATGAAGAGGGCTGCTCGCTCGCCTGGAGCGCGGAATGAAGGGAAATGTCAAAGGCGATGCTCGCGCGGCTTCGATCGAGCAGGCGGGCCGACGGGGCCCGCCCGGCGGGTCATCGCGCGCAGAGGAAGGTGGCGATGCCGCGATAGGCCGCATCGCCGCCCGCCGTCACTTCATAGGCCGCGATGATGCGGAACTTGCCGTTGCCGCTGTCGCCCAGCGTCAGCATCATCCCGTCGCCCTGGCTGAAGAAGTTCCCGGTGACGGCTGAGGCGCCGGGTGCGATCGTTCGTCCGGTCGTCGACACCGTGCCGGTGCGGTGACCGGCGGTCGCGGTGAGCGACACGTCGACCACAGCGCCCGCGTCGTTGAAGCTCAGCGCGGCCGACCCCGTCGCGACACCAAGCGCCGGCGCCGAGGGGTTGCTGATGACCGTGGGCCGCGTGAACGTGCCGGCATCGCACCGGAGCGTGCCGCCGGCAGGGAGATGGGTCGCGGGGAGGTGCACGACGTAGTGGTAGGCGGCGTTGCGCGCGCCCCCCAGGGTCGAGGTGCTGCCGGCGGCCAGCGCCGTGCCCTTGGCCCACCGGCCCTGCGCGAAGGTCTCGTCGCCGGCGATGTCCGCCACCGACAGGTCCGGGCCCGTCAGCGTGTGGGCGTTCATCGCCACGACGCCGCCCGTCGGCTGCTGCTCGAGGGTCTCCAGCGCCCCGGTGGATTGCAGGCTGGTGCCGAGCAGCAGGTAGCGCGCGGTCGTGCCACGAGGCGAGATGTGGAACAGCTCTACCACCGCAGGCGTGGTGGGCGTGTCCTTGGTGTCGCCGTCGGTGGCCGGCTGGCCGGTGCCCGCGCCCGCGCCGTCCGCGCTCCGGGTCGTGTCGACGGGGCTGCTGTCGCCCCCGCCGCCGCCACAGGCCGCCAGCGCGGCCACCAGCGGCAGCAGGACCAGCGTCTTCTTCAATTCGTGCTTCATTGGATTTCCCTTCATGGATGACTGTCGTCGCCATGGCTGATGCATGGCGGCGCGTCAGTGACAAGCCATGAGGGCCCGGCAGCGCGGTTCGGCCGGAAATATCAAGGTTTCGCGGGGCGCGGCCCTGTCCGGAAGGACGATCCGTGAAGCCGCTCACGAACGGCGGCGGTGCCCCCCCGCGAAGCGGGCCGGGCTCAGTTCGCCTGCTTGAAGGCCATCACGGCCTGGTTGCGCAGCGTGCGCAGCAGCGAGAGCTGCTTCTCGTCGAGCACCACGCTGCCCGGCTCGGGCTTGTCCGCGTAGATCATCGCGAAGGGCGCGCCGCGCAGCGCCATCGGCAGGATCAGGAAGCTGTGCGCCTTCGCGCCGCTCAGGAACCACGCCGGCAGCCGCTCGGCGATCTTGGGTTGCGAGGCATCCGCGATCAGGGTGTCCACGCCCTTGGTGCAGATGGCCGTGAACAGGTCGGCCGGCATGCCGGGCATGACCCGCAGCGGCACGCGGAAGCTCGGCACCACCGCCTCGACACCCTCGCCCAGGCCGAAGCGGCCGGTCAGCGTCTCGGTCTTGGGATCACGCAGGCAGAAGATCACCCGCCGGAACCCCAGCCCGCGGTACATCGTCTCCAGGATCATCCGCAGGATCTCGTTGAGCTTGAAGCTCTCGACCATGGCGTTGGTGATGTCCTGGATGCCGGCGGCCAGCGTCGCCGCCGCCTGCTCCGCCGAGATGACGCCGCCCGCCGGCGCCCCCTCGACCATCGTCGCCTGCAGCTGGTGCGGCGACAGCGAATCCTCCGCCGACGGCGTCAGCGGCGCCAGCAGCCGCTGCGCGGGCGAGTTCTTCGCCAGCTTGATGTCCATCGCCTGCGCCAGCTGCGTCAACCGCTGCCGCGCCTGGTCGGCCGCGGCCTCGAAGGCCTTGGCCTCGACGCCCAGCGCGCGTGCGTAGCGCTGCGCCATCGCGCGCACCTTGGCATGGGCCTCGGCCGGATCGCTGTTCAGGATCACGTCGGCCACGTCGTTGCTGGCGCGGCCCAGCCAGCGCATGCGGTCCGTCGAATGCTCGACCAGCCGCGCCGGCGCGTCGCCGTCGGGCCGCTGCATGCTGCGCTGCAGGCTGTCGGGGAAGCCCCACTGCCGCGCCACGCCCAGCCCGAGGCTCTCGTAGCTCAGCCCCAGCACCTGCGCCGAGGCCGCCGCCTCGCTCATCGGCGGCGCGGCCTGCTCGCCCATGCCGCGTTCGGGCCGCACGACGCGGCGCACCTGCTGCGCTTCCTCGGGCAGGTAGAACTCGGCCAGCAGACGACCCAGCCCCTGGAACATCGTCGCGAGGAAGGACTCCTCGTTCTCGCGCGGCACCAGGCACAGCTCGCGCGCCAGCGAGCCCGCCATCAGCGCGCGCAGGAATTCCTCCTTGAGGCGCTGCGCGTGATGCTTGTTCTCCATGCGCTCCAGCAGCACCAGCGACAGCGCCAGGTTGCGGATGCCGCCGAAGCCCACCAGCGCCACCGCGCGCGACACCGTGCTGATGTGCCCGCCGCCGGCGTGGCTGAACTGCACCGTGTTGACCAGCCGCAGCAGCTTGTTGGTCAGCGCGACGTCCTTGAGGATCTCGTTGGAGAGCGTGGTGAGGCTCTCGTTCTCCGACTGCGTCATGCGCTGGATGCGCGCCACCGAATCGGCCATCGCCGGGAAGTCGCTGCGATGGCGCATGCGGCGCAGCAGGAACTCCAGCGTCGCGTTGCCGCCCTCGCCCGCATCGGGGGCCTCGCCGGCGGGATGCAGCCAGGCGGCCAGCGCGTCGTGGAAGGCCTTGGCATCGGACCAGCGCTGCGCCGACTCGCGCGCCAAGCCGCGCAGCAGCACGGCGCGCAGCGCGTCGTCGCTGTCCGGGCCCAGGTCCGCGGGCGGGTCCAGGGTCTGCTCCATCGCGCGGCGCACCGCGCGCCACGGATCGGGGTCGTAGTTCAGGCGCTGGCCGGACAGCATCTCGCTGAGCATCACGGCCGCCGCGAACACGTCCATCACCGGCGAGGGCGCATCGCCCCGCGCCGCCTCCGGCGAGATGTAGCCCGGCGTGCCGACGATGCGGTTGGGCCTGGCCGCGGCGCCGCCGGCGGCCACCCGCCCGGCGATGCCGAAGTCCATCACCTTGGGCCGGCCGGTCGAGTCGATCAGGATGTTGGACGGCTTCAGGTCGCGGTGCACGACGCCGGCCTGATGGGCCGCGTGCAGCCCGTCCAGGATGCCCAGCATCAGCGTCACCGCCTCGCGCGCGGGCAGGCGGCCGCGCTGGCGCAGGCGCTCGGTCAGCGTGCCGCCGGGCACGTACTCGAAGACCATGTAGGTCTGGCCCGCCTCGATGTCGGCCTCGAAGACCGGCACGATGTTGGGATGCGTCAAGCGGCTGACCGCGCGCGCCTCATGCAGCCAGGCATCGACGCTGGCGCGGTCCACCGCCTGCGTCAGCACCTTCAGCGCCACCTCGCGGTCCAGCCGCGGATCATGAGCCAGCCACACCGTGGCCTGGGCGCCCTGCCCCAGGCTGCGCAGCGGCTTGAAGCGCCCGACGGCGGGCGGCATGGCGGTCATGGGCGGTCCTTGCCGGGCTCGGGCATGCGCGTCCCTGTCGGGGGCGTCGTCAGGGACGACGAGGCCGGCGCGGTGGCCGAGGGCGCCGCCCCGGCGGACGGAGCCGCCGCCGGCACGCTCGCCGGGGCGCCCGATTCAGCGCGCTCCCGCAGCCGGGAGCGCGGCGCCGCGGTCGCGGCCGCGCCGATCGACGGATCGGTCATCGCGCCCAGGCCGCTGTCGCCGGCGTCGGCGATCGCGCCGCTGGCGCCGAGCGCGTCGTAGATCTCCCGCAAGCCCAGGCCGAGCGCGCGCGCATAACGCCGCGTCGCCAGCTCGATCGCCGCCTGCCGCTTGCGCTCCGGCGCGGCTAGCGCATCCACCAGCTCGTTGGCCAGGCTGCAGGTCAGGCGCAGCAGCTCGATGTCGCCATCGGCATGGCGCACCGGCGCCTCCTGCGGCTGGCGGCGCATCATGTGCTGCAGCTCGTCGCCCAGGCCCCAGTAGCGGGCCACCGCCAGGCCCAGGCTTTCCAGGTCGCAGCCCAGCACCGCGTAGGCGGCCGATTGCTCGTTCATGCCGCGCGGATTGGGGTTGTCCTCGGTCGCCTCGGGCGCCACCTGCAGCTGGCGGATCTGCTGCGCGTCGTCCGGGAAGTGGTACTGCACCAGCAGCCGGCCCAGGTTCTGCATCAGCGAGATCAGATACACGACCTCGCCGTCATAGCCCGCCGGCCGCAGCGCCTGCGCCACCTGACCGGCCCGCTGCACGCGGCGCATCACGCTCTGCATGAACTGCGCCTGGCCGTCGTTCATCGGACCGGGCCAGGGCTTGAGCGCGCGGGCCGCGTCCTCCAGCCCGTTCAGGCCCAGCATCGCGATCGCGCGCTGCAGGTTCAGCACCGTGCCGCCGCTGGTCGGGCCCTGCTGCCGCAGCGCGTTGTTGACGCGCCGGATCAGCTCCAGCGACAGCGCCATGTCCTTGAGCGCCATCGCGGCGAGCTGGCTGCCGTGCTGCGATTCCATCGAGGACGAGGCCACCGTCGTCACCAGCCGCGTCGAGGTGCTGGGCAGATGGCCGAAGCGCTGCATCTTGTCCTTGAGCAGCGCGATCGGGCCGCCGTCGTCCTGCTCGGCCGACTGGCGCCAGCCGTCCAGTGCGCGCCAGAAGCTGCGCGCCAGGTGATAACGCTGGCGCGTCTGGCGGTCGCTGGCACGGTTGACGATCGCGCGCAGCGGCTCGGGGATCGGATACGGGGTTTCCCAGCCCAGGCGCACCAGTTCGTGGCCCTGCGGCTGCATGCGCTGCAGCACGGCCTGCAGGTCGGGCTCGTCGAGCACCGGCTTGCCGGTGAGCAGCCGGTGCAGCACCAGGCCGATGCTGACGACATCCTCCTCGGCCGCCTCGCGCACCGCGCGCCGGGTGGCGGCGTTGAAGTCGGCGCTCGCGGGGACGATCTCCTGCGCCACTTCCAGGCCCAGCACGCGCACATGGTTGGCGCCGTCGACGACGAGGTGGGCGAGCTGGATGTCGCGGTGCGCATGGCCGGCCTCGTGGGCGAAGGCCAGGCCCTCGAGCGCCTGCGCGGCCCAGCCGGCCGCGTCCAGCGGCAGCGGCGGGCCGCCGCGGGCCAGGCGCTCCTCAAGCGTCTCGCCCAGCGCGCGGTCGTAGGCGACATAGGGCCAGGGATCGACGCGGCCGGTCTCGATGACGTGCGCCAGGTTGGGATGATGGATCCGCGAGGCCCCGTCCACCGTCTTCAGCCAGTGCAGCATCGCCGCCTCGCTGTTGGGCTTCTCGCGCGGCATCATCAGGTACATGTCCTGGCCCGACGCCGGGTCGAACACCACCCACAGCATCGAGCGCTGGCTCTTGTGCAGGAGCGCGCGCAGCTCGAAGCGGCCGAAGCGCCGCATCGGGGCGGCGGTGGATGTTGTGTTGTTGTCAGACACGAGCGATGAGCGACACCCGGTGGTGCGGGGGCCACGGACCTTTTGTAGCTTGGATTGGACCGAAAACCCGATGTCCTCGCCTGGAGAAGTAGGGGCGATTCTCCGCTCAGTTTTGTAACTGGGACCACACCTTTTCCAGGCGCTTGACGCTCACCGGCTGCGGCGTTCTCAGTTCCTGTGCGAAAAGGCTCACCCGCAGCTCCTCCAGCTGCCACCTGAAATCGTCGATCCGGGCATCCGGCGTGCCCTTGAGTTCCGCCACGCGTCGCGACCAGCGCTGCTCCAGCGGCCGCAGCTCCGACAGCAGCTTGGCGTCGCGCGCCGCGTCCGCGCGCAGCTTGTCCAGGCGCAGCGTGATCGCCTTGAGGTAGCGCGGGAAGTGCTGCAGCTGGCTCCAGGGCGTCTGCAGCACGAAGCGCTTGGGCATCAGGCGCTGCAGCTGGGACTGGATGTCATCGACGACTTCCTTGGAGGCCGAGCGGGTGTCCTTGAGCTTGCGCAGCGCGCCCTGGTACTCGATCAGGACGTTGAACGCCAGCCGCGCCACTTCCTGAGCGATCAGGTTCAGGCGCGCGCGGCCTTCCTCGACGCGGGCCTTGAAGCTGAATTCATCGGTGGGGAGCGGGTCGGCGAGGAAGGCGCGGTCCAGGGCGACAGCGACGATCTGGTCCCGCAGCTCCTCGGCGGTGCCCAGGCTCATGTAGGCGACCGCCATCTGCGTCAGGTCGGGGATGTTCTTCTCGAGGTACTTCAGCGGCTCCTTGAGCTGCAGCGCGATCAGGCGGCGCAGGCCGGCGCGGTGCTTCGCGGCGGCGAGCTCGGGTTCGTCGAAGACCTCGATCTCGACGTGCGCGCCCTTGTCGATCAGCGCCGGGAAGCCGATCAGGGTCTGGGCGCCCTTGCGGATCTCCATCAACTCGGGGAGCTCGCCGAAGGTCCAGGCAGTGAAGGTTTTCGTCGCTTCAGCGGCGGGCTTGGGCGGCGGAGCCACCGTCGCCTTGATGCCGCGAGAGGGTTGGGCATCTGGGGAAGATGTGGGGCCTTCGGCGACCGCTGCCCTCACCCCTGCCCTCTCCCGCGAGCGGGAGAGGGAGTTCAGACCCGCGCCAGCGCCAGCGCCTGCGGCCGTGCCTGCGCCGGCGTCGGTGCGGGCATCGGCGCTGGTGGCGGTGTCGGTCGACGGGTTCGAGGATTGCAGCTTCAGCGCGGCGAGGGCCTGGAAGGCGGAGCGGGCCTGGCCGCCGAGTTCCGCCTTGAGCGTGGCCAGGTTGCGGCCTTGGCCAAGCTGGCGGCCGTGCTCGTCGACGACGCGCAGGTTCATGAACAGGTGAGCGGGCACCTGCTCGAGCTTGAAGTCGTTGCGCTGGACCGCCAGCTGCGTGCGCTCCTTCACCGCCTTGAGCAGCACCTCGACCAGGTTGCCCTGGGCGAAGGGATACAGCTCGACGAACTCGGCGACGAACTCGGGCAGCGGCGTCAACCGGGCGCGCGGCTTCTGATGCAGGCTCTTGAGCAGCGCGGTGACCTTGGCCTCGAGCATGCCGGGCACCAGCCAGTCGGCGCGCTCGTCGCTGACCTGGTTCAAGGCGTAGATCGGCACGGTGACGGTCAGGCCGTCGCGCGCGTCGCCGGGCTGATGCAGGTAGGTCGCCGTGCAATCGACGCCGCCCAGCCGGATCGTCTTCGGGAACGCATTGCTGGTGACGCCGGCGGCCTCGTGCCGCATCAGCTCGTCGCGGCTCAGGTGCAGCAGCTTGGGATCGGCCTTGCTGGCCTCGCGGTACCACTTCTCCAGCGTCGCGCCCGAGTACACGTCAGCCGGCAGCTGCTGGTCGTAGAAGGCGTGGATCAGCTCGTCGTCGACCAGCACGTCCTGCCGGCGCGACTTGTGCTCCAGCTCCTCGACCTTGGCGATCTGCTTCTGGTTGTGCGCCAGGAAGGGCAGCCGCGTTTCCCAGTCGCCATTGACCAGCGCCTCGCGGATGAAGATCTCGCGCGCGGCGGCGGCGTCGATGCGGCCGAAGTTCACCCGCTTGTTGTTGTAGAGCACGATGCCGTAGAGCGTCGCGCGCTCCAGCGCCACGACCTCGGCCGCCTTCTTCTCCCAGTGCGGCTCCAGCAGCTGGGTCTTGATCAGATGGCCGGCGATGCCCGGCAGCCATTGCGGCTCGATCGCGGCGATGCCGCGGCCGAACAGCCGCGTCGTGTCCACCAGCTCCGCCGCGACGATCCAGCGGCCCGGCTTCTTGCTCAGGTGCGCGCCGGGATGGCGCCAGAACTTGATGCCGCGCGCGCCCAGGTACCAGTCGTCGTCATCGGCCTTGACGCCGATGTTGCCCAGCAGGCCCGCGAGCATCGACAGGTGGACCTGCTCGTAGGTCGCCGGCGCGCCGTTCAGGCGCCAGCCGTGCTCGGCCACCACGGTGTGCAGCTGCGAGTAGATGTCGCGCCACTCGCGCACGCGGCGCGGGCTGACGAAGTTGTCGCGCAGCAGCTGCTCCTGCTTGCGGACGGAGAGCTTGTGCTCCCCTTCCCCTCCCCGCGCGTCGCCGAGCCACTTCCACAGCTTCAGATAGCCCATGAACTCCGACTTCTCGTCGTCGAACTTCTTGTGCTTCTCGTCGGCCTGCTGCTGTTGCTCGGCCGGGCGGTCGCGCACATCCTGGCCGGACAGCGCGCTGGCGATGATCAGGATCTCGCTGAGCGCGTCGCGCTTGCGCGCCTCCAGGATCATGCGGCCCACGCGCGGGTCCAGCGGCAGCTTGGACAGTTCGAGGCCCATTGGCGTGAGCTCGTTGCGCTCGTCGACGGCGCCCAGTTCGTTGAGCAGTTGGTAGCCGTCGGCGATGGCCTTGCGCGGCGGCGGCTCGATGAAGGGGAAGTCCTCGACCTGGCCCAGGCGCAGCGCCTTCATCCGCAGGATCACGCCGGCCAGCGAGCTGCGCAGGATTTCCGGATCGGTGAAGCGCGGCCGGCCGAGGAAGTCCTTCTCCTCGTAGAGCCGCACGCAGATGCCGTTGCTGACGCGGCCGCAGCGGCCGGCGCGCTGGTTGGCGGCGGCCTGGCTGATGTTCTCGATCTGCAGCTGCTCGACCTTGTTGCGGTAGCTGTAGCGCTTGACGCGCGCCAGGCCGGGATCGATCACGTAGCGGATGCCGGGCACGGTCAGCGAGGTCTCGGCGACGTTGGTCGCCAGCACGATGCGCGGCTGGCCATGCGGCTGGAAGACGCGGTTCTGCTCCTGCTCGGACAGACGCGCGAACAGCGGCAGCACCTCCACGCCGGGCGGGTGGTGCTTGCGCAGCGCCTCGGCGGCCTCGCGGATCTCGCGCTCGCCGGGCAGGAAGACCAGCACGTCACCGCGCCCTTCGCGCCAGAGCTCGTCGACCGCGTCGCAGATCGCGTCGTTGACGTCGTACTCGCGGGACTCCTCGAAGGGGCGGTAGCGCTGCTCGACCGGGAACAGCCGGCCGGAGACCATCAGCACCGGCGCGGGTCCCTTGGCCGACGCGAAGTGCTGCGCGAAGCGGTCCGCATCGATGGTCGCCGAGGTCACGATGACCTTCAGGTCGGGCCGGCGCGGCAGGATCTCGCGCAGGTAGCCGAGCAGGAAGTCGATGTTGAGGCTGCGTTCGTGGGCCTCGTCGATGATCAGCGTGTCGTAGGCGCTGAGCAGCGGATCGGTCTGGGTCTCGGCCAGCAGGATGCCGTCGGTCATCAGCTTGACCGAGGCGCCGGGCTGCAGCCGGTCCTGGAAGCGGACCTTGTAGCCGACCACGTCGCCCAGCGGCGACTTGAGCTCCTCGGCGATGCGCTTGGCGACGCTGGAGGCGGCGATGCGGCGCGGCTGCGTATGGCCGATCAGGCCGCCGCCGTTGCCGCGTCCGCGGCCCATGGCCAGCGCGATCTTGGGCAACTGCGTGGTCTTGCCCGAGCCGGTCTCGCCGCAGACGATCACGACCTGGTGCTCGGCGAGCGCCCGCATGATCTCCTCGCGGCGGCCGGAGACGGGCAGCGATTCGGGGAACTCGATCGGCGGGATCGGGTTGGCGGGAGCGGGAGGCCGAGGAGCGGCCTGCTGGCGCGGGCGGCGCGGCGGACGCGGGGCGCGATCCGTCTTCGGAGCCGCCGGGGCGGGGGCGTTGGTGTTCTGACTCACGGGGCGCGGATTATCTCGCGCCCCGCAAGCGGGAGCCGGTCGTCAGGCTGGTGGCATCTCGGCGTAGGTGATCACGTTGATCACTGCCCCTTGCGGATCCTGGAGCGTCGCCATCCGTCCCACGGTGGGCACCTCCATGATCTCCATCAGCACCTTGCCCCCCATCGCCTTGGCCTGCGCGACCGTCTCGTCGACGTTGTCGACGGTCACGTACACGCCCCAGGCCGGCGGCATGCCCTGCTGCGGACAGGCCATCAACCCGCCGATCGCGTCGTCCCCGCCCTTGGCGGTCTTGATCAGGTAATACGGCGGCGCCTCCGCTGGCCCGCCGGGCATCGGCATCACGTCGATCTTCCAACCGAACAGCTTGCCGTAGAACTCCGAGGCCTTCTTCGGATCGGTGGTCAGCAGCTCCGACCAGCTGAAGGCGCCATGGGTCTTGAAGACTTCCATCGTCTCGCTCCGGGGGGTGTTGTGGAGGCGCCATGCTCCGCCGCCGGACGGTGTCCCGCAAGTGACCTTCCCGCCGCGTTGGGGGGACAGCCTGTTGCACAATCCGCGCCCATGAGCCTGGTCTTCCCCCATACCTTCGTGCCGTGGTTTCGCGCGGTGGCCCCTTATATCCATGCGTATCGCGGAGAAACCTTCGTCGTCGGGATGACCGGGGAAATGATCGCGGCCGGCAAGCTCAACAGCTTCGTCCAGGACCTGGCCATCATGCATGCGATGGGCATCAAGATCGTGCTGGTCCACGGATTCCGCCCGCAGGTCAACGAGCAGCTCGCGCTCAAGGGCCACCAGCCGCAATACAGCCACGGCATGCGCATCACCGATGGCATCGCGCTGGACAGCGCCCAGGAAGCCGCCGGCCAATTGCGCTTCGAAATCGAGGCGGCGTTTTCCCAAGGCCTGCCCAACACCCCGATGGCCAATTCCACGGTGCGCGTCGTATCGGGCAATTTCCTGACCGCGCGCCCCGTGGGCATCGTCG
The DNA here is from genome assembly GCF_014193045.1 of Mitsuaria sp. BK037. Taxonomy (NCBI): domain Bacteria; kingdom Pseudomonadati; phylum Pseudomonadota; class Betaproteobacteria; order Burkholderiales; family Sphaerotilaceae; genus Roseateles; species Mitsuaria sp. BK037. The sequence continues at coordinate 366,739 of NZ_JACHYS010000001.1, read as the reverse complement.
ACGGCGTTGATTTCAAGCACTCCGGCATCGTGCGCCGCGTCGATGCCGCCGCGATCCAGCGCGCCATCGATATCGGCGCCATCGTGCTGATGTCGCCTTTCGGTTTCTCGCCCACCGGGGACGCCTTCAATCTGATGATGGAGGACGTCGCGACCGAAACCGCGATCGCGCTGCAGGCCGACAAGCTGCTGTTCATGACCGAGGTCGAGGGCGTGCGCGAAAACCCCGACGATCCGGAAAGCGCGATCGACACGGAACTCGCGCTGGCCGACGCCAAACGCCTGATCGCGAAACTGCCGCCGCCGACGCAGCCGACCGACGTCGGTTTCTACCTGAAGTACTGCGTGAAGGCTTGCGAATCGGGCGTCGAGCGCTCGCACATCCTGCCTTTCGCCGTCGACGGCGCGATCCTGCAGGAGGTCTATACCCACGACGGCATCGGCACGATGGTGGTCGACGAGAAACTCGAAAGCCTGCGGGAAGCGACCCACGACGATATCGGCAGCCTGATCGCGCTGATCGAACCGTTCGAGCGCGATGGCACGCTGGTCAAGCGCGAGCGCAGCGAAATCGAGCGCGACATCGAGTCCTATACCGTCATCGAGCACGACGGCGTGATATTCGGCTGTGCGGCGCTGCATCCCTACCAGGAAGCGCGCACCGCCGAAATGGCCGCCCTCACCGTGTCCAGCGCCGTGCAGGGCCAAGGCGATGGCGAGCGCATCCTCAAGCGCATCGAGCAGCGCGCCAAGGCGATGGGCCTGACCAGCATCTTCGTGCTGACCACGCGCACCATGCACTGGTTCATCAAGCGCGGATTCCAGCCGGTCGACCCGAACTGGCTGCCCGAGGAACGCAAGCGCAAATACAACTGGGACCGCCGCTCGCAGGTCCTGGTCAAGAAACTCAGCTGACCCGGCGCCGCCGGCGCAACCCGCCCGGCGACGTCCCTTCCCCCCACTTTCTGAACATCGAGGTTTGATATGGCCCGCACCGTGCAATGCGTTTATCTGAAGAAGGAAGCCGAAGGCATGGACTTTCCCGTCTATCCCGGCGAACTCGGCAAGCGCATCTATGAGAACGTCTCCAAGGAAGCCTGGGCGGCCTGGATGAAGCACCAGACCATGCTGGTCAACGAAAACCGCCTGAATCTGGCGGACCAGCGCGCGCGCCAATACCTCGCGCGGCAGATGGAGCAGTTCTTCTTCGGCGGCGGCGCGGAACAACCCGCCGGATATGTGCCGCCGACGGCCTGATTTCCCCGCGGCGGTGCATCCCGGGATGCACCGCCACTCCCCGGTTTAGGGCATTTCCCGCCCACGCCCGGGGGACTTCCCTCCCCAATTCGTGCCACGGCCGACACGATTTTTGACAGACCGGCGCTGAAATCCCCAGGAAATGCGGGACAGCCCGAGAACCGGGCATTTACCCCCTTGCGGTGATACTCGATTCCCTGCCTATAATGCGGCAATCCCTTTCCGGGGAGCTGTTGAACTACGCGAGGAATTGCATAAATGGCATCGCTCAAAGACCTCCTGGCCCAGCGGGCCGCCCTCGAACAGCAAATCGCCGAAACCCAGGAACGTGAGCGTTCCGACGCGATCGCCAAGGTCAAGTCGCTGATGCAGGAATACGGCCTGTCGGTCGCCGACCTGACCGCGCGCGCGGCCAAGACCGGTACGGCGAAGTCGTCCAAGGTGGCGGCCAAGTACCGCAACCAGGCGACTGGCGAAACCTGGAGCGGCCGCGGTCTGCAACCCAAGTGGCTCAAGGCCGCGATCTCCGGCGGCGCCAAGCTGGAAGATTTCGTGATCTGACGCCCGCCGTTTCAGGCCCCGCTTGAAAGCCACCTTCGGGTGGCTTTCTGCTTTTCGGAGCCGCTTTTCGGAGTCGCTTTTCCTGCCGCCCTTCCCAGGGCATTCCCCCGGCTGCATTCTTTTTTCATTCCCCGCTGCATTTCCGACGGCGCTTCTGCCCGCGCCGTGCCGGCTCCGCGTCTTTGGGGGCCAGCCACCCCCATTCCGGGGGGCGCGCCCACCGCGGCAGGGAATGCGCTGACCGTCCGCGACAAGGCCACGGCTAGCATCCCGCCCGATTCCGCGCGCGACCCGCGCGCGGCGCGCCCCTCCTGAGCCGCTGCCGCCTTGAAGTCCGACATGTCCGCCCACGCTGGCTGGGCGCTGCCCGCAGCGCCGCGCCGCCTGCCCGCGTCCGTCCCGACGGCGCTGCTGGTCGCCGCCACCCTGGCGCTGCTGCTGGCGGGCGCCTGGTGGCCCGCCTGGCGCGCGGTCGCCTGGTGGCTGTTGCCGCTGCTGGGACTGGGCGTCGTCCTGCAGGGCCGGATGGAACGTCGCCGCGCGCTCGACGAGCGCCGCGAATGGCGCACCAAGATCGACAGCGCCGGCCTGTCGCTGGCGCAATGGATCCCGGGCGGATCGATCGCCGCCTCGGCCGGTTGGGAGGCGCGCCTCGGACCGCCGGATCCGGCCGCGCCGCTGGCCTGGCTGGATCGGGTCCATGCGGTCGACCGGATGAAGCTCGAGGAATTGCTGCCGGCGCTGCTGCGCGGCCCGGCGCTCGAGCGCGCCTCGGCCGGGCGCCCTGACGCCGCAGGCGCGGCCGATGCGCTGCACCATCCGCTGCGCCTGCCCGGCGACGACGGCGACTGGGTGTGGCACGAGTTGCGGCTGCGCGTCGTGCGCCGCGATCCGCGCGGCCACGCCCGGCGGGTGCTGGCCAGCCTGCAGGACATCCAGTGGCGCCGCACCGCCGAGGAACGCCAGCGCCTGAGCAGCGGCCTGTTCCAGCACCTGCACGAAGGCCTGGCGATCACCGACCTCGACCACCGGCTGCTCGACGCCAACCCGGCCTACTGGGCGCTGATGGGCGAGCTGCTCGAGGCCCCGACGGGCCTGGTCATCGAGGACGACGGCCCCTCGCCCGACACCGCCGAGATGCTGCGCCGCCGGCTGCTGGGCCGGCCGGCGCTGCCGATGGAGGCGGCGCAGCTGCATCGCAGCGGCCACGACCTCGACGCGATCGCCGAGGCGCTGGCCGATCCGGCCGGCCACTGGCAGGGACTGGTGAAGGTCCGCGCCGCCGGCGGCCCGCCGCGCACGCTGCGGCTCACCGTGTCCTCGATCCCGGAGCCCGAGGGCCCGCCGCGCTACCGCGTGCTGGCGCTCAGCGACCTCACCCAGGACCTGCAGCGGCAGCAGGCGCTGGAGCGGATCGGCCGCTTCGACCTGCTGACCGGCCTCCCCAACGAGCAGGAGTTCCAGCGCCGCCTGCAGGCCGCACTGCAGGCCAGTCGCGATGTCGGGCCCGGCTCGATGCTGTGCATCGCGCGGCTGGACCTGGATGGCTTCGCCGCGTTCAACCGCCGCCATGGCGCCGCGCGCGCGGACCAGGCGCTGCGCGAGCTCGCTCGTCGGCTGACGACGGCGCTGCGCCAGCAGCCGCAATGGTCCGACGAGGTGGCCCGGCTCGGCGGCGACGAGTTCGGCCTGCTGCTGCGCGTGCAGAGCGCCGCGGAGGCGCAGCTGGCGCTGGACCGCCTCGTCCAGGTGGTGCGCCGGCCGATCGACGCATCGCCAGATCACGCCTCGGCCGACGCCGCTTCGGTGACCGAGGAAATGCCGACCTCGGCCATGGGCTTGGACAGGGACAGGGACGAGGACGGGGACGCCCGCGACGACGACACCTTCGGCAGCGCGGCGGGCACGCCCGGCGACGTGCTGCGGCTGAGCGCGAGCGTCGGCGCGACGCTGTACCCGCAGGATGGCGGCGAAGCCGAGACCCTGATGCGCCATGCCGCCCATGCGCTGTACCGCGTCAAGCGCAGCGGCCGCGACGGCGTGCAGTTCTTCGACGTCGAGAAGCGCCGCAGCCGCGAGGCGCAGGCCCAGGCCGCGCTGCGCGTGCAGCAGGCGCTGGAGGCCGGCGAGCTGTGCCTCCACTACCAGCCCAAGCTGGACCTCGTCACCGGCGAGCTGCTGGGCGCCGAGGCGCTGCTGCGCTGGCATCACCCGCAGCGCGGGCTGCTGGCGCCGGCGGCCTTCCTGCCGTCGGTGGAGCGCAGCGGCATGGCCGCCGCGCTCGGGCACTGGGTGCTGGAACAGGCGCTCGCGCAATGCGGGCGCTGGCAGGCCGAAGGCCTCGAGCTCACGCTCAGCGTCAACATCAGCCCGCGTCATCTGGCGGCGCCGGATTTCCCGGCGCGGCTGGCCGCCCTGCTGGCCCGCCATCCGGAAGTCCCGCCGCAGCGGCTGGTGCTGGAGCTGCTCGAGTCCAGCGCGCTTGACGACGTCGTGCTGGCGCGCCGCCTGCTCACCGACTGCAAGCGCCTGGGCCTGTGGCTGGCGATGGACGACTTCGGCACCGGCTACGCGACGCTGTCGGTGCTCAAGCAGTTGCCGCTGGACCAGCTGAAGATCGACCGCTCCTTCGTCCAGACCATGCTGGTCGACCCGCAAGACCGGGCGCTGGTGCAGGGCGTGATCGCGCTGGCCGGGCAGTTCGGCTGCGAACTCGTGGCCGAGGGCGTCGAATCGGCGGCGCATGCGCGGGCGCTGGTCGAGATGGGCTGCCGCGTCGGCCAGGGCAGCGGCCTGTGCGAGCCGCTGCCGCCGCAGGCGCTGCTGGACTGGGCGCGGCAGCGCGGCGCCGTCGCCCGCGGCCGCGAAAAGCCGCCGCAGGCCATCACTTAAACTTCTGCGGTGATCCCGCCCGGCTTTATTCAGGACCTCCTGGCCCGCGTCGACATCGTCGACATCGTGGGCCGCCATGTCGACCTCAAGAAGGCCGGCATCAACCACAAGGGCCTGTGCCCGTTCCACGGCGAGAAGACCCCGAGCTTCACCGTCAGCCCCTCGCGCCAGACCTTCCACTGCTTCGGCTGCGGCCAGCACGGCAACGCCGTCGGTTTCCTGATGGAGCACCTGGGCATCGGCTTCATCGACGCGGTCAGGGACCTGGCCCAGCAGGCCGGCATGCAGGTGCCCGAGGACGACCGCAGCCCCCAGCAGCGCGAGCAGGAAAAGGCGCAGAAGCAGCGCCAGGCCACGCTCACCGAGATCCTGGCCAAGGCCGGCCAGCACTACCGCCAGCAGCTCAAGGGCAACCCGCGCGCGATCGAATACCTCAAGGGCCGCGGCCTCACCGGCCAGATCGCGCTGCAGTTCGGCCTGGGCTACGCGCCCGATGGATGGCGCTCGCTGGCCAGCGCCTTCCCGTCCTACGACGACCCGCTGCTGGTCGAGACCGGCCTGGTCATCCTCCAGGACGACCCCGGCAAGAGCGAGGCCGAGCAGCGCCGCTACGACCGCTTCCGCGACCGGGTGATGTTCCCCATCCGCAACGTGCTGGGCGAGGTCATCGGCTTCGGCGGGCGCGTGCTCGACAAGGGCGAGCCCAAGTACCTGAATTCCCCGGAGACGCCGGTCTTCCACAAGGGCAAGGAGCTGTACGGCCTCTACGAGGCCCGGCCCGCGATGCGCCGGCGCGGCTATGCGCTGGTGGTCGAGGGCTACATGGACGTCGTGGCGCTGGCGCAGCACGGCTTCGGCAACGCGGTGGCGACGCTGGGCACGGCCTGCACGCAGGACCATGTGCAGAAGCTGTTCCGCTTCACCGAGTCGGTGGTGTTCAGCTTCGACGGCGACGCCGCCGGCCGACGCGCCGCGGGTCGGGCGCTCGAGGCCGCCCTGCCCCACGCCAACGAGACGCGGACGATCAAGTTCCTCTTCCTGCCGACCGAACACGACCCCGATTCGTATGTCCGGGAGCTGGGAGCCGACGCCTTCGAGCGCTGCGTCGAGGGCGCCGTGCCGCTGTCGCGCCAGCTGATGGAGACCGCCGCCGACGGCTGCGACCTCGGCACGCCCGAGGGCCGCGCGAGGATGCTCAGCGTCGCCAAGCCGCTGTGGGCAGCGCTGCCCGATGGGCTGCTCAAGCGCCAGCTGCTGGGCGAGCTGGCACGGCGCGCACAGCTGCCGGACGCGGAACTGCAGGCGCTGTGGGCCAACGCGCTGCCGCCGGCCGCGCCGGGCACTCGCCCGCGCGCGGAGCGTCCCGCCGCGGCGCCCGCGCCGAGACCGGCCGCGCGCGCGGCCGCTCCGTCGACGGACGGCGTCCACGACGACCCCTACTTCGACATCCCCGCCTCGGCCTACGGCGACGAGGGCTCGCATGGACCGGACGAGGTCCACATCCCGCACGATGTCGACGCGGGCGTCGCGTCCGGCGGACCGCCGCCGGGCCAGCCCCAGCGCAAGTGGGAACCCAAGGGCGACTTCAAGGGCAAGGGCGGCAAAGGCAAGTGGAGCGGCAAGGGCGAGTGGCGCAAGCGCGACCAGGACCCGACCATCGGCATGCCGCTGGAGCTGCCGCCGGCGCCGATGAACCTCGCGGTCCGGATGCTGCTGCTGCACGGCGAGCTCTGGCACCAGATCGGCGAACAGGACCTGCAGCTGCTGCATGAACTGCCCGGCGAACATGGGCAGCTGATCGCCTGGCTCGAGCGCTTCCTGGTCGACAACGGCCCGACGCCCTGGGCGGTGCTGCAGGTCGCGCTGCAGGAAGCGGACCTGATGGACCTCGCCCAGCGCGTCAGCGGCGGCCCGCTGACCGCCCCGCCCGGCGACGAGCACCTCGAGGCGGAATTCCGCGAAACCCTGCGCAAGCTGTGGATCGGCAAGCTGCAGGCGGACGCCGACCGGATCGCCCGCAGTCCGCAGCCGGACATGGCGCGCTTCCAGTCGCTGCAGCGGCAGATCCGCGACCTGAAGGCGGTTTGAGGGCGTTCTATGGGCGTTCTATGGGCGTTCCATGGGCGCTCTTCGGGGCGGTTGAATCCGCCTTTTTGACCAAACAACCGATTTCGCAGATAATCAAGGGTTTTCGCGCGTCAAGAGTGACCGCAGCGCCAACCGGTCCCCGGCCCCCCAGCTGACCCTGGGTTCATATTCAAAGTGGCCAACCTTTACCGCCTGGGCTGCAACTTCAACGGTTCACGCTAGCCTTCACGCGCCAAGCCTTGAATGGCGGTCGGGTCGTCCCGACCTGTCGTCCAGGGCACGAGTTCGAGCCGCCTGGGCTCGTCGCGCCGCATAGCCCGCAAGTGCCGGGAGTTTGTGGGCGCCGGCGACGCAGGTGGCCGTTTGCATTGCCTGCATCACCGCGAATTTCCCCGCATTCACCTACTGGCCCCGAGCCACCGAGGAACTGCATGACCGCCAAAAAGACCGCGTCCAAGGCCGCCGCCGCAGAAACCGAAGAAGTCAAGAAGCCGGCCGCGAAGGCCGCCGCCAAGACCACCAAGACCGCCACCGCTTCGGCCGATGACAAGCCCAAGCGCGGCCGCAAGCCCAAGGCCGAGACCGAGTCGAAGAAACCCGCCGGCAAGGCCAAGGTCGAGGAAGAGGACGAGGACTTCGGCGACGCGGACGCCGACGGCGAGGTCGAGGGCGACGGCGAGGCCGACGCGGAAGTCGAGACCGCCGAGGTCGAGGAGCTGGGCGAGGACAAGCCCAAGGCCAAGCCGCTGCGCATGAAGGTCAGCCGCGCCAAGGAGCGCGCGCTCATGCGCGAGTTCGGCCTGGACGAGACCGCGCTGACCGAAGAGGAAGTCGCCAAGCGCCGCCAGGAGCTCAAGACCCTCATCAAGATGGGCAAGACGCGGGGTTTCCTGACGCATCAGGAAATCAACGACCACCTGCCCGAGAAGCTGATCAACGAGGAAATCCTCGAGGCGATCGTGTCGATGCTCAACGACATGGGCATCGCCGTGTACGAGCAGGCACCCGACGCCGCCACGCTGCTGATCCAGGGCTCGACCTCCCCGACGGCCACCGAGGAGGAAGCGGAAGAAGCCGCGGAAGCCGCGCTGTCGACCGTCGACTCCGAATTCGGCCGCACGACCGACCCGGTGCGCATGTACATGCGCGAGATGGGCACCGTCGAGCTGCTGACCCGCGAGGGCGAGATCGAGATCGCCAAGCGCATCGAAGGCGGCCTGCAGGCCATGATGCTGGCGATCAGCGCCTCCCCGACGACCATCGCCGAGATCCTGGCCATGGCCGCCAAGATCCGCGCCGGCGAGATGCAGATCTCGGAAGCCGTGGACGGCTTCGTCTCCGATGACGAGGCGGACGACTACGTCGCCGAAGAGGACTTCGACGAGTTCGACGAAGAGGACGACGACGACGGCGCCGGCGGCTCCAAGGCCCTGACCAAGAAGCTGGAAGAGCTGAAGAACGCGGCGCTGGTGAAGCTGGACTCGCTCGCGTCCAACTTCGACAAGATGCGCAAGGCCTTCGAGAAGGACGGCTACAAGTCGGCCAACTACAACAAGGCCCAGGCGGCCATCAGCGCCGAGCTGATGACGATCCGCTTCACCGTCAAGACCATCGAGAAGCTGTGCGACATCCTGCGCTCGCAGGTCGACGACGTGCGCCGCTTCGAGCGCGAGATCCGCAAGATCGTCGTGGACAAGTGCGGCATGCCGCAGGACCACTTCATCAAGACCTTCCCGCCCAACGTGCTGAACCTGCAGTGGGCCGAGAAGGAAGTGGCCTCGGGCAAGCCGTACGCGAACATCATGTCGCGCAACCTGCCGGCCATCCAGGAGTTGCAGCAGAAGCTGATCGACATCCAGGGCAAGGCGGTGGTGCCGCTGGATGACCTCAAGGGCATCAACAAGCGGATGAACGAGGGCGAGAAGGCCTCGCGCGACGCGAAGAAGGAAATGATCGAGGCCAACCTGCGCCTGGTCATCTCGATCGCCAAGAAGTACACCAACCGCGGGCTGCAATTCCTGGACCTGATCCAGGAAGGCAACATCGGCCTGATGAAGGCGGTGGACAAGTTCGAATATCGCCGCGGCTACAAGTTCTCGACCTACGCGACGTGGTGGATCCGTCAGGCCATCACGCGCTCGATCGCGGACCAGGCCCGCACCATCCGCATCCCGGTTCACATGATCGAGACGATCAACAAGATGAACCGCATCTCGCGCCAGCATCTGCAGGAGTTCGGCTTCGAGCCGGACGCGCCGACGCTGGCCGAGAAGATGGAGATGCCGGAGGACAAGATCCGCAAGATCATGAAGATCGCCAAGGAGCCGATCTCCATGGAAACGCCGATCGGGGACGACGACGACAGCCACCTGGGCGACTTCATCGAGGACACCAACAACACCGCGCCGATCGAAGCCGCCATGCAGGCCGGCCTGCGCGAGGTGGTGAAGGACATCCTCGACAGCCTGACCCCGCGCGAAGCGAAGGTGCTGCGCATGCGCTTCGGCATCGAGATGAGCACGGACCACACGCTGGAGGAAGTCGGCAAGCAGTTCGACGTCACCCGCGAGCGCATCCGCCAGATCGAAGCCAAGGCGATCCGCAAGCTCAAGCATCCGAGCCGCTCGGACAAGCTGCGCACCTACCTGGACAACTTGTAAATCCCCCGCCCCTTCGGCGGCCAGACGGCTGTCGAACTTCGGGCACCGGGTTTGCCTCATCGACCGGCCACCGTCTTCGGACGCTGGCCGGTTTTTTCATGACCAGGCGCTGTCGCCCCGGGCGTGCTCCGGCATTCGCCCGCCCGTCGGGGGAGAGGTGTCGCACCCGGGCCGACAGGCCCCCGAGGCGAGGGCTAATCACCACGCGGCGCCGAGGGTGGCGCGGCTACACTGAGACTTCCTTCACACCTCAGCTCCAACAAGGCCGATGACCCAGATCCGCGAGCGCTCCGTCCTGTTTGCCGACCTGCGCGGCAGCACGGCGCTGTTCGAGACCCTGGGCAACGCGGAGGCCTCGGGGCTGGTGACGCAGACGGTCGCGCTGATCGGCCAGGCGGTCGACGAGAACCGCGGCGACATCATCAAGACCCTGGGCGACGGCCTGATGGCCGCCTTCGACAACCCGCGCGACGGCATCAAGGCCGCGATGCGGATGCAGGAGCTGCTGGTCAAGACTTCGGCCCGCAGCGAGCGGCTGCGCCACACCCACCTGCAGATCGCGCTGGCGCGCGGCGAGGTGGTCGAGATCCACGGCGACTGCTTCGGCGACGCGGTCAACGTCGCGGCCCGCTTGCTGGACCATGCCGGCGATGGCGAGACCGTCGTCACCGCCGAGGTGGTGCACGGCCTGACCAGCGCACAGAAGTCGCGCTTCCGCAGCCTGGACCACATCAGCGTGCGCGGCCGTGCCGAGCCGGTCCACATCTACGTGCTGGACCAGGGCCGCGGCGACGCGGCGGCGACGCAGTTCGGCGAGATCGTCCGCAGCGCCGCGCCCGAAGGCATCCGCCTGGTCTGGCAGGACCTGGACCGCGTCTTCGACATCGAGGAGATGCCCATCGTGCTGGGCCGCAGCACGCAGGCGACCTACTGCATCACCGACGTCCGCGTCAGCCGCTCGCATGCCCGCATCGACTGGCAAGGCAGCAGCTTCAGCCTCACCGACCTGAGCTACAACGGCACCTTCGTGCGCTTCGGCGCCGGCGGCCAGACGCTGAGCCTGCGCCGCGGCTCCTGCACGCTGCACGGCGCGGGCGCGATCGGCCTGGGCGGGCCGCCGTCCGAGACGCAGGCGCCGACCGTGCGCTTCGAGGTACTGCACCTGGCCGAGGCCGCCTCGCCGATGCTGATGCGCCGCGGCGGCCTCTGAGCGCGCCGCCCGACCGCAGCACGACCGCCGCCCTTCCCTGTCCTTCCTTCTCCTCGCCGGATGAGCTTCCGTCCCGAACCCGACCACGTCCATGGGCGCGCGCCGACGATCGGCCTGCTGCTGGTCAACCTGGGCACGCCCGACGCGCCCACGCCCGAGGCCACGCGCCGCTACCTGGCGCAGTTCCTGTCCGACCCGCGCGTCATCGAGATCCCGAGAGCCGCCTGGTGGCCGATCCTGCACGGCGTGATCCTGCGCACCCGGCCGGCCAAGTCGGCGAAGAAGTACGCCAGCATCTGGACCAAGGACGGCTCGCCGCTGCTGGTCTGGACGAAGAAGCAGGCCGCGCTGCTGCAGGGCCAGCTCGGCGAGCAGGGCCACCGCGTCAAGGTGCTGCCGGCGATGCGCTACGGCAACCCGTCGATCGCGTCGCAGCTCGACGCGCTGCGCGCCGAGGGCGCCACGCGGGTGCTGGTGCTGCCGGCCTATCCGCAGTACTCGGGCGCGACCACCGCCAGCGTCGTCGACGACGTGGCGCGCTGGTCGCTGGCGCATCGCCACCTGCCGGAGTTCCGCTTCGTCAACCGCTACCACGACGACCCGCGCTACATCGCCGCGCTGGCCGACAGCGTGCGCGCCCACTGGAAGGCCGAGGGCCGCGGCGAGCTGCTGCTGATGAGCTTCCACGGCATGCCCGCGCGCACGCTGGCGCTGGGCGACCCCTACCACTGCGAGTGCCTGAAGACCGGCCGCCTGCTGGCCGAGGCGCTGGGGCTGTCCGACGCCCAGTACAAGGTGAGTTTCCAGAGTCGCTTCGGCAAGGCGCGCTGGCTGGAGCCTTACACCGAGCCCACGCTGCGAGAGCTGGCCGGGCGCGGGCTGAAGTCGGTCGACGTGGTCTGCCCCGGCTTCTCGGCGGACTGCATCGAGACGCTGGAAGAGATCGACATGGAAGCGCGCGAGGCCTTCCTGCACAGCGGCGGCCAGCGCTTCAGCTACATCCCCTGCCTGAACGATCGCCCGGCCCACATCCGCGCGCTCGCGGCGATCGCGACCCAGCACCTGCAGGGCTGGCCGACGACCGTCGTCCCCGACGAGGCGCAGGCCGCCGCCCTCGCCCGCCAGCGCCAGGCCGCCACGGCCGCCGGCGCCGCTCGCTGACGACGGCGCGCGGTCGCGCCTCTGCCACGAGGGCGTCATGCCGACGCCGTCCCATCGTGCGGCCGGCCGACAAGGTCCCGATGAAGCGCCAATGAAGAAGGGCCCCCGCGGGGGCCCTTCGCGCGTCCGGCGCGGCGCTCAGCCGAGCGCGGTCGCCGCCTGCTGGCGCGCCTTGCGCGCGCCCAGCCACTTCAGCGCGCGCGGCAGCAGCAGCACGATCACCACGACGGCCAGCAGCCCCGCCGACAACGGCCGCTCGAAGAAGACGCCCCAGTGGCCGCCGCCGATGGCCACGCCGTTGCGCAGGTGCGCCTCGGCCAGCGGGCCCAGGATCATGCCGACGACGACCGGCGCGGTCGGGAAGTCGAAGCGCCGCATCACCACGCCCATCGCGCCGATGGCCAGCATCAGGTACAGGTCGAAGGCGCTCTGGCGCATGCCGTACACGCCCACGGTCGCGAAGATCAGGATGCCGGCGTACAGCGGCGCGCGCGGGATGCGCAGCAGCTTCACCCACAGGCCCACCAGCGGCAGGTTCAGCACCAGCAGCATCACGTTGCCGATGTACAGCGACGCGATCAGCGCCCACACCAGCGCCGACGAGGTGGTGAACAGCTGCGGCCCGGCCTGGATGCCGTAGTTCTGCAGCGCCGACAGCAGGATGGCCGCCGTCACCGAGGTCGGGATGCCCAGCGTCAGCAGCGGCACCAGCGTGCCGGTCACCGCCGCGTTGTTGGCCGCCTCGGGCCCGGCCACGCCTTCGATCGCGCCGGTGGTGCCGAACTCTTCCTTGTGCTTGGACAGCTTGCGCTCGGTCGCGTAGCTCAGGAAGGTCGGGATCTCGGTGCCGCCCGCCGGGATGACGCCGAACGGGAAGCCCAGCCCGGTGCCGCGGATCCAGGCCGGGATCGAGCGTTTCCACTCCAGGCGCGTCATGTGCACGCGACCCATGGTGTTCATCATCAGGTTGCTGCGCCCCTCGTAGAGCGCGACGTAGAGCGTCTCGCCCACCGCGAACAGGCCGACCGCGACCAGCACCGTCTCGATGCCGTCCAGGAACTCGGGCACGCCGGCGGTGTAGCGGATCTGGCCGGTGATCTGGTCCTGGCCGACCAGGCCCATCGCCAGCCCGATGAACAGCGCCGTCATGCCGCGCAGCGTGCTCTGCCCCAGCACCGCGCTGACGGTGGTGAAGGCCAGCAGCATCAGGCAGAAGTACTCCGGCGGGCCCAGCGTCACGGCGAAGTCCGCCAGCACCGGCGCGAACAGCGTGACCAGCACGGTGGCGATGGTGCCGGCGAAGAACGAACCGATCGCCGCGGTGGCCAGCGCCGCGCCGGCGCGGCCGTGGCGGGCCATCTTGAAGCCCTCCAGCGCGGTCACCATGGTGCCGGTCTCGCCGGGGGTGTTGAGCAGGATGGAGGTCGTCGAGCCGCCGTACATCGCGCCGTAGTAGATGCCGGCGAAGAAGATCATCGACGCGGTCGGGTCGACCTGCGCGGTGATGGGCAGCAGCATCGCCACGGTCACGGCCGGGCCGAGGCCGGGCAGCACGCCGATGGCGGTGCCCAGCGCGCAGCCGATGAAGGCCCACATCAGGTTCGCGCCCGAGGCGGCCGTGGCGAAGCCGCCCATCAGGTGGGTCCAGAGGTCTTGCATGTCAGGACTCCAGGAGGCTCAGAGCCAGCCGCCGGCGGTGAGGGCCGGCAGGTTGAGGGCGAGCAGCTTGTTGAAGAGCCAGAACACCGGCGCGGCGATCAGCAGCCCGGTGACGACGTCGATGAGGAGCTGGCGCGCGCCGCCGTGGCCCTTGCCCTCGGCGCGGCGCAGGCCGCGCACGGCCAGTACGAAGCACAGCGTGCAGGCGAGCACGAAGCCGATCGTGGTGATCAGCGCCGCGTTGGCGATGACCGCGCCGGCGACCCAGGCGGCCGACACCCAGTCGGCGCGCGGTGCGCCCGAGGGCGGCTCCATCTGGCGGAAGCCGCCGGTGCGGGACTCCCACACCAGCCAGGCGCCGCAGACGATCAGCACCACCGCGACGAACCACGGCAGCGCGTTGGGACCGACGCCGCCGTAACCGGCGTCACCGGGGATGGCGGCGGCGCCGATGGTCATCACCGCGCCGACGACGACCGCGCCCACGCCGACCAGGGTCTGGTACAGCGGATGCGGGGTGGTGTCGACGACATCCGGCGCCGAGGGCGCCGCGCCGGGCACGGTGGCGGTCGGGTGGCCGGCCACGGCCTTGGAGGAGGAATCGGACATGGCGGGCCTCCCGGGATCAGACCATGCCGGACTTGTGCATGATCGCGCGCAGCGACGCGAACTCGGCGTCGACGAAGTCCTCGAAGGCCTTGCCGGTCAGCACGGCCGGCGTCCAGCCGTTCTTCTCCAGCGCCTCGGTCCAGGCCTTGGACTTGGTCGCCTTGACGACCATGTCGATCAGCGCCTGGCGCTGCTGCGGCGTGATGCCGGGCGCGCCGTAGACGCCGCGCCAGTTGCCGATCTCGACGTTGTAGCCGAGCTCCTTCATCGTCGGGATGTCCAGGCCCTTGATGCGCTGCGGCGCGGTGATCGCGATCGGGCGCATCTTGCCGCTCTCGATGTAGGGCTGGAACTCGCTGTAGCCGCTGCCGCCGATGGAGACGTTGCCGCCCAGGATCGCGGCCACCGCCTCGCCGCCGCCGCGGAAGGCGACGTAGTTGACCTTGGTCGCGTCGACGCCGACCTCGCGGGCCAGCATGGCTGCGGCGATGTGCTCGGTGGCGCCGCGCGAACCGCCGCCCCACTTCACCGAGCCGGGGTCCTTCTTCAGCGCCTCGACCACGTCCTTCATCGTCTTGAAGGGCGAGTTGGCCGGCAGCACGAAGACGTTGTATTCGCTGGTCAGGCGCGCGATCGGCGTGGCCTGCGTCAGCGTCACCGGCTGCTTGCTGGTGATCAGGCCGCCCAGCATCACGGCGCCCATGACCATCATCGCGTTCGGGTCGCCCTTGGCGGCGTTGACGAACTGCGCCAGGCCGATGGCGCCGGCGGCGCCGCCCTTGTTCTCGAAGGTCACCGCGCCGGCGGCGCCGGCGTCCTGCAGGGCCTTGCCCAGCGCGCGACCGGTGATGTCCCAGCCGCCGCCCGGGTTGGCGGGCACGAGGATCTTCAGCGCCGCGGCGGCCTGCGCGCCCAGCGGCAGCGCGCCCGTGGCGCCCAGCGCGGCGAAGGCGGCCGCGGACTTGAGGAACTGGTCTCGACGCATGCTCGTGTCTCCTTGGTTGTCGACGCCGGGGCAGAGCGCGCGCCCGATGTCGTTGTGCCGCGCATCGTGCACATGGCGGCTTTCATTCGGCTGTCGGGAAGCTCAGGGTTGACCCTGAGCGGCGGCCGCGCGGCCGCTGGCGGACACTGCCGATCATGAGGTTGCTTTTCGTCGAGGACAACGCCGCGCTGCAGACCACGGTGGCCCGCTCGTTCGAGCGCCGCGGCATCCAGGTGCTGGGCTTCTCCGAGGGCCGGCCGGCCCTGGAGCGCTGGCGCGCGCAGCCGCCGGACGTGGTGCTGCTGGACCTGTCGCTGCCCGACATCGACGGCCTGGAACTGCTCTCGGCCGCGCGCGCCGCGCACCTGGCCACGCCGGTGATCATCCTGACCGCGCGCGGCACCGTGGGCGACCGCATCCTCGGCCTGAACCTGGGCGCCGACGACTACATGCCCAAGCCCTTCGACCTGGATGAACTCGAGGCCCGGGTGCGCGCCCTCGCCCGCCGCAGCCGCGGCGCGGGCGGTGCGCCGGCGATTGCGGGCGCGCACGACGACGAGGCCTTCTGCGGCCTGCGCGTGGACGCCGACAGCGGCGCGATCTACCACCTGGGCCTGCCGCTGGACCTGCCGCCGCGCGAGGCCGCGCTGCTGCGCGCGCTGCTGGCGCGACCGGGCCAGGCGGTGGCCAAGGAACGGCTCACCGAGATCGTCTTCGCCGACGACCTGGACGTGCAGCCCGACGCGGTCGAGGTCGTCGCCTACCGGCTGCGCAAGCGGCTGCCCGCGGACGGCGCCCGGCTGGTCACGCTGCGGGGACTGGGCTACCTGCTGAAGGCGCCCGACTGAACGGCGCGAGGTGCGGGGCGTGAGCGACGTGAGCGGCGTGGAGGTCAAGCGCGACGCGGCAGGCGCGCGCGGCATCGAGGGCTCGAGCAGCGCGGCGGGCGACCGCGCGAGCGGCGAGCCCCGGACCTGGGCAGCGCGACCGTGGCCGCGGCGACGCGGACGCGGGCTGAGCTCGATGCGCAGCCGGCTGCTGCTGGGCATCCTGGTGCCGGTGGGGCTGCTGATCGGCGCCAATGCGCACCGGCTCTACCAGGACGCGCGGCGCGCCATCGACACCGCCTACGACCGCACGCTGCTGGCCTCGGCCAAGACCATCGGCGAGCAGCTCGACGTGCAGGGCTCGCCCGACGCGCCGCGGCTCGTCTCCGAGGTGCCCTACGCGGCGCTCGAGGCCTTCGAGGCGGACAACCGCAGCCGCATGTTCTATCGCGTCACCGGCTTCCAGGGCGAATGGGTGTCGGGCTTCGACGACCTGCCCGCCTGGCACGGCAGGCTGCCCGACCGCGGCGCCTACGCGGCGCTGGTCGATTTCTACGACGACGTCTACCAGGGCGAGCCGGTGCGCATCGCGGTGCTGAAGCAGCCGGTGGCGGGCGCGGCCGGCCTGGGCGTGGCCACGATCCAGGTCGCCGAGACCCTGGAGATCCGCCGCACGCTGGCGCGCCAGGTGCTGGTCTCGACGCTGTGGCGTCAGGCGGCGCTGCTGGCGGTGATCGCGATCGTGGTGTGGGGCGTGGTGCTCTTCGCGACGCGGCCGGTGCGGGCGCTCAGCCGCACGATCGCCGCGCGCGCCGACGACGACATCGATCCCATCCCGATGCCGGGCGTGCCGGCGGAACTCGCGCCGCTGGTGGCCGCGATCAACGAGGCCTGGCACCGCCAGGCCGGGCTGCTCGCCCACCAGAAGCGCTTCGTGCGCGACACCTCGCACCAGCTGCGCACGCCGCTGGCGGTGCTCAAGGCGCAGGTGCAGTCGGCCCGGCGCGGCGACGTGCCGGCGGCGCAGGCGATCGACGAGATCGGCGCCACCGTCGACGGCGCGACCGCGCTGGCCAACCAGATGCTGGCGCTGGCCAAGGTCGAGCAGCTGCGCCAGCAGGGCGATCCGCCACGGCTGGACCTGGCGGCGACGGTGCGCGAGGTGGCGCTGGACCTGGCCCCGCTGATCGCCGACGCCGAACTGGACTTCGAGCTGTCCACCGAGCCCGCGCCGGTGCGCGGCCATGCCTGGGCGCTGCGCGAGCTCGCCCGCAACCTGCTGCACAACGCGCTGCGGCACTGCCCGCGCGGCGGCCGATTGGCGGTCGCGGTGACGCTGCGCGGTCGCGAGGCCGACGGCAGCGGCGCGACGGCCGGCGTCGTCGAGCTGCGCATCGGCGACAGCGGGCCCGGCATCCCGGCGTCGCTGCGGGCCAAGCTCGGCCAGCCCTTCGCGGCCGGGCCCAATGGCGGCTCGGGACTGGGGCTGGCGATCTGCCGGGAGATCGTCGGCTCGCTGGGCGGCACGCTGGCGCTGGACAACCGCGAGCGCGACGGGGTCATCGAGGGCCTGGACGCCGTGGTGCGGCTGCCGGCGGCAGCATCGACCGACGCCGGTCCGGCGTAGGACAATCCGCCCCCTGATGCCTGCCTCCCACCGTTCCTCCTCCGAGCTGACCAGCCTGCGCCTGGACAAGTGGCTCTGGGCCGCCCGCTTCTACAAGACCCGCTCGATCGCCGTCGAGGAGATCGGCAAGGGCCGCGTGACCGTCAACGGCCAGGCGGTGAAGGCCTCGCGCGAACTGCGTCCCGGCGACATGGTGCAACTGCGCCAGGGCGTGGTGGCCCGCGAGGTCAAGGTGCTCGGTCTCAGCAGCGTCCGCGGTCCGGCGCCGGTCGCCCAGACGCTGTACGAGGAGACGCCGGACAGCATCGCCGCCCGCGAGCGCGCGGCCGAGGCGCGCCGCCTGGCCCCCGAGCCGGCCGACACCATCGTCCAGGGCCGCCCGACCAAGCACGACCGCCGCAAGCTGGCCGAGTGGGACGACCGCTGGAGCGCCAGCATCGACGAATGACCGCCGGTCCCCTCCCCCGAAGTCCCCGGTCGCAAAACCGTGAAAGGACGACAGGGGTTGGGGACGGCATGGCTTGGGGTTTCGGCGCTGGCCGCCGGGGCCCCAAGCCATGGCGGCCAACGCCCCGACCTCCGCAGTAAGAAGCGCCGCTAGCAGGCCCCCGGCTTGCCCGCGCACCGATGCCAAAATCCCCCTCTTGAAGTTCCGGCCATGGGCCCCAGATGCGGCGGGTCGCCCGACGCAGACTGGCTCCCACCGACGCCGGTCCCCTTCCGAAGAGAAGTCGGGCTCCGCTTTGGGGCCATCCAACCATGACGACTGACAACCAACAACCCGACCCGACGCTGGACGAACTGACCCAGCAAGCTGCCGCCGCGGCCGCCGCCTCGGTGCCCGAGACGCTGGAGGCCAAGCTCGCCGACACCGAACGCCGCCTGGCCGAGATGTCCGACGCCTATCTGCGCGCCAAGGCCGAAGTTGAGAACACCCGCCGCCGCGGCGAGGAAGACACCGCCAAGGCCCGCAAGTTCGCGGTCGAGGGCTTCGCCGACGCGATGCTGCCGGTGGTGGACAGCCTGACCGCCGCCATCGCCCGCCCGGACGCCAGCGTCGAGCAGGTGCTCGAGGGCGTGCACGCCACGCTGCGCCAGCTGCAGTCCGCGCTGGAGCGCAACAAGGTGCTGGAGATCAATCCGGCCGCCGGTACCAAGTTCGACCCCCACCAGCACCAGGCGATCTCGATGGTCCCGGCAGAGCAGGATCCGAACACGGTCGTGACCGTGCTGCAGAAGGGCTTCCTGATCGCCGACCGTGTGCTGCGCCCGGCGCTGGTCACCGTGTCCGCCCCCAAATAAGCACAGCGAAAAATCGATCGGGGCCCTTGAACCCGGCGAAGTTATCCACAGATCAGCAGCATCCCGGAACGTTGTTTCAGCCGCTCGCTCCACCGAGCCTCCCACGCTGACCGTTCCGCCAGTTTTTCCCTATTCAGGAGCACCACATGGCTAAGAAGAAGATCATCGGCATCGACCTGGGCACGACCAACTCGTGCGTGGCGGTGATGGAAGGCAACACCACCCGCGTCATCGAGAACGCGGAAGGCGCCCGCACCACCCCGTCGATCATTGCGTACCAGGAAGACGGCGAGGTGCTGGTCGGCGCCTCGGCCAAGCGCCAGGCGGTGACCAACCCGAAGAACACCCTGTACGCGGTCAAGCGCCTGATCGGCCGCAAGTTCTCGGAGAAGGAAGTCCAGAAGGACATCGACCTGATGCCCTACACCATCGCCGCGGCCGACAACGGCGACGCGTGGGTGGAAGTGCGCGGCAAGAAGCTGGCGCCGCCGCAGGTCTCCGCGGAAGTGCTGCGCAAGATGAAGAAGACCGCCGAGGACTACCTCGGCGAGGAAGTGACCGAGGCGGTCATCACCGTCCCGGCCTACTTCAACGACGCGCAGCGCCAGGCGACCAAGGACGCCGGCCGCATCGCCGGCCTGGACGTCAAGCGCATCATCAACGAGCCCACCGCCGCGGCGCTGGCCTTCGGCCTGGACAAGCACGGCGCGGGCGACCGCAAGATCGCGGTGTTCGACCTGGGCGGCGGCACCTTCGACATCTCGATCATCGAGATCGCCGACGTCGACGGCGAGAAGCAGTTCGAGGTGCTGTCCACCAACGGCGACACCTTCCTGGGCGGCGAGGACTTCGACCAGCGCATCATCGACTACATCATTGCCGAGTTCAAAAAGGAGCAAGGCGTCGACCTGACCAAGGACGTGTTGGCGCTGCAGCGCCTGAAGGAAGCGGCCGAGAAGGCCAAGATCGAGCTGTCCAACTCCTCGCAGACCGACGTCAACCTGCCCTACATCACGGCCGACGCCACCGGTCCGAAGCACCTGAACATCAAGCTGACCCGCGCCAAGCTGGAGTCGCTGGTGGACGAGCTGATCGAGCGCACCATCGCCCCCTGCCGCACCGCGATCAAGGACGCCGGCGTGTCGGTGAGCGAGATCGACGACGTCATCCTGGTCGGCGGCATGTCCCGCATGCCCAAGGTGCAGGAGAAGGTCAAGGAGTTCTTCGGCAAGGACCCGCGCAAGGACGTGAACCCCGATGAGGCGGTGGCCGTGGGCGCCGCGATCCAGGGCCAGGTCCTGGGCGGCGAGCGCACCGACGTGCTGCTGCTGGACGTCACCCCGCTGAGCCTGGGCATCGAGACCCTGGGCGGCGTGATGACCAAGATGATCAAGAAGAACACGACCATCCCGACCAAGTTCAGCCAGACCTTCTCGACCGCCGAGGACAGCCAGCCTGCGGTGACCATCAAGGTCTACCAGGGCGAGCGCGAGATGGCGCAGGCCAACAAGAGCCTGGGCGAGTTCAACCTGGAAGGCATCCCGCCGGCGCCGCGCGGCGTGCCGCAGATCGAGGTGAGCTTCGACATCGACGCCAACGGCATCCTGCACGTCGGCGCCAAGGACAAGGGCACCGGCAAGGAAAACAAGATCACCATCAAGGCGAACTCCGGCCTGTCCGAGGCCGAGATCGAGAAGATGGTGAAGGACGCCGAGGCCAACGCCGCCGAGGACAAGAAGAAGGTCGAGCTGGTGCAGGCCAAGAACCAGGCCGACGGCCTGGTGCACTCGGTGCAGAAGTCGCTGGCCGAGCATGGCGACAAGCTGGACGCCGGCGAGAAGGAAAAGATCGAGGCCGCGATCAAGGACCTGGAAGAAGCCATCAAGGGCGAGGACAAGGCCGACATCGACGCCAAGACCGAAGCGCTGATGACCTCCAGCCAGAAGCTGGGCGAGAAGATGTACGCCGACGCGCAGGCGGCCCAGGCGGCGGCCGGTGCCGCGGGCGCCACTGGTGCGGCGGGTGCGGCGGGTGCGGACCACGCCGAGGCGGCCGCGCAGTCCTCGTCCAAGCCGGCCGACGACAACGTCGTGGACGCCGAGTTCAAGGAAGTCAAGGACTCGAAGTAAGCCGTGCGCGCCGACCCCGGTCGGCGCCGCGATCGGCAACCGCTGTCGCCTGACAGCCGCCGCGCGGGGCCGCCAGCCTCGCGCGGCGTTTTGGTTTGAGGCCCCCAGGAAGATCCATGGCAAAGCGTGACTATTACGAAGTCCTAGGCGTCGCGAAGAACGCCAGCGAAGACGACATCAAGAAGGCGTATCGCAAGCTGGCGATGAAGTACCACCCTGACCGCAATCAGGGCGAAGGTGCCAAGGACGCCGAGGACAAGTTCAAGGAGGCCAAGGAGGCCTACGAGATGCTGTCCGACGGCCAGAAGCGCGCGGCCTACGACCAGTACGGCCACGCGGGCGTGGACCCCAACCAGGGCTTCCGCGGCGGCCCGGGCGCGGAAGGCTTCGGCGGCTTCGCCGAGGCCTTCGGCGACATCTTCGGCGACCTGTTCGGTCAGCAGGGCGGCGGCCGGCGCCAGGGCGGCGGCCAGCAGGTCTATCGCGGCAGCGACCTGAGCTACGCGATGGAGATCACGCTGGAGGAAGCCGCGCGCGGCAAGGAGACGCAGATCCGCATCCCGTCCTGGGAAGGCTGCGACACCTGCCACGGCAGCGGCGCCAAGCCCGGCACCAGCGCCAAGACCTGCGGCTCCTGCGGCGGCAGCGGCACGGTGCACATGCGCCAGGGCTTCTTCAGCATCCAGCAGACCTGCCCGCACTGCCACGGCACCGGCAAGATCATTCCGGAGCCCTGCACCACCTGCAACGGCGCCGGCAAGATCAAGAAGACCAAGACGCTGGAAGTCAAGATCCCCGCCGGCATCAACGAAGGCATGCGCATCCGCTCCGCCGGCAACGGCGAGCCGGGCGTCAACGGCGGGCCGTCTGGCGATCTCTACATCGAGATCCGCATCAAGCAGCACGACATCTTCGAGCGCGACGGCGACGACCTGCACTGCACGATGCCGGTGTCGA
The DNA here is from genome assembly GCF_014193045.1 of Mitsuaria sp. BK037. Lineage (NCBI taxonomy): Bacteria > Pseudomonadati > Pseudomonadota > Betaproteobacteria > Burkholderiales > Sphaerotilaceae > Roseateles > Mitsuaria sp. BK037. The sequence continues at coordinate 344,816 of NZ_JACHYS010000001.1, read as the reverse complement.
TGACGACCGCGGCGCTGGGCGGCTCGATCGAAGTGCCGACGCTGGGCGGCAAGGCCGAGATCGAACTGCCCGAGGGCACGCAGCACGGCAAGACCTTCCGCCTGCGCGGCAAGGGCATCAAGGGCGTGCGCTCGAGCTATCCCGGCGACCTGTACTGCCACATCAGCATCGAGACGCCGGTCAAGCTCACCGAGCACCAGCGCAAGCTGCTGAAGGAGCTGGACAAGAGCCTGCGCGACGGCGGCGAGCGCCACTCGCCGAACGCGAAGAGCTGGACGGACCGCGTCAAGGACCTCTTCAAGTAAGCCACCAACAGCGGCGTGCAAGTTCACGTCCGGATTGGGAATTCAAGCCGCGGCCCCCACGCAAACCCGGGGAGCCGGCGGCGATCGCCGGGCGGACAATCCGCCTCGTGGTTGACGACATTCGCACACATCGTTGGAGTGCTGCCGGCCCGCTCTCTTCGGAGGCGGGCTTTTTCACATGGGCGCCCGCCACGCCTGCAGGACGGCGGCCATGACGCTCGCCAACGCCTTGTCCAGCCCCTTGTCCAAGACGCAGGCGCTGGTCATCGACGGCAACGCGACCTCGCGCAGCCTGATGACCGCCCAGCTGCGCGAACTCGGCGTCGGGCACGTGCGCCAAGCCACGCGGGTGCGCGACGCCCGCGTCATCCTCGAGACGCAGCCCTACGACATCGTCCTGTGCGACTACTACTTCGACGGCTCGGAGCTCTCCGGCCAGGACCTGCTCGATGAGCTGCGGCGCGAGCAGCTGCTGCCCTACGCCACCGTCTTCGTCATGGTCACCGGCGAGGCCTCCTACGCGAAGGTCGCCGAGGCGGCCGAGGCGGCGCTCGATGCCTACCTCGTCAAGCCCTACACCAGCGCCGCGCTGGCCGACCGCCTGGCCAACGCGCGGCACCGCAAGCTGGAGCTGAAGGCGATCTTCGACGCCATCGACGCCCGCGACTTCGACCGCGCCGTTGACCTCTGCCTGGAGCGCTTCCAGCAGAAGGCGACCTACTGGCTCTATGCCGCGCGCATCGGCGCCGAACTGCTGCTGCGCCTGGAGCGCCACGCCGAGGCGCGCGAGCTGTACGAGGCGATCATCGCCGCGCGCACCGTGCCCTGGGCCCGGCTGGGCGTGGCGCGCACCGAGGTGGCCAGCGGCAACCTGAGCGCCGCGCGCCGCACGCTGGAGACGCTGATCGGCGACATGCCCGACCAGGCCGACAGCTACGACCTGATGGGCCGGGTGCAGATGGAGCAAGGCGAGATCGACGCCGCGCTCGCCACCTACCGCACCGCCGCGACGCTGACGCCGGGATGCCTGCTGCGCCAGCAGCATTGCGGCACGCTGGCCTTCTATGCCGGCCAGCGCGACGAGGCGCTCAAGATGCTGGAACGCAGCCTCGCGCAGGGGCTGCGCTCCAAGCTCTTCGACTGGCACAGCCTGGCCCTGCTCGCGCTGATGCGCTTCGACGCGAAGGACGGCAAGGGACTGAAGTACGCCGCCGACGCCCTGGCGCAGGGCATCGAACGCGCGCCGCGAGACGTCCGGCTGCAGCGCTTCGACGTGCTGCTGCAGGGGCTGCGGCTGCTGATGGAACGCCGGCTCGCCGATGCGCTGCAGCTGGCGCGCGACTTCGCGCGCCGCGCCGCGGACGAGGCCTTCGACCTGGAAGCCGCCTGCCTGCTGATCGCCCTGTGGGTGCGCATGGCGCGGCAGGACATCGAGCTCAGCGAGATGGACCTGCTGATGAGCCAGCTCGGGCTGCGCTTTTGCAGCTCCAAGTCGGCGACCGAGGTGATGCTCGCCATGGCCGAGGGCCACGAGCCCAGTTCACGGCTGATGCGCGAGGCCAATGCCCGCGTCTTCGCGATCTCGGAAACCGCGATGCGCCAGGCGATGCGTGGCGACGCGCAGGCCGGGGTGCAGCTGCTGGTCGAGCAAGGCGGGCTGACGCTGAACGCCAAGCTGATCGACATGGCGGCGCTGGTGCTCAAGCGCTACCGCGACAGAATGAGCGATCCCAGCGCGCTGGCGCCTCGCATCGAGGACCTGCAACGCCGCTACGTGCAGGCCAGCGGCCAGGGGCTGAAGGCGGCCCGTGCCGCCGGCGGCATGGCCTTGCGGGGATGAAGGCCGGTCCAGTGGCCGCACCGCGGCATGACGCAGGGCGAGGCTTCAGGAGATCTTCAGGTGGGACCACTACAAGGGCCGGTTTGATCATGCCGGCCTGACACAAGCAAGATGCCGTTTTCCGATTCCTCGACCTCGCGATCGCGCCAGGCCGGCGCTCCGCGCACACGTTCCCCGTTGACCCTGACCTGGCTGGCTGCGCTCTGGATCGGCGTGCTCGGCAACTGGCCGCTGTGGCAGCGCATGAGCGGCATGTCCGACTACGCCGGCCCGTCGGGCCAGTTGTTCGTCGTCGTCTTCGCCGGCATCGTGGTCCTGGTGCTGGCGGCCTGCTTCAGCCTGCTGGCCTGGCGCGCGGCGGTGAAGCCGCTGCTCACGCTGATGCTGCTGCTGACCGCGCCGCTGGCCTACTTCATCGGCAGCTACGGCGTGGTCATCGACAGCGCGATGATCACCAACGCGCTGCAGACCGACGTGCGCGAGACCCGCGACCTGATGGGCTGGGGCCTGGCGGCGCATGTGGCGGTGATCGCGCTGCTGCCGCTGCTCTGGCTCTGGCGCCAGCGGCTGACCGACCGGCGCTGGTACCAGCGGCTCGGCTGGAACCTGGCCAGCGTCGCGCTGGCGCTGGCGCTGGGCGTGGGCCTGGCGGCGACCCGCACCGCGGAGCTGGCCTCGACCCTGCGCAACCACAAGGTGCTGACCAAGATGGTCAGCCCGATCAACGCGATCTGGGCCAGCGCCGCGCTGGTCGTCCAGAAACAGAAGAAACCCAAGGGCCCGCCGGAGATCGTCGCCGCGGACGCGACGCTGACGCCCCGGCCCGCCGGTGCGCGGCCGCCGCTGGTGCTGCTGGTGGTGGGCGAGACGGCGCGCTCGGAGAACTTCCAGCTCAACGGCTACGGCCGGCCGACCAACCCGGAGCTCTCGGGCAAGCCGGTGCTGAGCTACCGCGAGGTCGCGTCCTGCGGCACGTCGACGGCGGCCTCGCTGCCCTGCATGTTCTCGCAGCTCGGCCGCGAGGCGTATGTCGACCACCCGGGCAACCAGGAGACGCTGCTGGACGTGCTGCAGCGCGCGGGGCTGGCGGTGCTGTGGCTGGACAACCAGTCGGGCTGCAAGGGCATCTGCGACCGCGTGCCCAATGCGCAGGCCATCAATCCCGCCCGCGCCGACCATCCCCTGCCCGCCGGCCTGTGCCGCCCCGACGGCGAATGCCTGGACGAGGCGATGCTGCACGACCTGGACGCGCGCATCGCCGCGCTGGATCCGCAGCGCGTCGCGCGCGGCGTGGTGCTGGTGCTGCACCAGATGGGCAGCCATGGACCGGCGTATTACCTGCGCACACCGGCCGAGCGCAAGCCCTTCCAGCCGGAGTGCCGCAGCAACGCGCTGCAGCAGTGCCCGCTGGAGGAGGTGCGCAATGCCTACGACAACACGATCGCGTACACCGACCACGTGCTGGCCAAGGCGATCGACTGGCTGGCCACCCAGCAGTCGCGCTTCGATCCGAGCCTGCTGTACGTGTCGGACCACGGCGAGTCGCTGGGCGAGAACAACCTGTTCCTCCACGGCATGCCCTATGCGCTGGCGCCCAAGCAGCAGAAGCATGTGCCGCTGATCCTGTGGCTGCCGGCACAGACGCGCCAGTCGCAGCGCCTGGACGAGGCCTGCCTCACCCAGCGCCGCGACACGCCGATGTCCCACGACGGGCTGTACCACACGGTGCTGAGCCTGAGCGGCGTGCAGACCTCGGTCTACCGCAAGGACTGGGACTGGGTCGGCGCCTGCCGGCGCGGCGGCTGATCGACCGTCCGTCAGGCCCTCGAGCCCGTCAAGCCCCTCAGGCCCGTCAGAACAAGGACTGCTGCCCCTCCAGCTTCGAGGGGGGTCTGAACTCGCTGAAGTCGAACTGGTGCCGCTCGCGGCCCAGGCCCAGGCGCTGGGAGGCCTTGCGCAGCCGCTGCTGCAGCAGTTCGGCCCAGATCCCTTCGCCGGTGAAGCGCGTGCCGAAGCGCGGATCGTTGTCCTTGCCGCCGCGCATGTCGCGCAGCCGCGCCATGATGCGCGCGGCCTTGTCCGGCTGGTGCAGCCGCAGCCAGTCGTGGAACAGTGGCGCCACCTCCCAGGGCAGCCGCAGCGGGATGCTGAAGGCCTTGGTCGCACCGGCCTCCGCGGCCGCCTCGAGGATGCGCTCCAGTTCGGGCTCGTTGAGGAAGGGGATCACCGGCGACACGCTCACCCCCACCGGCACGCCGGCCTCGGCCAGCGCCTTGATGGTCTGCAGCCGCCGCTGCGGCGAGGCGGCGCGGGGCTCCAGGATGCGCGACAGCGCCGGGTCCAGCGAGGTCACCGACAGGTAGACCGACACCTGCCGCTTGAGCGCCATCGGCACGATCAGGTCGAGGTCACGCTCGATGCCGCTGGACTTGGTCACCACCGAGAACGGATGCCGCGCCTCGGTCAGCACCTCCACGACCGCGCGGGTGATGCGCAGCTTGCGCTCGATCGGCTGGTAGGCGTCGGTGGCCGTGCCCAGCACCAGCGGCGCCGGCTGGTAGGCGGGCGAGGCCAGCGCCTCGCGCAGCCGCTCGGCGGCGTTGACCTTCGCGATGATCCGGGTCTCGAAGTCCAGGCCCGGCGACAGGTTCAGGTAGCTGTGCGTCGGCCGCGCGAAGCAGTAGATGCAGCCGTGCTCGCAGCCGCGGTAGGGATTGATCGAGAGATCGAAGCCGATGTCCGGCGACTGGTTGCCGCTGAGGATCTTGCGGGCCTGCTCCTCGATGATCTCGGTCCTGGGCGCGACGTGCTCCTCGAGCGCCGTCTGGTCCAGCGTGCCCCAGCCGTCGTCGTACTGTTCGCGCTCGCGCGACTCGAAGCGGTGCGGCATGGCCCAGCCGCTGCCCCGGCCCTTCAGGGCATCGGCCTGGATGTACAGCGGCGGCCTGGCGATCTTGGTGTCTTGCGGCATGCTGTCAATTTATACAGTAATCGGCCGGATTGCCAGTGCCCGTCGACATCCGCCGAGGCCCGTCGGCATCGCCGCGGCCGACATAATCGCCGCCCATGGATGCCCTCGAAGACCTGCTGCGCGCCGCCCTCCACGAGATGGGCCGCGGCCGCCACGCCGAGGCGGCCGCGCTGCTCGCGCCGCATGCCCACGTCGCGTCCAACCCGCTGCAGCGCTACCTGGGCGAGTCGCTGCGGCGCAGCGGCCAGACGCAGGCGGCGATCGGCCCGCTGATGCAGGCCCTGGCGCTGAAGATCGACGACATCGATGCCTACCTGCAGCTCGCCTTCGCGCTGCAGACGCTGCAGATGAAGACCGAGGCGGCGGAGTGCTTCCGCACCGTGGCCGCGCTGCGTCCCGACAGCGTCATGGCGCAGGCCTACCAGGCCCATGGCGACCAGCAATGCGCGCGCTGGGACGACTTCGACGCCAACCTGCAGGCGCTGCACGCGGCGCTGCGCACCAAGCCCGAGGCGGCGGACGACGAGTTCGGCGTGCCCTTCGCGCTGGCCGCCCTGCCCCACGCGCCGGCCGACCTGCTCAAGGTCGCGCGCCTGAGCACGCGTTTCCTGAGCCGCGGCATCGCGTCCCTGCCGCCGGCGCGGGCGGTCGACAAGCCGCGGCTGCGCATCGGCTACCTCTCCGGCGACTTCCATGCCCACGCGACGGCCGCGCTGATGGTGGAGGTGCTCGAGTGCCGCGACCGCGCGGGCTTCGAGGTGCTGCTGTTCTCGCATGGACCGGACGACGGCTCGCCGCTGCAGCAGCGCGTGCGCGCCGCCTGCGACCGCTTCATCGACGTGGGCGCGCTCGACGCGGCCGGCATCGCCGCGCGCATGCGCGCCGAGGGCGTGGACATCGCGGTCGACCTCAAGGGCCACACGGCCGGCAGCCGCTTCACCGCGCTGGCCGCGCGGCCGGCGCCGGTGCAGGTCGCGTGGCTGGGCTTTCCTGGCACCTGCGGCGCGGATTACATCGACTACGTCATCGGCGACCCGATCGTGACGCCGCTGGCCGACGCGCCGTTCTACAGCGAGCGCATCGCGCAGCTGCCGCGCTGCTACCAGCCCGGCGACGCGACGCGCCGCATCGTGCCGACGCCGCGCGCCGCGCTGGGCCTGCCCGAGGACGCGATCGTGCTGCTGTCGGCGAACGTGGTGCACAAGGTCCTGCCGCCGATCTTCGAAGCCTGGATGGTGCTGCTGCATCGCCTGCCCTCGGCGCTGCTGTGGCAGCTCAGCGGCGGCGAGCAGGCGGATGCGCGGCTGCGCGAGGAAGCGGCGCGGCACGGCATCGCGCCCGAGCGCCTGGTGTTCATGCCGCCGGTGGACATGGCCGCGCACTGGAACCGGCTGGCCGCCGCGGACCTGGCGCTCGACACCTGGCCCTACAACGGCCACACGACGACCAGCGATGCGCTCGCGGCCGGCGTGCCGGTCGTGACGCTGCGCGGGGACGGCTTCGCGTCGCGCGTGGCGGAGAGCCTGCTCGCCGAGGCCGGCCTGCCGGAGCTGGTCTGCGAGACGCTCGATGACTACGTGGAACGCGCCTGCGCGCTCGCGACCGGGCCCAAGCCGCCGATCCGGCCGTGGATCGATTCACGCGCCTTCGCGCGCGACCTGGAAGCGCTCTACCGGCGCATGTGGGCGCGCGCCGTGGCTGGCCTGCCGCCCGAGGCCCTGCCGGCCGTGTCCGTCCCGGTCGCGCCAGCCGGCGACGCCGCGGACGCTCGCAGACCGTAGCCGTAGCCGCAGCCTTTCGCCGTCACCATCTCGATCCGGCCTCGGTCGCGGAGGCTGTCTCGGTCTCGGCCATCACCGTCACCGTCGTCGTCATCCACAAGCGCCGGTGACGTTGACCGGCGCCATGAAGCCGGGCTGTGGGCCACATGAAGAATCGATGAAGCGCCGCGCCGGCGGCGGCGCGGAGGCTTCGCGGACTGGTCCAATGCCGGCCATGAAGATTCTCCTGATCGAGGACGACCTCGACCTCGGCAATGGCGTGCGCATCGCGCTGACCGACCAGGGCATGGACGTCGTGTGGACCCGCCAGATCGCCGCCGCCTGGCACCAGCTGTCGCAGCAGCCCTGCGACCTGGTGCTGCTGGACCTGGGCCTGCCCGACGGCGACGGGCTGCAGCTGCTCGCGCGGCTGCGGCGCGAGCACGGGTCGCTGCCGGTGCTGATCCTGAGCGCGCGCGATGCGCTGCAGGACCGGCTCAACGGCCTGGATTCCGGCGCCGACGACTACCTGGTCAAGCCCTTCGAGCTGGCCGAGCTGCTGTCCCGCATCCGCGCGCTGGCGCGCCGCAGCTACGGCTTCGACGGCGAGTTGCTGTCGCTGCGCGGACTGCAGCTGCACATGCCCACGCGCCGGGTCAGCGTCGAGGACCAGCCGGTGGAGCTGACCGTCAGCGAATACGAGCTGCTGCGGCTGCTGATGATGCGGGCCGGCCGCATCGTCACGCGGCGCACGCTGGAGGAGCAGGTGCTGCCCGGCGGCCCGGGCAACGCGAGCAACGCGCTGGACGTGCACATGGCCAACCTGCGCCGCAAGATCGGCGACGGCTGGGTGCGGACGGTGCGCGGCGTGGGCTACGTGATCGACCAGGAGACGCGATGACCGCGTCGTCCTTCCGCCTGCCCCCGCCGCCGGGGCCGCGGGCCGCCCTCGTCCTTGTCCTCGTCCGCGTGGGCCGGGGCCTGCGCGAGGCACTGCTCGCCGTGGTCCGGCCCAGCCTGGTGCGGCGCCTGCTGGTGGCCCAACTGGCGCTTCTGATGCTGCTGTGGGTGCTGGGCATCGCCTATCTGCTGCACCAGGGCGGGCGCGCCTTCCTGCTGCTCCAGTCGAAGCAGATCTACCCGACCATCCTGGCGATCGCTGACGACACCGGCAGCACGCCCGAGCGGCGCCGGCAGGCGCTGGACCTGCTGCACGCGTCCATCGTGGAGGAATACGACACCTCGCCCGAGCGCCAGCCCGCCATCCTGGTCACGCGCGGGACGCAGGTGCTGTACCGGTCCCGCAACGCTCGCGCGCTCGGTCGTGGCGGGCCATGGCGGCCGCATCGTGTTGGCCGAGGCGGCCGGCGGCCGCGGCCTGCAGGTCGAGGTGCGGCTGCCGTTGCCGTAGCGCGATGCGCAGCACGCCGCCACGGGCGTGTTTTCGCCAATGGCCACGACACGCGCTCGCCCCTACATTAGTTCGGTCGCCGCATTAACTCGCCTCGCAGCGTTCGAGGTGGCGCGCTTCCCAACTTCCGGGCCCGTTGACGATGCTTCGCTCCCTGCTTGCCTTGGCGCTCAGCCTGTTTGCCCTGCACGCTCAGGCCGCCCGCGTGACCACCGCGCTGGAGAGCGCCTGGCGCTTCCAGCGCGCCGACGTGGCGGGCGCCGAGGCGCCGGACTTCGACGATGCCGCCTGGTCCACCGTCGCCCTGCCGCACACCTACAACGTGCCCGATGGCGAGACCGGCGGCAGCCCCTACCGCGGCGCCGCCTGGTACCGCCGCAGCCTGGATGTGGCGCCCGGCGGCGCGACGCGTCGCTTCCTGGAGTTCGACGCCGCGACGCTGGCCGCCGACGTGTGGGTCAACGGCCGCCACGCCGGTCGCCACGAGGGCGGCTATGCGCGCTTCCGCTTCGACATCACGGCGCTGCTGCGGCCGGGGCCCAACGTGGTCGCCGTGCGCGTCGACAACGGCAAGCTGCCGCACGTGGCGCCGCTGGCGGGCGACTTCACCGTCTTCGGCGGACTGATCCGGCCGGTGCGCCTCATCGAGACCCCGCGGGCCCACATCGAGTTGCTGGACCATGGCGGCCCCGGGGTACGCGTGGACATCGAGCAACTGAGCGCCGAGCGGGCGCGCCTCCAGGTGCAGGTGCAGCTGCGCAACGACGGCGACCAGCCGGTCGAGCGCCAGCTGCGATTGACGCTGCGTGATGCCGCGGGGCGATCCGTGGCGCAGCAGTCGCAATCGCTGCGGCTCGCGCCCGGCGCGCCGATCACGGCGACGGCGACGCTCGACGTGCGGCAGCCCCACCTGTGGCAGGGGATCGCCGACCCGTATCTCTACCGCCTCAGCGCCGAGCTGATAGACGCCCGCAGCGTGGCCGACACGGTGCAGCTGCCGGTGGGCCTGCGCCAGTTCGGCGTCGACCCGCAGCGCGGTTTCCTGCTCAACGGCAAGCCCTACCCGCTGCATGGCGTCAACTACTTCCACGCCGGCCGCCCCGGCCGCGGCGTGGCGGTGGGCCCCGCGGAGATCGACGAGGACCTGCGCCTCCTGATGGACCTGGGCCTCACCGGCCTGCGCCTGGTCCACTACCAGCACCCCGCCTACACCTACGAGCGAGCCGACCAGCTCGGCCTGGTGGTGTGGACCGAGATCCCGCTGAATGCCCTGATGGCCGAGACCACCGCGTTCCGCGACAACATCCAGGCCCAGCTGCGGGAGCTGATCCGCCAGAACCGCCATCACGCCTCGGTCGCCGTCTGGGGCGTGGGCAACGAGGTCTACCGCAGCGACGAGCCCATCCGCGCCCTGCTGGCCGACTTGCATGCGCTGGCCAAGCAGGAGGATCCCTCGCGGCTGACCACCTATGCCCACTGCTGCGCGCCGGATGACCATCCGATGGCGCTGCAGACGGACCTGGCGTCCTACAACCGCTATTGGGGCTGGTACGACGGCGAGTTCAAGGACATCGGCCCCTGGGCCGACAAGCTGCACGCCCGTATGCCGGACAAGCCCATCGGCCTGGGCGAGTTCGGCGCGGGCGCCAGCGTCGTCCAGCAGGAGGACCCGCCGCGTCGCCCCGAGCCGGGCGGGCGCTGGCATCCCGAGCAGTACCAGGCGCTGTTCCACGAAACCTATGCGGCCGAGGTCGCCCGGCGGCCCTTCCTGTGGGGCAGCTTCATCTGGCTGGGCTTCGACCATGCCGCGGCGAACCGCCACGAGGGCGACACCACCGGTCGCAATGACAAGGGACTGGTCAGCTACGACCGGCGCCACCTGAAGGACGCCTATCACCTGATGCGCGCCTGGTGGAGCAGGCAGCCGGTGCTGCACCTGACCAGCAAGCGCCTCGTCCAACGGCCCGCGGGCCTGGTCGACATCAAGGCCTACAGCAATGCGCGCCAGGCGACGCTGGAGGTCAATGGCAAGGGGATGGGCACGGTGGACGTGGTGGACCGCATCGCCCGCTGGCCCGGCGCGGTGCTCGAGGCGGGCCGCGCCGTGCTCAAGGTCACCGACGACCGGGGCAGCGCCGACGGCGTCGAGTGGGAGATCGGGAAGCTCGGAGAGACCGCAAAGACCGGGGAGACCGGAAAGAGCGGAGAGACCGGAGAGGTCGGCGGCCCCGCCCGCTGAGCGCGGCAAGCCGCCCAAGCCCCGGGACCGTTGCCGCGCTGTCGCGTGCGTGCCGGTGCCGGGGAAGCTCGTGGACGGTCAGGCGAAGGCGATGCGCAGCGCGCTGACATGCCGGCTGGGCAGACGCTCCGGCACTTCGACCTGCAAGGCCTGGGCGGTCTGGCGGAAGCGCACGGCGCCCGCGCCCAGCAGCTCGACCCGACGGACCGGGCGGGACTCCTGCGCATTGCCGGTGCGCAGCGACACGATGTTCACCTGGCCCTTGGGCTCGCCCAGCGTCAAGGCGTACAGCGCGCCGTCCCGGGTGGTGAAGCGCAGGTCCTGCGCCGTGTAGGCGGTGTCTTCCTTGAAGGCGCCGCCGGCGGCTTCGGTCGGGCCTTCGCCATGCACCTTCCACGGCCGCGTGCCGTGGATCGCCGGCGCGTTGACCGCCATCCACGCCGCCATCTCGGTCAACAGCCGGTCCGATTCGGGCGGGAGCGTGCCGTCGGCCCGCTGCACCACGTTGAGCAGCATGTTGCCGTTCTTGCTGACGATGTCGCACAGCATGGTCAGCACCTGCGCCGGCGTCTTGTAGCGATCGTGCTCGGAGAAGAACCAGTCGCCGTTGGAGGTGTCGGTCTGCCAGGGCAGCGCGTTGATGCCCTCGAGCACGCCGCGCTCGACGTCCTGCACGCCGATCTCGCGGATGAACTCGCCGGACCCCAGGGCCTTGTGGTTGTAGACGGCCTGCATCTCGCCGTTGCGGCGCACCGAGGTGTTGAACAGGTGCGCGATCGCGGCGCGGCCCACGGCGCCGAACGGGATGCCGCCGTCCGAATACAGCAGGTCGGGCTGGTGGCTGTCGATCAGGTCGATGATGCGGCGGTACCAGATCTCGTGGAACTTCGGATTGGTCGTGTACCAGTCGCCGCCGCGGTTGAGGTAAGGCGTGTTGTGCGGCTCGTGGTAGAGGTCGGCGTTCTCGGGCTTGGCGCCGTCGTAGGCCACGCCGAGCTTGGGCCAGAACTGGTCGCACTGGTGGCTGGTCCACCACCAGTTGTGGCTGGCGCCCAGATGCTCGGATACGCCGAAGCGGAGCCCGCGCTTGCGCGCGGCGCGGGACCAGTCGCCCACCACATCGCGCATGGGACCGACCTGGGTGGCGTTCCAGCGGTGGTGCCTGGAGTTCCACAGATCGAAGTTGTCGTGGTGCACGCCCATCGACACGAAGTACTTGGCCCCGGCGGCCACGTAGCGATCCATCAGCGCGTCGGGCTCGAAGCGCTCGGCCTTCCACAGCTTGAGCAGGTCCTTGTAGCCGACCTCCGACGGATGGCCATAGGTCTTGACGTGATGGTCGTAATGCGGGTGGCCGGGCACGTACATGAAGCGGGCGTACCAGTCGCCCTGGCCGGGGACGGCCTGCGGCCCCCAATGCGACCAGATGCCGAGCTTGGCGTCGCGGAACCAGGTCGGCACCGTCGACGCGCGCAGGGAATCGACCGCGGCGGTGAACGGACCTTGCGCCAGGGGCGGCGGCGTGTACGGCGCGGGCGCCGGGCGCTCGCTGCCCTGGGCCTGGGCCAGGCGGGCGACGCCCAATCCGGCGGCGGCCAGCAGCGGGGTGGCAATGAAAGCGCGTTTGCTCAGATCAGACACAGGGACTCCGGTAAATGTGGGGTTCCAAGACCGGCAGGCAAAAGCAAAGCGCGAGCGGTCTTACCAGAGAATAACGATATTCATCTGGTCTTACCACATCTTTACGGATGCGATGCCCGGCCCGTGCCCGAGCGGGTGTGAGGATCAGTACTCGTCGCCTCCCGGGCTGACGTAGCCCGGCGCGAGGTTCTCGAACTTGGTGTTCTGTCGCGCGAAGGCCAGCTTCACCGTGCCGACCGGGCCGTTACGCTGCTTGGCGATGATGATCTCCGCGACGCCCGGCTCCTTGCACTCGTCCTTGGTGTAGTACTCGTCGCGGTAGATGAACATGATGATGTCCGCGTCCTGCTCGATGGCGCCCGACTCGCGCAGGTCGGACATCATCGGCCGCTTGTCCGGCCGCGTTTCCACCGAGCGGTTGAGCTGCGACAGCGCGATCACCGGGCAGCGCAGCTCCTTGGCCAGCGCTTTCAAGCCCCGCGAGATCTCGCCCACCACCGTCGCGCGGTTCTCCTCGGAGCCGCCGCCGTTGCCGCTCATCAGCTGCAGGTAGTCGATGATGATCAGGCCGATCTGGCCCGAGATCCGCGCCTGGCGCCGCGCTCTGGCGCGCACTTCGCTGGGCGAGAGGCCGGGGCTTTCATCGATGTAGATCGGCGCGTTGCCGAGCTTGTCGACCGCCTCGGCCAGGCGGCCCCATTCATCGTCCTTCAGGCGGCCGGTGCGCAGGTTGCTCTGGTCGATGCGGCCGATCGAGCCGACCATCCGCAGCGCCAGCTGCGCCGCGCCCATTTCCATCGAATAGATGATGACCGGCAGGCCCTCGTTGATGGCCACCGCCTCGCCGATGTTGATCGCGAACGCGGTCTTGCCCATCGACGGCCGCGCCGCCAGGATGATCAGGTCGCCGCGCTGCAGGCCGGCCGTCATGCGGTCCAGGTCGTAGAAGCCGGTGCGCACGCCGGTGACGTCCTCGGCGCCCTGCTCGGCCAGCTCGTTGACGCGGTCCATCAGCTCGACCATCAGCCGGTCCATGCTCTGGAAACCGGTGCCGCCGCGCGAGCCTTCCTCGTTGATGCGGAAGATCTTGCCTTCGGCCTCGTCCAGGATCTCGTTGACCGCGCGGCCGGCGGGATTCAGGGCGGCGGTGGCGATCTCGTCGGAGGTGGCCACCAGCTTGCGCAGGATCGCCCGCTCGCGAACGATCTCGGCGTAACGGCGCAGGTTGGCGGCACTGGGCACGCCCTGCGCCAACGCATTCAGGTAGGCCAGGCCGCCGCACTCCTCGGCCTTGCCGACCGAGGTCAGTTCCTCGAACACGGTCACCACGTCCGCCGGCTTGCCGGCATTCACCAGCTTGCCGATCGCGGCGTAGATCTGCTTGTGCTCGTAGCGGTAGAAGTCGGTGTCGCTGAGCGTGTCCGCCGCCTTGTCCCAGGCGGTGTTGTCGATCAGCAGGCCGCCGAGCACGCTCTGCTCGGCCTCCACCGAGTTCGGCGGCACGCGCAATCGCGCGATTTCGCTGTCGCTGGCACCGGACCCGGGCGTGGTGAAGATCGCGGACATTGTGGACAAGCCTGTGGATGAGCTATTGATAGCGTGTGGGCCGGCTGTGGGTTTCGCCGCCTCGAAAAAGCAGAAAGCCGACGGCTTCGCAGCTGTCGGCTTTCTTTGGGCCTTCCTCCATCGTTGCAGCCCCTGGCGGCGCTGCAAAGCTGGGGAATGTCCGGTGGACGCTCAGAGCGCCCGCCGGATGTATCGAGCGATTACTCGACTTCGGCGACGACCTTCACGGTCACTTCCGCCACCACGTCGGTGTGCGGAGCGACGGAGACGGGGAACTCGCCGACGGTCTTCAGCGGACCGTTGGGCAGGCGCACCTGCGACTTGACGATGGCCGTGCCGGCCTTGGTCAGCGCTTCGGCGATGTCGGCGTTGGTCACCGAACCGAACAGACGACCGTCAACGCCGGCCTTCTGCGAGATGGTGACGGTGGTGCCGGCGATCTTCTCGCCCAGGGCTTGCGCGGCGGCCAGCTTCTCGGCGGCGACCTTTTCCAGTTCGGCGCGCTTGGCTTCGAATTCCTTGATCGCGGCTTCCGTGGCGCGGCGCGCTTGACGGGTCGGGATCAGGAAGTTGCGGGCGTAGCCGTCCTTGACCTTGACGACGTCGCCGAGGTTGCCCAGGTTGGCCACTTTTTCCAGCAGGATGACTTGCATGGGGTGGACTCCTTAGACCTTGTGCTGGTCGCTGTAGGGCAGCAGGGCCAGGTAGCGGGCGCGCTTGATGCACACCGACAGCTGACGCTGGAAGAACGCGCGCGTGCCGGTCAGGCGAGCGGGAACGATCTTGCCGTTTTCGCTGATGAAGTCGCGCAGGACGTCGACGTCCTTGTAGTCGATCTGCTCGACACCGGCGACGGTGAAGCGGCAGAAACGCTTGCGCCGGAACAGCAGCGATTGTTGGTTGCGCTTGGGCTTGCGGTCCTTGGAGAACCGACCTTTACCACGTGGCGGGGGCATAGTGACCTCTTGATCTATCCAGATGTAAACGAATCGCGCGACGTGCCGCTCTCTTCAATCCTTGTCAGGCGTCCAGGCCGGTGATGTGAAACACCGTGCCCCGACCTTGCCGCTGGGCCGAGAGGAAGCCGGTGAACACCGTCTTCTCCGCCAGGTCCAGCGCCTGCACCCGCTTCACGATCTCGCCGATGGCCACCGCCTTGATCTCCAGCGCGATCTTGCGCGGAGCGCCGGCTTCGTCGGCCATGGACTCATGCTTGAGCATCAGGTCCAGGGCGGGGAGCCCGGCGGGGGTGTATCGGAGAGCCGCTTTCTCGAGGATCTGCGCCTGCAGCACCAGTCGGTTCATGCGTGCGCGGATCGGCGGGCAGGATTACGAGAACGTCAGGGAGTCGCGCCTGTCAGCTCAGGCGGACGCTTCTTGCGGAGCCTTGCGGGCTTCTTCGCGCTCGACGGCCTTCATCATCACCGACGGGTTCGTCTCGGCCTTGTCCTTGACGACGGTCAGGTGACGCAGCACGGCGTCGTTGAAGCGGAAGCCGGTTTCGATTTCAGCCAGGACTTCCTTGCTGCACTCGATGTTCAGGCACAGGTAATGCGCCTTGGCCAGCTTCTGGATCATGTAGGCCAGCTGACGGCGGCCCCAGTCTTCCACGCGATGCACCTTGCCACCACCGTTGGTGACCAGGCCCTTGTAGCGCTCCAGCATCGCCGGAACTTGTTCGCTTTGATCCGGATGGATCAGCAGAACGATCTCATAGTGACGCATGTGAACTCCTTATGGGTTTCAACGACCGCCGGCACCGGCATCAAGAGATGCCCTGCCCTTGGCCTGAAAGCCGGACCCCAGCGTCAACTCCTGGGCCCGGCAAGGGAATCGCGGATTCTAGTCGAGCCCGGGGGTCGCCGTCCAGCGTCAGGCTGCGGGCGGGACGGATTCAGGGCGCGGCGCCCGTCACCCGCCCCTGCAGCGCCCGGGCCGTCGACGAGGGCGGCGGGGTCAGCAGGCTGACCGCCACCAGCGCCGCCACGCCCGCCGGCAGGCCGAACAGCGCCGCGGCCATCGGCTGGATGCCCCACCAGAGCTGCGGCTCGCCGCCCAGGCCCAGCGCCTGGCGCAGCCCGGCGTGCGCGCCGACCATGTAATACAGCGTCACCCCCAGCCCGACCAGCATGCCGGCGGCGGCGCCCTGCTTGTTGGCCCGTTTCCAGAAGATGCCCGCGACCAGCACCGGCACCAGCGTCGAGCCCGACAACGAGAACGCCGCCGACACCAGCAGCAAAATGTCCGCCGGCTTCTGCGCGGCCACCGCCGCGGCCGTCAGCGCGGTGGCCAGCAGCAGCGCCTTCGAGATGGTCACCCGCTGCGTCATCGATGCGCGCGGATTCATGACCCGGTAGTAGACGTCGTGGGACAGCGCGCTGGAGATCGTCAGCAGCAGCCCGTCCGCGGTCGACAGCGCCGCGGCCAGCGCGCCGGCCGCCACCATCGCGGCCAGCACATGCGGCAGCCCGGCCAGCTCCGGCGTCATCAGCATGACGACATCGCCACCCAGCTTCAGCTCGCCGAGCTGCAGGATCCCGTCCTGGTTGATGTCCTGGATGCTCAGCAGGCCGGGATCGACCCGCATCCATTGCTTCATCCAGCCCGGTAGCTCGGCGATCGGCGTCCCCACGAGCTGATGCAGCACCTCGTGCTTGAGCATCACCGCCAGCGCCGGCGCGAACAGGTAGAGCAGCGCGATGAAGAACAGCGTCCAGGCCACCGAGGTGCGGGCCTCCGCCACCGTCGGCACCGTGTAGTAACGGGTCAGGATGTGCGGCAGGCCGGCGGTGCCGACCATCAGCACCAGCACCAGCGCCAGAAAGTTGCGCCGCGACAGCGAGTAGGCCTCCTGCTCCGCCGGCGTGCCGTCGGGATCGCCGGCGAAGGGGCGCGCATGCGGCGGCATGCCGGCCAGCGGCTCGGCCCGCTGGTGGTTGGCGACCACGGCGCGCTGCCACAGCTCTCGGGCCTCGGCCTCGGTGCGCGGCAGCGCGGCACGGACTTTCTCAGCCGCCTGGATCTGCGCCAGCGGCGCATCCTCGGCCTTCAGCCGGGCGATCACCTGCGAGACGCGCTGGCGCTCGGCGTCGAGCGACTGCGGCAGGCCGGCGATCAGCTGCTGGAAGTCCTTCGCGCGCTGCTCGTGCAGGCCTCTGACCTGCAGTTCCTTCGGATCGTGCAGCAGTTGCTGCTCGCGCGCGGTGATCTCGCGGACCTCGCCGCCCGCGGTGAACTGCGGCAGCGGGAAGCCGGTCTGCTGCGTGGACAGCCACATCACCGGCACCACGTAGGCCAGGATCATGATGATGTACTGCGCCACCTGGGTCCAGGTCACGGCCCGCATGCCGCCGAGGAAGGAGCACACCAGCACGCCGCCCAGGCCGACGAACAGGCCGATCTCGAAGGTCAGGCCCGTCAGCCGGGTGGTGATCAGGCCGATCGCGTAGATCTGCGCGACCAGGTAGATGAACGACACCAGCACCGCCGCCGCCGCGCCCATCACGCGCAGCCCGCGACTCTCGAAGCGGGCGGCAAGGAAGTCCGGCACGGTGAAGCCGCCGAAACGGCGCAGGTACGGCGCCAGCAGCAGCGCGACCAGGCAGAAGCCGCCGGTCCATCCCAGGACGAAGGCCAGGCCGCCGTAACCCGCCAGGTACAGGCTGCCCGCCATGCCGAGGAAACTCGCCGCACTCATCCAGTCGGCGCCCGCGGCCATGCCGTTGTAAAACGCCGGGACGCGCCGGCCGGCAACGTAATACTCGACCGGGTCAGTGGTGCGGCTGAAGACGCCAATGCCGGCGTAGACCAGCACCGTCAGCAGCAGGAAGGAAAAACCCAGCCACTGCTTGGGCATGCCCATCCGCTCCAGCACGCCCAGCGCGCCAACAAGCAGCACGAAGCCGATCGTGTAGGCACCGTAGTTGCGATGGAGCCGGCGGCGGAACGCGGCGTCGGACGGGGGCGTGGACATGGGTGGGGATCATCGCCGGCTTGGCGGGGAGGCACATCCACAACTTCCCAGGTCCTGCTTCACTGCGTCGGGCGGCGCGCTGGCCGCCAGGTCGCGGGGCCTTGGCGGCGAGCGCCAAAACCCCGCGACCTGCCGTCCCCCATCACTGTCGTCCTGCCACGGATTGGGAGTGGGGACTGCCATGAAAAACGGCCCTTGCGGGCCGTGGGTGGGGTGCGGTGGGGTCAGCGCTTGGCGAGGCGCTGCCAGGTGTCGACGACGGTGTCCGGGTTCAGGGACAGCGACACGATGCCCTCGGCAGCCAGCCATTCGGCGAAGTCAGGATGATCGCTGGGACCCTGGCCGCAGATGCCGATGTACTTGCCGGTGGCGCGGCACGCCGTGATGGCGCGCGAGATCATTGCCTTGACCGCCGGGTCGCGTTCGTCGAAGTCGCCCGACAGCAACTCCAGGCCGGAATCGCGGTCCAGGCCCAGCGTCAGCTGCGTCAGGTCGTTGGAACCGATCGACATGCCGTCGAAATGCTCCAGGAACTGCTCGGCCAGGATGGCGTTGCTCGGGACCTCGCACATCATGATGACCCGCAGGCCATCCTGGCCGCCCGCGGCCGCGCGCTTCAGGCCGCGCTCGGCCAGCATCGCCACGACCTTCTCGGCCTGCCTGACGGTGCGGACGAAGGGCACCATGATCTCGACGTTGGTCAGACCCATGTCGTTGCGCACCCGCTTGAGCGCCTCGCATTCCATCGCGAACGCGTCCTGGAACTCGCCCGAGATGTAGCGCGACGCGCCACGGAAGCCCAGCATCGGGTTCTCTTCGTCCGGCTCGTAGCGCGAGCCGCCGATCAGCTTGCGGTACTCGTTGCTCTTGAAGTCGGACAGACGCACGATCACCGGCTGCGGCCAGAACGCGGCGGCGATGGTCGCGATGCCCTCGGCCAGCTTGTCGACGTAGAAGGCGCGCGGCGACGCATGGCCGCGGGCCACCGACTCGACCGCCTTCTTCAGGTCGTTGTCGATGTTCGGATAGTCCAGGATCGCCTTCGGGTGGACGCCGATGTTGTTGTTGATGATGAACTCGAGGCGCGCCAGGCCGACGCCGCTGTTGGGCATCTGCGCGAAGTTGAAGGCCAGCTGCGGATTGCCGACGTTCATCATGATCTTCACCGGGCTGTAGGGCATCTCGCCGCGGTGCACCTCGCTGACCTCGGTCTCGAGCAGGCCGTCGTAGATGAAGCCGGTGTCGCCCTCGGAGCAGGCCACGGTCACCAGTTGGCCGTCCTTGAGCTTGTCGGTCGCGTCACCGCAGCCCACCACCGCCGGGATGCCCAGCTCGCGCGCGATGATGGCCGCGTGGCAGGTGCGGCCGCCGCGGTTGGTGACGATGGCGCTGGCGCGCTTCATGACCGGTTCCCAGTTCGGGTCGGTCATGTCGGTGACCAGCACGTCGCCGGGCTGCACCCGTTCCATCTCCGCCACGCTGTCGACCAGCCGCACCGGGCCGGTGCCGATCTTCTGGCCGATCGCGCGGCCTTCGGCCAGCACCGTGCCCTGGCCCTTGAGCTTGAAGCGCTGCTCGACCTGGCCTTCGGCCTGGCTCTTCACCGTCTCCGGGCGCGCCTGCAGGATGTAGAGCTTGCCGTCGTTGCCGTCCTTGCCCCACTCGATGTCCATCGGGCGGCCGTAGTGCTGCTCGATGATCAGCGCGTACCTGGCCAGTTCGATGACGTCGTCGTCATTGAGCGAGTAGCGGTTGCGCTGCTCGACCTCGACCTCCACCGTCTTGACCAGCTTGCCGCTGGCCGCCTTCTCTTCCGGGGTCGAGAAGGTCATCTGGATCAGCTTGGAGCCGAGGTTGCGGCGGATCAGCGCGAACTTGCCGCGCTGCAGCGCCGGCTTGTGGACGTAGAACTCGTCGGGGTTGACCGCGCCCTGCACCACCGTCTCGCCCAGGCCGTAGCTGGAGGTGATGAAGACGACGTCCTTGAAGCCGGACTCGGTGTCGATGGTGAACATGACGCCGGCGGCGCCCAGGTCGGAGCGCACCATGCGCTGCACACCCGCCGACAGCGCCACGTCCGCGTGGGCGAAGCCCTTGTGCACGCGGTAGCTGATCGCGCGGTCGTTGTAGAGCGACGCGAAGACTTCCTTCATCTTGTGCAGCACGTCCTCGATGCCGACGACGTTCAGGAAGGTCTCCTGCTGGCCGGCGAAGGAGGCGTCGGGCAGGTCCTCGGCGGTCGCGGACGAGCGCACGGCGAAGGACGCGTCCGGGTTGCCAGCGGTCAGGCGCTCGAATTCGGCGCGGATGGCCGCTTCCAGGTCGGCCGGGAAAGGCTGGGCCTCGACCCAGCCGCGGATCTCGGCGCCGGCGGCGGCCAGGGCGCGCACGTCGTCGGTGTTCAGGTCGGCCAGGCGACGCTGGATGCGGGCATCCAGGCCCTCGTGCTTGAGGAAGTCGCGGAAGGCATGCGCGGTGGTCGCGAAGCCGCCGGGGACCCGCACGCCGGACTGGGCCAGCTGCGAGATCATTTCGCCGAGCGAGGCGTTCTTGCCGCCCACCGACTCGACGTCGGTCATCCTCAGTTTCTCGAAGGGTACCACCAGGGCGGTCGCCTCGAAGCGTGCATCAGACATGGGAAAACTCCGTGATGTTGAGAAACCGGGGCTCCCCGCGCGCTCCCGAGCGGGCCGGCGCGGCCGGCGGCTTCGAGGGAGACGGGCATGGCACGGCGCACGACAGGTCTTGTCGATTCTTGTGGGCGTCGCGGCGTGGCGTTCATGCGGTGGGCAGGGGCAAGTTGCGGGCGATTCTAGTGGGAGGCCGATCTATGATGTAAGCCCTCGTTCGGGGCCGGGCCGGTGAGATCCACCGGCGAAACTTCTCGCTTCGGCACGCGGCGTGCCCGCTTCCGCGAAGGCTCCCCGACCGGTTTCAAAGGCCTGACATGACCCAGCACACCGTCTACTTCGTCTCGGATGGCACCGGCATCACCGCCGAAACCTTCGGTAACTCCATCCTGGCGCAGTTCTCGGTCAAGGCCCGCCATGTGCGCCGCCCGTTCATCGACAGCGGCGAGAAGGCGCACCAGCTGGTGCAGGAGATCAACGAGACCGGCGAGCGCGAAGGCGTGCGCCCCATCGTCTTCGCCACGCTGGTGAACCGCGAGGTGCTCAACGTGGTGCGACAGGAGTGCAAGGGCCTGGTGATGGACATGTTCGGGACCTTCATCGCGCCGCTGGAGGATGAATTCCGCATCAAGTCCAGCCACCGCGTCGGGCGTTTCTCCGATGTCGCCAAGAGCCAGGAGTACCACGACCGGATCGAGGCGATCAATTTCTCGCTGGCGCATGACGATGGCCAGTCCGCGCGCAACCTCGATTCGGCGGACGTGATCCTGGTCGGCGTGAGCCGCTGCGGCAAGACGCCCACCTCGCTGTACCTGGCGATGCAGCACGGCATCAAGGCGGCCAACTACCCGCTGATTCCCGAGGACTTCGAGCGCGGTCATCTGCCTTCGCTGCTGGTGCCCCACAAGAAGAAGTGTTTCGGCCTGACGATCGATCCGGAGCGCCTGGCGCAGGTGCGCAACGAGCGCCGCCCGGGCAGCAAGTACGCCGACCTGATGAACTGCCATTACGAGGTCCGCGAGGCGGAGACGATGATGAAGAAGGCCGGGATCAACTGGCTGTCGTCGACGCACAAGTCGATCGAGGAGATCGCGACGACGATCCTTCGCGACATCCGCCCGGACCGGCTGATGTATTGAGCCCGGCGACGACGGATGCCGGCTTCCGCGCTGGCCCTGGTCGTCGCGGCGGCGCTGATCCACGCGCTGTGGAACTTCGCCGCGAAGAAGGCGCAGGGCAACCATCACTTCGCCTGCATGACGGCGCTTGGCGTCAGCCTGCTGTGGCTGCCGGCCGTCTTCGTGGTCGGGCTCGACGAGCTGCCCGGTTGGGGCTGGCAGGCATGGACCGCCACGGCCGCGAGCGCCGTCGTTCACCTGGCCTACTTCAACGCGCTGCTCGCCGGTTATCGCGCGGCGGACATGACGGTGGTCTATCCGGTCGCGCGCGGCAGCGGACCGCTGCTGTCCTCGCTCGTGGCCGTGCTGCTGCTGGGCGAGCATCTGGGGCTGGGCGGCGCGCTGGGCCTGGCGGGCGTGGTCGGCGGCATCCTGCTGATGGCGGCGGGGCCCGCTTTCTTCGCCAAGGACGCGGCGAGCGCCGATCCTGAGCGGCAGCGCAGACGCAAGTTGGGCATCGCGTGGGGCGCGCTGACCGGCGCGACCATCGCCGCCTACAGCGTGATCGACGGCTACGCGGTGAAGGTCCTGGCGCTGTCGCCCATCCTCTACGACTATTTCTGCAACCTGCTGCGGGTGCCGGTCAGCCTGCCGGCGGTGCTGCGCGATCGGGCGGGATTCCTGCCGGCGCTGCGCCGGCAGTGGAAGCATGCGCTGGTGGTAGCCATCGGCTCACCGGCGGCCTACATCCTGGTGCTCTACGCGATGAAGCTGGCGCCCTTGTCGCGCGTGGCGCCGGCGCGGGAGCTGTCGATGCTGTTCGCCGCGCTGATCGGCGGGCAATTGCTCGGCGAGGGCGAACGTGGCTGGCGCATCGCCGGGGCGGCGCTCATCGCGCTTGGCGTGGCGGCGCTGGCGGTGGCGCGTTGACCACCCTCCGGCCCTCGCCTCACGCGGACCTTCAGCCCAGCCGCCGCCTGGCGGATTCGTAGAGACAGATCGACGCCGCGCTCGCGACGTTCAGCGACTCCTCGCCGCCGGGCTGTGGGATGCCGACGCGCAGGGCGCAGCGCCGCATCAACGCCTCGCCGACGCCCTGCCCTTCGTGGCCCATGACCCAGGCGCAGGGGTTCGGCAGCTCGGCCTGATGCAGCAGCGCATCGGCGTGCGAGCTGGTCGCCAGCAGCGGCACCTTCAGCGCGTCGAGGTCCTCGACAGCCAGCCCCTCGATCAAGCTCAGCCCGAAATGCGCGCCCATGCCCGCGCGCAGCACCTTGGGCGACCACAGCGCCGCCGTGCCCTTCAGCGCGAGCATTTGCCGGAACCCGAGCGCCGCGGCGCTGCGCAGGATCGTGCCCACGTTGCCCGCGTCCTGCAGCCTGTCCAGCACGACGGAATCCGCCCCGGCGTCGATGCGCGGCTGCGCCGGCAACGCCAGTTCGAAGCCGATCTGCGCCGGCGACTCCAGCCCCGACACCGTCTTGAACAGCGCCGGCGAGACGACCAGCACCTTCGGCGCCGCGTCGGCCAGCGCGCGCAGCGCCTCGTCGGCCGCCGCCACGTCGGTGATCAGCGCCAGCGCCGGCCGCACGCCGCGCTGCACCGCGGCGCGCGCCAGGTGGTCGCCCTCCAGCCACACGCCGCCGAGCTTGCGGTAGGCGCCGCCGTCCTGCGCCAGCTTGCGCAGGCGCTGCAGGTGGGGGTTGTCTCGGGCGGTGATCGACTGCCAGCTCATGCGGCGCCTTCTTCAAAGTGATCCAACGAACGGGGCCGCGCGCGCTCCGGGAGGAGCGTTCGCGCGGCGGGATGCGCTCAGTCCAGCGCCGCGGCGTCGACCGCCAGGCGCATGTCGCTCAGGTCGAGCGACCGCACCGGCGCGAAGCTCTGCCGATGCCAGACCGTCGCGCCATGCACACGCAGCGCCTCGAGGTGCTCGCGCGTGCCGTAGCCCTTGTGGCTGTCGAAGCCGTACTGCGGATGCTGCTCGTGCATCTGCAGGCAGAAGCGGTCGCGGTGCACCTTGGCCAGGATGGACGCCGCCGAGATCGCCGGCACCAGCGCATCGCCCCGGACGATCGCCTCGGCCGGGATGCGCAGCACCGGCAGCCGGTTGCCGTCCACCTGGACGCGCCCGGGCTTCAGCCGCAGGCCCTCGACCGCGCGGCGCATCGCCAGCATCGTCGCCTGCAGGATGTTGATGCGGTCGATCTCCTCGACCGTCGCCTCCGCGATGCAGAAGCACAGCGCCTTGGCACGGATCTCGTCGAAGAGCTGCTCGCGCTTCTTCTCGCTCAGCACCTTCGAGTCGTTCAAGCCCTTGATCGGACTCTGGTCGTCGAGGATCACCGCCGCCGCGACCACCGGTCCGGCCAGCGGGCCCCGCCCCGCCTCGTCGACGCCGCACAGCAGGCCCTCGCCGGCCCATTCCAGGCCGAGCTGCGTCGGACGTTCAGGCGCCGAGGATTTTCGCGATCGCATCGCCGGCCCTTCGCGCGGTGTTGCAGCGCAGCTGTTGGTGGATCTCGAGGAAGCGCTCGCGCAGCCGCTCGCGCCGGGGCGCGTCGTCCAGCCACGCCAGGCCCTCGCGGGCGATGCGCTCGCCGGTGCACTCGTCCTGCAGGCATTCCGGCACCAGCGTCTCACGCGCCAGCACGTTGGGCAAGCCCACCCACGGCAACAGCGCCTTGCCCTTCATCCGCCAGGCATTGAACCAGTGCAGCTTGTAGGCGATCACCATCGGGCGCTTGAGCAGTGCCGCCTCCAGCGTCGCGGTGCCGCTGGCGACCAGCGTCAGGTCGCAGGCGGCCAGCGCGTCCTGCGCGCGGCCGTCCACCAGCGTCATCGGCAGGCCCTGGCCATGCTCGGCCATCAGCGCCTCGACCATCGGCCGCAACCCCGGCGCGATCGGGATCACGAAGCGCAGCGCCGGCCGCGCCTGCAGCATCCGCTGGGCCGCCTGCAGCAGCGGCGGGCCGATGTAGGTCAGCTCGCTGCGGCGGCTGCCCGGCAGGATCGCGACGACCGTGTCGCCCTCCGCCAGACCGAGCGCGGCGCGGGCATCCTCGCGGGGCGGCTCCAGCGGGATCTGGTCCGCGAGCGGGTGGCCGACGTAGGTCGCCGGGATGCCGGCCTTGGCCAGGATCTCGGGCTCGAACGGGAACAGGCACAGCACGTGGTCCGCGCTGCGCTTGATCGTGGTGACGCGCTCCGCGCGCCAGGCCCAGATCGACGGGCAGACGAAGTGCACGGTCTTGATGCCGGCTTCGCGCAGCCGCTGCTCCAGGCCGAAATTGAAGTCCGGCGCGTCGACGCCGACGAACACCGACGGGCGCTCCGCCAGCAGCCGATCCCCGAGCTGGCGGCGGATCGTCAGCAGCTCGCGGATGTTCTTGATCGCGTCCCAGTAGCCGAAGATCGACAGCTTGTGGCTGGGCCACCAGGCGTCGAAGCCCTGCGCCTGCATCTTCGGCCCGCCGATGCCCGCGGCGGTCAGGTCCGGCCAGCGCGCCTTCAAGCCCTGCAGCAGCAGGCTCGCGAGCAGGTCCCCGGAGGCCTCGCCGGCCACCAGGCCCAGTCGAGGATCCGTGGAGGTCATGTCAGGCGTCCGGGCCGATCAGCGGACGAGGCCGCGCTTGGCGCCGGCCAGGAAGTCCAGCATCACCTGGATGTCGCGGATGGACTCCGCGTCCTGGCCTTGCTTGAGCGCCTCCAGGTTGGCCACCGACTGCTCCAGCGTCGTGCCGTCGCGGAACAGCAGCTTGTGGACCTGGCGGATCACGCCCAGCCGGTCATTGCTGAAGCCGCGGCGGCGCAGCCCGGTGAGGTTGACCGCCCGCACCGTCAGCGGATTGCCGTCGACGGTCATGTACGGGGCGACGTCCTGCGCGACATGCCCCTGGAAGCCGATCATCGCGTGCGCGCCGACATGCACGAACTGGTGGACGCCGGTCAGGCCGCCGATGGTCGCCCAGTCGCCGACATGGACGTGGCCGGCCAGCGTGGCGTTGTTGGCCAGCACGCAGTGGTCGCCGACGATCACGTCATGCGCCAGATGCACGTAGGCCATGATCCAGTTGTCCGAGCCGACGCGGGTGACGCCCTGCTCCTTGAAGGTGCCGGTGTTGAAGGTGCAGAACTCGCGGATCGTGTTGCGATCGCCGATCACCAGCTCCGTCACCTCGCCGCCATGGCTCATGTCCTGCGGCATCGCGCCGATCGACGCGAACTGGAAGATGACGTTGTCGCGGCCGATCGTGGTCCTGCCCTCGACGACGGTGTGCGGACCGATGCGCGTGCCCGCGCCGATGCGCACCTCGGGGCCGATCACCGCGTAGGGACCGACCTGGACAGTGTCGTCGAGCTGCGCCTTCGGATCGACGATGGCGGTGGGATGGATCTGGGCCATGGGCGTGAGGAGGCTGCGGAAACGGGGCGGACGCCGGATCAGCAGTCCAGCTTGCGCATCGTGCACATCAGGCCGGCCTCGGCCACGATGTCGGTGCCCACCAGCGCCTTGGCGCCGAACTTGTAGATGCCGGCCTTGGCGCGGTCCAGCGTCACTTCCAGGATCAACTGGTCGCCCGGCTCCACCGGGCGCTTGAAGCGGGCGTTGTCGATGCCGGCGAAGTACACGACATGGTTCTCGTCCAGCGTGAAGTTGTAGCTCTCCACCGCCAGCAGCGTCGCGGCCTGCGCCAGCGCTTCCAGGATCAGCACGCCCGGCATCACCGGCCGGTGCGGGAAGTGGCCCAGGAAGAAGGGCTCGTTGATGCTGACGTTCTTGATCGCGCGGATGCGCACGCCCTTCTCCACCTCCAGGACGCGGTCCACCAGCAGGATCGGGTAGCGATGGGGCAGCTTCTCGAGGATGCCGTGGATGTCGATGCGGGTCTCGTTCATGTCGTCTTCTTTTCCAGGGCTCGCACGCGCTGGCGCAGCTCATAGAGCCCGCGCAGCGCGGCGGCGTTCTTCTGCCAGGACGCGGCGTCCTCGAAGGGCCACATGCCGGCGTAGGCGCCGGCCTTGTCGATGCTGTTGCTGATGTTGGCCGTCGGGCCGATCTGCACGCCGTCGGTGATCTTGATGTGGCCGTTGATGCGCGCCGCGCCGGCCACGATGCAGTTCGCGCCGATCTCGGCGCTGCCCGCGATCGCCACGGCGCCGGCGATGGCCGTGCCGCGGCCGATCTTCACGTTGTGGGCGATCTGGACCAGGTTGTCGATGATCACGCCGTCGGCGATCACCGTGTCGCCCAGCGCGCCGCGGTCGATGCAGGTATTGGCGCCGATCTCGACGCCGTCGCCGATGCGCACCGCGCCGAGCTGCTCGATCTTCACCCACTCGACGCCGGCGGCGCCCTTGGTGGGCGCGAAGCCGAAACCGTCGGCGCCGATCACCACGCCGCTGTGCACCAGCGAGTGGGCACCGATCACGCAGTCATGGCCGAACACCACATGGGGCGCCAGGCGCGTGTGCGCGCCGACGCGGGCGTCCTGTTCGACGATGGCGTGCGCGCCGATGCGGGCGCCGTCGCCCAGCACCGCGCCGGATTCGATCACCGCATGCGGGCCGACCTCGACGTCGCGGCCCAGGGTCGCATCCGCCGCGACGGTGGCCGTCGGATGGATGGCCGGCGCCGCGCGCGGCTTGCGCATGTTCGCGGCCCACCACTGGGTCAGGCGGGCGAAATAGAGGTAGGGATCCGGCGCGACGATGCAGCAGGCGGTCGAGCCATCCCCCCGGCGCGCCGCGGCGGCCTCGGCCAGCTTGGGCGACACGATCACGCAGGCCGCGCCGGTCGTGGCGAGCTGCGATTCGTACTTCGGATTCGAGAGGAAGGCGATCGCGTCCGCGCCGGCTTCCTCCAGGGGCGCGATCGTGCCGATCGCCACATCGGAGGCACCAACAAGATCGCCGCCCAAGGCGGCGATCAGATCCGAGACCACAAGCTGTTTCATGGTCACTTCTGTGCGTTGAGCTGGTCGATCACCTTCTTCGTGATGTCCACGCGGGGGCTGGCATGGATCGCATCCTGAACGATCAGGTCGTACTTGTCATCCTCGAAGATCTTCTTGATGACCTTGTTGGCTTTCTCGATCACCGCGGAGAGTTCCTCGTTCTTGCGCTGAGCAACGTCCTCGTTGAACTCCCGGCGCTTGCGCTGCAGGTCGCGGTCCTGCTCGATCAGCTCCCGCTGGCGGCGGCCCCGTTCGGCTTCGCTCAGCGCGGGGCTGTCCTTGTCGAGCTTCTCGGCGGCGCCGCGCAGCTTGGTCTCCAGGTCCAGCAGGGCCTTTTCGCGGCGGCTGAACTCGGCCTGCAGCTTGGTCTCGGCGGCCTTGGCCAGGTTGGTCTCGCGCAGGATCCGCTCGCTGTTGACGTAGCCGATCTTGACTTCCTGGGCTTGCGCGCCCAGGGTCGTCGCACCCGCCAACAGGACGGTGGCGACGATCTGCGACAGCTTGCTCTTCATCAGAATGCAGTCCCGATCTGGAATTGGAATCGCTCGATTCTATCCGTGGACTTCTTGCGGATCGGCGAGCCGTAGCTCAGGCGCAGCGGGCCCATCGGCGACAGCCAGCTGATGCCCACGCCGGCCGAGGCCCGGACGTCCTGGAAGTCCAGCTTCTCGTCCTGCCCCCAGACATTGCCGGCGTCGAGGAAGCCGAACAGGCGGAAGCTCTTGTCGTTGCCGGAGCCCGGCACCGGGACGTAGAACTCGGTGTTCAGGTTGAACTTGCGGTTGCCGCCGGTGTAGGAACCGGTGACGTCGACCGGACCCAGCGTGCCGGGCTCGAACACCCGCACCGAACCCAGGCCACCGCCGTAGAAGTTCTTGAAGATCGGATACGGCCGGCCGCCCAGGCCCTTGCCGTAGGCGAATTCGCCGTTGATCATCAGCGAGAACTTGCGGCCCAGCGGGAAGAACTCCTGGTACTGCAGGTTGGCGATCGTGTAGCGCGAGTCGCCGACCGGGCTCATTTCCAGGTTGACGCGCTTCATCGCACCGGCGGTCGGCGTGATCACCGAGTCACGGTTGTCCTTCTTCCAGCCGATCGTCAGCGGGATGGACATCGCCGAGGCGCCGAACTGCTCGCGGAACAGCCAGTAGCTGTTGGGCAGGCCGGTGCGCGTCGTGATGCGCGTGGTCTCGTAGCCGATGCCGAAGAACACCGTGTCGTCTTCCGAGAACGGCACGCCGAACTTGACCGAGCCGCCGTACGAGGCGAACTCGTATTCCTCGCCCAGGTTGTTGATCGGCTTGACGGTGCGGTAGAACACGTCGATCGCGCGCGACACGCCGTCGACGGTGAAGTACGGGTCCACCGTCGTCACGCCCAGCGAGCGACCGGTGCTGGCGGTGTTGACCTGGATGCCCAGGTAGTTGCCGGAGCCGAACACGTTCTCCTGCGAGATCGAGCCGGACAGCGACAGCTTGCTCGCGCTCGAGTAGCCGGCGCCGATCTGGATGTTGCCGGTCGGACGCTCCGTCACCGTCAGGGTGACGTCGACCTGGTCGGGCGAGCCCGGCACCTCGGTCGTGTCGATGGTGACGTCCTTGAAGTAGCCCAGCCGCTCGACGCGATCGCGCGAGGCCTTGATGCGCGCGCCGTCGTACCAGGACGATTCGAACTGGCGGAACTCGCGGCGGATGACCTCGTCGCGGGTGCGCGTGTTCCCGGAGATCAGCACGCGGCGCACGTAGACGCGGCGCTGCGGCTCGCCCACCAGCGTGACGGTGACCTGGCCAGTGGCGCGGTCGATCTCGGGCCGGCTCTCGACGCGGGCGAAGGCATAACCGAAGGTGCCGTACAGGTCCTGGAAGTTGCGCGTCGTCTGCGCCACCGCCTCACCGTTGTAGGGCTGGCCCGGCTTGAGCGCGACCAGGCGCTTGAACTCCTCTTCGCGTCCGAGGAAGTCGCCTTCGAGCTTGATGCCGTTGACGGTGTAGGGCTGGCCTTCGCTGATCGTGATCGCGACGCTGATGCTCTGCTTGTCCGGCGAGATCGTGACCTGCGTCGACTCGACGTTGAACTCCAGGTAGCCGCGGTTCAGGTAGTACGAGCGGATCGTCTCCAGGTCGGCGTTCAGCTTGGCGCGGGAATAGCGGTCGGTCTTGGTGTACCAGGTCAGCCAGCCGGAGGTGGTCTGCTCGAGCAGGCCGGTCAGCGTGCTCTCGCTGAAGACCTTGTTGCCGAGGATGCGGATCTCGGCGATCTTGGCCGGCTCGCCCTCGGTCACCGAGAAGCTGACGTTGACGCGGTTGCGCTCGATCGGGGTGATCGTCGTCGTGACCTCGGCGCCGTACAGCGAGCGGGTCAGGTATTGCCGCTTGAGCTCCTGCTCGGCGCGGTCGGCCAGCGCCTTGTCGAAGGGCTTGCCTTCGCCGATGCCCACGTCCTTCAGCGACTTGGTCAGGGCCTCGGTGTCGAACTCCTTGAGGCCAACGAAGCTGACGTTGGCGATGATCGGGCGTTCCTCGATCACGATGACGACCGCATCGGTGTCGAGGTTGATCCGCACGTCCTTGAACAGGCCGGTCGCGAACAGCGCACGCAGCGCGGCGGCGCCCTTCTCGTCGTTGTAGGTGTCACCGATGCGGAAGGGCAGCGCCGCGAAGACCGTGCCCGGGTCGGTACGCTGCAGGCCTTCGACGCGGATGTCCTTGAGTACGAACGGTTCGGCGGCCCAGGCGGAACCGGCGTGCAGCGCGGTGGCCAGCACCGCCAGTTGGATCACGTGGGGGCGCAGGGCGTCGGGCAGGAATCGGGACATGCGGAAGCTTCAGTGCAGACCCAGCGTGCGGGTCAGATCGTTGAAAAGGGCCAGGCTCATCATCAGCAGCACGACGGCGATGCCTGCACGTTGCAGCTGCTTGTGCCACCACTCAGAGACAGGGCGGCCGCTCAAACCCTCGAAAAGATAATACATCAGGTGTCCGCCATCGAGCATCGGCAGCGGCAGGAGGTTCAGCACCCCGAGGCTCACGCTGACCGCCGCGAGGAAACTCAGGAACGCCGTCAGCCCGAGGCTCGCCGACTGGTCCGCGGCCTTGGCGATCGTGAGGGGGCCGCTGAGGTTCTTTACCGAAGCTTCACCCACCAACATGCGACCCAGCGTCTTCACCGTCAGCGCGCTGAGTTCCCAGGTCCGGGTCAGGCCTTGCCTCACCGATTCGACGGGGCCGTAGTGCACGGTGACCAGCGCCGGCCGGGCATCGAAGCCGGCGCCGATGCGCGCGACGCGCTGGTCGCTGGCGATCTCGACGCGCGGCGTGACCACCCGCTCGAGTTGCTGGCCGTCGCGAAGGACCTGCAGTCTGAGCGGCTCCGCCTGGTTGTCGACCACCGCGCGGCGCACGCGCTGGATGAACCAGGCGACATCCGGCACCGGCTCGTCATTGACACGCAGCACGCGATCCCCGGGCAGCAGGCCGGCGGCCTCGGCGGGCTCGCCCGGGACCATGCGCCCCAGCACCGGCTCGACGAACACGCCGCCCAGGCCGATGCGGCCCATGGTCTTCTCGTCGAAGTCGCGGCTCTCCAGGGTGTCTGTCTCCAGCCGGACCGTGCGGCGGCCATGGCCGGCCGCGTCGCTGACGCTCAGCAGCAGCGGCCGCTTGTCGGCCACCGCCTGCGCCAGCTGCCAGCCGAAGTCCGGCATCGATCGCACGTCCTCCCAGTCCTCGCCATCGGAGGACCAGGCCTGCACCAGGTCGCCGGCGCGCAGGCCGGCACGCTCGGCCAAGCCTCCGGCCACCGGCGAACCGAGCAGCGCCTTGGGCTCCTCGCGCCCGATCCAGCCGACCACCGCGAACAGCAGCACCGCCAGGATCAGGTTGGCGGCCGGGCCCGCGGCGACGATGGCCGCGCGCTGCCACAGGGATTTGCGATTGAAGGCCTGCGACTGCTCGCCCGGCGCCACCGGGCCGTCGCTTTCATCGAGCATGCGGACATAGCCGCCGAGCGGGATGGCGCTGAGCGTGAACTCGGTGCTGTCCGGCGACTTGCGCCGACGCAGCAGCACGCGGCCGAACCCGACCGAGAAGCGCAGCACCTTGACGCCGCAAGCGCGGGCGACGCGATAGTGACCCCACTCGTGGATCACGATCAGGATGCCCAGCGTGACGAGGAAATAGAGGACTTGGGAGAGCATCGCGGGCGTCCTGGATCGAAGGCGGGATCGGTGTGGCGACCGGTGACGGAAGGGTCAGACCGCGGCGGCAAGCGCCGCGATCCGCTGCCGGGCGTGCCGGCGGGCCCGGGCATCGAGCGCCAGCAGGCCTTCGACGCTGTCGACCTCGCCGGCCTGCGGCATCACCGCCTCGAGCGCGTCGCGGTTGATGCGGCAGATGTGATCGAAGCGCAGCTGGCGGTCCAGGAAGGCGGCCACCGCCTCCTCGTTGGCCGCGTTCAGGACCGCGGTGCTGCCCTCGGCCGCGCGCAGCGCCTGCCACGACAGGTGCAGGCCGGGGAAGCGGACCGCGTCCGCCTCCTCGAAGGCCAGGCTGGGCGTCTTGAGCAGGTCCAGCAGCCCGGCGCCCGACTCGACGCGCTCGGGGAAGGCCAGCGCATAGGCGATGGGCACCCGCATGTCGGGCGTGCCGAGCTGCGCCAGCACCGAGTGGTCGCGGCAGACCACCATCGAGTGCACGATGCTCTGCGGGTGGATCAGGACCTTGATCTGCTCGGGCTTGAGGTTGAAGAGCCAGCGCGCCTCGATGACCTCGAGCGCCTTGTTCATCATCGTGGCCGAGTCCACCGAGATCTTGCGGCCCATCACCCAGTTCGGATGCGCACAGGCCTGCTCCGGCGTGACATCGGCGAGCGAGGCCGGATCACGCTGGCGGAACGGACCGCCGGACGCGGTGAGCACGATGTGGTCGATGCGCCGGGACCAGGTCGACCGGTCCTCGGGCAGGCACTGGAAGATCGCCGAGTGCTCCGAGTCCACCGGCAGCAGCGTGGCGCCGCCCTGCTCGACCGCCTGCATGAACAGCGCGCCGCCGAGCACGATGGCTTCCTTGTTGGCCAGCAGCAGCCGCTTGCCCGCGCGCGCCGCGGCCATCGCTGGCGGCAGTCCGGCCGCGCCGACGATCGCCGCCATCACCGCGTCCACCTCGGGGTGGGCGGCGATCTCGCTGAGCGCGGCCATGCCGTCCAGCACCTCGGTGCGCGAGCCGGCTTCGCGCAGTCTCGCGCGCAGCTGCGCCGCCAGCGCGGCATCCGGCAGCACAGCGAAACGCGGCTGATGCTGCAGGCATTGGGCCGCCAGTTCGTCGACGCGACTCATCGCCGACAGCGCGAAGACGCGGTAGCGGTCGGGATGACGCGCGATCACGTCCAGCGTGCTGGTGCCGATCGATCCGGTGGATCCCAGCACGCAGACCTGCTGCGGACGTTGGAAGGTGGAGCTCATCGCTGGGAAATCCGCGGTATCAGAGGGAGGTCAGCGCCAGCGCCAGCGGCAGGACCGGCAGCAGCGCGTCGACACGGTCGAGCACGCCGCCATGGCCGGGCAGCAGCTGGCTGCTGTCCTTGGCGCCGGCGGCCCGCTTGACCAAGGATTCGAACAGGTCGCCGACGACGCTCATCGCCGACAGGAAGACCAGCGCCAGCAGCGACACCAGGCCCAGCCGCTGCACCAGCACGGTGTACATCGAGGGGGAATCCACCGGCAGGCGCAGGTCGATCACATGCACCCAGACGACGCCCAGGACGATGACGCCGACCAGGCCGCCGATCGCGCCTTCCCAGCTTTTGCCCGGGCTGATCGCCGGCGCCAGCTTGCGACGGCCGAAGGTCTTGCCGGCGAAGTAGGCGGCGACGTCGGCCATCCAGACCAGGCACATCGCCGACAACAGGAAATTGATGCCGCGCTGGCGCGCGACGACCAGCGCCAGCCAGGCCGCCCATAGCAGCACCGCCCCGAGGAGCAGCCGCAGCGCCGGCGACAGTCTGGGCCAGCCGGCCACGCCGACGGCCAGCGCGCGCACGCCGCCGAGCACCCACAGCCCGCCCGCCAGCCACCAGCACCAAGCCGGCACCTGGAAGCCGACGACGTAGAACGTCGCCGCGCAGGCCGCCGCCAGCGCGGCGCCGAACACGAGCGCCGGAGCGCCGGGCTTGCCGTTCAGCCGCGACCATTCCCACCCGGCCGCCGCGATCATGACCAGCGTCAGCAGCGCGAACCACATCGGGTTCGACGCGAACAGCGCCGGCAACAGGATCGCGAGCAGGACCAGGGCCGTGATCACGCGCTGAAGCAGCATTTCAAGCCTCCTGGGCAACGCCCGGCACGTTGACGCCACCGAAGCGGCGGTCGCGCGCCCGGAACGCGGCGATCGCCTCGTCCAGTTGCGCTTCGCCAAACTCCGGCCACAGGCAATCGGAGAACACGAACTCGGTGTAGGCGGTCTGCCAGAGCATGAAGTTGCTGATGCGCAGCTCGCCGCCGGTGCGGATGAACAGGTCGGGGTCCGGTGCATAGCTCATCGCCATGAACTCGGAGAGCTTCGCCTCGGTCAACTCGGCCGGTTGCACGCCGGCCTCCATCGCCTTGCGGCAGGCCTGGACGATGTCCCAGCGGCCACCGTAGTTGAACGCGACGTTCAGCGTCAGCTTGCTGTTGTGGGCGGTCGAGTTCTCGGCCTCGGCCCAGGCGGCCCGCAGCTTGTCGGACACCGCCTCGCGGTCGCCGACGATGCGGATGCGCACGCCCATCGCGCCCATGCGCGCCAGGTAGCGGGACACCGCCGCCAGCACCAGGCCCATCAGGCCGGACACCTCGTCGCTGGGCCGCTTCCAGTTCTCGCTGGAGAAGGCAAAGACGGTGAGGTACTCGATGTCGCGGTCGATGCAGGCCTGCACCACGCGCACCAGGGCGTCCACGCCCTGCTTGTGGCCGAAGAAGCGCGGCAGGAAGCGCTTCTTCGCCCATCGACCGTTGCCATCCATGACGATGGCCACATGGCGGGGCACACCCGCCTTGCTGTCGGCGCTCACAAGGACGCGACGATCAGACGGCCATGATCTCGGCTTCCTTGGCCGAGAGCAGCTTGTCGATCTCGTTGACGACGCGGTCGGTCAGCTTCTGGACCTCGTCCTGGCTGCGACGCTCGTCGTCCTCGGTGATGAGCTTGTCCTTGGCCATCTTCTTGGCCTGCTCGTTGGCGTCGCGGCGCAGGTTGCGCACGGCGACCTTGGCATCCTCGGCGGCGCCCTTGGCGACCTTCACCAGATCGCGGCGGCGCTCTTCCGACAGCGGCGGCATCGGCACGCGGATCAGGTCGCCCTGCGACGACGGGTTCAGGCCCAGGTCGGATTCGCGGATGGCCTTCTCGATCTTCTGGCCCATGCCCTTCTCCCAGGGCTGCACGCTGACCGTGCGGGCGTCCAGCAGCGTGACGTTGGCCACCTGCGAGATCGGCACCATCGAGCCGTAGTAGTCCACGTGCACCTGGTCCAGCAGGCCGGGGTGGGCGCGACCGGTGCGGATCTTCTGCAGTTCGTTCTTGTAGGCCTCGACGGACTTGGCCATCTTGGCTTCGACGTTCTTCTTGATGTCGGCGATGCTCATGTTCTTTTCCTCGGATCAAAGGGTCGAGCGGGATCGGCGGAGCAGGATCCGCTCCCGGTGGAGCGGCGATCCGGACTCCAACGCGCGAGCCGCCTCAGACGTGCACCAGGGTGCCTTCGTCCTCTCCCATCACGACGCGCTTGAGCGCGCCCGGCTTGAAGATCGAGAACACCTTGATGGGGAGCTTCTGGTCACGGCACAGCGCGAACGCGGTCGCGTCCAGGACTTGCAGGTTCTTGCTGATGGCCTCGTCGAAGGTGATGCGGGCGTAGCGCGTCGCGGTCGGGTCCTTCTTCGGGTCGGCGGTGTAGACGCCGTCCACCTTGGTCGCCTTGAGCATGATCTCGGCGCCCACTTCCGCGCCGCGCAGCGCGGCGGCCGTGTCGGTCGTGAAGAAGGGGTTGCCGGTGCCGGCGGCGAACACGACGACCTTGCCCTCTTCCAGATACTGCAGCGCCTTGGGGCGCACGTAAGGCTCGACGACCTGCTCGATCGCGATCGCCGACATGACGCGGGCGGTCATGCCTTCCTGGCGCATCGTGTCGGCCAGGGCCAGCGAGTTCATCACCGTCGCCAGCATGCCCATGTAGTCGGCCGTCGCGCGGTCCATGCCCACCGAGCCACCCGCCACGCCGCGGAAGATGTTCCCGCCGCCGATGACGACCGCGACTTCGACGCCGAGCTTCGTCACTTCCTGGATTTCCTGGACCATGCGCACGATGGTCGCGCGGTTGATGCCGTAGGAGTCGTCGCCCATCAGGGCTTCACCGGAAAGCTTGAGCAGGATGCGTTTGTGGGCGGGCATTGTTACCTCGTCAATACAGCCGATAGAGAGAGTGTCGTGCGTGCGCCTGCATGCGCAAGCGCACAAGTGTAAAGGGCGCCAGAGGCGCCCTTTTTGAGTCGCGATGCTTATTGCTGCTTGCTCGCGGCCGCCACCTGGGCAGCCACTTCGGCGGCGAAGTCGTCGACCTTCTTCTCGATGCCCTCGCCCACCACGTACAGGGTGAACGACTTCACCGTCGTGGCCTTCTCCTTAAGCATCTGGGCGACGGTCTGCTTGCCGTCGGCGGCCTTCACGAAGACCTGGTCCAGCAGCGAGACTTCCTTCAGGAACTTCTGCACCGAGCCCTCGACCATCTTGGCGACGATCTCGGCCGGCTTGCCGGATTCGGCGGCCTTCTCGGCGGCGATCTTGCGCTCCTTCTCGACCAGCTCGGCCGGGACTTCGGCGGACGACAGCGCAGCCGGCTTCATCGCGGCGACGTGCATCGCGACGTCCTTGGCGGCGACTTCGTCACCCTCGAACTCGACGATCACGCCGATGCGGGTGCCGTGCAGGTAGGACGCCAGCTTGGCGCCTTCGTAGCGCTTGAAGCGGCGGATCGTCATGTTCTCGCCGATCTTGCCGATCAGGCCCTTGCGCACGTCCTCGACCGTCGGGCCGAAGCCTTCCTGCGACAGCGGCAGGGCGGACAGGGCGGCGATGTCGGCGGGATTGTTCTCGGCGACCAGGCCGGCCAGCGCGTTCACGAAGGCCAGGAAGGCGTCGTTCTTGGAAACGAAGTCGGTTTCGCAGTTGACTTCGATGACGGCACCGGCGGCACCCTTCACCGCGGCGGCGACGACGCCTTCGGCGGTGATGCGCGAGGCGGCCTTGCCGGCCTTGTTGCCCAGCTTGACGCGCAGGATCTCTTCCGCGCGGGTCATGTCGCCGTCGGCCTCGGTCAGGGCCTTCTTGCACTCCATCATCGGGGAGTCGGTGCGGGCGCGCAGCTCGGCGACCATGCTTGCGGTAATTGCTGCCATTTCAATCTCCGTGTGTCGCGGCCCGGAACGACCCGGCGCCGCGGAATTCTGAATCTGGTTGGACGAAGGGGGCTGAATCAGCCCCCTTGTCATGTCCCTTGAGGGCTTCGGGCCTGGATCAGGCGCCTTCGTTCACTTCCACGAACTCGTCGCCTTCGGCGGCGACGGCCTGGACGACTTCGTTCGTCGAGTTGGCACGGCCTTCCAGCACGGCGTCGGCGACGGCCTTGGCGTACAGGGCGACAGCCTTGGCCGAGTCGTCGTTGCCGGGGATGACGTAGTCGATGCCTTCGGGCGAGTGGTTGGTGTCGACGACGCCGATGACCGGGATGCCCAGCTTCTTGGCTTCGGCGACGGCGATCTTGTGGTAGCCGACGTCGATGACGAACAGGGCGTCAGGCAGCGCGGCCATGTCCTGGATGCCGCCGATGTTCTTTTCCAGCTTACTGATGTCGCGCTGGAACATCAGGGCTTCCTTCTTGATCGCGGGCTGGGTGCCGGCGTCGATCTGGCTCTGCATGTCCTTGAGCTTCTTCAGCGAGGTCTTGACCGTCTTGAAGTTGGTCAGCGTGCCGCCCAGCCAACGCTGGTTCACGCTGGGCACGCCGGCGCGCTCGGCTTCGGCGGCGACGATGTCACGGGCCTGGCGCTTGGTGCCGACCATCAGGATCGTGCCGCGCTTGGCAGCGAGCTGGCGCACGAACTTCAGGGCTTCCTCGAACGCGGGCAGCGTCTTCTCGAGGTTGATGATGTGGATCTTGTTGCGATGGCCGTAGATATACGGGGCCATCTTGGGGTTCCAGAAGCGGGTTTGGTGACCGAAATGGACGCCGGCTTCCAGCATCTCACGCATCGTGACGGACATAAGTACTCCGAAGGTTGGTTCTAGAATCCGGCACGAATTGCGACGTCTGCTTGTACGTTGCAACACCTTGATTCGCCGGATCCGCGAATTTGCGATGTGCGACAAGGACTTGGATCCTCCGCCTGCACACCGCGTTCCCGCCGGATTCCAGCCCCCTTGGCTGGGTCGTCCGGCAAAAACCCGAAGAGTATAACCCGTTTTGGCATGCCGATCGACTTGACCGACGCGCTGGCGTCCCTGCGCGAGGGCCGCCAGTCGGCCGCCGCCCTGCTCGCCACCAACCTGGCCCGCGCCAACACCCCGGCCTGCGAGCACGTCTTCCTGCGACGCTTCGACGCGGAGGCCCTCGCCGCCGCCCAGGCCAGCGACGCAGCGGCGGCCCGCGGCGAGCCTCGCCCGCCGCTGGGCGGCCTGGCGGTCTCGGTGAAGGACCTGTTCGACGTCGCCGGCATGCCGACCACGGCAGCCTCCGCCGCGATGGACGACGCCCCGCCCGCCACCCGCGACGCCCCGGCCGTGGCCCGGCTGCGCGCCGCCGGCGCGGCGCTGGTCGGCCACACCCATCTGAGCGAGTTCGCCTTCTCCGGCGTCGGCATCAATCCGCACCACGGCACGCCCCGCAATCCGGTGACACACGCCCTCGACGGCCTGGACCGCATCCCCGGCGGCTCGACCTCCGGCGGCGCGGTCAGCGTCGCGGCGGGCGCGGCGTGGGCCGCGCTCGGCTCGGACACCGGCGGCTCGCTGCGCATCCCGGCCGCGCTGCAGGGTCTGGTGGGCTTCAAGGGCACGGCGCGGCGGGTGCCGCTGGGCGGCTGCCTGCCGCTCTCGCCGTCGCTGGACACGGCCGGCGCGATCACGCGCTCGGTGAGGGACGCGGCGCTGCTCGATTCGGTGCTGAGCGGCGCTCCGCTAGAGATCGACGCGCGCCCGCTGTCGGCCTGGCGATTCGCGATCACGCCGACCTTCATGCAGGACGAGCTGGAGCCGGCGATCGCGAGCGCCTTCGAGCGCGCCCTGGCGACGCTGCGATCGGCCGGCGCGCGCATCGAGGAACGCGCGCTGCCCGCCCTGCCCCGTGTGGCGGAACTGCAAACCCAGGGCGGCATCACCGCCGCCGAGGCCTGGGCGTGGCACCATGCGCGCCTCGCCGAACGCGGCGACCGCTACGACCCGCGCGTCGCGCTGCGCATCCGCCGCGGCGCGTCGATCGCGCCCGACGCCTACCAGGCGCTGCTCGACGCGCGCCAGCGCTGGATCCACGACATGAAGACCTCGATGCAGGGCATCGATGTCTTCCTCAGCCCCACCGTTCCCCTGCAAGCCCCGGAGATCGCCCCCTTGCTGCACAGCGACGACCTGTTCTTTGCCACCAACGCGCGCCTGCTGCGCAACACCGCCGTCGTGAACCTGCTCGACGGCTGCGCGATCTCGATCCCGTGCGAGCGCCCAGGCGAGCTGCCGGTCGGCCTGATGCTGTGGGCGCCGGCGTCGCGCGACGCCGCCGTGCTCGGCGCGGCCGCGCGCGTCGAAGCGGCCCTGGCGGCGGGAGCGCGCTGAGATGCGGATCGCCATCATCGGCGCCGGCCTGGCCGGCGTGACCAGCGCCTACGAACTCGCGCTGCAAGGGCACGAGGTCCAGGTCTTCGAGCGCGACACCACCGTCGCGACCGGCGCGAGCTTCGCGCCGCCGGGGCTCATCGCGCCGGGCCTGATGGCCGCGCGGGCGAACGCGCCGCTGCGCTGGCGCGGCAAGCCGGGCCAGATCGGCTGGCGCTTCGCCCACTGGCGCGCCGGTCGTGCGCGCGGCGCGCAGGCGATGCCCGAGGCGCTGCACGCGCTGGCGCTGCGCGGGCAGGCGGTGATGGCGGTGTGGCGACGTGAACTCCAGATGGAGGTCGAGCGCGAGGCCGGCGTGCTGCTGCTGTGGCGCAGCGCCAAGGACTACAAGGCCGCGGCGGCGCTGCTCGCCCGGCTGCAGGAGCGGCAGGTGCCGCATCGTGAGCTCGATGCCGAGGGATGCCGCGCGCAGGAACCCGGACTCAACGCCGAAACGCCGCTGCACGGCGGCATCCTGCTGACGCAGGACGAGGCCGCCAACGCGCGCCAGTTCAGCCAGGCGCTGCGGGTGGAGGCACAGCGGCTGGGCGTGCGCTGGCACTTCAACACCGACGTGCTGCGCGTCGAGCCGGGCAGCTCGCCCGCGGTGCACGTCGCGGCCGGCGAGCCGGTGCGCGTGAACGCGGTGCTGGTGTGCGCGGGCAAGGGCGCGGCGCCGCTGCTCGCGGCGCAGGGCCTGAAGCTGCCCTGGGGGACGGTCCACACCCACACGATCACGGCACCGCTGCGGCAGCTGGAAGCGCACCCGGACCTGGGGCCGCGCGCCACCGTGGTCGACATGAGCCTCGGCGTCAGCCTCACCCGGCTGGGGCAGCGCGTGCGCGTGGGCGGCGCCAATGAGCTCGGCGGCGCCTCGTCGCAGCCCGACGGCCAGTCGATGGGCGCGTTGCACCAGGCGGCGCATGACTGGTTCCCCGGCGCGCTGCTGGCCGGCGGACAACAGCGCTGGAAGACCGCGCGGCTGCTGCTGCCCGACGAGCTGCCGCTGATCGGCGAGTCGGGCCTGCCCGGCGTCTGGCTCAACATCGGCCACGGCGAGCATGGCTGGACCATGGCCGGCGCCGCGGCGCAATTGATCTCGGCCCGGCTGGCGAAGCAGGACCCGGGCATCGACGCCGCGCTGCTGGAGCCCGGCCGGCTGCGCTGACCATCGACGCGGAAGCGTCTGGCGGCGCCCGGCCTCGCCACGCTCCGCGGGGCCCGAAGCGCTAGAGTCGGCGCCATGCGGCCCGTCCTCCCCCTCTCCCTCGCGCAGCCCTTGCACGATGCGGCGTCGAGTCGACGCATCGAGTCGGCCGCGCTCTCTTGCCACCCGCCCCACACGCTGATCGAACGAGCCGGCCTGGCGGTCGCCCGACTCGCGCTGGCGCTGCGACCGCTCGGCCGCCACGCCGTCGTCATCGCCGGCCCCGGCAACAACGGCGGCGACGGCCTCATCGCGGCCCGGCATCTCGCGGCACGCGGATGGCGCGTCGACCTGCGTCTCATCGGGGCTGAACCGCGCCCGGGCACCGATGCGGCCCATGCGCTCGACGGCGCTCGTGCCGCTGGCTTGACGCCGCTCACCGACCTCGCCCCGCTGCCACACGATGCCGACTTGGTCATCGATGCCCTCCTCGGCCTTGGCGCGAACCGCGCGCCCGACGGCGCGTTCGTCGAAGCGATCCAGGCCATCGCCGCCTTGCGCAGTGCTGGCGCCCTGGTGCTTTCCGTGGACCTGCCGAGCGGGCTCGACGCGCGCACGGGCCAGCCGCTGGGCGCCGACGTGGTCGAGGCCGACCACACGCTGACCTTCCTGACACTCAAGACCGGGCTGTTCACCGGCGAAGGGCGCGCGCTCGCCGGGCGCCTGTGGTTCGATGACCTCGGCGAGGCGCCGGCCGAGGGCGCCGTCGCGCAAGCGCCCGCCACGCTCTTCGGCCGTGAGCGCATCGCGCGCTGGCAGCGCGATTTCCGCCGGTCGGCCTCGAGCCACAAGGGGCGGCATGGCGACGTGGTCGTGCTCGGCGGGGCGCCGACGATGCGCGGCGCCGCGTGGCTCGCGGCCACGTCCGCGCTCGCGGCCGGCGCCGGGCGTGTCTACGCGGCGCTGCCCGATGACGACGGCCTGGCCTGGCCGGCGCGGCCGGAGCTGATGCATTGGGACTTCGCGCGCTGGAGCGCTCCCGCCGAAGCCTGGCGGGACGTCGTCGCGGTGTGCGGCTGCGGCGGCGGGACGGCGATCGCGCCGGCGCTCTCGACCGTGCTGCATGGCGCACGCCACGTCGTGCTCGATGCCGACGCGCTCAACCTCGTGGCCGGCGATGAATCGCTGCAGGCCTCGCTGCGCCGTCGCGCCGCCCATGGCTGGTCGACCCTCCTGACGCCCCATCCGCTGGAAGCCGCCCGCCTGCTCGGACTGACGTCAGCCGCCGACGTGCAGGCCGACCGGCTCGCGGCCGCCGCGCAGCTCGCTCAGCGCTTCGGCGCGACGGTAGTGCTGAAGGGCTCGGGCAGCGTCGTCGCTTCGGCGGCGCAGCCCTTATCGATCAACAGCACCGGCTCGTCGGCGCTGGCGACGGCGGGCAGCGGCGATGTGCTGGCCGGCTGGATCGGCGGCATGTGGGCGCAGTCGCCGGAGGTCTCGCCACACGATCTCGCCACGGCGGCCGTCGCCTGGCACGGTGCCGCCGCGGAAGGCCACGCCGGCCCGATGCTCGCCGCAGACCTCGTGGCCGCGATGGCCGCGCTGCACGCCCGGGCAGCGTAGCCGCGCGCCCACAACGACGAAGGCCTGGCAATGCCAGGCCTCGTGTCGTCCCGCTCGAAGCGGGTGATCTTCCGTCAGGCGCCTCGCTTGCGACGCGTCGTCTTGGCCGCGGGGGCGCCGCTGCCC
Source organism: Mitsuaria sp. BK037 (assembly GCF_014193045.1). Lineage (NCBI taxonomy): Bacteria > Pseudomonadati > Pseudomonadota > Betaproteobacteria > Burkholderiales > Sphaerotilaceae > Roseateles > Mitsuaria sp. BK037. Next base: position 302,618 of record NZ_JACHYS010000001.1, on the reverse strand, counting down.
TTCGCGGCGACCGACTTCGCCGCGCCGCGCGCCGTGCGCTTGGCCGCCTTGACCGGATGCGCCGACGCGCCCTTGGTCGCGCGTTCCGACTTGCGGCGCTCGGCCTTCAGCACGCGGTCGGCCTGCTCGATGCGCTCGAGCGCATCGACCGCCGTGGGCGGGTCCGGCGGCGGCAGCGGCATCGGCTCGACCGTCGCGGCGGGCGCGGCCGCGGCTTCACGCCGGGCACGCTGCTCGGCGCGCTTGTCCTGCTTGCGCGCCGGCCCCTTGCCGTCACCCCGCTTGTCGCCGAACTTGTCGCGGTGGGCGCCGCGCAGCAGGCGGTGCTCGTCCTGCTCGCGCACCAGGCGGAAGTCGATCTTGCGGCCGTCCAGGTCGACGCGGCTGACCTGCACCTGCACGCGCGCGCCGGTGGCATAACGAATGCCGGTGCGCTCGCCCCGCAGTTCCTGGCGGACCTCGTCGAAGCGGAAGTACTCGCCACCGAGCTCGGTGATGTGGATCAGGCCCTCGACGTACATCGCGTCGAGCTGCACGAACAGGCCGAAGCTCGTCACCGCGCTGACGGTGCCGGCGAACTCCTCGCCCAGGTGGTCGCGCATGTAGCGGCACTTCAGCCAGGCCTCGACATCGCGGGAGGCCTCGTCGGCGCGGCGCTCGTTGGCGCTGCAGTGCGCGCCGACCACCTCCCAGCGCTCGAGCTCGGTCGACGCCAGGCCCGGGTTCGGGATCTTCGGCGCGGCCTTGCCCGGTCGCTTCGGCAGCGGATTGGCCGCTTCCATCTTGTGCGCGTCCAGGGCGTACTTCTTCGTGCCGAGCAGGGCCTTGATCACGCGGTGCACCAGCAGGTCCGGATAACGCCGGATCGGGCTGGTGAAGTGCGTGTAGGCCTGGTACGCGAGGCCGAAGTGGCCCGAGTTGAACGGCGTGTAGATCGCCTGCTGCATCGAGCGCAACAGCATCGTGTGGATCTGCTGGGCGTCGGGACGGTCCTTGGTCGCCTGCGCGATCGCCTGGAATTCGCCCGGCGTGGGATCGTCGCTGATGCCCATGCCGATGCCCAGCGCGCGCAGGTAGGCCTGCAGCGTGCCGCGCTTCTCGGGCGTCGGGCCCTCGTGGACGCGATACAGAGACGCGTGCTTGCCGCCGGCGATGAAGTCGGCCGCGCAGACGTTGGCGGCGAGCATCGCCTCCTCGATCAGCCGGTGCGCCTCGTTGCGGGTGCGCGGCACGATCTTCTCGATGCGGCCGTTGTCGTCGCAGACGATCTGGGTCTCGGTGGTCTCGAAGTCCACCGCGCCGCGCTTGGCCCGCTGCGACAGCAGCGCGCGGTAGACCTCGTGCAGGTGCAGCAGGTGCGGCACCAGCGCCTGGCGCTTGTGGGCCTCGGGGCCATGGGTGTTGCCCAGGATCGCCGCCACCTCGGTGTAGGTGAAGCGCGCATGCGAGTTGATGACCGCGGGATAGAACTGGTAGGCGTGCAGTTCGCCGGCCTCGGTGACCAGCATGTCGCAGACCATGGACAGGCGGTCCTGCTCCGGATTCAGCGAGCACAGCCCGTTGGAGAGCTTCTCCGGCAGCATGGGGATCACGCGGCGAGGGAAGTAGACCGAGGTCGCGCGCTCATAGGCGTCGCGGTCCAGCGGCTCGCCGGGCTTGACGTAATGGCTGACGTCGGCGATCGCCACCAGCAGGCGCCAGCCCTTGAAGGCGGTCTTGCCTCTGCCCTGCTTGTGGGGTTCGCAATAGACGGCGTCGTCGAAGTCGCGCGCGTCCTCGCCGTCGATGGTCACCAGCGCCACGTCGCGCAGGTCGATGCGGTGCTTCATGTCGACCGCGCGGACGCGGTCCGGCAGCTTCGCGGCCTGCTGCAGCGTGTCGGCGCTGAAGGCGTGCGGGACCTCGTACTTGCGCACGGCGATCTCGATCTCCATGCCGGGGTCGTCGATCTCGCCCAGCACTTCGGTCACCCGGCCGACCGGCTGCGAGTACAGCGACGGCGGTTCGGTCAGCTCGACCGCGACGATCTGGCCGGCGGTGGCGTTGGCGATCGCGTTCTTCGGGACCAGGATGTCCTGGCCATAACGCTTGTCTTCGGGCGCGACGAGCCAGATGCCGGACTCCAGCAGCAGCCGGCCGATGATGGGCTTCTTGCGGCGCTCCAGGATCTCCAGCACGCGGCCTTCGGGGCGGTTGCGCTTGTCGAAGCGCACAACGCGCACCCGCAAGCGGTCGCCGTGCATCACGGCGTGCATTTCCTGCGAGGAGAGGTAAACGTCGGGCTGGCCGTCGTCGGGCATCAGGAATCCGTGCCCATCCCGGTGACCTTGCACCGTGCCTTCGATCTCCCCCATCAGCGGATGGCTCTGGGGGCTTGCGTTCTTGAAGTTTTTGATAATAGAATCCTTGTCTTTCCTGAAACGCAGAAGCCGTTTGGCGTTTCGAAGAAACTGAAGGCTCAAGAATACTGCAAAGTCGCTTGAGCTGAGTTTTTCGAGAAGTTGGCTTTTGACCTTGCCCAGGTGGCGGAATTGGTAGACGCACTAGTTTCAGGTACTAGCGGGTAACTCCGTGGAGGTTCGAGTCCTCTCCTGGGCACCAATTCTGAAAAGCCGGCCATGAGCCGGCTTTTCTCATTTTTCCGCCCAGGAAGTGATGTCCGGTGGACATCACGGGAGGACTCGAATGGTTTGGACCGTTGGTCCAAACCGGGGTCGCGCGAAGCGTGACCGAGTCCTCTCCGGCGGTGGCAGCGAGCGCGGCGCCCGCGCAGCAATCCCAAACGAAAAGGGCCGACATCCGTCAGCCCTTCCCTCATCAGATCGCGAATTTCTTCGCCAGCGCATCTGGCCGCAGCGCGTCGTAATCCTCGAACGGCTGATGGATCCACGGGCTGGTTTCCAGCATTTCGACGTAATAGTCGGGCGTGTACTCCGACACGCTCTTCGTCCAGATCACCGCCGAGCGCAGCTCGCTGATGGCCGGCATGCCCCGCAGCCGCTCCACGACCGCCTTCAGCGTCACGCCAGAGTCCGCCAGGTCGTCCACCAGCAGCACTCTCCCGGCCAGTTCACCCTTGGGCATGGTGATGTACTTGGCGATATCCAACCGCCCCTGGATCGTCCCCGCCTCGGCCCGATAAGAGCTGGTCGACATGATGCCCAGCGGCTTGTCGAACACCCGCGACAGCACATCCCCCGGGCGCATGCCGCCACGCGCCAGGCACAGGATCTGGTCGAACTCCCAGCCGGAGGCGTGCACCTTCAGCGCCAGGCGTTCGATCAGCAAATGGTATTCATCCCAGGACACGTACAGATGTTTGCCGTCGTCGGTCAGCATGGGGGAGGCTCCTCAGCGAAGAATGGATCAGGTCTGGATAAGACGGAATACAACAGGGCTCGAGCGATCGCTCAACCCTGGAACGGGTGCTGCAGCAGGATGGTGTGGTCGCGGTCGGGGCCGGTGGACACCATGGCGATCGGCGCGCCGATCACCGCTTCCACGCGCTTCAGGTAGTTGCGCGCGTTCTCCGGCAGTTGCTCCCAGCGGGTGATGCCGAAGGTCGATTCGGTCCAGCCGGGGAAGACTTCGTAGATGGGCTTGCACGCGGCGATCTCGTCGCCGTCCAGCGGCAGGATGTCGAGCTGCTTGCCGTCGAGCTCATAGCCCACGCACATGTTGATCTCAGCCAGGCCGTCGAGCACGTCCAGCTTCGTCAGGCACAGGCCGCTGATGCCGTTGATGATGATCGAGCGCTTCAGCGCGGCGGCATCGATCCAGCCGCAGCGGCGCGCACGGCCGGTGACCGTGCCGCGCTCCTGGCCGACCGTCGACAGGTGGTGACCCACCGTGCCGGGCGTTTCCCAGTCCAGCTCGGTCGGGAACGGGCCCGAACCGACGCGGGTCGCATAGGCCTTCGTGATGCCCAGCATGTAATGCAGCATCTGCGGCCCCACACCCGCGCCCGCGGCGGCGTTGCCGGCAACGCAGTTGCTCGAGGTGACATACGGATAGGTGCCGTGGTCGATGTCCAGCAGCGTGCCCTGCGCGCCTTCGAACAGGATGTTGTCGCCGCGCAGATGCGCCTTGTGCAGCATGTAGCCGACGTCGGCCATCATCGGCTTGATCTGCTCCGCCAGCGCCATCGCATGGTCGAAGATCGGCTGGAACTCCAGCGCCTTCGCATTCAGGTAGCCGGTCAGCGCGACGTTGTGCAGATCGATCAGTTCCTTGAGCTTCTTGGCGAAACGCTCCGGATGCTTCAGGTCCTGCACACGCAGCGCGCGGCGGGCGACCTTGTCTTCGTAGGCCGGGCCGATGCCCTTGCCGGTCGTGCCGATCTTGCCGCTGCCGCTGCTCTCGCGCAGCGCCTCGCGGGCGCGGTCGACCTCGACGTGGAAGGGCAGGATCAGCGGGCAGGACTCGCTGATGTACAGGCGCGAACGCACCTCGACGCCGGCCTTCTCCAGGCGCTCGATCTCCGACAGCAGGTGGGTCGGATCCAGCACCACGCCGTTGCCGATGTAGCAGGCGACGCCGTCGCGCATGATGCCCGAGGGGATCAGCTGCAGCGCCGTCTTCACGCCCTTGATGACCAGCGTGTGGCCGGCGTTGTGACCGCCCTGGAAGCGCACCACGCCCTGGGCGTGATCGGTCAGCCAGTCGACGACCTTGCCCTTGCCTTCGTCACCCCACTGGGTGCCGACGACCACCACGTTGCGGCCGCGCGCGATCTCACTGCTTTGCATGACGTTCTTCCGATGATTTGAGATTGAGGGGTGGGGGGGCCGATCGCGTCGCTCAGAGCGATCGCAGCACCCATTGACCGCCGGCCTGAACCAGCTCGCGGTCGCATTCGAACTCGTCGTTCTCTTGTTCGTGGCCCGGCAGCACGCAGACCACGGTTTCGCCCTGCTCGCGCAGGCGACGGACGGCCGCGCGCAGGTCGGGATCCTCGCCCCAGGGGGCACGCACCGCGGCCCGCAGCGAGGTGGCGGGAATCAGCCCCACCAGCGTCTTCAGGTCCAGGCTGAAGCCGACCGCCGGACGGCGACGGCCGAAGACCGCCCCCACCTCGTCGTAGCGGCCGCCGCGCAGGACGGCATCGGTGCCGCCCACCGCGTACAGCGCGAAACGCACGCCGCTGTAGTAGCCGAAGCCCGGCAGGTCGGCGAGGTCCACGCCGATGCGCACGTCGGGATAGGCCGCGCGCAGGTGACGGATCAACCACTCCAGGTCGTCCAGCGCAGCCGTGACCAGCGCATTGGCCGGCAGCGCGCGGCGCGCGTCGGCCAGCACCTCGACACCGCCGTACAGGCGCAGCAGCGTCTGCAGCGCGGTGACGACGTCGTCCGGGAGTTCGTTGGAGAACGCCGCCACGCCGGCCGCGTCCTTGGCGGCCATGGCGGCCACCAGCGCATTCAGGCGGTCCTCGCTCAAGGCGTGATCGCCCAGCACGCCACGCACCAGGCGCGCGTCGCCGAGGTCCAGCACCAGCTGCGTCAGGCCGGCGCGCTGCATCGCGTCGATGGCCAGTTCCTGCGCCTCCAGGTCGGCCTCGAGCCCGGCATGGCCGTAGATCTCGACGCCGAACTGCAGCGGCTCGCGCGTCGCAGTCAGGCCTTCGGCGCGGGTGTGCAGCACCGGACCGCAGTAGCACAGGCGCGTCACGCCGGCGCGGTTCAGGAGGTGGGCATCGATGCGCGCGACCTGCGGCGTGGTGTCGGCGCGCAGGCCCAGGCTGCGACCGGAGAGCTGGTCGACGAGCTTGAAGGTCTTGAGGTCCAGCGCCTGACCGGTGCCGGAAAGCAGCGAGTCGAGATGCTCCAGCATCGGAGGCATCACCAGCTCGCAACCGTAGGTCCGCGCCATGTCCAGCAACTCGCGGCGCAGTTCTTCGATGCGGCGGGCCTGGGAGGGCAGGACGTCAGCAATGTGCTCGGGCAGCAGCCAAGCAGAGGCCATGGACGTTCAGGGAGGGGGTTAAAAACGGCATTGTACCGGGGTCGCGGCGAACCTCGACCTCCGAGCCCCTCACGCGGGGGCCCGGCGCGGATTCGCCAACGATTCACCGAGCCTTCGTGACGGGCTGCCCATTTGGGATGCTTCGGGCGCTTCGGGAGCGCGTCAAAGCAGCAACAGCAGCAGCGCGCCGCAGACGAGACTGGCCAGCCCGAGGAACCTCAGCTGCCCGTCGCTCATCGCCAACAGCCGGGCGAACAGCTGCCGCCAGGCGCCGGGATTGAGGAACGGCATCAGCCCTTCCATGATCAGCAGCAGCGCCAGCGCCGCCAGCCACTTGTCGCCGCTCATGACGGGACCGCCCTCCCCGGCTGTCGCCGGCCAGTTCGATGGCGAACGGGCGGGCCGACCGGCCCGCCCGGGATCACTTCTTCGGAGCCGCCGCCGGCGCGCCCGGGCCGCCGGTGCGCATCGTGTTGAAGAACTGGCTCGACGGGTCCAGCACCATCACGTCGCCCTTGCCCTTGAACGAGCGCTGGTACGCATCCAGCGAGCGATAGAACTGCGCGAACTGGGGATCGCGACCGAAGGATTCCGAGTACAGCGCCGACGCCTTGGCATCGCCCTCGCCCATGATCTTCTGCGCGTCGCGGTAGGCCTCGGCGGTGATGATCTCGCGCTGCTTGTCGGCATCGGCCTTGATCTTCTCGCCCTCGGCCGCGCCGGTCGAACGCAGTTCGTTGGCGACGCGGGCGCGTTCCGACTTCATGCGGTTGTAGACCGACTCGGTGATGTTGGCGGCGAAGTCGACCCGCTTGACCCGCACATCGACGATCTCGATGCCGAACTGCTTGGCTTCTTCCTCGAGGCGCTTGCGCACGTCCTGCATGACCTTCTCGCGCTCGGTGGCCAGCACCGCGCGCACGGTGCGCTTGGTCACTTCCTCGTTGAGCGCGGCCTGCACGATCGGGCTCAGGCGGGTTTCCAGGTTGCGCAACTGCGTGCCGCTGTTGCGGATGTACTGGCGCGAGTCGACGATGCGCCACTTCACCAGCCAGTCGATGACCAGGCTCTTCTTCTCGGCGGTGAAGATGGGGCGCGGATCGGCCGCGTCCAGCGTCTGCACGCGGCGGTCCAGGAAGACCACGTTCTGCAGCGGCGGCGGCAGCTTGAACTTCAGGCCGGGCTCGGTGATCACTTCCTTGATCTCGCCCAGCGAATAGACGACCGCGAACTGGCGCTGGTCGACGACGAACAGCGTCGAGCTGGCGATCATGAACAGGATCAACAGGCCGACGACGACGGAGACGATGCGATTCATTGTTGTGGGCTCCCTGTCGATCAACGGCCGTCGCGGTCGCGGCTGCGCATGCTGTCGCGCGAGCGCGGATCGCTGCCCAGCGACGAGGCGCCCGAGGTCGCCGGATCGGTCGGCACCACCGGCGTGGGCGCCGTGGTCGTGACCGTGCCGCCGGGCTGCGTCTGCTGCATCAGCTTGTCCAGCGGCAGGTACAGCAGGTTGGAACCGCTCCTGGCGTCCACCATCACCTTGGTCACGCGGGAATAGACCTGCTGCATCGTGTCGATGTAGAGGCGGTCGCGGGTGACGGCCGGCGCCTTCTGGTACTCGGCCAGCACCGACTTGAAGCGCTGCGCGTCACCCTCGGCGAACGAGACGACGCGGGCGCGGTAGGCCTCAGCATCCTCGCGCAGGCGGGCCGCCTGGCCCTGCGCGCGGGGGATCACGTCGTTGGCATAGGCCTCGCCTTCGTTCTTCAGGCGCTCGCGGTCGGCGTTGGCGCGGAAGGCATCGTCGAAGGCGGCCTGCACCTGCTCGGGCGGCTGCACGCTGCTGACGTTGACGTTGACGATCTGGATGCCAGTCTTGAGCCGGTCCAGCTGCGCCTGGATGGACTTGGCCAGGTCGATCGCGATCGCGTCGCGCTGCTCGTACAGCACCGAGTCCATGTTGCTGCGGCCGACGATCTCGCGCACCGCGGACTCGGACGCCTGGTTGACGGCCTCGTCGGTGTTGAAGTTCTCGAAGAGGTAGTCGCGCGCATCCTTCAGCCGGTACTGCACGGTGAAGCGGATGTCGATGATGTTCTCGTCCTGCGTCAGCATCGACGAATCCCGCAGGCCCGATGCCTGGCCGACCGAATTGCGGCCGACCTCGACGGACTGCAGCTGCGTGAACGACACCACCTCGTGCGCCTGGAACGGATACGGCAGGCGGTACTGGATGCCGGCATCGACGGTGCGGCTGTACTTGCCGAAGGACGTGATGACGCCCTGCTGACCTTCCTGGACGATGAACACGCCGCTGGCCAGCCAGCCCAGCACCACCACGCCGACCACCAGGCCAACGCCGATGCCGGCGCCCTTCATGTCGGGCTGCGGGCCACCGCCGCCGCTGCCCGCCGGACCGTTGCCGTCATTGCCGCCGCGGCCGCCGAACAGGCGCGAGAGCTTGCGGTTGAAATCGCGCCACAGCTCGTCCAGGTCGGGCGGGCCTTCGTTGCGGCCATTGCTCATCCAGAGCCCCACCCAGCGGCGCAGGCCACCGGCTCCACCCTGCGGGCCACGTCCGCCGCCAGCGGCGGACAGGCGATCGTCTTGATTCATACGCATCCTGATGAGGAAGTCTTGTTGCGAGTATCGGGCATTGCGCAGCGCTCTCAGCCTGTACGTCCCTGCGGATCATCCTGCGGGTCTGTCCGAGCTTGGGTCAGGTCTTGATCGTTCAAGGCGTCGTCGTCACCGTCATCTCCGTCAGTCGACGCCGGTTTTCCGGAGACCGCGGAATCATCATTCCCGTCGGCCCCGTCGGCGTCCTCGAGCGCCAGGCCGGCGTACTCGGGCACCGGCTCGGCCTGCATCAGCGAGGCGATCATCGCGCGCAGTTCGTCCAGACCCTCGCCCTGCGCCGCGCTCACGAAGACGCGGGGCAGGCGCTGGCCGCCGTGCTCGCCGCCGATGCGCGTCAGCCAGTCCTGCAGCTGGCGCGGGCGCTGCGTGGGCTCGAGCAGGTCCAGCTTGTTGTAGACGAGGATCTGCGGAATGTGCTGCGCGCCGATCTCGGCGAGCACCCGCTCGACCTCCTCCATCTGCTCGGTCAGCACCGGGCTGGCGGCGTCGACCACGTGCAGCAGCAGGTCGGCATCCGCGGCCTCCTGCAGCGTGGCCTTGAACGCCTCGACCAGCTTGTGCGGCAGGTCGCGGATGAAGCCGACGGTGTCGGACAACGAGACGCTGGTGCCCGCCTCCTCGAGGTAGAGCGAACGCGTCGTCGTGTCCAGCGTGGCGAAGAGCTGGTTGGCCGCGTAGGTCCTGGCCTTGGTCAGGGCATTGAACAGCGTGCTCTTGCCGGCATTGGTGTAGCCCACCAGCGAGACGCGGAACACCCCGTTGCGGGCGCGGGCGCGGCGCTGCGTGGAGCGCTGGCGCTCGACCTTCTTGAGGCGTTCCTTGATCGACTTGATGCGGTCGTCGATCATCCGGCGGTCCAGTTCGATCTGGCGCTCGCCGGGGCCGCCGCGCATGCCGATACCGCCGCTCTGGCGCTCCAGGTGGCTCCAGCGGCGCACCAGGCGCGTGGCGAGGTACTGGAGCCGCGCCAGCTCGACCTGCAGCTTGCCCTCGAAGCTCTGGGCGCGCGCGGCGAAGATCTCCAGGATCAGCGCGGTGCGGTCGGCCACGGGCACGCCGAGGTGGCGTTCCAGGTTGCGTTGTTGGGCGGGGGAGATGGCCTGGTCGAACAGCACGGTGTGCGCGCCCAGCGCGTCCACCATCAGCTTGATCTCGTCGGCCTTGCCGGACCCGACGAACAGCGCCGCGTCGGGCGCCTTGCGCTTGGCGACGATCCGGGCGACCGGTGTGTCACCGGCCGATTCGGCCAGCAGCGCGAGTTCGTCGAGGGTGGGGTCGAAGGCCACGTCGCGGCCCAGATCGACCCCCACCAGAATGGCGCGCGCCGCCTCGGGGGGCGGCGTCGAATGGGTGGGGTCTTGTTTGGTCAATCAGCGTCAGCTGGCGTCGTTGCTCTCGCCGGCGTGGAAGTTCACGGCGCGGCCGGGGACCACCGTGGAGATGGCGTGCTTGTAGACCATCTGCGTCACCGTATTGCGCAGCAGCACCACGTACTGGTCAAAGGACTCGATGTGGCCTTGCAGCTTGATGCCGTTCACGAGGTAGATGCTCACAGGAACATGCTCCTTGCGCAGCAGGTTCAGGAAGGGGTCTTGCAAGAGTTGTCCTTTGTTGCTCACGATATGCTCCGTGTTGTGAGAGTGGTGTTGGAAGCCCGGACCTTATCACAGCACCGGGTTTCCCCGGACGACCGCGCGCTCAGGTTTCGGCGAACGGGTTCTTCGAGGACCGCAACTCGATCCGCAGCGGCGTGCCCACCAGCTTGTAGTGGTCGCGGATGCGCCCTTCCAGGTAGCGCTTGTAGACGTCGCTGACGCCGTCCAGCGCATTCCCGTGAATGACGACGATCGGGGGATTCATCCCGCCCTGGTGCGCGTAGCGCAGCTTCGGACGCGAGATCCCCGCCCGCTGCGGTTGCTGGTGCTGCACCGCCTCCTGGATGAGACGGGTCAGCACCGGCGTCGTCATCTTGCGATAGGCCGACGAATAGGCATCCGCCAGCGCCTTCCACAGCGGGCCCAGGCCCTGCCGCTTCAGCGCGGAAATCTTCAGGATGGGGGCGAAGCGCAGGAATCCAAGACGGGTCAGGATCTGGCGTTCGATGGTTTCGCGCTGGTAGCTGTCGATCGCGTCCCACTTGTTGATCGCCACCACCACGGCGCGGCCGCTGTCCAGGACGTAGCCGGCGATGTGGGCATCCTGGTCGGTGACGCCCTGCGTCGCGTCGATCAGCAGCAGCACCACGTTGGCGTCGGCGATCGCCTGCAGCGTCTTGACGACCGAGAACTTTTCGATCGCCTCGAACACCTTGCCCTTGCGGCGCAGGCCGGCGGTGTCGATCAGCTTGAACTTCTGGCCGTTGCGCTCGAAGTCGACGCTGATGGCGTCGCGCGTCGTGCCCGGCATGTCGAACGCCACCAGGCGTTCCTCGCCCAGCCAGGTGTTGATCAGCGTGCTCTTGCCGACGTTGGGCCGGCCGGCGACCGCCAGGCGGATCGCCTTGGACTCGTCCTCTTCCGCGCCCTCGCCTTCGAAGGCCTCGTCCTCGGCGGGCGCCTCGAAGCTGTCCAGCACGGCTTCCAGCAGCGAGCGGATGCCCTGCCCGTGCGCGGCCGAGACCGGATGCGGCTCGCCCATGCCCAGTTCATGGAACTCGGCCAGCAGCGGGCTGTCGCTCATGCCCTCGGCCTTGTTGACCGCGACGAAGACGCGCTTGTTGCACTGGCGCAGGTAGCGGCCGATGTCCTGGTCCTGGCCGGCCAGGCCGGTGCGCACGTCCAGCACGAAGATGACGGCATCCGCCTCGGCCACGGCCTGGCGGGTCTGCTTGGCCATCTCCTTGACGATGCCGGTGGAGCTGTCGGGCTCGAAGCCGCCGGTGTCGATGACGATGAACTCGCGATCGCCCAGGCGCCCGTCGCCGTAATGGCGATCGCGCGTGAGACCGGCGAAGTCCGCGACGATGGCGTCGCGGCTCTTCGTCATCCGGTTGAACAGCGTGGACTTGCCCACGTTGGGGCGGCCCACCAGGGCAATCACAGGTTTCATATCAGTCTTGGCGCAGCGCGAACAGGCGTCCGCTGCGGGTGGCGACCAGCACCGTGCCGCCGAGCTGCACCGGCGCCGCGGCGATGCCGGAGCTGTCGGTCTGCAGGCGCTGCACGGTCTGGCCCTTGTCCTTGGACAGGAAGTGCACATAGCCCTCGCTGTCGCCGACGATGACCGACTTGTCGGTCACCAGCGGCGCGCTGAGCTTGCGGTTCTGGAATTGGTCGGCGGTCCAGACGACGTCGCCGCTGCGGGTGCCCCAGGCGGTCAGCCGGTCCGAGGCGTCGCCACCGACGACGATCGTCGCGTCGGCCCCCACGCCGCGCAGGCCGGCGTTGTTGCGGGTCCAGATGGTGTTGCCGCGCTCGCCGTTGACGCAGGCGACGGCCGACTGGAACGCGCGGGCGCAGAACACCTCGTTGTCGCGGGCCATCGGGCCGACCAGGTCGGCCAGGCGCTCGACCTCGTTGGTGCCGCGCGGGTTGGCGATGGTCGCTTCCCACATCAACAGGCCGCGGGTCGGGTCGACACCCGCCAGGCGGGAGCCCTGCCCCACCAGCAGCGTGTTCTGGTAGGCGCCGATCACGCCGGCCTGCTGCAGCGTCAGCGGCTCGCCCGGACGGCGCAGCTCCCACAGGCGACGACCATCGGCCGCGTCGAAGGCCAGCACCGCGCGGTCCAGCGTCAGCACGAACACGCGCTCGCCGGCAACGAACGGCGCGGTGATCACCGGGGTCGTCAGCGTCTTGCGCCACAGGATCCTGTCGCCCTCGGTGACGACCAGCTCGTTCTCGCGCGTCACGGCGGCGGCGAAGCGGCCATCGCTGCCGACGCCGGCGCTCAGGCCCTTGCCGATGTCGGCGCGCCACAGCGTGGTGCCGTCGGTGGCGGAGATCGCGCTGATCACGCCGTCCGACCCGCCCACGACGAAGCGGTCGTTCACCGCGGTGATGGTCAGCGGGAACTTGACGCTGTCCACCCGCGCTTCCCAGGCCACGCGGGCCTGCGCCGACGGGGTGATGTTCTCCAGCGGCGCCGGCTTGGGCGCGTTCGAGCTGCTGAACAGCGAGCAGGCGCCCAGCGTCATCGCGACGCCGCCCAGCAGCAGCGCCCGGCTCAGCGCGCCCAGGGTGACGCGGGCCGTCATTGCGCGGCTCCCGCGGCGGCGGCATCGCCACCCACCGCCACACCCAGGCTGGCCAACTTCACTTCCAGCAGGCGGCGGTAGTCCAGCTGCTTGTCCATGCCGTCATACGCCTTCTTGAACTCGGTCTTGGCGACATCGGGCTTGTTCTGCAGCAGCGCCAGGTCGCCGCGGCGGTCGGCGGCCAGCGGCGCGAAGTCGGCGCTCTTGACGCCGTCCAGCGTCTTGGCGGCTTCGTCGTACTGCTTGGCGTCCATCTGCAGCGCCGCCAGTCTCAGGCGGGCCAGGTCGCGGTAGGCCTCGCCCTTGGCATTGGCCACCGCCCAGGTCAGCGTGGCGCGCGCGTCGTCGGCCTTCTCCTTGTCCAGCTGCAGCTTGGCGGTCATCAGCGCGGCCTGCGCCGTGTAGCCGGTGGAGGCGAAGTCCTGCTTCAGCGTGCCGAAGACGGCCGCGCCCTTGCCCAGGTCGCCGGCCTGGACCGCGCGTTCCAGCTCGCTGAACATCGCGCCGGCCTTGGCGGCCTCGTTGCGCTGCCAGTAGTTCCAGCCGGTCCAGCCGGCGTAGGCCACCAGCACCAGCGTCAGCAGCCAGGTGATCGCATTGCCCCAGCGCTTCCAGAACGCCTTGAGCTGCTCCAGCTGTTCCTGTTCTTCGAGATCGAGATGAGCCGCCATGTGCGAGTGTGGGTCCGTCGGTTGAGGGTCGAAGCCGGCCCGGCGCGAGCGTCGGCCGGCTGGGGGAAGTTGCTGAATGCGGCCGGCGGCGCCCTCCTCGGGCACCCCGGCGAAGCCGCGATTATGCGGTGCGCAGATCGGCTGCCCACGCAGCCGCCGTGTTAAGCGGACGTGTCACCTGCTCGCCGTCGCCGCGCAGGGGCTTGACCGCGACCTCGCCCCGGGCGAGTTCATCGGCGCCGAACACCAGCGCGAAGCGGGCGCCCGAGGCGTCGGCCTTCTTGAACTGCGACTTGAACGAGCCGCCGCCGGCATGCATCTGCACCGCGACGCCTTCGGCGCGCAGCGCTTCCAGCACCGGCATGGCCTGGGCGAGCGCCGAGGCGTCGGGCAGGATCGCGTAGGCATCCGGCGCCGAGGACGGCACCGCCAGGCCCAGCTCGTCGATCAGCAGCAGCAGCCGCTCGATGCCCAGGCCGAAGCCGACCGCGGGCGTGGGCTTGCCGCCGAGCTGCTCGAACAGCCCGTCGTAGCGACCGCCACCGCAGACCGTGCCCTGCGAGCCGAGCTGGTCGGTGACCCACTCGAACACGGTCAGGTTGTAGTAGTCCATGCCGCGCACCAGGCGCGTGTTGATGCGGTATTCCAGGCCGGCCGCGTCGAGGATCGCGCGCACCGCGTTGAAGTGCGCCAGGCTGGCCTCGCCCAGGAAGTCCATCAGCTTGGGCGCGGCCTCGACCACGTCCTGCATCGCCGGGTTCTTGGTGTCGAGGATGCGCAGCGGATTGCTGTGCAGGCGGCGCTTGCCGTCCTCGTCGAGCTTGTCGGCATGGCCTTCCAGGTAGGCGATCAGCGCGGCGCGGTGCGCGGCGCGCTCCTCCGGCTGGCCCAGCGAGTTCAGCTCCAGGCGCACATGCTGGCCGACCACCAGGCCCAGTTCCTGCCATAGGCGGCGGACCATCAGGATGATCTCGGCGTCCACGTCCGGGCCGGCGAAGCCCAGCGCCTCGACGTCCAGCTGGTTGAACTGGCGGTAGCGGCCCTTCTGCGGGCGCTCGTGGCGGAACATCGGGCCCAGCGTCCACAGGCGCAGCGGGCCGTTGTACAGCGCGTTGTGCTCGACCATCGCGCGCACGATGCCGGCGGTGGCCTCGGGGCGCAGCGTCAGCTGGTCGCCGTTCATGCTGTCGGTGAAGGAGTACATCTCCTTCTCGACGATGTCGGTCACCTCGCCCAGGCCGCGCACGAACAGCGCGGTCGGCTCGACGATCGGGGTCAGCATGTACTGGTAGCCGTAGCGCTGCAGCACGCCGCGTAGCGTGGTCTCGAACCAGCTCCACAGCTGGCTGCTCGGCAGCCTGTCCTTGCGGTCGACGCTGGCCGGGAGGATGTCGTTCATCCCCTTCACGGCCTGGATGTTCTTGCTCATGCGGTGGTGGTGCTCGCGCCGTAGCGCTTTTCGATGTAGGTCTCGACCAGGGCGTGGAACTCGCCGGCGATGTTGTCGCCGCGCAGGGTCAGCGCCTTCTCGCCGTCGATGAAGACGGGCGCCGCCGGCGCCTCGCCGTTGCCCGGCAGGCTGATGCCGATGTCGGCATGCTTGCTCTCGCCCGGGCCGTTGACGATGCAGCCCATCACGGCCACCTTCATGTTCTCGACGCCGGGGTACTTCTCGCGCCAGACCGGCATCTGGGCGCGCAGGAAATCGTCGATCTGCTTGGCCAGTTCCTGGAAGGTGGTGCTGGTGGTGCGGCCGCAGCCGGGGCATGCGGTGACGCTCGGGTTGAACGCGCGCAGGCCCAGCGACTGCAGGATCTCCAGCGCGACGACCACTTCCTGCGTGCGCGACTCGCCGGGCTGCGGTGTCAGCGAGACGCGGATCGTGTCGCCGATGCCTTCCTGCAGCAGCACCGACAGCGCCGCGGCCG
Source organism: Mitsuaria sp. BK037 (assembly GCF_014193045.1). Lineage (NCBI taxonomy): Bacteria > Pseudomonadati > Pseudomonadota > Betaproteobacteria > Burkholderiales > Sphaerotilaceae > Roseateles > Mitsuaria sp. BK037. The sequence goes on along the minus strand of NZ_JACHYS010000001.1, from coordinate 287,214 downwards.
AGGCCACCGTGCCCTTGGTGCCCATGCCGGCTTCGGTCAGGCCCAGGTGCAGCGCGTAGTCGCAGCGCTTGCTCAGCGCACGGTAGACCGAGATCAGATCCTGCACGCCGCTGACCTTGCAGCTGATGATGATGTTGTCCGGATTCATGCCCAGCTCGCGGGCATAGGACGCCGACGACAGCGCCGACTGGATCAGCGCCTGGTACATGACCTGCTTGCCGTCCCAGGGCTGCGCGCGCCTGGCGTTGTCGTCCATCATCTGGGCGAGCAGTTCCTGGTCCAGGCTGCCCCAGTTGACGCCGATGCGCACGACCTTGTCGTACTGGATCGCGGCCTCGATCATCTGCGCGAACTGGCGGTCCTTCTTGTCGCCCTTGCCGACATTGCCGGGATTGATCCGGTACTTGGACAGCGCCTGCGCCATGGCCGGATGCTCGGTCAGCAGGCGGTGGCCGTTGTAGTGGAAGTCGCCCACCAGCGGCACGTCGATGCCCATGCGGTCGAGCTGCTCGCGGATGTGCGGCACGGCGTCGGCGGCCTCGGGCGTGTTGACGGTGATGCGGACCAGCTCCGAGCCCGCCTGCGCCAGTTCCTTGACCTGGATGGCGGTTTCGATGACGTCGACCGTGTCGGTGTTGGTCATCGACTGGACGCGCACCGGCGCGTCGCCACCGATGGTGACGATGCGGCTGCCCCAGCGCACCTGGGCCTGGCGCGAGCGGCGCGCGGCGGGCGCGGCGGCGGCGATCAGGTCCGACAGGTCGGCGGCGGCGAAATCGGGAGTGTCTGGCTTGTCCATCATGCGGCGCTCTTGCGAAAGGGGTACGGCTGGCGGGGCGCCCGTCGGTCCGGGTTCAGTTCAGTTCAAGCCGGGCGACGTTGTCGCGCGCCCGGGCGGCGAGGTCCACCGGCTGGCCGCGGAACACCAATTCCGTGCCGGACACGTTGCCCACGCGCAATCTCAGCGGCGCGACGCCGTGGACGTCGACCAGATCGCCCGGACGCAGCAGCCGGGACAGCAGCACCTGGCCCTTGGCGTCGACGACCTCGACCCAGGACTCGGCGCTGGCGCGGACCTTCAGCGGGGAGGTGCCCGGCGCGGGCGCGCCGGCCTGGATCGGCTGGCCGGCCCCTGCGGCGACTGAAGCGGCGGTGGAGGCGGCCGGCGGCGTCGTGGCGGCGGCCTGCGTCGTCGCCGGCGCGGGGGACGGCGTGGCGGCCGGCGCCGTGATCGGCGTCGCGGCGCCGGAGGTCTGCGGCGGCAGCGTCGGCACGCTGGCGGTGGACTGCGGCGCGGCCTCGGAGGCGCTCACCACCGGGGCTTCGATGTTGGTCGGGGGGCTGTCGGTCGCGACCGGGGCGGTGCCGACGGCGCTGCCCGGGCCGGGGGTCGCGGTGGTGGTCGAGGCGTCGGGCGCCGATCGGAACCGCGCCGTCACCTGCTCGATCCAGCTCGACGGGATCGCGTACACGGCCACCGCGGCGACCAGCAGCACGCCCACGCCGAGCACCGCCGGGCGCTTCAGCAGCTCGGCCGAGAGCATCGGCTCCTGGCTCACCGAGCGCTCGCGGAACGGCTGGTTCAGGCCCGGCGTGACGCGGTCCAGCGAGGCCTCGGCGCCGCTGCTGGGCAGCATCGCCAGCACCGGCGCCGCCTCGATCTTCAGCACGCGGCACATCGAGCGCGCCAGCGCCCGGGCGAAGGTCGCGTCGGGCAGCTCGTGGTAGCGGTCGGCCTCGAGGGCCTCCAGCTTGGATTGCGGCACCTTCAGCGTCGCGGCCAGGGCGGCGATGTGCAGGCCCCGCGCCTCGCGCGCGCGCCGCAGCGCGGCGCCGGCGGAACTGGGGCCGAAGGTGGATGGCGCAGCGGATGCGGCTGCGGGCGTCGCCTCGTCGGCGGCCGTCGGAGTCATGCGATGTCCCTCATTCATCGAATCGACCGTTGTTCAATGCCTGCGTCTCGGCCGCCTGCGGATACTTGCGCCGCAGTTGCTGACCGAGGTCTTCCATGTTGGCCGCGTTGCCCAGGCGGCGCTCGATGCGCAGCTCCAGCCAGAGGCTGGCCGCGTTCGCCTGTTCCACATTGCTGTTGACGCGGCGGGCGTAGAAGCGCGCCCGTTCGTATTCGCCCTGGCGGTACAGCACCTCGCCCAGGTTCAGCGCGATGGTCGGATTGCCGGGCTCGGCCTCGAAGGCCTTGGACAGGTGGGCCTGCGCCGGCACCAGCCGGCCCTCGCGGGCCTCGCAGGCGCCCCAGGCCAGCAGCGTACGCGCGGGCGTGCGATAGGCCGGCAGCGCCACGGCGGCCTCGAACTGCTGGTAGGCCTCGGCATAACGCTGGCGCTGGCACAGGAACCAGCCGTAGTTGTGCAGCGTGTCGCCGTTGTTGCGGTCGCGGGCCAGCAGCTGCTTGAAGCCGTCCTCGGCCATCGCGTACTCGCCCATCGCGGCGTAGATCAGGCTGCGCAGGCTGATCGCCTCGGGCAGGTCGGGCTTGGCGGCCATCGCCAGCTTGACCTCGTCCAGCGCGGTCTCGTACTGGCCGCGGGCGAAGTAGCCGCTGGCCAGCTCCAGCCGCACCTGGGCCCGGCGGTCGTTGTCCGTCTTGTCGCTCTCGGTCCGCGGTTGCTGCTGCTGCGGCGAGGTCGTCGCGCACCCGGCCAGGGCCGCGGCGATCAGCAACACGACGGACAAGGTCCGGGCGGAACGACGCGGAAAGACGGAGCCGGGCGACGGAACGGTCATGGACGTGGGCCTGTGGGAGTGACGGGAATGACGGGGGAGGAAGTCGCCGCCGGCGCCGGGGCCGCCGCGCCGGCCGATGCCGCGTCCCGCTGTACCACCACGGGCGCGCGCACCATGCGCAGATGGACGCGGGTCCGGTCCTGCACTTCGCCGGCCAACTGGCCGCAGGCGGCATCGATATCGTCGCCGCGCGTCTTGCGGACGGTGGTCACGATGCCGGCCTGGATGAGCAGGTCGGCGAAGGCCTTGACGCGCTCGTTCGAGCTGCGCTTCAGGCCCGACGCGGGGAAGGGATTGAACGGGATCAGGTTCAGCTTGCAGGGCACCTTGCCCTTGAGCAGCGCGATCAGCTCGCGGGCCTGCTCCGGCGCGTCGTTCACCTCGTGGAGCATGCAGTACTCGAACGTGATGAAGTCGCGCGGCGCCTTGTCCAGGTAGGCGTTGCAGCTCGCCAGCAGTTCCGCGATCGGGTACTTGCGGTTGAGCGGCACCAGCTGGTCGCGCAGCGGGTCGTTGGGCGCGTGCAGCGAGACGGCCAGCGCCACCGGCGCGTCCTCGCGCAGGCGGTCGATCATCGGCACCACGCCCGAGGTCGACACCGTCACCCGTCGGCGCGACAGGCCGTAGCCATGGTCGTCGAGCATCATCCGCAGCGCCGGGACCAGCGCGGCGTAGTTCTGCAGCGGCTCGCCCATGCCCATCATCACGACGTTGGAGATGATGCGTTCGTCCTTGCCCAGGCGCTGGCGCAGCGTGTGCTCGGCATGCCAGAGCTGGGCGATGATTTCCCAGGTCTCCAGGTTGCGGCTGAAGCCCTGATGGCCGGTCGAGCAGAAGCGGCAGCCCACGGCGCAGCCGGCCTGGCTGGAGATGCACAGCGTGGCCCGGTCGTCCTCGGGGATGTAGACCGCCTCGACGGCGTTGCCCTGGCCGACGTCGAACAACCACTTGATGGTGCCGTCGGCAGAGACGTGTTCGGAGATCACCGGCAGCGCGGTGATGTGGGCGCGCCCGGCCAGCTTGTCGCGCAGCGACTTGGCCAGGTCGGACATCTGGGCGAAGTCCGATGCGCCCTTCTGATGGATCCAGCGGAACAGCTGGGTCGCGCGAAAGCGCTTCTCCCCCAGCTGCTCGCAGTACGCGGCCAGGCCTTGCAGATCGAATCCGAGCAGGTTGACCGCGTCCATCATGCGTTCCTCTTTCTCAAGGGCCTCGTGGCCCGGAGGTCAGAGGCTTGGCCCGGTTCAGCGGGCGTTGATTTCCAGGCCGGAGAAGAAGAAGGCGACTTCCACGGCGGCGGTTTCGGGGGCGTCGGAGCCGTGCACCGCGTTGGCGTCGATGCTGTCGGCGAAGTCGGCGCGGATGGTGCCCTTCTCGGCCTTCTTCGGGTCGGTGGCGCCCATCAGGTCGCGATTCTTCAGGATGGCGCCTTCGCCTTCCAGCACCTGGATCTGGACCGGGCCGGAGATCATGAAGTTCACCAGGTCGTTGAAGAACGGGCGGGCCTTGTGCACGGCGTAGAACGCTTCGGCTTCGGCGCGCGACAGCTGCTTCTGCTTCGAGGCGATGATCTTCAGGCCGGCGCCTTCAAAGCGGGAGTAGATCTGGCCGATGACGTTCTTGGCCACGGCATCGGGCTTGATGATGGAGAGGGTGCGTTCGATGGCCATGTCTTTTCCTTGAAAATCTTGGGCTTGGCAAAACCCGGCATTGTAATGCTTGAAGTCAAGCCCCCAGGTGACAACCCGTCATCGGACGGGGTCGCCGGGGGCGACGAGCAGGCTGACCCGCTCAGCGGCGACCGCGGCCGCCGCCGCCGCCACCCCCACCACCCCCGCCGCCACCACCGCGGCGACCACCGCGATTGCCGCCCCGGTTGATGAAGGCGTCGGCGCCGATGTAGCCCATCGAGGTCTTCATCGGATCCGGAATGCGCTCGCCGCCCGGGCCGCGCTGGTTGCCGCCGCGGCCATGGTCGCCCGCATCGCTGCCGCCCTTGCCGAAGCCTTGCGGGATGCGCTTGCTGCCGGTGGCGAAGCGACGGTCGAAGGTCTGCTCCAGCGGATTGATGTGCTTCGGGATGAAGTCGTCATCGTCCTCGTTGCGGGGGCGGCGATCGCGTTCGCGCTCCTGCTGCTGTTGCTGCTGGCGCTGCGGCTGGTGGGCGCGCTGTTCGCCGCGCTGCTCCTGGCGCGAGGGCTCCGGACGGCTCGGGCGCGGACCGCCGCTGTTGCCGCTGCGGCGCTTGTCGCGACGCTCGGCGCGGTCGTTGTTGCGCGGCGGGCGCGGCTCGTTGCCGGCCAGCTGGCGGATGACGCGGACATCGGCGTCGCCCAGTTCGATGTAGACGCCGCGGCGCAGGCCGCGCGGCAGCACGACGGTGCCGTAGCGGATGCGGATCAGGCGGCTGACGGCCAGGCCGACGCTCTCGAACAGCTTGCGGACCTCGCGGTTGCGGCCTTCGGTGATGACGACGCGATACCAGCGGTTCACGCCTTCGCCGCCGCCGTCCTCGATGCTCTTGAAGCTGGCCTGCTGACCGTCGACGTCGACGCCGGTCAGCAGCTTGTCCTTCTGATCCTTGCTCAGCGAGCCCAGCACGCGCACCGCGTACTCGCGCTCGACGCCGAAGCGCGGGTGCATCAGCTGGTTGGCCAGTTCGCCGGAGTTGGTGAACAGCAGCAGGCCTTCGGTGTTCAGGTCCAGGCGGCCGACCGACTGCCACTTGCCCTGCGGCAGGCGCGGCAGGTTGCGGAAGACGGTGGGACGGCCCTCGGGGTCGTTGAAGGTGACGACCTCGCCGACCGGCTTGTGGTACGCCAGGATGCGCGGCGCCACGGGGGCGATGCGGACCTTGATCGGCTTGCCGGCCACCGCGACGCGGTCGCCGTAGGAGATGCGCTGGCCGACATGGGCGACCTCGCCATTCACCGTGATCTGGCCCTTGGCGATCATGTCCTCGATGTCGCGGCGGGAGCCGACGCCCGCCTGCGCCAGCACCTTCTGCAGCTTGGGCGCATCGGCATCGGGCGCGAGCACGCGCTTGCCGGGCTGGCCGTCGGTGCCGGTCTCGCCCTCGTCGGCGGAGGCCTCGACTTCCGCCGCGCCCGTCTCCGCCACGTCGCCGTCGCCTTCGACATCCGCGTCGAAGGCACCGGACACCAGCGCGTCGAAGCGCGCCTGGGCCTCGGCCTGCAGCTGGGCGTCGTCGACCGGATCGGCGGCACCTTCAGCGCCCTCGCCTTGCGGCGCGCGCGCGGGGCGCTGGCCGGACTCCTGGGCCCGCGCCTGCTGACCCTCGCGGGGCTCGCGATCACGATCGCGACCACGACGGCGGCGGTTGCGGCCACGCCCTTCACGATCGCCACCCGCGTCGCCATCGGCGGCGTCACCGCCCACGGGGCCGGCGCCGCGCGTCTCGGGCGACACCAGCTCACCGACCGCTTCCGCGACCGGCGACACCGGTGCCGGCGACACCTCGACGGTCGCGACCGGCAGGTGACGGATCGGCTCGGCCATCACAGCGGCGGACGCCTCGGCGCCGGCGGCGGGAGCGGCCTCGGCCGCCTCAACGGCCTTTTTCGTCGTGCGGCGCTTGGGCTTGGGCGCCTCGGCGTCAGCGGCGGGCGCTTCGGCGGTCTCTGCCGCAGCGCCCGCGGGGGCCGTCTCAGCCGGCGCGTCGACGGCCGCGGCCGTCTTTCGGCGCGCACGCGGCTTCGGGGTCTCCTCGGCCACGGGCGCGGCGCCGGGCTCGGCAGCCTCCGTCGGGGCCGCGGCCGCCTTGCGGGTGCGCTTGGGCTTCGCGGGCGCCTCGGACGGCGTGTCCGCGGCGGCGGTCAGCGTGTCGGGCTTGGAATCGTCGATTTCGTTGGAATTCATGTGTCGGCTTGCACCTTGTCAGCGGTGGACACGGCCCCTTCCCGGGGCGTTCAAGTGGGCTCGGGGTTGACCGCCCCGGCCGGTGGTTCTTCACCCGGCTCGCGCGAGGCGGCCGGCTTGGATTCGTCTTCGATGGCGGCCTGCGCCGCCGCTTCCGGCACTTCGGATGCCTGATCGTCGGCTTCGGCCGCAGCCTCCACGGCGATCGTCGATTCGGTCGCCGTCGATTCAGCGACTTTCGATTCGTCGGCCGTCGATTCGTCGGCCATCGACTCCTCGGCCGTCGATTCAACGCCAGCCGATTCCGCCGCCATCAGGGCCACCGGGGTGGCGCCGTCCGGCTCGACTTCAACGACCGCGTCGCCGGGCGGCTCCTCGAGCAGCGAGCCCTGCAGCGCCCCGGCGATCGGCGTCGGGTCGCCGCCCTGGATCAACGCCGGCAGTTGCTCCAGCGAGTGCAGCCCCAGGTCGTCGAGGAACTGCTTCGTCGTCGCGAACAGCGCCGGACGACCCGGCGCCTCGCGATGCCCGATGACCTCGATCCAGTTGCGGTCCTCGAGCTGCTTGATGATCGGCGCCGCCACCATCACGCCGCGGATGTCCTCGATGTCGCCGCGGGTCACCGGTTGACGGTAGGCGATGATCGCCAGCGTCTCCAGCACCGCCCGCGAATACTTCGGCGGCTTCTCCGGATTCAGCCGGTCCAGATGCTCGCGCATCTCGGGCCGGCTCTGGAAGCGCCAGCCGGAGGACAGCGCGACCAGCTCGACGCCCCGCCCTTCCCACTCGCGCAGCAACTCGTCGAGCAGCGACCGCACGCTGTCCGCATTGAGCTCGTCCACGAACAGCGAACGCATCTCGCGCAGCGTCAGCGGCGCCTGCGCGCACAGCAGCGCCGTCTCCAGGACCCGTTTGGCCTCCTGCGTGTCCATGGGCTCAGCTCATGACGCCGGCCTCGGGACCGGTCAAATCGGTGTGTTTCGCCATCTTGGGCGCCAGCGGCGGCAACGGGCCGCGCTGGACGGGTTCGATCTGCTTGCTTGGGAGCTCTTCGCTCCATCGGCCGCCGTTCAGTGGACGGTCCCGGCCGGTGGGACGGACGCCGCGTCGGTCCGCGGCCTGCGCTGCGGACGGGGTCGACTGCCGCCCCGCCGCCGTCTTGCGCACGTTCTCGCGCAAGAATTGGTCGGCATTGTAGCGCGGGCGCGCGGACTCCTCTCAGAACGTCGGATCGGGCAAACCCGCGACGCGCCAGCCCGACGCCAGCTCCGGCGGCAACGGGGCCTCGAAGCGCATCGGCGCGCCGGTGAGCGGATGCTCGAAACCGAGCCGCGCCGCATGCAGCGCCTGCCGCGGCACGCCCAGGGCCTCGGCGCCGCCGTACAGCGCGTCGGACACCAGCGGATGGCCGCGATGCGAGGCGTGCACGCGGATCTGGTGCGTGCGGCCGGAGTGCAGCACGCAATGCAGCGCGGAGACGGTCCGTTCCAGGCCGCGGGCGTCCTGCCACTGCCCCTCGGCCAGCTTGAAGAAGTCGGTGCGCGCCGGCTTGCCGCCGCCAACCACCGCCATGCGGGTGCGCGACTGGGGATCGCGCCCGATCGGCGCCTCGACGATCCATTCGTCCGGCGTGCGGCCGTGGACCAGGGCGAGGTATTCGCGATGGACCTCGCGCGCCGCGATCATCCGCACCAGCGCGGTCACCGCCGGCAGCGTCTTGCCGACGACCATCAGCCCGGAGGTGTCCTTGTCCAGGCGGTGCACGATGCCCGCGCGCGGCAGCATCGCGGCCTTGGCGTGATGCGCCAGCAGGCCATTCATCAGCGTCCCGGACCAGTTGCCCGCCGCCGGATGGACGACCAGGCCGGCGGGCTTGTTCACCGCGAGCAGGTGCTCATCCTCGAAGACGATGTCCAGGTCCAGCGGCTCGGCGCGGAAGGCGAGCGCCTCCTCGGTGGGCACCAGGTCGACGGCCAGGCGCTGGCCCAGCTTGGGCTTGCGCGACGCCTGGGTGACGAGCTGCCCGTCCAGCGTGACGCAGCCGCGCTCGATCAGGCCCTGCAGGTGGCTGCGCGAGAACTCCGGCGCCAGCTGCACCAGCCACTTGTCCAGGCGCAGCGCGAGCTGGTCGCGACCGGCCTCGGCCTCGCGGCGTTCGGGCGCGTCGAGGCCGACGTCCTGGGCGTCGTCGATGCCCTCGCCGCCCGGGGGCTCGCCCGAGTCATCGCGCGGGTAAAGCCTGCCCTCGGGCGCCGGGTCGTGGCCGACCTGAACCATATAATCGCCGCTCCAATTTCAGATGAGGGCCGCCGTCGCGCGCGCCCTGTGGACCATGATCGAGACTTGGGTGTTGCGCCGCCGGACCGCGGAATCTGTCGGGCTGTCCGGGACCTGGCGCGCCGCGTGGCGCTGCGCCGCGATGACCGCCGCGACTGCCGCCGTGCTGGGACTGGCGGCCTGTTCGTCGGCCCCCAAGGAGGACCCGAATTCCCAGGCCAACCTGGAGAAATTGTACGCAGAGGCCAAGGAGGACATGCTCTCCGGCTCGTACGACCGGGCGATCAAGACGCTGGAACGCATCGAAGGCCGCGCCGCCGGCACGACGCTGGGCCAGCAGGCGCAGCTGGACCTGGCCTGGGCCAACTACAAGAGCGGCGAACGCGTGCAGGCCGTGACGGTGCTGGACCGCTTCATCAAGCTCAACCCGTCCAGCCCGGCGCTGGACTACGCGCTGTACATGAAGGGCCTGGTCAACTTCAACGACGACCTCGGCCTGTTCGGCCGCATCGCGCGCCAGGACATCTCGGAACGCGACCAGCAGGCGGCGCGCGACTCGATGCAGGCATTCAAGCAGCTGGTCGAGCAGTTCCCCGAGTCGAAGTACTCCGAGGACGCCCGCATCCGCATCGACTACATCACCAACAGCCTCGCGGCGTATGAGGTGCATGTGGCGCGCTACTACTACAACCGCGGCGCTTATCTCGCGGCGGCCAATCGCGGTCAGGCCGCGTTGATGGAGTTCCAGTACGCGCCGGCGCTCGAGGAAGCCCTGTTCCTGATGATGCAGAGCTACGACAAGCTCGGCATGACCCAGCTGCGCGACGACACCCGCCGCGTGCTCGTGGCGAGCTTCCCGGATAGCTCCTATCTGACGACCGGAAAAGCGAAACAAAAGGACAAAGCCTGGTGGCAAATCTGGTGATCTGGTGGCCAGACACCCGCCAGACGTCGTTGCTCGGGGCCTTGCATAGCGCTGCTATGCGGCGGCCCCTCGCGCCTAGTCTGGCGGGCGTCTGGCCACCAGATCCAAGCGTTGGCAAAGAATGCTCGAAGCCCGCTCGCTAGCGGGCTTTTCTTTTTCCGCTTGCCGGCGGACGTCTCTCTTGAGGGCTGACGCCGTCAGCGGTCGTGAGAAGTCTTGAGTTCGGCGAGCCACGCCTGCGCGGCGGCCTCGTCGGGGACCTGCGTCATCGGGGGTAGCGCCTCGCGCAGGCGCTTGCCGTAGTGCGAGCCGGCCAGCCGCGGGTCGCAGACCACCAGCAAGCCACGGTCGGACTCCGTTCGGATGAGACGGCCAGCGCCCTGCTTCAAGGCAATCGCGGCCTCGGCGACGAAGTACTCCATGAAGGGGTTGCGACCTTCGGACTCCAGCCGCGCTACGCGCGCCTCGACCAGCGGATCGTTCGGCGGCGGGAACGGCAGCTTGTCGATCAGCACGCACTGCAAGGCGTCGCCCGGCACGTCGATGCCCTCCCAGAAGCTCGCCGAGCCCACCAGCACCGACGCCGGCTGGTCGATGAACTGCTGCAGCAACTGCCGCTTCGGCATGCTGCCCTGGACCAGCACCTCGATGCGGTGCCCGCCCTCCTCGAAACGCTGGCGCAAGACCTCGGCCACCGTCTGCAACTGGCGCAAAGTCGTCGTCAGGATGAAGGTGCGCCCACCCAGCCGCGCCGCCAGCCGCGCCCCCAGCCAGCCGACCGATTCGCCATGATCCGGCTCGGACGGTTTGGGGAAATGCCGCGGCACGTAGAGCCGCGCGTGCGCCGCGTAGTCGAACGGACTGCCCACGCGCAAGGTGCGCGCCTCGCCGAGACCCGCTGGCTCGGTGAACCAGCTGAGCGCATCGTCCTCGCCCAAGGTGGCCGAGGTGAAGATCCACGCCTTGGGCGTGCTCGCGAGCGCCTCCTGCATCGCCTCGCGGATGTCCAGCGGCGATTCGATCAGGCGCACCTGGTGCGTGCCGACATCCACCCAGCGCACCGCGCCAGGATCCGGCGCGCGTGCGAACAGCTGCGCCGTCTTGTAGAGCTCGACCGCGCGCTCATGCAGCCGCGCCAGGTCCGGCCCGACCTCCATGACCGTCGCCAGCGCGTCGACGCTGAGCTCGACCGCCCGCGCCACCTCGCCCAGCGCCGCATCGAACTCCGTCCGGCCCTCGCATTCATTCCAGCGCAGCTTCAGCACACCACGCAGCTCGCGTCCGCCGGCGCAGGCCAGCCTCAGTGCGCGCGCGGCGCGTTCGACGCCGCCAGCGATCGCCTGCCATTCCTGCAGTCCCCGCGCATGCGCGAGCCCCTGCGCCAGCAGGTCGCGTCCGAAGTCGAACAGCTGCGCGCTGCCCAGCATCCGGCCCAGGAAGTTCAGGCCCGCCTCGGGCAGCTGATGCGCCTCGTCGAAGATCGCGACCTCGACGCTGGGCAGCAACTCCGCGACGCCGCTGTCGCGCAGGACCAGGTCGGCGAAGAACAGGTGATGGTTGACGACGACAAGATCCGCCTCCATCGCTTCGCGCCGCGCCTTCACGACGTGGCATTCGCGGTAGGACGGGCAATCGGTGCCCAGGCAGTTGTCGCGCGTCGAGCTGACGATCGGGATCACCGGCGAGCGCTCGTCCAGGCCGTCGATCTCGGCGAAGTCGCCGGTGTGGGTGCTCAGCGCCCAGCGCTCGATGCGCGCGAGCTGCGCGACCGCCCGTCGATCCGGCAGCTCCGCGCTGTGGCGCGCCTGCTGCAGTCGGTGCAAGCAGAGGTAACTCCCTCGCCCCTTCAGCAACGCGGCGCGCAGCGGCAAGGCGAAGGTGTCGAGCAGCCGCGGCAGATCGCGCATGAAGAGCTGGTCCTGCAGGCTCTTGGTCGCGGTGCTGATCAAGGTGCGGCCGCCGCTGAGCAGCGCCGGCACCAGGTACGCGAAGGTCTTGCCGACGCCGGTCCCCGCCTCGACGACCAGCGTGTCGCGCCCGGCGATCGCCTGCGCGACGGCCAGCGCCATGCGCTGCTGCGGCTCGCGCGGCGCATAAGCCGGGTCGTGGCGCGACAGCGGACCGCCGGTGTCGAAGGCGGCGACCACCGATTGCTCAAGCTCGCCCGGCCGCAGCTCCTCGGCCGCCGCGCGGGCACGCGAGGCCGCCAGCGCCGGCGACGCCTCGGCGGCGCCCCAGGGGGCATCCGCCATCAGGGCGTCGGTCGAGTCGTCGGTGTCGGGTTCGTGAGGGTCAGGCCGGCTCATCGGGATCACTGGCCCGCTCGAGCCGCGCGATCTCGTCGCGCAGGGCCAGGCGCTGCTTCTTCAGCCGGCGCAGCGTGAGTTCGTCGACCGGCGGCACGGCGATGCCGGCGCCTGCGCCGCCGATGTCGATCACGCGCAGCGTGGAGGCGCCGATCAACGCGTCGATGCGGCCATCCAGCTCGGCATGCGCGATGCGCAGTTCGATCAGACGTCGGGCTGGAGAGTGAAGTTGTTCATCCATAAACGGGGAACCACCCGGCCGGAACGCCGAGCCGCACGATTATAGTTTTGGGATGAGTCGCACTACCCCAGGCTTTCGCCTCAGCGCCGCCACCGGCATCCATCGCGGCGATCGTCTGTACCAGCAGGATCAGGTCCAGGTCATCGCCCATCCCCGCCAGAGCGGCTGCGTGCTCGGCATCGTCGCCGACGGCATGGGCGGCAAGAGCGGCGGCCGCAAGGCCGCGGACCAGGTCATCCTGACCGCCCAGCAGCTGTTCGAGCGCTTCGTCCCCGGCGAGGAGGACGAGGCCGAGCTGCTGCGCCAGATCGTCTCCGAATCTCACCTGATGATCCGCCTGACGGCGATCTCGGCCGAGGAGGAGCCGCACAGCACCCTGGCCGCCTACCTGCTGACGGCCGACCGCCGCTGCTTCTGGATCCACACCGGCGATTCCCGCCTCTACCACTTCCGCGGCCCCAACATGGTCACGCGCTCGCTGGACCAGTCCTACGTCCAGCGCCTGGTGGACGAGGGCCAGATCACCGAGGACGAGGCGCTGGTGCATCCGCAGTCGAACCTGCTGACCGCCTGCCTGGGCACGGTGCAGGAACCGACGCCCGTCGAGTCCTTCATCGAGCGCCTGGAGCACGGCGACAGCCTGATGGCCTGCAGCGACGGCCTGTGGCACTACTTCAGCCCGGCCGAGCTGGGCACGGTGATGCACAGCCTGCCGCCGCGCGACGGCGCCGAACTGCTGGTCAACAAGGCGCGCCAGCGCGCCAAGGGCACCGGCGACAACCTGTCGCTGGCCATCGTGCGGCTGGATCCGCTCGAGTAACGCCCGCTCGGCGCCGCTCCGCGGCGCTCGTGCCTCTCCCGCCTTGCCCCCGCCCCGGCGCGTTCAGCGCTTGGGCAGCGCGCGGATATCCGAGGCCGACGGCGTCGGCAGATGCGCCGCCGGCGGCTTGCTGTTCTTGCCCGCCGGCGCGGAGGCGGCGGATGCCGCCTTCTCCGCCTGCCGGACCTGGAGCTCGCCGGCCTTGCGCTGACGCTCCTGCGCCTTCTGGCGGCGCTCGGCGGCGGCCTCTCGGCGCTTGGCGGCGTCGGCCTTGGCTTCCGCCGCCTGCTGGGCCTCGCGGCGCTGATGCAGCTCGGGATTCGCGCGCGGCGTGCGCGCGCCCGGGACCGCCGGCGCCGAGGCCGGCTGCACCGCTTCCCGCACCGATTCGGTCTTGCGGCGCGCCTCGTCCTGGGCCGCCTCGCGTTCCTTCTCCTGGACCCGCTCACGGGCCGCGGCGCTGCGGCGCTGACGCTCCTCCGCATTGACCTGGTGCTCGACCCGGTCCAGCGGCCGCAGCTGGCGGATGCGTTCGTCCCGCGCCTCTTCCAGGCAGCCGGTCACGACGAAGCGCTGGTTGCACTCCTTCACCCGGGACTGGTAGGCCTGCTCGATCCGGGCGCGCGCGGCATCGATCTCGGCACGGGTCATGTCCGCGGCCACAGCGACCGGGGACACGGCACACAACGAGATCAGCGAGATCAGCGAGATCGGCGCAATCAGCGCAATCAGCGCATTCAGCGCGATCGGCGCCCTGGACGCGGCGGCGAGAACGAAGCGGAAAGTCATGGGCGCGATCATCGCATCCGCTGGCGCCCCCGCCGGCGAAGCCGCCGCCCGTGACTTCCCTACATCCCCGGTCGGCGAGGCGACGGCAGCCCGCGGACGCGCGCTCAGGTCAGGCGCGTGTCGACCTCGCGCCGCTCGAGTTCGAGGTACTCCTTGGACTGCATCTCCTGCAGCCGCGACACGGTGCGCGGGAACTCGTGCGCGAGCGGGCCTTCGGTGTAGAGCTGCTCGGCCGGCACCGCCGCCGAGATGATCAGCTTCACGCGGCGGTCGTACAGGACGTCCACCAGCAGCGTGAAGCGGCGCGCCTCGCTGGCCAGCCGCGGCGGCATGGCCGGCACGTTGGACAGGATCAGCGTGTGGAACTGCGTCGCCAGCTCCAGGTAGTCGTTCTGCGAGCGGGGGCCGCCGCAGAGCTCGGCGAAGTCGAACCACACCACGCCGCCGGCGCGACGCCGGGAGCGGATCTCGCGGTGCTCGATGTGCAGCACGGGATCCTCGTCGCGCGCCTCGGCCAGCGACTCGAAGGCGGCCGTCAGCGCGCCTTCGGTGTCCGCGTTCAGCGGCGTGTGATAGAGCTCGACATGCTCCAGCGAGCGCTGCCGGTAGTCGGTGCCGTTGTCGACGTTGATGACTTCCAGGTTGGCTTTGAGCAACTCGATCGCCGGCAGGATGCGGTCGCGATGCAGGCCGTTGGGATAAAGGCCGTCGGGATGGAAGTTGGACGTCGTCACGATGGACACGCGGTTCTTGAACAGCGCATCCAGCAGGCGGTACAGGATCATCGCGTCGGTGACGTCGGCGACATGGAACTCGTCGAAGCAGATCAGCCGGAAGCGCCGCGCGATGCGCTTGCCCAGCTCGTCCAGCGGATCCTGGATGCCCTTGAGTTCCTGCAGCTCACGGTGGACCTCGCGCATGAACTCGTGGAAGTGCAGCCGCGTCTTGCGCGTCAGCGGCACCGCCTGGAAGAAGCAGTCCATCAGGAAGCTCTTGCCGCGGCCGACACCGCCGAACATGTAGACCCCGCGCGGCAGCGGCGGGCGCACCAGCAGCTTGGTCACCGCGTTGGAGCGCCGCGCCTTGTAGGCGGCCCATTCGTCCTGGCAGCGCTGCAGCGCGGCCACGGCGCGCAGCTGGGCCGGGTCGGCGGTGTAGCCGCGTTCGGCCAGGGTCTGGTGGTAGAGCTCGGTGACGGTGGTCATGCGGCGGAGTTCAGGTCACGGGATCGGGATCGCGTTCGGGCATTCGGGCGGAAGACCCGCGCACGTCGGCGCAAGAAAAAAGGGGCGACTCGCGCCGCCCCTCTCCTGCGCGTCCGTGGCGCTTCGAGCCTGGGCTCAGAAGTTCAGCGTGCGCTTGTCCACGGCCAGGGCCGCTTCCTTGGTCGCTTCGCTCAGCGACGGGTGGGCGTGGCAGATGCGGGCGATGTCCTCGGCCGAGGCCTTGAACTCCATCGCCACCACGGCTTCGGAGATCAGCTCCGAGGCCATCGGGCCGATGATGTGCACGCCCAGGATCTCGTCGGTCTTGGCGTCGGCCAGGAACTTGACGAAGCCGGTCGTGTCGCCCAGCGCGCGCGCGCGGCCGTTGGCCAGGAACGGGAACTGGCCCGCCTTGTAGGCCACGCCGTCCGCCTTGAGCTGCTGCTCGGTGCGGCCGACCCACGCGATCTCGGGGCTGGTGTAGATCACCCACGGGATGGTGTTGAAGTTGACGTGACCGTGCTGGCCGGCAATGCGCTCGGCGACCGCGACGCCCTCTTCTTCCGCCTTGTGCGCCAGCATCGGGCCGCGCACGACGTCACCGATCGCCCAGACATTGGGCAGGTTGGTCTTGCACTCGTCGTCGACGACCACCGCGCCGCGCTCATCGAGCTTCAGGCCGACGGCTTCCGGGTTCAGGCCGATGGTGTTGGCGACGCGGCCGATCGAGACGATCAGCTTGTCCACCGCCAGCGTCTGCTCGGCGCCCTTGGCGTCCGTGTACTTCACCGTCACGCCGGACTTGCCGTTCTCGACGGAGGTGATCTTCACGCCCAGCTCGATGTTCAGGCCCTGCTTCTTGAAGACCTTGGCGGCTTCCTTGGCGACGGACTCGTCGGCGGCGCCCAGGAAGGCGGGCAGCGCTTCCAGGATCGTCACTTCCGCGCCCAGGCGGCGCCACACCGAGCCCATTTCCAGGCCGATGACGCCGGAGCCGATCACGCCCAGCTTCTTGGGCACGGCCGGGATGCGCAGCGCGCCGTCGTTGGACAGGATGTTGGTCTCGTCGAACGGGGCACCCGGCAGCTGGCGGGCGTTGGAGCCGGTGGCGACGATCACGTGCTTGGCCGTGATGGTCTCCTCGGCGGCGCCGGCGACCTTGATCTCGTAGGCGCCGTCCTTGGCGGCCACGAAGGAGCCGCGGCCGTGGAAGAACGTGACCTTGTTCTTCTTGAACAGGTAGAGGATGCCGTCGTTGTTCTGCTTCACGACGGTGTCCTTGCGGCCGATCATCTTGGCGATGTCGATCTTCAGGTCGCTCATCGAGATGCCGTGGTCGGCGAAGCCGTGGCCGGCGTGCTCGAAGTGCTCGCTGGACTGCAGCAGCGCCTTGGACGGGATGCAGCCGACGTTGGTGCAGGTGCCGCCGGGAGCGGGACCGCCCTTGTCGTTCTTCCACTCGTCGATGCAGGCCGCGTTGAAGCCCAACTGCGCCGCGCGGATCGCCGCGATGTAGCCGCCGGGACCGCCGCCGATGACGACGACGTCGAATTGCTTGCTCATGTCGTGGTCGTCCTCGGATTACAGATCGAACAGCAGACGGGCCGGATCTTCCAGCGCATCCTTCATCGCGACCAGGCCCAGCACGGCTTCGCGGCCGTCGATGATGCGGTGGTCGTAGGACATCGCCAGGTAGTTGATCGGGCGGATCACGATCTGGCCGTTCTCGACGACGGCGCGGTCCTTGGTCGCGTGCACGCCCAGGATGGCCGACTGCGGCGGGTTGATGATCGGCGTCGACAGCATCGAGCCGAAGGTGCCGCCGTTGGAGATCGAGAAGGTGCCGCCAGTCATCTCTTCGATGCCGAGCTTGCCTTCCTGGGCCTTCTTGCCGAACTCGGCGATCTTCTTCTCGATGTCGGCGAAGCTCATCTGGTCCGCGTTGCGCAGGATGGGCACGACCAGGCCGCGCGGCGAGCCGACGGCGATGCCGATGTCGAAGTAGCCGTGGTAGACGATGTCATTGCCGTCGACCGAGGCGTTCAGCACCGGGTACTTCTTCAGCGCGTGGACCGCGGCTTTGACGAAGAAGCTCATGAAGCCCAGCTTCGTGCCGTGTTCCTTGGTGAAGCTGTCCTGGAACTTCTTGCGCAGCTCCATCACCGGGGCCATGTTCACTTCGTTGAACGTGGTCAGGATGGCGTTGGTCGATTGCGACTGCAGCAGGCGCTCGGCGATGCGGGCGCGCAGGCGGCTCATCGGCACGCGCTGTTCCGGGCGGTCGCCCAGGTTGACGGTGGCCGGGGCGGCCACGGCCGGCAGCGGCTTGGCGGCGGGAGCGGTCGGGGCCTGCACCGGAGCGGGGATCGCGGCCGGCTTGGCGCCGCCTTCGATCGCGCCCAGCACGTCGCCCTTGGTCACGCGGCCGTCCTTGCCGGTGCCGGCGACCGAGCCGGCAGCCAGGTTGTTGTCGGCCATCAGCTTGGCGGCGGCCGGCATCGCGACGCCGGCCTTGCTGTCCGACGACGCGGCGGCGGCAGCCGGCGCGGGAGCCGCGGCGGCGGGTGCCGGAGCGGCAGCGGCGGGCGCGGCGGCGCCGGCCTTGCCTTCGGAGTCGATCTTGGCGATGACCTGGTCCGAGGTCACCGTGCCGCCGTCGCCGACAACCAGCTCGGCCAGCACGCCGGCGGACGGCGCCGGCACTTCGAGCACGACCTTGTCGGTCTCGATCTCGATCAGGATTTCATCGATGGCCACGGCTTCGCCGGGCTTCTTCTTCCATTGCAGCAGGGTCGCTTCGGCGACCGACTCGGACAGCTGGGGGACTTTGACTTCAACGATTGCCATGATGTTTGTTCTCTCGGTTTTTCAGTAAACCGGAGCCTTGCGCCTGCCGGTCGCCGGGCCGCCCCCGAGGGCGGCGCACGGCGCCGGTGTCATTGCGGCGCTTGGCGTCCGCAATGACTCACTTGGTCAGCACGAAACCCTTCAGCTTGCCGAAGGCCTGCTCCAGCAGCGCCTTCTGCTGCTCCTGGTGCAGGTGGGCGTAGCCGACCGCCGGCGAGGCCGATGCGGGACGACCGGCGTAACCGAGCTTCTGGCCGTCGGCCATGTTCTCGTGGATGTAGTGCTGGACGAAGAACCAGGCGCCCTGGTTCTGCGGCTCGTCCTGGCACCACACGATCTCGGCCAGGTTCGGGTACTTCTTGAGTTCGGCCGCGAAAGCCTTGTGCGGGAACGGATACAGCTGTTCCACGCGCACGATCGCGACGTCCTTCTTCTCGCCGCGGGCCTTCATCAGGTCGTAGGCGACCTTGCCCGAGCAGGCGATCACGCGCTTGACCTTGCTGGCGTCGATCTCGGCGTTCACTTCGCCGATCACGGTGCGGAACTCACCCTTGGTGAACTCGCTCACCGGCGAGGTGGCGTCCTTGGCGCGCAGCAGCGACTTCGGCGTCAGGATGACCAGCGGCTTGCGGAACATGCGCAGCATCTGGCGGCGCAGCAGATGGAAGATCTGCGAGGCGCTCGTCGGCTGGACGATCTGCATGTTGTTGTCGGCGGCCAGCTGCATGAAGCGCTCCAGGCGGGCCGAGCTGTGCTCGGGGCCCTGGCCTTCGTAGCCGTGCGGCAGCATCATCGTCAGGCCGTTGGCGCGGCCCCACTTCACTTCGCCGGAGGCGATGAACTGGTCGATGACGACCTGCGCGCCATTGACGAAGTCGCCGAACTGGGCTTCCCAGATCGTCAGCGTCTGCGGATCGGCGGCGGCGTAGCCGTACTCGAAGCCCAGCACCGCCTCTTCCGACAGGATCGAGTCGATCACGACGAACGGGGCCTGGCCTTCCGCGACGTTCTGCAGCGGGATGTAGGTGCCTTCGTCGAAGCGCTCGCGGTTCTGGTCGTGCAGCACGGCGTGGCGGTGCGTGAAGGTGCCACGGCCGCAGTCCTCGCCGGACAGGCGCACCGGATAGCCCGAGGCCACCAGCGACGCGAAGGCCATGTGCTCGCCCATGCCCCAGTCCACGTTGATGTCGCCGCGGCCCATGGCCGCGCGGTCGGCGATGACCTTCTCCACCAGCGTGTGGGCCTTGAAGCCGGCCGGCAGCGTGGTGATCTTCTCGGACAGGCGCTTCCACTCGGCCACCGGCAGCGCGGTGTCGCAGCTGTCGGTCCACTTCTTGCCGAGGAACGGGGTCCAGTCGGTGGCGTACTTGCTCTTGAAGTTGGTCAGCACCGGGTCGACGGTGTGACGGCCTTCGTCCATCGCGGCGCGGAAGGCCTTGACCATGCCGTCCGGACCGTCGGCGGCCAGGACGCCCTGGGCCACCAGCTTCTCGCCGTACAGCTTGCGCGTGCCGGGGTGCTGGCCGATCTTCTTGTACATCAGCGGCTGGGTCAGCGCCGGCGTGTCCTGCTCGTTGTGGCCCAGCTTGCGGAAGCAGACGATGTCAACGACCACGTCCTTCTTGAACTGCTGGCGGTATTCCAGCGCCAGCTGCGTGCACAGCACGACCGCTTCCGGATCGTCGCCGTTCACGTGCAGCACCGGGGCCTCGATCATCTTGACGACGTCGGAGCAGTACAGCGTCGAGCGCGTATCGCGCGGGTCGCTGGTGGTGAAACCGATCTGGTTGTTGATGACGATGTGGACCGTGCCGCCGGTGTAGTAGCCGCGCGTCTGCGCCAGCGCCAGCGTCTCCATCACGACGCCCTGGCCGGCGAAGGCCGCGTCGCCGTGCACCAGCACGGGCAGCACCTGCTCGCCGGTCTTGTCGCCGCGGCGGTCCATGCGGGCCTTGACCGAGCCCTCGACGACCGGGTTCACGATCTCCAGGTGCGACGGGTTGAAGGCCAGGCTCAGGTGGACCGGGCCGCCGGGGGTGGTCACGTCGCTGGAGAAGCCCTGGTGGTACTTCACGTCGCCGGACGGGAGGTCCTCGGGGGCGGTGTGGTCGAACTCGGCGAACAGGTCCTTGGGCATCTTGCCCAGGGTGTTGACCAGCACGTTCAGGCGGCCGCGGTGGGCCATGCCGATCACGATCTCCTGCACGCCCTTGACGCCGGCGCACTTGACCAGCTCGTCCATCGAGGCGATGAAGCTCTCGCCGCCTTCCAGCGAGAAGCGCTTCTGGCCGACGTACTTCGTGTGCAGGTAGCGCTCCAGGCCTTCGGCGGCGGTCAGGCGCTCCAGGATCTGCTGCTTCTTCTCGGCCGTGTAGGTCGGCTTGCTGCGGATCGCCTCCAGGCGTTCCTGCCACCAGCGCTTCTCGGTCGGCTCGGTGACGTGCATGAACTCGGCGCCAACGGAGCCGCAGTAGGTGTCACGCAAGGCCTGCACGATCTCGCGCAGGGTCATGCGCTCGGCCTTGGTGAAGTAGGTGTTGGTCGCGCTGAAGGTGCGGTCCATGTCGGCCTCGGTCAGGCCGTAGGACGCGGGATCCAGCTCGGGAATCTTGGGACGCTCGGTGCGCTTGAGCGGGTCCAGGTCGGCCCAGCGCGAGCCCAGCGTGCGATACGCGGCGATCAGCGACTGGACGTGCACCTGCTTGCCGGCCACTTCGAGCTCGGCGGAGGACACTTGGTTGTTGAAGGCGTTGGCCTTGGCGCGCTGCGCGAAGGACTCGATCACCGGCGCATGCGCCACGTCGCGCTTGTCGCTGCCGTCCACCGCGGGGACGTGCTGCAGCGCGTCGAAGTAGGCGCGCCAGTTGTCGGGCACGGCGCCCGGGTTGTCGAGGTACTGCTCGTACATCTCCTCGACGTAGGGAGCATTGCCCCCGAACAGATAGGAGTTCGAGCTGTATTGCTGCATCATCTTTCGCTCACCTCTGCCCCGGCTTCCGGAGCTATCGGCTGGTTAACAAACCTTCCGCGACACGGCTTGACCGGTTGGCGGATTGCGACCCGCCTTTGCTGTTGCCAGAAAAGGGGACGGGAAGGACCTGAAGTCACAAGCGCAGGACTGTAGCACCACGCTGATACCGCCGCTGTTGCGGGTTCGCCCAATTGTTGTGCGGGCTGTCCATGACTTGAATCAATCGAGCGGCGGCCCAAACCATACAAACGTTTGCGATGCAATAGCCCATAGAAGTAGACTTCGCGCTGGCGTACCGCCCCGACATTGAATGGCGGACAGCCCGGGACCACAGGAGATCCCACATGCAAGTTCGAGTCGTCGACTACCGCGCCGCGGATGCGGCCGAGCAATTCACCCGCTCCCTGCACGAGACAGGCTTCGGCGTCCTGGTGAATCACCCCCTGCCCCAGGACCTGGTCGAGAAGATCTACGCGGACTGGCTGGCCTATTTCAATGGCACCGAGAAGCATGAGCTGGCGTTCTCCAAGGAGACGCAGGACGGCTACTTCTCCACCGAGATCTCGGAGACCGCCAAGGGCCACACGCAGAAGGACATCAAGGAGTACTTCCACATCTATCCATGGGGGCGGATTCCGGCGTCGCTGAAGGACGATGCGATGCGCTACTACCGCATCGCCAACGACCTGGCGGCGGAGCTGCTGTCGTGGGTGGAGAAGCACACGCCGGCCGAGATCGCGAAGAACTATCGCGAGCCGCTGTCCAACATGATCAAGGACAGCCGGCTGACGCTGCTGCGGGTGCTGCGGTATCCGCCGCTGACGGGCAACGAGCCGGCCGGCTCGCTGCGCGCGGCCGCGCACGGCGACATCAACCTGCTGACCATCCTGCCGGCGGCCAACGAGCCGGGCCTGCAGGTGCAGGGCAAGGATGGCGAGTGGGTCGACGTGCCCGGCGACTTCGGCATGCTGATCATCAACATCGGCGACATGCTGCAGGAGGCCTCGCAGGGCTACTACCCGTCGACGCAGCACCGCGTGGTCAACCCGACCGGCGAAGGCGCGAAGAAGAGCCGCGTGTCGCTGCCGCTGTTCCTGCATCCGCGTGAGGACGTCGTCCTGTCGGACCGCTACACCGCCCACGAGTACCTCGAGGAACGGCTGCGGGAACTAGGCGTGAAGGCCTGACAAGGACGCTGATCCTCACCCCTACCCTCTCCCGCAGCAAGCGGGAGAGGGAGCCAGAGATCACAGGCTCTTGAGCGGCACGACGTCCTTGCCCTTGAAGGTGAACACGGTGACGGCGGACGACTTCAAGTCGTGCTTGTCGTCATACGCGTACTCGCCGGCCACGCCCGCGTAGCTCGACTTGGCCAGGTGCTCGCCGACCTTCTTCGGATCGGTGGACTGCGTCGCCTCCATCGCGCCGGCCAGCAGGTAGGCGCCGTCGTAGAAGGCCGCCGCATAGGTCAGCGGATCGCGCTTGAACTCGGCCTTGTACTTCTCGAGGAACTTCTTGCCCTTGTCGCTGCGGTCGATCAGCGCGCCGCCCTGGGTGCAGTAGGCGTTCAGCTCGGTCGTGATCTGCGACAGCGTCGCGGTCTCCGTCGAGCAGATGCCGTCGCCGCCCAGCAGCGGCGCGGTGATGCCCAGGCCGCGCATCTGGCGCAGCATCGGGCCGCCCTGCGCGGAGTAGCCGCCGTAGAACACGGCGTCCGGCTTGGCGGCCTTGACGGCGGTCAGGATGCTGCTGAAGTCGGTCGCCTTGTCGTTGGTGAATTCCTTGGCCACCACCTTCAGGCCCAGCTTGTTGGCCTGGGCGGTGAACTCCTGGGCGACGCCCTGGCCGTAGGCGGTGCGGTCGTCGATGACCGCGACGGTCTTGACCTTCAGGTCCTGCGCCGCATAGACGGCCATCTTGGCGCCGAGCTGGTTGTCGGTCGCGCCGATGCGGAACAGGTTGGACTGGTTGGGCTGCTGCGTGATGCGCGGGTTGGAGGCCACCGTCAGCACGATGACGCCGCCGTCGGAGAACACCCGCGAGGCCGGCATGGTCACGCCCGAGTTGTACGGGCCGAGCACGAAGCGGACCTTCTTGTCCACCAGCGCCTGCGCCACCTGCACGCCCTGGCGCGGGTCGGCGACGTCGTCGTTGACATCGAGTTCGAAGATCACCGGCTTGCCGCCGATCTTCACGCCCTTGGCGTTGAGTTCCTTGATGGCCAACGCGGCGCCGTCGCGGTTGTCCGTGCCGTAGCCGGCCTGCGGGCCGGTGATCGGGCTCATGAAACCGATGCGCACGCGCTCCTGCGCCTGGGCGCCCAGCGCCACCAGGCCGGCGGCCAGCACCAGCCACTTCAACGAGATCTTCTTCATGGGTCTTCCTCGGTAAGGTCTTCCCGGGATCGATTCCCGGGAGGGGTCTTCCCCGATAGGGGAAACGCGAGTCTACGTAAAGACGCCGGTACCGGCCGACAACCGCACCGAAGTGCGCGACACGACGACCGCCCTCACGCACGCGGCACGTCTACAGTGGCGCATGGTCCGCCCCCTCTCCGGCAGCGTCATCTGGATCCAGCCCGAGGCCCCGCCCAAGCCCGCCGTCGGCGCGCCCTGCAACGGCTGCGGCGTGTGCTGCCTGGCCGAGCCCTGCCCGCTCGGCATGCTGGTGAACCTCAAGCGCGAAGGCGCCTGCCGCGCGCTGGTGTGGTCCGACGCCGACCGCCAGTACCGCTGCGGCATGCTGGTGCATCCGAGCCGCTATGTGGGCCTGCGCACATTGCAGCCGGACGGACTGGTCAACCGCCTGATCCGCCGCTACGCGCGCCGCATGATCGCCGCCGGCATCGGCTGCGACGCCGCGATCGACACCGATCCGCCTGTCGACACCGCCCCTCCGGAGAAGCGCTAAGCAACACCCGGCCCCACCGGGCATAGCATCGTCCGCGCATCGCCTGGTCCAGGCTCGATCGGAGGTTCCCCATGACTCGACTGCCGAGCGCTCCGCGCTTGCCTCGCGCCCACGCGGCGCTGTCCCTGGCGATCGCGCTCGGCGCGACGACCGCCGTCACCCTTGCCGCCACCCTCGCCGCCTCGTCCGCCCACGCGGTGCCGCTGCGCTGGGCGGCGCAGAACGACGTGCTGACGCTGGATCCGCATTCGCAGGACCACACCACCACCAGCGCCATCCTGCAGCATGCCTACGAGGGCCTGACCCGCTACAACGAGCAGTGGGAGATCGAGCCCTGCCTGGCCACGAAGTGGACGACGATCAGCCCGACGCAGGTGCGCTTCGAGCTGCGCAAGGGCGTGAAGTTCCACGACGGCTCGCCCTTCACCGCCGACGACGTGGTCTTCAGCTTCGACCGCGTCCGCCAGCCGCAGGGCACGATGCAGATCTACGTCACCGGCATCAAGGAAATCAGGAAGGTCGACGACTTCACGGTCGACCTGATCCTCGACTCGCCGCAGCCCATCCTGCTGCGCAACCTGGTCGACTTCCGCATCATGAGCAAGGCCTGGTCCGAGAAGAACCGGGCCACGCAGATGGCCGATTACAAGGCCAAGGACGAGAACTACGCCAGCCGCCACGCCGCCGGCACCGGGCCCTACGAGATCACCTCGTGGCAGCCCGACCAGAAGGTCTCGATGGTCATCAACAAGGGCTGGTGGGACAGGAACAAGGGCAACATCACCGAGGTCAGCTACATCCCGATCAAGTCGGACCCGACCCGCGTCGCGGCGCTGACCTCGGGCGACGTGGACCTGCTGACCGACGTGCCCACGCAGGACGTCGGCGCGCTCAAGGCCGATGCCAAGCTCAAGTCGATCGACGGTCCCGAGACCCGCACCATCTTCTTCGCGATGGACCTGGGCAGCGACGAACTGCGCGACGCGTCGGTCAAGGGCAAGAACCCCTTCAAGGACGTGCGCGTGCGCGAGGCGCTGTCGCTGGCCATCGACCGCGAAGCCATCAAGCGCAGCATCATGCGCGGGCTGTCGGTGCCGGCGGCGCTGATGGTCGCGCCCGGCGTGCACGGCTACGACGCGGCGCTGGACAAGCCTCGCGCGCCCGACGTCGCCAAGGCGAAGAAGCTGCTCGCCGATGCCGGCTACCCCAGCGGCTTCGAGGTCCCGCTGAACTGCCCCAACAACCGCTACGTCAACGACGAGAAGGTCTGCCTGGCCGTCGTGTCGATGTGGAGCAAGATCGGCATCACCGCGCGGCTGACCGCGCAGCCGATGTCGCAACACAGCCAGCTGTTCCAGCGCTTCGAGGCCCCGCTGTACATGCTGGGCTGGGGCGTGTCCACGCGCGACGCGCTGTATGCGATGCAGGCGTTGGCGCGCACCCGCAGCGGCGGCGCGGATGGCAGCTTCAATTTCTCCAAGGTCAGCGATCCCGCGCTCGACAAGCTGATCGACGCCGCGAAGAGCGAAAGCGACACCGCCAAGCGCGACGCGCTGCTGCGCGACGGCCTGGTGCTGATCCGCGATCAATACCTCTTCATCCCGCTGCACCACCAGGTGCGGCCGTGGGCGATGCGCGCCAACCTGCAGACGCTGCACCGCTCCAACGATCGGCCCGAGGCGCGCTTCACGACGATCAAGTGAGCGGCCCGCCGCCGAAGGGCCGGCGCGCGGACTGAAGGACCGGCCGCGGGGCTGGGTTTTCCGGTCCGGCCCTGGGGCAATCCCCAGGGTGGACCTCGCTCCCGGACCGGGTCCCGACGGCTAGTATCCAGGCGACTTCACGTTTGCTTAACGACGTTGCCAAGGGAGCTACCGCTCATGTCGAGGAAATCCATCGGACCGATCCGGTCCGCGCGCCTGTTGCTGTCCGCCGCCGCCGTCGGGGCCGCCGCCCTGATGGGCGCGGCCCTGGCCGCCCACGAGGCGCTCGCCGCCCCGCTGCGCTGGGCCGCGCAGAACGACGTGCTCACGCTGGACCCGCATTCGCAGAACCACAGCACCACCAACGCGATCTCGATGCATGCCTACGAGGGCCTGACCAGGTACGACCGCCAGTACCAGGTCGAGCCCGCGCTGGCCACCAAGTGGACGCAGACCGGCCCCACGAGCTGGCGCTTCGAGCTGCGCAAGGGCGTCAAGTTCCATGACGGTTCGCCGTTCACCGCCGACGACGTGGTGTTCTCCTTCCACCGCATCAAGCAGCCGGTGGGCACGATGCATCCGTTCGTGGCCGGCGTGGCCGACATCAAGAAGGTCGACAGCCACACCGTCGACGTGATCCTGTCGGCGCCCAATCCGATCGTGCTGCGGCAGTTCGTCGACTTCCGCATCATGAGCAAGACCTGGGCGGAGAAGAACAAGGCGATCAACCTGCCCGACTTCAAGGCCAAGGAAGAGACCTTCGCCACGCGCAACGCCAACGGCACCGGCCCGTACCGGATCACCGGCTGGCAGCCGGACCAGCGCATCACGATGGTCCAGAACAAGGACTGGTGGGACGCGAAGAACGCGACCAATGTCGACGAGGTGATCTACACGCCGATCAAGTCCGACCCCACGCGCGTCGCGGCGCTGCTGTCGGGCGACGTGGACCTGCTGTCCGACATCCCGACGCAGGACGTGGGCCGCCTGAAGGCCGACGGCAAGCTGACGGTGCTGGAAGGCAGCGAGACCCGCACGATCTTCATCGGCATGGACCAGGGCAGCGAGCAGCTCAAGGGCAGCAACATCACCGGCAAGAACCCGTTCAAGGACAAGCGGGTGCGGGAGGCGATGTCGCTGGCCATCGACCGCGAGGCGATCAAGCGCGCGACGATGCGTGGCCTGTCGGTGCCCGCCGGCATCATGGTCGCGCCGGGCGTCAACGGCAATGCGCCGGACATCGACGTGCCGACCAAGGTGGACGCCGAGCGCGCCCGCAAGCTGCTGGCCGACGCCGGTTATCCAGGCGGCTTCGAAGTGCCGATGAACTGCCCCAACAACCGCTACGTCAACGACGAGGAGATCTGCCTGGCGGTGGTGTCGATGTGGAGCAAGGTCGGCATCAAGGCGCGCCTGCAGACCGAGTCGTTCAGCACCTTCAGCCCGAAGCTGCAGGCCTTCGAGTACCCGCTGTTCCTGTACGGCTGGGGCGTGCCCACCTATGACGCGCTGTACACGATGCAGTCGCTGGCGCGCACGCGGGTCGGTGGCGCGGACGGCAGCGGCAACTACTTCCGGCTGAGCGACGCCAAGCTCGACCAGATCATCGACGCCGCGAAGGTCGAAGGCGACGTGTCCAAGCGCAACGCGCTGCTGAAGGAGGGCCTGGTGCGCATCCGCGACGAGGTGTTCTTCATCCCGCTGCACCACCAGGTGCGTCCGTGGGCGATGAAGAAGAACGTCACGACGCCCCACCGCTCCGACGACCGGCCGGAAGCGCGGTTCACGACGATCAAGTGAGCGCCGAAGGCGGCGGCGCCTGTCGCCGCCTCGTGGGATCAGGCCGCGGCCTGCGGCACAGCCGGGGAGCGCCCGCAACGCGCAGCTCGCCCGACTGCCGGTCGTTCGTCCCCTCGCCTCGGTCGCCGTCCACCCTGTAGCAGGATGGGCGTCGTCACGCCACGCCGTCAGCGACCCGGCTCGGTGGCTGGGCCCATTTCAGCAGCACTTCCACCAGCTCGGCCGGCACGATCGGCTTGCCGATGTGGGCGTCCATGCCCGCCGCCAGGCAGGCCTGGCGATCCTCGTCCATCGCCGCCGCCGTCATCGCGACGATCGGCAGGCCCTCGCCCTGCGGCAGCAGCCGGATGCAGCGGGTGGCCTCGATGCCGCTCATCTCCGGCATCTGCATGTCCATCAGCACCAGGTCGAAAGCGCGCTCGCGGACCAGGTCCACCGCCTGCAGCCCGTTGCCGGCAATCGTCACCGCCAGGCCGCCCAGTTCCAGGAAGGCCTGCGCCACCTGCTGGTTGACCGGGTCGTCCTCGACCAGCAGCACCTGCGCGCCCCGCAAGGACCGCAGCGCCTCGTCCAGCGTCTTCTCCAGCGGGCGCGCGATCCGCGGTGCCTCGGTGCCATGCTGCAGTCGCACGATCGCCTCGAACAGCCGGGACGGCGTCACCGGCTTGACCAGCACCTGCAGGCCCTCGCGCGGCCCGAGCTCGCGCTCGAGCGCATCGACGTGATGCTGCCCCGTCAGCACCAGCACGCGCGGCGTCGGCAGGCCCCGCTCGGCGCAGAGCGTCTCCACTTTCTCGAGCACCGCCGCGGCGCCGGTCTTGCCGTCCAGCACCAGCAGCTCATACGGCAGCTCGTGGCTCGCGGCGCGCTGGAACTTGAAGACCGCGTCGTCGACGAAAGCCGCCGCGCTCACCTGGAAGCGCCAGCTCGACAGCATGCTGATCCAGGCCTCGCGCTCGGTCGGCGGTCCGTCCATCACCAGCGCGCGCATGCCCCGGATCCGATGCAGGTCGCGCCGCGGTTCACCCGCCGCCGTCAGTCCGAACCAGGCGCTGAAGCGGAAGGTCGAGCCGCTCCCCAGCTCGCTGTCGACGGCGATCTCGCCGCCCATCAGCGCCACCAGGCGCCGGCAGATCGCCAGCCCCAGGCCGGTGCCGCCGAAGCGGCGCGCGGTGCCGGACTCGCCCTGCGCGAAGGCCTCGAAGAGCCGCTCGCGGGTCTCGCGGCTCATGCCGATGCCGGTGTCGCGCACCGCCAGCCGCAGGCCGACGCGCTCGGGCGTGCGCTCGATCAACTCCACGCGGATCACGATCTCGCCGCGCGGCGTGAACTTGATCGCGTTGCCGACCAGGTTGTTCAGCACCTGCGTCAGCCGGAAGGCATCGCCGACGACACGCGGCGGCACCTCCCGGTCGATGTCGAAGACCAGGTCCAGGCCGGTCTCCTCCAGCCGCGCCGAGAACAGCTCGCCGACGTTCTCCACCACCTCCTCGATGCCGAATTCCTCGGCCTCCAGGCTGATCTTGCCGGCCTCGACCTTGGAGTAGTCCAGGATCTCGTTCAGCAGCGCGAGCAGCGCCTTCGACGAGGTGTGGGCCTTGGCGACATAGTCGCGCTGCCGGCCTTCGAGCGGGCCCTGCAGCGCCAGATGGGTCAGCCCGATCACGGCATTCATCGGGGTGCGGATCTCGTGGCTCATGCTGGCCAGGAACAGGCTCTTGGACGCGTTGGCCCGCTGCGCCTCGTCGCGCGCCAGCGCCAGCTCCGCGGCGCGTTGCCGCTCGCGGCCATGCGCCTGCGCCAGGCGCGCGTACAGCACGGCGTTCTCGAACAGCAGTTCCGCCAGCACCGCGCTGCAGGCCAGCAGGCCGTAGATGCGGCCCGCGTAGAAGCCCAGGTCGTAGCGGCCGCCGTTGAGCATGGCCGACAGGGCGATGTCGCACAGCCAGGCCACCATCACCACCATCAGGCCCAGGTCCAGCATGCTGGCGTCGCGCCGCCGCGGCAGCAGCGCCAGCAGCGCGGCGATGCACAGGACCCACACGGTGCCGACCGTCACCAGCATCGCCGGCGTGTAGCGGTTGCCGCTCATGATCGCCGGCAACAGCGCGTGGCCGGCGGTCGCCAGCGCCGTCAGGCCGACGCCGAGGACCAGCGCCGCCGCGGTCGCGAGCACCGCGGTGCGTCGCTCGCCATCGGCATCGGCATCGGCATCGGCATCGGCGCTGGCGCTGGCGCGGGGCGCCGGCGTCCTGCGGCGCATCCAGGCATAGACGACCACGAAGAGCGGAAAGCCGCCATGCCAGAACATGTAGATCCAGGCCGTCGATTGCGGCCCGGCGCCCAGCACGCCGCCGGGCGCGAACAGACCGGGGAAGGAGAGTGCGTGGCCGATGGTGATGGTGGCCGTGAACAGGTAGCCGCTGGCCAGCACCGCCAGCGCGCGCAGGCGCGTGATCCGCCATTGGCCATAGAGCAGCGCCGCGGTGATCAGGTCGTTGAGGACCAGTGCCGCCTCGTACAACGGGATGAAGGCCGCCACGGCCGGCAGCTGCAGCTTCGCGAATGGCGCCAGCGCCAGGCAGACGCCCAGGGACAGCCCCATCGTCGCGAACGCGCGCAGGCGCGCCCGACGGCCCGCTGGCTGGATCGCAAGAAAGGAAGGGGCCGGATCACCGGCCTCGTCCCCGTCCAATGCGACGCCGCTGGCCGCGGCGCGCTGTGCCTCGACTTCGCCCACGCTGCCTCCCTGAAGGCATGCCCGATCGACTTTGCGTCGATGTTGGCCGATCCCCCTGGGGAGCGCAAGGGCGCGCGCGAGGACGCCGCATTCCCCCAATGGCGAACGCCCCGCAGGCGGGGCGTTCTTCAAGGGCGCCGGCAGCGCTGGCGCAGGGTTGGGCGAGCGACTCGCCGCGCGGGGACTCAGCCCAGCGCCAGGCGCTGGCGTGCCGCCGCGTATTCGCGGCCGAAGCGCGCGACCAGCTCGCCGGCCGGCAGCACCTCGCGGATCGCGCCGATGCCCTGGCCGCTGCCCCACACATCCTTCCACGCCTTCGCGCCGTTGCCGCCGAAGTTCATCTTCGTCGGATCGCTCTCGGGCAGGTTCTCCGGATCGAGCCCCGCCTTCACGATCGAACCCTTCAGGTAGTTGCCGTGCACGCCGGTGAACAGGTTGCTGTAGACGATGTCGTCGCTGTTGCTCTCGACGATCATCTGCTTGTACTCGTCGGCGGCACGCGCCTCCTCGGTCGCGATGAAGGCTGAGCCGATGTAGGCCAGGTCCGCGCCCATCGCCTGCGCCGCCAGGATCGCGTCGCCGCTGGCCATCGAGCCCGACAGCGCCAGCGGACCGTCGAACCACTCGCGGATCTCCTGGATCAGCGCGAACGGGCTCTTGACGCCCGCATGGCCGCCGGCGCCCGCCGCCACCGCGATCAGGCCGTCGGCGCCCTTCTCGATGGCCTTGCGCGCGAACTTGTTGTTGATGATGTCGTGCAGCACGATGCCGCCCCAGCCATGCACCGCCGCGTTGACGTCCTCGCGCGCGCCCAGCGAGGTGATCACGATGGGCACCTTGTACTTGGCGCACAGGGCCATGTCGTGCTCGAGCCGGTCATTGCTCTTGTGCACGATCTGGTTGATCGCGAACGGCGCGGCCGGCGACTCCGGATGCGCGCGGTCATGCGCGGCCAGGGTCTCGGTGATCTCGGCCAGCCAATCTTCGAGCAGCTCGGCCGGGCGCGCGTTGAGCGCCGGCATCGAGCCGACGATGCCGGCCTTGCATTGCGCGATCACCAGCTTCGGATTGCTGATGATGAACAGCGGCGAGCCGATCACCGGCAGGCGCAGGGTGTTGAACAGCGGGGGAAGTGCCACCTCGGAATCTCCTCGGGTCAAGTCGACGGATCGTTGCCGTCCATGGTGGCCCCGGCGCGCGCGGGAGCGCGTCGCGCCGGGGACGTCGAGATCAGGTCGGGACGCGGCTCAGAAGGCGTCGACCGGCAGCGCCATCACGCTGCCCGCGCCGTTCACCACGGCATCGCGCTGCGCGGCGCAGCGCGGCAGGATGTGCTCGGCGTAGAAGCGCGCGGTGGCGATCTTGGCGTCCATGAAGGCGACGTCCTGGCCGGCGGCCTTGAGCTCCTGCGCCGCCAGCAGCGAGCGCGCCAGTTGCCAGCCGGCCATCAGGTTGCCGCCCACCATCAGGTAGGGCACCGAGCCGGCGAAGGCGGCATTCGGATTGGCCTTGCCGTTGGCGGCGATGAAATCGACGACGTCGACGAAGGCCGCGCGCGCCGCCGCGAGCTGCGCCCGCACCGCCAGCGCGTCGGCGCTGCCACTGGCGGCCAGCGCGCCTTCGGTCTCCTCGACCTGCGCAGCGACCGAACGCGCGAACGCGCCGCCGTCGCGCACCGTCTTGCGGCCCACCAAGTCGTTGGCCTGGATCGCGGTCGTGCCTTCGTAGATCGGCAGGATGCGCGCGTCGCGGTAATACTGCGCCGCGCCGGTTTCCTCGATGAAGCCCATGCCGCCGTGCACCTGCACGCCCAGCGAGGTCACCTCCAGGCTCATCTCGGTGCTGTAGCCCTTGACCAGCGGCACCATGAATTCGTAGAAGGCCTGCGCCTGCTGGCGGGTCTCGGCGTCCTCGTGGTGATGCGCCATGTCGTAGGCCGCGGCGGCATCGATCGCCATCGCGCGGCAGCCCTCGACCAGCGCGCGCTGCGTCATCAGCATGCGGCGCACGTCGGGGTGGTGGATGATCGCGGCCGCGTCCTTCGACGAGCCATCCACCGGGCGCGACTGCACGCGGTCCTTCGCGTACTCGACCGCCTTCTGATAGGCGCGATCCGCCACCGCGATGCCCTGCACGCCCACGCCGAAGCGGGCCGCGTTCATCATGATGAACATGTACTCGAGGCCGCGGTTCTCCTCGCCGATCAGCGTGCCGATCGCGCCGCCGTGATCGCCGAACTGCAGCACCGCGGTCGGGCTGGCCTTGATGCCGAGCTTGTGCTCGATCGACACGCAGTGCGCGTCATTGCGCGCGCCCAGCGAGCCGTCCGCGTTGACCAGGAACTTGGGCACCAGGAACAGGCTGATGCCCTTCACGCCTTCCGGCGCGCCCGGCACGCGGGCCAGCACCAGGTGGACGATGTTGTCCGCCATGTCGTGCTCGCCCCAGGTGATGAAGATCTTGGTGCCGAAGATCTTGTAGGTGCCGTCGCCCTGCGGCTCGGCGCGCGTGCGCACCATCGCCAGGTCCGAGCCCGCCTGCGGCTCGGTCAGGTTCATCGTGCCGGTCCACTCGCCGGAGATCAGCTTGGGGATGAAGGTCTGCTTCTGCGCCTCCGAGCCCGCCACCAGCAGCGCCTCGATCGCGCCATCGGTCAGCAACGGGCACAGCGCGAAGCTGACGTTGGCCGCCTGCACGATTTCGCCGCAAGCCGCGCCGATCGTCTTGGGCAGACCCTGGCCGCCATAAGCCTCCGGATGCTGCAGCCCCTGCCAGCCACCCTCGACGTACTGCTTGAACGCCTCCTTGAAGCCGGGCGTCGCGAAGACCTCGCCGTTCTTCCAGTACGAGGGGTTCTTGTCGCCTTCCACGTTCAGCGGGGCGATGACGTCCTCGTTGAGCTTGGCCGATTCCTCGAGCACCGCCTGCGCGGTGTCCAGGCCATGGTCGGCGAACGCGGGAATCTGCTCGGACAGCGTCTGCAAGCCGGCCAGGGCCTGCATGTCGAACAGCATGTCCTTGATCGGGGCGCGGTAGGTCATGGGGTGTCTCCGGATGAAAAAAGGGCGCCGCGCGTCGTCGGCGGGCGCCCTTGGTCTTGTCTGCGACCGTTCGATGCGGTCGCGGTGCTCAGCGATCGATTACAGGGCCTTGACCAGTTCCGGCACCGCCGTGAACAGGTCGGCTTCCAGGCCGTAATCGGCGACGGAGAAGATCGGCGCTTCCGGATCCTTGTTGATCGCCACGATCACCTTGGAGTCCTTCATGCCGGCCAGATGCTGGATCGCGCCCGAGATGCCGGCGGCGATGTACAGCTGCGGCGCGACGATCTTGCCGGTCTGGCCGACCTGCCAGTCGTTGGGCGCGTAGCCCGCGTCCACCGCGGCGCGCGAAGCACCCAGCGCGGCATTCAGCTTGTCGGCCAGCGGGGTCAGCACTTCATTGAACTTGTCGCTGCTGCCCAGCGCGCGGCCACCGGACACGATGATCTTGGCGGCGGTCAGCTCGGGGCGGTCGCTCTTCGTCACCTCGCGGCCGACGAAGCTGCTCTTGCCGCTGTCGGCCACGGCCGTCAGCGATTCGACCGCGGCGCTGCCGCCTTCGGCGGCGGAGTCGAAACCGGTCGTGCGGACGGTGATCACCTTGACCGCGTCGGTCGACTGCACGGTCGCGATCGCGTTGCCGGCGTAGATCGGACGCTCGAAGGTGTCGGCCGAGACGACCTTGGTGATGTCGCTCACCTGGCCCACGTCCAGCAGCGCGGCCACGCGCGGTGCGACGTTCTTGCCGGCAGCGGTGGCCGGGAACAGGACGTGCGAGTAGTCCTTGGCGATGGCGATCACCTGCGCGGCGACGTTCTCGGCCAGGCCGTCGGCGAACTGGGCGCCGTCGGCGTGCAGCACCTTGGCGACGCCCGAAATCTTGGCGGCGGCCTGCGCGGCGGCGCCGGCGTTCGAGCCGGCGACCAGCACGTGCACGTCGCCACCGATGGCGGCGGCGGCGGTGACGACGTGGTGGGTGGCGCCCTTGAGCGAGGCGTTGTCGTGTTCAGCGATGACGAGGATGGTCATGTCTTATCTCCGAATCTTGTTCTGGGGCTCAGATGACCTTGGCCTCGGTCTTCAGCTTCGTGACCAGCGTGGCCACGTCCGGCACCTTGATGCCGGCGCTGCGCTTGGGCGGCTCGGCCACCGACAGCGTCTTGATGCGCGGCGCCACGTCCACGCCCAGGTCGGCCGGCTTGACCACGTCCAGCGGCTTCTTCTTGGCCTTCATGATGTTGGGCAGCGTCACGTAGCGCGGCTCGTTCAGGCGCAGGTCGGTCGTCACGACCGCCGGCAGCGTCAGCGACACGGTCTCCAGGCCGCCGTCGACTTCGCGCGTCACGTTGACCTTGCCGTCGGCCACTTCCACCTTCGACGCGAAGGTGCCCTGCGGCAGTCCCGTCAGCGCGGCCAGCATCTGGCCGGTCTGGTTGCAGTCGTCGTCGATGGCCTGCTTGCCCAGGATCACCAGCTGCGGCTGTTCCTTGTCGACCAGCGCCTTCAGCAGCTTGGCCACGGCCAGCGGCTGCAGTTCGGCGTCGGTCTCGACGAGGATGGCGCGGTCGGCGCCGATGGCCATCGCGGTGCGCAGCGTTTCCTGGCATTGCGTGACGCCGCAGGACACGGCGATCACCTCGGTGACCACGCCCTTCTCCTTCAGGCGGACGGCTTCTTCGACGGCGATCTCGTCGAACGGGTTCATGGACATCTTCACGTTGGCGATGTCCACGCCGGTTCCGTCACTCTTGACGCGCACCTTGACGTTGTAATCGACGACTCGTTTGACGGGGACCAATACCTTCATCGAAGCACTCCAAGCTGGATTGACGTTAACGTTAATTCGATTCTATGGGAGCCCCGGGGCGCCCCCGTGTCTCCCAGCCGTCATGCGCCCCTGCTCCCGTCCCGGAATCTCCGTGGACCCGCGAGCACCGCCTCGGCGCCGGCTCGAAAATAAAACGAACGATCGTTCTATTCTAGCCATCGATTCACGGCTGCCAAGCGGGTGGAGGCCGGGAATGAGGGAATCCCTCTAGACTCCGCTCCCGACACGCCACCCCCACGATGACGATCTTGAGTTCAGCGCCCTCCGCCACCGCCCCCGCCGACTCCCTCGAACGCGAGCCGCGCGTCCCCTGCATCGGGGTCTTCGATTCCGGCGTGGGCGGGTTGACGGTGCTGAAGGCGCTGCGGGAGCAGCTGCCCGAGGTGCCGCTGCACTACCTCGCCGACACCGCGCACGCGCCTTACGGCGACCGCAGCAGCGAATACATCGTCGATCGCAGCGTGCGCGTGGCCGAACGCCTGCGCGAGGTCGGCGCGCGGATGGCGGTCGTGGCCTGCAACACCGCCACCGCGCACGCGGTGCAGGCGATGCGGGACCGCTGGCCCGACTGGCCGGTCGTCGGCATCGAACCGGGCGTGAAGCCCGCCGTCGCGGCGACCCGCAACGGCCGCATCGGCGTGATGGCGACGACCGCCACGATCGCGAGTCGACGCTTCGAGCAGCTGGTCGCCGCGCATGCGGGCGACGTCGAGCTCATCAGCCAGCCCTGTCCGGGCCTGGTCACCCTGATCGAGCAAGGCGACCTGGGCAGCGACGCACTCGGTGCGCTGATCGAGCGCTTCTGCGCGCCGCTGCGCGCGGCCGGCGTCGACACGGTGCTGCTCGGCTGCACGCACTATCCGCTCGTGCAGTCGCGCATCCAGGCGGCGCTGGGCGAGGAGGTGCGCTTGCTCAACATCGAAGACGCGGTCGCGCGCCAGGCCCGTCGGGTCTGGGAAGGACTGGGGCTGGCATCGACGGGGACGGGGCGCGTGGTGCTCGAGAGCACCGGCGATCCCGCGCCGCTGCAGCATCTGGCCCGCGAGGCGCTGGGCTGGCGTGACATCGTCGCCGCGCGCGCCACGGCTTGAAGCCGGGCGCCGTCGAGGTGCTCAGACCAGTGCGCGCGAGAGGCCTCTCGTCATGTCCACGCGCCGCAGCAGCCAGTAGCCCAGCACGAAGAACACCCCGGTGGACAGGATCGCGAGCCGGTGGTTGCCCGCCGTCAGCACGGTGACCGCGCCGTAGGTCAGCGGCCCGATGATCGCGGCCAGTCGCGTGGCGAAGGTCCACAGGCCGAAGAATTCGGCCAGCCGGTCATGCGGCGCGAGTGCGCCGGCCAGGGCGCGGCCGCAGGACTGGCTCGATCCCATGCACAGGCCCGCGATCACCGCGGCGATCCAGAACAGCCAGGCGGTGGTCGCCAGGAAGGCCAGCAGCGCCATGATCATCCAGCCGACGAGCGTGATCGCGAGCGCCGGCTGATGGCCGATGCGGTCCTCGTAATAACCGAACACGAACGCGCCGACAGCCGAAGCGATGTTGACCAGGAACACCAGGGTCATCGTCTGCGCCTGGGTGAAGCCGAGCGCCTGCTCGGCGTAGACGGCGGCCAGCGCGATGACGACGGCGATGCCGGCCTGGTAGCTGGTACCGCAGGCCAGCAGGCGCAGGAAGTCCGGATAGGCACGAGCGCGCTGCCACGACGCCCACAGCTGCGAGAGGCCGGAACCCATGCGCGCGGCCCGGCGTGTCGCGCACGGATCGGCGCGCTCGCGCAGCAACAGGAAGGTGGGCAGCGCGGCCAGCAGGTAGAGGCCCGCAGTGATGAGCATCGTGACCGGCACGAAGTGGCTGGCGGTGTCGCCGCGCGCTTGAGCGCCCAGCACATAACCCAGGCACAGCCCCAGCGCGAGCATGCCGCCCAGATAACCGAAGGCCCAGCCCCAGCCGGACACGCGACCCAGCGCGTCGCGTCTCGCGAGCTCGGGCAGGAACGCCGCGATCAGCGATTCGCCATAGGAAAAGAAGACATTGGAGAGCACGACGGCGATCGCCGCCCACCACAGCTGATCGGGTCCGAAAACCGCGAGCGCCGCGGTCGAGAGCACGCAACCGCCGGTGCAGAAGCCCAGCAGCTTCTTCTTCGCGCCGTGCGCGTCGGCCCAGGCGCCCAGCCCGGGCATCGTCACCATCACCAGGAAGCTGGAAATCGCGATCAGCACGGTCCAGAGCAGCGTCGCCGACGGTTGGCCTTGGGCGATCACGCCGACGAAATAGGCGTTGTAGACGGCGGTCAGGACGACAGTCGTGTAGCCCGAGTTGGCGAAGTCGTACATCGACCAGCCGAGGACCTCGCGTTTGCGAACGCCCGGGTTCAACAGTTCCTGCGCAAACATGCCCATGCGATGCGACCGCTCGTTGCGATGCGCGTGGTGCCTGGAACGGGACTCGAACCCGTACGCCGGTTGAGGGCGGCGGATTTTAAGTCCGCTGTGTCTACCGATTTCACCATCCAGGCCACGGCGGCTCCGAGCGGAGTTCCATGTCGTAGTGACCGGGCATTATCGGGGCCACCGGGCAAGAAAAAAGGGAAGCCACGGAGGCTTCCCTTTTCGAGATTTTTGGAGCGGGAAACGAGGCTCGAACTCGCGACCTCAACCTTGGCAAGGTTGCGCTCTACCAACTGAGCTATTCCCGCATCGCAGGGCAGCGGAGTGAATCACCCCACCGACCTTTGGTGTCGTGTGGAGCGGGAAACGAGGCTCGAACTCGCGACCTCAACCTTGGCAAGGTTGCGCTCTACCAACTGAGCTATTCCCGCAATGTCCATTCTTTGGAGGCGCGATCCGGAGTCGAACCGGACTGACCGGATTTGCAATCCGGGGCATAACCGCTTTGCTATCGCGCCCCAGAACCCTGGACGGGATTCTGTTGAAACCGGATTTGGTGTGTCCGATTCCGATAAAAAATGGAAGCCGGAGCTTCCATCCTTTGAATACCTGGAGCGGGAAACGAGGCTCGAACTCGCGACCTCAACCTTGGCAAGGTTGCGCTCTACCAACTGAGCTATTCCCGCATGGTCTTCAACGCACTGCCTGCTTCAACTTCGTGGCGTCTCTTGCGATTCGCCTTGTCGTCGCAGCACCGTTTGCGCTGAAGCCGAGAGTATAGAACGGTTTTTCACCCGCTCGCAAGAGTTCGGCGACTTCTTTATGAAGATCGCCCAAACACCAGGACGATTCACCCGACCGTCACCGGTCCCCTCGCCGCCCGCGCGGCGGAATGAACAACGGCGCCCGAAGGCGCCGCTGTCATCAGGCTCGCGAACGAGCGCCGGTCAATGCTTCAGCGAATCGCCGGTCGCGTCGGCCGGCTTGGTCTCCGCGACCTTCTCGGCCGGAGGCGTTGCCGCCTCCTCGTCCGGCAGCGCCTGCGGATAAGCCTCCAGCGCCACTTCCAGCACGCGGTCGATCCAGCGGACCGGGACGATCTCCAGCTGGTTCTTCACGTTCTCGGGAATGTCCTGCAGGTCCTTGACGTTCTCTTCCGGAATCATCACGGTCTTGATGCCGCCCCGGTGGGCCGCCAGGAGCTTCTCCTTCAGGCCACCGATCGCCGTCACCTCGCCGCGCAGCGTGATCTCACCGGTCATCGCCACGTCCGCACGCACCGGAATGCCGGTCAGCGCCGACACGAAGGCCGTCGTCATCGCGGCGCCCGCGCTCGGGCCGTCCTTCGGCGTCGCGCCATCGGGCACGTGGATGTGCACGTCGCGCTTCTCGAAGAGCTCGTCCTTGATGCCCAGGCGGCGCGCCCGCGACCGCACCACCGTGCGTGCCGCCTCGACCGATTCCTTCATCACGTCGCCCAGCGAGCCGGTGCGGATGATGTTGCCCTTGCCCGGCATCGCGGTGGCTTCGATGGTCAGCAGGTCGCCGCCCACTTCCGTCCACGCCAGACCGACCACCTGGCCGACCTGGTTCTTCTTCTCGGCGCGGCCAAAGTCGTACTTGCGCACGCCCAGGAACTCGTTGAGGTTGTCCTCGGTGACCACCACCTTGCCGGTGAAGGTCTTGAGCTGCAGGCCCTTGACGACCTTGCGGCAGATCTTCGAGACCTCGCGTTCGAGCGAACGCACGCCGGCTTCCCGCGTGTAGTAGCGGATCACGCCGCGGATCGCATCCTCGGTGACCTCGAGTTCCTCTTCCTTCACGCCGTTGTTGCCGCGTTGCTTGGGCAGCAGGTAGCGCTGGGCAATGTTGACCTTCTCGTCCTCGGTGTAACCCGACAGGCGGATGACCTCCATCCGGTCCAGAAGCGCCGGCGGGATGTTCAGCGAGTTCGACGTCGCCACGAACATCACATCGCTCAGGTCATAGTCGACCTCGATGTAGTGGTCCGCGAAGGTGTGGTTCTGCTCGGGGTCCAGCACCTCCAGCAGCGCCGACGACGGGTCGCCGCGGAAGTCCATGCCCAGCTTGTCGATCTCGTCGAGCAGGAACAGCGGATTGCGCGTGCCGACCTTGGACAGGCTCTGCAGCACCTTGCCCGGCATCGAGCCGATGTAGGTGCGGCGGTGACCGCGGATCTCGGCCTCGTCGCGCACGCCGCCCAGCGCCATGCGGACGAACTTGCGGCCCGTGGCGCGCGCCACCGACTGCCCCAGCGAGGTCTTGCCCACGCCAGGAGGCCCGACCAGGCACAGGATCGGCGCCTTGACCTTGTCCACGCGCTGCTGCACCGCGAGGTATTCAAGGATGCGTTCCTTGACCTTGTCCAGGCCGTAGTGGTCCTCGTTCAGCACGGCCTCGGCATTGGCCAGGTCGTGCTTGATCTTGGTCTTCTTCGACCACGGCAGGTTGACCAGCGTGTCGATGTAGTTGCGCACGACGGTCGCTTCGGCGGACATCGGCGACATCAGCTTGAGCTTCTTGAGCTCCGCCTCGGCCTTCTTGCGCGCTTCCTTCGGCATGCGAGCAGCCTGGATCTTCTTCTCCAGCTCCTCCATGTCGGCGCCTTCCTCGCCGTCGCCCAGTTCCTTCTGGATGGCCTTGACCTGTTCGTTCAGGTAGTACTCGCGCTGCGACTTCTCCATCTGGCGCTTGACGCGGCCACGGATGCGCTTCTCGACCTGGAGGATGTCGACCTCGTGCTCGAGCAGGTCCAGCAGCTTCTCCAGCCGCTTGCCCACTTCGGACAGGTCCAGCACCGACTGCTTGGCGTCGAGCTTGAGCGGCAGGTGCGCGGCGATCGTGTCGGCCAGGCGACCGGCGTCATCAATGCCGGCGATGGACGTCAGGATCTCGGGCGGAATCTTCTTGTTCAGCTTGACGTACTGGTCGAACTGCTGCGTCACCGCGCGGCGCAGCGCCTCGACCTCGGGCTGGTCGTCGGCTTCCGGCGGGATCGGCAGGACCTCGGCGGTGAAGTGCTCCTCGCCGTCCTCGATCTTGTTGGTCGTGGCGCGCTGCAGGCCCTCGACCAGCACCTTCACCGTGCCGTCGGGCAGCTTCAGCATCTGCAGGATGCTGGAGACGCAGCCCATCTCGAACATGTCGTCGGGCTTGGGCTCGTCCTTGCCGGCGGCCTTCTGCGCGACCAGCATGATCTGGCGCCCTGCTTCCATCGCCGCTTCCAAGGCCTTGATGGACTTGGGACGGCCCACGAAGAGCGGGATCACCATGTGCGGGAAGACGACCACGTCGCGCAGCGGCAGCAGCGGCAGCGTGATGGGTTCCGCGGGGAGGATCGGATGACCGGACATGAAAACCTCTCTTTCTCAGGCCCATCTAGGGCCCGAGCTACCAATTACAAGGTGCCGTTCAATAGCCTTTGAGCAATTGCCTTCCACAAGGGGTCATGGCAAGCAGATCGCCCGGCGTGTGATCGCGACCTCAGGCGCTCGCCTTGGTTTCGCGATAGACCAGCAACGGCTTGGTGTCCTCGTCGATGTTGTGCTCGTCCAGCACGACTTTGGCGACGCTGTCCAGCGAAGGCAATTCGAACATGGTGTCGATCAGCGCGTGCTCGACGATCGAACGCAGGCCGCGGGCGCCCGTCTTGCGGGCCAGGGCCTTGCGCGCGACGGCGCTCAGCGCCGACGGCCGCACTTCCAGTTCGACGCCGTCCATCGAGAACAGCTGCTGGTACTGCTTGACCAGCGCGTTGCGCGGCTCGGTCAGGATTTGCACCAGCGCGTCCTCGGTCAGCTCGCCGAGCGTGGCGATCACCGGCAGGCGGCCCACCAGCTCGGGGATCAGGCCGAACTTGATCAGGTCGCCCGGTTCCACTTCACGGAAGAGTTCGCCGACCTTCTTCTCGCTCTTGCTCTTGACCGAGGCGCCGAAGCCGATGCCCGACTTCTCCGAGCGGTTCTGGATGACCTTCTCGAGGCCGTCGAACGCGCCGCCGCAGATGAACAGGATGTTGGTCGTGTCGATCTGGAGGAAGTCCTGGTTCGGATGCTTGCGGCCGCCCTGCGGGGGGACCGACGCCATCGTGCCTTCGACCAGCTTCAGCAGCGCCTGCTGGACGCCCTCGCCCGACACGTCGCGGGTGATGGAGGGGTTGTCCGCCTTGCGGCTGATCTTGTCGATCTCGTCGATGTAGACGATGCCGCGCTGGGCGCGCTCGACGTCGTAATTGCAGTTCTGGAGCAGCTTCTGGATGATGTTCTCGACGTCCTCGCCGACATAACCGGCTTCGGTCAGCGTCGTCGCATCGGCGATCACGAAGGGCACATTCAGCACGCGGGCCAGGGTCTGGGCCAGCAGCGTCTTGCCCGAGCCGGTCGGCCCGATCAGCAGGATGTTGCTCTTGGACAGCTCGACGCCGTCCTTGGTGTCGGCCGCGTGGCGCAGCCGCTTGTAATGGTTGTAGACCGCGACGGAGAGCGTGCGCTTGGCGACGTCCTGGCCGATCACGTACTGGTCCAGCGTCGTCTTGATCTCGCTGGGCACGGGCAGGTCCGACTTGCTCGCGCGACCGCCGGCCGCGGCCTCGGCCGGGACCTCGTCACGGATGATGTCGTTGCACAGCTCGATGCATTCGTCGCAGATGAACACCGACGGGCCCGCGATCAGCTTCTTGACCTCGTGCTGGCTCTTGCCGCAGAAGGAGCAGTACAAGACTTTTTCGCTGGAATTGCCTTTTTTCTCGGCCATGGGAGTGCTGCTGGGGCTGGGGCTGCTGGAGGGCTGCGGGGAATACAGGCAAGTGCCTGCATTGATGATAGTTCAATTGCCGGCACCACCCTTGGGGGGATAAAAGCCCCTAAGAGTGGTCAGTTGGCGCGCTCGACCGGCGGTCAGTTGCTGCACCGCGGCGGCAGTTCCCGGTGGCATCGCCGGGCAGCGGATTCCACGGGAGAACGCCGCCGCCGGCGTCAGGAAGCGCATGGTGCGGGATCCGGGCCGCGGCCCACGACCACCACGGGACACCGCGGCGGACTGAATCCCGCGTCGCGATCAGGGACGCTTCTCGATGACCTGGTCGATCAGGCCATAGGTCGACGCCTCGGCGGCCGACATGAAATAGTCCCGCTCGGTGTCGGCCTGGATCTTCTCCAGGCTCTGGCCGGTGCGCTCGGCCAGGATGCGGTTGAGCTGTTCGCGGGTCTTGAGGATCTCGCGGGCATGGATCTCGATGTCCGTGGCCTGGCCCTGCGCGCCGCCCAGCGGCTGGTGGATCATGATCTTGGAGTTCGGCAGCGCGAAGCGCTTGCCCTTCTCGCCCGCGGCCAGCAGGAAGGCGCCCATCGAGGCCGCCATGCCCATGCACAGCGTCGAGACCTGCGGCTTGATGAACTGCATCGTGTCGTAGATCGACATGCCCGCCGAGACACTGCCGCCCGGCGAGTTGATGTACAGCGAGATCTCCTTGTCCGGGTTCTCGCTTTCCAGGAACAGCAGCTGCGCGACGACGAGGTTGGCGACGGCGTCATTCACCGGGCCGACCAGGAAGACGATGCGCTCGCGCAGCAGGCGGCTGTAGATGTCGTAGGCGCGCTCGCCGCGGCCCGACTGTTCGATGACGATGGGCACCATGCCCAGGTTGCTGGTTTCAAGCGCGCTCATGAAATCCTCTGAATTGGTTCGAGATCACGACAAACCATTATGTCGTGCGCTCCATCCCCTTGCCGCCGCGCGGCCCCGTCGAAGCGGGATCGCGCCGGCGGCTGCGCCGGGGAAAGAAAAAGGCGCCGGCCTCGCGGCCAGGCGCCTTACTTGGCGATGAGTTCCCGGTGAATCAAGGGCGATGCCGGGAAAGCCCGCGCCAGATGGCGTCGAGCCGGCCGATCAGGCCGTGGCCATCAGCTCATCGAAGGGCAGCTGCTTGTCGGTGACCTTGGCCTTGCCCAGGATGAAGTCGGTGACGTTGTTCTCGATCACGACGGCTTCGACCTCGGCCATGCGCTCGCGGTCCGACAGGTACCAGCGCACGACTTCCGCCGGCTTCTCGTAGCTCTGCGAGATTTCCTCGATGTGGGCCTGCAGTTGCTCGGGCTTGGCCTGCAGGTTCTGCGAACGGACCAGCTCGGCCACGACCAGACCCAGGCGCACGCGCTTCTCGGCCTGCTCGTTGAACAGCTCGGCGGGGATCGGGGCCTTGTCGGCGTCCTTGATGCCGCGCTTCTTCAGGTCCTCGCGGGCGTTGGCGACCATGCGCTCGGCTTCGCCGGCGACCAGCGCCTTGGGCACGTCCAGTTCGGCCTTGCCGACCAGCGCGTCCATCGCGGCGCCCTTGTTCTTGGCCAGCACGCGGAACTTCACTTCACGCTCGAGGTTCTTCTTGATGTCGGCGCGCAGCGCTTCGACCGTGCCTTCCTTGATGCCCAGGGCCTTGGCGAAG
The DNA here is from genome assembly GCF_014193045.1 of Mitsuaria sp. BK037. Classification (NCBI taxonomy): domain Bacteria; kingdom Pseudomonadati; phylum Pseudomonadota; class Betaproteobacteria; order Burkholderiales; family Sphaerotilaceae; genus Roseateles; species Mitsuaria sp. BK037. The sequence goes on along the minus strand of NZ_JACHYS010000001.1, from coordinate 243,334 downwards.
GCCTCGTTCACTTCGGGCAGGTGCTGGGCCTCGATCTTCTTGACCGTGACCAGGAAGTCGGCTTCCTTGCCGGCGACGTCCTTGCCGTGGTAATCGGCCGGGAAGGCCAGCGGGAAGGTCTTGGACTCGCCCGCCTTCATGCCGCGCACGGCCTTCTCGAAGGCCTCGAGCATCTGGCCTTCGCCCAGCAGGAACTGGAAGCCGTCGGCCTTGCCGCCAGCGAAAGGCTCGCCGTCGATCTTGCCTTCGAAGTCGATGGTCACGCGGTCGCCGTCGGCGGCCACGTCCGCCGCGCCGCGCTGGGCGAACGAGCGGCGCTGCTTGCGCAGGATCTCGACGGTCTTGTCGATGGCTTCATCGGTCACGTCGGCGGCGACGCGCTCGATCTCGGCCTCGGCCAGGTCGGCGATCTTCACTTCCGGGTAGATCTCGAAGGTCGCGTCGAAGGCCAGTTCGCCTTCGGCGGCCGTGTCCTTCTGGGCGATGGTGGGCATGCCGGCCACGCGCAGCTTGGCTTCGTTGGCGGCGACGGTGAAGGCCTCGCCCAGCTTGTCGTTCACGACCTCGTACTGCACCTGCGCGCCGTAGCGCTGCGCCACGAAGGACATCGGCACCTTGCCGGGGCGGAAGCCGTCGGCCTTGACGGTGCGGGCCAGCTTCTTCAGGCGGGACTCGACCTCGGTGTTGATGTCAGCGGCCGCCAGCGTGAGCGTGATGCGGCGTTCGAGCTTTTCGAGAGTTTCGACGGTGACAGCCATAGTGGACTCGGAATCAGTTGGAAGTGTGGTGCGCGGGGCCGGACTCGAACCGGCACGCCCGTGAAGGCGTCAGGACCTAAACCTGGTGCGTCTACCAATTTCGCCACCCGCGCCGGGTGATGGGGGCTCGTCGCGATCGCTGCGCGCAGTCCTGCGCGGCGGGCCCTTGGTAATTCGGAGATGCGAGAGAAGAGCCCAGGGCCCTGCCGTCCGCGATCCGGAAAACCGGCGATTGTAATCAAGGATTCAGCCGATTCCCACGGCCGCCCCCGCCCCTCCCGGGCGGGGGTTAACCCCCGAAGGCCGGAGGCCTGGGGGCCTCCGGCCTCGCCGGTTCAATGCGTCGACGGGGCGATGCCGGCGTCCTTGTCGCGCTCGACGCGGAACCAGGCCGCGTACATCGCCGGCAGCGCCAGCAGCGTCAGCACGGTGGCGACGATCAGGCCGCCCATGATGGCCACCGCCATCGGCCCCCAGAACACGCTGCGCGACAGCGGCACCATCGCCAGCACCGCGGCGGCGGCGGTCAGCGCGATCGGACGCAGCCGTCGCACGGCGGACTCCACGATGGCCTGCGCCGGTGGCACGCCGCGGCCGCGGTCCTGCTCGATCTGGTCGATCAGGATGACGGAGTTCCGCTGGATCATGCCCATCAGCGCAATGACGCCCAGCAGCGCGACGAAACCGAAGGGCCGGTTCAGCAGCAGCAGCGCGGCCGACACGCCGGCGATGCCCAGGAAGCCGGTCAGGAAGGCCAGCATCGCCCGCGAGAAGCTGTGCAGCTGCAGCATCAGCAGCGTGAAGGTGATGAACAGCATGATCGGCACGCCGGCGGCGATCGAGCCGGTGCCCTTGCTGCTTTCCTCGACCGCGCCGGCGATCGAGATCGAGTAGCCGGGCGGCATCTCCTTCTGCATCGCGTCGAGCGCGGGCCAGAGCTGGCTGGTCACCGTCGCGCCCTGCAGGCCCTCGATGACGTCGCCCTGCACGGTGATCGCGAACTGGCGGCTCTCGCGGTGCATCACGCCAGGCTCCCAGGTGAACTGCGGCTTGGCGATCTGCGTCAGCGGCACCGAGCGGCCCGAGGCGGTGGGCACGTAGGCGTTGGCGAGCTCCGACAGCGTGTCGCGCTCCTGCACCGGCTGGCGCAGGACGATGTCGATCAGCCGGTCGGCCTCGCGGTACTGCGACACCGTCGTGCCCGACACCAGGATGCGCGCCGCCTGCGCGATGCTCTGGCTGGTCACGCCCAGCGCCCGCGCCTTGTCCTGGTCGACTTGCAGGCGCAGGACCTTGATGGCCTCGTTCCAGTTGTCGTTGACGCCCACCATGTTGGGGTTGGCGCGCATCTGTTCCTTGGCGCGATCGGCGTAGATCCGCAGCTGCGCGGGATCGTCGCCGGCGATGCGGAACTGCACCGGATACGGCACCGGCGGCCCGTTGGGCAGCAGCTTCACGCGGCCGCGCACCTCGGAGAACTCCTCGGCCAGGATCTGCGGCAGCTTGTGGCGCAGGGTCTCGCGGTCGGCCGGCGTCTTGGGCAGGATGATGGCCTGGCTGACGTTGGTGTTGGGCAGGATCTGGTCCAGCGGCAGGTAGAAGCGCGGCACGCCCGAGCCCACCCAGGTCGCGATGCTGCCCACCAGCGGCTCCTTGGCCATGCGGGCCTCGAAGCGCTTGGCCACGACGTTGCTCTGCTCGATCGTGGCGCCCTCGGGCAGCCACAGGTCGACCAGGATCTCCGGCCGGCTCGAATCCGGGAAGAACTGCTGCTGCACCTTGCCCATGCCGGCCAGGCCCAGCACGAACACCAGGATGGTCAGGCCGATGGTCTTCCAGCGGTGGTAGACGCACCACGCGACCCAACGGCGGAAGCGGTTGTAGAACGGCGTGTCGAAGACCTCGTGGGCCTCGCCTTCATGGCCGGCGCGGGTCTTGAGCAGCAGCGCGCCCAGGTAGGGCACGAAGTAGACCGAGACGATCCACGAGATCACCAGCGCCGCGGCGGTCACCGCGAAGATCGCGAAGGTGTATTCCCCGACGGTGGACTTGGCCAGGCCGATGGGCAGGAAACCCACCGCGGTGATCAGCGTGCCGGTGAGCATCGGCTTGGCGGTGGCGTCGTAGGCATACGTCGCCGCATGCATCTTGTCGTAGCCCTCCTCCAGCTTGCGCACCATCATCTCGACCGCGATGATGGCGTCGTCGACCAGCAGGCCGAGCGCGATGATCAGCGAACCGAGCGAGATCTTGTGCAGCCCCACGCCGGCATACAGCATCACCACGAAGGTGATGGCCAGCACCAGCGGGATGGTGATGCCGACCACCAGGCCCGGCCACACGTCGATGCGCAGCGGCTTGGTGTGCAGGCCCAGGCTGATGAAGCTCACGCCCAGCACGACGATGACGGCCTCGATCAGCACGTGGACAAACTCGCCGACGGAGGTCTTCACCGCGGCGGGCTGGTCCTGGATCTGCTGCAGCGTGATGCCGGCGGGCAGTTGCTGCTGCAGCCGCTTGACGGTGGCCTGCAGCGCCTTGCCCAGCGCGATGATGTCGCCGCCCTTGCCCATCGACACGCCCAGGGCCACGACCTGCTTGCCGTTGAAGCGCACCATCGTCGTGGCCGGGTCGACATAACCGCGGCGCACCGTGGCGATGTCGCCCAGGCGCAGGCTGCTGGCGGCGCCGGTGGTCGGGTTGGTGCCACGGATCGGGAAGTCGCTCAGCGCCTGGACGGAATTGAGCTGGCCCTCGATGCGGATCTGCACGTTGGCGCTGCTGGCGTCCATGACGCCGGCGCTCTCGACCGCGTTCTGCGCGTTGAGCTGCGAGACCACCTGGTTGAAGTCCAGGCCCAGTTCGGCCAGGCGCTTCTGCGAGATCTCGATGAACAGCTTCTCGGCCTGCACGCCGAAGAGGTCGACCTTGGCCACGTCCTGCACGCGCAGCAGCTCGGAGCGCACCGCCTCGGCCTGCTGGCGCAACTCCTCGATCGAGAAGCCGCCGTCGGAGGACAGCGCGAAGATGGAGCCGTAGACGTCGCCGAACTCGTCGTTGAAGAACGGCCCCAGCACGCCCTGCGGCAAGGTGGGCTTGAGGTCGCCGATCTTCTTGCGGACCGTGTACCAGAGCTGGGGCACCTCGCCCGGCGAAGTGTTGTCCTTCACCTGGAAGATGGTCAGCGACTCCCCCGGCTTGGTGTAGCTGCGGATCTTGTCGGCATGCGGCACCTCCTGCAGGGTGCGCTCGATCTTGTCGGTGACCTGCTCGGCCATCTGCTGCGGCGTCGCGCCGGGCCAGTAGGCCTGCACGACCATCGCGCGGAAGGTGAACGGGGGGTCTTCGTCCTGGCCCAGCTGGAAGTAGGCGGCGAAGCCCAGCACCATCAGCACCACCATCAGGTAGCGCGTCAGCGGGGCATGCTCCAGCGCCCAGCGCGAGAGGTTGAAACCGGCGCGGCTCGGGTTGCTCATTCAGCGCTCCCGAGGATCAGCGAGACGCGGCGGCGGACGGCGCGGGCGAAGGCGAGCCCTCGACCGGCGTGCCCGGCGGGCGGAAGCGCTTGACCTTCTGGCCGGGCGTCAGCACATGGCCGCCGGCGGCCACGATCTCCATACCGGGCGCCAGGCCCTGCACCACCAGCTCGTTGCCTTCCGCACCGACGACGGTCACCGGCCGGGGCTGCACGGTCATGGTCTTGGGGTCCAGCAGCAGCACGGCGCTCTTGCCTTGCGATTCCATCACCGCGCTCAGCGGCAGCTTGATCGCGTTATCCGAGGGCGTGCCGGTCAGGATCACCGTGGCGGTCTGGCCCAGGCGGACGTTCTGGTCGTTGAGTTCGGCCTTCACCAGGAAGGTCCGCGTCACCGGATCGGCGGCCGCGGCCAACTCGCGCAGCTTGATCGGCTGCGGTTCGGCCTTGGTGTCGGTCCACAGGCGCACCTTCAGCCCGTCGGGCCGCGCCGCGGCGGCGCGCACCAGCGCGACCTGGTCCTCGGACACGGAGAAGACGATGTCCCGCGGGCCGTCGTTGGCCACGCGCACCACCGGCGTGCCGGCGGCCACGACCATGCCGGGCTCGGCATCGATGCCGGTGACGACGCCGGGCGCGTCCGCCACCAGGCTGGAGTACTGCGCTTGGTTGCGCTGCACGTCCGATTGCGCGCGCGCCGATTCATATTGCGCCTGCGCGGCCTTGAACGCGGCATCGCGGCGGTCCAGTTCGGCGGCGCTGATGAAGCCCTGCCGGTGCAGGTCGATGTAGCGCCGGTAATCGGCGCCGAGCTGGTCGCGGTTCACCCGGGCCGCCAGCACCGAGGCCTTGGCCGCCTCCTGCGCGAGCACCAGGTCCGAGCTGTCGATGCGCGCCAGCGTCTGGCCCGGCTTCACCACCGAGCCCAGGTCCACGCGGCGCTCCAGGATCTTGCCGGCGACGCGGAAGGACAGCCGCGACTCGACGCGGGCACGGACTTCGGCGGCGAACTCGCGCTGCAGGCCGGCCGATTGCGGCGTCAGCACCAGCGTGCGCACGTAGCGGTCGGGCTCCGGCGGCGGCGCCTGCTTGCCGCAGGCCGCGAGGACCACGACGGCGATCGCCGCCAGGCCGCCGGTCAGCGCGCGGCCCCAGGTTCCGGCAACCCAGGTTCCGGAAACGGCACGCCCGGACGGCGCGAGGGACGCCAGGCCGGGCGCGGCGGCGGGCAGGGACACAAGAGACCGTTGGGGCATGAACACCTCGACAAAGCCGCGGCGCCCCTGCGGGGCACCGGAGTAACTGACTGACCGGTCAGTAATGTATTCAGCGTGTCCGGACGTGTCAAACCGACGGCGTACGGTTCGCCGGGGTACTGCTCGTGTACTGCGGTTCTTGACGTTCCCGGGGAACGGCGCGGGGATCGGGGCGTCAGGTTGTCGGAAACGGCATCGCCGCTCAGCGGAGAATGCCGGCCGTGAGCATAGAGCACTACGAAAACTTTCCTGTCGCTTCCTGGCTGTGTCCGCCGGCGCTGCGTCCCGCGATCATGGCGATCTACGGCTTCGCGCGCACCGCCGACGACCTCGCCGACGAAGGCGACGCCAGCGCCGTCCAGCGACTGCGCGACCTCGCCGATTACCGCGCAGACCTGCGCGCGGTGGCGGCGGGCCGGGCGCCCTCCCCGCGCTGGGCCGCGCGGGTGTTCGCGCCGCTGGCGCGGGCGATCGCCGAGCATCGGCTGCCGCTGCCCTTGCTGGAGGACCTCCTCGACGCCTTCGAGCAGGACCTGGTCAAGACCGACTACGCCACCCGCGCCGAACTGCTGGACTACTGCCGGCGCTCCGCCAACCCGGTCGGGCGGCTGCTGCTGCACCTGTACGGCATCGACGACGCCGACGCGCTGAGGCAATCGGACGCGATCTGCTCGGCGCTGCAGCTGATCAATTTCTGGCAGGACTTCACCGTCGACGGTCCGCGCGGCCGGATCTACGCGCCGCTGGAGGACCGCCGGCGTCACGGCGTCGAGGGACAGGACCTGCTGTCCCTGCGCGACAGTCCGGCGGCGCGGGCGCTGATCGCCGAGCTCTGCGCCTGGGCCCGCGCGCTGATGGCGGACGGGGCGCCGCTGGTCCACCGGATCCCGGGCCGGGCCGGCTGGGAGCTGCGCTTGGTGGTACAAGGCGGCCTTCGCATTCTCGACAGGCTGCAGGCGATGCGCTTCGCCGCCCTGCTGCGGCGCCCCACCGTCAGCGCCGCCGACGCGCCCCTGTTGCTGTGGCGCGCGCTGACGATGAATGCGACCCCCAGCAACACCCGCCGCGAAGGGACGGCGCGATGAGCACCAAGACCGACAAGACCCCCGATGCGACGGCCAGCGCCGGCGCCGCCTCCACGCCGGAGCAGTACGTCCAGCAGAAGGCCGCCGCCAGCGGCTCGAGCTTCTATTACGCCTTCCTCTTCCTGCCGCCGCCGCGGCGCGCGGCGATCACCGCGTTCTACGCGTTCTGCCGCGAGGTCGACGATGTCGTCGACGAGGTCTCGGATCCCGGCGTGGCCGCGACCAAGCTGGCCTGGTGGCGCAAGGAAGTCATGAGCGCCTTCAACGGCCAGCCCTCGCACCCGGCGATGAAGGCGCTGCTGCCGCACGTGAAGGACTACGACATCCGCGTCGAGCACCTGCTGGCCGTCATCGACGGCTGCCAGATGGACCTGGAGCAGACGCGCTACCTGGACTTCGCCGGCCTGCAGCGCTATTGCCACCTGGTGGCGGGCGTGGTGGGCGAGGTGGCGTCGGGCATCTTCGGCCGCACCGACGCCCAGACCATCGCCTACGCCCACAAGCTGGGCCTGGCGATGCAGCTGACCAACATCATCCGCGACGTCGGCGACGACGCGCGCCGCGGTCGCATCTACCTGCCGGTGAGCGAGCTGCAGCAGTTTGACGTCAAGGCCCACGAGATCCTCAAGCGCGACGCGCCCTGGGGCTACAGCGACCGTTTCCTGGCGCTGATGAAGTTCCAGGCCGAACGCGCGCACCGCCTCTACGACGAGGCCATGGCGCTGCTGCCCGAGGCCGACCGCAAGGCGCAGAAGCCCGGCGTCATGATGGCCAACATCTACCGCACGCTGCTGCGCGAGATCGAGGCCGAGCAGTTCCAGGTCCTGCAGCAACGCATCGCGCTGACGCCGCTGCGCAAGCTGTGGATCGCGATGAAGACCAACTGGCGCGGGCGCTGAGGTGACCCGCATCGCCGTCATCGGCGGCGGCTGGGCCGGCTTGGCTGCAGCCGTGGAGGCGGTCTCGCTGGGCGCCGCCGTCACGCTGTTCGAGATGGCGCCGACGCTCGGCGGCCGGGCGCGCAGCCTCGAAGGCAGCGAGCCGGCGCTGGACAACGGCCAGCACATCCTGATCGGCGCCTACACGGCATCGCTGGCGCTGATGCGCCGCGTCGGCGCCGACCCCGAGGCGGACCTGCTGCGCATGCCGCTGCGGCTGCGCTATCCCGACCGCGAAACCCTCACCCTGCCCGCCGGCCTGCCCACGCTCGCCTTCCTGCGCGGGGTGCTGGGCTGTGCGGCCTGGTCCTGGCCCGACCGGATGCGGTTCCTGATGGCGAGCAGCGGCTGGACGATGCGCGGCTTCCGCTGCGACCCGGCGCTCACGGTGGCCGAGCTCTGCGCCCGCCTGCCGCGCGCGGTCCGCGACGACCTGATCGATCCGCTGTGCGTCGCCGCCCTGAACACCCCGGCGTCGCAAGCGAGTGCGCAGGTCTTCCTGCGCGTGCTGAAGGACGCCCTGTTCAGCGGCCCAGGGAGCGCGGACCTGCTGCTGCCACGGCGCGGCCTGAGCGCCCTGCTGCCGACACCGGCACGCGACTGGCTGCTGGCGCGAGGCGCCCAGCTCCGCACGCAGCGCGTTCAAAGGGTGGAGGCATCGGGGCGCGGCTGGCTGGTCGACGGCGAGCCGGCCGATGCCGTCGTCGTGGCCTGCAGTTCGGTGGAGGCGGCCCGGCTCACCCGCGACCTCGCGCCGCGCTGGAGCGCCATCGCCGGCGCCTTCGAGTTCCAGCCCATCGTGACCGTCTACCTGGAAAGCGCCGGCTCGGCGCTGCCCGCGCCGATGGTCGCGCTGCGCGAATCCGCCACCGAGCCGGCGCAGTTCGCCTTCGACCTGGGCCAGCTGGGCCAGCATCCCGGGCTGTTCAGCCTGGTCATCAGCGGCGCGGCGCCCTGGGTCGAACGAGGCCTGGAAGCGACCGGGGCCGCAGCGCTCGAACAGGCCATCCGGCACCTGCCCTGGCAGCGTGCGCCGAGGCTGGTCCGCGTGCTCAGCGAGAAGCGCGCGACCTTCGCCTGCACGCCAGGTCGCATTCGTCCCGAGGCGCCGATCGCGCCGGCGCTGTGGGCCGCCGGTGACTACCTGGCCGGCCCCTATCCGGCGACGCTGGAAGGCGCCGTGCGCAGCGGGATCACCGCAGCCCGTTCCGCAATGCGGCAATCCGGGACTGACGCCACCTCCTGAGGGGGATTCATCGCGGCGCCACGCACCGCTGATGGGCAAAAGCGACGGAATGCGCCCGCTAGATGCGGCTCTCGGTTTCGCCATGCAAAACCTGAGCGAAATCCTTCACAATCGTCCGCCATGAAGTCCAAGGAGCTCCAGACCCCCGCGATCCAGGTCCTCGAGCGCACCTTCGCGCTGCTGGACGTCCTGGCCCAGCACCAGGATCCGGTGTCGCTGAAGTTGATCAGCGAAACCACCGGCCTGCATCCCTCCACCGCCCACCGCATCCTGAACGACCTGGCGCTGGGTCGCTTCGTCGACCGCCCGGAGGCCGGCAGCTATCGGCTCGGCATGCGGCTGCTGGAACTGGGCAACCTGGTCAAGGCGCGGCTGGACGTCCGCGAGGCGGCCATCGGCCCGATGCGCGAGCTGCACAAGCTGACCCATCAGCCGGTCAACCTGTCGGTGCGCCAGGGCGACGAGATCGTCTACATCGAGCGGACCTATTCCGAGCGCAGCGGCATGCAGGTCGTGCGCGCGGTCGGCGGCCGGGCACCGCTGCACCTGACCTCGGTCGGCAAGCTCTTCCTGGCGAGCGACGATCCCCAGCGGGTGCGCGCCTACGCGACCCGCACCGGCCTGTCGGGCCACACCCGCAACAGCCTGACCGACATCAGCCAGCTCGAGCGCGAGATGGCGCTGGTCCGCCAGCGCGGCGTCGCACGCGACGACGAGGAGCTCGAGCTGGGCGTGCGCTGCATGGCCGCCGGCATCTACGACGACCAGGGCAAGCTGGTGGCGGGGCTGTCGATCTCCGCGCCCGCGGACCGGCTCGAGGAAGGCTGGCTGCCGCGCCTGAAAGAGACGGCGACGCGGATCTCCGCCGCGCTGGGCTTCCGCGGCTGAATTCCGCGCGACCCCGCGCGCGACCACGAAAAAGCGGACCCGAGGGTCCGCTTCTGCATTCAGCCGGAGGCAGCTTGCTCCGGGGCGCTCCGGCGATTACTTCGCCGACACCGCCGGGATCACGGCCGCAGTCGTCGCGGCGGCGGGGGCCGTCGCCACGCCCGCCAGCGGCGAGGCGGCACCGGTCAGCCACTTGCGGACGCGTTCAGCGTCGCCGATCCGGGAGTATTTCCCGGCGGAGTCCAGGAACACCATGATCAGCTTGCGTCCGGCCAGTTGGGCCTGCATGACCAGGCACTGCCCCGCTTCATTGATGAAGCCGGTCTTCTGCAGGCCGATGTCCCAGTCGCCCTTGCGGACGAGGCCATTGGTGGTGCCGAAGCGGACCTGCCGGCGGCCCAGGGCCACGGTGTATTCGGACGAGGTCGACAGCTCGCGGATCAGCGGGAAAGCGTGAGCGACCTTGACCAGCTTGGCGAGGTCGGCCGCGCTGGACTGGTTGCGGCTGGACAGGCCGGTGGGCTCGACGTAATGGGTGTCCATCATGCCCAGCGCGCGCGCCTTGGCGTTCATCGCCGCGACGAAGGCCTCCAGGCCGCCCGGGTAGTTGCGCCCGAGCGCATGGGCCGCGCGGTTCTCCGAGGACATCAGCGCCAGGTGCAGCAGTTCGCCGCGGGTCAGTTCGGTGCCGATGGCCAGGCGCGACCCGGTGAACTTCTCGGTGTCCTTGTCCTCCTCGGTGATCTCGAGCTTCTCGTCGAGCGACTGGTTGGCCTCGACCACCAGCAGCGCGGTCATCAGCTTGGTGATGGACGCGATCGGCAGGACGGCCGACGGGTTCTTCGAGAACAGGACCTCGTTGGTGTCCTGGTCGACGACATAGGCGACGCTGGATTTCAGGTCGAGGGGGTCCTCGGTGTCATGCAGCCCGTACATCGTCCCGAAGGACGGTTTGGACAGGGCCACTTCCCGGGCCGGTGCCGCCGCGCGGGCGGCCACCTTGCGGGGAGAGCGCGGGGCCGGTTTGGCCTTGCGCACGCTCTTCACCTTGGCTTTGGAGGACGACGCCGTGGCCGCCTGCGCCGGTTGAACCGGCACGAGACTGGCGGTCAGGCCCGTCAGCAACATGACGCCGCTGAGCGCGGCACCAGACAGCAATGTCGCAATGGTCTTCAATCCAGTCCCCAGAAGTGGGCGCGAGTTTAGGGGATCGCTGAAAGACCGGCAAGATCAATGACTTAACGCAGGCTCTTAAAGTGCCCGAATCCGTGCCATCCGACGCGGCCGGGCGGCCGGCGTGCGCTGTCCTGTCAACCTTGGGCGGCGACCCGCTCCGTTTTGCTTTGAAGCTTGTTCAGAGCGCTCAAATATGCTTTCGCGGAGGCGACGACGATATCGGGGTCTGCCCCCACGCCGTTCACCACGCGTCCGGCATGCTGCAGGCGCACCGTCACTTCGCCCTGGGATTCTGTGCTCCCGCTGGTGATCGCGCTGACCGAATACAGCAGCATTTCCGCCCCACTTCCGACCTTGCTCTCGATCGCCTTGAGCACCGCGTCGACCGGGCCGTTGCCGTCGCTCTCGGTGCGGTACTCGGTCTCGCCGGCGGCGAAAACGACCTGCGCCTGCGGGCGTTCACCGGTTTCGGAGCGCTGCGCCAGCGCCACCAGCCGGTAGTGCTCCTGGTCCTGCGTGACCGACTCGTCCATCACCAGCGCGATGATGTCCTCGTCGAAGATCTCGGCCTTGCGGTCGGCCAGGTCCTTGAAGCGAACGAAGGCGGCATTGATCTCCGCCTCGGACGCCAGCTCCACGCCCAGTTCCTGCAAGCGCTGCTTGAAGGCGTTGCGCCCCGAGAGCTTGCCCAGCACGATCTTGTTGGCGCTCCAGCCCACGTCCTCGGCGCGCATGATCTCGTAGGTGTCGCGGGCCTTGAGCACGCCGTCCTGGTGGATGCCCGAGGCATGCGCGAAGGCATTGGCACCGACCACCGCCTTGTTGGGCTGGATCACGAAGCCGGTGGTCTGCGACACCATCCGGGACGCCGCCACGATCTGCGAGGGATCGACCCGCACGTCCAGGCCGAAATAGTCGCGGCGGGTCTTCACCGCCATCACGACCTCCTCCAGCGAGCAGTTGCCGGCGCGCTCACCCAGGCCGTTGATCGTGCACTCCACTTGGCGCGCGCCGCCGATCTTCACCCCGGCCAGCGAGTTGGCCACCGCCATGCCCAGGTCGTTGTGGCAGTGGACGCTCCAGATCGCCTGGTCCGAGTTGGGCACGCGCTCGCGCAGCGTCTTGATGAACTGGCCGTAGAGCTCGGGGATCGCGTAGCCGACGGTGTCCGGGATGTTGATCGTGCGGGCACCCTCGCGGATCACCGCCTCGACGACGCGGGCCAGGAACTCCGGATCGGAGCGGTAGCCGTCCTCGGGCGAGAACTCGATGTCGTCGGTCAGGTTGCGGGCGAAGCGCACCGCCTGGATCGCCTGCTCCAGCACCTGCTCGCGGGTCATGCGCAGCTTCTTCTCCATGTGGAGTTCGCTGGTGGCGATGAAGGTGTGGATGCGCGAACGCGCCGCGCCCTTCAGCGCCTCGGCGGCGCGGGCGATGTCGCGATCGTTGGCCCGCGCCAGCGAGCAGACGGTGCTGTCGCGGATCGCGTCGGCGATCGCCTTGACCGCCTCGAAGTCGCCATGGCTGGCGGCCGCGAAGCCGGCCTCGATCACGTCCACCTTCAGCCGCTCCAGCTGCCGCGCGATGCGCAGCTTCTCGTCCTTGGTCATGGACGCGCCGGGCGACTGCTCACCGTCGCGCAGGGTGGTGTCGAAGATGATCAGTTGGTCGGACATGGGAGGCTTCCTTGCGGTGGCGGGGGCGGACCCGGTGGTCCGGGTCCCGGTCAGCGAGTTTAGGCGGCCGGCGGGCCCCGGCGGCTCAGGCCGCGATGCGGTCGGCGAGCTTGAGCACGCCGCGCTGCGAGGCGCGGCGCAGGCCCGAGACGATCGCCTTCAGCGACGCCGAGGCGATGTTGCCGTCCATGCCGACGCCGAACAGCGTGGCCTCGCCGACCCGCAGCTCCAGGTAGGCCACGGCCTGCGCATCGGCGCCGCTGCCCATCGCATGCTCGTGGTAGTCGAGCACCCGGACCTGGGTCTTGAGCAGCTTGTTCAGGCCCTCGACGAAGGCATCGATCGGGCCCTTGCCCTGGCCGTCGATCCGGACCATGCGCACGCACAGGTCGGCCTGCGCCTGCACGCGGGTCTGGCCATCCTCGCCGGTGTCGATCTGCGGATGCAGCGCCGGCGCCTGCCTGACGCCGTATTCGCGGTCGAAGATGCGCCAGAGGTCGGCCGCGCCGAGTTCCTTGCCGTTCGTGTCCATCACGCCCTGGACGATCTGGCTGAATTCGATCTGCAGGCGGCGCGGCAGCTCGATGCCGTATTCGGCCTCGAGCAGGTAGGAGATGCCGCCCTTGCCCGACTGGCTGTTGACGCGGATCACCGCCTCGTAGCTACGGCCCAGGTCCTTGGGGTCGATGGGCAGGTAGGGGATCTCCCAGACGTCGCCGTCCTTGCGGGCGGCGAAGGCCTTCTTGATCGCGTCCTGGTGCGAGCCCGAGAACGAGGTGTAGACCAGTTCGCCCACATACGGATGGCGCGGATGGACGGGAATCTGGTTGCAATGCTCGACGCAGCGGCGGACTTCGTCGATGTCGGAGAAATCCAGCCCCGGATGCACGCCCTGCGTGTACAGGTTGAGCGCGACGTTGACCAGGTCCAGGTTGCCGGTGCGCTCGCCGTTACCGAACAGGCAGCCCTCGACGCGGTCGGCGCCGGCCATCAGTGCCAGCTCGGCGGCGGCGGTGCCGGTGCCGCGATCGTTGTGCGGATGGACCGACAGGATCACGCTGTCGCGGCGTTCGATGTTCCGGCCCATCCACTCGATCATGTCGGCGTAGATGTTGGGCGTCGAATGCTCGACGGTGGTCGGCAGGTTGATGATGATCTTGCGCTCGGGCGTCGGTCCCCAGGCCGCGGTCACGGCGTCGACGACGCGCTTGGAGAAGGCCAGCTCGGTGCCCGAGAACATCTCCGGCGAGTACTCGAAGCGGAAGTCCGTCTCCGGCTGCTTCGCGGCCAGTTCGCGGATCATCGCCGTGTGGGTCACGGCCAGCTCGACGATCTCGTCCTCGCTCATGTTCAGCACGACGCGGCGCATCACCGGCGCAACCGCGTTGTAGAGATGGACGACCGCGCGCGGCACGCCGACCAGCGATTCGAAGGTGCGCTCGATCAGCGGCTGGCGGGCCTGCGTCAGGACCTGGATGGTCACGTCGTCAGGAATGTGGCCGTCCTCGATCAGCATGCGGACGAAATCGAAATCCGTCTGCGAGGCCGAGGGGAAGCCCACCTCGATCTCCTTGAAGCCGATCTTCACCAGCATCTGGAACATGCGCAGCTTGCGCTCGGGATCCATCGGCTCGATCAGCGCCTGGTTGCCGTCGCGCAGGTCGGTGCTCAGCCACAGCGGCGCCTTCGTGATCTGCGCGTCGGGCCAGCGACGGTCCGGGAGGGCGATGGGGGCGAAGGCGCGGTACTTGGTCTGCGGTTGCTTGAGCATGGGAGCGTTCCTGGTGGGTTCAGGGGCGCAACTCGCAGACTCTCCAGAAACAGAAACGGCCCGCTGCGAGTTGCATTCGGGCCGTTGATCTGGGATGAGCGTCTGGATGGACGGACGTGCGCGATCTAGCGAACCCGAGGTTCAGCTAGTAGTAGCAGCGACAGCCCGAAGGCTTGACTGGTGGAGGCGGACACGAACGTCATGGGCGTCGAATATAGGGGCGCGGCGCGGCGGGCGTCAACGCGAATGGGCGAATGCACGCGCCGCAAGCGTTCGCTATCGGTGAAGGCCTGCTTCATCGGGCTCGTCGGTCGACATCGCGATCACGCTGGCCGGCTTGCCCTTGGCGCGCCGCACCGCGTAGACGACGTAGCCCGAGATGCCATAGGCGCAGAAGACGCCGAACAGCACCCGCGGCGGATCGATGTTGATCGCCGCGATGGCCAGCATGATCACCACCAGCACGATGAAAGGCACCGAGCGCTTGAAGGTGATGTCCTTGAAGCTGTAGAACGGCGCGTTGGTCACCATCGTGAGGCCCGCATAGAGCGTGAAGCCGAAGGCCAGCCAGGCCAGCGCCGGATCGCGGTGGATGTCCTTGTAGCCGGCGCTGTCCAGCGCCCAGATCAGGCTCATCACCAGCGCGGCCGCGGCGGGACTGGGCACGCCCTGGAAGAAGCGGCGGTCCACGACGGCGATGTTGGTGTTGAAGCGCGCCAGCCGCAGCGCCGCGCCAGCGATGTAGACGAAGGCGGCGAACCAGCCCCACTTGCCCAGTCCCTGCAGCGCCCAGGAATACATGATCAGCGCCGGCGCCGCGCCGAAGGACACCATGTCGGACAGCGAGTCCATCTGCTCGCCGAAGGTGCTCTGCGTGTTGGTCATGCGCGCGACGCGGCCGTCCAGGCTGTCGAGCACCATGGCCGCGAAGATGCCGTAGACGGACTGCTCGAAGCGCCCGCCGATGCCCATCACCACGGCATAGAAACCGCTGAACAGCGCGGCCAGGGTGAACAGGTTGGGCAGCAGGTAGATGCCCTTGTGGCGCGGGCGCTGCGGGGCGTCGAGGACGTCGGGCTCGTCCTCGTCGAGCAGGTCCACGTTCTTGTTCTGAGTCGAATTCATGGGCCGGGAGGATAACCCACCCCCTACCGGCTTGCGCCGGCCCCCTCAAGGGGGCGCCCCCGGTGGCCTGGCAAAGCCACGCCACGGGTGCCGCTTGGAAGAGAAACAGCCGGCGAAACGCTCTGCCGGTGCGCGGCCCGAAGGCAAACAGCCCGGGCTGCTTGCGCAGGCCGGGCTGTCGAGGTGTTGATCAGGCGATCAGTTCTTGGACTTGTCGACCAGCTTGTTGGCCTTGATCCAGGGCATCATCGCGCGCAGCTGTTCGCCGACCTGCTCGATCGGGTGCTCGGCGGTCAGGCGGCGGCGGCTGATCAGCGTCGGGGCGCCGGCCTTGTTCTCCAGGATGAAGGACTTGGCGTACTCGCCGGTCTGGATGTCCTTCAGGCACTGGCGCATCGCGTCCTTGGTCGCCTCGGTCACCACGCGCGGGCCGGTGACGTACTCGCCGTACTCCGCGTTGTTGGAGATCGAGTAGTTCATGTTGCCGATGCCGCCTTCATAGATCAGGTCGACGATCAGCTTCAGTTCATGCAGGCACTCGAAGTAGGCCATCTCGGGCGCGTAACCGGCTTCGGTCAGCGTCTCGAAGCCGGCCTTGATCAGCTCGACGGCGCCGCCGCACAGCACGGCCTGCTCGCCAAACAGGTCGGTCTCGGTCTCTTCGCGGAACGAGGTCTGGATGATGCCGGCCTTGCCGCCACCGTTGGCCGCCGCATAGCTCAGGGCCAGGTCGCGCGCCTTGCCGGTCTTGTCGGCGTAGACCGCGATCAGGTGCGGCACGCCGCCGCCCTGGCGGTAGGTGTTGCGCACGGTGTGGCCCGGCGCCTTCGGAGCGACCATCCACACGTCCAGGTCTTCGCGCGGCTGCACCTGGCCGTAATGGACGTTGAAGCCGTGGGCGAAGGCCAGCGACGCGCCCTGCTTGATGTTGGGTTCCACGTCCTTCTTGTAGACGTCGGCGATCTGCTCGTCCGGCAGCAGGATCATGACCACGTCGGCCGCCTTCACCGCCTCGGCGATCTCGGCGACCTTCAGGCCGGCGCCTTCGGCCTTGGCCCAGGACGCGCCGCCGCGGCGCAGACCCACGGTGACCTTCACGCCGCTCTCGTTCAGGTTCTGGGCATGGGCATGGCCTTGTGAGCCGTAGCCGATGATGGTGACGTTCTTGCCCTTGATCAGGCTGAGGTCGGCGTCCTTGTCGTAGTACACGTTCATGGTGGTCTCTCCGGGGGAAATCAGTACAGGGGGTGGTTCAGTGAAGCGCGCGTTCAGACGCGCAGGATCCGTTCGCCGCGGCCGATGCCGCTGGTGCCGGTGCGCACCGTCTCGAGGATCGCCGTGCGGTCGATCGCGTCGATGAAGGCGTCGAGCTTGCCGGCGTCGCCGGTCAGTTCGATGGTGTAGGTCTTCTCGGTGACGTCGATGACGTGGCCGCGGAAGATGTCCGAGGTGCGCTTGAGCTCCTCGCGCTCCTTGCCGACGGCGCGCACCTTGATCAGCATGAGCTCGCGCTCGATGTAGCGGCCTTCGGTCAGGTCGACGACCTTGACGACCTCGATCAGCCGGTTCAGGTGCTTGGTGATCTGCTCGATCACGTCGTCGCTGCCGCTGGTCACGATGGTCATGCGCGACAGCGAGGGGTCCTCGGTCGGCGCCACGGTCAGGCTCTCGATGTTGTAGCCGCGGGCGGAGAACAGCGCCACGACGCGCGACAGCGCGCCCGGCTCGTTCTCGATGAGCAAAGCAATGATGTGTTTCATGGAATCTCGTCCTTCGCGCTCTTCAGACCGCCGGCGGTAACCGGACGGCCCTTGGCCACGCTCTTCGATTCAGGGAATGGGCCGGATCGCTCCGAGCGCATCCGGCTTTCCGCCGCCGGCCGCGACGCGCGCGGTAACGCGCGTCACGCCGGACGGCTTCGAGCCATCAGCGGTCTCAGAGGTCCTCGGACCCCAGCAGCATTTCGGAGATGCCCTTGCCCGCCTGGACCATCGGCCAGACGTTCTCGGTCGGGTCGGTGCGCACGTCCAGGAAGACGGTGCGGTCCTTCAAGCGCATCGCCTCGCGCAGCGCGGGCTCGACATCCGAGGGTCTCTCCACCAGCAGGCCCACATGCCCATAGGACTCGGCCAGCTTGACGAAGTCAGGCAGCGCATCCATGTAGCTGTGCGAGTAGCGCTTGCCGTAGTCCAGCTCCTGCCACTGCCGCACCATGCCCAGGTAGCGGTTGTTCAGCGAGACCACCTTCACAGGCGTCTTGTACTGCTGGCAGGTGGACAGCTCCTGGATGTTCATCTGGATGCTGCCCTCGCCGGTGATGCAGAACACGTCCGCCTCCGGCTTGGCCAGCTTGATGCCCATCGCATAGGGCAGCCCCACGCCCATCGTGCCCAGTCCACCGGAGTTGATCCAGCGGCGCGGCTCGTTGAAGCGATAGAACTGGGCGGCCCACATCTGGTGCTGGCCGACATCGGAGGTGATGTAGGCGTCGCGATCGCGGGTCAGCTTCCACAGCGTCTCGACGACCTGCTGTGGCTTGATGACGTCGCTGGACTGCTTGTAGGCGAGGCAGTCGCGCTTGCGCCAGTCGTTGATCTGGCTCCACCAGGCGTTGATCGAGTCCGCGTCGGGCCGCGCCTGCGCTTCCTTGATCTGCGCGATCAGTTCCTGCAGCACGTCCTTGACGTCGCCCACGATCGGGATGTCCACGCGCACGCGCTTGGAGATCGACGAGGGATCGATGTCGATGTGGATGATCTTGCGGTCGACCGACGAGAAGTGCTTCGGGTTGCCGATCACGCGGTCGTCGAAGCGGGCACCCACGGCGAGCAGCACGTCGCAGTGCTGCATCGTCATGTTGGCCTCGTAGGTGCCGTGCATGCCCAGCATGCCGAGGAAGCGCGGATCGGTGCCGGGCATCGCGCCCAGGCCCATCAGCGTGTTGGTGCAGGGATAGCCAAGCAGTTCCACCAGCTGGCGCAGTTCGGCCGTGGCCTCGCCCAGGATCACGCCGCCACCGGTATAGATATAGGGACGCTTGGCGCCCATCAGCAGCTGGACCGCCTTGCGGATCTGGCCGCTGTGGCCCTTCTTCACCGGGTTGTAGGAGCGCATCTCCACGCGCTCCGGGTAATGGAACGCGGTGCGATTGAGCGAGACGTCCTTCGGAATGTCCACCACGACCGGACCGGGCCGGCCGGTGCGCGCGATGTGGAAGGCCTTCTTCAGCGTCGTGGCGAGATCGCGGACGTCCTTGACCAGGAAGTTGTGCTTGACGATCGGGCGCGTGATGCCGACGGTGTCGCACTCCTGGAAGGCGTCCAGGCCGATGGCGGGCGTGGGGACCTGACCGGTGATGATCACCATCGGGATCGAGTCCATGTACGCCGTCGCGATGCCGGTGATCGCGTTCGTGACGCCGGGACCCGAGGTCACCAGCGCGACGCCGACTTCGCCGGTCGCCCGGGCGTAGCCGTCGGCCGCGTGCACGGCGGCCTGCTCATGACGGACCAGCACGTGCTGGATGGCGTCCTGCTTGTAGAGCGCGTCGTAGATGTAGAGGACGGCACCGCCTGGATAGCCCCAGAGGAACTTCACGCCTTCGGCTTGAAGACTCTGAACCAGGATTTCGGAGCCATTCAGTTCCTGGCCGGAACTGACGGAATGGGGGTGCGGTTGTGAGCGAGCTTCCGTGATCGCTGCACGTTTGATGTCCGCGGCAGACATGTCCATATGTCGAACCTCTGAGATTTTCTCTGACGAAAAACCATCGGTGCTTCTCCTCGCGCTCTTGTGAAGCGGACTTGAAACGTCGCGTCAAAAACAGGGGCGCCGTGGTCGGGCGGCCTACTTGAGACAAAAACTGCGGTGTGCGAGGGGCCGATTATGCACGCAAACCCGCGCACGACCGGTCGGCGGTGGCGATCTGTAGCGCTGGTGCGATAATCCGCGCCGTTTTGCCTGCCCGACCGCCCTTTCCGGCGCCAGCCCATTGGCCACAGACAAAGAACTCAACGACTTTCTCAAGACCGTCGACCGGCGTGCCTTCAAGCGCACGGTGTACATGGTGCGAGACGAGGACGCCGCACTGGACATCGTCCAGGACGCCATGATCCGGTTGGCGGAGAAATACTTCGATCGGCCGGCGGCGGAGTTGCCGCTGCTGTTCCAGCGCATCCTGTCGAACGCGACGATGGATTGGTTCCGGCGTCAGAAGGTCCGCAACGCCGTCTTCAGCAACCTGTCGGATTTCGAGGGGGGCGAGTCCGGCGAGGACTTCGACCTGCTGGAAATGCTGGAGACGCAGGAAGGCTCGATGGGGGCGCTGTCCGCCGCGGACGAGGTCTCGCGCGTTCAAGTGCTGGCCGCCATCGAACAGGAAGTTGCAGCATTGCCCGCGCGTCAACGGGAAGCCTTCCTCCTGCGTTACTGGGAAGAACTCGACGTTGCCGAAACGGCGGCGGTCATGGGTTGCTCGGAGGGCAGCGTCAAGACACACTGCTCCCGCGCCGTGCATGCGCTGGCCAAAACGCTGAAAGCCAAGGGAATCTCGCTATGAAGAAGAACACGCCAGGAACGCCGCTGCCGCTGGAGGCGGAAGCGCGCGTGACCCGTTTCGGCCTCCGGGTGGCCGCGGGTTTGACCGAGCAGAGCGAGACCCTGTCCGGCGACATCCAGGAGAGATTGCGCTTCGCGCGTGAGCAGGCGCTCGCCAAGGCCATGGCCGCGCGCGCCGCCGCGCCGACTCAGGCCGCTTCCGAAACGCGCCATGTGGGCAACGGCACGCTCGCGCTGGGCGGTGGCGAGAAGACCCCGCGCTGGCGCAAGGCCGCGGCGCTGCTGCCGCTGGCGCTGCTGCTGGGGGGCTTGCTGCTGATCCAGCACAGCCAGTGGTACGAGCAGATCCGCAGCGCGGCCGAACTCGACACCGAGATGCTCTCCAAGCCGCTCCCGCCGGCGGCGTACAGCGATCCGGGTTTCCGCGAATACCTCAACGAGGCGCCGAACGACCCGAGCAACGCCAACAGCCCCGAGGAAGGCGAGAAGTCCGACGAAGCGAAATCGTCGCAGTGAGGCGGCGCGTGGCCAGATCGTTCCGCCTCTCTTCGGCTCTCATCGGCCCTCTCGGCGTTTTCCCTGATTTCTCGACGATGCGTCGCCTGACGACGATCGCGCTCTGCGCGGCGCTCGGCTGTGTCGCTGCATCGGCGCAGGAGGGCCCCGCCCCCGCGCCAGCCCCCACTTCTCTTTCCGCATCCGCGCCCACGTCGCACGCGTCTGCTGCCGCGCGCGCCACCGCTCCCGGTGTGCTGGTCGCCAATGTGAACTGGGCGTCGCTGAGCGCTTCCCAGAAGGAAGCCCTCGCACCCCTGTCGAAGGAGTGGGACCAGCTCGACGGCGCCCGCAAGGGCAAGTGGCTGGAAATCGCCGCCCGCTATCCGACGCTCCCCACCGAGCAGCAACACCGGCTGCGCGAACGGATGGTGGAGTGGACCCGCATGTCGCCCGCCGAGCGCCAACGCGCGCGCATCGGCTACCAGCATGCCGGCGAACTGCGCGCACCCGAGCAGGAATCGAAGCTGCGCGAGAAGTGGGACGCCTATCAGGCCCTGCCCGCCGAGAAGCGCCAGCGCCTGGCCGAACGCGCGGCCGAAAAGGCCTCGGCCGCCGGCCGTGAGGCGCCGGCTTCCGCCGTCTCTCATCGCGCCAAGGCGCCGATCCAGCGCGCGCCGCTGACCGCCGTCACCGGCCCCACCATCGTCCAGGCGCTGCCCGGCGCGACGACGGTGCTGATGACGCAGCGCGCCGATCCACCGCTGCCCGGCGCCAGCGCGGCGCCCGGCCGCCCGCTGCGCGCCCCGAGCGAAGCCGGTCTCGACCCGCACACGCTGCTGCCTCGCCGCACCGGGGCCAGCCGCTAAACTCGCCGGATGACCTCCGCACCCGCTGCCGGCGGCGACGCACCGCCCGGCCTGATGCGCCGCCTCGCGTCCTTCATCTATGAAGGCGTCGTCCTGTTCGGCGTCGTCTTCATCGCCGGCTGGCTGTATTCGACGCTCACCCAGCAGCGCAACGCGCTGGTCGGCACACAGGGCCTGCAAGCCTTCCTGTTCCTGATCCTGGGCATCTACTTCATCTGGTTCTGGTCGCGCGGCGGCCAGACGGTTGCGATGCGCGCCTGGCACCTGCGGGTCGTCGACGCCCAGGGCCGACCGCTCACGCAGGCGCGCGCCACGGCGCGCTACCTTGCCGCCTGGCTGTGGTTCCTGCCGGCACTGGCCAGCGTCCACCTGCTGGGACTGGACCGAAGCACCGGCGCCATCTTCGGCGCGATGTTCGCTGGTGTGGCGGGCTACCTGCTGCTGGCGCGGCTGCATCCACAGCGGCAGTTCCTGCACGACGTCATCTGCGGCACGCGCCTGGTCACGCAGCTGCCGCCACCACGCGCAAAGAAGCGCGCCGCGCCGCAGCCGGCCGATTCCTGATCCCCTGCCCCTCCCGACGATGAGCAATCCCCACAAGGGCCGCACCGGCCTGGACCGCATCCTGCACGCCGCCGGCTACTCCTGGGCCGGACTGCGCGCCGCCTACGTCGGCGAAAGCGCCTTCCGCCAGGAAACCTGGCTGACGATCATCGGCACGCCGCTGGCGTTCTGGCTGGGCCGGGACTGGGTGCAGGTCGCGCTGCTGCTGGGGTCGCTGATCCTGGTGCTGATCGTCGAGCTGCTCAATTCGGCGGTCGAGGCGGCGATCGACCGCGTCTCCTTCGAGCTCCACGAGCTCAGCAAGCGCGCCAAGGACATCGCCAGCGCCGCCGTGCTGCTGTCGCTGGTGCTGGCCGGCGGGATCTGGCTCGCGGCGATCTGGCAGCACCTGCGCTGAGGCGCTCCGATCCAGCGCGCGAAATGAACAAGGGCGGGACGCCGATCGGCGCCCCGCCCTTTCTTCATTCAGGGGACCGCGACGGGCCCGGACGGTCAGACCGCCGCTTCGTCCTGTTCGCCGGTGCGGATGCGGATGACCTGCTCGACGGCGGTGACGAAGATCTTGCCGTCGCCGATCTTGCCGGTCTTGGCGGCCTTCAGGATGGCATCGATGCAGCGGTCGACCTCGTCGTCCTTCACCACCACCTCGACCTTCACCTTGGGCAGGAAGTCGACCACGTACTCGGCGCCGCGATACAGCTCGGTGTGTCCCTTCTGGCGGCCGAAGCCCTTCACTTCGGTGACCGTCAGGCCGGAGGCGCCGACCTCGGCCAGCGCTTCACGCACTTCGTCGAGCTTGAACGGTTTGATGATGGCGGTGATCTGTTTCATCACGAGGCTCCGAGAGAGGGTTTCTGGCAGGCAAGACTGGCTGTGATTTAAGCACGGATCTTTTGGGATGGCCCCCTCGGTTGAAGAAGGGAGACATCGCCCGCTCCGTCAATCCGGGATGCGGTCCAGGTCCGCGAGCCAGACCGCCGGCTCGGAATCGCTCGGCGCTCGCCAGTCCCCACGCGGCGACAACGATCCGCCGCTGCCGACCTTGGGCGCGTTGGGCACGCAGCTGCGCTTGAACTGGCTGCCGCGGAAGAAGCGGCTCACGAAGATCCGCAACACCCGCTTGATCTCCGCCAGCGGGTATTCATTGCGCCGCACATGCTCGCCGTCGGGCCAGTCGCCACGCGCCCGGTCGCCCCACGCGTGCCGCGCCAGGAACGCGATCTTCGTGGGCGAGTAGCCATGGCGGATCGTGTAGAACAGGTTGAAATCCTGCAGCTCGTAGCGGCCGATCCGGTCCTCGGTGCTCTGCAGGCCGGACCCCTCGGCGGCCGCGTCCTGCGGCACCAGCTCCGGGCTGATCTCGGTGCCGAGAATGTCGAGCAGCACATCACGCCCGGCATGGCCGAGCTGCTCGGTCTCCGCGACCCAGCGCACCAGGTATTGGATCAGCGTCTTGGGCACCGAGGCATTCACGTTGTAGTGCGACATGTGGTCGCCCACGCCGTAGGTGCACCAGCCCAGCGCAAGCTCGCTGAGATCGCCCGTGCCCAGCACCAGCGCGCCGGTGTGGTTGGCCAGCCGGAACAGATGGCTGGTGCGCTCGCCGGCCTGGACGTTCTCGAAGGTGACGTCGTAGACCGGCTCGCCCTTCGCATACGGGTGGCCGAGGTCCTTGAGCATCTGCTCGCAGCTGGGGCGGATATCGATCTCGCGGGCCTCGCAGCCGATCTCCCGCATCAGGCGCAGCGCCTGGTCCCGCGTACGGCTGCCCGTCGCGAAGCCCGGCATCGTGACGCCCAGGATGTTGGACCGCGGCCAGCCCATCTGGTCCATCGCGCGCGCGGCGACCAGCAGCGCATGCGTCGAGTCCAGCCCGCCCGAGATGCCGACGACCAGCTTGTGGATGCCGCTCGAGACCAGCCGCTGCACCAGCGCCTGGACCTGGATATGGAAAACCTCGTTGCAGCGCTCGTCGCGGCGCTGCCGATCGGCGGGCACATACGGGAAGCGCTCGACGCGGCGGCGCAGCGGCAGCGGCTGCGCGCGGTCCAGGCCCAGTTCGAACTCGACGGTGCGGAAGCCCTTCAGCAGCGGCGCGTGGTGGCGCACCGAGTCGCCGAAGCTGGTCTGCCGCATGCGCTCGCGCGACAGCCGTTCGAGGTCGACATCCGCCGCCACCAGCTGCGAGCGGCGCTGGAAGCGTTCGCTCTCGGCGAGGAAGCTGCCGTTCTCGTAGACCAGCGCCTGGCCGTCCCAGGCCAGGTCGGTGCTGGACTCGCCGGCGCCGGCCGAACTGTAGACATAGGCCGCCAGGCAGCGGGCCGACTGCTGACCGACCAGTTGGTGCCGATAGCCCGACTTGCCGACCGTGATGTTGGAGGCCGACAGGTTGACCAGCACCGTCGCACCGGCGAGCGCCGCATAGGACGACGGCGGGATCGGCGTCCAGACGTCCTCGCAGATCTCGACATGCAGGCGCAGCAGCGGCAGGTCGCTGGCGGCGATCACGATGCGGGTCCCGAAGGCCACCCGCTGGCCGAGCAGCGTGATCTCCTCGGAGATCGCCTCGTCGGCGGCGTTGAACTGGCGGGCCTCGTAGAACTCGCCGTAGTTCGGCAGGTAGGTCTTGGGCAGCACCGCCAGCAGGCGGCCGCGCTGGAACACGACGGCGCAGTTGAACAAGCGGTGCTCGACGCGCAGCGGCAGGCCGACGATCGCCACCGTGGGCAGGTCCTTCGAGACGGCCAGCAGATGCGCCAGCGCGGCCTCGCAGCCGTCGAGCAGCGGGCGCTGATGGAAGAGGTCGTCGCTGGTGTAGGCGGCCAGTCCCAGTTCCGGGAACGCGGCGATCGCGGCGCCGTCGGCCGCCGCCTCGCGCAGCAGCTGCGCCGTCTGCTCGCCGTTGAAGGCCGGATCGGCGACGCGGCACAGCGGCACGCCGACCGCGACGCGGGCGAAGTCATGGGTGTAGAGGTTGTCGAAGGACGGGCCGGCGTGGGCGGCCGCGCTTGGGGTGGAAGGCGTCGTCGCTTGCATGGGGCTCATCCTGCCATCAAAGCGAGGGCTTTGAGCTTGCCCCTAAGATTTGCCGCGCATGACCGCGCCCTCGCCCCCCTCCCCGTTCCCCCCATCCTCGCCCGCGCGTCCCCCGCGGTCCTCCCCCGTGGCCGCGCCGGACGCGGACGCCGCGCCGGGCCCGGCCGTCGGTCGCACCGCTGCCGAGACGCCACACGCCGCACAGCCGCTGATCCGGGTCGACGACGATCCCGCCGCGCTGCCGCGCGACCAATGGAACGCGCTGCTGGCGGCCTCCCCCTGGCCGTCGCCCTTCATGAAGCTCGAGTACCTCGAGGCGATGCAGGCGTCAGGCTCGGCGGTGGCGAGCAAGGGCTGGCAGGCGCAGTTCCTCAGCGTGTGGGAGGGCGACAGGCTGATCGCCGCCTGCCCGGCCTACCTCAAGGGGCACTCCTATGGGGAGTACGTCTTCGACTGGGCCTGGGCCGATGCCTACGAGCGCCACGGCCTCCCCTACTACCCCAAGCTGCTGGTCGCCGTGCCCTTCACGCCGGTGCCCGGCAGCCGGCTGCTGGCCCGCGACGACGCAGCCCGCGCCTGGCTGGTGAAGGCGCTGCGCGCGCTGACGGCGCGCTCCGAACTGTCGTCGGTGCATGTGCTCTTCGGTGACGAGCAGGACCAGCGCGCGCTCACCGGCGACGACTGGCTGGCGCGGCAGCAGGTGCAGTTCCACTGGACGGGGGACGGCGAGCCGCGCGCCTTCGCCGACTACCTCGCGACGCTGCAGCGCGAGAAGCGAAAGAAGATCCAGCAGGAACGGCGCAGGGTCGCCGAGGCCGGCATCCGCTTCGAGACCCTGCGCGGCGCCGCGATCACGGCGGCGGACTGGGACTTCTTCTACGAGTGCTACACGCTCACCTACCTGGCGCACCGCAACAAGCCCTACCTGACCCGCGACTTCTTCGCGCGCATGGCGACGGACATGCCGGCGCACTGGCTGATGTTCGTGGCCCGCGACGATCAGGGCGAGCGCGTCGCGGCCTCGCTGGTGGCGATCGACGAATCGCAGCGCGCCGCGTATGGGCGCTACTGGGGCTCGACGCGCTACATCCCCCACCTGCATTTCGACGCCTGCTACTACCAGCCGCTGGCCTGGTGCCTGGAGAACGGCTGGCGGCGCTTCGAAGGCGGCGCGCAGGGCGAGCACAAGATGGCGCGCGGACTGATGCCGGTGGCGACGCATTCGGCGCACTGGCTGGCGCATCCGCAGTTCCGGGAGGCGGTCGCCGATTTCCTCCAGCGCGAGGGCCAGGCGATGGACGAGTACATCGACGAGCTGGAGCGGCATCAGCCGTTCAAGGCCGCACCGGAGCTCGAACGCCCCGATTGAGAGCCTCAGATCGGCTGGGGTTTGCCAAGCCGCTTGAAGCTCGCGATGACTTGATGCATCGAGGTACTCGGATTCTTCTCGGCGTCAGCTTCCGCATCTGCCATGGAACGCTCGGCATGCCGGCAAGCAGCCGCCAACCGCGGCAGCAGCTTGTCGAACAGTCCTTTGACGCTGCCCTTGGCATAGTCCGCCATCTCCGGCTGCTCCCTCAAATGGCGGAGTGCGCAATCAGCCGGTGAGCGCTTTCCCTGCTGCTGATAGGGCGCTCGGACGTACTGGAAGTGAAGCAGCAGCCAGTACTCGCAACAAGGGTAGGACGTGAAGACCTGGACCTTCCCGCTAGCTGCCGCTTCCCGCTGGGCCTGGCCAAAGTTCCTTTGATCGTGGGTGTCCCTATCGATGACGCACAGCACGGTGTCGTACTTTTTCGACCTGGAGATCGCGGTGCGGACGATTCCGAGAGGATCGGTATGGCCGCTGTGAATCACCTCGATCTCCGCGACTGCGCGGAAGTGCGCTTTCGCGTCGATCAAGTATTCCCGGGATGAGCGCGCGTCCTCGCAAATCACCAGCGCCACGGCCTGCCGGAGCCTTGGTCCGCCGCGCTTGAAAGAGCCTGCATCGCGCGTCATCGTCATTGGCCTCGGATGAATGGCAACGACCGGTACCGGCCTTCGTAATAGCGCTTCTCGATGTCTTCCCCCTCGCGCCCTTCGAAGTCATGAACGCAGCGCAATTGCGTCGCGCCCGTTTCATCACGCTCCGTGAGCCAGAACTGATCTCGCCGAAGCAGCTTCGCATCCATGAGATGCGTGTCATGCGTCGTGAACACCAGTTGTGTCGGATGAGCCCGCTCGATGTGTCGCCTTACGAGTTCCGCCACGACCTTGGGGTGAAGGCTGCTGTCGAACTCGTCGATGAAGCAGAAGTCAAACGCATCGGGATGGAGATGTTCCCCAAACACCAGCCACGGGAAGGCGAAGCCGAGAAGATTCTGCGTCCCGCTGGACTCTTCCTCGAAGTCGAATTTGGCCGTGCCCAGCGCCGTGCGGTGCGTCAGCGTGGTCTCGACATCCAGGGAACTGATCTGCGCGAATCGATCGCGACGAGTCTTTGGATCCAGGTCCGTCAGGTCGTGGGACGCCGAGCCGGCCACGACCGGCTTCGCTGAGATGTCCGTGACCGGGACGTCGACGTCGGACAGAAATCCCGTCACGAACTCTGCGAACTTTGAAGACTGCGCAATCATGTGCTGCGACATGTGCGCCATGGCCTGCATGCCGCCAATGCCTGAGACATACATGCGCCGGAGCCAGGAGAACGGAACGCGCAATTGCGTGAGTTCAGCACTGCTGTTGGCAACCGCTTGGGCGAGAAACAGTGTCTGCGGGCCCGTCAGACTACGCCACACATTCGCGAGCGCGTGGCCGCCCTCCAGTTGCTCCCCGAACTCGTAGACCTCTTGCCCGTCCATCAGGCGGCGGTCATAGAGCCTGCAGCCTTTTCCCCGGCGATATCGCGTCAGCACTTCACGATGGACACGTTCGGCAGAGATCGCCACTTCATATCCGAAGCGAATCCCTTCGTGGATGAAATTGATCTCGAAGCGAGACGGTCGGGAATGGGCATCCTTGTCAAACCGGAACGGGGCGGCCGGCAATTTGCGAAGGTCTGCCGACGGCGAACGTTCGACCATGTCGAACAAGGCCCGGAAGGCCAACATCAAGGTGCTCTTGCCCGACGCATTCGGCCCGTAGATGGCCGCGGCCTTCAGCAAGGGAGGGAAGCTCTTCTCGTCGAGTATTCCGGCAGGGACCACGTTGCCCCGCTTTTGCAACCGGGGCGCGGCCACCATGGAGAGCGTGACCGGCTGGTGGATCGACCGAAAGTTCTCGACAGTGAATTCAATCAACATACGGTTTTCCCGCAGCTTCTCGCCGAACCAGCGATGAATGTACGCCAACCATGAGTCAAAGTGCAATTTTTCTGCAATTCGCCATCAAGATTGGACACCAGCGCCGGCTAAAGGCGCGTCAGAAACGACAAAGCGCCCCTCGGGGCGCTTTTGTCACTTGTGCGGGGCCGGACAGCGAGCCGTCCGGTCGCCGATGTTTGCCTCAGCCCTGCTGCGCCTTCGCGTAGTTGGCCAGGCCGTCGGTGATTTCCTTCTTGGCGGCCTCGGGGCCTTCCCAGCCCTTGACCTTCACCCACTTGCCGGCTTCCAGGTCCTTGTAGTGCTCGAAGAAGTGCTGGATCGCCTTCAGGCGCATCTGGTTGATGTCCTCGGGCTTGGTCCAGTGCTCGTAGATCGGCAGGATCTTGGTCGTCGGCACGGCCAGCAGCTTGGCGTCGCCGCCGGCTTCGTCGTCCATCTGCAGCACGCCGATGGCGCGGCAGGTCACCACCACGCCGGGGGTCAGCGGGAACGGCGTGATCACCAGCACGTCCACCGGATCGCCGTCATCGGCCAGCGTCTGCGGGATGTAGCCGTAGTTGCAGGGGTAATGCATGGCCGTCGTCATGAAGCGGTCGACGAACAGCGCGCCGCTTTCCTTGTCGACCTCGTACTTGATCGGGTCAGCGTTCATCGGGATCTCGATGACGACGTTGAACTGCTCGGGCGCCTTCGCGCCGGGGGTGACTTTGTGCAGGCTCATGGTGGTGGACGGCGAGTGAATCCGGAGGAATCCGGGAAAACCGCGATTCTAGAGGGTCGCCTGAACCGGCCCTGACGCCCTCCCCCATCACGGCGGGGACGGTCGCCCGTTGGGGCGTCCCGTCGCGCCACCTCAGGTGGTGAGACTGTGCGCCGGCCGCTCGCCGGCCAGCGCCTGGGCCAGGCTGTCCAGCACCATCTGTCCCATCGCCGCGCGCGTCTCCTCGGTGGCGCTGGCGCGGTGGGCCTGCAGCATGACGTTGTCCATGTCCAGCATCGCCGGCGGCACGTTGGGCTCGTCCGCGAAGACGTCCAGGCCGGCACCGGCGATGCGCCGCTCCTGCAGCGCGCGGACCAGGTCCGCCTCCTTCACCAGCCGGCCGCGCGCGACGTTGATCAGGAAGCCGCGCGGGCCCAGTGCGTCCAGCACCGCCGCGTCGATCAGGTCGCGCGCCTGGTCGGCGGCGGCGCAGACGATCAGCGCGTCGCTGTCGCGGGCGAGCTGCACCAGGTCGGCCTCGAAGGCCCAGGCCACGCCGGGGATCTCCTTCAGGTCGGTGTAGCGCACCGGGCAGCCGAAGGCGCCGACGCGCTCCGCCACCGCCCGGCCGACGCGCCCCAGCCCGACGATGCCAACCCGCATGCCGCTGACGCGGCGTGCCAGCGGCAGCGCGCCCGGCTGCGGGAACTTCGGCCACAGGCCGCCGCGCACGAAGCGGTCGACAGCGCCGAGGTGGCGGCAGGTCGCCAGCAGCAGGCCCAGCGCCATGTCGGCGACGTCTTCGGTCAGCGCGCCGAAAGTGCCGGTCACCGGCAGGCCGCGCGACCGGGCGTAGGCCAGGTCGACCGCGTCGGTGCCGACGCCGTTCACCGCGACCACCTCCAGCGCCGGCAGCCGCTCCATCAGCGACCTCGAGATGCCGGTGTGGCCGCCCGTGATCACGCCGCGCATCGCGGCGCCGTGCGTCGCGATGTAGGCATCGGGGTCGGCCTGCTCGAACAGGCGGTGCATCGTGTACAGCTCGTCCAGCCGCGCATTGATCGACGGCACGAGGATGGGGTTCAGTTGCAGGATGTGCGGCTTCATGGCGCTCTCTTCAGGATGGCGGATGGGAGGCGATGCGGGACGGGCGGCCGGGCCGCGCGGCTCATTCGGGCTGGATGCCGGCGGCCTTGATGACGGCGCCCCAGCGCCGGTACTCGGCCGCCTGGAAGCTCGCCAGCTCGGCCGGCGTCGAGGTGAAGGGCTCCATGCCGTTCTGCTCGACGAAGCGTCGCACCGGCTCGGCAGTCATGGCCTTCTGCATCAAGGCGTTGATGCGCTCGACCACCGGCGCGGGCGTGCCGGCGGGCGCGTACACCGCGTTCCAGTAGCTGATCTCGTAGCCGGGCAGGCCGGCCTCGGCGATCGTCGGCAGGTCCGGCACCAGCGGGGAGCGCCGCGGACTGCTCACGCCCAGCGCCTTCAGCTTGCCGGCCTTGACCTGCGGCAGGCTAGTGGTGAGGTCCACGATCATCAGGTCCACCTGGCCGCCGACCAGGTCGACCATCGCCTGCGGATTGGCCTTGTACGGCACATAGGTCAGCTGGGTCTTCGTCATCTGCTGGAACAGCTCCGCCGCGACGCGCGCCGACGAACTGCCCGCGCCGAAGGTCAATGACTGCTGCTTCGCGATCGCGCTGAGCTCGGTGACGTTGCGGGCGGCCACCCGCGGATGCGTCACCAGCAGCAGATAGCCCTTGACCAGCGCGCCCACCGGCGCGAAGTCCTTCACCGGGTCGTAGGCCAGCTTGCGGAACAGGTGGGGATTGGCGGCCTGGGTCGTGTTGGTGGTGATGAACAGCGTGTAGCCATCCGCCGCCGACCGCGCCACCGCCTGGGCCGCGATGCCGCCACTGGCGCCGGCCTTGTTCTCGACGACCACCGGCACCTTGGTGGCGGCGGTGATCTCCGCGCCGATCGCGCGGGCCAGGCCATCGGTGGTGCTGCCGGGACTGGAGCCGACCACGATCGTGATCGGCTTGGACGGATAGGCGCTGGCAGCGGCCGCCGGGCTCTGCGCCCAGGCGGGGAGCGATGCCAGGCTGGCCGAACTCAGGAGGGTCAGCGCGGCCAGGCGGCGCGCGGGGTTCATGCGGGTCATGCGGTTGTCTCCGTGGGGGTGGGCATGAGGTCGGCACCGCGAGGATTTCTGAACGACCCTCGTCGATGTCGCGTGGACTCATGCTGCGGGTCCGCCACCGCATCGTCAATATTGATCATCAAGATCAATTCAAATCGCTGGTGCCGATGAAAAGACGGCGTGTGTCTCGACGCGAGCGCTTGGACACGCCTGATGTTGACGATTACATTGACGACATCGACGACGCGATCCCCAGCCCCGCATGACCACCTGGATGACCCTGGACGAAGCGCGCGACGCCCTCGACGTGCGCGCGCAGACGATCTACGCCTACGTCAGCCGGGGCCGGATCGGCGTCAGCCCCGATCCGGCCGACTCGCGCCGCAGCCTCTACCGCGCCGAGGACGTGAAGGCGCTGCTGCGGCGCAAGGAGACCGGGCGCACGCGCGAGACGCTCGCGGCCACGACGCTGTTCGGCGCCGAGCCCAGCCTGCCGACGGCGATCTCGACCTTCTCCGGCGGGCGGCCCTTCTACCGCGGTGTCGACGTCGTGGAGCTCGCAGCGACGGCGACGCTGGAGGACGCCGCGCAACTGCTGTGGAACCTCGAGGAGGCGCCCGGCTTCCCGAGTCCCGTGGGCGTGCCGGGATCGCCGGCCGCGTCGGCGCTGGACGTGGTGGCCGCGCTGCCCGTGGGCCGGGCCCGGGCGTTCGCCGAGCTGGCCGCGCTGACCGCGACCGGGCACTCGACGCGCGGCCGCCTGCCGCGCGTGCTGGTCGACGAGGCCGCCAGCCTGGTGGGCCGCCTAGCGATCGCGTTCGGCGCCTCGGAGGAGGACGACCGGCCGCTGCATGAGCGCCTCGCGCGCGGCTGGGGATTGCCGAAGCCCGTTGCCGCGCTGCTGCGCAAGACGCTGGTGCTCGCCGCCGACCACGAGATCACCAGCTCCGCGTTTTCCGCCCGCATCACCGCGTCGACCGGCGCCTCGTTGCCGGCCTGCCTGCTCGCGGGCCTGACCACCTTCTCCGGTCCGCTGCATGGCGACGCTTCCGGGCGCGTGCGCGCGCTGTTCGACGAGGTCGAGCGCGAAGGCGCCGACGCGGTGGTGGACCGCTACCTCGCCGCCGCGATGCCGCTGCCCGGCTTCGGCCACCCCATCTATCCGGACGGCGACCCGCGCGCCGCGGCGCTGATGGACGAGTTCAAGCCGCCGGCCGCGATCGCGCGCCTGATCGAGCGTGTGGTGACGCTCACCGGCCTGCCGCCGTCGATGGACGTGGCGCTCGCGGCGCTGGTCGCGCGCTACCGGCTGCCCGCCGACGCGGCGTTCGCGATCTTCGCGATCGCGCGCAGCGTGGGCCTGCTCGCGCATGCGATGGAGCAGCTGGCCGTCGATTCGGTGATCCGTCCGCGCGGTCGCTACATCGGCCCGAGCGCGGCCCAGGCGCCCGACCCGCGCAAGGCGCGCCGGAAACGGTGACGGCGCCAGGCATGACGGCGCGTCGCCGACGGTGACAACACCGCGCGACCGATGAAGGCCGCGTAAAGGCTACCGACAGGGCACGGGCCGTGCCCGGGGCCAGTCCTTGCCCCGGCTCCGGCGTGCCCATCCCGCAAAGCCTGACACCCGCCTTGCAAAGCCCTGTGATCCGCTGGTAAACGCTCATGCCATGCGGTATTCACGGCCTTAGCATGGGTCGACGGACTGTTGCTGTTGCGTGCGCGCAGGCCCGGCGCCCGCTGGATGGAACGTCTTCACAGGATGGCGATCAGCGAGAGGAGACACACACATGTCGACGAGTTTGGCGCTGTACTTCGCGCTGGCCTGCGGGCTGGCGGCGGTGTTCTACGGCTTTATCCAACGCAGCTGGATCCTGAGCCAGGATGCCGGCAACCCGCGCATGCAGGAGATCGCCGGGGCGATCCAGCAAGGCGCCGCGGCCTACCTGGCGCGCCAGTACCGCACCATCGCCATCGCCGGCGTGGTGCTGGGCGTGCTGATCGGCGTGGCGCTGGACTGGAAGACCGCCCTCGGTTTCCTGGTCGGCGCGGTGCTGTCCGGGGCCTGCGGCTTCATCGGCATGAACGTCTCGGTGCGCGCCAACGTGCGCACCGCGCAGGCGGCGACGCAGGGCATGGCGCCGGCGCTCAATGTCGCCTTCAAGGGCGGTGCCATCACCGGAATGCTGGTGGTCGGCCTGGGCCTGCTGGGCGTGGGCCTGTTCTTCATGTGGGTCAGCCAGAACGGCACCCACGCCGACAGCCAGACGCTCAAGCCGCTGCTGGGCCTGGCCTTCGGCTCGTCGCTGATCTCGATCTTCGCGCGGCTGGGCGGCGGCATCTTCACCAAGGGCGCCGACGTCGGCGCCGACCTGGTGGGCAAGGTCGAGGCGGGCATCCCCGAGGATGACCCGCGCAATCCCGCCGTGATCGCCGACAACGTGGGAGACAACGTCGGCGACTGCGCCGGCATGGCGGCCGACCTGTTCGAGACCTACGCGGTCACGCTGATCGCGACGATGGCGCTGGGCGCGCTGACCTTCGGCGGCATGTCGATCGCGGCGCTGATCTACCCGCTGGTGCTGGGCGGCGCGTCGATCATCGCGTCCATCATCGGCTGCGGCTTCGTCAAGGCCAGCCCCGGCATGAAGAACGTGATGCCGGCGCTCTACAAGGGCCTGGTGGTGGCCGGCGTGCTGTCGGCGATCGCGTTCTGGTTCATCACCCGCGCACTGTTCCCGCAGGACCTGACGCTGCCGGGCGGCCAGACCATCGGCGCGAGCGCCCTCTTCTTCTCCTGCCTGGTCGGCCTGCTGCTGACCGCGGCGATGGTGTGGATCACCGAGTACTACACCGGCACCGACTACAAGCCGGTCCAGCACGTGGCCCAGGCCTCGACCACCGGCCACGGCACCAACATCATCGCGGGGCTGGGCGTGTCGATGCGCTCGACGGCCTGGCCGGTGCTGTTCGTCTGCGTCGCGATCCTGGTCGCGTTCAAGCTGGCGGGGCTGTACGGCATCGCGATCGCGGCAACGGCGATGCTGAGCATGGCCGGCATCGTGGTGGCGCTGGACGCCTACGGGCCGATCACCGACAACGCCGGCGGCATCGCCGAGATGGCCGAGCTGCCCGACAGCGTGCGCGACATCACGGACCCGCTGGACGCCGTCGGCAACACGACCAAGGCGGTGACCAAGGGCTACGCGATCGGCTCGGCGGGCCTGGCGGCGCTGGTGCTCTTCGCCGACTACACCCATGCGCTGGAGCAGCAGGGCCTGAGCGTCAGCTTCGACCTGAGCAACCACATGGTGATCGTGGGGCTGTTCATCGGCGGCCTGATCCCCTACCTCTTCGGCGCGATGGCGATGGAGGCGGTGGGCCGCGCGGCCGGCTCGGTGGTCGAGGAAGTGCGGCGCCAGTTCCGCGACATCAAGGGGATCATGGAAGGCACCGGCAAGCCCGAGTACGGCCGCGCGGTGGACATGCTCACCGCGGCGGCGATCAAGGAGATGATCGTGCCCTCGCTGCTGCCGGTGGTCGTGCCCATCGTCGTCGGCCTGGTGCTCGGACCCGCCGCGCTGGGCGGCCTGCTGATGGGCACCATCGTCACCGGGCTGTTCGTGGCGATCTCGATGTGCACCGGCGGCGGCGCCTGGGACAACGCCAAGAAGTACATCGAGGACGGCCACCACGGCGGCAAGGGCAGCGACGCCCACAAGGCCGCGGTGACCGGCGACACGGTCGGCGATCCCTACAAGGACACGGCCGGCCCGGCGGTCAACCCGTTGATCAAGATCATCAACATCGTCGCGCTGCTGATCGTGCCGCTGCTGCCGGCGGTCGGTGTCGGCGGCCCGGCGGCCGGCGCCCATGTGCCGCCCGCGGCCAGCGCGCCGGCGGCGGATACCGCGACGCCTCCCGCAGTGCCCGAAGCCGTCGCCAGCGGCCCGATGGAAGCGGCCAGCGCGGCCTCCACGCCCTGACGGGGCGGGGGCCGCACGCGCCCCCGTGAAAACGCTGAGAAAAACAGCCCCGCGAGGGGCTGTTTGCGCTTTCGGCGCTCAGGCGCTCGCGGCAGAATCGGCGCTCATACCGCCATCGTCCAGGGACTCCGCTCAACATGCTCAGCCAGGCCATCACGCCGCGCGAATTCGAACGCCGCCGCGAGCAACTGGTCGAGCTCCAGCGCTTCCTGGCTTCGCAGGAAGCCGACTACGCCGAGTGCCGGCAGCGGATGCAGCGTTTCGTCGACCGCTACGTCGCCGCGCTGGGGCCGCTCTACATGGAGCTGGACGCGCTGGAATCGCAGCTCTACTGCGCGATGCGCTACCTGCACGAGGCACTGGCCCGCAACGGCCTGGACACCCGCCCGCCCGAATCCCCCCGCGCCACCGCGATGCCGCAGTTGCCGGTGCTGCCCGCCGGCGCGCCCTTGCCGGCGGAGCCCGAGGGCGGCCTGGTCCAGGTCGGCCCGCCGCCGCTCAAGACGCTCTACCGCCGCGCCGCGAAGCGGCTACATCCAGACCTGGCGCCGGACGATGCCGAGCGCGCCCGGCGCGAACGCAAGATGGCCGAGGTCAACGAGGCCTACGCGAGCGGCGATCGAGCGCGGCTGGAAGCGCTGCTGCTGGCCGCGGGCGAGAGCCTGGTGAAGGTGCGCGGCGGCGACGCTGACGCGGTCATGGAATGGCTGCGCAACGCGGAGCGCGCGGTACAAGGCCGCCTGCGCGTGGTGCAGGCCCATACCGCCCTGCTCAAGAACCACACGATGCATGCGCTCGGCGAATCGATCGAGCGCGCCGAGAAAAAGGGCCTCGACCCGCTGGCCATCATGGCCAACCGCCTGCGCGCCCAGATTACCGAGCGCCGCCAGGAGCTCTACATCGGGCAGCGCCTGCAGCCCGAGTCCAGCATGGCCGAAGCCTTCCTGCGCCAGCGCCAGCAGCGCCTGGGCGGCGGCATCGCGGCGGTCTGAGCCTTTTCCCCGCGAAGCGGAACGGGGCGCCGGCGAGCGCTTGCTCCGCTTGCGCCCTCCCGCTCCGCGGATGGGGTTGCGCGAGGCTCAGCGGCGGCCGCGTGCCGGCGTGGGCCGCGGCGACAGGCTCGCCGCCCACGTCGCGATCTCCGGCGCCAGCGCATCCACCGCCGCCGCGGTCGCCTTCACGGCGCCCTCGGCATTGCCGCCCGCCGGCTCGGTGCGGTCGAACGCGCGCTGCGATCCGTCCTCCGCCGTCGCCATCAGTCGCACCTGCACCTCGCTGCGCGACGCGCTGGAGAAGCTCTGCAGGCTTTCCTCCAGCTCCAGCGTGATGCCGATCACCACTTGCGGGTCGGCGCCCGGCGCGACCGGCGCGCGCGCGATCTGCTGGCGCAGCCGCGTGGCCACCAGCACCGGCAGCGGCGCCGCCCAGCGCGAGTCGCGATAGACGCGCCGCGCGTACGGGTCGGCGTCCGCGAGCCGGTAAGCGATGCCGGTGCCCTGCAGGGTCTCCGGCGCGGTCACCGCCTGCAGCTCGACGCGCTTGGCCAGCGGCGCCTGCGCCGGCCAGGCGGGGACGGGACCGAGGTCCCGCTGCGTCGGCGCCGGCGCGCGACTGCCGCAGGCGGCCATCAGCACGACGGCCAGCGCGGCGGCGCCGATCGTCCAGGCGCGGCGCACGCCGCCGGTGCGGGGAAGTTCTTCGCGTTCGATCATTTCTTCGCTCCCGCCTCGAAGCCGGATTCGCCGGGGCCGGGTTCCGCGGGTCGGGGCCCGAGGATCAGGCTTTGCGGCTGGTCGCCGATGTTCTGCGCCGCGCGCTCCAGGGCCCGCGCGGCCTGCGACAGGTCGTCCAGCACCGCGCGCTGGCGCGGCTTGTCCGCCGAGCCGACCAGCGACAGCTCCACGCGCCGGAGCGTGCGCTGCAGCTGCGCGGCCGCATCGCCCAGTTGGTCGATCGCGACGGCCTTGCCCTTGTATTCGTCGACCAGCGCGCCGCCCTGCTTCGCGAGCGTGTCCACGCTGCCCAGGGTGCTGCGCCCGGCGACCACCAGCCCGTCGGCGTTCTTCACCAGCGCGGGCAGCGCCTGCGCGGTCGGGCGCAGTTCCCTGACCAGCGCGTTGAGCTCGCCCGAGGCCTCGTTCAGGTGGGCCAGCGTCTGCGACAGCTGCTGCTGGTTGCTGTCGCTGAGCACCTTCTGGATCCGGTCCATCGTCGCCAGCGCGCTGGCCGCCAGCTTCGGGCCGACGTCCTGCAGCTGGTCGAGGAAACCGGGCGCCAGCGGGATGCGCCGCGTCTGCAGCACGCTCTGCCGCGGATCCGCTGGCTCCCTGCCGTCGTCCAGGTCGATGAAGGACAGCCCGGTGATGCCCTGGTAACCGAGCTTGGCCTGCGTGCCCGGCGCGATCGGCGCGTCCGAGTCCACCTCGATGTCGACAAGGATCTGGCGCGGCTGCGCCGGGTCGAAGCGGATCGAATCCACCTTGCCGATCTGCACGCCGCGCAGCTTCACCGGCGCCTTGACGTTGAGCCCCGGCACGCCGGAGGCGGCGACCACGGTGAAGGTCTGCGTGTCGCCGCGGTCGCCGCGGAACCACAGCACGATCACCACCAGCACCGCGCCCAGCAGCAGCACGAACAGCCCGGTGGCCAATGCATGCGCCTTGTTTTCCATGTGCCCGCCCGATTCCTCTTGTCGTTGTCCTGGTGAAGCCCACCGCCCCCGCGTTCAGGCGGCCAGCTCGTCCCGGTGATGCAGCGCGTCGCGGTAACTGCGCAGGTTGTCCGCGGCGCAGCGCTCCGCATGCCCGAGGAAGAAGTTGCGGATGAACGGATGCGGCTGGTTCACCACCTGCTCCAGCGGGCCGTGCGCGATCAGGTGCTGGTCCGCGAGCACCGCCACGCGGTCGGCGATCGCGAACAGCGTGTCCACGTCGTGGGTGACCATCACCACCGTCAGCGCCATCTCGCGCTTGAGGCTCTCGATCAGCTGCACGAAGCCCTTGGAGCTCGCCGGGTCCAGGCCCGCGGTCGGCTCGTCCAGGAAGAGCAGCTGCGGATCCATGATCAGCGAGCGCGCCAGCGACACCCGCTTGACCATGCCGCCCGAAAGCTCGGCCGGCATCTTGATGCCGTCCTCCGGCTTCAGGCCGACCTGCTGGAGCTTGGTCATCACCAGCTCCGCGATCAGGTCCTTGGGCAGGCTCTTGAGCTCGCGCAGCGGCAGCGCGATGTTGTCGAACACGGTCAGCGCGGAGAACAGCGCGCCCTGCTGGAACA
Organism: Mitsuaria sp. BK037; assembly: GCF_014193045.1. Classification (NCBI taxonomy): domain Bacteria; kingdom Pseudomonadati; phylum Pseudomonadota; class Betaproteobacteria; order Burkholderiales; family Sphaerotilaceae; genus Roseateles; species Mitsuaria sp. BK037. The sequence continues at coordinate 205,009 of NZ_JACHYS010000001.1, read as the reverse complement.
GCACGCCCCAGCGGTGCCGCACCCGCGCCAGGTCGGTCGCCTCGCACTTGCCCAGCTTCTGGCCGAAGACCAGCACCTCGCCCTCGCTGGGGCGCTCCAGGCCCAGCATCAGGCGCAGCAGCGTGGTCTTGCCGCTGCCCGAGCCGCCGATGATGCCCAGCACCTCGCCGGCCGTGACGGTCAGGTTCAGGTCCTTGTGGATGCGCACGCCGCCGAGCACCGTGCCCACGTGGCGCACCTCGATCACGGGATCGCCGGCCTGGACCTCCAGCGCGTCGACCGCTTCGGCCGGACCGGGTTCGATGCACTCGTTCATTGCTTCAGTCCCACGTCGGAGAACATCACCGCGAAGATCGCATCCACGATGATGACCACGGTGATCGCGCTCACCACCGAATCGGTGGTGCCGGTCCCCAGGCTTTCGCTGTTGGGCTTGATCCGCAGGCCGAAGTGGCAGGCGACGAACGCGATCATCAGCCCGAACACCGCGGACTTGGACAGCCCCAGCCACAGGTTGGCCACCGGCACCGCGGCGGGCAGGCCCTGCAGGAACTGCACGTAGTCCAGCCCCAGCGTCGCCCGCGCGGCCACCATGCCGCCCAGCAGCACCATGCAGCTGGTCCAGGTCATCACCAGGGGCAAGGACAGTGCCAGCGCCGCCATCTTGGGCAGCACCAGTCGGATCGTGTGGGAGATGCCCATCACCGACAGCGCGTCCAGCTCCTGCGTCACCCGCATCACGCCCAGCTGCGCGGTCATCGCCGAGCCGCTGCGCCCGGCCACCAGGATGGCCGCCAGCAGCGGTCCGAGCTCGCGCCAGACGCTGATGCCCAGGATGTTGATGACGTAGATGTCGGCGCCATAGCTCTGCAGCTGCTTGGCGGTCAGGTAGGACAGCGTGATGCCCACCAGCACGCCCACCAGCGCGGTGATGCCCAGCGCCTGCGCGCCGCTGCGGTACAGGTGCGCGGAGATGTCCTTCCACGCGATCAGGTTGGGATGGCGCGCCAGCGTGCCCAGGTCGCGGGTCACCTGCCCCAGCAGCGCGACCGCGTCGAGCAGGTGGCTCGCCAGGTTCAGCAGGCCTTGCCCGAACTGGCGGACGTTCTGGATCCGCGGCGGTCGCGCCGGCTTGCCCTGCTTGCTGCCCAGGCGCGCGAACAGCGCCTGGAACATGTCCTTCATCGGCGCTGGCGGCCATCGCAGGTCCTCGGGCTGGCGGCGCCCCCAGGCCTGCCACAGCAGCAGCGCGCCGGTCGGATCGAGCCGCCGCACCGCGCTCAGGTCCCAGGAAACGTTCGCGGTCGGCACCTCGCCAAGCTCGCCCCGCAGCGCCTCGACCCGCTCGCGCAGCGCGAGCAGCGTCCAGTCGCCCTCCAGCCGCGCCCGCACGCGGCCGCCTTCACCGGGCTCGCGCAGCAGGCGCGGCGACGGGTCGGCGGCGGCGGGGGAATCCAGGGGGGCGTCCATTGGGGTCAGAGCATAGCCGCGCGGGGGCGGTCCGGTGAACTCGGCGGACAGGAGATCGCCCCGTCAGACAAGACGCTGCCGCAGCCGCTCCAGATAGGTGCGGCTGCAGGGCACGCGGCTGCCGTCGCGCAGGCGCAGGTGAGCATCGCCGGACTCGGTGGGCTCGATGGCCTCGATCAGCCGCAGCCGCACCAGGTAGCTGCGATGGACCCGCACGAAGACCGCCGGATCGAGGCGCTGCTCGAACGCGCCCAGGCTGCTGCGCAGCGGATAGTCGTGGGACTGGCGATGCAGGTTGACGTAGTTGCCGCAGGCCTGCACCCACTCGATCTCGTCCACCGGCAACAGGAATTCGTTGCCGAGCTTCTTCACCAGCAGGCGCTCGGGCAGCGCGGCGGGCGCAGCCGCGGGCTCGCTGCTGGGCGCCGGTGCGGGCCCGCTGTCGGGGGCGGGGACTGGCACGCTCGCTTCCCCCTGCCAGCGCCAGACGAACAAGCGGTAGGCGCTGGCGATCAGCAGGATGAAGGCATAGCTGCGCACGTCCTTGAGGGCCTCGTAGACCAGCTCGAGCGGCCAGTCGCCGAAGTCGTAATGCGCGTCCTGCGTCGCATAGGCCAGTTTGCGCAGCGCCACCATGCCCAGGACATGCGCCAGGCTGGTGATCAGCGCGAACAGCAGGTGCCATGGCAGATGGCGGCGCAGCTGGCCCCAGCGCAGCGGCCGGGTGTCGGCGGCGCGCAGGATCCAGGGAATCAGGATCAGCCAGAGGATGGCGCTGGAGAACTCCCAGACCGCCGGCTCCCAGGCCTCGAAGGCGAGGCCGGCGCGACGGATGTCGAGGTTGGTGGTGATCGTGTTGGCGATCGCGGAGCCGAGCAGCAGCAAGGCCCATGCGCCGCGCTCCGCCCAGCGCCGATGGGTCAGGTACAGCCGCAGCCACTTGTCCTCGGTCATGGCGGCGCAGTGTAGGCGGGCGCGGCGCGGTGGCGGCCGATCGCCGCCCCTGGGACGGGGCGGATCGTCACCGCGCGGGGGCGGCTCGTCACATTCCGGCGCCGCGCCCGGCCCCGGCACCGATGCTGGTCGCCATGAACACCCCCTCCCTCGCCCTCCCCCGAACGGGGTCGCCCCTCGGAGCGCCCCTTGGATCGTCCCGCCTGACCGAGCTGGACTGGCTGCGCGTGATCGCCTTCGCGCTGCTCATCCTCTACCACTCGGGCATGTTCTACGTGAGCTGGGATTGGCATGTGAAGTCGCCGCGGCTCGTCCCGGCGCTCGAGGCCTGGATGCTGTGGCTCAACCCCTGGCGGATGTCGCTGCTGTTCGTGATCTCGGGCGCGGCGACCGCCTTGATGGCGGAACGCGCCGACCGCCCCGGCGCGCTGCTCGCCACGCGCAGCCAGCGCCTGCTGCTGCCGCTGCTGTTCGGGATGGCGGTGATCGTGCCGCCGCAGGCCTACCTCGAGGTGGTCGAGAAGCTCCATTACAGCGGCAGCTACCTGGATTTCCTGAAGCTCTATTTCCAGGCGTATCACGGCTTCTGCCGCGGCGACGACTGCCTGGCGCTGCCGACCTGGAACCACCTCTGGTTCCTGCCCTACCTCTGGACCTACACCGTGCTGGTGCTGCTGGCGCTGATGCTGCCCGGGGGGCGCCGAGTGCTCGCGCATCCGGCATGGGGGCGGCTGGTGGCCGGCGGCCGGCTGCTCTGGGTCCCCTGGCTGGTCTTCGCGCTGCTGCGCCAGCACCTGCTCGAGCGCTTCCCCACCACCCACGACCTGCTCCACGACGGCTACCAGCATGGCGTGTACGCCGCGATGTTCCTGCTGGGCTTTGCGCTGTTCGGGTCGCGCGACGACCGGCACGGCGCCTGGGCCGCCGCGCGCCGCTGGCGCTGGGCGGCGCTGCTGGGCTACATCGCCGTGCAGGGGCTCTCGGAAGCGATCAGGAGCGCGTGGCGCCAGGCCCATGGCGAGGATTTCCCGGACGCGCTGTTGATGGCGCTGCGCGCGCTCAACGCCGGCAAGCAGTGGCTGCCGATCGTGGCAGTGATGGGCTTCGGCCGGCAGTGGTTCGCCGAGCGCGATTCGCCAATGCTGCGCTGGCTGACGCTGGCGGTGTTCCCGTTCTATTTGGTCCACCAGACGGTGACGGTCATCGCGGGCCACCTGCTGGCGCCGCTGCACTGGCCGCTGGCGCTGGAAGCGTTCGCGCTGGTGGCGATCACCGCGCTCGGCTGCCTGCTCGCCGCGCTCGTGGCGATGCGCGTGAACGCGCTGCGGCCTTGGATGGGTCTGGGGCCCTTGGTCCCTTCAAAGCGCAAGCGCCGGAAAGCAAAAAGCCCGGCACCTTGCGGTACCGGGCTTTCCGATTCTTCTTATTAATGGTCGGGGTGGCGGGATTCGAACTCGCGACCCCTTGCACCCCATGCAAGTGCGCTACCAGGCTGCGCTACACCCCGACGAAGCCTCAGATTCTATACGCAATTTTGCGGCTCATGCAAGCAAACTCTCTCGAATCGCCAACAGCTCGTCGCGCACCTGCTCCAGCGTCAGCTTCTCGAGCGACACCGTGGTGTGCGCCGCGCCGTCGGCGAAGTCCGCGGCGAGCGCGCGCGACGCTTCGCGGTGATCGCGGTAGGCCTCGAGCTGCGCCGATGCAAGCGCTTCCGCGCGGAACTCCTGCGCGTTGGCGGCATGGCTGCCGGCATCGGTCAATTGATTGCGCGCGCCGCTGATCGTGAAGCCCTGGTCGTAGAGCAGATCGCGGATGCGGCGGATGAGCAGCACCTCATGGTGCTGGTAATAGCGCCGGTTGCCCCGCCGCTTCATCGGCTTGAGCTGCGTGAATTCCTGTTCCCAGTAACGCAGGACATAGGGCTTCACGCCGCACAGCTCGCTCACCTCACCGATGGTGAAGTAGCGCTTGGCGGGAATGGCGGGAAGCTGGACGTCCATGGGGATCAGCGGCTCCGGCGGCGGCGGGAAGGGTCAGACTCTACTCGAAGTCACTGCCCGTCGGCGTGTTGCCCTGGACCGCTTCTTTCAATTTGTGACTCGCATGAAACGTCACGACGTTGCGGGCCTTGATGGGGATCGCTTCGCCGGTGCGCGGGTTGCGGCCGGGTCTGGGCGCCTTGCGCCGGATGTTGAAGTTGCCGAAGCCCGACAGCTTCACCTCGCGGCCGCTGGACAGGCTCTGATGAATGATGTCGAAGAAGGCCTCGACCATGTCCTTGGACTCGCGCTTGTTCAGGCCGAGCTTGTCGAACAGCAGTTCCGCCAGCTCGGCCTTGGTCAGCGTGGGCGTCTCCAGGCTGCCGAGCAGCACCCGCGCCTGCTCCTTCAGATCGTCATCGTTCATCGACATCCTCCCCTCCCCCTCAGCCCCGCAGGCGCGCGCCCAGGCGTTCGCCCAGCTGCGTCACCACCTTCGCCACCGCCTGCTCGATGCGTTCGTCGGTCAGCGTGTTCTCGTCATCGAGCAGCTCCAGGCGCACGGCCAGGCTGCGTTCGCCCGCCTGCAGCTCCGCCGTCGGCTGGGCGGGCTTGAAGACGTCGAACAGACGCGCCGAGCGTACCAGGGCTTCGCCGCTGGATTCGATCGCCCGCATGAGGGAGGCATAGGTCACCTGCTCATTGACGATCAGCGCCAGATCGCGTTGCACCGCCTGCAGGCGCGGCACGCCCTGGCCCTGCGGCAGCGTGCGCGCCAGCACCGCGTCCAGCGACAGCTCGAACAGCACCGGCGCCGACGGCAGTTCGTAGCCCTGGCGCCACTTCGGATGCAGCTCGCCGATCACGCCGATCTCGACACCGTCCAGCAGCACACGGGCGCTGCGGCCCGGATGCAGCGCGGGATGGGCAGCCGCTTCGAAGCTCAGCGCGCGCGGCGCGAACAGCGCTTCCAGGTCGCCCTTCACATCGAAGAAGTCGACGGCGCGGTCCTTCTGCGCCCATTGCTGCTGGTCCGCCGGCCCCCAGGCCAGGCCGGCCAGGCGCATCGGCTGCGCGATGCCGGCGATCGTGGTGTCGCTTTCCTGCACCGAGGCGTCGCGCAGGAACACGCGGCCGATCTCGAACACGCGCACGCGCGGCGCCTTGCGCGACAGGTTGTTGCGCAACACCTGCACGAGGGAGCCCATGAGCGAGGTGCGCATCACCGCCAGCGGCGCGGCGATCGGGTTCAGCAGCTGGATCGGGTTGGCGTTGCCGGCGAGCTCCTGCTCCCAGCGCGCCTCGACGAAGCTGAAGTTGATGGTCTCGAAGTAACCCAGGCCGGCCATCGCGTGACGCAGCGCGTGCGTCGCGCGGCGCGATTCGGTGCGCACCTTGCCGACCACCGGCGCCAGCGGCGGCGTCGACGGCAGCTTCGGATAACCCAGCACGCGGATGACTTCCTCGATCAGGTCCTCCTCGATCTGCAGGTCGAAGCGGAACGACGGCGGCGTCACCGTGATCACGCCCGGCGCCGACGTGAACGCCAGACCCAGGCGCTGGAACACGCCTTCGCAGTCGGCCTGCGTGACCGGCATGCCGATGACCTTGGCGGCGCGCTCGACGCGCAGCGCGACCGGCTTGCGCTCGGGCAGTTGCGTGGTCTGGTCGTCCATCGGGCCGCACGTCGTTTCCGGGCCGCCGCAGATGGACAGGATCAGCTGCGTGATGCGCTCGATGTGATCGACGGTGCCGGCCGGATCGACGCCGCGCTCGAAGCGATGGCCGGCGTCGGTCGAGAAGTTGTAGCGGCGCGAGCGCCCCATCACCGCCTTCGGCCACCAGAACGCGGCCTCGACATAGATGTGCTTCGTGTCGTCGGAGACGGCGGTGGCGTCGCCGCCCATGATGCCGGCCAGCGACTCGACCTCCTCGCGATCGGCGATCACGCCGACCTGCTCGTCGACCTCGATGGTGTTGCCGTTGAGCAGCTTGAGCTGCTCCCCCTTCCTGCCCCAGCGCACGATCAGTTCGCCATGGATCTTGTCCAGGTCGAAGATGTGGGACGGGCGGCCCAGCTCGAACATCACGTAGTTCGAGATGTCCACCAGCGGCGACACCGAGCGCTGGCCGCAGCGGGCCAGGCGGTCGACCATCCACTGCGGGGTCTTGGCCTTCGTGTCGACGTTGCGGATCACGCGGCCCGAGAAGCGTCCGCACAGGTCCGGCGCCTCGATGCGCACCGGCAGCTTGGCGTCGTTGGCGACGGCGGCGGGCTGGATCTCCGGCGCGATCAGCGGCGCGCCGGTCAGTGCGGCCACTTCACGGGCGATGCCGTAGACGCTCAGCGCGTGCGCCAGGTTCGGCGTCAGCTTCAGCGTGAACAGCGTGTCGTCCAGGTTCAGGTGCTTGCGGATGTCCTCGCCCAGCGGCGCGTCCGCGGCCAGCTCGAGCAGGCCGCCATGGTCCTCGGACAGCTTCAGCTCGCGGGCCGAGCACAGCATGCCGAAGCTCTCGACGCCGCGCAGCTTGCCCTTGCCGATCTTGAAGGGCTTGCCGTCCTCGCCCGGGGGCAGCTCGGCGCCGATCGTGGCCAGCGGCACGCGGATGCCCACGCGCGCGTTCGGCGCGCCGCAGACGATCTGCAGCAGCTCGGGGCCGCCGGCGTTGACCTTGCACACGCGCAGGCGGTCCGCGTCGGGATGCTGCAAGGCTTCGACGATCTCCGCCACGACGATGCCGTGGAACGGCGGCGCCACCGGGCGCAGCTCTTCGACCTCCAGGCCGGACATGGTCAGCAGCTCGGCCAGTTCTTGCGTGTTCAGCGCGGGATTGCAGAAGGCCCGCAGCCAGCTCTCAGGGAATTGCATGTGTTTCTCTCTTGCTCTCTAGGCGACTGACAGCCGTGCTTACTTGAACTGCGACAGGAAGCGCAGGTCGCCGTCGAAGAACAGGCGCAGGTCATTGACGCCGTAGCGCAGCATGGCCAGGCGGTCGATGCCCGAGCCGAAGGCGAAGCCGATGTAGCGCTCGGGATCGAGGCCCATGTTGCGGATCACCTGCGGGTGCACCTGGCCCGAGCCCGACACCTCCAGCCAGCGGCCCTTGAGCGGACCGGAGCCGAACATCATGTCGATCTCGGCGCTGGGCTCGGTGAACGGGAAGTAGCTGGGGCGGAAACGGATCTCCATGTCCGTCGTCTCGAAGAACTGCTGCATGAAGTTCACGTAGACGGACTTGAGGTCCTTGAAGCTGATGTTCTCGCCGACCCACAGGCCCTCGACCTGGTGGAACATCGGCGAATGCGTCGCGTCGCTGTCGACGCGGTAGGTGCGGCCCGGCGCGATCACGCGGATCTCGGGCATCGGCTGGCCGGCGTCAATCAGCGCACGATGCTTCTTGACGTGCTGCACCGCGTAGCGGATCTGCATCGGGCTGGTGTGCGTGCGCAAGACATGGCCCCCTTCGATGTAGAAGGTGTCATGCATCGAGCGGGCCGGATGGTCCTCGGGCGTGTTCAGCGCGGTGAAGTTGAACCAGTCGTTCTCGATTTCCGGGCCGTCGGCCACGTCGAAGCCCATCGAGCCGAAGATGGCCTCGATGCGCTCCATCGCCCGCGTGATCGGGTGCAGGCCGCCGGTGCCGCGCTGGCGACCGGGCAGCGTCACGTCCAGCGCCTCGGCCTTGAGCTGCTTCTCGAGTTCGGCATCCGCCAGCGCCTGGCGACGCGCGGTCAGCGCGGCCTCGATGCCCTGCTTGAGCTGGTTGATCTGCGCGCCGCGGGTCTTCTTCTCCTCGACGGACAGCGCGGCCATGCCCTTCATCAGCTCGGTGACCTGGCCGGTCTTGCCCAGGAAGCGGGCCTTGGCGTTCTCCAGGTCAGCGGGAGTCGTGGCGGCGGCGAAATCGCCGGTGGCCTGTTGCAGCAGTTGATCGAGGTCGTTCATCGCGGGGCGCCGATGCGGCATCTGGCGTCGTTGGCGGAAATCGAAGGGCGCGACAGTGAAATGGCGAACATCGCACCACCGCGCCGGAATGAAAAAAGGCCGAACACCAGGGTGTCGGCCTTTGAAAAGGGCGACTCCGGCAACGCCGGAGTTGCCAGTCCGTCCACGGGCGAGCACCCGCAAACGGACCTTGGCAATTAAGCCAGAGCGGCCTTCACCTTGGCGAAGATGCTGGCAAAACCAGCAGGATCGTTGACGGCGAGATCGGCCAGGACCTTGCGGTCGATGTCGATCTGGGCCTTCTTCAGGCCGGCCACGAACTTGCTGTAGCTCAGACCCAGGCCACGGCTTGCCGCGTTGATACGGGCAATCCACAGCTGGCGGAACACGCGCTTCTTGGCACGGCGGTCACGGTAGGCGTACTGGCCCGCCTTCATCACCGCCTGCTTGGCGATGCGGAAGACGTTCTTGCGACGACCACGGAAGCCCTTGGCCAGAGCCAGGACCTTCTTGTGACGAGCACGTGCGGTGACACCACGTTTGACGCGAGGCATGTTGTATCTCCTTGTCTACTGCTGGATTACAGACCAGCGGTGGGCAGCATCGCGGCGATGTGGCCCATGTTGGTCTCATGCACGGTCGTGGCGCCACGCAGCTGGCGCTTGTTCTTCGTGGTCTTCTTGGTCAGGATGTGGCGCTTGAACGCCTGACCGCGCTTGACGGTGCCACCCGGACGAACGCGAAAACGCTTTTTCGCGCTGCTCTTGGTCTTCATCTTGGGCATGACTGCTCCTTCTATGTGCGTCCCTGCAGGCGACCCCGGGTTCCGGAGTACTTGCCTGGCCTGCAGGAGACTAATGAGCCTGTCGACGACCAGATCGACAGGCCAGGTCTGCAAGAACAACGCCTTGCAAACAGAACCGGGCCGCAGCCCGGTTCTGTTTGCACCCCTTGCGAGGTGAGGGCCGACCCGCGGGCCGGCCCGGCGCATCAGCTGCGCTTCTTCGGCGCCAGCACCATGATCATCTGACGACCTTCGAGCTTGGGCATGTGCTCCACCACCGCCACGTCCGCCAGTTCATCGCGGATGCGTTCGAGCATGCGCATGCCGATGTCCTGGTGGGTGATCTCGCGACCGCGGTAGCGCAGCGTGACTTTGCCCTTGTCGCCGTCCTCCGCGATGAAGCGGCGCAGGTTGCGCATCTTGATCTGGTAGTCGCCTTCGTCCGTGCCCGGACGGAACTTGACTTCCTTGACCTCGATGACCTTCTGCTTGGACTTGGCTTCCGCCGCGCGCTTCTGCTCCTGGTACTTGAACTTGCCGTAGTCCATCAACCGGCAGACCGGCGGGACCGCTGTCGCGGCAATCTCAACCAGATCGACGTCCAGGTCACCGGCCATCCGGAGCGCTTCCTGGATCGAGACGATGCCGATCGGCTCGTTCTCCGGGCCATTCAGACGGACTTCGGAAGCGGTGATTTCGCGGTTCAGGCGGTGCTTGCGCTCCGGAATCGCACGACGGTCAGCAAAAGTAGCGATGGTGGTTACCTTTAAACGGGCCTTGGCAAGGGTCCGAAGAGATCAATAAACGCAAAAAGCGCCCGACTCAGGCTTTGTCCGCGATGGCCGTCGAGAGCTTCGAGACGAAGTCCTCCAGCGACATCACGCCCAGATCCTGGTTGCCTCGGGCGCGCACTGCAACCGCGCCGTTCGCCTTTTCCTTGTCGCCGACGACGAGGATGAACGGGACTTTTTGCAGCGAATGCTCGCGGATTTTATACGTGATCTTTTCATTGCGCAAATCGGCCTGGACCCTAAGCCCTTGTTTTTGCAGCGATTTCACAATGTCTGAAACGTAATCCGCCTGGGCGTCCGTGATATTCGCGACAACCACCTGCGTCGGCGCCAGCCAGACGGGCAGCGCGCCGGCGTGCTGCTCGATCAGGATGCCGATGAAACGCTCCAGGCTGCCGACGATCGCGCGATGCAGCATCACGGGCGTGCGGCGCTCGCCGTCCTCGCCGACGTACTCGGCACCCAGGCGGCCCGGCATCGAGAAGTCGACCTGCATCGTGCCGCACTGCCACTGGCGGCCGATCGCGTCCTTGAGCGTGTATTCGATCTTCGGACCGTAGAAGGCGCCATCGCCGGGGGCGATGATGAATTCCACGCCGGAGGCGCGCAGCGACTCCATCAGCGCGAACTCGGCCTTGTCCCAGACCTCATCGGAGCCGATGCGCGCCTCGGGGCGCGTCGCGACCTTGTAGATGATGTTCTCGAAACCGAAGTCCTTGTAGACCTTCTGCAACAGTGCCGTGTACGCCACGCATTCGGCCAGGATCTGGTCTTCCGTGCAGAAGATGTGGCCGTCGTCCTGCGTGAAGCCGCGCACGCGCATGATGCCGTGCAGGCCGCCCGTGGGCTCGTTGCGATGGCACTGGCCGAACTCGCCGAAGCGCAGCGGCAGATCGCGGTAGCTCTTGATGCCGTGCTTGAAGATCAGGATGTGACCGGGACAGTTCATCGGCTTGAGCGCGTAATCGCGCTTCTCCGATTCCGTCGTGAACATGTTGTCGCGGTACTTGTCCCAGTGGCCCGTGGCCTCCCACAGCGTCTTGTCGAGCAGCTGCGGGCCCTTCACTTCCTGGTAGCCGTTGTCGCGGTACACGCGGCGCATGTACTGCTCGACTTCCTGCCACACCGTCCAGCCCTTGGGATGCCAGAACACCACGCCCGGCGCGTGCTCGTCGATGTGGAAGAGCTCCAGCTCCTTGCCGAGCTTGCGGTGGTCGCGCTTCTCGGCTTCCTCGAGCATGCGCAGGTAGTTGGCCAGGTCGTCCTTCGTCGCCCAGGCCGTGCCGTAGATGCGCTGGAGCTGCTCGTTGCGGTGGTCGCCGCGCCAGTAGGCGCCCGCCACCTTCATCAGCTTGAAGAACTTGAGCTTGCCGGTGGACGGGACGTGCGGGCCGCGGCACAGGTCGGTGAAGCCGCCCTCGGCGTAGAGCGACACGTCCTGGTCGGCCGGGATGCTCTCGATGATCTCGGCCTTGTAGGCCTCGCCGATGCCCTTGAAGTACTGCACCGCCTCGTCGCGCGGCAGCACCGAGCGCGTCACCTTCTCGTCCTTTTTCGCGAGCTCGGCCATCTTGGCCTCGATCGCCGCGAGGTCCTCGGGCGTGAACGGACGCTTGTAGGAGAAGTCGTAATAGAAGCCGTGTTCGATGACCGGGCCGATCGTGACCTGGGCGTCGGGGAACAGCTCCTTGACCGCGTAGGCCAGCAGGTGGGCCGTCGAGTGGCGGATCACCTCCAGCCCGTCCGGATCCTTGTCCGTGACGATGGCCAGCTGCGTGTCCTGGTCGATGAGGAAGCTCGTGTCGACGAGCCGGGCGTTCTCGCCCGCGCCGACGCGGCCGGCCAGCGCGGCCTTGGCCAGGCCCGTGCCGATCGAGGCGGCCACCTCGGCGACGGTCACCGGCTGCGGGAACTCGCGCTTGGAACCGTCGGGCAGTTGGATGGAAATTTGGGACATGTTCGGGTACTCCAGAAAACAAAAAGCGCGGCCACTTGCCGCGCTTGATCTGGGGTGCTGACTGTTTCCGGACAGCAGGGGAAAAGACGTGACGAGCCGCGGCCGCTCAAACCTTCGCAGTGGAGGTGCTAGTCCGCGGTGTCATAACCGATTCGCCTTTCCCGGTCCTTGTTGGAAAAAGAAATGAAGGCGGCAGTGTAGCTCAGAGCGCCTGGATGTCGAGCGACGGGCGGCTGCAGGCCTCCTGGAATTCGTCGCGCAGGCGCTCGCCCTCGCGCACCGCGCGCAGCCAGTCGCGGGCGCGGCCCGGCACGTCGTTCAGGTAGCGCTGGAAGTCGTTGCGGTCGGGCAGCTTGCCATTGGGCAGCGTCTTCACCCACTCGGGGTTGGGCGTCAGCAGCACGACGTTGTCGAGGAAGGCGCTGGTGCGGTGCCGGTGCTTGAGCGCCTTGTCCAGCCATCCGGGAATCACGCTCGACTGGAAATGCGGATAGAGCGCGATGCCGTCGCCCACCATCGCCGCGTAGTTCAGGTGCAGGTGGTAGTCGGTGATGCCGCCGTCCCAGTAGGCGCCGGCGGGCGCGCCTTCGATGTCGTGCACGGCCTGCAGCCAGAACGGGATGGAGCAGCTCGCCAGCAGGCTGGGCTTGAGGTTGCCGGCGTCCAGCGCGACCTGATGGCTGCGGTAATCGGCGAGCGGCATCGGCAGCGGCGAGCGCTTGTCGGAGAACACCACCCGCTCCAGCCAGGCGCCCATCGCGCGGCGCGACATCGCATTGGCCGCGAAGGCGCCGAGGTAGCCCAGCGGCGTGCGCAGCCGCCCTTCCCGCCCGAGCACATGTTTCCCGCGCGAGGTGAACACATGCAGCCGGAACTGGGGATGGGCGAGCACCTCGGCCTCGCGCCCGCCGAAGATCTCGGCCAGCTTCTGCGAGAAGGCGCGGGTGACGGTCGCGGCGCTCGGGCGCTTGCCGGGCTCGGACTCGTAGTCCTGGTGGGCGTAGTCGTGGGCGAGGCGCTCGAACTCGGCGCGGCAACCGGCGGCGTCGCGGCTCAGGCAGGCGGTGGCCATGCGCCAGGCGCCGATCGAGGCGCCCAGCAGGTGCACCTCCTGGCCGCCGGACGGGAGGAACTCCCCGAACAGATGGGCGTCGAGCGCGCTGAGGATCAGCCCCTTGGGGCCGCCGGCCGCGCCGGGCACGGCGCGCACGTCGGCGGCGCGCAGGCCATGGTCGCGCAGCCGTTGGCGCGCACGGGGTCCGGCGAGGATCTGCAAGGCCTGCATCGGGCGGTTCGTCCTTTCATGGGGCAACGACACCCGACGCGGCCGGTCGCTCCTCGCCTGATCGTCAGGCTCAGAGCTTCATTTCCAGGTTGAGCTGGAACCAGGGCTTGAGGCTGCGGCCGGTGGCGTAGTAGTCGCCATTGGCCAGCGTGGTCTCGGCCCGCGCGTCGAGCGGGAAGAGATTATTGGCCGAGAAGCGGACCGAGGTCTTGGGGTTGACCATCCATTGGGCGAAGACGTCCAGGCCGCGGTTGCGCGAGAACTCGACCTGCTGGCGGTCGGTCTGGCGGACCGTGTAGACCGGCGTGTAGTTCAGGTTGGCGCCGGTGGTGACCGGCACGCCGCTGAAGCGGTAGTCGAAGCCCAGGTTGGCGGTCCAGGGCTGCTGCTGGTCCAGGCGATTGTCCGGCCCGGACACGGCCTTCACCCGCGAGCGGTAGACGCTGAACGAGCTGCGCAGGTTCAGCGGCGTCCTGGCCTCGAACAGCGACGGGAACAGCTCGCCGGCGCGGCCCTTGAGCTCCAGCTCGATGCCGCTGGTGGTGGCGCTGGAGAAGTTGGTCGGGCGGATCACGTAGCGCGGCACCGGCACCAGCGCGCTGGCCGGATCCAGCGTCACGACGTTGCGGATCAACTGGCTGATGTTGCGGTGGAACAGGCCGACGCTGAAGAGACTGCCGCCGCTCAGGTACTTCTCGTAGGCGATGTCCAGGCCGGTGGCGAGTTCCGGCTTGAGGCCCGGATTGCCGACGCGGTCGGGATTGAGTTCGTCGTTGGCCTGGCCGGGGTCGGGGAACTTGCTGTTCAGCGTGTAGCGGCCCAGCATCTGCGTCAGCTCCGGCGCCTTGTAGCTGCGCGTCAGGCTGGCGCGGATCATGTCGCGCGCCTTCGGGTCCAGCTTGTAGGTCAGGTGCCACAGCGGCGACAGCACGCTGGAGCTGTTGCGCGCATCGGTCGCGACGCCGCGGCTGGTGGTGACGATGCGCTCATGGCGCAGGCCGAAGTAGGTCGACCACTGCGGGTTGATCTCCCACTCGTCCTGGATGAAGAAGGCCTGGCGGCGGATGCGCGCGCCGAAGTTCTCGCCGTTGAGCGCCGGCAGCTGCTCGCCGCCGGCCACGGTGGTGTCGCGGATCTCGTCGCGCTTGCGGAACTCGAAGTCCCAGCCCAGTGTCACCGTGTGCTCGTCGCCCAGGATCTGGCTGTACTTGCCGGCCTGGGTCAGGCTGCGGTCGCGGCTGTCGATCACCGCGTCCACCGGCGCGGCCGCGTTCAGCGTGTGGTTCTCGATGTGGTTCTTCGCATCCTGCACGCCGGCCTTGAGCTCCCACTTCTGCGTCTCGCTGAAGCGGTTGTTCCATTGCAGGTTGGCGCGCAGCATCTGCCAGACGCCCTGGTTGTCGCTGTCGTCATCCAGGCGCGGTGTCTTGTACTGGCCGTCCGGCACCAGGCGGACCGAGTTGTTCCACCAGCCCTTCTGCGCGAAGCCCTGCAGCGACACGCTCTCGTCGTCGCTGATCTTCCAGGTCGCGCGCGGCGCGGAGTTGAAGGCGTGGCCCCAGTTGCGCATCTTGCCGTGCTGCGCGGCGACGACCGGCTGGTCGTTCAGGTCGGTGCCGTTGCGCTCGGTCGAGGAACGCATCTCCTGCAGCCACTGGAAGGCGGACACCGGCACCGACAGCGAGACCGGCCCGAAGCGCTCGCCGAAGGTGAAGGTGGCCGAGGGGACCGGATGGTTGATGTTGTAGCCGGCGCCGATGCGCAGGTCGCGCTGCGACACGCGCGGCGCCTCCTTCAGGATGATGTTGATCGCGCCGGCCACGGCCTGTGCGCTCTGGTCGGCGCTGGGGCCCTTGGTGACCTCGATGCGCTCGACCTGCGCCGGATCCAGCTGGTCCAGCTTGAAGCCCGGGGGCGCCGGATCGCCGTTGATCAGGATCAGCGTGTAGCCCGAGCCCAGGCCGCGCATGCGGGGGGCGCCGTCGGCCACGTTGACGCCGGGCAGCCGCTTGAGCACGTCGGCCACGCTGGTGTCGCCGTAGCGGTCCAGCTCCTCGCGCCCGTAGACCTGCTTGGCCACCGGCGCGCGGCGGCGCAGGTCCGAATCGTTGGCGCGGCCGGTGATCTCGACGCGATCCAGGCGGCGGCCCGCGGCCGGCTCGTTGCCCATGCCCGGGGGCGCTTCCTGGGCCCAGGCGGACACCGCGGGCAGGGCGACGGTCAGGCAGACAAGGGCACAGGCCCTGGCGATGGCGTGGGTCTTCAAGGGGGCTCCCGAGATTCGTGTCGACACGATGGCGATGTGTCGACTTTTGTCATTGACGGTAAACGGCGCGCAGCGTAGCTGCACGCCGCCCGTTCTGACACCTCGGCTGCGACCGGCCGCGAAAAATGTGGGATCAAACGCGATTCGACGCCGCGGACGGCATGGCCGGCCGGCCCCGGCGCGGCGGGAGTCGCCACGGCGGCGGGGCCGGGGCGAACAGCGCCCGGTCTCCTCGCCCGCCGCGGATCAGCGCTTGAGCTTGGCGAAGGCCGCGGCCATGGCGCCGCCCTGCGGCTGCGCGGCCTGCTGCGGGCGACCGCCGCCCTGGCGCTCGTTGCGACCGGCGGGGCGGAAGCTGTTGTCCGCCTTCGCGCCGCCGCGCGGCGCCTGTGCGTCCAGCTTCATCGTCAGCGAGATGCGCTTGCGGGCCAGGTCGACCTCCAGCACCTTGACCTTGACGATGTCGCCGGTCTTCACGACCTCGCGGGCATCGTTGACGAACTTGTTGGCCAGTTGGCTGACGTGGACCAGGCCGTCCTGGTGCACGCCCAGGTCGACGAAGGCGCCGAACTGCGCCACGTTGGACACCGTGCCCTCCAGCACCATGCCCTCCTTCAGGTCCTTGATGTCCTCGACGCCGTCGTTGAAGCGCGCGACCTTGAAGTCCGGACGCGGGTCGCGGCCGGGCTTCTCCAGCTCGCCGAGGATGTCCTTCACCGTGATCGCGCCGAAGCGCTCGTCGGCGAAGGCCTCCGGCTTCAGCGCGCGGATCACGTCGGACTTGCCCATCACGTCGGTGATCGGGCGCTCGACCTTGGCGAGGATGCGTTCCACCACCGGATAGGTCTCGGGGTGCACGCCGCTCACGTCCAGTGGGTTGTCGCCGTCGCGGATGCGCAGGAAGCCGGCCGCCTGCTCGAAGGTCTTGGGCCCCAGGCCGGTGACGTCGAGCAGTTGCTGCCGGTTGCGGAACGCGCCGTTGGCATCGCGCCAGCGCACGATGGAGGCGGCCACGCCGGCCGAGAGGCCGGACACGCGCGACAGCAGCGGCGCGGACGCGGTGTTCAGGTCGACGCCCACCGAGTTCACGCAGTCCTCGACCACCGCGTCCAGCGTGCGCGCGAGTTCGCTCTGGTTGACGTCGTGCTGGTACTGGCCGACGCCGATGGACTTCGGATCGATCTTCACCAGCTCCGCCAGCGGGTCCTGCAGGCGGCGCGCGATCGACACGGCGCCGCGCAGCGAGACGTCGAGATCGGGCAGCTCCTTGGACGCGAATTCCGACGCCGAGTACACCGACGCGCCGGCCTCGCTGACGACGACCTTCTCGATCACCGTCTCCGGCGACATCGACTGGATGCGCTTGATCAGGTCGGCGGCGAGCTTGTCGGTCTCGCGCGAGGCGGTGCCATTGCCGATCGCGATCAGGTTGACGCCGTGCGTGGCGCACAGCCGGCCCAGCGTGTGGATCGAGCCTTCCCAGTCGCGCTTGGGCTCGTGCGGATAGACGGTCGAGGTGTCGAGCACGCGGCCGGTGTCGCTGACCACGGCGACCTTCACGCCGGTGCGGATGCCGGGGTCCAGGCCCATCACGACGCGCTTGCCGGCCGGTGCGGCCAGCAGCAGGTCGCGCAGGTTCTCGGCGAAGACCTTGGTCGCGACCTTCTCGGCCTCCTCGCGCAGGCGGGCGAACAGGTCGCGCTCCAGGCTCAGCGACAGCTTGACCTTCCAGGTCCAGGCGACGGTCTTGCGGATCAGCTCATCGCCGGCGCGCTTGGCGTGGCTCCAGCCGAGGTGGCGCGCGATGCGGCCTTCGGCCAGCGAGGGCTGACCGGGCACCAGCTCTTCGTCGAGCGCCAGCTTGGCGTCGAGGAACTCCTGCGTGCGGCCGCGGAAGACGGCCAGCGCGCGGTGCGAGGGCACGGTGCGGATCGGCTCGGCGTAGTCGAAGTAGTCGCGGAACTTGGAGATGTCGGGGTTGTTCTCGTCCTTGCCGTCCATCAGCTTCGACTTGAACAGGCCCTCCTCCCACAGCCATTCGCGCAGCTTGCCGATCAGCACGGCGTCCTCGGCCCAGCGCTCGGACAGCAGGTCGCGCACGCCGTCCAGCACCGCGTAGGCATCGGCGAAGCCGGCATCGGGATTGAGGAAGGCCGCCGCCTCGGTCATCGGATCCAGCGACGGATCGGCGAAGAGCTTGTCGGCCAGCGGCTCCAGGCCAGCCTCGCGGGCGATCAGGCCCTTGGTGCGGCGCTTCTGCTTGTAGGGGAGGTAGAGGTCCTCGAGCTCCTGCTTGGTCGGCGCCGCGGCGATGGCGGCGGCCAGCTCCGGCGTCAGCTTGCCCTGCTCCTCGATGGACTTGAGCACCGCCTCGCGGCGGTCCTCGAGCTCGCGCAGGTAGCTCAATCGGGCTTCCAGCTCGCGCAACTGGATGTCGTCGAGGCCGTCGGTGGCTTCCTTGCGATAGCGGGCGATGAACGGGACGGTGGCCCCGCCGTCGAGCAGCTCCACGGCGGCGTTGACCTGGGCCGGGCGAACCTTCAGCTCGGCGGCAATCTGGAGGAGGATCTTGTCCAAAACAGCGACGGGGCCGAAGGCCCGGGAAAGCAACGAAAGCGCGCGAGTTTAGGTCACGCCGGGAAGGCCCTGTGCAGCACCGCGTCGGCATCGAGGCCGCCCAGGTCGAGCGCCCCCGCCACCGCGCCCCAATGCGGATCGAAACGGCTCGCGATGAAGGCGTCGGCAACGAAGGCCGGCGCATGCGCCCGCAGCAGCGCCGCCTGCGCCAGCAGCACCAGCCGCGACGCGAAGCGGCGGCCCAGCGCCTCCAGCTGGTCCGGCGGCGTGGCGAGCATCGCCCGCAGCGCATCCAGCTCCGCGCGCGCCGGCGCGTCGTCGCGCAGCGCCTCGTCCAGCCCGTCCAGCAGCGCGAGGAAGGCCTGCGGGTCGCGGGCGACGGCGCGCATCACGTCCAGGCACATCACGTTGCCCGAGCCCTCCCAGATCGAGTTGACCGGCGCCTCGCGGTAGAGCCGGCCCATGACGCCGTCGTCGATGTAGCCGTTGCCGCCGAGCACCTCCATCGCCTCGCCGGTCAGCTCGACGGCGCGCTTGCAGACCCAGAACTTCGCCGCCGGCGTCACCAGCCGCATCCAGGTGCGCTCGCCGGGATCGTCCTGGCGCTCGAAGGCCTGCGCCAGCCGCAGGCTCAGCTGCATCGCCGCTTCGCTCTCCAGCGCCAGGTCCACCAGCACCGCCCGCATCAGCGGCTGCGCCGCCAGGCGCCTGCCGAAGGCGCTGCGGTGGCGCGCGTAGTGCAGCGCCTGCACCAGCGCCTGGCGCAGCATCGCCGCGCTGCCGACGACGCAGTTCAGCCGCGTGTAGGTCGCCATCTCGATGATGGTCGGGATGCCGCGGCCCTCCTCGCCCATCAGCACGCCGTGGGCGTCCTGGAACTCGACCTCGGAGCTGCTATTGCTGCGGTTGCCGACCTTGTCCTTGAGGCGCTGGATGTGGACCGCGTTCTTCGTGCCGTCCGGGCGCCAGCGCGGCACGAAGAAGCAGCCCGGCGCGCCGTCCGGTGTCTTGGCCACGACCAGATGGGCGTCGCACATCGGCGCGGAGAAGAACCACTTGTGCCCGGTGAGCCGGTAGTCGGCGCCGCGGCCGCCGGCGCCCACCGGCTCGGCGCGGGTCGTGTTGGCGCGCACGTCGGAGCCGCCCTGCTTCTCCGTCATGCCCATGCCCAGCCAGATCGAGCGCTTGTCCGCCAGCGGCAGGTCGCGGCCGTCGTAGTCGGTGCTCAGGAGCTGCTCGCGCAGCGCCGCCCACAGCGCCGGCTCGCGCCGCAGCACCGGGATGCTGGCCTGCGTCATCGTCGCCGGGCAGAGCGTGCCGGCCTCGATCTGCCCGTGCAGGTAGAAGCCCGCGGCCCAGGCCGCCCAGCGGCCGGGGCGTTCGTCGCGCAGCGGCATCGCGACCAGGTCCGCCCGCCGGTAGGCGGCGAGCAGCGCATGCCAGCCGGGATCGAACTCGACGCGGTCGATGCGCCGGCCGCGCTTGTCGAAGCTCTCCAGCGTCGGCGTCACCCGGTTGATGCGCTCGGCGATGGCCTGGGTCTCGGGACGGCCGAGCCAGCTCGCGTACTCCGCCAGGCCCGGCACGAAGGCGTCCGCGCCGGCACGCGCGAGCGCCTCGCGCAGCGCCGGGTCGATGGCCAGCGGCGAATGCCCGGCCAGTTCGTCGACCTGGTTGGTGACCTCGTGGGTGCGCCAGCCCGTGGCCCCGGCGGCGGCAGCGGGACCTGCGGCGGTGGGGACATCGGGGGCGCCGGGCGCAGTGGGTGTCGTGTCCATGGGCGACATGGTGGGCGTCTCCTGCAAAAGCTGAATGGTCCCCGGTTCCTGGCGTGTCCTCTGGATCGGGGTCGCGGCGGGGGCCATCCTCGCCTATCGCGCGCACGCCAGCCACCGGCGTGCCCATCCCGCTTGTTGCAAGGGTTACACCGGATGTCAGTCCTGACAGGCCATCGCGGACGCCGGAGCCCCTACATTCGCGCAGTCGTCCGGACCAGCCACAGCAAGACCACGACCTCGGGCCCTCCGAGGCAACCGGCGACACCTCGGGACGCGGCGCCTGCCGCACCTCCAAGAACATCTGGAACGGCCTCACCACGGGCCGCGAACAGAGGAGGCCGTCCCGTTCCCACCCGAGCGAGTCCGGCCATTTCTTCGGGAGATCTCACCGATCCATCACGTAAGAAAGAGGCGATATGACACAGGCATTCATCCAGCGTTTCCTGCGCGTCAGCATCATGGCCGCCGCGGCTACCGCCGCCTGCCAGGCCCTGGCGGCGGATCGCGTCCTGCTCGACGACCAGTCTCCGGTGAACACCACCCTGCGCGCGTCGAGCGCTCCCCAGAACGCGGGCACCGCGCTGGGACTCGCGGCCAGCGACCTGCAGGCCGTGCGCAGCCAGACCTACCCCAGCGGCAAGGTCGTCACCCGTCACCAGCAGTACCACCAGGGCGTGCCCGTCTGGGGCGAAGGCGTCGTGGAGCACCGCGACACCAACGCCGGCACCTCGCGCTACTCCGGCAGCCTGCTGACCAACATCCAGCAGGACCTGAACACGGTGCAGCCCGGCCTGACCGCGCAGGGCGCGCTGGCCCAGGCCAAGGGTGCCGTCAATGCGGTGCTGACCGAGAACGAGCAGTCCAAGCTGTACGTCCGGCTCAATGCCAACGGCAAGGCGCAGCTGTTCTACCTGGTGTCCTTCATGCGGCATGACCGCCAGGAGCCCAGCCGCCCGCACTTCATGATCGACGCCACCACCGGCGCGGTGCTGGAGCGCTGGGAAGGCCTGGCCCACCGTGACGCCACCGGCCCCGGCGGCAACACCAAGACCGGCCGCTACGAATACGGCACCGACTACCCGGCGCTGCAGGTCACCGACACCTGCCAGATGAATTCCGGCAACGTGATCACGGTCAACCTCAACGGCAGCACCAGCGCCAGCAACACGCCCTTCCAGTTCACCTGCTCGCGCAACGAGTACAAGCAGATCAACGGCGCCTACTCGCCGCTGAACGATGCCCACTTCTTCGGCAACGTGATCTTCAACATGTACCGGGACTGGTTCAACCTGCGGCCCCTGACCGGCACGCTGTACATGCGGGTCCACTACGGCAGCAACTACGAGAACGCGTTCTGGGACGGCACGGCGATGAGCTTCGGCGACGGCCGCACCACCTTCTACCCGCTGGTCTCGCTGGACGTGTCGGCGCACGAGGTGAGCCACGGCTTCACCGAGCAGAACTCGGGCCTGGTGTACTCCGGCCAGTCCGGCGGCATGAACGAGGCCTTCTCCGACATGGCCGGCGAAGCCGCCGAGTACTACCGCAACAACGGCAGCAACGACTGGCTGGTGGGCGCGCAGATCTTCAAGGGCAGCGGCGCGCTGCGCTACTTCGACGATCCCACGCGCGATGGCAGCTCCATCGGCCATGCGTCCAACTACCGCAGCGGCATGGACGTGCACTACTCGAGCGGCGTCTACAACCGCGCGTTCTACCTGCTGGCCAACAAGCCGGGCTGGAACACGCGCAAGGCCTTCGAGGTCATGGTCGACGCCAACCGCCTGTACTGGACCGCCAACAGCACCTTCAACCAGGGTGCCTGCGGCGTGGAGAAGGCGGCCACCGACCGCGGCTATGCGATGGCCGACGTGACGGCGGCTTTCGCCACCGTGGGGGTGAGCTGCAGCGGCACCACGCCGCCGCCGACCGCGACGCCGCTGACCACCGGCGTGCCGGTGACCGGCATCTCGCTGGCCAAGGGCGCGACCAAGCTGTACAGCATCGCCGTGCCGGCGGGCCGCACGACGCTGACGATCAAGCTCTCGGGCGGATCGGGCGATGGCGACCTGTACGTCAAGCGCGGTTCCGCGCCGACCACCACCAGCTACGACAAGCGCTCGATCGGCTCGACCAATGCCGAGACCATCACCTTCTCGTCGCCGACCGCGGGCACCTACTACGTGCTGCTGAGCGCGTACGCGACGGTGACGAGCACCTCGCTGGTCGCCACTTACTGATCCCCGCCTGAACCGACTCCGGCGCGCCGCCTTCGTGCGGCGCGCCGGCTTCGCCATTCCTGGAGAAACCATCCATGCGTCAGTTCTTCATCCTCAGCGCGCTGTGCGTCGGCATGGCCGCGCTCACGCCGGCCCATGCGGGCGAGAAGGTCTGGATCAGCCTCGGCGACGCCGCGCTGGCCCAGTTGCAGAAACACCGTCCGGCCGCGCGCGCGGTCGCCAGCGTCCAGGCCGATGCGGCGCAGGACGGCTCGGCGCTCGCGGCCGCCAGCGCCTCCGCCTCCGCGCGCGCCGTGCGCAACGAGGGCCTGCACCTGGTCGAGGTCGACGAGGACGTGCTCGCCTCGCTGAGCCACTCGATCCACGAGGAGCTCAAGCGCTGCGGCGGCTACATGTACCACCCGACGCGGGAAGCGGGCCTGGCCTCGCTGCAGCGCCACAGCACGCCGGTGGGCGCGCAGCGCCTGGCGGCGGCGCTGGTGGCCTCGCGGCCCAGCTACGTGATCGACCAGCAGTCGGTCGTGACGCCCATCCTGTCGCAGATGCAGGCCAGCAACATCGGGCAGACCATCGTCGACCTGTCCGCCAACACCAACCGCTACTACACCAGCAGCAGCGGCGTCGCCGCCTCGAACTGGCTGCGGCAGAAGTGGACGACGCTGGCGGGCGGTCGCACCGACATCAGCGTCGAGCAGTTCAGCCATCCGAACTGGGCGCAGAAGTCGGTGATCGCCACCATCCAGGGCACCGACAACGGCAGCGAGGTCATCGTGATGGGCGCGCACCTGGACTCGATCAACCAGTCCGGCGGCTCGGGCGAGACCATGCGCGCGCCCGGCGCCGACGACGACGCCTCCGGCGTGGCCAGCCTGACCGAGGTGCTGCGCGCCCTGGTGCAGGCCAACTACAAGCCGCGCCGCACGATCAAGTTCATGGCCTACGCCGCCGAGGAGGTCGGCCTGCGCGGCTCGCAGGAGATCGCCAACAGCTTCGCCGCGGCGGGCGTCAACGTGGTGGGCGTGCTGCAGCTGGACATGACCAACTACAAGGGCGCGGCCAACGACATCTACCTGTTCAGCGATTACACCGACAGCGGGCAGAACACCTTCCTGTCCAACGTGATCGCGACCTACCTGCCGACGCTGCGGGTGGGGACCGACCGCTGCGGCTACGCCTGCTCGGACCATGCGTCGTGGAATGCCAAGGGCTACTTCGCGAGCATGCCCTTCGAGGCCGGCATGAGCAGTTCCAACCCCTACATCCACACCGCCAACGACACCTACGCCAACATGGGCAGCCAGGCCGACCATGCGCTGAAGTTCGCGCGCATGGCCGCGGCCTATGCGGTGGAGCTGGGCAGCGACGGGCCGGGCACGCCGCCGCCGGTGGACCGGACCGAGAACTTCAGCGGCAGCCTGACGCGCGGCCAGAGCCGCAGCTTCGGACCGTTCAAGGTGGCCAGCGGGGGCGCGCTCGCGGCCAGCACCACCGGCACCGGCGACATCGACCTGTACGTGCGCAAGGGCGCGGTGCCGACGACGTCCAGCTACACCTGCAAGTCGGACGGGTCCAGCTCGACCGAAGGTTGCAGCGTCACGATGACGGCCAACGGCGATGTCTACGTGCTGGTCTACGGCTACTCGGCGGGCAACTACCAACTGAAGGTGACCTACCGACCGCAGTGAGGCGGGACGCGCTCCAGCGGTGATCCGGCGGCGCTCCGCGGCTGCGGTCGCGGCGCCACGAGCGGCCGGCCGGTGCGACTTTGCACCGGCCGGCCGTCAGCCGCGCGTGCTAGAGTGCCGCGATAGATTCGCGCAAGGCCTTTCTTCAGAGGTCTTCTTCCGCAGCCCCGCCGGTCCTCCCGGATCCCGCGCGCGTGGCCTGCCCAGCATTCCCCCCGCTGACGGTTCTTGAGTGTGTCTGTCCCGGCGCGCGCCCGCGTGCCGGGTATCTCCGTTCATCTTCTTCAAAAAAGGAAACACCATGACGACCAAGACCGGCACCGTGAAGTGGTTCAGCGACGACAAGGGCTTCGGCTTCATCACCCCGACCGACGGCTCCAAGGACCTGTTCGCCCACCACAGCGAGATCCAGAGCTCCGGCGGCTTCCGCACCCTCGCCGAAGGCGCGAAGGTCGAGTTCGAGCCGAAGGACGGCCCCAAGGGCCCGCAAGCCTCCAACATCCGCGTGATCTGAGCGGACCGCGCCGTCCCTCAGGACGGCTGCGCGGGCAGCTCGATGCGGAACTCGGTGCCCGCGGCACCGGTCTCCACCACGATGCGCCCGCCGTGTGCCTCGACGATCACGCGGCACACGAAGAGCCCCAGGCCCATGTTGCCCGCGGCGGGCGCCTGCGCCCCACCGCGCACCAGCGGCTCGAACAGCCCGGCCCGGACCTCGTCCGGGATCGGCGCACCTTCATTGCGCACCGACAGGTGGCGCCACGCGCCCCGAGCCTCGGTGCGCACGACGATGGGCCGCCCCACGGCCCCATGCTCCACCGCATTGCGGAGCAGGTTGGCGATGACCCGCGCCAACCGGTCACCATCCCACCAGCCTTCATCCGACGTCTCCAGCACGGCATCAACCGTGATGCCTGGATAGGCGCCGCGCACCTCGTCGATCGCGGCCGAGGCCAGCGCGCCCAGGCGCTGCGGCGCGCGCCGCAGCAGCAGTTCCGCGTCGAGCTGGCTGCGCGCGTAGTCCTGGATGTCGTCCAGCATGTGCGCCATGCGCCGGGCAGCGGCGGTGATGCGCGCGGCCATCTTCTGGGTCGTCGACGCCGAGACCGGCGCGCGCGCCAACAGCTCGCTGCTCATGGCGATGGCGTCGAGGGGATTGCGCAGGTCGTGGCCCAGGATCGCGAGGAACAGGTCGCGTGCCCGTTCCTCGTCGCGCCGCTTCTGCTCGAGCGCCTCGGACAGCGCCCGCAGCGTGTCGCGCTGGCGCAGCAGCGCATGCAGGTTGGCGATCAGCACCTCGTCGTCGACCGGCCGCGTGAGGTATGCATCCGCGCCGCCTTGCAGGCCGCGGACCTGGTCGTCCTCGGCGATGTAGACGCCGGACACCAGCACGATAGGCACCCCCGCGCCGGACTCCCCCGCGCGGAGCTGGCGACAAACCTCGTAGCCGCTGATGTCGGGCAGCAGGACGTCGAGGATGATCGCGTCCACGCCGGTCGCCAGCCGCAGCGCCGCGGTCCCGTCGGCGGCCTCGATGACGGCGAATCCGGCCAGCTCCAGCCGGCGCCGGAGCGCGTAGCGATGCGAGTGATCGTCGTCGACGAGCAGGACGGTGCGTCCGCCCGTCGCGGGTGCTGCGTCCATTCCATCCTCCCTGGCGGCGCCTGGACAGCCCGCACCAGCGGGTCGCGCCGAGCGCAGAGGGTAACGCAAAGCGCTGACGCCTCGGCAGCCGGCGGCGCGTCGCGTCGCGCCGCGCGCGAGGCCTGCGCGGACCGGCCTTGGCGGTAGTAGAGTGCGCCGGTCGCCGCAGCCCGGCCTGCCTGCGTGCGCGGCGACGATCGCAGAACGACAACGACCGCTGAAGAAGGAGCCCACGACATGCCAAAAGGCGAGCAACGCAACGACAAGGCCAACAAGAAGCCCAAGAAGGACACCGGCGCCCCCCGGGAGACATCCTCCGACCGTCCGGTCGCGCCCGTCACGTCCGTGATGCCCAAGGGCAAGCTGAAGAACAAGGCGGGCTGAGGCCGCCTCGGGCCCGTCCAAGGCCCACCTCGGGCCCGCCCACGGCTGGCGGGCCAGGACCCGGGCGGGCAGCACGCTTCCCCGCGTGCCGTCCACGCCACACGGCGGCCCGGTGGCTGACCCGTCCGCTCGGCAACCCGGCGGACAGAGGGGCTCGGCGCCCCTTCAGCCGCCGACGATCACGCCCCGCTAGCCAGGAACGCGGCGGCGCCCTCGCCCGCGACGACGCCGCTGGCCATCGACGCCGTCAGCAGGTAGCCGCCGGTCGGCGCCTCCCAGTCCAGCATCTCGCCGGCGAGGAACACGCCGGGACGGGTCTTCAGCATCAGCCGCTCGTCCAGCGACTCCAGCGTCACGCCACCCGCGGTGCTGATGGCCTCGGCCACCGGGCGAGCGGCCACCAGGCGCAGCGGCAGCGCCTTGAGCGTGCGCGCCAGCACCGCCGCGTCGGCGTAGGCCTCCTTCGTCAGCACCTCGTGCAGCAGGCCGGCCTTCAGGCCCTCGATGTTCAGCCGGCTCTTCAGGTGCGAGGACATCGAGCGCGATCCGCGCGGATGGGCGACCTGCTCCGCCACCCAGGCCGCGTCGCGGCCGGGCAGCAGGTCGAGGTGGACGAGCGCCTCGCCATCGCGCGCGATGCGCTCGCGCAGCAGCGCGGATGCGGCATAAACGAGCGAGCCTTCGATGCCGGAGGCGGTCACCACGAACTCGCCCTGGCGCGAGAAGCGCTGGCCGTCCACACCCTCGGCGCTCAGCGCGACCGGCTTGACCGGCTGGCCCGCGAAGCGCTCGGCGAAGAACGGCGACCAGCCGCTCGCCGCGCCCTCGCGCGGCGCGCCGAGGTCGAAGCCGCAGTTGGCCGCGCGCAGCGGCGCCACCGCCGCGCCGGCCTGCGCCAGCAGCGGCGCCCATTGGCCGTCCGATCCCAGCTGGGGCCAGGAGGCGCCGCCCAGCGCCAGCACGATCGCATCGGCGGTCGCGGTCGATTCGCCGTCCGGCGAGCGCAGGCGCACCCCGCCGGCCTCGTCCCAGCCGAGCCAGCGATGCCGCATGTGGAAGCGCACGCCCTGCCCGCGCAGCCGCGACAGCCAGGCGCGCAGCAGCGGCGCGGCCTTCAGGTCCTTGGGAAAGACACGCCCCGAGCTGCCGACGAAGGTCTCGACGCCGAGTCCCTGCGTCCAGGCCCGCAGCGCCTCGCCGTCGAAGCGGTCGAGCCAGGCGGCGACGCCGGCCTGGCGTTCGTAGTAGCGGGTATCGAAGTCGGGCCGCGCTTCCGAGTGGGTCAGGTTGAGACCGCCCTTGCCCGCGAGCAGGAACTTGCGCCCGACGGACGCCATGGCGTCGTAGAGGTCGACCGACACACCGGCGAGCGCCAGGCGTTCCGCGGCCATCAGGCCGGCGGGGCCGCCGCCGATGACGATGGCGCGGCGGGAAGAGGAAGTATTGGGCATGGTCGGGAGGGTACTGCGCAGGGCGCGCAGTGTGCCAGACCGCGCCGGTGCGGCGATGCCGCGATGAGCCAACGCCGCTGTGCAGCGATGCGGTGGCGCAGTGGCGCGGCGGTGCGGCGGTGCGGTGGTGCGGGCGTTGTCAGGCCACGCCCGGCACCGCCGGCAGCTCCAGCGTGAACCGGGACCCCTGCCCGGTCTCGCTGTCGACCAGGATGCGCCCGCCCATCCGGTCCATCAGCTGCTTGCAGATCACCAGCCCGATGCCATGGCCGGGCTGCTCCTCGCGCCCGAGCCGGTTGAAGGGCTGGAAGAGCTGCGCCCGCTGCTCGACGCTCAGGCCGATGCCGTTGTCCTCCACCTCGATGCGGAAGCCGCGCGGCTCCGCGCTCGCGCGCACCTGGACCCAGCCGCCGCGCCGGTTGTACTTGATCGCGTTGGAGATCAGGTTGTGCAGCACCTGCTCGAGCCGGATGGGATCGGCCTGGACCATCGGCAGCGTGCTGTCCTCCTCCGGCGTCAGGCCGATCCGCAGGTCCACGCCCGCGGCCTGCGCCGCCGGCTGCGCCAGCTCCACCACCCGCCGCAGCAGCGGCCCGGCCTGCAGCGGCAGCGACTGCACGGTCAGCGTGTTCGCCTCGACCCGCGACAGCGTCATCATGTCCTCGATCAGCACCAGCAGGTGCTTGGCCGCCTCGTCGATGTGCCGCAGGCGCGCGCGCTGCGTCTCGTCGAGCGGCCGCTGCGGATCGTGCGCCAGCAGCTGGCTGAAGCCCAGCACCGCGTTGAGCGGCGTGCGCAGCTCATGGCTGGCCTGGGAGAGGAACTCGCTCTTGGTGCGGCTGGTCACCTCGGCCAGCTCGCGGGCCCGGTCGGCGTCCTGCAGCCGCATGCGCTCGCCGAGCTCGCGCTGCAGCAGCTCGCCACGCAGCCGCACCTGGCGCTGCAACGCCCGGTTCCAGAGCAGCGTGAGGCCCAGCCCCAGCAGCACCAGCGCCAGCGCGACCCCGCCGCCCCACAGCGCCCGGCGCTGCCAGCGCATCGCCGCCGTGTCCTGCGTGATCCAGCGGTCCGCGATCGCCTGCCGCTCGTCGTCGCCGATGCGCGTCAGCGCCTTGTCCAGGATGCGGCCCAGCATCGGCCAGTCGCGCCGGTAGCCGATGCCCAGCCCGTAGGCGAAGCCGATGTCCTCCACCACCCGCAGGTTGCCGATGCCGTCGCGCCGCATCAGGTAGGTCGCGCCGGCCAGGTCCATCACCGCGGCGCCGACCTCGCCGCCGGCCAGCCGGCGCAGCACGGTGCGGTCGTCGATCTCCACCTGCAGGGGATTGGTCGCGTAGCGGTCCCGCAGGAACTCCGCCACCGCGTAGCCGCGCGCCACCGCCACCGGCTCGCCGGGCCGCAGCGGGTCGCCGCTCGCGCCGGCGCGCCGTATCAGCACCGCCGGCACCGTGATGTAGGGCCGCGTGAAGCCGAAGCGCTGCGCCCGCTCGGGCGTCTCGCGCATCGACATCTGCACGTCGAGCTCGCCGCTGGCCAGGTCGTCCAGGTTCTCGGCGAAGGTCTGCGGCGGCTGGAACTCGAAACGCAGCCCGGTCAGCTCCGACAGGCGCCGCGCGTAGTCCAGCGACAGGCCGGTAATGTGCCCGTCCTCATCGACGTAGGTGAAGGGGCCGTAGCTCGCCGAGCCGCCCACGCGCAGCACCGGATGCTGCGCCACCCAGGCGCGTTCCTCGGCGGTGAGCCAGTCGCGCGGGTCGGCATGGCCCTGCCCCGCCAGCGCCAGCCACGCCGCGACCACCACCGCCAGCATCGGCAGCAGGCGCGGCGGCGCGCGCAGGCATCGGGGAAGGAAATGCGGGACCACGGGCGGATTGTGGGCCCGGCCTCTTCGCCGCAGGGTCCCGGCGCTCCCGCATCCAGGGGTGGTCCCTGTCAGATCTGTCAGGGGCCGTTCGGGCTGCCCAGGCCCTCAGCCGCGCAGCGACTCCCGCAGCCGCGCGCCGATCTCCGGCTTGTCCTGGAACGGGTCGGTCGGATTGCGCAGCTGCATCACGTCCTCCAACCGCGTCTGCACGGCCTTGAGCGCCTGCGGGTGGCTGAAGATGTAGAAGCGCTCCTCGTCCATGGCCTCGAACACCATGCGCGCCACGTCCGCCGCCGTCAGCTTGCCGGCGCTGACCGCCTTGTCGGTCATCGCCTGCGAGATCAGCTGGCTGCGGGTGGGCTTGTCGGCGCCCAGTTCGCCCGGCCGGTTGCGGTGGCTCTGCGTGATGCCGGTCGGCACGAAGTAGGGGCACAGCACCGAGGCGCGTACCTGGTCGGTGACCAGCGCCAGGTCCTGGTACAGCGTCTCGCTGAGCGACACCACCGCGTGCTTGGACACGTTGTAGACGCCCATGTTGGGCGGATTCAGCATGCCGGCCATCGACGCCGTGTTGACGATGTGCCCCTGCCAGGCCGGGTCCTTGGCCGCGGCGGCCAGCATCATCGGCGTGAACAGGCGCACGCCGTGCACCACGCCCATCAGGTTGACGCCCAGGACCCAGTCCCAGTCCGCCAGCGCGTTCTCCCAGATCAACCCGCCGGAGCCGACGCCGGCGTTGTTGAACACGAAATTCGGCGCGCCGAAACGCTCCTGCACCGCGGCGGCCAGCGCCTCCATCTGGTCGGCCTTGGCGACGTCCACGCGCCGCGCCAGCACCGGATGGGCCGCGAACTCCGACGCGGCCTTGTCGAGCGCGTCCTGCTGCACGTCGCACAGCACCAGGTTCATGCCCCGGGCCGCCGCGAGCCGCGCGACCTCCAGGCCGAAGCCCGAGCCCGCGCCGGTGATCACCGCCGTCTTGCCTTGGTAGTCCTTCATGCGCTTGTCTCCTTCTGGATCGTTGTGAGGTCGCCGACCGGGCCGAACGGGCTACGCCTGCTTCAGCGTGTAGCGGATGCGCGGGAAGTGGACCTGCACGCGGCCGGCGCGCTCGTCCTCGCGCGCCACCGTCACCGTGCGGCAGCTCAGGCCGACCAGCGTGCCGGCGACCGCGTCGCGGGCGTAGTCGTAGGGCGTGACCGTCACCGGCTGGCCCGCTTCGAAGCCCAACCCGGGCTCGACCTGCATCGGCTGCGGCCGCGAGGTCCGCGCCAGCGCGATCGCCTCCGCGCCGTCGAGCTTGCCGGCCCGCTCGCCATGGCCGATCGCGGCCACGCGGCCCATCCAGGCGCGCAGGGCCTCATGCGGCGCCAGGATGTCGGCGAGCGGCCCGGTCCTGGTGACGAACCAGAGCGGGTGGTAGACGCTCAGGTCGGCGATGCACGGCGCGTCGCCGAGCAGCCAGGGCCGGCCGTCGGCCAGCATCTGCGACAGCCAGCCCAGGTACTGCGTCAGCGCGGCGCCGGCGTCGGCACCTCGCACCTGGGGCATGCCCTCGCTCATCGCCTTGCGGTCGGCGACGAACAGCTTGAGCATGTCCGGCGGCGCCCCGGCGAACAGCGCCGTCGCGCCAGCCGGCTGCATCGCATAGGGCAGCGCGGTCCAGAACAGGTCGGTGTCGGCCCACTGCGCCAGCATGCGCGCCTGGCCGGCCACCGCGGCCGGGAACAGACTGGGCGACGGCTGCCGCGCCTCCAGCACCTCGGCGATCAGCGCCGTGTCGCAGTAGATGTCGGCGCCGACCTGGAGGAAGGGCGTGCGGCGATAGCCGCCGGTCAGCGCCACCACGTCGGGCTTGGGCAGCATCATCGGCACCGTCACCGACTGCCAGGCCAGGCCCTTCAGGCCCAGCATCAAGCGCGCCTTCTCGGCGAACGGGGAGCTGCTGTAGTGATGCAGGATCAGATCGCTCATGGGAACACTCCTGGGTCAGGGGGTGCGGCCGCGTCAGCCCGCGTCAGGCGGCGGCGTCGCGGCGCATGTCGACGTGGGGAATCCCGTCCTCGTCATAGACGTCCGAGATCGCATGGAAGCCGAAGCTGCCGTAGAAGTCGCGCAGGTGGGCCTGGGCGCCGAGCTCGATCGGCCGGCCCGGCCACAGCCGCTGGCACTCGGCCACCGCCTGGCTCATCAGCGCGCGGCCCAGGCCGCCGCCGCGCGCCGCCTGCGCGGTGATCACGCGACCGATGCGCGCGCTGCCGTTGCCGATCTCAGGCGGCAGCAGGCGCGCGTAGGCGACGAGCACCTCGGCGCCATGGATGCCATCGGCGCCCTCGGCGCCCGGGGCCAACCCCTGCAGGTGCCAGGCGTGCTCGTCCAGCCCGTCCGGATCGAGGTAGACGCAACGCTGCTCGATGACGAACACCTCCGAGCGCAGGCGCAGCGCGCGGTACAGGCCGCGCGTGCCCAGCTCGTCGAAGGACTGGCAGATCCAGCGCGGCCCGGCCATCAGATCAGCTTCACCAGCTGCTTGCCGAAGTTGCGGCCCTTGAGCAGGCCCAGGAAGGCCTCGGGCGCGCTGTCCAGGCCTTGCGCGACGCTCTCGCGGTACTTGAGCTTGCCGGTGGCCACCAGGGTGCCAAGCTCCTTGAGCGCCTCGGGCCAGACGGCCATGTGCTCGGAGACGATGAAGCCCTCGATCTTCATCCGGTTCACCAGGATCAGCTGCGGCGCGCTCATCGGGATCGGCTCGCCGTTGTAGCCGGCGATCATGCCGCACATGGCGACGCGGCTGAACGGGTTGGCGCGGTGCATCACGGCGTCGAGGATCATGCCGCCGACGTTCTCGAAGTAGCCGTCGATGCCGTCCGGGCACTCCCCCTTCAGCGCGGCGGACAGCGACTTCACGTCGCCATGCTGCTTGTAGTCGATGCAGGCGTCGAAGCCGAGTTCCTCGACGACATAGCGGCACTTGTCCGCGCCGCCGGCGATGCCGACCGCGCGCGCGCCGCGGACCTTGGCCAGCTGGCCGACCGCGCCGCCCACCGCGCCGCTGGCGGCGCTGACGACGACGGTCTCGCCCGGCTTCGGATCGATGATCTTCACCAGCCCGTACCAGCCGGTCACGCCGGGCATGCCGACCGCGCCCAGGTAGGCCGACAGCGGCACGTGGGTCGTGTCCACCTTCTGCAGCACGCCGCGCTGGTTGGCGTCGACCAGCTGGTACTCCTGCCAGCCGCCCATGCCCACGACCTTGTCGCCCACCGCGAAGTGCGCGTTGCGGGATTCAACGACCTCGCCGACGGTGCCGCCGATCATCACCTCGCCCAGCGGCTGCGGCGTCGCGTAGCTCTTGCCCTCGTTCATGCGGCCGCGCATGTAGGGATCCAGGCTGAGGTAATGGTTGCGCACCAGCACCTGGCCGTCGGCCACGGTCGGCACCGGCGTGCTGACCAGCTTGAAGTTGTCGGTGCCGGGTTCACCGGTGGGGCGGGAGGCCAGCAGGATCTGGCGGTTCGTCGTGCTCATGCGTTTCTCCTCGTGAGCGGGAAATCGGAAGGGGTCGGTTGAACGGGGATCGCCGCCGGGCCGTCGGGCGCTCAGCCCTCGGTGCGCTGCAGCGCCTTGAGGCTGCGGCCCTTGCCGGGCAGCGCCTTGAGGTACTTGAAGGTGCCGGTGGAATGGGCGCAGAGCCGGCCGTCCTCGCCGTAGACCGAGCCGTCGCAGAAGGCCATCGTCGTCGAGCGGTGCAGCAGCCGGCCCACCGCGCGCAGCGCGCCCTCGCCGGGGCGCATGAAGCTGGTCTTCATCTCCACCGTCACCACGCCGGGGCCGAAGCCCGGCTGGTCGCGGTGGGCGCTGCGCGCCGCATGGGCCATGGCCACGTCCAGCAGCGTCATCAGCACGCCGCCGTGCGCCACCTCCCACGAGTTCAGGTGGAGCTCGCGGATGTCGACCCGCAGCTCCGCCTCACCCTCGTCGATGCGCACGAGCTCGAAGCCCAGCTGCTGGACGAAGGGGATGTGGACGGGAAATTTCAGCGGCGGCTCTTCAGTCACGACAACCTCGAATCACAGCGCGCGATGCGCGTAGGGGGCGGAGCCATTCAGCTGCCGTGGACGGCGGAGACGCCACCGTCGACGGCGAGGATCTGCCCGGTGATGTGCTTTCCGGCGCGGCTCGCGAACAGCAGGGCGGCGCCCTTGAGGTCCTCATCATCGCCGATGCGCTTGAGCGGCGCGTGCTCGGCGAGCTTGTCCTCGCCGATCGCGGCCATCAGGCCCTTGGTCATCTTGCTCGGGAAGAAGCCCGGCGCCAGCGCGTTGACGGTGATGCCGTGCACGCCCCACTCGCCGGCCAGCGCGCGGGTGAAGTTCACCGCCGCGCCCTTGCTGGTGTTGTAGGCGATGGTCTTCATCATCCCGCTGTTGCCGCCCAGGCCCGCGATCGAGGCCACGTTGATGATGCGGCCCGACTTGCGCGGGATCATGCTGCGCCGCGCCACTTCCTGGCTCATCACGAACAGGCTGCGGATGTTCAGGTCCATCACCTTGTCCCAGGCCTCGACCGGATGGTCCTCGGCCGGCGCGCCCCAGGTGGCGCCGGCGTTGTTCACGAGGATGTCGATCTTGCCGAGCCTGGCCATCGTCTGCTCGACGATGCCGCGCGCCTGCGCCTCATCGGACGCGTCGGCGGCGATCCATTGCGCGTCGATGCCGCGCGCCTTCAGGTGCGCCGCGGCCTCCTCGAGGTCGGCCGCCTTGCGCGAGCTCAGCATCAGCGTCGCGCCGGCCTCGCCCAGCGCCTCGGCGATCTGCAAACCCAGCCCGCGCGAGCCACCGGTCACCAGCGCCACCTGGCCGCTCAGGTCGAAGAGGTCCTGCACCTTGCTGCTCATCGTCGTCTCCTTGATGTCTTGAGGTCGTTGATGTCGTCGTCGATGTCGATGTCGTCGTTGATCGCCCGGCCGGTCGGCGGCGGCGGCGCTCAGAACCAGGCGTCGCGCATCTCGCGCGTGAGCGCCTCGCGCCGCGCGACCACGCCCAGCCAGGCCGTGACCTTGGGCAACTCGTAGGCGAAGAAATAGCGCTGCGCGGCGCGCTTGCCCTGGGCGAAGTCGTCGTCCCGCCCTTCGAGCGCGAGCACCACGTCCAGCCAGATCCACGCCAGCACCGCGTGCCCGAAGGCCTGCAGGTAGGGCGTGGCATTGGCCAGCGCCTCCTCCGGCTCCCCGGTGGACCAGGCCTTCTTCGTCGCGCCGCCGACCGCGGCCAGCGCCGCGCCGAGTTCATTGGCGGCCTCCGCCAGCCCCGGCACCTGGCCGGCGCGCTGCGCGGTGTCGCTGATGCGCGTGGCCAGCGCCATCAGCGCCTGGCCGCCGTCCATCACCACCTTGCGGCCCAGCAGGTCCAGCGCCTGGATGCCGTGCGTGCCCTCGTGGATCATGTTCAGGCGGTTGTCGCGCCAGTACTGCTCCACCGGGAAATCGCGGGTGTAGCCGTAGCCCCCCAGCACCTGGATCGCCAGCGAGTTGGCCTCCAGGCACCACTCGCTGGGCCAGCTCTTGGCGATGGGGATGAGCACCTCCAGCAGCCGCTTCGCGGCCGCGGACTCGTCGGCGCTGCCGGTGTGCTGCTCGTCGACGAGACGCGCGCAGAACAGCTCCAGCGCCAGCCCGCCCTCGACATAGCTCTTCTGCGCCAGCAGCATGCGCTTGACGTCGGCGTGCTCGATGATCGGCCGCTGCGGCTGGGCCGCGTCCTTGCCGGCCGCCGTCATCGGCCGGCCCTGCGGGCGCTGGCGCGCGTAATCGAGGCTGGCCTCGTAGCCGGCATAGCCCAGCATCACCGCGCCGAGGCCGACGCCGATGCGGGCCTCATTCATCATGTGGAACATGCAGCGCAGGCCCTCGCCCGGCTGGCCGACGAGGTAACCGATCGCGCCGCGCCGACCGCCCGGCGTGTGGCGGCCCTCGCCGAAGTTGAGCAGGCAGTTCGTCGTGCCGCGATAGCCGAGCTTGTGGTTCAGGCCCGCGAGCGTCACGTCGTTGCGCTCGCCGGTCAGGCGGGCGTCCGTGTCGACGAGGTGCTTGGGCACGATGAACAGCGAGATGCCCTTCGTCCCGGGCAGCGGCTTGCCATCGGGGCCGGGGATCTTCGCGAGCACCAGGTGGACGATGTTCTCGGTGAGCTCGTGCTCGCCGCCGGAGATCCACATCTTGTTGCCGGTCAGCCGGTAGCGCGGTCCCAGCGGATCGGCCTGGAAGCCGTCGCCATCGGGCTCGGCGCGGGTCGCGACGTCCGACAGCGACGAGCCCGCCTGCGGCTCCGACAGGCACATGGTCCCGAACCAGCGCCCGCTGAACTCGTTCATCGCGAAGACCTCGCGCTGCGCCGGCGTGCCGTGCGCCATCAGCAGGTTGGCGTTGCCGTTGGTGAGCATTGCGTAGCCGCCCATGGCCACGCTGGCCTTGCTGAAGAAGCAGTTGGCGGCCATCTCGACGACGCAGGGCAGTTGCATGCCGCCGTGCTCGTAGTCCTGCGCGGCGGCCAGCATGCCGGACCCGACATAGGCCGCGAGCGCTTCGTGCGTCGCCGCGGGCAGATGAACGCGCTCGCCGTCGAAGCGCGGCTCCTCGGTGTCGGCGAGGCGGTTGAACGGTGCGAACTTCTCGCGGGCGATCTTCTCGCAGGTGTCGAGCACCGCATCGAAGGTCTCCCGCGAGTGCTCCGAGAAGCGCTCGCGAGCCGACAGTCGGTCGACCTTCAGCCAGCGGTACAGCAGGAAGTCCAGGGTCTGGCGCATGAGCGCACCTCACGAAGGAGGCGGGGCGCAGCCCGCCGACATCTCAAGCGGAGCCCGGGGATCCGGCTCTGCCGGGCCCTCGGGCTCGCCCCCTGAGGGGGCCGGCGTCAGCCGGTAGGGGGGTGCTCGTCAGAGCACTTCAAAGACCCCCGCGGCGCCCATGCCGCCGCCGATGCACATCGTCACGCAGACGCGCTTGGCGCCGCGGCGCTTGCCCTCGATCAGCGCATGGCCGGTCAGGCGCTGGCCCGACACGCCGTAGGGATGGCCGATCGCGATCGCGCCGCCGTTGACGTTGAGCCGGTCCATCGGGATGCCCAGCTTGTCCGCGCAGTACAGCACCTGCACGGCGAAGGCCTCGTTGAGCTCCCACAGGTCGATGTCGGAGACCTTCAAGCCCAGGCGCGCCAGCACCTTGGGCACGGCGAAGACGGGGCCGATGCCCATCTCGTCGGGCTCGCAGCCTGCCACCGCGAAGCCCAGGAAGCGGCCCAGCGGCGTGAGGCCCTTCTTCGACGCATAGGACTCGCTGACGATCGCGCAGGCGCCGGCGCCGTCGCTGAACTGGCTGGCATTGCCCGCGGTGACCACGCCGCCGGGCAGCGCGGTGCGGATGTCCTTGATGCTCTCGTAGGTGGTGCCCACCCGCAGGCCCTCGTCGACGGAGACGGTGACCTCGCGGGTCATCATCCCGCGCACCTTGTCGGCGACGCCGGCCATCACGGTGATCGGCACGATCTCGGCGTTGAACAGGCCTTCGGCCTGCGCGGCGCAGGCCTTCTGCTGGCTGGCCGCGCCGTAGCGGTCCATGCGCTCCTTGGGGATCTTGTAGCGCTGCGCGACGTTCTCGGCCGTCTGCAGCATGGACCAGTAGATCTCGGGCTTGTGCGCCGACAGCCAGCTCTCATGGCCCATGTGGCGGTTGGCCTCGTTCTGCACGCAGGAGATGCTCTCCACGCCGCCGGCCACGAACACCTCGCCCTCGCCCGCGATGATGCGCTGCGACGCGGTCGCGATGGTCTGCAGGCCGCTGGAGCAGAACCGGTTGATGGTCTGTCCGGACACGGTCACCGGCAGCCCGGCGCGCAGCGCGATCTGGCGCGCGATGTTGCCGCCGGTGGCGCCCTCGGGCGTGGCGCAGCCCATCAGCACATCCTCGACCTCGCCGCCCTCGATGCCGGCGCGTTCCAGCGCGGCGCGGACCACATGCCCGCCCAGGGTCGCGCCGTGGGTCATGTTGAAGGACCCCTTCCAGCTCTTGGCGAGCGGGGTGCGGGCCGTGGAAACGATCAATGCCTTGCTCATTCTGTTGCTCCTGTTCGCGTCCGCGGGGTCAGTCGTTGAAGCCCTTGCCCTGGTCGGCCAGGCGCTTGAGCAGCGGAGCCGGTTCCCAGAACTTCGCGTCGTCATGCGGGTTGCGCGCGAAACGCTTCATCGCCTGCACGACGTTGTAAAGACCGACCGTGTCGGCGTAGCACATCGGACCGCCGCGCCACAGCGGGAAGCCGTAGCCGGTGAGGTAGACCATGTCGATGTCGGAGGCGCGCAGCGCGATGCCCTCCTCCAGGATGCGCGCGCCTTCGTTGACCAGCGCGTAGACCAGGCGGTGCACGATCTCCTCGTCGCTGATCTTGCGCGGCGTGATGCCCAGCGCCGAGCGGTGCATGTCGATCATCTCCAGCACGGTCTTCGACGGGATCGCGTCGCGCTTGCCCGGCAGGTAGTCGTACCAGCCGGCGCCGGTCTTCTGGCCGAAGCGGCCCATCTCGCACAGCAGGTCGGCGGTCCTGGAGTAGCGCAGGTCCGGCTTCTCCTGGTAGCGGCGCTTGCGGATGTACCAGCCCACGTCGTTGCCGGCCAGGTCGCCCATGCGGAACGGGCCCATCGCGAAGCCGAAGCGCTCCATCGCCTTGTCGACCTGCTGCGGCGTGCAGCCTTCCTCGAGCAGGAAACCGGCCTGGCGGCTGTACTGCTCGATCATGCGGTTGCCGATGAAACCGTCGCACACGCCCGACACGACGCAGGTCTTGCGGATCTTCTTGCCCAGCGCCATCACGGTGGCGAGCACGTCCTTGGCGGTGGCCGCGCCGCGCACCACCTCCAGCAGCTTCATCACGTTGGCCGGGCTGAAGAAGTGGGTGCCGATGACGTCCTGCGGCCGCTTGGTGAAGGCGGCGATCTTGTCGACGTCCAGCGTCGAGGTGTTGGAGGCCAGGATCGCGCCGGGCTTCATCACCTCGTCGAGCTGGCGGAAGACCTGCTCCTTGACGCCGATGTCCTCGAAGACGGCCTCGATGACCAGGTCGGCCGAGCCGATGTCGCCGTAGTTCAGCGTGGTGTCCAGCAGGGCCATGCGCTGCGCGTAGCGGTCCTCCTTGAGCTTGCCCTTCTTGACCTGCGCCTCGTAGTTCTTGCGGATGGTGGCGATGCCGCGGTCCAGCGCCTCCTGCTTCATCTCGAGGATCGTCACCGGGATGCCGGCGTTGAGGAAGTTCATCGCGATGCCGCCGCCCATCGTGCCGGCGCCGATGATGGCGACCTTGTCGACGCGGCGCAGCGGCGTGTCCTCGGGCACGTCGGGGATCTTGGAGGCGGCGCGCTCGGCGAAGAAGGCATGGCGCAGCGCCTTGGACTCGGGCGTCAGCATCAGCTGCTGGAAGGCCTCGCGCTCGGCGCGCATGCCGTCCTCGAACTTCATCGAGACCGCGTTGGCGACGGTCTCCACGCACTGCAGCGGCGCCGGGAAGTTCTTGGACATCGCGCCGACGGTATTGCGCGCGAACTGGAAGTAGGCCTGCGCCTCGGGATGCTGCGCCTTGATGTCGCGCACGCGCGGCAGCGGGCGCTTGTCGGCGATCTCCATCGCGAACTGGACGGCGCTGTCGATCAGGTCGCCGTCGATGAGCTTCTGGAACAGCACCTGGCCGGGCACCTGCGCGAGCTGCTCGCTGACCACCGGCTCGCCGCTGACGATCATGTTGAGCGCGGGCTCGACGCCCAGCGCGCGCGGCAGGCGCTGCGTGCCGCCGGCGCCGGGCAGCAGGCCCAGCTTGACCTCGGGCAGCGCGATCTTGGCGCCGGGCGCGGTGACGCGGTAGTGGCAGCCCAGCGCCAGCTCCAGGCCGCCGCCCATGGCGACGCTGTGGATCGCGGCGACGACCGGCTTGGTGCAGGACTCGACACGGGTGATCAGCGAGCCCAGGTTGGGCTCGGCCAGCGCCTTGGGCGAACCGAACTCGCGGATGTCGGCGCCGCCGGAGAAGGCCTTGCCGGCACCGGTGATGACGATGGCCTTGATGGCGGGATCGTTCTCGGCCTGCTCGACGCCCTCGGCGACCGCCAGGCGCGTGGCATGGCCCAGGCCGTTGACCGGCGGATTGTTGAGCGTGATCACCGCGACCTGGCCGCGGACTTCGTAGCTGGCACCCATGTGTGTTCCTTCCAGTGGGGGGAAACGCGTCGCCGCCGGTCGGGGGTCTCCTCGGACACCGGGACGAAAAGAACGATCGTTCGATTCTAGGCAGCGCCGACGCGCGCCGCTTGTCTCTGCTGTGACAGGGCGCTACGGGAGAAGTGCGGAGGTGGGGTGTCGCGCAGGTGGCGCGGGGATCGAGCGGATCGCGCGAATCGCGTGGATCGCGCGTGGGGATGGCGCCGGCGCGGCCGCCCGCTCAGAACGGCTTGCTCAGAACGGCTTGTCGAGCTGCGTCGGCATGAAGCCGCGCGAATGGGGGCCGTCGTCGTCCTGGATCTCGGTGCGGGCGAAGCCGCCCTCGGCGGCCCGCTCGCGGGCGCGTTCCTGGCGCTCCAGCGCCGCGTCGACGCTGGCGACCGTCGGCACGGGCGCACGCGGCTTCTCGATCGGACGGAAGCCCGCCAGCGGCGCGGGGCCGCTCACCGGCACGCCGGCCTCCAGCGGGAGGATCGATTCAGGGCCGTCGACCGACTCGCCGGACGCCGCGGCCTGGGCCGCCTTGCGGCGCAGGCGCTCGGCGACCATGCGCAGTTCACCCAGCTCCATCTGCTGGCGCTCGATCTGGCGGCGCGCCTGCGTGGTCTGTTCATTGAGCAGCAGCCGCGAGGACTCGATGCGATCGATCAGGCGCCGCGCGCGCTTGAGCTTGCTCCACCACCACGCGCTCGCGAGCGCGCCCCCGACGGCCATTCCGGCCAGCGTCCCGACGACGACCATCCAAGGCTGCACCGCGCTCATGGCCGGCTCCCCGTTCTTGTTTCCTGGCGGCCAATGTAGTGCGGCCCCGGGGTCGCTGTCGCGCCCGGAGCCACCCGGATCAGGGGACGCGGCAACGCCGCACGGCACACCTACGTCGGGGGGAGGACGGTGTCGGGATCAGGGTTCGGGATGGGGCTGCGTCGGCAGGAAGCCGAACGGGATCGGCGGCAGCGTGGGGGTGGGCGTGGGTGTCACCGGCGTCGCCCGCTGCATCGGCCGCTCCATCGGCTCGGTGGGACTGAAGCCCCCGGCGGCGGCGCGCTCACGGGCACGCTCGAAGCGCTCGGCATGCGTGAGCGGGGTGGCCGAGGCAGTCGCCGCCGCATCCGACGCCACGTCCGCCACCACGTTTGGGCGCGCCACGGCGCCCATGGACAGCGGCGCATGCGCGCTGATCGGCGCCAACATCGAGTCGCCGCTGTCGATGGGCAACGGACGGCTCGCCGCGAACTGCGTCTTGCGCCGCATGTGCTCCATCGTGAGGCGAAGCTCCAGCATCTCCATCTGCAGCTTCTCGATCTGCCGGCGCGCCTGGCCGACCTGCTCCTCGATCTGCCGGCGCGAGGCCTGCAGCTGATCGATCAGCGCCCGGGCCGTCCGCAGCTTGCGTCCCCACCATGCGCTCGCGATCGCCGCCCCCGCTCCCGCGCCGGCCAGCGCGCCGGCCGCCAGCATCCAAGGCTGCAACAAGTTCATGGAGGGACCCCGCTCGTGTGATTCGCGCCGTCACTGTAGGGCGGCAGGCGCGCGAAGCCTTCACCAGGAGCGGGCATTTTTCACCGGATCGCGGGCCGCGTCGCCCGCCGGTGGCTGGCTCGTCACGCCGTCGACATGGTGTCGTGACGGATGTAACCGGCGACCGGCCTCAGACCTCCAGCCACTCCTTGCGGACGTAGGCGTTGGCGCGCAGGTCGGCGGGCGTGCCCTCGAAGACGATGCGGCCATGGCCCATCACGTAGCAGCGCTCGGAGATCTCCAGCGCGATGGCCAGCTTCTGCTCGACCAGCAGCACCGAGACGCCGCGCCGCTTGAGCTCCTTCAGGTACTCGGCCACCAGCTCGACGATCTTGGGCGCCAGGCCCTCGGTCGGCTCGTCGATCATGATCAGGTCGGGGTCGCCCATCAGCGTGCGGCACAGCGTCAGCATCTGCTGCTCGCCGCCGGACAGCACACCGGCCTCGGTGTGCTGGCGCTCCTTCAGGCGCGGGAACATCGCGTACATGTCGTCGAAGCTCCAGCGCGGCGCGGCCCCCTTGCGCCGGCCCTTCTCGCCGAGCATCAGGTTCTGGTGCACGGTGAGCTTGGGGAAGATGTCGCGGTTCTCCGGCACGTAGCCGATGCCGCGATGCGCGATCTCGTAGGCCTTGCGGCCCAGCAGCTCCTGGCCGCCCCAGGCGATCGCGCCGGTGCCGTCGACCTGGCCCATGATGGTCTTGACCGTCGTCGAGCGCCCCGAGCCGTTGCGCCCCAGCAGGCTGACGATCTCGCCGGGACGCACCTCCATCGTCACGCCGTGCAGCACATGGCTCTTGCCGTAGAAGGCATGGACGTTGTCCAGCCGCAGCGCGCGCGTG
Organism: Mitsuaria sp. BK037; assembly: GCF_014193045.1. Classification (NCBI taxonomy): domain Bacteria; kingdom Pseudomonadati; phylum Pseudomonadota; class Betaproteobacteria; order Burkholderiales; family Sphaerotilaceae; genus Roseateles; species Mitsuaria sp. BK037. The sequence goes on along the minus strand of NZ_JACHYS010000001.1, from coordinate 163,338 downwards.
CCGGCGGCCGGCGTGGCGCCCGCGGCGCGCATCGCGCCGACGTTGGTGTCATGAAGGGCGGCGCTCATGCATGGGCTCCCGCGGCCTGCGATTCGGCCAGCACCGATCCCAGGTAGGCCTCCTGGACACGCGTGTTGGCGCGCACCGCGTCGGGCGTGTCGAAGGCGATCACTTCGCCGTAGACCAGCACCGCGATCTTGTCGGCCAGGCCGAAGACCACGCCCATGTCGTGCTCCACCGTCAGCAGCGTGCGGCCCTCGGTGACCTGGCGGATCAGCTGGATGAAGCGTTTGGTCTCGCTCTTGCTCATGCCGGCGGTGGGCTCGTCCAGCAGGATCACCTGCGCGCCGCCGGCGATGGTGATGCCGATCTCCAGCGCGCGCGCCTCGGCATAGGTCAGGTTGATCGCGGGCACGTCGCGCTTCTTGTCCAGGTGCAGCATCTCCAGCAGTTCCTCGACGCGGTCGTTGACGTCGTCCATGCCGGCCAGGAACTTCCAGAATGCGTACTTGTGGCCCATCGACCAGAGCAGCGCGCAGCGGATGTTCTCGAACACCGACAGCCGCGTGAACAGGTTGGACACCTGGAAGCTGCGCGACAGCCCCCGGCGGTTGATCTTGTAGGGCGGCAGCTGGTCGATGCGCTCGCCGAAGAGCCGGATCTCGCCGCTGGTGGGCGCGAAGCGGCCGCTGATGAGGTTGAACAGCGTGGACTTGCCCGCGCCATTGGGCCCGATGATCGCGACCCGCTCGCCGGGTTTCACCGCGAGGTCGGCACCGCGGATGATCTCGCTCTTGCCGAAGCTCTTGCGCACGGCCTGCAGCTCCAGCGCGTAGGGGATGTTGGCGGTGCTCACAGGCTTTCCCTCCGCTTGATTTCTTTCTCGATCTCCTCCTGCGCCCGGTCCCACTCGGCGCGGAACTGGCGGCGCAGCAGCTCGAAGAGCCCCAGCCCGGTCAGCAGCACGAAGCCGGCGCCGAACCAGGACTCGACGCTCTTGGCATCGAGCGCCAGGCCCAGGTACTTCATCTGCGGGCCGAGCGCCTCGTTGAGCTGCAGGTGGTAGAGCATCTCCACCATCGCCGAGCCGCCCAGCAGCATCGTCGCCGCGGCGCCGGCCAGGCCCAGGTAGGACGGCCACAGCGCGCGCAGCTTGCCGAAGGCGGCCAGGCGCAGGTTCATCATGATCAGCGAGGCGATGCCGCCCGGCGCGTACATCACCATGAACAGGAACACCAGGCCGAGGTACAGCAGCCAGGCCTTGGTCAGCTCCGACAGCAGCACCAGCGCCACCACCATCAGTACCGCGCCGATGATGGGCCCGAAGAAGAAGGTCGCCCCGCCCAGGAAGGTGAACAGCAGGTAGGCACCCGAGCGCGCGGCGCCGACGACCTCGGCGGTGACGATCTCGAAGTTCAGCGCCGACAGCCCACCCGACACGCCGGCGAAGAAACCCGCGATCAGGAAGGCCAGGAAGCGCACCCACTGCGTGTCGTAGCCGATGAACTCGACGCGCTCGGGGTTGTCGCGCACCGCGTTGAGCATGCGGCCCAGCGGCGTGCGGGTGAGCGCGTACAGCAGCGCGGTGCAGACGAAGGCGTAGACCGCGATCAGGTAGTACACCTGGATCTGCGGCCCGAAGCTGATGCCCCAGACCGCCTTGCCCACGACGCGGTTGGAGGAGACGCCGCCCTCGCCGCCGAAGAACTCCGGCAGCATCAGCGACATCGACCAGATCAGCTCGCCCAGGCCCAGCGTGATCATCGCGAAGGGCGTGCCCGACTTCTTCGTCGACACGTAGCCGAACAGCGCCGCGAAGAACAGCCCCGCGAGGCCGCCGACCAGCGGCACCAGGCTGACCGGCAGCGCGAGCTGGCCCGCGCCGACGACGTTGAGCGTGTGGATCGCCAGGTAGGCGCCCAGCCCGCTGTAGACCGCGTGGCCGAAGCTGAGCATGCCGCCCTGCCCCAGCAGCAGGTTGTAGGACAGGCACGCGATGATCGCGATGCCCATCTGCGACAACATGGTCTGCGCCAGGCTGCTGGTCCACAGCAGCGGCGCCACCAGCAGTGCCAGCGCGTAGGCGCCCCAGATCAGCCAGCGGCCGACGTTGTGCGGCTTGAAGTGGTAGGTCTCGCCGCGCCGGGCGCGCGGCGGGCGGCCCTGGGCGCGGGCGTCGCCCGGGGCGGCGCCGGACGGCACGGCGGGCGAGGCGGAGGAGGAGGAAGAAGGCATGACGGCGGACATCGATCAGCCCTCCCGGGTGCCGAGCAGGCCCTTGGGCCGGAAGATGAGGATCAGGACCATCAGCAGGTAGGGCAGGATGGGCGCGACCTGGGCCAGCGTGAGCTTGAGCAGCGGGTAGCCGAAGGTGTCGGGGCCGAGCTGGAAGGCCTGGGCGAGCGACACGTCGACGGTCAGCGGCAGCGTCTGCAGCAGCCCGATGACGAGGGACGCGACGAAGGCGCCGGCCAGCGAGCCGATGCCGCCGACCACGACCACCACGAAGATGATGGAGCCGACGATCACCGCCATCGCGGGTTCGGTGACGAAGGTGATGCCGCCGATCACGCCGGCCAGCGCGGCCAGCGCGCAGCCGCTGCCGAACACCAGCATGAACACGCGCGGCACGTTGTGGCCCAGGGCCTCGACCATCTCCGGATGGGTGAGCGCCGCCTGGATGACCAGCCCGATGCGGGTGCGGGTCAGCAGCAGCCACAGCGACAGCAGCATGAACAGCGCCACCACCATCATGAAGGCGCGGGTGAGCGGGAACTTGGAGCAACTGGCGGCGGCGCACAGCGCGGCCGGCGCGTCGCCCCAGGCGAGTTCCAGGGCCTGGCCCGGGGCATGGATCAGGGTGAAGGCGGCGCCCTGCAGCGAGGGCGGCGGCGAGAACGGCACGGCGGTGCGGCCCCAGATCAGCTGCACCACCTCGAGCACGACGTAGGACAGGCCGAAGGTGATCAGCAGTTCGGGGACGTGGCCGAATTTGTGGACGCGCCGCAGCGCGCCGCGTTCGAACAGGGCGCCGCAGCCGCCGACCAGCAGCGGCGCGATCAGCAGCGCGGGCCAGAAGCCGATCCACCCGGCGATCGAGTACGCGAAGTAGGCGCCCAGCATGTAGAAGCTGGCATGCGCGAAGTTGAGCACGCCCATCATGCTGAAGATCAGCGTCAGGCCGGAGCTCAGCATGAACAGCAGCAGTCCGGAGGACAGGCCGTTGAGGAGGTTGATCAGGATCTGTTCCACGTCGTTGTGCTCAGGACTTCGATGCGTTGGCCGCGCTGATGACGGAGGGCGCGGTAGCTGCGCGGACCGATCCCGGGCCGGCAGTGCTCGCCGTACGTTCACGTACGGCTGCGCGCTTCAGCCCGGTCTTGGCCCGCTCGCGACGGGCGGCGGAGCGCCTTACGACGGACGCTTCATCTGGCAGCTTGTAGGCGTGCTGCTGACGAAGGGGTCGAAGGTCTTGACCGGGGCGAAGTTGTAGCCGGTGTTCTCGACGCTGTAGGAGCGCTTGGCGTCAGCCTTCTGCCAGACGGTCAGGAACAGGGTCTGCTGCAGCTGGTGGTCGGTCTTGCGCATCTCCACGTCGCCGTTGAAGGACTTGAACTTCAGCCCTTCCAGCGCCGCCGCGACCTTCACCGGATCGGTGCTCTTGGCCTTGGCCATCGCCGTGCTCAACGCGGTGTAGATGTGGATGACGCTGCCGGTGTAGAAGTCGTCGTTGAACTTGGCCTTGTACTCGTTGGCCCACTTCTCGGGCTCGCCGCCCAGGCTGTTGTGGTTGTACGAGATCTGGAACACGCGCCCCGCGCCCGCCGCGCCCATCGCCGTGGGCGTGCCGGTCACGCCGGCGTAGTAGGTGTAGAACTTGCCGGTGTAGCCGGCCTCGTTGGCGGCCTTGACCAGCAGCGCCAGGTCCGAGCCCCAGTTGCCGGTGATCACCGAATCCGCGCCGCTGGCCTTGATCTTGGCGACATAGGGCGCGAAGTCGCGCACCTGGGCCAGCGGGTGCAGGTCCTCGCCGACGATCTGCACGTCCGGGCGCTTCTTGGCCAGCCCTTCCTTCGCGTACTTGGCGACCTGATGGCCGTGCGCGTAGTTCTGGTTGAGCAGGTAGACCTTCTTGATGTCGGGCTGGTCCTTCATGAAGGTGGTCAGCGCCTCCATCTTCATCGAGGTGTCGGCGTCGAAGCGGAAGTGCCAGTAGCTGCACTTGCTGTTGGTGAGGTCCGGGTCCACCGCCGAGTGGTTGAGGTAGACGACCTCCTTGCCGGGGTTGCGCTCGTTGTGCTTGTTGACCGCGTCGATGATCGCCAGCGCCGCGCCCGAGCCGTTGCCCTGCGTCACGTAGCGCACGCCCTGGTCGATCGCGGACTTCAGCGCGTTGAGCGACTCGGCGGGGCTGAGCTTGTTGTCGATCGGGATGATCTCGAACTTCACGCCGGCGGGGTTGTTGGCGTTGAACTTCTCGGCGAAGAACTGGAAGGACTTCACCTGGTTCTGGCCCACCGGCGCCATCAGGCCGGACAGCGGGTCGATCCAGGCGATCTTCACCGTCTCGCCCTTCTGCGCGTAGGCGCCGGCGGCGGCCGTCAGGGCGAATGCGGCGAGGGCCAGGGGCCGTGCCAGCGAGGAAATCGGACGCGTGCTGTGCTTGCTCATGCTTGTCTCCTGATGTGGTTGTGATGCAAGGCGATCGGAAGCCACGGGGTACGGCGTGGTACGGCCTGGTACAGCGGGAAGCGGCGGACTGCTGGGGACTGCGGTGAAGGGAAATCGGGGCGGCGGAACTCCTGCGTCAGCGGATCGATGCGCGTCGGGGCTTTGGAAGCGCGAGCCCTCGGGATGGGATCGCCAGGCGGTGGACCGTCGCGGCGGCCTCAGCCGCCCGGCAGCTTGTGGCCCTTGAACTGCTCGCGCAACTTGAGCTTGAGCATCTTGCCGGTGGCCGTGTGCGGGATCTCGTCGACGAAGACGACGTCGTCGGGCACCTGCCACTTGGCGATCCGGCCCTCGTAGAAGCCCAGCACCGACTCACGCGTCAGCGCCGCGCCGGCGTCGCCGGGTTTGCGCACCACCACCAGCAGCGGTCGCTCGTCCCACTTGGGATGCGGCACGGCGATGACGGCGGCCTCGTGGATCGCCGGATGCGCCATCGCGATGTTCTCGACGTCGATCGAGCTGATCCATTCGCCGCCGGACTTGATCACGTCCTTGCTGCGGTCGGTGATCTGCATGAAGCCGTCGGCATCGATGGCGGCGACGTCGCCGGTCGGGAACCACAGGCCGGCGTCGCGGCCGTCCTCGCCGGTGACGCGGAGCAGCGGCGAGTCCGCGTGGCCGAAGTAGCTGTCGATGACCCAGGGCCCGCGCACGACCAGGTTGCCCGAGGTCTTGCCGTCCCAGGGCAAGGCCTTGCCGGCGTCGTCGACGACCGCCATGTCCACGCCGTAGATCGCCTTGCCCTGCTTCTCCAGCAGGTGGCGCTGCTGCTCCTGGGGCAGCTTCAACTGCTGGCTGCCGAGCCGCGACAGCGTGCCCAGCGGCGACATCTCGGTCATGCCCCAGGCGTGGATCACCTCCACGCCGTAGTCGTCCATCAGCGTGCGCAGCATCGCCGGCGGGCAGGCCGAGCCGCCGATCACGGTGCGCTTGAAGCTCGAGAACTTCAGCCCGTTCGCGCCGACGTAGTTCAGCAGCCCCAGCCACACCGTCGGCACGCCGGCGCTGAAGCTCACCTGCTCGGACTCGAAGAGCTCGTAGAGCGACTTGCCGTCCAGGTGCGGCCCCGGCAGCACCAGCTTGCAGCCCACGAGCGCGGTGCTGTAGGGCAGGCCCCAGGCGTTGACGTGGAACATGGGCACCACCGGCAGGATCACGTCGCGGCGCGAGCAGGCCATCGCGTCGGGCAGCGCCGCGCCATAGGCATGCAGGACCGAACTGCGGTGGCTGTAGACGGCGCCCTTGGGATGGCCGGTCGTGCCGCTCGTGTAGCAGATGCTGGACGCGGTGTTCTCGTCGAACTCGGGCCAGACGTAGCGGCCGTCCTCGGCCTCGACCAGGTCCTCGTAGCAGCGCAGGTCGGGGATGGACGACTCCACCGGCATGTGGGCGCGGTCCGTCATCAGGATGAAGTGGCGGACCTGGCCGAGCTGCGGCGCGAGCTTCTCGACCAGCGGCAGGAAGCTCAGGTCGAAGCACAGCGCGCGGTCGGCGGCGTCGTTGGCGATCCAGGCGATCTGCTCGGGGAACAGGCGCGGATTGATGGTGTGGCAGACCAGGCCCGAGCCGGAGGTGCCGTAGTAGAGCTCGAGGTGGCGGTGGCCGTTCCAGGCCAGCGTGCCGACGCGGTCGCCGGGCGCCAGGCCCAGCCGCGCGAAGGCCTGCGCGAGCTGGCGGGCCCGGAACTCGACCGCCGCCCAGGTGGTGCGGTGCAGGTCGCCCTCGACCCGCTTGCTGACGATCTCGGTATCCCCGGAATGCCGCGCCGCGTGCTGGATCACCGACGAGATCAGCAGCGGCATCGACATCATCTGGCCCATCAGTGCCATGTCGTCTCCTGGATATTGTTCCGGTGCCTCTGGGGCCGCCGGTCGCGCGCGAAGCGCTCCGACGGCGCGCGGGCGCCTTGATTTCGGCTGTTCGAGTCAGTCTATCGACGGCCCCGGACGCCTCGCGTCACCCTAGTGACGCGGCGGCGATTCCGGCATAGGGGATTACACGGGACACCGCGCGGCCCAGGGGCCTTGGCACGGTCGCGGCGCCGTGCCGAGAATCGGTGCGTCCAGGCCCTCACATCGAAAAACCGGAAGCTCACGACAAGGAGACATCGATGCGGCTCAACGACCTCCCCCTGGCCAGCAAGATCAACGGCGCGATCGTGCTGCTGATCCTGGCGATGCTCGTGGTGGGCTCGCTCACGCTCTGGCGCAACGACCGGATCGCGAGCGAGGCGACGGCGGCGACCGACGACGCGCAGGACCTCATCCGCAAGTCGGTGCAGTGGCAAGGCATGACGCAGACGGCGGTGGCCCGCAGCATGGCCAGCGCGATCAGCTCCGACCCGGCGGTGGGCGAGCTCTTCAAGGCCAACATCGCCAACGACGCGCCCGCGGTGGCCAAGCTGCGTGAGCAGATCGCCGCGCAGGCGCAGCGGCCGGAGGACCAGGCCAAGCTCAAGGAGATCGTCGGCCTGGGTCAGGCGCTGCTGGCGGCCAGCAAGAAGGCGCGCGAGGCCGGCGCCGCCGGCGACTGGAGCGCCACCAGCCGCATCGTGCAGAACGAGTACGCGCCGGCGGTGAAGCTTTACCTGGACGCGATCGGGCAGTTCGTCGCGATGCAGGAGGCGCGTGCGGCGCAGGCGCGGCAGACGGCGGCGCAGGCACGCGCATCGCTGCGATGGCAGGCGGCCATCGGCGCGCTCGTCATCGCGGCGGTGGGCCTGTTCACCGCATGGCTGCTGATCCGCGCGATCGTCCAGCCGATGGCGCAGGCGGTGAAGATCGCAGAGGCGGTGGCCGGCGGCGACCTGCGCTCCGACATCCGGGCCGACAGCCGCGACGAGACCGGCCAGTTGCTGGGCGCGCTGCAGCGCATGAACCAGAGCCTCACCGGCATCGTCGGCCAAGTGCGCCTGAGCAGCGACTCCATCGCCACCGGCACCGGCGAGATCGCCAGCGGCAACGCCGACCTGTCGCAGCGCACCGAGGAGCAGGCGGCCAACCTCGAGCAGACGGCGGCGTCGATGGAGCAGCTCACCGCGACGGTGAAGCAGAACGCCGAGACCGCGCGCACGGCGACGCAGCTGGCGCAGACGGCCTCGACGGTGGCGGCCGAGGGCGGCCAGGCGGTGCAGGAGGTGGTCGCGGTGATGCGGCAGATCGACGAGAGCTCGCGCCGCATCACCGACATCATCGGCACCATCGACGGCATCGCCTTCCAGACCAACATCCTGGCCCTGAATGCGGCGGTGGAGGCGGCGCGCGCCGGCGAGCAGGGGCGCGGTTTCGCGGTGGTGGCCAGCGAGGTGCGCGCGCTGGCGCAGCGCAGCGCGGCGGCGGCCAAGGAGATCAAGGGGCTGATCGGCGACAGCGGCGCGCGGGTCGATGCGGGCTCGCGGCTCGCAGGCTCGGCGGGCGAGACGATGGGTCAGATCGTCGAGCAGGTGAAGCGGGTTTCCGACCTCATCGCCGAGATCAGCGCGGCGAGCGCCGAGCAGAGCCAGGGCATCGACCAGATCGGCGACGCGATCGCGCAGCTGGACCAGGTGACGCAGCAGAACGCCGCGCTCGTCGAGCAATCGGCCGCCGCCGCCGAGAGCCTGAAGCAGCAGGCCACGCACCTGAACCAGGCCGTCGCCGTCTTCAGGCTCTAGCGGGCGGGGCCAGGCGCTCAGGCCTTGCGGATCTCCGGCAGCTCGATCTTGACCTCGAGCACCTCGAGGTCGTCCTGCCGCTCCATGTGGACCTTGATGTCGTCCGGATTGATGGAGACGTACTTCGAGATCACCGCCAGCAGCTCGCGCTGCAGCTGCGGCAGGTAGTCGGGGCTCGCGCCGCGACCATTGCGTTCATGGGCGAGGATCAACTGCAGGCGCTCCTTGGCGACGCTGGCGGTGCTTTTCTTCTCGCCCAGGAAGAAGGACATGAATCCCATGGTTTCTCCCGGTGGATGTCAGCGGCTGAACAGGCGCTTGAAGAAGCCCGGCTTGACGGCCTCGACGAAGCGCATCGGCTTGTCCTCGCCGAGGAAGCGCGCGATGACGTCCGAGTAGGCCTCGGCCACATCGGTGCCCTTCATGTGGATCGCCGGCAGGCCCTGGTTGGACGCCTGCAGCACGACCTCGCTCTCCGGGATCACGCCGATCAGCGGCGTGCGCAGGATCTCGTGGATGTCCTCCAGCGACAGCATCTGCCCGCCCTCGACCCGGTTGGGGTTGTAGCGGGTGATCAACAGGTGTTCCTTGACGGGCTCCTTGCCCTCGATCGCGCGCTTGGTCTTGCTGTTGAGCATGCCCAGGATGCGATCGCTGTCGCGCACCGAGGAGACCTCGGGGTTGGTCACCACCAGCGCCTCGTCGGCGTAGTGCATGGCCATCAGCGCGCCGGTCTCGATGCCGGCCGGCGAGTCGCAGACGATGTAGTCGAACTCCATCGCCTTGAGCTCCTCGAGCACGCGCTCGACGCCTTCCTGCTTGAGCGCGTCCTTGTCGCGCGTCTGCGAGGCCGCGAGGATGAACAGCTTGTCCAGCTGCTTGTCCTTGATCAGCGCCTGGCCGAGCTTGACCTCCTCGTTGATCACGTTGATCAGGTCGTAGACCACGCGGCGCTCGCAACCCATGATCAGGTCGAGGTTGCGCAGGCCGACGTCGAAGTCGATCACCGCGGTCTTGTAGCCGCGCATCGCGAGGCCGGTGGCGAAGCTGGCGCTGGTCGTGGTCTTGCCCACGCCGCCCTTGCCGGAGGTCACCACAACGATCTTGGTCATGGGTCGAGGTCCTTTCAATGTGTCGGTCGCTGTCGTCGCAGCTCAAGCGTCATCGGTGCGGCGGTCGCGGGGACCGCCGCCCATGTCGGGGGAAATCAAGGGGGCCGCAAGCGGCTGGCGCCCGGGATGGTTCATGCGCCCAGCGGCTCCATCAGGAGCTTCTCGCCGTCGAGCCGGACCTGCGCCGCCTTGCCGCGCACGTTGTCGGGCAGCGGGTTCTCGCTGGTGCGGTAGATGCCGGCGATGGCGATCAGCTCGGCCTCGAGCTGCTGCGCGAAGATCCGAGCCTGCGCGTTGCCGCGCGCGCCCGCGATCGCCTTGCCGCGCAGCGGCGCGTAGACGTGGATGCTGCCGTCGGCGATGACCTCGGCGCCGTGGTTCACCGCCGCCAGCACGACCAGGTCGGCGCCCTTGGCGTAGACCTGCTGGCCCGAGCGCAGCGGTTTGTCGACGTAGACGGTCGGCGCGGCCTGCGCGGGCACCGCCACCTCGACCTGGCGCTCGACCACCACTTCCTTGACGACCTGCTGCACGACCTTCTGCACCCGCGGCTCGCGTTCGGCGCGCACCGGCTCGTCGGGCGCCTCGGCCAGGCCCAGCCCAGCCGCCTGCGCCAGTTCCGCCGCGTTGGCGCCGACCACGCCGACCGGCTGCAACCGGTGGCGGCGCAGTAGCGGCAGCAGCGCGGCGAGGTCCACGCGCGCAACCGGGGTGGTCGACGGGGTGGTCGACGGGGCGTCGGCGGGCGACTCGGTCGGGGCGTCGTCCAGGCTCAACTGGCCTTGGGCCTCGCTCGCGGCGGTGCTGGCCTCCTCGGCGCCGACCACGGCGTCGGCCACGCTGTCAGCCACGGGCGCGGATCGGGTCTCGGCCGCGTCGATCGCCGGCAGCTGGCTCAGGTCCAGCAGCAAGGGGTCGTGATGGAAGGCGTCGGGCGTTTCGCCCAGCTTCGCGGTCAGCTCCTGGTCGAGCGCGGCCGGATCGGCCGTCTTCAGGACGAGGGCGAGCAGGCTCAGCGAGGCGCTCTTCAGTTCAAAAAGTTCCGGAGTCTTGCCGGCGGCCGACCGCCCCGACAGATTGCCCGCCACTGCCTGCGTCATGAAAAATTTGGGGGATGCGTTTGCAAAGTCGCGGATTTTAGCGGTGCGCCGAGGCCCTCCTTTTAGGGGCCTGCCCAGGCTGCATCGGCCCGCGAGCCGTCATGCGGGCTTCAGCCGCTGTCATCCGGCGCCGCGCGCGCTGTCACATCGGGCCGACGCTGCCTCGATTTCGAGCAGACCACTGGAACACCACGTGTGACAAGCACTTGCAAGCGCCGTCGCCAGGAGACACACATGCTTGTCCACAGGAGGCGGGGATAGATCCCTCCTCCGGCGGAGGCCGATGGCGACTGACGGGTCGCCTCTTCCAGCGTCACCGACGTGTTGTCAACCCAAAAATCGTGGATGCGGGGCTTGACTTATCCCCATTGAGGCGCTCTCGCGATTCGTCGAACCGCCCTGCTGCGGCGCAGCAGGCGTGACCTGCCAGTCGTCGCTAAGTCATTGATTCATATGACGCGTTTTCGCCTGCCCAGAAAAGAGGCACGGAACCTCAGGCGACCGTCGATCAAGGGTTTAGAGCGCTCGCGGATGGGTTTCCCACAAAGTTATCCACAGCGCCGGTGGATAGTTTCCGGGGGTCTTTCAAATCAACGCCTTAGCGGGAATCCTTGAACCGGCGGACGAGGTCCGACACCCCACCGGCGAGGGACCTGCGGGGCGGACCGGACCGCAAATGGGCGTGGCGCCGTTACAAGTCGGTCGGTCCAGTTCGCGCCGCCGACCGATCGTGTCGTGCGATTGCCGTCATGGAGGCACCGGCATGCGTCACGAATCCGACATCCGGGGCGCCCAGCGTTCGGGCGGGCGGTGAAATCGGCCACCGAGCCAGCCTGAAGACAGGTGGGCAAGCTGCGGTCCCGCTAGAGTCCCTGTTTTCCCCATTGGGGACGACAGGCCGGCCGCGCCGGTGAAAGGTTGGGAATGGGCATCCGGTCCTGGGTCCGAAAGGAATGGTTCCTGCTGGCGCTGGTCGGCGCGGTGGCGCTCGCCAGCGCCTGGCCGGACCTGGGCCGCAGCGGCGGCTGGTTGCGGCTGGAAGTCGTCAGCAACTGGGGCGTGGCGCTGGTGTTCTTCCTGACCGGCCTCGGACTGTCCACCGCCGCGCTGCGCGACGGCGCGCTCAAGTGGCGCGTCCACGTGCTGGTGCAGCTGAGCACCTACGCGCTCTTCCCGCTGCTGTGGTGGGGCTTCACCGCCCTGTTCGGCCGCTGGCTGCCGCCCGACCTGGCGCTGGGCTTCGCCTACCTGTGCGCGCTGCCATCGACGATCTCGTCCTCGGTCGCGATGACGGTGCTGGCCAAGGGCAACGTGCCGGCCGCGATCTTCAACGCCAGCGTCTCCAGCCTGCTGGGCATCGTGCTCACGCCGCTGCTGGTGGCGGTGATGGCGGGCACCAGCGGCGCGACGCTGCCCTTCGGCGAGGCGGTCTGGAAGCTCACCCAGCTGCTGCTGCTCCCGCTGGTGGCCGGCCAGTTGCTGCGGCCGCTGCTGCTGGGTTTCCACACGCGCCACAAGTCCCGCATCTCGCTGGTCGACCGCTGGGTGATCATCCTGCTGGTGCTGTCGGCCTTCAGCGACTCGGTCGCCTCGGGCCTGTGGCGCGACCATGGCGCGGAGCTGCTGGTCAAGGCGGCGCTCGGCGCCGCGCTGTTCCTCGGCGCGGTGATCGTGCTGAGCCGCCTGGCGGCGCGCGCGATGGGGCTGCCGGTGGAGGACGAGATCGCCGCGGTCTTCTGCGGTTCCAAGAAGACGCTGGCCTCGGGCGTGCCGATGGCCAAGCTGCTGTTCGGCGCGCATCCGGCGGTGGGCGTGATCGTCCTGCCGATCATGTTCTATCACCAGCTGCAGCTGATCTTGTGCTCATGGCTCGCCCAGCGTTACGCGGCCCGCGCTTCCGACGCCTAAAATCGCCGGTTCCCCCGGACGCCGCCGATTGGGCATTTCGCCCGACTGCGCCCGGCGGGACCACCGCCCCCATCGCGCCATGACACGCAAGCTCTTCGTCACCACCGCCCTTCCCTACGCCAATGCGAACTTCCACATTGGCCACATCATGGAATACACCCAGGCCGACATCTGGGTGCGCTTCCAGCGGATGCAGGGCAGCGAGGTGCACTTCGTCTGCGCCGACGACGCGCACGGCGCGCCGATCATGATCGCAGCGGAAAAGGCGGGCAAGAGCCCGCAGCAGTTCGTGGCCGACATCGCCTCGGGCCGCCAGAAGTACCTGGACGGCTTCCACATCAGCTTCGACAACTGGCACTCGACCGACGGCGCCGAGAACCACGAGCTGTCCAAGGAGATCTACAAGGCGCTGCGCGCCAACGAGCTGATCTCGGTGAAGACGATCGAGCAGTTCTTCGATCCGCAGAAGTCGATGTTCCTGCCCGACCGCTTCATCAAGGGCGAGTGCCCGAAGTGCGGCGCCAAGGACCAGTACGGCGACTCCTGCGAGGTCTGCGGCGCGGTCTACACGCCGACCGAGCTGAAGAACCCGTTCTCGGTGCTGACCGGCGCGACGCCGGTGATGAAGAGCTCGGAGCACTACTTCTTCAAGCTGTCCGACCCGCGTTGCGTCGAGTTCCTCGAGCAGTGGACGCAGGCGCCGGGCCGGCTGCAGCCGGAAGTGCTCAACAAGATCAAGGAATGGTTCGCCAAGGACGAGGACGGCAACGGCGGCCTGGGCGACTGGGACATCAGCCGTGACGCGCCCTACTTCGGCATCGAGATCCCCGACGCGCCGGGCAAGTACTTCTACGTCTGGCTGGATGCGCCGATCGGCTACCTGGCCTCGCTCAAGAACTACTTCGCCAAGACGGGCCGCGACTTCGACGCGTTCGTGAAGGACGAGTCGACCGAGCAGATCCACTTCATCGGCAAGGACATCACCTATTTCCACACGCTGTTCTGGCCGGCGATGCTGCATTTCAGCGGCCGCAAGACGCCCAACCATGTGTATGTGCATGGCTTCCTGACCGTCAACGGCGGCGAGAAGATGTCCAAGAGCCGCGGCACCGGCCTGGATCCGCTGAAGTACCTGTCGCTGGGCATGAACCCCGAGTGGCTGCGCTACTACCTGGCCGCCAAGCTCAACAGCAAGGTCGAGGACGTCGACTTCAATCCCGACGACTTCGTCGCCCGCGTCAACTCGGACCTGGTCGGCAAGTACATCAACATCGCCAGCCGCGCGGCGGGTTTCCTGTCCAAGCGCTTCGGCGGCCAGTTGTCGGCCGACGTCGGCGTCGAGGGCCTGACGCTGCTGGACGCCCTGCGCGAGCACAAGGGCACGATCGTCGAGCTCTACGAGACCCGCGAGTTCGGCAAGGCGCTGCGCGAGATCATGCTGCTGGCCGACCGCGTCAACGAGTACGTGGACCAGAACAAGCCCTGGGAGCTGGCCAAGCTCGAGGGCAAGGATCAGGTGCTGCAGGACGTCTGCACCGTCTGCATCGAGGCCTTCCGCCTGCTCTCCATCTACCTGAAGCCGGTGCTGCCGGCGCTGGTGGCCAAGGTGGAGACCTTCCTGCAGGTCGCGCCGATGAGCTTCGCCGATGCCGACCGCACGCTCGGCGGCCACCGCATCGGCGGCTACGAGCACCTGATGCAGCGTGTCGACCCGAAGCTGCTGGAGGCGCTGTTCGAGCCGCCCGCGCCGCCCCAGGTCGTGCCCGGTGGCGAGGCGCTCGCGCCCGAGATCAAGATCGACGACTTCGCGAAGGTCGACTTGCGCATCGCGAAGATCGTCAAAGCCGAGCTGGTCGAGGGGTCGGACAAACTGCTGCGCCTGACGCTGGACGCCGGCGAGGGCCGGCTGCGCAACGTCTTCAGCGGGATCCGCAGCGCCTACCAGCCGGAGCAGCTCGCGGGCAAGCTCACCGTCATGGTCGCGAACCTGGCGCCGCGCAAGATGAAGTTCGGCGTCTCCGAGGGCATGGTGCTGGCCGCCAGCCACGCCGACGAAAAGGCCCACCCCGGCATCTTCGTGCTGGAGCCCTTCCCGGGCGCCCAGCCCGGCATGCGCGTGCGTTGAGCACGGCCTGCGCCGCGACCGACCGCCTAGAATCCGCCCCAGTTTTCGAATCCCCGATCAAGAGACGACCATGCCGCTGTTCTGGAAGAAATACGAATCCGAAGCCACGCAGTTCATCAATGAGCTGAAGGCCAAGAAGCCCACGCTGGAAGCCGAACAGCGCGCCGGCCGCGCGCTGCTGTGGGACCGGGAGCAGGACCGCCAGGCCCAGGCCGGCTACAACCAGGCCCGCGTGTCCCAGCAGCCTTACGTCTACCAGACCAAGTCCGAGTAAGCCGCCGGCCCGCCGTCGCCACGCCGAGCCGCGTTCCCCGCGTGAGCCACGCCGACGATTCCTCGGACACCGCCCTGACGCTGCCGGACACCCCGGTGGATCAGGGCGGTGACGCTTCCACGCCCGAGACGGTCGATCACGTCGCCGTCGCGCGGCTGTATGGCGAGCCGCTGTTCGCCTTGCCGCAGGACCTCTACATCCCGCCGGACGCGCTGGAGGTGTTCCTCGAGGCCTTCCAAGGGCCGCTGGACCTGCTGCTGTACCTGATCCGCAAGCAGAACTTCAACATCCTCGACATCCCGCTGGCCGAGGTCACGAAGCAGTATCTGAGCTACGTCGAGCAGCTGCGCAAGCACAACCTCGAGCTGGCCAGCGAATACCTGCTGATGGCCGCGATGCTGATCGAGATCAAGTCGCGGATGCTGCTGCCGCCCAAGAAGACCGATGACGGCGCCGAGCCCGAGGACCCGCGGGCCGAGCTGGTGCGGCGCCTGCTCGAGTACGAGCAGATGAAGCAGGCCGCGCTGCGCCTGGACCAGATGCCGGTGCTGGGCCGGGACTTCCTGCGGGCGCAAATCCACATCGAGCAGTCGCTGGCGCCGCGACTGCCGGACGTCAACGTCGACGACCTGCGCGCGGCCTGGGCCGAGCTGATGCGCCGCGCCAAGCTGAGCCAGCACCACAAGATCTCCCGCGAGCAGCTGTCGGTGCGCGAGTACATGTCGCACCTGCTGCGCAAGCTGCAGGGGCAGCGCTTCGTCGAATTCGAGGACCTGTTCGAGCTGGACAAGGGCTCGCAGGTGCTGGTGGTGTCCTTCATCGCGATGCTCGAGCTGGCGCGGGAGCGCCTGGTCGAGATCACGCAGGCCGAGGCCTTCGCGCCGATCTACGTGCGGCTGGCCTACTCGCCGAGCTGAGGGCCGCCGGATCGCGGCGTCCGTGTCGGCGCGGGCCTCGCGGTGCGAGGCGATGGATCGCCGGGATCGCCGTCACCGCTGGCGCCGAGTGCCGGCCTCCAGAATGCAGAACGCCGGGACAAGCCCGGCGTTGCAGGGGAGGCGCACGTGCCGCGTTCAGCGGAAGGTGGTGAACGCCGCGTTGGGCTGGCGCTGCACCATCTGGCCCACCGCCAGCACGGCCTGCGTGCGGGAGCTGACGCCCAGCGCCTTCAGCACCGCCGCGACGTGGTCCTTGATCGTCTCCACCGACACGCCCAATTCGCGCGCGATGATCTTGTTCGGTTTGCCCTGGAGCAGCAGCGCCAGCACGTCGGTCTGGCGCGGCGTCAGCTGCAGGCTTTCGAGGCCCGCGGTGGTCTGGTACCCGGCCTGGCTGGCCAGCGCCTGGACCTGGTGCAGCCTCGAGTTGCCGTGCGCCGCGCTCTCGGCGACGGCCACCGGTTCCGGCTCCGGCGCGCTGTCCGAGCCCAGCGACATCGGCGGCACGTAGATGCCGCCCGACATCACCAGCTTCAGCGCCTGGGCCAGCACGTCGTTGCCGGTGCGTTTGGGGATGAAGCCCATCGCGCCCTGGTCGATCGCGCGGATCACGTCGCTGGCGCGGTCGGAGGCGGAAATCACCACCACGGGCAGCGCCGGGTACTGGGAGCGGAACTCCTCCAGCACGTCGAAGCCGCTGGCATCGCCCAGGTTCAGGTCCAGCAGCACCAGGTCGAAGTCCTGGCGCGCCTTGAGCGTGTCGCGGGCTTGAGCCGCGCTGTCGGCGCCCAGCACCTGAACGTCTTCGCCCAGACCTTGAATCACAGTCTGGAGCGCGGCCAGGATCAGCGGGTGATCGTCGATCAGCAGAACCCTCACGGGCGTGTCTCCTTGGATGGTCGGACTGCGGCGACAGGCTTCCTGGCCCGCCGTCCCGAATGACTTTTGAACTAGGGCGCGATCATAGGCGTGCCCTCAGCCACCGGCACTCCCCCTTACGGTGGCATCGCTACCCATAGAAAGTTCTATTGGCAAACCAAAAATTCTTTATTCGCCCACCGAGTGTCTGGCCGTGACAGCACCGCATCGAGTGTGACAGCCGAAAAAACGCGCTTCGGAAATGATCGAAATGCCACGCCGGGGCGATTGGCGCCCGCGGTCGTCGGGCGCCTGCTGTGCGCGTCAGCGGTACTGCCGGGTCAACGATTCGGCGATGCAGACCGGCTTGCCGCCGGCCTCGCGCTCGACGGTGACCTCGACCATCATCTGCACCCCGCCCTCGATGAGCTCCAGCCGCTTGAGCACGAAACGCCCGCGCAGCCGGCTGTCGACCGGCACCGGCGCCGGGAAGCGCACCCGGTCCAGGCCGTAGTTGATGCCCATCCGGACCTCCCTCACCCGAAAGGCGGTCTCATAGAAGCGCGGCAGCAGGCTGAGCGTCAGGAAACCGTGCGCGATGGTGGTGCCGAAGGGGCCGGCGGCCGCGCGGGCCGGGTCGGTGTGGATCCACTGCTGGTCCTCGGTGGCATCGGCGAAGGCCTGGATGCGGGGCTGATCCACCGCGATCCAGTCGGACACGCCGATCTCCTGCCCCACCAGGGGCGCCAGGTCTTCCAGCTTCTCGAACATCCGCATCCCGGTCTCCTCTTGTTCCGACGTGATTCCGATGGGGTCGGCGCCGGCGGGAGCGGGCGGACGCCGGCGTCAGTCCTTGCCGTCCTTCCCGTTCTTGACCGGCCGCTCCAGCCAGGCGCACAGGCCTTCCCACTGCGCCAGATCGCGGGCGACGCGGCCCGGGGCGATGTCCCAGAGCGTCAAGCCGCGGGCGGCCAGCTGCACGTAGTTCTGGGTGTCGCGCAGCTCGGCCAGCAGCGGCAGCCGGAGCTGCTCGATGAACTGGTGCAGTTGCTGCTGCGACAGCGTCCCCTCGCGCACCCGCATCGCCACCAGGGCGATGTCGGGCCTGCCGGCCGGCCCGTCGCGATCCCGGGCCGCATCTTGCAGTTCGCGGACGAAGTCGTATGTCGCCTGGATGTCAAACAGGCTGGGTTGCAGCGGCACGAGCACCCGGTCGGACACCTTCAGCGCCTGAGCCAGCTTCTTCCCGTGGAGTCCGGCGGGGGTGTCGAGCACCGCGTGCGACACCCCCTTGGGGGTGCGCAGCTGGTCGGCGGACGCCAGTTCCCATCCGCGGATCGCCGGCAGCGCGGCGGGTCGCTGCGCCAGCCAGCGGGCCGAGGATTGCTGCCGGTCGATGTCGCCCAGCATGACCGCATGGCCGCGATGGGCCAGGAAGCCCGCGAGGTTGCTCGCGAGCGTGCTCTTGCCAACGCCGCCCTTGGGGTTGGCGACCAGGATCACCGGCATGGCCTCTCCTCTCCTCGATGAGGTGCGCGGGATGTTATGCGATACCGCAAAATCCGCCGCCATGAGCGCCCCTCCGTCCATCCTCCTCCTGGCCGCGCACCCGGACCTCGCCCATTCCCGCGTCACGCGGGCGATGCTGTCCGCGGCCCAGGGCCTGTCCAACGTCCACGTGCGCGACCTCTACGCGCTCTATCCCGATTACGCGATCGACACCCCGGCCGAGCAGGAGGCGCTGCGCGACGCCGAACTGCTGGTCTGGCTGCACCCGCTGCACTGGTACGGCATGCCGGCGCTGATGAAGCTGTGGGTGGACGAGGTGCTGAGCGTCGGTTTCGCCTATGGCCAGACCGGCCACGCGCTGCACGGCAAGGACCTGTGGCTGGTGACCTCGGCCGGCGGCAGCGCGCACTCCTACAGTGCCGACGGCTACAACCGCCATCCGGTCGGCGACTTCCTGCTGCCCTACGCCCAGACGGCCGCGCTGTGCGGCATGCGCTTCCTGCCGCCGCTGGTGCTGCACGGTGCGCAGAAGGCCAGCGCGGAGCAGGTCCAGGCTCATGTCCAGGCCTTCGTCGACGGCCTGCGCGCGCTGCCCGAGTGGTGCGAGCGCCAGCCCGAGCCCGCCCAGGAGGCGGTGCCCGACGACGAGCGCCCGGTGCGCGAGGAAGGAGCGCCGGTCTGATGGACATCGCTTCCCCGATGGCCGCGGCCTCCGCCGCGATGGGCGCCGCTTCCGCCGCCGCTTCTGCTGCCGTGACCTCCGCCGTGAGCACCACCGACGCGGCGGCCCACGGCGCGCACGGCAACTGGCTGCTCACGCCGCTGGTGCTGCTGAGCGCCGCGGTGCTCGCGGTGCCGCTGGCGCGCGGCCTGAAACTGGGCTCGATCCTGGGTTACCTCGTCGCCGGCGTGCTGCTCGGGCCGCAGGTGCTCGGGCTGATCAGCCAGCCCGCCACGGTCCTGGAGATCGGCGAGTTCGGCGTCGTGCTGATGATGTTCCTGGTCGGCCTGGAACTGGAGCCCAAGCGGCTGTGGGCGATGCGCCGGCCGATCTTCGGCTGGGGTTCGGCGCAGATGCTGGGCTGCGCGGCGCTGCTGCTGATCCCCTCCTTCTTCCTCGATGCCGACTGGCATGCCGCCGTGATCGCGGCGCTCGGCCTGGCGATGTCGTCGACGGCGGTGGCGCTGGCCACGCTCAGCGAGAAGAACCTGGGCAACACCCGCGCCGGGCAGAGCGTCATCAGCGTGGCGCTGCTGCAAGACATCGCCGCGATCCCGGTGCTGGCGCTGGTGCCCATCCTGGCCAGCCAGGGCCGGCCCGCCGGCGGCCACTCGGGCGGCAGGATCTGGCTGGCGCTGGGCGCGCTGGTGCTCATCGTGCTCGGCGGACGCCTGCTGCTGCGTCCGCTGCTGCGCTGGATCGCGCGCAGCGGCACGCCGGAGATCTTCACCGCCGCCTCGCTGCTGCTGGTGCTGGCGGCGGCGATGCTGATGCAGAAGGCCGGGCTGTCGATGGCGCTGGGCGCCTTCGCCGCCGGCGTGCTGCTGGCCGAAAGCGAGTACCGCCGCGCCCTCGAGGCCGACCTGGAGCCCTTCAAGGGCCTGCTGCTGGGCATGTTCTTCATCGCGGTCGGCATGGGCCTGGACCTGACGGTGCTGTGGCACAAGCCGCTGGCGGTGCTGGGCCTGCTGACCGCGCTGTGGCTGTGCAAGGGCCTCGTGCTCACGGTGCTGGGCCGGGCGATGGGCCTGCCCAAGCCGGAGCGCGCGGTCTTCGTCATCCTGCTGGCGCAGGGCGGTGAATTCGGCTTCGTCGTCTTCCAGCTCGCCGAGCAGGCCACGCTGCTGGACGCGGCGCAGCGCTCGGTGCTGGTGGCGGCGGTGGCGCTCTCGCTGGCGCTCACCCCGGCGCTGCTGGCCTGGGCGCAGCGGCGTGCCGGGCAGGTCGAGCGCAAGTCGCCGCACGAGCTCACCGAGCCGCAGGACTCGCAGGTCATCATCGCGGGCTTCGGCCGCTACGGGCAGATCGTGGGCCGGATGCTCTTCGCCAACGGCATCTCGGCGACCGTGCTCGACCATGATGCCGACACCGTCGAATCGCTGCGGCGCTTCGGCTGGCGCGTCTTCTGGGGCGACGCCACGCGGCTGGAGCTGCTGCGCATCGCCGGCGCCGAGCGCGCGCACGTGCTGGTGCTGGCGGTCGACGACTTCAACCACAGCGTCAAGATCGCCGAGATCGCGCGGCAGCACTTCCCGCACCTGACCATCGTGGCGCGGGCGCGCAACGTCCAGCACTACTACGCGCTGCGCGAACTGGGCGTCGAGCTCATCGAGCGCGAGACGCTGGACTCCGCGCTCATGAGCGGGCGCAGCGTGCTGCAGCAGCTCGGTTGGGAACCGCACGCGGCGCGGCAGATGGCCTGGCGCTTCCGGCGCCACTCCGTCGAGCAGACCGAGGCGATGCGCCCCCACCGTGGCGACCTGGACACGCTGATCGCGATGTCCAAGCGCGGCCGCGAGCAGCTGGAGGAGCGCCTGGCGGCAGAGCGCAAGGCGCTGGCCGAGGGCAAGGGCCGCAACCCGTGGCAGGAGCCGCACCTGGCGCCGGGCACGGCGCCGGTGCCGGCCGGCGCTCCCGATCAGCCCCAGCCGGGCAAGGCCTGAGGCCTGCGGCGAGAATCGCGCTCTTATGTTTGCCCCTTCCCAACTCGAGGTCCGGCGCTTCTTCTGCCAGGCCTACCGCAAGCAGCGCGACGGCCTGCCGCTCACGCCGATGGAGGCCATCGCCTCCGACTGGATCGCCCAGCATCCCGAGTACCACGACGAACTGGCGGACGAGGATGCCGCGCTGGCGGCGGTCTACACGGTCGAGGACGGCCGCACGAATCCCTTCCTGCACCTGTCCATGCACCTGAGCCTGATCGAGCAGCACCAGATCGACCAGCCGACGGGGGTGCGCCAGGCGCTGGACCTGCTGGCGGCGCGCCGCCAGTCCCTGCACGAGGCCCATCACGAAGCGATGGAATGCCTGGGCGAGATGATCTGGAGTTCGCAGCGCAGCGGCCTTCCCCCGGACGGCCACGCCTACCTGGACTGCCTGCGCCGCAAGGCCACCCGCACGCCGACCTGACTCCAGTCCCCCACGCCCACTCCCTAGATCCCCCGCAGTCCACCGTCCCAGGCGGTCGAAGGACGGTGATGGTTGGGGACGGTGAGGCGTGGGGTTTCCGCGCTTGCCGCGGGGGCCCCATGCCTCGGCGGCCAACGCCCCGGTCGATGCAGGTGGGCGGTCGCCCGAACGCCACCAGCGGTGGCCCGGACACCACGGGCGCTCCCCAAACGCCACCGGCGCTTCCAAACGCAAAAAGGCCACGCATCCGCGTGGCCTTCTTCATCCGAAGCTCTGAAATTCAGGCCTGGATCGCCCCACCCAAGGCCGACTTGCGCTCGTTCTTCCCGGACGCGCCGTACAGCCCGCTCGGTTCCCCGGGCATCAGCACGTCGATGGCGCGGTCCAGCGCGGCGGTGGCGCGGGCCAGCGACTCGCGCTGGGCGGCGACGCGGCCGCCTGCCTGCATCAAGCGGGTCCGCAGGCCTGCCGGCACCGTGCCGGTGCGCGCGGCGGCGCTGAATTGTTCGATGGCGCGAGCCAGGGCCGCATGCAGCGACGCCGCGTGCAGCTCGATCGCCTGGGAGTCACGTCGATGCAGCGCCTCGCCCAGCAGGTTGAGGCAGCTTTCGACGTCCTGCAGCGGCTGCTCCAGGTCGACGGGGGTCGAGTTCAAAGGCGTGGCGGTCATGGCGTCACCGGAAAAGCTTGGTCTATGGTCGCTTCAGCTCAGCTTTTTACGATTGAGCGAATCAGTGCGAAGGCTGCGTGCGGCCCAGCATCTCGGCCGCGTTGGCGATCAGCTTGTCGGCGATCGCATCGGCGTTGATTTTGAACTCGCCCTTCTCGATCGCGCTGGCAATGCGTGCGACCTTTTCCGCGTCGAAGCTGCCGTCGTCGGGGGCGCCCGCGATCAGGCTGCTCGCGGCGCTCGACAGCTCGACCTTGGACCCCTCGCCGGACGCGGCCGCGCCGGCCTTTCCAGCCTTGGCCGCACCGGCCTCGGGGGTCCCGGTGGTGGTCCCGCCCACTTTCGAGTAGGCGTTCAGGTCAGCGTTGTTACCGATCTTCATGGCAAATCTCCATGGGCCCGAGGACTTCCGGACCCCTTCCAGTACCGGGTATTTCGACCCGTCTGGGCGGAACTTGAGGGGCGAGCTTCACAAAATCGACAGATCGCTCGGTGAAGGGCGTCACAGTACCACCTCCACCCTGCGTTCACCCACGGTACGCGCGGTGACCATGCGGCCATTGTCGAAGCGTACACGGACATCCTGGCCTTCCAGGCCCACGCCCATCGCCTGGCCTTCGCCCGCGACCGCGTAGCCGTTGCCAGTCGCCATGACCTGCACCCGGTCGCCCGGCTGCACCCATTGGCGCAGTTTGAGGTCGGCCGACCGCAGCGCCTCGCCGGCCGCGACCGGCCGGGCCAGCTGGCGACCGAGCCAGCCTTCCGCTTGTGTATAGATGGCGCCAGCTTCGCCGGCAATGTCGACTTCGGCCAGCCGCAGCTGTTCTTGAGTCAGCAGGGTCCCGGCCGGCAGGTCGGCGGCGGCGACGAAGGCCTGCCCGTAGACCTTGATGGTCAGCGGCAGCGTCACATTCCACTTGGTGACCCCGGCCAGGCAGCGCAGGCCCAGGCGGGTGCGCCCCCACATCCGGGTGCCCGGCGGCAGGTAGGGCTGGATCTGCGCGCAGGGCGCCAGGCGCAGGCGCGGGTCCAGCCGGCCGAGCTCCACCTCGACCCGGGCCTGGTTGGGCGCGACCTGGCGGGCGCCGGCCATGGCCAGCGTCTGCAGGCGGTCCTCCAGGGTCGCGTCGAGCGCGCCCAGCGCGGAAGGTTCGCTATTGGAAGTACCGGCCTGCGCGGCGGCGCCGCCCTGCGGCGCCATCGTCAGCTGCAGGCGCGGCGCGCCCGGCGTCTGGGCGTCCGCCTCGTCCACCAATCCGAACATCAGCCACACGGACATCAGCGCCCCCGCCAGCAGGGCGGGCAGCGCCTGCGCGTGGCGGGCGTGAGAGGAGGTGCAGGGTTGCGGCATGGGACGGAACTGTACGGATCCGGGGCGCGCCGGTGGCTTCGAAATGGGCCGGGATCACCCGTCTTATCGCGCTCATGTTTTCGGACCCGCTGCCCACAATGCCCGAACGTGACAAACCGGGTCCGCGTCCCGACGCCACCCGCCCCGTCCCGAAGGAGATGACCATGCTGAACCGACTGTCCGATGCGATGAACTTCCAGGCCCAGGCGCTGACCCTGCGGGCGGAGCGTCAGCGCCTGCTCGCCAGCAACATCGCCAACGCCGACACCCCGGGCTACCAGTCCAAGGACATGGATTTCGCCAAGGCGCTGCGCGAGGCCACCTCGCCCGCCACCGCCGCGAACTCCAACCAGACCTTGACCCAGCGCACCCAGAACGCGCTGCAGAGCAGTTTGAGCGCCATGACCAGCATGGACAGCAACACCGTCGACATGGACCGGGAGCGTGCCAGTTTCGCCGACAACACCGTCAAGTACGAAGCGTCGCTGCGCTTCCTCAACGGCAGCATCCGCACGATGCTGGACGCGATGAAGTCGCCGAACGCCGCCTGATCGCGCAGGACAGGAGACCGTCATGTCGATGTTCAACATCTTCCACATCAGCGGCAGCGCCGTCAGCGCGCAGAGCCAGCGCCTGAACGCGGTGGCCAGCAACATGGCCAATGCCGACACGGTCGCCGGTCCGGACGGCCAGGCGTACAAGGCACGCCAGGTCGTCTTCCAGAGCGTGCTGGCCCAGAACGGCATGGACCAGACCGACGTCGGCGTGCAGGTGGTGGGCGTCCAGGAGAACCAGACCCCCGGCCGCCGCGTCCACGATCCCAGCCACCAACTGGCCGACGCCGACGGCTACGTCACCTACAGCAACGTCAACAGCGTCGAGGAGATGGTCAACATGATCTCGGCCTCGCGCTCGTACCAGAACAACCTCGAGGTCATGGGCACCGCCAAGTCGCTGCTGCTCAAGACCCTGCAGATGGGCCAGGGCTGAGCGCCCGCCGGCCTGAGCCCCGCCTGACCTCCCGCACGGAAAGCCTCCCATGGACTTCACCGCCCTGAACGCCAACACCAAGACCGGCGCCGCGTCGAACACGGGCGCCAGCAGCCCCACCGGCACCAGCGCGCAGGAAACCTCGGACCGCTTCCTGAAGCTGCTGGTCGCCCAGTTGCAGAACCAGGATCCGATGAACCCGATGGACAACGCCGCCGTCACCACGCAGATGGCGCAGATCCAGACCGTCACCGGCGTCAGCACGCTGAACTCGAGCATCCAGGGCCTGGCCAGCCAGTTCGGCCAGATGCAGGCGCTGCAGAGCGTCAGCCTGGTCGGCCGCGAGGTCACCGTGCCCGGCGACAAGGTCACCGTCGCCGACGGCAAGGCCACGCTGAACTTCGACCTGGGCAGCGCCGCCGACAGCGTCAAGCTAGAGGTGCTCAACGGCGCCGGCGCGGTGATCTCGACCCAGGACCTGGGCAAGATGAAGAGCGGCATGCAGTCCTACACCTGGGACGCGTCCAAGGCCGCCGAGACCACCGGCCTGAGCTACCGCGTCACCGCCAGCAGCGGCGGCACCGCCGTCACCGCCACCACCCTGATGCGCGACACGGTGCGCGCCGTCAACACGAGCGGCTCCACCCTGCAGCTCGAACTGAAGAATTCCGGCCTGGTCGACTACGACAAGGTCCGCGCGCTGGGCTGATCCCAGCATCCCCCGGCCCGCCCTTCCCGCACACCCGCATCACCCGCCTGAATCGCCCAAGGACACCCCCATGAGCTTCCAACAAGGCCTCTCCGGACTGAACGCTTCCAGCAAGAACCTGGAAGTCATCGGCAACAACATCGCCAACTCGCAGACCTACGGCGCCAAGTCGTCGCGGGCCGAGTTCGCCGACATGTACGCCGCCTCCCTCAACGGCGCCGGCACCAGCGACGTGGGCATCGGCGTGCAGCTCCAGACGGTGGCCCAGCAGTTCACGCAGGGCAACATCTCGATCACCGAGAACCCGATGGACCTGGCGATCAACGGCGCCGGCTTCTTCCAGGTGTCCGACGGCAAAAGCCCGACGGTGTACACCCGCAACGGCCAGTTCAAGGTCGACAAGGAAGGCAACATCGTCAACAACGACCAGCTCAAGCTGATGGGTTATCCCGCCGACGCCAACGGCGTGATCCAGCCGGGCCTGGCGCAGGGCCTGAAGCTGCCCACCGGCGGCATCGACCCCAAGGTGACCAGCGACATCAAGATGGAGTTCAACCTGGACTCCCGCGCCGGCCCGACCGCCGCCTACGACCTGACCGACCCGGCCGACCCCAACTCGCCCAAGATCGACAAGACCGGCATCACGCTGAACGACCCGACGACGTACAACAACGCCACGTCGATGACGGTGTACGACGCCAAGGGCCAGCCGACCGCGCTGACGATGTACTTCCAGCGCGCCAACAACGCCGACGCCAACGGCAACACCGTCTGGAACGTCTACCTGACCGCCAACGGCAGCGCGATCCAGTACGACGCCCAGGGCAACCCGATCGACACCGACAACGGCCAGCCCGGCGGCAATCCGCTGACGCCGTTCACGCAGATGACCTTCCTGCCCACCGGCGGCAAGCCGGTCTCGCCCGGCCCGAGCGAGTTCCTCAACCTGAAGATCCCCGCCGGCGTGAACGCCCAGGGCGCCCCGACGCTGCCGATCCCGGCGCCGCCGGCCGACCCGTCCGACCCGTCGGTGCAGGGCATCAGCTTCGACCTGCGCTCGGCCACCGAGAACGGCTCCAACTTCGCGGTCACCGACCTGACCCAGGACGGCTACGCGCCGGGCCAGTTGGTCGGCATCAAGCTGGAAGACAACGGCATCGTCACCGCCCGCTACTCGAACGGTGAATCCAAGCCGGCCGGCCAGGTCGAACTGGCCAACTTCCGCAACCCGCAGGGCCTGCAGCCGCTGGGCGGCAACGTCTGGGCGCGCACCAACTCGTCGGGCGACCCGGTCGTGGGCGTGCCCGGCGACGGCAACCTGGGCTCGCTGACCCCCGGCGCGCTGGAGGAATCCAACGTCGACCTGACCTCCGAGCTGGTGAACATGATGACCGCGCAGCGGGTCTACCAGGCCAACTCGCAGACCATCAAGACGCAGGACCAGGTCCTGCAGACGCTGGTCAACCTGCGCTGATCCCGGCGCGCCCGACCCCACCGCCGATCGCTGAGGAGTTCCGATGGACCGCATGATCTACCTGTCGATGAGCGGCGCCCAGGCGGCGATGTCGCGCCAGGACGTGCTCTCCAACAACCTCGCCAACGCCAACAGCAACGGCTTCCGGGCCGAGCTGCAGGCGTTCCGCGCGGTGCCCATCCGCGGCGACGGCGCCTCCACCCGCGCCTTCGCGCTGGAGACCACCACCGGCCACGACCTGAGCGCCGGCCCCATCACCACGACCGACCGCAACCTGGACGTCGCGATGAAGGGCCGCTCCTGGATGGCGGTGCAGGCGCTGGACGGCACCGAGGCCTACACCCGCGCCGGCTCGATGGACGTGGACCAGGACGGCGTGCTGCGCATGCGCAACGGCCTGCAGGTGCTCGGCGACGGCGGCCCGATCACCGTCCCGCCCAATTCGACGATCTCCATCGGCGACGACGGCACCGTCGTGGCCAAGTCCGACGGCCAGCGGCCGGTCAACATCGGCCGCATCAAGCTGGTCACCGAGGACGGGCGCTTCACCCGCCGCGACGACGGCCTGTTCATCGCCGACGGCGGCGACCCGCTGCCCGCCGATCCCAATGCCCGGCTGCAGTCGGGCGCCCTCGAGGGCTCCAACGTGAGCCCGGTCGAGACCATGGTCGGCATGATCGCCGCCGCCCGCCAGTTCGAGCAGCAGATGAAGATGCTCTCGATCGCCCAGACCCACGGCCAGGCAGCGTCCAAGCTGCTGTCCGACAGCTGACCCGTTCGCTGAACGGATCCGCCCGCACCGCACAGGAATCAGGAGTCCCCGATGCTTCGTTCGCTCTGGACCGCCAAGACCGGCATGGAAGCCCAGCAGACCCAGCTGGACGTCATTTCCCACAACCTGGCCAACGTCTCGACCAATGGCTACAAGAAGTCGCACGCCGTCTTCGAGGACCTGATGTACCAGACGCTGCGCCAGCCCGGTGCCAACAACACCGAGCAGACCACGCTGCCCACCGGCATGCAGGTCGGCCTGGGCGCCCGCGCGGTGGCGACCTCGCGCAGCCACTCGCAGGGCAGCCTGACGCAGACGTCCAACTCGCTGGACGTGGCGGTCAAGGGCAACGGCTTCTTCCAGGTGCAGATGCCCGACGGCACCACCGCCTACACCCGGGACGGCAGCTTCCAGCTCGATCCCAACGGCCAGATCGTCACCAACAACGGCAACACGGTGCTGCCCGGCATCATCGTGCCGGCCGACGCCAAGTCGATCTCGATCGGCGCCGACGGCACGGTCAGCGTCACCACCGCGGCCAGCGCCACGCCGACGACGCTGGGGCAGCTGCAGCTGGCCAACTTCATCAACCCGCCGGGGCTGGAATCGCTGGGCGGCAACCTGTACGCCGAGAGCGTCGCCTCGGGCACGCCGCAGACCGGCGCCCCCGGCCAGAACAGCCTGGGCACGGTGCAGCAGGGCTTCGTCGAAACCTCGAACGTGAACGTGGTCGAGGAACTGGTGCAGATGATCCAGACCCAGCGCGCCTACGAGATGAATTCCAAGGCGATCCAGACCACCGACCAGATGCTCCAGAAGCTGTCGCAGATCTGACCGGTCGCGGGGCCCTTCTTCGGCGGACCGGGCGGTGAGCGCCCGGGCGACGATGCGAAGGTCCGCCTTCCCGTGCGCGATTCAAGGAGTTGTCATGCCTTCGTTCCTGTCCTCGATCCGATTGAGCCTGGTGGCCGCCGCGGCGCTCGCCCTCACCGCCTGCTCCACGATGTACCCGCAGCCGCGCGTGGACATGCAGCCCGCGCCGGTGGTGAAGATGCCCGAGCCGATCCCGGCTTCGGCCAACAACGGCGCGATCTACCAGAACGCCAACTACCGCCCGCTGTTCGAGGATCACCGCGCCCGCCTGGTCGGCGACATCGTCACCGTGCAGATCGTCGAGCGCGTCAGCGCCACGCAGAAGTCGAGCAGCGAACTGGACAAGAACGGCGCCATCGGCGCCAGCGTCAGCGCCATCCCCGGCATCGCGGCCAATTCCTTCGGCGGCGGCCGGGCGGAGCTGACCGGCTCCTCGTCCAACAAGAGCACCGGCAAGGGCACGAACGAGAACACCAACGACTTCTCCGGCACCATCACCGCCGTCGTCACCGGCGTGCTGCCCAATGGGCACCTGCTGATCTCGGGCGAAAAGCAGGTCGGTGTCAACAGCAACGTGGACGTGCTGCGCTTCTACGGCCAGGTCGACCCGCAGTCGATCCGCCAGGGCAACACGGTCGCCTCGACCGCGATCGCCAATGTCCGGGTCGAGCAGCGCGGTCGCGGCGCCGTCGCCGACGCGCATGGAATTGGCTGGCTATCCCGCTTCTTCTTGAACCTTTCGCCCATTTAAGTTTCCCCACAATCGGTCACACGAGTCTGGCTACCGTGTGACCGAGATGTACCCCACCACCGCCTTCCCCCGCTTCCTGTCCCGCTCCCCCCGCCTGCTGGCTTCCGGCCTGCTCGCGCTGATGGCGCTGCTCGCGATCGCGACGCCCGCCGAGGCGACGCGCATCAAGGAGGTCGCCGCGGTCCAGGGCGTTCGCTCCAACCCGCTGACCGGCTACGGCCTGGTGGTGGGCCTGGACGGCACCGGCGACCAGACCACCCAGGCCCCCTTCACCGGCCAGAGCATGACGGCGATGCTGCAGCAGTTCGGCGTGCTGCTGCCGCCCGGCGTGACCATGCAGCCGCGCAACGTCGCGGCGGTGATGATCACCACCCAGCTTCCCCCGTTCGCGCAGCCCGGCCAGCCGCTGGACGTCGTCGTGTCGTCCATGGGCAATGCCAAGAGCCTGCGCGGCGGCACGCTGATCGCCACGCCGCTGCGCGGCGCCGACGGCCAGGTCTACGCGATCGCCCAGGGCAACCTGATCGTGGGCGGCGCCGGCGCCTCGGCGGGCGGCTCCAAGGTCCAGATCAACCACCTGAGCGCCGGCCGCATCCCCGGCGGCGCGCTGGTCGAGCGCAGCGTGCCCACGCCGCTGCAGCAGAACGAGTGGCTGCAGTTGGACCTGAACAGCTCCGACTTCGGCACCGCGCGCGCCGTCGCCAAGGCCATCAACAAGGCCAAGGGCGAAGGCACGGCGATGGCGCTGGACGGCCGCGTCGTCAAGGTGCGCGCGCCGCTGACGCCGGACGCCCGCGTCGCCTTCCTGGCCGACATGGAGAACCTGAGCTTCGACCAGGAGACCCCGGCCGCGCGCATCGTGATCAACGCCCGCACCGGCTCGGTCGTCATGAACCAGGCGGTCACGCTGCAGCCCTGCGCGGTCGCGCACGGCAACCTGGCGGTGACCATCTCCAGCACGCCGCAGGTCAGCCAGCCCAATGCGCTCTCGGGCGGCCAGACCACGGTCACGCAAAAGACCGACATCTCCATCAAGCAGGACCCCGGCTCGCTGATCCAGCTGCCCGCGGGCGCGCGGCTGAACGACGTCGTCAAGGCGCTGAACACGCTGGGCGCCACCCCGCAGGACCTGCTGG
This sequence comes from Mitsuaria sp. BK037, assembly GCF_014193045.1. Classification (NCBI taxonomy): domain Bacteria; kingdom Pseudomonadati; phylum Pseudomonadota; class Betaproteobacteria; order Burkholderiales; family Sphaerotilaceae; genus Roseateles; species Mitsuaria sp. BK037. The sequence goes on along the minus strand of NZ_JACHYS010000001.1, from coordinate 133,275 downwards.
CGATCCTCCAGGCGATGAAGACGGCCGGCGCGCTGAACGCCGAGCTGGAGGTGATCTGACATGGCGCTCTCCACCCCGCTGAGCAACGCCCTGGGCATGGGCGCGAACTTCGCCACCAACGGGCTGTCCTCGGACACCCGCTCCGTCGAGCAGCTCAAGTCCACCGCGTCGCGCGACCCCAAGGCCGCGGTCAAGGAGACCGCGCGCCAGTTCGAGGCCCTCTTCATGCAGGAGGTCATGAAGAGCATGCGCCAGGCCACGATGAGCAGCGGCATGATGGACAACTCGGCGACCCAGATGGGCGGCGAGATGCTGGACCAGCAGTACGCCGCCAAGATGACCGGCCTGCCCGGCGGCCTGTCGCAGGCGATCGAGCGCCACCTGCAGCGCCAGCTCGGCGTCAAGGACGGCGAGTTGCCCACGGCCAAGGGCGCGACCAAGGTCCAGCAGCTGCCGCAGCTGGCGGTCAAGAACGTGCAGCCGCATGTGCAGGACTTCATCCTCAAGCACGACGGCGCCGCCAAGGCCGCGCAGGCGTCCACCGGCATCCCGGCGAGCTTCATGATCGCCCAGGCGGCGCACGAGTCCGGCTGGGGCAAGCGCGAGATCCTGAACAAGGACGGCTCGAGCAGCTTCAACGTCTTCGGCATCAAGGCCGGCGCCAACTGGACCGGCAAGGTCGCCGAGGTGCAGACCACCGAGTACGTCGACGGCAAGCCGATGAAGGTGACGGCCAAGTTCCGCGCCTACGGCAGCTATGAAGAGGCCTTCAAGGACTATGCCCGCCTGATCGGCAACAACGACCGCTACCGCGATGTCGTGGCCAAGGCCAACACCGGCAGCGCCGAGGGTTTCGCCAAGGGCCTGCAGAAGGCCGGCTACGCCACCGACCCCGACTACGCGACCAAGCTGGCGCGCACCATCAACACCACGATGCGCGTGCAGCGCGCGCTGGCCTGATCGCGCGCCGCTGAGGACCAAGGAACGAGGAGCCCGAGATGAGTACCTCCCCGCTGCTGTCGCTGGGCATGCGCGCGATGTTCGCCAACCAGGCGGCGTTGCAGACCATCGGCCAGAACATCGCCAACGCGAACACCGCCGGCTACTCGCGCCAGGAAGTGGTGCTGACCACGCCCGAAGGCCAGTTCACCGGCGCAGGCTACTTCGGCAAGGGCGTGAACGTGCAGACGGTCACCCGCTCGCACAACGAGTTCCTGACCCGCGAGGCCGCGGCCGCCAAGTCGCAGGCCTTCGCCGACACGACCATGCAGTCCCAGCTCGGGCAGCTGGAGAAGCTCTTCCCCACCGGCGCGGACGGCCTGGGGCAGTCGGCCAATGATTTCCTGAACGCGCTGGTCGACGTGGCCAGCCGCCCGTCCGACCCCTCGGCCCGCCAGGTCGTGCTGGGCAAGGCGCAGGCGCTGGCCTCCCGTTTCCAGAGCGCCGGCCAGCAGCTGGCCGACCTGCAGGCCGGCGTCGTCAGCGACATGAACGCCGACGTCAAGCAGGTCAACGAGCTGGCCAAGCAGATCGCCGCAGCCAACGACCAGATCGCGCGCGCCTCCGGCAACAGCCACACGCCCAACGACCTGCTGGACAAGCGCGACCAGCTGATCTCGCAGCTCAGCCAGTACGTGCAGGTCAGCACCGTGCCCAACGCCCGCGACGGCACGATGGGCGTGTTCATCGGTGGCGGCCAGGTGCTGGTGCTGGGCGGCCAGGCGCAGCAGCTCTCGGTCACGCCCGACCCCTACGACGGCGCGCGCGCGCAGCTGTCCATCAGCGACACCAGCGGCACCCGCGCGCTGGACGACAGCACGCTGACCGGCGGCTCGCTGACGGCGCTGCTGCGTTACCAGAACACCCACCTGCAGGACGCCCGCAACCTGCTGGGCCAGATGGCGACCGCGGTCGCCACCCGCGTCAACGAGCAGCAGAGCCTGGGCCTGGACCTGAAGGCGCAGGCCGGCGGACCGCTGTTCACCATCGCCGATCCGGCGGTGCGGCCGGCGTCGACCAACCGCGGCGACGCCACCGTCAGCGCCACCGTCACCGACGGCGCGCTGGTGCCGGCGCTGTCGTTCACCGTCACGCCGGACCCGACCGGCACGCCCGACAGCTACCAGATCGCGGTGCGCCCCGGCGGCCAGCCCACGATCATGAGCAACGACCAGATCAAGGCGGCCTACGGCATCAGCCTGTCGACCAGCGGCACGATGCAGCCGGGCGACAGCTTCCTGCTGGAGCCGGTGGCCAACGCGGCGGCCAGCTTCAAGCGCTCGCTCGACGATCCGTCGGGCCTGGCCGCAGCCTCGCCGATCATCGCCACCACCGACGTCAACAACAGGGGCACGGCCACCGTCGACGCGCTCTATGCGGTCAACGACAAGTTCGACAAGAGCAAGCAGCCGGCGACCGTCCAGTTCGGCAGCGTCAACGCCGACAACAGCATCAACTACACGATCACGCTGTCGGACAACACCTCGGTCAGCGGCACCTGGAAGGCCGGCGGCAAGATCGGCAACGATCCGGCGGCGGGCGTCGACCTGGGCTTCGAGCTGAGCCTGAACGGCGTGCCGCGCGAGGGCGACAAGATCGCGCTGCAGGTCTCCGACCAGGTGGTCTCGACCAACAACGGCAACGCCAAGGCCTTCGTCGCGATGCAGAGCGAGCCCTTCCTGGGCAAGCAGCTGCAGGCCGACGGCAAGCTCTCGCGCGGCCAGACCGTCAACGAGGCCTATGCGTCCGCGATCGCCGACATCGGGTCGCGGGTGCAGGGCGCGGACTACCTGGCGCAGGTCTCCACCACGGTGGCCTCCGCGGCGGAGCAGACCCGTTCCAGCCAGGCCGGCGTCAACCTCGACGAGGAAGCCGCCAAGCTGATGCAGTTCCAGCAGGGCTACCAGGCCGCCGCCAAGATGCTGCAGGCCGCGCAGAGCCTGTTCGACCAATTGCTGAGCGTCGTCGGCCGCTGACGCGGCGCACGACCCGTTTCCAGAAGGACGCCGCCATGCGACTCGCCACCAACAACATGTTCGACGCCAGCATCGCGACGCTGCAGCGCCGCCAGCAGGAGATGCAGGAGGCGCAGCAGCGCCTGACCAGCGGCAAGCGCGTCGAGAAGGCCAGCGATGACCCCACCGGCGCGGCGCGGGCCGAGCGCGCGCGCACCTCGATCGGGCAGGTCGACGCCAGCCAGCGCGCGCTGGAGGCCAGCCGCAACAGCATGACGCTGGCCGAGAGCGCGCTGGGCGACGCCAACGAGCTGATGCAGCAGATCCGCGAGACGCTGGTCGCCGCCGGCAACGCCAGCTACAGCGACCCCGAGCGCAAGGGCCTGGCGACCAAGATCCAGGGCCTGCGCGACCAGCTGCTGGCCATCGCCAACCGCACCGACGGCGCGGGCGGCTACCTGTTCTCGGGCCAGGGCACCTCCGGCGCGCCCTTCCTGGACAACCCGGTCCAGCGCGACGCCAACGGCGCGCGCATCGGCGGCGGCGTCGGCTTCGAGGGCATCTCGGGCAGCGTCACCACCGGCAACCTCGAGAACTATCCGCTGAGCGTGGACGGCCGCGCCGCCTGGGAGCAGGCGCGCAGCGGCAACGGCAGCTTCGAGACCGGCCCCGCGCCCAACGTGCTGACCGGCAAGGCCTCCACCGGCTACATCGATTCGGGCCGCGTCACCGACCCGGCGCTGGTCACCGGCGACAGCTACAGCATCGTCATCAGCGGCACCGCGCCCTCGCAGACCTACACCGTCTTCAACGAGAGCCAGGGTCACGTGCCGGTGGCCAGCGACAACTACAGCGGCGGCAACACCATCAAGTTCGACGGCATGGCGATGACGGTCGCCGGCACGCCGTCCGACGGCGACAGCTTCAGCGTCAAGCCGTCGACGGCCGACCTCAAGCTCTTCGAGGTGCTGGACCGCACCATCGAGTCGCTCAAGACCACCGGCCGCACCGCGCCCGAGATCACGCAGAGCAACCTGATGAACCTGCGCGACGTGGATGCGGTCATGGGCAACCTGGCCAACGTGCGCAGCCAGGTCGGCGAGCAGATGAACAACCTGGACGGTTCCGAGTCGCGGCTGCAGACGCTCAAGGTTTACAACCAGGCTGAGCAATCTGCCGCAGAGGACCTGGACATGACCCAGGGCATTTCCGACTTCCAGAACCAGCAGACGGGCTACGATGCGGCGCTGAAAACCTACTCGATGGTGCAGCGCATGTCGCTGTTCCAGTACATCAACTCCTGATGCGCCGATCTGCATGAACTCGACACACGCCGTGCTGGGCCAAGTGGCCCTGGGCTACGCGCCCCTGGTTTCCAAGTCCTTCGACATCGAAGCCACACGCGTCACCGTGTTCGCGCTTCGCCCTGAGACCACGCCCGACGCGTCGGCCCTGCTGGCGGCACTGGCCGAGGCCTTCCCGGCCAGGCCGGTGCTGCTGAACGTGGCGCACGAGGGGCTGCTCAAGGGCCTGCTGGCCGCGGCCCTGCCCGGCAACATGAAGGTCGAGGTGCCGGCCTTCCTGCTGTCCGATGCCGACCTGGCCGCGCAGGCCCAGGTGCGGGGCGCGCTGCTCAAGGGTCGCTCGGACGCGGCCGGCTTCAAGCAGCTGGTGCTGGACCTGCAGGAGCTGGGCGGCGGTCCGCTGCCGGCCGGCAAGTCGGTGCTGGTCTCGGGCGCGCGCAGCGCGGCCGATTTCAAGCAGGCGCTGGACGGCGGCGCCGCCGGCGTGCTGGGCTGGACCGTGCATGGCGAATTCGAGGCCCCGGCCGTCCCGGCCACCCGCAACGACGGCCAGGCCGACCTGCAGGTGATCGTGGAGCTGATGTCGCGGGTCGACCAGGGCGAGGACGTCGAGCGCCTGGAGCAGACGCTCAAGCGCGATCCCAGCCTGGCCTTCAAGCTGCTGCGCTACATGAATTCGGCGGCCTTCGGCCTGTCGGTCGAGGTGTCCTCCTTCCGCCACGCGATCATGCTGCTGGGTTATGCGCGGCTGCGCCGCTGGCTGGCGCTGCTGCTGGCCACGGCCAGCAAGGACCACGCGATGCGCCCGGTGATGTTCGGCGCGCTGCGCCGCGGCCTGGTGATGGAGGAGCTGGCCAAGAGCATGACCGACTCCGAGGTGCGGGACGAGATGTTCATCTGCGGCCTGTTCTCGCTGCTGGACCACATGCTGAAGCAGCCGTTCGAGAAGCTGCTGCAGTCCATCCCGGTGCCGGAGCGGGTGCGCCAGGCGCTGGTCGACCAGACCGGGCCGTACCACGGCTACCTGCAGCTGGTGCAGGCGATCGAGAACGAGTCGGTGCTGGACGTGCGCGACGCGCTCGACACGCTGATGCTGGGTCCCGACGAAGTCAACCACGCCGTGCTGCGCGCGCTGCACAAGGCGGCGCAGCTCGAGTGATGACAGCTGCGGGGTGAGGGTCTTCTAAACTCGCCCCGTGTCGCCCCAACTCCCCCTCGCCTCCCCCGACCTCGACGCCCTGCGCGCGCTGCTCACGGCGCGCGGGCAGGACGTGCCCGGCCTGCTCGCCGGGCTCTGGGACGGCCCCTGGCCCGCCTTCGTGCTCGACGCCAAGGGCCAGGTCCTGCTCACCAACGCGCAGTTGCAGGGCCTGATGGGCGAGGTCTCGCTCCAGGGCCAGCGCCTGCTGCCCAGCGGCATGGCGCAGGAGCTGCGCCTGGTCGACGACCAGGGCCGCGAGCACCTGCTGCAGGCCTGGGTGCATCCGCTCGAGGGCGGCCTGGGCCTGGCGCTGCTCCAGGACCACAGCACCGAACTGGCCGCGCGCGAACGCGCCGAGCGCATGCAGTCGGAGATCGACCAGTGGCTGGACCTGTGCCCGCTGCCGGCGCTGATGCATGACGACCAGGGCCTGCTGCTGCGCTTCAACGCCGCGTTCACCGCGCTGTGCCGGCGCCTGAGCCCGCAGATGCCGATCAGCCTGCACGAGCTGCCCCCCGAGTGGCGCGAGCTGCTGCATGCCAAGGCGCCCGAGTCGGGCCAGGAATCCCATCGCAACGCCCTGCTGGCGCCGCCCGGCGATCGCCGGCGCTGGATCCGCGTGCGCGCGCGGCGCTTGAGCGGCCCGTGGTCGCGCCCGCGCACGCTGGTGATGCTGGAGGACCGCAGCGCCGAACAGGACCTGGAGCTCGCGCAGCAGCAGCTGCAGACGCTGATGGACACGGCCGGCGTCGGCCTGGCGACCTTCCAGCCGGAAGCCGGCTGGTCGCGGCCGGGCACCGGCGCGCCGCCGCCGTCCTCGTCCGGCGAAGACGCCCCGAAACAGGCCCCCTCGCTGCAGGGCGTCAACCGCGAGATGGTCGAGCCCGACTCGCGCGCCGAGTACGAGAAGCTGCAGCTCGCGCTCAAGCAGGCCACGCCGACGGTGGCGCGCTACGCGGTGCGGCACCCTGAGCACGGGCTGCGCTGGCTGATGACCCGCGTGGAGATCGGCCAGCTGGCTTCCGGCCAGAAAACGACCTCGGTGCTGACCGTCGACATCACCGACCACCAGCAGGCACAGGAACGCAACGAGCTGCTGCAGCACTCCCTGCAGTTGCAGACCGAGCGCGAACGCGCGGTGCTGGACTCGGTGCTTGTCGGCATCGTGACGGTGGGCCGGCATGGGATCGAGTGGATGAACCGCTCGGCGCGGCGCATGTTCGGCGGTGACCTGCCGGAATTCGCCGGCCAGCCGATCAGCAGCGTCGCGACCGAGGCGCCCGACCATCCGTTCCGCCAGACGCATTACCTCGACGACCTGCCCGAGGGCCAGGCCGAAACCTTCGAATGCCGCGTCGTCGCGCGCGACGGCCGCGAGTTCTGGGTGGTCGGCAACGCGGTGGCGACGATGGGGCCGGACGGCTCGCGGCAGCTGACCTATGCGCTGCTGGACATCGAGCGCCGCCGCCAGGCCGAGGCGCAGAGCCTGCAGGCGCAGGCCTCGCTGCACCGGATCATCGAGGCCGCGCCGATCGCCATCAGCCTGCACGACGCCCGCACGCTGCAGGTGCGCCAGATCAACCAGGCGGCCGCGGCGCTGGCCGGCCGCCCCGAGGAGGAGCTGCTGGGCGCGAGCCTGGAGGCGCTCTTCGGCGGCGGCGACGAGGCCGAGACGATCCGCGCCGACATGGAGTTCGCGCTGCAGAGCAGCGAGGTGCTGCAGCGCGAGTACCGGCTGACGGTGCGCGGGCAGGCGCGGATCTGGGATGCGCGGCTGCTGCACCTGGCCGGCGTCAACGACGCCAGCGGCGAGCTCGAACCGGAGCAGCTGCTGCTGGTCGCCAGCGACGTGACGCAGCAGCGCGCGCAGGAGGCGGCCCGGCTGGAGGCGGCGATCGCGCAGCGCGAGCTGCTGGTGCGCGAGGTCCACCACCGCATCAAGAACAACCTCCAGGGCGTGGCGGGGCTGCTACAGCAGATCGCGGCGCGGCGCCCGGAGGTCAAGGCGGTGATCAACGAGGCGGTCGGCCAGGTCCAGGCGATCGCGCAGGTCTACGGGCTGCAGGTCGGCATGTCGGGTCCGCTGCGCCTGCGCAAGGTGGTCGAGGCGGTGATGGGCTCGGTGCAGCGGATGTCGGGCCGGGAGATCCTGGTCGAGGTCGACGGCGCGATGGCCGAGCAGTCGCACCGCTGGGGCCTGCCCGAGGCCGAGGCCATCCCGATCGCGCTGACGCTCAACGAGCTGTTCACCAACGCGGTCAAGCATGGCGGCGACGCGCCGGTGCGCTGCGAGTTGCGCTTCGATCCGGAACAGGTGGTGCTGCGCATCGTCAACACCGGGCGGCTGCCGCCGGGCTTCGACCTGGCGCAGGTGCGGGGCGGCGTCTCCGGCCTGGGCCTGGTGCGCGCGCTGCTGCCGCGCCGCAGCGCGCTGCTGGGCCTGACGCAGGACGGCGAGCAGGTGGTGTGCGAGCTCAGCCTGTGGCCGCCGGGGGTGCAGTTGCTCGAGGCCTTGTGACGACTCGCAACCGGGCCAGCCCGCCGCGCGGGGCATGCACGGCATTTCGGTGACAATCCGCGGTCACCCCTCGGGGATGCCTTGGATTCGGGAGCAGCGTGGACAGCGTGAGCAAGGACGTGGGCGCGAGCGGCAAGGGCCGCATCCTGGTCGTGGACGACGACCGGCTGGTGCTCGCCACCCTGACGCATGGCCTGGCCCAGGCCGGTTATGAGGTCCTGGACGCCGACAACGGCGACGACGCCATCCTCATCGCCAGACAGCACCGCCCCGACCTCGCCCTGCTCGACATCCGCATGGAAGGCATGACCGGCTTCGACGTGGCCGGCTACCTGCGCGACTACCTGCAGCTGCCCTTCATGTTCCTCTCAGCCTTCGCCGACGAGGCCACCGTCGCCAAGGTCAAGGAACTGGGCGCGCTGGCCTACCTGGTCAAGCCGCTGGACATCCACCAGATCGTCCCCGCCGTGGAGGCCGCCTTCGCCAACCGGCCCGCCCGCGCCGACGCGGCGCCGCCCGCACCGGCACTGGAGCCGGCCTCGGCGTTGGCCGTGGTCGAGGCCATGGCGCTGGGCGTGCTGATGCACCGCTATTCGCTGACCCGCGCGCAGGCGCTGGCGCGACTGGAGCGTATGGCCGCCGAGCAGCGCATCGAGCTCGGCGAGCAGGCGCGCCGCGTCGTCGAGGCGGTCGAGCAGCTCGCGCTCGGCAGTTGATGGCCTTCGGACCGCCACGCGGCCCGCGACACAAGCGCGCGGACCGGTCTCAGCTCGGCAAGGTGAAGTAGAAGCGGGCGCCCTGCCCGACTTCGGATTCGGCCCAGATGTCGCCGCCGTGCCGGCGCACGATGCGCCGCGCCGAGGCCAGGCCCACGCCGGTGCCCTGGAAGTCGCTGGCGCTGTGCAAGCGCTGGAAGACGCCGAACAGGCGGTCCGCGAAACGCATGTCGAAGCCGGCGCCGTTGTCGCTGACAGCGAAGACGCGCTCGCCCTGGCGCTGCTCGGCCTCGAAGCGGATCACTGCGTGCTCGCGCTTGCCGCTGTACTTCCAGGCGTTGCCCAGCAGGTTCTCCAGCACCATGCGCAGCAGCGTCGGATCGCCCTGCACCCGCAGGCCGGGCTGCACCTCGACCTCGACCTCGCGCCCCGGCGACGCGCGGCGCAGTTCGTCCACCACCTGCCCGGCCAGCAGCGACAGGTCCACCGTCTCATGCCGCAGCGCCTGCGAGGACAGGTGGGACAGGGCCAGCAGCGAGTCGATCATGCTCTGCATGCGCGCCGAGGCGCCCAGCACGCGATCGAGGTGGTCGTTGCCGGCGCGGTCCAGCAGCCGGCCGTAGTCTTCCTTGAGGATGCGGGTGAAGCCCTCGACCACGCGCAGCGGCGCGCGCAGGTCGTGCGACACGGTGTAGCTGAACGAGGCCTGGTCCGCGCGCGCCTGCTCCGCGGCCTGCATCGCCAGCGCCGCGGGCACCGTCTCCGCCGCGCCCTGCGGCCACAGGCTCAGCAGCGTGCCGCCGCCATGCGGCAGCGCCGTCAGGCACAGCCACCAGGCGCCGCAGGCGCTGCCCGACTGCAGGTCCGGCTGCGCCAGCGCCTGGCGCAGTTCCTCGGGCAGGCGTTCCTCGCAGGCGCGCCACAGCTGGCCCCGCGCCTCCGAGCCGCCCATCATCTGCAGGGCCGCGTCGTTGACATCGATCAGGCGGGTCGAGGCGCCATCGTCGCCGCTGAGCAGCCAGGCGGGCCCGGGCAAGGCCTGGAGCCAGTCGGTGGCGCCCGGAGCGGGCGCGGTGGCCGCGGCGGTGTCGGTGTCGGTGGCCAGTGGCGACTCGTCCAGCGCCCGGGCCGCGCCCAGGAAGCCGGCGAAGCGGCCGGCGGCATCGGTCGTCGCCTGCGCGCGGAGTTCCCAGCGCCGGCCCTGGGCGTCGACGACGCGCAGCCGTTCAAAGGAGTGACCCGGCTCGACCCGGGCGCGCACGTCCTGCGGCACGCTGTCCGGGCCGTCCGCGCCGTCCGCGCCGGCCAGCGGCTCGAAGCGCTCCCACAGCCGCTGCGTCACCGCGCCGTTCACCGCCGTGCCGGCCCAGCTCGACGCTGGCGCGCCGGTCGACGCCTGCCAGCGCACCAGGTGATGCTGCGCGTCGGTCTGCCAGAGCCAGTCGGGCTGCAGCTGCGTCAGCGCCTGGGCCTGCTGGCGGCTCTCGCGCAGCAGCTCGCCGAACTGGGCGCGCGCCAAGCGCACCGCGAGGTGCCAGGTCAGCGCGGCGACGAAGATCATCAGCGCCGCGCCCGCCATCACGGCGGTCAGCACCAGGCCGGGTCCCGACGGCTCGAGGTTCAACGCCAGCAGCAGGAGCAGGGCCACGACCGCCAGCCCCAAGGCCAGCGCGGCACCCTTCCATGGCCGACGACGAGCGGCGGCGTCCCCCAACCTGTTCATGCGGGCCATTGTATGTAGGCCTCACCAGCCACTCACCGAGGATTCACCAGCGCACCATCCCGGCGCGGAGGCGCCGGCGCCACACCGGACCCGGGACTTACCCCGAGCGACAGCCCCAAGAACACCAGAATTGACGGCTTTTTCCCACGACTCCATCCTCCTGGTGAACGACAATGGCCCGCAACTCCGCGTGGAACGTCCATGCGGCGCCATGATCAGAAGATGTCACCGGACCACGCCACGACCATGCCCTCCCGGACTCAGCCCGAACCCGCCGTGCTGGACGACCAGGCCCTCGCCCGTCTGCGCGAGTTGGACCCGGAGGGCGTGAACCATCTGCTGGAGCGTGTCGTGGCCGCCTTCCTGAAATCGCTGGACCAGCAGGAGCAGGTGCTCGCGCAGGGCCGCGACGCGCCGCGCGACCTCAACGGCCTGCGCCACGTGGCGCACACGCTGAAATCCGCCGCGGCCAGCCTGGGCGCCGCGGTGCTGTCCCAGCGCTGCGCCGAGATCGAAGGCCTGGCCCGCGCCGGGCACGAGGACGGCCTGGCCGACCTGATCGGCATCGCCCTGGACGACATCGCCGCCGCCCGGCTGGCGATGCAGCAACTGGTGCAAGCCCAGCGATGAGCCGCGTCGTGAAGGAAGGCGAACTGATCGAACGGCCACGCGTCCTGCTGGTCGACGACGACCCGGTCAACCTGATGCTGATCGAGGCCGCGCTGCAGGAGCACGGCTTCGAGGTCACCGCGCTGACCGGCGGCCAGCAGGCGCTGCAGCTGGTCACCCAGTGGACGCCCGAGCTCATCGTGCTGGACGCGCTGATGCCCGACCTGGACGGCTTCGAGACCTGCGAGCGCCTGCGCGCCCTGCCCGGCTTCGAGAACGCCCCCATCCTGATGCTGACCGGCCTGGACGACGAGGCCTCGATCAACCGCGCCTACCAGGCCGGCGCGACCGACTTCTTCGTCAAGTCCACGCAGTGGCGGCTGCTGGCCGGCCGGCTGCGCTACATGCTGCGCAGCTCGCGCACCCGCCAGGAACTGGAGCGCAGCAAGTCCAAGCTGGCGCGCGCGCAGGACCTGGCCCGCATGGGCAGCTTCGAGTGGCAGACCGGCCACGGCTTCAAGCTGGCCAACGAGGCGCTGCGCGTCTTCGGCCGCGGGCCGGCCGATCCGCTGGACTTCATCGGCGTGATGCGCATGGTGCCGCGCGAGGAGCGGCTGCTGTTCATGCGGCTGCTGCGCGACGTCGTGGCCCACAACTCGGTGCTGGTGACCGACCTGCCCTTCACGCTGCTGGACGGCCGCAAGCGCGTCATCCACATCGAGGCCGAGCCCGAGTTCAACGAGCACGGCAACGCCTGCGGCTACACCGGCGTCATCCAGGACGTGACCGACCGCCGCATGGCGGAGGACCGCATCCGCGAGCTGGCCAACTTCGACGCGCTCACCGGCCTGCCCAACCGCCGCCAGCTGATGTGGCGCGCCGAGCGCGCCATCGAGGCCGGCCGACGCATGGGCCATGAGGTCGGCCTGCTGCTGATCGACCTGGACCGCTTCAAGGTCATCAACGACACGCTGGGCCACGCCGCCGGCGACGATCTGCTGATGGAAGTCGGCCGCCGCCTGCGCTCCTGCGTGCGCCACAGCGACCAGGTCATGGAAGGCATGCTGGAGTCGGTCGGCACCCGCTCGCACCGCACGCTGGAGGCGGTCGGTCGCCTGGGCGGCGACGAGTTCGTGGCGCTGCTGCCCGAGGTCGGCGACGAGGGCGATGCCGAGCGCGTCGCCGACCGGGTGCTGGACGCGCTGCGCGAGCCGATCTTCATCGCCGGCCAGGAGTGCTTCGTGACCGCGTCGGTCGGCATCGCGCTCTACCCGCGCGACGGCCTGACCATGGCCGACCTGCTGCGCAACGCCGACGTGGCCATGTACGCGGTCAAGAACCAGGGCCGCAATGCGTCGGCGCTCTATTCGCCGATGCTGGCGGGCCGCGGGCGCGAGAAGCTGGAGCTCGAATCCGCGCTGCACAAGGCGATCGAGCGCGACGAGCTGGTGCTGCATTACCAGCCCAAGATCGACGTGCGCACCGCCCGCATGGTCGGCGCCGAGGCGCTGATGCGCTGGCGCCGCGGCAACCAACTGGTGCCGCCCGGCGAGTTCATCCCCCTGGCCGAGGAAACCGGCCTGATCGTGCCGCTGTCCGAATGGGCGCTGCGCGAGGCCGCGCGCCAGGCCAAGGTCTGGCAGCTGAATTTCGGCTTCAGCGAATCGATCGCGGTGAACCTGCCCAACCGGCTGTTCGAGCGCTCGGACCTGGTCGAGCACATCCATCAATTCGTCAGCCAGTGGGGCGTGCCGCACCGCGCGATCCAGCTCGAGATCACCGAGACCGGCCTGATGAAGGACCTGCAGAGCGTCATCCCGTCGCTGCACCGGCTCAACGAGGTCGGCGTCGAGATCTCGATCGACGACTTCGGCACCGGCTACTCCTCGCTGGCCTACCTGACGACGCTGCCGATCTCGGAAGTGAAGATCGACCGCAGCTTCGTGCGCGACCTGGGCATCACGCCGCAGAGTTCCGCCGTGGTGACCGCGATCATCGCGCTGGCGCGCTCGCTGGGCCTGCAGGTGATCGCCGAGGGCGTCGAGACGCTGCGCCAGATGGAAGTGCTGCGCCGGCTCGATTGCAGCCTGATGCAGGGTTTCCTGTTCAGCAAGCCGCTGCCGCCCGACGAGCTCGAGCGCTGGCTGGCGCAGACGGTGCTGCCGCGCAAGGCGCCCTGGATCCTGCCGACCACCGAGGTCGGCGACGAAAGCCCGATGCGCTGATCCGGTCGCGTGCCGCGAGCCGCCAGCGCCCTCCCCCGTTTCACCGAGCCCCGACCGATGCCGCAGCAGCCCCCCGCTCTCCTGGCAAAAGCGGCCCTGCGCCGGCTGGCGCTGGACAAGCTGGAGCCGACACCCGAGAACTACGCCCGCGCCTACGCGCAGGAGGCCGGCGAGCCGGTGCGCGGCGCCGCGTCGACGCAGATGCCCGAGCGCGCGCAGGCCTCGATGGCGCGGCTGCTGGGCCTGGCGGTGCCCGATCCGCAGCAGCGCCAGGGTTTCGCGACGCAGCTCAAGGAAGGCCGCTGGGACGAACTGCAGCGCGCGCTGGAAGCGCTGCAGCAGACGCACGGTCCCGGCGCGCAGGCGGAGCAGCTGGCGCAGCTGATCGAGCGGCTGATGCGCGGCCTGGAACGCGGCGGGCGGCAGTGGACGCTCGCGCGCAAGAAGGACGGCGTGCTGCGCGTGCTGCAGAGCAATCGCAGCGACCCGCAGCGGCTGACGCTGCGACTGCGGCAGTTGGTGGCGAGCTGGGATTCGGATGTCAGCGACGCGCGCGTCGAGACGCAGCCCGCACCGCTGGATGAGTTGCCGTCGACCGTCGGCCTGGGGGCCGCGACCGGCGGCGCGGCGTCGGCCAACGAGGCCAACGAGGACGCGCTCGACGACGACGACCGCGCGGGCACGCCGACGCAGTTCTTCACCGACGAGGAAAGCGCGCAACCGCCCGCGGACCCGCATGCGGCCGACGACGGCCGGCCCGCGTCGGCCGAGGGCGGCCGCTACGGCTCGCTGGACACGCTGATGGGCGCGGCGGCGTCCGCCGGCACCGGCCCGGGCCTGCAGTCGTGGCCCGAGGTCGGCACCCACCTGAACGGCACCGTGCGGCATGCCCTCGCCGCGGACGACGTGCGCGCGCAGGAACTGATCGATGCGCTGGGCGTGGCCCATGCCGAGCTGGTCCGCGACGGCGCGACGCCCGAGCGCGCTGCGCAGATGGACGCGCTGTGCATCCGCGCGCGGCGCTGGCTGGACCATCGCAACCACGCCTTCAACGAGCTGGGCAAGCTCTGCGGTGAGTTGACAGGCAGCCTGGCCGACCTGGCCGAGGACGACTCCTGGGCGCGGGGCCAGTGCGAGGCCATGGGCCAGACGCTGGCGCAGGGGCTGACGGCGCGCAGCGTGCGCTCGGTCAGCGAGCTGCTGCACAGCACCCGCGAGCGCCAGCACAGCCTGCGCGAGGAGCGCAGCCGCGCCCGCGACGCGCTCAAGGGCCTGATCAACCGGATGCTGCAGGAGCTGGGCGAGCTCGGCCAGCACACCGACCGCTTCAGCGACAGCGTCGGCAAGTACGCCACCGTGATCGAGCAGGCGGATTCGCTGGAAAGCCTGGCCGGCGTGGTGCGCGAGATGGTCGAAGAGAGCCGCAGCGTGCAGTCGCTGGTGCAGACCACACAGGGCCGGCTGCGCGAGGAGCACGACCGCGCCGCGCAGCTGGCCGAGCGCGTCGAGCAGCTCGAGGGCGAGCTGCGCAAGCTCTCCAGCGAGGTCCAGACCGACCAGCTGACGCAGATCGCCAACCGGCGCGGCCTGATCGCCACCTTCGAGACCGAACGCGCCAAGCTCGAGCGCGATCCCAAGCCGCTGGCGCTGGCGCTGCTGGACATCGACAACTTCAAGAAGCTCAACGACAACCTGGGCCACGCGGCCGGCGACGAGGCGCTGAAGTCGCTGGCAGCGCGCGTGTCGGGGCTGCTGCGGCCCGGCGACAAGGTCGGGCGCTGGGGCGGCGAGGAGTTCGTGCTGATCCTGCCGGAGGCGCCGCTCGAGGAAGCGCAGGCGGTGCTGCTGCGGCTGCAGCGCTCGCTGTCGGCCAGCCTCTTCATGCACGAAGGCCGCGATGTGTTCGTCACCTTCTCGGCCGGCGTGACGCTGTTCCGGGCGGGCGAGACGATGGAGCAGGCCCTGGACCGCGCCGACGAGGCGCTCTACGAGGCCAAGCGCACCGGGAAGAATCGGGCCTGCGTGGCCTGAGCGGCGCCCTCATCGGCCCCACGATCCGCGCCCTCGCGCGGTGACCCACCCTCGGCGCCACCCCGGACCACCGTCCGCGAGGAGTTGAAGCGATGGACCACGCCACGATCGATCCCACCCAGTTCATCCACATCCGGATGGTGCTGAGCATGGTGGTCAGCCTGTCCATCGCGCGGCTGCTGTCGGGGCTGGCGAAGTTCGTGCAGCACCCCGGCCGGCTGAGGATCTACGGCGTGCACCTGCTGTGGGCGCTCTACATGCTGGTGACGCTGATCCACTTCTGGTGGTGGGAGTTCGCGCTGAGCCGCGTCGCGCCCTGGCACTTCGAGCAGTTCGTGTTCGTCGTCGGCTACAGCGCGGTGCTGTACCTGCTGTGCGCGATCCTGTTCCCCGACGACATCGCCGAATACGGCGGCTATCGCGACTACTTCCTGTCGCGGCGGCGCTGGTTTTTCGGGATCCTGGCGGCCTCGCTGCTGCTGGACGTGGCGGACAGCTGGCTCAAGGGGCCGGCCTACCTGCAGGGGCTGGGCGCCGAGTACGGCGTGAAGACGGCCGCGTCCGTCGTGCTGTGCGGCATCGCGGCGCTGGTGGCGAACCAGCGCTTCCAGTGGGCGCTGGTGCTGGTCGCGCTGGCGGTCCAGCAGTGGTGGATCCTGCGGCTCTACAACGTGCTCGGCTGAAGCGGGCGGCCGCTGCCGCCGCCGTGACCTGCGCTCAGGTCACGTCCGGACCGGGCGTCGGCAGTCGAGCGGGCGCTCAGGCCTTCGCGCTCAGGCCTTGATGCACTTGCGCACCGTGTCGACGGTGCGGGTCGTGATCTGCTTGCCGAAGGTCTTCTCCAGCATGGTCATGAACAGCGGGCCCTTGTCATTGGGCAGGTAGTGGCTGTAGACCTCGACGCCCTCGAGCTTGCAGATCGCGGCGCCCTCGCCTTCGAGCGGCAGCGAGACGGGCAACTCGTGCGGGCGCTTCAGGAAGGTGATCAGCTGCTTGGCCGCGGACGGCGGCTGGAACGGTGCATGGTGGTCGGCGTCGACGATCCGGCGCAAGTGCTCGACCGGGCGGACCGTCGTGCCGAAGGTCTTGCCCAGCGTGTCCGTCATCGCCTGCTCGGCACGGCGCTCGAGCTCGTCGACCGGCGCGCCGTCGTGGTCGAACACCACGTTGCCGCTGGAGATCACCGTCTTCACGCGCGTGAAGCCGGCGGCCTCGAAGGCGCGGATCAGGTCCGGCATCTTCGCGTTCATCGGGCTGACGCCACGGAGGAAGGCAACGTATCGGGGCATGAGGGACTCCACGAGGACGGGGGACGCGGCCAACCGGACCGAGGGAACGGACCGGAACGGAACGAGCGCCGGAGTCTAGAGGACGCCGGCGCTCGCCGCGGGGGTCATGCCCGTCCCGGGCTCAGAGGACGTGCAGCCCGTCGCCGGTGCGGATGAAGATGCGATCTGCGGCGGGAAGGTTCCACAGGTCGACCATGTACCGCTCGCCACCGTTGGCCGTGATGGCCAGCTCGACGCCCAGCCACCCGTCGCCCCGGTTCCACTTGCTCACGGCGTCCCCGATCTTCTCGCCGGCGCCCAGCGTCAGGATCTGGCTCAGGTCGAGGACATCGTGCTGCTCGCTCGAGAAGTTGGTGACGGTGAGCAGCCGGATGTTGGCGCCGATCTCGACCAGGAAATCGTCCTGGCGATCGGTGCCGCTCAGCAGCGCTCCCTCACCCGATCGCAGCGCCGGCTGACGCGCGTCGGCGTCCTCCTTCGTGGTCACGAAAGCGCGCAGCGGCGTCGACAGCGCGCTCTCGTTGCCGGCCAGGTCCGTCTGACGGGCGCGGAAGATGAAGTGATCGCTGGACGGCGGCGTCACGGTGGGATGGATGCCGCCGACGGCCGTGCCGGTGTATTGCTGGCCATTGAAGCTCGCCAACCAGGTCGCGCCGTTCTCCAGGCCGCCGATGACCACCGTGCCGTCGGCGGTGATGAAGTCGGAGGCGCTGGCGCCGCTATCGTTCTTTAACCACAGCGTCGGCGCCTGGACGACGCGGTCGAGCTCGAAGTGCACGCGGGTGAGCTCGCTGCGGTTGCCGGCGGCGTCGACCTGCGCGATGTCGACCCAGTTGTAGCCGTCGCCGCCATAGGCCGAGTTCTCGATCCGCATCGAATCGTCGCCATCGAACCATTGATCGCCCCGGGTCGCGATGCGGTACTGCCAGCGGTTGCCCGCGGTGAGCCCGGTGACCTGGATCGTCGCGTCCTGCGTGATGCCGTCGGTGGCGCTGGCGCCGGTGTCATTGATCAGCGTCGCGCCGAGCTTGGGCGGCGGCGTGCGATCGAGCTGGAAGTTGACGCGCTGCAGCGTCCCGTTGCCGGCGCCGTCGTACACGCGAAGCTCCACCCAGCGGGCCCCGTCGGGGAGGTCGGCGGGCATCGCCACGGTGTTGCCGGCCGCGCCGCCACCGGAGCCCCAGTGGCCAGTGTCGAAGGTGTAGCTGAAGGTCTTGCCCGGGGCCAGGACCAGCTCGAGCCGCCCGTCGTTGGTCAGCCAGTCGGTGCTGCTCACGCCGCTGTCGTTGACGAGGCGGACCTCGGTCGGACCGTCCGCCTTCGTGTCGAGGACGAACTGCAGCGTCTCGACCTGGCTGATGTTGCCGGCCGTGTCGAGCTGACGCACATGAACGATCTTGGCGCCGTCGTGGTCGCCGAAGAATCCCGGCTCGACGCGGCCGTCTCTGCCTTCGAACCAGGACAGGCCGTCCATGCTGTACTGCCACTTCGCGTTGGGGTCCAGATTGCCCACCAGCACGGTGGCGTCGCGGGTGACCCCGTCATGCAGGGAGATGCCGGCCGGATCCGCGAAGACGGTCGCGCCGGTGTCCTCGCTGAGCCGCAGCGTCGGCGTGGCCGCCGAGGTCAGCAGCTTGAATTCGAGCGATCGCACCTCGCTGTGATTGCCGGCGGCATCGGCCTGGCGCACCAGCACCTTCCAGTCGCCGTCGTGCGTGAACGCCGATGCGGGGATCGCGCCGTCCTTGCCGTCCCGCCAGGTCTGCCCGTTGTCCAAGGAATAACGCCAGCTCGCGTTCGGCTCCAGGCCGGATACCAGCACGGTCGCGTCGCGGGTGACGCGATCGAATCCGCTGGTGCCGGTGTCGTTCATCAGGGCCAGGACTGGCGCGGCAGGCGGCTCGGTGTCCGGCTCGGGCTTCGGGTCAGGCTTCGGATCGGGCTCGGGCTCGGGCTTCGGGTCCGGCTTCGGATCGGGCTCGGGCTCGGGCTTCGGGTCCGGCTTCGGATCGGGCTCGGGCTCGGGCTTTGGATCCGGCTTCGGATCGGGCTCGGGCTCGGGCTCGGGCTTCGGGTCAGGCTTCGGGTCTGGCTGAGGCTCGGGTTTCGGGTCCGGTTTCGGATCGGGTTGAGGCTCAGGCTTCGGATCCGGCTTCGGGTCTGGCTGAGGCTCAGGCTTCGGATCCGGCTTCGGGTCTGGCTGAGGCTCAGGCTTCGGGTCCGGCTTCGGGTCTGGCTGAGGCTCAGGCTTCGGGTCCGGCTTCGGATCGGGTTGAGGCTCGGGCTTCGGATCCGGTTTTTCTTCCGGCTTCGGCTGCTCCGGCTTCGGCGGATCAATGGTGATCGGCGTCGTCGCGCTGGACCCGCCGCCCGACCCGCCCGCCGCTGCCGCGCCGGCAACGCCCAGCAGGCCCAGGCCCGCCGCGAGCATCGCACTGGAGCGGCTGCTTCGCAGCGGGTCGTTCTCGTCAGCGGGAGTGCCTGTGTCGGCGGTGGCAGGCGCATCGACTGGCGCTGCAAGCTCTGCGCTCGGGGCCGGGGCCGCGTCGGCGGGCGCTGCACCAGTCTCGGCAGTCTCGGCCGGCGGTGCGGAAGACTCCGCGGTGGCTTCGGCCTCTTCGTCGTCCCGACGGCGGCCTGGCGCGGCGCGGGTCACCGGGTCGGGAGTCGGAGCCGCCCGTTCCAGCGGTCGGACGGCAGGCGTGGGAACAAAGTGATGAGACATGACGTGAATTGGCTGACCATCGGAATGAGGAGGCGGTCAGTCTCCCGAACCCGGACCTCCAGTTCGATGGTCGAGAAAGGCCAATTCCCGCGGAGCCTGCTGCTCCAACAGAGGAGGCTCACACATCAATCAGCAGCGAGGCGGCGGCTATCGAACGCATCACGAGGTTCTATTTGGATCGGGCGACACGATGGACTACGGTCTTGTCTGGCTGTGTCGCGAAGGCCCGAAGAGGCCGCGATCACATTCCTTGGGGTCAGTCCTTGCCCATGTGTGCGGTGGCGCACCATCGCGCGGTTCCTGTCGCGGCCGGGAACCCCGCTTGCCGCCGCGTGCGGGACCGGCGCGGGCGCCCCGTCCACCGGAAAGGGAGAAGACATGACTTCACGCGCACCCCGCCGCGGGGGCTGGCATTGGCCGGCCCTGCTCGGCACCGCCGCCGCGGTGGCCTCCGTGCCCCTGGCCACGAACACCGCGATGGGCGAAACCGCCGCCCCGCCGACCAGCTACATGCCGGTCGTCATCACCGAGGATTTCGACAGCGTCGTCAAGCGCATGAGCGCCGCGAAACCCGGCCTGGCGCGGAAACATGCGGACCTGCTCAACGAGCGCTACGACCTGGCCAACCGGCCCTCCCCGGGCGCGACGATGACCAAGGGCAAGGCGCTCCAGGACGGCGTGCGGGTCCGCCTGCCGCGCGGCGTCAGCTGGGAGCAGCTGGCGGCGATGAGTCCGGACGACATCAAGGCCAAGGACCTCTTTCCCAAGGGTTTCCTGCCGCTGCCGCATCCGAACCATCCCGAGGGCGGGATGGTCTTCCCGAAGTTCCACATCGACGAGATCCGGCGCCAGGAGATCGACCGCGACCTGACGCGCTTCGACCTGGACTACGACCTGCCCGACCACTTCCTGCCGGAGTTCCCAGCGCCGATCTTCCTGACGACGCGGCCCGACCTGGGCGACGTGTCCAAGGGGGAGCTGGTGACGATCAACAACTACTTCCGGCTGTTCAACGGCGTGCTGAATCCGAAGCAGCTGGAAGGCGTGCGGCTGCTGGTGACGCCGTTCCCGCAGCAGCAGTTCAACCAGACCGACGACCGGCGCACGCTGAAGCCCAGCCGCGGCGTGGCGTGCCTGGACTGTCATGCCAACGGCCACACGAACGCGTCGACGCACCTGGTCGGCGACATCCGGCCGCAGCCCTTCCGGCACCGGATCGACACGCCGACGCTGCGCGGGGTCAACATCCAGCGGCTGTTCGGCTCGCAGCGGGCCTTGAAGACGGTGGAGGACTTCACCGAGTTCGAGCAACGCGCCGCCTACTTCGACGGCGATCCGGTGATCGCGACGAAGAAGGGCGTGAACGTGCTGGAGCGCGGCAGCCAGGTGCACTTCATGGCGGAGTTCCAGGCGCTGCTGGACTTCCCGCCGGCGCCGAAGCTGGGCATCGACGGGAAGCTTGATCCGAGGAAGGCGTCGCAGCAGGAACTGCGCGGACAGCAGCTGTTCTTCGGCAAGGCGACCTGCGCGAGCTGCCACGCGCCGCCGTACTACACGGACAACCTGATGCACAACCTGCGGACGGAGCGCTTCTTCAAGCCGAGGATGATCAATGGGCGCATGGCCAACATGGATGGCCCGATCAAGACCTTCCCGCTGCGCGGCATCAAGGACTCGCCGCCCTACCTGCACGATGGCCGGCTGCTGACGCTGGAGGACTCGGTGGAGTTCTTCAACCTGGTGCTGGAGACCCAGCTCACCGAGCAGGAGAAGAAGGACCTGGTGGTGTTCTTGAAGGCGTTGTGAGCACCCTCGGGCGTTGCCGATTGCGCAACGCCCGTTGCATGATCGGCAACGCTTGGCGCCTCACCGCTGCATCACCACCGTCACCGCGTAGAGCAGCAGCCCGATCACGCCGCCCACCAGCGTGCCGTTGAGGCGGATGAACTGCAGGTCGCGGCCGACGCTCAGCTCGATCTGGCGGACCAGGCTGCGGTCGTCCCAGGACTTCACCGTCGACGCGATGTGGCGCGTGACGCCCTCGCGCATGCCGCCGACCATGCGGCCCGCGGCCGACAGCACATGCGCGTTGATCGCCTCCACCAGCGACGGGTCCCGGCTCAGCCGGTCGCCGAGTCCGGCGAGCGAATGGTCCAGGTGCCGCATGAGCACCGAGTCCTCGCGCTGCAGGTCGCGCTCGATGGTGGCGCGGACTTCGGTCCAGACGCCGTCGAGGTAGGCGCGGACGTCGTCGCTCTGGACGACGCGGTCCTTCATCGCGTTCACCTCGCGCGCGAACTCCGGGTCCTGGCGCAGGCGCTCGATGAATTCGTGGATCCAGTCATCGAACTGCCGCCGCACCGAGTGATCGGGCTGCGACAGCGCCGTCTGCACTTCCTCGACCAGTTGCAGCGCGAGCTTGTCGGACAGGCTGTCGGCCATCTTGTCGACGTTGGCGATCGTGTCGACGAGGGAGGTCGCCTTCGGCCACTGCGCGCGGGCGAACTTCACCAGCCGCGCGGCGACCAGCATCCGCACCTCGGGCGTGGCCAGGTAGTCGCGCAGCTTGGACAAGGCGCCGTCGAGCACGTCCTGGTGACGGCCCGACTTGGTCAGCACGTCCAGCACCGAGGCGGCGGTGGCGGTGGCGTTCCAGGACAGCGCGCGTGCGACGAGGAACTCGCCGATGGCGCGGCGCACCGCCTGCTCGTGAAGCAGCGAGATGCCCTCGATGGCCATGGCGCGGACGGAGCCGGTGACCTGCGCGAGGTTGTCCGGCTCGCGCAGCCACTGGCCGAGGCGCTCGGCCGGGTTGAGGATCTCGAGCTTCTGGAGCAGCACCTCGGGATGCAGGAAGTTGTCCCGGACGAACTCGGCCAGGCTGTCGGCGATGCGGTGCTTGCCCTGCGGGATGAGCGCGGTGTGCGGGATCGGCAGTCCCAATGGATGGCGGAACAGCGCGACGACGGCGAACCAGTCGGCCAGCCCGCCGATGGCGGCGGCTTCGCAGAAGGCCTTGAGCCAGGCCCAGGGCCCCTGGGCCCCCATCACGAGGCTGACGGCCAACCCGGCCAGCGAGGCCAGCAGGCAACCCAGCGCGACCAGCTTCATGCGGCGGAGGTCGGCGGCGCGGGGGTCGGGGGGCGCGGAGGAGTCGATCAAGGGCATCGGCGACGGGGCAGCAGGATTGATGCCTGGGGCAGCCTGCCGGCGGAGCGATGAACGCGACCTTGTATCACCAGCGCAGGGCAAAAGGTGCTTCGGACACGCTCCGGGTGCTCGTCAAACAGAGCGGAATCCGACTGGCACAGGTCCATCGATTCAACATCCGCTCCGACGCGATTCAACTTACTGCGGGATGGCTACATCGCCAAGTTATTGTCACGACTAAAGAATTCCCGTCAAATTCAACATATCGAATTCACCCATTTCACTTCCTCCACACATGGCGACCTTTCTGGACCATCCGCTGAGGCTCCTCAATCCCAGCTTCTCGTCGCCGCTGCTGGACGTCCTCACCGACCTGGAACACCTGCGACGACTGCAGCTCAACGGAACGACGCCGCCGATGGTGTTCATGCAACTCAAGCAGGTGTTCCATCTGCTGGAGAGCCTAGCCTCCGCCCGCATCGAAGGCAACCACACCACGCTGGCGGACTACGTGGAGACCAAGTTCGGGGGGCCTGCGTCGTTGCAACGTGCCGATCAAGAGATCGACTCGTTGCGGGAAATCGCCAACATCGAGCATGCGATGGACGAGATCGACGCGGGGCTCGAGCCCGGTTCCGCGCTGAGCCAACACTTCATCCGGGGTCTTCACGCGATGACGGTCGATGGACTGGAGCGCGAAGGCGACAAGACGCCAGGGGCCTACCGGAGCGGGTCGGTCGGCATCGCGATGTCCGAGCATGCGCCCCCGGATGCCGTCCGGATCGGGGCCTACATGGGAGAGTTGGTCGACTTCGTCAATCGGGACGACCAGCGCAAGTACGACTTGATGAAGGTGGCCCTCGCGCACCATCGCTTTGCCTGGATCCATCCGTTCGGCAACGGCAACGGCCGCGTTGTGCGCCTCTTCACCTACGCGCTCCTCATCAAGTACGGGTTCCGAATGACCGCTGAGGACGGACGTCTATTGAATCCAGCGGCGGTGTTCTGCGCTGACCGGGAGAAGTACTACGCGATGCTTTCGTTGGCAGACAAGGGGACGGATGCCGCGCTCGAGACGTGGTGCACCTATGTGTTGACCGGTGTGAGAGACGAGTTGAACAAGGTCGATCGTTTGGCCGATTACCGGAACCTCACGGCCGAGATCCTGCTTCCTGCGATCGCCCACGCGCGCGAACGGCAATGGATCACTGAGCAAGAGGAAAGCGTTCTGAATGTTGCCGTTCTCCGGAAGGTCGTGAAGTCGGCAGACCTCGCCGATGCCATGCCGAAGAGTTCACCGGCTCAGCGCACCTATCAGATTCGCAAGTTGCTCGCGAACGGGATGCTCCAGCCCACCCATCCGGAGGCGCGTCAGTACACCATCGGATTCAGCAACAGCACGCTGCTGCGCGGCGTGATCAAGGCGCTGACGGACCAGGGCTTCATTCCGCGTGCCGTTGTCGCGTGATCGAGTCAGTACGAAACGCTCAGCCCACCTCCACCGGCATCGAAGCCGCCGTGACCGGCGACACCATGGGCCAGCCCAAGACGGCATACAGCGCGGCGCCCGCCTCGGTCGCCACCAGCACGCCATGCCGGGCCCCATGATCGAGCGCGCCGTTCGTCAGCGCGGCCATGACACTCCGTCCGAGCCCCCTTCTCCGATGCGCTTCATCGGTCACGATCTGATCGAAGGTGGCGAAGGCGCCGTCGAGAGCGGCTTGACCGCTCGCCGCAAGGTCGCCGTCCTCGGTGAGGACGGTCGCCCGCAGCAGCGCGCCGACCCGTTCGATATGGACGCGGTAACCCGCTGCGAGCGACTCGGCGCTGCGTGCGAGCGCGACGCTCATCAGGAACTCCGGCGCGTGGATCTTCCAGTCCTTGGAGAGCAACGGCGACACGCTCTCCAGCGGCGCGCAGACCTTCAGCCAGGTGCCGGCCGCAGATTCATTCGCGACGAGTTGCTTAAGGACCTCGCGATCCAGATGCGGCAGGACATAGCGCGTGGTTTGCTCCGGCTTTCCGACGCGGACTTCCCAATATCCGGCCCGCTGCATCGGCGGTGGCGTATCCCGGGAAATCGCCCAGCCGTAGGCCCAGGCTTGAGCGGCAACAGAGCGCTCGACGGCGCCGGAGTCAAGCAAGCCGGCGGTTTGCGAGGTCGGTGAAAACATCGGGCTGGGATCCAGTGCGAGGGATGGAGGGGTGTCACGCCGCTTGCAGCGCGCCATGAGATTGGCGAGTGTGCTCCTCCAGCGCGCCAATTTCGACGACGGCGAGATTGCTGAGCGCTTCCCGCACGAGATCCCGGCTCGCGACATGGATCCGACCCCACAGGCAGTCCGGGTCTTCCATCGTGACGATGGAATCGCGCAGCAGCGCGGCCAGAAGCGTGAGCCGATCGCGCACGTTGAACATCGCGGCGCCGACGGTGATCGAGGGATCGAGGAGCGCTTCAGCGGGATCGCTGTCGCGCATCGCGGCCGGCTTGCGCCGTGGCGGAATGACAGACGCCTCCCGCAGCACCATGCGCGTGTATTCGGTGTCGTCGCACAAGGGTTGACGGCTCAAAAGCGGCGTGCGCAGACGCTTCGCCTTGAAGGGCAATTTCTTCCGATCGAATTCAACATCGACATGATCGAGGGCGACTTGCTCAGAGATTCGAAATCCGGTTTCGGCCAAAGCGCGGATGGTTTCAGCGGGGATCATTCGGAGTCCTTCAATAAACAACGTTGAGGGACGTCCACCTTCTAGCCAGATGAGCGGGTGGGCGAGATGTCAAAACACGGTCAAACCAACGTGCGACCTTCCTCGCGGAAAGGTCCATCTCGCCCGTAAACGGGCATTCCGAGATGACCGCAGACGGCGGCCACTGATTCAACGGTGTTTTGAGCACCTGGATCCATTCTGGTCCGCGCGGCGCCAGGCGCGCAATCACCGCCACTGGTCACCGCCGCCCCACTGGCAAGTCACGAGACAACCAGTTCCCGCAGCCGAGTTTCACGCCTGAATCAGCGCCGCAACCGCCTTCGCCGCATCGAATCTAGAACCCGAACGCCAACCTCACCCCACCCCAATGCCTCCCGGCAACGGTGACTGGCGCCGACGCCTCCTTGAGCAGCACGAAATTCCCGCCGCCCATATCGCGGCGGTAGGTTTGCAGGAGGAATGGCCGTTGATTCCGAGCCGACGCCAACCCGGTGCGGTCATTGAATATCCGCCGATACCGGCTGTTGGCCGTGTTCCAGGCCGTATCCCCGGCCCGTTGCGGCTGGCAATACCGCTTGTTGTGGGTCGCGACATACCCGTTGCGGTCGACCGCGATGCAGAACACCACCTTGTCCGAGAAAGTCAGCACCCGTTCCTGCACCTGCGGGAACAGCTGGTCCGCGATCTGCGTGAAGCGCGTGGTGAACTGCTGGGGATCGGTGCCGGCGATCGGCTGGTAGTGCTCGTCGAAAAGCGCCGCGGCGTCGATCTTGCGTTCCGCCACCGCGCGCTCGAGCAGCGCTGAGATCTCCGCGGCCGCCTCCTGCACCGCCTGGATGTACGGCGAGTCCTCGACCTCCACGCCGCTCGACGCGATCTGCTCGATCATCTGCTCCGACAGCCGCAGGAAGCGGTCGCTGCAGGCAAAGGCCGAGTCGAGCTTGCGCATCGCCTGCTGGATCTCGACGCCCAGCTCGCCGGAGCGCGCCGCCAGCAGCTGCGTCGTCGCCTGGCTCTCCTGCGCGGACTTGGCGATCAGGTCCACGTCGACCTCCACATCCGCGAAGGCCTGGTGGATCTTGCTCTGCGCGGCACCTCCCGCGCCGTCCGCCCGCAGCTCGCGGCTGAAGCTCTCGATCCGCGAGTCCAGCGTCCCTACCGTGCCCATGATCGCCTTCGAGGACGCCTCGACCTGCGCCGCCAGGTCCTTCACTGCGTCCGCCACGACGCCGAAACCGCGTCCGGCCTCGCCGGCGCGCTTGGCCTCGACCGACGCGTTGAAGGCGACCAGTCGCGTCTGCAGCGCGATCTTCGTGATCTCCGACGCGGCGTCGCTCACCAGCCGCAGCGTCGAGACGATCTCGCCGACCTCGTCGCCCACGCCGGACAGCGCCGTGCGTGCGCGCTCCACCGCCTCGCGGGTCTGGTTCGTCGATTGGTTGATGCCGTCCTGCGCGTGCCGGACCTGCTCGAGCTCCGCGCCCAGCGCCTGCATCGCCTGCGCCTGCGAGGTCACGACCTTCTGCGTGTCCTCCAGCAGCCCGCGGACTTCGGCCGCGTCGCGGCCCAGCTTGGACACGCCACCCGACAGCTCCCGGACGACGGTGGTGGTCTTGCCTTGCATCGTCGGCTCGCGCGGACCGATCCCGGCGCCGCCCTCCGACGCGTCAGGCGACGCCTTCCCGGCTCGCCTGCGCAATGAGTCCCACATCGGACGCTCCCCCATGGTGTTTGGACCACAAGGACTGCGGCCGCTGTGCGGCCCGTTTTACCAGTCGCGCAGCTTCACGCGCAATCGGGCAATCGCTTGACTGTGCAGCTGGCACACCCGCGATTCGGTCACCTTCAGCACGGCGGCGATCTCTTTCAGGTTCATGTCATGTTCGTAGTACATGGACATGACGTAGCCCTCGCGCTCCGGCAGGTTCTTGATGGCCTCCACCAGCGCCTCGCGCATGCGGTGGTCGCGCAGCATCGACATCGGATCGGCCGACTCGTCGCTGACGTGGCGGTCGAGGTAGTCGTCGCTGTCGTCATCCCCGGAGATGTCCTCCAGATAGACGAGCTGCGTGCCGCGCACCTTGCCCAGCATCTCCTGGTACTCGCCCAGCGAGATGCCCATTTCCGCGGCGATCTCTGATTCCTGCGGCGGACGGCCCAGCTTCTGCTCGAGCTTGTGCACCGCGCTCTCGATCGAGCGCTGCTGGCGCCGGTTGCCGCGGCTCATCCAGTCGCTGCCGCGCAGCTCGTCGAGCATCGCGCCGCGGATGCGCTGCGTCGCGAAGGTCTCGAACTGCACGCCCTGCGCCGTGTCGAAGCGCGACAGCGCGTCGGTCAGGCCGATCAGGCCGACCTGGATCAGGTCGTCCAGCTCCACATTGGCCGGCAGCTTGGCGATCATCTGATGCGCTAGGCGGCGCACCAGCGGGCTGTACTGGCGGATCAGCGAGTTGTTGTCGAGTTGACCCTTGGCGGTGTACATCGTCTCGTCTCCCATCCGGGTCAATGCGCAGCCAGGGTCACGCCTTGCGGGGCGCGGCCGGCCTTGGGCTGCCACATCGGCCGCGGACGCAGCGGCATCGCATCGGCGGCGCTGTCCAGCGCCGCGCCAGGCACCGACGCCAGCAGCAGCTCGCGCGCCATGTGACGCATCTCGTGCGTCAACGGCGCCGTCACCGGCTGGCGGGGATCCAGGCAGGCCCACTCGCGCAGCACCGCGCCGAGGAAACCATCGCCGCAGCTCGAAAGCTGCTGCGCGATCCGCTCGGCCAGGCGCAGCTGCGGATTGCAGGCCAGCAGCAGGCTGTAGACCATCAGGCCCGCCCGCTGCGTCAACCACTTCATGCCGGCGTAGGCGTAGGTCACGCTCTGCACGTCGGTGTCGGCCAGCAGCACCGGACGCACCTCGCGCGAGACCAGCACGCGGCTCAGTTCGGCCGCGCTGGCGTGCAGCAGGATCACGTCCGCGAACGGGGCCGCGTCGGTCACCGCTTCCAGGAACTGGGCGGCCGAGCCGTTGGCGTTGATGTAGCGCAGCGGCAGTCCGCGCGCGGCCAGGAAGGACACCTTGGCCGACAGCGCCTCCACGCAGGCCGCCAGGTCCACCGCCGCGAGGTCGGACGGCGCCGAGGCCTGCTCGCCGGCGTCCACCACCAGCGTGTGCAGACCCAGCTCGGCGAAGGCGGCGCACATGCCTTCGAGCAGCGCGCCGCTGCCCATGACATGCGGATTGCTCACCACCGGCACCACCCGCACCCGCGCGGTGGCGAAGAGGCGTCGCAGGCCGTCGGCCTGGTCCTTGGGAGCATTGCTGAAATCGCGCATTGGGCTGCTCTGTGTCGTCTTACGTGTTGGGTTCCAGCGGTCGTTTCCCTCTGACAGAGAAGCGCCATTGCTGGAGCCGTTACCGGAAGTTTCGCCCCGGGGGCCACCCTTCGACGCGGAATTGAAAGGGGGAAACACCCCGCTTTTCTCTGCCGCTTTCGCCCTCGCTTGCCTCTGGCCCGGCGACTTCAGGCCGTTGCCGGCCTGGGTCGCGCACAGGACAAGTTGACCACCATGCTGCAACGTCGGGTTAACAAAGCCCCAACGACAGAAGGGAAGAGCATGGCTCTTCCCAGGTTCGAGGCGTTCGGGGACGGCCACCACCCTCACCCCCACCCTCTCCCGCAAGCAAGCGGGCGAGGGAGTCAGGAGGGGGTGTTGTTCGGTCAGTTCAGGCCCATGGGCGAGGCTGCGCCGGCCGACGCGCCGACGGAGCCGGCGGTGAAGATCAGGTTGACGTCGGAGGCGTCCATGCGCCAGGCCGACTGGCCGTGGCTGCGCAGCGCGCGCTGCACCAGGGCCTGCGACGACAGGCGATGCCAGTCTTCCGGCACGCGCTGGCCGTTGGTGACGCCCAGCACCCGCAGCTTGTGGCGGATCACCGTGTCCAGCGCCGGGGCCAGCTTCACCGCCTCGTCCAGCTTGGACAGGATCACGCCCTGCGCTTCTGCGCCGCGCCAGGCGCCGACCACGTCCTCGATCGTCTCGCCCTGCTGCGCCGCGTTGACGACCAGGATGCGCTTGATGCTCTTGTGCGCCAGCATGTCCAGCAGCTCGGCGGTGCGGCTGTCGCGCTGGGCCGTGCCGGCCGTGTCGATCAGCACCATCTTCTTGCCGGCCAGCAGCTCCAGCAGGTCTTCCAGCGAGGCGCGGTCATGCGCCGTGTGCACCGGCACGCCGAGGATGCGGCCATAGGCGCGCAGTTGCTCGTGAGCGCCGATCCGGTAGGCGTCCAAGGTGATCAGGCCCAGTTGGCTCGCGCCGTACTTGGTGGCGAAGGCCGCGGCGATCTTGGCCGTCGTCGTTGTCTTGCCGACGCCGGTCGAGCCGATCATCGCGAACACGCCGCCCTGGTCTTCCAGCGCCGGCATCTGCTCGGCGGTGTGGACGTTGCGGGCCAGCACGTTCGAGGCCCAGGCCTGCGATTCCGATTCCTCGGTCATCTGGGCCGGCAGGCCCTCGACCAGCTTGCGCACCAGCGCGGGCGAGAACCCGGCGTCCAGCAGCTTCTGCGTCAGGCGGGCCTGCGCGGGCTGGCGCTGCAGCTTCTCCATGAAGGCCAGGGCGCCGAAGCGCTCCTCGATCATGCCCTTCATGGCGCGCAGCTCGGACATCATTTCCTGCTCGCGACGCGACGACGCGGGCATGTCGTTCAGCGGATGGCCGCCGAAGCCGCCACCGACGCCGCCCAGGTCGGCGACCGGCTGCTGCACGCGGATCTCGTCGCGCAGCACCGGCGGCACGATGCGCGGCGCGGGCGCCGGAGCGGGCTGTTCATACGCGCGCTCGTCGACACGGCGCGCGCCCAGGGTCTGCATCGCGGCACGGGCGCGCTGGTCGCGCTGCGCGGCCATCGAGGCGACCGATTCATTCATCTGCGCCTGCGCGTACGCGGGGGGCGCCGGCTCGTCGATCATCGGATCGGGCAGGCCGTTGAGCTCGGCCGAGCGGCGCTTGAGCATGCGCTCGCGCACGTAGTCCTGGAAGGACAGCGTGCTCATGGCCATCGCGTTGACGTCCTCGCCGACCGAGCCACCGAAGCCGGGCTCGGCGCGCTGCGGGGCCGGCGACGCGGCCAGACGCTGCTTGAGGGCCTGGCGCGGTTGCGCTTCCTGGCGCTGCGGCTGGGCGGCCTGGCGCGGCGCGGCGGCGGCGCGGGGCGCCTGGGCGGCCACGCGCTCGATCTGCGACATGCCTTCCGGCGCCATCGCCAGCACTTCCACGCCTTCCGGGCAGGGCTTGTTGGAGAGCACGACCGCGTCGTCGCCGAAGGCCTGGCGGACCAGGGCCATGGCTTCGCGGGAATTGCGGGCGGTAAAGCGTTTGACGTTCATGCCGTGCCTCCGATGATGGAGCCGATGCGGATCGTGTGCGTTTCAGGAATCTCGCTGTGTCCCAGGACCTTCAGCCGCGGCGCAGCGCGCTTGAGCAGTCGGGCCAGGGGCGCGCGGATCAGGTCAGGCACCAGCAGGCAGGCGGGCAAACCACGGTCCTCCTGGGACTGGGCGGTCTGGGCGGCACTCCGCGCAAGCGTGTCGGCCACACCGGGATCCAGCGCCGCGCCGTGAGGCGAGTGCAGGGCCTGCGTGACCAGGCGCTCCAGCTCCGGATCGAGGGCGATGACATCCAGTTCCTTGGCCGGACCGTAGATCTGCTGCACGATCGCCGGGGCGATGTGGATGCGGATGCGACGGGCCAGCTCGGCCGGATCGGTGGTCTGCGTGGCGTTCTCCGCCAGGCTTTCCACGATGGAGCGCATGTCGCGGATGTGCACGCCCTCTTCCAGCAGGAACTGGAGGACTCGTTGCAGGGCGGCGACATTGACCATCTTTGGAATCACGTCTTCGATGAGCTGAGGCGCTTGCTTGGTGAGGTGATCCACCAGCTGCTGGGTTTCCACCCGGCCCAACAATCGGGCCGCGTGAACTTGCAGCAAGTGTGAGAGATGCGTGGCCACCACGGTCGCGCAATCAACGACGGTAAATCCCGCCATTTGCGCCATATCCCGTTGCCGCTCCTCGATCCAGACCGCCGGGAGTCCGAAGGCGGGATCCGTCGTCGGCGTCCCGATCAGCTTCTGCGTCGCGTGACCGGGGTTGATCGCCAGCCACATGCCCGGGTAGGCCTCCGCCTCGCCGATCACCGCGCCGCGCAGCGTCACGCGGTACTGGCTGGGGCGCAGCTCCAGGTTGTCCCGGATGTGCACCGAGGGCGGCAGGAAGCCGATGTCCTGCGCGAACTTGCGGCGCACGCCCTTGATGCGGCTGAGCAGGTCGCCTTCGCGCGACTTGTCCACCAGCGTGATCAGGCGGTAACCCACTTCCAGGCCCAGGGTGTCCACGGCTTGCACGTCGTCCCAGGAGGCCTCGGCATCCGGGTTCGGCGCGCCCGGCACCGGGGCGGCCGGCTTCTTCAGCTCGGCGGCCTGCTTGGCCTGCTCCTTGGTTCGCAGCCAGTACGCCAGATACCCCATCGCGCCGGCGATCATCAGGAAGACCAGGTGCGGCATGCCCGGGATCAGGCCCAGCAGGCCGATCACGCCGGCGGTGATGGCCACCGCCTTGGTCGAGCCGAACACCTGCGAGCCGATCATCTGGCCCACGTCCTTGTCCTTGCCCACGCGCGACACCACCAGCGCCGAGGACACCGAGATCAGCAGCGCCGGGATCTGGGCCACCAGCGCGTCGCCGACGGCCAGCAGGATGTAGCTGTCGGCGGCCTGGCCGGCGGACAGCCCGTGCTGGGCCACGCCGATCACGAAGCCGCCGATGATGTTGATGAACAGGATCAGGATGCCGGCGATCGCGTCGCCGCGGACGAACTTCGAGGCACCGTCCATGGAGCCGAAGAAGTCGGCTTCGTCGCCCAGTTCGGCGCGGCGGCGCTTGGCTTCCTTCTCGTCGATCAGGCCGGCGGACAGGTCGGCGTCGATGGCCATCTGCTTGCCGGGCATCGCGTCGAGGGTGAAGCGGGCGCCGACCTCGGCGATGCGTTCGGCGCCCTTGGTCACCACGATGAAGTTGATGACCACCAGGATCGCGAACACGATCAGGCCGACGGCGAAGTTACCGCCGATCAGGAAGTGGCCGAAGGATTCGATCACCTTGCCGGCGGCGCCGGCGCCGGTGTGGCCTTCCAGCAGCACCACGCGGGTGGAGGCGACGTTCAGCGACAGGCGCAGCAGCGTGGTGATCAGCAGCACGGTCGGGAAGGCCGCGAAGTCCAGCGGCTTGACCATCTGCGAGGCCACCAGCATCACCATGATGGACATGGCGATGTTGAAGGTGAAGAACAGGTCCAGGGCGAAGGCGGGCAGCGGCAGCACCATCATCGACAGGATGATGATGATGGCGATCGGTGCCCCGAGCGCCTGCACGATGGCGGCGCGGGGTCCGAGGAGGTTCTGCAAACG
Source organism: Mitsuaria sp. BK037 (assembly GCF_014193045.1). Taxonomy (NCBI): domain Bacteria; kingdom Pseudomonadati; phylum Pseudomonadota; class Betaproteobacteria; order Burkholderiales; family Sphaerotilaceae; genus Roseateles; species Mitsuaria sp. BK037. The sequence goes on along the minus strand of NZ_JACHYS010000001.1, from coordinate 100,665 downwards.
GGCCATGAGCTCGTTCATCGGGTTTACCTTCTGCCTGGGTTCAACGGGGAACTCGACGAGACCATCGAGCCCCGCCATTGTTCGGCGGAGCCCGACCGCCCTTTAGCCCGATAAGCGGGCCTTTTCCCCCCCGAACCGCGCCATTGGTGGAGCGGCGGGCGGGGCGGTGCCCCCTTGAAGCGAATGCCGAGCGGGCGCAGGCGTCTGAGCGGAAAGGGGGCACCGTCCTGCCCGCCGCTGGCTCGGTCTCCCGACGGCTCGGTCTTTCGACGGCTCGGTCTTCCGCTGGGCGATCAGCCCGGACGCCCTTCAGGGAAAGCGTCCTCCGCCTCGTCCTCCGGCGGCGTCCAACCCGGCTTCTTGTGCGGGTCGAGCTCGTCCGGCACGGCCGGGTTCGGAGCCGCGTTCGGCGCCATGCCCTGCCCCTTGAGCGCCGCCTTGAGCTGGTACACGTACGCCAGCACCTGCGCCACCGCGCCGAACAGCGCGCCGGGGATCTCCCGGTCCAGCTCGGCGTGGGCGTACAGGGCACGGGCCAGGGCCGGCGCCTGCAGCACCGGCACCTTGCTCTCCTTGGCGATGTCGCGGATCTTGAAGGCCAGCAGGTCCAGGCCCTTGGCCACCACCCGCGGCGCGCCGAACTGGGTTTCGTCGTAGGCGATCGCGACCGCATAGTGGGTCGGGTTCATCACGACCAGGTCCGCCTTGGGCACCGCCGCCAGCATGCGGCGCTTCACCAGCTCGCGGGCCTTGTGGCGCATCTTGTGCTTCATCTCGAGGTTGCCTTCGGCTTCCTTGAGCTCGTTCTTGGCCTCCTCGCGGGACATTTTCAACCGCTTCAGGTAGAGGTGGCGCTGCAGCGGCACGTCGATGACGGCGAACAGCGCCAGGCACAGGCCAAGCATCATCAGGCCGCCCATCAGTTGCTTGCCCGCGAAGGCGAGCGCGGAAGGCAGCGGCACCGACATGATCCCGACGAAGCCTGCGATGCGGTCCTTCAGCGCGATCGCGCCGACGATGCCCAGCACCAGCGACAGCAGCACGGCCTTCAGCGCCGTGGTCAGGTTCTGCCACTGGAACAGGCGGCCGAAGCCGGTGACCGGGTTCAGGTGGGTGAACTTCGGGCTCAGCGGCTTCATCGTGAAGTTCCAGCCGCCCGAGGCGATGTGCGCCGCGATCGCGGCCATCGCCAGGATGAGCATCGCCGGCAGGCCGAGCACCATGCCCTGCCAGGTCAGCGCGGACAGCCGCTCGGTCATCATGCCGGCGGCGCGCAGCTGTTCGGCATCGAAACGCAGCGCCCCTTCGAGCATGTGCTGCAGCGTGTCGACCGCGTACGGCGTCGAGGTGGCGAACAACGCCGCCCCGGTGGCCATGACCGCGAAATGCGGCAGGTCCCGGGAACGCGGCAACTGGCCCTCCTTGCGCGATCGTTCGATCTTTTTCTGCGAGGCGGGTAAGTTGCGGTCTTGTGCGTCTGAATCGGCCATGTGCGCAATGAGGACGCCGCAGCCCCATGCCGCAGCCTCGCCATTGTTCGGCCGCGCGCTGTTCGGGCTTGGCCCGATAAGCGGCGGAAATCAGCCGGTCTTCTCAGCCAGCCTTCAGCCCATCGTTCCAGTCGCCCAGAAAGCAGAAACCCGCGCCTGGGCGCGGGTTTCGGCAGGGTGCCGGCTCGCGGCCGGCCGGGCGATCAGAAGCCCAGCGAGGCCAGCAGGTCGTCCACTTCGGACTGATTGGCCACCACGTCGGTACGGCCTTCGTGGCTGACGACCGGACCCTGCAGGATGCTGGGATCGACCTTCTCGCGCTGCTCCGGCGGCACCACCGAGACCAGCAGCTTCACCAGCGAATCTTCCAGGTCGTTGGCCAGGGTCACGACCTTGGCGACGACCTGACCGGTCAGGTCATGGAAGTCCTGCGACAGCATGATGTCGGTCAGGTGGGTATCGATCTTGGAGGTCGAGGACTCGACCTCCTTGACGAAGTTGAGCACCGCACCCGAAGCCACCGCGCGGACCGGGTCCGCGGTGATCGCCTGGGCCATCGCATTGGCGGCCTCGGTGATCTTGGCGTGCTCGGCCTTGGCCTGGTCGACCGAGTTCAGCACCTTGTTGGCGGCGTCGGCGGTCTTGTTGGCGATGTAGGTCAGGCGGCTGCGCGCATCGGGCAGGCCGTCGGTGGCAACCTGCAACTTGGGCATCACGCCCAGCTGCTGCATCGTGTCGTGCAGCACGCGAGTGATCGTGCCGATCTGCTGGAACACCTCGGGCGAGACCATCAGCGGTTCGTTGCCCTGCGACAGTTTGGCCAGTTCTTCCATCTGCATGGTGGACTCCCCAGCGTCAGGCCGCAGCGGCCAGCTTCTGCATGATCTTCTGGACTTTTTCTTCCAGCGTGGCCTTGGTGAAGGGCTTGACGATGTAACCCGCCGCGCCGCTCTGGGCGGCCAGGACGATGTCTTCCTTGCGGGCCTCGGCCGTCACCATCAGCACCGGCAGGTGCTTCAGCGACGCGTCCTCCTTGATGGCCTTGAGCAGCTCGAAGCCATTCATGTTGGGCATGTTGATGTCGCTGACGACGAAATCGTATTTCGCCTGTTTCAGCATGCTCAGGGCCTCGACGCCATCTTCCGCCTCTTCGGCGTTGTTGTAGCCGATCTCCTTCAGCAGACCGCGCACGATCCGGCGCATGGTCGAGAAGTCGTCGACGATCAAGAATTTCATGTCAGTGCTCATGGCGTTCCTCTGAGGGGACTGGAGGGCTGTGTTATCGGCCGGAGGGCGCGGAACTTGAGGCCTGCGGCGCGCTCGCCGCAGGATTCGCAGTGTCCTCGTCCTCGTCGGGCAGGTTCTTCAGCACCGCATCCTCGGCATCGCGATTCATCACGATGATGCTGATGCGGCGATTGACCTGGGCATTGGGGTCTTTCGTGTCCAGCAGTTTGCTCGACGCCAACCCCTGCACGCGAAGGACCCGGGCATCCGGCAAACCGCCCGCCACCAGCTCGCGCCGTGAGGCATTGGCCCGGTCCGCCGACAATTCCCAGTTGCTGTATCCACGCTCGCCCGCAGAAAACGGCTGTGCATCCGTATGACCCTCCAGCGTGAGCCGGTTGGGCACCTCGGACAACACGTTGCCGAGTTCCTGCAGCAATTCGCGCATATACGGCTTCACCACCGCGCTGCCGCTGTCAAACATCGGGCGATTATTCTCGTCCACGATTTGGATACGCAAGCCCTCGCGGGTCATGTCGAGTCGGATTTGCCCACCTAATGCCGCAATTCGCGGGTTGTCGGCAATGATTTTCTCGACCTTGTCCTTCAATTGCTGCAGGCGCACCCGCTCGGCGCGGCGCTGCTCTTCCTTGAGGGCCTTCAGGTTGATGGTTTTCCGAGGGGATTCGACGTCGCCGGCCTTGACCTGGCCGGTCTGGCGCGTCAGGTCCTGACCGCCGCCCTTGATGATGTGCGAGGCGTCGCCCGAACCCGAACCGCCGAACATCGCGACCTTCAGCGGCGAGGCGAAATAATCCGCGATACCCTTCTTGTCGCCCTCGGTCGTGGAGCCCAGCAGCCACATCAGCAGGAAGAAGGCCATCATCGCCGTCACGAAGTCCGCGTAGGCGATCTTCCACGCGCCGCCATGGGCGGCATGGCCGCCCTTCTTGACGCGCTTGATGATGATGGGCTGCAGTTTCTTGGCGTCACCGGCCATGGCAAATGACTCCGATCACTTCTTCTTCACGTGGCCTTCGAGCTCGGCGAAGGTCGGGCGCTCGGTCGAGTAAAGCACCTTGCGGCCGAATTCGATCGCCACCTGCGGCGCATAACCCTGCATCGAGGCCAGCAACGTGGTCTTGATGCACTGCAGTTCCTTGCCGGCCTCGTCGACCTTGGCCTCGAGCGCGCCGGCCAGCGGCTCGGCGAAGGCATAGGCCAGCAGAATGCCCAGGAAGGTGCCCACCAGCGCCGAGCCGATCATCCCGCCCAGCACTGCCGGCGGCTGGCCGACCGAGCCCATCGTGTTCACCACGCCCAGCACCGCCGCGACGATGCCGAAGGCCGGCAATCCGCCCGCCAGGCGCTGCAGCGCGATCACGGCGAGGAAGGCCTCGTGGTGGTGCGTGTCGATCTCGGCGTCCATCAAGGACTCGATCTCGTGCGCGTTCAGGTTGCCGGACACCATCATCCGAAGATAGTCGGTGATGAACTCGGCCACATGGTGGTCGTTGCCCACGGTGGGATATTTCTGGAACAGCGGCGAGCTGTGCGGATCCTCGACATCCTTTTCAATCGACATCAGGCCTTCCTTGCGGGCCTTCTGCAGAATGTCGTAGAGCAGCGCCAGCAGCTCCATGTAGCGGGCCTTGGTGTACTTGCTGCCCTTGAAACAGTCGCCCAGGCCCTTGAGCGTGGCCTTCATGACCTTGGGCGGATTGGTGGCCAGCATGCCGCCGATCGCCGCGCCGAAGATGGTCGTCATCTCGAAGGGCAACGCATGCAGCACCACGCCGATGTTGCCCCCGTGCGCGATGAACACGCCGAAGATGCAAGCCAGGGCCAGCAGCCAACCGATGATGACAAACATGGAATTCGTTCCGTCCTGAAGTAACCGCCGCGTCCCCTCGCGGTCCGGGCCATCTCATCCCTTATCGACCGGCTCCCCGCCCGCTTGAGCCCCGGCCTGTGACGACCGGTGTGCCGTGCGGACGCCGATCGGGCGTCGCTGACTGATTGCGTTCGATGTGGGCGGCGTCCAAGGCGCTCAGGCCTGGAGTTCGCGCACCCGGTAGACATACAGCCGGTGGCGGGTGCCGGTGTCCAGCTGTGCGAAGACCGGCTGGCCCGGCAGCGGAAAATCCAGGCTCGCCAGCCAGGCACCCGGCCGCATCTCGGTGCGCGCCTTGTCAAGCGCGCGCGGCATCGATTCGGGTCGCTGGAACAGGTAGACCAGGTCCATCTCGCGCCACGACTGGGCCCACAGGTCGCCCCGGGCGATCTCGGCCCAGGGGCAGCGCAGGCGGGCCAGCAGCCACAGGACGCCACTGTATTCAATGCCCGCGAAGCGCAGGCCCGGATAAGCGCGGCGAAGAGCCACCAATCCGTCGCCGAGCCCGCAGCCAGCATCCAGGACGCGGGCGCCGTCGTGCAGCTTCACACGCTCGGGCAGCGCGCGCAGCGCATCGTGGGGGGTCGGATAAAGCGGCGCGTCGCTCCAGCCGCGGCGCGGATAGGCCAGCACCAGCACGGCCAGCGGGATCAGCCAGATCCAGGCCGGCAGGTCGGTACCCGTGAACAGCAGCGCCAGCGGAAAACCGGACGCCACGATCAGCCGGCGCCAGGCCTGGCGGTGGAGTCCGGCGAGGATCAGGCCCAGGCCCGAGGCGACGATCGCCGCCGGCCAGTCCGGGCCGAACAGGCGCCAGACGGCGAAGCAGGCCGCCCAGCTCAGCAGCGCCAGGGCCGGCCAGCGCAGGCCGCCCGGGGCGTCGGTGGAAGCGGCGTGGGGAAGTCGGGCGCCCATGGTGGCGGCCTCAATGCATCTGGATGCCGCCGGCCGCCTTGCCCTTGCCGGCACGCGCCGGCGGGTTGCACAGGCCGCAGACGTAGTGCTTGGCGACCTCATGCGGGTGGGTGACGAAATGACCGCCGCACTTGCTGCACTTGGTCATCGTCAGCATGCCGTTGTCGACGAACTTCACCAGGCGCCAGGCGCGGGTGACGGACAACAGCTGCTCCAGGTTCTGTGCCGCGGTCTGTTCCTGGTACAGCTGGTAGGCCTTGATGACGACGTCGATCTCGTCCATCTCCGCGACCTTGTTCAAGTACTCGTGGATGTTGAGGAACAGGCTGGCATGGATGTTGGGCTGCCAGGTCATGAACCAGTCGGTGGAGAACGGCAGCTGGCCCTTGCTGGGGCTCTTGCCCGAAACTTCCTTGTACAAACGCAGCAGACGCTCGTAGCTCAGGTCCGTCTCAGACTCCAGCACCTGCAGGCGAGCGCCCAGGTGGATCAGCGTCACGGCGCGCTCGATCTGCTTGGCTTCGGTCAAGATGGACTTGGTGCGCATGGCGGTGTCTCCGGGCTTCAGTTCTGCGGTCAGGCGTCGATATCGAACTCAGGCAGCTTCCTGGTGGCGGCCAGCCAGCAGGATGGAGGCATGCAGGCGGGACACGCTGTCATTGGCGGCCGGCTTGCCGTGCGAGGTCAGCAGGCCCCACACCAGCTCATCATCCATGCGGAAGCGGCACAGCAAGGTGTTGCCCGCGGCAATCTTCAGCATCTGCGCAGCGCTCAGCGTGTTCAGCAGCGTCGCGGTCTCCTCCGAGATGCCCAGACGATACAGCGCCTGCTCACGGTCCGCACGGATCAAACTCTGCGCCAGCATCAGGTACGACAGGTTGGCTTCGCGGATCTCGGCGAGGATTTGGTCGGCGTTCATCGTTCGGCTCCTGGGGTGTTGGGGGCTGAGGTCGTTTCGTTTCAGCGTGAGACGAACTGTAGAGATCCCGACACGCAACCAACATCAGGTCGCTTCCATGTAAAGGTTAGGGAGCGCGCCGACGCGTTTGTCAGATCAATTCCTACAAGAAGCCAGATCAGCGCTATGGCGGGGGTGGTTTTCGGGGGTTTATGCCCTGCTGCGGTGGGGGTGGACTGGCGGGGGCGCTGTGCTGCGGTGGGGAGGGTTGGCGGGGGCGCTGTGCTGCGGAGACCCGGGCGTTGGTCGCCAGGGCGCAGGGCCTTGGCGGCAAGCGCCAAGACCCCGCGCCCTGCCGCCCCCAACCACTGCCGTCCTGCGGAGGATTTGCTACCGAGGATTTCGGGGGAAGGTGGAACGCAGCAGCTCGAGGTTGTAGGCCGCAAGGTCACTGCCCCGGCCCGCGACGGCACCCGGTTGATCCGGACGCTCACCGATCTCCAGGCAACGCGTCCAGGCGTCGTGGATCATCGGCACCAACACCTCCGCCTGCTCCGGTTGGTCTGCCGCCCAGTCCAGCAACAGGTCACCCAGCGCGAAGAAGAAGTCGGGCGACTCTGCACAGACTTGCAGTTGCGCTTCGGCGAAAACCATGCCGTCAGCATGACGCTTCAGCGATTTCAAGCCGAACAAGCGACGGGTCGCCAGGTCGGACCACCACGTCGGTGTCAGGGACATGTCCGCAAGGCGAGCGGCTGCAGTGGCGAAGGCGACTTCGGCATCGGCGAAGCGCTCGTACACGGACAAGTCCTTGCCGAGCTGGTACCACAGATAGGGGTTGCTCGGCTCGTCGTCGATCGCGGCGCGCAGCAGTTGTTCGTTGCGGCCCTGCTTCACGTGAAGCCGTTCCGGGAGGTAGCCGTCGTGGGCGACGTGAAGGTCGAGCGGCCGTATCGGCAGCGAATGCGCGGGTTGCTCGTGGATTCGGCCGGTGTAGCGGATCGCGCCCGGAAGAACGCGGCTCAAGCGCGAGCGAGCGGTGCCACCGTCGAAGTGATCCTGCAACGCGATCGTGCCGACGAAATCCGGCGGCGTGGCGCGCAGCGCCTCGAGCGCCGCACCACTGCCCTCCCCGATCAGCCATTCATCGGCGTCCAGCACCAAATGCCAGTCCGCGCCCGCGGCGTCGAGCGCCGCGTTGCGGGCAGCGGAGAAATCGTCGATCCAGGTGAAATGCGCGACACGCGCGCCAGCGGCCTGCGCCAGACGGACGGTGTCATCGGTGGAGCCGGTATCCAGCACCAGCGCGTCGTCCACGAACGGACGGACGCTGTCGAGGAGGCGGCCGATGGTCGCCGCCTCGTCGCGGGCAATGACGACCAGGCAGGTGCGCCAGCGCGAGGCCATGCCGCGCCGCTCAGTGCATCTGGATGCCGCCAGCCGCCTTGCCCTTGCCGGCGCGCGCCGGCGGGTTGCACAGGCCGCAGACGTAATGCTTGGCGACCTCGTGGGGGTGGGTAACGAAATGACCGCCGCACTTGCTGCACTTGGTCATCGTCAGCATGCCGTTGTCGACGAACTTCACCAGGCGCCAGGCGCGGGTGACGGACAACAGCTGCTCCAGGTTCTGCGCCGCGGTCTGCTCCTGGTACAGCTGGTAGGCCTTGATGACGACGTCGATTTCGTCCATCTCCGCGACCTTGTTCAGGTACTCGTGGATGTTGAGGAACAGGCTGGCATGGATGTTGGGCTGCCAGGTCATGAACCAGTCGGTGGAGAACGGCAGCTGGCCCTTGCTGGGTGACTTGCCCGAGACTTCCTTGTACAGGCGCAGCAAACGCTCGTAGCTCAGGTCGGTTTCCGATTCCAGCACCTGCAGGCGCGCGCCCAGCTTGATCAGCGTCACCGCGCGTTCGATCTGCTTGGCTTCGGTCAGGATGGACTTGGTGCGCATGGGGGGCTCCGGTGGTCTCGGATAATCTCGGGCGGCAATCGCGTTGCCTGGATCCTGGGATCAGGCGGCTTCCTGGTGGCGGCCGGCCATCAGGATGGAGGCATGCAGGCGGGAGACGCTGTCGTTGGCGGCCGGCTTGCCGTGCGAGGTCAGCAGGCCCCACACCAGGTCGTCGTCCATGCGGAAGCGGCACAGCAGCGTGTTGCCGGAGGCCATCTTCATCATCTGCGCCGGGCTGAGGGTGTTCAGCAGCGTGGCGGTCTCTTCGGAGATGCCCAGGCGGTACAGGGCCTGCTCGCGGTCGGCGCGGATGAGGCTCTGGGCCAGCATCAGGTAGGACAGGTTGGCTTCGCGGATCTCGGCAAGGATCTGGTCGCTGTTCATGTGGGGGCTCCTGGGCGGTTGCGTTGCTGCGATGGAATGAATTCTGAAGAAACCCCCTTTTTCGCGACATCAGGTTGCTGGCATAGATGAGCTACGAAGCCCGCCGACCGCCGTGTCAGACAGATTCCTACACGCTGACAGGCCCCCAAAGCAAAACCGCCGCGCGAGGCCCCGTGGACACGGGCTCGGCGGCGGTTTCTGGCGGAGACAGCCTGTCAGGCTGCCCCGCGGACGGAAAGTGCTGGCGGAAAGCGCGGGCGCCTCAGGCGGCCTGCAGGCGCAGCAGTTCGGAGTCGACGATCGCCATCAGTTCCGGGGAATCGCGGCGCAGCATTTCCAGCGCCTGACCTTCATTGAGGATGGACAACACCTCGATGGCGGCCTTGACCTCGCCCAGGCCGGACAGCGCGAAGCCCAGCGTGTAGAGCGACGGCGCGTGCTGCGGCGAGAGCTCGACGGCGCGATGCGCATACAGCGCCGCTTCGCGCAACTGGCCGGCGGCCAGCAGCAGCGCGCCGACGTCGGAGAGCAGCTCCACGCTCATCGGCGCCATTTCCAGCGCGTTGCACAGCAGCGCGACGCCGTCGCCGATGCGGCCCTGCGCGGCCTGCGCATAAGCGGCATTGCGCGCCTGGGCCAGCAGCAGCCGGGCCTCGCTGGAGCCCGGACGGATGCGTCCGTGAACTTGTTCCTCGATCGACGCGTCGATCATCGACACGGCGGACCGTGCCTCGGTTTGCGATTGCAGGGGCATAGATCTCTCCATGGTCGTTGGAACTCGTCGATCGGGTCCGGGCTCGTTGTCCAGACCGGTCCCGGCGAAGGGGGCGGATACGGCGCCGCGCCTTGTCGGCCGCGCCGGAAGGCACTTTAGGGCGCCCCCCCGTGATCGAGCGCACGAAAAGCGCCGCCATTCCCCCTCAATCCCGCCGCGCAGCGGCCGTTAACCCCTTCATGTCCGTCGCCAGACCGACACCCGGGCACAGGTCCGGGTCGAAGTCAAACGACAAACAACGCGTTGCAAGACCTGCTTATCTCCGGATCGAAAGTCTTGACAAATTGCCCTCAAGTTCTAAGGCGCAGGCGCCGATAACCAAAACAACGGGGCTGCTGAACGCAGCGACAAGCCAGCAAGGACCAGGAGTCCAAAGGCAAGTCGCAGCAGGCAGGCGGCACGTGGTCCGGTTAGAAGGCCTGACGTTCTTGGCAACCCGATGAGGGGGTGGGACGGCAACGGTTGACTAGCGTCGGACTGGGACCGAACCGGGAAATGGCCCGGCAGGTTCAGCAGGAGCATCCGAGATCCTCGGCCGGTTCGCCTCACGGCGGGCTGGAGGATCGGAGGACTCAGGCGCTCATGTGTGGTTCGGCGCTTTTGCCGGTATTTACGTATAGCTGTTAGGAGCAATCATGGCCCAAGTCATCAACACCAACCTGCTGTCGCTCAACGCCCAGCGCAACACCAGCACGAGCGCCAGCTCGCTGGCCGTCTCCATGCAGCGCCTGTCCTCGGGCCTGCGTGTCAACTCCGCCAAGGACGACGCCGCCGGCCTGGCGATCGCCGACCGCATGAACGCGCAAGTCCGCGGCATGAACGTGGCCCAGCGCAACGCCAACGACGGCATCTCGCTGTCGCAGACGGCCGAAGGCGCGCTGTCCAAGGTGGGCGATTCGCTGCAGCGCATGCGTGAACTGGCGGTGCAGGCCCGCAACGCGACCAACACGACCTCCGACCTGGACTCGATCGGTCAGGAATACGCGCAGCTGGGCTCTGAAATCCAGCGCGTGCTGGGCGGCACGACCTTCAACGGCCGCGCCATCCTGGCCGGCGATTCGGGCACGCAGACCTTCCAGATCGGCGCCAACACCACGGCCAACGACTCGGTCGACGTCACGACGACCAACATGACCACGGACACGACCATCACCGGCGTGACCGGCGGCGCGATCACCAACGCGTCGACGACGACCGACCTGGCCACCGTGATCGACAACATCGATGCGGCGATCAAGACGGTGTCGAGCGAGCGTTCGAAGCTGGGTGCCTCGCAGAACCGCTTCGACGCGATCGTGTCGAACCTGCAGATCTCGGTCGAGAACCAGACCGCGGCCCGCAGCCGGATCATGGACGCCGACTTCGCCTCGGAAACCGCCAACCTGAGCCGCGCGCAGATCCTGCAGCAGGCCGGCAACGCGATGATCGCCCAGGCCAACCAGGCGCCCCAGCAAGTGCTGGCCCTGCTGCGCTGATCCTCGTCAGCCAGACGCCCGCGAGGGGGACTTCGGTCCCCCTTCTCTTTCCCCATCCCGCGCGGGTGGTGAAAGAGAAGCGCTCGCCCGCCATGGCACGACTTCACGCCTGGGACAGGCGGTTACACGCTTTCTTTTCAAGAAGGCCTCAAGTCCATTCCCTGCCGGCCCGATAACTGCATCAACGGGTCCGCAAATCAACAGCAAGGGCCACGTGGTCCGGCTCAGTCGGACAGTTTTTCAAACGTCCGACCGAGACCGTGAAGGTCTCTGAATTCAAAAGGAATGGATCATGGCTCAGATCATCAACACCAACCTGCAATCGCTCAACGCCCAGCGCAACCTGTCGTCCTCGCAGTCCTCGCTGTCGGTGTCGATGCAACGCCTGTCCTCGGGCCTGCGGGTCAACTCCGCCAAGGACGACGCCGCCGGCCTGGCGATCGCCGAACGCATGAACGCCCAAGTGCGCGGCATGAACGTCGCGGTGCGCAATGCCAACGACGGCATCTCGCTGGCGCAGACCGCCGAAGGCGCGCTGTCCAAGGTGGGCGATTCGCTGCAGCGCATGCGTGAACTGGCGGTGCAGGCCCGCAACGCGACCAACACGACCTCCGACCTGGACTCGATCGGCAAGGAATACGCCCAGCTGGGCCAGGAAATCGGCCGCGTCATCGGTGGCACGACCTTCAACGGCAAGGCCATCCTGGGCGCCGATGCCGGCACGCAGACCTTCCAGATCGGCGCCAACACCAGCGCGAACGACTCGGTGGACGTGGTCACGAACAACATGACCAACGACGCGACGATCACCGCCGTCACCGGCGGCGTGATCGACAACGCCTCGACGCCGGACTCGCTCAAGACGGTGATCGACAACATCGACGCGGCCATCACCACGGTCTCCGGCCAGCGCGCGATCCTGGGCGCCTCGCAGAACCGCTTCGACGCGATCATCTCCAACCTGCAGGTCTCGGTGGAGAACCAGACCGCCGCCCGCAGCCGCATCATGGATGCCGACTTCGCCGCGGAAACCGCCAACCTGAGCCGCTCGCAGATCCTGCAGCAGGCCGGCAACACGATGGTGGCGCAGGCCAACCAGCTCCCGCAGCAGGTGCTGTCGCTGCTGCGCAGCTGATCCCCATACGCGGGCGCCGTCCGGCGCCCTCCCCGGTTGACTCCTCAAGCGCCGGTCCTCGCGGCCGGCCTTCCAAAGGCTCCGCACCGTCCCCCGGGACTGGTGCGGGGCCTTCTTTCATTGGCTTCGTAATGGACGGTTTTCCGCCCGTTAATCGGCCCATCGACGGGGTGGCAGCTTTCGCACAATGGCATCCATCGAGCATGAAGTACCGCTCGACCACCGGTCCAACCGGCAGATCCGAACAATGACTGCGATGGCGCAGCGAGGATCGGCAGGCGAGGTCGGGAACCGACCCACCTAACCGGGATCGCAGCCAGGACAGGATCTCCGCAGGAGTGCATCAATGCCACAGACCATCAACACCAACATTGCTTCGCTGAACGCGCAACGCAATCTGAACTCGTCGCAGTCGTCGCTGGCGACCTCGATGCAGCGCCTGTCCTCAGGCCTGCGGGTGAACTCCGCCAAGGACGACGCGGCCGGCCTGGCCATCGCCGAACGGATGAACGCGCAAGCCCGCGGCATGTCGGTCGCGATGCGCAATGCCAACGACGGCATCTCGCTGGCGCAGACCGCCGAAGGCGCGCTGGGCAAGGTGGCCGATTCGCTGCAGCGGATGCGCGAACTGGCGATCCAGGCCCGCAACGCGACCAACGCGGACAGCGACAAGGATTCGCTGGACAAGGAATTCGGCGAACTGGCCAAGGAAATCCAGCGGGTCACCGCCGGCACCACCTTCAACGGCAAGTACATCCTGGGCCAGGACGCGTCGCTGCCGCAGACCTTCCAGGTCGGGCCGAACACCACGTCCAATGACGAGATCACCGTCACGACGCCCAACATGTCGGCCGACACCACGATCACCCAGGTCTCCGGCTCGGATACCAGCGGCGCCGGCCGCGCGGTGATCGACCGCACCGCGGACGCGGCGGCGATCGCCACCGTGGTGGCCAACATCGACACGGCGCTGGACACCGTCAACAGCCAGCGCGCGACGCTGGGCGCGACGCAGAACCGCTTCGACGCGGTGATCTCCAACCTGCAGGTGGCCTACGAGAACCAGACCGCCGCCCGCAGCCGGATCATGGATGCCGACTTCGCGGTCGAGACCTCCAACCTGAGCCGGGCGCAGATCCTGCAGCAGGCCGGCAACGCGATGGTCGCGCAGGCCAACCAGCTGCCGCAGCAAGTGCTGTCGCTGCTCAAGGGTTGATAGAAAAACGCAATCGAAGCGCCAGGCCTCCGTCCTAAAGTCGGATCGCCTGACGCCGATATGCAGGACAGGGCCTCACGCCAATCACGCGAGGCCCTGTCGCGCATGGGGCTTCCGGCCAGGGAGCCGGAACACGGTCACAAGGAGTTCGCACGATGGCAAGCATCACCTCCGCGGGTCTGGGCAGCGGTCTGGACGTCGAAAGCATCGTCACGAAGCTGGTGTCGCTGGAAAAGCAGCCGATCACCGACCTCCAGTCGCGCACCGACACCATCAAGTCGCAGATCTCCGAGTACGGCAAGATCAAGAGCGCCTTCAGCGCAATGCGTGACGCGGCCGCCAAGCTGGCCAACCCGTCCACCTGGTCCGCGCTGACCGCCACCTCCTCCGACACGACGATGGCCACCGTCATCGCCGGCGCCGGCTCGGGCGCCGGTTCCTACGCGCTGGACGTGGCCAACCTCGCCTCGGCGCAGTCGCTCTCGAGCAAGGGCTTCGCCAACAACGCGACGGTGGGCTCGGGCTCGATGACCATCGAACTGGGCCAGTGGAGCGGCACCAACAACTCCACTTTCACCAGCAAGGACGGCGCGACGCCGGTCAGCATCTCCATCTCGTCGACCGACACGCTGGCCAACATCCGCGACAAGGTCAATGCCTCGGGCGCCGGCGTGCTGGCCTCGGTGGTCACCGACGCGACCGGCTCGCGCCTGGTGATCCGCTCGCGCGACACCGGCGAGGCCAACGGCTTCCGCATCACCACCGCCGATGACGACGGCAACGGCGCCGACGCCAATGGCCTGTCCGCGCTGGCCTACGACCCGACCGCCTCGATCTCGTCGATGACGCAGAACACCGCGGCCAAGAACGCCAACCTGACGATCAACGGCCTGGCGATCAGCTCCGCCTCCAACAACATCGAGGGCGCCGTCGACGGCCTGACGATCAACCTGCTCAAGACCGGGCAGTCCACCGTCACCGTCGGCCAGGACAAGGACAGCGTCAAGAAGGCGATCAACGACTTCGTCACGTCGTACAACAGCCTGATGACGCTGATGCGCAACGACACCAAGTACGACGACGCCAACAAGACCGCCGGCGCGCTGCAGGGCGACAGCACCGCGGTGGGCCTGCAGAGCCAGCTGCGCAACATCACCGCCGCGGGCAGCACGCTGGGCGGCAAGTTCGGCCGCTTGTCGGACCTGGGCCTGGACATCGGCGCCGACGGCACCATCAAGGTCAACGACACCAAGCTGACCAGCGCGCTGGGCAGCATGAGCGACCTGAAGAACCTGTTCATGGGCGTGGACACCGCCAACCCGAACAACAACGGCATCGCCACCCGCTGGCGCGCCTTCGCCGACCAGGTCACCGGCTTCGACGGCTCCATCACCACCCGCACCACCGGGCTGCAGTCGCGGGTGACCGCCAACAACAAGCGCGTGGACGAGCTCAACGACCGCGCCGCCGCCTACGAGAAGCGGGTGCGCGCCCAGTACACGGCGCTGGACACGCAGATGGCCAAGCTCAACGACATGCAGAGCTACGTCAACAAGATCACCAGCATGCTGGGCAGCAGCAGCTGAGGCCGCGGGCGCGGCGTGCCAGGTAGGGATCGCCCTCGGAACTGGACCGTCGCCACCGCCCTTCTCCGGCGCTTCGAAAAGACCGCCGACAAGCCTCCTCACGGAGGCTTTTGTTTTTCTCCAGGCGCGCAGAATTTCGAGACAAATTCGACACGGGGGAGGCTCAAGTTGGGCCAGCGGGGGCCGAAAACTGATTCAAGCACTACAGCACACCCCAGCAGCACATCATGTACGGCAACTCCTCCCCCTTCGCTTCCCACGGTCAACGCGCCAGCAGCATGTACAACCGCGTCGGCGTGGAAACGGACGTGATGACGGCCTCGCCGCACCGCCTGGTGACCCTGCTGCTGGACGGCGCCTTCGATTCGATGACGCAAGCCATCGGCGCGATCCGCACCGGCAATGTCGACGCCAAGAACCGCAGCCTGAGCCGCGCGGTCCGCATCCTGGACGAGGGCCTGAAGGCGGCCCTGAACCTGGAGTCGGGCGAGCTGGCCATGGACCTGCGCGACCTGTATGCCTACATCTGCATGCGGCTGACCCACGCCAACCTGCGCAGCGACGACGTCGCCGTCGAGGAATGCGTGAAGCTGCTGCAACCGATCCGCGAAGCCTGGGCCAGCATCGCCCCGGCCGCTGCCGAACAACGCGTCGCGGCCTGATCCGGCCCCGCTCCCCTCCAGCCTGACGACTTGAGAAGTTCCATGTCCAAGTACACCGCCAAGCCCCAAGCCCCCGCCGCCCACGCCGCCCCGACCACTCCGGACCGCCTCATGAGCACCCAACTGTTGAGCTACTACGAAGCCATCGAGCAAGCCAGCGCCGACATGCTGAGCGCCGCTCGCTCGGGCAACTGGGACGAGGTGGTCAAGCTCGAAGGCGCCTGCGTGCTGCTGATCTCGCAGCTCAAGCACGCCGCCGGCAGCCAGCAGCTGGGCCCCGACGAGGCGCAGCTCAAGACCCGCATCATGCAGCGCATCCTGGTCAACGACGCCGAGATCCGCCACCTGGCCGAACCCTGGCTGGAGGACCTGGACCAGCTGATGAAGGGCAAATCCAAGACGGTGCACTGACCGGCCCGACGATCGCTGCGACGACCGGTCCGACGGCCTCCCCGCGATCGACCGCCCCGGCGATTCGAGACTTCGGTCACGCGACCGGCCCCGGATCGTCCGCCAGCGCCGCGACCGGCCCCTCGAACGGATGGGGGCGGCGCGGCGTTTGCCTTGGGGGATGCGGGAGAATTTTTCCGAACGATTGCAGCCGGATGCTGGCCTTGAGCGACCTGAAAGTCCCCGCCCCTCCCGCCGATGCCGCGGACGCCGATTACCGGCTGGACGCGCCCGGCGAGATCATGAACTGGCTGCGCGAGCTGCTGCAGTCGCAGGCGCGCCTGCAGCTGTCCACTCCGGCGGGCGAGGCCATCCACACGGTGCTGCGCGCCCTCGATACGCCGCGCGGCATGCTGACCATGGAAGCACCGCAGGCCGGCGACACGCTGGCGCCGGTGCTGGCGAGCGACGAGCTGGTGGCCACCGCCTACCTGGACCGGATCAAGCTGCAGTTCGACCTCTCCGGGCTGGTCGCGATCCGCGGCGATGGCGCCGAGGTGCTGCGCGCGCCGGTCCCGCTGCGGCTGTACCGCTTCCAGCGGCGCCAGGCCTACCGGGTCGCCTCGGCCGGGCAGCTGTATCCGGCGCTGAAGCTGGCCGACGCCGACCTGCCCCGGATCCGAGTGGTCAACGTGAGCGCCGGCGGCGTCGCGCTGCACTGGCCGGCCCACGTGGTGCCGGTGCCGCAGGCGGGCCAGGAGATCACCGGCACCTTGGAACTCGAGCGCGAGGTCAGCTTCGCGACGCTACTGCGGGTCCAGCATCTGACGCAGGGCGAACAAGGCGCCCCGCACCAGGCCGGCTGCGCCTTCGTCTCGCTGGCCCCGACCGCCGCCCGCGCGCTGCAGGTCTTCATCGACCAGGCGCAGAAACGGGAACGGCTGATGCGCCGTAGCAGCTGAAGGCGTCGATCGACCGGGCGCCAGCACGCGCCACCTGATCGGCCGCGTCGGACGCGCCAATGACAAAAGCCGCCCTGGGGCGGCTTTTTCATATCCGATCGGCGCCGATGCGCGTCGTCGCGGCGACCTCAGACCTGCATGTTCATGATTTCCGAGTAGGCCGACACCAGCCGGTTGCGCACCTGCAGCGTCGCCTGGAAACCGATCTGGGCCTTCTGCATGGCGACCATGGTCTCCTCCAGGCTGACCGTCGGGTTGTCCAGCTGGACTTCCCGCTGCAGCCGCGACGCCTCGTTCTGCTGCGTGCTGACCGACTTCAGCGCCGAGCTCATCGCATCCGCGAAGCTGGTGCCGCCGGGCGCGGCCTTGGCCACCGGCTGACCCTGGGGGGTCAATCCGGCACGGGCCACCGCGCTGGCGAAGTCGAAGGGTTTGAGTTTCAGGTCCACGGCATGCATCGTACGGATGCCGCCGCCGGCCATAGCTCCGAACTGGGGGGGCTTCTTCGGCCTGTTCCCAACATTCTTGAGGGCCCCGATCGAAATAATCCTGACCTGTGCCGAGGCGTCCGCCTGGGCGCACCCCGCCGATCGTTCGACCCGAGCCGTACACCCCCATGGACAACGCCCTGAGCAGCCCCGCCGCCGGACTCCCCGAGGTGCAGCAGACCGCCAAACCGGCGGGCCTGCCCCAGCGCCTGGCCGCGATGCCCACCAAGAGCAAGCTGATGCTGGGCGGCGGCGTCGCCGCGCTGCTCGCGGTGATCGTGGCGATGTCGATGATGACGGCCAAGCCGGATTTCCGCCCGCTGTTCTCGGGCCTCTCCGACAAGGACGGCGGCGCCGTCATCGCGCAGCTCGCGCAGATGAATGTGCCCTACCGCAACGAGCCGGGCGGCACCATCATGGTCCCCGCCAACCAGGTCTACGACCTGCGCATGAAGCTGGCCTCGGCCGGCCTGCCCAAGGGCGGCATCGTCGGCTTCGAGCTGATGGACAAGCAGTCCATCGGCCAGACCGCGTTCAACGAACGCCTGAACTTCCAGCGCGCCCTCGAGGGCGAACTCACCCGCACCATCACCGCGATGGCCGACGTCGCCGACGCGCGCGTCCACCTGGCCATGCCGCAGCAGAACGGCTTCTTCCGCGAACAGCAGAAGCCCAGCGCCTCGGTGATGCTGACACTGCGCGGCGGCCGCACGCTGGACCGCGCCCAGATCGCCGGCATCGTCCACCTGGTGTCCTCGTCGGTGCCGGAACTCAATCCCAAGGCCGTCAGCGTGCTCGACAGCACCGGCGCCCTGCTCTCCCAGAACCCCGACGGCAACGCCACCGGCCTGGACAGCCAGCAGCTGCAGTACAAGCAGCAGGTCGAAGCCAACCTGAACAAGCGGATCGCGGAGCTGCTGGAGCCGGTGGTCGGCCGCGACAACCTGCGCTCGACGGTCACCGCCGACGTCGACTTCAACCAGGTCGAGTCCACCGCCGAGGAATACCGCCCCAACCAGGGCCCCAACACCCAGAGCGCGGTGCGCCGCCTGACCTCGGAAGAGCAGTCCGGCGGCACCGCCGGCGTGCCCACCGGCGTGCCGGGCGCCACCACCAACCAGGTGCCCCCGCAGGCCGCCGCGCCGATCAACGGCCAGGCCCAGCCGCTGCAGCCGGCCGGTCAATCCGGAGGCACGCAGAACATGCGCCGCAACAACGACACGCAGTTCGAGCTGGACCGCACCGTGCGCGTCACCCGCAACGCGATCGGCCAGGTCCGCCGGCTGAACGCGGCCGTCGTCGTCAACCAGAAGACGGTCACCGACAAGAATGGCAAGACCTCCAGCCAGCCGCTGTCCGAGACCGAGATCCAGAAGCTGGATTCGCTGGTCAAGGAGGCCCTGGGCTTCTCGCAGGAGCGCGGGGACTCGGTCAAGGTGATCAGCACCCCGTTCGTGTCGGACAAGGTCGAGCCCGCCGACGTGCCGCTGTGGCAGCAGCCCTGGCTGCGTGACATCGCCCGCGATGCCACCGTGCCGGCCGCCCTGGTACTGATCGCGCTGATCGCCGTGTTCGGGCTGGTTCGCCCTGCTCTCAAGGCGGCTTTCCCGCCGCCGGCCGAACAGAAGGACGACACTGCCGGGAACAACGGCCTGAGCGTGGTCGAGAACGAGCAGCTGGCGCTGGGCGGTCCCGGCGGCCTGCCGGCCCTGGAGGCGCCGATCTCCAACGACAAGCTGGAGCGGGCCCGCCTGCTGGCCAAGGAGAACCCGGTCGCGGTGGCCAACATCATGCGCGCCTGGGTCAACGGCGAAGAGCTGGAAACCTCCCCGGCCGGCGGCCGCCGCTGAGCGGCGCTGCCGGGAACCCCGCCTCAGGATCGATAGCGAGACATCACCATGGACGACAAAGGCGTCGAAGACGCGGCCATCCTGCTCATGTCCCTCGGCGAGGAAGAGGCCTCCGAGGTCTTCAAGCACCTGTCGCCGAAGGAAGTGCAGAAGCTGGGCGAGACCATCGCCAAGATGAAGGTCGTGCCGCGCGACCGTGTCGAGAAGGTGCTGGACAAGTTCGACCTCGTCGCCGAGTCGCAGAGCACCCTGGTCAGCGACACCGACGAGTACGTGCGCTCCGTGCTGCGCAAGGCGCTGGGCGACGACAAGGCCAACCTGCTGCTGGACCGCATCCTGCAGGGCTCGGACGTGTCCTCGATCGAGTCGCTGAAGTGGATGGACCCGGGCTCGGTCGCCGAACTGCTGCGCAACGAGCACCCGCAGATCGTCGCGGCCATCCTGTCGCACCTGGATTTCGACCAGAGCAGCTCGGTGCTGCGCGTCTTCACCGAACGCCAGCGCAACGAGGTGCTGATCCGCATCGCCACGCTGGACGGCATCCAGCCGATGGCGCTCAAGGACCTCAACGAGGTCATGGGCCAGATCCTGGCCGGCGGCGAACGCATGAAGAAGTCCAACCTGGGCGGCGTCAAGACCGCGGCCGAGATCATCAACATGATGGGCACCAGCGTCGAGGCGTCGGTGCTGGACTACATCCGCGAAGCCGACTCCGACCTCGCCCAGAAGATCATGGACAACATGTTCACGTTCGAGGACGTGGAGAAGATCGACGACCGCGGCATCCAGGCGGTGCTCAAGGAAGTGCAGTCCGAGTCGCTCATCGTCGCGCTCAAGGGCGCCGGCCCGGAGCTGCGCGAGAAGATCTTCCGCAACATGTCCACCCGCGCCGCCGAGACGCTGCGCGAGGACCTGGAATCGCGCGGCCCGGTGCGCCTGTCCGAGGTCGAGGCCGAGCAGAAGGAAATCCTCAAGGTGGTGCGCCGCCTCGTCGACGAAGGCCAGATCGTGCTGGCCGGCGGCGGCGACGACCAGTTCCTGTAAACCCGACGCCCCCTCGACGCCCTCGATAGCGACCGACACCCGAACCGATGGTCACCCGCCCGCCCCGCCAGGTCCCGCCGCCGCCCCGCCCCGAGGGCGACGCGCCGCGTGGCAACACCTACAGCCGCATCATTCCGCGCGAGGAACTGTCCGGCTTCGCCGCCTGGAACCCGGGCACGCTGGACGGCGCCGCGCCGCCGCGCAAGCCCTCCGTCAGCGCGCCCGCGCCGGTCGAGCCCCCGCCCCCGCCGCCGCCCCCCGGTCCGAGCATCGACGAACTGATGCAGCAGGCCCGCCAGGCCGGCTACCAGGACGGCTACCGCGACGGCATGGCGGCGCTGGACGCGTTCAAGCAGAGCTTCGCCAAGCAGATCAGCGCGCAGGTCGGGCAGCTGGTCGCCAGCTTCGACCAGGACCTGAGCGCGATCGAGCAGGGCATGGCCGAGGCGCTGGCCCGCACTGCCGTCGAGCTCGCCCGCCAGGTCGTGCGCAACGAGCTGTCGACCGCGCCGGAGCTGGTCTCCAGGGTGGCGCACGACGCCGTCGAGGCGCTGCTGATCAACGCCCGCCACGTCCGCGTGCGCGTGCATCCGGACGACCTGCCGCTGGTGCTGGACGGCGCCGGCCAGGAGCTGCGCGCCCGCGAGGCGCAGGTCATTCCCGACCCATCCATCGCCCGGGGCGGCGTCAAGGTCGACGCCGACATCTGCAGCGTCGACGCCTCGCTGCCGGCGCGCTGGCAGTCCGCCGTCGGCGCGCTGGGCCAGGCCTCCGTCTGGGAGGACCGCCGCAGCGCCGCCGAGGTGGCCCAGGAAGCGCGCCTGGACTTCCGCAACGATCCGACCCCCAGCCAGTACGGCGGCCTGCCGCACGGCTACCAGAACAGCGGGGACCGCGAGCCATGAGCAGCCGCACCGACCGCTGGGCCCAGTACTTCGACGACCTGCAGGCCTTCGCCGGCAACGCGCCGGCGCTGGAGCCGCAGGGCAAGCTGGTGCGCGTCGCCGGCCTGGTGCTGGAGGCCACCGGCGTGAAGGTGCCGGTGGGCTCGGTGTGCGAGATCCACATGCCCTCCACCGCCGCCGCGCCGCGTCGCGGCCAGCGCCCGGTCACGGCCGAGGTGGTCGGTTTCTCCGGCGACCGTGCCTACCTGATGCCCACCGACGAGATCCAGGGCCTGGCCAGCGGCGCGATGGTGCTGCCGCGGCCCGCCGCGCTGCACGGGCCGGTGCTCGGCGAGGAGCGCCATCCCTGGCGCCGCGACGAGGACCGCGGCCTGCACCTGCCCATGGGCGACGGCCTGCTGGGGCGTGTCGTCGACCCGCAGGGCCATCCGCTGGACCGCGGCGGTCCGCTGGTGGACGTGCGCGACGAACCGATGGTGCGCCGCCCCATCAACGCGATGGACCGCGACCCGGTCCGCCGCCCGCTGGACACCGGCGTGCGCGCGATCAACTCGCTGCTGACCGTGGGCCGCGGCCAGCGCCTGGGCCTGTTCGCCGGCACCGGCGTCGGCAAGTCGGTGCTGCTGGGCATGATGGCCCGCTACACGCAGGCGGACGTCATCGTCGTCGGCCTGATCGGCGAGCGCGGCCGCGAAGTGAAGGAATTCATCGAGGACATCCTGGGCGAGGAAGGCCTGCGCCGCAGCGTGGTCGTCGCCGCGCCGGCCGATGCGCCGCCGCTGCTGCGCATGCAGGGCGCGACCTACGCGACCGCCGTCGCCGAGCATTTCCGCGACCGCGGCCAGCATGTACTGCTGCTGATGGACTCGCTGACCCGCTATGCGATGGCGCAGCGGGAAATCGCGCTCGCCATCGGCGAACCGCCGGCAACCAAGGGCTATCCGCCGTCTTGTTTCGCCAAATTGCCGCAACTGGTCGAACGCAGCGGCAACGGCCTGGCGGGCGAGGGATCGATCACCGCGTTCTACACCGTGCTGTCCGAGGGCGACGACCAGCAGGACCCGATCGCCGACGCCGCCCGAGGCATCCTGGACGGCCACATCGTGCTGAGCCGCGAACTGGCCGAGAGCGGGCACTACCCCGCGATCGACGTCGAGCGCTCGATCTCGCGCGTCATGACCAGCGTCGCCGACAAGCGGCACGTCGAACTGGCGCGCCGATTCCGGCAATTGCTCGCGAAATACAACAAGGCGCGCGACTTGATCCAGCTCGGCGCCTACCAGCCGGGGCACGATCCCGAACTCGACCTGGCGGTGCGCCTGCATGGCGACATGGACCGATTGCTCCAACAAGACATGCATTCCCCCGCTTCTTTGAACGATTGCCTCAACCAGTTGACCGCCACACTCAACTTTGCGTGATAGCTGCCGACATCCGTGAAGCGAGGTCATCGACATGAGTAGTTCCAACTTGCAGGCCCTGACCGTTCTCCTCGAACGCGCCGAGGCCGAGCGCGATGAAGCGTTGCGTCATCTGCAGGATGCGCAGGCGCGTGCCAACGCCGCCCGCAACCAGCATGACCAACTGGCGCAATACCGCACGGACTACCGCAGCCGCTGGTCGCAGGAATTCGCGCAGCGGACCACGGTCCAGCTGCTGGGCTGCTACCAGAACTTCGGCCAACGGCTGGACCAGGCGATCGGCCAGCAGAGCGGCATCGCCGACTACGCCGACCAGCGCCTGAGCGCCGCCCGCGACCTGCTGCGCGAGCGCGAACTGCGCGTCGCCTCGGTCCGCAAGCTGATCGAGCGCCGTCGCGCCGAGACGCTGCGCACCCAG
This sequence comes from Mitsuaria sp. BK037, assembly GCF_014193045.1. Taxonomy (NCBI): domain Bacteria; kingdom Pseudomonadati; phylum Pseudomonadota; class Betaproteobacteria; order Burkholderiales; family Sphaerotilaceae; genus Roseateles; species Mitsuaria sp. BK037. The sequence goes on along the minus strand of NZ_JACHYS010000001.1, from coordinate 77,576 downwards.
ATGCGCCAGGAACAACGCGCCACCGACGAGCAGGCCGCCCGCGCGGCTTCGCGCGGCGGCCACCCGATGTCGCGCCTGGTCGCCTGAGCGCGATCCGGTCGCCGGAACCCTTTTTTTCCCGTCATGACGCAGATCCAGAACACCCCCGCGTTGCCGGGCGGCCTCGGCGCGATGCCGTCCGCCCCCGCCGGCCGCAAGGACGGCGGCTCGGCCGACTTCTCGCGCCTGCTGAACCAGAGCAACCAGCAGCTGCAGCAGCAGTCGGCGCAGTCGGCCCGCTCGACGATGGCGCAGTTGCAATCGCAACAGCTGGCGACCCAGCAGGCCCAGTCGCAGCAGCAGGCCCGCCAGTTGGAAGCCCAGCAGCTCGACGCCCGCCAGCAGGCCCAGCGCCAGGAATCGGCGCCCGCGCCCAAGCCGGCCACCCCGTCCGCCCGGTCGTCGGAGAACACCGCCGCGAAGGAAGAGAACAAGCTGGCCGCCCGCAATGCGGCGGCTCGCCAGAGCGCCAACAAGGCCGAGGACGCGAAGGCGCCGGCCCGCGCGAGCGCGGCGAACCGTGCCGACACGGCCGCCGCTGCGGATCAGGCCGATGCGGCCGATGCCAGCGATGCGCCGGACGCCACGGCGACCGGCGCGGCCGACGCCCCGGGTTCCGAGCGCGTTGACGGCCAGGATGCCGAAGGCCAGGACCGCAAGGTCGCCAAGGAAGCCAAGGACAGTGGCGCCACCTCCGCCGAGCAGATCCTGGCGATGCTGCGCGGCGAAGCCCCGGCCGAGCCGAAGCCGGCACGCGGCGGCGCCTCCGCCGACGACGCCGGCAGCGAGGCCCTGCCTGGCGGCGCCCACGCCCACGGCAAGCTGCTCACCACCGGTGACGCGATGCGCGAACGCCAGCAGCTCCAGCGCGAGCTGAGCCAGGCCGCGGCCGGCGAGTCGGGCGCCGTGGACGGCGCGGACGCGTCGACCCGGACTGACACCCTGCAGGCTGCCGCCGGCGGCGCGCATGAGATCGCCATGGCCGACGGCGCCGCCAAGGGCCCGACGCCGAGCTTCGAGGCGCTGCTTGCCGCGGCGCAGCAGGCCGCCCCGGCCGCCGGCACCACCGGTGCCGACAGCGCCGCGCCGACCCAGGCGCCCAGCGTGCCGCTGAGCCAGCCGATGGACAGCCCCGACTTCGCGCCGGAGCTCTCGGCCAGCGTCAGCCTGCTGATCCAGGACGGCATCCATGAGGCCCAGCTCCAGCTGAACCCGGTCGAGATGGGCCCGGTGTCGATCAACATCCAGCTGGACGGCCAGCAGGCGCAGGTGAATTTCCATGCGCAGCAGGCGGCCACCCGGGAAGTCCTGGAACGCACCCTGCCCGACCTGGCGGCCGCCCTGCAGGCCCAGGGGCTGACCCTGAGCGGTGGCGGGGTGTTCGCCCAGACCTCCTCCCAAGGCGGACAGAATCGCGGTGACGGCCGCCCGGACGGCGCGTCGAACGGCAACGGTCGCCGCGGCGGCCGCGGTGACGACGACGGTGCCATCGCGGCCACCGGTCGCGGCGAACGGCGCACCGCGCCGCGCGGGCTGGTCGACCTGTACGCCTGACGGTCCGCGAGTCTGACCGGAATCCGCCGCCTTTTCGCGCGTTGAGCGCGGGGGCGGCGCTCCACAATGGGAGCCATTGCCGGATCGTCAGGTCCGGTTCCCCGCCAGATCCATTTTTTCATCATCGGAGCGCCCATGGCCACAGCCGCCGCAGGCAACGACGCCGCCGTCAAGGGTGGCGGCAAGAAGAAGCTGATCATCATCATCGCCATCGTCCTGGTGGTGGTGCTGGTGGGCGTCGCCGCGTTGCTGATGATGAAGAAGAAGTCCCATGCCGAGGACGAGGAAGGCGCCGCCGAGGAAAAGCCCGCGGCCACCGCCCACGCCAAGCCCGGCACGCCGCCGACCTTCGTTCCGCTGGATCCGTTCACCGTGAACCTGGCCGACAAGGAAGTCGACCGCTTCGCGCAGATCGGCATCACGCTGGAGGTGGCCGATCCCAAGTTCGCCGACCAGCTCAAGGCCTACATGCCGGCGATCCGCAACAACGTGCTGATCGTGCTGTCGCACAAGACCTCGGCCGAGCTGCTCAGCGGCGAAGGCAAGGAGAAGCTGGCCCGCGAGATCCGCCGCGAGTCGGTGCGTCCGATGGGCATCGAGCTCGACGACGAGGAAGAGGACGAAGACGCCGCGCCGAAGAAAAAGAAGAAAAAGAAGCGCCCGGTCGAGAGCCCGGTAACGCAGGTGCTCTTCTCCACCTTCATCGTGCAGTGAGCGGACCTCCCGAAGGGATCAGGCGATGAATCAGCAAATCCTGTCGCAAGACGAAGTCGATGCCCTGCTCCAGGGCATCACCGGCGAGAGCCAGAAGCTCGAGGCCGAGGAGGTCCAGACCGGCGGCATCCGCGAGTACAACCTCGCCAGCCAGGAACGGATCGTCCGTGGGCGCATGCCCACGATGGAGATCATCAACGAGCGTTTCGCGCGCAACATCCGCATCGGGCTGTTCAACTTCATCCGCAAGAGCCCGGAAGTCGCCATCGGCGGCATCAAGGTGCAGAAGTACAGCGCCTTCCTGCGCGAGATCGTGGTGCCGACCAACTTCAACATCGTGTCGGTCAAGCCGCTGCGCGGCAGCGGGCTGATCGTCTGCGACCCGACGCTGGTGTTCGCGGTGATCGACTCGCTGTTCGGCGGCATCGGCAAGTTCCACACCCGCATCGAGGGCCGCGATTTCTCCGCCACCGAGCAGCGGGTCATCCTGCGCCTGGTCGAAGTGATCATCCAGGAGTACCTCAAGGCCTGGAAAGGCATCTATCCGCTGGAGCTCGAGTACCAGCGCTCGGAGATGCAGCCGCAGTTCGCCAACATCGCCACGCCCAGCGAGATCGTCGTGTCGACCTCGTTCACGCTGGAGATCGGCGAGACCAGCGGCACGGTGTATTTCTGCATTCCCTACTCGACGCTGGAGCCGATCCGCGACGTGCTGTACAGCACCACGCAGGGCGACTCGAGCGAACCCGACCGGCGCTGGGTCAACCTGCTCAAGCACCAGATCCAGTCGGCCGAGGTGGAACTGGTGGCCGAGCTGGCCAAGGCGCCCGCGACGGTGGAACAGCTGCTGGCCTTCAAGCCGGGCGACTTCATCGAGCTGGACCTGGAGCAGATCATCCAGGCCAAGGTGGACGGCGTGCCGGTGTTCGACTGCCATTACGGCACTTCGAACGGCAAGTATTCGATCAAGATTGAAAAGATGCTGACCGGCCCGGATGCCGGCTGGCTGGGAGCCCGCAATGGCTGACAACACCCCGATGGACGAACAGGACGCGATGGCCGCCGAATGGGCGGCGGCGCTGGCGGAGGCTGGCGGAGGCGGCGGCAGCGAGGTCGCGGCCGAGGTGCAGCCGGTGGCCGAGCAGGTCGCGCCGGCGGCCTTCACCAACTTCGCGCCGACGCCGGGCAACCTGCCGGGCAGCGACATCAACATGATCCTGGACATCCCGGTCCAGTTGACGGTGGAGCTGGGCCGCACGCGCATCCCGATCAAGAACATCCTGCAGCTGGCGCAGGGCTCGGTGGTCGAGCTGGACGCGCTGGCCGGCGAGCCGATGGACGTGCTGGTCAACGGCTACCTGATCGCGCAAGGCGAGGTCGTGGTGGTCAACGACAAGTTCGGCATCCGCTTGACCGACATCGTGACCCCTTCCGAACGCATGCGCCGCCTCAGCAAGGCCTGAGACCCTTCGGCGGCTATAGTCGCCGGCCATGAACAACAGCCTCGTCCCACTCCTTTGGTTCCTGGCCATTTTGGCCTTGATCCCCGTCGTGCTGTGGCTGCTGAAACGCACGCCGCTGGGCGGCGCGGCGCTGGGCGGGCAGTTGCGCACCGTCGCGCAGCTCGTGATCGCGCCGAGCCAGCGCATCGTGATCGTCGAGGTGGGCCAGGACGAAGACCGCCAATGGCTGGTGCTGGGCATCACCGGCCAGCAGATCCGCACCCTGCACGTGATGCCGCCGCAGGCCGATGCCGGCGCGGCGCTGCAGTCCGCGCAGCCCTCGTTCTCCTCGCTGCTCAAGCGCAACCTCGGCGGCAGGCACGCCGATGGCCCCGGCTCTCCCACCTCGACCTGATCGGGCACGGCGCATGACGGTCCCCCACCTCCCTTTCCCGCCGCGTCGCCCACTGCGCGCACTGGCGGTGCTCGCCGCGCTCGGCGGCCTGGGCGCCGCGGCCTGGGCCCAGCAGGGCGGCGGCGCGCCGGCCAGCGTGCCGCTGATCATCGGCCAGGGCGCCGGCGGCAACAGCTACTCCGTACCGATCCAGACGCTGCTGTTCTTCACCGCGCTGGGCTTCCTGCCGGCGGTGCTGCTGATGATGACCGGCTTCACCCGGATCGTGATCGTGCTGTCGCTGCTGCGCCAGGCGCTGGGCACGCAGGCGGCGCCGCCCAACCAGGTGATCGTGGGCCTGTCGCTGTTCCTCACTTTCTTCGTGATGAGCCCGACGCTGGACCGCGTCTACGCCGAGGCCTGGCAGCCTTACCAGAGCGGCCAGATCGGCTTCGACGTGGCGCTGGACCGCGCGCAGGTGCCGATGCGGTCCTTCATGCTGAAGCAGACGCGCCAGTCCGACGTCGCGCTGTTCGCCCGGCTCGCCAAGCTCGAGCCCAACGTCGCGCCCGAGAACGTGCCCTTCCGCGTGCTGGTGCCGGCCTTCGTGACCAGCGAGCTGAAATCGGCCTTCCAGATCGCGTTCCTGATCTTCATCCCCTTCCTGGTGATCGACATGATCGTCTCCAGCGTGCTGATGAGCCTGGGCATGATGATGCTGTCGCCGGTGCTGGTGTCGCTGCCCTTCAAGCTGATGCTGTTCGTGCTGGCGGACGGCTGGAACCTGCTGCTGGGGTCGCTGGCGGCCTCGTTCGCGCAGTAGCGGCGCGGTCCGCAAGGAGAAGTCCATGGATGCTCAACAGGTCTTCACGATCGGCCAGCAGGGCCTGTACGTGCTGCTGATGGTGGCGGCGCCCATCCTGCTGACGGTGCTGGCCGTCGGCGTGCTGGTGTCGGTGTTCCAGGCGGCGACGCAGATCAACGAATCGACGCTGTCCTTCGTGCCCAAGATCGTCGCCGCCGTGCTGGTGCTGGCCATCGCCGGGCCCTGGATGATCACGACGCTGGTCGAATACATCCAGCGCACGCTGCAGAGCATTCCGCAGGCGCTGGGCTGAGCCCGCCGCCCTGCCCGCCGTCCCTCCGGCCGCTCCGATGATCTCCTTCAGCGAAGCGCAGCTGCTGGCCTGGATCAATCCGATCCTGTGGCCGTTCATCCGCACGCTGGCGCTGTTCGCCGGCATGCCGGTGTTCAGCCAGCGCCAGGTGCCGACGCGGGTGCGCATCGGCCTGGCGCTGTTCATCGCGGTGGCGGCGCAGCCGTCGCTGCCGGCCATGCCGGTGATCCCGCTGGACTCCCTGCCGCAGCTGCTGACGGCGGTCGCGCAACAGTTGCTGATCGGCCTGGCGATGGGCTTCGCGGTGCGGGTGGTGTTCGCCGCGCTGGAATTCGCCGGCGAACTGATCGGCCTGCAGATGGGCTTGAACTTCGCCGGCTTCTTCGATCCGTCGACCGGCTCGCAGGGCACGTCCTCGTCGCGCTTCCTGGGCTCGATGGTCGCCTTCCTGTTCGTCGCGATCAACGGACACCTGATGCTGATCAACTCGCTGGTGGAGAGCTTCCAGGCCTTCCCGGTCGGCGAGGAACCCTTCCGCTTCCTGCGCGTGGCGCAGCCCCAGGTGTGGGGCGCGGAGATCTTCCGCATGGGCCTGTGGATCGCGCTGCCGCTGATCACGATGCTGATGTTCGTGAACCTGGTGCTGGGCATCATCTCGCGGGTGGCGCCGCAACTGAACGTGTTCTCGGTGGGCTTCCCGCTGACGGTCAGCATCGGGCTCGTGGGGCTGGTGGCGACGCTGCCGCTGATGCATCAGCCCTTCATGGTCGCGCTGGAGCGGATGCTGGCGGCGTTCAACTGACGCCTGCGAATCGAGACCTGGCTCGACGCTGACGCCCCGCCGCACCGAAGCCCTCTTTCGGGGATTCTCTTCCTGGTCTTTTTATCCCCCTTCGCCAACCAGTTTGGGTCATGGCCGAACGAGGGTCAGGTTTGAACAATCACGGAACTCGATCGCCGCGACATGCATCGCAGCGCTGCGGCGAATTCCGATTCACCTGACGACGGAGAACATCCATGCGACCCATGACCCAGGCCGAGACCGAGCAGGTCAACGCCACCCTGGCATCCACCCATCGCTCGACGACCGCGCCTCCGCAACGCGTTGGTGACGACGGTGAAGCGCTGATCGGCTCCGAGCAGCATGAACAGATGAGGAAGGATTTCCTGCGATGTCACGACGAGATCAGCGAGGAAGACCTCGATGCCTTCTGCGCCCATCTGGTGAGCAGCTTCCCTGATCGCGAGATCACCACGCAAATCTGCCCCGACGACGAATCGGCAGGCATCCTCATCTTCAGCGTCTACGGCTTTTCCGAGCGCGAGCAGTTGAACCACCCCGAGGAAGACGCCTTCTACGATCAATTTCCCCTGCACCTGGCTCATGTCGCGGGGCCGGTCACCCTCTTTCCCCGGACGGGGCGCCATGCCGCCAGGCCCCTTGACGAGGGTGCCAGGAACCTCGGAGGACCGGCTGATGACCGCATTCAATCCCAGTGAGTTCCTTTGCCTGGCCGAGGAACTGGCCGAGGACGAGCGAGAGGCCTGGCTGCGCTCGGCCATTTCGCGCGCCTACTACGGCGTCTTCCTGGTCGCGCGGGATGCGATGAAGGTGACGGTTCGCGACGGCCGGGCTCATCGCCTGACCCGCGAGCGGCTCATGACCCACGGAAAGCAGCTGGCGTTCAGGCTGTCGCTGCTTCACGGTCTGCGCAAGAAGGCGGACTACGTGCTTGACCAGCGCGTCGACATGAAGTGCGCCGCCGATGCCTTGAGCATTGCGTGGGACCTGCATCGCAAGCTGCTGCGTTTGAAGGGCTCGGCGAGGCGACAGCGCGCCGCTCCGCAGACGTGTGCAGCTGCGCGCCCTTGAGCAAAACGAGCCGCGACCATCTCCTGAGGGTCGCGGCTCTTCATATCATCAAAGCTCCCGCAGCGCCGTCGTCACCGGCACGCTGGCCGCCCGCACCGCCGGGAACAGACCGCCGATGAATCCGATGGCCAGGGCCCACTTCAGGCCTTCCCACAGCAGTTGCCCCGACACCCGGAGCTCGAAGCTCAGCTTGCCCACCGACCCGGCCGCCATCGTCGACGCCGCGTGGCCGTTGAACAGCAGGTAGGCGATGCCACCGCCGATCAATCCGCCCAGCGCCGCCAGCAGCATGGTCTCCAGCATCACCGCCACCACCACCGGCAGGCCGGGGAAGCCGATCGCGCGCAGCGTGGCGATCTCCCGGGCGCGTGTGGCGACCGCCGCGAACATGGTGTTCAGCGCGCCGAACACCGCCCCCACCGCCATGATGCTGCCCACCACGATGCCGATGATCCGCAGGATCTTGGTCATCTGCTCCGACTGCTTGGCGAAGAAGGCCAGCGTCGTCGTGGCGTCCACCTTGAGCTGCGGATTGGCCTCCAGCGCGGCCTTGAAGTCCTTGAACGCCGCCGCATCGGTCAGCTTCACCGTCACCGAATTGCGGCTCGCGCCGCGGCGATAGGTCTCGGCCACCACCGGCGCGTCGGCCCACAGCTCCGATTCCATCGAGTCGCCCGACGCGAACACGCCGGTCACCGTCCACATCTGGCTGCCCAGCCGCAGTTGCTTGCCGGGCTCCAGGCCCTCGAACTGCCGCGCCGCGCCCTGGCCGACGATCAACTCCTTGAGCCCGGGCTGGAACTTGCGCCCGCTGATGATCTTGACCTGCGGCCGCACCGCGAAGGCTTCATCGCCCACGCCGCGCATCTGCACGCTGCCTTCCTCGTCGGTGGTCGTGCCCTTGACCGGCAGGTTGGCCGCGACCACCGTCTCGGCCGACACCAGCGGCTCGCCCTTGGCGCTCTTGGCCACGCCCGGCGCCTGCGCGATCTGCGTGATGTCCTCGCGCGACATCACCGACGCCACCTCGGCCGCCGACGCGCCGCGCAGCACGATCGCCGTGTCCTCGCTGCCGGACTTGCGCAAGGTCTCGGCATACCCCTCGGCCATCGCCAGCAGCGCCACCAGCACGCCGACGACGCCGGCGATGCCCACGACGATCACCGCCGACGAGCCCAGCCGCTGCGGCAGCGTGCTGACGCCGACGCTGGTCACCGACCGCGCCTGCGCCCCCCGCCGCGTCAGCAGCATCCACAGCGCCAGCAGCACGGCCAGCGCCAGGGCACCGAACCACGGCAGCATCACCCACGCGGCCAGCACCAGCGCCAGCAGCAGCACCAGTCCCAGGTTCTTCAGGAATTTCATGTTCAGGCCCTCCCCGCCAGCGCGTCGGTGATGTTCAGCCGCATCGCGTTGAGCGCCGGCAGCGCGCCGACGATCACCCCGAACAGCACCATGAAGCCCACACCCATGGCCCAGCTGTTCAAGCCGGCCGCCGGCAGGTTCAGGGACCCGCCGCTGCCCGCGCTGATGATCGGACCCAGCACGCTGGCCAGGCCCAGTCCGATCACGCCGCCGATGACCAGCAGCAGGATGGACTCCGCCAGCACCATCGCCAGCACGCTGTGCCCCGAGAAGCCGATCGTCTTGAGCACCGCGATCTCGCTGGTGCGCTCGCGCACCGCCTGCATCATCGTGTTGCCCGACAGCAGCAGCAGCGTGAAGAACACCGCGCCCATGATGGAGCTGACGATCAGCCCGATGTCCGCCACCTGCTTCATCCACGAGGCCATCGCCGCCTGCTCGGTCTGCGTGCGGGTCTCATGGTCCGAGTTGGCCGAGATCGCATCGATCGCCTTGGCCACGCGGTCCGCCTGGTTGGCGTCGTTCACCCGCGTCACGTACCAGCCGACGGCGCCCTGGTTGTAGGGCGTCGTGTCGTCGAAGTACTTCCAGTTCAGCAGGAACATCTGGTCGTACCAGCCGCCGGACTTCTTGTCCGCCGCGTGGATCAGGCCGACGATCTCGAACTGCCAGTTCTTGCTGCCGCTGCGGTCCGGGAAGATCGTCGACTGCAGCGGGATCTTGTCCCCGACCTTCCAGTTGAAGCGCCTGGCCAGGCCCTCGCCGACCAGCGCGCCGATGCGGGTCGAGGCGAAGGCCTGCTTCGCCTGGTCGGTGACGACCATCTCCGGATAGGCGTCCAGGTAGTTCGGCGCCACCGCGAAACTGAAGACCTGGTTGTGCGGGTCCTGGTAGGCGCCGCCGAACCAGTTCGCGTAGGTCACCATCTTGACGCCGTCCACCGCCTGGATGCGCTGGGTCAGCGCCATCGGCAGCGTCTGGATGAAGGACAGCCGCGAGCCGGTCTGCAGCCGCGATGCGCCATTGGCCGACTGGCCGGCCTGGTCGAACGAGGTGCGGACCGCGTCCAGCAGCCCGAACAGCAGGAACGCGGTGATGATGGACACCAGCGTCAGCACCGTCCGCAGCTTGCGCCGGAACAGCGCCGCCCAGATGAGATGAAGGTATTTCATGACGACCCCTTGTCGTTGCCGTGCCGCCGCGGCCTCAGGCCACCGCGTGGGCGACCTGCTCGACCAGCGTGCCCTTGTCCAGGTGCAGCGTCTGGCGCGCGCGCTCGGCGGCCTTCGGGTCGTGGGTGACCATCACGATGGTCTTGCCGTGGTCGCGGTTGAGCGCCTGCAGCAGCGCCAGCACGTCCTCGGCGGACTGGCGGTCCAGGTCACCGGTCGGTTCGTCGCAGACCAGCAGCGTCGGGTCGGACACGATCGCCCGGGCGATCGACACGCGCTGCTGCTGGCCGCCCGAGAGCTCGGTCGGCTTGTGGCTGGCGCGGTCCGACAGGCCCACCAGCGCCAGCGCGATCGCGGCGCGCTTCTTGCGCTCCGCGGCCGACAGCTTGGTCAGCAGCAGCGGCAGCTCGACGTTGCGCTGCGCCGAGAGCGTCGGCATCAGGTTGTAGAACTGGAACACGAAGCCGACCTTGGCCGCGCGCCACTTGGACAGCTTCGCGGCACTGAGCTGGTCGATGCGTTCGCCCCCGATGGCGATGCTGCCGCCGCTGGGCTGGTCCAGCCCGCCGATCAGGTTCAGCAGCGTCGTCTTGCCGGAGCCCGACGGGCCCATCAAGGCCAGGAACTCGCCCTGGGCGACGTCCAGGTCGATGTGGTGCAGCACCTCCACCTTCTGCTTGCCGCGGGTGTAGACCTTGGACAGGTCACGGATCTCGATCAGGTTGCTCACGGTGACTCCTCGCTTCAACGGTTCATGCACTTCGTTCACTTGGCGGCGGTCAGCTTGATCGCGCCACCATCCCGCAACTGCTCCGGCGGATTCAGCACCAGGGGCTCGCCGGCCTTCAGGCCCTCGAGCACCACCGCCTGGTCGCCCACCGGCGTTCCCTGCTTGACCTTGCGCGCCGCGGCCTTCTGGCCGACGACGACGAACACCACGTCCGCGCCGTCGCGCGTGACGACCGCGGACCGCGGCACCAGCACGCCCGGCGGCGGCGCGGCCTGCGCCTGCGCCTTGCCGGCGAGGAAGGACACCCGCACGCCCATGTCGGGCACGACGCGCTGGTCCTTCTGCTCCAGCGCCACCCGCACCTTGACGGTCGCCTTGCCGCGGTCGGCCGACGGCACCACCGCGATCACATGCGCGGGGATGCGCCAGTCGGGATAGGCGTCCAGCACCGCCTCGGCCGGCATGTCGGACTTGACCTGGCCGATGTAGGCCTCGTTGACGTCGACGTCCACCTCCAGCGAGTCCATGTCGACGATGGTGCCGACCCCGGTGCGGGTGAAGCCGCCGCCGGCGGACAGCGGCGAGACGATCTCGCCGACCTGCGCCGCCTTGGCGGTGATGACGCCGGAGAACGGCGCCTTGACCACCGTGTAGTCGAAGTTGACCTGCGCCTGCGCCGCCTGCGCCGCGGCGGCGTCGGCCTCGCGGCGCCGCGCCTCCAGCTGCGCCGCGGTCGCGGTCACCGCCGTGCGGGCCTGCTCGGCCAGTTGCCGGGTCGTCATGCCGCTCAGGGCCAGCTCGTCCTGGCGCCGGAGGTCGGACTGCGCCTGCGCCAGTTGCGCCCTCGTCGCCTCGATGTTGGCCTGGGCGCTCTTGACGTTGGCCCGCGCCATGTCCAGCGCCGCCCGCAGCGCATGGTCCTCGAGCCGGGCCAGCACCTGGCCCTTTTGGACCTTGTCCCCCTCCTCGAACAGCACCTCGGTCAAGGTGCCGGTGATCTGCGTCGAGACCGTGGCCGCGCGCCGCGCGGTCACATAGCCGGTAGCCTGGAGCACCGCGTTGCCGCCCGCGCCGCCGCGCGCCTGCGCGTTCGCGGTCTGCACCTCCGGCACCTGGGACTGCGTCCACCACCACCAGCCGCCCGCGCCCAGCAGCGCCAGCACGATCAGCACCACCCCCAGGATCCAGACCCACCGCGGCGGCCCGCCGCCATGGTCCTCGCGCTCATCGCCCTGGATGCGCAGCTCTTTCAACAATGCGGTATCGATGACGGCCCCCTGTGTTCAATCCGGGGCGCATTCTCCGAGGCGCCCCCGCCTCGTCAAGACTCGCTTGCGATGAATGGCGGCTGGCAGGCGCGAATGTCCCCTGAAGACGACGAACGGGAGGGGGCGGTTTCGACCGGGGCGCGCTTGTTTGGACTTCGGGTCGCCAAGCGCGGGCTCTCCACGGGGCATGGGGGATCCCTCCTGGACCCCCAAGCCCCATTCCGGCCCCACTCTCACTCGCTGCCTGCCCACCCTTTGGGCTCGCTGACTTCCCCCTTTGGAACGGCGAGCAGTGCGGGGGCTGCTCAGCTTTCGACCAGTCCGTTGCGGATGGCGTAGACGGTCAACTCGGAATTGTTGGACAGCGCCAGCTTCTCCAGGACACGGGCGCGATACACGCTGACGGTCTTGGGGCTGAGCATCAGCTCCTCGGCGATGTCGGACAGGCGCTTGCCGGAGGCAATCATCACCAGCGTCTGCAGCTCGCGGTCCGACAGCTTCTGGTGGGCCTGCTCCGGCGCCGGCGCCGTCAGGCTCTCGACCAGCATCTGCGCGATTTCCGGCGTGACGTACTTGCGGCCCTGCGCCACCGTGCGCACCGCCTGCACCAGCAGCTGCGGGTCGCCGCCCTTGTTCACGTAGCCGAAGGCCCCGGCGCGCAGCGCGCGGATCGCGTACTGGTCCTCGGGATACATCGACACGATCAGCACCCGCGTCGTCGTGCCCTCGTCCTTGAGCACATGCAGGACGTCCAGGCCGCTGCGGCCCGGCATGTTGATGTCCAGCACCAGCACGTCGCACTGCTTGTCGACCGGCAGGCTGCGCATCAGGCTGCGCAGCTCGCCGTAGTCCCCGGCCTCGCCGACGACCTCGATGTCGGGCGCGTCGGAGAGCGTGTCGCGGATGCCGCGGCGGATCAGCGCGTGGTCGTCGCAGAGGATGACTTTGATCATAGAGCGCCCCACGAGGAGGGGTCATGGCCGGCTCCGACGGAGAGCGGCTCGCCGTCCTCGTCGAACTCGAAGTCGCCGATGACGCCGCGCAGCGGCACCGACAGGATCAGCGCCGTGCCATGCAGACCGCTGCTCAGGTCGACCCAGCCGCCCACCGTCGCGGCGCGCTCGCGCAGGCCGCGGATGCCGAAGCTGCGGGCCTTGCTCAGATCGCCCGGCGCGATGCCGTGGCCGTTGTCCTTGATCTCCAGCGTCAGCACGCCGCCCTCCATGCTCAACTCCACCTCGACCCGGGTCGCGCCGGCATGCTTGGACACGTTGGTCAAGGCCTCCTGCGCGCAGCGGTAAGCCACCAGCGGCACGCCGGCCGGTAGCTGGAACTGGTCACCCACGTGCCGCACCGAGGTCGCGATGCCGGTGCGGCGCTCGAAGCGCGCCGCCAGCCACTGCACCGCTGCCAGCAATCCTTGTTCCAGGATCGCGGGACGCAGGTTGTGCATGATGCGCTGGCTCGATTCAATGGCGCTGGTGACCGTCTCCAGCGCCGACTGCACCCGCTGCTGCACGTCCTCGTCCTTGCTGTGGCGCGCGATCCACGCCAGGTCGAACTTGAGCGCCGTCAGCGAGCCCCCGACGTCGTCGTGGATTTCGCGCGCGATCGCCGCTCGCTCCATCTCGACGCTGGTCTGCAGGTGCCCCGCCAGTTCGTGCAGCTGCTGCTTGGACTTGAGCAGTTCGCGGTCGGCCTCCTGGCGGGCGAGCTGGGCCTCGCAGGACTCGATCGCATGCAGCAGCGCCGGCGCCAGCCGCGCCAGGTTGTTCTTGAGCAGGTAGTCCGAGGCGCCGGTGCGCATCGCCGCGACGGCCGTGTCCTCGCCAATCTCGCCGGACACCAGCACGAACGGGAGCACCAGTTGCCGCTGCTTGATCATGTCCAGCACGACGAGCCCCGAAAACCCCGGCAGGTTGTAGTCGGAAATCACCGCATCCCAGGTCCGGTCGAGGGCGGCCTCGATATCGGGCAGCGTGTCCAGCCGCGTGATTTCGAAACGCAATCCGGCCCGTTGCAGCTGGGCCAGGATCAGTTGGTGATCCAGGTCGGAATCCTCGATATGCAGCAGGCGCAGACAGCGCTCGGCCAGGGGGAGAGTCGGCATGGGCGCGAGTATGCCAAGTTTGTCGCGCATCCCTCATCTGCGCAGGAGACCCCTGGGTTTTATTGATCTGGAAACCGTAGAGTCTTGGGTTTACCCTTATCGAGATTTGTCAGCGTCCAGTCGATCCAAGCTAATGGGACTACTTTGCACGGTTAGTCCCGTCGACAGATGCGTGGCAAAAGCCGAAGATTCTTGCCAGCCGACAAGTCCGGGCGCATGTTTGAGTTGGGCAGACATGACGACGCACCAGGACGCCCTATGTGGAGCCAAGATGCATATCGATGAGACGTCGGTCGAGCCGGAAGGCAGCGGACTGATGCCGCTGCTGGCCGCTGCCGAGCTGCAGGACCACTTGATGACGGTCAACAACGACCTGGAGCGCCTGCAGCGTCTGCTGGACGATGCCTGCGAAGCCCTGTCGACGCATTTCTTCGGCGCGTCGGGCCTAGTCGACCAGATGCGCGAGCGCCTGCCCGACGCCCGTGACCAGGACGCGCTGCAGCAGTTGATGCTGCATCTGGCCGGTGCGATCACGGCGCTGCAGTTCCAGGACATGTCCACGCAGCTGATCGCGCACACGAGCCAGCGGCTGCGCAATTGCTCGGACCAGTTGGCCCGCGACACCTTCGGGGAGGACGAGGACGGCCTGGCCGTCGTCGAGACCGCCCCGCTGCGTCCCAATCCCGTCACCCAGGACGAGATGGACGCGGGATCGATCGAGTTGTTCTGACGATGTTCCGTCGTTCCGTCCGTTAGGTCACGAAAACACCGGCCGCTGTCGGCAGATCGCCGTCAAGGCCCTCAAGAATCTTCAGGTCCACCCGAAAACCGCTTGTCATCCGGAGAACCAAAAATGCCCTCGATCCTCGCCGTAGACGATTCGGCCTCCATGCGCCAGATGGTCTCGTTCACCCTCAAGAATGCGGGTTTCAACGTCGTGGAGGCGGTGGACGGGCAGGACGCCTGGGAGAAGTCGTCGCAACGCGATTTCGACCTGGTGCTGACCGACCAGAACATGCCCCGGATGGACGGGATCAGCCTCACCAAGAAGCTGCGCGACAACCCCAAGTTCAAGACCACGCCGATCCTGATCCTGACCACCGAGTCCAGCGACCAGATGAAGCAGGCCGGCCGCGCCGCCGGCGCCACGGGCTGGCTGGTCAAGCCTTTCGACCCGGCCAAGCTGATCGAGGTGATCGGCAAGGTGATCCGCTGAAGGCGAGCTGGAGAGATTCATGGGAGATATGACCTCCGAAGGCGCAAATCTCGGCGCAGGCATCGACCTGAGCCAGTTCTACCAGGTCTTCTTCGAAGAGGCCGGCGAGAACCTCGACAACATGGAGCAGCTGCTGCTCAACCTGGACATCGAGAACCCGGACGATGAGCAGATGAATGCCATCTTCCGCTGCGCCCACTCGATCAAGGGTGGCGCGGCGACGTTCGGCTTCAACGACGTGGCCGAGCTGACGCATCAGATGGAGACGCTGCTGGACAAGCTGCGTCGTCATGAACTGGCCCCGACCTCGCCGATGGTGGACGTGCTGCTGCAGTCGGGCGACGCGCTCAAGGCGCAGCTGGCCCGTCACCAGGGCTCGGGCGCCGACGCGGTGGACACCTCGGCCCTGCTCAGCAGCATCCGCACGCTGGTGGAAGGCGGCACGCTGGACGGCACCCGCGCCCCCGCGGCCGCGCCGGCCCCGGTCGCCGCGCCCGCCCCGGCGCCCGCGGCCGCGGCCCCCGCGCCGCTGAAGTCCACCGTGCGCCAGCTCGAGCTGCTGGTCGGCCCGCTGAGCAACACGGCGCAGGCGGACAACCTGGTCGAGCTGTTCAAGGAAATCACCGACCTGGGCACGATCGAGCCGCTGGACGGCGGCATCCCGGCCGACGGCATGCGCCGGTTCAAGGTCCTGACCAGCAGCACCGACAACGACCTGCTGGACCTGTTCACCTTCCACGTCTCGCGCGAGCAGGTCAAGCTGATGCCGCTGACCGAGGGCTTCGGCTTCCATGAAGGCGCGCCCGGCGCGCCGCTGGAGACCAAGAAGGACGAGGACCCCGGCTACGGCTTCTTCGACGACGCCCCGGGCGTGCCCGAGGCCACCGCCGCCGAGGCGAAGGCGGCCGAGGCCGCCAAGGCCAGCGTGCCGGTCCCGGCCGCCAAGCCGGCGGCCCCGGCCCGCACCGACGTCGCCCCGCGCGCCGGCGGCGGCGCCAGCCCGGACCAGTCCACGCTGCGCGTGTCGGTCGAGAAGGTCGACCAGCTGATCAACCTGGTGGGCGAGCTCGTCATCACCCAGGCCATGCTGGCGCAGAACAGCCGCAACCTGGATCCGGGCCTGTACCAGCAGCTGGCTTCCGGCCTGGCCGACCTGGAGCGCAACACGCGCGACCTCCAGGAATCGGTCATGTCGATCCGCATGATCCCGATGTCGGTGGTGTTCAACCGCTTCCCGCGCATGCTGCGCGACCTGGCGGCCAAGCTGGGCAAGAAGGTCGAGCTGGTCACGCAGGGCGAAGCCACCGAACTGGACAAGGGCCTGGTCGAGAAGATCACCGACCCGCTGACCCACCTGGTGCGCAACAGCTGCGACCACGGCATCGAATCGCCGGCCGATCGCCTGGCCAAGGGCAAGCCCGAGCAGGGCACGATCACGCTGGTCGCCTCCCACCAGGGCGGCTCCATCGTCATCGAGGTCCGCGACGACGGCCGCGGCCTGAACCGCGAGAAGCTGATCCGCAAGGCCCGCGAGAAAGGCATCGACGCGCCCGACTCGATGACCGACCAGGAAGTCTGGGGCCTGATCTTCGCGCCGGGCTTCTCGACCGCGGACCAGGTCACCGATGTCTCCGGCCGCGGCGTCGGCATGGACGTGGTGAAGAAGAACATCACCTCGCTGGGCGGCACGGTGGAGATCGACTCCGCCGAGGGCTACGGCATGAAGGTCTCGGTGCGGCTGCCGCTGACGCTGGCCATCATGGACGGCATGAGCGTGGGCGTCGGCGAAGAGGTCTACATCCTGCCGCTGTCGTCGGTGGTCGAGTCCTTCCAGGTGCAGGCCGACACGATCAAGACCGTCGGCGGCTCCGGCCGCGTGGTCGAGGTCCGCGACGAGTACATGCCGGTGGTCGAGCTCGAGCAGGTCTTCAACGTGCCGCGCTTCGACTTCGAGCATGTCAGCTCGATCATGGTCGTGGTCGAGGCCGAGGGCGGCCGCGTCGCGCTGCTGGTGGACGAGTTGCTCGGCCAGCAGCAGGTCGTGGTCAAGAACCTGGAGGCGAACTACCGCAAGGTCACCGACGTCTCCGGCGCCACCATCATGGGCGACGGCCGCGTCGCGCTGATCCTGGACGTGGGCAGCCTGGTGCGCCGCTCGCGCCATTGAACGTCATTGAGCGCCATTGAAGTCACGTGGGCATCGGCCGGGCGGCCGGTGCGCAACGCATAAGAGGTAGACATGAATTTCAGCGCGTTGATGCGTCAATTCAGCATCCGGACCCGCATGATCGGCGCGATCGGCATCGTGCTGGCGCTGCTGATGGTGGTCGGCAGTGTGGGCCTGTTCGGCATGCAGTCGATGCGGGGCCAGACCCAGGAGTTCCTGGAGAAATCCGCGACCCGCGGCCAGCGCGTGGGCGCCCTTCACGGCGCGATGGGAGAGATCCGTCGCTACGAGAAGGACATGATCATCAACTACGAGAAGCCCGAGGCCGTGAAGCAGGCCCACGCGGCCTGGGACAAGTCGCGCAAGGCCGCGGCCGAGCACCTCGAGGCCGTCGCCGCGCTCAGCCCGGAAGACGACAAGGCCGTGCTGATGCAGATCAAGGCCTCGCTGGAGACCTACGCGCAGAAGGCGGCCAACGTGGTGTCGCAGCTGGAGGCCGGCGCCTATGACCACGCCGCCGTGGCGGACCGGCTGCTCGGTCCCGCCAAGGAGCAGGTCGCGCAGGCCGAGAAGCAGCTCGACGAAGTCGAGAAGCGCATGCAGGCCCAGGCCGAGGACATGCGCGCCGGCATCGAGAAGACGCAGGGCGGCGTGCTCTGGACCTTCGGCCTGGTGCTGGTGTTCGCCGCGATCGTCGTGGTGCCGCTGACGCTGCTGAACATGCAGACCATCTGCGCGCCGCTGGCCGAGGCCGAGGCGCTCGCCGAAGCCATCGCCGGGGGCGACCTGTCCCGCGAGATGAAGCCGGTCGAGGGCGTGGACGAGGCCTCCAAGCTGATGCGCTCGCTGCACCACATGCAGGAAGCGCTGCAGGCGATGGTCGGCCAGCTGCGCACCGCGGCCGATTCGATCCGCACCGCCTCGGTGGAGATCGCCACCGGCAACCAGGACCTGTCCAGCCGCACCGAGCAGACCGCGTCCAACCTGCAGGAGGCCGCCTCCTCGCTGGTGCAGCTGACCGGCACGGTCAAGCAGACCGCCGATTCGGCGCGCACCGCCAACCAGCTGGCCTCCTCCGCCTCGGGCGCGGCGGCCAAGGGCGGCGAGGTGGTGAGCCAGGTGGTCTCGACGATGGACGAGATCAACGCCAGCTCCAAGCGCATCAGCGACATCATCGGCACGATCGACGGCATCGCCTTCCAGACCAACATCCTGGCGCTGAACGCGGCGGTGGAAGCCGCCCGCGCCGGCGAGCAGGGCCGCGGCTTCGCGGTGGTGGCCGGCGAGGTCCGCTCGCTGGCCCAGCGCAGCGCCGAGGCCGCGCGCGAGATCAAGACCCTGATCGGCGCCAGCGTCGAGCGGGTGGAGACCGGCTCGCGCCTGGTGCAGGAAGCGGGCTCGACGATGAGCGACATCGTCTCCAGCGTGCAGCGGGTGACGGACATCATCGGCGAGATCACCGCCGCCTCCAGCGAGCAGAGCGACGGCATCAGCCAGGTCAACCAGGGCGTGAGCAACCTGGACCAGATGACGCAGCAGAACGCCGCGCTGGTGGAGCAGTCCGCCGCCGCCGCCGAGAGCCTGAAGGACCAGGCCGAGCGCCTGGGCGCCGTGGTCGACCGCTTCCGCGTGTCGGGCAGCGCCGGCGCACTGTCGGCGACCGCGTTCACCGCGAAGTCGTCGTCGTCTTCTTCGTCCTCGCCGTCTTCTTCGTCTTCGTTGTCGTCGGGCGTCACATCCGCGTCGACGACCTTCAGCGCCAGGCCGGCCGCGTCGTTCAGCGCCGCCACGGCGCCAGCCGCCAAGCCGGTGGCTGCCGCGAAGCCGCTGGCGTCGCCGGCCCATGGCGTCGCAAAGACGGCCGCAAAGACAGCCTCCAAACCGGCCCGGGCCGCGCTCAAGCCCGCTGCTCCCAAGCCCGCGGCCCCGAAGGCCGCGCCCGCCCCGTTCACTCCGCCGCCGGCTGTGCCGGCCACCACCGCCGCCGACGGCGACTGGGAAACCTTCTAATCCGCCGCACGAGGTCAACACATGGAAATCGTTCAACAAACCGGCACGCAAGTGATGCAAGCGAACTCCGGCGCACTGGTCCCGCAAGGCGCCAGCGCCGCGCCCGCCAGCGGCGAGTACCTGACCTTCCGCCTGGGTCAGGAGGAGTACGGCATCGACATCCTGAAGGTGCAGGAGATCCGCTCCTACGAGCAGCCGACCCGCATCGCCAACGCGCCCGACTTCATCAAGGGCGTGGTGAACCTGCGCGGCGTGATCGTCCCGATCGTGGACCTGCGCCTGAAGCTGGGCTGCGCCACGGCCGAATACAACAGCTTCACCGTCGTGATCGTGCTGAACGTCAAGAACCGCGTCGTGGGCGCGGTGGTGGATTCGGTGTCCGACGTGCTGGAGCTGAACCGCGACGTGATCCGTCCGGCGCCCGAGCTGAGCTCCAGCGCCGTCAACACCAGCTTCATCATGGGCATCGGCGCGGTCGCCGAGCGCATGCTGATCCTGATCGACATCGAGGGCCTGATGTCCAGCGCGGACATGGGCCTGATGGATGCGATGACCACGGCCTGATCGCGCGCAACGCCCGGCACCGTCCGGGCGTTTCTCCTGCCGGGCGCGCGCCCTGCCCTGAGGGGTGCCGGAGCAGGAAAAAAGACCGAGAGAGCGAATCGTGGAGGCACGCGCCAGAGAGCGGCACACGCCCGGCGCCGACGAGACACGGAGCCCGTTCATGTTCGACTCGATCAAGACCCGACTGATCTCGCTGGGCGTGGGCATCGTCGCCCTGACGCTGCTGGCGATCACCGTCGCCAATTACGTGACGGTGCGCGGCCACACCCACCGGCAGGTCTCCCAGGCCCTGGATGAACTGGCCGCGGCGCGCGGCGACGCGATCCGGCAATGGGTGCGGGCGCAGCGCGACATCGTGGCCTCGCTGCAGCCAGCGGTCGGCGCCGCCGACCCGGTGCCGCTGCTGCAGCAGGCGGCCAGGTCCGGCCGGCTCGAGGCCGCCTACGTCGGCTTCGCGGACAAGAAGATCGTCTTCAACACGCCGCAGAACCTGCCCGCCGACTACGACCCCACCGGCCGCCCCTGGTACACCGGCGCCGCTTCCGCGTCGGGAACGATCCTGACCGCGCCCTACATGGACGCGTCCAAGGGCCGCCTGGTGGTGACCTTCGCAGCGGCGGACAAGAGCGGCGGCGGCACCAAGGCCGTGGTCGCCACCGATGTCTTCCTGGACGACGTCGTCGCCACGGTCCAGGCGATCAAGCCGACGCCCGGCGGTTTCGCCTTCCTGATGTCCAAGGACGGGAAGATCGTCGCGCACCCGGACGCCCAACTGGCGCTGAAGGCGGCCACGGCGATCTCCGAGCAGCTGACGCCGCAGGCGCTGGCGACCGCGCTGGACCCGCAGGCCGGCTGGGCCGAGGCGCGGGTCGGCGGGGAAGACTTCCTGATCAGCGGCACCCCGATCGCGGACACCGACTGGCAGCTGTTCGTCGCGGCGAAGAAGGACGAGGCGCTGGCCTCGCTGGGCGCGCTGCTGCGCACCGCGGTGATCACGGCGCTGGTCATGATGGCGATCGCCGCGCTGGCGATGACCGGCACGATCAGCGCGATGCTGCGCGGCGTGGACCGCGTGCGCGCCGCGCTGGACGACATCAGCGCCGGCGACGGCGACCTGACCCAGCGCCTGCCCGCGGGCGGCCGGGACGAGGTCGGCCGCATCGCGTCGTCCTTCAACCTGTTCGCCGAGAAGATCCAGCGCATCCTGCTGGACGTGCGCTCGGCCAGCAACTCGATCACCACCGCGTCCAGCGAGATCGCGATCGGCTCGCAGGACCTGTCGCAGCGCACCGAGGAGACCGCGTCCAACCTGCAGCAGGCGGCCTCGTCGATGGAGGAGCTGACCGCGACGGTGCGCCAGACCGCCGACGCGGCGCAGACGGCCAACCAGCTGGCCTCGAGCGCGTCGAGCGCGGCGGCGCGCGGTGGCGAGGTGGTGGGCCAGGTGGTCTCGACGATGGACGAGATCAACGCCAGCTCCAAGAAGATCAACGACATCATCGGCGTCATCGACGGCATCGCCTTCCAGACCAACATCCTGGCGCTGAACGCGGCGGTGGAGGCGGCGCGCGCCGGCGAGCAGGGACGCGGTTTCGCGGTCGTGGCGAGCGAGGTGCGCTCGCTGGCGCAGCGCAGCGCCGAGGCCGCCAAGGAGATCAAGGCGCTGATCGGCGCCAGCGTCACCAGCGTCGAGGCCGGGTCGCGGCTGGTGCAGGCGGCGGGCGAGTCGATGAACGACATCGTGCACAGCGTGCAGCGGGTGACGGACATCATCGGCGAGATCACCGCCGCGTCGACCGAGCAGAGCGCCGGCATCGCGCAGGTCAATGACGCGGTGGTGCAGCTGGACCGGATGACGCAGCAGAACGCGGCGCTGGTGGAGGAATCGGCGGCGGCGGCCGAGAGCCTGAAGGACCAGGCGCATCGGCTGACGGAGATCGTGTCGGTGTTCCGGCTCGGGCAAGACGCGATGGAGGGGGTGAAGCGGGCGGCGCCGGCTCAGGCCGCGGCTCGCGCGCCGGCGGCGAGGCCGGCCTCGTTGGCGGCGTTGGCGGCGTCGGCGGCGTCAACGGCATCGCCCCGCTCGGCATCGACCGCGCCCGGCGCGGTGACGAAGACGGCCTCGACCCAGCCCGCGCCGATGAAGGCGGTCCGGCCCGGGGCGAATGGCGCCGCGCATGGCACCGTCAAGCCGCCGACGCCGAAGCCAGCCGCCGCCGCTCCGTCGGTCGCGGCGCCCCCGCCGCGTCCCGTGCCAGCCGCCGACGACGGCGACTGGGAAACCTTCTGACTGCGGAGGCCGCTGGGACAATCCGCGCCTCGTGAACGGGAGAACCGCGGGCTTGATAGCCTGGGGCCCATCCCCACGATAGAGAGCTCCCGCGCATCCGCGCGCGAAAGGCTGAGACACTGTCCCGGCATTTCGTCAGACTCACGAGGCCTGCATGACCGACTCCTCCGCCCCTTCGGCCGCCGCGCCGACCGCCGCCAACCCGCTGCTGTCCACCGCGCCGCTGCCTGATTTCGCCGCGATCGACCCGTCCCACATCCAGCCGGCCATCACCGAGCTGCTCGCCCAGGCCCAGCAGGCGCTCGAGCAGGTCACGGCGCCCGGCGCGCCGGCCGACTACGAACGCCTCTCCCGCACCCTGAACGTCGCCACCGAGCGCCTGGGCACCGCCTGGGGTGCCGTCGGCCACCTGAACGCGGTCGCCAACACGCCGGCGCTGCGCGAGGCCTACAACGCGATGCTGCCCGCAGTGACCGAGTTCCACACCGCGCTGGGCGCCAACGAGGCGCTGTACGCGCTCTACAAGGCGATCGCCGCGCAGCCGGGCCTCACGCCCGAACGCGCCCAGCTGCTCAAGCACGCGATGCGCGACTTCGTGCTCTCCGGCGCCGAGCTGCAGGGCGAGGCCAAGGCGCGTTTCGCCAAGATCCAGGAGCGCAGCGCCGAACTGGGCCAGGCCTTCTCCGAGCACGTCATGGACGCCACCGACGGCTGGAGCTACCTCGCCACCGCCGCCGAGCTCAAGGGCGTGCCGGCGGACGTCGTCGCCAACGCGCGCGCTGCCGCCGAGAAGGACGGCTACGCCGATCCCGACGCGCACAAGCTGACGCTGCACTTTCCGGTCTACATGCCGGTGATGCAGTACGCCGAGGACCGCGCGCTGCGCGAGCGCCTGTACCGCGCCTACGTGACGCGCGCGAGCGAGCTCGGCGACAAGCCCGACTGGGACAACGGCCCGCTGATGCAGGAACTGCTGATGCTGCGCCAGGAGGAGGCGAAGCTGCTGGGCTTCGCCAACTTCGCCGAGGCCTCGCTGGTGCCCAAGATGGCGAGCTCGCCGGCGCAGGTGATGAGCTTCCTGCGCGACCTGGCGACCCGTGCCCGCCCCTATGCGCAGCGCGACCTGGACGAGCTGCGCGACTTCGCCAAGGCCGCGCTGCGCCTGGACGATCCGCAGGCCTGGGACCTGCCCTATGTCTCCGAGAAGCTGAAGGAGGCGCGCTACGCCTTCTCCGACCAGGAAGTGCGGCAATACCTGACCCTGCCGCGCGTGCTGGACGGGCTGTTCCGCATCGTCGACCGGCTCTTCGGCGTGCAGCTGGTGCCGGCCAAGGCCTCGGTCTGGCATGAGTCGGTGCAGTTCTGCGAGCTGCGCCGCGACGGCCAGTTGATCGGCCAGGTCTACCTGGACCTGTACGCGCGCAGCGGCAAGCGCCCCGGCGCCTGGATGGACGAGGTGCGCAGCCGCTGGGCGCGGCCGGACCTGGCCGGCAGCGGCGCCGAGCAGATCCCGGTGGCGCACCTGGTCTGCAACTTCCCGCAGGGCGCGGACGGCAAGCCGGCGCTGCTCACCCACGACGACGTGACGACGCTGTTCCACGAATGCGGCCACGGGCTGCACCACCTGCTCACGCGCGTGGCGGAACTGGGCGTGTCGGGCATCTCCGGCGTCGAGTGGGACGCGGTCGAGCTGCCCAGCCAGTTCATGGAGAACTTCTGCTGGGAGTGGGAGGTCATCCAGCAGCTGTCGGCCCATGTGGACACCGGCGAGCCGCTGCCGCGGGCGCTGTTCGACAAGATGCTGGCGGCCAAGAACTTCCAGGCCGGCCTGCAGACGCTGCGCCAGATCGAGTTCGCGCTCTTCGACATGCGGCTGCATGCCGAGCCCGGCGCCGAGACCCGGGTGCAGGAAGTGCTGGACGAGGTGCGGGCCGAGGTGACGGTGCTGCCGCCGCCGGCGTTCAACCGCTTCCAGCACAGCTTCTCGCACATCTTCGCGGGCGGCTACGCGGCGGGTTACTACAGCTACAAGTGGGCCGAGGTGCTATCCGCCGATTGCTGGAGCGCGTTCGAGGAGGAAGGCGTGTTCAACCCGGCGACCGGCCGGCGCTACCTGGACGAGATCCTGTCGATGGGCAGCGTCCGCGACGCGATGGACAACTTCAAGGCCTTCCGCGGCCGTGAGCCGCAGATCGACGCGCTGCTGCGGCATCAGGGCATGGCCTGAGACCGGGTCGGCGGCGGCGGCGCCGCCGGCTTCTTCCACGGCACGGTCTGGATCAGGCGCCGGGCGTCCTCCGCCGGCAGCGCCTGGGCGAACAGCCAGCCCTGTGCCATCTCCACGCCGAGCGTTTCCAGTAGCGCGGCCTGCGCCTGCGTCTCGACGCCTTCGGCCAAGGTCCGCCAGCCGCGCGCGCGGGCCAGGCCCACGATCGTGCGCACGACCTCCAGCGCCTCGCCGCCCTCGCCCAGCCGCGTGACGAAGCTCCGGTCGATCTTCAGCGTGTCGACCGGGAAGCGGTGCAGATGGGCCAGGGAGGACTGCGCGCTCCCCACGTCGTCGATCGAAAGCCCGAAGCCCAGGCGCGCCAGCGCCTGCAGCAGCTCGGCATGGCGCTGCGGCCAGGCCATCGCGGCGCGCTCGGCGACCTCCAGGCGCAGTTGCGAAGGCGGCACCTCGCCGAGCGCCTTGAGCGCCTCGCGCGCATCGGCCAGCAGCACGTCGCCCTGCGCCAGTTGCGCGGCCGACAGGTTGATCGCGACCTCGCCCTTGAAGCCGATCTCGCGCCAGCGCCTCAGCTGCAGCGCGGCTTCGATCAGCGTCCAGCGGCCGATGGCCATGAGGTGGCCGCCCTCCTCCGCCGCCGGGATGAGGTCGTCAGGCAGCACCGGGCCGCGGCTGGGATGCCGCCAGCGGATCAGCGCCTCGAAGCCGAGCAGCGCGCGGTCCGACAGCCTGACGATCGGCAGGTAGTCCAGCTGGAATTCCCCCGCCTGCAGGCCGCGCTCGAGGTCCTCGCGCAGCGCGCGCCGGGACGCCTCGATGCGCGGCTGCGTCGGGTCGAACAGGCGCGCGTGGCCCGTGCCGGCGGCCTTGGCGCGAGCCAGCGCGCTTTCGGCGGCGGCAAGCAGGTCGTCCGGGCTGAAGTTGCCCTGCCCCGTGAAGGCCCACCCCGCGCTGGCGGTCAGGCGGTGCGCGCCGGTTCTCGAGCCCGCGCTCGCTTCCTCGATCGTCTCGAACAGGAACGGCTCCTCGATGCGCGCCAGCGCCCATTCGGGCACGCGGTCGACCAGCGCGCCGGCCTCGATGCGGGCGTCGAAGAGCACGCCGAACTGGTCCGCGCCGAGCCGCGCGACCACGCGGCCCGCGCGCGCCGCCCGGCCCGTGCCGCCGGCCAGGCGCCGGGCGCATTCGACCAGCACCGCGTCAGCGGCGACCGGCCCCTGGCGCTCGGCGAACGCGCGGAAATCGTCCAGGCCCAGCAGCACCAGACCGATCGGCACGCCGGGGGTCGGATTCGCCAGGCGCTGGGCGATCAGCTCCATGAACAGCGCTCGGTTCGGCAAGCCAGTCAGGCGGTCGCGCAGCGCATCCTGCTCAGCCTGCTCGTGCAGACGCTCCTGCTCGCTGAGGTCCGTGAGGGCGCCGGCCATGCGCACCGGCTTGCCGTCGCGCCGCACCGCGACGCCCCGCGCCAGCAGTGCGCGCCGCTGGCCGCCCTGCTCGAAGCGCAGGACATGGTGGAACTGCAGGCTGCGGCCCTGCAGGTGTGCGTCGAGATCGGCGCGGAACGGGCCGGCGGCCGCGTCGTCCAACGGACGCGTGAAGCGCGCGATGCCGTCCGGCCTTTCGTTGGACCGAGCTCCGGCAACAGCATCAGTACCTGCACCGGTAGCAGCGCCAGCAGCGGCGCTTGCACGGGCGCTCGCACGGGCACTGGCACCGACAGCTGCGTCACTGCCGCCGCCCGCACCGCTCGCCGCGTCGCCCATCAGCGCCAGCCATCGCGCCGACACCTCCAGCCGGTCCGTCGCGATGTCCCAGTCCCAGAGGCCGTCGTTGGCGCCCTGCGCGGCGAGCACATGGCGTTCCTCGCTGAGTTTCAGGCGACGCCACGCCGCCCGCCGTCGCGACCAGGCGGCGAGCCCGCGCAGGCCGAGCACGCCCACGCTCGCCGCGGCGACCGCCAGCAGCGGATGGCCGAGCGCAAGCACGAGGAAGCGGTCCTCGAAGGCCCACTGCGCCGCGGCCAGGCCTGCGCCCACCAGCAGCGCGACGCCAAGCAGTCCGAGCCACAACCGGCCGCGTGCCAGCAGCGCCGCGCACAGCAGCGGCAGCGCCAGCAGCGCGGCCAGCTCCGCGAGCGGAGCCCAGGACGGTCGCGTCAGCGTGCGGCCGGTCAGGAGGTTGTCGACGACGGTCGCGAGCCGCTCCGCGTCGGGCAGGCCGGCGTCGAACGGCGTGGGGAAAGCGGCGCCGGCCCCGCGCGCCGACACGCCCAGGATCACGATGCGGTGGCGCAGCGCCTCGTCGGGCACCTTGCCGTCGAGCAGGTCGGCCAGCGACACCGACGGAAAGGTGCCGGCCGGGCCGTAGGGATTCACGCCCTGGCGCGACAGCAGGTCCAGCGGCACGCGCAGCGTGCCCCAGCGCAGGTCGCGACTCCAGCGCAGCGTGGCCTCGGACCAGGGCTGACGCATCGCGTCGCCGGCAATGCGCAGCGCCAGCGACGGATAGGCCGCGCCGTCCAGCGGCAGGGCCGGCAACTCGTGACGCACCGCGCCGTCGGCCTCGCGCACCAGCTGCGCATGGCCCAGCGACTTCGCCGCCGACAGCAGCGGCTCCGGCGGCGAGTCCGCGCGCGCCGGACGCAGCGCGCTGCGGGGCTCGCCCTCGACGTTGAGGAAGGCCTGGGCGCGCAGCGCGGGCGGTACGGCCGCGGCTGGCTCGAGTGCCGGCGCTTCGGCTGGGGGCAAGGGGGCGGTGGGCGAGACGGAGGCCGCGGAGATCGAGGCGGGCGGCAGCGCGAACGGCAGCAGCACCGGCGCGCCACCGCGCATGGCGGCCGCCAGCGCGGCGTCGCCGTCGGGCCGCGCGTCCTGCATCGGCAGGTCGATCGCGATGAGGCGAGGCTGAGCGGCCTGCACCCGCGCGATCGCCTCGGCGAGCAGCGGTCGCGCCGGCGCCATGCTGCCGAAGCGCGCGGCGCTGGCGTCATCGAACTGCACGAGCGTGATCGGGTAGCTCGTGCCGGGCGCGAGCCGACCGCGCCACTGGGTTTGCGCGTCCTGCACGAGGCCGTCGAGCCGCGCGATCGGTCCGGCCTGCGGGCGCGCGAACCACAGCAGCGCGACGACCGCCGTCACCGCCAACGCCAGCACCGCTTGGGCCCAGGCCCAGCGCGAAGGCCATCGCAGCGCGCCGCGTTGCGGGGCCCGCATGCCTCGCGGTCCGTTCGATCCAGCCCTCATCTCGCGTGTCATCGTCCCTCGCTTCATGGCGCGCCCGTGGGCGGCTTCATTGCCCCGCCCTCATCATCGCCGCGCCGCATCCTAGGCGAAGGCCCCCGGCTTCCCAACACCGTGTGCGCGGGGCGCGCCGGCCCGACGACGCGATGCGGCCTTGTCCGACAGACCGCCCCCCGCCCCGCCATTAAGGTGGATCAACGACCCTTCGGTCGAGCGATGGAGTTCGCCATGCGTTCCCTCCCGTCCCTCTTCCATGCCGGGCGTCCGAGGCACGGTCGCCACGGCCCCGGCCATCACGGCGTGATGTTCTGGCTGTCCCATGCGGCGCTGCTGCTGGGGCTGCTGCTGCTCGCGACGGAGGTCTCGGCGCAGCAAGGCGCGGGCCTGCGTGCCCAGTACGAGCAGCTCGCGCCGCAGTTGGCGCGCAGTCCCTTCCAGCGGCCGATCGTCCTGAGCTCGGTGAACGACACCGAACGGCCGACCGGCGAGATGCATGCCGTCGTCCAGCACAGCTTCGCGACGCTGGCCGGCGCGCTGCGCGACGCCGGGGCGTGGTGCGATGTGCTCACGCTGCCGGCCAACGTCAAGCGCTGCGCGGTCGAGGACGACGCCGCGCCCGGCGCGACGCTGCACATGGCGATCGGTCGCAAGTTCGACCAGCCGATCGAGGATGCCTATGCGCTCGACTTCCGCTTCCAGGTGCTGGCGGCGCAGCCGCAGTACCTGCTCGTCGAGATGAGCGCGAACAAGGGACCGATGGGGACCAGCCACTACCGGCTCACGCTGGAGGCGGTGCCGCTGGACGCCAGGCGCAGCTTCGTGCGGCTGCGGTATGCGTACATGAACAACTTCGCCGCGCGGGTGGCGACGAACGCCTATCTGGCGACCTCGGGCCGGGACAAGGTCGGCTTCACCGTGGTCGGCCGCGAGGAGGATGGTCAGCCGCGCTATGTCGGCGGGATCCAGGGCATCGCGGAACGCAACACGATGCGCTATTTCCTGGCGATCGAGTCCTACCTCGACACGCTGTCCACGCCCTCCGACCAGCGGCTGGACCGGCGCCTGCGCGATTGGTTCGCGGCGACCGAGCGCTATGCGCGCCAGCTGCATGAGCAGTCGCTCGAGGAGTATGTGGCGATGAAGCACAAGGAGGCGCGCCGGCAGGTCGCGATGGCGCCGGGCGAGTGAGGGTGGTTGGCACGCCGACGAACGGAACGGCAAACGAAGCGGGCGCACTGCGTCGGCCGTTGGCCGTTGGCCCTCACCCTACCCTCTCCCGCAAGCGGGAGAGGGAATCCTTCGGCCAACGCTGCTCTTGCGCACTCCAGCCCTCTACCGCCAGCGGGAGAGGCGTTCAGTCAACGCCGCTTTTGCGCGCACCCTCGCTCTCCCGTCAGCGGGAGAGGGAATCAGCCAACACCGCTCTTGCGTCAGCGCGTCGAGCGGCCCATCTCTCTGGCGGCGAACTGCGCGCCCACCAGCACCGAGGCCATCAGCCACAGCGGCGCCGCCGCGACGCTGATCGCGGCCAGCGCGCCGAAGCCAAGCGGCATCGCCACCGTCGCGCCGTTGGACGCCAGCATTCGCAGCCCCAGCGCCTGGCCGTGTCGGTCGGGCGGCGTGACCTGGTGCATCGTGGCCAGCACCATCGGCTGCACCGCGCCAAGCGCCAGCCCCAGCACCGCCGAGCCCGCCATCAGCCCCAGCGTGCCGGGCAGCCAGGCATAGACGATCAGCGTCACGGTGGCGATGGCCATCGCCGCGCGCAGCGCCTTGACCTCGTCGATGTGATGGGCCCAGCGCACGATGGCCAGACGGACCAGCGTCGCCGCGGCGGCGAAGCTGCCCAGCACCAGGCCGATGCTCGAGGCCGACAAGCCTTTCGCGTGGCCGACGACCGGGACAACGAAGCTGTGGGCATCCCAGCACGAGGACATCGCGACGTTCACGATCAGCAGGTTGCGCAGGCCGCGGTCCTTCAGCAGGTCCCAGGCGGGTCGCGGCTTGGCGCCGGTCGCCAGCGGCGCCGCGGCCTGCCGCGGCACGCGCAGCGCCACCGCCCAGGCCGCCAGCGGCAGCAGGGTCGACAGCACCAGCGCGGCGCTGAAGCCCGCCAGGTCGATGACGATGCCGGTGATCACCGGCGCCAGCGCGTTGGACAGCGCCGGCCCCAGCGCCACCCAACTGAACACGCGCTTGAGCTGCGAGGCATCGCGGGCCATCAGGCCGGCCTCGCGCTGGATCGCAACCGCGGAGACGGCGACCGCGCCGCCACAGAGCAGGCAGCCCAGCGCCAGCAGCCACAACCAGCCCAGCAGCTGCGCGGCCAGCGCCAGCACCGCGCCGGCGAAGGCCATCGCCACGCCGATGCCGACCGGCCGATGAAAGCCGTGGCGGTCGGCCAGCCGGCCGGCCCACATCGACAGCCCCAGCGGCGCGACCGCGAACAGGCTCAGCAGCACGCCGACGAAACCACCGCCGTAGCCCTGGTGCAGCACCCACAGCGTCGCCGCGACCCGCGTCGTGGCCATGCACGCATGCACCGCCACCAGCGAGGCGATCACCGCCGCGAAGCCGACGCTCAGGCCGGTGTACCCCGCCACCGGAGTCGGCGTTGGCATTGGCGGAGTCTGCAAATCCACCGAAGGACTCGGGGCGTCGATCGCGTCTGCGTTCGTGCAGACAGGCGCGGGCCCGCGAGGAGCACTGGCCGTTGGCCCGGCGTCTGCGACGCGGTCGACCGTCGTGCCGACAGGCGCGGGCCCGGGCGCACGCGGGGGCGTCGAGCCGGGCCGGTCGCTCATCCGGCGGCGCCTTCCTCGTCGGGCGCGTCCGTGGCGCCGAGCTGCAGCACGCGGGACATCTGGTCCTCGGGCAGCGCCTCGACCGTCTTGAGCCGGCGCGTCATCGCGCGGGTGCGGACCTCGGCGGCATCGATCGTGTTGCTCGCTTCCTCGAGCTTCTTCTTCGTCTTGGCCAGCACGTCGCCGAACTTGCCGAACTCCGTCTTCACCGCCGACAGCACCTCCCACACCTCGGCCGAGCGCTTCTCCAGCGCCAGCGTGCGGAAGCCCATCTGCAGGCTGGACAGCGTCGCCAGCAGCGTCGTCGGGCCGACCAGCATCACCTTGTGCTCGCGCTGCAGCGCCTCGCTCAGGCCGGGGCGACGCAGCGCCTCGGCATACAGGCCCTCGGTGGGCAGGAACAGCAGGGCGAAGTCGGTCGTATGCGGCGGGCCCAGGTACTTCTCGCGGATGGTCTTGGCTTCCAGCCGCAGCCGCGTCTCGATCGCCCGGCCGGCCAGTTCCGCCGCCGGCGCGTCGGCGCGCTCCTGCGCCTCCAGCAGGCGCTCGTAATCCTCGCGCGGGAACTTGGCGTCGATCGGCAGCCAGATCGGCTTGCCGTCGTCGCGCTGCCCGGGGAGCTTCAGCGCGAATTCGACGCGCCCGCCGCTGCCCGGCACCGTCTCGACGTTGGCCGCGTACTGCTCCGGCGTGAACACCTGTTCCAGCAGCGCCGCGAGCTGCACCTCGCCGAAGATCCCGCGCGTCTTGACGTTGGTCAGCACCCGGTTCAGCGAACCCACATCGCGCGCCAGCGTCTGCATCTCGCCCAGGCCCCGGTAGACCTGCTCCAGCCGCTCGGCGACCTGCTTGAAGCTCTCGCCCAGGCGCTGCTCCAGCGTCGCGTGCAGCTTCTCGTCGACGGTCGCCCGCATCTGCTCGAGCTTCTTCTCGTTGTCCTGCTGGATCGACTGCAGCCGGGCCTCCACCGTGCGACGGGTTTCCGCCAGGCCCGCCTCGTTGCGCTGGGCCAGCGCCTGCAGCTGCTCCGTCAGCACCGTGGTCGTGCGCGCGGCGGCAGCGTCCTGCGCCTCGCGCGCGGTCGCGGCCTGCTGCGCCAGCGACTGCTGCAGCTGCGCCAGCTGCACGCGGAAGGCGTCGATCTGCTCGTTCTGCGAGCGCGCCGTATCGCCGCCCTGCGTCAACAGCGCCTGCTGGAACTGGGTCAGCGTCGTCAGCGTCTCCTGGCGCAGGCCGGCGTTCCCGCGGCCGACTTCCTCGCGCAGGCCGGTGTTCACGCGACCCAGCTCATCGCGCAGCGCCCGCTCCAGGCGCTCCAGGCGTTCCCCGGACTGCTGCAGCAGCGGGCCCATGGTCGCCGCCGGATCCGCGCCGGACTGTCGTCGCAGCGTGAGCCAGACGGCGATGAGGAGGATCACGATCACCCCGGAGAGGGCGAGATGCAGCAGGTCAACGAAAGTCATCGAGCGATTCTCTCAGCGCCAGCCCTGACGTCCCCGCCACATTTCTTTCACCCTCTCCCCGCTTGCGGGGAGAGGGAGGGGTGAGGGGGCGTCGAAGTACGACAGTGGTGCCGTGCGATGCCCCCTCACCCTAACCCTCTCCCCCTCGCGGGGGAGAGGGGACAGAGGAACCGCGGCAGTCCACCACACCCAAACCTTGGCAGGACGCCACACCCAAACCGTGGCAGGACGCCGATGGTGGGGGACGGCATGGCTTGGGGTTCAGGCGCTTGCCGCCTGCGGCCCCATGCCATGGCGGCCAGCGCGCCGTCCATCGCAGGCAGGCGCCCTCACCCCCGCAGCACTTCCGGATTCAACGCCGTCGGCGGCACTCCACCCGTGAGCGCGGCGATCAGGTTGTCGACGGCGAGGTTGCTCATCGCCCGCCGCGTCGCGATGGTGGCGCTGGCGATGTGGGGGGTGAGCACCACGTTCTCGCACGCGAGCAGGTCGGGATGCACGGTCGGCTCCCCTTCGAACACGTCCAGCCCTGCCGCGGCGATGGTGCCGGCCTTGAGCTCCGCCGCCAGTGCCGCGTCATCCACGACCCCGCCGCGCGCGATGTTGGTGAGCGTCGCTGTCTTCTTCATCAAGCGGAGCTCGCGCTCGCCGATCAGGTGGTGCGACGACGCGCTGTAGGGCACCACGATGATCAGGTGGTCCGCGCGTCGCAGCAATTCGTCCTTTTCGACCCACTGCGCACCGAGCGGTGCTTCCTGGTCGGCCGGCAGGCGCGAGCGGTTGTGATACAGCACCGGCATGCCGAAGCCCAGGTGCCCGCGCCGCGCGATCGCCGCGCCGATGCGACCCATGCCGAGCACGCCCAGCGTCGCGCCGTGCACGTCGGCGCCGGCGAACATGGTCACCGACCATTGTTTCCACTCGCCGCGGCGCAGGAAGTGTTCGCTCTCGGTGATGCGTCGCGCCGTCGCCATCATCAGCGCGAAGCCGAAGTCCGCGGTGGTTTCGGTCAGCACGTCCGGCGCGTTGGTCACGACCACGCCGCGCGCGGTGCAGGCGGCCACGTCGATGTTGTTGTAGCCCACGGCCATCGTGCAGACGGCCTTCAGTTGGGGGCAGGCGTCGAGCAGCTTCGCGTCGATGCGGTCGCCGCCGGCGATGTACGCGCCGGCCTTGCCCTGCAGGCGGCGGATCAGTTCGTCCTGGGACCAGCCCGTGTCGCTGTCGTTGGCCTCGACCTCGAAGTGAGGGCGCAGCCGGTCGACGATGTCGTCGAAGGTCTTGCGGGCCACCAGGACGCTGGGCTTGCTCATGGGCGCATCTCCGTGCAGGAAAGCGCCAACTGTAGGCCGAGGGTCCCGGGAGGCTGCACGCGGATCGCCCACCTCGGCGTCCGCGTGTCCCTCACTCGAGGAAGCGGGTGAACGCGGCCACCGGATCGCGCTCGGTGACCAGCGTGTTCTCGATCGCCGCCGGGTCCGCGTAGCCCAGCGACATCCCGCAGACCACCTGCTGGTTGGGCGCGAGGCCTAATTCCTCGGCGATCACGCGGTGGAACTGGGTGAAGGCCGCCTGCGGGCAGGTGTGCAGGCCGCGGCCGCGCGCCGCCACCATGATGTTCTGCAGGAACATGCCGTAATCCAGCCAGCTGCCCTGCTGCATCACCCGGTCGATGGTGAACATCAGGCCCACCGGCGCGTCGAAGAAGCGGTAGTTGCGGCCGTGCTGCTCATGCATGCGCAGCTTGTCGCCCTTGGTGATGCCCAGCAGTCCGTACAGGTCCCAGCCGACCTTGCGGCGGCGATCAATGTAGGGCGAGACCCACTCGCGCGGGTAGTAGGCATACTCCTCGCTGTGGGTGGCCAGTTCCTCCGGGTCGTCGTAGACCGACTGGATGCGCGCCACCAGCCGCTCCTTCGCGCCACCGGTCAGCACATGGACCTGCCAGGGCTGGGTGTTGGTGCCCGAGGGCGCCCGCGCCGCCACGGCCAGCAGTTCCTCGATCAGCGCGCGCGGCACCGGCGTGGGCAGGAAGGCGCGCATCGAATGGCGGGTCACGATGGCGGCGTCCACCGCCGCGGATTGCTCGGGCGTGGGCGGCGTGAACGGATTGGGCAGCGGGTCGGGCAGGGTCATGGCATCTCCAGCGCTCGCAGCGCTTGCTGGTAGGTGTCGGGCAGCGCGTCCACCGGGCGGCGCGTCTCCCGGTCGACATAGACGTGGACGAAGTGCCCGCGCGCGGCGCACAGCGGCTCGCCCTCGGCGAACAGGCCGATCTCGTAGCGGACGCTGGAACGGCCGCGCTTCGTCACCCGCAGGCCAGCGTCCACGAGTTGCGGGAAGGCCAGCGAGGCGAAGAAGTTGCAGTGCGTCTCGATGACCAGGCCGATGACGGTGCCATGGTGCAGGTCCAGCGCGCCCTGCTCGATCAGGTAGCGGTTCACCGCCGTGTCGAACAGGCTGTAGTAGACGACGTTGTTCAGATGGCCGTAGACGTCGTTGTCCATCCAGCGCGTGGGCACCGGCTGGAAACGGGCGAAGGCCTGGCGCGGCTCGGGGGCCGGGCGTGGCTCGGGCGTGGAGGCGCCGGGGTGGTTGGCGGACATGGAGGACATGGCGGCGATTCTTCCACCGCCGCGCGGGGTCAGGTGTCGCGCGGGCTACTGTCGCGCCAGCGCGCCCAGGCCTGCGCCGCCGCGCCCAGCGTGCGCATCTGCACCTCGACGGTCACGGCCAGGTCCTCGCCGTAGCCGCCGGCCATGCTCAGCGCCACCGGGATGCGGCGCTCGACCAGCGCGTCCAGCACCATCCGGTCGCGGCGCAGCAACCCGTCGGCGCTGAGCTTGAGGCGGCCGAGCCGGTCGCCCTCGTGCGGATCGGCGCCGGCCAGGTAGAAGGCCAGCCCCGGCGGGCGGTCGGCCAGGCGCCGCCAGACCTCGGCCAGCGCGGTCTGCAGCGCGTCCAGGTAGACCGCGTCCCCGCAGGCGTCGGGCAGGCCGACATCCAGGTCGCTCGCCTCCTTGCGGAAGGGGAAATTCTTCTCCCCGTGGACGGAGAAGGTGAACACGCTGTCGTCGTCCTGAAAGATGCTGGCCGTGCCGTTGCCCTGGTGGACGTCCAGGTCCACCACCAGCACCCGCAGGCCGGGGCGCCCCGGATGGCGGCGGTGCCAATCCGCCTGCATCAGGCGCGCGGCCACCGCCACGTCGTTGAAGACGCAGAAGCCGCTGCCCTTGTCCGCATACGCATGGTGCGTCCCGCCCGCCAGGCTGGCGGCCACGCCCTCTTCCAGGGCGGCCCGGGCCGCCGCGATCGTCGCCCCGACCGAGCACAGCGAGCGCCGCGGCAGCGCCGGCCCCCAGGGGAAGCCGATCTCGCGCTGCGCCGCCGCGCTCAGGGTGCCGTGCATCACGGCGTCGATGTAGTCCGGCGTGTGCACCAGCGCCAGCGCCTCGATCCCGGCCGCCTCGGCCACCCGCGGGCGCATCACGCCGGGCTCGCGCTCCACCCGCTCGCGCAGCATCTGGTACTTGGACTGCGGGAAGCGATGCCCGGGCGGCAGGGCCAGCGTCAAATGGTCGTAATGGAAGGCAAGCATGGTCCGGGACGCTAGCAGAGCCCGCCGTGCCGCGCCGTCAGGCCGGTTTCCCGGATTTTGCTGCGATGCACAAAAAGTGCTTGCAATCGTCGTCGACGGTCCTATACTGAGTTCATGCTGCACCGCAACAAAGGTCAGCAACGGCGCTCAGCCTGCCGCATTTCCCCTGGCTGACATCACTCTCAAAGGAGATCTCGCATGCTGACCGCTGACCAAGTGCTCGACCAACAAAAGAACCTGCAAGCTTCCCTGTTCGGCCTGACGGCCAAGGCCTTCGAAGGCTACGAGAAGCTGGTCGAGCTGAACCTGCAGGTCGCCAAGACCGCGCTCGGCGAAGCCGCCGAAACCGCCCAGCAGGCCATCACGGTCAAGGATCCGCAGGAACTGTGGGCCCTGCAGGCCTCGCTGCTGCAACCGACCGCCGAGAAGGCCGTCGCCTACAGCCGTCACCTGTACGACATCGCCTCGTCGACCTCGTCGGAATTTGTCAAGCTGGCCGAGTCGCAAGTCGCCGACGCCCAGGTCAAGTTCGGCGCCGTCGTCGACAACGCGACCAAGAACGCCCCGGCTGGCACGGAAAATGCTGTTGCTTTGGTGAAGTCGGCGGTCGCCGCGGCCAACAACGCTTACGAAAGCCTGCACAAGGCTGCCAAGCAGGCCTCCGAGATCGCTGAATCGAATTTCAACGCCGTGACCAGCACGGCGGTGAAGGCCACCCAGAACGCCACCCGTACCGCCAAGCGCGCCACGGCCTGAGCGTTTCGAGAGTTGCCGCAACGGTTGTCTCCTCGGTACCCAAGGAAGCTTGGCTTCCCAAGTGCCCTTCAAGCCCAGCTTCATGCTGGGCTTTTTTTTGGTGCGGATCAGTCGCCGTACGACACCACCGGCGTCGCCGCGTTCGCCCCCGAGGCGAAGCGGGCGAACTGGTCCGCCACGTCGCGCAGCACGCCCTGCACGGTGAACTCGCGCAGCGCCTCGCGGTCGTACAGCGGGTAACGCGGCAGGCCGATCACCATCATCAGGTAGCCCATGGTGCGCACCGACATCTGGTCGCAGATCAGCCGGATCGCGGTTTCATCGGGCTCGAAGCCCTCCGGCGCGCAGGCCGCCACCCGCTCCCGCATCAGGCCCAGCAGCCGGTTGTAGACCGGTTGCTGCGACTGGCCGATCTCCTCCAGCGAGCCCGTCTGGGTCAGCGACATGTAGATCATCCGGAACTGCTCCGGATGTCGCTCCCAGAAGTCCAGCAGGCAGCGGGTGTGAGCCTCCAGTACCTTGCGCGGGGCGCGCTGGTCCTTGGAGGCGTCCAGCAGCTCGTCGGTCAGCGCCTCGAAGACCTCGATCCACAGCCCGTCCAGCAGCGCCTTCTTGCTCTCGAAGTAGCTGTAGATCGCCATCGTCGAGATCCCCAGCTCCTGCGCCAGGCGCCGCATGCTCAGCGCCTCCACGCCTTCGTCCCGGTAGATCTTGCGAGCGCGCTCCAGCATCTCGCGCTTGAGCGCGGCCATCTCGGCGGGGCCGCGGCGCAGCCGGGGCCGCTCGCGGTCGGTGTGCTGATCGATGTGTGCCACGGCGTTCCTGCATTCAAAGGTTATTGTCGGCGTACGTTATCTCACGCTGGAGACCGCATCCAATCCTCGTGAACCCGCGCAGGGACGGGACCTTCGTCATTGCGTACACGTACGCAAAAAGCTGACCCCAACCCCTCCTCGCGGGCCGACGGCGACCGACGCGTCCGGCGGCGGCGGCCGCGCCCACGGCGACCGGCGCTTCCTGTCCAAGGGCAAAACGCGCGCCACGGGCACCGGCGCTGCTGCCAGGCCGAGCCCGGTACCGGGGCATACTCGCGGCCCATGGCCACCCGCACCCCGATCTTCTTCGCCAGCGCCGCCGAGTTCCGCGACTGGCTCGACCAGCACGCCGCCACGGCCACCGAGGTCGTGGTCGGCTTCCACAAGCGCGCCACCGGCGAACCCAGCCTCGCCTGGCCGGAGTCGGTCGACGAGGCGCTCTGCCATGGCTGGATCGACGGCGTGCGCACCCGCATCGACGACAAGCGCTACAAGATCCGCTTCACGCCGCGCAAGGCGGTGTCGATCTGGAGCGCGGTCAACATCGCCCGCGCCGAGGCGCTGATCCAGGAAGGTCGCATGAAGCCGGCCGGGCTGGCCGCCTTCGAGCGCCGCCAGGAGGAGCGCTCGCGGGTCTATGCGTTCGAGCAGCCCAAGGAACTGGTGGAACTGACGCCGGCCCACGAGGTCGTCTTCATGCGGCATCCGGTCGCCTGGGCCTTCTTCCAGCAGCAGCCCGACGGCTACCGCCGCACCAGCATCTGGCACATCCTCAGCGCGAAGAAGCCCGAGACCCAGCTGGCCCGGCTGAACAAGCTGATCGAGGCCAGCGCGCGCGGCGAGCGCCTCTAGGCGCCCCGCTCCCGCCGATCAGCGCGTCTTCGCGGCGATCTTGCGGCGGATCTCCGGCAGCATCGCCGTCGCCACCTCGCGGCCCAGCGTGATCGCGCGGCGCCGGGTGCTGAAGTCCGAGCCGCTGAAGCCGTCCAGCTTGGGCCGCAGCACCACGTCGGCGCCCTGCAGCTCGTACTGGTTGATCGACTTGCCCATGATCGAGAAGGTCTGCAGCAGCATGCGCATCGCGTCGCCGGGGATCTTGGGATCGGGCGGCTCGCCGATGTCGACGGCGATGACCAGTTCCGCGCCCATCTGCCGGGCGAAGCGCACCGGCACCGGCGCCACCAGGCCGCCGTCGACGTACTCGCGGTTGCCGATCTTCACCGGCTGGAACACCGCCGGCACCGCGCTGGACGCCCGCACCGCGGTGCCCACGTCGCCCTGGCGGAACAGGATGGGCGAGCCGTCGCCCAGGTCGGTCGCGACGATGCCCAGCGGCAGCGGCAGCTGCTCCAGCCCGCGGTTGCCGGTCATCTGCCGGACGTAGCGCGCCAGCGCCTCGCCGCGGATCAGGCCGCGCATCGGGAAGGTCCAGTCAGTGATCGCGCCCTCGTCCATCGCCTCGGCGACGGTCTGCAGCTCCTTGCCGCTGCGTCCGGCCGCGTAGAGCGCCCCCACCAGGCTGCCGGCCGAGGTGCCGCAGACCAGGTCGACCTTGATGCCGTTTTCCTCCAGCACCTGGATCACGCCGATGTGGGCGAAACCGCGCGCGGCGCCGCCACCCAGCGCCAGGCCCAGGCGCGGGGGCTTGGGCACCGGCTTGGGCGTGACCGGCGTGGGCAGCTCGGGGTCGGGCGTGGTCACCACCGGCGTCGGCGCGCTGGTGGGCGACAGCGTCGTGCAGCCGCCCAGCACGCCCAGGCCGGCGGCACCGGCGGCAAGCAGCCAGCGGCGACGGGACGGCTCGGGCGGCAGGCCGGCGGATTTGGTAGGGTCGCGGTCGTCTCGGAACATGGCGCGGGATTCTAGGGAAACGCTGTAGCGATCCTGTTGCCAGGCGCACGCACAATCCCGGCCCGCAAGCGGAGAGCCCATCGATGAACGACAAGAGCGCCAAGGACAGCCACCGCCGACCCGGCGCGCCCCGACGCTGGCTGGTGCGGGCCCTGATCGGGCTGCCGCTGCTGCTGATCGCGCTGGCGCTCGGCGTCTGGACCAGCGTGCGCGCCAGCCTGCCGCAGCTCGACGGCGACGCCGCGATCCCCGGCCTGAGCGCGCCGGTGAGCCTGGGCCGCGACGCGCTCGGCACGCTGGTCGTCGAGGGCCGCACGCGGCTGGACGTGGCGCGCGGGCTGGGCTTCGCCCATGCGCAGGAACGCTTCTTCGAGATGGACCTGACGCGCCGCTCGGCCGCCGGCGAGCTGTCCGCGCTGTTCGGGGACAAGGCGCTGGAGCGCGATCGCACGCGGCGCGTGCATCGGCTGCGGGCGCGGCTGACCGATCGCTTCGAGCAGCTTTCCGGCGAGGACCGGCTGCTGCTGCTGGCCTACACCGAGGGCGTCAACGCCGGGCTGCATGCGCTGCCGATGCGGCCCTGGCCCTACCTGCTGCTGCGCGCGCGGCCGCAGGACTGGACGCCGGTGGACTCGCTGCTGGTGATCGCGGAGATGTACTTCATGCTGCAGGGGACCAGCTTCGAGGCCGGCTTCGAGCGCGCGGTGCTGCGCGAGCGCGCCGGCGACGCGGTCTTCGACTGGCTCAGCCCGCGGGGCGGCCGCTGGGACGCGGCGCTCGACGGCAGCCAGCTGGCGCCGCCGCCGATGCCGACGCCCGAGCAGTTGGACCTGCGTCGCGCTCCAGCGCCCGAGGCGCCGGCCAGCGCATCCGTCCCCGG
The DNA here is from genome assembly GCF_014193045.1 of Mitsuaria sp. BK037. Taxonomy (NCBI): domain Bacteria; kingdom Pseudomonadati; phylum Pseudomonadota; class Betaproteobacteria; order Burkholderiales; family Sphaerotilaceae; genus Roseateles; species Mitsuaria sp. BK037. The sequence goes on along the minus strand of NZ_JACHYS010000001.1, from coordinate 37,914 downwards.
TCCCGCGGCCTCGCCGGCGAGCGCCCGCGCGGAGCCGCCGGTGCTGGGCAGCAACAACTGGGCGGTCGCCGGTTCGCGCTCGACGCACGGCGGCGCGATCCTGGCCGACGACATGCACCTGGGCCTGGGCGTGCCGGCGATCTGGTACCGCGCGCAGTTCCAGATCGGCAGCGGCGCGAACGGCCTGCGCGCCGCCGGCGTGACGCTGCCGGGCCTGCCGGCCATGGTCGTGGGCAGCAACGGCGCGGTGGCCTGGGGCTTCACGAATGCCTACGGCCAGTGGTTCGACTGGGTCGAGGTGCCGCCCGACGCCAAGAGCTCGACGCACATCGAGACCCTGGAGGTCCACGGCGGCCCCGCGGTGACGATGACGGTCAGCGAGATCGACGGCGCGCCGATCGTGGCCAGCGACGGCGACCGCCGCTTCGCGCTGCACTGGGTCGCGCATCAGGGCGCGGCCTACAACCTCGAGCTGGACCGGATGCTGCGGATGCGCCATGTCAGCGACGCGCTGGGGCTGGCGCAGCGCGCCGGCATGCCGCACCAGAACCTGATCGCCGCCGACCGCGACGGCCAGATCGGCTGGACCATCGCCGGCCGGTTGTGGGCGCAGCCGGGGCTGCCGGAGGGGTTCGGGCGCTTCGTCGCGCCGGGTGCGATGCGCCGCGAGTGGCTCGACCCGGACCGGGCGCCGCAGGTGCTCTCGCCGGCGCAGGGCCAGCTGTGGACCGCCAACAACCGCCAGCTGGATGGCGCGCCCGGCGAGCTGCTCGGCGACGGCGGCTTCGATCTCGGCGCCCGCGCACAGCAGATCCGCGACCGGCTCTCGGCGCGCGACAAGCATGACGAAGCCTCGATCGGCGCGATCCATCACGACGACGAGGCGCGCTTCATGAAGACCTGGGCGGCTCGGCTGCTGGCGGTGGCGCGCAGCGATGCCGCGACCCATCCGACGCACCGCGCGTTCGTGCAGCTGCTCGAGAACTGGAACGGGCGCGCCGACGCGGACTCGGCCGCCTACCGCCTGGTGCGCCAGGCGCGGCTGCGGGTGCTCGATACCTTGTGGGATGCGTGGACGCTGCCCGCGCTGGGCGATCGGCAGCTCGACCCGAAGCGCCGCATCCGCTGGCGCAACCAGTTCGAGTACAGCGCGGCGCGCGCGCTCGACGAGCGTCCCGGGCACCTGCTGCCGGCGGCCTACGCGAGCTGGGATGCGTTGCTGCTGGCGCAGCTGGACGCCGCGGCCCGCGAAATCGCGCCGGACGGCAACCTCGGCGGCGCCACCTGGGGCGCGCAGAACGCCAGTCGCATCCAGCATCCGCTGGCCAAGGCGATCCCGGCGCTGTCGCGCTGGCTGGACATGCCGTCGGTGCCGCAGTCGGGCGACAGCAACCTGCCGCATGTGGCCGGGCCGGCCTTCGGGCAGTCGGAGCGGCTGGTCGTCTCGCCGGGCCGCGAGGAACAAGGCTGGTTGTCGATGGCGGGCGGGCAGAGCGGCCATCCGATGTCGCCGTTCTACGGCGCGGGGCACCAGGACTGGGTCGAGGGCAAGCCCACGCCGCTGCTGGCGGGCCCGGTGATCCATCGCATCACGGCGCACCGGGACTGAGCGCGGCCAGCGACCGTCGCAGGACGCGTGCGCCTATCGCGGACTCGGCACCTTGAACACCTGCCGCAGGTAGGCCAGGAAGGTCTGGTCCTCGCACATGGTCTTGCCGGGGCTGTCGGAGAGCTTGGCCACCGGCTGTCCATTGACGTGGGTCAGCTTGATGACGATGTTCAGCGTCGGCAGCCCCATGTCGTTGCTGAGCTGGGTCCCGATGCCGAAGCCCAGCTGGACGCGGTCCGCGAAATGCCGGTACAGCGCCAGCGCCTTGGGCATGTCCAGCGCGTCGGAGAACACCAGCCGCTTGGTGTTGGCGTCGATGCGCAGCTGCTCGTAGTGCGCCAGCGCCTTCTCGCCCCATTCGACCGGATCGCCCGAATCGTGGCGCAGCCCGTCGAAGAGCTTGGCGAAGTAGAGGTCGAAATCAGCCAGGAACGCGTCCATGCCGATCACGTCGGTGAGCGCGATGCCCAGGTCGCCGCGGTACTCCTGCACCCAGTTCTCGAGCGCCGCCTTCTGGTGGTCGCGCAGCCGCACGCCGGTGGCCTGGTAGGCCTGCAGGTACTCGTGCGCCATCGTGCCGATCGGCACCAGCCCCAGCTCCTTGGCCAGCAGCACGTTGGACGTGCCGCGGAAGGTCTCCGGCAGCTCGTCGCGCAGCGTGCGCAGCACCTCCTCGTGCCAGGCGCCGGAGAAACGCCGGCGCAGGCCGAAGTCGAAGAACTGGAACGGGTGGCGGCGCGGCGCCTCGTCGCGGACGAAGGCACGGACCGTCTCGACCTTGCGCTTGAGCCGGCGCCGGCCTTCCTCGATCGCCGGCGCGGCATCGAAGCGTCGGAAGTACAGCTCGTTGACCATCGCCAGCACGAAGATCTCGAAGCCCATCACATGCACCTGCGGGCCGCGCACGATGATCTCGAGCCGCTCGCCGTCCGCGCGCACCGAAATGAAGACGCGCTGGAAACGGAAGATGCGCAGCAGGTCGATGAAGTCCGGCTTCATGAAGCGCAGGCCGCGCAGGTAGTCGAGCTCGTCCGGCCGGAAGGTCAGCGCGCACAGGTGGTCCAGTTCGCGCTCCAGGTCGGCCACCAGCGTCGCGAGCGGGTACTGCGGCGTGTTGCGGCAGGCGAAGCGGTACTCGGCCTGCGCCTGCGGATGCCGGTGCAGCATCGCCTGCCACATCGTGAACTTGTAGAGGTCGGTCTCCAGCAGGCTGCGGATCACCGGCGGCGAGGTGTCGGAACGGCTCATGGGCGGCGACTGTACCGCCGCCTTCCCGCCCCTGCTTCCGGCCCTCAGCCTGGCCCTTGCCTCGGCCCTGCCCCGCCTTCACTCCAGCACTCGGCGATGATCGCCCCCTGGTACCTCCGATTCGCCGCCGACGTGTTCCAACGCCCCGCCTTCCTCCCTGTCTCGTCCCGAGCCTTCGCGCTGGGCGCCGCCGCGCCGCTGCTGCTCGCCGCCGCGAACGCGCTCGCGCAACTCCCCGTGGCCATCGAGCAACCGCCCAAGCCCGAACTCGCGATGAAGATGGTCTACGGCGGCAGCAGCTGGCGCGACGCGCGCGTCGCCGCCTTCTTCGGCGGCCGTTCGCCGACCTTGCGCGCCGAAGTGCGCGAGGTCTTCCGCGCGCGCTACGTCGAGCAGGACGTCGACAAGCTGATGCTGGTCTACCAGCTGACGCCCGGACCGCGCGAGCAGTTCCGCTGCCCGGCCTGCGTGCCGGCGCTCGGCGCGGCGGTGCTGGCCGCCGACGCGCAGGGCCGCTGGCGCCTGCGCGCCAAGGGCCCGCTGCTGATGGCCGGCACGCCGGGCTCGGGCGACGAGGACCTGCAACTGCTGCAGCTCGACGAACAGCGCTGGATCCTGCGCAGCCGGCGCCACGACCAGGACCGCGGCCGCGAGAGCCGCAGCGAGCGCCTGGTGCTGGAACGCGATGGCGAACTGCAGCTCGGCGCCGAACTCAGCTTCGACGACAAGCCCGGCCCGCAGGCCTGCGGCGCGGGCGCGGCGCCGCAGACTTCGGGCGTCAGCGTGCTGAGCCCCGGCCGCGGCCCGCGCGTGGAGATCGTGCTGCGCTTCAACGAAGGCGACTGCCCCGCGCCGCGCCCGGTGGTGCAGCGCACCCGCATGGAACTGCGCGACGGCCACTTCCAGCTCGAGCCCGACGCGCCCGAACCCGACGACGACGCGCCGCCCGCGAAGCGCTGACGCAACGCGTGGTGCGCGACCGGGCGCCGCCGGACGTTGCCGGACGTCGCGTCAGGACAGCTTGTAGGTTTGCAGGTGGATGCTGGTCTCGGTCGCGCCGATGCCCTTGATCAGGCGCACCCGCTCCAGGATCTCGGCCAGCTCGCTGAGGTTGTCGGCGCGCAACTCGGCCAGCAGGTCCCAGCGGCCGTTGGTGTCGAACAACCCGGCCACGCCCGGCTCGCCCAGCAGGATGCCGACGACCTCGCGGGTGCGGTTGCCCTCGACGGCGATGCTCATCCAGGCGGTGATGTGCGGCTGGGCGACGTCGGCGCGCAGCCGGACGGTGTAGCCGACGATCTGGCCGCTGTCCTCCAGGCGCGTCAGCCGGTTGGTCACCGTCCCCCGCGACACCTTCAGCTTGTGCGCCAGCGTCGCGATGCTGGCGCGGGCGTCCTGGCGCAGCAGCGCGATGAGTTGATGGTCCAGCGTGTCCATGGAGGCTCCCGGAAGTCGCGGCCGGGCCGCACCACCGTGGCGCATGTCCGGCGCGGATGCGCGCACAGCGCCCAGGGTTAACCCGGATTTCACGTCATTTCGACAGCCAGTGCTGCCGAAATGCTCAATCGGCTTCGATTATTGATCAGTTGTTTGGCTTCCTGCTGACACGCGGATCCGAAGAATGGAGGCATCCCCACTGCCATGAGACGGCCGATGACGACCCGATTGCTCCTCACCCCCGACGTCGCCCGCGTGGTCCGCCACGACGGCCTGGCGCACAGCTTCCGGACCCTGGCCCGCTACATCGCCGACGACTACGTCCGCTGGGCCGAATTCGACAAGAGCGCCCGCGTCGCCAACCATTCCGACGAAGGCGTGATCGAGCTGATGCCGATCTCCGACGCCGCGCTCTACACCTTCAAGTACGTCAACGGTCACCCCAAAAACCACCTCGTGGGCCTGCCCACGGTGATGGCTTTCGGCGTGCTCGCCGATGTCGCGACCGGCACCCCGCAGGTGCTGTCCGAGCTGACGCTCAGCACCGCGCTGCGCACCGCCGCCACCTCGGCGCTCGCCGCGCAACACCTGGCCCGCCGCGACTCGCGCGTGATGGCGCTGATCGGCAACGGCGCCCAGGCGGAGTTCCAGGCCCTGGCCTTCCACCACCTGCTGGGCATCGCCGAGATCCGCCTGTTCGACGTCGACCCGGCGGCGACGGACAAGCTGGTCCGCCACCTGTCGCGCATCGAGGGTCTGACGGTCGTCCGCTGCCGCGACACCGCCGAAGCGGTGCGCGGCGCCGACATCGTCACCACGGTCACCGCCGACAAGCGCAATGCCACCATCCTGACGCCGGAGATGGTCGAGCCCGGCATGCACATCAACGGCGTCGGTGGCGACTGCCCCGGCAAGACCGAACTGCATCGCGGCGTGCTGGAGCGCGCCAGCGTCTTCGTCGAGTACGAGCCGCAATCGCGCATCGAAGGCGACCTGCAGCAGATGCCCGCCGACTTCCCGGTCACCGAGTTCTGGCGCGTGCTGCGCGGCGAGGCCGCCGGCCGGCGCTCGGCGGAGGAGGTCACGGTCTTCGACTCGGTCGGTTTCGCGCTCGAGGACTTCGCCACGCTGCGCTGGCTGCGCGACCGCGCGCTGGCCCTGGGACTGGGCCGCGACCTGGCGCTGGTGCCGGACATGGCCGACCCGAAGGACCTGTTCGGCGAACTGGGCCTGCCGGCGCAGCCCCAAGGCGTCGGCATCGCCACGGGCGCCGCCGCGCCGGCCCCGGTGATCACGCCGCTGGCCGCCTGAGCGCCTTTGCCCGTCGGCGCTCCACGCGCAAGCAAGCCGGTCCTTGGACCGGCTTTTTTTCGTCCGCTCTCGCGTCCGCGTGTGCGTCGGCTGGCGTGCGCGGTCTGCGCTCCGAAGACACCGTCAACGCCGCCTTCCACCCACCCACAGATCCTTCCCCCTTGCATGAGTCAGTCACGACGCCACGCTGCCTGATGGATGCGATTTACGCCCTGGGTTGCCCTTTCAAGAATCCGATTCGCCAGCTTCGCGCTGGCGCTTCTTTTTCAATCCAACGAAAGCAATCCCGCATGAAGTTCTCTCCGTTCCCTTCCCTTCTGGTGCTCGCGCTGGCCGTGGGCGCAGGCGCGGCGCAGGCGCAGGTGTATCTCGAAGCCTCGCTGGGCACCGGCAAGGTCAACGGCCAGTGCCGCGACCTGCCCAAATGCGATGCCACCGACGTCGACTCGCGCCTGAGCCTGGGCTACCTGTTCGGTGGCGGCCTGGGCGTTGAAGCGAGCTGGCTGGACTACGCCCGCGTCAAGGCCGGCGACGAGGTCAACGGCGCCCGCGCCAAGCTCAGCGGCTGGGGCATCGGCGGCGTCTATCGCTATCCGTTGACTGACCGGCTGAGCCTGAACGCTCGCGGCGGCGTGGCCTGGAACCAGATCAAGGCCAGCACCTGGGACAACAAGATCACCACCCAGAGCGCCCGCGAGCGCTCGGTCCAGCCCTACCTCGGCCTCGGTGCCGCCTTCGCGCTGAACGACACCTACTCGGTGGGCCTGGGCGCGGACTTCACCCGCGCCAAGCTGGCGAAGGAGAAAGCCAACATCCGCGCGTTCAGCGTGGTGCTGCGCTCGGTGTTCTGATCGTGAGCCCGGGCGGCCGATGACGCGGCCGCCCGGGTGCGGAACGGCCCGCGCGGGCCGTTCCACCTCCTGCGTTCCCGGACGCCGGGCTGGCTAAGATGCGGCGCTTGTTCCGCCCCCGCGCTTCGCACCGACCTGCCGTGGACTCCGCTCCCTACGCCCCGCTCATCAAGGAAATCGGCCGCGGCGCGCGCGGCGCCCGCGACCTGACGCGCGAGCAGGCGCGCGAGCTCTTCGGACAGCTGCTCGACGGCACCGTGCCGGATCTGGAGCGCGGCGCCATCCTCATCGCGATGCGCATCAAGGGCGAGAGCCTGGACGAGCTGCTGGGCTTCGTCGAGGCCATGCAGGCCGGCGCGGCGCGCGTCCCGGCCCCCGAGGGACCGCGCACGGTGGTCCTGCCCACCTTCAACGGCGCCCGCAAGCAGGCCAACCTGATGCCGCTGGTGGCGATGCTGCTGGCGCGGGAAGGCATCCCGGTGCTGATCCACGGCCGGCATGACTTCGACAGCCGCATCAGTCCGTTCGAGCTGTTCGAGGCCCTGGGGCTGCCGGTGGCGGGGGACGTCGGGGAAGCCGGGCAGCGGCTCGCAGCGGATCGGCTCGCCATCCTTCCGACGGCGGCGATCCATCCGGGACTCGACGCGATGATGGCGCTGCGTCCGCGGCTGGGACTGCGCAACAGCAGCCACAGCGTGGCCAAGCTGCTGGATCCGCTGCCCGGGCGCAGCGTGCGCGTGGTGGCGGTGACGCATCCCGAATACGTCGACAGCATGGGGACGGCCCTGCCCGTCCTGAGCGCCGGCGACGGCCGGGCGCTGCTGATGCGGGCCAGCGAGGGCGAGGCTTATCTGCATCTGCGGCGCAAGGCGCATCTGCAAGGCTTCGCGGACGGACAAGCGATCGATCTCAATCCGCCAAGCAATGAGGATCTGGACTGGCCGCTGTCCACCGCCTGCGAGCCGGCGGACAACGCCGCGCTGATTCGCGCGATCCTCGCGGGAGCCGAGCCGCTGCCGCCGCGGATCAAGGACCAACTTGCCGCGCTGCGCCGCCTGGCGACCGCCTGAGCACGCGGCCGGCGGCCGCAAGCGCCTTTGCAGCTCCATTCATATGCTTATCTCGCCATAAGCAATCTACGAATTTGTAGTTCTCATATATATAAAGCGTTCATAGAGTCCAGACTCCCGGCCAGCCCAGGGCGCCAGCCGCGGTGTCAGATGACGCGGCGGGCCCTTCTTGAAACCCGGCCGGGGCCCAGCTGACGCCATGTACGCCTATACCGATTTCGACCGCCAGTTCGTCCACGCCCGCGCGGCCCAGTTCCGCGACCAGCTCGAGCGCCATCTGGCCGGCCAGCTCCCCGACGACGACTTCCGCGCGCTGCGCCTGCAGAACGGCTGGTACATCCAGCGTCACGCGCCGATGCTGCGCATCGCCGTCCCCTACGGCGTGCTGTCGTCCAAGCAACTGCGCCAGCTCGGCCGCATCGCCCGCGAGCACGACCGCGGCTACGGCCACTTCACCACGCGCCAGAACCTGCAGTTCAACTGGATCCCGCTGCCGCAGTCGGCCGACGTGATGGACCTGCTGGCCGACGTCGACATGCACGGCATCCAGACCAGCGGCAACTGCATCCGCAACATCACCAGCGACGTCACCGCCGGCGTCGCGGCCGACGAACTCATCGACCCGCGCCCCTACGCCGAAGTGCTGCGCCAGTGGTCGACGCTGCATCCTGAATTTGCCTTCCTGCCGCGCAAGTTCAAGATCGCGATCTCCGGCGCGAAGGAAGACCGCGCCGCCATCGGCTGGCACGACATCGGCCTGCAGCTGCGCAGAAACGAAGCGGGCGAGGTCGGCTTCCAGGTCTTCGTCGGCGGCGGCATGGGCCGCACGCCGATCATCGGCCAGGAGATCAACGCCTTCGTCCCGTGGCAGCACATCCTGCTGTACCTCGAGGCGATCGTGCGGACGTACAACCGCTTCGGCCGCCGCGACAACATGTACAAGGCGCGCATCAAGATCCTGGTGAAGGCCGAAGGCCAGGCCTACTTCGACGCCGTCAACGCCGAGTACCAGTCCATCCTGAACGACGACGCCGGCAGCCACGAGCAGATCATTCCCGAGGCCGAACTGGCCCGCGTCGCCGCCAGCTTCGTCGAGCCGCAAGGCGTGACCCCGGCCCCGGGCATCGACATCTTCGAAGGCGCCGCCCCGGCCTACCGCCGCTGGCTGGAGCGCAACGTCCACGCCCACCGCGTCAGCGGCTACCGCTCGGTGACGCTGTCGCTCAAGCGCCTGGGCTTGCCGCCCGGCGACATCACCGACGCGCAGATGGACGCCGCCGCCGACCTCTCCGACCGCTTCAGCCATGGCGAGCTGCGCGTCTCCCACGACCAGAACCTGCTGCTGCCCTGGGTGCGCGAAAGCGACCTGCCCGCACTCTACGAAGCCGCCAAGGCACAGGGCTTCGCCACGCCCAACATCGGCCTGCTGACCGACATGATCGTGTGCCCCGGCGGCGACTTCTGCGCGCTGGCCAACGCCCGCTCGATCCCGGTCGCGGCCGAGATCACCGAGCGCTTCCAGGACCTGGACGAGCTCTGGGACATCGGCGACATCGACCTGCACATCAGCGGCTGCATCAACAGCTGCGGCCACCACCACAGCGGCCATATCGGCGTGCTCGGCGTCGACAAGGACGGCAGCGAGTGGTACCAGATCACGCTGGGCGGCTCGGACGGCTCGACGCTGTCGGGCCCCGCGGTGCCGGGCAAGGTGATCGGTCCGTCCTTCGCGGCCGACGAGGCGGCCGACGCCGTCGAGGCCGTGATCGCGACCTACCGCCGCGAGCGCGAAGCCGGCGAGCGCTTCCTCCAGACGGTGCGCCGCATCGGCCTGGACGCCTTCAAGCAGGCGACCAACGGCATCCGCCGCACCACCGCCAAGCAGACCACCGACTGAGCCGCCGCACCATGAAGTTCGTTTCCAAGGCCCAAGACCCCTGGCACACCTGCGCGGGCGAGGACGGCCCCCAGCCGCATCCCGCCGCCGCCGACCACAAGCTGCTGACGCTGGAGCAGTGGCATGCCGTGCGCGACACCTGGCCGGAAGGCCTGGCCACCGGCGTGATCCTGCCCAACGACGTCGACGTGACCGAGCTCAAGGCCGACCTCCCGCGCCTGGCGCTGGTGGTGCTGCAGTTCCCCAAGTGGGTCGACGGCCGCGCCTACAGCCAGGCCCACGTGCTGCGCTCGCGGCTGCGCTTCGCCGGCGAGGTCCGCGCGATCGGCGAGGTGCTGGTCGACATGCTGCCGCTGCTGCAGCGCTGCGGCGTCGACGCCGTGCAGCTGCGCGGCGACCAGAACCTGGAAGCGGCCGAACGCGCGCTGACCTTCTTCCCCGGCCATTACCAGGCCGACGTCAACGAGACCCGTCCGCTGTTCGCGCGAGCCGGCGCCACGAGCCAGAAGGCGGAGGCCTGAGCATGAGCGGCGAGCTGTCCTCGCTGGACTTCACGCCGATCGGCGGCAATGACGCGGCCGCATTGGGCGTGTCCGCGCTGCCCGGCACCGGGGTCGGCTCCGCGATCGGCCTGTACGCCCGCAAGACCGCTGGCTTCGACGAGCGCCTCGCGCGCACGGTCGAGGTGCTGAAGCAGGCCGCCGCCGACTTCGGCCCCGGCGCGCTGCAGTCGACCTCGCTGGGCGTCGAGGACATGGTCATCACCGACCTGATCGCGCGCCACGGCCTGCCCATCGCGCTGGCCACGCTCGACACCGGCAAGCTGCACGCCGAAACGCTGGCGCTGATCCCGCGCATCCAGGCGCGCTACGGGCTGGCCGTCGAGGTCTTCGCGCCGGTCAGCGAGCAGGTGGTCCACTTCGTCCGCGCCAACGGCGAGGAGCCGATGTACCGCAGCGTCGAGCTGCGCAAGGCCTGCTGCGGCGTGCGCAAGCTCGAGCCGCTGGCGCGCATGCTCGCCGGCCGCAGCGCCTGGATCACCGGCCTGCGCCGCGAGCAGAGCGCCAACCGCGCCGAGGTCCCGTTCCGCGAGGACGATGGCCAGGGCCGCACCAAGATCAATCCGCTCGCCGAGTGGACCTGGGCCGACGTCTGGCACTACGTCCAGGCGAATGACGTTCCCTACAACCCGCTGCACGACCAGTTCATGCCCAGCATCGGCTGCGCGCCCTGCACGCGCGCGATCGCCGTCGGCGAGGACTTCCGCGCCGGCCGCTGGTGGTGGGAGGACTCGTCCAAGGAATGCGGCCTGCACGCGACCCACACCCCCGAATCCACCGATTCCCCTGAGACCTCCGGAGCCTCGGCATGAACGCCCCCGTGAACCTCGAACAACTGCTGCCGCTGGCGGACCACCGCCATCTGGACCACCTCGAAGAGGAAGCGATCTTCATCCTGCGCGAGGTCGCCGCGGCCTTCGAGCGCCCCGCCCTGCTGTTCTCTGGCGGCAAGGATTCCTGCGTCGTGCTGCGCCTGGCCGAGAAGGCCTTCAAGCGCCGCATCGCCGGCAACGACTTCGCCGGCAAGCTGCCCTTCCCGTTGGTGCACGTGGACACCGGCCACAACTTCCCTGAAGTTATCGAGTTCCGCGACCGCCGCGTCGCCGAGATGGACGAGCGTCTGGTCGTCGGCCATCTCGAGGACTCGATCAAGAAGGGCACGATCCGCCTGTCGCATCCGCTGGAGTCGCGCAACGGCCACCAGACGGTGACGCTGCTGGAGACCATCGAGGAGCACCGCTTCGACGTGCTCATCGGCGGCGCCCGCCGCGACGAGGAGAAGGCCCGCGCCAAGGAGCGCATCTTCAGCCACCGCGACAGCTTCGGCCAATGGCAGCCCAAGGAGCAGCGGCCCGAGCTGTGGAATCTCTTCAACACCCGCATCCGCCCGGGCGAGCACTTCCGCGCCTTCCCGATCAGCAACTGGACCGAGCTGGATGTCTGGCTCTACATCGCGCGCGAGAACATCCCGCTGCCGTCGCTGTACTTCGCGCATGACCGGCAGGTGATCCGCCGCAAGGGCCTGCTGGTGCCGCTGACCGAGGTCACGCCACCCGAGGCCGGCGAGACCGTCGAGACCGCGCAGGTGCGCTTCCGCACCGTCGGCGACATGACCTGCACCTGCCCGGTGGAGAGCCCCGCCGCCAGCGCCGCCGACATCGTCGCCGAGACGCTGACCGTGACCGTCTCCGAGCGCGGCGCCACGCGCATGGACGACCGCACCTCCGACGCCTCCATGGAGCGCCGCAAGAAAGAGGGCTACTTCTGAAATGACGACGCCCCCACGCTCACTTCGTTCACTGCCCCCCGAGGGGGCGCGGGCCTCCTTTGGGGCGGCCCGGCAGGAGTCCCGATGACCGCCGTTCAAAAGATCCATCAATCCGACGTCGACACCACGCACCGCGCGCTGCGCTTCCTGACCGCCGGCAGCGTCGACGACGGCAAGAGCACGCTGATCGGGCGTCTGCTCTTCGACAGCCGCGCGATCCTGGCCGACCAGCTCGACACGCTGGCCAAGCGCGCCGCCGGCCAGCCCATCGACCTGAGCCTGATCACCGACGGCCTGGAGGCCGAGCGCGAGCAAGGCATCACGATCGACGTCGCCTACCGCTACTTCGCGACCAAGCAGCGCAAGTTCATCATTGCCGACGCCCCCGGCCATGAGCAGTACACCCGCAACATGGTCACCGCCGCCGCCGGCAGCGATGCCGCCGTGGTGCTGGTCGACGTGACCAAGCTGGACCTGTCGGTGGACGACGTCCCGCTGCTGCCGCAGACGCGCCGCCACAGTCTGCTGGCCCATCTGCTGCGCGTGCCCAGCATCGTCTTCGCGATCAACAAGATCGACGCCGCCGCGCATCCGGGCGACGCGTTCCGCAAGGTCTCGGCCGCGCTGGAGAAGTTCGCATCGGCGGCCGGTATCCAGGTCACCGCGGTGGTGCCGGTCTCCGCGCTGCGCGGCGACAACGTCACCCAGCCGCTCGAGGCGGACTGGTACGACGGCCCCTCGCTGCTGCAGGTGCTGGAGTCGCTGCCCACCGTGCAGGAAACCGTCGAAGCCCCGCTCGCGCTGCCGGTGCAGTACGTGGCCAAGGATGGCGACGGCACCGGCAACAACCCCCGCGTGCTGTGGGGCCGCATCGCGCAGGGCCAGGTGCAGGTCGGCGACGAGGTCCAGATCCTGCCGAGCGGCCAGACCGCCGTGGTGGGCGAGCTGCGCCGCGCCGGCGAGCCGGTGGCCGCCTCGGTGGCCGGCGAATCCGCCGGGCTGCTGCTGGATCGCCAGGTCGACGTGTCGCGCGGCGACTGGATCGTGGCGCCGGGCGCCGCGACGCCGCGCCGCGCCTTCGAGGCCACGCTCGCCTGGCTGGACACCGAGCCGGCCGTCATCGGCCGCAAGTACTGGGTCCGCCACGGCAACCGCTGGGTCCAGGCCCGCATCACCGCCATCGACCACCGCCTGGACATCCAGACCCTGGCCGAGACCGAGGCGCATGAACTCTCCGTCAACGAGATCGGCCATGTCACCGTGGAGCTGCAGGCCGAGCTGCCGCTGCAGCCCTATGCGGACAACCGCGTCGGCGGCGCGCTGATCGTCGTGGATCCCACCAGCAACCGCACCAGCGGCGCGCTGCTGGTCCGCTGAACACCGTCCAGGAGACCGCCATGGGACGCGTCCTCTTCGTCAGCGCCGGACCCGGCGCCGCCGACCTGATCACGCTGCGCGGCGCGCGGGCGCTGGCGCAGGCGGAGGTCGTGCTGTTCGACGCCCTCACCGACCCGGCGCTGCGCGAGCTCGCGCCCCAGGCGCGGTGGCTGGACGTGGGCAAGCGCGGCTTCTGCCACTCGACCAAGCAGACCGCGATCAACGCGGCGCTGGTGCGGGAGGCGAAGGCCCATGCGCTCGTGGTGCGGCTCAAGGGCGGCGACGCCAGCGTGTTCGGCCGGCTGGAAGAGGAATTGCAGGCGCTGGCCGAGGCCGGCATCGGCTACGAGATCGTGCCCGGCGTCACCGCCGCGATTGCCGCGGCCGCGCAGACCGGCCGTCCGCTGACGCGCCGCGGCGCCGGACGCAGCGTCGCGCTGACCACCGCGATGACCCGCGAGGGCGAGCTCCAGGCCGCCAAGTCCGCCGACACCGAGGTGTTCTACATGGCCGGGCAGCAGTTGGCCGCCCTTGCCCGCCGGCTGCTCGCCGCGGGCTGGGCGCCGGATGCACCGGTAAGCGTCGTGTCCCGCGCCGGCTGCGCGGACGCGCTGGCCAGCGAGCATGAGGTCGCCACGCTGGGCGCCGCGTCGATGCTGCATCGGGGGCGGCCGACGGTGGTCGTCGTCGGCGCGGGCGCCGCGCCACTGGGCACGGCGGGCGCGGCAGTCCCGGACCGGGCGTCAGCCACCGGTGCCTCGCCGGCGACCGCGCCCGAGCGGGCCTCCGACCCCGGATTGGGCGAATACGCGACGCTTTCCCCGTCCCAAGACCTTGAGCCGCGCGGGCCGGAAGCGCTGGCGCAAACCCCGAACGTTTAAAATCCGCCGTTTTCCGTCAGCGCCGACCGAGCCCACCGTCCGGGAATCGCCTGGAGACCGCCAGGGACGCTGAATTTCGAGGGCCCCCCGCCGGCCCCGCCACTAGAAGAGCCGCTATGACCCACGTCGTCACCGAAGCCTGCATTCGCTGCAAATACACCGATTGCGTCGATGTCTGTCCCGTCGACTGCTTCCGCGAGGGCCCGAACTTCCTGGCCATCGACCCCGATGAATGCATCGACTGCGCGGTCTGCATCCCCGAATGCCCGGTGAACGCGATCATGCCGGAGGAGGACGTCCCCGGTGACCAGCAGATCATGATCAAGCTGAACGCGGATCTGGCCAAGAAGTGGCCCAGCATCACCAAGCGCAAGACGCCGCTACCCGATGCCGACGAGTGGAAGGACAAGACGGGCAAGGTCGATCAGCTGGTCCGCTGACCGATCCCCTCATCTCGCGGCGCCGGAGCCTGCCGGCCGCTGCTTCTCACAAGAATGGAAACGCAAGTGACTGAAGCGACCTCCGCCCCGCACGCGGGCGTGATCGAAACGGATGCCGTCATCGTCGGCGCCGGCCCGGTGGGCCTGTTCCAGGTGTTCGAGCTGGGCCTGCTCGAGATCAAGGCCCACATCATCGATTCGCTGGCTTATCCCGGCGGCCAGTGCATCGAGCTGTATCCCGACAAGCCGATCTACGACATCCCGGCGCTGCCGGTGGTGACCGGCAAGGAACTGACCGACAACCTGATGAAGCAGATCGAGCCCTTCGGCGCGACCTTCCATCTGGGCCAGGAGGTCACGACCGTCGAGAAGCAGGAGGACGGCCGCTTCTTCGTCGCCACGAGCAAGGGCACGCAGTTCCTGACCAAGACGATCTTCATCGCGGGCGGCGTGGGCTCCTTCCAGCCCCGCACCCTGAAGGTCGAGGGCATCGACAAGTACGAGGGCTCGCAGGTCCATTACCGCGTGCGCAACCCGGCGCAATTCGCCGGGAAGAACCTGGTGATCATCGGCGGCGGCGATTCGGCGCTGGACTGGGCGCTGAACTTCTGCGCCGGCAATGCCGACGGCAACCCGCACAAGGCCGAGAGCGTGATCCTGGTCCACCGCCGCGACGGCTTCCGCGCCGCGCCGGCCTCGGTGGCCAAGATGAAGGAACTCTGCGACGCCTACGAGATGCAGTTCATGGTGGGCCAGGTGGCCGACCTGGACGAAGGCGAGGACGCGCTCAAGGGCCTGAAGATCACCGGCGGCGACGGCGTCACGCGCGTGGTCCCGGCGGACCAGGTGCTGGTGTTCTTCGGCCTGTCGCCCAAGCTGGGCCCGATCGCCGAATGGGGTCTGGCGCTGGAGAAGAAGCAGATCCAGGTCGACACCGAGAAGTTCCAGACCAGCGTGCCCGGCATCTTCGCGGTGGGTGACATCAACACCTACCCGGGCAAGAAGAAGCTGATCCTGTCGGGCTTCCACGAGGCCGCGCTGGCGGCCTTCGGCGCGATGCCGATCATCAACCCCGAGAAGCGCGTCCACCTGCAGTACACGACCACCAGCCCCAAGCTGCACAAGGTGCTGGGCGTCGAGACGCCGGTGTTCGACTGAATCCGGCGGCCCAGTGCCCCCAACGGGGCGCTGGACCCCGAGGGCCCCGTCGGGGCGCCTGGACCGAAAGAGAGCCCGCCTGGCGATGCCGGCGGGCTCTTTTCATTGCGGGACGAACCAGCGCCAGCGCTGCGCCGGCGCGGTGTGGACCCAGCGCGCGGGATGGCGCAGGCGCCGCCAGATCGAGGCGCCGGGGCCGTCCCCGATCACCGCCCGCCGCAGCGCCGCCACCGAGCCCTCGCGGCCGCCCGTGCGCATCAGCGCGGCATAGGCCTCGATCATCGCCAGCGCCGGCGTCATCCATCCGGACGGCGACCACTCATGCCGCCGCGCGAGGCGATGCTCCAGCTGCTCGCCACGCGAGTGCGCGGCCAGCAGCGCCAGCTCCCACAGGCGCATGTCCTCTTGATACGGGTCCCGCGGCAGGGCATGCGCGACCACCTCGCCCAGCTCGTCCCAGTGCCCACGCCGCGCCAGCGCGATGCACAGGTTGGTCAGCGCGTAGAGCGGCGGCTGCGCGCGGTCGCGCCAGTCACGCATCCAGTCGACGGTGTCGCGGAACAGGCCGCGCGAGACCAGCGCATAACTCGTCTCGCCCCAGCTCGCCATGTCCGCGCGCAGCCGGTCGCCATGCCGGCGCACCAGCCAGCGCAGCCAGAAGTCGCGCTCGGTGTCGACCAGCCAGCGCAGCAGCGCGCGCAGCAGCAACTGGCCTTGCGCGCGTCGCAGCAGCCGCGCGGCCGTGAAGGCGGTGATCAGCTCACCGCGGCGCCGCGCCTGCGCGATCAGCCAGTGGTAGGCCAGGCCGGGCGCGCCCTCCCCGCGCTCGATGCGGGCCAGTTGCCACGCCGCCAGTCCCTGTCCCCAACCCGCCGCGTCGATCGCCTCGCAGGCCAGGCGCGATTGCACCAGGTCATAGCCCGGCAGGTCGACCAGGCGCTCCAGCCACTCGAAGGCCAGGTCGCGACGTCCGGCGCGGCTGGCGGCGATCACCGCCCGGCGCGCGAGGTCGGTGGTCGGCTCGGCGGCCCACTGGGAGCGCACCGCCCACTCCACGCTGTCGGTGTCGCCGACCCGCTCCGCCGCCTCGCAGAGCACGCGGGTGGCGAACAGGTAGCGACCTTCGAGCTCCAGCGCGCGGCGCAGTTCGGTGACCGCCTCGGCATGGCGACCCAGCTTGAACAACGCATGGCCGACGTAGGCGTGCGGCATGCCGCGGTGCGGCAGGAGCGCCCGCAGCCGCTGCGCCGCTTCCAGGTAGGCCGCGT
Organism: Mitsuaria sp. BK037; assembly: GCF_014193045.1. Classification (NCBI taxonomy): domain Bacteria; kingdom Pseudomonadati; phylum Pseudomonadota; class Betaproteobacteria; order Burkholderiales; family Sphaerotilaceae; genus Roseateles; species Mitsuaria sp. BK037. The sequence continues at coordinate 21,039 of NZ_JACHYS010000001.1, read as the reverse complement.
TCTCGTCGCGCGCGTCTTCCCAGTCGGCCAGGTCGCGCCAGAGGGCCTCGTCGTCCGGCACCTCCGCGATCAGCGCGCGCAGCCGGGCGACGGCACCGGCCCGGTCGCCGCGCCGCCAGGCGCAGCGCGCCTCCCAGGCCCGCAGCGCGACCGGGGCCACGCCGGGCCAGGGCAGCGCCTTGAGCAGGGTCTCGATCTCATCGTGGCGCGACAGCTGCGCCAGGCGCTCGAAGCGCGCGATCCAGGCCGCTTCCAGCATCGGCGCCAGCGCCACGGCACGCTCGGCCGCGGCCAGCGCCTCGAGGTCGTCCCGCCCCTGGCTCGCGCGCACCAGCCAGGCGCTGGCGTCGCCGGGGCGGCTGCGTTCGACCTCGTCGACCATCGCGTCGAAGTCGTGCAGGCGCTCGCCCGCCTCGCAGACCCGTCGCACCATCGCCCAGACCCAGGTCGGGCGCGGATTCAGCAGCAGCGAGCGGCGCGCCTCGCGCAGGGCGTCGTCCGGCCGCTGACGGCGCTCATGCAGCCAGGCGAGCAGCGCGATCAGGTCGTCGTCGTCATGGGCGTGGTGCAGCGCGCGCGTCACGACGCGCTCGGCGGCGTCGTAGTCGGGCTGCGACTCGGTCAGCAGGTCGACCTGCAGGCGCACCGCCGTGTTCCAGCCGGGGGACTCCGCCAGCACCGCCTCGCAGGCGGCCCGCGCGCCCGCGCGATCGCCGATCTGGCGCAAGGCCTCCGCCAGTTCGTGCTGCACGCGCGGCAGCGCGGTGAAGCGCCGCGCCGCCTCGACCAGCAGGCGCCGCGCCCGCGGCGCGCGGCCCGACTCGATCCATTGCCGCGCCAGCGCGACCCACAGGTGCCAGGTGTCGGGCTGGCGACGCAGGGCCCGCATCAGCCGGCGCGCGACCGCCGTCGGCCGCCAGCCCCGGCCGGCCACCTGCTGGAAGCACAGCCAGCCGTCGCCAAGCACGACCTGCCGGTCCAGCTCCGCCGCGGCCCGATCGACAGCGTCGCGGGCCTTCGTCGGATCCGGCGCGGCATTGACCAGCAGGCGCATCGAGAAGTCGTAATCCGCGTCCAGCGCCATGGCCCGCCACAGCGCCGGCAGCGCCGCGTCATACCCATCACGCCGGTGCAGCACGTAGGCCAGCACGCCCTGCGCGTCGGCGCGCTCGGGCGTGAGCGCGCAGGCCGCCTCGGCCGTGGCGACGGCCTCGTCGTGCCGCCCCTGCCGGCTGGCCTGCACCGCCAGTTCGCGCCGGGTCCAGGCGTCGTCCGGGTGATGCTCGCGCAGGCGCTCCAGGACCGCGTTGACGTCCTCGGGGCGGTCGGGCACCCAGTCGAACAGCAGCCGCTGGAGTCCGTAATGCGCCGGGTGGCGCCCGGCCACCTCGCGCAGCGCGGCCAGCGCCGCGCCCTGACCGTCCCGGCGCGACAACAGGCGCAGGCGCAAGCGGTGCAGCGCCAGGCCGAAAGGCTGCAGCGCGCAGGCCTCGTCGGCCCAGCGCAGCGCCGCGTCGAGCTCGCCCCGCGCCTCGTCCAGCAGCGCGCGCAGGCGCAGGACCTCGGCCGGATGCGCCGGTTGCACGGCCGCCTCCACCAGCGCCTGCGCCGCGTCCAGCTGCTGCCGGCGCAGACGCTGCTCGGCGGCGAAGAGCTTGAGCGCGGCGTCGTCCGGCCGCCGGGCGAGGCCGGCCTGCAACAGCGCCTCCGCCTCCTCCGCGCGTTCGATCAGGTCCAGCTGCTGGTACAGCGTGATCAGGGGCGCGCTGGAGCGCCCGCCCCATTCGTGCTCGCGTTCGCGCAGGAAGGCCAGGCCCTCGGCCTCCCGGCCCAGCACGCGGCAGGCGGTCATGTAGGCCCGCGCGGCCTGCTCATCGGTGGCCAGCAGGCAGGCGGTCCAGCGGTAGAGCGCCAGCGCGTCCTCGCGCGAGCCGTGCGCCCACTCGAAGTCCGCCCATTGCCACCAGACCTGCCCCAGCACCGGCCCCCGCCGGATCGCCCGGCGCAGGCACTGTCGGGCCTGCCAGGCACGGCGGCTGTCGAGCGCGAGGCGGTCGGCCCAGCGCACCAGCACCAGCGGGTCGGCGCCGGGCGCCGCCGCTTGCGCCTCCAGCGCGCGCGAACTGGCGGCCTGGCCGGCGATCGCGGACAGCGACGCGACCTGGCTCAGCCGCAGGTGAGGATCGTCAGGGAACATCGCGAGCAGGGCCTCGGTCGCCTCGAGGATCGCCGGCTCGTTGCCGTCGTAGAGCGCGACCAGCCGCGCGGCACGCCAGGCCAGGCGGCTGCCCGGCGAGCGCGCGGCCAGCACGTCGCGCGCCACCAGCGCGGCCGGGCGGTCGTGCCGCTCCAGCGCGGTCTGGACGCGGAACAGCTCGTCGTGGTCCTCGGCCTCGGGCAGCCCGATGCCGTCGAGGCGGTGGGCCTGGTCCGGCGGCACCATGAGCATCGCGCGCGGCCCGTGGGCCGCCTGCGCGGCGAACAGCGGCGCCGCTTCCATCTCCGCATGGGAGGGGTGGAAGGGATCGCGGATCAGCAGCGTGCGCCGCAGCCGGTCATATCCCGCCACGGCTTGCAGGTGGCCGCTCGCGGCCCCCTTCGTGACCAGCGCGAAGGGCACGCCGGCGTCGATCAGCGCGCAGGCGCTGTCCCAGTCCAGGCGGAAATCCCGGACCAGGAAACCGCGCTGCTCGGCCCAGAGACGCTCGTTGGCATCGCTGGTGCCGTCGTAGCAGATGGCCTGGGCGATCTCGAGGTGCTCGGCCGGCCAGCCCCAGTACTGGCAGAGCGAGCTCAGCGTGGCCGGCGCGCAGGTGGACCAATGCTGGCGCACGAAAGGCAGCCGGAGCAGCACCCGCGCCTGGCCCGGCGGCGGATCGACCAGGCGTTCGGCGAGCGCGCTGTAGAAGCCGGTCCCCGGCACGCGCAGCGCCGCCTCGCGCGCTTCGGCATGGCGTCCCAGGCGCATCAGCGCGTCGGCGCGCCGAGCCTCGAGGTAGCCGAGTTCAGCCGCGTTCGCGCGCGGCATCATCCGCTGCGCCTCCGCCAGCAGCGCCAGCACCTCGGACCAGGCCTCGCGCTCGTTGAGCAGATCCGCCAGCTGCAGCGCGATGGCCGCGCACTCGGTGCTCGCCATCGCGGCGCGTAGCACGTCGACGGCCTCGTCCTGGCGGTTCAGCAGCGTGAGCGCGCGGGCTTCGGCCTGCAGGCCGGAGCGGTAGCCAGGGCACAGCGCCAGCGCCTCGCGGGCCCGCGCCAGCATGTCCTCGTAGCGGTCCTGGCCCATCAGGGTGAAGCTGTACTCGATGCGCAGCCACGGGTCGGACGGATCGAGCGCGATCGCCCGCTCATGCTCGGCGCAGGCGCGGCTGAAGTCGCGCAGCTGGCCCAGCCAGGTGCCGCGCAGCGCGTGCTCGTCGGCGCGGGCCGCATCGTCCTGGCCGGGCGGGGACGGGAAGCGGCGCCAGGCCCGCCACATCCCGAACGGTCCCTGCCGCGCCAGCACCGTGCGCAGCAGGTACAGCCGCGCCTGCGGGTGACCGGGGTGGCGGCGCCCCAGGCGCAGCGCCAGCGCCTCGGCGCGGCGGTCGTCGCCCAGGTAGCTCAGCGCGCGGATGGCGCGGACGGCGGCATCCGGCGAACCGTCGGCAATCCAGCCGTCGATCCGGTCGGCGACCGTCAGGTAGTGCCCGAGATCCAGCGATCGATCGATCGCCGACCAGTCTTGTTCTGGAAGCGTGGGCGCGCTCCCCTCCCTCATGTTCATGCGCGCGATGCTAGCGAAGCCGCCTGCCCGCGCCTTCAGGGTTGCCCCCGCCTCGCGGCGCCGGACCGTGACCGATCAGGCATCGTTGCGGTCCACGGGCGCGGCCAGGTCCCGCGCCAGGCCCTCGAGCAGCGACTCGACGTCGCTGAACTCGAAGGCCTGCCCGGTGGCCAGGTTCTCGACCCGTCCGCTCAGCGCGGCACGGCTGGGTTCCGCCCGGCGGTCGAGCTTGAGCACGTACTGCCGGCGGGCGGGATGCCGCGGGTCTCGATCCAGCGTCATCGCAGCCTCCGGCGTCGGGGGTCAGTGACCGGCCTCGCTCATCTCCACCGTGCGCGTGGGCCGCGGCGCGAGCCAGATCGCGAAGGCCGAGACCAGGAACAGCGCCGCCACGATCCACAGGATCTGGTTGGTCGCCAGCATCACGCTCTGGCCGGTGAGCAGGTTGTCGAGCACCCCGCTGCGCGCGTCCGACGGCAGGCCCAGCCCGGTCAGCGTGCGCATCACCTCGCCCGAGCGGTCCAGCTCGCCGACCAGGTCGGCATGGATCGCGGTCGTGCGGTTCTCCCAGCTGGTGGTGACCAGCGAGGTCGCGACCGCCCCCGACAGCGTGCGCACGAAGTTCTGCAGACCGGCGGCGGAGGCGGTCTCGCGCGGCTCCACGCTGCCCAGCGACAAGGCCGTCAGCGGCACGAAGAAGAAGGGCATGCCCACGCCCATCAGCAGCAGCGGCAGCGCGATCTGCCAGTAGCCCATCTGCGTGGTGCCGACGGTGCGCAGCACCATCACCGCGCCCAGCCAGGCCAGGCCGAAGAACACCAGCGGCCGCGGATCGACCTTGCCGGCGAGCTTGCCCGCGATCGGCGCAGCCGCCACCGCCAGCACGCCGGACCAGGCCGTCGCCAGGCCGGCCCAGGTCGAGGTGTAGCCCATGTAGCTCTGCAGCCAGAGCGGCGTCAGCACGTTGGCGCCGAACATCGCGCCGAAGCCCAGCGCGATCGTCAGCACGCCGACGGCGAAGCCGCGATGCCGGAACACCCGCAGGTCCACGATCGGATAGGGCTCGGTGAGCTCCCAGATCAGGAAGGCGACGAAGCCGATCGCCGCCACCACGGCCAGCGCGATGATCTCGGTCGACTCGAACCAGTCCTTCTCCTTGCCCAGGTCCAGCATCAGCTGCAGCGCGCCGACGAAGACGATCAGCAGCACCAGCCCGACGCGGTCGATCGGCTGGCGCTCCAGCGGCGTCTCATAGCGGCGCAGCATGCGCCAGGCCAGCGGCGCGACGACCAGCGCGATCGGCACGTTGATGAAGAAGATCAGCGGCCACGAGAACGCGTCGCAGAGCCAGCCGCCCAGGATCGGCCCGAGGATGGGCGCCACCAGCGTCGTCATGGCCCACAGCGCCATCGCGCCGCCGGCCTTCTCCTTCGGGAAGATGCGCAGCAGCAGCGTCTGCGACAGCGGCATCAGCGAGCCGCCCGACAGGCCCTGCAGCACCCGGCCGGTGACCAGCAGGCCCAGCGTCGGCGACAGGCCGCACAGCGCCGAGCACAGCCCGAACAGCACCATTGCCGTGGCGAAGACCCGCACCGCGCCGAAGCGGCCGGCGATCCAGCCGGTCAGCGGCACGATGCAGGCCTCGGCCACCGCGTAGGAGGTGATGACCCAGGTGCCCTGGCTCGAGCTGATGCCCAGGCTGCCGGCGATATCGGGCACGGAGACGTTGGCGATCGTCATGTCCAGCACCGCGATGAAGTTCGCGGCGGCCAGCACGATGGCGGCGAGCCACAGCTGCCCGCCCTCGAGCGGGCGCTGGTCGTCGGGGATGGCGGCGTTCATGGCGCGGTTCCTGGTCGGGCGCTCATTGCGCGCTCGTGTTGGCGCTGGTTTCGGCGCGTGCTTCGGCGCGCGTGTCGACCGTGGCCGTCATCGACAGTCCCACCTGCAGCGGACGCTGCGCGAGCTCCTTCGGATCCAGCGCGATGCGCACGGGCACGCGCTGCACGACCTTGATCCAGTTGCCGGTCGCGTTCTGCGCCGGGATCGCAGCGAAGGCCGAGCCGGTGCCGCCGGACAGGCCCTGCACGGTGCCGTGGTACACGACCGAGCGGCCATAGAGATCGGATTCGACCTCCACCGGCTGGCCGATGCGGACCTTGTCAAGCTGGCCTTCCTTGAAGTTGGCGTCGACGTGGACCTGGCCCATCGGGACGATGGCCAGCAAGGGCGTGCCGGCGGCGACCTGCTGGCCCAGCTGCACCGCGCGCCGGGCGACGACGCCATCCACCGGGGCGCGCACGACCACGCGTTCCAGGTTCACGCGCGCCTGGTCGCGCTTGGCGCGGGCCAGGGCGACCTCGGGGTTGGCGGCCTCGGTGGTGTCGGCGATCAGCGTGGCGTTGGCCTCGCGCTGGCCGAGCGCTGCCGCACGGTTGGCGTTGGTCTGGGCCGCGGCCGCCTTGGCCGCGGCCAGCGCGGCGGTGGCGGTCTGGAAGGCGTTGCGGGCGCGGGTCACCTCGTCCGCTGAGACCGAGCCCGAATCCGACAGCGCTTCGCGGCGCTCCAAGTCGACCTTGGCGCGCTCGAGGTCGGACGCGGCCGACGCGAGCTGGGCTTCGGCGCGCAGGCGGTCGGAATCGCGCGCGATCACCTGCGCCGCCAGGCTGGTGTCGTTGGCGACGTAGCCGCGCACGCGCCGCTGGGCGCGGCCGAGCTCGGCCTCGGCCTGCTCCAGCGCGAGCCGGGCGTCGGTGTCGTCCAGCACGACCAGCACATCGCCGCGGCGCACGGCCTGCGTGTCGGAGACGCGGACCTCGCGGACGATGCCGCCGACGAAGGGCGTCACCTGCGCCATTTCGGCGGCCGTATAGGCGTTCTCGGTGCTGACGTAGCGCGACGCGAAGAAGTGCTCGTAGGCGAAGACGCCCACCGCCGCGGCAACGACGGTCAGCGCGAGCAGCGTGAACAGCTTCTTGCGCGCCTCGGGGCGGGCCGGGGCCGCCGGCGTGTCGTGGGCGGGATCGGCGGTATGCAGGGGCGACTTGGCGGACGGCGTGGCCGCGGCGCGCGGCAAGGTGGCTTCGGACATGACGGGACTCGCTTTCTCTCTAAGGTTTCATTGATGGTTTGCTCGGTCGTTTTCCCGACACAACTTCCGCGTCAGCTGCGGAAGCCGCCTCCTAAGGCGCGTTTGAGCGCCACATCGAGCGTGAAGGCGCGCGAGCGCAGGTCGGTCTGCGTGCGCAGGTTGGTCAGCCAGGCGTCCTCGGCGGTCAGCACCTCGAGGTAGGTGGACAGGCCGCCGGCGTAGCGCCGCTGTTGGATCTGCCAGGCCTCGCGCGCGGCCTCGACGCCGGCATCGGTGCTCGCCAGCTCGCCGCCGAGGGCGCGCTCGCTGGCGGCGATGTCGGCCACTTCCTGCAGCGCCTGTACGACCGCCTGGTCGTAGCTGGCGACAGCCGCGTCGGCATCGGCCCGGACGCCGCGCAGCTGTCCGCGCAGCCGGCCGCCGTCGAAGATCGGCAGCGAAATCGCCGGGCCGATGCTGCCGGTGAAGGCGCCGCCGTCGGTCAGCTTCGACAGGCCCAGCGACTGCATGCCGGCGAAGGCCGTCAGGTTGACGTCCGGATAGAACGCCGCCTTGGCGGAATCCACACGGCCGAGCGCGGCCTCGACGCGCAGCCGCGCGGCGACGATGTCCGGGCGGCGGCCAAGCAACTGGGCGGGAAGCTGCTCCGGCAGACCGAAGTCGCGGGCGACGTCCAGCTCCGGGCGGCTGAGCGCCAGCCCACGGTCGGGGCCTGCGCCGGTGAGCGCCGCCAGGCGATGCCGCTGCAGCTGGAGCTGCTCGCGGGCCGATTGCAGATCGGCGTCGGCCATCGCCCGGCGGGCCTCGACCTGGCGCACGCCGCCCAGCGTCTCCAGGCCGTTCTCGCGGCGCATGCGCAGCAGCTGGACCGTCTTGTCGCGCACAGCCAGTGCCGCCTCGGCGGTGTCCTGCAGCGCCCACAGGCGGGCGAATTCGGCATACGCGGAGGCGATCGAGGCCGCCAGCATCAGCCGCGCCTGCGCGGCATCGGCGCGGGCGGCCTCGGCGTCGGAGAGCGCCGCCGCCAGCGCGGCGCGGTTGCGGCCCCAGAAGTCCAGGTCCCAGGAGAAGTCCAGCGTCGCGCGGCCGTAGTCCTTCCAGCCGTCGGGCGTCGCGGCGCGGGGGGTCAGGTACTCGTAGCTCTGCTTCTGCTCGCTGATCGACGCGTTGGCCTTGAGCTGCGGCCGGCTGGCGGCGCGCGAGGTCTGCACCACCGACTCGGCACGCGCCAGCCGGGCCTGGGCGGTCGCGATCGAGGGCGATCCGGCCAGCGCCTCGTCGACGAGCTGGTCGAGCTGCGCGTCGCCATAGGCGCGCCACCAGGCGTCGGTGGGCCAGTCAGCGCGGGCGGCGGCCAGCGACTGCGTCGCGGCGTAGCCGTCGACGGGACGGGGCGTCGCCAGCGGCGGGGTCTCGGGCAGGGCCGCGCAGGCGGCCAGGGCGGCCGCGACGGCCGGAACCAGCGCGAGGCGGGCGAAGCGGCGTGGGCGGGTGGACATCGTCTTTTCTCCAGTCGTTGCGGCCGGCGCGGGAGCGCATCGGCCATGGACTGAAGCGTAGGGACGAGGGTCCGGGAAGTCGTTCGGGAACGGTCGGGGAACGGTCCGGGAATGGTCGGGAACGGGCGCCGGGCGGTCAGGACGACGGGTCCGGGCGGCGCCCGGTCGATGTCTGGCCGATGTCTGGCCAATACGTGCCCGTTGCCTGACCGGTGCCTGACCGGTGCCTCGCCGATGCCTGGCCGAAGCGTGGCCGGCGCCGCGCGTCAGGCGCCGGCGGCCAGTAGCGCGTCCACGCGCGCCAGCACCGGCCAGGGCGTCGTGTCGTGCCAGCGGGCGCGCAGCGCGCGCAGGTCGTCCAGTTCGGCCGGCGAGGCGCCTTGCAGCTCGCACAGCGCCAGGCGCGCGATGAGCTCCGCCGTCAACGCGCCCTGCTCCGCCGCCAGGCGCGCGGAGGTCCCGGCCGCCTCCCGCGCGGCGGTGAGGTCACCTTCGCGCTCGGCCAGGGTGGCTCGGGCGGCCCACAGGTCGGGGAGATGCAGGGTCTCGCCCAGCCGTTCGGCCATCGCGAAGCCATCGTCCAGATGACGCCGCGCCGCGGCCAGGTCGTTGCTGGCGAGCGCGGCGTCCACCGCCATCCACCGCAATCCGGACGCCTCGAACCAGGCGCCCGTCGCCGCGTGGGCGGCGCAGCCGGCCTCCACGTCGGACAGCCCGGCGGCATCGCCGGTCCGCGCACGCGCCCAGCCCAGCATGGCGCGGCTCGGACCCTCGCCCTGTCCCAGCTGATGCTCCCGCACCAGTTCGCGCATCCGTTGTGTCCGGGCGAGCACCTGCTGCGCGCGGCCGAAGCGCACGTCGACGATGCTCGCGCAGCGCGCCGCGAAGCCCCGCATCACCGGCACGCCGATCTCGGCGGCGCGCGCGGCGCCCGCCTCGGCCCATTGCCGGGCGAGCTCGACAGCGCCCGTGTACGCATGCACGACCGCGCCGACGCCCCACGCTAGCGCGGAGGGGTCGTGCATCACCGTCACGGGCAGGCGCGGATGGCCGAGCGCTTCGGTCAAGGCGCGGGCCCGCTGCACCAGGGGCATGGCCTCCCCGATCCGGCCACGCTGCAGCAGCGTCACGGCCAGGGACACGGCGCCGGCGGCGCGCAGCAGGTCGTCGTCGAAGGCGTCGGCCGCGGCGCACAGTCGCAGCGCGATGGCCTCGGCCTGCAGGTATTCGCCGGACGCGGTGAACATCCAGACCAGGCCGGTCATGACCCAGGCGCGCGGCCGGGTCGGCGGGAGCAGCTCGCACAGCGTCGCGCAGCGGAGATAGGCGGCTCGGCCTTCCGGTGTCGTCACGCCCGTGGACTGGGCGAGCGCGGCGCCGCGCAGTTGCTGGAGCGCGAGTTCCGCCTCGCAGCGGGCCTCGCCTTCGGGCGCGCGGTCGAGCAGGGTCAGGCCGCGCGTGACCAGCAACAGCGTCTCGTGCGGCGCGAAGCGCCCGAGCGCGCGTTCGCCGGCCGCCGCGTAGGCGCGCATGGCGGCCAGCGCATCGAGACCGCGCTCATGGTGCAGCGCGAGCGCGGCGGCGACCGCGTCGATGCGATCGGCGCGCCATTGCTCGAGCGCGGCCGCGGCGCGCCGGTGCAGCGACACGCGCGCCGACGGCGCGATGCGTTGATAGAGCGCCTGCCGGTACAGCGCGTGGCGGAAGGTGAATCTCGCCTCCAGCGTGCCATCGGCCAGCGGCTCCAGCGCGGCCGGCGCCAGCCAGGCCTGGCGGCGCGCGAGTTCATCGCAGTCCGCCGCGACGGTGGCGGCATCGCTGCCCAGCATGTGAGCCACGATCGAGCAGGCGAACTCAACGCCGCAGACGGCGGCGGCTTCCAGCAGCGCGGCGGCGTCCGGCGCCAAGCGGGCACGCTGGCGCTCGATGACGCCGGCCAGCGAATCGGGCACCGCCCAGTCGTCGTGCGAGCCGGCGTCGCCTGAGGTCGTGGCCGTGGACAGCTCGTCGACCGCGTTGGCGACGAACAGCGGCAAGCCGTCGGTCTGGCGGTGCAGGCGGCGGACATGCGCCTCGTCGGCGGCCAGGCCAGGCCGGTGCCGCGCGAGGTAGGCAGCGAGCTCGGCCTCGCTGAAGGGATCGAGCAGCAGTTCCTCGCACAGCCGGCGGGCGCGCAGTTCGTGGCGCAGGCCGTTGAGCGGATGGTCGTTGGCGACGAGTTCCGGCGTGCGGTAGGTGACGATCCACATCAGGCGCGCCGGTGGGCGGCGGCGCGCGACGTGGTCGATCAGACGCACGGTGGCCTCGTCGCACCAGTGCAGGTCCTCGGTGACGAGCAGCAGCGGCCGAACGGCGGTGAGCTGCTCCACCAGCTCCGAGAACTCGCGGAGCATGCGGTCTTGCGTGGCGCTGGCGAGGCCGGCCTGCAGCCGTTCCTGTTCCTCGCGGTCGATGAGCCAGGGCAGCTGCAGCAGCCAGGTCGGCGCGACGCGGCGCAGCTGCGTGACGAGCGACGCATCCGTGCGCGCCAGACCGGCGAGCGCGTCCAGCACCGGCAGGTAGGGCTCGCCCTCGCCGACCTGCTCGATGCACTGGCCGTGGGCGGTGGCGGCCTCGCCGAGCGACGCGACGAAGGCGTCGATCATCGCGGTCTTGCCGATGCCGGCCTCGCCGGCGACGCAGCACAGCTGGCGCTGTCCGGCCGCGGCGCGCGACCAGGCGGCGCGCAGGCGGGCGAGTTCAGGCTCGCGGCCGATGAGCCCGCGGGGCTCGTTGAGCGCGGTGGCCGTGCCCTCGATTGATCCGATGAAGCGGTAGCCGCGCCGCGAGGCGGTCTCGACCCAGCGCGGATGCTTCGCGTCATCGCCGAGCGCGGCGCGCAGTTCGCTGATCGTGGTCTTGAGCACGGATTCGCTCACGTGGCGATGGCCCCAGACGCTGTCGAGCAGCGCGTCCTTGGTCACGAGCGTGCCGGCATGGCGCAGCAGTTCCGTGAGCACGCCAAAGGCCTTGGGCGCCAGAGCGATCGCCTGTCCCTCGGCCAAGAGCCGCGCATTCGCCTCGTCGAAGGCGAACGGACCGAAGCGCAACGACAGGGGAACTGAGGGATCGTCCATGGCGGCGAGGATTATCTGCCTCGGCCAAGACTTGCGAACGATCAACTCGATATGCAGCCGTGAGGTGAAGAGCACGACGCCCGACTCGCCCTCGCGGCCTGACTCGCGGAACTCGCCTGTCTGAAAGCAAGAAGCCCGCTGGCTTTCACCGGCGGGCTTCGTTCCTTCAGGTTGGCTGATCAGGCGTGCGGACCGTCGATCGACTTCTGCGCTGCGTGCGGGACTTGGGGGACCGGCGCGCCGTTGCCCTGCCCCAGCATGCCGGCCAGCGACTGCGCCACGCCGGTGATGCCTTCGTTGGACAGACCCGCATCCTTCATCACCGCATCGACGATGGGCTTGGCGATCTGGTACTGCAGCGCCGAGTTCATCACCTGCTCCGGGAAGGTCGCGCCGACGCCCGCACCGGTGCCGCCCGCGCCGCCCTGCCCGCTCGCCGCGCCGCCATCGTTGCTCGCGCCCGGCATGCCGTTGACCTGGAAGATGCGGATCGAATCGATCTTCTCCATCGGACGCACCGCCTGCTCCAGGATGTTGGGCAGCTGCTGCAGCAGCATCGTGCGGACCTGCAGGTCGATCTGCGCGGCGGACAGAGTGTTCAGCGCCTCGTTGATCGCCCGGCGGCCTTCGGCTTCCGCCAGCGCCGCGGCCTGCTTGGCCTGGGCCTCGATGGTCAGCGCCTCGGCGCGGTCCAGCGCCGCCTCCTTTTCCGCCGATGCGGACACCCGCACGGCGATGGCGAGCTGTTCGGCTTCCTTGGAGGCCTCGATCAGCTGGATGTTCTTCTCGCGCTCGGCGACGGCCACCTGCCGCGCCGTGTTCACCAGTTCCTCGGCCTTGACCGCGTCCGCGCGGGCCATGTTGGCGGCCGCGTCGGCATCGGACTGCTCGCGCGACTTCGTCGCGATCGCGATCTGCGTGTCCTGGCGAGCGATCTCGACCTGCTTGCGCTGCTCGGCGCGTTGCATCTCGGTCTTGCGCTCGAGTTCGATCTCGCGGGTCTGCACGACCAGGTTCTTCTCGATCTCCGCCGACTTGATCTCGCGATCCGCCTCGATGCGCTTCTGGCTGACCTGACGCTCGGCCTCGATCTTCGCCGCCTCGGCCTGGCGGGTGCGCTCGGCCTGTTGCGACGCGATCAACGCGACCTGCTCGGCCCGGGTGATCTCGATCTCGCGCTGCTGGGACAGCGTCGCGAACTCCTGGTCCTTCTCGATGTTGAGCTTCTGCCGCGTCGCATCCAGGTTCTTGGTCCGGACCTGCACCTCGGTGTCCTGCTCCACGTCGTTGCGCTGCTTGCGGCGCGCCTCGGTCTGCTCGGTCAGCCGCGTCAGGCCTTCGGCATCGAAGGCGTTGTTCGGGTTGAAGAACTGCTTGTCCGTCTGGTCCAGGCTGGTCAGCGACACCGATTCCAGTTCGAGGCCGTTCTTCTCGAGGTCCTCCGCGACGGCGTTCTGCACCGCCTGGACGAAGTCGCGGCGCTTGTCCTGCAGCTCCTGGATGGACATCGTGGCGGCCGTCGCGCGCAGCGAGTCGACGAACTTGTCCTCCACCAGCGCCTTGAGCTCGTCCGGGCTCATCGTGCGGGCGCCCAGCGTCTGCGCGGCGATGCTGACCGCCTCCTCGGTCTGCTTGACCCGCACGAAGAAGGCCGCGGTCACGTCGACGCGCATGCGGTCGCGGGTGATCAGGCTCTCGCGCTCGCGGCGCTGCACCTCGAGCTTGAGCGTGTTCATGTTGACCAGCACCCGCTCATGGAACACCGGCAGCACGATCGCGCCGCCGTCCATGATGACCTTCTGGCCACCCAGGCCGGTGCGGACGAAGGCGGTCTCCTTCGTCGAACGCTTGTACAGGCGCGCGAAGACGAAGCCGATGGTCAGTAGCGCGACCAGGGCGATGCCCGCGATGGTCAGCAGCTCGATCAGATTGCTCATGGACTGGTTACTCCCTCAAGAAACTTGGAATCCGTGTTGGTATGGAAATCGGCGGCGGCACGACTCGCCTTCCGTGGCGCCGCGCTACATCAAGGTTGGATGCGGATTGGCGATGCAGCGGTAGAACGCGCCGGCCTTGCTGACGATCAGCACCTGCGCCCCCTCCTGGAAGACCTCGTCATCCACATCGGGCTCGACCATCAGGTAGTGCGAGCGACCGTGGACGTCCTTGACCCGCGCCTGCGCCGCGAGCCCGCGCCGGGCCGAACCGGTCACGACGACCCCGACGCGCCCCACCAGGCTCTGCTCGCTGACGGCGCTGGTCTCGTCCTGCGGAATGATGTGCGCGATCAAGGCGCCCAGGCCTCTCACCGTCGCCAGCCCCGCCGGCACCGCCGCGAGGCCGGCCACTGCGGCGGGCAGGTAGCCGCCGAAGAGGCCGTTCATCACGACCTGCAGGCTGTAGCCGAAGACGGTGTAACCCGTCAGGAACAGCAGCAGCAGGACCAGCGCCGGGACCTTGCCCAGGTGCAGCCAGCCCAGCACGCGGTCCAGGCCGGAGTCGCCGTCGACCTCGGGCAGCCAGTCGTCGATCAGGTTGCTGGGGCTGAGCGAGATCAGCATGCCGGCGCCCTCGACCACCGCGATGCCGACGATCAGCGCGAAGCCGATCCCGAACGGCAGGTTCTCCTGCGCGGTGAACAGGCTCATGACTTGGCGGCCTTCAGCTGCGCCATGCGCTCGGCGATCTTGTTGTCGCGGACCAGGTCATCGAGCTCCTTGAGCTGCGCGGCCTGTTGCAGGCTGTTCTGACGAGCGGTGCCGGAGAGACCGGTCTGGCGCTCGTAGACGCGGTCGAAGGCGTCGGTGACCTTGCCGATGCGGTGGGCCGCGCTGCCGGCACCGGTGGGTGCCGTCGCGGTCGCGGCGGCGGCGCGGCTCTTGCGGAACTCGGCCAGCGCGTCCTGCATCTCGCGCTTCTTCGCGAGCAGCGCGGCGACGAAGCCGGTCAGCTCACTTTCCTGGCGCGCGTGCTCGGCCAGCGTGGTCTCGAGCACCGGCAGCTGGGCCTCGATGTCGAGCTGGCGGGCCACGGCGGCGCGGGCCAGGTCCTCGCGGCCGGCGCTCATCGCCTCGTCGATCTGCGACGACAGGGTCGCGTGCAGCTGGTTCAGGTTGGCGTGCTGGCGCTGCGACAGGTGGCGGTTGGCCGACACGGTGCCCAGCTCATGACGCACTTCGTCGATGACGGCGTCGGCCTCGCGGAGGGACTGCTCCATCGTCGCCTCGGGCGCCTGATCCTCGATGCGGTCGAGGAGCGCGTGCACGCTGCCGGCGATCACGCGGCCGACGCGGGTCTTCAGGGAGTCGGTCATCTCAGGATCCTTTCGAGGACGAAGTGGCTTGCAGGGGATGGGCGAGGTCCAGGGTCGGCCCGAGGTGACGTCTCACGACCTGCGGGTCGTAGGCCGCGGCGGTGAGCGGCGTGCCCTGGCGCAGCAGGGTCTCGCACAGGGTGGCGGCGCGTCGAACCAGCGCCTCCTCGAACTTGCGGGCGTCGTCGGCGTCGGCCGGGGCCTGGCTGATCGCCAGCGCCAGCGCCGCGACGAAGTGGTCCAGCAACAGGCTGACGACCTCGGAGTGGTGGCCGGTCTCGCTCTCGATCCGGACCAGCGCCTCGCGCAGCCGCGCGGTGAGGTCGCGGGTCCAGGCATGGGCGGCGACGTAGTCGAAGGCGCCGTCGTGCTGGCGCTTGAGCTGGCCGAGCAGCACGCGCAGCTTGTCGCTGTTGGTCGTCGCCCCTTCGACCTGCAGTTGGGCGAGCCAGAGGTACAGGTCGCTGGGGATGCGAGCCGATAAAGGCTCCATGGTGGGCGGCGGGCTGCTCGCGTTCATGACGATGAGGCTTGAAACCGTTGGGACCGGCCCAGTGTATTCATTCGAATTCATCCGTCAACAGGCGAATGCATTCGAATTTCCGACGCCTCATGCAGGTTTTGCCGCGCCCTGGGCGCGCTCACGAGGGCGGAGTGGACCGGTCCGTGGCGTCGACGTCAATCGCTTTCCCCCATTGGTGGGAGACGTCGAACTTCAGCGCCCGGACCGATAGCCTCGCGCGGCGAGCCAGGAGAGCACGGCCACGACGGCGAGCGCGCCGGCGTCCAGCAGGTACAGGCCGACGCCGGGAGCTTCCCGCCGCGCTGCCTGGACCGCCTGGCCGAAGTTGTCCGGCCCGATGCCATAGGCTTCCACGAGCGCCATCGCCGTGATCCAGGTCGCCGCCGCGCCGACCGCCAGGGCGAGCACGGTGGCGACGTTGGCCAGGAAGTAGCCCTTCTTCCGAGGGGGAGCGAGCGGCGCCTGCCCCTCGCCCGCCCGTGCCGCCGCGACGGCTGCTGAATCCGCATGCATGTTCAATCCTCCTTGGTGGTGGAGGCGTTGTATGCGGCGCGCACGGCAACGGGGCAGGCCATGTCGCGAGCTGCGGCTGAGGCCGTTGAACGGGCCGGTGCCGCGGGCGGGCGGCGACGCGGCACGGGCCGCGTTCCCGCGTTCCCGCGCTCCCGCGCTCCGGTTCAGCGGTCGCCCGCGCGGGCGATATTGACTAGCCAGGCCTCGAGGCTCGTCGCGCCGAGTTGCGCGTCCGCGCCCGCGACCAGCGAGGCGTCGTCCAGCACGGAGCCGAAGTACGGCGCCTGGGCATCCGGGACGACGCGGCGCGCATCGCCGTGGGCCTCGAGCGCCCGCTGCACCGCCTGGCTCATCGGCAGCCGCTGCGGCCCGCCGATCTCCACGATGGCGTTGCGCGGCGCCCGCGACACGACGTCCGCGAGGCCCGCCGCCACGTCCGCGGCCGCCATGGGCTGGAACAGCGCCGACGACACGCGCGCGCCGCCGTCGCCTTCGGCGCCGTCCCCGGCGATCGCGGTCAGGAACTCGAAGAACTGGGTGGCTCGCACAATCGTGTAGGGCACCTGGCCCTCCTGAATCAGCGCCTCCTGGGCGACCTTGGCACGCATGTAGCCGTTGTCTGCGAGCCGGTCGGCCCCGACGACCGACAGGGCCACGTGGTGGCGGACACCCGCCGACGCCTCGGCGGCGAGCAGGTTCGTCGTCGAGGTCCGGAAGAACTGCAGCACCGCCTGGGCTTCGAACGAGGGGGAGTTGCTGACGTCCACCACCACGTCCGCGCCGGCCACGGCCTGGGCCAGGCCCTCGCCGGTCAAGGTGTTGACGCCTTGCGAGGGCGACGCCAGGACCACGCGATGACCGGCGCGTTCCAGCAGGGGGCCGAGCTTCCGGCCGATGAGGCCACTGCCTCCGATGATCGTCACGTTCATGTCACTGTCCTTCCAGGATTGAGGCGTGGGCCAACGCGACATCGGCTGGCCACACTGGCAAGACGAGATGCGAAGGCGTGTTGTGACATCCCCGGGTGGCAGCCCCGGCGCCGCGGCGCCTCCCGCTAGAATCCCACCCGCTCGCCGGCCCGTCCGGCGAGCCTCGCTAGGGGTGCTGGTCCGGACGATGCGTCAGGGGCCGGCTGAGAAAGTCCCTTTGAACCTGTTGGCGCGTGCCGCAAGGCGCGCGTCAAAGTCTCCTTCAGGAGACTTGAGGTAATCCTCGCGCAGGGAAGCATGCCTTCGACACGCCTCGTGTCCTCGCACGCCGCCTTCTCATCGGCGTGCTGGTTTGCCGACCTGCCATCGCGTTTCTGGCTCCGGCACATCGATGGCAACTTCGTCTCGCTTGACTCCATTCCCGCTCCGCCGCCTCGCCTTCGCGCTCGCGGCCGGCGGCCTGTCCTTCCACGCCGCCGCGCAGACGGCCGCGCCGGCGCTGCCCAGCGTCGTCATCAAGGGCTCGGCCGAGGCGCCCGCCACCGTCGGCGGCTTCGGCGACACGCCGGTCGCCAAGCTGCCGATGCAGGCCAGCATCGTCAGCGCCGAGCAGCTCACCGACCGCGGCCTCACCAGCCTGGCCGGCCTGACACTGCTGGATGCCAGCGTGGGCGACTCGTACAACTCCGCCGGGTATGTCTCCTACCTGAAGATCCGCGGCTACGACCTCGACAACCGCTTCAACTTCCGTCGCGACGGCCTGCCGATCAACGCCGAGACCGCCCTGCCCCTCGCGAACAAGAGCAGCCTGGAGGTGCTCAAGGGCACGAGCGGCATCCAGGCGGGCACCAGCGCCCCCGGCGGCCTCGTGAACCTCGTCGTGAAGCGGCCGACGACCGAGCTCACCAGCGTGACGCTCGGCGTCAGCGAGCGCGGCACCCTCGAATCGGCGATGGACTGGAGCCACCGCTTCAGCGACGGCCACGGCAACGACAAGGCCTTCGGCCTGCGCGTCAATCTGCAGGCCGCCAAACTCCGGCCCGAATTGCGCGACGCCGACGGCCATCGCTGGATGATGGCCGTCGCCGGCGACTGGCGCGTCACGCGCGACACGCTGGTCGAGGCCGAGGTCGAGGTCTCCCGCCAGTCCCAGCCCAGCCAGCCCGGCTTCAGCCTGCTCGGCGACCGCCTGCCCGACGCGAAGTCCATCGATCCGCGCACCAACCTGAACAATCAATCGTGGAGCCTGCCGGTCGTCTTCGAAGGCCGCACCGCTTCCCTGCGCGTGCAGCACCAATTGAATGCCGACTGGAAGCTGCAGGCGCATGCCGCGATCCAGCGGTTGGTCACCGATGACCGCCTCGCCTACCCCTTCGGCTGCACCGCCGGCGACGGCACTTATTACCCGAGCACCTACTGCCCCGACGGCACCTTCGACCAGTACGACTTCCGCAGCGAGAACGAGCACCGCAACAGCGACGCGCTCGACCTCTCGGCGCAGGGCCGGCTCAACACGGCCGGCATCACGCACGAGTTGACGACCGGCGTGCTGCTCTCGCGCTACAAGAGCCGGCTGCAGGGCCAGGCCTACAACTGGGCGGGCACCGGCAACATCTGGGGCACGCTGCCGACGACGGCCGATCCGACGCTCACCGGCACCAACACCAACCGCACCGAGCGCAGCACCGAGGTCTACCTGCGCGACGCGATGCAGTTCAGCGAGCGCTGGCAAGGCTGGCTCGGCGTGCGTCACACGCGGCTCAAGCGCGACAGCGTCGCGGTGGGCCCGGAGGCCGGCCAGGTCGGCACGCCGAATCCGTACGCGCAGTCGTTCACGACGCCGTGGCTCGGCGTGAGCTACGCGATCAACTCGCAGTTGCTGGCCTATGCGAGCTGGGGCCAGGGCATCGAATCGGCAGTCGTGCCCAATCTGCCGATCTATGCGAACCGCACCGCGGTGCTGCCGGCGCTGCGCAGCAGGCAGTGGGAGATCGGTCTGAAGTCGGGCAGCCGGACGGTGGACTGGTCGATCAACTACTTCGACGTCAGCAAGCCCGCGACGCGCGACGTGGCGGTCACGGTGAACGGCCTGGACATGCTCGAGACCCGCATCGACGGCGAGCAGAACCATCGCGGCGTGGAAGCGCAAGCGGACCTGAAGTGGACGAACGGCGGCCTGATGGCAAGCGCGATGAAGCTGCGCGCGCGCCGCGAGCGCAGCGAGGACGCGACGCTCAACGGCCTGAAGCCGACCAACGTGCCGGAGACGGTGCTGAAGCTGCAGGCGCGCCAGGGCGTCGGGCTGCCGGGCCTGGAGCTGCAGGCGGGCGTCGTGTACGAGGGCAAGCGCATGGTGCTGCCGGACAACTCGCTGGCCATCCCGAGCTGGACGCGGCTGGACCTGGGCGCGCGCTACGAGCAGAACATCGGTCGGCAACAGCTGATCTGGCGTGTCGGCGTGGACAACGTGACCGACCGCCGGGCGTGGCGCGAGTCGCCGTATCAGTACGGTCACGTCTACCTGTACCCGCTCGCCAATCGCACCTGGCGTGCGTCGGTGGAGTGGGTCTTGTGAGCTTCTGATTTTTCTGTGTATACTCTTAGGCTCTGATCCCCGATAGCTCAGTCGGTAGAGCGCCGGACTGTTAATCCGTAGGTCCCTGGTTCGAGCCCAGGTCGGGGAGCCAAGATCAGATGACGAAGGTCTTCGGACCTTCGTTCTTTTTCAGCCAGAGTCCGACCGAAGACCCTGGCCAAAGAATTCAGATCGATAGGATCTGAGCAGACTTTTCCTCGATAGCTCAGTCGGTAGAGCGCCGGACTGTTAATCCGTAGGTCCCTGGTTCGAGCCCAGGTCGAGGAGCCAAAATTGAAGCCCCCAACATCGCAAGGTGTCGGGGGTTTTTTCTTTTGGCGCTCGGGAATGCTGGGAGCGTGTCAATCCCCCAATCAGAATCTGTCCGAGAACTGCCCTTGTCTCGGTATAAAGAGCCGCTCAAACATGCGCGTGGCATAACCATCAGTCATGCCTGCGATGTAGTCACAAACAACCCGCATGCGTGCATTCGGAACCCCAGCAGCCCTCTTCAACTGTTCCTGAAAAGACTCTTTTAATAAGCGCTCGGGATCCGACTGCAGGGCTTCGAACAAGCGAACGACGATTTGCTGCCCCCTGTACTCAAGTGTCTGCACTTGAGGATTTCTAATCACCCGCCTTACGACAAGATCTTTCAGCCCGTCCAAGAACCTTGTGGCCGCTGGTTCCAACTCAGCGCGGTGATTCAAAAGCGGATGGGAAAAACCTTCCTGAACTCGAACACTGGCCGAGATAATGAATGCGTTAACAAGCCCTCCAATCGCTTGCTTACGCGAGGCTGCGGAGGATCCGAACAATGCAGCTTCAACCTCCTCGGATGACCCAAGCCCCCTCTCTGTAGCCCACGCAGGATCGAGGAAACTCGCAACCTCCTGCCAATCTTCGCGCACAACCATTCGCAACGCGATTGCATCCTCGAAATCATGTACGCCATAGGCAATATCGTCCGCCAATTCCATAATGGAAGTATCAAACGCGATATACAGAGTCTTTGAATGCTTTCCTTGGTCAGCAGTTTGGCAAGACGTAAATAATTCCCTGTCGTTGATGTCGAAGGGATCCATGATCCACTCGACCAAATTCAATTCGGTTCCGAGGAAGCATTTTGGAGGCTTCCAATCGTCGCGTTTAAGTTGGATTGTGGAGATTGGCCAATCGGGCAAGGTGCTCTTCACGACACGCTCGTAAGGCGCTGGGTATTTGAGAACACCCAACAACGTTCGGCGCGTCAAATCTAATCCATGCCCTTCGGTGTGAGCCTCCAATGAACTTACGAGACGCAACGTTTGGCCGTTGCCTTCGAATCCGCCGGCCTCTCTCATTGCAAAATTGAGCGCGACCTCTCCACCGTGCCCAAACGGAGGATGTCCCAGATCGTGGCAAAGTGCGATTGCCTCTATCAGGTTTTGACCGGGCAACCACTGATACCACGATTCCGAGCCGGAAGCCTTTTCTTTGAACATGCGCACAATACCGCGCGCAATCTGAGCCACCTCCATAGAGTGCGTCAGTCGAGTTCGATGGAAGTCACCCTCCCCTATCCCCAGAACCTGAGTCTTCGCCTGCAGCCTTCGGAACGCTGAGGAGTGGATCACGCGTGTTGATTCCCGCTCGATACTGACCCACCGTTTCCATCCAATCTTGACCCACCCTTGTTCGAGCCTCTGAGGCTCAGGCTGTGGGTAACTTCTTG